>CANLEM010000074.1 GCA_947489685.1 uncultured Aquimarina sp. | reverse complement strand
GGACCAACAGGACCAACAGGACCAACAGGACCAACAGGACCAACAGGACCAACTGGACCTACAGGACCTACAGGACCTACAGGACCTACAGGACCTACAGGACCTACTGGACCAACTGGACCTACAGGACCAACAGGACCAACAGGACCAACAGGACCTACAGGACCTACAGGACCTACAGGACCTACAGGACCTACAGG
>CANLEM010000073.1 GCA_947489685.1 uncultured Aquimarina sp. | reverse complement strand
TCATTGCCTAATACTGCAATATTGGTCGTACCACTATCCTCTGCTACATCAGCAGGAGTATCATTTACTGCCGTTGGGGTATCATTCACCGGAGTCACATCGAAAGTAACCGTAGCCGTATCGGTATCTCCATCAGCATCTTCGATCTCATAGGTGATTGTTACAGGACCGTTATAGTCTAAGGCCGGAGTAAAGTCAAT
>CANLEM010000072.1 GCA_947489685.1 uncultured Aquimarina sp. | reverse complement strand
ACACCGTCCCATTTACAGATTTTACGAATAGAGGGTTATGATTTGAGTGGTATTTCTCGTTTGATAGTTGGAGGAGAGCAGTTGAGTCGAGATTTGGCTTCTAGTATTCAAACTTTAGGCGGTTCTTCATTAGAGCTTTATAATGAGTATGGTCCAACAGAGGCTACGATTGGTTGTGTTTTGTATCAGTATGATTCTTCCGT
>CANLEM010000071.1 GCA_947489685.1 uncultured Aquimarina sp. | reverse complement strand
AAGTTAACACCGTCCCATTTACAGATTTTACGAATAGAGGGTTATGATTTGAGTGGTATTTCTCGTTTGATAGTTGGGGGAGAACAGTTGAGTCGAGATTTGGCTTCTAGTATTCAAACTTTAGGAGGTTCATCATTAGAGCTTTATAATGAGTATGGTCCAACAGAGGCTACGATTGGTTGTGTTTTGTATCAGTATGATTC
>CANLEM010000070.1 GCA_947489685.1 uncultured Aquimarina sp. | reverse complement strand
TTATTACCTACCGGCGTATTAGGAGAGTTGTATATAGGAGGAGATCAGTTGTTTGATGGTTATATTGGTTTGGAGTCAGAGACTTCTTCTCGATTGATCCCCAATCCTTATAAGGAAGGAGGATATTTGTATCGCACGGGTGATATGGGTAGATGGTTATCAGATGGTAACATTGAGTTTTTAGGACGAAAGGACTCTCAGGTT
>CANLEM010000069.1 GCA_947489685.1 uncultured Aquimarina sp. | reverse complement strand
ACTGTTGAAGATACTAATGGTTGTGTTTCAACTTCTTCGGCAACATATACGATTACTGTAAATGCCTTACCAATTGCTGCACCAATTACTGGTCCTACCGAAGTTTGTGTAGGAAGTACGATAGATTTAACTGAAGGTACTACCGGTACTATCGTTTGGAGTTCATCGGATACCGGAGTAGCCACTATAGATGGTTCAGGAGTTGTTAC
>CANLEM010000068.1 GCA_947489685.1 uncultured Aquimarina sp. | reverse complement strand
TTACCTATCAAAACATGAGCACGATCCTGATCAACAGAAGAATCATACTGATACAAAACACAACCAATCGTAGCCTCGGTTGGACCATACTCATTATAAAGCTCTAATGAAGAACCGCCTAAAGTTTGAATACCAGAAGCCAAATCTCGACTCAACTGTTCTCCTCCAACTATCAAACGAGAAATACCACTCAAATCATAACCCTCTATTC
>CANLEM010000067.1 GCA_947489685.1 uncultured Aquimarina sp. | reverse complement strand
CCTCCTAGCTCAAAAAAGCTACGCGTAACACTTATCACATCGCTATCTAATTGTAAAACATCACTCCAGATAGTTACTAATCTCTCCTCAACCTCATTTGAGGCTGCCTGGTAATCCAATCCAGCACTAATCTCTGGATCAGGTAACGATTTACGATCAACCTTACCATTAACCGTTAATGGAAAAACATCCATATGAACATAATATGTAGG
>CANLEM010000066.1 GCA_947489685.1 uncultured Aquimarina sp. | reverse complement strand
TCTGTTGCATATACATAGTTCAACAACAAACCATCATCACTCTCTAAAACATCCAAGGTTAAATCAAACTTCGATACTGAATGACCCGTATCATAGGACGATACCTCAATATCGGATAATGATGCATTGGATCCTTCAAAATTCTGATACGAAAACATCACATCAAATAATGGATTACGGCTGGTGTCTCTTACAATATCCAACTCATCTACCA
>CANLEM010000065.1 GCA_947489685.1 uncultured Aquimarina sp. | reverse complement strand
AAAATTCTGATACGAAAACATCACATCAAATAATGGATTACGGCTGGTGTCTCTTACAATATCCAACTCATCTACCAAATCCTCATACTGATAATCCTGATTTGAAAAACCTCCTAAAGACGTCTCCTTTACATTCTCTAAAAAGGCTTTAAAACTTATATCCCCCTTAGGATAGTTTCTCAAAGCCAAGGTATTGACAAACATACCTACAATA
>CANLEM010000064.1 GCA_947489685.1 uncultured Aquimarina sp. | reverse complement strand
GGGTCGTGGTTTATCTTCATGTTTTGGATCAAAGGGTATAGAAGTAGTTGAAGTTGTATTTGGAGATGGTTTTTCTAAGGAAGCGCCAAATAAATATATAATAAACCCTGATAACCAAAAAGACTATGGTTTGTTGTATGATAATTTACTGTCATTAGGTATTCGTCCAGGTCGTATTGTGCATTGTAGTGCTATAGGATCAAACTCGAATCAGAGTAGGG
>CANLEM010000063.1 GCA_947489685.1 uncultured Aquimarina sp. | reverse complement strand
TTTACTCCGGCCTTAGACTATAATGGTCCTGTAACAATCACCTATGAGATAGAGGATGCTGATGGAGATACAGACACCGCAACGGTTACTTTTGATGTAACTTCAGTAGACGATACCCCAACCGCTACCAATGATACTCCAGCCGATGTAGCAGAAGATAGTGGTACGACTAACATAGCAGTATTAGGAAACGATAGCTTTGGAGGTGATGGTCCAAGTAC
>CANLEM010000062.1 GCA_947489685.1 uncultured Aquimarina sp. | reverse complement strand
CACTAATCTCTGGATCAGGTAACGATTTACGATCAACCTTACCATTAACCGTTAATGGAATCGATCTCATATGAACGCAATACGTAGGAACCATATACTCTGGTAATGTCCCTAATAGGTGATCTCTTAGATCTGAGGTCAATATCTCTTCTTCTGATACATAATAACCAACCAAATAGTGATCTTCTTGATGTTCTCCTCTCAACTCAACAACAACATCTTC
>CANLEM010000061.1 GCA_947489685.1 uncultured Aquimarina sp. | reverse complement strand
TATTAAAGAAGCATCTCCTTCTAAATATCCTAACAGAACAGATAAGTACGATGGTACAACCTCTAAAATCGTAACCTCATCATTTTTAACTAAACCTAAAAAATCCTCAGGCTCTAACACCAAATTCTTAGCATAAACAACTGTCTTACCGCCTACCAATAAACCATTTAAAAATTGCCATATCGAAATATCAAAAGTCTCCGAGGCATTCTGAGCAACTATACTAGA
>CANLEM010000060.1 GCA_947489685.1 uncultured Aquimarina sp. | reverse complement strand
AAACCAACGCGCTACTAAAGTCTTCTGTAAAGTCTCTCCAGTTACTAATAAATATGATAATGATGAAAATGAAGTTACTAAAGAAGCATCTCCTTCTAAATATCCTAACAGAACAGATAAGTACGATGGTACAACCTCTAAAATTGTAACCTCATCATTTTTAACTAAACCTAAAAAATCCTCAGGCTCTAACACCAAATCCTTAGCATAAACAACTGTCTTACCACCTA
>CANLEM010000059.1 GCA_947489685.1 uncultured Aquimarina sp. | reverse complement strand
ATTTGTTCGAGAGCACGACGAGAAGGATATGCTTTAACTGTAAAAGATATTCTTACGCATAAAACGATAGCTTCTCTATCAAAGTTATTAAAGGATCAGCAGGTGTCGATAGTAGATACAGATCAATCGTTAGTTACCGGAGGAGTTAGCTTGACAGGAATTCAGCACGATTTTGTTTTTCGTGATTTAAAAGATAAAGGGCATTATAATCAATCTGTTTTATTGAATTTTCC
>CANLEM010000058.1 GCA_947489685.1 uncultured Aquimarina sp. | reverse complement strand
GGAAACGATAGCTTTGGAGGTGATGGTCCAAGTACAGGCACGATCAATGTAACAGCGATTCCAGCAGCAGTAGGAACGGCAGTAGTGAATAATGGAGGTACACCAAATGATCCAACGGATGATACGATTGACTTTACTCCGGCCTTAGACTATAATGGTCCTGTAACAATCACGTATGAGATAGAGGATGCTGATGGAGATACCGATACGGCTACCGTTACCTTTGATGTAAC
>CANLEM010000057.1 GCA_947489685.1 uncultured Aquimarina sp. | reverse complement strand
GACTCCAAACCAATATAACCATCAAACAACTGATCTCCTCCTATATACAACTCTCCTAATACGCCGGTAGGTAATAAGCCCATACTACTATTCAAAATATAGATCTCATTATTAGCCGTAGGCTTACCTATCAAAACATGAGCACGATCCTGATCAACGGAAGAATCATACTGATACAAAACACAACCAATCGTAGCCTCTGTTGGACCATACTCATTATAAAGCTCTAATGA
>CANLEM010000056.1 GCA_947489685.1 uncultured Aquimarina sp. | reverse complement strand
GATCAGGATACCATTGATCGTTTTGTTGTTTATTTTGAGCGTATAGTTGAGGCTGTAGTATCTAATCCAGATATTTTGTTAGGCGATATTACTTTATTAGATGAAAAAGAACAGGTAGTGTTGTTAGAAGATTTTAATGCTACTACTGTTGATTATCCGAGAGAAAAGACGATCATAGACTTGTTTGAATCGCAAGTAAAAGTTAACCCTAATGGAGTAGCAGTACGATATACAGG
>CANLEM010000055.1 GCA_947489685.1 uncultured Aquimarina sp. | reverse complement strand
AATACTTGGTGGTAACTGCTTATGCTTTAAGGCCAAAACCGTTTTGAGCAAACCTGCAATACCTGAAGCCGTATCTGTATGACCGATATTACCCTTTACAGAACCCAAAGCACATGAACCTGCAACAGAACCTTCTGATAAAGAATAAGCAGACTTTAATGCCTCAACCTCGATAGGATCGCCTAAAACTGTACCCGTACCATGAGCCTCAATATAACCAACACTTCCAGGAGAGATCTT
>CANLEM010000054.1 GCA_947489685.1 uncultured Aquimarina sp. | reverse complement strand
TAATATAGAGAATTTAAAGGATTATGTATCCTTATCAGAATCTGCTGATTTATCAGATATTGGTTACACTTTAAATAGGTGTAGAGAACCTTTTGGATATCGTCAGTTTTTTTTAGGTAAGGATACAGATGAGTTGTTTTCTAGCTTAGGGGCTTTTCGATCAGAGGAATTGAGTAAAGAAGCTATAGGTTCGGTTAGTCCTCGAGTTGTTTTTATGTTTCCAGGTCAGGGTTCTCAATA
>CANLEM010000053.1 GCA_947489685.1 uncultured Aquimarina sp. | reverse complement strand
TCTGATAACCATCTACCCATATCACCCGTGCGATACATCTTCTCGCCAGCTCTATAAGGATTAGCAACAAACTTCTCGCTTGTTAATTCTTCATTGTTTAAATATCCCATACTTACTCCATCTCCGCCTACATATAATTCTCCCGCTACTCCTTGAGGTAATAATTTACCAGAACTATCTAGTATATACACCTGAGTATTACCTATAGGGGTACCAATTGAGATTTTCTTATCTCCATTAA
>CANLEM010000052.1 GCA_947489685.1 uncultured Aquimarina sp. | reverse complement strand
GGTCCTGTAACAATCACGTATGAGATAGAGGATGCTGATGGAGATACCGATACGGCTACCGTTACCTTTGATGTAACTTCAGTAGACGATACCCCAACAGCTACCAATGATACTCCTGCTGATGTGGCAGAGGATAGTGGAACGACTAACATAGCAGTATTAGGAAACGATAGCTTTGGAGGAGATGGTCCAAGTACCGGAACGATCAATGTAACAGCGATTCCAGCAGCAGTAGGAACAGCAGTAGTGAA
>CANLEM010000051.1 GCA_947489685.1 uncultured Aquimarina sp. | reverse complement strand
ATTGAGTACGTAGTATCTCATGTCGAGAAATTAACTTCTCAAAGCCTTGAACTAGTTTATCTCTATCTAAAACACCTCTTAACTCTAGTACTTGTGGCTGATTATACGCTAGCGATTCTTTATCTAATTCATATAAAAAGTATAACCTACGCTGAGCCGCCGATAATGCATAATAGTCCTTCTCCGCTGCAGGGGCTATCAACAAACTATCTAATCCTTTGGATACTGAATCTGTAGATGCTGATATAACATTCGATAAA
>CANLEM010000050.1 GCA_947489685.1 uncultured Aquimarina sp. | reverse complement strand
ATTGACTTTACTCCGGCCTTAGACTATAACGGTCCTGTAACAATCACCTATGAGATAGAGGATGCTGATGGAGATACCGATACGGCTACGGTTACTTTCGATGTGACTCCGGTGAATGATACCCCAACGGCTACCAATGATACTCCTGCTGATGTAGCAGAAGATAGTGGCACGACTAACATAGCAGTATTAGGCAATGATAGTTTTGGTGGCGATGGTCCAAGTACAGGCACGATCAATGTAACAGCGATTCCAGCAGC
>CANLEM010000049.1 GCA_947489685.1 uncultured Aquimarina sp. | reverse complement strand
AACCAATGATAGCACCTTCTTCAAAACCTTGAAGATGTAAATATCTCGATACCTGATTAGCGCGATTATTTAAATCCTGATAGGTGATAGATTCATCCTCAAAAATCAAAGCTATATTTGTAGGGTGTAACGCTACCTGAGTTTCAAACAAATCAACAATTGTC
This sequence comes from uncultured Aquimarina sp., assembly GCA_947489685.1. Lineage (GTDB taxonomy): Bacteria > Bacteroidota > Bacteroidia > Flavobacteriales > Flavobacteriaceae > Aquimarina. The sequence goes on along the minus strand of CANLEM010000049.1, from coordinate 100 downwards.
TTGTTCTTTGGATAATCAAAATCAGTAGCATTAAACGTCTCCAACAATAATTGCTCCTCTTTTTGGTCTAATAACTGTATATCGCTAAGTAAAATATCTG
>CANLEM010000048.1 GCA_947489685.1 uncultured Aquimarina sp. | reverse complement strand
GAGTCACATACCTTTTGATACACAGTATCATTAACTAATTCAAATTGAGTACGTAGTATCTCATGTCGAGAAATTAATTTCTCAAAGCCTTGAACTAGTTTATCTCTATCTAAAACACCTCTTAACTCTAGTACTTGTGGCTGATTATATGCTAGCGATTCTTTATCTAATTCATATAAAAAGTATAACCTACGCTGAGCCGCCGATAATGCATAATAATCCTTTACCGCTGCAGGGGCTATCAACAAACTATCTAATCCTTTGGA
>CANLEM010000047.1 GCA_947489685.1 uncultured Aquimarina sp. | reverse complement strand
GTGTTTGCGAGGAGTTCCAAACAATGGTTTTGATTATTTATTGTATAAGTATTTAGATGGTTCAGTTGACTTAGAAGAAGTTGATGTTTCTCAGATTAGTTTTAATTACTTGGGTCAATTTGATAGTGATACCAGTGATAAGGTCTTTGAGATAGCCAAGGAGTCTGTGGGATATGAGTATGCTTCTACTCAGGATCGTGAGTATGAATGGGATATTTCTGGTATGGTTTCAGCAGGTCAGCTTCATATGAGTTTAGTTTATAGTGG
>CANLEM010000046.1 GCA_947489685.1 uncultured Aquimarina sp. | reverse complement strand
TTTGGTCTAATAACTGTATATCGCTAAGTAAAATATCTGGATTAGATACTACAGCCTCAACTATACGCTCAAAATAAGTAACAAAACGAACTATTGTATCCTTATCAAATAGATCTGTTGCATATACATAGTTCAATAACAAACCATCATCACTCTCTAAAACATCCAAGGTTAAATCAAACTTCGATACTGAATGACCCGTATCATAAGATGATATTCCTATATTTTTAAGATTAAAATCTGTGCGATTAAAATTCTGATACGAAAACATCA
>CANLEM010000045.1 GCA_947489685.1 uncultured Aquimarina sp. | reverse complement strand
GGATTAGATACTACAGCCTCAACTATACGCTCAAAATAAACAACAAAACGATCAATGGTATCCTGATCAAATAAATCAGTAGCATATACATAGTTCAACAACAAACCTTCAGCACTCTCTAAAACATCTAAGGTTAAATCAAACTTCGATACTGAATAACCCGTATCATAGGACGATACCTCAATATCGGATAACGTGCCATTGGATCCTTCAAAATTCTGATACGAAAACATCACATCAAATAATGGATTACGGCTGGTGTCTCTTACAATATCC
>CANLEM010000044.1 GCA_947489685.1 uncultured Aquimarina sp. | reverse complement strand
AGCTCAAAAAAGCTACGCGTAACACTTATCACATCGCTATCTAATTGTAAAACATCACTCCAGATAGTTACCAGTTTCTCCTCTGTTTCACTGGATGCAGGTTCATAATCCAATCCAGCACTAATCTCTGGATCAGGTAACGATTTACGATCAACCTTACCATTAACCGTTAATGGAATCGATCTCATATGAACGTAATACGTAGGAACCATATACTCTGGTAATGTCCCTAATAGGTGATCTCTTAGATCTGAGGTTAATATCTCTTCTTCTGATACATAATA
>CANLEM010000043.1 GCA_947489685.1 uncultured Aquimarina sp. | reverse complement strand
GGTCCAAGTACAGGCACGATCAATGTAACAGCGATTCCAGCAGCAGTAGGAACAGCAGTAGTGAATAATGGAGGTACTCCAAACGATCCGACTGATGATACGATTGACTTTACTCCGGCCTTAGATTATAATGGTCCTGTAACGATCACCTATGAGATAGAGGATGCTGATGGAGATACAGATACGGCTACCGTTACCTTTGATGTAACGAGTGTTGATGATACTCCAACGGCTACCGATGATACTCCTGCTGATGTAGCAGAGGATAGTGGTACGACCAATATTGCAGTATTAGGCAATGATAGTTTTGGTGGC
>CANLEM010000042.1 GCA_947489685.1 uncultured Aquimarina sp. | reverse complement strand
GATGGTTCAGGAGTTGTTACTGGCGTAAGTGTAGGAACTACTGATATCACCTATACTGTTGAAGATGCCAATGGATGCGTTTCAACTTCTTCGGCGACATATACGATTACTGTAAACGCCTTACCGATCGCCGCACCAATTACTGGCCCTACCGAAGTTTGTATAGGGAGTACGATAGATTTAACCGAAGGTACCACCGGTACTATCGTTTGGAGTTCATCGGATACTGGAGTGGCTACTATAGATGGTTCAGGGGTTGTTACTGGCGTAAGTGCAGGGACTACCGATATCACCTATACTGTTGAAGATACTAATGGTTGTGTTTCAACTTCTTCGGC
>CANLEM010000041.1 GCA_947489685.1 uncultured Aquimarina sp. | reverse complement strand
AGATTTAGAAGGTATTGTTGGTATGTTTGTCAACACCTTGGCGATTCGTAATTATCCCAAGGGAGATTTAAGTTTTAAAGATTTTTTAGAAAATGTAAAGGAGACGTCTTTAGGCAGTTTTTCAAATCAGGATTATCAATATGAGGATTTAGTTGATAAATTAGATATTGTAAGAGACACCAGCCGTAATCCATTATTTGATGTAATGTTTTCTTATCAGAATTTTGAGAAATCAAATTTTGAATTATCTGATTTAGAGGTGATGTTCTATGATACGGGTTATTCTGTATCGAAGTTTGATTTAACCTTGGATGTTTTAGAGAGTGATGATGGTTTGTTGTTGAACTATGTATATGCAACAGA
>CANLEM010000040.1 GCA_947489685.1 uncultured Aquimarina sp. | reverse complement strand
TTATGCTTTAAGGCCAAAACCGTTTTGAGCAAACCTGCAATACCTGAAGCCGTATCTGCATGACCGATATTACCCTTGACAGAACCCAAAGCACATGAACCTGCAACAGAACCTTCTGATAAAGAATAAGCAGACTTTAATGCTTCAACCTCGATAGGATCGCCTAAAACTGTACCTGTACCATGAGCCTCAATATAACCAACACTTCCAGGAGAGATCTTGGCTATTTTAACAGCTTTTTTAATAGCCGTAATTTGACCTTTCACACTTGGCGCTGAAAATGACATCTTTTGAGACCCATCATTATTTAAACCACCACCTTTAATAATCGCATAAATATGATCATTATCATTCAATGCATCTTGAACACGCTT
>CANLEM010000039.1 GCA_947489685.1 uncultured Aquimarina sp. | reverse complement strand
GTAGCATGAAGGTGAGTAACTTGATGTGTAGATAAATAAGCGTTAAACACATCCTTATCAAGTAACTTTGACTTATCAATTAAAACCAAAGGCAATCCATTTAATAACGATAACCATATTTGCTCTACCGATGCATCAAAAGCTATCGTCGAAAATTGAAGAATACGATCACTATCTTCTAAACCAAATAACTCCTGTTGTGAATAAATCAAATTGATCACTGATCGATGATTGACCATAACCCCTTTGGGTTGTCCCGTACTACCGGAGGTATAAATTATATAGGCCAAATTAGTAGAGACCAAAGGTAAATTTAAATTACTCTTACCGCGTTTATCAAGTTTTTCATTGTTGATATCTATCACTTCTAAAAAGTCAAAATC
>CANLEM010000038.1 GCA_947489685.1 uncultured Aquimarina sp. | reverse complement strand
GCTTTAAAACTTATATCCCCCTTAGGATAGTTTCTCAAAGCCAAGGTATTGACAAACATACCTACAATACCCTCTAAGTCTGCATGGGAACGACCTGCAACTGGAGTACCAATCACAACATCTTCTTGATTACCCAGCTTACTCAATAAAATATTGAAAATACTCAACATCGTCATAAACAAAGTAGCGCCTTCTCTTTCTCCTAATTCGCGTAAAGAAGAACTTATCGAGCTATTCAAACCAAACGAAACCGTATTCCCATGATGACTCTTTATCTCGGGACGTCTATAATCTGTGGGAAGTTCTAATAATGATAATTCTTCTGAATATTCACCTAACCAATACTCACGCTGTAATGCTAACCCTGATTGATATCCATCACTCTGTTGCCATTCTGAATAATCTCTGTATTGTAACGATAAT
>CANLEM010000037.1 GCA_947489685.1 uncultured Aquimarina sp. | reverse complement strand
GGATCACTAATCAAAAGTGAAACACTCGAACTCTCTGATAAACCAGACCAATATTCCCTACTCTGATCATATGAAAAACTATCTAGATACTCCGTTAAACTACTAGACCATAATTGAAAGGAGTCCGTCTTTAAAGGTAGCGAGAGGGATAAACCTTCTTGCAATTGACTATACAAGGTCTCGATATCCTCAAATAAAATACGCCACGATATCCCATCTATAACCAAATGATGAATAACAATCAATAAACGTGAACCTCCTTCTACATCAAATAAACCTAAGCGAAACATCGGAGCAACAGATAAATCAATACTACGTTGTAAATCATTACATAAACCCAATAAAACAGAAGTCGGATCCTGCTCCCCTTCTAAATCAAAAGTAACAATAGGAATAGTATCCAAAGAACCTTCATTATACTGAACATCTGATGATGACGATGAAAAAGCATAACGC
>CANLEM010000036.1 GCA_947489685.1 uncultured Aquimarina sp. | reverse complement strand
TATTATCATCAGATTCTTCGTTATTGGCAGATTCTAAGGTTACTTGTTTAAGTCTTACTAATTTAGGAGCTGTTTCTTCTATTTCAGAAGTGTTATTTCCGACAGTTGATTCTTCGGATTTGGCTTATGTTTTATATACTTCTGGTAGTACAGGTTTACCCAAGGGTGTTATGATCTCTCATGGTTCTTTGTATAATTATTTAAACTGGGGAAGGTCGGTTTATATGGAAGGTGAAGATTGCTCTATGGCATTGTTTAGTTCTATTTCCTTTGATTTAACGATTACCTCTATGTTATTGCCATTGGTTAGTGGTCATTCTTTACGAATTTATGGCGAGGGTGATGCAATCAGTGTCTTGGATTCAGTTATTCGGGATGGTTATGCCAAGGTTTTAAAGTTAACACCGTCCCATTTACAGATTTTACGAATAGAGGGTTATGATTTGAGTGGTATTTCTCGTTTGATAGTTGGAGGAGA
>CANLEM010000035.1 GCA_947489685.1 uncultured Aquimarina sp. | reverse complement strand
AGTATACCATGAGAAACTCCATCACTAACAATATGATGCATGTCTATTAACAATAAATAATCATCGTCATCCTCTGTAATCATACCAACACGTAACAACGGACCTGACGATAAATCAAAAGGACGAATAAAAGAAGTGATCAAATCTTTTGTTGTCGTATTCTCAGATACACTATACTCCTCTAAAACAAAATCTCGATCCGTAACCACTTGCTGATACACCTCACCTTCACTTTCAACAAAAATCGTACGTAATAAGTCATGACGTAGTAATAAAGCTTCAAAAGATCTAACTAATCTGGCCTTATCTAATGCCCCAGATAATCGAATAACCTCAGGCATATTATAGGCCAAAGACAAAGGATCAAACTGATATAAAAAATACATACGACGCTGCGCCGAGGATAATGCATAAAACAGTTTATCCTCTGCTAAGGGAATATTAGAATATACCAAACGATCTAAACTCGATAAATGAA
>CANLEM010000034.1 GCA_947489685.1 uncultured Aquimarina sp. | reverse complement strand
CTTGACCTTAGTGATCAAATCAGAGGCATCTATATCTTTAGGTACATCTAACCGAATATTACCTTCGACAATGGTAATACCAATATTTTTATTTCTTAACTCTAATAATAATGTATCCATGAGATGTAAATAGATTTATCTCTATGTTATAAGAAAACTTTATCTTTTTCAGTACCATCAGATTTAGAGTTACTTAATACCCAAACCTTAGTATCTATTAATTTTGACAATGATGAAATCGTGTTTCTAAAGAAAATATCATGTATAGATATTTTTACATTGTACTTTTTCTGAATTTCATTTACTAAAACCATCGCTCGCAGAGAATTACCACCTAGCTCAAAAAAGCTACGCGTAACACTTATCACATCGCTATCTAATTGTAAAACATCACTCCAGATAGCTACCAGTTTCTCCTCTGTTTCACTGGATGCAGGTTCATAATCCAATCCAGCACTAATCTCTGGATCAGGTAACGATTTACGATCAAC
>CANLEM010000033.1 GCA_947489685.1 uncultured Aquimarina sp. | reverse complement strand
AGAAATCTGAAAATCGTAGCTACTTCTTCTTTACTAATACCGGCCGGAAAATTCAATAAAACAGATTGATTATAATGTCCTTTATCTTTTAAATCACGAAAAACAAAATCGTGCTGAATTCCAGTTAAACCAACTCCTCCGGTAATTAACGATTGATCTGATGAATTATCTTCTTTACGAAGCCTAATAGCAAGAGATTCTATATTCTGATAAAGAAAAACATCTTTAATAGATATACTATATCCTGCCTTTTTTATTTTTGAATTAATTAAAATGGATTTAATAGAATCACCTCCGATAGCAAAAAAATTATCAGTAATACCTACTTCTTCTAAACCTAATACTTCAGACCAAACAGTCGCTAATAAATGTTCTTCTTCTGTCCTTGGAGCCACATAATCTTCATTACCTCTGAATTCCGGATCGGGTAACGATTTACGATCAACCTTACCATTAACCGTTAATGGAAAAACATCCATATGAACATAATATGTAGGGACCAT
>CANLEM010000032.1 GCA_947489685.1 uncultured Aquimarina sp. | reverse complement strand
ATATGCAACAGATCTATTTGATAAGGATACAATAGTTCGTTTTGTTACTTATTTTGAGCGTATCGTAGATACAGTATTATCTAATCCAGATATTTTGTTAGGAGATATTGTAGTATTGGATGAAAAAGAACAAGTAGTGTTGTTAGACGATTTTAATGCTACTACTGTTGATTATCCGAGAGAAAAGACGATTATAGATTTGTTTGAGTCACAGGTATCTATAGATCCTTTGGGTACTGCATTAGTTTATGAAGGAGAAAGACTTAGTTATGGAGATTTAAATTCACATTCTAATGCTTTAGCTTCTAAATTAGTAGGATTAGGCGTTGGTAAGGGAGATATTATCAGTGTTTTATTATCTCAATCTTTTGATATGGTGATCAGTCTTTTAGGAATTTTAAAGTCCGGTGCTTCATTTTTACCTATTGATCCAAATTCCCCCAAAGGTCGTATCTCTTATATGTTATCAGATAGTGATAGTAAGTTGTTGTTATCGAGATCGAGTATTATTGCGAGTATAGGTTTAACGAGTGATTTTATGGACTTAGAGACTCTGTCTTTTGAAGAAGAGATTTCAAATTTAGCTCTAGATTTTTCTCATGATAGTTTGGCTTATGTTATTTATACCTCGGGCAGTACAGGT
>CANLEM010000031.1 GCA_947489685.1 uncultured Aquimarina sp. | reverse complement strand
AACTCAAAGAAGCTTCTTGTAACACTAATCACCTCACTATCTAAACGTAATATATCACTCCAAATCTCTACTAATTTCTCTTCTACCACATTTGAGGCTGCCTCATAAGCCACTCCTGCACTAATCTCTGGAACCGGTAAAGACTTACGAGCAATCTTACCATTAACTGTCAATGGTATGGATTCCATATGGACATAATATGTTGGTATCATATATTCTGGTAACACCTCTACTAAATGATCTCGTAGATCTGATACCAATAACTCTTCTTCTGATACATAATAGCTTGCCAAATATCTATCAGATTCACTATCTCCACCTAACACTACAACAGCTTCTTCTACTCCTTCATATCTTAACAATTGATGCTCGATCTCACCTAATTCTATACGATAACCTCGTAACTTAACTTGAGAATCTTTTCTGCCTAAGAAATCTATACTACCATCAGATAACCATCTACATAAATCCCCGGTACGATACATCTTCTCACCCTCTCGATAAGGATTAGCAACAAACTTCTCTTGAGTTAACTCTTCATTATTAAAATATCCTATACTTACTCCTGCTCCTCCTATACATAACTCTCCGATAACCCCTATTGGACATAAATGACCAAAATTATCGATTACATAAAATGAGGTATTATCAATTGGCTTACCGATAGGAA
>CANLEM010000030.1 GCA_947489685.1 uncultured Aquimarina sp. | reverse complement strand
TTGATTTATTCGAGGATCAGGTTTCTAGGAGTTCCGATGTTATAGCTGTAGATGATCATACTTTGAGTTTGAGTTATGGTGATTTAAACCATCGCAGTAATCAGTTTTCTCATTTTTTATTATCAAAAGGCTTATCAATTGAGGACTCTGTAATTTTTCTATGTGATCGATCTACCGATTATTTGGTTGGGATGTTAGGAGTATTTAAATCATCTGGTGTTTATGTTCCATTATCTGTTGATTATCCACTTTCTCGTATAGAGGATATTTTACGCGATACAGGTTCTCGATTTATAGTTACTCGATCGGGTAGTCTTTCAGAAGAGGTATTACACTCCTTATTATCTTTTAATTCTGATCTACAAGTGATTTATTTAGATAAGTCTCCAGCTGGTTTGGAAGATAATTCTAGAGTTTTTGACAGTAGTGCTATTGTTTTATGTTCTGGATCTAATCCTGATATTGATTTAACTTCTTCTAGTTTAGCTTATATTCTTTATACCTCTGGTTCTACTGGTAAACCCAAGGGTGTTATGATTGAGCACGGAGGTATGTTAAATCACTTATTATCTAAGCGGGATGCATTAGAGTTGAATGCTTCTAGTATAGTTGCTCAGAATGCCTCGGAGACTTTTGATATTTCGATATGGCAATTTTTAAATGGTTTATTGGTAGG
>CANLEM010000029.1 GCA_947489685.1 uncultured Aquimarina sp. | reverse complement strand
AAAGGAAGTAATGTATCGTTTAGTTTAAGTAGAGAAATTACCAATAGTTTACGTGAATTAGGAGATAAGGAAGGAGCAACCTTATTTATGACCTTGTTATCGATTTTCAATATTTTATTGAGTAAGTTAAGTAATCAACAGGATGTTGTGGTTGGTACTGCGGTAGCGGGTCGTTCTCATGTAGATTTAGAGGATATATTTGGTATGTTTGTCAATACCTTGGCGATTCGTAATTACCCTAAGGGTGATTTAAGTTTTAAAGATTTTCTAAGAGAGGTAAAAGGAAAGACTTTAAAGAGTTTAGAGTATCAGGATTATCCTTATGAGGAGCTGGTAAATCATTTAGATCTTCCTAGAGATTCGAGTCGTAATCCTTTATTTGATGTAATGTTTGTGCTACAGAATTTCGATAAAGAAACATTGCTATTTTCAGATTTAGAAGCTACTACAAAGAATATAGGAAACAAGATTTCTAAGTTTGATCTCCAATTAGGAACTCAAGAAAGAGAGGGGTGTTTGGATTTTAATTTCGAATATTCCACAGATTTATTTAATAAAGAAACGATTGATCGTTTTGTAGTTTATTTTGAGCGTATCGTATCTGAAATAGTATCCAATCCAGATACATTGTTAGGAGATATATCGATATTGGATGCTAAGGAGAAGGAATTGTTGTTATCGGATTTCAATTCGACTAGGGTTGATTATGGCTCGGGTACTTTTTTAGATTTATTTAAGACTCATGTACAA
>CANLEM010000028.1 GCA_947489685.1 uncultured Aquimarina sp. | reverse complement strand
GTATAGGTGATATCAGTAGTTCCTACACTTACGCCAGTAACAACTCCTGAACCATCTATAGTGGCTACTCCGGTATCTGATGAACTCCAAACAATAGTACCGGTAGTGCCCTCGGTTAAATCTATAGTACTTCCTATACAAACTTCGGTAGGACCAGTAATTGGTGCGGCAATTGGTAATGCATTTACAGTAATCGTATATGCCGCCGAAGAAGTTGAAAGACAACCATTGGCATCTTCAACAGTATAGGTGATTTCGGTAGTTCCTGCAGTAACAGGAGTAACAACTCCTGAACCATCTATAGTAGCTACTCCGGTATCCGATGAGTTCCAAACGATAGTACCGGTAGTGCCTTCGGTTAAATCTATCGTACTCCCTATACAAACTTCGGTAGGACCGGTAATTGGTACAGCAATTGGTAAGGCATTTACAGTGACAGTGTAGCCAGCAGAAGGTAATGAAACACAACCATTAGTATCTTCAACAGTATAGGTAATATCGGTAGTTCCTGCACTTACGCCAGTAACAACTCCTGAACCATCTATAGTAGCTACTCCGGTATCCGATGAACTCCAAATTATTGTTCCGGTAGTACCTTCAGTTAAATCTATCGTACTTCCTACACAAACTTCGGTAGGACCAGTAATTGGTGCAGCGATCGGTAAGGCGTTTACTGTAATCGTATATGTTGCCGAAGAAGTTGAAACACAACCATTAGTATCTTCAACAGTATAGGTGATATCGGTAGTTCC
>CANLEM010000027.1 GCA_947489685.1 uncultured Aquimarina sp. | reverse complement strand
GTTCCCGATGCTATGATTGGTCATAGTTTAGGGGAGTATGTTGCAGCTTGTTTGAGTGGTTTATTTACCTTAGAGCAGGCATTGGATTTGGTTGTTCATCGTGGCGCCTTGATGGGTAGTATGTCCAGTGGTTCTATGTTAAGTGTTTTACTATCAGAGTCGGATATAGCCTCTTATTTATCTTCATACCCATCCTTGTGTTTGGCTACTATTAATAGTGATAATTCTTGTGTTGTCTCTGGAGATACCCCTAGTATTGTTGCTTTAGAGTCCTTTCTTAGTGATTCAGGAGTAAAAAGTAAGATATTATCGACCTCTCATGCCTTTCATTCTAGTATGATGGATGGCATGTTGGATTCTTTTTCGGCTTTATTTTCAGAAGTTGATTTTGGTTCTATGGATACTCCATTTATTTCTAATATTACGGGAGATTATGTAGATGTAAAAGAAGTAAGTACTTCATCTTATTGGGTTAAGCAACTTCGAGATCCTGTTCGTTTTTCATCTGGATTACATAGGCTAATGACAGATGAGTCTGTATGTTTTATAGAGGTTGGTCCAGGACGTTCTTTGGGCTCTTTTGTAGGAGCTCATAGGAATAAGATATCGAGTCATAAGATTATAAATCTTTTAGGAAGATCAGCAGATAGTGATATTAGTTTTTTAGAAGGTTTAGGTAAGCTTTGGAGTCATGGAGTTTCATTGGATTGGGATAGTTATTATCAAGGAGAGTTCCGTCATAAGGTTTCTTTACCGGGTTATAGTTTTGATAAGATCGCCTACCCTGTTGATGTTGATGCGTATTCATTGCTTATGTCGATGAGTTCTAATGGAGTTTCTTCTCGCGAGGAGCTGCATAATTGGTTCTATCGTCCTACCTGGCGTTTATCGGAGGTTCAATCAGTAGGTGTTCCTGAAGATTTAACTACGTTATTGTTTATGGATGATCATGGAGTGGGTCGTGGTTTATCTTCATGTTTTGGATCAAAGGGTATAGAAGTAGTTGAAGTTGTATTTGGAGATGGTTTTTCTA
>CANLEM010000026.1 GCA_947489685.1 uncultured Aquimarina sp. | reverse complement strand
GCCTGTTGTTCAAATAAATTAACTATGGTTTTATCTTCTGGATACTCCAAAGAAGAACCTATAAAATCCTGTAGAATCTGATCATACTCCTCTTTTGATAAAAGATCTATACTCTGTATAGGTAGTTCAATATCCAAACAAACTTTTTTACAAATATTAGAGAAATTCCGAGCAAGATTTTCAATAGTAATAGATGAATATGTATTAGAATTATAATCAAAAGTCAAAGAAATTCTGTTTTTAGACTCAATAAATATTGAAAGATCATAACTTGTAGGTTGAAAAGGAGTGAAGTCAACCACTTCATAAGAACTAATTTCTTTTTTCTTATTTGGTAATTCTGTAAAATTATTATGAATAATTATATGGTCTAAAAGTCTATTTTTTAAAACATGATTGGATTGAATCTTTGACAACGGATGATAATGATATGGCAAACTTTCTAACGCATTCTCATGAACTATTTTAAATAAATCTTTTATTGTTGTATTCTCAGAATAACTTACTCGAGTTGGAATTGTATTTATGAATAATCCAACAATATTTTCAACTTCTTCCAAATTAACAGGACGACCAGAAACAACAGTTCCAAAAACCACGTCATTAGTGTTGTTATATTTAGAAAGAAGTATCGCCCAAATAGTTTGAATAACTGTATTTAGAGTTACGCCCAATTCTACAGATAATTTTTTCAACACCGAAAATTCATCATCAGAAAAAATTATTTGTTTTGATTCTAACTTAAAATCTTTATTTTTAATTGTCTTTAACCTCACTTCAGGAATTGAAGCTAAGTTGTTATAATCTGACAGATAATTATCCCAATATTCATTCGGCTCTCTTTTATTTTGATTCTCTAACCACTGTATAAAATTAGAATAATTATGAACTGGAGGTAAATCAAACTTCTTTCTTTGATAATACGCTTCATAAATAGTATTAAATTCATTAATTATAATTTCTATACACCATCCATCCATTAAGATATGATGAAAACTCCAAATAATCTCGTATTCTTCATCATCCGTTTGATAAACATGAACACGCATTAATGGTCCTGTTAAAGTGAATTTATTGCCCCTATCCTGTGCTCGATATTCATCCAAAACAGTTTCTCTTTTTGCAAAAGATATTTCATCAATAATATTTTTAAATTCAAAAATAAAATCACCATTTTTTTTCACCAGTTGCAATGGTCTCTCGTGACCTTCATAAAGGAACAACGTTCTTAAAACTGGGTATCTCTTAACAAGATGATTTAAACTATTCTTGACAAACCCTGCATTTAATTTTCCTTTAATTCTATAACTATATTGAAGAAAATAAAAATCCGATTCCGAATCTTTATGTTGTAACCAATGAAACAACATCCCTTCTTGCATAGGAGATAACGGATAAACATCTTCAATAGCATATCTCGATGCTAAATC
>CANLEM010000025.1 GCA_947489685.1 uncultured Aquimarina sp. | reverse complement strand
CTGATAACCATCTACCCATATCACCCGTGCGATACATCTTCTCGCCAGCTCTATAAGGATTAGCAACAAACTTCTCCCTTGTTAATTCTTCATTATTTAAATATCCCCGTGCTAAACTATTTCCACCTATACATAACTCTCCAACTACTCCTATAGGACATAAATGATCATAAGCATCCAAAATATAAACCTGAGTGTTCGCAATAGGTGAACCAATAGGAAGCCTATCTATACTGTCACCTGTTAACTCATAACTCGTCGTAACTACTGTATTCTCTGTAGGACCATAGTTGTTAAATACTCGGTACGAAACTGGACTAAAACGCTTAAGCTTATCTCCCCCAGTAAGTAAAATACGAAGACTGCTGTTATCTAACTTTATAAATTGTTCAAACAATTGTGTCGGTAAAAATGAAATCGTAATCCCTTCTGATTCAAAATAGGAATTTAATAAATCAACATCATAACGTAAATCCTCCCCTATAATATGAATACAAGCTCCTTTGATCAAATAAGGAAACAACTCCCATACAGAAGCATCAAATCCAAAGCCAGCATAACGAGTACTGTGATCTGAATCAACAACTTCATAAGTCGAATTATGCCAGTAACATAAATTCAATAATGAACCATGCTCAATCATAACTCCTTTGGGATGACCTGTACTGCCCGAGGTATAAATAACATAAGCCAAACTATCAGTAGATAATTCGCGATCTAAATTAACAACCTCTCCTTCAAAAGAAAGATCTTCTATCTCTAAAAAGTCAAGAGATAAATCGAACTCAGTCATAACTGCTATTGTCGATAAAAGCAACTTACTATCACTATCTGATAACATATAGGATATACGATCCCTAGGAGATTTTGGGTCAATCGGTAAAAAGGAAGCACCGGACTTTAAAATACCTAAAAGACTGATCACCATACCAAAAGACTGGGATAATAAAACACCGACAATATCTCCCTTACCAATACCTAACTCTACTAATTTAGATCCTAAGGCATTTGAATGTGAATTTAAATCTCCATAACTAAGTCTTTCTCCTTCATAAACTAATGCTGTACTAAAAGGATCCAAAGCTACCTGCGACTCAAACAATTCTATAATCGTTTGATCTCTTGGATAATCCATCGCTGTCGAATTAAAATCTTCCAATAACACTACCTCCTTCTCACTTAAAAGACTGATCTGATGTATCGGTTGATTAATATTGGATATCATCTGATCCAATATCATAGATAAATGAGCTGATAAACGGTCGATGGTATCCTTAGTAAAACTTTTACTATTGTATTGAAAACTTATCCGTAACTCCTCTCCCGGTTCTAATACTATCGATAAATCATAATTCGTTTGTTCAAAAACTGCAACTCCAGATATGCTATATCCATCATCCCGATCCTGATCTACTAACTCTTCGGCGATAGGATAATT
>CANLEM010000024.1 GCA_947489685.1 uncultured Aquimarina sp. | reverse complement strand
TTCTGTAAATTCTGGATCAGGTAATGCCTTATGATCTATCTTACCACTACGAGTTAATGGTAACGTCTCTAACTGAACATAATATGCCGGAATCATATATTCTGGTAACACCTCTAGTAAATGAGAACGTAACGCTGACGGTTTGATCGTATCAGAATCCGATGAACAAACAACGTAAGCAATTAGATTCGCATTACCCTCTCCTTGGTCCTTTACTACAACTACTACTTCTTTTATTAACTGATGCTCTAATAATTGTCCTTCTATCTCTCCTAATTCTATACGATAACCTCGTAACTTGACCTGTGAATCCTTACGACCCTGATATTCGATATTACCATCAGGTAACCAACGACCCAAATCTCCTGTACGATATACGCGATCCTCGTACGACAACCAATCTTTTGTGAATTTCTTAGAGGTCAATTCTGTATCACCCATATAACCTTGAGCCAAACCATCTCCGGCTATACATAACTCTCCAGTAACTCCTACAGGAACTAGGTTACCTGTACTATCAGTAATATAAATACGTTCATTACCCAATGGTTTTCCGATAGGAATAGTCGTATAATCATCTAAACGAGATAAATCAATCTCATAACTGGTCGAATCTACACAAGTCTCGGTAGGCCCATAAATATTATACATCCTAACCTGAGATTCATCATGATACTTATAAAAATTCCTAACCAATTCTTTTGACAAAACTTCACCAGCCAACATCCATTTACGTAAATATTGTAAACGAGAATCTGCATCCAAAGAACTTAACAATATGCGCAGATGTGTAGGTGTACCATCAGAAACTTCTATCTTATTTCTGTTATAAAAATCCAGTAACAACCCTCCATCTTTTCTTTCTACATCACTACAGATGTAAAGACTATGACCTTTTAATAAAGCCCCAAAAATCTGTTGTCCCGATGCATCAAAAGAATATGAAGCCAACAAGCCAACACGTAAAGCAGATGTTCCTAAACCTGTATATACTCGATCTTCTAATCCATGAATCAGATTTACAACACTCTTATGACCCATCATCACTCCTTTAGGAAGACCTGTAGAACCAGATGTAAATATGCAGTAAGCCAAATCATCAACTGTAATAGATATATCTAAGTTTTCTGTACTACCCTGATATAATAATCCCGAGTGTATATCTTTTACTGTAAGTTGTGCCGAAAATCTATCTACATATTCTGAGTCTGCCAACAACAAAGTAGTCCCACTCTGATCTAACATATAAGTTACCCTATCTGTAGGTAACTCAGGATCTATAGGTAAGTATGCCGCTCCTGATTTTAAAACGCCTAAAATCCCTACGATCATCTCTACAGAGCGATCTAGTAAAAGTCCAACAATACTTCCTTTATCAACACCCAACGATAGTAAATGTCGAGCCAACTGATTTGACTTCTCGTTCAACTCCTTATAGGTACACTCGTTACCTTCATAACTTACCGCAATACGAGCAGGATAAAGCAATGCCTGTTGTTCAAATAAATTAACTATGGTTTTATCTTCTGGATACTCCAAAGAAGAACCTATAAAATCCTGTAGAAT
>CANLEM010000023.1 GCA_947489685.1 uncultured Aquimarina sp. | reverse complement strand
AAATTAGTAGAGATTTGGAGTGATATATTACGTTTAGATAGTGAGGTGATTAGTGTTACAAGAAGCTTCTTTGAGTTAGGAGGTAATTCTTTACGCGCCATGGTTTTGGTCAATAAGATTTTATTGATCTTTGAAGTAGATCTACCTTTAGCCGATGTTTTCCGCTATGTTGATATTAGAAGTTTAGGGAATTATATATCAAAGTTGGATCGTTCTGTGTATTCTAGTATTCCATTAGCCGAAGAGATGCCACTTTATACATTATCATCTGCTCAACGCCGGATGTATTTCTTATATCGATTTGATCGCTTGTCTTTAGCATATAGTATGTCAGAAGCTATGAGATTATCTGGTGTATTGGATAAGGATAGATTAATTGAATCTTTTGAAAAATTGTTGTTACGCCATGAATTATTACGCACTGTCTTTGTAGAGGAAGAATCAGGGAATGTTTATCAGCAAATACTTACTGATCATGTTTTTGTTCTAGAGGAATATACTTTGTCTGATGATAAAACAACAAAAGAAATTATCACTTCTTTTATTCGTCCATTTAATTTATCCTCTGGTCCATTATTACGTGTTGGTATTATTCAAGAGAGTGATGAGAGTCATTTATTATTGATAGATATGCACCATATTATTAGTGATGGAATTTCGCATGGTATTTTAGTAGGTGATTTCATATCGCTATATGAGGGCATAGATTTGCCGCCGTTACGATTACAGTATAAAGATTATTCAGAGTGGCAACAAAGTGATGATTATAAGTCGGGTTTAAAATTGCAGCGTGAGTATTGGTTAGGTGAATATTCAGAAGATTTATCTATATTAGAACTTCCCACAGATTATAAACGCCCCGAGACTAAGAGTCATAAGGGTAGTAGAGTTCCGTTTCGTTTGAGTCAATCAACCACAGCTTCCTTGAAATCATTAGGAGAAAGAGAAGGCGCTACTTTGTTTATGACGATGTTGAGTATTTTCAATATTTTGTTGAGTAAGTTAAGTAATCAAGAAGATGTTGTGGTTGGTACAGCTGTAGCTGGTCGTTCCCATGCAGATTTAGAGGGTATTGTAGGTATGTTTGTCAATACCTTGGCTTTGAGAAACTATCCTAAGGGGGATATAAGTTTTAAAGCCTTTTTAGGGAAAGTAAAGGAGAGATCTTTAAGTAGTTTTTCAAATCAAGATTATCAATATGAGGATTTGGTAGATGAATTGGATGTTGTTAGAGATACGGGACGTAATCCTTTGTTTGATGTTGTGTTTGCATATCATAATTTTGAAGGTTCTGATTTAGAACTTTCGGATTTAAAAGTATCATCTTATGATACAGATCATGAAGTATCAAAATTTGATTTAACCTTAAATGTTGTAGAACATGATGAGGGCATATTGTTGAATTATATGTATGCAACAGATTTATTTAAACCAGAAACAATTGATCGTTTTATTGTTTATTTTGAGCGCATTGTGGATATAGTGTTATCCAATCCAGATATTTTACTTAGCGATATACAGTTATTAGACCAGAAAGAGGAGCAATTATTGTTGGAGACGTTTAATGCTACTGATTTTGATTATCCGAAGAATAAGACAATTGTTAATTTGTTTGAGTCTAGAGTAAAGTTAAATCCATTAGGTACTGCATTGATTTATGAAGGGGAAGAATTGAGCTATTCGGATTTAAATAATCGCGCTAATCAGGTATCGAGATATTTACATCTTCAAGGTTTTGAAGAAGGTGCTATCATTGGTTTAATGATGGATCGTTCTATAGATTTGATTGTTGGTCTTTTGGGTATTCTCAAATCAGGACATGCTTATTTACCAATCGATCCTGATCAACCAGAACAGCGAACTGTTCATATGTTATCAGATAGTAAATCTCCAGCTTTATTGGTTAAGGATGTTGAAGGTATTGATTTTGA
>CANLEM010000022.1 GCA_947489685.1 uncultured Aquimarina sp. | reverse complement strand
GATAAGTCAAAGTTACTTGATAAGGATGTGTTTAACGCTTATTTATCTACACATCAAGTTACTCACCTTCATGCTACACCATCATTTTTAGAAGCTATATCGATTGATAAACCCAATACGCTTCGTAGGATTGTTTCGGGAGGAGAGGAATGTACATCACATCTTGCAAAACGATTTGTATCCGACTACAAATTTTACAATAAATATGGTCCTACCGAGACTACCGTTACTTCAATAGCCAACCATGTTAGTTCTCTGAAACGATTTGTGTGGGATTATGATTTTTATAATGAATATGGTCCTACAGAGACTACAGTTACCTCAATAACTAATCATGTTAGTTACCTCGATGGAGGTATAAAAATACCTATCGGCACCCCAATTAATAATACTCAGATATATATACTAGATGACTATAGAAAACTGTTGCCTTTAGGCACTGTAGGAGAATTATATATCGGAGGTGATGGATTAAGTATTGGTTATTTGAATAATAAAATATTAACTCATGAAAAATTCGTGCCTAATCCTTATAGAGAAGGGGAATTTATATATCGTACGGGGGACATGGGTAAGTGGTTACCTGATGGGAATATTGAGTTCGCAGGGCGTAAGGACTCACAAATTAAGTTACGAGGTTACCGAATAGAATTAGGAGAAATAGAAAATAGACTACTAGATTATAAAGAAATAGATAAAGCTGTAGTACAAATAACTGAAGTATTAAAAAATAAGTGTTTGGTAGCTTATTATGTATCCAAAGAAGAGATATTATCATCAGATATACGAGCGTATTTGTTAGAGAGTTTACCAGAGTATATGTTGCCAATATATTATATGCACTTAACAGAAATTCCTCTGACTCCAAATGGAAAAATCAATAAAAGAGCGTTGCCTCAGGTGAATTTAATGGAAGGTGATATGTATGAGGCGCCATCCAATGAACTAGAGGGAGAATTAGTAGCAATCTGGGGAGATATATTGAATATAGACCCCAAGGATATTAGTATTACTAAAAGCTTTTTTGATTTGGGAGGTAACTCTCTTAAAGTACTTCAACTTCATAGGATGATGGAGGAAAAATTAAATCTAAACATTACAGTAGCTAACCTATTTAAATACTCAACTATACAAGAAGCAGTATCAAACTTTACTGGCGAAGAACAGTTTGAAGATGATATGGATGAAGAAATGGAAGTTGAAGTTTTTGAAATAGATAATATTATGAAAGATTTGGATGATGAGTAATTATAAATCAACAGACATTGCGATTATAGGTATTTCTGGTCAATTTCCGGGTGCTAAGAACTTAGATGAGTTTTGGAATAATCTAAAGGAGGGAATTGAATCCGTTTCTTTTTTTACTGAAGAAGAATTACAGCCTGAAAATATTTCAAAAGATCTTTTAGCGTCTTCCTCCTATGTTAAGGCGAATGCCTATCTAAAAGAGAAGCATTATTTTGATTCTAGGTTCTTTGATTATTTACCAGAAGAAGCAAAGGCGATGGAGCCTCAGATTCGTTTGTTTCATCAAACTTGTTGGCATGCCTTAGAAGATTCTGGATATATTGATGAGCGGTCGAAGCATAAGATTGGTCTTTTTGCCGGAGGTGCATTAAATCCTAACTGGACGATTTATAATCAATTATCTGCTTCAAAAGATATGGATACGTTTGCAGCATCTCAGCTTTCAAGCATCCATTTTTTATGTTCAAAGATATCGCATGCGCTTGGATTGCAGGGCCCATCGATTTATTTAAATACAGCTTGTTCTACTTCTTTAGTTGCTGTTCAGGAAGCAATACTTAGTCTTTTATTTAGAGAATGTAATATAGCTCTGGCAGGAGGAGTTAAGGTAAATAACTTTTCTAAGAAAGGATATTTGTATCAAGAAGGCATGATACATTCTAGGGATGGTCATTGTCGTCCATTTGATGCATCTGCCAGTGGTACTATTGGTAGTGAAGGGGCTGGTGTTGTTGTATTAAAGCG
>CANLEM010000021.1 GCA_947489685.1 uncultured Aquimarina sp. | reverse complement strand
TTGGGATAATTACGAATCGCCAAGGTGTTGACAAACATACCAACAATACCTTCTAAATCTGCATGAGAACGACCTGCTACTGGAGTACCAATCACAACATCTTCTTGATTACCTAGCTTACTCAATAAAATATTGAGAATCGAAAGTAAGGTCATAAATAAGGTAGCACCATGATCATCCCCTAATTGACGTAAAGAAGCAGTAATTCCACTACTTAAACTAAAACTAACCATAGCTCCTCTATAGCTCTTTATCTCAGGACGAGAATGATCCATAGGAAGATTTAATAACGATAACTCCTCCGAATATTCTGCTAGCCAATATTCTTGTTGTAATTGTAGTCCTGACTGATACTTCTCACTTTGTTGCCACTCTGAATAGTCCTTGTACTGTAAAGATAATGGT
Organism: uncultured Aquimarina sp.; assembly: GCA_947489685.1. GTDB lineage: Bacteria > Bacteroidota > Bacteroidia > Flavobacteriales > Flavobacteriaceae > Aquimarina. The sequence continues at coordinate 1,913 of CANLEM010000021.1, read as the reverse complement.
GCTAAATCCTTACCTTCATATAATGATATAAAATCTCCAACTAGAATACCATGAGAAACACCATCACTAACAATGTGATGCATGTCTATTAACAATAAATAACGATCCATACTCTCTTTGATCATACCGATACGTAATAACGGGCCTGAGGATAAATCAAAGGGACGAACAAAAGAATTGATTATATCTGTTGTTGATTTATCTTTAGATAAAGTATACTCTTCTAAAACAAAACCATGATCGGTAATTACTTGTTGATAAATCTCGCCTTCTTGTTCAACAAAAATCGTACGTAATAAGTCATGACGAAGCAATAAGGCTTCAAAAGATTGAACCAATCTTGCTTTATCTAATGCCCCAGATAATCGAATAACCTCGGGCATATTATAGGCCAAAGACAAAGGATCGAATTGATATAAAAAATACATACGGCGTTGTGCCGATGATAATGCATAAAACAGTTTCTCCTCTGCTAAGGGAATAATCTCTTTATGCAATTGCTTTTTTATTAATTCAACAATTTCAAACTTATTTTGTTTGATAAGTTGTTTCATTTCTGAAGTCATCAATTCATGTCTCGCATAAACTTTAAGATCATCCCCAGAAATTTTAAATTTCACGCCTTGACTTGTTAACTCCGTAAAAACATCTAATACATCCATAAACGAATTAATCACTTTTCATTAGTACATAAAAAATGTACTTAAAATATAATATTGATATAAATTATTTTTTATTAGGTTTTAACTGAACATTTGAACTAAAACCGCTTCAAAATTGGATACCGCTTAGAAACTAAACTCTTCCAGATCGATATGCTCATCTTGACTATTATCTTCTGTAAGTGCTGTTATTAAAAGAGCTATGCTTTTTATGGTTGGAGTTTTAAAAAATAACTCTAAGGAAATATCTTTATTAAATGCATTATTTATTCTATTCATCAATACCATCGCTTGTAAAGAATGTCCTCCTAACTCAAAGAAGTTTTTCGTAACACTTATGGTATCAACATCTAAATTTAATATCTCACTCCAAATTTCTAGTAAATCGTGCTCAGTTTGGTTTGATGGCACTACGCTATCACCAATGTTCTTTATCTCTGGAGTCGGAAGTTCTTTTCTATTTAATTTTCCACTAGGAGTCAATGGTAATTTTTCCATGTAGATATAATATGTAGGTAACATATAGTTGTTTAAATACAATGAAAGGTACTTTCTTAAATCCACTAATGGAATTTCCTCTTTAGCTACATAATATGCTACTAAATATTCATCTTCTTCATCTCTTTTTAAAACTACTGTAGCCTCACTTATATGATCATGATTCAATAGTTGATGTTCAATCTCCCCTAACTCAATACGATAGCCTCGTAACTTAACCTGAGAGTCCTTTCGTCCTAAAAACTCAATGCTACCATCGGGTAACCATCTTCCTATATCACCCGTGCGATACATCTTCTCACCAGCTCTATAAGGATTAGCAACAAACTTCTCGCTTGTTAATTCTTCATTATTTAAATACCCCATACTTACTCCATCTCCGCCTACATATAATTCTCCCGCTACTCCTTGAGGTAATAGTTTACCAGAACTATCTAGTATATACACCTGAGTATTACCTATAGGGGTACCAATTGAGATTTTCTTATCTCCATTAACAGTATCAACGCGATTAACTAATGAAGTTACTGTAGTCTCAGTAGGACCGTATTCATTATAAAATTCATAATCTCCTATAAATCGTTTTGCAAGATGTGGTGTACATTCCTCTCCTCCTGAAACAATCCTACGAAGCGTATTGGGTTTATCAATCGATATAGCTTCTAAAAATGATGGGGTAGCATGAAGGTGAGTAACTTGATGTGTAGATAAATAAGCGTTAAACACATCCTTATCAAGTAACTTTGACTTATC
>CANLEM010000020.1 GCA_947489685.1 uncultured Aquimarina sp. | reverse complement strand
TCTAGTATAGTTGCTCAGAATGCCTCGGAGACTTTTGATATTTCGATATGGCAATTTTTAAATGGTTTATTGGTAGGTGGTAAGACAGTTGTTTATGCTAAGGATTTGGTGTTAGAGCCTGAGGATTTTTTAGGTTTAGTTAAAAATGATGAGGTTACGATTTTAGAGGTTGTACCATCGTACTTATCTGTTCTGTTAGGATATTTAGAAGGAGATGCTTCTTTAATAACTTCATTTTCATCATTATCATATTTATTAGTAACTGGAGAGACTTTACAGAAGACTTTAGTAGCGCGTTGGTTTTCAATGTATCCAAGTATAAAGATGGTTAATGCTTATGGTCCAACCGAGGCTTCAGATGATATTACTCATTGTATCTTGGATGGAGTTCCAGAAAGTGCTACGATCTCTATCGGTAAGGTTATTCCTAATTTACGGGTTTATATTGTAGATGAAGATCTTAACTTATGTCCCAAAGGAGTAAAGGGCGAGATCGTTGTTTCAGGAATAGGAGTAGGTCGCGGTTATTTAAATCAACCAGATAAGACCTCCGCGGTATTTATAGAAGATCCATTTATATCAGAGAGTAGAGTTCGTATGTATCGTACGGGTGATTTGGGTAGATGGTTATCCGATGGTAGTATTGAATTTTTTGGTAGACGGGATAATCAAGTTAAGGTTAATGGTCATCGTATTGAATTAGGAGAGATAGAGAGTTGTTTGTCCTCACAAGAATCGATACGTGAAGTTGTTGTTGAGGTCATAGAACGTGGAGGCGGTAAGCATTTAGTTTGTTATTATGTATCTGAAGAAGAAGTAGAAGTTTCCTCTTTACGTGAACATGTACTAGAGGTGTTACCGGAGTATATGGTCCCTACATATTATGTTCATATGGATGTTTTTCCATTAACGGTTAATGGTAAGGTTGATCGTAAATCGTTACCTGATCCAGAGATTAGTGCTGGATTGGATTACCAGGCAGCATCCAATGAAACAGAGGAAACATTAGTAGTTATTTGGGGTGAAATTCTAGAATTAGAAAAAGATAAAATTGGAATAAATACAAATTTCTTTGACTTAGGAGGAGATTCTATGAAAGTAATGCTTTTAAAAGAACGAATTAAGCAAAAATTTAATCAATCAATCCCCATTGTAAGCATTTTTAATTTTCCAACAATTTCTTCTTTAACTACTATGTTAAATGGTGATTTCAAAGAAGATAGATTAGATGCTCTTGCAGATGAAGAGTTGGCTCAAAGAGATAGTATATTGAACCTTTTAAATAATCGGTAAATAAAATTAATCACTAATTTGAGTTTTCAGAAAAAGACAGGAATTACTTTTATTCCTATTTATTTCATAAGTACTCAAAAAAATAGACCAATTGGATTAGTTTTTTCGAACTAACATAAAATTCTATCGAGTAGAAGATACTTATATCATGATTAAACTCAATCATGATATCTATTTCCTTAATCAAATAAATTACAGATAGTAGACTCACTTTTGGGGCCTAATAAAATATTCTTTTGATGGGATATAGGTAATGTAAGGGTATCGATACAATCAATTAAAAATAAATAGTTTACAAGGTTATATAAGATGATCCTTAGTAACTCGAACACAAATTAGAATTTGTGAAATATTAATCATTATGAAAGAAAATAAATCTCATTCTTATACTGGATTTGAAATAGCTATTGTAGGTATTTCGGGTAAGTTTCCTGAGGCAAATAATATGCAACAGTTTTGGAGTAATATTGCTAATGGCAAAAATTCTGTTGTAGAATTTAATGATGAAGAATTGATAGAGGCTGGAGAAAATAAAAATAGGATTGGGGATGATAACTATGTGAAATTTGGTTCTTTTCTGGATAATAAAAAGTATTTTGATTCGGCATTTTTTGATTACAACCCTAGTGAGGCAGAATTGATGAATCCTCAAATTAGAATATTTCATGAATGTTGTTGGCATGCTCTCGAAGATAGTGGTTATAATAATGGTAAGCTATATAATCAAAAAATCGGATTGTTCGCAGGTAGCTCTTCAGGTACGAATTGGGCCGTTCATTCTTTTATAAAGAATGGACAAAAACAGTTAATAGATGATTTTAATGCTCAATTGTTAACTAGTGTTAGCCATTTAAGCTCTATGATTGCTTATAAATTAAATCTGAATGGACCAGTAATGTTTTTACAAACAGCCTGTTCTTCATCTTTGGCTGCTGTTCATGAAGCTTCTAATAGTTTGTTACTCGGAGAATGTAAGATGGCGCTAGCTGGAGGAGTAACTATTAATAATTATTCAAAGAAGGGATATTTGTATCAAGAGGGTATGATTCAATCTATAGATGGTCATTGTCGTCCTTTTGACCATAGAGCTTCTGGGACCGTATTTGGTGAGGGAGCTGGTGTTGTTGTGTTAAAACGTCTTCAAGATGCATTGGATGATAACGATCATATTTATGCGGTTATTAAAGGTAGTGGTTTAAATAATGATGGTAATAATAAAATAGGTTATACAGCACCTAGTATTAGAGGACAAGTCGAAGTAATTACAAAAGCTATTAAGAATGCCAAGATCTCTCCTGGAAGTGTTGGTTATATTGAGGCTCATGGTACGGGTACAGTTTTAGGCGATCCTATCGAGGT
>CANLEM010000019.1 GCA_947489685.1 uncultured Aquimarina sp. | reverse complement strand
CTCCTCCTTAGCATCCAATATCGATATATCTCCTAACAATGTATCTGGATTGGATACTACTTCAGATACGATACACTTAAAATAAACTACAAAACGATCAATCGTTTCTTTATTAAATAAATCTGTAGAATATTCGAAGTCTAAATGTAGTCCTTCAGATTCTGTAATGGTTAATTCAAGGTCAAATTTCGATACATTCCTTACATTTCCCCAAGGCATAATCTTTAAGTCTGGAAAACTTAATTCTTCCTGTTCAAATTTATTATAAAATGTAAGCGCAACATCAAACAAGGGATTACGACTCGAATCTCTGGGGAGGTCCAAATGACTAACCAACTCCTCATAAGGATAATCCTGATACTCCAAACTCTTTAAAGTCTTTCCTTTTACTTCTCTTAAAAAATCTTTAAAACTTAAATCACCCTTGGGATAATTACGAATCGCCAGGGTATTGACAAACATTCCAAATATATCCTCTAAATCTGCATGTGATCGACCAGCTATACCCGTACCAATCACAACATCCTGTTGATTACTTAACTTACTCAACAAAATATTGAAAATCGATAACAAGGTCATAAATAAGGTCGCTCCTTCCTTATCTCCTAATTCACGTAAACTATTGGTAATTTCTCTACTTAAACTAAACGATACATTACTTCCTTTATAACTTTTAAACTCTGGACGAGCATAATCTGTAGGTAGTTCTAATAACGATAACTCCTCTGAATACTCACCTAACCAATACTCCTTCTGTACCGCAATCCCTAATTGATATGCCTCACTCTGTTGCCATTCTGAATAATCCTTATACTGTAATGGTAATGATGCTAAGTTTTCACCTTCATACAAAGACATAAAATCTCGAATCATAATTCCCTGAGACACCCCATCAGTAATGATATGATGCATATCAACCACCAATAAATGCTCTTCTTCTGAAAGGGCAATCACCCCTACACGAAACAATGGTCCAACTCCTAAATCAAAAGGGCGAATAAATGCTTCTAATACCTTATCATACTGATCCAAAGATGACTCATAATATGCAACCTCAAAATCAACAGAGTCACATACCTTTTGATACACAGTATCATTAACTAATTCAAATTGAGTACGTAGTATCTCATGTCGAGAAATTAACTTCTCAAAGCCTTGAACTAGTTTATCTCTATCTAAAACACCTTCTATCTTAATGATATCATTAAGATTATACGCTAGCGATTTTGTATCTAATTCATATAAAAAGTATAATCTACGCTGAGCCGCCGATAATGCATAATAATCCTTTACCGCTGCAGGGGCTATCAACAAACTATCTAATCCTTTGGATACTGAATCTGTAGATGCTGATATAACATTCGATAAATCCTTGATGGTAGGATGTGCAAAGAAATCTGATAAGGATAAATTAACACCCAGATCTCGGTTGATACGAGCACTCAACGTTAAGGCCTTTAAGGAATCTCCTCCAATCTCAAAGAAATCATCAACAATACTAATATCACTACGTCCGAAAAAAGTAGCCCAGATACCTAACAGCTGTCCTTCAACATCACTAAGACCTGATAAAGCCGATTCTGATATAGAAATACTATCTAATGAACTATCTTCTTCAATACCGGCTAACAAATCAGATTTACCAACCCATGAATCCAAACGAGCCTGAAGATCTCGTGTCGATACAACTATCTGAGACTCTGATCTAACAGATAACAATGCTTCTATCAAATCCGGAAGATCAGATGATCGGATCTCCATACTATCCGAATTATCAAACTCTAATCCATCTAAATTGGCAGAAATCCAATGTCGGATATCTCCTTTACTAACATGATAATCTACATAAGAATCCATATAAGCATTACCCGAGGCATACGCTCCAAATCCTAAACCTCCTAATACCGAGGACAACGAAGAGGACAATAAACAAAAATCTAATTCCCGACCTCCTAAAACATCATATATAACCTCTAAGCCTGTAACCTTAGAACAATATTGTGACTCATAAGCAGCATTCTCTAAAGCATTAATCCCATTAAAGGAACTCCCCTGTAAAACACCTGCAAAATGAAAAACACCATCCAAAGTCCCGAAATCAGACTCTGCTGAGTCTAATACACAACCAAAAGAGGAAACATCGGATAAATCACAGGAAAAGTAATTCACCTCACCCCCTAATGAGCGTAACGATAACAATCGAGATATCTTTGACTTTACTGAAGAGTCTGAAGAATCTCCCTCTAAAATAGTATCCCAAGAATCACTTGAAGGAAGGGAGGAGCGACCCAATAAAATTAACTTAGCATTATAATGACTAACCAAATATTCTGCTACCCTATATCCCAACTCTCCTAATCCTCCCGTAATCAAATAAACCCCGCCTTCTTTCAAAACTCCTGAACCCTCAGATTCACCGATCGATAAACGCTCATAAACCTGTAACCAACGCTTTGAATGTTCGTAAGTAACAACTGATCCCGTAGCCATACTAACTACATCTGTATACAATCGGGAGATAGCATCAGAATCATTACACTCTGATATATCTATATTGATATGGCCAGTGGTCAGAGTAGGATACTCTTGACCCAATACCTTTAAAAATCCTAATACTAAACTCTTATAACTACTATCTTGTTCTGATCGACTATCTAATACGCCATGTAAACCACTACTTAAAACTCGAACCTCTCGTAAATCAATACCATGACCCTCTGATAAACGAAGCGTCTCCAAAATACTATAAAAATAAAACTGTTTTAGATCCCTACTCTGATTCGAGTTTGATCCTATAGCACTACAATGCACAATACGACCTGGACGAATACCTAATGACAGTAAACTATCATATAATAATCCATAGTCACTTTGGTTATCAGGGTTTATTATATATTTATTTGGCGCTTCCCTAGAAAAACCATCTCCAAATACAACTTCAACTACTTCTATACCCTTTGATCCAAAACATGAAGATAAACCACGACCC
>CANLEM010000018.1 GCA_947489685.1 uncultured Aquimarina sp. | reverse complement strand
TTGTTATCAAATATCACTTCATCTACTATATTTTTAAAATAACTAATAAAACGATCGATCGTGTCTGAGGTAAATAATTCTGTTGAATATTCAAAATCAATATGAAGTTCTCCATCTGATTCTGTAACAATCAACTCAATATCAAAATTTGAAACTTTTCTATTTCTCTTATAAGGAAAAACCTCCAATCCATTAATTTTCAATTTACTATGATCAAAGTTTTGAAAAGTAAACATTATATCAAATAAAGGATTACGACTTGTATCTCTAACTAAGTTTAAATCACTAATTAAATCCTCATATTGATAATCTTGATTATTAAGGCATTGTAAGGTCTTTTCTTTTACTAATTTCAAAAACTCTCTATAGGTTAAATGGCCTTTGGGATAATTACGAAGAGCCATGGTATTAACAAACATTCCAACAATTCCTTCTAAACTTGAATTCTGACGCCCAGCTACAGCTGTACCAATTGTTATATTTTCCGTATTACTCAATTTTCGTAATAGGATATTAAATATAGAAAGTATCACCATGAACATTGTAGCTTCAACTTCTCTACCTATTAAATCTAATTTTAAAGTTTTTTCTTTATTAATTGTGAATGCGAGATTATCACCCTCATAATTTCTAATTATTGGCCTATTGAAATCAATGGGTAAATTCAATATACTTTCTCCTTCCTTAAACTCGTTTAACCAAAAATTCTTTTGATTATCTAATTTTTCCTTTTGGGTGTTATCTTGTTGCCATTCTGCATAATCTTTATATTGCAGATTAAGGGTAGGGAGTTCAACACCATCATATAAAGAAATAAAATCCTGAATCAGAATTCCTTGAGATATTCCATCAGTAATAATATGATGCATATCAATCATAAGAATATGGGAAGTATTTGATTCTTTAATTAGCCCAACTCTAAGTAAAGGAGCTTTACTTAGATCAAACGATCTAATAAATTTTGCAAAAATGGGTTCAACACCAGTCTCTCCATCTTTATAATACTCTATAGAAAATGTAATATCCTTCTCTATTTTTTGTATCGGTTTCCCTTTCAAATTTTGAAAACTAGTTCGTAAACTTTCATGGCGATTTATTAATTCTCTAAAAATAGTTTCTATCTTAATTTTGTCAATAGCACCTACAAGCTTTACGAATTGAGGTATATTATAAGAAATAGAATCTTTATCAAATTCATGGAGAAAATAAAGTCTATTTTGAGCTGATGATAAAGAATAGTACTCTTTATCATTTGCTACAGTGATACTATTTTCATCATCGAAATGACGTTCTTTCAGGAATTTTATTAATTCTTCTTTTTTAAGTTTTATCTCAGAAAGTATCTCGGAAAAATCTAATTCTTTAGGAAATTCTATGTCCAGATTATCATTATTATAATCAATACGTACATTAAGTTTTTTAAGCTTAATTAGTAATTTTTCAATATTATTCATCAAAGCGTAATTTTAGTTGTATCGGTAATTTCTTCTTTAGAATTTGATAACCATTTATTAAGTTCTATAAACTCATATTGACTTTTTATCGTTGTTTTTGTAAAAACATCTTTTATTCCAAACTTGATATCAAATGAACTAGATATCTTTCTTGCCACAACCATGGCGTGTAGAGAATTACCACCTAACTCAAAAAAGCTACGCGTAACACTTATCACATCGCTATCTAATTGTAAAACATCACTCCAGATAGCTACCAGTTTTTCCTCAACCTCATTTGAGGCTGCCTGGTAATCCAATCCAGCACTAATCTCTGGATCAGGTAACGATTTACGATCAACCTTACCATTAACCGTTAATGGAATCGATCTCATATGAACGTAATACGTAGGGACCATATACTCTGGTAATGTCCCTAATAGGTGATCTCTTAGATCTGAGGTTAATATCTCTTCTTCTGATACATAATAACCAACCAAATAGTGATCTTCTTGATATTCTCCTCTCAACTCAACAACAACATCTTCTATCTCTTTATACTCTAATAGCTGTTGCTCGATCTCTCCCAACTCAATACGATAGCCGCGTAACTTAACCTGAGAGTCCTTTCGTCCTAAAAATTCAATGTTACCATCTGATAACCATCTACCCATATCACCCGTGCGATACATCTTCTCGCCAGCTCTATAAGGATTAGCAACAAACTTCTCCCTTGTTAATTCTTCATTATTTAAATATCCCATACTTACTCCATCTCCACCTACATATAATTCTCCCGCTACTCCTTGAGGTAATAGTTTACCAGAACTATCTAGTATGTAAACCGAAGAATTACCTATAGGCTTACCAATCGGTATATGACTCTCATAATATGTTTCTATCAAATGACTCGTTGAAAAAGTGGTATTCTCTGTAGGACCATAACCATTAATTAATGCTAGATTAGGGTGAAGTTTCTTAACCCTATTCACATGATAAGGACTTAATGCTTCTCCTCCTATCAAAAGATTAGATAGATCAGAAAATATACTACTATTCTTATCTACATGATAATTATACAATGAAGCTGTTAACCAAAGAGTAGTAATACTATGCTCTTGAAGTTGCTCTCCCAATAAATCCGTATCCAACAATGTCTCTTCTGAAGCCAAATAAAGAGTACCGCCATTTAATAAACTTCCCCATATCTCAAAAGTCGATGCATCAAATGAAATCGATCCTGTTAATAAAATACGCGTAGTAGAATCTAAACAAACGTATGTTGGATGCATAACCAAACTAACCACATTGCGATGACTTACCATAACTCCTTTAGGAACTCCTGTACTACCAGAAGTATACATCACATAAGCCAGAGATTCAGAGGATAAATTATCAGAAACCAATTCTTCTGAAATATCATACTCTTCACTTATTGAATATAGGTCATATACTGAAAAACTATCTGAAATAAAAGATGGAAAAAATTCATCCCCTAATACTACAGAAACATCGGCACCTCGAAGCATAGGAACTGTTCGTGAGGAAGGAGCCTTAACATCTATAGGAAGGTATGATGAACCACTCATTAATATTCCTAAGATACCTACTATAGTAAGAGAACTGCGCTCTCCCATAATACCAACTATCGAACCTTCACAACCTTGATCTATTAAAAAAGAAGCTATCTCCTGAGCGCGATTATAAACTTCTTCATAACTCAGCTCTCCTCTACTATCTTTTAAAGCTATTTTTGAACCATTAATTGTAACCTGATCCTTAAATAATTCTACAATAGTACTTTCTCTCGGGTAATCAACAGTAGTAGCATTAAAATCTTCTAACAACACTACTTGTTCTTTTTCATCTAATAAAGTAATATCGCCTAACAAAATATCTGGATTAGATACGACAGCCTCAACTATACGCTCAAAATAAACAACAAAACGATCAATGGTATCCTGATCAAATAAATCTATGGAATATTCGAAGTCCAAATTAAGTTTTCCTTCAGTTTCTAGTGCCGTTAATTGCAAATCAAACTTGGAAATCTTGTTTCCTATATTCTTTGTAGTAGCCTTTATATCTGAAAATAGCAATGTTTCTTTATCGAAATTCTGTAGCACAAACATTACATCAAACAAAGGATTACGGCCTGTATCTCTTGGAAGGTTTAAATGACTCACTAACTCCTCATAAGGATAATTCTGATACTCTAAACTCTTTAAAGTCTTCTCTTTTACTTCTCTTAGAAAATCTTTAAAACTTAAATCACCCTTAGGATAATTACGAATCGACAAGGTATTGACAAACATACCAACAATACCTTCTAAATCTGCATGAGAACGACCCGCTACACCCGTACCAACCACAACATCATGTTGATTACTTAACTTACTCAACAAAATATTGAAAATCGATAGCAAGTTCATAAATAAGGTCGCTCCTTCCTTATCTCCTAATTCACGTAAACTATTGGTAACTTCTCTACTTAAACTAAAACTAACTTTATTACCCTGGTTACTCTTTATCTCTGGACGAGCATAATCTGTAGGTAGTTCTAATAACGATAACTCTTCAACATATTCACCTAACCAATACTCTTGTTGTGATGCTATCCCTAATTGA
>CANLEM010000017.1 GCA_947489685.1 uncultured Aquimarina sp. | reverse complement strand
TGCTCTAAGGTAAATAAACCACTCAAACAAGCTGCAACATACTCCCCTAAACTATGACCAATCATAGCATCGGGAACAATACCTAAACTCATCAATAAACGAGCTAAACTATATTCTATACAAAAAAGACAAACCTGAGTGTACTCTGTATCATCCAAATCTGAACCATCACTATTATAGATAACAGACTTCAGATCTTTCCCATGAGAAGATTTTACATAGGCAAAACAACGATCTAATTCTTCTCGAAACAAAGATTCTTCTTCATATAATCCTAAGCACATATCAACATATTGAGAACCCTGACCTGGAAACATAAAAACAACTCGAGGACTAACCGAACCTATAGCTTCTTTACTCAATTCCTCAGAACGAAAAGCCCCTAAGCTAGAAAACAACTCATCCTTATCCTTACCTAAAAAAAACTGACGATATCCAAAAGGTTCTCTACACTTATTTAAAGTGTAACCAATATCTGATAAATCAGCAGATTCTGATAAGGATACATAATCCTTTAAATTCTCTATATTACCCATAAGAGAACTAGGCGTCTTACCCGATAGAGTAAGCAAATGCATTTTACGACTATCTGATGAAGCTGCTCGAACCGGAGCTTCTTCTAAAATCAAATGAACATTGGTTCCTCCGATACCTAATGAACTAACTCCGGCACGCAAAGGAATAGAATCACTTACCCAATCCTTAAGCTCGGTATTCACATAAAAAGGACTATCATCCAAAGAAATCTTTGGGTTTAATGCCTCAAAATTAATACTTGGTGGTAACTGCTTATGCTTTAAGGCCAAAACCGTTTTGAGCAAACCTGCAATACCTGAAGCCGTATCTGCATGACCGATATTACCCTTTACAGAACCCAAAGCACATGAACCTGCAACAGAACCTTCTGATAATGAATAAGCAGACTTTAATGCTTCAACCTCGATAGGATCGCCTAAAACTGTACCCGTACCATGAGCCTCAATATAACCAACACTTCCAGGAGAGATCTTGGCCATAGTCAACGCTCGAGTAATAGCCTTGATCTGACCATCGACACTCGGTGCGGTATAACTTATTTTATTATTACCATCATTATTTAAACCACCACCTTTAATAATCGCATAAATATGATCATTATCATTCAATGCATCTTGAACACGCTTTAATACAACAACACCAGCCCCTTCACTACCAATAGTACCACTGGCAGATGCATCAAATGGACGACAATGACCGTCTCTGGATTGAATCATACCCTCTTGATACAAATATCCTTTCTTTGAATAATTATTTACCTTAACTCCTCCTGCCAGAGCTATATCACATTCCCTAAGTAAAAGACTTGAACTTGCTTCTTGAACTGCTACTAAAGAAGTAGAACAAGCTGTATTTAAATAAACCGATGGGCCTTGGAGATCCATTAAATAAGATATCTTTGAAGATAAATAAGAAATATCACTCAATTGCGAAGTTGCAAATGCTCCCATATCTTTTGAAGCAGATAATTGAGCATAATTCATCCAGTTATTATTCACTGCACCTCCGGCAAAAAGACCAATCTTATGCTTCGACCGCTCATCAATATATCCAGAATCTTCCAAGGCGTGCCAACAAGTTTGATGAAACAAACGAATCTGAGGCTCCATCACTTTTGCTTCTTCTGGTAAATAATCAAAGAACCTAGAATCAAAATAATGTTTCTCTTTTAGATAAGCATTCGCCTTAACAAAGGAGGAAGATGCTAAAAGGTCTTTCGAAATATTTTCAGGCTGTAATTCTTCTTCAGTAAAAAAAGAAACGGATTCAATTCCCTCCTTTAGATTATTCCAAAACTCATCTAAGTTCTTAGCTCCTGGAAATTGACCAGAAATACCTATAATCGCAATGTCTGTTGATTTATAATTGCTCATTGTTCAGATTTTCTATAATATTATCCATTTCAAAAACTTCTTTAACTGCTCTTTCCTTCATAGCTTCAACATCAAATTTATCCCCCATAGCGTATTTAGTAAACCCTTGTATAGTAGAATACCTAAACAGGTCAGCTATAGTAATATTTATCTGTAATTGATTTTCAATTATTTTGCGGAGCTGAAGTATCTTTATAGAATTACCTCCCAATTCGAAAAAGCTTTTAGTAATACTAATATCTTTGGGGTTTATTTTCAATACATCTCCCCATATCGTTACTAACTTTCCTTCTAATTCATTAGACGGTGACTGATAATCCAAGTCAGTACTAACCTCTGGATCTGGTAAAGATTTACGAGCAATTTTACCACTCACCGTTAACGGAATAGATGTCATATGAACATAATATGTTGGTGTCATATATTCTGGTAATGTCTCTACTAAATGATCCCGTAGATCTGATGTCAACAACTCCTCCTCTGATACATAATAGCCAACCAAATATCTATCAGATTCACTATCTCCACCTAAAACTACAACAGCCTCTTCTACTCCTTCATATCTTAACAATTGATGCTCGATCTCACCTAATTCTATACGATAACCTCGTAACTTAACCTGAAAATCTTTTCTGCCTAAGAAATCTATACTACCATCAGATAACCATCTACATAAATCTCCGGTACGATACATCTTCTCACCCTCTCGATAAGGATTAGCAACAAACTTCTCATTGGTTAATAATTCCTTACCTAAATAACCAGTCGACAATCCTACTCCTCCTATACATAACTCTCCGACAACCCCTATTGGACATAAATGACCAAAATTATCGATTACATAAAATGAGGTATTATCAATTGGCTTACCGATAGGAATTCTTATGTCTGATTCTTTAAAATCACACTCATAATATGAAACATGTACTGTAGCCTCTGTAGGACCATATAAATTAATAAGTTCCGTATTATTAGTATTATGTAGTGTATCTCTAAAACTAAAAACATGGTCGAGACTTAATGCTTCTCCTGTTGAAAAAACCTGTCGTAAGCTCTGTAATCTAACCATATCAGTTGTACTCAAATCTGAAAGAAAAACACTTAACATCGAAGGAACAAAATGAATAACCGTGACTCCATTACTCTCAATGGCATCAATAATCATCCGTGGATCCTTCTCTCCTCCTGGAGGTAGTAAATAAAGGCTCGCTCCGCTGATCGACCACCAAAATAACTCCCATATAGATACATCAAAAACTAATGGCGTTTTTTGAAGCAATACGTCTTCAACAGTCAATGGATATTTATCCTGAGCCCACAGTAATTGATTGACTATAGAATGATGCTCGATCATAACTCCCTTGGGTTGACCTGTACTACCTGAGGTATAAATTACATAAGCCAAATCTGAACCAATAACATCTCGCGAATATTCCTTATCCTGATCCTTTATCTTCTCATCTAATTCTGCAATATCTAAAAACGCTATATCCTTGCCTAAAACAGAAGCATCAATATGATTTTCATGACCAATTAATACTCCTAAGCCCGAATCTGAAACTATAGAGCGTATACGATCCAATGGTTGTTCTATCGATAATGGCAGGTAAACTCCTCCGGACTTCATGATTCCAAAAATCAAGGGAATCAAATCTGCTTCTCTATCTATCAATAATCCAACAAGATCTCCTTTCTTTACATCTAATTTGTTCTGTAGATAATCTGCTATTTGATTTGACTTAACTCTTAATGCTTCATAAGTAATACTACCCCCTGTATATCGTACTGCTACTCCATTAGGGTTAACTTTTACTTGCGATTCAAACAAGTCTATGATCGTCTTTTCTCTAGGGTAATCAACAGTAGTAGCATTAAACGTCTCCAACAATAATTGCTCCTCTTTTTGGTCTAATAACTGTATATCGCTAAGTAAAATATCTGGATTAGATACTACAGCCTCAACTATACGCTCAAAATAAACAACAAAACGATCAATGGTATCCTGATCAAATAAATCGGTAGCATATACATAATTCAATAACAAACCTTCAGCACTCTCTAAAACATCCAAGGTTAAATCAAACTTCGATACTGAATAACCCGTATCATAAGATGATATTCCTATATTTTTAAGATTAAAATCTGTGCGATTAAAATTCTGATACGAAAACATCACATCAAATAATGGATTACGGCTGGTGTCTCTTACAATATCCAACTCATCTACCA
>CANLEM010000016.1:2500-5666 GCA_947489685.1 uncultured Aquimarina sp. | reverse complement strand
TAAAATGGTTATATGTTTGCACCCGCAAAACGGGTTTTTAGTTTTGTTTAGTTCATTGAAGATATATTGGATTTTGTAGGTTATTGAAACTTTTTTCAAATTATTTTAAAAAAGTTTTGGTGGTTCAAAAAGGGGTTGTATATTTGCACCCGCTTAGAGAGACAAGCGAAGTTCAAGAGTAAAAAAGTGGTATTGGAGTAGGGGTTATTAGGTTAACTTTTTAGGGTTCGATTCCTTAGGTACTATCGATAATTATTAGCGATGAAGATTGCTTTAGTAATTATAAAAAGTTCATAGACATATTGATTGACAGCGCGTATTAAAATTAGCGATAATTTTATACAAAGAATAAAGACTAGAAACATCAAAGAGAAGACGTTAAATTCCGTTGTATTGTTTTATATAATATTTAAAGACAAACGATGAAGAGTTTGATCCTGGCTCAGGATGAACGCTAGCGGCAGGCTTAACACATGCAAGTCGAGGGGTAACAGGAGGTGCTTGCACTTCGCTGACGACCGGCGCACGGGTGCGTAACGCGTATAGAACCTACCTTTTAGTAAGGGATAGCCCAGAGAAATTTGGATTAATACCTTATAGTATTGATTGATGGCATCATTAATTAATTAAAGATTTATTGCTAAAAGATGGCTATGCGTTCTATTAGCTAGTTGGTATGGTAACGGCATACCAAGGCTACGATAGATAGGGGTCCTGAGAGGGAGATCCCCCACACTGGTACTGAGACACGGACCAGACTCCTACGGGAGGCAGCAGTGAGGAATATTGGACAATGGAGGCAACTCTGATCCAGCCATGCCGCGTGTAGGAAGACTGCCCTATGGGTTGTAAACTACTTTTATAGAGGAAGAAACCGTTCCACGTGTGGAACTCTGACGGTACTCTACGAATAAGGATCGGCTAACTCCGTGCCAGCAGCCGCGGTAATACGGAGGATCCAAGCGTTATCCGGAATCATTGGGTTTAAAGGGTCCGTAGGCGGTTTGGTAAGTCAGTGGTGAAAGTTTTCGGCTCAACCGGAAAATTGCCATTGATACTGCTAGACTTGAATTATTGTGAAGTGGTTAGAATGTGTAGTGTAGCGGTGAAATGCATAGATATTACACAGAATACCGATTGCGAAGGCAGATCACTAACAATATATTGACGCTAAGGGACGAAAGCGTGGGTAGCGAACAGGATTAGATACCCTGGTAGTCCACGCCGTAAACGATGGTTACTAGCTGTTCGAACTTCGGTTTGAGTGGCTAAGCGAAAGTGATAAGTAACCCACCTGGGGAGTACGTTCGCAAGAATGAAACTCAAAGGAATTGACGGGGGCCCGCACAAGCGGTGGAGCATGTGGTTTAATTCGATGATACGCGAGGAACCTTACCAGGGCTTAAATGTAGTATGACAGGTTTAGAGATAGACTTTTCTTCGGACATATTACAAGGTGCTGCATGGTTGTCGTCAGCTCGTGCCGTGAGGTGTCAGGTTAAGTCCTATAACGAGCGCAACCCCTGTTGTTAGTTGCCAGCGAGTCATGTCGGGAACTCTAGCAAGACTGCCGGTGCAAACCGCGAGGAAGGTGGGGATGACGTCAAATCATCACGGCCCTTACGTCCTGGGCCACACACGTGCTACAATGGTAGGTACAGAGAGCAGCCACTTGGTGACAAGGAGCGAATCTATAAAGCCTATCACAGTTCGGATCGGAGTCTGCAACTCGACTCCGTGAAGCTGGAATCGCTAGTAATCGGATATCAGCCATGATCCGGTGAATACGTTCCCGGGCCTTGTACACACCGCCCGTCAAGCCATGGAAGCTGGGAGTACCTGAAGTCCGTCACCGTAAGGAGCGGCCTAGGGTAAAACTGGTAACTGGGGCTAAGTCGTAACAAGGTAGCCGTACCGGAAGGTGCGGCTGGAACACCTCCTTTCTAGAGAGATGATACGATGGAAGTTTTCAAGATTTGCTTGTTTTTAGTTTTTAGCTGTTGATTAATTATATAGTTGTTAGTTTTTGGTTGTTAGTTGTTAGTAATATAGCTATCAGCATAAAACCATCAACCCTCAACTATGAAAGAAGTCTCATAGCTCAGCTGGTTAGAGCGCTACACTGATAATGTAGAGGTCGGCAGTTCGAGTCTGCCTGAGACTACGAAGTTCATTGATTATATATTGAAAAGGAAATTCTAAAAGTTGTGCTACTGTCAACTATAAACTGGCAACTGCCAACTTTATTGACGGGGAATTAGCTCAGCTGGCTAGAGCGCCTGCCTTGCACGCAGGAGGTCACCGGTTCGACTCCGGTATTCTCCACGATTCCTTAGGTATAGGGTATTGATAGTTTATAAAAGCACAGGATTCACGTTAGTGGAATAGTTTTTTATAGACATTGGTTTTATACTGTTAGACAGGATTAACGTTCATTGACATATTGATTTAAAAATACGAGCATTAGTTGCATTTGAAAAAGTGTAATTAATGAATAAAAAAGAGGTTTGTACTAATTTATTAGTATGGACAAAAACTAAAAAGAGCAAGTTATAAGCAAGAGACATAAGCTAATTAAGGGCGTATGGGGAATGCCTAGGCTCTCAGAGGCGAAGAAGGACGTGATAAGCTGCGAAAAGCTGCGGGGACTGGCACATACAGATTGATCCGCAGATATCCGAATGGGGCAACCCGGTATATTGAAGATATATCATCCAGCAATGGAGGCGAACCCGGAGAACTGAAACATCTAAGTACCCGGAGGAGAAGAAAACAAAAGTGATTCCGTTAGTAGTGGCGAGCGAACGCGGACTAGCCCAAACCAGTATTGTTACGGCAATGCTGGGGTTGTAGGACTACAATATGAGCGATATAATGAATTAGAATCCTTTGGAAAGAGGAGCCATAGACAGTGATAGCCTGGTATAAGTAAAGCATATCAATCTAGTAGTATCCTGAGTAGTGCGGGGCACGTGTAACCCTGTATGAATCTGTCGGGACCATCCGATAAGGCTAAATACTCCTGAGAGACCGATAGTGAACCAGTACCGTGAGGGAAAGGTGAAAAGAACCCTGAATAAGGGAGTGAAAAAGATCCTGAAACCATACGCTTACAAGCGGTCGGAGCGCATTTATGTGTGACGGCGTGCCTTTTGCATAATGAGCC
>CANLEM010000015.1 GCA_947489685.1 uncultured Aquimarina sp. | reverse complement strand
AATGCCTCTTTAGAACTATGATCTTGTACATGAGTCTTAAATAAATCTAAAAAAGTACCCGAGCCATAATCAACCCTAGTCGAATTGAAATCCGATAACAGCAATTCCTCCTCCTTAGCATCCAATATCGATATATCTCCTAACAATGTATCTGGATTGGATACTACTTCAGATACGATACACTCAAAATAAACTACAAAACGATCAATCGTTTCTTTATTAAATAAATCTGTAGAATATTCGAAGTCTAAATGTAGTTCCCCGTCAGATTCGATAGTAATTAATTGTAAATCGAATTTGGAAATATTATATTCTATATCCTTTGTAGTAGCTTCTAAATCTGAAAAACGCAATTCTTCTCTATCAAAATTCTGTAATACAAACCAAACATCAAATAAAGGATTACGACTCGAATCTCTGGGAAGATCTAAATGACTTACCAGCTCCTCATAAGGATAATCCTGATACTCTAAACCCTTTAAGGTTTTCCCTTTTACCTCTCTTAGAAAGTCTTTAAAACTTAAATCACCCTTAGGGTAATTACGAATCGCCAAGGTATTGACAAACATACCAACAATACCCTCTAAATCTGCATGTGATCGACCAGCTACACCCGTACCAACCACAACATCCTGTTGATTACTTAACTTACTCAACAAAATATTGAAAATTGATAACAAGGTCATAAATAAGGTCGCTCCTTCCTTATCTCCTAATTCACGTAAACTACTGATAATTTCTCTACTTAAACTAAACGATACATTACTTCCTCTATAACTTTTTATCTCTGGACGAGCATAATCTATAGGTAGTTCTAATAACGATAACTCTTCAACATATTCACCTAACCAATACTCTTGTTGTGATGCTATCCCTAATTGATATGCCTCACTCTGTTGCCATTCTGAATAATCCTTATACTGTAATGGTAATGATGCTAAGTTTTCACCTTCATACAAAGACATAAAATCTCGAATCATAATTCCCTGAGACACCCCATCAGTAATGATATGATGCATATCAACCACCAATAAATGCTCTTCTTCTGAAAAGGCAATCACCCCTACACGAAACAATGGTCCAACTCCTAAATCAAAAGGATGAATAAAATCATCTAATATATCTTCATAGTCATCTAATGATGACTCATAATATGTAACCTCAAAATCAACCGATTCAGATACTCTCTGATAAACAACATCACCAACATTCTCAAAACAAGTACGTAATATCTCATGACGGGAAATCAACTCTTTAAAACTTAAAGTCAACTTGTTTTTATCCAAAACACCATGTAATTCAAGCACTTGAAACTGGTTATATGCCAATGACCCTTTATCTAATTCATATAAAAAATACAACCTACGCTGAGCCGCCGATAAAGCATAATAATCTTTAACAGGTGATTTTGGAATACTCCTTGTTTGTCGATCTATTTCATCAAAATATTCAAGTAACGCTAACTTATTGGCCTTTACTTTGTTTATTAAATCAGAAGCATCAACACCCTTAGGAACATCTAATTGAATGTTACCTTTAACAATGGTAATGTCTATATCTTTGCTTTTTAATTCTAATAGTAGTGTCTCCATAAGATGTGAATAGGTTTTCACTTTATGTTATAAGAAAACTTTATCTTTTTTTGTTCCATCAGATTTAGAATCACTTAATACCCAAACCTTGGTATCTATTAATTTGGACAATGATGAAATTGTGTTTTTTAAGAAAATATCTTGTATAGATATTTTTACGTTATATATTTTTTGAATTTCATTTACTAAAACAATAGCATTCAAAGAATGTCCACCTATCCTAAAAAAACTAGTATTTACTCCAAAAAAATTATCTTCCAACTCTAGAATTTTCATCCAGATGTCAGAAAGTTCTTTTTCCGTTTCACTAGTAGGTTCGACAAAATTGATTCCAGAAACCAAAAGATCATTTGGTAATGATTTTCTATCTATTTTACCATTAGATAGTAATGGCAATTTTTCTAATTTAACAAAGTAAGAAGGAATCATATAGTCAGGAAGTTTTGTTGACAATTGATTCTTAATAGTATCTATATTAAATTCTTCCTCAGTAACATAATAGGCTATTAATTCTGTATCCCTGCCTTTTTTATCGTTTGTTAATACAACAGCTTCTTTTATTTTGCTGTACTTTTTGAGTTCAATTTCAATTTCACTTAATTCTATGCGAATTCCCCTTATTTTTACCTGTCTATCAATTCTTCCAAAAAATTCGATATTTCCATTCGAAGTCCATCTACCCAAATCACCAGTACGATATATCAGTTCATCTGTATCGTAGGGGTTTCTTATAAAATGCTTATTATTTAACTCTGGTTTATTTATATAACCAGCAGATAAACCGTGCCCTTGTATATAAATTTCTCCCAAAAGACCTATTGGTTGTAATTTCTGTTTATTATCTAATATCAAAACTGAGGTATTAGAAATAGGTTTTCCTATTGAAGCACTGAATGAATTATTTTCTCTTAAATAATTTAACTCCTTCTTATTTACATCATAAAAAGTAACATCAGCCCCTACTTCTGTACAACCGTATATATTAACCAATTGTATTTCTTTAAATTCATTATAAAAATCTTTGGATAATGAAATTGGTAAAGGTTCGCCACTAGTAAAAACATATTGTAAAGAAAGTTGAAGATCTAACTTCATTTCCTTTTTAATTTCAATCAATGCTTTAAGATAAGTTGGAACCAAAGTAATTCTTGTTACTTTTTCTTTTACTAATTGGTTGTAAAATTTAGTAATATCAAATACTTCATTTTCAGTAAATATTCTCAATAGTACTCCAGATAATAAGGGAGAAAAAATTTCCACAACATGGTCGACAAAACCTAGGTTAGTTTTTAAACAATGAACTTCGTTATTATCAATTGGGTATGTATCCCAGCCCCATCGTAATCGATTTAAAAGCCCTTTTTGTGTCCCCACGACTCCTTTTGGTTGTCCTGTACTTCCTGATGTATAAATAATGTAAATTTCTTCATGTTGAAAAACGGTAAAGTTTTTAGAATCAAAATCCTTTATTTTTTCTTTTTCTTCATCATAAAAAACATATGGACATGGGACTTTAATACCTTTTTGATTGAAAAACCAGGATGTACTTAATAGTAAAGTAGTTTTACTATCAGAAAGCATATAATTCAATCGAGCATTAGGATAGTTAATCGGTAAGGGAAGATATAAACATCCTAATTTAAGTGTAGCTAATAGATTAATTACAAACTCTATAGATCTATCTATTAATATCCCTATTACATCTCCTTTTTCTACTCCTTTTGTTATTAAAAAACGAGATAATCGATTTACTTCTTTGTTAAGTTCATCATATGTTATTCTTTTCTTTTGATCAATTATTGCCACCCCATTAGGGTTTGCTTTTACTTGCGATTCAAACAAGTCTATAATCGTCTTATCCTTTGGATAATCAACCGTAGTGGCATTAAAATTGTCTAACAACAACGACTCCTCTTTACCTAAAAGATTGATCTGATGTATCGGTTGATTAATATTGGATATCATCTGATCCAATATCATAGATAAATGAGTTGATAAACGAGTTATAGTATCTTTATCAAAACTATTGCTATTGTATTGAAAACTTATCCGTAACTCCTCTGCCGGTTCTAATACTATCGATAAATCATAATTCGTTTGCTCAAAAACTGCAACTCCAGATATGCTATATCCATCATCCCGATCCTGATCTACTAACTCTTCGGCGATAGGATAATTCTCAAAAACCATAACATGATCCAACAAGGCTTTTCCTAGACCACTATTTGACTGAATCTCAGTCAATGGATCATAATGATAAGCCTCTCCCTCTAATGCTCGGCTTTGTACTTCTTTCAATAAACTACCAAGAGTAGTCGATCCATCATAACTAATACGAACTGGAATCGTATTGATAAATAACCCAACCATACGCTCTACTCCTTCCAAGCTCGATGGACGACCTGAAACAACTGCCCCAAAAACAACATCCTCTACATTGTTATAAATCCCTAACAAAATACCCCAAGCACTCTGTATAATCGTGTTTAAGGTGACTCCCTGTCGCTCCGATATCCCTTGTAATGAAACAACCTTATCTTTATTCAAAAGCAATTCCTCGATCGATAATTCAAAACTATCCTCTCCAATATGATCTCTAGGAATAGTCGATAAACTATTATAACCCGATAAATATGAATCCCAGTAGTTCTCTGAACGCTCTCGAGTAGATAACCATGAGATATAAGATGAATAAGGAACTACTGAAGGTAACGCTAATGTATCTCCCGATAAATATCCCTGATAAAATGCATTAAAATCCTGAACCAAAATACTCATACACCAGCCATCCATCAAGATATGATGAAAACTCCAGATAATCTCATAATCTTTATCTCCCAAATGATAAACTCCCACTCGCATTAAAGCATCAGAAGTTAAATCAAACTTATTCGACCTATCCAATTCTACATACTTCCTTACTACAGAAGAACGATCTGATAACAAAACTTCTTCTCGAACATCTCGATACTCAAACACGCCTGAATCTTCCTTGACAACAACCTGAAGATTAACATCATATCCCTCATGTAAAAAAACGGTACGAAGAACATCATATCGAGAGATCAAATCAGCATAACTCTTCTCAAATAGTGCGATATCCAACTCTCCAACTATACCATAACTAACCTGATTAAAATAGTGATCCGAATCCCTATCCAGTAACCAATGAAACAACATCCCTTCTTGCATCGGAGATAATGGGTAAATATCTGCTATAGCATACTTGGATGATAAATCATCTAATCCAGATATACTTAAACCTTTATAACTTAGATCCGAAGGCGTTAAACTAACTCCTTCGTAAGACAAACAATATTTTATAATAGACTCCAAATGCGAAGCATAACTCTGCATAAAACTATCGACCTTCGAAGCATCATAACGCAACCCACTATAAACTAAACTCATATGAAGTTGACCTCCTGAAACCATACCGGAAATATCCCATTCATACTCACGATCCTGGGTAGAAGCATGCTCATCACCTACCGGTTCCTTGGCTATCTCAAAGACCTTATCACTGGTATCACTATCAAATTGACCCAAGTAATTAAAACTAATCTGAGAACCTTCAACTCCTTCTATCGCAACGGAAGCATCTAAATACCTATACAGTAAATAATCAAAGCCATTGTTTGGAACTCCTCGCAAACATTCCTTAACCGATTTGATAACTAAAGATAAATCCTTATTGTCTTCATCAACTGATAACAATATTGGATAAATGCTGGTAAACCAGCCTACTGTACGACTAATATCTACTCCTTCCATCACTTCCTCGCGACCATGACCCTCCATATCAATACGCAAAGTCCCTTCTCCATAATGATCCCAAAAACTCAAAAACAATCCTGCTAATAAAATATCATTGATCTGAGTAGTAAATGCCTCATGAATCGAACCTAATAAATCCTTGGTTAATGAACTATTCAATGAAAAAACACTGCGTGACTCATCTCCAACTCGATTACTACCCTCTGGATCACTAACCGAAAGTGAAACACTCGAAATCTCTGAAAAATCAGACCAATACTCCCTACTCTGACCATATGAAAAACTATCCAGATACTCCTGTAAACTATTAGACCATAATTGAAATGAGTTCGTCTTTAAGGGTAAGGATAGTGCTGTACCTTCGCGTAATTGACTATACAAGGTCTCGATATCCTCAAACAAAATACGCCACGATATCCCATCTATAACCAAATGATGAATAACAATCAATAATCGAGAACCATCCGGCACATCAAATAAACCTAAGCGAAACATCGGAGCAACAGACAAATCAATACTACACTGTACCTCATTACATAATTTCAGTAAAACAGAAAACCAATCCTTGTCGGATCGTAAATCTGAAGTAACAATAGGAATAGTATCCAAAGAACCTTCATTATACTGAACATCTGATGATGACGATGAAAAAGCATAACGCATACGTAAAGCATCGTGATGATCGGATAGAAATCTGAAAATCGTAGCTACTTCTTCTTTACTAATACCGGCCGGAAAATTCAATAAAACAGATTGATTATAATGCCCTTTATCTTTTAAATCACGAAAAACAAAATCGTGCTGAATTCCAGTTAAACCAACTCCTCCGGTAACTAACGATTGATCTGTATCTACTATCGACACCTGCTGATCCTTTAATAACTTTGAAAGAGAAGCTATCGTTTTATGCGTAAGAATATCTTTTACAGTTAAAGCATATCCTTCTCGTCGTGCTCTCGAACAAATCTGAATCGAACGAATAGAATCTCCTCCTATAGCAAAAAAATCATCCGTAACTCCAATACTATCAATACCCAATACCGCTGACCAAATATTTACTAATAAATGTTCCTCGACTGTCTGAGGCGCCACATAATCATCTGCCTCCATGAAATCCAGATCAGGTAATGCTTTATAATCTAATTTACCATTACTGGTTAATGGAATATGATCTAGAGAGATATAATGCTTAGGAATCATATATTCTGGTAATACTCCAGATAAATAAGATGCTATAGCACTAGAAGACAACTCCTCTTCACTGACATAATAACCTACTAAATAGCTAACATCATCAGTATTCTTTAATTGAACAATCGATTCGGATATCCCTTCATATCCCAATAGCTGTTGTTCGATCTCTCCCAACTCAATACGATAACCGCGTAACTTAACCTGAGAGTCCTTTCGTCCTAAAAACTCAATGTTACCATCTGATAACCATCTACCCATATCACC
>CANLEM010000014.1 GCA_947489685.1 uncultured Aquimarina sp. | reverse complement strand
GCCTGTTGTTCAAATAAATTAACTATGGTTTTATCTTCTGGATACTCCAAAGAAGAACCTATAAAATCCTGTAGAATTATGGATGATTCTTCACTAGGTAAAATCTGAATATCCGAGAGTAGGATATTAGGGTTTACAATAACAGAAGAAACTATATGCTTGAAATACCTAATAAAACGCTCTATTGTACTGGAATCAAACAAATCCGTAGAATATTCAAAATTTAAATATACTTGATCGTTATCCTCTCCTCCATTTAACCTTAAATCTACTTTAGATATCTCATGCTGATTATCCATAGAAGAAATAGATAAACCTGGTAAAATAAGATCCTCAATATTTATATTCTCATATAAAAACATTACATCAAATAAAGGATTTCTACTGGCATCTCTAACAAGTTTCAACTCTTCTATTAATGTTTCATATGGAAACGATTGATTATTAAAGCATAGTAAACTATTTTGTTTAACCTCTCTTAAAAAATCAATAAAACTCAAATCTCCTTTGACATGATTACGTAATGGTATAGCATTTAAGAAAACACCCATTAAGTCTTCCAAATCAGCATGATCTCTACCCGAAACTTGTGTGCCTATAATAATATCTTCCTGATTACTTAATTTATTAAGTAAAATTGTAAACGCAGATAATAAGGTCATAAACATAGTTGACCCAGCACCATAACCAATTGCTTTTAATTCCTTGGTTTGTTCTTTGGTTAAGGAAAAGGAAATGTTTTTTCCTTTATTACTTTTAAACAAAGGTCTAGTGTAATCCGTTGGAAGATCTAAAACGCTAATCTCATCATGGAATTGATTCATCCAAAAATCCCGTTGATTTGATAACCGTTTTTGATATTCATCACTTTGCTGCCATTCTGCATAGTCTTTATAACTTAATCGCAACTCTGGTAGATTTAAATCTTTGTAAATAGCTATAAAGTCTTTAATCAAAATACCATAAGACACTCCATCGGCTACTATATGATGAAAATCGACCATTAAAATATGGTGATCTTCAGATAGACGAATCAAACCTGCTCTAAGTAAAGGAGCTTTCTCTAGATCAAAAGGTCTAATAAATCCTTGTATAATTTGATTAATATTTGATTCAGAAGATTCAAAAAATTCTAATTTAAAATCAACATCAGAGATTATTTTTTGAACAACAATTTCATTCACCGTAAGGAATGAAGTTCGAAAACTCTCATGCCGATCTATCAGTTGTTTAAAAACCCTTTCTACTTTTTCTTTATTTAATTTACCATCGATTCTAACTATTTTTGGCATATTATATGCCAACGATAATTTATCAAAACTGTAAATAAAATAAAACCTTTTCTGAGCAGATGATAACTTATAGTAATCTTTACTAGCAACTGGAGATATTTTTTGAAATGGGGTGTCTATCCCTAAACTTTTGTAAAAATTCAGAATTTCGCTTTTTCTAGATTTAATTTCTGAGATAACCTCATTGTTCAATAACTCTTGTTTAGCTATTAATTTGAGGTCATTTTCATCATTAATAGATATAGATATCCCACGCTCTTCAAGCGTTTTAATGAATTTTTCTATTTTCATCTGTTATAGTTTAATAATCTTAAAAAAGAATAATTGTATGCTACCAATTTCCTATATGTAGAATAAATAGGAAGTGTGCTTAAAATTATAAAAGGTTATATTCGGTAATTTAGGAACTGAATATTGTGAATTGATGATTTGCTTTAATAATCAATATTGTTGTTATATTCTCTCAAGACATTACATATGAAGCTTAAGTTTCTTATCGTAAAAAAGCTCTTTTTCTCCAAATAATCTTTCTGCCGTAATACCTTTTGATTTACATTCGTCAAGCAATTTATTTGATTCTATTATGGGTGTTGATTCATCGGTATACTCCTTTGTACTTATAAACTTTATCCAAGGTTCCTGGCCCATAGCATAAACATAAAGCTCTTTAGGGTTAAAAATATTTACTAATTTTTGAGCTTGCTCATAATTAGACCCCGAAATAGTTCTTGAATAATCCTTGTCTCTCTCTAAGCGGTCATTCAATAAAGGGCCATATAACCAACTCAGTGGTGCTCCATCACATTCCATTCCTAAAAACACAACATCTACATCTCCAATTTCTCTTTGTACATGATGGTAAAGCATTGTATCTATATTGCAAGAGTCAGCCAAAAATAACAAGCTAAAATTTTCAATTTGAATATGATGACAAATTTTAGATCTAACATCTAAATCACAATGCTCCCCTATAAAAGGTACACCAGTAATAGTACAATCATGAAACTCTATAGATTCAAGGTCATCAATCTCTACAACATTTTTAAAACCTATTGTTTTAAACATTAAACTTAAAGCGGGATCTTGTAATGAACCAGCTTTAGTTTTAGGAACAACCAGATTCTTAATCCTATGTCTTAACGGTAATAAAGTTTCCAAAAGTATATGATCCTGATGATTATGCGTAATCAAAACATAATCTATTGTGTCAGGGAGATCAACATCCGAAAACCTATCGACATCAGTTTGATAACCATAATAACTAATAATTGGATCGACTAATATGCTAATATTCGAAGTTTCTAAAAGTACACAAGCATGTCCAAAATATCTCATTCTCACCTTTTCTCCGTCATAACTTTTATAATTGGTTAAAGGTTCTGTTGTAAAAAATTCATTGAAAAATTTAGAATTTGAATCAATGTTTAACAATTCTGTAATCTGCTGAATTGAGGCAGGTTTTCTCCTCATCATACTTATTTTATCTATTACCTCACTCTCGAAAGGAACATTTAAACTCAACACGTCTGGCGAATCTATTCGTGGTGTACTAAGACAAAATGGTCTTTCATCATTACTCGTTAACCATAGAGCAATACTTTGAGAATTTTTGTCATAAAATTCACTTTTATACAAGAGAGATTCGAAAAACTTAAAGCTAGGATTATTATGAAGATCATATATTAACTCTACATACCCTTTAAGAATTGTTGGGATTTTATCATATAATGGTTCCATAGAATAACCCTTTGCTTCATTAAGCAATAAATCATCTAATTCTGAAATCGCATTAGAAAATGATATCAATTTTTCTCTTTTCTTTAGTGTATTTTCTAATAAATTCTTTATTTCCTCACTTCTATCACTTTCATAATCTATAAAAGGTCCTCCCAAAAATCTTGGGTTTTTAACAGCTTCCATATGCAAATTAGGAGCTAGGATATAAGAATTCATTATTTCAACGTGCCTTTTTATTATATTAAGACCATAGGTAACAGGAGGAATCAAATGTGACCATGCATACCAATTATCTACTAGTGGTTCTATGACTACATTAGGCTTTAAATAATATTCTGTTGTTTCCATAAATGACTCTATTATAAATAAAATGCTTATTTAAATTACTACTTCTTTTAAATCTTGGTCGTCTTCTTTTTCGCTTTTAATTTTACTCACCGCCTCAATTATTTCTGCTTGTTCTTTAATCGATGGTTTATCAAACATTTCCATAATAGGTATTTTAACGTTGAATTTCTTAAAGACAAGGCTAGCTATCATCAATATGCTCAGTGAGTCTCCCCCGTAATCGAAAAATGATTGATCAATATTAAATGTTGTGGGGTCTAAGTTTAACACTTTACCCCATATTTTGGCCAAATCAATCTCGACATCCGTCTGAGGTACTGCATTCCCAATACCTTCTGTAAATTCTGGCTCAGGTAATGCGTTATGATCTATCTTACCACTACGGGTTAATGGTAACGTTTCTAACTGTACATAATGTACAGGAATCATATATTCTGGTAACGCTTCAAGTAAATGAGAACGTAACGTTGACGGCTTGATCGTATCTGTATCAGTGGGACAAACAACATAAGCGATTAAATTTGCATTGCCCTCTCCTTGATCTTTTAGTACAACTATTGCTTCTTGTACTAATTGATGCTCTAATAATTGTCCTTCTATCTCTCCTAATTCTATACGATAACCTCGTAACTTGATCTGTGAATCCTCACGGCCTTGATATTCAATATTACCATCAGGTAACCAACGACCCAAATCTCCTGTACGATATACGCGATCCTCGTACGACAACCAATCCTTCCTGAATTTCTTAGAGGTCAATTCTGTATCACCTATATAACCATGAGCCAAACCATCTCCGGCTATACATAACTCTCCAGTAACTCCTACAGGAACCAAATTACCAACACTATCAGTAATATAAATACGTTCATTATCCAATGGTTTTCCGATAGGAATAGTCGTATAATCATCTAAACTAGACAAATCAATCTCGTAACTGGTCGAATCTACACAAGTCTCGGTAGGCCCATAAATATTATACATCCTAACCTGAGATTCATCATGGTACTTATAAAAGTTCTTAACCAGTTCTTTTGATAATACTTCGCCTGCCAACATCCACTTACGTAAATATTGTAAACGAGAATCTGCGTCCAAAGAACTTAACAATATGCGTAGATGTGTAGGTGTACCATCAGAAACTTCTATCTCATTTCTGTTATAAAAATCCAATAACAACCCTCCATCTTTTCTATCTGCATCACTACAGATGTAAAGGCTATGACCTTGCAATAAAGCTCCAAAAATCTGTTGAACCGAAGCATCAAAAGAATATGATGCCAACAATCCAACACGTAAAGCAGATGTTTCTAAATCTTTATATACTCGATCATGTAATCCATGAATCAGATTTACAACACTCTTATGACTCATCGTCACTCCTTTAGGAAGGCCTGTAGAACCAGATGTAAATATGCAGTAAGCCAAATCATCAACTGCAATGGATCTATCTAAGTTTTCTTTACTACCCTGATATAATAATTCTGAGTGTATATCCTTAACTGGAAGATAGGCCGAAAATCTCTCTAAATATTCTGAGTCTGCCAATAATAAAGTAGAGCTACTTTGATCTAGCATATACTCTATTCTACCTATTGGTAATCCTGAATCTATAGGTAAGTATCCCGCTCCTGATTTTAAAACGCCTAAAATCCCTACGATCATCTCTACAGAACGATCTAATAAAAGCCCTACAATACTACCGTTAACAACACCTAATGATAGTAAATGTCGAGCCAATTGATTTGATTTCTCATTCAACTCCTTATAAGTATACTCATTACCTTCATAACTTACCGCAATACGATCAGGATAAAGCAAAGCCTGTTTTTCAAATAAATCAACTATGGTAGTAATCTTATAGTCTACAGTAGTCGAATTAAATTGTTTCAGCAGTAGCTCTTTTTCAACAAACTGTTCCTTACTTGACTTTGATGATGGATTTGCTACAATTTCTTTTAATACTTTTTCATAGCAATTTTTGAATTTAGAAACAGAATCATCATCTATAAAAGAGGTATTATAAGAAACGTTATAGGACAATACTTCGTTAGTAGAGTTAATTACAAATTCGAAATTAGCATTTGTTCGTTCATAGCTCATTTCTCGAAATTGTTCAATCTTATTGATTTTCTCATAATCCAAAATCCCTGATTCTTTTATCATTTTATCATATACATGAAAATTGACATAACTAAAGTTTACATCTACAATAGGGTTTTCTGTTGAAGTTTTTTCTCCAATAGCTTTCATAATTTGAAATAATGAAAAATGAGCAAACTGATCTAAATTATCTAGTTTTTTCTGAATGCTTTTCACAAATTCATCCCATGCAATATTATCTGTGATTGAAAACCTAAAAGGAATTGTATTTAAAAAGCATCCTAGAATTTTATCTCCATCCTCTCCTTCTGGTCTTTTATTGGTAATAAGACCACTTGTAATATCATTAGAATGCGAAAACATATTTAATGTATAAAGAAAAGCAGAGTAACAAATAGCTCGTATACTTACTTTATGCTCTCTTGCTCTAGAGGATAATTCATTGTAGAATTCTCTCGGGAAAAAACCTCCTTGAGTATTAAATTCGGAAATGGTAGATTTACCTGGAAATGAAAATCTGGAATACCCTGCAAGCTCATTAATCCAAAACTCTCTTGTTTTTTCTGATTTGTGATTTAAGTTTTGTTCAATAACATAATCTTTATAACTACTTTTTAATGTCTTAGGAACAAAATCGGCATCAGTTTTTAATTTTAAATACGTGTTTTTTAATTCTGTATTGAGAGATGCTCGACTCCATCCATCAATTATTGCATGATGAAAGATAAAGCACATTGCATAAAAGTCTTGGCCCAAAGCATATACTTTATACCTCCATAACCCTAGATTACTAATTTCAAATGATGCTTTAAGATCTGCATCAAAATCTTTTTTAATAATATCATTTTGTTCTTGGGTTGTAAAATCAGAAATATCTTGATGAGAAAAATCGATCGGAATAGTTTTATGAACCAATTGTAAGAATTCGTTTTCATCTTGATTCAATAAAAAACTTGTTCTTAAAATAGCATGTTTTTCGACCATTAATTGAAGTGATTTTAAAAATAAATTCAATTTAAAATCTTTTAATTCTACAATATCTATCATTTGGTCATGATACATTTCACTTTCCTTTAATGAATGAAACAACATACCTCGTTGTATATCACTATTTGGAAATACATCTATTATATTATCATTTTCTTGGCTTGGGTTATTAAAGTAGAATTTTTCTTTAATTTCGTTAAAATAATCTTTTATCTTATTCTTATTTACCTCTTGACGATCTTCAGTTGTTTTTGCCTGCAAATGTTTCGCGATAGATCTTATGGTTTTATGCGTAAGAATATCTTTTACAGTTAAAGCATATCCTTCTCGTCGTGCTCTGGAACAAATCTGGATCGAACGAATAGAATCTCCTCCTATAGCAAAAAAATCATCCGTAACTCCAATACTATCAATACCCAATACCGCTGACCAAACTTCAACCAATAAATGTTCCTC
>CANLEM010000013.1 GCA_947489685.1 uncultured Aquimarina sp. | reverse complement strand
AGAAACAGCTCCTAAATTAGTAAGACTTAAACAAGTAACCTTAGAATCTGCCAATAACGAAGAATCTGATGATAATAAAGCATCTGTAGAAATAAGAACACTCATACCACTGTTACTAATCATATGAGACTTTCGTGATAATGGATAAATCGTATCTATAGGTAAAAAAGCACAACCCGCTTTTAAAATCCCTAAAACACTAACCAAAAAATCAATACTACGAGGTAGCATAATACCTACAATACTACCCTTCTCTAGTCCTAACGATAACAAATCAGACGCTAAAACAGTAGCACGAGCATCTAAAGCAGAATAACTCAAAACTTCTTCCTCAAAGCGCAATGCCTCTTTAGAACTATGATCTTGTACATGAGTCTTAAATAAATCTAAAAAAGTACCCGAGCCATAATCAACCCTGGTCGAATTGAAATCTTTTGGAATAGATGCTTTTTCTACTTTGTTTAATATTACATCTTTATTTATTGGAGCTTCAGTTTCATTAAGAAATTGATCAAGTACAGCCATAAAGCAGTCAAAAATAGTATTAACCATCTCAGCATTCAAAATCGTTGTCGAATACTCCATAACAACTTCAAACCTATTTAAGGTAGTCTTTACATGAAAATCAAACAAAGTATTTTGATTTACATCATTTCCATCGTGCCAAAAGTATGGGTTTTCTGTACTTATATCAGATGGCTTTATAAGATCTCCTACTACCCAAAAATCAATATAATTAAATGCAAGATCAAAAACAGGGTTTTCCCATTCTCCAGAATGCTCCTCATCTATTAATTCCAAGATTTTGTAAAATGGCATTCTCTCATGGGGTTTAAGCTTTCTATTTTTGTTAGCCATAGTTTTAATAAAATCCCCCCAACTACCATCTTTAGGAAGCTGAACACGGAAAGGAATTTGATTTATAAAACACCCCAAAATTTTGTCTCCATCCTCAATCAAAGGTCTATTGTTAGTAGAATACCCGACAGTAAAATCATCTTCATATTGCATCATACCCATCGTATAACTAAATGCAGAAAAGCAAATATCTTTTATCGTGGTATTCAATTTTACAGCCAATAATTCGAGTTCCTTTTTTAAACCTGGATCTACATCAAAATACTTAGATATGAACTTATGATTATCTGATAATTTTGTAAAATGAAATCGTCTATAATTTTCTAATTCATCTTTCCAATAAGTAATATGTGATGGATCATTTGAATCCATTAATTCGTGAGTTATATGATCTTTATAGGCACATTTAATTTTTTCAGGAATAAAGCTAGTTGAATCTAACAATTTTAAATACGTATTATTTAATTCTGTTAGAAAAGCATGTAAACTCCATCCATCAAATACAGAATGATGCATATCAAAAAGAAGGTAATGGAAATTGTCTGACAATTTTAAAAATGTCATGTGCCAAAGTAACTCAAACGAGTTTCCTGAAGCTCTTAATCTACCTTGTTTTATTTTTTCTTGCCAAATCTCTTCCTGCCTTTCTTTTGAATAGTTTGATAAATCAACATATTCTACTTCAGGTTCAATGGTTTTTAGAATAATATGTGCAAAATTATCAACATCATATATTTTCCTCAGAGAATCATGTTTCATTGTCAAAAGAAGTAAAGCTTTCTTTAAGACCTCTAGGTCAAAATCTTTATAAGGAATTTCATAAAAATTCTGTTCGTGATACAAAATGTTATCGAAAAACTTCTCTTCTTTATCTTTAAGCATTGTATAGAAGATCATCCCTTTTTCGATTCCACTCATAGGGTATACAGCTTCATATTCTTCTTTTATGCCATATTCTTTCCTATAAGATTCTTGAAAAATTTCTATTTCATCTTTAGCTGCCTGATATAACTCCTTATCCTTATCTGATTCTTTTTCTAATAAGCCACTTAACGATTTTATATTTCTGTATTGATATAAATCTCCTAATTTTAGAGACAATCCTAAGTTTTTATTAATTTCATAAATAAGTTTTATGGCTTTAATTGAATCTCCTCCTAAACCAAAATAGTCATCTGTAATTCCGATTCCTGAGACCTCTAAAACATTTACCCAAATTGTCACCAAGTTCTTTTCCAACTCATTTGTTGGAGGAACATGTTGCAATTGAACCTCGACTTCAAGTTCTGATAAATATCTTCTATTTAGTTTTCCATTTTGAGTAAGTGGCATTTGAGCATGACTCATAAAATAATTAGGAATCATATATTCGGGTAATCTAGACCGAAGATAAAATTCAAGTTCTTCATGATTGACGTCATTATTTGAAACATAATGTGCGACCAAAAGCTTATTGTGATTTAGGGTAACTGCGACTTCTTTTAATAAATCAAAATCAAGTAGAACTTTCTCAATTTCTTTTAATTCTATTCGATTTCCGTTAATCTTAACTTGGCTATCATTTCTTCCGAAAAATTTCAAATTACCATCAGAATCCCAACATACTAAGTCCCCAGTTTTATAAAGTAGTTCTTCATCATCTATTGTATTTGGAACAAATTTACTAGCCGTTAATTTGGGTCTATTAAAATATCCCGATGATAGGCCCGCACCTGCAATAACCAATTCTCCAATAGCACCAATAGGCAATAGAGAGTTATTTTGATCAACTACGTACAACTTTGTATTAAATATCGGTTTTCCGATAGGAATAGTATTAGGTATTTTATTAAAATCACATTCATAGTATGATACATCTACTGTGGCTTCGGTTGGTCCATACAAGTTTATTAAACGTGTCTTATTAGGAGTATTTAAAATCTTTGAAAAACGATTCACATGATGAACCTCTAAAGCTTCTCCACTTACAAATACTTTAGACACTGATTTGAGCTTACTAGAATTATTTGAAGCGAAGTCAAGGAAAACACTTAACATTGAAGGAACGAAATGAATAGTGGTAACTTTGTATTTCTCTATTGCATTTATAATTTTAACTGGGTCTTTTTCTTCTCCCTGGGGAAGAATATATAGGCCTGCACCTGATAACCCTCCTAAAAATAATTCCCAAATCGATACATCGAATACTAAAGGAGTTTTTTGTATCAGTATATCTTCATGATTAAGTTTATATTTATCTTGCATCCAAAGTAATCTATTTACAACCGAATGATGTTTAATCATAACTCCCTTAGGTTTTCCTGTTGATCCAGAAGTATAAATCATGTAAGCCAAATCATTTCCTTTGGGAAGTATTAGTGCTTCGTTGGATAGATGAGTACTAATTTCATTTCCTACCTTGTCTAAATCTAGGATTATAGAATCCGAATCGATTTTTTTGTCTTTTAAGTAGACACTACGAGTAATGATAGATTTGAATCCTGTATCTAAAATAATTGTATTTAACCGTTCATCGGGATGAGAAGTAGACAATGGCACATATACTCCTCCTGCTTTCATAATCCCAAGAATACAAGGTATAAGCTCTTCCTCTCTATCCATTAACAGACCTATAAAGTCTCCTTTTTCAACCCCTGCAATATCTCTAAGATATAATGCAACTTTTTTAGATCTATCAGCAAGTTCTCCATATGTTATTGTAGTATTATCACATATTACATATGTATTGTCTGGATTTATTTTTGCTTGTTCTTCAAAAAAGTCAATAATTGTAGATTCTTTTGAATATGAATATTCGGTATCATTAAACTGGGACAGAATCGTTTTTCTTTCGGACACTGATAACACATCTAGATCAAATATTTTTTTGTCATAATCCTGAGTTACTTGATCCAAAACTGTAATAAAAGCTTGACCAAATCTTTCTATCGTGTCCTTATTAAATAGGCTTTTATTGAATAAAAATGATAAGAAAATTTCATTCTTTGTTTCATTAGAAACTAATTCAATATCAAATATCGTTTTCGTAATTCCTTCTCCATATGGTCTTATGGATACCCCAGGAATTTCTAATGCCGTCTCATCATAGTTATTATGAGTAAAAAAAACATCAAAAAGAGGATTACGGTTTGCTTCACGAGATATATTTAAATCATTAACTAATTGATCGAATTGGTACATTTCATTATCAAATGATAGTGCTACATTTTTCTTAACCTCATTTAAAAAATCTCGGAAATTTAGTTCTCCTTTAGGGAAATTTCTTAAAGGCAACGTATTAACAAATGCACCTAATATACCTTCTAACTTATCACCTAATCTTCCCGAAGAAACGGTTCCTATTACAACATCATCTTGATTACAGAATTTATTCAATACAATGTAATATACACTTAATAGTATGGTAAAAGTAGTTGCCGAAAGGTCATCTCCCATTTTTTTAAGAGTATTAGCTTCCTTTTTCTTAATAGTAAAATTGACTTTGTCTGCTTCATAATTATTTAGTGATGATCTGGAATGATCAAGAGGTAATTGAAGAGTAACAGGCTTTTCGTTGTATATTTCTTTCCAAAAATTCTTTTGTTCTTCTATCACCTTTATATGTTGGTCACTCTGTTGCCACTCTGAGTAATCCTTGTATTGAAGTTTAGGTTGTGTTAGTTTTTCGTCATTATAAATTTTCACAAACTCTTTAATCAACAATGCGCTGGATATTCCATCTGTTATAATATGATGAATATCAAATATTAGTAAATATTCTTCTTTATCTAATTCAAATAAACCGATCCGAAAAAGTGGAGTGGTATTTAAATCAAAAGGTTGAATAAATGACTTAACTATAGAATGTGCAGGCTTTTTAGTTTTTCTAATGTCAATTTCAAAATCAATTTTAGCATGTATTTTCTGAAAAATTTCTCCTTCTACGCTTTTAAATGAAGTTCTTAAGATTTCGTGTCTATTGATTATTTGAGTAAAAGCTTGTTCAAATTTTTTAAAATCTAGTTTCCCAAATAATTTTAAAACATTAGGTATATTATATGCTATAGATGTATCATCTAGTGTTTTTTCAAAATAAATCCGTTTCTGTATTGAGGACAAAGCATAACGCTCTTTTTCTGGAGCTTGCGGTATTTGAATATCTATGTTTCCATTTTGAAACTCTAAATACTTTATGATTTCTTTTTTCTTTGATTTAATTTCTTCCCTTAATTCTAGACTAAGATTTTTTTTGTCCCCTACAACAATTAACTCGTCTTTATCAACAGCTATTGAGATGTTTTTATCTTTTCTAAGATTTAACAAAAATTGAGATATATCTTTCATTTTATTATTTGTTATAATTTATTTGATGTTGATTTTTATTCTTAATATTTAGTGAAGCATTAATTTCTAAACACAATGTGTGTTTTTAATAATGTTTTGAAGTATTTGTTTATTGAGATATTTTTATAGCTTGATTTTTACAATATCCTCTATATTTTCCTCTGAAACTTCAATTTGTTTATTAATAAGTATGTGTTCTGCTAAAAGGTTTAGATCTGCTTTTTGATAAAAATGGGTAAGTTTCAGGTTGGTATTAAAATGTTTATTAACCTTGCTTATCAGTCTTATCGCAGTAATAGAGTTGCCTCCTAATTCAAAAAAGTTAGCAGTTGCACTTATTAAACCTTCTTCTATTCTAAGTAATTCGCTACTCATCTGAATTATGATTTGTTCTACCTCATTTGAAGGAGGTACATAATCGTAGGTGATCTCTGGATTTGGTAAGGATTTACGGGCAATTTTACCATTGATTGTTAATGGAATCGATTCCATACGAACGTAATACGTAGGTACCATATACTCTGGCAATGTCTCTAATAGATGATCTCTTAGATCTGAGGTCAATATCTCTTCTTTTGACACATAATAACCAACCAAATATCTATCTGATTCATTATCATCACCTAACAATACAACGACTTCTTCTACTCCCTCATATCTCAACAATTGATGCTCGATTTCTCCCAATTCTATACGATAACCACGTAATTTAATCTGAGAATCTTTTCTACCTAAAAAATCTATACTACCATCTGCTAACCACCTGCATAAATCTCCGGTACGATACATTTTCTCACCTGTTCTATAAGGGTTATCAATAAACTTCTCATGAGTTAACTCTTCATTATTCAAATATCCTATACTTACTCCTGCTCCTCCTATACATAACTCTCCTACTACTCCTATTGGACATAAATGACCAAACTTATCGATTACATAAAAGGAGGTATTATCAATAGGCTTACCTATAGGAATTCGGATATCGGATTCTTTAAAATCACACTCATAATAAGAAACATCTACTGTAGCCTCTGTAGGACCATATAAATTAATAAGTTCCGTATTATTAGTATTATGTAGTGTGTCTCTAAAATTAAAAACATGGTCGATACTTAATGCCTCTCCACTCGAAAAAACCTGTCGTAAGCTTTGTAACTTAATCATATCTGACACACCTAAATCTGAAAGAAAAACACTCAACATCGAAGGAACAAAATGAATCACCGTTACTTCATTAGTCTCAATGGTATCAATAATCATTCGTGGATCCTTCTCTCCCCCTGGAGGTAGTAAATAAAGGCTTGCTCCGCTGATCGACCACCAAAATAACTCCCATATAGATACATCAAAGACTAATGGTGTTTTTTGAAGCAATACATCATCAATAGTCAATGGAAATTTACTTTGCATCCATAACAAACGATTTACTATCGAATGATGCTCTATCATAACTCCCTTGGGTTGACCTGTACTACCTGAGGTATAAATTACATAAGCCAAATCTGAACCAATAACATCTCGCGAATATTCCTTATCCAGGTTCTTTATCTTCTCATCTAATTCTGCAATATCTAAAAACGCTATATCCTTGCCTAAAACAGAAGCATCAATATGATTTTCATGACCAATTAATACTCCTAAGCCCGAATCCGAAACTATAGAGCGTATACGATCCAATGGTTGTTCTATTGATAATGGCAGGTAAACTCCTCCTGACTTCATGATTCCGAAAATCAAGGGAATCAAATCTGCTTCTCTATCAATCAATAATCCAACAAGATCTCCTTTCTTTACACCTAATTCGTTCTCTAGATAATCTGCTATTTGATTAGACTTAATTCTTAATGTTTCATAAGTAATACTACCCCCTGTATATCGTACTGCTATCCCATTAGGGTTTGCTTTTACTTGCGATTCAAACAAGTCTATAATCGTCTTATCCTTTGGATAATCAACCGTAGTGGCATTAAAATTGTCTAACAACAACGACTCCTCTTTACCTAAAAGATTGATCTGATGTATCGGTTGATTAATATTGGATATCATCTGATCCAATATCATAGATAAATGAGTTGATAAACGAGTTATAGTATCTTTATCAAAACTATTGCTATTGTATTGAAAACTGATCCGTAACTCCTCTGCCGGTTCTAATATTATCGATAAATCATAGTTCGTTTGTTCAAAAACATCAACTCTAGATACACGATATCCCTCTTGATTATCATGATCTACCAACTCCTCAGCTATAGGATAATTCTCAAAAACCATAATATGATCCAATAATGCCTTACCCAATCCACTATTTGATTGAATCTCGGTCAATGGGTCATAATGATAAGCCTCTCCCTCTAATGCTC
The DNA here is from genome assembly GCA_947489685.1 of uncultured Aquimarina sp. GTDB lineage: Bacteria > Bacteroidota > Bacteroidia > Flavobacteriales > Flavobacteriaceae > Aquimarina. The sequence goes on along the minus strand of CANLEM010000013.1, from coordinate 1,780 downwards.
GGCTTTGTACTTCTTTCAATAAACTACCAAGAGTAGTCGATCCATCATAACTAATACGAACTGGAATCGTATTGATAAATAACCCAACCATACGCTCTACTCCTTCCAAGCTCGATGGACGACCAGAAACAACTGCCCCAAAAACAACATCCTCTACATTGTTATAAATCCCTAACAAAATACCCCAAGCACTCTGTATAATCGTGTTTAAGGTAACACCCTGTCGCTCCGATATCCCTTGTAATGAAACAACCTTATCTTTATTCAAAAGCAATTCCTCGATCGATAATTCAAAACTATCCTCTCCAATATGATCTCTAGGAATAGTCGATAAACTATTATAACCCGATAAATATGAATCCCAGTAGTTCTCTGAACGCTCTCGAGTAGATAACCAAGAGATATAGGAAGAATAAGGAACTACTGAAGGTAACGCTAACGTCTGCCCCGATAAATAACCTTGATAAAACACATTAAAATCTTGAACCAAAATACTCATACACCAGCCATCCATCAAAATATGATGAAAACTCCAGATAATCTCATAATCTTTATCTCCCAAGTGATAAACTCCTACTCGCATCAAAGCATCGGAAGTTAAATCAAACTTATTTGACCGATCTAACGCTAAGTACTTAGCAACTACAGAAGGTCTATCGGATGATAAAACCTCTTCTCGAACATCTCTATACTCAAATGCTCCCATTTGCTCTTTCAGAACAACCTGAAGGTTAACTTCATAACCCTCATGCAAGAAAATAGTACGAAGAATAGCATAACGAGAGATCAAAGCTTCATAACTCTTCTCAAATAATGCGATATCCAATTCCCCTACTAATCCATAACTCACCTGGTTAAAGTAATGATCCGAATCTTTATCCAACAACCAATGAAACAACATCCCTTCTTGCATAGGAGATAACGGGTAAACATCTTCAATAGCATATCTCGATGCTAAATCATCTAATCCAGATATACTTAAACCCTTATAACTTAGATCCGAAGGCGTTAAACCAACCCCCTCATAAGACAAACAATACCCTATGATAGACTCTAAATGTGATGCATAGCTCTGCATAAAACTATCTACCTTCGAAGCATCATGACGCAATCCACTATAAACTAAACTCATATGAAGCTGACCTGCTGAAACCATACCAGAAATATCCCATTCATACTCACGATCCTGGGTAGAAGCATGCTCATCACCTACCGGTTCCTTGGCTATCTCAAAGACCTTATCTCTTGTATCACTATCAAACTGACCCAAGTAATTAAAACTAATCTGAGAACCTTCAACTCCTTCTATCGCAACGGAAGTATCTAAATACCTATACAGTAAATAATCAAAGCCATTGTTTGGAACTCCTCGCAAACACTCCTTAACCGATTTGATAACTACAGATAAATCCTTATTGTCTTCATCAACGGATAACAATATTGGATAAATGCTAGTAAACCAGCCTACCGTACGACTAATATCTACACCGGCTATAACCTCCTCCCGACCATGACCCTCCATGTCAATACGTAACGAACCTTCACCATAGTGATCTCTAAAACTCAAAAACAATCCTGCCAACAAAATATCATTGATCTGAGTAGTAAATGCTACATGAATCGAACCTAATAAATCCTTGGTTAAAGAACTACTCAATGAAAAAACACTGCGTGACTCATCTCCAACTCGATTACTACCCTTCGGATCACTAATCAAAAGTGAAACACTCGAACTCTCTGATAAACCAGACCAATATTCCCTACTCTGATCATATGAAAA
>CANLEM010000012.1 GCA_947489685.1 uncultured Aquimarina sp. | reverse complement strand
TTCAGTTAGAGACGTTACCATTAACTCGTAGTGGTAAGATAGATCATAAGGCATTACCTGATCCAGAATTTACAGAAAATGAAAATTATGTTGCTCCCCAAACAGAGGAACAAAAATTATTGACCGATGTTTGGTCCAAAGTTTTAGGTATAGAACAAGTAGGTATAACTGATGATTTCTTTGCCATAGGGGGAGACTCTATAAGATCAATTCAAGTATGTTCTAGAATGAAACATGAAGGATATGATTTATCTATTCAAGAAGTGTTCAATAACCCTACTATTAAAGAATTATCTACTATAATTAAGAAAAAAATGAGTTTTTCAGACCAATCTTTGATTTCTGGAGCTGTTGGGTTAACAGGTATTCAAGCACATTTTTTTGAAAGAAATTTATTAAAACCTTCACATTATAATCAATCCGTTTTATTGGACTTTCCATCTGATATAGGAGAAGAGGAAGTAAATACGATTTTTAGATTTTTATCAGATCATCATGATGTTTTACGTATGCGTTATGATTTTTCTGAGACAGGAGTTTTACAATACAATACAGGTTCTATAGCCGATATTCCTGTTTTAAATTTTGATTTACAAGGTATTGATGATAGTATTTCTCGTTTATTAGAATTATGTAATAATATACAGAGAAATATAGATTTAACTTCTGGTCAGATGTTTGGTTTAGGTTTATTTAAACTAGATGATGGTGTACGGTTATTAATTGTGGTTCATCATTTGGCTATAGATGGTGTATCGTGGCGTATTTTATTTGAGGATATCGAGATGTTGTATACTCAATTGCAAGACGGTTTACCATTATCCTTACCCTTAAAAACAGATTCATTTCAATTATGGTCAAATGAGCTCCGGGATTATATAGATAGTACTCCTTATGTTCGCTCTAAGAATTATTGGTCAAATTTGGATAATATGCCAAGTATGGTTATCCCTGTTGGCAATTCAGAAGGAAATAATACGGTTTCGGAAGAGTTACGTTCTAGCTTTTCATTAAGTAAACCATTAACAAAATCTCTTTTGGGAGAAGTTCATAAATCATTCAATACACGTATTAATGATCTATTACTTTCTGGTTTTTTATTAAGTATTTATGATCATTATGGTAAGGAAGCCTTACGTATAGATATGGAAGGTCACGGGCGAGAGAGCATTATGTCTGATGTAGATATTAGCCGTACTATAGGATGGTTTACTAGTGTTTACCCAGTATTGTTATCGGTTGACGGAGGTGGTATTTCTGAAGTTATCAAATCGGTTAAGGAATGTTTGAGAGGAATTCCAAACAATGGTATGGATTATTTGTTGTATAAGTATTTGGATTCTTCTACGACATCAAAAGATGTTGAACGTTCTCAGATTAGTTTCAATTACCTAGGTCAGTTTGACACTGACACTAGTGGTAAGGTATTTAAAATTGCAAAGGAATCAGTAGGTGATGAACATTCTTCTAATGAAGATCGAGAATATGAATGGGATGTTTCAGGTATGGTCTCAGGGGGGCAACTTCATATGAGTTTACTGTATAGTGGTTCGCGTTATGATCAATCAGAAATGGATATTTTTATGCAGAGTTATGTTACGCATTTAGAATCTATTATAGCGTATTGTTTGTCTTATGAAGAGGTTAGTTTAACGCCTTCAGACCTAAGTTATAAAAATTTAAGTATATCGGCGTTAGATGATTTGGCATCAAAGTATACTATAGAAGATATCTACCCATTATCTCCTATGCAAGAGGGAATGTTATTTCATTGGTTGTTAGATAATAATGCGGATCATTACTTTAACCAAATCAGTTATGGATTGGGAGGAGAATTAGATATAGCACTATTTGAGAAGAGTTATACTGATTTGATATCTCGATATGATATTCTTCGAACTGTTTTTTTGCATGAGGGTTATGATGTTAATCTTCAGGTTGTTCTGAGAGAACAATCAGGAGCATTCGAATATCGAGATGTTCGAGAAGAAGTTTTATTATCAAATAGATCTTCTGTGGTTAGAAAGTATCTAGAATTGGATAGGTCGAATAAGTTTGATTTAAGTTCAGGTACCTTGATGCGAGTGGGAGTTTATCAATTAGGAGATTATGATTATGAAATTATCTGGAGTTTTCATCATATTTTGATGGATGGGTGGTGTATAAGTATTCTAGTTAATGATTTTAATGTGTTTTATCACGGTTATTTATCAGGAAAGACTCTAGATTTGCCGGCAGTAGCACCTTATTCTTCTTATATATCGTGGTTATCAACTCGAGAGAGTTCAACTACCTATTGGGATTCTTATTTATCAGGTTATAGTAGTTTATCGACCATCCCTCGAGACTACATTGGTATAGACGGTTTTGAATTGGCAACAAACGTATTGATTTTGGATAATGACAAGGTAGTTTCTTTACGAAGTATATCAGAGTCAAAGGGCGTTACATTAAACACGATAATACAGAGTGCTTGGGGTATCTTGTTAGGGATTTATAACAATGTAGAGGATGTTGTTTTTGGTGCTGTCGTTTCAGGTCGTCCATCGAGTTTGGAAGGAGTAGAAACTATGGTTGGGTTATTTATCAATACGATTCCTGTTCGTATTAGTTATGATGTAGCGACTACTATCGGAGGTTTGTTGAAAGAAATACAATCTAGAGCATTAGAAGGAGAGCCCCATCATTATGACCCATTGACCGAGATTCAGTCAAATAGTGGTTTAGGTAAAGCATTGTTGGATCATGTTATGGTTTTTGAGAATTATCCTATAGCCGATCAGATAGCAAGCGAGGATAAGGAGGAAGGATATACTGTATCTGGAGTAGATGTTTTTGAGCAAACGAATTATGATTTATCAATAGTATTAGAACCTGGAGAAGAGTTAAAAATAAGTTTTAATTATAATGAAGCCAGGTTTAGAAAAGATACTATAGATCGTTTAACGGATCACCTATCAATAATATTAGATCAGATAATATCCGATGTTGATCAGCCCATACAACAAATTAGTCTTTTAAGTAAAGAAGAAGGATTATTATTAGATAGTTTTAATTCAACCGTTGTAGATTACTCAAGAGATAAGACTATCATTGATTTATTCGAGACTCTGGTAAGTTCTAAACCTGAACAATTAGCTGTTTTTAATCAGAAAGATACTATTACCTATAAAAGTCTGAATGAGAAAATAAATCAACAAGCACATTTCTTACTTTCAAAAGGTGTTAAGCCTGATGATGTTATTGGAGTATTAATGGATCGATCTATTGAATTCATTATTAATGTTTTTGCTATTTTAAAAGCAGGAGGAGTGTATTTACCATTACCAATTAATTATCCTAATGATCGATTAATTTATATGCTAAGAAATAGTGATGCCACCATGGTGTTAAGCAATTCATCTATACTTACGCAGAAAAATATTGATACACCATGTCCTAGGTATATTTATGATTCGGATAATGAAACTATCAATAGTTTTAGTTCTGAAAATCCGAAGATTAAAATTTCAGATAATATATATGTTATATATACCTCTGGATCAACAGGCCAACCAAAGGGAATTAAAGGAACTCATAAAGGTCTTTTAAATCGCTTACATTGGGGTTGGGATACATACCCTTTGATGGCATCAGAAATTCACTGTTTAAAGACGAATATAGGATTTGTTGATCATGTGGTAGAGTTGTTCTCTCCATTATTGCGAGGTATTACTTTGAGAGTATACAACGAAGAAGAAGTTCTAGATGTTTCAAAAATGTATATTTCTTTAGCCAAAGATAAAGTAACCAGACTTACTGTAGTTCCTACATATTTAAAAGCACTTTTAGAAACAAAACAAAGTAATCTTGTAAAGGAACAAGAACTTTCACTCAATCTAGTGTTTACAAGTGGAGAATATTTGCCTTATAAACTTGCCCAAGAGTTTTATGAAAATTTTGAAAATATCCAACTTGTTAATCTATACGGATCATCAGAAGTTGCAGCAGATGTTACTTTTTATAATGTAAATAAAGAAAGCCTTAAAAAAGGAGAAAATAAACATTCTAATTACATCTTGCCAATAGGAAAACCTATATCAAACACTTCAGTTGTGATATTAAATTCTGCAAAAGAGATGTTACCAATAGGTATTCCTGGAGAAATATATATAGGTGGAGATTGCTTAGCCGAAGGAGGGTATTTAAATAATGATGAGTTAAATTCTAGAACGTTTGTATCACATCCCAAGGACAAGAAAAAAACGTTATATCGAACAGGAGATTATGGGAGGTGGTTACCAGAAGGAGATATCGAGTTTCTTGGCCGTGTAGATGATCAAGTAAAAATTCGAGGGTATAGAATCGAACTGGGGGAAATAAAAAGTCAATTAGAGAATTACGAAGGAATAAAAGAAGCAGTGATTATTTCAAATGAAGATAATAATGAGCAAAATTTATTAGCGTATTATATCTCTGAAAAAGAAATAGAAGATGTAGTTTTAAAAAGATATTTGTTATCATTCCTACCGGATTACATGATTCCTTATCACTTTATTCGTTTAGAGAATTTACCTCTCTTGCCAAATGGGAAAATAAATAAAAAAAATCTTCCTAGTCCATCGTTAGAGGTAAATAATTTTATCGAACCTTCAAATGAGATCGAAAATAACTTAGTTAATATTTGGTCCAAAATTCTTGGGATTCCTTTTAATAAGATTAGTGTTAGAACAAGTTTTTTCGATTTAGGAGGACATTCCATAAGAGCTATTCGATTAATCAATGAAATACGTAATGTTTTTTCAATAGATCTAAGTTTACGCGAAATATTTGAAACTAATACGATTGCCGATATGGGCTATAAAATAGCCAATGAAAAGAAAAAACTAGAGAAGGGGATTATCTCTAAGACATCTGTTAAAGATCATTATGTTGTATCTCCGGCCCAAGAAAGACTCTTTTTTGGTTATTTGCTTAATAATGATGATGTGAGCAGGAATATAAGTAACGCGATTGAACTTGGAGAAACTGTGCAAATAGAACAATTAAAAACTGCATTAAATTTATTGGTTACAAGGCATTCTGCATTACGTACATACTTTGAGTTAGGAGAAGATGGAGTTGTACAGAAAATATTATCTGATGTTAATTTAAACATAGAGTCAATAACATGTACAGATGACCAGTTATTAGCCCAAAGTTTTGAAGAGTTCATTAGACCCTTTGATTTATCCAAAGCTCCATTGATAAGAGTTGCCGTAATTTCTGGTTTGGAAAAATTATATTTATTTGTCGATATACATCATATCGTTTGTGATGGAATGTCTGTTAATATTCTGATTCAAGATTTAAGAAAACTCTATTTTAAATTAGATTTACCCGAAGTTGGGTTAGAATATATTGATTATTCTGAATGGTACAGAGCAAATACAGAAAAACAAATTAGTCTCAAGCAATATTGGAATAAACAATTATCTGGCACAATAAAAAGATTAAACCTTCCGATTCTGAAAGATAGAGAATCTGTAAAAGTTAATACGAGTTCTACAGAGCTTTTAAAGGTTGAGGAGCATCTTTACGATAAGGTAAAAGTCTATTGCTCAGAAGAAAAAGTATCTCCTTTTATGTTTTTTCTATCATTGAGTTATTTAACCTTAAATGAAATTACGGGTGATACAGATATTATTATTGGTACAGATGCCCTTGGAAGAAGTAATAATTTTGAAAAAACTGTTGGCACATTCGTAAATATACTTCCTTTAAGAATGGAAATAAATGAAAATGAAAAGTATAACGTCTTTCTGAATAAAATAAAAGAAGTAGTTCTTAGAGCTTTTGAACATCAAGAGTACCCTTATAACGAAATACTCTCATTAACTAAAAATGGAGATAATCCTCTTTTTGACGTCCATTTTACATTTCTGAATATTATTGATAGTGAACAAGAAGTTACTGATTTGCAATTTAAGAGCATGGATCTCTTAAGAAAAAGAGAGGTAGAATATGAGCTGCAAATTGAAATTTATGAAACCTCAGAGAGCTTCAATATACTTTTTCATTATAATAATTCTTTGTATGACGAAAGTACAATTAAGTTGTTTACGAATACATACATAGACGCCCTCAAGACAATACTTCCTAAAGAGGTCTCTAACTTTAATATAGTGAGTTCTAGTTAATAAAACGCAGAACTACAAGGAGTTAATTTATAAATAATTAAAAAAATCCAAAAAAATGAATACCGTATCAAGTAACCAAAAACATAATTTTGATTATGCGTTGGATTTAGGTCAGGATGTAAATATTGAACTTCCAACGAAAGATTTTCCACTGACTGTAGTGGCAAAAAGTAAAATTGATCCAATGCAATGGGCTGCAGAATATAAAGAAGAATTAAATAAGTGCTTATCGTCTTATGGGGCTATTTTAATTCGAAATTTTGATTTAGAAGGAGCTGATGGATTCAATAAGTTTTTCTCAGTTATTTCTGGAGAACCTATGAAGTATGAAAATAGAACATCTCCAAGAAAACAAGTACATAATAATGTTTACACCTCTACAGAACATCCGAAGCATCAAGTAATTCAGATGCATACCGAAAATTCATATTCTTTGGTTTATAATAGAATTATTGCTTTTTTCTGCGAAACTCCTCCTACAGAAGGAGGATGGACGCCTATAGCAGATGAAAGAAAATTGCTAGAATATCTTAGTGAAGAAACGATTAATAAATTCAGAACCAAGAAAATTAAATACCTAAGAAATAGTGTGCCAGGTATTGGATTAGATTGGCGGGTAATTTATCAAACTGATGATAAACAACAAGTTAATGAATACCTTGAAAAAAATGGATTTGAATATACTTGGGTTAATGATGAGCATTTAAGAGTAAAATGGACACTTCCAGCATTTCAAAAACATCCCATTACGAACGAAGATTTATGGTTCAATCATATGTTTTTTGGTTTAAAATGCCATTATGATTCATTAATATTAGAATATTTTGAAGAAGAAGATCTACCATTTGCAACTTATTATGGTGATGGTTCTGAAATTGAAGAATCAGTAATACAGGAGTTTAAAGATTTTTATGAAGAGCACTCTATTCTTTTTGATTGGAAAAAGAATGACTTTTTACTTTTGGATAATATGATGTTTTCTCATGGAAGAACTCCTTTTGATGGAGAGCGTAAAATTTTAACGGCAATGGGGCAACCTATTGATTTTAATTAAATCAAAATTTATAAGATTTAATATTTTTTTCCTGAAGATATTCTTCACTACTCAATAATTCCCTGGTATAAAAACCTAAGAGGAAATAACCTTTTCTAAATTTTTCTATTTTATGTGTGGTATATGTGGATTTGTAAAATTCTCAGAGGACGGCCTGTCCCAAAATGATTATGGGATACTTGAAAAAATGAGTCATTCGTTACTTCATAGAGGACCCGATGCACAGAATAATCAACTAATAGATAATGTTGCTTTTGGATTTACGAGACTTAGCATAATTGGTCTCGAAAATGGAATGCAACCTATATTTAATGAGGATCAAAATATTGTACTGGTTTGTAATGGAGAAATATTTAACTATTTAGAGTTAAAAAATGAACTTGTAAGAAAAGGACATAAATTTAGAACAGAGACAGATATAGAAGTGATTCTTCATTTATATGAAGAGTATGGGATGAAATTTTTGAATAAATTAAACGGACAATTTGGTTTCGTTTTGTTTGATCGAAGAAGAAAATTGATTTTTTGTGTTCGAGATCAGTTAGGGATAATTCCACTGTTTTATACAAATGTACAGAATACCTTCATTTTTGGATCCGAAGTAAAAGCTCTTTTACAACATCCATTGGTAAAAGCTGAAGTCGATAAGGTAGGATTAGATCAAGTAATTACTTTTCCCGGTTTGATTAGCCCTCGAACTATGTTTGAAAATATACATTCGGTAGAAAATGGCCATTATTTAGAAATTGATAGAAAAGGAAATATACAAAATCATGAATATTGGGATTTACCTGTAGAAGAATCTCTAGGAATAGAATTGAGTGAAAAAGAATACTTAGAAAAGCTTCAGGATGTTTATGAAAACGCAATTAAAGTTCGTTTACGATCTGATGTAGAAACGGGTTTTTATCTAAGTGGAGGCATAGATTCATCAATGATTGGCATAAAAGCAACAGAATTGGCAAAGACTTCAAGACAAAAGGCTTTTTCGATTACTTTTCCGGATGCGATGATCTCAGAAGAACAATTTCAACAGATTGCTGCCAATAAATGTCGAGCAGATTTACATCAAAAAACATTTTATAATAATGATATAAGTGATAATCTCCGAAAAGCAATTTTACATTGTGAATGCCCGATTAAGGAATCCTATAATACAGCATCTCTAAGTTTATCAAAATTAGTTCGAGAAAATGAACTGAAAGTTATTTTGTCTGGAGAAGGAGCAGATGAGTTTTTTGCAGGATATGTGGGTTATCGATTTGATAAGATGAGGTCAATGGGGTTGAATCATAACAGTGTTTCGGATAGAGAAAAAATAATAAGAAATAAAATTTGGGGAAATACCGACTTTTTATACGAAACAAATTTTAGTGATCTCGAAAAACTAAAGAAGCAACTTTATTCAAAGGATCTTAGAGGTGCTTTTAATGATATTAACTGTTTGAATCATTATGTAATTGATAAACAAAAGCTAGTAGGGAGAGATGCTATCGGAAGAAGATCATATGTAGATTATAAATTACGATTAGTAGATCATTTAATTTCTGACCATGGTGACCGAATGGCAATGGCAAATTCTGTAGAAATAAGATATCCTTTCTTGGACAAGAATCTTATTGAACTTGCAACGACGATACCTTCAGATTATAAATTAAATGATTTTACAGAAAAATATATTCTTAAAAAATTGGCCGCAGAGAATAATGTTCCAACTGAAATTATTAATCGCGAGAAATTCGGCTTTGTAGCTCCGGGGAGCCCTTTTCTTTTAAGAAATAACATTGAATATATCGAGGACATATTGTCTTATGAAACCATTAAAAGGCAAGGGGTTTTTGATCCCGATCATATTGAAAGACTTAAAAAAATGTATCGTAAAGATGATTTTAATGTTAATGTTCCGTTCGAAACTGATTTTTTAATGATAGTGATCACTTTTGGAATTTTCATGGAACATTTTATCGAGAATTAAATATCTAAAAAAAAATACGCTTAAAATTAATATAATGCAGACGCAGAAAAATCTTATTAAAAAACTTCAATCATTTGGAAATACTATTGCAATTGAAGAGAACGAAAAGCGAGTTTCGTTTTCTGAATTATGCAGTAGATCTAATAAAGTGACTTCATTCTTAATAGAGAATGAGTTTGCTCATGGATCTCATATAGGAATTGAGTCTGATTCTGTGTACGATATTATTGTTTGTATCCTAGGGATTATTCAAGCTCGTTGTGTTTTTGTTCCAATAGATGCTTCGCTTCCCAAAAAGCGCCTTGTCAATATTAAAAAAGAATCAGCAATTAAAGTAATTATTTCATCTTGCCAAGACCCGGTCATAGAAAGCAAATTATCAGTAGACTTATCCGATATAGAAATGAATTATTCGGGAGTTATAGATAAATTGCCTAAGTATGATGAAAATGATTCATTATATATTTATTTCACTTCTGGTTCTACAGGGAAACCAAAAGGGATTATTGGAAGAAATAGTAGTTTGTGGAATTTTATCAATTGGGAATTAAAAACCTTTAAAATACGTCCAGGTTTTAAGTTTGCTCAATTAATATCTCCTTATTTTGATGCTTTTCTTAGAGATATTTTTGTTCCCTTACTTAGTGGTGGTACTATCTGTGTTCCCCCAAAAAATGAAAATATTTTTGTGAAAGAAAATATGACCAAGTGGATAGATGATCAAGAGATTAATTTTTTGCATTGTGTTCCCAGTGTATTTCGTATTATAAATAATGAGTCTGTAACAAACGAGAATTTTAAGCATTTAAAATATATTTTATTATCTGGAGAAAGAGTAATTCCATCAGAATTAGAAAATTGGTATACCGTTTTTGGAGAACGAATTCAATTAGTGAACCTTTATGGAGCTACAGAGGCTACAATGATCAGTTCTTATTATAGAATTAAACCAGAAGATGTATTCAAAAAAAATATTTCAATAGGTCAGCCAATTATAAATACATCGTTAGTCGTTTTAGATGATAATAAAAATCTATGTAAACCACTTATTGTTGGTGAACTTTATATTGTTACATCTTATTTGACAAAGGGATATTTAAACAATAATATATTAAATCAAGAAAAGTTTGTATCCCTCGAAGGAATCTCTTCTTTTGATGGAAAAAAAGCTTTTAGAACTGGTGATATGGCCAGAACTTTGGCAGACGGAACTATAGATTTCATTGGTCGAAAAGATAATTTGATCAAACTAAGGGGGATTAGAATCGAACTTAATGAAATAGAAAATGTGCTTCTTGAGTGTGAAATAATCCGTCAGGTGATTGTGATATATGACGAAAAGTCTGAAACGATCAATGCTTTTGTAATACCGATTGCATTGGAGTATGATGAAAAAGAAGTCTTAAGTACTCTGGATTTGTATTTGAAGGAATATCTACCGTCGTACATGATTCCTTCAAAAATAGTTGTTAAGAATGATTTCCCTTTATTGAGTAATGGTAAAATTGACAAAATTGAATTATTAGATTCTGAAGAAAAAATAGAGATTATACAACCAGAAACAGCAACAGAAACTAGAATTTTAAAAATATGGCAATCAATTTTAAATAAGGATCAGATTTCTATTGATCAAAAGTTCAATAATGCTGGAGGAAACTCATTAAATATGATGCGTCTGATGTCTCGATTGTTTTCAGAATTCAATGTAAGAATTTCTTTAGCAGAAATTTTCGAGAATTTTACTATAAAAGAGCAAGGGAAGTTAATTGAAAGCAAAACAGAAAAACTTGAAGAATCTTCTAATGATAATGTAGAAGATAAAAATTCTGTTATTCCGAAAACAGAAGATAGATCTCATTACCCTCTATCATCTGCTCAAAAAAGACTCTACTTTTTGCATGAATTTGATAAGGAATCATTAGCCTATAATATTACACAAGAAGTCAAATTAGAAGGACAAATAGATACTGATTTGATTGAAAGTACATTTAATAATTTAATTCAACGTCACGAAAGTTTAAGAACCTCTTTCTCTATTTTTGAAGGGCAACCAGTTCAACAAATACATGATGAAGTTGATTTTTCTATTGAATATTATGAGGTAGATGAAAAAGATATTGAAACTGTATTTAATAAATTTGTAAGGCCATTTAACTTAAATAGAGCCCCTTTAATAAGGGTCGGAGTAATTAAGTTATCTTCTCAAGCTAATATTCTTATTTGCGATACGCATCATATTATATCTGATGGTACTTCTGAAGAAATATTGATAAAGGATTTTAAAAGTTTATATAATAAAGAAACGCTTCCGATTTTAAAATTGAGTTATAAAGATTATGTTGTTTGGCAAGAAAAAAACAAAAATCAAGAAGATAGGGTTGGTTATCGTAAATATTGGACTCAAGAGTTTGCAAAAGAGCTTACTCCTTTAAATCTTCCAACCGATTTTCAGAGACCCCAGATTAAGGGATTTGAGGAGGGTAGTAAACCTTTTAGTATTCCTAAGGCAGATGTAACTAAACTTGGTGAGATCTGTGATAAAGAAGGAATTACGATGTTTATTATGATACTTACGATTTTAAATATACTATTGAGTAAGTTAAGTAATCAAAAGGATATTGTTGTAGGAACTAATGTTGCGGGAAGGTATGATGCTGATTTGGAAGGGATAGTTGGAATGTTTGTTAATACCTTGGCACTTCGTAATTATCCTGAAGGAAGCTCAAGTTTTCGAGATTTTTTAAGATCAATAAAGAAAAATACGTTAGCGGCCTTTGAAAATCAAACATATCCGTTCGAAGAATTAGTTGGAGAACTTAATTTGCCAAGGAATACAAACCGTAATCCTTTATTTGATGTAATGTTAACTTTTCAAAATTATCAATTAGAAGAACTTGACTTATCAGGAATAGCAATTAAATCAGTCAACTTTTCAAGAAAGGTTTCAAAATTTGATATTGAATTGATTGTATTTGAAATTGATGATGAACTTATTATAGATTTTAGATATTCTAAGGAGTTATTTACCTCAGACACGATCGATCGTTTTATTAGTTATTTTAAAAATATAGTAGATGAAGTGATATTTGATAACAATATACTTTTATCAGATATTTCGATTTTATCAGACGAAGAGGAATTAGACCTACAGAACAGTTATCATGTAGTTGATTCTTCATATCCCTTGGATAAGACTTTCGTTGATTTATTCGAGGATCAGGTTTCTAGGAGTTCCGATGTTATAGCTGTAGATGATCATACTTTGAGTTTGAGTTAT
>CANLEM010000011.1 GCA_947489685.1 uncultured Aquimarina sp. | reverse complement strand
ATAACTCAAACTCAAAGTATGATCATCTACAGCTATAACATCGGAACTCCTAGAAACCTGATCCTCGAATAAATCAATGAAAGTCTTATCCAAGGGATATGAAGAATCAACTACATGATAGCTGTTCTGTAAGTCTAATCGATCAGCCTTAGGCATTATTTTTTCTACCCCAATTTCTGAAGTTAAATTCTTGAATTGGAACAACACATTTTTACAATATGTAAAGAACAGTTCAACCATTTCATGATTTGCAACGGCCGAAGAATAAACCATATTAAAAGTAAAATTTCCATGGGTAACGACGACGTGAAAATCAAGAAGTGTATTCTCAACAACACTTATATCATCATGCCAAAAGTTAATATCTTCTTTTTCATTAGTACTTACATCACCATTTTCAATCAACATTTCATTAACTATCCAAAAATCTATATAATTAAACGTAGCATCAAAGACAGGATTTACTCCTGGAACACTGGGTTCATCTATAACTTCTAGAATTCTATAGAAAGGCATACGCTCATGTTCTTTCTGTCGTCTTATTTTTTTAGCTACTAACTCAATATAATCCTTCCAAGTTCCAGACTTTGGAATGGTAATTCTAAAAGGAACTTGATTTAAAAAACAACCTAATACTTTTTCACCATCTTCAGCAACCGGACGGTTATTTGTTATCATTCCTGTTACCAATTCATCCGAACCAGTAAACATTTTAAGCGTATATAAGTAAGCTGCAAAACATAAATCTTTCAAAGAGATTTCAAAAAAAGAAGCAATGGTTTCCAACTCTCCCTTCAACTCATTACCCATTTCGTACCGTTGAGAAATATATTTATAAGTATCTCCGGTTCTTGTCAACTCTAACCTTTTGTAATTACTCAATTCATTCTGCCAATATGCTATAGTAGATTCCTTACGGCACTCAACTAATTCTTGAATGATATGGTCTTTGTAATTAGATTTAAAAGGTTCTAATTTTAAATCTGGATTATGATTTAACTTAAGATATGTATTATTCAATAGTGTCAAAAATTGATGAAGACTCCATCCATCAAATAAACTATGATGAAAATCAAATATTAAATAATGAAACCCTTCATTTATCTTCAAAATATTCATTCTCCATAATACTTCCATACTATCCCCAGAAGCTCTTAGACGCCCATCATTAATTTTTTTCAAGTACATTTCTTCTTGATCCTCTCTTTCTTCCTGTGAAAGGTCGATATAATGTAATTCGGGTTGAATTTCTTTAAGGATAATATGTGCCCCATATTTTATATCATAAACTTTTCTTAGTTCACTATGAGTCTCTATTAATAAAGAAATTGCTTTTCTAAAAAGGGCAAAATCAAAATGTGAATATCTTATAGGATAAGCATTTTGTTCATGATACAAGATATTATGATAATTATCTTCTGTGTCTCCTTTCATCATAGTGTAGAAAAGCATGCCTTTTTCTATACCACTCATAGGAAATACCGACTCATACGAATCTTTATACACACTAGTTTTTAAATATTCCCTCTCAAAAGAATTGAGTTCTTTTTCAACCTCCAGATGGTGCCTATTTTTATACTCTTCATTTCCTACAAAAGAATATATATAGTCCGAAAAATCTTTTACAGTTGGATGTGCATATAAGTCGGCTAGATTAAGTGTATTATTCAACTCAGCATTAACATTATATATTAATTTAATTGCTTTTATTGAATCTCCTCCTGATAAAAAGAAATTACTATTCGTTCCTAAACTCTCAACGGATAAAATTCTTTGCCAAATTTCTAATAGTTTTTCTTCTTGAGGATTCTTTGCGGGTATGTAATCCCCCTCTACAGTAATTTTGTTATTTCTTAATGTTTTTTTATCTACTTTTCCATTTGGAGTTAATGGAATTTCTTTTAAAGAAACAAAGAAAGAAGGAATCATATAATTCGGTAGTTTTTCCGCCAGATACCCCCTCAATTCTGATGATGGAATTTCATCATTTGAAACATAATATGCAATCAAGAAATTATCTTCTTCTCTACTTTCAAAAAGTACTACACATTTTGAAACTTTTTCATTAGAAGAAAGTTGTTCTTCAATCTCTTTTAATTCTATTCTAAAACCTCTTAATTTTATTTGATCATCAATACGACCTAAATACTCTATCTCTCCATTTTGTAATATTCTTCCTAAATCTCCCGAACAATATAAACGATCATTCTTTTTGTAGGGGTTATTAATAAATTTTACGGAAGTCAGATCGTTACGATTTAAATAACCTCTTGCTACTCCCCTACCTGCTACACATATTTCTCCTTTTACTCCTTTTGGAACAATATTTTTATGTTTATCTAAAACATACACGCCTAAAGTAGGAAGTGGATTACCTACCGATCTTAAATCCTTGCTAATCTCATTCTCCGTAATTTCTTTATACGTAACATGAACTGTGGTTTCTGTAATGCCATACATATTAATCAATTTAATATGTGGGTATTTACTTTTCCATGGGAATAATTTAGACGGAGCTAGAGCTTCACCTCCAAAAATCACCATTCTTAATTTAAGACTATACGTATCTTGTAATGCACTGGTTTCAATAAGATTATAAAATGCACTTGGAGTTTGATTCAGAACAGTTACCTGCTCTTGTTGTAAAAGATTTAAAAACAGCTTTGGATCCTGAGTAATAGCTTTAGGAACAATAACCAACTTACCTCCAAATAAAAGGGCTCCATATATTTCCCAAACACTAAAATCGAAAGTATGATTATGAAATAAAGTCCATACATCATTTTTTGAAAAATCGAATTTATCCTGATCATTAATAAAAAGCCTAACTACATTTTTATGCTCAAGCATAACACCTTTAGGGTTGCCTGTTGTACCCGACGTATAAATAACATAACATAAATCTGATGGTTGATTTACTTTTTCAATATTCTCTTCTATACATTCATCTTCTATTTTTTCTAATAATACAGTAGTATGATTATATGTAAGGTCTTTTGAATATTCTTTATGCGTTACTAATATGCTTGCCTCAGAATCCTCTAATATATATGTAATTCTTTTTTCTGGAGCTTCTATATCTAACGGTAAATAGGCTCCTCCGGATTTTAAAATCCCGAGCATTCCAACGATAAGGTCGATTGATCTTTCCATCAATAAACCAATCACCTGATTTTGTTTTACTCCTAAATTTCTAAGATGCAATGCTAAGCCATTAGCACGGCTATTAAGGTCTTTATAGGTAATGCTTTCATTTCCTATAATAACACAAATGTTTTCAGGAGTATGATCAACTTGTGATTCAAATAAATCGATAATAGTTTTATCTTGAGGGTATGAGACCTCAATATTATCTAAACTTTTAATGAGTTCACTTTCCTCTTGTGTCGATAATATTCTTATATCACTAATTTTCATATCAGGAGCTTCAATAACTGCCGACACGATTCTTTGAAAATAACTACTAAACCTTTCAATAGTTTTTCTTTCGAACAATTCACTAGAGTATTCCAATCTAAATTCTAAACTTTTCTCGCCTTCCATCACCACTAAGTTTAAATCAAACTTTGAAATCTCGTGACCTGTATCAAATCTTTTGAATGCCAGATCTGGTATTTCTAAAGTTTCTGATTCAAAGTTGTGATAAGCAAACAGTACATCAAACAGAGGATTTCTGTTTGATAATCTAGAAAGATCAAGTTCCTCGATCAATTCCTCATACAGAAAGGATTGATTCTCAAAACAAGAAACTACTCTTTGCTTTAAATCAGTTAAAAAATTCAGAAAGCCTTCCTCGCCATTAGGATAGTTTCGCAAAGGAATAGTGTTGACAAACATACCCATGATTGGTTCTAAATCTGGATGTTCTCTACCAGATATAGGAGTTCCTACTATAATATCTTCTTGAGAAGTTAATTTACTAAGGAGTACATTGTATAATGATAACATCAACATAAACATTGTTACTCCATTCTCTTTGGCTAAGTTTTTTAGATTATTTGTTTGCTTTTGATCAACCGAAAACGAAATAGAGTCTCCCAAATGATTTTTCATTACGGGACGTTTATAATCTAATGGTAAATCCAATGAGTTTATTTCATTAGCATATTCATTTAACCAGAACTCTCTTTGTTTTGCTAAGTTTTCCTTTTGTTTAGCACTTAATTGCCATTCGGCATAATCACAATATCTTAATCTTAATGGTTCAAGTATCCCCCCTGCATATAAGGACATGAAGTCTTGTACTAAAATATTTTGTGAAACTCCATCACTAATAATGTGATGCATATCCAACATTAATATTTGCGAATCTGTAGGGAGTTCAATCAAACCAATACGCATTAAACAAGGTGTACTCAAATCAAAAGGTCGAACAAATTTTTTCATAAGTTCGGTCGCTTCTGAATATTCACTCTCGTAATATTCTATTTCAAAACTCACGCTTTCATGAATTCGCTGAAACACCTCTCCTTCAATTAAATTAAAAGATGTTCTTAAAATTTCATGATGATTAATCAATTTCTCAAATACATCTTCCAATTTTTGGATATCGAACTTACCTTCTAACTCAATTGCTTCTGGCATATTGTAAGCTACTGAAGACTTATCAAATTCATACATAAAATAAAGTCTCCGTTGGGCATGAGACAATGGATAATCTAGCTTCTCTTCGGATCTTTCAATTTTTGTATACCCAATATTCCCTTTTAAAAATTGAATCAGACCGTCTTTGTTCTCTACAATATCATGCTTTAAACTATCTTCCAGTTTTCCTTTATACGTATCTAATTTTAAATTTCCAGAATCATCAAGGTATAATTTAAAATTAGCGTCTTTGATCTTTTTGAGTATATTAAATATTTTATCTGATTTGGTCATATTATGTTATTTGCTTTATATTAAAATTTGGCTATTATTATCAATTACAATGCTTGATTTGTTAATTGTAAATCAAGCGTCATAAGAGGTTACCAAAAGTTTGATCCTATTATTGATGTAAATTATTTTACAATGAAGATTTAAAAGAACACCTATTCTTTTTATTGTTTTCTAGTCTCCAAGACAACATCTAACACATTAAAAATGAACTATTAAAAAACACTAGCATGAACTTGGCCTGTATTCAAAGTGGGTTTGATAAATTATTTTATTCTTTTTGATAAGCAGTATGTGTAAGAATCCACTTATTTATTGTTCGTATTAATGGTATCAATCAAAAAAAAATGCTGTATTGGAATTACAATTTAGTACTTGGGAGTGATGTAATAGTTAATGAATAAATCTCTCCTATTATTGGAAACAAAGTATCTAATACTAGTTTATCATAAATTTGATCAGCCTTTTGCCAATGATAGTGTTGATCTACTGGCCATTCTATGATTAATTTATTAAGACCTTTTGACAATAAATCTTCAGATATCTCAAAAGAAATATTTGTCCATTCCTCACTACATCTAACTTCTTTAATTTTTTGCATTTTAGAGTTTAGATATATATTAAAATTTTGATCTGTCTTAGAATTAATAGAATTTCTGTAACACATTTTAATCATGCAGTTTTTTTTCTTGTTTGAAAAAAAACTGAATTCTTTGTTGTTATTTCTAATCTGTAAAAAATTTCTACGAAGTCTATCATCATATGCATTATACCCTTTAAGGTGATAAAAAGATTCTAACAAGTCAATTGTTCGTCCTTCGATACTATGCTCTAAAAATCTTAATTTCGTTATCGCATCTCTATAGTTTTGTTCTGATTCTTCTATCGTATTTACTATCGCATCTACTAACTCTAAATCCATAAGCTTCAGGTTTTGCCCATGTGTCAAAGCCATACCTCCTTCATATTGCGTCATATACCCGTTTAGTAAAATATCTTCGAATTTGCTACAAAAAACATTAGACGTTCTACGAGATGCAAAATCTATAAATTGAAGCATAACTTCTTTAACTTTAGGATCAGATTCAACTGCTTTTTTACAATGAAAATCTAAAATGTATTTTGGTTGAGACCAATGTGCATTATGGATAGCTGCACTAAAATGGGCTATCGCTTTTGTAAGGCTATTTGGGCTAATTATGGATTCAGGAATAGATGAAATATGTACCCTACTATTTGTTAAGCTTTCGATAACCATTTGAGCTACATATTTCATGCTTATTTTTATACCATCGGAAGAAAGATGACAATAATCTAAATACAGTTCCTTACCTGGAATAACATTTTTATCCAATGCATTGAAAATTGCAAAAAGGTCAACTACCGGTATTTTTTCTTTTGAAGCTTTTTTCGTAATCGTTTCTCTTACAACTCTAAAGCATCTTGGAGAAGATAAAAGAGCTCTACCATATATAACGGTATCTTTGGCTTCATCCATGCATTGAATAGCTTGAGAAATTTTTCCTTTTTTCATTTTACTTTTTGCAAGGAATTCATATCCCAATGGGTTCGAGATATCTAATTGGACCATTCTTTCTGCTTCTGCCTCCAGAATATCGAATTCATCTTCTGCAATGGCTTTTTCTGCTTTTTGTTTTGCACTTAGCCATTCTTTTATTTGATTCTGAGGTAACAAACTAAGGGATTGTAGACTATCATCACTTCTCCAATCCTCAAGATTAAATCCAGGAATAACGATTACACATGGAATATCATAGGTATTGGTTGTTTCCAATAATTTATCCATAAACTTAAGCACAGCCCTTTCAAACAACTCTTCTAAATAAGGCTTAACTCCATGAAATTGTCTTTCTTTATAAATGCTCCATAGTTTATTAATATCTTCCTTTGCAACGGCATCGTAAAGTTCATCAACCCAATTATTCCCGGCAAAAAGAACAATCTGGTCTGGTTCCAACAATGGACTAGACGAAATTACATTAGAAAGTTCGTCCATTTCTATGCTTGTTTTTGAAAGATCAATTACTTCTACTCCATTAAATGCATTACTCACTTTTAAAACGGATTCCAATTCTTTTGCTACTGAATATTTAGGTGCATAAAAATATCCTCTGGCCACTGATTCACCTATTAGAACTATTCTTTTCTTATCTGATTTAGCAGGTATTTCATGAACATTAGCCCAACTATGCCATTCTTCTTTCTTATCTCTTATTCTTTGAAATGTATTCTCTCCATTAACATGTATTCTCTCCCATATTCCTACTGTTTCTTTAGTCGAAGAATAATCTCGATTATTATCTTCTTTAGTACTGGGTAATGAAGTCGTTGAAAGAGATAATTCTTGAAATAACTTATTGATAGCAGACTCATCTTTAATATCTGACATTAATAGTTCTGAAAGGATTACAGATTTTTCTTTTAATTCATTCATTTCATTTATTTTTTTTCAGGCATAATACTATTTAGGTATTTCAATTCTGTAGAATAATTTTAACCTATCTGGTGGTGCGGTTTTTATAGTTCCTTAATAAAGATTATATAGGTAATATGTATGTCAAAAGAATCCTTGCTAAGATTCTTTTGTATACTATACATTTTACAAAGACCACTACAGAACGTAAAGTATTAAGGTTTTTTTGATTAGTAGAATATTAATGACCGTTTTAAACAGTAGCAATAGTTAATGAATAAATATCTCCTAGAACAGGAAAAAAACTATTTACTGAAGCATAATTATTTTCATTATGGGTTTCTTTAAACTCATATGGAACGGGCCACTTTAATATCAATTTATTTATTCCCGGACATATCTTATTTTTTGCTATTTCAAAACAGATAGTATTCCAATCTCTATTAATTTCAACTTCATATATTTCTTGCTCATTAGTATTTAGATAAATTTTTAAATGATCCCTAGTTTCATGAAGTCCTCTATAGCACATTTTAATCTGTAAGTTATTTAATCCATCACTGATAATATTAAATACTTTTTCAGTACTTCGAATTCGAAAAAAATTTCTGGATATCGCATCATTCGTTTTATTGTATCCTTGGGCACTATAAAAAGGTTCCAAGAGATTCGTCGGGATTTTTGTTATACCATGTTGAGAAAACCTCAACTCTTTAAGTTCTGCTTGATAGTTTAATCCTAAAGGTTTTATCGCATTTGCAATTGCATCTATCAAATCTATATCCATCATTTTTTCTCCTCTCGGGTGTAAAAAGGCAAGTCCGCCTTCAAACTGATGCATGGATCCCTCCAGTATAATTTCTTCAAATGATCGACACAACTCATTTGTATTTTTTCTTGAAGATAAATCTGCATACAATAACATTAATGTCTTAATGTTTTCATCCAGCTCAATAGCTTTTTGACAATGATACTCTAAAACTTCTTTAGGTTGAGACCAATGTGCATTATGGATGGCCGCAGCGAAATGAGCAACAGACTCTGTATTTTTTTTTGGAAATGTCTTTGAATCTGGAATTGATTTAATACTGATTTTTTTATTCGTTACTGATTCTATTACCATCTGAGCAGTATGCTTCATTGCTATTTTGATTCCATCTGCAGAAAGATGACAATAATCCAAAAACAACTCATTATGTTTGGATCGATCCTCATAGACTTTATTAAAGATTGAAAAAAGATCAACTACTTGAACTCCTTCTTTTGAAGCTTTCTTAATAATAGTATTTCTAATTACTTGAAAACACCTTGGCGAAGAATTTAGAGCTCTACCAAAAAGAATCGTATCTTTTGATTTATCTAAACATTGTATAGCTTCAAGAATTTTATCTTTTTGCATATAGGCCTTTGATAATAACTCGTAACCCAATGGGTTTGAAGAATCCAACTCTATCATTTGATTCGATTCAAATTCTAAAAGGTCGTAATTCTCATGAATCAGTGCATTTTCGGCTTTATCCTTTGCCTCAAGCCATTTTATAAGATCATCTTTCTTTAAAAGAGATACCGTTTTTTCAGTATCATCACTTTTCCAATTAAATAGGTTAAATGCCGGAATAACAAAAACAGTGGCTATTTTATTATTCTTATTGGTAGTTATTACAAGGTCAATAAAATTAGATATAATCTTTTCGAACTTATTTTCTAAATACAATTTTACACTTTCGAACCCTTCTTTTTTATAAAGAAAAGACAACTCTTTAAAATCTTTATTGTCAAGTTTTTGATATAACTCAGAAAGCCAATTATTACCTGCAAACATTACCATTAAGTCCGGTTTTAAAAGATCACAGGATTGAGCAACATTAATAATCTCTTCCATTTCAATAGCATTTTTAGAAAGGTCAACGACTTCTACATCTCTAAAAACATTACTAGATTTTAATATAGATTCTAATTCATCTGCAACCGAATAATTTGGCGTATAAAAAAATCCTCTAGCTACAGACTCCCCAAGAAGAACTACTCTTTTTTTATTCGTCTTTAAGGAAATTTCATGCACATTTGCCCACGCGTGCCATTCATTTCGTTTGTCCTCGTTTCTTTGAAGTACAGTCTCTCCTTTGACATTCTTCATTTTCCAGATACCTAGAATATCTTTTTCTTTATGAATATCATCTGATTTAGTGAGATTTTCTTTTTTAATAGATGAAAACTGCATCTCAAATTTATTAAATAAATCTTCAATACGAGACATATCTTTATGATCAGACACCAACAAGTCTGACAAAATTTTCGATGTTTCTTTTAATTCATTCATTTATATATGGTAACCAAAGTTATTAGAGTTTCTTTTTTGTGTAATGTTTATTCTTTCATCATATGTAAATAAAAACCTTAGGCATTATTCATAATCTTATACTATTACATAAAAGTATAAACCTCATGTTGTATTCCACTTCTCTCATTCATTTCAATACTATTTTTAACGATAAGCTTTAGAAAATCAAGATTGTGTTCATCTCTATCAATGATCGTATTTCCGATCACTAAACAATCAATATCTGCATGAATAAAACATTTAATAGCATCTTCCGGAGTGCATACTATAGGCTCTCCTTTTACATTAAAAGAGGTATTTAACAGTATTGGACATCCTGTAATTTTATCAAAAGCATGTATAAGGTCATAAAAACGTCCGTTAGCTTCTTTGGTAACCGTCTGTAACCTAGCTGACCCATCTATATGAGTTATTGCCGGTAATGGAATTTCAGAAATTACTTGACATGTTTCCAACATAAAAGGAGATGCATGATCAATTTCGAAATGTTCAGAGGCTTTTTCTAATAAAGCAGCAGGTGCAAAAGGTCTAAATCCTTCTCGTTTTTTTACCATTGCATTTATTCTATTTTTCATTTCAGGATCTCTTGGGTCTGCCAAAATTGAGCGTGCCCCCAAAGATCTCGGCCCAAACTCCATTCTACCCTGAAACCAACCTATTACTTTTCCTGCACTTAATCTTTTTGCAGTTTCAAAAAATAGCTCGTTCTCATTACTATTAAAGCCTTTATAATTAAACTTGGTACCATTTAAAATTCGTTCTATTTCTTCTGTTTTATAAGAAGGTCCTAAATACACATTCTCAAGTCGATCATTATTAGGCCTATTTCCCGTTAAAGTAACATGAGCAAGGGTCGCCGCTCCTAAAGCTCCTCCTGCATCATTTGCCGCTGGTTGGACAAATAGGTTTTTAAACTTTGTATTTTTTAGAATTTTTCCATTTGCAACACAATTAAGTGCTACCCCTCCTGCCATACATAAATTTTCGGAACCGGTTTTATTATATAAGTACGAAGCTTTTTCAATTAAAATAGTTTCCAAAACCTGTTGAAGGCTTTTTGCCATATCGGCATGAAATTGTTCTAAATCAGATTCTCTTAACCTTGCAGGTTTTCCGAACAAATCAAATAGTTTTTCGGTATACATACGATTTCCTCTTATAAAATCGAAATACTCCATATTTAATTCATACTGACCTTCAGCCTTGGAAATAATTAAATTATTCATTTGATCAACATAAATTGGTTTTCCATATGGAGCAAGACCCATCACCTTATATTCTCCATTATTAACCAAAAATCCAAGGTAACTTGTTATTGTACTATACAATAGTCCTATAGAATCAGGAAAATGCACTTCTTCAAACAAATCTATTTTTTCTTTAGCTCCAATTCCATATGTTGTAGAAGCCCATTCACCTACGCCATCTACTGTAAGTAAGGCAGATTCTTCAAACCCTGAAAAATAATACGAACTGGCTGCGTGCGATAAATGATGATCGTAGTAAAGTATTTTGCCGGTATACCCCAATACTTCCCTTATTTCCTCTTCTGCTCGATTAAAATTCTTATTCTTTATTGAAGAATCATATTGTATTTGTCCACTCCATATTTGTCTAGAAAGTTTCTTTTTAGGATCTTCATAAAATGCTATGCAATCGATATCCGCTATAGAAAGTTCTGCTTCTTTTAAACAATACTTTAGGGCATTCTTTGGAATAGAAGGATCAAACTTAATTCTAGTGAATCGTTCCTCTTCTGCTGCTGCTACTAAGCGTCCATTCTTCAAAATGCAACATGCCGAATCATGGTACAACCCAGATATTCCAACTATATTAGGTTCCATATTATTTATTTTTTATTAAAATTATTTTATTGATTTAATCAGTAATTGGAAAGTTTCAAGAAATAAACTTACCCATATTGTAGTGTGTTATACACCAAAAAATTATTTTTTATAGTGGTATTATTGTTTATGCACTATATTCATTGCATACAAAAATGCAATGAGCACTTAACAATTTTGACATGTATCATAGAAATGGTGTTTACATATCTTTTAGCTTTTCAACAAGTTCGAGATGTGCTTCTTGTTCAGTACGTGCATACCAAACTTCTCTAAGTTTCTTTTGGGCGAATAATTTCAATTGATCGCCAACATGCGAATTCCCTTTTTGAGTAGCATTACCATAAGACATAAGGGCCTTTGCCTTTATTTGTTTTCCAAACTCCGTAGCGCATACATAGCTATCACCATGATAAGGATAAAATTTACCATCTTTTCCTGGGACATAGTACATTGTTCTAAATAAGCCTAAGTTTCCAGGACCTCCATTTCCGGGATATTCGTATTCTCCTACTTTTAATCTAAAAATGTCACCAAAAGGAGTTCTCAGAGAGCCTAGTTTATCGAGCTGTGCTTTGGCGGAATTTTTAATAGCTAACAATATTTTTTCCTCATCGATCAAACCATCCGGTAAATCAACTGGGTCCTTGTAAGACCATAGTTTTTTAAAATATCCATCGGTTCCTATCTGGTTAATAAGGTTAATAAACAATATAGCACCAGAGCTAGATGAATCAAAAGATGCATCCCACTCGGTTAATACATCCAAAGCAGCCAAAGTAAGGCTATCGTTTGTTTTGCTTTTTAGATTTTCTAATTCATCTTGAATCCTAAGAGCAAGTTCAGATTTTGTATCGTGCTTTAAGGCAATAAATTCATCCAAAGTTATATTACTAACATCTTGTATAAGTTTAGCCGATCTTTGCGGTCTGAATGCCATATGATTAGGAGAAATATGAGATTCATAATGATTTGGATCTATTTTAGCGGGGAAAGTACTTGTATAAGGAGGATCATTTGCATTTTGAATCCAACCACTATCAGGATTTACATAGCTAGGGAGTTTTGAAGCTTGATAATAGCCTTTCCAAATTTCGCTACTAGAAGATGTAGATAAAATTCGTTGCCATTTTTCCCAGTTTCCTTTCTTTTTAGGAACATTTCCTCCAAAATGATACAAAATATTATTATCCTTATCACTATAAATTATATTAAAAAGAGGTAATGCATTTTTATCAATTGCTTTCTGAAATTCTTCAAGGTTAGATGCTTGCCCCATTGCCCTCCATTGCCCCATAGCATTTAATTCTCCATTCATATTAGGCCAACTAATAGCTACTGCCTTATCTCCAGACTCTCTAACAATCATACCAAAATCAGATTGTTTTTTAACAACAAATTGTTTTTTTGTTGACGAATCTGTTTTTATCAAAATAGATACACTATCGATTTTAAAATCTTTATATTCTCCGTCTATGAGGTATTGGTTTTTTTTTGTTGTTAATTCATAAAAGTCAACATTATCTAGTGTGTTTACCGTGTGAGTCCATCCAAGATTTTGGTTAAAACCGATTCCTAGCGTAGGTAAACCAACCAATGTGGCTCCATATAAGTCATTATCACCACTAATAAGATGTGCTTCAAAAAATAGCCAAAAATCGTTCCATGGAAGATGAGGGTTTGCTAATAACATAGCATTTCCAGAAGCTGTTTTCTTACCATTTATTGCCCAAGCATTAGAACCAGGAGACCATTGATTGGCAGTTCTTAAATTTCTACTAATTAAAAACTCCATATACATCACCCGGGTAACATGATAGATAACATCTATTGGTTGTACGGGTAAAACAACTTTATACTTCTCATCTATGTGATCTGGGTGTTTTTCTAAGTACGCATTTATTCCTTCGACAAAAGCTATTACAATCTTCTTATCTTCTTTATTCATATTGTCGAATGTTTTTTCGGCAGCTTCTATCAAACCAAGTTGATGTAGTAATACATCCCTTTTTGGATCACCACCCCAATATTGCGTTGATTTGGCTCGCGCTTCGCCATACAACTTAAGTATAAGATCTGCATGATTACGCATTTGAGCCCATCCCATCATTTTATAAAGGTTGGTATCATTATCAGCATATATATGAGGAATGCCCCATGTATCCCACAGAATTTCGTTTTCATAAACTGATGTATCTGCGCAGCTTGAAATTAAAAGTGGTAGAATAAGTAGTAAGAATATTTTTCTCATTTGAATACAATTTGTGTGTAATTTTTATCTGTAAATCGGCAATTTAAAGTGGGAAATCATAATTAATTTCAATAAAATAGACATCTTTTATTTTAAAAATCATGTGTTTCGATTTTTTCATCTTTTATGGTATCATTCTTATCTACTTTGGACCAAATTAGTAATTCTAATTTTTCACAAAATTCTTTTAATGTTGGATAGTCAAAGACATGAGATACGGATGTTGTTACATCAAATATTTCAGAAATTCGGTTAACAAGAAATACTACCATCAAAGAATGTCCTCCTAAATCGAAAAAATTATCTTCTAGAGATATCTTTTCAGCTTTTATTTTTAATACTTCTCCCCAAACTTCAGCCATTTGATTTTCTAATTCACTAAAAGTCGAACTCTCGTTTTCTTCAGTAATCGGAATTAAGTTAACTAAAGATTTCTCATCCAATTTACCTTCAGAAGTTAACGGTAAAGAACTTAATCTATTAAACAGTTGAGGTACCATGTATTTTGGTAAAACTCTGGATAAGTACTCTTTTAGTTTTAAAGAATCGATATCCTTTGAAGAAGTATAATAGCATATAAGATCTTTTTTACTATTCTTTTCATTTAATAACACTATAGCTTCATCTATAGTATCAAACAACATTAAATGATTTTCAATTTCGCTTACATTAATCTTGTTTCCTTCAATATAAACTTGCCCATTTTTTATAAGTACAAGTTCTATATTTCCATCTGGCAAATACCTTGCTAAATCTCCTGTTTTAAGTAGTAATTCTTTTTCCTTAAAAGGACTATTTACAAATTGAACATCAGATTTTCCTTCTTCATCGACAAGATGTTTTTGGGATAATTGAATTCCTCCTAAATATAACTCTCCTATAACTCCAAAAGGTAAAACTTGCTTACTATCATTTAAAATGTATGCTTTATTATTAGGTGTTGGTTTTCCTATTAAAGCTCGATTGTTCTTATAGATAATTTCTGAAGAATATTTATGAATCATACAACCAATAGTAGCTTCTGCTGGCCCATATTCATTAAAAATGTTTAATGAATCATCCCCTCTTTCTTGAATGGTTTCTGCTACATTTATTTCAAGAACTTCTCCTCCAATAATAAAACTTTTAATTTTACTTAAATCCAGATCTGGATTAGCTACAATTTTCTTTGCATCATCTGATGTTAATTTGATTAAAGATACTTTACCCTCTTCAATTACTTGTTCGATAGAAGTATTATTCATTTCATAATCATAAACATATAAGCTGTTACCTGTGAAAAATGGTAGAAAAAGTGATGTAAAATCTAAATCTGGTAAGAATGGACCAAATAAAGCCATATTATCATTGGTAGTAAGATACATTTCACTTGCCCAACTCAAATAATTAAACAATCCACCATAATGAATACTTACTCTTTTAGGAACACCTGCAGAGCTCGAAGTGTAAAAAGTGTAGGCCAGATCTTCATTATTAAAATTATGATCGACATACTTTTTTGATTGGTTCATTAAATTCCTTTGATCAAGTTGATTTTTGGTCTCATCCCATTTTTTTTCAGAACCTACTTCGTTATGTATATCCAAACTATCAACACAAGTAATGAATTGTAATAAGTTGGTTTCCCATTGCAACTTACTAGCCAATTGTATGTGTGTTTTTTCAAAAAACAGGAAAGAAATTTTAGCATCTTTTACCATCCAGGAAATTCTATTCTCGGGTAAACTAGAATCCAGTAAAACAAAACTATTTCCGGATCTTAAGATTCCATATATGGAAACAATCATATTAATACTGTTATCAAATAAAACTCCAACAGTACGTTTTTTTATTCCTCTATCCTCCAGCAACGAAGCAATTTTACTAGTTTCATACCCTAAATCTTCATAGGTTAGAAATGTTTTGTTATGAATTATTGCTTTCTTTTGAGACTTATTTTTTAAGTTCTTAATGATATTATCACTAATTTTTTTCCCTCTTGAAGGGTAACTGGTTTCAGTATTATTAAAAATATTAATAATCTTATTTTCTTCTGCTTCTGAGAGAACTTGTATATCGGCAATCCTTATATCTGGATTTTGAATACCATAATTTGTAATCGCTTTAAAGTACTGAATAAGCCTTTCTATGGTATTTTTATAAAATAAATCTGAAGCATATTCAAAACTCAAGTAAATTTTATCATCGGATTCATTACCGAAAAGTGTCAAATCGAATTTTGTGGTTTGTTCATCGTTATTATATGATTTCAGTTGCAAATCAGGAATATCAAATTCCTCATCTTCAAAATTCTGAAATGTAAATGATATGTCTGTTAATGGATTACGATTTGCGGCACGTTCTAAACCTAATTCTTCAACTAAGTCTTCAAACTGATAATCCTGATTATCAAAACAAGAAACAGTTTTTTGTTTTACTCTTTCAAGAAGTTCTTTGAATGATAAATCACGATTGACTTCATTTCGAATAGGCAATGTATTTACAAACATACCTATCATATTTTCCAGATCAGCATGCTGCCGATTACCTGTTGGTGAAAGAATTATTATGTCATTTTGATTACTTATTTTGTGTATAAGGATATTAAAAATTGTCATCAAAACCATATACAACGTTGTGTTGTTTTTCTCTGCCAAACTTTTAAGAGATTGCGATTCGTGTTTATCTAATTCGAAAAAAACTGTATCGCCTTTAAATGAATTAATTTTTGGCTTTTCAAAATCCAGTGGCAATTCTAATTTTGTCACTTCTTTTGAGTATTCCTTAACCCAAAACTCTTTTTGATTTTTTATTTGCTCTTTATAGCTATCACTCATTTGCCATTCAGCAAAATCCTTATAATGTAATTTCAGTTTTGGTAATTCCTTACCCTGATAAAGTTCTTTAAAATCATTAATCAAAATACTATGAGAAGTACCATCAGTAACTATATGATGCATATCTACCATTAATAAATGTCGCTGCTCCTCTAGTCTTATTAGACCTACACGAAATAAAGGAGCTACACTTAAATCAAATGGTCGTATAAAATCATGAACCATAGATTTTATATCTGTTGGGTTTTCATGATATTCTATTTTAAAATTAACCTCATCATTAACACGTTGAAAAACCTGATTGTCAACCAATTCAAAATTGGTTCTCAAACCTTCGTGTCTTTCTATTAACTTAACAAATGTATTCTCTAATTTATCTCTTTTTAAATCTCCTATAAGTTCTACAAACTGAGGCATATTATAAGCTGTAGACAACTTATCAAATTTATATAAGAAAAATAGCCTCTGTTGAGCTGAAGATAGAACATACCTTTCCTTTTGCGGAGATGTATTAATTTCAGAATATCGAATTACTTCTGCTTCTTCTATAAAAGTGGCGAGAGTTTTTATTTCCTGATAAATAAAGACCTCTTTCAATGTTACCTTAACATTCAGCTCTTTTGAAATAGAATTTATTAATTGTGAAGCATTGATTGAATTCCCTCCTATTTCAAAAAAACTTTTATTAGTACTGATATATTCAATATCAATCTTTAATATTCTACTCCAAATTGCAGCAAGTTGACATTCAATATCTGTAGAGGGTTTTTCATAATTATCTCCTTCTGTAAATTCTGGATCAGGTAATGCCTTATGATCTATCTTACCACTACGAGTTAATGGTAACGTCTCTAACTGAA
>CANLEM010000010.1 GCA_947489685.1 uncultured Aquimarina sp. | reverse complement strand
TTGTCATTGACCCAACTGTAGTTTCCGCTTCCATCGGTTACCAATACTTGTCCGTTGGTTCCCCCGGCAGGTAATTCGATTTCGTTGGTAGGATCTGCATCTGCATCGTTTATGTTGTCATTTACCCAACTGTAGTTTCCATTTCCATCGGTTACCAATACTTGTCCATTAGTTCCACCAGTAGGTAGTTCAATTTCATTGGTAGCATCTGCATCTGCATCGTTTATGTTGTCATTGACCCAGCTGTAGTTTCCATTTCCATCGGTTACCAATACTTGTCCGTTAGTTCCACCAGTTGGTAGTTCAATTTCATTGGTTGCGTCGGTATCTCCATCATTTGTTGTAGATGGATCGATCCAACGATAATTGCCATTACCGTCTGTAGTCAATATTTGTCCATCGACTCCTCCAGTAGGTAGTTCAATTTCATTATTAGGATCCGCATCAGGACCATTAATAGCATAATTGGCATAAGGTACTGATTGTAATTGTGAAGCACCTATTACCGCGTAGTTAGTACCTCCGGTAATATCTACAGCAACCTGAAGCCAATAATCTTGTGTGCTCCAATCGATGGCGGTAAAATTATCAGAAGTATTCCCAGCGCCGATTCCCAGAGCAATGACACCTTGTGCATTTGAAGTTACTCGGTGTGCTTCTTGGTATATATTATTTCCGTTAGCATCTCCTTGTAAAATAGCAATCTGTACACCAATGGTTTGATTGATAATCGGACTCCCAGAAGCATCTCTGATTATCGCCTGGTAATTAAAAGATTGAGAAAATCCTTGTTGAGCAATAATTAATAGTATAATGGTTATTAACCATTGTACATATTTTTTTGTGAATGTGTTTTGGGTCGAATTGTAGTTTGTATCCATATAAATAGGGGTTATAGCATTTACTTTATTTTGGTTCATAAGTTTATAGTAGTACAGCTATGTCTTGAGATACCCTATTTTTATTTTCTTAATACCTAAAAAAAGTAATTGAGAAATATAGATGAATAGAAACTAAAGTTTATTGAAACAAAAAACCACTCATTTATGAGTGGTTCTAACGAAAAAAGTACATTACGACCCCTTATCTTCGTAATGACAATTTATACAGTACTCCTTACTCGGTTCTAAAATTCCATACCTGACCTATGGTAGCACTTTGATGATTGTCTTTGACAACTACTCGCCAATAATATATCGTATTAGGTGAAAGTGTTACTTCTAATTCAGACATATCGATGTTTTCTGAAAATAGTACTGGTGGATTTGTATCTCCAAAATATACATCATACACTAATGCATCATCATCTGTATCGGTAGCCTCCCAATCCAAGGTAACTGTCGTATCGGATAATTGGTTTCCTATTGCAGGACTGATCAATTGAGGAACCGATGGAATGGTATTTATACCAGCTTCGGGTTCAGTAAAGAACGATTGAGTTCCCGAATATTCGCTCTCATTACCCTCGGTATCTCCTGCTTTGACTCTCCAGTAATATGTTACTCCCTTTTCTAGGGTGAAAGTCCTGGTAGTTTCAGAAGTAACTGCAGTAAATAATACAGTGGTAAAATTACTGTTGGCTGCTATTTCAATAACATAGCTTACTTCATCTCCATCGGGGTCGGTAACTGCATTCCATTCAAATTCTAAATTAAAATTTGTACAGGTCAAATTATTTGAAGGGAATACTAAACTCGGTGTAGCTGGTTCCTGGTTTACTGTAATGGGTGGAGCTCCATCATCATCTCCACTACAAGAAATCAATAAAGCAAGACTTATCAGAGTTATATATGTTCTTAAGTTTTTCATGGCTTATTGTTTTACGATTCTAAAAGTGGTTCCTTCATCAATTCTAATAAAATAGACCCCTGCAGGTAAATGTTCCATAGGCAGATCTACTTTTCCAGAAATTATACTATATGCTTTTGAAGACACCTGGATACCCAAAGTATTATAAATTGCTAGATTCAAGGTTTGCAATGAAGTATCAGGAATGCTAAGGGTTACATTGCTTCGGGTAGGGTTGGGAGCTATAGTGATTTTATCAAATAAACTTACCTTGGTCTCTAGTTTTCCTTCGCAATCAAGACTTGAGAATACTTCGACCTGATCCCCATGTGCCACATCTACTGTAAAGCTCTTGGTAGTATACTCTTTTATGATCTCATTATTGATTACAACCGTATAAGGAGGGGTTCCGGAATCAATTTCTACAAATATTTTGGAGTTTCCTTCTTCGGTGGTTAAACTGGTATTTCCTGTCAAATTTTCTGCTTCATCGATAACCACCTCAAAACACTGTTCGCAATTCGTAAATCCGTTTATGGTGATACAAATAGGATAGGTTCCCGGAGCCAAATCTGTTACCAGAAGGTTAGTAGAGAAATTATAGGTCTCATTATTAATAGTTGTAGTATAATTTAATTCTTCAGCTGCGCTAATAAGGATGTTCCCATTATTTTTACCAACACAGGTTTCGCTAGAGGTTTGTATCTGGAAATTATTGGCAGGTAAGTCAAAAATTGGACAGATAGAAATTACGTTTACTATTCTGGTAACTTCTATGGCTGTATTACCTGAGGCATCTGTAGCATTATATCGAATGATATAGCTTCCGACGAGATCAATAAAATCAGAATCATCTATGACGATAGTACTTCCATCGTCGGTAGTTGCTCCTAGTTCTGTATATCCATCTCCCAAATTAATCGTTTGAGGATTATCTCCAATTAAGGTAATTACGGGAGCGGTGATATCCGGATTTATCACAGTTACGGTTCTTGTAACTTCGGTAGCTGTATTACCAGAAGCGTCGGTTGCATTATATCGAATGGTATAGCTTCCTAGAGCATCCGTAAAATCAGAGCTATCAATTACCACAGCAGTACCATCATTTGTATTTGCTCCTAGTTCTGTATATCCATCCCCTAATCCAATAATTTGAGGATTATCACCATTTAAAGTAATGATAGGAGCTGTAGTATCTATTACATTTACCACTCTTGTAACTTCGGTAGCAATATTACCAGAAGCATCTGTTGCATTATATCGAATAGTGTAGCTTCCAACAGCATCTGCAAAATTAGAATTATCGATTACGATACTACTTCCATCATTTGTTGTAGCACCTAATTCGGTATATCCATCCCCTAATTCTATAGTCTGTGGATTATCACCTACCAAAGTAATCACTGGAGCAGTAGTATCAATTACATTCACTGCTCTTGTTACTTCAATAGCTGCATTACCAGAAGCATCTGTTGCATTATATCGAATAGTGTAGCTTCCAACTGCATCTGCAAAATCAGAATTATCGATTACTATACTACTTCCATCATTTATTGTAGCTCCTAATTCAATATATCCATCCCCTAATTCTATAGTCTGTGGATTATCACCTGCCAAATTAATCACTGGGGCGGTAGTATCAACTACATTCACTGTTCTTGTTACTTCAGTAGCAGTATTGCCCAAAGCATCGGTTGCATTATACGTAATGGTATAGCTTCCCAGAGCATCTGTAAAGTCAGAATCATCGATTACGATACTACTTCCATCATCTGTTGTAGCACCTAGTTCTGTATATCCATCCCCTAATTCTATAGTCTGTGGATTATCACCTGTTAAAGTAATGACAGGAGCAGTAGTATCAACAACATTAACCGTTCTTGTAACTTCAATTGCGTTATTTCCTGAAACATCAGTTGCATTATAGGTAATGGTATAGCTTCCAACAGCATCTGCAAAATCAGAAGTATCTATTACGATACTAGTTCCATCATCTGTAGTGGCACCAAGTTCAATATACCCATTACCTAACTCTATGGTTTGGGGGTTATCACCTGTCAAAGTAATTACAGGAGCAGTGGTATCTACTACATTTACCGTTCTTGCAACTTCAATTGCGTTATTTCCTGAGCCATCGGTTGCATTATAAGTAATGGTATAACTTCCTACGGCATCTGTAAAATCAGAATCATTGATTACAATGCTACTTCCATCATCGGTGGTAGCACCAAGCTCTGTATAACCATCACCCAACTCAATGGTTTGTGGGTTATCCCCCGTTATGGTAATTACAGGAGCAGTAGTATCTACTACATTTACGGTTCTGGTCACTTCGACAGCATTATTTCCTACGGCATCGGTAGCGTTATAGGTGATCGTATAGCTTCCCAATGCATCTGTAAAATCAGAATCATCGATTATAATAGTGCTTCCATCATCTGCGGTAGCACCTAATTCGGTATATCCGTTACCTAGTTCTATAGTCTGAGGATTGTCACCGTTTAAAGAGATTACCGGAGCTGTGGTATCGACTACATTTACGGTTCTTGTTACTTCGGTGGCCATATTGCCAGATGGATCTGTAGCATTATACGTTATGGTATAACTTCCTACAGCATCTGCAAAATCAGCGTCATTAATGACAATAGTAGTTCCATCATCTGTAGAAGCTCCCAGTTCGGTATATCCATCACCTAGCTCAATGGTTTGGGGGTTATCACCATTTAGCGTTATGATTGGAGCCGTAGTGTCGACCACATTAACCGTTCTGGTCACTTCGACAGCATTATTTCCTAAGAGCCCTACTGCATTATATGTAATAGTGTAACTGCCTACGGCATCTGTAAAATCCGACGAATCAATAATTACGGTAGAACTATCACTAGTGCTGGCACCTAATTCGGTATATCCGTCACCCAATTCGATGGTTTGTGGATTATCACCAATCAACGTTATTACAGGTGTTTGGCAATTATCGATGATATCTTGAGCACTATCCCAGTTGGTTTGATTGGCACCTAGAAATGATAAAGTGGTCGCTCCATCACCTAAGGTTACATAATTATATAGGCCACATAGATTAGTAATCCCCTGATCCTGATTTTGTATTATTAAATTAGCAGATACATTTCTAAGCGCATATAGATTTATACTTTGTAAGCTGTTGTTATCTCTAATTGTTGAGTTACTTCCAGTTAGTGAAACTACATTTTGTAAAGCATCAATTTCGACTAGATTTCCATTAAAACTAATTCCTAGAGTAGTGATAGAAGTTAATGAAGCTACGAAAGAATTATCTAACGTTGTGATTAATTCATTTTCACCAATACTCAATGAATTTATAGAAGTAATAGCTAATTTAGGGAACCCCTCCAGATTAGGCACTAAATCACAATCATTTAGACTGAAACTTCCTAAAGTTGTTAATTCATCAAGTCCTTGAAGATTACTCAAATTAATCATATCTCTTATTAAAAGTTCACCACCAATACTTGTTACATTTTGGAGGAAACTTAAACTACTTATTGCCAAATCATCCATACTAAAATTACCACTAACCGTTGATAAGGACGTTGTATTTATTGTAGTAAGTTGTGTACAATTGTCAATGGAAGTATTATTATCTATACTTGTTAATTTTGGAAGCGTAAGGGTAGTTAAGGCAGCACAACTACCCACATTAAAGCTACCCGTAACCGTTAGTAATTCTGGAACATTTATAGATTGTAGACCATTCATATCATTAATTCTGAAATTCCCTGTACTCTCCAGTAGCGGTAAGGTGAGACCAGTCATTCCTCCTCCATTATTAGTCATTCTAAATTCACCACTTACCTGGGTTAATTTTGGAACAGAAATAGCGCTTAGCGATCCATTAAATGATATGACAAAACTAGAACTCATAGTTTGCAATTCATCAAAAGTAATCGTTGATAACATTGCATTACCAGTAATCGTTATACTTGAAACATCGGCTATTTGATCAAAAATTGAAATTTCTGTTAATTGATCCAGGTTGTTAACTTCAAAATTTCCTCCAAGACTCGTAATATTAGAAAAATCGCTTATCGAAGTCGTATTGGTCATGTTTTTTAAAGTGAAATTTCCTCCAATGGTGGTTAGTGAAGCAAACCCAGAAAGATCATCCGCAATATTCCCTTCCAGATACAAGTCCCCTGAAATAATGTGCACATTAGAAAAGCCAGATACATCTGTAATAGTTCCGTTAATCGTTACATCTCCTTCGATAATTCCACAAGATCCAAGAGTTGTCGTTACAAAATTGTCTACTTCGGCTTGCGTGGTCAACGTAACGTCACCTATAACCACACAATCACAACTACCAGAAACATTATTGTCAGCCGCATCGATCCAGTTACTGGTAGCTCCGGTTAACGCAAAGTTAGTCAGTGTTCCGTTGTAGTTGCTTCCTGAACCATCTGCTAATGTTGTTAGCCCGCTATTATCAGCAGCTGCAATACCAGTATTAAAATTATAACTAGCTATTAAATTAGATTGCGACATATCTGCTGTACAGCCATTTAATTGACCAACTTCAAATTCACTCAATGTTTTTGTCCAGATACGTAACTCGTCTAACTGACCATCAAAATAGCCACCTGTATCACCACTAGGCGAATCTGCTGCCGCAAATCCTAGTTGTATATCTGCTGTGGTCGTGGTAGCAGTTGCGGTTCCATTCCATCCGGTTGATCTGGCCAAAGTGCCATCGATATAACATCTGGCATTTCCAGAGTTGAGAGTAACCGCTACGTGATGCCAATCACCGTCATTTACCGAAGTTGCAGGGCTCAATAACCTGGTAATGTAATTTGTTGCACTGGCATAGTAATAAAACTCTATTCTTCCACCATCCAGGTTAATACGCCATCCATTGTTTCCATCTGGGGTAAATTTATTAATTACCCCACCAAGGCCATCGGTAGTTTTGATCCAGAAATCAACCGAGAAATTCAAATTATTTTGCCCATTGTCATGAGAAATTGTTACCAAATCATTAGTACCATCAAAATCTAAACCAGTACCAGCAGGAATCCCTGTTCCTTGTATGGTGAAAGTATAATCCGGTTCATCACAATCATCACTACTAATAATTACAGTAGCCGTTTTTGTACCGCCAGACGTTGGTGCAAATTCTATTTTTAATGAAGCTGATTCAGTTGCTGGTATAGGGTTATTATTTGGATTTCGAGTAATTGTAAAATCACCAGTATCTCCAGTAAGTATAACACCATCTATATTTAAAGCGGCAGACCCATCAGTATTACGAACAAAAAAGTTCATCTCAGCAGAATTACCAACCAAAACGCTTCCTGCATCTGTATTATCACTTGAATCAGGAGTTGTATCGCCATTAGGGATATCGTTACCATCTCCTTGTACGTTAATTTCCGGAATAGCTACAGAGCAATTTCCAGAGATACCATTTGCAGTTGTATCTACCCAATTAGACGTACTGCCTGTTAATGTAAAATTCGTTAAAGTACCATCTAAACTGTTTGAAGTTGCATCGTCTGCAGTTGTTGTGCTAGCATTATTAGCATCAACATTTCCCTGATTTAAGTCATAGTAAGCAACCAATCCAGATTCATTTCCTGCTAATTCACAGCTTTGTTGCGCATTTATTTCATCTAAGCATAGTGTTCTAGACCAATAACGTACTTCGTCTATATCTCCATTAAAATAAACGTTATTAAACGCAGAATACCCTATGAAAAGTGATTCTGTGTTTGTTGGGACTTCTGGAATATTACTAAAAGTAATTTCATTGTCTAATACACCATCTATATAAAATATGGCCTTTCCATCTCCAAATGCTAAAGCGATATGGTGCCAATTACCATCATTAAGTCCAGAAGCATTAGATAAACTAGTTGATTCATTGTTTGGTACTGCGTACTCAAATCGTAATACTCCGGAACTGCTTAAATTCATAGAGAATCCATTAATTCCTGTAGCATCATATTTACCAATAATTGACTGTCCACCTGCAGTAGATGTAGTTTTAAAGTATGCTTCTATAGTAAACGTATTTGTATTGAACGCGCTATTATGATTGATACTGATATGATCGTCTGTTCCATCAAAACTCAGTCCAGTTGCAGGGATAAAACCGGTTCCTTCTATGGCAAAAGTAAAGGTAGCATTATCACAATCATCACTTAATATACGCACTGTGGCATTTTTAGTTCCGATAGAAGCTGGTGTAAAAAGGATACGTAAATTTCCTGAAGCTCCAGCAGCTACTGTAGTTGGAGATTCTATGATAGTAAAATCAGATGCACCGTCAATAATAATATTAGAAATATTTAATGTTGCGCTACCTGCATTATTAATGGTATAATCTGCAGGTTCTGCCTGACCAAATTCTACATTTCCAAAAGAAGTGTTATTGCTTGAACTTACCGTAGTAGTTCCGTTAATAATAGCTGTACTATTGGAAGTAATTGAAATTATAGATTCTGTATACGTACTACAATTTCCTGAAATACCATTGGCTGTTGTATCTATCCAGTTAGAAGTTGTACCACTTAACCCAAAGTTGTTTAGCGTTCCTTGAGGAGGAATACCAGATGTAATCGTATGGTTAGGATCTAATATACTAAACATAGGGAAGTTATTTCCGTTAACTTCTCCATTATTAAAATTGTAATAGGCTATCAAATCATCTTCACTTCCTGTTAATTGGCAACTAGATTGATCAGAAATTCTGCAGCTAGAAAGTGCCGTATCCCACACACGAAATTCATCTATAGCACCAGCATAGTGTTCTCCACCACCTAAGGCACTTCCTATAGTTAGATTATTACTGCTATCTACAATAGCCTCAGAAAGCGCTAATGAATTATCAAGCATACCATCAATAAAAATTACATAGCGAGAGCCATCATAAACAATAGCAACATGTTGCCATACATCGTTTACGATAGGTGGAGTACTTAAATTTTTAACACCACTCGAGGTGAAAAAAGTAAAATTTAATTGCTGGGTGATATCAATACGTAAACTATATCCTGCACTGCCACTTGTATTATCCAGTATAAAATGTTCTTCTGTACCAGAAATATTGGGTTTCATCCAAAATTCAATAGCAAAATCATTATTTAAGGCATAGTTTCCATTATTGAAAGTGATATTATCATCCACACCGTCAAAATGAAGTCCTGTGGCGCCTTCAAAAGCAGTTCCTTGTATGGTAAATGTATAGGTTCCATTAGTAGGATCATCACTGGCAATGGTCACTATTGCGTTTTTTACCCCAGCAGATTGTGGCGCAAAACTAATTTCAATAGATTCTGATGTTCCGGCTAATACCGAGACAGGCCACATGTCATTGAGCACAAAATCTGAAGCATCGGTTCCAGTAATTGTAATATTCGAAATGTTTAAATCACTCGTACCATTGTTTTGTATGGTAAAAGGTGTCATTTGTGAATGACCAGTACCAATTTCTAGGTAGATAGTACCATCTAACATGTCAGGAGTTGTATCACCATTGGTAATCACTGTCATCATATCAGGACCCGTGATACTAATCTGAGGTGTAAATAATTCTTCAGAGGGTTTAAGAGGTGTTTTGGCATTTATTTCATAAGAGGTGAATCCTATAGCATAAAACACCACGAAAAATAGGAGTAGTAGTTTTTTCATAAGGGGCGTATTTAGGTTAAAATTTTGTTAACAATTTAGAGGACAATAGTACAAATCTATGGCCTGATTTATGTTCTTTTTATGGTTACAAAAAGTTTCATCCCTTTGTTTATAGGGTTTTCAAAGAAATCTCAATTAGCATGTGTAGTATGTTGTCTTACTTAATATTCTTATATTTGTAGTACACTTCTTAATCCCCTTATACCTCATGAGAACCTTGTTCTTTATCGTTTTATTATTGTATTTACTTCCTGTATTTGGCCAGGTGCAACAAGACAGCTTGGAAATTGAATTAAGACAAAAAGTAAATGATGCAGTTAATGATTCTTTAAAAGTGCATTACCTCTTCGAACTTAATAAGGTGGTAGAGAAATACAGCATAGATCAAGGAAGGGATTTGATGAACCAAACCCTGCGGTTTATCGACAGCATTCCTTCTCCTTCTGATCACTTTTTAAAACAAAAAGCACGTATATTGGATGTATTGGGAAAATATGAATCCAAACAAACCAATTATAAAAACTCTCTAGATTTCAGGTTACAGGCTTTAAAAATCAGGGAACAATTGCAAGATTCTTTTGAAATTGCCAGGAGTTATCATAGCATCGCCATGATCTTTAGATATCAAAAAGAATATGATAAGTCAAAGTCCTATTTTTTAAAATCTATAGCTATACAGAAGCAGCATCTGGATAGTGCACAATTGGCTCGCACCTACAATATGCATGGAGTCATACATTATTATACCAAACAGAATGATTCTGCTATGCATTACTACAAACTTTCAAAGAATTACTCTCGTACTCTTTTTGAAAAAGCAAAATCCAATGATAATATTGCTACGATATATTATACTACTGGCAAGTATGAAAAAGCTATTGCTTTATATGAAGAAACTATTGATATTTTTAAATCAACAAAAGATTATAATTTTCTTTCTAATACATTAATGCACCTCGCCAAAATCCATTCGGATTTAAGGAAATATCAGGAAGCCCTGTCTTATATGGATGAAGCTCTTGATTATGCTAAAAAACAAGGTAATACCTCTAAATTTCCTATTATTTATCAATTAAGAAGTCATATTTATGAGCAGATGGGTAATTATAAAAATGCACTTGGTTATTATAAAACCCACAAATATTATTATGATTCCATTTTTAATGTCAAAAATGCCAAAAAAATCACCACGCTAGAATTGAATTATCAATTTCAGAAAGAAAAACTAGCCGATAGCCTTCAATTTGTTACTGAAAAAAGAGAAATTGAATTAAGAGCAGAAACAGAGCAAGCCAAAAATCGATTATATATTGCTTTATTAATTATAGCTGTAGGTGGGATTATTACTTTGTTAGTTGTGATGAAAAATCGAAAAAAAATCAATAAAGAACGGTTTGAGAAAGAGCAACTCGAGAAAGAATTATTGGATGAAAAGTTAAAACATGCAACTTATCAAACGAAACAATTGGTAGCTGACAATAAAATGCGTTTGCAGTTTAAACAAGAATTTCTTTCAAAACTTAAAAAAGTAAAACAACATGCAGATGCGGTAAGTGTCTCAGATTTTCAATCTCTGATTACTGATCTAAATGCACAAATTAGTACAGAAAGTAAATTTGACTTTTTGGGTGATAATATTGAACAATTGGATCAAGAATTTAATGAAAAACTCAGAAGTTTATATCCTGATCTTACTAAATCAGAGAGGGAAGTATGTGCACTGATGCGTATGAATTTAAGTCTTAAAGAAATCATGGTGATCAGAAATGTAACCATGGGTTCTATTAAAGCTTCTAGGCACCGTATTCGAAAAAAATTAAATTTGGATCGAGAACAGGAATTAGAACAGTTTATTAGCAAACTGATTTAAAAAATAAAAAAACCACTCAAAAATGAGTGGTTTTTTACTGCCGTGATTAAAACTTAGATCAAAAAGTTTTCCCCCCTTATTGTGTTCTAAAATTCCAAACCCGGCCTATGGCTACTCCTTGGTTATTATCTTTGGCAACAACCCTCCAGTAATATGTTGTATTTGCTGAAGTAGTTACATCAAATGTTGAAACATCAATATTTTCTGCAACTAATTGAGGAGGGTTGGACTCACCAAAGTATACATCAAAGACTAATGGATCTCCATCACTATCTGTAGCATTCCAATCTAATGTTGTCTGTGATCCCGAAACTGTGGCTCCCAATGTAGGTGCTACAACCTCAGGAGAGTGCGGGATTGCATTTATCCCTGCTTCTGGTTCTGTAAAAAACGTTTGTAAAGCCGAAAATCTACTTTCATATCCTTTGTTATCTCTTGCTTTTACTCTCCAGAAATAAGTGGTTCCTTTTTCAAGATTAAAGGTACTACTGGTTTGTGCAGTATTTGCTGTAAATAAGATATTCTCAAAAGTTTCATCTTGTGCAATCTCAATGATATAGGTAAGTGTATTCCTGTTAAAAGCCTCGGATGCTTCCCATTGAAATTCTAATTCGAAATTAGTACAGATCAAATTGTTAGTCGGGTAGATCAAACTAGGTAAAGATGGGAACAAATCAATGTTAATTGGGTAATTTACTAAGATACTATCTGTGTCCTCATCCGAACTACATGATAATAGTAGTAATGTGCTAAATATTGCGATATATATATGTTTCATGGTATGTATATTAAAATCTTTTATTATTTTTTTTCATATTAGAAGTGAATCATAATTGTCATACAGATAGAGCCGATTATATCCATCAAAGATCGACTCTACCCAGATATGACATCTCATACTCTAATTTTTAATAACCTTAAATGTTTTGACAGTTTCTTGATCAATTCTTATAAAGTACACTCCTGCAGGTAGACTGTCCATTGGTAGTGTAACTTGACGTCCAACGATGTTGTATTCTTTTGAAGAAACTTTCATTCCTAAGGCGTTATGTATATCTACTACAATATTGTTTTTACTTATTTGTGGTAGCGTTAATGTTACATTTGCATTAGTAGGGTTAGGAGCTATAGTGATATTATCAAATAGATTCCCTTCAACTTTTGTAGTCAATTTTCCTTCACATACTAGACTAGAGGATACTTCAACAATATCACCACTTTTTGTGTTAATTAAG
Source organism: uncultured Aquimarina sp. (assembly GCA_947489685.1). Lineage (GTDB taxonomy): Bacteria > Bacteroidota > Bacteroidia > Flavobacteriales > Flavobacteriaceae > Aquimarina. The sequence goes on along the minus strand of CANLEM010000010.1, from coordinate 42,583 downwards.
AAGCTATTTGTAGTGTATTCACCCATAACCGAATTGTTGATAGTGACAGTAAAAGGAGGTGTTCCGGTTTCAATTTCAACAAGTAATTGTTTATTGAAACTATTTTGATCATTCACGGCAGTTTTACCGGTCATTATATTTCCTTCTTCTATTACCAGTTCAAAACACAATTCGCAACCTGATGTACCATCAATGATGATACAAACTGGGTAGCTGCCAGGTGCAAGATCGGTTACTTCAAGGTTTGATGTAAACGGATATTCCTGACCACCAATAGTTGCGATATAATTTCTTGTTTCAACAGTGTTGATCGTAATGATACCATTGTTTTTATCAGGACAGGTTTCGCTAAAAGCTTGAATATCGAAGTTGTTAGAAGGTAAAGTGTCAATAATACAAGGTACTACAATAACAGTTCTCACAACTTGGATAGCTACATTTCCAGAGGCATCTGTTGCATTATACATAATAGGATAACTTCCTACTGCATCAATAAATGCACTATTATCTATTAGTATAGTTGACCCATCATCGATAGTAGCACCTAGTTCGGTATATCCTTCTCCTAATTCTATGGTTTGTGGATTATCACCTGTTAAAGTAATGATAGGAGCTGTGGTGTCTACCACCATTACCGATCGGGTAACTTGAGCAGCTACATTACCAGAAGCATCAGTGGCATTATAGGTAATCGTATAATTTCCTAATGCATCTATAAAAGCAGTGGTGTCAATAGAAATTACTGTTCCATCATCTGTAGTTGCTCCTAATTCGGTATATCCTTCCCCTAATTCGATTACTTGCGGATTATCACCTGTTAAAGTGATTATAGGAGCCGTTGTGTCTATAACGTTAATAGTTCTCGTAATTTCTATACCCTCATTACAAGAATCATCGGTAGCATTATATCGTATGGTATAGGTTCCTACAGCATCTACAAAATCCGAGGAATCAATTACCACTGCAGATCCATCATCGGTAGTAGCACCCAGTTCTATATAACCAGTTCCTTGTTCTATAGTTTGTAGATTTGCACCTGTTAATGTTAATACAGGAGCGGTGGTATCAGTTGTTTCAATTCTTACATTAGTTGTTTTGCTACTGCTATTACCATTTGTATCGGTTATGGTAAGAGTAACTAGATTGTCTCCTTTGTTACTACAATCAAAAGTGTTTGGAGAAACTATTACCGTATCAACACCACAATTATCAAATATGTCGTTTGTAGGAACAAAAGCAACATAATCATTTGTAGCTCCCCAATTACCTGCATTACGACCAGGAACGATAATAGCTGCGGTACCATCTATATTTTCTAACCCTTGTGTTTTATCATCTCCGGTTAACGGAATATTAGTCGTATGTATCTCAATTCGATTAGATCCTTCAAATAGTTTTACCTGGGTTGTTGTGATATCGTCAGAATCGTCGATATGAGTAACACTATCCCAATCCATAATCAGGATTCTGTTAGGAGCTGTACCTATAGTAGTATACCTCATGGTTCCTCCATCTTCTGGATTTATATCATTCCAGTCGAAAGCGATAAGGTTGTTTGGGGTATTTGTATCTGGCAAATTCTGTCCACTGCAACATCCATCATCTCCTTCATCAGAAAAGGTGATAAACCCATTTGAGGATATATAGAATTCTGTATAGATATTTCCATAGAAAGCAAATTGAAACCCTATAGGCAATGCCGGAGTCAATTCGTCATCATCAAGAGTTACCTGGGTTCCTGTAGCACTAATATCCACACGATCCAAAGTACCCGAAGTCTCTACGGTATAATCAAGAGCTAGAGGGTTTGCACCAATGATATCTGTAGACAGTATAGTTGCCGTTTCATTTGCATTCAATGTTACGACATGGTCTTTGGTACCAAATATAGGTGCTCTGGTGTCTACTACGGTCACATCATAACTACACGATACGGTAGCTCCAGTATTGTCAAGAGTATCATAAGTAAACGTTGTAGTACTCCCAACCGCCAACAACGTTCCGCTTGTAGGTCCGGCTGTAACATTACTTGCACATGGGTAATTATATACTGCTCCACAGGCGGTAGCATCACTTTCTAAGGTAAAGTCAGAAGGACAAGAAGGTACGGTAATGGTAACTGTTGTTGTACATGTTACTCTATTTCCACCATTATCAGAAACAGTTACGGTTACTGTATTATCTCCTATATCTGCACAGGTAAATGTACTTTTACTTAAACTGAAATTTGTAGTACAATTATCTGTAGCACTCAAAACAATGTCATTATCAGTAATGGTGGCGTTACCCGTAGCATCTAATTCTAAGGTAAAAGGGGCAACACATTGTACAACAGGGTCGATATTATCGTTAATGAACACAACTGGATTACTCGTACTTACATTACCATTAACATCGGTTGCTGTAAGTGTTAGTGAAATAGGTCTGCGGACATTACTACAATCAAAATCTGTTCGGTTTAGCGTTAAACTTTGTAACCCACAATCGTCGGTTGCACTTGCGTTAAGATCAGCTAATGTGATCGAAGCATTACCTGTGGCATCCAGATCAATGGTTACAAATGTATCATTAGTAATAACGGGAGCGGATTCGGCTATAATAACCGTTACATCGATAATAGTACTATTATTTTGACCATCTGTTGCGGTAAGTTGTATGACATTATTACCAATATCAGTACAATCAAAGTTGGTTCTGCTTAAACTAAGACTTGGTGTTACCGTACAATTATCTGTAGCCGTTAATCCAAAATCGCTTGGCGTTATGGTGGCATTACCAGTTGCGTCTAAATTGACGTTAAGTGTGGTTGTAGCTGCTGGTGAAAGGTCTCCGCGAACCCATACTCTATGAATTGTACTCGCAGTATTTATTGCAAAATCATCTACTTCCCAGCGATTTGAAGCACCAATTCCCCAGTGGTATTGTCCACTTCTCCAAAAAGGAAAATTCGTAAGTGCTAAATCTCCTTGGTTTGAAAATACATTAAATGCCTGACCTGGTATATTTGCAGTGTGATTTGTTAGCACTGTAAAATTGTTGGTATTGTTTATTCCTGAAAAACTACCTGTACCCGTTTTTGCATAATCCAATGCATTGGTATAATTAGTTTTAAAATCGATGACACGGCTATGTCCAGTTGTGGCTCCATAAAATCGCATCTCTTCAAAATCGATAGCTGCAGCCAGAGCATTACCCATATGTCCCCAATTGGCCGTTCCTGCCTCGTTATCACCAAGAGTAGAAGATCCTAATAATGGTAGATCTGTATTTCGAATAGTTAAACCAGAAGTATCACCTGCTACGTGCACATAATTAAGGATCATTAACCAACCTCCACCGTCGGTGTCATTATCTAATACTCCTTGAAACGTGCTTCCGTTAAAATTGAAGTAGTATGTACCACTAGGAACACTTCCTACAGTTGTTTGTAATAAATTTTTAAATGGATTGGCCATAGTACCATCTCCAGCGCCACCAAAAACAGGAGGGGTAGTATCCTGTCCAGGCCCACATTGTGCTTGTATGTTATAAGCAAAACAGAAAGATGCAAATAACAATAGTAGTAGTTTTTTCATAAATAAGGGGTTTATAAAATTAATTGTCTAAATGATTGTTTCGTATGTAATACAGTCAAGTTTTAGAATACCCTATTTTTAATTGCAATTTTTTTTGAGCTTCTAAAAAATCAATGAGAATCACATTCTTAATTCATTCTTCTTCATTCTTCGATAGAGGACAGAATGATCACATGACTTTTAGAAAAGTTGTGGATTACATATTAGGTATTCATATTTTGATAAAGTTTTGGGGATAACATTGCAAAAATATATAGTGATGTATGCATAGTTGGTTAAAACTACCCCTACAAATACCCCTACAAAAATTCAGAGATCAATGAAAAATAGCGGTTTACAATGACAGTAAGAAAATAACAGCTGTTGAAATGTTTATGCTTTATGTTTTTTTAATAGCTTTGAATATTGAATAATTTCTTTTTCCCATGTCTGACAAAAAGCAATCTGTTTGCGAAGAAAAGAATTTTGATACCCTGTTCAATACCCATTTTGAATCGGCAAGAAATTACCTGTACTATAAATGTGGAGATATACAACAAGCAGAAGATATTGTACAAGATGCTTTTGTGAAATTATGGAAACAATGTGCCGATATTATCTACGCAACGGCAAAATCACTAATTTTTAAGATTTGTAATAATGCATTATTGAATGAATTTGCACATAAAAAAGTAGTGTTGCGTTATGAATCAACTCCTCGAGATGATAAAAACAACGAAAGCCCGGATTTTATAATGGAAACCGAAGAGTTTAGGATCAAATTAGAAGAAGCAATCTCGAAGTTGTCTGACAAAGAACGCGAAGTGTTTTTACTAAGTAGAATCGATAAAAAAACATATAAAGAGATTGCCGAGATCACTAATATTAGTGTGAAGGCCGTTGAAAGGCGCATGAGTAATGCCTTTATTAATCTTAGAAAATTGTTAGGTGAAGATTTTAAAGTTTAAAAATAGGGTAATTTATTATTTAACTGTATTATAGATATAGAGGTGAAAATGATGAGGATTGAAAATAATATGGATTACCTAAAATACAAAAACTTCTAATCGTTATGGAGAACTATGAATCGGATAAAACATTTTTAGCACGTTGGGCAACTGGAGAGTTGAGCGAAGAAGAATTATCTGAGTTCAAAAATTCAGAAGCATACAAAGGCTTTAATCGCATTAATAAGGTCGCACAAAATTTTAAAGCTCCCCTTTTAGATAAAAGACAAGCCCTAATCAAAACTAAGGAGCAAATTACTTTTGGCTCAAAAAGAAGAACGAATACTACTTGGCTGGCTATTGCAGCTTCTATAGCTATAATAATTGGAGTATTTGGATTGTTTACTTCTAGCATAAGTTATACAACGGCCTATGGAGAACAACTAGCGGTAACTTTACCAGATGGATCAAAAATACAACTCAATGCTGATTCAGAATTAAAGCATAAACGTTTCTTTTGGACTAATAATCGTGATGTAAATTTAACAGGAGAAGCGTATTTTGAAGTCGAAAAAGGAGGCGATTTTGTGGTAAAAACCGCTCAAGGTGAAATATCAGTTTTAGGAACTAAATTTAATATAAAAACTAGAGGCGAAACTTTTGAAGTAAACTGCTTCGAGGGAGCCGTTCGATTTGATAAACTGAACTCTGATGAATATCATATTTTAAAAGAAAATGATAAAATTAGCTTCTCAGACAAGGAGATTGTTAATGAAAAAACCAAAGAAGAACAGCCCAGCTGGATGAAGGGGATTAGTGTTTTTAAAGAGCGACCATTACAAGAGGTTCTTGACGAAATCCAAATTCAATATAATGTTACCTTTCAGAATCAAAGCATAGATTTGTCTAGATTATTTACTGGGAGTTTTTTGCATAATGACATTGATAAAGCATTAAAGTCTACTCTTACCCCAATGGGAATTTCATATACCCTTTCTGAAGATAAAACTATCGTATATTTACAATAAACCAACTTACGAATATATTTATGAACCTACGTCTAATGCTTATTATAGCACTTTTTGTGTCTACGCTTTGTTATACACAAGAAAATTTAACGGTCGGTTATACCAATACCCCTCTCAAAACAGTGCTAAGTGATATCGAATCTAAAACAGATGTTCTTTTTTCATATGCTCAAGAAGTTATTGCTTCCAAAACAATTACAATACCGCAACAAGAAATAAGTATTGATAATCTGTTACCACTTTTGGCAACACAGACTGAACTTGTTTTTGAAAAAGTATCTTCCCAACAAATTATTATTGCACAAAAAAAAGTGATTTGCGGTTATGTTGTAGATTCAAATACCAAAGCACTACTGCCTTTTGTTACTGTAATTATCAATTCGGACTTGAATACTACTACAGATGATAACGGGTATTTTAGTATTGAAGAAGAGAGTTTGGGTAAAGAGAATATAACATTGAGTTTTATAGGATATGAAGATAAAGAGGTGCTAATCAATGTTGGAGATCCTTGTCAAACTATAGCATTAGATCCTTTATCGTCTGCTCTAGACGAGGTTGTTGTATTGGGTTATATTACTTCAGGGATTGATAGAAATAAAGATGGTTCTATTGGTGTAGAGACAAAAAGATTAGGAATTTTACCAGGGTTGGTAAGTCCGGATATAGCACAAAGTATTCAGTTAATCCCTGGGATATCTACCTTGGATGAATCGGCAACAGGGATTCAAATTCGAGGAGGATCACCCGATCAAAATTTGATATTGTATGATGATATTAAATTATACAATACAGGGTATTTTTATGGGATGTTCTCTTTATTTAATCCTTTTGCTACACAAAAGGCAACTATTTTCAGATCTGGTACTAGTGCTGCTTATGGTGATCGTATCTCTGGAATTATTGATATTTCAAGCGGAGATGTTGTTCCAGAAAAAACCGAAGGAGGGTTCGAAATTGATGGTTTGGCTGTAAACGGATATATAAAAACCCCTTTGTCAAAAAAGACCGCAATTTATGCTTTTGCAAGAAGATCTTATGCCGACCTATTAGAAACACCAACGTATACAAGTTATGCCGATAAAATATTTACAAACTTCGGTGTGGCTAGAGATATTAATGGAAATGTGCTTGACCTTGAAACAGATGATGATTTTAGTCGTGAAACAAGTAACAATGATTTTTCTTTTACAGACCTTAGTGCCAAACTTATTATAACTCCAAACGTTAAAAATAATATTTCGATTACTGGATTGTATACCAGAAACCGTTTGGATTTTGATTTTATGGGAGGCGAAGAAATTGTAGTAGATTCGTTGATAACTCAAAATAAGGGCCTTAGTCTTAATTGGAAACATAAAACAAATAGTAAACAGGAAGAAACATTAAAGGCTTACTTTTCTGAATACAATTCTTTTTATCAAAATGACGAGATAAAAGATGAAACGGGAGATGGTATATTAGATCTGGCCGAAATTAATATTCGTAAAAATGACATTATAGATTTAGGATTAAAATTTACATCTATCTCTACAATCAAAGAAACACAAAAACTTACTCTGGGATACGAACTTTCTTATACAGATTTAAATGTAATTATAAGTAAAGAAAACCCTATAGATGCCGAAATAGAAAACTCTAATCAAGATGACGACAACCTTAAAAATGCACTATTTGGTCAATATACCTTTAATTTTGAAAATACAGGATTTATTAATGCTGGACTTCGACTAGTACATTATAGTTCTCTAGATGAGTTTTTAATAGAACCACGAATTAATTTAGAATATCCATTGGGCGATCGTCTTAGGATAAAAACAGCTATCGAAAGAAGAAATCAACCGATATCTCAATTGGTAGAATTTAATCATACAGAACTGCGTTTAGAAAATGAATTATTTCGTTTGTCTGATGATCAACAATTTCCACTACTAAGTAGTAATCAAATTTCTGGGGGTGTATTATATCATTATAAAAATCTAAATATTGATGTAGATGCATATTATAAAGAGCTCAAAGGATTAACAACCTTTACTAATGGGTTTAGTAATCCCTTAGAGAATTTAGAAGAAGGTGAAAGTACCATAAAGGGTGTGGATGTTTTACTGAAATATAAATGGAATAACTATAAAATATGGGCAGGATATACCTATAACGATATTGTGTTTCAATTCCCTAATTTGGCCGAAACTCCTTTAGAATTTCCGGGTAATAATGACATAACACATTCATTCAGAATATCGAATACATTACAATTAGAAAAATGGCAATTCTCTTTGGGCTGGCAGTTTAGAACCGGAAAACCTATTACGCCTGTAAATAGTTATGAAATTCAAATTGATGCTGATGGTGAGAATGCTGGTGTGGTTAATTTTGGTGGAGTTAATAGCGACAAATTACCTGATTTTCATAGATTAGACGCCTCTATATTATATGATTTTAATATTCAATCAGGAAACAAAGCGATAAAATCCCAAGTAGGACTATCATTTTTAAATATTTACAATAGGGTAAAACCTTTAAATTTAATATACAAGGCAGAACGAAAGCCTCTGGATGATGGCGGAATTGCGATACCAGGGACTAATGGATCTACACCCGAAGAACTCGAAGTCATCCTAGAGCAAGTAATTCAGCGATTTTCTCTTGGCTTTACTCCAAATGCGGTTTTTAGAGTCTATTTTTAGTTTTCTAAAAATTCAAGAATTGGCGCTCCTTTAGGGGCATTGATTTTTTTACGTAGACGATATCGATTCATGATCACACTATCTTCAGAAATGGCTAGCATATTAGCAATCTGTTTGGTGTCTAACCCAAGTTTCTCCATAGCAACCAAACGCTCTTCCGACTTAGAAAGTTCGTATCCTTTGTTTTTTATAACGCTATAAAAAAGAGGGTAAACCGTAGTAAATTTCTCTTTGAAATCATACCAGTCATCTTGAGTTAAAATCTTTGAGGTAGCTAGATCCTGAAGTTTATGAATAGACTCTTTTTCACCTACATCCTTTTTTAGCTCCTCTAACTCTTTGATTAATGCTTCTTGAGCATTACTTTTTATGATTAATTGTTTGGTAAAATCGTCTAGTTCTTGTTTATTCTTTTCTAATTCTTCCTTAGCCCTAAGTACTCTGTTCTTATAAATCCGGCTGATCAAATATCCTATTACTATTCCTGCTAGTATTGTAATGATTAGTAGCGTGAAATATAACCGCTTCTTCGAACTTTCTGCTTTATTGATTAGTTCTAATTCGCTTTTCTCTTGAGCAAACTGAAGACTATCAGCAAGTTTTTCTTGATTGAATTTGTGGTTCAATTCCAAGGCTTGTATTTTTTTTGCATTTTCTATATTAAAGATAGAATCAGAATATTTTTTGTGTAAGCGATAATCCTCCAAGGATTGTACATAGTTATTTAACTTTTTATGTAAAAAACTGCGACGTAAATAAGATCTTGAAATTCTGGCTTTTGCTTTTTGCTCTTTTGCAATGGTTAGCGCTTTTTCAATATATTTTAATGCTGTTTGGTAATCCTGCAGTTGCATGTAACTTCCAGAAATATTGTAGTGTACACGTTGTAACGAGAGTTGTTGATTGGTTTTAAGATCGTACTCAAGGTTTTTTTTGTAGATTTCTATAGCTTTTTTGTAGTCCTTTTGAGTGTGATACCAGGCGGCAAGATTAGAGTTTACTCTATAGATGTTTTCATTATCATTTAGTTTAATAAATATATTTTTTGCTTTCTGGTAATAATAAAAAGCAGAATCCATCTGTTTGTTTTGCCGATAAGCTACCCCCATCATATTATAACCTATGGCAACACCAGTTTCTTCTTTCAATAATTTCTTAATAGCGGTTGTTTTTTTAAAATAATCGATAGACTTTTTATAATTCTTTTGATCTCTATAAACCATTGCCATATTATGATAGATATCAGCGATGTTTGAAGAGTCTCCCGTCTTTTCATAGAGGCTTTTTGATTTTAAATAAAAGTCTACTGCTTCTGGATAATCCCCTTTTCTTTTGTTAACTATTCCAAGAGCTTCATACAGCGTAGCCAGTTGTTGGTGTTTTGGTTGGTTTGATTTTTTATAAATGAGTTTAAGAGCTTCTAATAAGTGTTGTTCTGCTTCCCTAAAATCGCGAGTAATTTGATAATCACCCAAGGTAATAAGTGTCATTATTTTTAAGGAATCATTTTTTGCAAGTTTAACTTCTTGTTGTAAACGAATTAATAAAGTGTCAGTTTCGGTCTGAGAGATGACCCCAAAAGAGATTTGGAAAAATATGAGAGATAAGAAAATTTTAATTTTCATTGTGTAGGAGTAGTTGGTTTACGTTTATAACAAATGTATTTCATAGAGAATTAAATAGGAAATCCTGAACAAAATAAAAAGTATTGTGCCTGTGTTGAAAACGACAATCTAGATCGTATCTTTGCAACTTAAAATATCCTAAATAGGAAACCTTAAACTTTATTGGTGTGGAATACGCAAAAAATATATTAGAAACCATAGGGAATACTCCCTTGGTAAAGATGAATGCTTTAGTAGAAGATGTGGACGCTTTGGTTTTGGCGAAATATGAAACATTTAATCCAGGGAATTCGGTTAAAGATCGCATGGCTCTAAAGATGATCGAAGATGCAGAGGCAGATGGGAGATTGAAACCAGGAGGAACCATTATTGAAGGTACATCGGGTAATACAGGAATGGGATTAGCGCTTGTTGCGATTATAAAAGGATATAAATTGATCTGTGTAATGGCGGATAAGCAGTCTAAAGAAAAGATGGATATTCTTCGTGCAGTGGGAGCAAAGGTGATGGTATGTCCTACCAATGTAGAACCAGATGATCCGCGATCATATTATTCGGTTTCTAAACGATTAGCAGAAGAAACACCAAATTCATGGTATGTAAATCAATATGACAATCCATCTAATGCAACAGCACATTATGAGAGCACAGGTCCCGAAATATGGAAACAAACCGAAGGTAAAATTACTCACTTTATAGTAGGTGTTGGTACTGGTGGTACCATCTCTGGAGTGGGGAAGTACCTGAAAGAAAAAAATCCAAATATCAAAATATGGGGAGTGGATACTTATGGATCGGTTTTTAAAAAATATCACGAAACGGGTATTTTTGATGAAAATGAAATCTACTCATATATAACAGAGGGTATTGGAGAAGATATTCTTCCTAAAAATGTAGATTTTTCTGTAATAGATGGATTTACCAAGGTAACTGATAAAGATGCTGCAATATACACTCAGAAACTAGCCAAAGAAGAAGGTATGTTTTTGGGTAATAGTGCTGGAGCCGCTATAAAAGGACTATTGCAGTTAAAAGAACACTTTACCAAAGATGATGTGGTTGTGGTTTTATATCATGATCATGGTAGTAGATATGTGGGTAAGATGTTTAATGATGATTGGATGCGAGAGCGCGGTTTTCTTGAGGAAGAAGTATCAACAGCTATTGATTTAATAAAAGATCATGCAGATAAACCTTTGGTGACAGTTAAAACAGAAGAATTGGTTTCTCATGCGATTGAACGAATGCGTAAATTTCAGATTTCGCAGATCCCTGTAATGGATACAGAAGGTTTTGTAGGCTCTGTAGATGAAAGTGCCTTGTTTAAAGCCTTTATGGAAGATAAAAATATGGATAGCACGCCAATTAAAGAGGTGATGAAAGCTCCTTTTCCTATTGTAAATGCTAAAGCATCTCTCGATGATATCTCTAAACTAATAAAGAACGGAAATCCGGCAGTTCTTGTAGAGCTTGAAAATGGAAAACACCATATCATTACAAAATATGATGTTATTAGTCATATAAAATAAATCATTATATTTAATATATAATTTAACCCCTCTATTAGCGTTATTTGCTGATAAAGGGGTTGTTTATATTTTTATTTGATAGGTACACGCAACTTTAAGAAGGGGCGTTAATCTATATAAATAGAGATAGGTGTAAAATAAGGGAATATGCACAAATATGTATTTGATTTTGCGGATATAGATGAACTTAGAAATTACTACAGGGAGCAGTTGGATCCTGATAGTGTTTCTGATCGAATTTATTTTCCGCCAGAGATAGCAGATGGATATTTGTCTTACTACAAAATATCTCCAGAAGTTTTTTTATTAGTTAATAATTATAAGGCAAATGCGGATATAGAGTATATTCGCAGGCCAATTAACGAAAAAGATATTATTCTTCATTTTAGGAAGTATGCATTAGATCATCAGATAGAGAAAGATCAGATTATCAGTAGATATTCAAATGGCTATACTCCGGGTAATATGAGGTGTATGGATGCACAACAAGGAGAGCAAGTATTTATTACTAAGGGAGCAGAAGTAAGATCAACCATGATTGTGCTCAAAAGTTCATATACCAAGCCTTATTTTATGAAAAACAATGATATGGCAGAAAAAGTAGATAACTATATCCGATATTCTCATCAGTATATTCATAAGTTTTATCTTTCTTATAAACAATCAAATCTTTTTGATCAAATAGTACAGCCTCATTCAGATAAGGTAGAAAATTATCTTTACTTCATAGCAAGAGGTATTCGATTGTTAGAGACCTTTTGGAAAGATGTTTTAAAATGGGAAACCGAAAGTAATCCGTTTAATATTAATAGTGCTCAAGTAGGAAATATTTATAAGGTAAGTAATTATTTGAAAAAAAACTTACACGAACCGTTTATAGGCGTAGATCAATTGTCTACCATGGCACATATGAGTCGTACGAACTTCTTTAATATGTTTAAAGAAATTCATAACCAAACCCCTTTGGAGTTCTTTAATAATAAAAAATTGGAAAGCTCCTACAATATGATTTTTGGAGAAGGATTATCTATTAAAGAAGTTATGAATAGTCTTAATTATTCGAATTCTTCAAAATTCAGGAAAGCTTTTTTTAATAAATTCGATATCTATCCCGATATAATTTTATAGTTATCAATAGATATAAAATAAAGATGGTTGCCAAAAATGGCAACCATCTATAACCTAACACAAACTCAACTTAGCTTAGGGTTTTGTAATCTTGATGTCGTTTTTTGAATTAATTTTTTCCCCTTTTAATTCTAAAGACAAAGTAAAGAAATGAATTTGGTGCAAGGTTTTCCATTAATACATAAAATCTTACCAATAGTACATTTCTATAGAAAATTAACGAGATTTTAAGAGAAAAATAGGTTTTTTACTCATTTTTACTATGGTAAACGTCCGCTTTTTTGACAGAAAAGAACATTTTTTATACCTATAGATGGCAATAAATATTTAAAAAAAGATGTATAGTATGCCTAAAATGTTCGCGTATTTGAAAATGATTACTTTTTAAAGAAAGAAGTCGATCAATTAGCATCCAAGATTTTAAGAAAAGTTTCTGGTTCTGGTCGTACTCTATAATTATCAGTAAGATCGGCAAAAATTATCTTCCCTGAAGCATCAGTAATAATTACTGTTGGTAAAACAGTATCACTATCATACCCTAAAGTTTGAAACCCCATTGGTAATCCATTTTTAGAAAAAAGATCTAATTGTTTTGCAACTTTATTACCATTATCAACCAAAAAATTAAAATTGAGGTCAAATTTTTTGGACAAAGATTTGGTATGACTATGAGGCTGGGGGCTAATAAAAATAATGTTTACGTTTCTTTTTTCTAATTCTTTGTATTGCGCAGCTATTTCTTTGATTTGCGCCATGCACAAAGGACACCAATTTCCTCTGTAGAATAATAGTATTGATGGATTGCCTATAAATTTTGAAATATGCACTTTATTTTTTTCTATATCCTCAAGTATAAACTCGGGTAGTGATTTACCTACAACTATGTGTATGTTGGATTTTCTGTCTTCAAACTTAGAATACCATTTTATATATAATACCCATGCAAAAAACAGAACAACACTCGGGAGAGAACCATTTAAATCATTTTCAATAATCCCCCCAAAAATTAGACTGGTCATAAAACCAATACCTATTGGCAAAGTGTATGCTTTTAAATTAGCATCTGTTCGTGCAATGGGTTTCAAAAAAAGTAAGCTAAAAAAAGAAACTATAGAAATTGCAATAAGTAATCTCCCAATATATCGATACGATATACCATGATTGATAAGGTGAATTACACTATCGATCATAAAGTATAGGGCAATAACAGGAAAGATGGATATAAAAATAGATTTAGATATGTTTTTCATGCGATGTGATAGTTTATGCTGTAGTCAAAGTTATTTGAATCGACTTACAAGATTAGAATAATTTTTATTATTTTCATCGCAATATTTAAAATAGCTATTACTGGTATTTTCATCCTACCCGAAATGTTTAATAGCAAAGATAACCTGCATTAGAGGTTAACTAAGGTATAATGTAAACATATATTAGGATGAATGAAGATCTACTTCAGTATATATGGAAATATAAGAAGTTTGATATTTCCAATTTAAGAACAACAACTCAAGAAGAAATTATTCTTAAGAAAACGGGCATACATAATACCGATAATTCTGGTCCGGATTTTTTTAACTCTCAAATGATAATTCAAAATCAAAAATGGGCAGGCAATGTAGAAGTTCATATAAAATCAAGCGATTGGTACGCACATCATCATGAATTGGATCATGCTTATGACAATGTAATTCTGCATGTAGTTTGGGAAGATGATGTTGAGGTTTTTAGAAAAGATAATACGATAATTCCAACGTTACAGCTCAAGGATTATGTATCTAAAAAATTACTGATCAGATATCAAGAGTTTTTTAATAGCGATAAACAAAAATGGATACCATGCGAGCAAAATTTACCTTCGGTCTCGCAATTTATCCTATCTAATTGGCAAGAACGATTATATATTGAACGATTAGAACAAAAATCTAAGTTAATTGGTCAATTGTTGAAAGGCTCAGCAAATGATTGGGAAGCTGTTCTATTTAAATTGTTGGCCAAAAATTTTGGTTTAAAAGCTAATGGAGATGCTTTTTTAAGTCTTGCCGAAGCTTTAGATTTTTCAATCATCCGAAAGTGTAGTCACGATCTCGACAAACTAGAAGCTTTGTTTTTTGGTTTGACGGGGTTATTGGATAATGATATAGCATCCGGATATTCAAAAAAGCTTCAAGAGGAGTATGTTTTTTTAAAGAATAAGTTTCTGCTAAATCAGACAGGGGTATTGCCAGTTCAATTTTTTAGATTAAGACCGTATAATTTTCCAACAATACGACTGGCCCAGCTAGCAAGTCTGTATAACGGGCATACAAACCTATTTGATAAAGTGATTGGTATCAATACCATTGATGGGTTTTACGATCTTTTTGAAGTAGAAGTGAGTGATTTCTGGAGAAGCCATTACACATTTAAAAAGGAATCTATTGTCACTAAAAAAAGAATAACCAAACCTTTTGTAGAGCTACTTTTAATAAATACGATCATACCTATTCGGTTTATGGTGGCCAGAGAAATTGGTAAAAATGCCGAAGAAGAAGCGCTACAATTGATATCGCAAATTCCGAAAGAAAAAAACAGTGTAATCGATCGATTTTCGGCTTCGAATATAAAAATAGAAAACGCAATGCACTCGCAGGCCATGTTGCAACTTAAGAATTCGTATTGCGATCAAAAATCGTGTTTACAATGCGCAGTTGGTAATTATTTATTGAATCAGGATCAAAATATGAGATAATATAATTATTTTGCGGTATGCTATATAACCTGAGACACTTTTTGGAACGAAATGGATTTTATGTATCCTCTAGATTAGCCGATAGATTGGGAATGAGAGCAAAAAATGTACGTCTGTTTTTTATTTACCTAACGTTTGCAACTGCAGGATTGGGTTTTGTACTATATCTAAATATGGCATTTTGGCTAAAGTTAAAGGATTTGGTGTATACCAAACGAACCTCTGTATTTGACTTATGATAAAAATTCAGAATTGGGGTAGGCCAAAAATATATATCGCATTGGCGTTATTACTTGTTGTAATAGCTATTGGTGTATTGGGGTTTAGGTATTTTTCAAACTATACCTGGGTCGATGCTTTATACATGACTGTTATTACCATGACTACGGTAGGCTTTGGAGAAGTGCAACCCTTAGATGATAATGCCAAATTATTTACTATATTTTTAATATCTACCAGTGTAGCCATATTTGCATATTCTGTATCTGTGATTACCGAATATATTGTAAGTAAAAGTGATCCGAAAAAAGTTCAATATCGAAAAACGCAAAAAATGATACATCAATTACAACATCATATCATTATTATCGGTTATGGGCGTAATGGTAAACAAGCCGCTGCCAAATTATTGGCATATGATAAACCATTTATTATCATTGAAAAAGATGCTACGCTTATTGAAAGATACCAGAGTGAAGAATTACTTTTTTTAAAAGGTAATGCTACAGAAGATGAGGTTTTGATCGAAGCCGGTATCAAGAATGCAGATTGTTTAATCTGTACATTACCCGAAGATGCTGATAATTTATTTATTGTTCTTTCGGCCAGACAAATTAATAAAAAGCTCAAAATAATAAGTAGAGCCTCCCAAGATACTTCATACAAAAAAATAAGATTAGCGGGAGCAGATAATGTGATTATGCCAGATCGTATTGGTGGAGATCATATGGCATCACTTGTAGTTGTTCCAGATCTTATAGAGTTTTTGGATAATCTTTCTATTGTAGGAAAGCGATCAATAAATATTGAAGAGATTTCTTTTGAAGATATGTTTGATGACGAAAAAGAGAGAACCATACTTACTATAGATATGAGATCGCGTACAGGATGTACTATTATTGGTTATAAATCCCCAGATGGTGATTATATTGTAAATCCAGAAGCTGACACGTACTTAAGACCTGGTTCTAAGATAGTAGTGTTGGGCCGTCCAGAGCAAATTAACCTGCTTAATAAGCAGTTTAATATATAACAATTACTAAACATTTAACTCTATAAAAATTGTACGCAACCTTTTTTTTTAGCATCTTGCTGGCTTCTTAATAACTAAATTCAATTAACTCACATATCATGAAGAGATTTCTTCTTTCAATTTTCGCGCTTATTATTCCATTTTTAACATTTGCTCAGGAGACTACAGAAAAAGGGCTCGATCAAAAAATAGATGAGGCTTTTAAACCAGTTTCGGATTTTTTCTCGGCTGTTATCTTTTTTGAAGTTTTTGATGGTGCACCATTCGTTATCATATTATTGGTACTTAGTGCCATGTTTTTTACTATTTATTTCGGATTTCCAAATGTAAGATACTTTGGAAAAGCTATAAACGTAGTACGAGGGAAATATGATGATGTTGAAGGACATAGTTTAGGAGATCCTTCGGCTGCAGTAGATGGGGATATTAGAGATACTATTAGAGATGAATCTAAAGAAGGAGAAGTATCCCATTTCCAAGCTTTGGCAACGGCCGTTTCTGGTACCGTAGGTAACGGGAATATTGCTGGGGTTGCTCTTGCAATTGCTCTTGGAGGACCTGGAGCTACATTTTGGATGATTATCTGTGGATTATTAGGGATGTCTACAAAATTTGTAGAATGTACATTAGGTGTTCAATATCGAGATGTAGGTGAGGATGGTACCGTATATGGAGGACCAATGTATTATTTAAGTAAAGGACTTAAAGAAAGAGGTTTTAAAACATTAGGAAAAATAGCGGCAGTAGTATTTGCAGTATTTTGTATTGGTGGTTCTTTTGGAGGGGGTAACGCAGCTCAATCTAATCAGGCTACAATTGTTCTAAAAGAAATGTTTGGTTTTGAAAGTACAGGAGCAGGTTTTTGGATAGGAATAATACTTGCAATTCTTGTAGGGATTATAATTATTGGAGGTATTAAGCGAATTGCTTCAGTTACCGAAAAAGTAGTTCCTTTTATGGCTGTAATGTATATCCTAGCATGTTTATATATTATTTTTAGTCACTTCTCATTTATAGACGATGCTATTTCATTGATCGTAACAGAAGCGTTTAATCCAAAAGCTATTGGAGTAGGTGGTTTTATAGGGGTACTATTGGTAGGTTTTAAAAGAGCGGCATTCTCAAATGAAGCTGGTGCAGGTTCTGCATCAATTGCCCATTCGGCTGTAAAAACAAAGTATTCTGCTTCAGAAGGGTTAGTTGCATTGTTAGAGCCTTTTATCGATACTGTAGTTATTTGTACAATGACTGCATTAGTAATTATTATTTTTAATTCTGGTGGAGCATTTGTTTATGGTGGAGACGGTAGTGGAGCCGTTTTAATTGACGGTATTTCTTATGAGGGAGCCGGAATAACAGCAAAAGCTTTTGCAGAATATATTCCTTATTCTAATATTTTCTTAACTATAGCGGTAGTATTGTTTGCAGTTTCTACTATGATTTCATGGTCGTATTATGGATTACAATCCTGGAAATACCTTTTCGGAAGAGGAAAAAGAGCAGATTTAGTATATAAATTATTATTCTTAACATTTGTAGTAATTGGTGCTGCGGCAAGTATGGGATCTATTTGGGCATTCTCTGATGCTATGATTTTTGCGATGGTATTCCCAAATATGGTAGGATTATTCTTCTTGTTCCCGGTAGTTAAAAAACAACTTATTAGATATTTTGACGCTATAAAAGTTTCAAAAAAATAAGATATAAGACATTATGAATAACTTAAAGTCCCATTTCGAGATACACTCACGTTTTCGAAATGGGATTTTTCTTTTGTCGATACTACTCCTTGCAAGTATTCTTGTTTACTATTTTTATCCTTATAAAGCGATAGCGCAAAAAGATAACCTTGTCGAATTAACCGAGTTTCAACAACAAATAGATTCTCTCAAAAAAAATGCAGATTTAAAAAGTAATCAATACGTATTGAAACCTTTTAATCCTAATTTCATTAATGATCATAAAGGGTATATGCTCGGACTTTCACCTGAAGAGTTGGATAGGCTTTACGCTCATAGAAAGAATAATAAATGGATTAATTCGGTAGCAGATTTTAAAAAAGTAACCAGGGTTTCAGATTCTCTTTTGCAAATCATCTCTCCGTTATTTAAGTTTCCGGATTGGGTAACTTCTAAAACCAAAAAATACACTAAACATAAATACTCAAATAAAAGCTATACACAAAAAGAGGATTTAAATACGGTAACCGCCAAACAAATTAAAGAACAAGTGAATGTTCCCGATTTTATTGCAGAAAGAATTGTTAGCTATCGTGATAAAATTGGAGGTTTTATTGCAGATATTCAACTCGAGGATATTCATGGATTATATGATAATCAACGAGAAAAAATAGGATCTCACTTTACGGTTAAAACTTCAAAGGCAATAGAAAAAGTAAACATCAATGTAGCTTCTATCGATGAGCTTATAGAGGTGCCATATTTTGATTTTGAAATGGCATTAGAGATTAGAGATTTTATTAAAGACAAAGGACATATCTCAAGCTTTAAGGAATTAGGAAAAATCGATGGTTTTTCTTTAGAAAAAATAGATAGAATAGCATTATATTTGACTTTAAATTAATAATCGGAAAAAATTGCTGTGAATTTTAACGAATCTTATTTTTTAAGAGCTTTGACTCACTAATAAAATTCGTTAATACTACACGGTAAAATGTTAACTAAGTCATCAAAGGGTTGTGATATGAAATAAGCCATCATATACTAGTTCACTATTACGAAAGAAGTATAAGGTAAATTCATTCTAACCATTTAAAACAAAATAGTAAAGAATAGATGAATAGCATGTATTTTACAGAAGAGCACGAGTTGTTTAGGGAAAGTTTAAAAGAATTTTTAAAAAAAGAAGTTGTTCCACATATCGAAAAGTGGGAAGAAACAGGTGTTATTGATCGATTTATCTGGGATAAGTTTGGTGAGATGGGGTATTTCGGAATTGCATACCCCGAAGAATACGGAGGGCTTGGATTAGATCTTTTTTATACGGTTATTTTTTTGGAAGAACTTCAAAAGATTAACTCTGGAGGTTTTGCCGCTGCCATGTGGGCACATGTTTATCTGGCAATGACACACCTTAATAAAGAAGGAGATCATAGAATTAAAGAAGAATATTTAAGACCTAGTATTTCGGGAGAAAAAATAGGGTGTTTGGCTATTACAGAGCCTTTTGGAGGTTCTGATGTTGCGGGAATGAGAACTACAGCTGTTAAGGACGGAGACCATTATGTAATCAATGGTTCTAAAACTTTTATTACCAATGGGGTATATAGCGATTATTTGGTAGTTGCGGCAAAGACAAGTCCAGAGCTTGGAAACAAAGGGATAAGCATATTTGTAATCGATAGAGATACTCCAGGAATTTCGGCTACGAAATTGGATAAATTAGGATGGAGAGCTTCGGATACTGGCGAAATAGCATTCGATAATGTAAAAATTCCAGCCCAAAATTTAATGGGGGATGAGGATAAAGGATTCTCATACATCATGCAGCACTTTGCGTTAGAGAGATTGATTATGGGAATAAATTCACATGCCAGAGCAGAGTATGCAATTGAGTATGTGATAAAATACATGTCAGAAAGAGAGGCCTTCGGGAGGACTATTGATAAATTTCAGGCACTAAGACATTCTGTGGCAGATATGGCTAGTGAAATGGAAATGTGTAAAGAATTTAATTATTCTATTGCAAAAAGATTGGATCAAGGACAGTATGTGGTTAAGGAAGCATCTATGTCAAAATTACTTTCGACAAAAATGGCAGATAAAGTGGCTTATGACTGTTTACAATTGTTAGGTGGATATGGTTATATGGAAGAATATCCTTTGGCCAGATTATTTCGAGATAGCAGATTAGGTCCTATTGGTGGAGGTACTTCGGAAATCTTAAGAGAGATTATCGCCAAAATGGTAATTGATAAAAAAGAGTATAAACCGGCGACCTAAGCTGTTCCTAAACTTTTTATATTATAATAATGATTGTGTTTAATGATGTACTTATTAGTACGGCGTTAAACACAATCATTTTTTTTACTAGTATTTTGTGTTAAAACTTAAAATCTTATTAACACGAAAACGTTTTCGTTAAAATTCAAACGTTTTCGTTGTTTTTGAAATTCTTAATTTGACTAAAATTTAACACAAACACTAAGTAATTATGAAAACAATCAAGTTTTTTTATAGCCTTCTGGCTATAACGTTTTTGCTGGCTTCCTGCGGTAAAGACGAGGTAATAGAAACGTTACCATCTGAATCTATTGATCTTCAAGAAGAGGTTTCTGCAAAAGCTTTAAAAACAATAGGATCGGGAGTGATGATGCAGGCTTTTTATTGGGATGTTCCGGCTGGGGGCACCTGGTGGAATGTTATTAAAGATAAGGTAGATAACTGGAGTGATGCCGGTATAGATGCGATATGGCTTCCTCCTGTGAGTAAAGCACAAAACGGAAAATTCTCTATGGGGTATGATCCTTTCGATTATTATGATTTTGGACAGTATAACCAAATGGGGAGTACACAAACGCGTTTTGGTTCTAAATCAGAATTAGAATCCCTTATTTCTAGAGCGCACCAATATAGACTAAGTGTAATAGCTGATATCGTTATTAATCATAATAGCGGGGGAGATCTAGAACCCAACGAATTCGCAGGAAAGGATACCTATACTATTTTTAACCCTCTTTCAGGTAAATTTAATAGAACAAAATATGATTTCCATCCTAACGATAAGTATAATTCTGATAGCGGTATTTTTGGTGGTTTTCCGGATTTAAGTCATAAAAAAAGTTATGTGCAAGATTGGTTATGGAAAAGAAGTAATTCTGTGGCTAAATACTATAAAAATACTATGGGGTTTGATGGATATAGATTTGATTATGTAAAAGGTTTTGAGCCATGGGTAGCTAGAGAGTTTAGACAATCAACAGGTGTGTTTGGAGTAGGAGAGTATTGGGACGGAAATGTAAATACACTTAAATGGTGGACAGATCAAGCGCAAATGTCGGCTTTCGATTTTGGATGTTATTATAAAATGAGAGATGCTTTTATGGGTAATAACCTGAATGCACTTAATGGGGATATGTTATGGAAAAGAAACGCTTCAAGAGCGGTTACATTTGTTGCTAATCATGATACCGACGAGATTATTAATAATAAGCTATTGGCATATGCTTATATATTAACACATGAAGGGTATCCAGCTATTTTTTATAGAGATTATGAGGAGTGGTTGAGCAAGTCTAAAATGAACAACCTGATTTGGATTCATAATAATTTGGCCGGAGGAAATACATCTAATCTTTGGACAGATAATGACGAATACATCGCAAGAAGAAATGGTGGTGGCGGTAAAAATGGTTTAATAGTATATATCAATAATTCTAATTCTTGGAAAGAAAGATGGATACAAACCAATTGGTCTAACAAAAGAATTAAAGATTATACCGGTAACTCTGGATGGGAACCAGTTACTCAAGGAGGTAAATGGGTTAAAATCCAGGCACCACCAAAAGGGTATACTGTTTGGTCCTTGAAATAAATATAAGAGCATTACTACTACTAATGCTTCAAAACGGTTTTTTGTCTATTGATTGACCCCAAACAATAGGTAGAAGACCGTTTTTTATTGGTAATGAAGCGTAAGTTTTGATATAAAAAACAACAATTAATTAACTTCGTTCAAAAAAAGCTTTGTAGATAATAGTATTGTATTATCTTTGCACCCTAATTTTTAATGAAAGGAGGTGCAACTATGTTAATAATACCAGTAAAAGACGGAGAAAATATAGATAGAGCGTTAAAACGTTTTAAGCGTAAATTCGACAGAACAGGAACGATGCGTCAGCTTCGTAAGCGTCAAGCATTTACAAAACCTTCTGTAGAGCGTAGAGCTCAGGTTCAGAAAGCTGCTTATATCCAGCATTTAAGAGACCAGGAAGAAATTTAAAAAGTTGAAACGTCGTCTGTAGTTCTTTCTAAATGTAAGAAGGACTTCGTTTTTTCAGTATAAATTAAAACCGTTAGGGTGACAAAAGTTTTATACTTTTGTTTTCTAACGGTTTTTTTATGCTTATTTCAGAGTTTATAGATTATTTATTATTAGAGAAAAAGTACTCTACTCATACGGTTACGGCATACAAAGCCGATTTATCTTCCTTTTTAGAGTTTTATCAACATGAATACGAACTTTCTGATATCGATAAAGCTAATTATGCTCAAATACGCTCTTGGATCGTTAGCTTAGTAGAGCAAGGTGTTTCTAACCGAACGATTAACCGCAAAGTTTCTTCGCTTAAGACGTATTATAAATTTTTAATGAAATCAGAGCAGGTTACAAAAAACCCCTTGGCTAAACACCAAGCCTTAAAAGCCTCCAAAAAACTTCAGATTCCTTTTTCTGCACAAGAAATAGAGGATGTTATAAATGGTTTAACGGATAATACGGATTTCGAAAGTGTGCGAAATCGTTTGATAGTCGAGCTTTTTTATGCTACAGGGATAAGAAGGATAGAATTAGTGAATCTTAAACTATCTGATATAGATATTCATGCTAGGCAAATTAAAGTGTTAGGAAAAAGGAATAAAGAAAGATTTTTGCCGCTACTCTCATCTGTTTGCAAAACATTGCAATTGTACTTAAGCTTAAGATCTGATTTAGTAGGTGCTCAAGAGACCCCTTTTTTGCTACTTACAAAAAAACGAGTTAAAATCTACGAAACACTTGTATATCGCATCATAAATAACTATTTTAGTAAGGCTTCTTCAAAGGTGAAAAAGAGTCCGCATATTCTAAGGCATTCATTTGCTACTCATTTGCTTAATGAAGGTGCTAATCTAAATGCTGTAAAAGAATTACTTGGTCATTCTAGCTTAGCTGCAACGCAGGTATATACACATCATAGCGTAGCGCAGTTAACAAAAGTTTATAAACAATCCCACCCAAGGAATAAAAAGTAACAGATATATAGTTATATGTATCGTTCTTTTAAGCTTAATATATTGTTCAACCAATTAAACTAACACCTATGAAAGTGAACTTGCAATCCGTAAATTTTAATGTAGATCAAAAGTTGGTGAGTTTTACGCAAAACAAATTGGATAAGCTAGAAACTCATTTTAATCGAATAATACATGCAGATGTATTTTTGAAAGTTATGAATACAAGTGGAAAAGAGAATAAAGTTACTGAAATTTTGTTAAGTGTTCCCGGAGGAGAATTCATGATTAAAAAAATTAATAAAACTTTTGAAGAAGGTGTAGATGAGTGTGTTAGTTCATTAGAAAGACAGTTGAAAAAACGAAAGGAAAAATTAAATGCACATGTTTGACTATTTTTTTGAAAAATAGTTTTGTCTAAAACATAAATTATTATACATTTGCAGTCCGTTAGAAATAGCGGACTTTTTTATGTTCTAAAACATAGTGAAAAGCCGATGTAGCTCAGCTGGCTAGAGCAGCTGATTTGTAATCAGCAGGTCGTGGGTTCGAGTCCCTCCATCGGCTCAAAAAAAGCAAAATTTTTAAATAAAAATAAAAGCTTTTTTGAATGAATTTTGAATTGTAAAATAATTGATTATTTTTGCGCTCTGAAATTCATGAAGTTCATGTTGAAATATTGAATTTTTATTGGGGAGATACTCAAGCGGCCAACGAGGACAGACTGTAAATCTGTTGGTTTTTACCTTCGCAGGTTCGAATCCTGCTCTCCCCACATAATTTTGAAAATTTTAAGGATAAATAATCGAGGTAATCGCTTGTTTTGAATTAAAAAAAGCGGGAGTAGCTCAGTTGGTAGAGCGTCAGCCTTCCAAGCTGAATGTCGCCGGTTCGAACCCGGTCTCCCGCTCTAAAAATTTTCAATAAAATGAAGTTTTTAAATCTTTCAGGTTTATTGAAAAGAACAGGATGAAAAACCTGTATTGATCGAAATTTAATGTGAATTGAGTTTTCGGTTTAAAATAGAGCTAATCTTGATGCTTTTTAAAGATTGGGTTTTTAACATAAATATGATGATTAATCGGATTTCTTTCTGAAAACAATGAAAGTGCTCTGGTTTGTCATTATACTCATTAAAAAGCCGGTGTAGCTCAGGGGTAGAGCGTTTCCTTGGTAAGGAAGAGGTCACGAGTTCAAATCTCGTCATTGGCTCTAGGTTCAGAAGTATAAATTGAACACTAATATATAACTAAGATTAAATAAATTAATTATGGCAAAGGAAACTTTTGATCGTTCCAAACCGCACTTAAATATTGGTACTATTGGACACGTTGATCACGGTAAAACGACTTTAACTGCTGCGATTACTAAGGTATTAGCTGATGCAGGTCTTTCTGAGGCAAGAGATTTCGATCAAATCGATAATGCTCCTGAAGAAAAGGAAAGAGGTATTACTATTAATACATCACATGTTGAGTACCAAACTAAAAACCGTCACTACGCTCACGTTGACTGTCCTGGTCACGCCGATTACGTAAAGAACATGGTTACAGGTGCTGCACAAATGGATGGTGCGATCTTAGTAGTTGCTGCTACAGATGGTCCTATGCCACAAACACGTGAACACATCCTTTTAGGTCGCCAGGTAGGTATTCCTAGAATTGTTGTATTCATGAATAAAGTGGATATGGTTGATGATGAGGAGCTACTTGAGTTAGTTGAAATGGAAGTAAGAGATCTTCTTTCTTTCTACGAATATGATGGTGATAATGGTCCTGTAATTGCAGGTTCTGCACTTGGAGCACTTAACGGAGAGCAAAAGTGGGTTGATACTGTAATGAAGTTGATGGAAGCTGTAGATGAGTGGATCGAATTACCAAAGCGTGATGTTGAGAAAGATTTCTTAATGCCTATCGAAGATGTATTCTCTATTACTGGTCGTGGTACTGTTGCAACTGGACGTATCGAAACTGGTATTGCTAACACTGGAGATCCTGTAGAGATCATCGGTATGGGAGCTGAGAAATTAACTTCTACGATTACTGGTATCGAGATGTTCCGTCAGATCCTTGATAGAGGAGAAGCTGGAGATAATGCTGGAATCTTATTAAGAGGTATTGAGAAGACTCAGATCTCTCGTGGTATGGTAATTACTAAGCCGGGATCTGTAACTCCACATAAAAAATTCAAAGCTGAGGTGTATATCCTTAAGAAAGAAGAAGGTGGACGTCATACTCCATTCCATAATAACTACCGTCCTCAGTTCTACGTTCGTACAACTGATGTAACTGGAAACATTGCGCTTCCTGATGGAGTTGAGATGGTTATGCCTGGAGATAACTTAACAATTACTGTTGAGTTGATTCAAACAATTGCAATGAATGTTGGTCTTCGTTTTGCGATCCGTGAAGGTGGTAGAACAGTAGGTGCTGGTCAGGTTACTGAAATTTTAGACTAATACAATTATATTATATATAAGTAAGGTATTCACTTAGGTGAATACCTTGACTTATGTATACGGGTTTAGCTCAGTTGGTAGAGCACTGGTCTCCAAAACCAGGTGTCGGGAGTTCGAGCCTCTCAACCCGTGCAATAATGATTAGTGGTTTTTAAGGCGTGTTAATCATTTAGATAATAAATTTTATAACGAAAAATAAAAGTTTGATTCTTTTAAATTAATTCGTTTAAAAAATAAACTAAGATGGCTGGATTATTAAATTATGTTACAGAATCATACAACGAGTTGAAAAACCATGTGACTTGGACCCCTTGGGCCGAGGCGCAGAGATTGACTTTAGTTGTGATTGTTTTTTCAATTATTTTTTCTCTGGCTATATGGGGGATTGATACTGTGTTCAGTAATATGATAGAGTATTATTTTACTTTAGTTAAATCTTAAATTTTCAAAATGGCCGAGGTGGATAATTCAAAGAAATGGTACGTTGTAAGAGCGGTAAGTGGTCAGGAGAATAAGGTTAAAGACTATATAGAGCGCGAAATTGCTCATATGGGTCTTGAGGATTTTGTTTCCCAGATTTTAGTCCCTACGGAAAAAGTAGTTCAGATCCGTAATGGAAAAAAAATAAATAAAGAAAGAGTGTACTTTCCTGGTTATGTTATGATTGAAGCTAACCTTGCAGGAGAAGTACCGCATATTATTAAATCTATTAACGGAGTTATTGGTTTTCTGGGTGAAGTAAAAGGAGGAGATCCTGTGCCGCTTAGAAAAGCAGAGATTAATAGAATGTTAGGTAAGGTAGATGAGCTTGCTGTTAAAACTGATAATGTGGCTATTCCTTATACGGTTGGAGAAACTGTTAAGGTAATTGATGGTCCGTTTAATGGTTTCAATGGTACAGTTGAAAAGGTAAATGAAGAAAAGCGTAAACTTGAGGTGATGGTTAAAATCTTTGGAAGAAAAACACCATTAGAGCTTAGTTATATGCAAGTAGAAAAAGTATAATATTTGTTACATTATATATCCAGAATTGTTCTTTTGCTTCCACTTATAGAACAATTCTAATTTAAAATTAGAAAAATGGCTAAAGAGTTAAGTAAAGTTGTAAAACTTCAAGTTCGTGGCGGTGCGGCAAACCCATCACCACCAGTTGGACCTGCTCTAGGTGCTGCCGGAGTTAATATCATGGAATTCTGTAAGCAATTCAATGGTAGAACACAAGATAAAGCAGGTAAGGTTTTACCTGTTGTAATTAGTGTTTATAAAGACAAGTCTTTTGACTTTGTAATTAAAACTCCACCAGCAGCTGTTCAAATACTGGAAGCAGCAAAACAGAAAAAAGGTTCTGGAGAGCCTAACCGTAAAAAAGTAGCAAGTGTTACTTGGGATCAAGTTCGTACAATAGCTGAAGACAAAATGCAAGATTTAAATGCATTTACTGTTGAGTCAGCTATGAAAATGATTGCTGGTACTGCTCGTTCAATGGGTGTAACCGTAAAAGGACAAGCTCCTTTTTAATTAAAAAACGTTTACAAAATGGCAAAAGTAACTAAAAAGCAAAAAGAGGCTCAAGCAAAAGTTGATAAGAATAAAGCTTATTCAATAGACGAAGCTTCTGCTTTAGTAAAAGAAATAACAAGCGTAAATTTTGATGCTTCTGTAGATCTTGCTGTTCGTTTGAACGTTGATCCGCGTAAAGCAAATCAAATGGTACGTGGTGTGGTAACATTACCTCACGGAACAGGAAAAGATGTTAAGGTATTAGCATTAGTAACACCAGATAAAGAAGCCGAAGCTAAAGAAGCAGGAGCTGATTTTGTAGGTCTTGACGAATATCTTGACAAGATCAAAGGTGGGTGGACAGATGTTGATGTCATTATTACCATGCCTAGTGTTATGGGTAAATTAGGACCTCTGGGTAGAGTATTAGGACCTCGTGGATTAATGCCTAACCCAAAGACAGGAACCGTAACTATGGATATAGCAAAAGCAGTATCTGATGTTAAGGCTGGTAAAATTGACTTCAAGGTTGATAAAACAGGTATTGTTCATGCAGCAATAGGGAAATCTTCTTTTGATGCAGAAAAAATAGCTGGAAATGCTAAAGAATTAATAACAACATTAGTAAAGTTAAAGCCTCAGACGGCAAAAGGGGTGTATATCAAATCGATATACATATCTTCTACGATGAGTCCAGGAGTGGAAATTGACGCTAAAAACTTTGCTGGGTAATTAAGATAAACGATTATGACAAGAGAAGAAAAATCACTAGTAATTGAAGACTTAACTGCTCAGTTGGCTGAAAACACTAATATTTATTTAGCTGATATTTCAGGTTTGGATGCAGGAACAACTTCAAATTTACGTAGAGCTTGTTTTAAAGCTAATGTATCATTAAAAGTAGTAAAGAATACACTCCTTGCAAAAGCAATGGAGAATTCTGATAAGGATTTTGGAGAATTACCAACGACATTAAAAGGTAATACTTCAATAATGTTTGCTGAAACTGGTAATGCACCGGCAAAGGTGATCAAAGAATTTCGTAAGAAATCTGAGAAACCTTTATTAAAAGGAGCATTTGTAGAGGAAGCAGTATTTGTTGGTGACGAAAACCTTGATGCACTTGTAAATATCAAGTCTAAGGAAGAAGTTATCGGAGATATTATTGGCTTATTACAGTCGCCTGCTAAGAATGTTATTTCGGCATTAAAATCAGGTGGAGGTACTATTGCTGGTATCCTTAAAACATTATCCGAGAAAGAAGGATAATCATTAATAGTGTACGCACTTTTTAACAAATTATATTTTCAATTAAAAAAAACTATTTAAAACGATAGAAAATGGCAGATTTAAAAGATTTCGCAGAACAATTAGTTAACTTAACAGTAAAAGAAGTTAATGAGTTAGCTGATATATTAAAAGAAGAATATGGTATCGAGCCTGCTGCTGCTGCAGTTGCTGTAGCTGGTGGAGCTGCTGCTGGAGGTGGTGATGCTGCTGAAGAAAAATCAGAATTCGATGTTATCCTTAAGGCTGCAGGAGGTTCTAAATTAGCAGTTGTAAAACTTGTTAAAGAATTAACTGGTCTTGGTCTTAAAGATGCTAAAGAATTAGTTGATGGTGCTCCTAAAGCAGTTAAAGAAGGAGTAGCAAAGGATGAAGCTGAAGCTCTTAAAGCGCAATTAGAAGAGGCTGGAGCTGAGGTTGAGCTTAAGTAAGCTTACCATAGATTAACACATAGGTTTAGACCCAGAGAGTATTCTCTGAGGTCTAAACCATTTTGCGTATATAAGTATTAAGTATTTTTATATGCACACTTTTTTAAATTTTAATTTAATTCCGTCCATTGATGTTAGCAACGCAAACTGAAAGATTGAATTTCTCTTCTGTAAAGAATAGACCTGAATATCCTGATTTTTTAGATATTCAGATCAAATCATTTCAGGATTTCTTTCAATTAGAAACAAAGTCTGAAGAAAGAGGAAACGAAGGTCTTTATAATACCTTCATGGAAAACTTCCCGATTACGGATACACGTAATCAATTTGTACTAGAATTTTTAGATTACTTCGTTGATCCTCCAAGATATGATCTTCAGGAGTGTATAGAAAGAGGTCTTACGTACAGTGTGCCTTTAAAAGCACGTCTTAAATTGTTCTGTACAGACCCAGAACACGAAGATTTTGAGACTATTGTACAAGATGTATATTTAGGTACGATTCCTTACATGACACCAAGTGGTACTTTTTGTATTAATGGTGCAGAACGTGTTGTGGTATCTCAATTACACCGTTCTCCAGGGGTATTCTTTGGACAATCATTCCATGCAAATGGAACAAAATTATATTCTGCCAGAGTTATTCCTTTTAAAGGATCTTGGATAGAATTTGCTACCGATATTAATAGCGTTATGTACGCATATATCGATAGAAAGAAAAAATTACCGGTAACAACGCTTTTCCGTGCAATTGGTTTTGAGCGTGATAAAGACATTTTAGAGATATTTGACCTTGCTGAAGAGGTAAAAGTTTCTAAATCCGGATTAAAGAAAGTATTGGGTCGCAAGCTTGCTGCTCGTGTATTAAATACATGGCATGAGGATTTCGTGGACGAAGATACGGGAGAAGTAGTATCAATCGAGCGTAATGAAATTGTTCTTGATCGTGATACAATACTGGATAAAGATCACCTTGAAGAGATTGTAGAATCTGGAGCGAAAACTATCTTGCTTCATAAAGAAGACAATCAAAAAGGAGATTACGCGATTATCCATAATACATTGCAAAAAGATCCTACCAATTCTGAAAAAGAAGCGGTAGAACACATATACCGTCAATTACGTAATGCAGAACCGCCTGATGAGGAGACTGCAAGAGGTATTATTGACAAGTTATTCTTCTCTGATCAGCGTTATAACCTTGGTGAAGTTGGTCGTTACAGAATGAATAAAAAATTAGGTCTTAATATCGAAATGGATAAGCAAGTACTTACCAAAGAAGATATTATTACCATTATCAAATATTTGATAGAGCTAATTAACTCTAAAGCAGAGATTGATGATATCGATCACCTTTCTAACCGTCGTGTTAGAACTGTAGGTGAGCAATTATCTCAACAATTTGGAGTAGGTCTTGCTCGTATGGCACGTACAATTCGTGAGCGTATGAATGTAAGAGATAATGAGGTATTTACACCGATCGATTTGATCAATGCTAAAACCTTATCTTCTGTAATTAACTCATTTTTTGGAACAAATCAGTTATCTCAGTTTATGGATCAAACGAATCCATTAGCAGAGATTACTCATAAACGTAGACTTTCGGCATTAGGACCTGGTGGTTTATCCAGAGAAAGAGCAGGTTTTGAGGTTCGTGATGTTCACTATACGCATTATGGTCGTTTATGTCCAATCGAAACTCCTGAAGGACCGAATATTGGATTGATCTCTTCTCTTGCGGTATTTGCGAAAGTAAATTCAATGGGATTCTTAGAAACTCCTTATCGTAAGGTGGAGGATGGAAAAGTAGATATTAGTAAGTTTAGTTACCTAAGCGCAGAGGAAGAAGAAGAAAAACTTATTGCTCAAGCTAATATTCCGTTAAAAGATGATGGAACTATTGAGTCGGATAAGGTAATTGCACGTATGGAAGGTGATTTCCCGGTGATAGAGCCAACAAATGTTAATTATGCAGATGTTGCTCCTAATCAAATTGCATCCATTTCGGCATCTTTGATTCCTTTCTTAGAGCATGATGATGCAAACCGTGCGTTAATGGGATCAAACATGATGCGTCAGGCAGTACCATTATTGCGAGTTGATGCTCCAATTGTAGGTACGGGATTAGAGCGTCAGGTAGCTTCCGATTCGAGAGTATTAATTAACTCTGAAGGATCAGGAGTCGTAGAATATGTTGATGCGCAAAAAATCACTATTAAGTACGATAGGACTGATGAGGAAAGAATGGTGAGTTTTGATGGTGATTCTAAGACATATGATCTTATTAAATTCCGTAAGACGAATCAAGGAACAAGTATTAACCTTAAACCAATTGTAAGAGTTGGAGATAAGGTAAATAAAGGTCAGGTATTATGTCAGGGATATGCTACTGAAAATGGAGAGCTTGCTCTTGGTAGAAATATGAAAGTTGCCTTTATGCCTTGGAAAGGGTATAACTTTGAGGATGCGATTGTGATTTCTGAAAAAGTGGTAAGAGATGATATCTTTACCTCTATTCATATCGACGAGTACTCTCTTGAAGTAAGAGATACAAAATTAGGTAATGAAGAATTAACAAACGATATTCCTAATGTTTCTGAAGAGGCTACAAAAGACCTTGATGAGCATGGAATGATCAGAGTAGGTGCAGAGATCAAGCCTGGAGATATTCTTATTGGTAAGATTACTCCAAAAGGTGAAAGCGATCCAACTCCAGAAGAAAAATTATTAAGAGCCATTTTTGGTGATAAAGCTGGTGATGTTAAAGATGCTTCATTAAAAGCTTCTCCTTCGTTACACGGTGTAGTAATTGATAAGAAATTATTTGCTCGTGCGATTAAGGATAAAAGAAAACGTTCTCAGGATAAAGAAGATATTGAAATCTTAGAAAGATCTTATGATACTAAGTTCGAACTATTAAAGTCAGAATTGGTTGATAAATTATTTGCTATTGTAGGAGGTAAAACTTCACAAGGAGTAATGAATGATCTAGGAGAAGAAATACTTCCAAAAGGTAAAAAGTATACTCAAAAAATGCTTAACAGTGTTGATGATTATGCTCACCTTACCAAAGGAACTTGGACTACTGATGATGATCTTAACGGTATGGTTGCGGATCTTATCCATAACTATAAGATTAAAGAAAATGATTTACAAGGTAACCTTAGAAGAGAGAAGTTTACAATCTCTGTAGGAGATGAGTTACCTTCAGGAATTATCAAACTTGCTAAAGTTTATATTGCTAAAAAGCGTAAACTTAAAGTAGGAGATAAAATGGCAGGTCGTCACGGTAACAAAGGTATTGTTGCTCGTATCGTAAGAGAAGAAGATATGCCATTCTTAGAAGATGGAACTCCGGTGGATATCGTATTGAATCCTCTTGGTGTACCTTCTCGTATGAATATCGGTCAGATTTATGAAACTGTATTAGGATGGGCAGGACAAAAGTTGAATAGAAAATTTGCTACTCCAATTTTTGACGGTGCTTCTCTTGAGCAAATTAATGGATTTACCGATGAAGCAGGCATACCAAGATTTGGACATACATACCTTTATGATGGTGGAACAGGAGATCGATTTGATCAAGCGGCTACAGTTGGAGTTATATATATGCTTAAACTAGGTCACATGGTTGATGATAAGATGCACGCACGTTCTATTGGTCCGTATTCATTGATTACTCAGCAACCACTTGGTGGTAAAGCTCAATTTGGGGGTCAGCGTTTTGGAGAGATGGAAGTATGGGCACTTGAGGCATATGGTGCTTCAAGTACTCTTCGTGAGATATTGACCGTAAAATCTGATGACGTTATTGGAAGAGCCAAGACATACGAAAGTATTGTTAAGGGAGAACCAATGCCAGAACCAGGATTACCAGAATCTTTTAACGTATTAATGCACGAATTAAAAGGTCTGGGTCTTGATATCAGATTAGAAGAATAATATAAAAATAATCAAACTGTCATCCCAAGCTTGACGAAGGAGACAGTTTGTTATTATAGTATTATTCAAATTTAAATTACAATAATTCTTAAGCAACCATATATTATGGCAAGAAATAATGATAAGAATACAGTAAAGAGGTTTAATAAAATCTCTATTGGTTTAGCTTCTCCAGAATCCATTTTGGCAGCTTCAAACGGAGAAGTATTAAAGCCTGAAACTATCAATTATCGTACTCACAAACCAGAGCGAGATGGTTTGTTCTGTGAGCGTATTTTTGGACCTGTAAAGGACTTCGAATGTGCTTGTGGTAAATATAAAAGAATTCGATACAAAGGAATCGTTTGTGATCGATGTGGTGTAGAGGTAACCGAAAAGAAAGTGCGTAGAGATCGCGTGGGTCACATTAATTTAGTGGTTCCTGTTGCGCATATCTGGTATTTCCGTTCTTTACCAAACAAAATAGGATATTTATTAGGTCTTCCTTCTAAGAAGCTGGATATGATTATTTACTACGAGCGTTACGTAGTAATTCAGCCAGGTATTGCCAAAAATGAAGAAGGTGAGCCAGTTCAGAAAATGGATTTCCTAACAGAAGAAGAATATCTAAATATACTAGATAGTCTTCCGCAAGAGAATTTATATCTGGATGATAATGATCCTAATAAATTCATCGCTAAGATGGGAGCAGAGTGTTTGATCGAGATCTTAAGAAGAATAGATCTTGATGCATTATCTTATGAACTAAGACACAAAGCTAATAACGAAACATCTAAGCAACGTAAAACGGAAGCACTTAAGAGACTTCAGGTTGTTGAGTCGTTACGTGATGCGAATAAAAATAGAGAAAACCGTCCAGAATGGATGATCCTAAAAGTTGTACCAGTAATTCCGCCAGAATTACGTCCATTGGTACCACTTGATGGAGGACGTTTTGCTACTTCGGATCTTAATGATTTATATCGTCGTGTTATTATACGTAACAATCGTTTGAAGCGTTTGATGGAAATCAAAGCTCCAGAAGTAATACTTCGTAACGAAAAACGTATGCTTCAGGAATCTGTAGATTCTTTATTTGATAATACTCGTAAAGCATCTGCTGTTAAAACAGATTCTAACAGACCATTAAAATCGTTATCCGATTCATTAAAAGGTAAGCAAGGACGTTTTCGTCAGAACTTATTAGGTAAGCGTGTTGATTATTCTGCACGTTCGGTAATTGTTGTTGGACCAGAATTGAAGTTATTCGAATGTGGTCTTCCAAAAAATATGGCAGCCGAGTTATACAAACCATTTGTGATCAGAAAATTGATCGAACGTGGTATCGTAAAAACTGTAAAATCTGCTAAAAAGATTATAGATAGAAAAGAGCCAGTAGTTTGGGATATCTTAGAGAACGTTCTTAAAGGACATCCAGTATTACTAAACCGTGCTCCTACGCTTCACCGTTTAGGTATCCAGGCTTTCCAGCCTAAATTAATTGAAGGTAAAGCGATACAATTACACCCATTAGTATGTACTGCATTTAATGCAGATTTTGATGGGGATCAAATGGCGGTACATTTACCGTTAGGACCAGAGGCAATTTTAGAGGCTCAATTATTGATGCTTGCATCACATAATATTTTGAACCCTGCTAATGGTTCACCAGTAACCGTTCCTTCTCAGGATATGGTACTTGGTCTGTATTATATGACCAAATCTCGTAGATCTA
The DNA here is from genome assembly GCA_947489685.1 of uncultured Aquimarina sp. Classification (GTDB taxonomy): domain Bacteria; phylum Bacteroidota; class Bacteroidia; order Flavobacteriales; family Flavobacteriaceae; genus Aquimarina. The sequence goes on along the minus strand of CANLEM010000010.1, from coordinate 7,821 downwards.
CACCAGAATTGGTAATAAAAGGTGAAGATTTAACATTCTATTCTCCTGAAGAAGTAGTTATTGCATATAACGAGAAAAGACTTGATATTAATGCAAATATTAAGGTAAGAACCAAGGATATCAATGAAGAAGGAGAGTTAGTAACTAAGATTATAGAAACTACTACAGGTAGAGTTTTATTTAACGAAAAAGTGCCTGAAAAAGCTGGATATATTAATGAAGTATTGACCAAGAAATCTTTAAGAGATATTATTGGTGGTATTCTTAAGGTAACTAGTGTTCCCGAAACTGCAGTTTTCTTAGATGAGATTAAGACATTAGGATATAACTTCGCTTTTAGAGGAGGTTTATCATTTAGTTTAGGAGATATTATTATCCCTGCAGAAAAGCATACGATGATTGCGGATGCTAATTCTCAGGTAGATAATATTGTAGCAAACTATAATATGGGTCTTATCACCAATAATGAACGTTATAACCAGGTTATTGATATTTGGACTTCTACGAATGCTGAATTGACAGAATTGTCTATGAAACGTATTAGAGAAGATCAACAAGGATTTAACTCAGTGTATATGATGCTTGATTCTGGTGCAAGGGGATCTAAGGAGCAAATTCGTCAGTTAACAGGTATGCGTGGTCTTATGGCCAAGCCTAAAAAAGCTAGTTCTGCTGGAGGAGAAATTATTGAGAATCCAATTCTTTCTAACTTTAAAGAAGGTCTTTCTATTCTTGAATACTTTATCTCTACTCACGGTGCACGTAAAGGACTTGCGGATACGGCATTAAAAACTGCCGATGCAGGATATCTTACTCGTCGTTTGGTGGATGTTGCACAGGATGTAATTGTTAATATCGAAGATTGTGGAACGTTACGAGGTGTTGAAGTATCTCCTTTAAAGAAAAATGAAGAGATCATAGAAGGTCTTGGAGCTAGAATTGTAGGTAGAACTGCACTTGTAGATGTAATCAATCCATTAACGCAAGAAGTATTAATTGAAGCTGGTACCGAGATCGATGATGTAGTTGCTAAAGCTATTGAAAATTCTCCTGTAGAATCTGTAGAAGTACGTTCTGCACTTACATGTGAGGCTAAGAAAGGTATTTGTGTTAAATGTTACGGGCGTAACCTTGCTACAGGTAAAACTGTTCAACGAGGTGAAGCTGTTGGTGTAGTAGCGGCGCAATCTATTGGTGAGCCTGGTACACAGCTTACATTGCGTACATTCCACGTAGGTGGTATTGCAGGTAACATTTCTGAAGAAAATCAATTAAAATCTAAATTTGCTGGTAAAGCAGAAATAGAAGAATTGAAGACAGTTAAAGGAGAAGATGCTGAAGGAAAAGAAATTGATGTAGTAATCTCTCGTACTTCAGAAATCAAAATTGTAGATCCTAAAACTAAAATAGTTTTAAGTACAAATTTAATTCCTTATGGTTCTCAATTATTCATCAAGGATGGTGATAAGATGGAGAGTGATCAGGTAATTTGTCAATGGGATCCTTATAACGGTGTAATTATTTCAGAATTTGCCGGTAAGGTGAAATATGAAAATATAGAACAAGGTATTACCTATCAAGTAGAAATTGATGAGCAAACTGGATTCCAGGAAAAAGTAATTTCTGAATCTCGTGATAAGAAAAAAATACCAACTCTTCTTATATATGGTAAGGGAGATGAAGTATTACGTTCTTACAACCTTCCGGTTGGAGCTCACCTTATGGTAGATGATAACGATAAGATAAAAGTAGGTAAGATCTTAGTTAAGATTCCTCGTAAATCTGCTAAGGCCGGTGATATTACAGGTGGTTTACCAAGAGTTACAGAATTATTCGAAGCTCGTAACCCATCAAACCCAGCTGTTGTTAGTGAAATCGATGGTGTTGTTTCTTTTGGTAAGATCAAACGTGGTAATCGTGAGATTATCGTAGAATCTAGAATAGGAGAAATTAAGAAATACTTAGTGAAGCTATCTAATCAGATTCTTGTACAAGAAAATGATTATGTACGTGCAGGAATGCCATTATCAGATGGTTCTGTAACTCCAGAGGATATCTTAAAGATCAAAGGCCCTTCAGCTGTACAACAATATCTAGTAAATGAAGTGCAAGAAGTATATCGATTACAAGGTGTAAAGATTAATGATAAGCATTTTGAAGTTGTTGTACGCCAAATGATGCGTAAAGTAAGAATACAGGATCCAGGAGATACCATTTTCTTAGAAAATCAATTGGTACATAAATCTGATTTTATCGAAGAGAATGATGCTATTTTCGGAATGAAAGTGGTAGAAGATGCTGGAGATAGTGAAAGCTTGAAACCAGGACAAATTATTTCTCCTCGTGATTTAAGAGATGAGAATTCTGTGCTAAGAAGAGATGATAAAAATTTAGTTGTGGCTCGAGATGTATCTCCTGCTACTGCGACGCCTATACTACAAGGTATAACAAGAGCATCGCTACAGACTAAATCATTTATATCTGCAGCTTCTTTCCAGGAAACTACAAAAGTATTGAACGAAGCTGCGGTAAGCGGTAAGGTAGATACACTTGAAGGTCTTAAAGAAAATGTAATTGTTGGACACAGAATACCAGCAGGAACAGGAATGAGAGACTACGAAAGTATCATTGTAGGTTCTAAAGAAGAATTCGAAGATCGAATGGAACAGCGACAAGAAGTTAATTATAACTAATTATAAAGCCTGCCTTTTTAGGCAGGCTTTCTTTTTTATATAAGATTTTAATAAAAATTGATATGGCCGATAGTAAAAACCAAAAACAGAATCAATTAAATATAGAATTAGACGAAGCAGTTGCAGATGGAACCTATAGCAACTTGGCAATCATTAACCATTCGGTTTCTGAGTTTGTTGTTGATTTTGTAAATATTATGCCGGGTAGACCAAAAAGCAAAGTTAAAAGTAGAATTATTTTAACACCGCAACATGCTAAACGATTATTGAAAGCGCTTAGCGATAATGTAAATAGATTTGAATCTGCTCATGGTGAAATTAAAGACTATGAACAACCTCCGATTCCTATGAATTTTGGACCAACAGGTGAAGCTTAATATTAATAGTTTTTGATTATTTTTTTTAGATAATTTATAAGACAAAGTTATACTTAAATAAGAATCCGCTTAAAAAGAAATCTTTTTAAGCGGATTCTTATTTTTTATGAACATCCTTTTACTGTTGAGCTTTAAAGGTTATTATAAGGCCTTAAAATTCGGATGTGAAATGAAATTGAATAGATGGATATTTTTGTTGTGTCATTTGTAAACTAAAATAAGAATCTGCAAAAAATACTAATTGGCCATGTTTATCTTTAGCCAAAAATTTACTTTTTACACGTTTAAATTCTTTAAACTCATCATTATCCGCATCTTCTGGATCTACCCAGCACGCTTTATGCACGTTAAGATTTTCATACGTACATTTTGCTCCGTATTCATGTTCGAGTCGATACTGAATAACTTCATATTGAAGAGCGCCAACAGTACCTATAACTTTTCTTCCATTTAACTCTAATGTAAATAATTGGGCAACACCTTCGTCCATTAATTGATCTATACCCTTTGCTAATTGTTTAGATTTCATGGGGTCTGCATTATTGATATATCTAAAATGCTCTGGAGAAAAACTGGGGATACCCTTATAATGTAGTACTTCTCCTTTTGTAAGTGTATCTCCGATTTTGAAATTTCCCGTATCGTGTAACCCAACAATATCACCGGGATACGAAATGTCTACGATTTCTTTTTTTTCCGCAAAAAATGCATTCGGGCTCGAAAATTTTAGTTTTTTATTGTGTCTGGTATGTAAATAAGGTACATTTCTTTCAAAAGTTCCGGATACAATTTTCACAAATGCTAATCGATCCCTATGCTTAGGGTCCATATTAGCGTGAATTTTAAAAACAAATCCTGTAAAGTCCTTTTCTTCTGGTCGCACAAGGCGTGTATCACTTTCTTTTGGTTTTGGAGTAGGAGCAATGTTTACAAAGCAATCTAATAACTCCCGAACACCAAAATTATTTAAAGCAGATCCAAAAAATACAGGTTGCAAAGTACCATTTTGATATGCTTCACTTTCAAATTTTGGATAAATCCCTTCTACTAATTCTAATTCTTCCCTTAGAGTATCTGCAGCGTCGTCTCCGATAGTTTCATTAAGGTGATTTGATGATAAATCTGAAATTTCAATAGTTTCTTCGATATTTTTTCTGCTATCCCCACTAAAGAGATTAATATTTTTCTCCCAGATATTGTAAATCCCTTTAAAATCGTAACCCATTCCGATAGGAAAACTTAGTGGCGTTACCGTAAGGCCTAATTTTTGTTCGATTTCATCTAGAAGCTCAAATGCATCTTTACCTTCCCGGTCTAATTTATTAATGAAAACAATCATCGGGATATTTCGCATTCTACAAACCGAAACTAATTTCTCAGTTTGTTCTTCGACTCCTTTTGCAACATCTATCACTACAATAACACTGTCTACTGCAGTTAACGTTCTAAAAGTATCTTCGGCAAAATCCTTATGCCCAGGCGTATCTAGAATATTTATTTTGATATTTTTATACTCAAAAGCTAAGACAGAAGTAGCAACAGAAATTCCACGTTGACGCTCAATTTCCATAAAATCACTAGTGGCACCTTTCTTGATTTTATTGGATTTTACAGCTCCAGCTTCCTGAATTGCCCCTCCAAATAGTAATAATTTTTCGGTTAATGTTGTTTTACCTGCATCTGGATGTGATATAATTCCAAAGGTTCTTCTTCTATTGATTTCGTCTGTAAACTTCATAGCAAATTATCAAATAAGGATGCAAATATAGCATTAAAATATACAATCGTTCCTATCGTATTATGAGTCGAAACAATAAATAAATGAAGATAAAATTCATAACGCATCATTTGGTTTGTGCCTATAAGCGATTAAAATTGTTTTTCGTCGAATTATTTACGAAAATCCGTAATATTAAATGTTAAATTTTTACTTTTAAGTATCATTTTTACAGCAAGTAACTTTTTAGGAGAATATCGTTTTCAAATTTATTTTAAGAATTAAAAAAGTTATTAAATGATAAATCATATCTATTATACACAAGGTTTCCCCTAGATTAAGTACTAAGGTTCTTTAGAGAACTATGCATTTCGTCGAGAAATTAGTCTTTTCGTCGATGAAATATAAAAAATCTAAGTTTTGATAATGATAAACTAGGCGTTATTATTATTTTTACTATGCAACTACGGTTTTACCGTAGATAATGTAAGTTTTTATTACACAGATAATTATATTTGTGTTGTTTTATAAATAATTCAGAAAAATCTAACCCCTATTTGATTTTACTGGATAGAATTGTAAACACATCGTCATATGAAAAAAATTACCCAAATCTATGGGTATGTGCGTAATGTACATGCTCTAAATTGTAATGCATATAAACTTAAAAGGAATACCCTATCTAAAATGGGATTCCTTTTTGTGTTTTCTATATTTCTTTCATTAACATCATATGCGCAAACGGTTGGTGCAAATTGGTGGAACGGAGAGGGGTATGTTATTGATTTTAGAACAAACCCTATTACAGTTTCTTGTGGATTAACTTCTTCTGCCGCAGTTCCGGCTACAGAGGCAACAGCCACATGGAGTGATCCTATTACTGGTGATTTAGTGTTTTTTGTGGACAATGGGGTAGTAAGTGATGCATTAGGTAATGATTATACAAATGGTAGTGGTTTAAACACAAATGGTACTCGTACACAAATGGCATCTGTAATGCCTGTTCCTGGTACAAACGCTGAACAGATTTATATTATTCATAGTGATGGTAGTGATGAAGGAAGGGATGGTACGGCTTATTATTCTATAGTCGATGTACCTTCTCAAACAGTGATCAGTAAAAATAATTTATTATTAAGTGATAATACAGAAGCAATTTATGGAACTAATAATGGGATCCCTTGTGGAGCATGGTTAGCTGCAATATCTACTGACAGCTCTGCATGTACAACTGATTGTCCGGGAAGTATTAATTTATGGGAGGTGATAGCAAGTAATCCTCTTTCTGCTGCACGAGCGAATAACCCAGACTTAACAGTGCCATTACCAGAAGACCTTCCCAGAAGTGGTGAACGTGGTTCAATTCGATTTTCTCCCCAAAATGATAGAATTGCAATAGCTATCGAAGGTGGATTTACTACAGCCGATGGGGGTATTTGGTATGCCGATTGGAATGCTACCACAGGAGCAATTGGAGCTTGGACAAAAGTTCCAATTTCTGCAGGAGTAGATACTGTAACGGGGTATAGTGTAGAGTTTTCACCTGATGGATCTAGATTATTCTTTGGACATCGAACTACTGCTACTTTTGACGGACAGTTTACAGGTTGGAATGGTTTATTATATGTTCATGTTATTGGGGATAATTTCTCTACAGCATTAAACGGAACCAATGTTGTATCTGGTGTACAACTTGGTCCAGATGATAATCTTTATATTTCTGCACGTAATTTTAGTACTTTAAATTATTTAAGTAATCCTAATACAGTAAGTTCGACTGTTGCACCTAATTTTCAATCAATAGCTTTTCCATTTTCTTGTACTTCTACAGGAATAACTAATGGATTTAATTTTTCTCAACAAATCGTATTTTTTGGTAATTGTTTAGATGATACAGATGGTGATGGTATTCTAGACGAAACGGATAACTGTGTAAATATAGCTAATCCGGGTCAAGAAGATGCTGATTTTGATGGGATTGGTGATGTATGTGATAATGATAATGATAATGATGGTGTTCCCGATGGTACAGATGCTTGTCCAGGCGAAGATGATACTATTGATACCGATGGTGATTTAGTTCCTGATGGTTGTGATCAGGATGATGATAATGATGGAATTTTGGATACCGTTGAAACTATATGTGCGACTAATGTTGAAGTAAATAGTTTACCATATTCTCCAGTAACAAATTTACAAACCGGTAATACAGGGACTTTAGCGGATTTTGCTGCAAATGGAGCAAATAGTGTTGATTTAAATTACACACTTACAGGTACAGCTACATGGAATAGAGGTATCGAAATTGCCGATGAAGGAGGTGCGGTAGGAGCAAATACTTTATTATTACAACCCAATAATGTGGGAGATGGCTCTGGATCTGCTACTTATGAATTTGTATTTGATCAAGAAGCCATAATCAATAACCTTACGTTTGGAGGATTAGATTTCGATGATCGATTGGTTTTTCAAGCTTTTGACGTTAACAATAACCCTATTACATTACGAATTTCTAATTTTACTGCGGTAGGAAGTGTTGATGCTGTAGATAATGAGTTTACTTATGTTGGCGATATACAAAGTTTTGTTAATGCTAATTATGTTAATGAAGCAGTTAGTATTTCGATTAATCAAGCTGTAAAGAGATTAGTCGTAACTTCAGGAAAAGCAGACGCAGATGCTAATAACAATACAATTGAGGTTTATAATTTTTCATATTGTACAGCTGTAGATAGTGATAATGATACTATTCCTGATTATTTGGAAACGGATAGTGATGATGACGGATGTGCCGATGCTATCGAGGGAGCTGGGAGTTTTGTGGCATCTAACTTAACTGGAAATGATAACTTAGCAAATTCTGCGGCTGGTGTTAATGCGGCTGGGGTTCCTACTATTGCGGGTAGCCCACAAGGTACTGCAGCAGCTGTTACTAATAATACGATCAGTGCTTGTGTTCCAACGGCAGTAAATGATACTCCTGCTGATGTAGCAGAAGATAGTGGCACGACTAACATAGCAGTATTAGGAAACG
>CANLEM010000009.1 GCA_947489685.1 uncultured Aquimarina sp. | reverse complement strand
AATCGTGGGAGAGTAGGTCGCCGCCTTCTTTGAAAACCCTTCATTACTATAATGAAGGGTTTTTTTTATACCCAAAAATAGTATCATAGAGAAATGTGAAAGCCCGAAAGTATATCAAACATAATTCTTACATTGGTCCCTCTTCGAAATTAAAATTCTGTTGATACTATGAAAAAGGGATTTAGATATTTGAGTATGGTACTTATCGTACTGTTAGGATTAGGTTATGTCTACATAAAATATTCTTCAGCCAAAGAAGGAGAATTGGCTCCCGATTTTGAAGCAACTCTAATTGATGGTACATCATTTAAGTTATCTGACCAAAAGAATAAATTTGTGTTGTTAGACTTTTGGGGATCTTGGTGTGGACCGTGTAGAAAAGAGAATCCAAAACTGGTGAAGCTTTATAAAAAATATCCCCAAAAACTTACTGTAGTCACTTTGGCCTTAGAAAAAGATTCTTTAACATGGAAAAAAGCAGCTAAGAGAGATGGGTTTGAGTGGAAAAACCAAATCGTACATCAAAACAAGTTTGTGATGTTATCTCCAATTGCAAGAATGTATGGTGTTTCAGAAATACCGACTAAATTTTTAATTTCACCAGAAGGAAAACTTATAGGAGAGCGTACTTTTGACGAGATTGACCAATTGTTATCTAATGCCGTAATAAACAAAGAATAAATTATATCGTAAGCCTTGTTTATGGTATGTATTTTATAGCTTTGCTGCTTTTAATAGTATAATGATACAACAATCACATATAGAAGAAAGATGGAACTGGATAACTCATGGTATTGGTTTTATATTATCTATAATAGGCTTTTTTCTGCTACTGGCCTTTAATTCTAATAAGACATTATATAGTACTAGTGCTATAGTAGTATATTCAATTTCATTATCGGTTTTGTACTTTGCTTCTACGGCATATCATTATTCTTCTGACGCTGTGCTTAAAAAGAAGTTTAGAGTAATGGATCATATTGGGATCTATTTACTCATAGCGGGTACCTATACTCCAGTTACATTGATAACTTTATTACAAAGCAAAGGAGTGCTGTTATTTATTTTGGTTTGGTCATTAGCAGGAATAGGTTCTATATTAAAGCTATTTTATACCGGTAGGTTTGAAATAATCTCAATTATTTTATACTTACTAATGGGGTGGTTGATTATGATCGATATCTATACGCTATCTGATATTGTAGGAGCTTCGGGGATGAATTATTTAATGTGGGGAGGAGCTGCATATACCATTGGTATAATTTTTTATGCATTAAAAAAAATGCCTTTTAGCCATGTGATATGGCATTTATTCGTTTTGGCCGGTAGTATTTTTCATTTTTTGTTTATCCTATGGTATATTATATAAACCAATGCATGTAATTATTATTCTAATGGTTTATATTTTTAAGAAGCTTTGGATATAGCAGTATGAATTTGCGAATCTATTTTTTGGAAAAATTCTTCTTTTTTAAATGGCTTTCTCATGTAATCGCAAAATCCCGAATCTGGATGAAGTATTTCTTCGATAGTATCCTTTGTATCTGATGCTGTTAAAGCAATAATGGGTATATCTAGATTGAACTCTCTAATAATTCTAGTGGACTCCATCCCATCCATATTAGGCATGTTTAAATCCATAAGAATAAGATCATAGTTTTTTTGCTTAACCATATTGACAGCAATAAGCCCATCATCTGCAATTTCAGATCGATATCCTTTTCCTTTTAGAATATTTTGAGTAACAATTTGGTTTATTTTATTATCCTCAACAATTAAAATAGTAGATGCTTTATTATTTTTTAAAGGAATATAATTTTCGGGAGTAGTTTCAATGGTTATCTCTTCTTTTTTCTCTTTAAGTTCATGTATCTTAAATGGAATAGTAAAATAAAAAGTAGCCCCTTGTTCAGGAATACTTTTTACTTTAATGTCACCACCATGCAAATTGACTAGTTTTTGTACGATGTTTAAGCCTAGCCCTGTACCAGTTATATGATCAGTGGCACTTGCCTGCGAGAATTTTTCGAATATTATTTCCTGCTTCTCTGTCGGAATCCCTCTTCCGTCATCTTTTACTTCAAAAGTAATTTGAACAGTATCATCAATAATTACTGGTTCTTTAAAATTTAACCAAATATTTCCGTTTCGAGTAAATTTATTGGCATTACTAATCAAATTGATAAATATTTGAGACAGGCGTACAGTATCTCCAATTAGCATTTCCGGAATGTTATCATCTACATTAAGATGAAGTGTATTCCCATTCTTGTCCGCTTGATATTCGAATGAATTTTTAATGTCATCGGCCAAGTTTTTAATATTGCAAACGGATTTGTCCAGACATATTTCATACGATTCCATTTTGGTAACCTGAAGTACATCATTAATAAGGTTGAGAAGGTGATCTGCAGAAAACTTCATTAGTTTAATGAAATTGTGATTTTCTTCATCTTTAATTCTCTCCATAAGTATAGATGATAACCCTATTACTCCATATAGTGGTGTTCTGAGTTCATGACTAACCGTAGATATAAATTTTGTTTTAACAGCAGCTAAGCGATCTGACTTTTCTTTAGAAACTTTAAGTTCTTTATTTCTAAGTGCTAATGATTCTCCTAAGACTTTTGTTTTTTTATGATTGTAGATAAAGAAACAAAATAGTATTAAACATAATAAAAGTAGAGAAAGCGTAAATATTGAAATGGTTTTTGATTGTTGAGCTTTTTGAGTTTCAATCGTCTTTTTCTCCTCACTAACGATTAATTGGTTTTTAAATCGATTAGCTTCTAGTTTTTCGATCTCGAGAGCAGTTTGGTGATGTTTGGTATATTTTTTTAAGATAGCATAGGCTTTATCTTGCCTTCCAATTTCTATCAATAAGTTCTCATATTTCTGATAAACAACCATAGCCAAACGAAACAATTCGTTTTTTTCGGCGATAGATGCAGCTTGCTCAAAGTGTTTTATAGCAGTGCCATATTGACTGTTGCGATTATAATATTCGCCTAAACTGGTATACGTCGTAATCAACTTGGCCGTATATTGGGAGTTGTTATCAAAATATTTCTGACACCTTTTTAATATGCGAAAGGCTCTGTCGTAATGTTTTGTTTTTATATAAATATTGGCAAGGTTTAATTCTAAAACATGCTGGGAGTACTCGTTTAAATCTTCAGAATTCTTATAGATGTAGTTTATTCTTTTAAGAGCTCTACCGGGTTTATTGAAGCCATCTAAATATACTAACGCAATATTATTATTGATATCAATAGCTAATTCGGGGAACCCTTTTAACTCTTTTACAAATAAATCTGCGATTTTATAATTTTCGAGAGCTTCTTTATAATCTTTGGATGTAAAATAGATTTTACCCAATAAATTATATAAGCTGCCTTTTAGATAATGCTGTTGGTTGGTGTTAAATTTTTCGGAAACGTCCAAAAGAGCTTCGGTGATCATTATACTATTGGCTCTTCCGATAGAGTTGATATGTTTCTCGGTATGAACGATCGTATTTTCTAATTCGGAAAATGACATATCCTCATATTGTAGAGCATGCGCGGAGAAAAAAAATAGATTTATCCATATAAGGCATATATAATACCTTAGAGTTTTAGAACTATCCATCTAAGTTTGAGTTTTGGGGCTCGTAAATATATCTAAAAAAAAATAAAAACAAGTTTAAAAGCGTAAAAAATGTGATGAAAAACACTATTTATAATTTATTTAACTAAATATAAGTAGGAAATAAGTGTCTTTTTTTAAAGTTATAGTGATTTCAAAAATACAGATATCAAAAAAAGACCTGGGATTTAGGTCTCTTTTAAAGTGAAAAAATCGATAAGGATAATTATTTAAAGTTATAGCGTTAATTCTCAATATAATCCTGATACTCCAAAAAGAAGGTTTCGAGTTTTGTCATGTTATCAAACAAAAAGATCATCACTTCCTCCCAACAGTTTTTATTATGAATACTTACATTCGATAATTCCACATAGATTCGGGGTATAATTTTAAAATTTTCTAATTGATAATGTTCATCATAGATAATATCTGCCAGGTGATCAGAGATAATAATGTTTTTTAAACTTACAAGCTTATCGTAATAATACGCTCTAATAATCTTGTCTGTGGGTTCAATATCGATAGATACTTGAGCTTTTTTGGTAGTAAACGTAAATTTTAAGGTAAGATCTTTAATTTTGGTATTGTATAATAACCATTTCCGAGGATATTCTTTTCCAAATGCTGTCCAGAATTCTTGTCTAATTTGTTTTGATTCCTCTTTACTATACATATTAAATTAAGAATGCGGTTGCGGTTGCCAAAAGAATTACCATTAGCTTGGTAACGTTAAATTTGTGGCCTTCGTTACTTTCAAAAAGAATAGTGGTCGAAACATGCAGAAATATACCAATTACTAGTGCTGTAATTTCTTTATAATACTTTTGTACCATTTCAAAATGTTCACTAATAAAAGTACCCAAAGGCGTCATAAATGCAAAAATCAATAATACAAGAATTATTATTGGGTTTTTGATTTTAGTATTTAATAAAAATGTGGTTAGGATCATTGCTACAGGAATTTTATGGATTATTATTCCTGCTAGAATGCCATCGGTATGGTGAATAGGAAACCCTTCTAACACCGCATGTATCCCTAAACTAAAAAATAATAATTTAGGAACTTTGTATGTGTCCTTATCCAAGTGTATATGACCATGTTCAGCACCTTTAGAAAAATATTCGAGAACTTTTTGTAGTAGGATACCGATCATAATCCAAATACCCGTTTGCTTTGCAAAACGATTATCTTCAAAAACTTCGGGCAAGAGATCAAAAATGGTTATAGCTAATAAAAAAGCTCCACTAAATGCAAGAAGCAATTTTAAATTTTTCTGATTAGATGGTTTAAATATAAAAACGATTAAGCTCCCAATAAAAACTGCTGCTATGGATAGTATATAATTGTACACTCTATTTGAAAATTAAAATAAGTCTGGGAGAAGTTTGTGTATGAAATTTTTGCAATCGATAATCACCAAAAACATCTAATAAATCAACATTTGCTTTTTCAAAATACTCTTGAAAATCGTTTAAAGTAATGGCTTTTACACGCTCGGTGAAGAAAAAATCTTCATTTCGGTCTCTAAATCTAATTTCTTTAAAGATATACCCATCTTGTACATATCTTTTAATATCGAAGACAATCCCATTACTTTCTTTTCTTTCTTCGGGAACTAAATTTGCAATAACATAGTCCACATTCATAAAATCAATAACCCCAAAACCATGTTCATTTAAATCGGATTTTATAGCTTTTATAGTACTTAGGTTATCCTCTTCTTTGTCGAAATACCCAAAACTTGTAAATAAGTTAAAAACAGCCGAAAACTTTTCTGAATAGGGTTTACACATATCGTGCACCCTAAATTTTAATGTTTCGTTTTCATATTTGGAAGCATACTCAATACTGTTCTTGGATAGGTCTACACCAGTAACATCGTACCCAAGAGAGTTTAGATAGATGCTATGACGGCCCTTTCCGCAGGCTAGATCAAGGATTTTTTCACCTTTTTCCAAACTTAGATAATGTGTAAGATTATCCATGAACTCTCTGGCCTCGGTATGGCCTCTGTCTTTGTATAATGTATGATAGTATGGTGTATCAAACCATGATGCATACCACATTGTAGAATCTTTTAGCATAGGGCGCAAAATTAATGTATTTTTGCGTTTTAATTATAGCGAATTCGAATATAGTGAGTAATTCATTTAAAATGGTAGCCAAAACCTTTTTTGGCTTTGAGGAAATTCTTGCAAAAGAACTTAGAAATTTAGGAGCTCAAAAGGTAGAAATAGGTAACAGAATGGTCAGTTTTTATGGCGATACAGGTTTTATGTATAAAGCAAATTTATGCTTACGTACGGCATTAAAAATTCTAAAACCTATTGCTTCAAAAAAAATAAGAGATGAAAAAGATTTGTATGATTTTGTACAAAAAGTAAGATGGAAAGAATATTTAGACACCAATGATACTTTTGCAATCTACGCGACGGTGAATTCGACTATCTTTAATCATTCTCGTTTTATTTCTTTAAAAGCGAAGGATGCTATTGTGGATAAGTTTCGAAATGAGACCGGTAGAAGACCTAATGTAGATACCGAATACCCCGATTTGACCATTAACATTCATATCCAACAAGATCTGTGTACAATATCATTGGATAGTTCTGGTGGTTCTTTACATCATAGAGGATACCGCACTGTTACCAATATAGCCCCAATAAATGAGGTGTTGGCCGCTGGATTGGTATTGTTATCCGGTTGGGATGGACAAGGTGATTTTTTAGACCCCATGTGTGGTAGTGGAACTATTGCCATTGAGGCAGCTATGATCGCTTGTAATATTCCGGCTAATTTAAACCGAAAGGAGTTTGCCTTTGAGAAGTGGTTAGATTGGGATATGGATTTGTTTGAAAAAATAGAAGAAGCCTGTCTCAATAAAACTAGAGATTTTCATTATTCTATTATCGGAATGGATAAAGCACCATCAGCAGTTAGAAAAGCTCGAAATAATGTTGAAAATGCAAATCTAACCGAGTTTATTAAAATCAAGGAGGCTAATTTTTTCGAATCTGAAAAAGAAATAGAAGGACCATTGCATATGGTATTTAATCCGCCATATGATGAACGACTAGAGATTAATGTTGAAGAATTTTATTCGCAAATTGGTGATACTTTAAAACAAAATTACCCTGGTACAAATGCATGGTTTATTACCGCAAATCTTGAGGCTTTAAAGCATGTAGGACTTCGTCCGTCTCGGAAAATTAAAGTTTTTAATGGTAAACTAGAATCAAGATTGGTAAAATATGAAATGTATGCCGGGAGTAAAAAAGCCAAATACCAGGAATAAAATCCTCTTTTCGGTTTCCTAGAAATATTGCATCTGGTATTTTTTAGAATAGTTTATGTTTTTGTTAAGAAAGTATTATTGAAATAACAATAATTTTCTACTCGCAATTATGAAACTATTCACTAATCATCCTGATCGATATGCGCACACAACTCACACAAGCTTATTTAGTATTTTTTTTATTAATAATTTCTAGCCCTATTTTTGGGCAACGATCGAGTCAAAGAGCAACTACATCTTCTGTTTTAACCGACTCTATTTTTTCGGGTCTTAAACTACGAAACATTGGTCCTGCCTTTATGTCTGGTCGTATTGCTGATATTGCAATACATCCTGAAAATGAAAATATTTGGTATGTTGCCGTGGGCTCCGGAGGAGTATGGAAAACGATAAACTCAGGTACTACTTGGAACCCTATTTTTGATGATCAAGCATCTTATTCTATTGGATGTGTGACCATAGATCCTAACAATCATAATACCATTTGGGTAGGAACAGGAGAAAATGTTGGAGGACGACATGTAGGTTACGGAGATGGAATTTATCGTAGTAATGATGGTGGGGCTTCTTGGGAAAACATGGGATTAAAAAAATCCGAGCATATTTCTAAAATAATAGTGCATCCGGATGATGCTAACATTATATGGGTTGCAGTACAAGGTCCTTTATGGAAAAAAGGTGGGGATCGTGGATTATATAAATCTATTGATGGCGGAAATACATGGAAAAAAACATTGGGAGATGCTCAATGGATTGGAGTTACTGATATAATAATAGACCCAAGAAATCCAAATTTATTATATGCCGCTACATGGCAAAGACATCGAACTGTTGCTGCTTATATGGGCGGAGGACCAGGTTCGGGAATTCATAGAAGTATAGATGGTGGCGATACATGGGAAAAGTTAGATAGCGGATTGCCTAAATCATGGATGGGTAAAATCGGATTAGCAATTTCTCCTCAAAAACCCGATATTCTGTATGCTGCAATAGAATTGGATCGAAGAACTGGTGCAGTATATCGATCGGCAGATAAAGGAACTACTTGGGAAAAGAGATCCGATGCTGTTTCTGGAGCTACGGGACCGCATTATTATCAAGAACTATACGCTTCTCCTCATCATTTTGAAAGATTATACTTAGTTGATGTTCGAATGCAAATATCTGAAGATGGAGGAAAAACATTCAACAGAATGAAAGAAGAGTATAAACATTCGGATAACCACGCTATTGCATTTAAGAAAAATGACCCAAACTATTTATTAGTTGGTACGGATGGAGGACTATATGAAACATTTGATCTTACTCAAAACTGGCGGTTTATAGACAATTTACCCGTAACTCAATATTATAAAATGGCAGTAGATGATACCGAACCTTTTTATAATATTTATGGAGGCACCCAAGATAATAGTACGCAAGGAGGGCCTTCGCGAACGGATAATGTACATGGTATTCAAAATTCTGATTGGAAAATTGTTT
Organism: uncultured Aquimarina sp.; assembly: GCA_947489685.1. Taxonomy (GTDB): domain Bacteria; phylum Bacteroidota; class Bacteroidia; order Flavobacteriales; family Flavobacteriaceae; genus Aquimarina. Next base: position 69,001 of record CANLEM010000009.1, on the reverse strand, counting down.
TAAATTGGGATGGACATCAACCCGCTACAGAACCAGGAAACCCTAACATTATGTATGCAGAGCGGCAGGAGGGAAATTTATCGCGTGTAGATTTAAGTACAGGAGAAGTGATTGATATACAGCCGCAACCAGGAGCAAATGAAAATTTTGAACGTTTTAATTGGGATGCACCTATTTTGGTAAGTGCTCATGATCCTTCTCGAATTTATTTCGCTTCTCAACGATTATGGAGATCAGATAATAGAGGAGATCAATGGACTGCAATCTCTGGGGATCTAACCAAAAATCAGGAACGAATAACGTTACCTATTATGGGTAAGAAACAATCTTGGGATGCTCCTTGGGATTTTTTGGCTATGTCTAATTATAATACAATTACCTCGATTGCAGAATCACCTAAAGCCGAAAATGTGCTGTACGTAGGGACTGATGATGGAAGTATTCAGGTAACAGAAGACGGAGGAAGTAATTGGAGAAAGATAAATGTGGGCAATATTTCTGGCATTCCGTCAACAGCATTTGTAAATGATATCAAAGCTGATCTTTTTCAATCAAATACAGTATATGCTGCCCTGGATAATCATAAGTACGGAGATTTTAATCCCTATTTGATAAAAAGTACAGATAATGGACGAACGTGGAGATCTATTGCGGGTAACTTACCAGATAGGACAATTGTTTGGAGATTGGTTCAGGATCATGTAAACCCAAACTTATTGTTTGCAGCAACAGAGTTTGGTATATACTTTACCATAAATGGCGGAACAAAATGGTCGAAATTGATAGGTGAAATGCCGACAATTTCGTTTCGGGATATAGCAATCCAGCGAAAAGAGAATGACCTAATTGGAGCTTCTTTCGGAAGAGGTTTTTTCATTCTTGATGACTATACTCCGTTAAGAAGTATTTCTGAAGCAAAATTAAATGAAGAAGGTGTATTGTTTCCTGTTAGAGATGCATGGTGGTATATACCTAGACCAAACCTTAGTTTTGATGATAAAAAAGGTAGTCAAGGGGCATCACATTATGTGGCTCCTAATCCCGATTTTGGAGCTGTATTTACATATTATCTAAAAGATGATTTAAAAACAGAAAAAGAAAAAAGAAAGGCATCCGAAAAGAAAAATGAAGGTAAAGACATTGCATTTCCTGGGTGGAGTACCGTAGAAACAGAGAGAACAGCATCAAAACCAAAAGTAGTCTTAACCGTAACAGATAATAAAGGTAATGTGATAAGAAGAATTACAGGGTCTATAGAGTCAGGATTTCATCGTATTGCTTGGGACTTAAGATACCCTGCACCTGATGCGATTACACTAGATAAACAAGACAACTCTTTTGATGTTCCTAAGGGGTTTATGGCGCCTCCAGGAAAATATACAGCTTCGTTATCCAAAATTATAAATGGTGTAGTGACCTCAATATCAGAGCCAGTTTCTTTTGAAGTAAAGCAATTGCGCAAAGGCGTTTTGCAAGGAGCAACTGCTGAACAGGTATCAGAATTTTGGAGAACCTATGAGAATACTGTAAAAAAGGTATCTGCATTTGAGTTAAAACTAAACAAAACGAACAAAAAAATTAAAGCCATGAGCAAAGCTATAGAAAGAGCAAATGTGGCTCCCGGTACATTAGATGGTCGTCTTGATGCGATAGAAAAACGTTTTACAGAAATACAAATAGCATTTGGAGGTAATCAATCCAAACAAGAAGTAGGTGAAAAAACCAAACCGACTATAGGTTCTAGAATGTTTGCTATTTATCGGGGTATAGAACGATCTACTTATGGACCAACAGATACACACCAAAAAACAATGCAAATTATAAAAACGCAAATGGAGTCAATTACCTCTAAGTTCAATGCTCTGCAAAACGAAATCAATTCATTCTCAAAAGAGTTACAAGATGCTGGGGCTCCTTTTGTAGAGGACTAGTTTTTATTTTTTTAGAAGAATTTGATTCAATTATTATATACGCTAACCTTAAACTAAGTTTTATGAAATCTATTATTAAATATGCTGTGGTTTTATCTTCTTTTTTGTTCATAATTGGCTGCAAAGAAAATAAGTCTGCTACCCAAGAAGGGGCCAATGATCAAGAAGAAATTAAAGTAGTAGAAGACCCCTCTATTAAGATTAAAAGAGAAGAAATAACATATACCACTGATTCAATATCTATGAAAGGGTATGTTGTATATGATGAAAATATAAGCGAAAAACGCCCAGGTGTTATTGTGGTACATGAATGGTGGGGACATAATGATTATGTTCGTCAAAGAGCAGATATGTTGGCAGAATTAGGATATGTAGCATTAGCCGTTGATATGTATGGTGATGGCAAACAAGCAAGCCATCCGGATGATGCTGGTAAATTTGCAATGAGCGTAATGGGGAATATTGATTCGGCAACCGAACGTTTTAATGCGGCGTTAGAAATGCTAAAAGCGCATAAGTCTGTAGATGCTGATAAAATAGCCGCAATAGGATATTGCTTTGGAGGTAGTGTTGCTTTAACGATGGCTAATGCCGGTTTGGACTTGGATGCCGTAGCAGCTTTTCATAGTGGAGTACAACTGCCTATTATGCCAAATGACAAACTAAAAGCTAAAGTATTAGTATGTAATGGGGCAGATGACCCTTTTGTTTCTGCAGCATCTGTTGTAGCTTATAAAAGTGCTATGGATAGTGTAAAAGCAAGTTATAAATACATTGCTTACGAAAACACGACTCATTCCTTTACAAGTAAAGCTGCCGACTCATTAGGAAAAAAGTTTAATTTACCATTAGCTTATCAAAAGGAAGCTGATGAGAAATCTTGGAAAGAGCTTCAGGATCTTTTAAAAGAAGTATTTTAATGCCATAACAAAGTCTCATATTTATTTTAATATGGGACTTTGTATTTTATCTTTTCTTTTTGAAAAATGGAATCAAATAACTTATTGAGTAATTATAACCAACGCCGATACTACTAAAGTCATTTGTTCGACCAAATCCAGGAATATAAAGGTTGTCAAATCTATCGGGAGTTTTCTCGCTCACCAAACTTCTTAAAGAAACACTTGCACCTAAATAAACGTTCTTAAAAAGTTCGGCTTCGATACCTAATACTAATTCTATCCAACTTGCATTCAATCCATCTTCTTCTATTCTTTCTGTAATCTGATTGACACCAAAATAATCGGTTCCCGTAAAGATGGTATAACTATTTAGAGTTTGATCAAATGTAGAAAAACCATAACGCAAACCAGTATAGATACTATTTTGCATTCCGTACCAGTTATCATAAACATTAAAATCGAATCCTACTCTAATATAACTTCCAGATCCTTCTACATTTACGTTTTCTTCGTCACGAATAAGAGATTCGTTACCTATTTCACCAGCAATGTAGAACTTCTTATATATCCTATAATCGCCGACGATTTCGAAACCAGAATATTTGTTATCAACTCCCGAACGAATAAGTTTACTAATATCAATTCCAGCCCTAAGTCCATATTTTTCTGCAGGAGGAAGTGTATCTCTTGCAGATATCTTCTTTTGCTCTTGTTCTTGCCCTATTATATGGCCAGATATAAATAATATACTAATGAAAAATAAATACGTGCGCAGTTGCTTCATCGGTTACGTCTTCTCTTTGTACGGTTATATTTTGAATCCAACTACCATCATCTCCTGCTACAGGCGTTGAAATAGTGAGACCTTCATAATTTATTTTAAATCCACAAGCACTACTTACATATTCTTCGACTGTGGTGTATTGAAAGCTAACAGTATCTGTATTTGATGGAGTTTCATCATTAGAAGTGTTAGAATCTATGGTAAATTCATATTCGGTAATAGGTTCATTAGTTCGCAACGGAATCATAATAGAATCAGTAACCGATGTTAAAGTAAAAGGATTTTCAACTCCAACTGCTTTTACCTGAAGTTCTGAAGGTGTTTTGATCTCGGTGGCATTATCAAAATCGATAAACTTTATAATGAGCAGTGGTGTAGTGGGAGTACCTTCTGCACAGATATCATCTCTTTCGCAACCCGCATTTAGAAATAATAAAAATACAGTTGTAATAATTGGTATTATATAGTTGTATGACCTCATACGTTATCTTTTTTCTAATAAAACTACATTCTCCACATGGTATGTTTGCGGGAACATATCTACAGGTTGCACTTTACTTACTTTGTATACTCTATCTAATAACGAAAGATCCCTGGCTTGTGTTGCACTATTACAGCTTACATACACTATTTTTTCGGGAGAAATATTCAATAATTGCTCTACAACATCTTTATGCATACCATCTCTTGGGGGATCGGTAATAACAACTTCGGGTTGACCGTGCTTGGATATAAATTCTTTGGTAAATACTTTTTTCATGTCACCCACATAGAATTCGACATTATCGATATTATTATTACGAGCATTTTCTTTTGCATCTTCAATAGCCTCGGGAACAGCTTCAACACCAACCACTTTTTTGGCTTTTTTGGCAACAAACTGGGCAATAGTGCCTGTTCCGGTATAGAGGTCATAGACTAATTCATTACCAGTTAAACCTGCAAAATCTCTGGTTACCTTATACAATTGATATGCTTGTTTTGAATTGGTTTGATAGAAAGATTTGGCATTGATTTTAAATCGTAATCCTTCCATCTCTTCTTCGATATGATCTTTTCCGGTATAGCAAATTACTTCCTGGTCATATATAGTATCATTTCCTTTAGAATTTACAACGTATTGTAAAGAGGTGATTTCAGGAAATTCTGAAGCTATATAATCCAGTAGCAACTTTCTTTTTTCAAGATCTTCTTTAAAAAATTGAACCAAAACCATAATTTCTCCGGTAGAAGAAATACGAATCATTAAAGTTCTAAGAAAACCCTCTTGCTTTCTTGGATTATAGAAATCTAAGTTGTTTTGAGTCGCAAACGCATTTACTTTATTTCTTATAGCATTGCTAGGATCTTCTTGAAGATGACATTTTTTGATGTTTAATATTTTGTCCCACATACCGGGCATATGAAACCCTAAAGCATTTCTATTTTGGATTTCTGTTTTGCTTTGGATCTCTTCTAGCGTTAACCATCTGCTATCACTAAAAGAAAATTCCATTTTATTTCTGTAAAAATATTGATCCTCTGACCCTAAAATAGGATCAACCTTGGGTAATTCTATTTTGCCTAGTCTAGTAAGGTTATTTACAACCTCTTGCTCTTTATAGGCTAATTGATGCTCATATCCCATAAATTGCCATTTGCAACCACCACAGGTTCCAAAATGATCACATGCCGGGTCAACTCTTTTGTCTGAGTATTTATGAAAAGCAGTGGCAGATCCTTCATAAAATGCCTTTCGCTTCTTGGTAGTTTGAATATCGACTACATCTCCAGGAACAGCATTGTTTAAGAATATTACTTTTCCGTCAGGAGCTTTGGCAACACTTTTTCCTTTGGCGCCTGCATCTATTACTTCGATATTTTCGAAGATTTGTCTTCTGTTTTTTCTTGCCATAGCGCAAAAATAAGAATAGAATGCATATACTTAATGATTATTCAAAATATCTTACAAAAAGAAATAAAAAAATGAACCAATTTCGAATTTCTACGTCAATAGAATAGAAATGAATAAGAAAACAGCTCATAAAGTATTTGATTCTTTATTGGTATTGCAATGCCAATCAGGAAATAAAAAGGCAATGGCACTTTTGGTTAAAAGGTGGCACGCTAAGTTATGCAAGCATGCGTATTGGTATACCTATGATATTGAAATCTCTAAAGATATTGTGCAGGATAGCTGGAATAAAATTCTTTTAAAGATTGGTAGCCTTAAAGATCCAAATAGTTTTGGGAGTTGGGCATTGACTATTGTTACTCGCAATGCTATTAATTGGTTACGAAAACACAAAAAAGAAATAGCGCATCTTAAAGAATATCAAGATCAATACAACACCGAGAAGACAAGTGGTAATATAGACAATACTGAAAGTGTGCTAGTACTGTTAAAAAAGGAAATCAAAAAATTGCCCAATGAGCAACAAGTTGTTCTTAATCTTTTTTACCTCGAGGAATATAGTGTAAAACAAATAAGTGAAATAGTAGATGTATCTGCCGGAACCGTTAAATCAAGATTGTTTACGGCTAGAGAAAAACTAAAATTAATTCTAAAAAATGAAAATGATGAAAAATAAAATGAATGAAATAGATAAATTGATTAAAGAAACCTTAACTCAGGAAGAAGCAAAGTTTTATGATGAGTTAGATGAGCAAAACCTTTTTGAAATGATCAGTGGTATTTTTAATACCAAACACCGATGGATTATTATATTAATGAATATTGTGATGTTGATTGCGTTTATTTTGCTGATATATAGTGTCGTGCAATTTGTAAACGCCGATAGTACTAACGAACTTATTAAATGGTCTGCTGCAGGTTTTGTATGTATGATGTTTGTATCCATGATTAAGATTTTTTCCTGGATGCAGATGGATAAAAATGCATTATTAAGAGAAATTAAAAGATTAGAACTACAAATTTCTTCTCTTGCAGGAAAGGTATCTTAATGGTGTAGTTTCAAGAGAGGTGCGGTTGGGTTTTTATCAAAAACAAAAATTTGGCCGCATTAAGGAACTTAAAATTAAAAATTTGATAAAGTTTTATTAATTTTGCAATTCTCTTAGGGATGATTTCTCTCCCACGCTGAATTTTCGAGTCTTGTCGAAAGGATAAAGGTAGAGAAGGAATAGTTATTTTATCAATTTAAATTATTAAGAAAATGGCTGTTTTAGAAAAAAAGTCGTCACAACATTCAATTGAGTTAGAGAACAAGTATGGAGCTCATAACTATCACCCATTACCTGTGGTATTAAGTAAAGGAGAAGGTGTATATGTGTGGGATGTAGAAGGAAAGAAATATTATGATTTCTTAAGTGCATATTCTGCAGTTAACCAAGGGCATTGCCATCCTAAAATTGTAGGAGCAATGATGAATCAGGCACAAACATTAACCTTAACTTCTAGAGCATTTTATAATGATAAACTAGGAGAATACGAGAAATTTGCTACCGAATATTTTGGTTTTGATAAATTGTTACCTATGAATACAGGGGCTGAAGCGGTAGAAACTGCTTTAAAAATCTGTAGAAAATGGGCGTATGAGAAAAAAGGTATTTCAGAAAATGATGCACAAATTATTGTTTGTGAAAATAATTTTCATGGTAGAACTACTACTATAATTTCATTTTCTAATGACCCTGTTGCCAGAAAGAATTTTGGACCATATACAGAAGGGTTTATAAAAATTGAATACGATAACCTTTCGGCATTAGAAACAGTATTAGAAGAGAATAAAAATGTAGCAGGCTTTTTGGTAGAACCTATCCAGGGTGAAGCAGGAGTATATGTTCCTTCTGAAAATTATTTGGCAAAGGCTAAAGCGTTATGTGAGAAGTACAATGTATTGTTTATGGCAGATGAAGTACAAACAGGTATTGCCAGAACGGGACAATTATTGGCTGTGGACTACGAAAATGTAAAGCCCGATGTTTTGGTACTAGGAAAAGCGCTTAGTGGTGGTGCTTATCCTGTTTCGGCAGTATTAGCCAATGATCATATTATGAATGTTATCAAACCAGGAAATCATGGTAGTACCTTTGGAGGAAACCCTATTGCTGCTGCAGTTGCCGTAGCAGCTCTTGAAGTAGTTAGAGACGAAAAACTGGCAGAAAATGCTTACAAGATGGGAGAATTGTTTAGGTCAGAGTTAAATAAGTATATCGTAAACTCGAAAATTGTAAACCTAGTACGAGGAAAAGGTTTATTAAATGCAATTGTTATTAATGATGATGAGGAAAGCGAAACCGCTTGGAATATATGTGTTGCATTAAAAGAAAATGGTCTTTTGGCAAAACCTACTCATGGTAATATTATTCGTTTTGCACCGCCATTAGTAATGAACAAAGAACAACTTTTGGAGTGTGTTGATATTATTACAAAGACGCTAAGCGATTTTGAATAAACATACTTTAAAAGAATGGATATAAAAAAGGGAGATTATTTAATCTCCCTTTTTTTATACGTATATCGGTATTAATTTTATTGATTCAATATTTCTGACCAGGGCATCATAGCTCCAATAAAGATAAAATATCCAACAATTAGTAAAAAGTACAAAGAACTTAGTATTACACCAACCAAGGCACATATTTTACCTGCTTTTAAGTTCTCGTAACCGGTATATAAATCTGGATTGGCTAAATACAGCTCTTTTGATTTTTTGGCTAGTACTAGTGCGATAATACCAAATATTAATCCAAAGATTCCGTAACAAAAACAAGTTACGATTGAAACAATACCAAATATTAAGACCAAAGTAGCATTTGGCAGTTGTTGTTTAGTTTCCATATAGGTTTTTTGATTAAAATTTTATGATATAATTGATAATGATAAGAATACTATTAGAAATATAAAAATACAGTAAGACTTTGGCTCCATTTTTAAGCTTAAAAAGTATATGTATAATTAAGTAACCTATCATAAGTATCATAGGTACAAGTGCTGGATACATATAAAAAGAAGCCGTCAGATCACCTTTAAGAAGGAACACAAAACTACGTTGGAGTCCGCAACCGAGACAATTGATATCTATCAGTTGCTTTGTAGGGCATGATAAAATGTTAGATTCTAAATAATTAATAAATTCTTTCAACATATCCATATTATACATAAAAACTGCCTAAGATTAAATCTCAGGCAGTTTTGTAAATTATATAAATATAAGATTATCCTCCGTATTGTCTCATTATTTCTTGTTGCATTTCCATAATACCTTCGTATCCAACGGTTGCGAAAATGAAAATAACATATACCAAATAAATGATACTTAATATTAACCCTATTATAGCAAGAATCTTACCTGTTTTTACATTCTGAAATCCAGAATACAACTCAGGATTTTCGTTATATACAGCTGTAGCTTTCTTAGCCATTATAATCGCAACAATAGCAAAAATAAGTCCTAATATACCATAACAACAGCATCCTAAGATTGATAGAATACCAAAAACTAAAATAAGGGTGGAATTGGGTAACGTTTGTTTTTCCATAATTTAAAGTGATTAGTTAAAAAATAATTTTCATTTTAATTACATAGCTTATTACCATAGTAACAACCGCAGTAATCATTAGTGCAGCTTTAATAAAGCTGTCATATTTAAATTTAACGAAAAGGTTAAATCCTAAAAAAGTTAATAATAATAATAATGGGTATATGGCTGGATACATATGAAATGCTGCAGCAAACTCACCTTTTAACAAAAGTGCAATTGATCTTTGCATACCACAACCTAAACAATCTACACCAAAAAGTTTCTTATTTAAGCACGGAAGCATGTATTTTTCCAAAAGCGAAAAGTTTAATTATTTATTGCAATATACATAATTAAGTTATTTATAGTATTCCTGCTTGAAAAAATCTATTATTTGATATTTTTGCATCTATGAATAATTTCAAAATAAAGAAGATAGCTAGTGTATTAATGATTATGATCGGTGCAATAGCTTTAATAATCGAAATTGGAGCCGAAATAAAAAACTATTATATTCAAAGTATTGGAGTGGTATTATTGATGTTAGGTTTGTTTCTTATTAACTCTGGATTATCGTCCAAAACAACATTAGATTCTAAAAAGCATATTGAAGAAGAAGAATGATTAATAAAGGAGATATTGTATCTGTATTAGATGAACCTATTTCGGGGAAAGTAATTTCGGTGAACTCCGAAGAAGTAATTATTGAAACCGAAGATGGTTTCGAAATGACTTTTTTTGTTAAAGAAGTGGTGAAAATTAAATCTGGCGAAATGATAATTCCTTCTTTTGAAGAAGTGAACGAAAATCTTAAAGAAAAAGAAGTATTTAAAAAGAAGCCTAAAAGACCAATTACAAAACCCAAAGAACGACATATACCTCCTATGGAGGTAGATTTACATATTCATAAATTAGTGAAATCAACCAAAGGAATGACCAATCATGACATGGTTACTTTACAGTTAGATACGGCCAAAAGACAATTGGATTTTGCGATTCATAAACGTATTCCCAAAATTGTTTTTATCCATGGGGTAGGACAAGGGGTGCTCAAAGAAGAGCTAAAATACTTTTTTGGACGTTATGATAATGTTCGGGTTTCGGACGCCGATTACAAAAAATACGGTCTAGGGGCTATGGAGATTTACATAGTTCAAAACCCTAAATAACTTATTTAGGTACGGTGATCTCGTCAGAACCAAATTCAATTACTTCTTGTCTAACTTCAATATCATCACCCAATAATGTAACGTTGGTAATCGTTATAGTTCTGGTATAGGTTATCTCTGTAGTAGTTTGTTCTTTTTCGACATAGTTTATAGTTACAGTACCGTTAGAGGCAATTAACTCTTGCGTAACAAGAATGTTACCAGGAGGTACACTCGTACAAAAATATGCCTGTCCATCTATAGCGGTATCAAATTTCCGATATATTAGTGCGTTCGATGTACCGTTCAAAGTAATAGAAAAAGTAAGCGCTTCGGGTACGGTATTAAGTTCAAAAGTAGTGCTGGTGAAATTAAGAGAAAACGCTTGGTCAACATTAGGATCTACCTTAAAAAAAACAAAATCATCTCCGTTAAAACAATTATCTAGTGCAGCTGTAAAACTGAAATCATCATTGATAATATCACCTTCACTACATCCTACTAGCAATAGACTAAAAATACAGACTAAAAGAGTTCTTTTTATCATATACATATCTTCTATAAGGGAGTGGTTATAGGAACAGTGGTCTCTCTAAAACCAAACGAGAAATCATCCTCTTGAAAATCCCCATTATTATCTATAAATCTGATTTGGTTTATAATCACCGTAGTTCTATAAGTAGTCTGAACTGTATTGTCCAACGCAGGAGCTACCATTACCGCAGTGTTTGTTGATTGAGCGTCTAGATAAAACAACGCACCAGTATCTGGATCTCTGTCATCTCTGGGATTTCCATTTTGATTGGCATCTTCATTTCTTGTTAAAATGCCATCATTGTCATCATCTTCCTCGAGATAATCCGGAATTCCATCCCCATCGGTATCCCTAGGCTCATTATTGTTCGCAATGTCATTGGGTATTTCTACACTAGTTAAAATATTGTCATTATCATCGTCCTGATCTTTGTAGTTCGGAATCATATCACCATCAGTATCATCGTCATCAAGGTTTCCATTTCCATTTATATCTTCGTCTGCGGCATCTATACCGTCATTATCATCTTCTAGAGCAATGATTGTTTCAATTTCACCCATACCAGAAGAACTAATAAGCTCTTCTGTAACTGTTATATTACTGGCGGGTATACTAGAACAATAATAGTCGGCTGTTATTGCAATATCGAATTGTCTGTAAATTAAAGTATTTGTGCCATCGCTTAAATCAAATTGTATCGGAGAAGTAGTGACAGTCGTTTCAGAAAAGCTATCACTAGTAAAATTATAAGAAATAGCTTCGTTTACACCTTGATTAATTTTGAAAAAAACAAATTCATTTTCTCCCGAACCATTGCACAGTTGCAAATCAACATCATCAAACTCAAAACCAGTTACAATAATATCTCCATCATCACAAGATGCGAAAGCAATGCATAAAATAAAATATAAAAGCTTTTTCACAGGCATATTTTTTCGGCTACCAATATCAATTGACAATATTTCTAACATAAAGACGAAAGAAAATTACAATTGTTTTCGTAAACCAAATATTTAACAAATTCAGACAAAAATAAAGTAATTGAAAGATTATAACGAGTCTTGTGAAAAATAATTTTATTTAAACTAATTTTGCGATTGTAAAAATTGAGAATACCGTAAAAAATGGACTTGGTTTTTACAAAATTGATTTATTTTCTTGTGTAAATTATTAATTAATTGATTTTCATGCAAAAAGTTTATTTTGATAGTGCCGCAACAACAAAGATAAGACCAGAGGTTATTAAAAAAATGATTTCTGTTCTCGAAGAGGATTATGGAAACCCTTCTTCTGCTCATGGATTTGGACGATCTGCCAAAAATCATATCGAACAAGCTCGCAAAAATATAGCAGCGCGCTTAGGGGTAAAGGCTTCCGAAATTATATTTACTTCGGGAGGTACCGAGGCGGATAATTTGGCTATTCATAGTGCGGTTAGAGATTTAAATGTAAAGCATATTATCACCTCGAAAATAGAACATCATGCAGTGTTACATACGGTGCAAGAAATAGATTCTTATCATGATGATGTAAAAGTTAGTTATGTAGACATACAGGAAAACGGAAGTATTGATTATGCACATCTGGAGTCCTTATTACATTCTTTTAAGGAACAAACTCTAGTAAGTTTGATGCATGTAAATAATGAAGTTGGAACTATTTTGGATATAAAACGAGTTGGCGATTTATGCAAAGAGCACAATGCATTGTTTCATAGTGATATGGTGCAATCTGTAGGACATTTGGAAGTGAATTTAAAGGAACTCAATATAGACTTTACAGCGGTAAGCGCTCATAAATTTCATGGTCCAAAAGGCGTTGGATTTGCTTATATTAGAAAAAACTCTGGTTTGAGACCATTGATTTTTGGAGGAGAGCAGGAGCGAGGTTATCGAGCTGGTACAGAAAGTGTACATAATATAGCGGGAATGGATGAAGCTTTAAGATTGGCTTATGAGCATTTGGAAGAAGAACAAAGCTATATTGTAGGACTTAAACAATACTTTGTTGATGCGTTAAAAGCGAATATTGAAGGCGTAAAATTTAATGCAAATTGCTGCGATACGGGTCATAGCACCTATACATTGATTAATGTTGGTCTGCCAATTTCTGACGAAAAAGCTGGTATTTTATTATTTCATTTAGATATTAATGGCATAGCTTGTTCAAAGGGTAGTGCATGCCAGAGTGGTAGTAGCAAGGGATCTCATGTACTTACCGAAATTTTGTCTGAAGAAGACTTACAAAAACCTTCTGTACGCTTTTCTTTTTCAAAATATAATACAAAGGATGAGGTGGACTATGTAGTCCAAGTATTAAAAGATTTTATGAGTTAACTTACTTTTATTTTTGAGATATAATTCACTAACTTTCTGATTAAGAATTTAAAACAGCAAAGTCATGAAAAATAAATCATCAAAAACGGAAGTTTCTTTACGTGATATTTTAGACGTTAAAAGAATAGCAATGCTTAGTAAATCTGCACAATATACAATACAAGGAAAAGCAGGTTGCGGAGGCACTTTTTTAAAAAATCCTTGCTTTGATTAATAAAAAGATGTTGTTTTAAAATTTCATACCCACTCTTACATTAAAAACTCTTGGGGTTAAAATATTGGGTATAGCAAATTGTCGTTGGCTGGCAGCATCTCTTACAAAAGTATTGGTAATAGAATTTACGTTATCGAAAAGATTGTAAATTTCGACACCAAGGTTAAATTCTTTAAAATTATTGAAAAAATTACCTTGTTTTAATCTTTTATTGGCATCGACTACGATATATGATACCCCTAGATCAGCTCTTCTATAATCGGGTAATCGAGATTGAAACTCGTAAGGATCTGCAAAACTTGGTGATCCGCCAGGAACACCTGTTTGATACACAATGTTTAAATACCCTTTCAAACTAGGAATAGAAGGTACGTAGTCTTGTAAAAGTACTCCGATTTTAAGACGTTGGTCTGTTGGTCTTGAGATATATCCTCTATTGTCAATATTTTCTTCGGTTTTTAGATACCCCAAACTCACCCAGCTTTCTGTACCAGGAACAAACTCCCCATTAAGTCTTAGATCTACACCTTGGGCATATGCCTCGGCATTATTTCTTGCTCTATAGCGAATACGAACATTCTCGATGGTATAGGGGTTTACATCTGTCAATTTTTTATAATATATCTCAGAGGTTAGTTTAAAAGGTCTATCCCACATTTTGAAACTATAATCATTTCCTAAAACGATATGTATCGATTGTTGTGCTTTGACTTCGGGTCGCACCACCCCAAGAGAATCTCTTAACTCTCTGTAAAAAGGAGGTTGGTGATACCACCCGCCTGAAGCTCTAAATATCATATCGATATCCCAATCTGGTTTAATCGCAACCTGAGCCCTTGGGCTAAATACTATTTGAGAATCGGTACTGGTTACAGTACTTCCTGAAATATTCCAGTTGTGTGCACGTACCCCGATATTGGCCCAAACCTCATTTTCTTTAATAGTCGATCTTACACTGTATTGAGCATAACCCGAAATGCGATCAATTTCTGTCTCATTAATGGCTCTTACACTTGTAAATGGAACAATCGGACTGGCAAATGGTGTAAATGGTTGATCGTTTACAAAATCTAATATGGGAGGTCTGATCGAAAATCCGGCAGAATCTATAATTTCAAATTCTTGTAATCGATCTCTAATATCTTCACGTGTATATTTAACACCCCAGTCAAATTGATGATTATCGTCAATATATGTTCCTCGGTGTTCTAAGTTAAATATTAGTGCATCAAGATCATTACGGGCATGAGTAAGTTGTGAGCCGATACCTTCACTAAATTCTACTTCTCCAAGATCTTCACTTCCAATATCCGTGTTAACGGTTCCCAGGGCATAAGAAGCAAGAATATCGAAGTGTTCCTGCTCTTGTGTTTGATAGGCAGAACCTATAAGTTTAAGGGTTAGATTGTCATTAGGTTTGTAGGTCCCTTTTAGTGCACCAAAATAGGTATCGTATCTATCTTCTTCCTGTCCTTGATAATTAACGATAAGCGCCTGTACGGTTTGTAATGTACCAAAATTTACTTGCTCTCGTAGGGGTTGATAATCATATTTGTTAATGGCAAGGTTACCTAAGAATCCCAATTCGAACTTATCAGAAAAATTATAAGATAAATAGGTTTGTATATCTGCAAATAATGGCTGAAAATTAGTTTCTGTGGCTTTTGAATTTACCAAGATGCTATTATCCCTATATCGAATACCTAGAATAGCCGAGAGCTTTTTGCTTTTAGAAACCCCTCCAAAAGAAGCACTCCCGCCTAGCAGACTTACATCTGCGGTTGCACCTAGTCTGGTAGGTCTTTTATAGGTGATATCTAATACCGAAGAAAGTTTATCACCATATTTTGCTTGAAAGCCTCCAGCAGAAAAATCTACGTTACGAACCAAATCGGAATTTACAAAACTCAACCCTTCTTGTTGCCCAGAGCGTATTAAAAAAGGACGATAGACTTCGATCTCGTTTACATATACCAAATTTTCGTCAAAGTTTCCTCCTCGAACAGAGTATTGAGTACTTAATTCATTATTAGAACTTACGCCGGGTAAGCTTTTAAGTAAACCTTCTACACCAGCATTGGCAGATGGAGTAGTTCTTATAGTTTCAGGGTCTAATGTAATAATTCCTTCTACTGTTTTTCGCTCTCTACCAGAGATTACTACGGTACTAATTTGTTCTACATTGGTTTTAAGTACTGGGTTAAGTTCGTATTCCTGATTTTCTTCAAGATTAATTGTAAACTGTAGACTCTTTAAAGCGATATGTGTTATGCTTACTTGTATTTCTTGATTTGCAGGAATGCTTAGCTCATAAACTCCATTTTCATCAGATTGTGTTCCAGATTTATCAAATGTGATGTTCGCTCCTTGCACCGGAACGTTGTTTTCGTCAAGAATAACTCCTTTTAATACTGCATCTTGAGCCAATGCATTAAGGCTAGAGATCATCAAGAATAGGAATAAAAGAAACGGAAAGTGATTTTTCAAAAAATAAGAAGGTTTTAAGGTTTTCTATAGAATGTTGTTTCAAATGTAGCTCTATTTCCTACATTATCTAACACCACAAGTTTAAAATTATTTTCTGATTCGGGAATAATTTTATCATTAAAATCATAAACCAGCATTCCGGTTTTATAATCATACTCCATTAAAATGAATTCTCCATTGAGTGTTCCCCGATAACTTTTGATACCAGATTCAGAATCATTAATTTTTATTTTTAGATATCTGGCATTAGAAATCCATTTTTTGTTAGAAACATTAATCGGCACAATAGTCGGTTTTTGAGTATCTGAGAAAAGAGCATATTTTCCAAATGTTCTGGTTCTGGTCGAAAAACGATTTCCTTTTTTTGAAGTTCTGGAGTAGGAGGGTTTGTTTTTGCTGTTTACTCTACCTATATATAATTTTTTCTTATCCTGTTCTTTATAATGAGAAACATCAAAAGCCATTGTCATATTTTTATGTAATGGAGTTTCATCATTGTGAATTAAAGCCGTTTCTCCATTAACAGATAAGTCAAGATAAGTGTCTTCATAAACGCTACCTTTTGGGATTAATAAATCAAAAATCCCCGAGGTATACGTAAAGTTTTTATCAACCTCTACCAAATCAGGAGTGATGGATTGTTTTGCTTTTTCGGTAATATCCATTTGTTTGCCTGTAATAGGAACATCAATGGCGGTAATATTATTCTTAAAATCTTTTACAAATATCTTATAGCTATAAGAAAGACTATCTTTAATAGTAAGAAAACCGTTGTTTTCTTTAATTTTAAAAACAGTCAATGGATTATTGGGTTCAATAAACAGTTTACTAATTCGATTCCTATTTTTCTTATAATAACCGTAATCTATAAGCCTGTTTACATATCGGGTTTCAGAAAAAGAAAAACGATTCATCCTAAGCCTCAAGTTCTCTTGACCGTTAATTTGAGTAGAGATTTCGTAAATACCATTTCGGTTGGCTGCCAGATCTTGTTTGTCTATAGTCGAGATGCCGAAACCAATTTTACCAAAAGCATTGATACTCTCTGCTTTATAACCTCCGTCTTCCAGAGGAGTAAGTTGGAGCCTATAAGGTTCTTGTTTACCACTTACATGAGCGTTTTTGTCAACGCTATATACCCATAGACTATGTATAATCGGTTTTTGAGTATCCTTAACATCCATTCCAAAAAGCATAGGATTCATTGGTCTTGATCTGGAATCTCTTATTTCAAAATGAAGATGAGGGCCAGAACTTCCTCCTGTATTTCCGCTAAAGGCAATAGTGTCTCCTTGTTTTACGTTTAAAGCATCTGATTTTGGGAAGAGTTCTATTTCATAAGATTCTTTTGCATACTGTCTTTTTTTTACGAAAGCTTCAATTTTAGGAGAAAATTTTTTTAAATGTGCATACACCGAAGTATATCCATTAGGATGAACAATGTATAATGCTTTACCGTATCCTCCATGAGATACTTTAATTCGACTTACTTTGCCCGAAGCTGCGGCATATACATTAAGCCCTTCTTCACCATTAGTTTTCATATCTAACCCAGAATGAAAGTGGTTAGACCTTAATTCACCAAATGTACCAGATACTACAATAGGAATATCCAAAGGTTGAATAAAGTAATCTTTTGCGACATCTTTTTGCCCATAACTAGCAGAGATCCCAAAAATGATATACCATATATATTTATGCATAGACGATTGTGATATATTTTAGTTAAGTATAAAACTACTTATTTTTTTGGAGTTAGATACTTTGTAATGCCTTATTAACAGCTTCGTTTAGATAACCTCCTGATATTATTTTTGTTCTCGCATCATCAATATTCTTTTTCATGTTTTGATAATCTTCTTGAGATAGGTTTCCTAAGATATTGCTCAAATCTTTTAAATTAGATACGGCAATACCTAAATTATTTTCTAAAATAAAAGAACTAATAGCCGCTTTGTCCCAAACGATTACCGGTAGACCGCAAAGAATATATAATGATGTTTTATGAGGATTATTAAACTTTAAATACTGTCCATATTGTCCACTGCATTCTTCGGTAGAAATACCATCCCACACCAAACCAAAAGAACCTTCGATGCGATAAGCTACTTCATCCGAAGGAAAAGCACCTTGATAAGATAATATAGATTCTTCTTTTGGTACTTTCAGTTTTTGATAATCAAAACCAATACCATATAATTTCATTTTATAATCATGCTGATCTAGTGTGTCCAAGTCAAAGATGTAAGAGTTTTTACCTTCTCCAAAGCCTCCTGCATAAACAATTTCGTAAGGTTTTTGACCTTGATTGTTGTTGTTCTGTTTTGGTAGACCATCATTTAAGATATAATCAAATATGCCCAATACTATTATAGGAATATCGACTCCTTGTTCAAGAAACCAATCTTTCATAGCGTTGTTATGTACAATTATAGCATTAGAACTTATAATTTTCTTTAATTCTTTACTAGCATCGCCAGTTCGACCCTTTAAGAATCTTACATCATGAACAATAGTAATTACCTGACACCTTTTTAAACGTGCCATAAACATAACATACCCTCTAAATTTGTTTAAAGGGTATTGCGTACATAGAGTGCTTTTATATGGTAGCCTTAACAAGGCCAGACTTATACCAAAAAAATTTTTAATGGTGCCTATTGCGGAGTTAGGAATAGAGGATTGTTTAAAGCCAAGGTTTTTAAAACCCATGTTCTGCAAAATAGCTTCGCAGTCAGTTTTAGCTTTTCCAGCGGCATTAAATAAAGATTTATAATTTCTGGAAATGAAATAACCTATCATATTTTAATTTAATTTCTGGAAGGAAAGATACATACATTTTATTTTTTTTGTGCTATATCGGATTAAGATAATTAAGCTAATTGTTATTTGATGAATATTGCTAAAGGTGAATTGGGTATAAAACCTTAGATTTGACACTTAAATAAAAAATTTGATAGCACGGAAATATTAAAAAATGTCGAAAGTGAGAGAGAAAAAATATGATTATTTGATAGTAGGAGCAGGTTTGTTTGGTAGCGTTTTTGCACATGAAATGACCAAACAAAATAAAAAATGCCTTGTCATTGACAAACGAGATCATTTAGGAGGAAATGTATATTGCGAAGAAAAAGAAGGTATTAATGTACATAAATATGGGGCACATATATTTCATACCAATGATAAGAAAATATGGGATTATGTAAATCAATTTGCAACATTCAATAATTATATCAATTCTCCGCTCTCATTATCCAAAGGTAAGCTATACAATCTACCTTTTAATATGAATACTTTTTATCAATTATGGGGTACCAAAACACCAGAAGAAGCAAAAGCGGTCATTAATGAGCAAATTGCAAAATACGGTACGAAGTCACCCAAAAACCTTGAGGAACAGGCATTGTCATTAGCTGGTAAGGATATTTATGAGACTTTTATTAAAGAATATACAGAAAAGCAATGGGGTAAAAAAGCAACAGAGCTTCCGGCATTTATCATAAAACGACTACCAGTTAGGTATACCTATGATAATAATTATTTTAATGACATCTATCAAGGAATCCCAATAGGAGGGTATAATACCATTATTAACGGATTGTTATCTGGAATAGAAACAAAAACAAATATTGATTTTTTTGAAGATAGAATACATTTAGAATCTTTGGCAGATAAAGTAGTTTACACAGGAAAAATAGATGAGTTTTTTGACTATAAATACGGTCAGCTAGAGTATAGGTCATTACGTTTTGAGCATGAGTTACAAGAGATAGAGAACTATCAAGGAAATGCGGTTGTGAATTATAATGATAGCGAATATGCTTTTACAAGAATTATAGAGCATAAGCATTTCGAATTTGGAAAACAACCCAAAACTATTATTACCAGAGAGTATCCCGAAAATTGGGATAGGACCAAAGAGGCGTATTACCCGATTAATAATGATGATAATCAAAAGATTTATAAAAAATATAAAGAAGAAGCGGGTGGCATGCAAAATATCATATTTGGAGGTAGATTGGCCGAATATCGTTATTATGACATGCATCAAATCATAGCTTCTGCACTTACCAAAGTAGCCGAAATTTCTTAGTTATAGAGTAATAAACATACGCTTTAAAATTAGTTTAAAAACTATTGGGTTTTTTCAATTGGTATGTTAACTTTGTGTAACGAAGTATTGTGTAAAATTTATTAATGAGTGATTTGATTGAAATTGTTGATTCTCTTGAGAATAGGATAAGCAAGCTGCTGCATAAGTATGAGTTAATGAAGCAGCAAACGGCTAGCCTTAAGGATAAAATACAAGAGTTAGAAGCAAAATCGAAACTTCAAGAAGATCAAATAAAGCATTGGGAAGAAAAATTCAGTGCTCTCAAAAATGCTAACGCAATACTAGGCAGTGACGAATATAAAAGGGAGACCAAACTAAAAATAAACGCTTTAATAAGAGAGATAGACATGTGTATAGCACAACTCTCTGAATAAGTTATATATGGCAGCAAAGCTTAAAATTAAACTTTCGATAGCAGATCGTGTGTATCCGTTAACCATAAACCCTGATCAGGAAGAAGGTTTGCGAAAAGCGGCAAAGAAGATAGATGCTATGATAAAGCAATTTGAGCAAAGTTATGCTGTAAGAGATAAGCAAGATGTATTAGCTATGTGTGCACTACAATTTGCTGCTCAGGTCGAACAAAAAGTAATAGATAAAGATGATGATATGGTTAATGTTGCAAATAGATTAAGCGCACTTAGCGACTTACTGCAAGATCATATGTCATAACGTTCATTAAAATAAATAAGGTTACTGCCTGCACTAGTTGTAATTTTGATAAACTCAACAAGAATTAATTAAAAAGGGTGAGTTTAAGTTGTAAAAGCGCGCCGCCTTGGAGCGGATTCTTGAGCAATTTGTTAGCCCTAAACCTGTTTTTACAGAGTTTATACAGAACCTTTGCTAGTGCAGGCTTTTTTTATATATAAATACTAACATGGATTATGGATAACACTATATTTTTGATTATTGCTTCAGTTGTGGGGTTAGTAGTAGGTTTTATTATTGCTAAAGTACTGGAACGTAATAAGGCATCAGAAATTATTAAGAATGCAAAGAAAACATCATCGAGCATCATAAGAGAAGCAAAAAGTGAAGGTGAATCGATGAAAAAGGATAAAATACTTCAGGCAAAAGAAAAGTTTATTGAGCTTAAATCTGAGCATGAAAAAGTAATATTATCTCGAGATAAAAAAATTGCTGAAGCTGAGAAGAGAACCAGAGACAAAGAATCCCAAGTCTCTAATGAACTATCGAAGAATAAAAAACTCAATGTTGAGCTAGAAGAAAAGGTTAAAAACTATCAGCAACGAAATGATTATTTAGAAAAGAAACAATCTGAACTTAAGAAGCTTCATAAAAGCCAGGTTCAGCAATTAGAAGTTATTTCTGGGTTATCTGCTGAAGAAGCTAAAGAACAACTGGTAGAGTCTTTAAAAGAACAGGCAAAGACGGATTCTATGGCGCTTATTCAGGATACTATAGAAGAAGCTAAGCTAACCGCTCAACAAGAATCTAAGAAAATTATCATCAATACAATTCAAAGAATCGGAACAGAAGAAGCTATTGAGAATTGTGTATCGGTGTTTAATATAGAGAGTGATGATGTAAAAGGAAGAATTATTGGTAGAGAAGGAAGAAATATTAGAGCTATCGAGGCAGCAACTGGTGTAGAAATCATAGTTGATGATACTCCAGAGGCTATCATTCTATCATGTTTTGATTCTGTAAGACGTGAAGTCGCTCGTCTTTCGTTACATAAATTAGTTACAGACGGTAGGATTCACCCAGCAAGGATAGAAGAAATTGTAAAGAAAACAAGAAAGCAAATCGACGAAGAAATTATTGAAGTCGGTAAGCGAACAGTGATTGATTTAGGAATTCATGGATTGCATCCAGAATTGATTAAAACCATAGGTAGGATGAAATATAGATCATCTTACGGGCAGAACCTTTTGCAACACTCTAGAGAAGTTGCAAAACTTTGTGGTGTTATGGCAGCAGAGTTGGGTCTTAACCCTAAATTGGCAAAAAGAGCTGGTTTACTACATGATATAGGAAAAGTTCCTGATGCAGAAACCGAAGTGCCGCACGCTATTTTGGGAATGCAATGGGCAGAAAAATACGGAGAGAAACCAGAAGTATGTAATGCGATTGGTGCTCACCACGACGAGGTAGAAATGACTTCTTTGATTTCCCCTATAGTACAGGTTTGTGATGCTATTAGTGGTGCCAGACCGGGTGCTAGACGCCAGGTGTTAGATTCTTATATACAAAGACTTAAAGATTTAGAAGAAATAGCTTTTGCTTTTGACGGTGTCAAAAAAGCGTATGCTATCCAAGCGGGTAGAGAGTTAAGGGTTATTGTAGAGAGTGAAAAAGTAAATGATGAAAGAGCTTCAAGTCTTTCTTTCGAAATTTCTCAGAAGGTTCAAACCGATATGACCTATCCTGGACAAGTTAAAGTAACAGTAATTCGAGAAACTAGAGCGGTTAATATCGCCAAATAGTTCCTCTCTTTTAATACATTTTAAAAAAGGAAAGCATTATTATTATTATGGTGTTTTCCTTTTTTTGTGTCGTAATAATACTTCATCTTTCCACAGTAGTGCTTCGTGCATTTTTTTAAAATATTCCATATTCTTTTTGTAAAAAGATCCTTCCATTTCGCACAATAGTTTTTGTCTGGGGTTTATTGAAACTACAGCAATACCAATAAGGTTTTGGATTTTTTTTGTTTCATAATATACCGTAGGGTTAACCGAATACGAATTGATTCTATTAGAGACGTAAATAAAATCTTTATTGCTAAAATGTTCTTTAACAAAATCTAATAGTATGCTGTTGTGCCTGGGCATTACTAAAAAACCTTCAGCAATAGTGTTGACTATATAATTGTTGTAAACTTCAACTTTGGTAAAGCCTAAATCGTAGTGTTTAACCATGTTTTTAAATATAAATCAGTGGATTTAAGTATGGTTAATTGTACATAAGATATGACAAAACCTTAAGATTTAAAAATATAAAGCGGTAATACTCCAAAAAAAACGCTTAATCTTTGTATTTCTCAAGAATCTCATCTTTCCATTTTAGAGCTGATTTTAAAGTATCAAATTGCCTAAAATCTTTATTGAAAAATGTTTTTTCGTATTTGGCATGTGCTTTTTGAATAGGATCCGTAGAAACAATGGCAAAGCCTTTCAGGGCCTTTACTTTGGCTGTGTTTATGTATATAATTGGATCTACAGAATACGAATGTATACGATGAGTTATATAAACAAAAGGGGTGTTTTGAAAATGCTTTTTGGCAATATCAACGAGAATAGCATTATTTTCTTTATCGACTATAATACCTTCATTCATGACTGCAATTACATAATTGTCATACAATTCCAATTGACAAAAGCTCAAATTATGTTTAATCATTATAATAGGTTCACTTATATATTTCAAAAGACCTCTTTTAGACAAAAGAGGTCTTTTAAATTACAAAAAATATAGTATTTTAAATTAGGATTCTGTAGATTTTTCGGCTTTATTAATCGTAATGGTTAATTCGCCAGAATCTTCATCCATGTCCATAAATATGCTATCTCCTTCTTGGAGTTGAGCGTTTATAATTTCTTCTGCTAGTGCATCTTCAATATATTTTTGAATAGCTCTTTTTAATGGTCTGGCACCATATTGCCTGTCAAATCCTTTTTCGGTTATATAATCCTTTGCTTTTTCGCTTAGGGATAATTGATATCCAAGATCTTTAATTCGGCCATATAATTTGTCTAGCTCAATATCAATGATCTTATGTATATCTTCTCTTTCAAGAGCATTAAATACAATAACATCATCAACTCTGTTAAGAAATTCAGGAGCAAATGCTTTTTTAAGGGCATTCTCGATGACACCTTTAGCGTAATCTTCGGCTTGAGTTTTCTTAGCAGAAGTTCCAAAACCAACACCTTGACCAAAATCTTTTAATTTACGCGCACCAATATTAGAAGTCATAATAATAATGGCATTTCTAAAATCGATTTTTCGTCCTAAACTATCGGTTAAATATCCATCGTCCAATACCTGAAGCATCATGTTAAATACATCAGGGTGGGCCTTTTCAATTTCGTCTAAAAGTATAACCGCATAAGGTTTTCTTCTTACTTTTTCGGTAAGTTGACCTCCTTCTTCATATCCAACATATCCTGGAGGCGCTCCTATTAGTCTGGAAACTGCAAATTTCTCCATGTATTCACTCATATCAATTCTGATAAGCGTGTCTTCACTATCAAAAAGCTCTTTTGCTAATACTTTTGCAAGTTGAGTTTTACCAACTCCTGTTTGACCTAAGAATATAAACGAACCTATTGGTTTGTTGGGATCTTTAAGCCCTGCACGATTACGTTGTATGGCTTTTACAACTTTTTTAACCGCTTCATCCTGACCAATTACTTTACCCATGATTAGGTTTGGTAATTCGGCTAATTTATTACTTTCTGTCTGGGCGATACGGTTTACAGGAATCCCGGTCATCATCGACACCACATCTGCTACATTTTCTTCGTCAACCGTTTCTTTATGAAGTTTAGATTCTTTTTCCCATTGCTCTTGAGCGATTCCAAGTTCTTTTTCTAGATTTTTTTCATCATCTCTAAGCTTGGCTGCCTCTTCATATTTTTGTTTTTTAACAACACTGTTTTTAAGTTCTCTAACTTCTTCAAGCTTTTTTTCGAGATCAAGAACTTTTTTAGGAACATCAATATTGGTGATATGAACTCTAGATCCTGCTTCATCCAGGGCATCTATAGCCTTGTCTGGTAAAAAACGGTCTGTCATATATCTATTGGTAAGTTTTACGCAGGCTTCAATGGCTTCTGGAGTATAACTTACATTGTGATGTTCTTCATATTTTTCTTTGATATTATTAAGGATTTCAATCGTTTCCTCAATATTTGTCGGCTCTACAATAACTTTTTGAAAACGTCTTTCTAAAGCTCCGTCTTTTTCAATATACTGTCTGTATTCATCTAGGGTAGTAGCACCAATACATTGTATTTCACCTCTGGCAAGAGCCGGTTTAAACATATTAGAGGCATCAAGGCTACCTGTTGCTCCTCCTGCACCTACGATGGTATGTATCTCGTCAATAAAAAGAATAATATCATCATTTTTCTCTAACTCATTCATAACCGCCTTCATTCGCTCCTCGAACTGACCTCTGTATTTGGTACCAGCTACAAGGCTTGCAAGATCAAGTGTGACTACTCTTTTATCGAAAAGAATTCTGGATACTTTTCGTTTTACAATTCTAAGAGCTAATCCTTCGGCGATGGCAGATTTACCAACTCCAGGTTCTCCTATTAGCAGTGGATTATTCTTTTTACGTCTACTTAGTATCTGGGATACACGTTCGATTTCTTTAGATCTACCAACAACCGGATCAAGTTTTCCTTCTTCGGCCATAGCGGTTAAATCTCTTCCAAAATTATCCAAAACGGGAGTCTTGGATTTTTTCCCGGCTTTGCTTCCTCCAGATGGCGAGTTAAAAGGATTTTCTTTAGAGCTATCTCCTGTTAAATCATCATCATCTTCAGAGAAAGATTCGGCTTTTGGGTTGTCTATATATTCGTCTTCGTTAGCAATCATATATTTGAATTGGTCTTTAACATTATCGTAATCTACTTTTAAACGATTTAATAGTTTCGTTGTAGGGTCATTTTCATTCCTTAGTATACAGAGTAAAAGATGCGCTGTATTAATTGAGGAACTCTGAAATAATTTGGCTTCAAGAAATGTAGTTTTTAATGCTCTTTCGGCCTGTCTTGTTAGATGCAGGTTCTTCTTTTCATTAGAAGCTACAGCTACATTTGGGTTTGCCGGACTAAGAATTTCAACCTTTCTTCTCAAATTAGTCAAATCAATATCCAGTGCATCAAGGATGCTTATAGCTTTTCCACTTCCATCACGTAACAATCCTAACATCAGATGCTCTGTACCAATAAAGTCGTGGCCTAATCTAAGCGCTTCTTCTTTGCTGTATGCAATTACATCTTTAACCCTAGGTGAAAAATTATCATCCATAAACAATCTCTTTCTTTTTCTTTATAACTAAAATAGTAATTTAGAATTACTATGACAAAAACTATTCCCTTTAATCTGAAATAAACAAATTAAGCATGACAAAAGATAATTTGTCATGTTGTTTTATATCATTAAATATTAGAGGGTTTTGAATCTTTTTTTGGTTTTACGGGTAAATAGACAAAAAAAGCTTTAATAATCAAAACCTTCCCTTATAGACTTATTAACCATGAATATCATTCTTTTTGTTAATAAATTACGTATATTACATAGGTAATTGGGTGTTAAAAACGTCTTAATTTACTTAAATTAGCGCGTTTATTAATTCAATTTTAGAAAAAAGTTTTTTATGACAGAAGGAGAAAAACTCATACCTATCAATATAGAGGATGAGATGAAGTCTGCTTACATCGATTATTCGATGTCTGTAATAGTATCTCGTGCCCTTCCAGATGTTAGGGATGGTCTTAAACCTGTACATAGGCGTGTTTTGTATGGAATGCATGAACTCGGTGTTAGAGCTAGTAGTGCTCATAAGAAATCAGCAAGAATTGTAGGAGAAGTTCTTGGTAAGTATCACCCTCATGGAGATACTTCGGTATATGACACAATGGTTCGAATGGCTCAGGAATGGAGTTTACGATACATGTTGGTAGATGGTCAAGGTAACTTTGGTTCTGTAGATGGTGATAGCCCTGCAGCAATGCGTTATACCGAAGCAAGAATGCGTAAGATATCTGAGGATATGCTTGCAGATATTGAAAAAGATACCGTAGATCACACTTTTAATTTTGATGATACATTACAGGAACCAACAGTACTTCCTACAAGAATACCTGGTTTATTAATTAATGGTGCTTCAGGAATTGCAGTAGGTATGGCTACAAATATGCCTCCTCATAACCTTAGTGAAGTTGTAGATGGTACCATTGCATATATTGATAATAATGATATTGAGATTGATGAGTTAATTACTCATATAAAAGCACCTGACTTTCCTACCGGAGGTATTATTTATGGCTACGATGGCGTAAGAGAAGCTTTCAAAACAGGAAGAGGTAGAATAGTCATGCGTGCCAAAGCTACTTTTGAAGAGGTTAATGGAAGAGAATGTATTATAGTTAGTGAGATTCCTTATCAGGTGAATAAGGCAGATATGATCAAAAAAACTGCCGACCTTGTTAATGATAAAAAAATAGATGGTATCTCTACTATTCGCGACGAATCGGATAGAAAAGGTATGCGTATTGTGTATATTCTTAAAAGAGATGCAATACCAAATATCGTTCTTAACCTTCTATATAAATATACAGCCTTACAATCTTCGTTTAGTGTAAATAATATTGCACTGGTTAAGGGGAGACCTCAGTTATTGAATGTAAAAGAAATGATTCATTATTTTGTTGAACACAGACACGAAGTTGTTGTGCGTCGTACAAAATATGAATTAAGAAAAGCAGAAGAGAGAGCGCATATTCTTGAAGGTTTAATTATAGCCTCGGATAATATAGATGAAGTTATTGCTCTAATTAGAGCTTCTGCCAATGCCGACGAAGCTAGGGAGAAATTGATCAAACGCTTTAAACTTTCTGAGATACAGGCAAAAGCAATTGTAGAAATGCGACTACGCCAGTTAACTGGTCTTGAGCAAGATAAACTGCGAGCGGAGTATGAGGAGTTGATGAAGACGATTGAAGACCTGAAAGACATTCTTGATAAAAAAGAACGTCGAATGGATATTATCAAAGAAGAACTTATCGAAATAAAAGATAAGTATGGTGATGATCGTCGTTCTCAAATCGAATATGCAGGAGGAGATTTAAGTATAGAAGATATGATTCCTGACGAGAAAGTGGTGATCACAATTTCTCATGCTGGATATATTAAGCGTACTTCTTTAAATGAGTATAAAAAACAAAATAGAGGAGGAGTAGGACAAAAAGGTAGTACAACCCGTAATGAGGATTTCCTAGAACATTTGTTTGTGGGGACTAACCACCAATATATGTTGTTCTTTACTCAAAAAGGAAAATGTTTCTGGATGAGAGTTTATGAAATACCTGAAGGAAGTAAAACCTCAAAAGGTAGAGCGATCCAAAACCTTATTAATATTAGTTCAGATGATAAAGTGAAAGCTTTTATTTGTACTCAAGATTTGAAAGATGAAGAGTACATCAATAATCACTATGTCATAATGGCAACGAAAAAAGGTCAGGTCAAAAAGACATCTTTAGAGCAGTATTCAAGACCAAGAACTAATGGAATTAATGCTATTACTATAAAAGATGACGATGAACTTTTAGAAGCAAAGCTTACCGATGGTAAGAGTCAGGTGATGTTAGCCGTTAAATCTGGTAAAGCGATTCGTTTTGAAGAAGAAAAAACCAGACCAATGGGTAGAGGAGCTTCAGGAGTAAGAGGTATCCGTTTGGCCAATGATAATGATGAAGTTATAGGAATGGTAGCTGTAAATGATATGGAAAGTAACATCTTAGTAGTATCAGAAAACGGTTATGGTAAGCGTTCAAAACTAGAAGATTATAGAATTACCAATAGAGGTGGTAAAGGTGTTAAAACGATTTCGGTTACAGATAAAACCGGAAATTTAGTTGCCATTAAGAATGTTACTGATTTGGATGATCTTATGATTATTAATAAATCAGGTATTGCTATTCGTTTGTCTGTAGAGGATTTACGTGTTATGGGAAGAGCAACACAAGGTGTTCGTCTAATTAACTTAAAAGGTAAAGATTCTATAGCCGCAGTAGCAAAAGTTATGCATGATGAAGACGATATTGATGAAGAAGACGGAGTAGATGAAACTACTATTTCTGAAACTGATTCGAATATTGATTCGGATGGCACGAATATTGATAATAAAACTGAAGAATAATTAAATCCCATTAAAAAAAATCGAGTGATGAAGACAAAATTTATCTTAGTATTATTCCTAGCGTATAGTGCTATTGGATTTTCTCAAAAACAAGGATTAAAGGCAGCGGCCAAAGCTGTTAAATCTGGTAATTTACTAATAGCGGGTGACGCTTTAAAAGCTGTAGAAGGACAATTGGATGCAGCTGATGAAAAAATGAAAGCCCAATACTACTTCCTTAAAGGTCAAGTATTATCTGCTTCTGCAGATGCATCTTTAGAGAAAATTGAAGGTGGTGCTAATGCGTATGCCAAAGCTATTGAAATTGAACAAGCTTCTGGAAATGCAAAGTACTCTCAGGAAGCAACTCAAAAATTACAAGCTTTACGTCAAGCTTTAATAGAAAATGCGATTAAAGATCAAAATGGTAAAGATTATAAAGGAGCTGCAGAGAAATTGTATGTAGGTTATAAAACTAATAAGCAGGATACTATTTATTTATATTATGCTGCGGGTAATGCAGTAAATGCAAAAGATTATGATGCGGCCCTTGGATATTATAATGAATTGAAGGATGTTGGATATAGCGGTATCATTACCGAGTTTATCGCAACAAATAAAGAAACTGGTGAGATCGAAACTTTTGATTCAAAACAAACCAGAGATCTTACAGTAAGAGCGGGAGGACATATCAAGCCAGATACTCGTATTACAGAATCCAAAAAAGGAGAGATAGCAAAAAACATAGCGCTTATTTACATTACTCAAGGTAAAGATGAAGAGGCAATGAAAGCTATTGAAGAGGCTAAAACTAACAACCCTAACGATTCTGCGTTATTGCAAGCAGAGGCAGATGTGTTTTATAAATTAGGAAACATCCAGAAATATAAAGAGATCATGGAGCAAATTGTAGCCAATGATCCTGAAAACCCTGACTTATTATATAACTTAGGAGTAAGTGCAGCGCGTCTTGGAGATAAGGAGCAAGCAATGGATTACTACAAAAAAACCTTAGAATTAAAAGAAGACTATACTGCCGCGCAGATAAATATCGCAGCTTTAATTTTAGGTAAAGAAAAAGGAATTGTTGACGAAATGAATAATCTTGGTACTTCTAGTAAAGATTATAAGCGTTATGATACTTTAAAACAACAAAGACAAGATCTTTATAAAAGTACAGTGCCATACCTAGAAGGAGCATTAAAAAGTGATCCTGATAATATAGAGGCGATACGTACATTAATGAATATTTTCTATCAGTTAGATGATCCTAAAGCTGAAGAAATGAAGAATAAACTTAAAGCTTTAGAAGGAGGCAACTAATCCTTTTAAAACTTGGAATAAAAAAACCGGGATATCAAATGATATCCCGGTTTTTTTTATTCTAAAATATTTGTAAAAACTTATATTACACAAATTGGTTTTATCTCAATTCTGCACCTAGCTTATTCTCAAAATTATGTTGCAATTTATTCATGATTTTATCAATCTGCTTATCTGTAAGAGTCTTATGTTCATCTTGTAAAATAAAACTTACGGCATATGATTTTTTACCTTTTGGTAAATTCTTACCTTGATATACGTCAAATAAATTTACATTCTTTAATAATTGCTTTTCAGTTTGTTTGGCAATAGTCTGAATATCTTCAAATTTAACGGCATCGTCTATTAAAAGTGCGAAATCTCTACGTACCTCCGGAAATTTTGGAATGTCTTTATATTTTACTTTAGAATGTTTGGCATATTCTAATACATTATCCCAGTTAAAATCGGCATATAAAACTTCTTGAGAGATAGAAAAATGCTTCAGTACTGATTTTTTTACAATACCAAACTCTACTAATTTTGCTTTACCAAGACTTAATGAGATTCCTTCAGAAAGAACATCATTTTTAAAAGAAGAAGTTTTTAATCTTTGTACTCCTAACCCTAACCGTTCCAACACCGAGGTTATTATTCCTTTTAAAAAGAAAAAGTCACTTGTTTGTTGCCCTGTTTTCCAGCTTTCAATAGTTCTGTTACCAGAAATTATGATACTCAAATGTTTATTTTCAACTCTTTCTTCATTACAATAATGATAGGTTTTTCCAAATTCGAATAATCTAAGATCTGCTCTTTTTCTATTAATATTATAGGACACAGCTTCTAATCCAGAAAACAACATAGATTGGCGCATAACCGCTAGATCATTACTTAAGGGGTTAAGCATTTCTACATTATTTTCATCCTTTAGTTGTTCGCTAAGTTGGATGTATTCGGGGCTCGTAAGAGAGTTAGCCAACATTTCGTTAAATCCTTGCCCGACTAATTGATTGGATATTGTATTTTGTACATTATAGTCAGAAAACTTATCTATATTAGATATAGAAGCATTTAACTTTTGGGTAAAACCAATATTGTTATAGCCATATACTCTAAGAATCTCTTCAATAACATCAGCTTCTCTCTGTACATCATTACGATACGCAGGAATGGTTAGTCCAATCCCAGTTTCTGATATACTGTTTATCTTTATATCCAAAGATGAGAGTATACTTTTTATTGTGTCTTGAGGGAGTTCTTCTCCAATTAATTTAGCTGAGTTTTCGAAAGATAAAAAGACCTGAAAATCTTCAAGTTTTTTTGGATATAAATCAATGATTTCGCTTGATATATTACCTCCAGCAAGTTCTTGTATCAATAACGCAGCCCTTTTTAAAGCATACTCAGTAATATTAGGATCTATGCCTCTTTCAAACCTGAAAGAAGCATCGGTATTTAAACCATGCCGTTTGGCTGTTTTTCTAATACTTACGGGATTAAAATATGCGCTCTCCAAAAATATAGATGTCGTAGATGCTGTCACACCAGAATTTATACCACCAAATACTCCAGCTATACATAAAGGTTTGGCTTCATCACATATCATCAAATCTTCTTCATGTAATTCTCTCTCTACTTCGTCCAATGTGGTAAACTTAGTACCTTTTGCCAAAGTTTTTACTTCAATTTTATTACCATCAATATAATGCGCATCAAATGCGTGCAGAGGTTGGCCAAGCTCATGCAATACATAATTGGTGACATCAACAACATTGTTTTTTGGAGTAATACCAATTGCTTTTAATCTATTTTGTAACCAAGAAGGAGATTCTTGTACCTTGATATCAGAAATTGTAACTCCACAATATCTAGGTGCCAAATCTGCATTTTTGACCTCAATATCAATTTTATTCAATCTATTTTCAACTCTAAAATTACTAACCGACGGAGTAATGAGCTCTATATTGATATCCTTTTGCATAAGACCGGCCTTAAGATCTCTAGCAGTTCCCCAATGACTCATTGCATCTGCTCGATTAGGGGTTAGTCCTATTTCAAAAACAGTATCATTTTCGATGTCAAATATTTCTGAGGCTTTTGTGCCAACGGGTATATCCGCATCAAGTATCATAATACCATCGTGACTATTTCCAAGACCAAGTTCGTCTTCGGCACAAATCATCCCATGGCTTTCTTCTCCACGAATCTTACCTTTTTTTATGACCCATACCTCACCTTTGTCATCATATAGTTTTGTTCCTATAGTCGCTACTGGCACTTTTTGTCCTGCAGCTACATTTGGAGCACCGCATACTATCTGAACAGGATCTCCGTTTCCAAAATCAACTTTGGTAACTTTTAATTTATCCGCATTTGGGTGTTTTTCACAAGTTAATACTTGCCCTATAACAACTCCCTCTAATCCTCCTTTTAAACTCTGGTAGGTATCTATTCCTTCAACCTCAAGTCCCAAATCTGTAAGCAATTCACCCGCTTTTTCTGCATCCCAATCAAGATTGATAAATTGTTTTAGCCAGTTGTATGAAATTTTCATTGATGATTTTTCTAAATTCAGTCGGTAAAGATACTATATTGATTAGAGGTTACAAACAGTATTATTGGCTTATCTTCAATAAAATTCTATCTATGATTGATTATATCATTAAAGTATTTATTTTTTCTAAAATTTTGATCAAATAGAAACGGTCACAGAAGTTTTAATTACCTTTCAACACTTTTTTATTTAAAGCTTTATACAATGAAAAAAATAATCTTATTAATTTCTATTTGCACACTTATTCTTAGCTCTTGTAAAAAGGAAGTAGGAATACAATCTATAGATTTTAAAAGTGGCCCTTGGAGGGCTAGTCTTCAGGTAGAGGAGGGAAAAGAACTTCCTTTTTTGTTCGAGGTTATGGATGATCAAACCTTAAGAATATTTAATGCCGAAGAAACCATAGCCGTAGATGAAATAGAAATAAATGGAGATTCGATTGTAATTAAATTCCCAATATTTGAAGGTTATGTAGCGGGTCGTTTTAAAGACTCGATGACCATTTCGGGTAGTTTTATTAAAGAAAGTTTGGATAGAGTAGTCCCTTTTAAAGCAAGTTTTGGAGCCCAAGATAGATTCGAAATTAAATCGAAACCCTCTAAAGACATTACTGGTAATTGGGAAACTGTTTTTAGTGAAGATAATGCAGAAGATAGGTATATAGCAAAAGGAATTTTTAAACAAAATGGAAACATAGTTTCAGGAACTTTTAGAACCACAACTGGTGATTATAGATTTCTTGAGGGAGTGATTAATGATGATCAATTTCAATTATCTGCGTTTGATGGAGCGCATGCTTTTTTATTTACCGGTAAAGCGACTGATAGTACTATGAATGGACATTTCTATTCGGGTAATCATTGGAAAGAACCTTTTGTAGCCAAACGCAATGAAAAGTACGAGTTACCAAAGGCGGATTCATTAACGTTTCTAAAAGAAGGTTATGAAACTTTTGATTTTAGTTTTCCAGATGTAGAAGGAAATTTGGTTTCTCTTTCAGATAAGCAATTTCAGGACAAAGTAGTTATTGTTCAGGTTATGGGAACATGGTGCCCCAACTGTATGGATGAGACCAAATATTATGTAGACTATTATAATAGAAACAAAGATAGCGATATAGCTTTGGTAGCCTTGGCTTTTGAATATGCCAAAACCGAAGAAAAAGCGTATAAAGCAATTAGCAGGTTAAAAAAGAAATTAGAGGTTCCGTACCCAATACTACTAGCTCAACACGGTACATCGGATAAAAAGAAAGCGCAAGAAAAATTACCTATGCTTAATCATGTATTATCATATCCTACTACTATTTTTATTGATAAAAAAGGAAAAGTAAGAAAGATACATACAGGGTTTAATGGGCCTGCTACCGGTGAGAAATATGTTAGTTTTAAGGCCGAGTTTGAAGGTTTTGTGAAAGAGTTGTTAAATGAATAGAGACGTTTAACAATCAATTATGACTTTGTTTTTGAGTTTAACACTACCGTAACATTAGGATTGACGATATCCTGTTAAATTGCTCCAGATAGATTTTAGATCTATTCAATTAAATAATTAATTCAAAAAGTCAGTCATGAAACAAACCACCCTGCTTAAGGCATGTATTGCCAGTGCAATGTTGCTATTCTCTACGCAAACAAATGCGCAATTAAAAACACCTGAAGGAAGTCAACGATCACAAGTAACTCAACGAGTTGGAATAACAGATATTACTATTGACTACGGAAGACCAAGTGTAAAAGAACGAGAGATCTGGGGTAAACTAGTACCCTATGGTTTTAATGATCTTGGTTTTGGTACCTCTAAGTCTGCTCCTTGGAGAGCTGGGGCTAATTTAAATAGTACCATCAAGTTTACCAATGACGTTAAAGTAGAAGGAAAAGATATTAAGGCCGGAATATATGGTCTACACATAGCTTTAAAAGAAGATGGCGGAGCAACGATTATATTATCAAGTAATTCTACCTCTTGGGGGAGTTATTTTTATGATGAAAAAGAAGATGTTTTACGAGTAGATGTAAAAACTAAAGAAACAGCACATACCGAAGTTCTTACCTTTTTATTTCCTGTAGTCGATGCCAATAGTGCGGTAGCCGCTTTGCGATGGGCAAAAAAGGAAATCCCTTTTAAGATTGAAGTTGATGTGAAGAATATTGTGATGGCTGGGATCAAAAATGATCTGCGAAACACAAATGGATTTACGCAAACTACATGGGATAATGCTGCTAATTATGCTTTTAATGCTGGAGAAATTGATCAAGCCCTAGAGTGGGTAAATGGTTCTATAAGCGGAAATTTCTTCAGTAAAGAAACTTTTGCAAACCTTTCTCTAAAATCACAAATATTAGCAAAACAAGGAAAAACAGCTGAAGCATTAACATTTGTAGATAAAGCAGCCAAATTAGGTAATGCTACTCAAGTATTTAGATTGGGAACTGGTTTAATAGGGCAGGGACAAAAAGAAAAGGCATTAGATATTTTAAAGAATAATGTAAAGAATTCTAATGGCGCCTGGCCATCTAATTACGGGTTAGCCAAAGCATATGCTGCTAATGGAGACTATAAAAATGCAATAAAATCAATTAATACATCCATGACCAAAGCTCCGGATAGGTTTAAAGGAAGGTTAACAGGAGAGTTAGAAAAACTCAAAAAAGGAGAAGATATTAATTAATTTACCTTGGTAAATTATAAGTAATACAATAGCAAAGCAAGGTCTTGTCATAGGCCTTGCTTTTTTTGTGTTTTGTTTTTTTCGGAATCAAAAATAATACAAACATAAAATTTGGTAAAAAAGAGAAACAATAAATAAGTTTTTATCATATGTTAAATTGTTGTATTCCCGTATCTTTGCGCAACCAAATTTATATACATGAGCAAAGCCGTTTACATAGCCACTATCGAACCCAATAGCGGTAAATCGATAGTCGTTTTAGGTATGATGCGTATGCTACTGGGCAAGGTGGCCAAAGTAGGATATTTCAGACCAATAATTGATGATCCTGCAGCAGGAGAAGTTGATAATCATATCAATACCGTAATATCGCATTTTGAATTAGATATTAACTTTAAGAATGCCTATGCCTTTACACGTAGTGAGGTACTTCAAAAATATAATCAAGGAAAATCTGGAGAAATCATTGATGGTATCATCAGAAAATATAAAAACCTCGAAGACAAATTCGATTTTATACTGGTAGAAGGAACAGATTTTTCTGATGAAGGTAGTATTATAGAATTTGATATTAATGTTGTTATAGCCAAAAACTTAGGGATACCAGCTGTTATTGTGGCTAGTGGTGTGGATAAGAAAAACAAAGAAATTGTATCCAACCTTAAATTAGCCTATGATACATTTAACAGTAAAGATGTAGAGATCATGGCATTAGTAGCTAACAAAGTTACTCCTGGTTGTGAAAAAGAATTGGATACTCATTTTAAAAATGATTTTGGTAGTGAAGTAGATCGAATTATTATTCCTAAAGTAAACTCCCTTATTAATCCTACCATAAAAGAAATTGTACAAGAGTTAGATGGAAATGTGCTGTTTGGAAAAGAATATTTAAATAATCAAGCAGGTAATTTTGGAGTAGGGGCCATGCAGCTACGTAATTATCTCACACATCTAAAAGATAATAGTTTGGTAATAACTCCTGGAGACCGGGCAGATATTATACTAGGTGTATTGCAAGCAAATATATCGGATAATTACCCTAAAATATCGGGAATAATATTAACTGGTGGTATAGTGCCAGAAAAGTCTATTCTTAAGTTGATAGAAGGGGTGTCTTTATCGTTTCCTATTATATCGGTGCCGAGTGGTACATTTTCTATTACGAACCAAATAGGAGCAATAAAGTCAAAAATTTATTTAGATAATTTGCAAAAGATAGATACCTCGATTAGCACTTTTGAGAAATATGTAAATGAAGATCGTCTTGCAGATAAACTCATTACCTTTAAGTCCGAAGGGTTAACGCCAAAAATGTTTCAATACAACTTACTAAGACGTGCATTAAAACATAAAAAACATATTGTATTACCCGAAGGATCAGACGAAAGGATCCTAAGAGCTACTTCGCGATTATTAGCATCAGATGTAGTGGATATTACATTAATAGGTAACGCAAAGAAAATTAAGAGCAAGGCTGTAAAACTTGACATCCCTATTGATTTTGATAAGTTGAATATAATTTCACCTACAGAATCTGAGCATTTTGATGATTATGTACAAACTTTTTATGAACTGCGAAAACATAAAAACGTAAATCTAGATATGGCCAAGGACATGATGGCAGATGTCTCTTATTTTGGTACAATGATGATTTATAAGGGCCATGCTGATGGCATGGTGTCGGGGGCTGTGCATACTACACAACATACCATACGACCAGCTTTGCAGTTTATAAAAACCAAACCAGATGTTAAGGTAGTTTCCTCGGTGTTCTTTATGTGCTTAGAGGATAGAGTTTCAGTTTTTGGTGATTGTGCCATAAATCCAAATCCAAATGCAGAACAATTAGCAGAGATAGCAATTTCATCTTCAGAATCTGCTGCCGCTTTTGGAATAGAACCTAAAGTTGCAATGTTATCCTATTCTTCAGGAACTTCGGGTAAAGGAGAAGATGTAGAAATTGTTAGAAATGCTACAGCAATAGTAAAAGAAAAACATCCGGATCTTAAAATTGAAGGACCAATTCAATACGATGCTGCCGTGGATATGAGAGTAGGGCAAAGTAAACTCCCGAATTCTGAAGTTGCTGGTCAGGCAAGCGTATTGATATTTCCGGATTTAAATACCGGAAACAATACTTATAAAGCGGTACAAAGAGAAACAGGAGCATTAGCTATTGGTCCAATGCTTCAAGGTTTAAACAAACCCGTAAATGATTTAAGCAGAGGGTGCACCGTTGATGATGTGTATAATACAGTAATAATTACGGCGATCCAAGCACAAGGGTTATAAAAGCAATATCCATATGAGAATACTAGTACTGAATTCGGGAAGTTCTTCGATAAAATTTCAATTGTTTCAAATGCCTGAGGCTGATGTTATTTGTTCTGGTCTTGTAGAACGAATAGGGTTGGATGATGCTAAACTCAGTTATACTACAAGTTCGGATAAGATAGAAAAAGTGAGTCAAATCAAGACGCATAAAGAAGGATTGAAGTTGATTGCAAAATATTTGATGGATGATCAAATAGGAGTCTTAGAATCGGCCCTTGAAATTGATGCCGTGGGACATCGTGTAGTTCATGGAGGAAGTACTTTTGCCAAAACTGTAGAAGTAACGAATGACGTAAAGCAAAAAATAAGTGATCTTTCGGCTTTGGCTCCGCTACATAACCCTGCAAATTTGGAAGGTATTCTGGTTGCCGAAGAAATTTTTCCTGAAGCCAAACAAGTAGCAGTTTTTGATACCGCTTTTCATCAAACTATCCCGGTAGAAGCGCATAAGTATGCTATACCCAATAAATATCTTGAAGAGAATCATATACGTTTGTATGGTTTTCATGGTACCAGTCATAAGTATGTTTCAGAAAAGGCTATAGATTTTCTAGAGAAAGAGAAATCCAAAATTATCACAATCCACTTAGGAAACGGATGTAGTATGACGGCTGTAGAAAATGGAAGAAGCATAGATCATACCTTAGGGTTTGCACCTATGAATGGATTAATTATGGGTACAAGATCTGGAGATATTGATCCGGCGGTAATATTTTATATGGTAAATACCTTAGGTCATTCTTTAGAAGATGTAAATATGTTGTTGCAAAAAGAAAGTGGTATGCTTGGCCTTACAGGATACAGTGACCTTAGAGATATAGAAGCCGAAGCAGAGAAAGGAAATTCTGATTGTAGACTAGCATTAAAGATGAATGCCTATCGAATCAAAAAATTTATTGGCTCGTATGTAGCTGTAATGAATGGTTTGGATGCAATTGTTTTTACTGCGGGTATAGGAGAAAATTCGGATGTAATTAGAAAAATGGTTTGTGAAGATATGAACTTCTTTGGTATACAATTAGATCACGAAAAAAATAGTGTTCGATCCAAAGACATAAGAGATATTAGCTTATCCTCTTCAAAAACAAAAATATTAGTCATCCCTACTAACGAGGAATTAGAAATCGCCAAACAATCTTTTAGGCTTATAGGATAATTTTTAATCAAGGATGAGTTATATAAAATTCATCCTTGATTATATTCTTATTTAAAAGATAGTGCAATCACCACCTCTTTCTGAGCAATAACCGGGCACACAAGAACGTGTTCCAGAATTATAAATGATCGTACATTTGCGACTTCCGCAGCATCGAACTCTTATAATGATATCTGATCCTGTAATTTTTGCTTGTTGTTTTCGATCCAGTTTTTCTATCCCTGGAAGTTTCAAGAGCTTTTTCATATTTTAGAGTAGATGATGAGAATTATAAATTTTATGTGTTGTTTATAGTTTTAACAACGAACCGATCGCGCGGTAAAACATCCGCAAACGGTATACTTTGACGTTGCTGTAGGAATTCTTCCTCCTTTTATGGTGTTGGGCTGTGCAATAGCAATGATCTTTTTATCTAGCTTTAATGCTTTAATGTTTCTTTTTTTCATAATGAGATAAATTTGTGTTTATGATGTAATGAAAAAAGGTTGGATCACCGATCCAACCTTTTGTAAACTCAATATACTAATAAAAGATGCAACCACCCCAAGAAAGACAACGGCCTGGCTCACAAAAACTTCCTCCAGGAAAGCTAACGCGACATTGGTTAGGACTACAACAACCGCCGAATCCTGCACCGTTAATTTTTACTTGTTCTTTTCTACTCAGTTTTTGTACCCCGTTTAATTCTAAGATTTTTTTCATAAGTGAATATTTAAAAAGTTAATAATTCTAATTCAGTTTTATGCCCAAATACAAACTCCATTTGGTTGGCAGTATCCAAAGTCACAAAATTCCATACCGTTAAACATTTGGCAACACATTCTTGTACCCTTACAGTAAACATATAATCTCGAAGCACCATTGATTTTTTGTTGCTCTTGTTTGCTAATGGTATTGATTCCTTTTAATTCTAAAATTTTTTTCATTTAATAGGTATTTAAGAGTTAGTCTATGTGTTTCTAAAATTATTAGAAAGTAGTATGTGTCACAAGTTTAAGTTCTTGACATTTATAAATTTCAACAACAAAATGAATTGTTGAATCTAGATAAACATAGGTTTAATACTGTGAATAGAAATAAGAAAGTAAACAAGACAATGGATATACTTAAAATAGGCAAACTTGATTAAGTTTGCCTTCGAAGTTTTTTGCACATAAAAGAGGTAGTGCTTATAAAGCTATGGTATTAGAAATTAATAAAAAATGCAACGACCCCACCCATAACAACGGCCAGGTTCACAATACCCTGCAATAATACACCCTCTACCACTAGGACAGCAAGTTCCTCTTACAGAAGACCCTGTGATTTGCTGTTGCTGTTGTTTACTCAGTTTTTGAACTCCGGTTAGATTTAAAATTTTTTTCATTGTACATATGTTTATAGATTAATGATTGACCATAAACTCGAAAATCATACACACAACATAGGGCAAGGGTAAAAAAGGCAAACCAGTTGATTTGCCTTTTTGCTTTTGAGTTTTAAAAGAAAATTAGGCGCTTCAGAGATCAAGATTACAAAGCGAATAAGGTAACCTTAACGTTTTGTATAATTAGTAGTTTTAAAATAACTACTAGTAATTTGTAATTGATGCTCTTTAGTAAGGTTTTGAGCGCTTTCTAAATCTAAGATTTTTCTTTTTGTGTAATATATTCAAGTTGGATGTTAAATTTACTCTAAATAATTGATAATCAGTTACCTGAAAACCACAATATTTATGAGGGATTATTGTTTATGCATAGTAACAATGCCAGCTCCAGAACTATATTCTTGAAATACATTTCTGATAGGTAGTGTAAGAAATAACTTATTAACATGTAGGGATTTTATAACTGCCTGATAAGTAATCGATTACATGATTTTTTATTCTAAATGTTAGATTATCAACATACTACATAACCATTTGGTAACATATAGCTCTAGTATGTTTGATAAAATAATTTTAGTTTCGGCTTTGGTAAATTATACTAACTCACAACAACACAATGAAAAAAATGCTACTATTACTGCTGGTAGTTTCTGCTATAGGATATAGCCAAGTTCCAGCGTATTACAACGACGTTAACTTAAATCTTACAGGGCAATCTTTGCAAACCGAATTAGGAACAAAAGTTACTAATACTCATATAAATTTTCTTACGTATACGCCTGGGGTATGGAATGCTCTTCAGCAAAGCGATATAGATCCAACAGATGCAACCAAAGTAATTTTGGTATATGGATTTAATGATACCGATGGAAATTCTACAACAGATAGAACACGTGATGTAAATGCTAATGGAGGAGGCAGTACAGATTGGAATCGCGAACATGTATACCCTAGATCATTAGGGAATCCTAATCTAGGTAGCGAAGGACCGGGTGCCGATGCGCATCATTTAAGGCCCGCAGATGTACAACGAAATTCATCACGTGGTAATAGAAAATTTGCCGATGGATCAGGAAATTCTGGTATTACTTCACAAGGGCATTGGTATCCAGGCGATGAATGGAAAGGAGATGTAGCACGTATGATGATGTACGTATATATTAGATATGGTGACAGATGTTTACCTAAAAATGTAGGAGTAGGTACTGCAGCCGCAACTGATAGTAATATGCTTCAGTTATTTTTGGAATGGAATGCCGAGGATCCGGTTTCTCAACTAGAATTACAAAGAAATCCGATTTTAGAGACTATTCAAGGAAATAGAAATCCATTTATTGATAACCCTGCTTTTGCTACTCAAATTTGGGGAGGACCACAAGCCGAAGATCGATTTGGAAATACTGGAGGTGGAGGAGAAGATACTGTTGCACCTGGAGTACCATCAAACCTATTAGCAAACAATACAACTGAAACATCAACTACATTGACCTGGAATGCCTCTACAGACAATGTTGCAGTTACAGGGTATGATGTTTATAGAAATGGGAGTCTGTTAAGTACAACAACTACAGCAGGTTTTAACGTTACCGGGCTTTCGGCTAATACTACGTATACATTTTTTGTTAGAGCAAAGGATGCCGCTGGGAATGTATCCGGGAATAGTAATACGATTACCGTGACTACTACTGATAATACTTCGGGAGGAGGAGTGGCAACAGAATTGTTTTTTTCTGAGTATATCGAGGGATCTTCAAATAACAAGGCTATAGAAATAGCAAACTTTACAG
Organism: uncultured Aquimarina sp.; assembly: GCA_947489685.1. Classification (GTDB taxonomy): domain Bacteria; phylum Bacteroidota; class Bacteroidia; order Flavobacteriales; family Flavobacteriaceae; genus Aquimarina. The sequence goes on along the minus strand of CANLEM010000009.1, from coordinate 27,030 downwards.
GAGCCGCTATCAACCTATCTGGATATACAATCAAAAAGCAAACCAATGGGGCAGGAGCTTGGTCTTCTGGATTAAACCTTTCGGGTACCTTGGCGAATAATGATGTGTATGTTGCAGCAAATAACTCGGCATCTACTACTATCAAAAATGAAGCAGATGTATTATCATCTGGTACCGAAATGGTTTTTAATGGAAATGACGCAGTGGGATTATTCAAAAGTGGAACTTTGATTGATATTATCGGTACTTTTAATGGAGGTTCGGCTAATTTTGCTAAAGACGTCACGTTACGAAGAAAATCAGAAGTATCATCCCCATCAACAAGTTACGCTACATCAGAGTGGGATTCTTTTGCTAGAAATACGTTTGATGATTTGGGAAATCATACTTTTAACGGCGGTGGAGGTTCTGGTGCAGATACGCAGGCCCCTTCTGTACCATCAAATATAACTTCGTCTAATATAGAGCAAACAAGCGTTAGGATATCTTGGTCTGCATCTACTGATAATATTGGTGTTACGGGATATAGAATATATCAAAATGGGACTTCAATAGGAACCGTTTCAGGAACTAGTTATAATGTTTCGGGGCTAACTGCAGGAACAACATATACTTTTGCCATATCTGCTTATGATGCTTCAGGAAACATGTCTAGCAACAGTAGTGCATTAAGTGTTACTACTCAAGATGTTGTACTTTCATATTGTTCTTCAAAAGGAAATACAGTAAATTATGAATTTATAGACTATGTAGGTATTGGCGGTATTTCTAATTCTAGTGGTGCAAATGGAGGATATGGTGATTTTACTTCTCAGACAGGAAATTTACCTTATGGATCTAATACTATTGTATTAAGTATTGGGTTTGTTAGCGCATCATATACCGAACATTGGGGTGTATGGATTGATTTTAATAAGAACGGAAGTTTTGAATCTTCAGAGAAGGTTGTATCAGGATCTACTTCAAATTCGGGTAATTTATCATACAATTTTACAGTACCAGCTGGTGCTATAGCCGGAAATACAAGAATGAGAGTTTCTATGAAGTGGAACGGAGCTCCTTCTGCTTGCGAGACATTTGGTTATGGAGAAGTTGAAGATTATACGGTTTCTATAGGGACATCTTCTGCAAGAAGTATGGTGTCACCTAATATCAAAATAGACGGAGAATTAGGGACTGAAGATAGAATCTTCTCGTCTGAAATATTTCCTAATCCAACATCCCAGTATATTCATTTATCCACTATTGATAATAGAGAAATTAGTTTTAGACTAATGGATATGAATGGACGTCTTGTAAAATCCGGCCTGGTTCAAAGAAATAGAATAGCATTAGATGAGGTGATTTCTGGACTGTATATTTTAGAAACTTCAGATGGAGGACATACCATAACTCAGAAAGTAGTAATTCAAAAATAAGTGTTAATCAATTTAGAATTATTAAGGCCTACTTATTTAAGTAGGCTTTTTTTATTTTGAACTGTTGTTATGATGCTTATGATAATTTAAAAACACCTAATACATAGATGTATATGTAAACTGCAAATCATAACCTACCGGTTAAAAATTATGGAATAACATGACTATAGTTTTTGTTTAGCTTCGCCGAATAAAAATGAAAAATAGAGTCATGAATAAAATTGTATGTTTTATTATCCTCGGTATAAGTTTAAATACCTATACGAATAAGGTATATGGGTATATCGACGTCTCAGAAAATCAATCGGTAACGTTACTTGATAATTTTGAAGCTTCGAATGTTACCGGAAGTACCTTAGAACTTTCTTGGTCACCTTCGAGCCAAATCACGGATATTAGTTCGTTTATGATTTATTTAGATAATAATGTATACACCTGGGCACCGGGAAACTCTGAGAGCTACCTAATAAAAGGATTGAGCCCCGAAAGAACTTACAGGTTTAGAATTAGAATAGTAAATTCGTCCGGAACTCAATCTGATTTCAGTAATCCTTTATATGTTACAACTACAGCCACAGTTACTTCTTATTGTACAACACTATCTTATAATGATACCTATGAGTTTATAGACTATGTTGGTATTGGTGAAATTGATCATGTATCTTTTAGTGATGGGGGATATATAGATAATACAGATAAAGTTGCTAATGTAAATTTGGGAATTAATAGTATTGAATTAAGTGCCGGATTCTCTGGAGCTACATACGAAGAAACTTTAGCTGTATGGATTGATTTTAATCAAAATAAAATTTTTGATGCCTCAGAAATAGTTGTATCTGCTGCGGTTCCTGTTGTTCCCGAAAGAGAAGATATGAATACATATCAATTCTTGATTCCATCTACAGCTAAATTAGGTAATACAAGAATGAGAGTGGCAGTAAAGTATAACGGAGTGCCATTAGGGTGTGCAGAAGACTTTGCCTATGGAGAAGTAGAGGATTATACAGTACATATTTTACCATTTGCAGTAAGAGCAGTTGATCAAAACATTTTGGGAGATGTTGTCAACCAAAAGAAAGATTTACCAACGATTAAAGTTTATCCTAATCCTACCGAAAAGTACATACATATAGCAAATCTTGGTACAGATAAAAACTTCAGTTTAACAGATATATCTGGACGTGTGGTTAAAAGAGGAGTAATTGTAGGAAATCGTATAGAAATAACTGGAATTCAATCTGGAATCCACTTTTTAAAAATTCGGAATGGGGATACTTTCCTTTCACATAAAGTAATGATTAAGTGAGTCGTTTTATAATGATAAATAGCCTGAAACCCTTTTTTACAAAGGGTTTTTTGTATAAAAAATCTATTTGATAAGTAAGTATTATGAAATGACCATACCATAAGTTGTTTTTAATGTTGAAGATTTTGATGTTTGTATGCTGCAAATAATAATGTAAGAATAACCTTAAAAATAAATATTGAATTACCCGCAAATTATGTGATTTTGATCATACAATTATGGTTTTCTGTCACATTTAACGGGTAATTGTCAATAAAACACTTTTTTCATGACAAAAAATTAAATTCATAATACTTGTATTTTCCGATGAAATACATGTTTTTTATGTTGTATTTGCGGAAAACAGTAAGCATAAACTCTATTTTCGGATTTATAGAAGGGCCAAAATGACCATATTTTTCGGCGTACACGAAGTTTTTTATGATTAATCCTTATTTTAAATACGGTTTAACCGTATACACTCTTGAGTTTTTGTTTGTAAATTGAGTATAAGAAAAATCACAAATAAAGCGCTAGTAATAAAGTTGTTAATTATATAAAAAAGATTGTATGAGTAAAAAATACTATTTCTAAAAAAAGTCTAAGAATAAAATTTCACACATATTCATTACGGACTTTTACTACTCTTAAAATTTCTGACTTGTGTTATATACAAATTATAGTATGTAACGATCTGGATTAATGCGTCCTACACGTCATTGATCAACACGTAAACACTGAGTTCATTCTTGCAATTTAAGACATGTTCTACCTGTATTGGTGTACAGAGAAGTATTTCTCGTATCAAACTTTCCAATGCAAAAGTATATCTATTTTTTTAAGATATACTGGTAATAAGAAGTCTTTAAATAACCATTTGTGTAATTGGAAATAACTAGAATGATGAGTATATCTGCTAATTTTAACGTGTTTTGCGATAAATTAAAGGTTTCGCCTAAAAGGAAATCAATAATTTCACTACGCTACAATTCGATATGTAAAAAACTTAATAATGATTTTTGGGATATAAATACCGATTTTGGTGGTATTTATGTAGGTTGCTATGGAAGAGAAACTGCAAACGATGGCATACAAAAGGTTGAGATGCTTTTTGAAATGCCATCTGGTTTGCAGAAGCAATATTCTAAAAAATCTAAAAATGGTCAATTCTTATTTCTTGAGGATGTAAGAAGATCAATAGCCGCTATATACCCAAATACATCGATCGAACATGATGATTTTGGTATTAAAGTTTGCTTTTTTGATAATATGTGTTTTAATATAGCTCCGGTTTTTTTTAAGGACAATTGTACGCATATATATGCCGATCCTAGAAAAGGAGGAAGTTGGAAAACCAAAAATTTCAAAAAAGAAAAGGAGGTTATTTCAATTGCTAATCTCGCTACTAATGACAATCTTAAAAAACTTTGTCAGATGGCCAAAATATGGAAAAAACACTGTAATGTTCCTATCAAAGATATTCTAATCGATACACTGGCCCATGAGTTTTTATTATCATGGAGATATAAGAATAAATCATATTCTTATTATGATTTAATGTGTAAAGATTTCTTTAAGTACTTAATGGATCAAAAGCCGTCAAAAAAAGAATGGACAGCGATTGGAGGGTTTCTTGTTATTCCAAATGCATTAAATTTTAGGTATAAAGCTATAATTGCTCATCACAAAGCAGAAAGTGCAATGACTTTTTCAAAAAATGATGAACAATGGTTAGCTGCCCAAAAATGGAGAGAAATATTTGGTAGTGAATTTCCTGAAACTATTATAGTCGAAAATCAACTACATACTTTAGAAGAGAATGCTACAAAGGCTTATGAGACTCAGAAAAAGTGCGTTCAAATTTTGGCGCAAAGAAGATATTTGTTTACCACTCTTCAGATTCTTTCTGCTATTATGATTCCGATTGCGCTTTTAACGATAGAATATACAAGTAATCTGTATATAGGTTTTTCTATGTTTATGATTGCTATTTTGTTTTTTGGAACCACCTTGGCATATCGAAAAACTAATAAATATAGCATTATACTACGACATAAAGTATCTGCCAAATTAGCATTGCGCATAAAGAATCAGATTAATGATCTTATTTTAGATTTAAATGATCATGACGTAGATGTAATGTTAATACGTGAAAAAAAGAAAACTGTAGCCTCCAAACTTAAAATGATTTATAAAGGTACTTCGGTTAAAGTAAGTAAAAGGTATGCCGAGGCAATTGATCAGTTAAAAAGTAAATCAAGGGTAGATACTACTCCAAAACCATCTACAATATCCGCTTCAAATTTATCGATACCAGAGTGGAGTCAACATAAATTTCATAAAGAAAACTATGTACAGCATATAGTAAATTATAGAAATTAAAGTCTTTTGTGTATGCAATAAAACTACTTTTCTTTATAATTTTAAAGTGTTTGAACTTTTGATCATGTAAAAATCTGTAACAGATAATTACTTATCTTGTAGAAGAATAACCAACATGATTTTGTAAATGCTCGATTTTACACAGTTCAAACAAGCTCTTATCAAAGAGGGGCCCTTCGCACTCTTTTTATGTATAGTATTATTAGGAATCTTACCAGCAATAGAGGATTTTTCACTTTTCGCGGTTTTTGGATTTTCAATAACAAAATTTACGGTCCACGAAGAGTTTAGATTACTATATGCGATCCCGCTATACCTAATACCTATTGGCTTAATTTTGGTCATGGGAGGCAAAAATTACTATCGTATTCTAGGATTACTACCAGCTTTTTTTGCTGGTTACGTGCATTTGGTAGGAACCTCAGAAGAACTTTCTTTGGATAGATATGAGGCCCTAATTGGGATTCTTCATTTTATATGCTACAAAATAGCATTTCTTTATTTTATAGTAAAAGGAAAATTACGTTCGATTCCTTTTTTACTCATTCTTATTGTAGTTTGGATTGTGCTGGATATCCAACATCTTATACTATTTCTCACGTATACCATTTTAATACGTTTCTTATATCTGGCGATTAAGCAAAATATAGAAATTTTTAAAGAAACAGGTTTTCAAAAAACTAGTAAGCTAATGGCAAAATCATTACTGTATTGGTCACCATTGTTAGTTTTTATTATTCCGGGAGCAATTCTTAATAGTAAAATGAATAAAGCCTCTATAGATCAGATCTATGACAAGACTTTTATCATGTCTACTAATGAAACTAGAAAATATAAAAGAGATCAATTTGAGAAAGATCTTGAGTTCTCTATGGAAGCGGAGATAATTTGTATGCAAGAAGCTATTAAGAGCAGTACCGGACAAATAAATAATATCGTAAAAACTAAAACAAAAAACTTGGATACAGAAGTTGCTACTGCGTATAGTGGTATATTAAAACCTACCTTACCTGAGATGGCTCCAGTTTTTAAAGAAGATGATTGTGGGTTTTGGGGCAAACTTAATTTTCCTTGTCAAATTAAGAATAGTGCAAAAAAAACTGTTAATGATATCTATGCCAAAGAAAGACAAGAATTATTAACTGCATTAACTACTCAAGTTAGAAATTCTGCAAACGGAACCCAAGAAGAAATAGCGGCATCTACAAAAAGTATTAATCAAATAATAAAAGATCAGGTGGATGCAATTACCAAAGGGGTAAAACGTACGATACAATCTACATTTGATACTATTACCTTTGTTAATTTACTTCTGGATATAGCCTTTGGGTTTTTGATTTTGAAGAGCTTTATGTATGTTTTTTCGAGAGTAGCATTCTCATCTGATGATGAAAATTATGTAACCCTATTAGAATCTGATGGAAATATCGCCAAAGGAAAATTAAAAAATGCAGGAAACCAGTATACTATAGATCCTGAGCTAACTAGCGAAAATTATTTTTTATCGCGTTCTTTCGAGCCTAGTGGCAGAGCCCCTAAGTTTTCTTTACCGCAATGGAAATCGGCTATTTTGGCAAGAATTTTTACCCGTAACTATGCGATGAATAAAGTAGTAATGAAATCAAGGCCAGAGCAAGTACATTTTAAGGCAATGGGAAGCCATGAATTTGTAGAATGGGATGTAAAAGAAGGGGAGGAGGTTATCTTTCATTTTAGAAATTTTGTAGGTATGAGTGAAGGTATTAAGATATCTGCTGTGGTTAGTTTGAGACTAACCTCGTTATTATTTGGTCGATTAATATTTACAACCGCCAAAGGACCTGGTAAACTGATATTGCTAACCAAAGGAGAGCCAATAACGAATGGGCATACGGTGGCTAATGCTAGTGTGGCTACAAGCAGAATTTTGGCATGGCAAAAAAATACACGTTTTAATGTAGAATCAGAACTTAATATTGTCGATGTATTTATGAGCGGTATTTATCTTAAAAAGAAAGACGATGATCTAATTGTCATAGATGCAGACGTAAAAGGCCCTTCCAAAAATGGAATTGTAAGATTTATTAAAAATTTTATATTACCAATTTAATTTGACCAAGTCATCACTAGTTTAACTATTAGTTTACGTATTGCTAATAAGGTAATCTCTTAAAAACTCTGTAATTAATGTAGTCCAACCTTTGGTGAAACTTTGGATAGTAAAATCGGCATGATCCTTAGGGAAAGTATCAAGACCACTATGTGTTAACTTTAATCGGGTTCTTTCTCCCTCTTCAATAAGATCAAATGTAACCAAAGAATAACCATCAAGATGTTCATACTCCCAGCTATATTGTAATTTTTTATACAAAATCACTTCGGTTACTTTGCATAAATGAGTATACTTCTCTCCGGTATGTCCCTGTCCCGCAAATGTAAATTCAAATCCTACCGTTGCTTCAAATTTTGGTAGATCAAAATACCATTTCTTCATTTCATCGGTATTGGTTAATGCGTTCCATAGTGTTTGAACCGAGGCATTAAATATTTCTTCAACGATTACTGTTTTCATAATTTTGATTTGTTTTTTGATAATTTGGTAGTGTTCTCTTGTTGCTCTACAACCTCTTTTAATGCCTTTAGTTTGTTTGTCCAAAAGACTTTAAATTGATCAGTCCATTCATATACCTCATTAAGCTTTTCTAATTGAACCTCGCAAATACGTTCCCTACCTTTTTGTTGTACTTTAATAAGGTTACATTCTTCAAGAATTTTAACATGTAAAGAAATTGCCTGTCTTGACATATTAAAGTTCTCAGAAATTGAATTTAAATTCTGATTATTGTTAGCTAATAATCCAATGATTTTTCGTCGTGTTGGATCTGCAATGGCCTGAAAAACATCTCTACGGGCTTCCATATATTACGCAAGTATTTGCTTGCAAATATATAAGAAAGTATTTACTTGCGCAATATATTGGTCAATAAAATGATCTTTATAGATTAGGAAGCCAAAAAATCTGGGCAGCCATAAAGATTCCCAATGCAGTCATAACGGCCAGAAATAAAAGAAGAACTGCCATCATACTTTTAATCAGAGTGTTTGGTCTATCCTTGCAGAGTAAATAAAGTTCTAGAAAAATAAGAGGTAATAAATAATTGGCCAAGTATAAGAACATATCAAAGGGACCAGTAAGATCCTGTGTTGACCCCGGAGCCTCTCCATTATTTATAAAAATCCATAAACCAAATCCCACCCTAAAAAACCACACTCCGCTAACAACTATAAAAGTACGAAGAGCCCATTTACGATGAGCTGTTAGATTGTGGGTAATCGCGGTTCGAATAGTCATAATTGAGAAGATAACGATTAATAATGCATTACCAGATAACGCTAATTGGCCAAAGAAGCCTCCAACTAATGCTTCTCGAGTCCATACCATATGCAATGCTCCAAAACTTATTAATATTGCTGTTACAATATATAGACGGCCATTCCAACGATGTAACTTTGGGAATGTATTTCTAAGAAACGGTATAAATTGAAGAGGTCCTCCAAAAGTGATTACAAAGGCCAAAAGTATATGCAACAGCACAAACGCATTACCTAGGTAATCACCTTCAATAAAACCATGGATCATTCGTTTTGTCCATTGTAATAAGTCTCCTTCTATCAAAGATCCACCGTAAAAGATGGCAATGTAGTAAGCAAATAACCATTGACCTGTAACGGCAATTAAAAACCAGAATCTTGCACTGATATTAAGTACTAATTTGGCATTAGTTACTCTATGCCATAAGGCAGTATTCGTATTGTTTGAAGATTTCATTTGTTCGTTTTTTGGGTATACTATGGTATACCAATTGATGATGAATAGATATTGTGTTTTATGTGATGGTTAAGATTTAATTTGATTAGAATTAAACCCTTTGATAATAAGCCATATGGCAATACATAGTTGTGTTAAACCAATTGGGAGATATAAGATCATTAAGCCCTCTCCAAAAAAAGCCCAAATAATGTTTGCAGTCATTAATATAACCGCAAAAAAACCTAAGATCGATAGTATTCTTGGTATTAACTTAGACACATAAAACAAATAATACAATGCCGATAAGAAAAAACTACCGATAAGCATATCAATCATATGAGTCCAAAATCTTATTTCATAAAATAAGTCACCAAGTCTTTCAAAATTGCCTAGGTCCGAAGAAGAGGCCGATGCAAATGAATCGCTTAGTGATAATAATGATAATATAACGGTATTATCTAATATGCCAACTGTAAAACCTATGATACTAAAACTTAAATATCCTATGGCAATACTTCTATATTTTTTTTGAAAGATTGATAATAACATAATAGCTACTCCAATACTAATAGAACTTAACAGAAATCGAAGTAGGGTAGTTGCTATTATTAAATTCGAATTAGCAACGATATTGGTTAAATAATCTGGATCGAATACAATAGGTCCTAGTATATATAGATTAATTAGGACTCCCATAATAAACTGAATAAGAAATACGATACCGGCTATTCTTCCGATTTTTTTGATTGAATACATAATGTTCGTTTTTTGATTGATGATTGATGATTTTATTTTTAAATTTTATAGGATCATTGGTCGTAGTGTTTGATTAATTAGAAAAATCTATTTCTTTAGAACTACCTGTAATTTTTATCTTGGCATTATCGCTTACATTGCATTTTACCAAGGCATATGATAGTTCTAATTTTCCATGACATCTATTACCAAATTTTAATAGCAATTTTTCTCCGCTTACTCTGGATTTTGTTTCAAAACTAGCTCCATTATTAATGATCAATTGATCTAGTCGAGGATTGGTTATGAATACGAGTATGGAGTCTTCACTACTTGTTCTTTTTGTTTTTTTAATCGTTAATTCGTCATTATGTACTCGCGCTTCGATATAAGACATTAGATTTTTTGGAGCTTCTATCTGCACATGTTTTGCACTATCCTGCTTAAAAAAAGCTTTGATATGATGATCGATATTAATTTTTGTATAACCCTCGACTTGTATAGACTTTGTTACAAAGACATGATCTTCAGGAATAGCACCTTTTTTCACATATCTATGAATCGAAAACTGAAAAGACATGAAGAAGAATAGAATCACACCTAGCGCAATTAATACCATTAAACTACTTTTTTTCATGATCTATATTTTTTAGATATTGATGAAATGCTTGGTTAACTTCTTTAATAGTTACATCTAGTAATCCCATTTTTTTAAATACATCTGGCAATAAGGTCTTCATGAATTCCTTTTTTTTGATGGTTAGAACCCTGTCATATCCATTTTCTGAAACAAAGTACCCAATTCCTCTTTTGTTATAAATAACTTCTTGTTCCTGAAGATGAGTAAAAGCTCGAATAGCAGTATTTGGATTTACTTCTACCATCATAGCTATTTCTCTTACCGACGGAATCCTTTCGTTTTCTTGCCATCGTCTTTCTAGAATATTTTCATAAAAGAAATCTACTATTTGTAAATAAATGGGTTTACTGTTGTCAAAATCCATAGTTAAACCTCCTTTTCTACTAACTTAAAATATGCCGCAGCAAGCATTAATGGTGTTACAATCCCAATAAAAACAAATTGTCCTATTCCCGAAAAATCTTTTGAAGCGAGATCAAATGCTTCATAAGCTAGTTCCTCGCCAGAAAACACATCATAGCTATAATTCAGAATACCATAAAACATAAAATTATAGATCATTAAACCAAAACTGAATAGCAAAACAAGTAATAAGGTTTTGCCAATTCTATTTTTTGTAAACCTCAGAGCTCCATATAGAAATATAGGTTGAACGATAGTATAGAATGTAACGGCTCCCCAATATTCTTCAGAAAAGATGGATACCAAATGAAAAGTAGTTTCTGAAAACATACTAGCAATCAAAATAGCGAATTGCCCTATTATAGCCGCTATAATCGTGAGTACAACGGTAAAAACTGGTACAGTGCTCAGCCAAGCCGAGGTTATTCGCTCATATGATGATACGGGTAACGAAAAATATAAATGATTTGTTTTTTGATTATGGGCTTCTTTAAAAATCGAAAACGTGAATAATATGCCTAATATAATATAAAACTTACCAAATACACTTGCAAAATCAACTTGCGATAACTCATGATCTCCCCGTAGTCGAAGAAGAAAGGAAATAAAGAAAAGCCCACTTGCAACGCATAAAGAGGTAGTAATCGTACCCTTTAGGATCACAAGATCTCTAAGCATAAAGTAGCCAATTCTTTTAATATTAAACTTGTGGTTGATCATAGTTTGTCTTAATTGCATAATTAACTCGTTGAGGTTGATCTAAAACTGCATTAAATAATAACTCGAGATCGACTTCAGTCTCATTTTTACCTTGCCGCATTAGAACGGCTTTTCCTGCAAAACCAGATTCAGAATAGATAATAGACTCAGGTTTGGCATGAGATGGTTTTCCGAACCATAAGTTTTCTGAAACCTTGGACAGCGGTTGATCAAAGGTAACATGCGAATGATCTAAGATCACCACATGGTTAATAAGGCTATGCAAATCTCTAACTTGATGTGTAGAAATAACAATGCACTTGCCTTGATCTACAACTGAGGCCATTATTTTTCTAAATTGACTTTTAGACGGGATATCCAAAGCGTTTGTTGGTTCGTCCATAAGTAACAACCTGGTATTTGTTGCTATACCAAATGCGATTAGTACCTTTTTCTTTTGACCAAAAGATAATGTAGAAATCTTTTGATGAGGAGAAAGATTAAATTCTTTGATAAGGGAGTAAAACTCGTCTTTAGAAAAATTTGGATAAAAAGCGGAGGTTATATGTTCATAAACTGAAATTTTAAGAGCTGGTAACTCAAATTCTTCAGGTACAACAAAAATGTCTTGAAGGCAAGCAATATTTTGTCTCGAAATTGTATTTCCAAAAGCTTGATAATCTCCAGCCTTTGGAAATAATAACCCAGTCATAATCTTTATTAATGTACTTTTTCCTTCTCCATTTTTACCAAATAATCCATAGATATTCCCAGGAGCAAACTGTAACGAGATATTATCAAGAACAATTTTACTCTTAGGGTAATAGAATTGAATATTATGTAAAGCTATCATATCTAGTGTATTAGTTATCTAGTACACCTCAAAACTAACTAACAAAAATGAATAAAACAAAAAATTAATAATTTAATTATTAATTTAACAGAAGGAAAGGGTTGTTTTTTAACGATTTATAGTCGTTCACATCCTTAAAACACTAATAAAATTATGTTTTACGATTACTGCCTATTTCTACACTATAGGTATGCATAAATCCACAATAAATTTCTTTTCTGGATGATCATTATAGTTGTTATGATAAATTTCAAAAGGGTTTTGTTCTGATTTTTTGTATCCATGCTCATTCATCCAAACAAAAAGACCACTCCAGGACTTTTCAAATTCATGAATACCAATTTCAAAATGTCCAACAATATGTTTTCCTGCGGGCAGGGTAGTAAGTCCAATTTCTCCACTGGCGCTTACCGGCTCATTTAAAACAATACATACACTTTTTCTAATTTTATCCGGAGCCGTTATTTTATAACTGTCATAATAAATTGTAGCCATTTTAAGGTCTGGTTTATCCATTAACCCTTTTGGTGTTGCCCATTTAATTAGTTTGTTAAATGTAGCATCCAAATTACCCTTTCCGATGTGAGTAATAAAGGCAAGATTAAGCTTTGGCATTTCTTTGATTTCAATTTTTGCATTCATTGTAATCCAGTTTTTAAGATTAGTAATGTTGCAAATGTATTCTTCAAAAATTGCCTTCTCTTGTCCAATCTTGCTTTCTGGTTGACAAATCTTGCTATATCTACTGGGGCTTACTTTTCTGAACTCTGAAGGACTAATATTATAAAACTTTTTAAAAGCTCTGCTAAAGGAAGAATCGCTATTAAAGCCATATTGTAATGAAATCTCTGAAATAGGAATGTCTTTTTGACGAAATAAGGCAGCGGCTGCCTTTTCGATTCGTCTTCGATTGATATACATATGTAGCGTTTCATTAGTAATGATCTTAAAAATTCGATGAAAATGATAGGGAGAATAATGGGCAACTTCTGAGATAGATTCTAGTGATAGTTCATTTTCTAAATGTTCATCTATATACTTGAGAGCATTATTAATTCGGTTGATGTAGTCACTTTTTATTTCATTCATTATATGTTGGGGATTGGGTGGGTTTCTAAAGGATTGGTTTACTATTTATCCTAATTAAGCAAAGCCGAATTAATATAGTTTTGATACAATTGTCTCAAATTTAAATGCCTGTATGGAGATAATTGTATCATGAGCACATACGCCAGCTCATTTTCTAGATCAATTTTAAAGTATGTCCCTGCAGCTCCTCCCCAGCCGTATACTTTTTCAAATGTATGGTTGTCGTTTCCGCGTATAGCAAAACCTAATCCAAAACCAACCTCTCCTAATGGTAGTCGAATTCTTTCGTGGTGTTTTCTTACCTCTTTTAGATGATCAGTAAACATTAACGTAATTGTTTCTGGTTTTAAAATTTGAATATCTCCATATCGCCCTTTATTGAGTAACATTTCACAAAACCTGAGATAATCATATGTAGTTGATACCAATCCACCACCACCATTAAAGAGAGTTACTTCTCGAACAAATCTATTATCTCTAGAGTCTTCAACGACTATTAATCCTGTATCTTCTTGCCACCTATAGCCATCACAAAACCGATCTATTTTTTCTTGCGGTAACTGAAAATGAGTATCTCTCATCCCTAAAGGGATAAATATATTTTCTTTTAGATAATTATCTAGTGATGTGCCAGATAGTATTTCTATTAAATAACCACAGATATTGGTAGACAACCCATATTGCCAATCGGTACCGGGTTCAAATTGTAACGGGATTTTACTAAGCTTTTCAACAAAATCTTTATTGGTTTTGGATGAATTTAAATTAGCATCAAAATAAAACTGATTTAAAGCAGAATTTCTACTTCTTCCATAATTAAAACCCGAAGTATGTGTGAGTAAATCAATAATTGTAATTGGCCGTTGAGTTGGAACAAGCGTTGAATCAGAGTACACTGACATTTTCTCAAATTCAGGAATAAATTTGTAAAGCGGATCAGTCAACTTAAACTTTCCTTCTTCATAGAGTTTCATTAGAGCAACAGATACTATAGGCTTGGTCATCGAAAATATCCTGAATATACTATGCTTATCGAGTAATTTTTTTTCTTCAACATTTGAATACCCATAACTATCGAATTGAACTAATTTACCTTTACGTAAAATCGCGGTTTGGATTCCGGCAAGTTGTTTTTGATCAACTAATCGATGAAAATATTCATTCATTATGTCTAATGAATCACTCGAAAGATTAACCGATTCAGGTTTTACCAAGGTAAAATCATTAGTTTGAGCAATCAAAAGAGTAGGAGATAATCCCCAGGCAATGATCAAAAATACGATGTTTTTTATATTCTTCATTTTTCTGTGATTGATGTATTAAATATATACTATAGAGAGCAGAAAAGGAAAAATAGCCCGTGGTTTAAAAGAAATGCTATTCAGAATTGTACGAAAAGATGTGCTCTCGCGATGATCTTATTCACTTTTATTCGTGTATAAACACCAATCATCTATTAATTTTTCAAATAGATGATTTAATTCTTTTTTTGATTTTATTGATGGCATCACTTTTGTCTTTTTTCCAATATGTATAGTGTAAAGGAAAAGTTTTAACACCTATTCTGGCTAAAGTCTTATATCGTTCAAAAGTAAATGCTTCTTTAAACATTCCGGGATACCCTATCAAGTCAATAAAGTAATTATCATCATCCTGGGTTACCAAAATATCTAATATGCTTCCCGCGATAGGATAACCACATTGGATGTTGTCATAATTCAGTTTTAATAATTCTTTATAGACTTCATTTTGAAATTGATCCTGATCCGAATTTTCAACCTCTACATGTGAAAACTCTTTCGCGAATTTAAAGTATTGATAAAGTAAACTTTCTTGATTTAACTTCGTTTCCGAAACAGATTTAAAAATAATTTGATAAGATTTTGCCCTTGTAATGGTTACGTTTAAGACTTCTGGTTTGTTTATGTGTATAAAAGTTGAAGGGTGACTATAGTTACAAACGCTAAAAGACAATAGTATGATATCACGTTCAGATCCTTGAAAGTGATATGGAGATCCACATAATAGGTTAAATCTCTTTAAAACCTCTAGAGTATACTTTTCTTTTAGAAGCTTATTGATAAATACAACTTGTTTACTAAAAGGAGAAATAATTCCAATTGTAGGGACTTTAATCTCATCTTTATACTTTTTGATTATATCACTTAATTTATTTATTACGGCTCTTGCTTCGATTTCATTTACACCTTTTTCATTTCTTTTTCCCTCGATATTAATAATTTCGATTTGATTATGAGAGGTGTGTTTGGGAGATGATTTTAGAATTTCAAGTTGACCATCATAAAATTGCTGGTTGCTAAATTCGATCAACGAAGGAGTAGATCTAAAATGTTCTCTAAGAAAAGTAATTTGACTTTGATGCGAAGCTTTCGAAATAAAAACATCTAAAACACTCCTATTTCTGTAATCAAATATTTTCTCTTCTGGTAATTGATATTCCTTTCTTAAACCCAATTGTTGATCACGTGATACAAATGAATAATGTCTAAGTTGATTTGGATCACCTACGATTATAGCTTTTCGTGCTCTATATAGAGCGGGTAGAGCAGAGGCCATATCACATTGAGTCGCTTCGTCAATAATTACAAGATCAAAGAGATCTTCCTGTAGTGGAAGAACAGAGTTTAATTCAGAAAGATTTGCTAACCAAATAGGGAAAATTTTTAATATGTTTTTATGTTCTACGCTATCTAAAAGTCTTTTGTATTCTGTAAAACTTGAAGAATCAAGTGCATCAAAAAATAATGAAATATCTTTTCTGAAGACCTTAAAATTGTTTCTTATATTGCTTTGTATTTTTCGTTTTGAAAAAATACTTATTTCTTTTTCCAAAGAATGTAAAATGGCTTCAATTTCACTAAATAATATCCATAACTTTTCACCATTCGATAATCGAAATTTTAAATAAAACTTACGCCATTTGTCAAAAAAACTTAACTCATTGGCAAATTCTAAATTCATAACTTCTAGCTCTCTTTCAACAAATTCCTCAAATCCTTCTTCTAACTCTTCTAATTTTGTGTATAAATTTTTAATTACCTCTTCGTTGAGTAATAAGTTTTGACGAGCGGTGATACCACTTAAATACTTTCTGATTTTTGATTTGAGACTTACTTTATAATTAATTCCTGTAGTATGGATTAAATAATCTTTTAACTTAAAATCATCTTGAAGCATTTTCCTTAATACTTCAACGGCTTGTTTTGTTTTGGATACAATTAATACGGATAGGCCATTAATTACTGCATCAGACACTATAGAAGTAATGGTATACGTTTTACCTGTTCCGGGTGGGCCTACTATAACAGAATTAGTGCAGGTATATGCGTTTTTTAGTGCTTTAAATTGATCAGTATTTAAACGTGATTTATAAAAACTGAAATCAAACTCTGCTTCTAAGGTATCAATAGGGTTAATTAACTTTTCTATTACTGTATTAAACTTAGCTTTCTTTGCCATTTCTTCTAAATCATTAAGCACTCTTAAAGAAGATTCGGACTTTTTAATAAATACGCTTCCTGCTGCCGGGACAATTTTGAACTCACCATCTTCATATGCCGTTTCAGCGAGATGTTTCCTAATTTTGAGTGCCGACCATACCGAAGGAAAAAGAAGTAATTCATCAGTGTTTACATTTAAAAAGAACTTATCTAATATTCTTTTTAGACCAATCATTTCATTCTTATCGTTGAATAGCAATTCTGAGACTTCTTTGATAAACTGATCTTTACTTAATGAAGAGTTTTTTAATTCAAGTTGTATAAGCACCGATCTATTGATTATTAAATCACTCTTGTTAATTTCTAGAAATCTCTCATCTTCATGAATTTGAATTTTGGCAGGAAATAGAAATAAGGGAGCACAAACTCGTTTGTCCTTCGAGAATGAATTTTCTTTTTTGCCTAATAAGAAGAAGCATCCATAAAATAACTTCTTTTCTAGCTTATATAATTCAATTTCCTTTTCGAGTTCTACAATTTTTTTATTGAAGTAGGGGATAATGGGAAGTTTCCGACTTAATAATTCTTCTGTTTTTGAAACAAACCACTTATGTGTATGTTTCCGACCTAGAATGTTATCTACCTCAAATTCTTTGTAATCTAACTGATAACATTCTCTAAAATAATTATAAAAGTTCTTAGGACTGTATTTCACTTATTGGGTATATATTACGGTGGACTTTAAACTAATTATTTCCACTGGGCAAAGTTGTAAATATGTATCATACTGAAATAAAATCCAACGATATAGGCCATTTTCTTTTTTTAACGTCTTATTCACTCAAACTTTGTTTAAATTCTAACACTTCAGAAAGATAAATCTCGTTTAAATATTCATTGTAAACATCATCACGCTTAAAACTTATATTTTCTTCTGCTTTTAGGATATATTCTTTAGCTTTTTCTATCTCACCAAGTTTTTGATAGGCTCTTGCTATACCAAAATATGATTCGGGAGTATGTTCATATTGATTTAATGCTCTCCTAAATTCTGAAATAGCTTTTTCAAAATTTCCAAGCTCGTATTCGCAAAGACCGAGATATACAAAGGATTGAATATCCACCCAATCTTCTTTTTGATTTTGGATGTTTCGATTAAACATCTCTATAGCCTTTTGGTAATTCTTTTTTCCGAAATAACATTCTCCTCGCAAAAAATCAATACCTTCTCCCCAAGGGGCATCTGCAACGGTTGGTGTTAGACTATCCAATCGATCAAAATCTTGCAAGGCATTGTCATAGGATCTTAATTTTCGTAATACCAACCAACCTCTATATCCAAGATGTGCTTTAGGGTCTATCTCTACTGCTTTGTCCAAAAGTAAACTGCCTTTTTCATAGGCACCTGTTTTATTAAATATGACAGATTTTTCAAAATAAGCATCCGAATAGGTTGGATACTGCCATATGAGTATATCAAACATCGTTTGCGAGAGGTAAATACCCTGATAATGTTCGGCGAATTTAAACCTTTTGTCTTTTGGTGATAAAGCGATAAAGTAGATGATAACTATCGAATAACAAGTGAATACGATGGTAAGAATGATTTTGAATATTTTAAAGAACTTTTTCATAAAATTTAAAATATATCCGTGATTTTACTGTTTTCTATTTTGAAATTTAACACATAATAGCTGTCAAAACTTTCACTTCGCCATTTCCCCGGGTTCCATTTTTTTAATTTCTGTATCTCTTTTTGAATTTGCTTAATTTTTTGATCCTCGAAGTGATTTTTTTTCAGTTGGAAGTTTACCATTTTCACTCTAAAACGCCCGACATCTCCATTACAGTTTACAACAAACCTAAAGGTGATCAAGCCAGAATCTTTAAATGTTAGATTTGATATAAGTTTTGAAAATTGCTTCTTAATTTCTCTCTTTCCGCCTGGATAACTTGTCTTTACAGAATAGTATTGTAATATTCTATCTTCATCGCATACTACAAATTCTGGATCATCGATATCTTTGTTAAATTCAATTTTTCCGGTTCTATTTGTTGTTTGGTAGTACACCCAAATAGTAAGAGATGCTGCTAAAAAGAAGCTGATAAATAAGATGAGGTTCAGTTTGTTTTTCAATTTTATATTTGGTTTTATCGTTATAAATTTGGCATGTATAGTGTATGGTGACAAAATAGTGCAAAATGTTACCCGGTAATTGATTTTTCTATCTGTTTATATGCGATAGAGCAGGGTTAGGGCTTATTTTCTCAATAATTAGAAAAATATATAATTATAATACATATTAAGAAAGAGTTGTTAAGGTTGTAAAATCGTCTTTTTCCAAATACCTTCTTCATTAATAAATAACTCCCGATAATGAAATCTGCTTTTTTCGAATTTCATAAATTCAATTCTTTTAGGAATAATGTAAAAACCAGACCAGGTTTTTGGCCTATGGATTTCATTTTTATTGATCTCAGTCTTTTGTGTCTCAAATAAAGCAACGAGTTTTGTTGAATCTTCTATTGGTATTCCTTGTTCACAAATTTGACTAACTATTTGTGATTCTTTGCTTCTTTCTTTAAAATATTTATCTGCAAGTGTATTTTCAATTTGGATTGCATCGCCTTGAACTCTAACTTGTCGTTCGGTAGCGGTCCACCAAAAGGTAAGTGCAGCTTTTGAGTTGGATAGCAGTTCTGTTCCTTTTCTCGAATTCAGTGGTCCTGTTATAACAAATTTATTGTTTAAAATTTCTTTAAGCGAAACAAATCTAGAATTAGGATATCCATCTAAACCAATAGAAGTTAGACAACAAGCAGAAGGTATTCTTACCGAACTTTTTTCCACCTCCCTGTCATACCATTCTATAAATTGTTTTAAGGGATTCATATTACGTGTAAAGGGCTTTTATAAAATATAAGGTGATTATACAAATTTTAGTTATCTAATAATTAGGCAATTTCATCAGGGTATACCAAAGTAAATATCATTTAGGCAATGCGCTCATCGTGATGGCTTGTTTTACTCATAACTTAGGTTTTAGTATTACACTAATTTATTTTTAGTTTGTTTTATGAATGTGTCGAAAACCAAAACATTATAAAATTAGATAAAAGTTATAATTTAAAAAAAGGAATTGATCATATTAGTAACCACTATTGTGATACATAAGTTTTATTCTGTGGGTATAAATAATCCTATTAAAACTAATACCCAAAATAAAGAACCAACGGTTATTATACCTATTTGACGATTATTATATTTTCCATTCTCAATTGTAGTATAATTTTCACTTTGCTTGATTCCATAATTTAGGGATTCTAATGCAGGAATTAAAAAAAACATTGACAAAAATGAAACTAACCAGTATGGATCTGGTAATCGGCTAGTAAAGTTTAACCCAATAAAACCTAAATAATAACCAGCAGATGAAAAGGTTTTTGTATGACCTTTGGATTTGGAAAAATCTTGTATTTTTTCAAATAGACCATGTAAAAAGAGAATTGAAAAAATCGCCCTTGCTGCTGGCATAATATCAAGATTGTCTTTATCTCTAAAAAACCTCCAAGATTTGTAAATCCACCATACTTCATATAATCCAAGACTGAATATGCTTAATACTAAAAATTTTTGAATTGATAATATTTCAAATTCTATTATTTCTTTTTCAGGATTTCCTAAGATATTATCCATATTGTTTTTAAATTAGGGTTACTATTTGTTAGTAGTAAGTGTCACGAAAGACCAAATTGTTACCCGAAATATAAATTTGATTAGTAGTTATTTAAATTAAGTAGAAGTATTGTAATCCCTATAACTAAAGCTTTCATGCTTTAAAAATGATATATTGATACTATTATCAGGGTCTAAATTGTGTTAAAGAATTCTTACATCATTTTGCTTATGATTTCTTTCATCATTTTTGCGGCCAAAAAGGCGGTCATATTTTGAATATCTCTATTGGGGTTATACTCAACAATGTCTGCACCAATAATTTCGGCATCTATGTTTTGAATTAAATTGATTACTTGTCTAGAGGTTAATCCCCCCGGTTCATGATGCGAGACTCCAGGAGCAAAAGCAGGATCGAACCCATCCATGTCTAACGAAATGTATAAGGGGTTTTTAAATTTTGGAATCTTGGTTAAGTCCAAATCTTTCATTTGATGTATTTCAACATTAAATTTATCTGCCTGTTCGGCCTGGTGTGCATTTAATGTTCTAATCCCAACTTGAACCAGTCTAACGGCAAGTTTATTTTCCATAATTCTGGCAAAAGGGCAGGCGTGAGAATACTTGTCTCCTTCATAATCATCATACAAATCACTATGGGCATCAATATGAAGAATGTCGAGTTTGGAGTATTTTTTATGATGTGCTTTAATTATAGGAAATGTTATCGAATGATCCCCTCCCAAAGTAAAAATTTTGGTATTCGAGTTAAGATGATTCTCGGTTAATTTTTCAATATCAAAATATTCAGATATTTCAAAATCACCTTTATCATCAATCATAGCATTTTCTATAGAACTTAAATTTTCTGAAAACATATTCATAGACCCGCAATTCAAAGCTTCCCGTATAATTGCAGGAGCAAGTTTAGGGCCTTTCTGGTATGAGGATTTTTCATCGTACTGTATTCCTTGTATGCTTATTTTTTTCATTATGAATTGAATTATGACTTGTAGTTGTTTAAGTAATCTACAGCCGATGATTTTGGATACCATTATCAGTATCTTTTATATAGTCAAAAAGATAATTATTAATCCTTTTTGATATTCATTGCTTTAATCTTTAATATCAAATATATAAATAAGAATAAAGAAAATATAGAGTAGTGCGATTTAGAAATTATTCTATTTTGATGATACAATTTCTATATTCTTTGTACTTTATATTTAGTTACTACATTTATTACAATGGTACAATATTTGAAAAAGAGTAAACAATTGGTCAATTATAATCTTTTTAAAGAAATGAAATTTTTTGTTTTTATACTCTTATGTAGTCCCGCATTTCTATTTGGGCAATTTTCTTCGGAAGAACTAATTGACTTTGACAAAAGATCATCCAAGAAATATGTAAAGAAACATAAGGTTATTACCGCTCTTTTGGATGAACAGTTTAATTTCGGATCATTGGCAAATCCATCAGATAACACAATTTGGGTTAACGAAATAAGTAACAACTTTTCTACCTTATATAATGGAAAAAAAAGAGATCAACTTAGAGTATCCAATGAATCAATTATTTATGATTGGCTTAAAGAACATAGATTTTATCGTATTTACTTTTTTATGAATGAAGATACAGGAATCCCAGAGCTAATAGGTTATAGCAAGAAAGGTATTAAACCAAAGATTAGGAAACGATTTCGAAAAAAGGAAAATATAGATTTGATCGATTTTACAAGTGTTGATATATCGACTTTGGATCCCGCAAATTATGTAGTAGGTTGGTTAGAAATAGAAGGCATTTTTCCACTTTTTTTTAAAAAAGAAATTGTCTTGGTATATCCTACGGATCTTACTTTAGAACCACAGACTTTTATTGGCACTTATACTTTGTCCGAAAGACTTTCGGTTGGTATGTCTGAGGTAATAATGCAGATTAATCCCGAAAGTAGGTTTCAAGGAGCTAGACTAGTGTTAAAAAAAACAGGAAAACATTATCAAATTGTAGGTTTTACCCGAAGGAAACAACAGTGATTATTGCCAAAACCGGATATAAAGAATACCCAGAATTATACAATTTTTCCCTTTCGACTAAGTGTATTTGTTCCCATGATCAGAAGCCATAAGCAGATTCCGATTTCTCCTATTGAAGCTGGTATTCCAATAATATCATATAAAACCGTATCATGAAAATCGGCATATAGGAAATCTCCAAAAAATGTGATTAAATAACCAAAACAACCTGCCATAAGTAATATTCCAAAAAATTTGGGAAGAAAGCCTGATTTATAAACCAAATATCCAAAAGGAAATAACCAAAGTCCCCAGAATATCTGTGAAATTTGAATCCCATTGTTATAATTATCAAGGTATAACATAATTTGAGTTTGGAGCTCTATGTTTTCCATACCTTGTAAGTATGATGCTTCACTGATAAGTGTTAAAACGGATAACTTGTTTAAAATATTTACAAAAGAGAGAGGAATACTTACTAATACCAGTATCACCATAAGATTGGCATAAACTTTATTTATTTCTTGCAAGAGCCTATGCAAGACTAATGATAAAAATAAAAAGGACAGAAAAGTTATAATACCGCTGATAATACCAAATCGAAATAACAATTCAGAATTTGTAATATTGTCAATTGTTTTTGATGCACTTTCCCAAACTATCAATTTAGAAGGGATATACATCAAATTAATTATACCGCTGATGATTAGGACTAAATAAAGTGCTCCGGCTATTCTGGCTGTTTTATTTCTTGGTGTCATGCTATATTAGTTTAAAGTACTTCTATACATATACAGACGCCAATAAAGTAGAATAGGTTGCCTGGGGCTTGATAATTTTTGCTTTTAAATTGTGAAAGGGCTTATGGGTTATGCTTTACGTATCTTGGTTATCTTTTTTATATCGTTTGATTAGGTGGTTTTGGTTTATTTTTAATCTTTGAAATCTTTTTTTATCTCATTAATGAACGAGTTTTCAGTTTTAGAGATTTCATTTAAACTTGCAACATACCAGTCTCTTTTTCCTAATTTTGAATCGAAGGGAATTATTTCTAGATTTTTATTATTTAAAAAAGGTTCGACAGCCCATTTTGCCATGACCGAAACTCCCAAATTAGCACTTACCAATTCGATAATAGCTTCGGTTAATTGTACTTTCTGAATAGAGCCTACAAACCCAATATTATTATTTAAGATACGAGTGAGAACGTAGTTTTTTTCTTCCGGAATATCGTACAAAATTAAGTTTTGATCGCTTAAATCGGTTAAATTGATTTTTTCTGATCCGCTCAACACATTATCTTTGGATACAATCAAAACCATTTCGTCTGTAATCAAGTTTTCATAATGAATTGAAGGATTGTTAACCGTACTGCTTACAATTGCCAAATCGATTTTACCTTCCAAAAGATATTGGTGTGGTGCTTTTGTAGCCTCAATATCAATCGAAACATGTATACCGGGATTATCTTTTCTAAATTCTTGAACTACTCTTGGTAACCAATGATAACAGGTGTAACATTCGGTTGTTAATCGAATTTTCTTTTTCCTTCCTTTTTTAATTTCATCTAGTTCTGCATTGAGTAAGCTCATAGAAGCCAGCATTTTCTCAGAATTAGAATAAAGTACTTGGCCAACATCTGTAAGAACTAATTTTTTGTTCAATCGATTAAACACTTTTAACCCAATTTCTTCTTCCAATTTTTTGAGTTGATGACTTAGCGCAGGTTGCGAAAGAAATAGTTTCTTAGAAGCTTTGGTTACCGAGCCCTCTTTTACAATAACATTAATCAATTTTAAATTACGTAATGACACATTCATTATTCAATATATTTATGTAAATGATAAAAATAATTCATTTTCTTTATATTAACAAACAATGTACCTTCGTACTGTAATAGTTAACAATACTTATTAGAATTAAAGTTATGTCACAAAACAGTCAAAACGAAACCTCAAGTTATTATGAAGTATATGGTAGTAAAATGCATGTACTCGAATATGGTAAAGAAGAAAAAGGGAATCCAATCCTGTTTTTACATGGAAATCCATCAAATAGTTTTTTATGGAGAAATATTACACCTTATGTTCAAGAAATGGGGTATCACATTATAGTTCCCGATTTAATAGGCATGGGAAAATCTGATAAACCAGCAATCGACTATACTTATATGGAGCAATATGCTTACCTGGAAAAGTTAATTGAGCAAATGGGACTAGAGCATATTATTTTGGTATTGCATGATTGGGGATCTGGTTTAGGGTTTAATTATTTTGCAAATCATCAAAACAATGTAAAAGCAATTGTATTTATGGAAGGAATAATACAAGATATTGGAACATTTTTTCCTAAAGAAAACATTGAGTTTTTTAATAAACTACGAGGTCCCGAAGGATACACAATGATTGCTGAAGATAATATATTTTTAAACGATGTTCTGCCAACATGGGTTTCAAGAGATTTAACAAAAGAAGAACTTGAGGCATATAAAGCTCCATTTCAAACAGCAGAAAGTAGAAAGCCTATATGGAAATTTGTCTCTCAAGTACCATTAAATGGGAAGCCAGAATTGACCGCGTCAATAGTTGAAAATTATCGAAAAACATTAAAAAAATCTACACTTCCTAAACTATTTTTCTATGCAGAACCCGGTGCTTTTATGCCCGAACCGGTAAGAAATTGGATTATAGAAAATATTCCGAATTTAGAATCTGTAAATATTGGTGATGGGATTCATTTCATTCAAGAAGACAACCCAACTTTGATTGGTGAAAAAATTAAAGAGTTTGTAGTGCAACTTGAAAATTGAGTTTTCTTAATTATTTAGTTTCCTGTCTAAATATCATTATCAAAACGGGCGAATTGTTTTACGTATACATGACTTTAAAATTGTATGAATAAGTGTAATCCACACCGTTTTTGTGTAAACAACTGAAATGTACTACATTTGCAACCCCAAAAATGCCTTTTATGCCCAAATATGTTTTAGTATTCCTTTTGATACTTACCAATTTAACTGGTTTTACTCAAGAAGTCATAGCAACACAAGGAGATTCTTACTCTAACGAGAATGCTAGCGTTGATTTTACCATAGGAGAAGTTGTAATAAACACCTTAACCGATGGAGTAAATGACGTCACCCAAGGCTTTCTTCAAACAAATTGGAATTTTGTAGATATGGTGGATCACACTCCGAATTTTGAAGTAGTTATCTTTCCTAATCCGGCTGAGGACATTTTAAATATTCAAACAAACTCCTTCGAAAATATAAC
Organism: uncultured Aquimarina sp.; assembly: GCA_947489685.1. Classification (GTDB taxonomy): domain Bacteria; phylum Bacteroidota; class Bacteroidia; order Flavobacteriales; family Flavobacteriaceae; genus Aquimarina. The sequence continues at coordinate 1,313 of CANLEM010000009.1, read as the reverse complement.
CTATTCAATTTATGACGCTCTAGGGAAGCTCATTTTGCAGGATAAACTCCAGGCAGAACTAACTCCTATCCCAACAAGTAATTTAGCTTCTGGATTCTACACGGTGACATTGAACGAAGAAGGAAGAAATCTAAAAACTTTTAAACTAGCTAAGATAAAATAAACGAAACGATTATGAGAAAAGCTTTACTATCATTCTTTGCTATTACAACTATCACATTAAGTTCTTTTGCGCAAGCTCCGGAAGGATTTAAGTACCAAGCTGTTGTGAGAGATGCCGGAAATTTGATTTTAAATAACCAGCCTGTAGGAATACAAATGACGATTCGACAAGGTACAATCGGTGGAATCTCTGTATATACTGAAACTTTTGCAACAACAACCAATGCTTATGGTTTGGTAAACCTTGAAATTGGTTCGGGTAATACTGGAGATGATTTTACAAGTATCGATTGGGCAAACGGGCCATACTTTATTGAGACTGCTTTTGACATTAATGGAGGAACTAATTTTTCTGTAATGGGGGCAAGCCAATTGATGAGTGTTCCGTATGCGTTGCATGCCAAAACTGCCGAAAATGTGATTAATGATTTGGTCGATGATGCCGATTCTGATCCTATAAACGAGATGAATACTTCTGTCGTATTGAATGGTACGGAGTTAGAAACCACAGATGGTGGCGGTACTATTATTACGGATCTTTCATCCTTACAAGATGGAGTAACCGATGCGGATGCGGATCCGAATAATGAGTTGAACACTTCTGTCGTATTGAATGGTACAAATCTTGAAACCACTGATGGTGGCGGTACTATTGTTACCGATCTTTCATCTTTACAGGATGGAGTCGATGATGCCGATGCCGATGCTACCAACGAAATCGAATTACCAACAGGAGGTATTAATGGACAAGTATTGGTTACAGATGGAAGCGGGAACTATAGCTGGGTAAATGACAATGTAAATGATGCCGATGCCGATGCTACTAACGAAATCGAATTACCAACAGGAGGTACAAATGGACAAGTATTGGTTACAGATGGAAGCGGGAACTATAGCTGGGTAAATGACAATGTAAATGATGCCGATGCCGATGCTACCAACGAAATCGAATTACCAACAGGAGGTACTAATGGACAAGTATTAGTTACAGATGGAAGTGGAAACTATAGCTGGGTAAATGATAATGTAAACGATGCCGATGCAGATGCTACCAACGAAATCGAATTACCAACTGGAGGTACTAATGGACAAGTATTAGTTACAGATGGAAGTGGAAACTATAGCTGGGTAAATGATAATGTAAACGATGC
>CANLEM010000008.1 GCA_947489685.1 uncultured Aquimarina sp. | reverse complement strand
TGTTGGTCCTGTTGGTCCTGTTGGTCCTGTTGGTCCTGTTGGTCCTGTTGGTCCTGTTGGTCCTGTTGGTCCTGTTGGTCCTGTTGAAGCGTTTAGGTCTATAGTAGTAACCGTTCCGTCTTCAGCTGTATATCTAAAAATTCCTCCACCTAAATCTTCTAGAGTAGAATTAGTTTCGGTAATGCTTCCTCCACCATTAGATAATGTAATGGTATTACCGGTTTTACTTAATATTTGGATTTCATTTGTTGGATCGGAATCAGCATCGTTAATAAGAGAAGTAAGATCTACCGAGCCACCATTTTCAAGTGTGAGTACATTAGTTAAAGAATTAAAACTAAGTTGTTGATCATCGTTGCCAGAGCATAAACTAGTCCAGCTGTTATTATTATATTGATAAACACAATTATCTGTTGTATTATATACTAGTGCACCATTAAGGGGGGCAATAGCATTCATTTGCGCCGTAGTAACTCTTGTTAGTACAAGTGTTCTGTCAGAACTCTCTAATTCTAATAAGGAAGATGCATCAATTAGGTTAGGATTGTCACCAACCTTAACCTGAGCCTGAGTACTGGCTAAAGATAAAAATAAGATTATGAGGAGTAATTTTATCTTCATATAAATAAATTTAGGGTCAAGCCATGTATTATGGCTTAACCGTAATAGTTGTCTGTGTTTACTAGTTGTAACGTTTTATAACGTGTTATAAATATAAAATGTTAAAAGATTAAAACGTAATTCACAAGACAAATATACATTTTTTTCGATAAAATACAATTTTTAACGATTAAACACGCTTTTTTGAGGTTTTGAAATTCTAGGTGTTAAAATTTAAATAGTTTTAATTTAAGTACGCTTTTAATTTTTTCTTTAAAAGAAATCTAATACATTTGCGATCGCAAAAAGCGGGAGTAGCTCAGTTGGTAGAGCGTCAGCCTTCCAAGCTGAATGTCGCCAGTTCGAACCTGGTCTCCCGCTCAAAAGGTTTCACATATAGTGAGACCTTTTTTTGTTGGTCGAGTGTTTTGTTCAGAGTTATATATCAGAGTATATTAATTTTTGAATAGATCATCAATATATTTTTTGGTTTGATTTTTTAGTAGTGAATCAATAGGAATGAATTTATGTTCTATTTTTGTATTGTCTTCAGAAAGAATTAAAACTTTATTTTTTTCGTTTTTAAACCAAAAACCATTTCCAAGAAAAATAATTCCATTTCGATCTTTAAATTCAAAACTAGAAGTTTTGTATCCTAAATCACCTCCAATCCATATAATGTTTTTATTCCTTTTCTTTGCTTTTAAAATTTCGGGATATATTTCATGTTGAAAATTGTTTTGATCAAGACAGTAATCACATTTTCCCTTAGGACCATTACAGACTTCATTTATTTGTGCATCCATGAAAGGATGTTGATCCATAAAAATTAATTAATGAGACATGATTACTATGTTCTTTGATGAAGTGTTTTTTAGAATATCGAAAAAAAACTTTTTTTGTTTTCCAATTATACTACTTGAGCTATCTTGGGAATCTAATGTTATAAAAGTGGTATTGTTTTTTTTGTAAAAATGATATTTATTTTTTCCTGTAACATTCTTAAAATTTTCGTTAGAAGTTACATCATGATTACCAACACTCCATAATGTGTTTTTACTTTTTAAATTAAAAATTGAATCTACATGATTTATAAAGTCGTCTTGAAAAGAGTCTACTCCTAGGTCTCCACCTAATAAGATCATTTCGTATAGTTCTAAATTTAGATCATATATTTTCTTGAAAATACGATCATTGGTTCCTGTTCTAGTATGTGATAGATAAATGTATTCTGAAGAGGAATGTTTTTTTTTGGGGGATAGTGAAGCGCAGCACAAAACACAATATGATACTCCTAAGTACAGTAGATATTTTACGAAGTTTTTCATTTGCATAGGTTTAAGTAACCTGATAATTGATGAAATCTAGACCTCTTACATATTTAGAGTTTTTCGATAATCTAGAGTCAATCTCCTGTGTGAGAACTCTACTTTCGCTATCATGTTCAGTATTATATTTTAATTCTAAAATGATTTCATCGATTTGATTTTTAATTATATTATTTTTTTTGAATGTATTTGGATTATAAAAATTCATATTGAAATCCAGGGTAATTCTAAATTTCTCACAGTTAGATAAAAAATACCTTCTTTCATAACTATTATATAAGGTTGGATGAAGGCTTTCGAGTTTAGAGATTAACCCGTGCTGTTTTGTTTTTTCAAGATGTTTTATTAGATAAGGATTAATTTTATCAACTGGTATCGATTCTAAATCAACCGAAAAATCTATTATTTTATGACTAATTTTATCACCAACATTACCAAACTTTTTTTTTATTTCAATGGTTGGTTTTTTTATTTCGGAAAAAAGATCATTGTACCAACGTAATCTATATTTTTTTCGTAGTCCATCTCCAGATACGTTTTGCTTATAAAATGAATAATTATAATCATCGAAATAGATGTTGTTTATTGTTCTTTTTTTGAAGATTTCTTGAAAACAAAAAGAATTCGTAAAGACTTGAGTATCTATAAGATCATCAAGATGTATGTTTTGAAAGATGAATTTTCTTTCATATCTCAAGTTGTGGAAACTGGTCTTAGGATTATTTGCTGCTTTTACCATATTCTTTCCCATACATTTGATCAATAACTTTGTTCGACACTGTTTGTGCAGAAATATTGTCTACCAGAAGTTGAGAGCCATTTTCGATTAAATGATCCAACTCGTTGTTTTTTAAGATTAATTTTGAAATATCAATTGATCCACTACCGTATTCTGGTTTTTTTTGAAAAGAAGATATACCTAATCTCGTGCCAGAAATTTGTACATCTTTAAGAGATATTTTTGAAAGATCTTTACTCACGATTCCTATTTCTCCACCTGATATTATAATATCATTTCCAGTAATAGTACTCGATTCTCCAGCGCTAATAGCTTTGTCGGAAGAATTTTTAATTTCAATATTGTTTATAGAAATTGAAGATCCTGAAATATCAATACCATCATTTCCATTATTTAAGAATGTAGTGTTTTGAATAGATCCTTTTACAAAATCACCATCAAAAGCATCAGAAAATGTGTTTTCGAAGGAGGAATGATTAATAGTAAAATTAGATCTAATAATATTCAAACCATCTTCACATCTATTGTTTTTGAAAGTAGCATTTGATATTTCGACTATTGTTTCGTGAAAATTAACTGCACCAGAAAGATTCCATATATTGGAATTTGGATTAGATAGATTAATGAAATTACAATGTTTTAGTACTGATTTCTTTTTACCGTTTGTTACAAAAATCCCAGCGCCAGAATTATTTGATGAAAATATTGTAATAGGCATTTCTTTGGTTCCCTCTGCTATGATTGGTGAGTGTGATATTATCGATGCATTATCTATTAGATCCAAGGATACTCCTTTTTTTATAATGACTTTGTAATTTGCGGGAATAAAAAGTGTTTTATTTAATTGATAACTTCCTTTTGGGAATACAATTTCATTGTTATTACTAACTTTTATAAAATCAAAATTTGTAAAATTGGGAGTTGTTGATTTTTTGTAGATACCTATATTTTTTGTGAGTTTTTTGGCGGTTGATCCATATGGTATTATTGCTCCTTTTCGGTAAAAAGACATCCCATTTAATTTATGCTTGATTTTTATTTTTTTGATATCATTTGGAAAACGAAATCCCCCTTTTTTATTTTTTTTAGAAACGAAAGCGTTATTAAACGAATTTTTTAAATCAAATGTGACAACGAGTTGTTTTTCTGGAGAAATAGTTTTAGGAGAAGAGAATGGTTTACTTAAGTTTTTTCCATTGATATGTTCCAAACTTTGAATAGAAACCGGGAAACGAGATAAGTTTGTTATGCCAATCTGTAATTTCGCATCTTCAATACTTAATATGTTGGATATGATTAAATTTGAAGGGTTTATTCGTTTTTTTATAAAATTACTGTTGTGATCCAGTATAGAAAGATTTACGGTTGTTTTTATTTCATGGTTTAAATTAGATGAGACTACAGTAAGCTGATTACTAAATTTGTCTAGAAAACCTTTTATGAAATCTTGATCACTTATAATTTCAAGTTTTTCTATAAGTTTGGCAGTATACAGAGGATCATTTTCTGAAAAAGGATAATTAGCGATTTTGTCAATCCTATACCCGCCATGCGAATCAAAAGCAATAGGTTCTAATTTATTGGTAATCGGATTAAAATATATTCTTAGGTTGTGATTTATTAATCCATGATGTGCACCAAACAAATTTGATAATGCGACAAATGTTGTTAGTTTATCAATATCAAATACATCAGAAATTTTTAGTTTTCCTTTTTTTAATCCATTCAATAAATCTTGCGCGATATTGAGCTGTTTTGATAAAACAGGATCGGAAAGAATTCTATTTTCATCAAACACTTTGATAGGTAATTCATCTCCTGTTTGAAGTTTTTGATTCCAAGTTTTTATATCCAATCCTAAATCGAATGATTTTTTACGATCTTCCCAAAGAAATGATTCATGAAAAGACAAAATAATACCTTCCCGTCTTTTATTACTTTCGATTAATCGTTTATCAAAAGATTCTTCTAACCCCATGATTCCCATAGGGATTCTTTTTATACTGTCATTTTCTTTAATTTCAAGATCTACATCAATAAAGTTATATCGCAGCCCTATTAAGTTGTTGGATTTTATAACTTTATTAAACAACCATTCCCATTCATAATTTCTTACTTTAGGATGTTGTATCGAAAATTTACTCATCCCTTTTACAGTTTTTTCTTCTTCAAGAATTACCCTAAAAGACCATTTTTTTTCATCATTAAGGTGATCTGTCCAATCGCCCTTCAATCTTATCTTTGATTTTATTTTTCCAGAATTACCATATGAGATATGAGATTTCACAAAATCATCATCTGTTTTTGCTAAGACTTTACTTTTTAAGGCTTCGTTTCGACGTTTTTTAATTTTGTTAAAATCATTTTGATTAACAGAAATCGTCAGTTTTTCAAATGCATCATGAACCTCAGTTTGTGGTATATTGTCCAGTTTTACATTTAGAATTTGATAGGACCTTCCTAATTTGAAATCAAAACGACCTGTATTAAAAAAATCAATATTATTAATTTTAATAAATTGATCCAGTTTTTCATGGGTTAAAATTCTTTGAAAGACAAAATATTTTTTACCATCTATACTTTGTTCTACAGGGTTTTTGTCAGTAAAGTCCATATTTACAAACCCATATGATTGATGTTTTAAAAGTTCTTCTTTATTTTTTGGGTAAATATGGATAAAAAATCTATCGTTTAACTGTCTTTTGGATAACGTATCTTTATAAACATAATACAGCTTGGGATTACCATTTTGGTTACTATAATAGATATCGAACTCTTCATCAGAATATATTATGTTATTCCTTTTCCGTAACATGCTCGAAATACCATATTCTTTAATCACATTTGAAGGTTTATCAGATTCACGGATATCTTTTGAAACATTGTTTTTGGTAGTGTAAGGTTTGTTTAGTTTTAGAGTTAAACTCAATAATAATAGCACAAAGGCTATTATTCCTAGTGATATTAAAGTGGTTCGTTTATTTTGAACTTCTTTGATTTTCATAAAGAGTTAAACTTTTTAAATGTAGATGTAATTAAATCTCATTACTAACAAATGTGATGTCTATAGAGTTGCTTATTTTGGTCAATTCATCATTAATATTTTGGATTGTATTTATAGACGAAATATTGACCAAAAAATTAAAGTTTATTTCTTCGTTTGCATATTTGATTCTTTTGACTTCAACTTGATTAGCATGATTTTTAATTATAGAACTAATTTCTTCAGTAATTGCGGATTTTTCTTCGTCTTTACACTGTAATCGTATTAAAAGGTTTTGAGAAAAAGCACTGTTTAATTTATTCTTGTTTAAAAGTATAATTATTGTAATTAATATCACAAAACCAATTAATGTTGGTAGTAATTGATTGGCACCTAAACCTAATCCGATTGAGATTGCAATAAAGAAATATCCCAGTTCTTCGGGTTCTTTTATTGCAGTTCTAAACCTTACAATAGAAAGAGCTCCAACAAGACCTAGGGACAATGCTAATGAAGATTTTACAATAGAAATGATGATGAAAGTTGTTACTCCTACGATAATTAAAACTTTGGATAACTGTTCTCTATTGGATATTGCTTTTCCGAATCTTACATAAATGATTTTCAAGAAAAAAAGTAATAATCCGCAGATAATTATATTAATTATATAATTTATAATTGAGAAATTTTCATCAAAATTAAAGTTTAGCTGATTAGCGATATCATTCATTTTAGTTACATTTTTTACTTAGCACAAGGTAAAAAAGTTTTACAAAAAAACAGCTTTTTTATTTTCACTATTCATGCTAAGTATAAATTTAGTATGTTTATCTTTTAAAAAGATATGTAAGGCTCATGAGCAAAACATTAACCATTGTAATACCTATATATAATGAAGAAGAATCGTTGCAGATTTTTCTTCCTGAAGTCATTTCACATTGTGATAAAAACGGGTATTCTCTTATTTTGGTTAATGATGGTTCAAAGGATAAAACAAAAGATATTTTAGAGCAATATGCGAGGAACAATCCATTTATAAAGGTAATCGCTCATAAGGTTAATAAAGGGTACGGAGGAGCGATTAAGAGCGGGATAAAGAATTGTACAACGGATTATGTAATTACGATAGATGCCGACGGGCAACACTATTTAGAAGATGTTGATAATTTGTTTGGAGAGATTGAAAGAACGGATGCGGATATGATTGTTGGAAGTCGAAAAGGAGAAGTCTCGGCATCATTATTAAGAGGAATTGGGAAAAATATAATTAGATTCATTGCTAAATTTTTAATGGATGTACCAATTTATGATATAAATTCTGGTATGAAATTATATAACGCATCTCTAGCTAAAAAATACTTGAGATTAACTCCTGATTCCATGTCATACAGTGATATAATTACATTGACTTTTATTAACAATAGACATTTAGTAATAGAGGTTCCTATAAAGATAAAACAGAGGCTAAAAGGAAAAAGTACAATTGGTATAAGGACGGCTTTTGAAACGGTGATGGAAATTATTAATATTATCATACTTTTTAATCCTTTAAAAATATTTCTTCCAATCGCTTTGTTCTTTCTTTTGTTTGGATTCTCATGGGGAGTGTATTTTTTTATTCATGGTAAAGGAATAAGTATTGGAGCAAGTACATTAATCTTATCTGGGATAATTATCTTTTTATTGGGGTTGATTGCTGAACAGTTATCTGCATTACGTAAAAACAGATAAATGAAGCACAAACCCACAATTTGTTTTTTTAGCGCTTGTTTTTATCCTCACCTTGGAGGGGTAGAACGATACACATTTCAGTTGTCCAAAAAACTTATTGATCAAGGGTTTAATGTTATCGTTATTACAACGAATACTAATGGTGTTGATGAGCATGAAATATCTGAAGGAATAACTATTTATCGATTGCCGATTTTTGAAAAATTAGGAGACAGGTATCCCATTTTAAGATTAAATAAAAAATATTTTCAGATACTAAAAGCCATTCAACACACACATATTGATTACTTTGTAATTAATACCAGATTTTATTTAACCTCTTTATTAGGACTTTACCTCGCAAAAAAAAAGAGCAAAAAAGCAATAGTAATAGAGCATGGTACCGGTCATTTTACCGTTAATAATAAGGTTTTGGATTTCTTTGGGCGTAGATATGAACATTTTATTACTTTAATTGTAAAGTGTTACAAGCCAAAGTTTTATGGGGTGTCTAATGCTTGTAATAATTGGCTGCAACATTTTAGTATATCCGCCTCAGGTATTTTATATAACGGTATTGATACTCATTATATGATTAAAAATGATGTCGATATAAAGAAGAAATACGGGTTGCCTGATAAAGCGTTGATTGTTAGTTATGCAGGTCGTTTTATAGAAGAAAAAGGGATTCTTACTTTGATTGAAGCAATAAAGAAAATCCTTCAAAATCAGAAGGGTATCTACTTTTTTTTAGCTGGATCAGGGCCTTTGTATGATTTCGTTGAAGATTTTTCGAATACAGAACAACGTGTATTTTTGATGGGTAAAATGGAATTCGATAATTTGATGAATTTACTTAAGTATTCTAATGTTTTTGTAAATCCATCTAATTACCCAGAAGGGTTGCCAACTACTGTTCTTGAAGCTGGAGCAAATAGTTGTGGTGTTGTAGCGACCGCAAAGGGTGGTACTTCTGAAGTTATTATTGATAGTGATCATGGAATAATTATTCCTTCGGTAGATTCTGAGGCAATTGTAGATGCAATTACACTATTAAATACAGACCCAATTTATTTAAATTTAATTTCCAAAAATTTAAAGAATAGGATATTAGAAAAATTTGATTGGAATTATTTAGCTTCTAATTTTGTAAAAATTTTAATATCAAAAAGTTAAAATTTACCTTGTGTGAATGATGCAATGAAAAAACAACTAAGTAAAGCTTAAGCACTATTATTATGGAAATGAAAAAACTTAATTTTTTAGAAAAAAAATTATATACTAAACATAAGATCTTACTCGATTATGTAAAAGATAAAAGAATTGTGCATTATGGCTGTATCGATGATAGCACAGATATTATAGATAGTAAAATAAAAAATAATATATATCTCCATAAACTTCTGTCAGATGCAAGTTCGAGTTGTATTGGTGTTGACATCAATACAGAAATAATGACGTACCTTAAGGAAACACATACTATTGATAATATTGTTTACGGTAATGTAGAAGATCCTAAAACTTTTGAGATTGATCTTCAAGTGTTAAAAGAGGCCGAGGTTCTTGTGATCCCTGATTTAATAGAACATTTAAATAACCCTGGATTAATGATTGAAAGTTTTAGAAAATATTATTCTTCAGATATAAAAATAATTATACTTACACCAAACCCTTTCTCTTATCTTAATTTTGCCTTTACATTATTGGGACGTGAGTTTTATAATGCTTATCATACCTGTTATTTTTCTACAAATAATATGAAAGTATTGTTGAAAAATCATGCGATTAAAATAAATAGAGTTTTTCCAGTTTTTATGCCCAAAGACCGTTCTTGGTTTGTGAAATTTATTGATAAAACGATTAACTATTTCTTAACCATATTTACCTACGGATTCTGTGATAATTACTTATACGAGTGCGAACTTGATGAACAATAAAACGAAAAATATGGTAGTACTTGTAATATTTTTAATAATTGTTTACTGTTTGGCTACGGTAACTTCTATTGTTTTGTTAGGTGATAGATCATTAATTTCGGGTAATTTGTTTAAAATAGAGACTATTTTATCCTTATTAGTAAATTGGAAATTTATTTTAGCTATGATGTCTGCTGTGGTTGCCCGTCTAACATTTGTACTGATTAATAGTACATTGCTTAAATTTCCTCATTTGTCAAATGTTTCTACTACAATTACAGTTTTTATAACATTATTATCTTTAATTTTTATTGTCATAGCCAATCATTTTTTTCTCGACGAACGCTTAAGTCATCAACAAATTTTGGGAGCAGTAGTTATCTTAATTGGTGTTTTTATTATTATGAAATAAGGAATTTGTTGAATATACGAATTATTATTATTTAGGAATTTTACTTTTAGCGAACTTCAAGTTGTTTTTGGCCAAAGCGAAATCTGGTTTAATACCTATTGAACTCTCGCAAGCTTTAATTGCTTTTTCATATTCTCCCAGTACGTTGTATGCCGAGCAAATGTTGTTATATGCAAGATGACTATTAGGGTCAATTTTTAAAGCTTCTAGACACGCATTTATGCATTCTTTATATTTACCATCATGATAATATTGTATACTTAAATCGAGATAATTTTTAAGAGTAGGGCTAGCTTTAGTTTTTTGAATAAACATATCTAACTTAGAATTCTTTTTCTTGGAAAATTTCAAGTAATTTAATGCAGTTTTATTGTTTTTCGAAATTTTAAGAGTATGATTTATTACCTTTCTTAAAGGGTCCCATAATTCTAAATTATAATAAATATCCATCAGTAAATACTGAGTATTTAAATTGTATGAAGTTATATTGTTCGCTTTTTCTGCTATTTTTTGGGCTTCAGCAAAACGTTTCTTTTTAGCTAAGAATCTGGCATAATAATAATATGGAGTATCGCTATGAGGGTCATAAAGAATGCCTTTTTTAAACGATTCTTCCGCTTCGGAGATCTTACCGATAGATCCTTTAACAATACCTAAGTTAATATGCAAAGTAGAGTAGTATGGGATAACAACAAGTGCTTTTTCATAATATTCTAAAGCTACTTTAGTGTTTCCTTTTTCCATCTGGGTTAGACCATAATTCATAAGACCTCTCCCATTTTTTGGACTTTTTACGGTTACATCATACCATAAAGTTTCTCCATTTTCCCATACTTTATTTCTTTGGTATGTTCCGTAAGCAAACGCCGTTAAAATGATAAAAACACTACCCCAAATAAGATTCATGAAAGAACTGCTACGTGTGTCCTCTTTTTTTGTAGCTTTTATAATAAGTATTCCAGCACCAGAAATAATACTATATGTTAATCCAATGAATGGAAAAAACATTCTATGATCATTCATGACTTCTGCTAAGGGGGCAATTGAAGTAGGGAGAAGGGCAGCAGCAAACCATATAAGCCCAAATGAAATAGTACGTGTTTGTTTTTTTTGCGAAGTTTTGAAAATGGTATACCCCAAGAGTATGATGAAAATAAAACCAATGATTACTCTGTCTTCAAAAGGATTAGTAAATACGGTCCAATCGGCATCAGCACTAAGATTAAAAGGAAAAAAGAAAGAAAGAAAATAATGAAGCCATACGTACGGCTGTGTCATCATGTAATACAAAGGAGGGTTTGAAAAACCTGAAATAGAACCAGCTTTAGATAATGTATAAGCTTGGAAAATTAGAATAGATAATACTAGAGGAGTCAGATGAAGAATTACTTTTAAAGAAATTTTGAAATTTTTCAATTGCAATATCTCTTTTAGAGAAAGTTCTTTTTCAAAAAAAAGTATATAAAAGAATAAAAGAATAGGTAAAACAAGCATGGTTTCTTTGGCAAAAACTCCTATAATAGCTGGTAATATGTAGAGATACCACTTTCTTAATTTTGGATAAAATATATAGGTGGCAAATGAGAGTACTATACATAAAGTCGATAGTACATCGGATCGAGATATAATATAATTTAAAGTTTCTGCATTTACCGTGTGAAGTGAGTATAATGCTGCAGCTACTAGAGAAAAATAAATTGTCCAATTATGATTAATTGTTAGGTCATATAACTTTCTGAAAATAAAAAAAATGAGTACGCACAAGACAATGTACCATATAAAGGTAGATAAATGAAAATAAAAAGGATCTAAGCCTCCGGCAATCCAGTAATCGATGGCTAAAGAGGAGGTTACTATTGGTCGTAATCCCCAATGATCTGGTCTGGAACTAAACATTTTAGGGTTCACAAAGAACTCAGGGATATTTTTTATGTCGGTTATATGAACATTATTAGTGATTGTATGACCATCATCAAAATGAAATCCATTGTTAAAATGATTAGAATATGTAATTACTAATCCAATAAAAAAGATTAACCCTAAAATCAGAATATATTTTTGTTGTGATTTCATTCTAGAAAATTGTTTTCTTGTGTTTTTGTTTCTTTTCTGTTAAAATACAATAATCCATTCCATTAAAAAATAGATAACCCCGTTAATGTGGTCAATCTCTCTAGTGCATACATGCCTAATTCTGAGTTTCCCTTGGGATTAAGAGGAGGACTCCAAACGGTTACGGCATACTGCCCTGGATGAATAGCCGCTATACCACCTCCAACACCACTTTTACCGGGTAACCCTACCCTAAAGCTAAATTCACCTGCTTCATCATAAAAACCACATGTTTGCATGATGGCATTGATACGTTTTATTTTTCTTGGAGCAAGAATTTGATGACCGTCTGAAAGCCTTTTTCCTTGATTGGCATATATCATAAAGGCTATCGATAGTTCTTTGCAAGACATCTCGATCGCACATTGAAATATATAGAAATCCAAAACCACTTCGATATCATTTTTAATATTTCCAAAAGACTTCATGAGATTTAACAATGCAGCATTGCGATGACTGTATTTTTTTTCTGATTCATATACTTCGGTATTGATACCAATAGCGTCATTGCCTACTATGCTACGAATAAAATGTAATAATTCTTGTTTGGGATTATCTAGTAAAGAGATTAGTATGTCTGATACAACTAAAGCACCAGCATTAATAAAAGGGTTTCTGGGGATACCTTGTTCGTATTCTAATTGCACTAGTGAATTAAAAGGATCACCCGAAGGTTCTACATCTATACGTTCAAACAATTCGTCATCTAATAATGACATTGCCTTGGTAAGAGCAAATACTTTAGAAATACTTTGAATCGAAAAACGCTCATTACTATCGCCAAAATTATAATGACCAGAATTAATACAATACAAATGAACCCCAAGTTTTTTAGAACTAATTTTAGATAATTCAGGAATGTACGAAGCTACTTGACCTGTACTTTGTTTAGCCGTTAATTCTGCTTCAATTTGATTAAGGATTTTTTGATATTCCATGAAATCATTTAATGTAATTCGTTTAGAGAGCTCCCAGTCTCAATTTCATAAGGAGCTTTATTGGGTTCAAAAATCCTGGCTGATAAATTTCCTTCCAGAACAATATCATCATTTTTGATTCTTAACCAGCTACCTTCTCGTAAACCCACAACCGGCTGTGGATTTAGATTATGAAATTCTTTGATACGAGTTTCTCTGGTTTCACCTTTATGGGTAGAACTGGGATCAGGGTCCAGATAATGTGCATTAATATTGAATGGAAAGATGCCCAGAGTTTTAAAACTTTCTGGATGAACAATAGGCATATCGTTAGTCGTTTGCATGGTTAAACCGCAAATATTACTACCCGCACTTGTACCCAAATACGGTATGCCGGATTGTATTGCCTTTTTTAAAGGTTCAATACAATGATTACGATATAATTGATCAACTAATAAAAAAGTATTACCACCACCAGTATAAATCCCTTGAACATTTTCAAAAGCCTCAGTAATACTAGTAAACATATGTACACTAACTACTTTTTTATTAATTTTCTTAAAGATATTATTGACTCCTATGGTATATTCATCATGAGAAATCCCACCGGGACGAGCATAAGGAATAAACAGTATTTCATCACTATTATGATATAGTTCGATTAATGTTTCTTGTAGATATTCTAAAGGCTGGCTTCCATGAATTGTAGAAGTACTTGCTATTACACAATTTGTCATTGATTGTACTGTAAAAGTGGTTTAACGTTTTCTTATATTGAAATCGGTACGGAAGATAAAAAAATGTAGTATCTTAATGAAGAAAAAACAACCCAATTTAACATGAAAATAAAATTATCTATCTTCTTAATTTGTATTGTAGTCGGCCAGTCAATTGGCCAGATTACCTCTAGAGTAATGATTAGCGGTAAGATTAGTGCACCCATTGGAGATGATGTCGAAGGAGTAGTTATTTACAATCGTAATACCAACAAAGGAACTATTAGTACCAAAGACGGAGCTTTTAAAATCAATGCAGGAATCAATGACAAAATAGAAATTGTGGCTATGCAATACCAACATTTTTTAGTATTGATAGATAAAGGAGTGGTGGATAGTAAAAGGCTCAATGTTTTTTTGAATGAAACGATAAACCAACTCGAAGAAGTGATTGTAACACCTTATGATTTGTTGGGTAATGTAACGGTCGATGTAAAAAAAATAGGTTTTAGTGAAAGCGGAATTACCAAAGTATCCGAGCAGACATCTACAAAAATTAACGATACCGATTATGATTTTAGGCCCGATGCACTTTCAACTGTAGAAAACAAAGTTTTTTTAGAGGATCGAATGATAAATGGATTAAACTTTGTAAACCTTTTCAAATTAGTTTATGATAATAAAAACAAAACTAAAAAGAAGAAAAATAATGCCGATATCGATGTGAAAATTAGAAATATGTATAATGATGACTTTTTTAAAAATCACCTGGCTTTAGAAATGCATCAGATTAATGACTTTATATTTTTTGCAGAAGATAATGGATTGAGTAATCTATATTTTGAAAGAGGTAAAGAATTAGATTTACTTCAGTTCCTTGTGTTTCAGAGCAAACTATACCGTGATCAGCAATAAAACAAGAAAAAATGCATATGTAACGGTATTGTTTTTTTTGCGTCTTTTATAAACAACCTTGAATGTAACAATATAAAAAGGTTTGTTTATGAAGACAATATATGCGTAAAGTAGTTCTAGTTTTTCTTATTATTACTTCATTTCGAACTTTTGGGCAGACTAAAACCCTTAGAGGTAGGATTATAGCAAAGTCATTAGAAGGATATGCCATCAACATTGTAAATTTCACAAATAAGACAGGAACGACAAATGATGAATATGGTGTTTTTGAAATACCAGCAAATATTGGAGATTCGATTACCTTTTCATCAGTGCAGTATGAGCTATTGTCGATCATAATTACATCCAAACATCTGGAAGAGGAAAAAGTTGAGATTGTTTTAAAACCCAAAATACAACTATTAGAGCAGGTGCAAGTGAGTAATATTAAACTTTCTGGCAATCTGGATAATGATGTAGGTAAAGTCGAACTGAAACCTTTTGTAGATAATCAAATCTTAGGCCTCCCGTTTACAGATAAACCACAACCCACTCAGATACAAAGACGAATATATACCGCTAGATCAGGGATATTAGACCTGCCTATAAATTACCTTAACGGAAAATTGAAGAAATTAAAACGTATTAAAGCTCTTACAGATTTACAGCATCTTGTACAGAAAGCAGAAACTACTTTTAATACTTCTTTTTTTGTGAATGAATTGGAACTCTCAGAAGATTTAATAACCGATTTTATGTACTATTGCGCAGATGATCAATACTTCGAGAATTTATTAGAAAACTCTAAAAGGTTGACGTTGTTAGAATTTTTTAGAAAAAAGGTGATATCCTATAAAAAACTTAAAGAACTTGATTAGTTATTTTAAATACGTTTGTTTTAATTACTTTTATCCCTTTATAATTTTTTGATAATGAAGAAAACAGTAATAATAGCATTATTAGCAATCATAAGTTTAAGTTCTTTTACAGCTCATAAGTTTTATGTTAGTGTTATGCAAATAGATTACAATAAAGAAGAGCAATCCCTTCAGATTATATCAAGAGTTTTTATCGATGATTTAGAAGAAGTTTTACGTAAAAGATATGACGATACTATTCGTTTAGAAGTTGATAAAGAAACTGATGGAGCAGAGGAGTATATCCAAAAATATTTTAACCAGAAAATTAGTTTTTTAATTAATGGTAAGGAGTCTTCGTTTACATATTTAGGTAAAGAATATGAAGATGATTTAATTATATTTTATCTCGAAATAGAAAATGTTAACTCTTTCGAAAGTTTGGAAATTTCAAATCAGATCTTGATGGATCTTTTTGAAGAACAGCAGAATATTGTACATGTCAAAAAAGAAAACAATAGAAAGAGTCTCATCCTAGAGAAAAGAAGAGACTCGGGGATGTTAAAGTTTAGTGAATAAATCATTAAACTTTTAAAAAACGATTATTTTGCAAATCATTTCAATTAACTCAAAATCACTCAGATGAAAAAGGTACTTTTACTTCTTATGGCGGCTTTTATGATGTCGGGAACTATATCATATGCTCAAAACCAAAAAGAAGCTAAAGATGCTCGCGAACTCGGGCACACAAATCAAAACAAATTTAAACAAATGTACGAGGAGTTTTCTACTCCAAATATGTATCGTACGGCCTCTGGAGCCCCGGGACCAGCTTATTATCAGCAACAAGCTGATTATAAAATGGATATTGAACTTGACGATAAGAATAAAAAAATTACCGGAAAGGAGACTATAACATATACCAACAATTCGCCAGATAATTTAGAATTTCTTTGGGTGCAACTCGATCAAAATATGAGAGCCAGAGACTCTAAAACTCCTTTAATACAAGGAGGAGGAGTTGCTCCTGCTGATCAACCAGGTGGTTTTGTAGCTAAATATTTGGGTGAAGCTTTTGATGGAGGTTTTAATATTACCGCCGTTAAAGATGTTAACGGAAAACCATTACAGCATACTATCAATGCCACAATGATGAGGATAGAGATGCCTAAGGATTTAAAATCAGGCGAAAAGTTTGTGTTTTCTATTGATTGGTGGTACAACATTAATAATCATGTAAATGGTAGAGGAAGATCAGGTTATGAAGAATTTGCAGATGGTAATAGAGCATATGTAATTGCTCAGTTTTACCCACGTATGGCAGTGTATAACGATGTAGAAGGATGGCAAAATCATCAATTTTGGGGTAGAGGAGAGTTTGCTTTACCTTTTGGAAATTTTGAGGTAAATATTACTGTACCGGCAGATCATATTTTGGACGGAACCGGAGTACTTGTAAACCGAAAGGAAATGTTTACCAAAGATATGATGAGTCGTTATGAAAAAGCAAAAAAATCATATGATAAACCTGTTCTTATTGTAACTCAGGAAGAAGCGGTGGCTAAAGAGAAAAGTTTTTCTGAAAATAAAAAAACTTGGAAATTAAAAGCTGAGAATGTTCGAGATTTTGGATTTGCTACCTCTAGAAGATTTATATGGGACATGATGGCGGTTAAAATTGGGGATAGAGATGTCATGGCAGTATCTATGTATCCTAAAGAAGGAAATCCTCTTTGGGAAGACTGGTCTACAAAAGTAGTTGCAAGTACATTAAAATCATACAGCCGTATGACATTTGATTATCCTTATCATAAAGCAATTTCGGTACACGCAAAAAATCAAGGGATGGAGTATCCTATGATATGCTGGAATTATGGAAGACCAAATCCTGATGGAACATATAGTGATCGAGTAAAATATGGAATGATGAGTGTTATCATCCATGAGGTTGGTCATAACTTTTTTCCAATGATTGTTAATAGTGATGAGCGTCAATGGACCTGGATGGATGAAGGTTTAAATACTTTTGTGCAATATGTGGCTGAGCAGGATTTTGCAGAGTGGTACCCGAAAGCTGTTGCTCCTTCAAAAAAATATCCTTCTAGACGAGGACCTGCAGCTAAGATTGTTCCTTATATGAGCGGAAATCAAAATTTCCTTTCGCCGATAATGACACAGTCCAATAATATTCACCAATTTGGACCTAATGCATATGCAAAACCGGCAACAGGTTTAAACATCTTGAGAGAAACAGTAATGGGTAGAGATCTTTTCGACTATTCGTTCAGAACATATTCTCAAAGATGGATGTTTAAACACCCAACTCCAGAGGACTTTTTTAGAACAATGGAAGATGCGTCTGCAGTGGATTTAGATTGGTTCTGGAGAGGTTGGTTTTATACTACAGATTATACAGATATTGGAGTAAAAGATGTTAAGAAATTTGTGGTCTCTAAAGAGCCAACAGCGAAAGCCAAAGCCTTTGCGGCTTCCAGAGGAGCAAGAATCGAAGATTTTGGACCATTAGTGTTTATGGTAGAAGAGGGTAGTGAAGAGTATGCTACCATAAAAAAGAATGGTAATGTAATAGACAATGCTACTACCTTAAAAGAATATCTTATGGATAACTTCTCTATAGGAGAACAGCAAAAATTAAAGGAACCTAAATATTTTTATGAGGTTACTTTTGAAAAACCTGGAGGTTTAGTAATGCCATTAATTGTAGAATATACATATGAAGATGGTAGCACAGAAACGATAACATATCCGGCAGAGATATGGCGTAAGAATGATAAGAGTGTGAAAAGAGCAATAGCTTCAGAAAAAAGTATTACAAAAATCGTAGTGGATCCTAATATGGAGACTGCAGATATAGATACGTCAAATAACAGTTGGCCGCAGCAAAACAAAATTGGAAAATTTGATAAATTTAAAAATAAAGTAAAAGGTCAATAAAATAGCGCTATAAAATTTTCATAAACAAAGCCATCGAGTAATCTTCGATGGCTTTTGTTTTGTGGATAATGCCTATATTTGTACCGTTATGACAACACTACCTTTGTTTATTAGTGGAACCGAAATTGCTTTTATCGTTTTTATATTAGTAATGGTCTTTGGTGCGGATAAAATTCCTGAAATCGCTCGAGGTTTAGGAAAAGGAATGCGTATTGTTAAAGATGCGACCAATGATATTAAAACTGAGATTACAAAAAGTGCCGAAAAACATGGGATTGATACCGATATCCCTTCTTCAATTACCACGGATATTAAAAAAGAAATAAACCAGGTTAAAGAAGACATTAATGAAATTACCGGCCCCGTTAAAAGGAAATTTTAGATCGTTTACCTCTCCAAATTCTCATTTTGATCAATTTTCTCTGTTAATTTTAATTTTTTCGTAAAAAAATATACTTTTTTTTAGTGCTATAGCAATATGATTGTTAAGTATAGGCAAATCTCAATGTTTACTAGTCTTTTGGGGAAATTTCAGTCTAAAAAACAGTGCTATGCGAGCATAGTATATCTATTTTCATTGCTATTCTTTCAAAAAAACGATTAAATATTTAGATAATATTTAATATATTAGCCATGAAACTAACTAAATGATAAATATTTCTGATTTTTAGGAATTTTATATTTAGTAATTATTTACACACAAACTCATAAATCTTATTCTAAAATGAAAAAAGCTATCCTTTTTACTTTAGGGCTATTTCTTGTGTTTTCTTGTACAAAAGATGACCCTAGTGAAATTAATGATCCCGCCGTTACCTCTATTGATAATCAAAAACTACTTTCAGTTGATGAAATAAATGCCTACATCCAAGATCAGCTCAAGACTAAAGGTGATGTAGTATGGTTAGAAGCTCCTGCTGTTGTTCTTTGGAGTGCTGCCGTACATGGTGGTAATATCATTAGTGTGGGTTACGGAGAAAAAGGTGATAGTTTCTCTTTACAACAACGTTCTCCAAACCTTATAGAGGCCAAAAACAATATATTCAATATTGTTCAAGATACAGAGCAACAAACAAAATCTAATGTGGTAAAACATGATGATGCAACATTTAATTTTGTTGATGTTGAGGTTACAAAACTAGAAACCATTATTGCTTTACAAGATGCAGATCAAATTAGATATATCGATACTTTTTATACAGGATATTTAAAAGACGCTGACGTTCAACAAAAAGATTTTGGATGTGTCCAAAGTGGAGAAAATATTAATGGTAATGATTATCGTGTAATCTCACCTAATGCATGGTTACCTTGGAATTTTGATATCCATAAAGTACCACAAGCATGGAACTATAGTACAGGTGCTGGTATTACCGTTGGTTTAATTGATACAGGCCTTTCTGCAAACCAAAGTTTATTAGGTAGTAACTTTAATGATGGTGCTTCTAATGGTAGGTTTGTTCAAAGATTTGGAACGTATATTGATTCTCCTTGGTGGTGGTCAAATAATATTGATGGACCTAATGATAGATGTGGACATGGTACTTCAATGGCTTCGGCAATTGCATCTCCTCGTAATGATGATGGTATGCCTGTAGGTGTAGCGTATAATGCTAATTTAGTTGCGTATAGAGGTACATCGGATGTATTATTGAATGATTATCATGAACGTAAAGGAGTTACTAATGCCCTAAGAGCCCTAGGAAATCGTGGAGATGTTAAAATCATCTCTATGTCTATAGGTTGGGTTTTTAGTATTGGTAATGTTAGAGATGCTGTAAGATATGCGCATGATCGTGGTAAAATGGTTATTGCTGCAGGAGGAACTTCTACTTCAATTACAAGTTTTGTAGGTGTAATTTTTCCGGCAAATATGAATGAGACTGTTGCAGTAACAGGAATAAAAGACAACGGGTACAACCGATGCAATAATTGTCATGAAGGAAGTAAGATTGATTTTACTATAGTAATGCAAAGAGCTGGAGATTCTGGTAGAAATGTACCTGTAATTGGATTCAATTCTGGTAGTAGAAATTATGTGGGAGGATCATCTGTGGCCACGGCAACGACTGCTGGTATAGCGGCATTAGTATGGGCACGTAATCCAAACATGACCAGAGCACAAGTATTAGATAAATTAAAACGAGCTGCAGACTTTTATCCAAACCGAAATAGTAAGTTTGGTTATGGAAATATAGATGCTCTTAAAGCGGTTCAATAAAGTATAAATTGTAATTGAAAGAAAAATGGAAGCTTGAAAAGGCTTCCATTTTTTTATTTATAATACTCTACTGATCGTTAATCCATCTCGAATAGGCAACAGCACGGTTTCTATACGCTGATCTTCCACGAGTAACTTATTGTATTCTAAAAGAGCTTTTGTCGAAAAATCATCTTCTGCTATCTTACCAATGACCTTTCCACTCCATAATACATTATCTGATAATATTACTCCGCCAGGATTCATTCGATTTATAATTAAATCGAAATAAGTGGGGTAGTTAGGTTTATCAGCGTCGATAAATATCAAATCAAATTTTAAATCCAAAGTAGGAATAATTTGAGTGGCATCACCTATGTGTTGATGAATTTGCTTTCCGTATGGAGATAGGTCAAAATATTTTCTTTGAAAACTTTCGAGTTCTTCATTTATATCAATAGTATGTAATGTGCCATTGGTTTGCATACCTTCTGCCAAACATAATGCCGAGTACCCCGTATATGTGCCTATTTCCAAAATATTTTTGGGTCTAATAAGCTTGGATAACATACTTAATATCCTACCTTGATATGGACCACTAAGCATGCGTGGCTGTAGTATTTTTTGATATGTTTCTCGCGTTAACTGTTGTAGTAATTCTGGTTCTTTTTCGGTATGATTAACTACATAATTATCTAGCTCTTCCGGGATGAAATGCATATAGATTACTTTTTTGCAAAGCTATTGATTTCTATTATAAGAATAAAAAGAAACGGTTAACATGATCATGTTAACCGCCAAGAGTTTAAAAAGCGTTATCCTAATTGTGTGCAATTCGGTCCGGCAAAGTATCTATCTGTGAAATTTTCACACCTATTACATTCAGCATTCCAATACCTACCACTTGATGTACATCGCTGCGCTTCATTTCCTTGATGGTAATTATCATCGCCAATTGGCAAATTTACATCTCCAAAATTTTCAAGATCACCACCATGGATAGATTTTTGTTGTACTTTTTTTAATGTTTGAACTCCTTCTAAATTTAAAATGTTTTTTAACATATTGATTACTTTAAATAATTATTTCATTCTTGAACTTTTTCAGACAATCAAGATTTTGTCTACCTATATAAATTGGATTTATACAAAGAAGTTCAAGAAGAAATTTTCTGTTACCCAGAAATGAAAATTATTTTCTTTTTTTAAGATAAAATACGGTGAATATGCTTAAAGAAAGCAAAATCCCTAGTACAAAGATCCAAATGTTACTGCCAGAAGCTGAAGGTAAAGCGTCGGGATTGCCAATTAGAACTAGGGAAGACCAATAGTAAGGTGAAGCTTCACTTAAAGAATGGCTCTTAAGATAATTGAGTTTGGCTTTTCGTAATGCAGCGGATTTTGTATGTCCTTTTTTTAAATATTTGTAAAAATCAGTAGTAAGAGCTAATGTAGATTTATCATCGGCTTTCCATAACGTAGAAACCACGCTATTTGCTCCTGTATTAAAAAAGCCTCGTGCTAGACTCATAACACCTTCTCCTTTCTCCACGCTACCCAAAGAGGTGTTACAAGCACTTAAAACCACTAATTCTGCATTATTTTTGGTAGCATAAATGTCATTTAACGTAATTTTTTCATCTGCAGCCGAAATCCAAGGAGTTATAGAATCATTAGCATTAGCATGAGTAGAAAGATGAATTATCTCATAATTTGATAGGTGATCTATAAGGTTTTGTTTAGATGCTTGACCATGTAATAAAATAGTGCTGTTAAAATTACTTGAAATTTGATGTACTTCCGTTTTGCTATTAGGCAGCGTAGAAAGATGATCCGAATATTCGATTGGAGCAAATCCCAAAAATTCTTTTTGGGTTACGCGCGATAAGTTTTTATTCTGTGTTAAAAAAGAAATAGAATACACATATCCAATTTCTTTTTCTTCTATTACATATTGATTATTTTCATTAATTAATGCTTCGAAAGGAATATGATGCAAACTATAATCTGGAATAATGGTAATTTTCTTTGTTAAAGAAGATCTTATATGTTCTGGAATTAATTGATTATAGATCCTTTTGCCAGCATCTTGATATGTTTTTTGATCTTGTTTAGAGTTAAAAGGAGCAGCTATTAGTGTGCTAAAAATTGTGATATCCTTCTTTAATTGATCAATATCTTTGATTTCAAAAATATCTGTTTTCTCATTTGTAATTACAAGTCCAAACCCTTGTTCATCATCCAATATGTATTGAATAAATGAAGTATGTTCCTTACTAGTTATGGCCGTTGCATCGCTCAAAGTTGTAATTTTTGGATTCCGTTTAAAATTTGAGTATTGAGGATAACCAGTATTTAATGAGTCGATAAAACGGATATATTTTTCTTTTTGAGAAAGGAGATTACTTTTAAGAGAATCTGGAATTTTATCGGTTTTTGACAAATTAAGAGAATTTTGAGCTTTTGCAATTTCTCTTTTGAGTTCTAACTCTCTATCTATAACTACATCAGGAATATTTTGTGTAAACTGTGCAGTATTAACGTCTTCCAATAATAATAGAGCTTTGTTCTTTTCGATGAAATGGTAAGCGGTTTTATGGTCCTTTAATAAAAAACAAATTTTTATGGCTTTTTTGTAAACCATATCTGATGCAATAGTTCTCCAATATAATTTTGACTTGGTTTCATCACTGTTAAATCTTATAATGTCAACAAGTTGATCAGCAAGTTTGATGGATTTCAAGGCCCGTTTTAAATAAATTAGTTGTTCTTTTTTTTTATAAATTCCCATCAATATTTCTGAATGATTGGCAAGAGTTTCTATTAATATTGTTTTATAGGGATAAGCTTTTAAATCATCGCTGGTAGGAAGTATAGTATCGTTTTTATGTTTGTTTGATATAGAAAATGATAATGCTTTTTTTGAACTTTCTAGGGCTTTACCATATTGATTATTGTTCATATATGATTCGGCCGTATTATTGTAAATAATGTATTTTAATTCAATATTGTCTTTTACATATTTTTGAGCTTGATTTAAAAAATATAAAGATGAATCTAGATCTTTCTCTCTATATAAAGAACCCAGATCTATATAGGATTTACAAACCCACTCGTCATTTTGATATTTGAAACCTAAATCACGTGCTTTTTGGTAATATAAAAGAGCATTTGCCGTATCATTACCTTTTAAGTTATATAAGTTCGCTATGCCAGAATATATAGGAAATAGGCTATTGGGAAGTTCCTTGTCATAAGTTGCAATGATTGAATCTGCTTTTTGATAGCTCAAAATACCCTTTTTGTAGTTGTCAACTCCCCCTATCAATTTATGATTAGTTGCAGCGTTTATATGATTTACATATAACTTGCCTTTATAATTAAGTTGTTTTCCTAATTTGTCTAGTACACTGTGGTATGATAAAGCTTGATAATAATCCCCTATCTTGAAATAGTTATCAGATAGTCGTTTGTAAGCTCTAAAGTTCAAAATTTGATTGTCGGATATGGCAACAAATTGCAAATCATACTTTATCGCATTTACAGGGTTTTTCTTTAAATGGTAATATAGCGCAATATTGTAAATGCTTTTATAATATTGTTCTAGGTCATAAGGAATTAAAGTTTTGAGTATGTTTTCTGCTTTTTTTGCGTAAAAAAGGGATACATCCAGATCCTTTTTGTAAAACAACTTTCCATACTCATGAGCATCATAACCTATTTGAGGTAAGAGATTGTTTTTTTCGTAATGTAAAAAAAGACTATCTATTTTTTTTCTTTTTTCTTCATCAGAGGTGCTGCTATCCTCAATAATAGAATAATAAGATTTTGACGCAGGTTTTGCAACTTGACCAACAGTATCAATTGTTGTTAATGATACTAAAGTTATTAAAAAGAATAAGCGTAAATCGAAACATCGATTTACGCTCAAAAAATATTTTATGAATACTGTTCTTATAATTATTGACAAGTATTTATTACGTTATCCGCTAGTACTATTGTAGCTAATACCTCATTAACAGTAGAGTTGCCAGAAAAAATTATTTCGATTTCTATAGGAGCTTCTTCTTCACCTAATGGACCGTTACTATCTGGATCGTCTGGATCTCTAGTAGTTGTTGTAGTTACTTTAATTCCAGAGGTGTCGATAGGAGTTGAAGAAGTATTGGTAAAAACTCTCCAAAATTCTACATTCGGGCAATCTACTGATGGAGTGATCCTACAAAGAGCGGCAAAGTTAGACCTAAACTCCTGTCGTATTAACACTTTTTCTTGCTCAGTAATATCCGACACATATGTAATGATATACGTATCCGAATTAGAACAAGTATCATTAGTATTTGAACCTTCACCATCTTGATCAGATTCTGAGTCATCACCTATAAAATCACCGCCAATAATTACAGCAGCTCCTCCAATAAAATTTTTAGAAGATGTGTTTTTTGAATCCGTAATTTCAATTCCTTGAGCTTCCTCTATAGATTCATCATAAGAACAGCCTTGGAGTATACCAATTACCATAATAATTGATACAATTAATACATTTTTTTTCATTCCTTTACTTTTTTTGCTATGCAATATTAATACTAAATTTTTGTTAAAACTATTATTGTAAAGTAGTTTTAGCTAATAGTTCAAAATGATTAGTTTTGTTACCCAAAACAATTTTATATTTCTTACATTACATTTGAATGAAAAAAAGTGATTACTATATCCAAGGAATTTTTAACTCTGATGAGAGCGTAATTACAGAGATATATCAGAATTTTTTTCCGAAAGTAGCAAAGTTTATACGACAAAATAAAGGGCAACAAGAAGATGTTGAAGACATTTTTCAGAAAGCATTGCTACAAATTTCTGCAAGAATAAAAGTTAGAAAGCTTGAAGTTGTTCATACATCATTTGAGGCCTATTTTTTTACAGCTTGTAAGAATTTATGGCGCAGAGAATTGAATAAAAGAAAACGGGAGGTAACAAATGATAGGGTACCAGAACTAGTAAGTGACGAATCGGATATGGCGTATGCGCTACTTGAACAAGAACGGTGGGAACTTTTTAAGGAAAAACTAGAAACACTGTCGGGTAATTGTAAAGAGGTATTAACCTTATTTCTTAAAAAAGTATCCTACGCAGATATAGTAAAAAAATTATCCTACTCTTCAGAAACAGTTGCGCGACAACGTGTTTTTAAATGTAAGGCAAAGCTAATAGAAACTATAAAATCCGACAACCGATTTAAAAATTTGATGTCATAATAATGGGCGATAACCAAAAGAAATATCATGATCAAATCGATGCATATCTCAGAGACGAATTGTCTATAGAAGATAGATCTCTTTTCGAGAAGGCTTTGCTTAGTAATCCCGAATTAGAAAGAGAATTCTATATCCATCAGGAGTTATTTACTCAATTTGATGAGTCGTCTTGGATTAATGAGTCTTTTACTCCGGATACAAATCAAGTAAAAGAAGTAGAGACCTATTTTAGAGGTGAAGAAGCCCAAAAATTTAAAGAGACAGTAGATAGAGCCAAAGAGAATTATCAAAGAAAAGAGGGAGCTTTTCGTTTTAATAAAAAAATAA
Source organism: uncultured Aquimarina sp. (assembly GCA_947489685.1). Classification (GTDB taxonomy): domain Bacteria; phylum Bacteroidota; class Bacteroidia; order Flavobacteriales; family Flavobacteriaceae; genus Aquimarina. Next base: position 97,754 of record CANLEM010000008.1, on the reverse strand, counting down.
TTTTCCCTATACTCGCAGCAGCTTCTATTACATTATTAGTGTTGTTGTATACTATGAGTTCTGGCATTTCTTCTCAAGATTTATATGCACAGTATAGCAATTGGAACGATTTACCTTCGCTTACAAGTAGAAGTGACGAAAGTCAATTGGCAGAAGGACAATTATTATTTGAACAAGGAGCATACCTAAAAGCCAATACAATATTTAAATCGGTAATAAACTCAGGAAAAAAGACTACCTCTTCTGTTTTGATATATGCAGGAGTTTCGGCTCTTGAACTGGGTAATTATCAAGATGCGATTTCTTATTTTGATTCATTAATTGCTTCGGATGTTATAGACCACTCAAAAGGGTATTGGTATAAAGCTCTCCTTTATTTGAAACAAGATAAGAAGAAAGAGGCTATATCTGTTTTAGAGATCATTTTAAAAAATGAAAATAACTATAATTACCAAAAAGCTGAAGAATTATTAGACATGTTGAAATAATTTTTTAGTAATGTATTTGTTGTCATTAAAAAGGTCAATCACTATAAGTGATTGACCTTTTTAATGATAATTCATTTACAATTAATCAACCTCCATTGTGGTACCTAAAATTTTGTTGGTTAAATTCTTTTTGGCATCTTCATTATCTCCAAATAACCACTGTAATACATTACACTCCCAGATATCATCATATTCTTTTTTATCAATAATTTTTCGATCTAAGGCAAGGTCCAAAATTTTTCCAGGATATGATGATTGCGGTTCACTTTCCATTTCACCAAGAGGATAAGGATCGTCTAATCCCATGATCACTTGTTTGCTGCCCTGGCGTTCTACCGTAAGTTTTAGGGAGTCTGTATCATGTACTAGTGTGTCAAAGTATATATTTGGATGCCCAACTGCCTTTCTTGGATGTTGTTTTCCTTCAAATAGATCAGGTCTACCATCGAAACCCTGGATACGTCTACCTAGATTCATTTGAGCAAGTTGTCCTCCATGCGCAAAACAAGTTCTAATATTTGGGTATCGATTTTGCATGCCATTAAGTGTATAAAAATGATAGGCATCACCACATTGCGCTAGCATCCATACCAAATGAAAACGCCAGGCTACATTTTCTAACTTGATCATTTTATCCCCATCATATGGGTGAACTTCTATAGCTAACTTATATTTATCTGCTAGTTCGAAAATAGGATCGTTTTCTTCATCAAAAATACATCTCCATTGTCCAATAGAATCCATAAAATGAGTAGGTAAGCATAATACATGCATGCCTAGCTCTTCTACGCAGCGTTCCATTTCCCACAATGCTCCGTTTATAAAACCAGGGTGAACTACAAACCCACATGAAAATTTATCAGGATGATCACGTTGCACATTGGCATTAAAATCATTTTGAAAGCGTAATGCATGCTTCATTTCCTCCAAACGAAGACCATTACCATACAATTGCGAAAGGTTGAGTACTACGGCATGATCAATTTTGTTATGTTCCATCCATTCTAGTTTCTCATCTAAGAAAAAACTCGAGTGAGTTACAGGTCGTTTCCAGCCTTTTTGTAACATATATCTACGCTCATCATCTACCCAAAAGATTTCTTTGTCCTTCATAAACTGAGGGATCTCTTCTGGATAGGGTAACAAATGTGAATGTCCGTTTATTCTAAGTTTTCTTTTCATTGGTTTATGGTGTTGTGTTTAGAAAGATATTGATCAAGTCAGTTTACTATTTATCTATCTAAATTGGATTACTTTTTTTTGGCGCATCCATGACAATGCCGCAATTAGAACAAGTACATTTATCAGTATCACTATAATATTTGTCAAAAATGATAGGCATATCTGTTTCGATATTATCCAATGCAAATTCTTCTCTATATAAAGCTGTATTACAATTTTCGCAATACCATTCTAAAGCATCCATCATTCCTTTTGCGCGGGGATATTCAATTACTAAACCTACCGTATTTGCACCTCTCTGAGGAGAGTGAGGGACTTTTGGAGGTAGCAAATAAATCTCTCCTTCCTTAATGTATATATCTTCGGGAGTACCATTATTAATTATTTTTAACACAATATCGCCTTCTACCTGATAAAAAAACTCTGGGGTTTCATTATAGTGATAATCTTTTCTGTTATTTGGCCCTCCCACTACCATTACAATAAAATCTCCATTTTCCCATACGCATTTATTTCCTACGGGAGGTTTTAGTAAATGACGATGTTCATCTATCCAGGCTTTAAAATTTAAGGGTGAAACTAAATTACTCATGCGCTTGTTTTTAAATATAAATGCTTGTTATTCTGTATTAAATTTACTCCTTTTGATTTGTTTTTAGTAATAACAAATCGTTAACTATAAGGACTTTGTTCTTCCTCCGTCGACAGGGACGTTAATTCCATTGATATAAGATGCAGCTTCTGATGCTAAAAATGCTACGGCATTTGCTATTTCTTCTGGTTTGGCAAATCGTTGAGCAGGAATCTCATTTTTCATCGCTGCAGAGATCTCCTCTATTGATTTGCCTGTTTTCTTAGCTTTATGATTGATAATTTCATTTAAGCGTTCTGTGGCTGTGGCTCCGGGGAGTACATTATTGACCGTGATTCCATATTGTCCCAATTCATTAGCCAATGTTTTAGACCAATTTCCGACTGCTCCTCGTATGGTGTTAGAAACACCCAATCCGTTTAAGGGTTGCTTAACAGATGTAGAAATAATGTTTATGATTCTTCCATATCCCGCACCTTTCATACCAGGGACAACAGATTGAGCTAGAATATGATTACACTTTAGATGTTGAGTAAATGCTTTTTCAAATTCATCTAATGTAGCATTAAAAATAGGACCACCGGCAGGACCGCCAGTATTATTGATTAATATATGATAGATAGCCTTTGTATTTGAGATTTTTTGCTGTAATCTTTCAGGATCCTGAAAATCTGCAATAATATATGTGTGAGATTGCCCTTGATCTGTTGTTAGTTCATTAACGGTATCCTTAAGTTTTTCTTCATTTCGGGCAACCAATGTTACATTTGCTCCTAATGCTGCCAATTGTATTGCTGAAGCTTTTCCGATACCTTGAGTACTGCCACATACCAAAGCATTTTTATGAGTAAGATTTAGATTCATTATTTCTATTTCTATATTTTTTAATTATTTATAGTGTATGCAAACGTTTTTTGGTTCTGTAAAAAAGCGCAGTGCTTCCTGACCTCCTTCGCGCCCTACGCCAGAGTCTTTTACCCCACCAAACGCCGTACGTAAATCCCGCATCATCCAGGTGTTTATCCAAACAATACCTGCTTGAATGTGTTTGGCCAAATACATGCTTCGATTTAAGTTATTTGTCCAAATAGTACTTGATAATCCATAGCGTACATTATTTGCTAATTCTAGTGCTTCCTCGTCATTGTCGAATGGCATTATAGTTACGACGGGGCCAAAAATTTCTTCTTGTGTTAATTTACAATTGATATCGTTGACTTCAATAATTGTGGGTTGAAGATAATATCCGTCTTCATGATCTTTTATAGTCACATATTCCCCGCCACATAAAACTGTTCCTCCTTCTTGCTCGGCGAGATCGATATATGATTTCACTTTTTCGAGATGTGGTTTAGAGACTAATGCTCCTATATTTGTAGTTGGGTCCAGAGGAGAACCAACTTTTAATTCTTTTGTTTTTTTTATAAAGTCTTTTTTAAATTTATCATAGATACTCCTTTCAATAAATATTCTAGAACCACAAAGGCATATTTGTCCTTGATTAGCAAATGATGACCGCATTGTGGTGTTTATCATTTTATCATAATCACAGTCTGCAAAAATCAAATTTGGATTTTTACCTCCTAACTCTAGAGATAATTTTTTAAACATTGGAGCTGCTATTTTGGCAATATGAGCTCCTGTTGTTGTGCCTCCAGTAAAGGAAATAGCTTTTATGTCTGGATGTTCGACAATGGCTTGACCGGTTGTCTGTCCTTGTCCGTGAACAATATTTAAAACTCCCTTGGGTAAGCCTGCTTTTGTACAAATATCTCCAAGCAGATATGCTGTCATAGGGGTCACCTCGCTTGGTTTTGCAACGACCGTATTACCTGCTGCAAGAGCAGGAGCAATTTTCCATGTAAATAAATAAAGCGGAAGATTCCAGGGAGAGATACACCCAACAACGCCAATAGACTGTCTTAACGTAAAATTCATAGCGTTTAGACCTATGCTCTCATGCGCTTCGCTTGCAAATTGGGTGATGGCTTGAGCAAAGAATTGAAAGTTAGAAGAGGCTCTGGGAATATCTATGCTGGTCGCCAGTGTTAATGGTTTTCCATTATCTATGGTTTCTGCTTTTGCCAGTATGTCTAGGTTTTTAGTAATTAGAGATGCAATTCGTGATAAAATTTCGCTGCGTTGCTGCAATGGAGTATTAGACCAGCCCAAAAAAGCTTGCTTAGCAGCGTTATATGCTAGTTGAACATCTTTGGATGAGGAGTTAGGAGTCAAACTATATTTTTTCCCGGTAGATGGATTGTAATTATCAATCCATTGATCATCCAAAGGAGCTTTGAATTCGCCATTGATATAGTTTAGTATTTTCTCCATTTTTCTCAAGTTTTCGATTAACTGAAAATGTGTTTTAACTGTTCTGCTGTATGTTTTAAATCTCCGGTATAGGTTTGTATTTCATCTTCATTAAACCTAGCCGAAGGACCAGATGTACTTATTGCTGCTATAAATTTTCCGTTAGTACTAAAAACCGGGACAGCAACACAAATTAATCCTATTTCATTTTCCTCCATATCCAAAGCAAAACCTTTACTTTTTATTTTTTCTACTTCCGTAATAAGTTTTTTCTTGTCGGTTATGGTATTTTTGGTAATGCTATTTAAGGTTAGGTGTTTGACTATGTTTTCGTAATTGTGTTCGGCAAATGCAAGCATGATTTTACCTAGACCAGTGCAGTGTAATGGCTTTTCGGTACCTATTTGCGAATTAATTTGCAAATCATGTCGACCCACCACTTTATCTAGAAAGTATACTTTTTGATTTCTGTAAATAGCCAGATGAGCAGTCTCCCCAGCGCGTTTTACCAATTCTTCCATAAAAGGCCGTGCTTTGGATATAAAATTTTTGTGAATACTAACTTTTTGACCTAACTCAAATAATTTTAAACCCAATCGATATTTTTCGTTTTCCGGGTTTTGTTGTATCACATTCAGAGTTTCCATAGTGGCTAACATACGATACACTGCACTTTTATTAGTGTTCATTTGTTTAGCAATTTCGGTAACACCTAATTCCATCTTATCTGTCGAAAAGCAATCCAGAATTTTGAATGCTTTTTCGACCGAAGTATTAAGGATTTTTTTATCTGTTACCGTACTCATGGTTGTTTAGTATTTCTTAGTTTCTACGAGTTCTGTTTTTTATATGCAACAGCTTTTATCTCAATTAATAAATGTGGGTGAGGTAATTGGTGTACAGCTACTGTAGTTCTTGTTGGCCCTTCGTAGTCAAAATATTGCGCATATATTTCGTTATACCCGCCAAAATCATTCATATTGACCAAAAAAGAAGTTATGTCGATTACATCGTCTAAACTTGCATTTTCTTCTTTTAAGATATCATTTATATTTTCTAAAACGGCTTTTGTTTGCGCTTTGATATCCAGATTGGTTGTTCCAAACTCATCTACTTCAACTCCTTCAAAAGAGTTATCTGACCTTCTGGAGCTTGTGCCAGAAACGTAGATAAAATCTCCAACACGTTTTACATGTGGAAACTTACCTCTGGGTTTTGCTTTGCCTTGTATTAATTTGCCTTTATTCATATTTCTTAAAATAAACTCTTATTAGAAATTATTTCAAACCAGCTATTTTATCTTCTTGTAATATCTCGTTGGTTTCTTTTTGAACTAATTTCAAAATTTGTTTTAAATTACTATTGGTATCTATTTCACTATCTGCTATCATATTTAACAATGCTTTGTCTTGCGCTCTACCTATTTTCATGGCTTCGCTATAACTTATATCTTCATTAAACGTTACTAATGAATATTTTGAAAAATACGTATCAGAGAATTCTTTTTCTAAGGCCATCTCTAATTTTCTTTTTTCTTTAAAAATGGGATTAGCGACATGATCTCGCATTTCGTAATAATTATCAATAGCCAAATCGGCAATCGCATCAGTATCTTTTTTTCGTTCTTTTTGATATGTTTTGAAAGTAGCATCCCAATTTTCTTCATGTTGTTCTAGAATTTTGTCAAATACTAACACATCTTCAAAAGAAGCATTCATACCCTGACCATAAAACGGAACAATAGCATGTGCGGCATCTCCGATCAACAAAGTTTTTCCTTTATAATACCACGGAGAACATTTTACTGTGCCTAAAGCACCTGTGGGATTGTTAAAAAACTCATGATTAAGGTCGGGAATTAATGCTAAGGCATCAGGAAATTGTGACTCAAAAAATTCTGTTACTTTCTCAATAGTAGTAAGGTTATTGAAATTGTATTCTCCTTCTTCATAAGCCAAGAATAAGGTTACTGTAAAACTACCATCCAAATTTGGAAGTGCAATGAGCATATATTGACCTCTTGGCCAGATATGTAAATGATCTTTGCTAATTTTGTGTTTTCCAGTTTTATCAGCGGCGATTTCTAATTCTTTGTATCCATGTGTTAAGTAATTTTGAGAATTACTAAACAAAAATTTCTTTTCTAGATAATAGCTTTTTCTAAGAGCCGAACCGGCACCATCTGCCCCAAAAATAATATCCGCATTTACCTTGGTTTTCTCTTTGGTAACATAACATTTAAAAGTAGCAACAGTATTTTCGATATCTACTTGGGTACATTTTTTGTTGAAATATAGATTTACATTTTCATGCTTTTCGGCTTCGGTAAGTAATAATCCGTTTAACGCTTCTCTAGAGATCGAATTGATATACTCATTACTTCGCCCCGAATAATTAGATGTAAAAGTATTGCCTTTGATATCATGCATCATTCTGCCATACATAGGGATACAATAGGGGAGAACTTTATCCATAATCCCTACCATATCCAGCGCTTTTAATCCTCGATCGGATAAAGCTAAGTTAATGGAACGTCCAGCCGAGATATCTGTAGTTCTTAGATCGGGCCTTCCTTCATAAACGGATACTTTATATCCTCTTTGAGCCATTCTCAAGGCTAACATAGACCCGCATAGACCCGCACCAATGATTAGTATATTTTCCTTTCTTGGCATTATAACAATGTTTTTAATATTTCTGTCATTTGGTATACATCCTCAAAACTATTATAAAGAGGTGTTGGTGCACAACGTATTACATCGGGTTCTCTCCAATCGGTGATGATATGATGATCCGTAAGTTTTTGATGCAGACTTTTATCCGCATTTTTTACTTGAATAGACAATTGACAACCTCTTTCTTCGGGATTGCTGGGTGTAATAATTCTAATCCTATCGGTATCAATTTGATGAATTAAAAATTCAAAATATCCGGTTAATGCTTTGGATTTTTTTCGTAATGCATCCATGCCGACTTCATTAAAAATATCTAAAGATGCTTTTATAGCGGCCATAGAAAGGATAGGGGGGTTGCTCAATTGGTAACCCTCTGCTCCAGGCATAAGATCAAATTCTTGCCGCATATTAAATCGTGTACTTTTATTATGACTCCACCATCCCGTAAAACGCTTTAAGTCTTTATTGTAGGCGTGTTTTTCATGAATAAATAGACCACCTAAACTACCTGGCCCAGAGTTAAGATATTTATAAGTACACCAAGCTGCAAAATCAACTCCAGACTCATGAAGATTAGGAGTAATATTACCAACACCATGTGCAAGATCAATACCTACTCTACAATTTTTAGAATGCCCAATAGAAGCAATTTTTTTTAGATCTAAGTATTGTCCCGTATAATAATTTACTCCTCCAATAAGCAATAGAGCAATTTCATCTCCTTGATTATCTAGAATATCCTCAAGATCTTCTAATCGAAGTAGCTCTTCTCCTTTACGCGGTTTCCATTCTATTATTCCGTCTTTGTGATCATATCCATGAAAGCGTAGTTGAGATTCAACAGCATATCGATCCGAAGGAAATGCATCACTCTCGATAACAATTTTAAATTTTGTTTGAGTAGGTTGATAAAAAGAAACCATTAACAAATGTAAATTGGTAGTTAAAGTATTCATGATAACTACCTCTAATGGTTTAGCACCAACTACCTTGGCCATCGAATCGGTCAGGAATTCATGATACGGCATCCATGGGTTTTTGGCTTCAAAATGACCTTCTACACCAAGATTGGCCCAATCCTCAAGTTCTTGAGATATATACTGTTGGGTATGCTTAGGTTGTAGTCCCAATGAGTTTCCGCACATATATATCCAATCATTCCCGTTAGCGTCTTTAGGGATATGAAATTGATTTTTAAAATGTGCTAATTCATCTTTTTGATCTTGCTCTTTTGCATAGGCTAGACCTGTTTTGAGAAGGGTCGACATTCTTGTTGTTTTAATAATTGAAACAGTGTTTCACTAAAATACAAAAAATGTAATGATATTTACAACTATCGTTGTTATTTTGATGATAATAAAAGTATAAAAGGTTCTCGAGTTTTACCTTTTGATCAATTTTAAATTACACTTGTCTCCAAATACCAAGGATTGACTCTATATGTAACAAAACTTAAAGTATGTCTATTCGGTAATTACTTCGATATTAGTAAAATGTAGGTTCCAGTTCTCTTCTTTTTTACGATGAGTTTTTGCGATTTTAATCCCATTATAAGTTTGGTAATCTTCCCAAGACGTTATTAAAGAAGGTTCTTTAGCATTTTTTTCTCTGAATACCCATTCTTTGATTATAAAGTCTCCTTCGAAATAAAAATCATAAGCATCTCCCGGTGTATATCCTCCTTCGGTGTTATAAACAATGGTAAATTTTTGCATGTTTTTACCACTTATTGGGGCGGGAGCGATCGCTTCGTGTTTAGAAGTAAAACTGTCGGCATCCCAAACAAGGTTGAATGGAGCTAACAACCAATATTTATCATTTATAAACCCTTGATCCGCTCTTTGAGATGTACTATCTATTTTATTTCGGTTGTACGTAATGGTATCTTTTTGAGATACCATCGAAACGATGTTTTCTTTAGGTTTCCATGTCCAGGAACGCTCAAAATGTAAAGTATCTCGATCTACGTTAAACGTAAATTTAATTTCTTTAATACGATTCCAATTTTGTAATCCATTTGCAGAAGCTATAGCATTTGCTGTGGTGGATATTTTTGGATTTTCTGTTTCGGTTATAAGTTTTGGGTCCCTAACTTCGACATCCTCGTCATATTTATTTTCCTTTTTTACTTCGTTTTTGCAACTTAAACAAAGTATAGCACACATTATAAATAGTAGTAGGGTTTTCATGTCGGATTAGTTTTCGAGCTAAAATATAAAAAGAAAAACCCTGTTAATCTAGATTAACAAGGTTTTAAGTTTTTTATGGCTGGTAATTTACTTAACAGTCAATGTATATTGTGGTGTTTTATTTAAAGGACAGAAATATTTATAAGTTCCTTTCTTTAAAGTTACCGTATTAGAACTTTCTGTTTTTCCGTCTGCAACTACTTTAGTTACATAAGCTGCAGAAATATGGTTTTTGGGATCAGAAGCATCTTTTCCTTCTGGTACTAATACAAACCCTACATCGGTTCCAACATTGTTATTCGTAATGTTAAAAACATAACTTCCTTCAGAAAGAGTCACTTCTTTTTGTGTAAACTCTCCTTTTGTTTGTTCTAAGGATACATTTTTTACTTCTTGTGCTTGTGCAGTAAAAGTTATTGCTAAAACAAATGTGAATAATGCGATTAATTTTTTCATGATTTTTATTAATTTATTTAAATGATTTACTAATTTTTATTTTGGTTCTGAAAAGGAATAAGAAATCTTTTCCATTCCTTTTCAGAGATATAAATAATTGGGGTATTTACTTGTGGTTACAACTTATAAAGCTGCAGTTTCTAGTGGCTGTGCTACTGGAAAATCTACAGGGATCTGAGTAGTACTATGAATGTAATTAGAGATTGTTTTATCACCTACTAATACGATAGTGTCTATTAAACTTCCTTTTGTATATCCGGCAGCAAAGAATTCATTAACGATATTTTGATCGGCTCTACCTCTGTTTTCGGTTATATTTTTTGCTAATTTTGCCAATGCATCTAGTTTCGAATCAAAAGAGGCCGCTCCGGCTCTTAATTCTAAGATTTGTTCATCTGTAAAACCATTCATTTTTCCAATTGCGGTATGTGCAGATAAACAATAAATACATTCGTTTACTTGACTAACTGCTAGATTTACAACTTCTTTTTCTTTTGCTGATAATGATGTTTTAGCATTCGAAAAATTAAGGTAGTTTTCTAAAGCAGTATCGCTATGTGCATATGTTGCATATAAATTAGGAACAAATCCTAAAGCTTTATTAAGGTTGTCAAATATGGCCTGGTTATTGGCACTTACTTCATCTCTTGTTGGTACATTAAATGTGCTCATAATTTTAAAGTTTTTAGTTTTCTGATTTTTTCAGAAATAGTTGATATTTATTTTTTTTGATTCTTTAATTATAACTTCTGTACAAAGATCAGGATAGAATGACTGCAAAAAAATGATCGTTTTTCCCGATAACGTGTCAATATTTCCTGTCTTAATTTTTTATTATTGTTCTTTTACAAATGGTTTTTCTGCATCACAATAAAAATCATGTATAGCACTTCGCTCACAATGTGTCTTTGCACTTAATGATGTTATGATTCTTTTTTTTCCCTGACGGAAAATTTCTATTAAATTGAAAATTGATTTATTTTGAACTGTCATTTGATATTGTTTTATATTAACAGTACAAAGATGCGATACAGATGGTGTTAAAGAAATGGTTGTTCTTCCCGAGGGCATGTCAATATTTCCCGAGCATAAAAAAACCTCTGCAAAGCAGAGGTTGTAAGTTTAATGTTCGATTTTCTTAAAAGAAATTCACTTGTTTTCTGTTTAGCCAGAGAATAATGGCGCTAAGTGTAAATGTAATTACTGCTGTAAAAAACAAAACGCCACCATCACTATTGATTTCAATTCCTAGCTTAGTGACATGAAGCATAATTGCTCCTCCAATAATTCCTAGAGTAAGCGTAGCTCCAATCCATACAGTTTTAGGAATTAACAACAATATTCCTGCAATAAGTTCTGTGATTCCTGTAGCAATACGACCATAAGGCTCCATACCAACTTTGGTAAAGATGTATACACTATCGGGGTGAGCTGTAAATTTAAATCTAAGAGTTTGGATCAAGATAATTGCCACGATAATTCGCAGCAATAGGGGTAAAATCTTTTTCATTTTTGAGTTTGTGTTTACTTTTTTTGTTTTAATATGAAAACTTACAAAACGCTGGGTAAGGCGTCTATTTTCCCATTAAAAGTATTCTTTCTTGAGATAATATACAATTCTTCTAGATTATTATCTTTTCTAAATTGATTGATTAACTCAGGAAGTTTCTTTTTCAAAAAGTCCGCAAAAGCCTCAGGGTCAGTACTTCTGTTTGCTCCCTTACGTATGGTTTTCAAGTAAGATATGCTCAAAATTTCTAGATTACTTCTTTCCGAAAGAAACAATAAATATTCATTATCTTGCTTTGCTTCTTTAATTTTTACTCTAAAATTGATATCGTTGTTGGCAATCAAACCCTTATTGTAACTACTAAAATTGTTTGTATAGACTACTTCTTCAGCTTGATTATTTAGATATACAGTTTCTAATTCATCTTCATAAGTAACTTGTGCGTTACCAAAAGAGAATACTAAAAATAGAATACTAAGTATTGTAAGTCGGATATGTTGTGAATATGCTTTCATCTTTTTTATATTTTTACCCGAATAAGTTTCGGTGGTTATCTTTACTAAAATTATAGTACAAAGTTGGGGCAAAAATTAAAACTAAAACATAGCTCTTCTTCCTTTAGGCTTGTCAATATTTCCCTACGACTTCAAGTTTTAGTTGTTTTTTGAACTCTGAGGGAGAAAAAGATGTATGTTTTTTAAACATTCTACTCAAGTGAGAGGCATCATCAAAACCAAGTTCGTACGAGATCTCCTTAGCAGTTTTTTCGGTATAGATAAGTAGGCGTTTTGCTTCTAAAATAATTCGATCATGAATAATTTTTAAAGGGCTTTTCTCAAATTTAGCAAAATTATTTGACAATGTCTTAGGGGACTTGAAGAGTTTTTCGGCATAAAATGCTACCGAATGTTCTTCTCTAAAATTAAATTCTACTAGGGCATTAAATTGTCTAATTAAATCTGCTTGGTCTTTAATACTTTCAAAATCACTTTGCTGCTTAATAAGTCTTGTGGTTGTAATTATAAACCTAGCCATTAGCATGCGTAGCATTTCTGCTTGTATGGTATCTACGGTATCCAATTCTTCAAGAAAAATCTGATGGAATAATTCTAATTTATTGCGTTGCTGATCATCTAGATGAACAATTGGGATAGCGCTGTTTCCGTAAAAAAGCACACCCATACAACTAACTTCTTTATCATGATCCTTAATACAATAAAACTCTCGGTTAAACTGATATACTATAAGATCTGACCCACTTATAAATTTAAAATATTGATTAGGAGTTAATACTACAATATTATTCTTAGGTACCGTAACAGAAATTCCATCAACCTCGATTACCGTTTCTTTGTCTTTAACCCAGATAAAAGTATACAATCCAATTATTTCGGATTTTTGATGGGATTGTAATAAGTCCTCATTGGCTACTTTTAATATGGCTTGGGTCGAAAATTCTTTAAACTCCTTAATCATATTATAAAGGTCGTGTTTTTCATAATTTCATTACATATAACCGGTAATAATTTATTGTTAATATTAGGCCATTGAATTAGTCTATATTGCTCTATAAATGTTGATTAAAAAAATCAATTGCCATATCTGTTGTTTTTTGATGTATCTCCTTACGGTTTACCTTTGGATGGTCAATAGTAATTGCTGGAGCAACTTCTTTCCCAAATTCGGTAGCTTCATTTAAAAATGTATAATGATTTACATGCTCATTAAATAAATGAATTGAACTGGTGTTAATTAAATTATGATAGTGTAGTGCATTATTTTTAACTGGTGTATTCGTATCTCCTTTGCCTGCAACAATGTATATAGGAGCAGTAATTTTTTCGGTTTGCTCTTTGGAGTGAAATCCAAACCCTATGGCTGGTGCCATAACAAAAAAAGCTTTGATGCGATCATCTTTTACCTGATCTTTATAAGTGTTATAAGAAGAGACAATCAAGCTATCAGTATCGAAATCAATGATTTCATCGGTTTTAGGAAACTCTGGAGGCATCGCTCTATCATCATTATTGCCATCATGATGATTTCTATCTACGTATCCTCCCGCCAAGGCGATATTGGTATAACCTCCCAAAGAAAAACCTACACCACCAATTTTGGAAACATCAATATTTGACCCTACAAGTGGATCTTTAAGCACGCTAGATAGTGTATATTGTATGTCTATAGCTCGTTCCCACCATTTTACAAACTCTCGAGGTAATTTATTAAATGTAGAATTCCCATAATGATCTATAGAGACTACAATATATCCTTCTTTGACCATTTTTTCTATAAACCAGGTTAAAGAAAATCGATTCCCTCCGGTGCCATGAGATACTAGTAATAATGGAAATTTTTTGTCAGGGATACTAGCATTTGGTATAGTAGTTATGGTTTTAAACAGGTCCTTTCGTTTGGAAATGACTTGATCTTGGATGATTGTATCATATGTTGGATACCAAATTTCGGTTACAATTGGCCTATTTCTGGATGTATCGGTATACGTAATAGATTTTTGACCAATAGAGAATGGAGTTTCTTTCTTGGTGGTACAAGAAAAGAATAAAGTCATCAAAATAGTGACAGTGAGTACTTTTTGCATGTGTATATGATTAGTATTGTAGATAATAGATGAAACAAAGCGTCATTTGTTACACTTTACTTAAATTCATACACGAACCTTAAAGTTTAATGGCCCCAATTCTTTTTATCAATACTAAAAACATTAAATACATCATCTGTCATTTTTTCGAAAGTCATACCGTTTTTACGAGCTACTTTTTCAGAACCTATATTATTAATATGGACAACAGAGATTAACGAATCTGCAAAATCATGTTTAAAAGCGTAATTTTTGCATTTGGATGCTGCTTCATACGCATATCCTTGATTCCAAAACTCAGGAAGTATAGAGTATCCCACTTCTAATCGTTCTTCACCCTCAATGGTTTGCACTAATAACCCACATTGACCAATAAATCTACCAGTAATTTTATCCATAAGCACATTCATTCCTCCTAATGCATTTTCATATCTATGAAAAGCTTTGTCAAACCAGGCTTGACATAGTTGCGTTGAAGAAAGAGTAGGGTCAAGTTTTAAAAAATCCGCTACATTTTTTTCTTCAAACAGTTTTGTCCATTCATCAAAGTCATTTTGTTCAAGTAATCTGAATTTTAATCTTTCGGTTTCTTGCCCTGTTAGTAAATATTTCAGTTGCATATATCAAGCTATTTCTAAATATGAGATGTATACAAAACTATAAGATTTTGTGTAAATATAAATATGTACTGTGCTTATATAGATTATTATTGTTTTTCATTTAACTCCGCAATTTCTTTCTCGGTTAATGCTCTAAAGGCAAACTTATAACCTTCGGCTCCCGCAATACCATAAAATAATAAATCAATAATACTAAAGGTTTCTTGCATTATGGGTAGTAGCAGAGAATAATCGAACATAAATAAAGCATCTATGAATTCTAGTCCTTCCTCATTTGCCAAAAATCCTATAATTCCAAAAAAGTTACCCAGTAAACATGCGAATACTGCTATAATAGCTCCGGATATACCAAAGATTTGATCTATCCCTTTTCCTGCAAATCTAATTGCAAACCCTACGCCTGCGCCAATGGCTAATGCCATGAATCCTATTTGAAATTCTGTAGCAATAGTAATTGCCGCCCAAAGAAAGGCTCCTACAAGCCCAACTATAATACCTGCAATTAACCCTAATGGATAGTTTTGCTCTTCTTGAAGTTTTATTAATACTTTATCGTCGATGAGGCTTTTTACTACATGGCTTTCTAAGGCTTCTGTATCATCAAAACGTTCTTCATAATTAGAATCAAGATTAAAATCTCTACAATCATTAATAAAGTTGGCTTTTTCATTAGTTAAATTACAAACTAACCCTTGTTTTAAATCCATTTCTCGGTTAGTGCATTTTTTACAAAAAGCTAAGTGTTGTTCTCTTGTCATCTGTTAGATAGTGTTAGTTACTTTCCCCTTTATGGAAATATTCTTTTCAGTTAAGTGTCTTGAAGAATATATATGTTACCCATCTACAGATAAACTATTTTTTGAGAAAACTAGATTCTAAAAAATGACGTGCGCAATTTCTCTCTTATGATTT
The DNA here is from genome assembly GCA_947489685.1 of uncultured Aquimarina sp. Lineage (GTDB taxonomy): Bacteria > Bacteroidota > Bacteroidia > Flavobacteriales > Flavobacteriaceae > Aquimarina. The sequence continues at coordinate 82,215 of CANLEM010000008.1, read as the reverse complement.
CTTCAGAAGAGAATGCATGATTAAGTTATAAAAAAAGGATTTAATTTTAAACTAGACTTTGAAATATGAAGTCGACAAAACTTTATTTAGAAGCTGTAAATTGTAATAGCTATTGTGTTTTATTCTTTTTCTTCCAGAGTTAGTCTACCTAGTACTTCGTGATTTTTATTTTCAAGATTAGTTTTGATTTCGTCGTCAATATCGATCAATTTTTCAATAAGGCCGGATTGCAATGCTATAATCTTGCGAGCTGCTTCTTCGGGTTGTGTTTCTTTAAGGCCTAATATTGGCCCTATTTTTTTTGTATGTATTTTAACTACATCTCTTCGAATACGATTAAAAGCATTTTTGGCGGCGGCTGTACTTAAGAGTAGATCGAGATTAGCAAAAACTTTTTCTATTGCGGTGATTAAAAGCACGGTTGCACCAATGATTTGCACAATTATATGGAAATCTTTCAAAAAACCAGAAGCGATTACGATACCACTAACTACTACAATTAATTTTAAAATAGTTGCAGTTAACTTCCTGGATTTTACGACTCTTCCAAGTTTTTTAACCTCTTCATCAAGATTATTAAGCCAATCCTCGAATTGTTTATTCGAAAATTCTAATTCTTTTTGGGTTCCTTTACTAATGTTATCAAGCATTTCCATTTCTATAACTGATTTAGAGGAGGGTCAATTCTAATTCTTTGTTGCCAAACCTCTCCGATTTTGTTTTGTATTTTCAATTCAAGAAAACCACCTCGATCTTCGAAAACTCTTGGATTTGGATTAAAATAAAATCGTTCTCCAGATGTGATTTCAAAGGTGCCACATTCACTACAAGGATTTAATTTTGGAGGCCTTGGTGGTTGCGTAAAACATAGAATAGTAGCTTCCATTTTACTGTCAGAATGTGCAATTAATGAGCTCTGTCGTTCAAAAGCTAATTGATTCATTTCTAATTCGACTTTAAGCATATCATTGTATTTTTACTAATGTACTATTAGCTAGGTTAATATATTTACGGGAAACCATATTTAGAAAATAAGCTTGTTACTTTAGAATGAGCATGACTAGTTTTGTTTTGTAAATGATTTATTACTTAGAAAATAGATCTGTTAATAATTGAGCACCAATGACTACATTACCACTTCTAAGATTTTTTTCAGAGCTGAATGTGTTAAATGTTAAGGCAAAACGAAGGCTACTCATTACAGTAACACCGCCAGTGATTTGACCAAATGCAAAAGGCTTGTCATCTTCTAACCCTAAACGAGTATAAAACTCATCTGCGCCTGCGAATACACCAAAACTTCCATTTACAAAAAAGGCAAATTCATTTTTATCAGATGAAATACTAGCATATAAGTTGGTGTTTAAACTGGCATTTCCGGTTGAAGTATTTACATCACTACTAAACTCAGAAATCGCTAGCCCAGCTTTGGCCAATAAATTAAAATAAATTAAATGATGATTACCCTTTTCTATAAATACTGGTAATTCAACACTAAGATACATGTTCCCTCCACCCGCGGTTAATAACCTCTGAAAAGCTTCGGTATCTTCACTGTCTATAGTATCAGTATTGGTATTGTCATTATTTTCTTCACTGCTAGAATTAGTAATCAAACTTCCAAAAGAAACTCTTGTTGGTCCCAAAAATGCAGAAACTAACTCAGATTGAATTGTAGCTCCATTGTCTCCACTAATTTGAAATGAAGTATTGGTTACGAGATTGATATTTTCAGTCTCTTCTGTAGAATACAGCATCCCAAATGTAATGCTCTTGTATCTTCTTGATCTTATCGTAGGGAAAAAATTATTCGGGACTTCTATTTTGCCAATTGTTTTTTCTAATTCTTTGACTTTCTTTTCTTTCTCTTTTATTTTTTTGATCAATTCTACTATTTCAGTTTCATTCCCTTCTTCAGAGGGTTTTTTTATTTTTTCTTTGAGTTCAGAGAGTTCAGTTCTATTTTTCTTAAGATCTATTTTAAAGTACTGGTATAGATAAATACTATCTCTTTTCGTTAATTCTGTTTCAGAACCTTCGGCCTCATTATCCGTTCCTGATTGTTTGATTTTCCAGAGTTCTGATGTACTATCGAAGGTATAATTAGTTTTCAAATAGTTTAAAGAGGCTATTTTGATATCCGAGGTAATATCTGCGCTATTTTCATTTTTAATTTCTTGATCAATTTCTGTAACTGTTTTATACTTTTTTGCATTTGCCATAAAATCTGCTATGGCTTTAATATCATCTTGACTTTCTTGCGTAGAATCTTCTTTGGTATTGGAAGAAGCATAATATTTTGAAATATTAAGTTCTTTTCTTGATTCTCTTATATTTGGAATTTGTGCACATACGATTCCTGTAAATAATAGAAATAATGATAGAGTAATTGTGTTTTTCATAATAATAAGTCGATTAGTGAGAAAATTTGTTTTAAGCTAATAAAACTTTTAAATAAGAATTTACGGAAAACCTTATTGTAGTTGAGCTTTTGATTTAGTTTATTCTGATATAATAATAAACGGAAACATTTTTTGGTCTTGTTTCGTTTCCACCACTAGGTGATGTTGGATGTGTGTTTGCATTTAGATATTTGTTTCCTCTCCAATAAGAATCACCCGCTCCGGCTCCACCATTTGTATCATCACTTCCATCTGGATCTCCAACTCTATCTGATGAAACTTGTGAATTATGTGCGTGACTTTTGAATGAATCTGATTGAAATATACCGGCATTGGTGCCTGCCGGATTAGCTTGCTCGATAGCTACTGCCGCTACGCCGTCAAAAAGAACACCATAATCATTTACACCTCTGGTAAATACACCTCTTAAATCTGGGACATTTCCAGAGAATTTACCATAATTAGAAGCAGTTACATTTCTTCCGTCGCAAGGAACCCATAATGCTTTTGACATATTATCCGTTTTTTTGTAATTATTTACTTCTAAAAAACTGTCATAATTTAAAACCGATGAGCAAATAGTACCTATTGGCGAGGTAGTATTGTTGTTTTTCTTCTCTAGAGTAATTGGAGGAGCGCTTACTCCATTGGTAAATCGAATATTAACGGTTGCTACTTTGTTAATATCATCTCGCTTAAAATATTGAACCAAATCTTGCCCAACTTTAAGTACTTCTCCTTTTTTCATGATTAACCCGTATACAGGGCTGCAACCAGTATATTGGACATCAGTTTTTAGTTCAACGGTTGTATCAGAAACCGAGTTGTTGAATAAAATTCTAACAAAAAATACATCTCCAGTATCCCCTCCAAATTCGGATGTAACACCATTAGCAGAGCAATTAGATGTTTGTAAACACGCTTTGTATGCCTCTAATTGGTTATCACTAAAATATTTGGTAGCGATCGATTGGATTATCTGGTTGCTAACATTATTGTTTTTTATAACTTCTTGCTCAAAAGCATAGAATTCTTTTGAGTCTCTACTAGAATTATTTGATGAACTAAATTCTAGGGGTAAACCATCAACTACCGCTTTTAATCCAAAACTGTTTGAATAGCTTCGTTTCATTGCTTTTCTCTGTCTTTTTGATGATTTAAAATATTGATAAAGAAATTCTCTAAATTGAGATTCATTGTACTGGTTTGAAACATTTAATAAATCAGCACTAAGAGCAGCATCACAATTACACTGTGCGGATATTGTACCAGAACCGAGGATTAGAAATATTATTACAAAAAGTAGTTTTACATTCATGATAATTGACATTAATGATTATGAATGCATAATTATAGATTAATGTAATGAGCGGGAATACCCAATACCGGGTAATTTTAGTATTCCCAAATAATAGTACTAGCAAATAGGATATTTTGTTTGAATAAATTAATATGCATGTACTAACTGTATCATCATATCAAAAGACTTTGGATCATTACTCCATTTTTTATATTTCCGAAAGTTGAGCTTAGTTAGATCTTTGTTCGGAAATAATCCTTTAAAAATAGTTAGAGCGGCCAATAAACTGCCAGCCGTTGATGGGTGAAACTGATCATAACTATATAAAGATTCTAGATTACCCTTTGCCTCATACATTTTCCAAACCACTCCCGCCGGATATAATTGAGCTTCTGATATTTTTGCTGCATATTGGTGATTCGCAATAACTCCGTCAAAAGTATGATAATAGCGCTTAGCGGGCCAAACCATAAAATATCCTAGTGTGGCATTTTTTCTTTTACAAACTGTATTGATTTTAGTTCCATAATGTACCAGCATTTGTTTGCCTGGTGGTTGCGAAGAAGGTCCTTGTTGTATGATAACATTGTCAAAATGTTGTTGATGCATGAGGTTTTGAAATTTTTTATCATTCCAATGATCTTCGAGGCCATAATTAGGATAACATAAGGCCTTAGTTTTGATTATTATTTTAAAATCTTTACCAATGTGCTTTAAGATGTTGGGTAGATCGTTTGAGTAGGTAAGACTATTGCCTATAAATAATACCTTTCTTATTTCGGTTTGAGAGTATCCCGAAAATTGTATAAATAGTACTAATAATAGACATAATTTCTTCATGTATTAATTTACTTATTGGGGTTTTGGTATTTTAAAAATGATTTATGCGTATAACACCATGCCCAGTATTCATTTGGTTCTGCTGAAATAACAACATCATGATTTTGGTATACTTTAGAATGGTTACTAGCATGTTTATTTGGAGATGAGTCACAACATAAGGTAATACCACATTTTTGACAAGTCCGCAAGTGTACCCATGTGTCACCTGTCTTTATACATTCTTCGCACTGATACGTAGCTTTTTCTTTGATCATTCTTACGTCAAAATCTTCAAGATGCTCGCATATTTTAGCTTTTAATTTCATAGTTATGATTTATAAGGTGAATTAAATTTCGGCAAGGTACTCGTGTACAAATTTAATTGCCATGGCCCCTTCTCCTACCGCCGAAGCTACTCTGTTCATAGCGCCAGCTCTAACATCTCCTGAAGCAAAAATACCTGGACTACAGGTTTCTAATAAAAAGGGTTCTCGATTTTTTTTCCAAACCTTTTTAAAGTTAGTATATTGAGCTAGATCTTTACCAGTCTCAATAAAACCTCTTTCGTTTTTAATAATATCCAATTGAACCCAATCGGTATAAGGTTTTGCCCCAATAAAAATGAATAAGGCATCAGCAGGTACTGTTTTGATTTCAGAAGTTTGATTGTTAGTGAGCTCTAAGGCAGAAAGGTGTTCGTTTTTCCCCTCGGCTTTAATGATATTGGTATGCCCGATTAAAGTAATATTGTCTATTGAGTCTATTTGATCTATCAGATAGCTCGACATACTACTGGATAGATCTTTTTTTCTAATAATGATATAAACATTTTTGGCATACTTAGATAAATATACTGCAGATTGCCCTGCAGAGTTGCCCCCACCAACAATATAGACCTCTTTATTACTACATGCTTGTGCTTCGGTCATAGAAGAACCATAATATATTCCTGCACCGGTATAGGTGTCAATACCTTCGGCTTCAAGTTTTCTGTAGTTTACTCCTGTAGTAATGACAACGCTTTTGGTACTAATATGTTCTCCGTTTCCGAGAGTAAGACGTTTATATCCATCTTTTTCAGAAATAGAAGTAACCTCCCTAGGGGATAAGAATTCAATTCCGAACCTTTTGGCTTGAGTAATGGCACGATGCGTTAATTCTTGCCCACTTAATCCATTAGGAAATCCTAGGTAATTTTCTATTCTGGAACTTGTTCCAGCTTGCCCACCTGGGGCATGCTTTTCGATAAGTAATGTTTTTAATCCTTCTGACCCTCCATAAACGGCAGCGGCTAGACCGGACGGTCCTGCTCCGATGATAACCACATCATACAGACTATCTTTAGGTTGAGCATTTAATCCCAATGCTTCTGCAAGTTCTACTATTTTAGGATTTTTAAAACATTTTCCATCCTGAAGTGAGATAACAGGCATGTCCTTTGGAGATAAATCGTATAATTCAATAATTTCTTTGGCTTTTTCACTGGTTTCGGCATCCAACCATTGAAAAGGAAATAGGTTACCCGATAAAAAATCTTTAATATCATGAGACTTAGGAGAGAATTGATATCCAATTACTTTGATACCATCAAACTCAGGTTGAAAATTAAGTTGCCAAACATCTAAAAGGTCATTTAAGGTTGGGTAGAGTCTTTCTTCAGGAGGGTTCCAGGGTTTAGTTAGGTAATAATCTAATTGCACATCATTGATCGCTTTAATGGCAGCATCTGTATCAGAATATGCAGTAAGTAGTACTTTTTTTGCTTCAGGGTAGTATTTCTTTGCTTCTGTTAAAAATTCAACACCGAGCATCTCTGGCATGCGTTGATCCACCAAAAACAATGCTATAACCTCGTTTTTCTTTTTTAAATCTATCAATGCTTCTATTGCATCATTGGCAGAATCAGTACTCATAATCCGATATATTGATCGGTACTCAGTTTTTAAATCTCTTGTTATTGCCCGCAATACTTGCGGATCATCATCTAATGCAAAAATGATTGGTTTTCTCATATTCAAATTAATTAATAGGTAGGCAAACCGTAAATGTTGTTTCCCCTTTTTTTGAAGCAACTTTAATATCTCCTTGATGTTGGTTAATAATACGTTGTACCACCTCTAATCCCATTCCTGTACCTTTTCCTATGCTTTTGGTAGTAAAGAAAGGATCAAAAATGGAATGTAAATTCTCTTCAGAAATTCCGTGGCCGTTATCAATAATATCTATTTTAATAAATTCATTATCTTTTCGGGTTTTAATTTTCAAAATTCCCGAGTGATCCATTGCATCTATGGCATTATCAATTAAATTGGTCCAAACCTGATTGATTTCGCTTACAAATATTTTAGGTTGAGGAAGATCTTTTTGAAAATCTTTTTCAAGAATAATATTTTTCCTTTTCAATTTATGATTAAGCATTGTAAGCGTACTTTTAATACCAATATGGATATTTGTAACCACTTTTTCTGAGGCTTTATCCATATGGGTGTAGCTTTTTACAGATTGAACTAAATTGGATATTCTATCTGATGCTTCTTCAATTTCATCAACCATTTTTTCTGTGGTAAGTACATTTTCAATCCACTCAATAGCATGAGAGAAGTTTTGATCCTCAGTGATATTATAAATTTCTTTCATTTCTGGTATACCCATACAAAAATCTAAGAATGTTTCTGTAAGTTCATATGCATTCTCAAGACCATGTTCTTCTAACCACTCTTCTAGTTCTTCTTCTTTTGCATTACGTTCAATGAGTTTCATTTTATTTTCAGGACGATTATTGATCTTTTCAAAAAGAATACTGTTAAGACGATCTACTTGCTGTTCTGAAATTCGGATCGAAGTAATTTTTTTGAATTTTTCAGGAACATTACCGAGATGTTGTTTTAATGCTTTAGCACTTCTTAAAATAGCAGAAGCGGGGTTGTTAAGTTCATGGGCTAACCCTGCTGAGAGTTTTCCGAGTGCCATCATTTTTTCTGATTGCACGTTATTTTTTGTAGACTCTCGTACTCTAGAAGTCATATTATGTACCAAACTCTCTGTAAGTTCATAGTAATTCGAAATCATTTCCTTAAAAAATGTTTTGTCCAGGAAAAGAGCTTTTGTGTCTTCGACAACCTCTCCATAACCCATTATAGAACTCATTCTTGAAAAAGGAAGTAATCCCGCAATACTATTTTTTCTTATTTGTCCGACAATTTTATAATTTCCATTTTGTTCAAATTTGACATCAACTTTTCCTTCCAGAATAAGTGATAATTTCTCAACAACTTCTCCTTTGTTAAAAAAGAATTCACCTTGCCTAAATAATTGTACGTACGAGTTATCTATTAACCACTGTAGTTGTTCTTTTGGGACGTTAATAAAATCAGGTATTTCCTTAAGATCTTGAGGTGTAATTTTCATATTCTAAAATTAGGTAATAAAAAGGCGGTTTGCAATTTTGGTGAATTGCACAATTCTTAAGGTTTTGATAAAATTTTAGATATATTATACGCTGATAAGCAAATGCATTCTAATGCAAATGATTTATTATATTTAATGGTTTGTACAACTTAATCAAAAGGTTAGATGTCTAAAGAATTTCAAAAATATTTCGAAACCAATAAACAAACTTGGAATACAAAAGTGGAGGTGCATGCCAAAAGTGATTTTTATGATGTAGATGCTTTTAAAAAAGGAGAAGCTTCGTTAAAAAAATATGAGCTAGAAGCGCTTGGAGATGTTTCTGGAGCATCAATATTACATCTACAATGTCATTTTGGTCAAGACACCTTAAGCTGGAGTAGGATGGGGGCTAAATGTACTGGTGTTGATATTTCTGAAAAAGCTATTGCATTGGCAAAAAAAATAAATTCAGAATTAGAATTGGATGCAGAGTTTATATGTTGTAATGTTTTGGATACATCACAACATGTAAAAAATAAATTTGATATTGTATACACAAGTTATGGTGTTATAGGTTGGTTGCCGGATCTAAGACCTTGGGCCAAAATGATAGCCGAACGATTAAAACCAGGAGGAGTTTTTTATATAGTAGAGTTTCATCCTATTGTTTGGATGTTTGATTATTTAGAGAAAACTCCGGTAATTAAATATGGATATAATCAAAAAGAAGTGATTTATGAGGAGTATAAAGGAACCTATGCCGATACAAGTTCAAACATAATTAGTAAAGAATATGGATGGAATCATGGATTAGGCGAAGTAATCTCTTCTCTTTCTGAAGCAGGACTTAAAATAGAATCTCTTAAAGAATATGATGCTTCTCCCTATGAAATATTTCCTGGGTTGATAGAAAAAGAAAATGGAATGTATGTAACCAAAGATAAATTGTACCCTTTGTTGTTTGCCATAAAAGCAAGACTTTAAAAACTGCTATAAGATATATTCTTTAGCCAATAAGTCTTTTTAGCCATTTTAGTTTTTTTCCACTATATGGTGCATACTTGAGGTCGAGCTCTACCCAAAATGGTTTTTGGAGCACACTTTTGTAGTGAGAAAATGTTTCAAAACCGTATTTTCCATGATAATTACCGATACCACTATTTCCTACCCCACCAAAAGGGAGGTTTTTCTCAGTAAAATACATTACAGCATCATTTACGGCGCCGCCACCAAAAGAAATCTCGTTTAAAACTTTCTTTTTGATCGAATTACTTTTGGTAAATACATAACATGAGAGCGGTTTAGAAAACCTTTTCACTTTCGCTATAGCTTCATCTATTGTATCAAATGTCAATACAGGTAAAATAGGGCCAAAAATCTCTTCTTGCATCACTTTATCCGAAAACTCAACATTAGTAAGAACCGTAGGAGGGATTACTCTATCTTGTTGATTGCCTTTACCGCCAATAAATACTTTTTCGAGATCAATCATATCATTAAGCCGGTCTAAATTTTTGGTATTAATGATTTGAGTATAATTTTGATTCTCTACCTTGTAATCTGATTTGTCGATATATTTTTTTACGGCTGATAAAAACTTTTCTTGTATTGACGAAGCTACTAGTACATAATCTGGAGCTATACAAGTTTGACCTGCGTTTAAGTATTTGGCCCATACTAATCTTTTTGCAGTCATATCGATATTTACATCTTTGGTGATGATTGCAGGACTTTTTCCTCCTAATTCTAGACAAACAGGGGTTAAGTGTTTTGCAGCTGCCTGATACACGATTTTTCCTACTCCAACACTTCCGGTAAAGAATATTTTGTCAAATTTAATACTTAGTAATTCTGTTGTTTCTTTTACACCACCTTCGATTACTTTAAAGATTTTCGCATCAAAATTTTGATTGATCAATTTGGCCATGATCTCAGCAGTGTTTGATGGAATTTCACTTGGTTTAAGAACAACAGTACATCCTGCCGCAATTGCAGCGATAGCGGGACAAAGAGAAAGTTGATAAGGATAGTTCCAAGCTCCGATGACTAGTACAGTACCATATGGTTCGGGTATGATATAACTTTTTCCTGGCAGATTGGCCAGACTAGTAGAAACCTTTTTTTTCTTAGCCCATTTTTTAATTTTTACCAGTGCAAGATCGATCTCATGATAAATTAGGGATAATTCGGTAATATAGGTTTCGAATTCAGATTTTTTAAAATCTTTATAAATAGCTTCATAAAGTAATGCTTCATTTTTTTTTAAAGCATTTTTTAAACGTTTTAATTCCTGAATTCTAAACGAAATATCTTTAGTAGCATTCGTATTAAAAAAACTGCGTTGCTGATCTATAATTTCTTGATAATTCATAGCTTAACTTGTTCTGGAGCTTTGAAATTTATAGTCTTATGAATTTCTTTTTGATTCTTTTTTTTCTCTTCTAATTCTCGCTGCATTTGTTTTACGGTCAAAGTGCTTCCGTCATGACTCCAACCCGGAGGACCAAAAATATACATAAATTTATGATACCAATTTTTCGATTTTTTAGTGTCATTCCAGATATCTCTGTATTCGTGCGTAAGTATAACCCAAGGGTTATAAGAGTCAGGAGCATGTGTTACCCCATATTGGACTTGTATATTTTCGTCTAATTCTTTCCATGTTCCAAATACTTTATCAAAAATGTTTAGAAACCCTCCATGATTTTTATCCATGTACTCTACATTTTTGGCGTGATGTACTTGGTGCATTGTATGAGTATTAAAAATCTTTTCGATAAATCCCATTTTTGGAATATATACAGAGTGTAACTGAAATTGCCAAAGCGCTTCTATACCTAAACAAACAACTACCATCTCTGGAGGAAACCCAATGGCCGGTAACCACATATAAAATAGAGGTTTATACAAAATAGTAAACCACCCATTACGTACCGCTGTACCTAAATTAAAATTATCCGAAGAATGATGCACAATATGTGCTGCCCATAATGCGCGTACCATATGATTTTGTCGATGAAACCAGTAATAAGTAAAATCATCTAACAATTGACATATAAGCCAAATATACCAAGCGTAACCAAAAGATTGCCAACCAAGAATATTGGTTCGAATTCCATCAATTTCTGGATTAAAAATATCATAAACATAATTGAAAATGACAATTGCAGAAATAGTCTTGATTAAAGGAGCTAATACAGCAGAACCAACACCCATGAATAAACTAGCGCCAAGATCTTTCCATTCATAAAGATTTTTATGGTCATGTGTTTTACTGTAGGTAAGTTCAAGTAAAATCAACCCTAGAAAGCAAGGTACACCGTAGACTAAGGGGTTTGTAAAATCCATTCTTTTTTGTTCTGTTAGAATAAGGGCAGAATATAATAAGATTTTTTAGTAATTCTTTAACAATCTTGAGGTAATTATTAAAAAAATGATTTTTTAACGATTGTCTAGCAATCACAAGTACTATTTCGCAAAAAGCTGTGACTTATCCTTAAATGATTTAAACTCTAACGCATTTCCACATGGGTCCATAAAAAACATGGTGGCTTGTTCTCCTATTTCTCCTTTAAAACGTATATAGGGTTCTATCACAAAATTTATATTTTTTTCGGAAAGAGTATTAGCCAAATTATGCCATACATCCCATTCTAATACAATCCCGAAATGAGGTACTGGCACATCTTTTCCATCGACTACATTATTGTGGTTACCTTCGATATTGGTCTTCTGTTTATAATGAATTACTAATTGGTGTCCAAAAAAATCAAAATCAACCCAGTGGTCACTGCTTCGACCTTCTTTTAACTCTAGTGTTCTATTATAAAAAATCCTTGCTCGTTCTAAATCATCAACAGGTATTGCCAAATGAAATGGAGATAAAGTAGTATTCATAGTAAATTATAAGTTCAATTAGTTATGTTGGTATTCTATTCTAAATATCAAGATACATTTTTCAGTCATTATCTCTATTTTCTTTTGGTGCATTCTATTTTCCAGGTAGGAAATTTAATAGATTCGTTGGTGTTCACCCATTCTCCTAACCACTTAAAGCCATTTTCTTTAATATCATAAAAATTTATTTTATAAAACCCATCCATCCCATTTGGTGCTTTTTGCTTGCGATATAGAATGATTTTATCTTCTTTTTTGTTCCCCTCCCAGGCCGAAAGTACTGTAGTTGGACTGGATGAAGAATAATAATGCACATACCATTTACTGCTATCGGCAATAAACTGTCTTATACTACCAGAATGTTTACCATCCTCTTTAAGTGTTTCATCCTGCACGGCCATCCCATTCATAATATACTTAAATTTCCAACTCATTTTATTGGGTGTCGCCCACGTTTGATCCTTATTACGAGTAGTGGATATACAATCGCAGATCCCTATAAGAGGTGCAAAATCTTGAATTTCTTTAGGAGCATCTGGATGAGGTTGTCCAAAAGGATATTTTTCTGAAGGTTCGTAGGAGTACTGTCCCCATGATATTACGTGAGCAAAAAAGAATAAGAAAATAACTAACTGTTTCATCTGATTTAAAAATTTATACGATTAGTAATTTACTTATTTTAGAAATGTAATAAATCTACTAGATAGAAAATTAGTATATAATTAACGCTTACGATCTCTACGTTTTCTAACCTTTGACCTAGGTGTTTCTCTTTTTGCTTGGTTGTCACGATTGTTCTTTTTGGAAGAATGATTTCTTGAAGATCTCCTTCTTTCGGGTTGAGAATCTTTAATGATTGAGGCTTCTTCGGTTTTACTAGAATCTCCAACATCGGTATTTATCTCTGTTAATTCTGCATCGGTAAGATAACGCCACTGCCCGACAGGTATATCCAAAGATACATTCATGATTCTGATCCTTTTTAGGGTAATTACTTCGTATCCCAAGAATTCGCACATTCTACGAATTTGCCGATTAAGTCCTTGAGTAAGTACAATTCTAAAGGTAAATTTACTGATTTGTTCTACCTCGCATTTACGAGTTACAGTATCAAGTATTGGGATACCATTACCCATTCTTTTTATGAATTGCGGGTTAATAAGCTTGTTTACTGTTACGACATATTCTTTTTCATGATTATTACGAGCTCTTAAAATTTTATTTACAATATCACCATCACTGGTTAGAAATATCAATCCTTCACTAGGCTTATCTAATCTTCCGATAGGGAAAATACGCTTAGGGTAATTGATATAATCAATAATATTATCTTTTTCATTTTGTGCAGTAGTACATACAATACCAACAGGTTTATTAAAAGCAAGGTATACATGTTTTTCTTTGGGTTCGGTAATTAGTTCTCCATCAACGCGAACAACATCATCGATGGCTACTTTGGTTCCCATTTCAGGAATTTCTCCATTTATAGTCACACGACCTTGATCGATTAATTTATCTGCTTCTCTTCGAGAGCAATATCCAACCTCGCTAAGGTATTTGTTAAGTCTGGTGAGTTTAGAATTTTCCACATGCAAAGGTGGCTATAAAAATTAATCTTTCAAAAAATGAATAATCATATCATCAACTTCATCAAAAAAGAGGGAATGCCCAAAATCTTCGGTAGAATTAAATTGTACATTATTCCAGTTCTTACTTATACATACAGCTTCAGAGTAAGGTGCTATGTCATCATGTTTGTCATGAATCAAAAGACCTGTTTGAGTTAAAGATTTGGCAAATTCGGTAACCGAAAATTCTTCAAAATAAAAACCATGTTTGTTCTTAAAATATTCATCTAGAGCGGTCATGAATTTTTTAGATAACCGTAGAATTCCCTGATAGGTTTTCATAATTCGAGCAAGTTCTGAAGGTGGAGCCAAAACGACTAATTTATCAATTTCCTGATTTGGATAACTGTGTTGATGAAATATTACTGTCATCCCACCAACAGAATGACCTATTATATGATTAGGCCGATATAGCTCTATCATTTTTTGCAAACATTGTGTATATAAAGGAACATTGAGAATTTGACCTGAAGAATTTCCGTGAGCCGGAGCATCAAAAGCTACTACGTTATACCCTTCTTCGTTTAATTTTTGAATTAACCCTTTCCAACGATGTGCATTGCTTTCCCATCCATGAACCATTAGTACGGTTTCACCCAAACTTGGCCATAAATAGGTTTGTATATAGGTGTCGTCTACCAAAACTACTTCATCTTCGGCTTCTTCAAGAAAATACTCCTGATCCGGTAGTATTTTTCCTTTTTGGGGTGTACAAAAAAGAATATATGCTTTTTCTACTGCTTTTTTAGGAGAAAAGAAAAAGAGTAATTGAATGTATTTTCCAATTAATACAGGTAGATATTTTTTGAATTTCTCTCTCATTCGCCCTCGCGATGTACGGCTTCCATTGTAAATGCAGGAAGGCAAATGGCTAAATACTCACATGCTGTGTCAAAAGGGTTAGCGTACTGTATTCTCGTATTCTTCTCGATTTTTATAGATTGACCAGACTCTAGAATAACTTTTTCTCCATCAATGATAAATTGTTTTTTACCTTTAATGATATACGTATATTCATCAAATTCGGGAGTTTGAAAAGGTTCACTCCAATGAGGTGGAGCGATCATATGCGCAATACTAATTTGAGAGTTTCCATCTGTTGCTTTACCAAAATGTTCTTCAATTAATTTGCCATCTGTGGTAGGAACAACAAAAGGTGTTTTTTGAATTTTATATTTCTTACTCATACTTTTTCATCTTAATTTTCATTCCAGCTCACCCAAAAATGCTTGATTTTTGCAGAATCTGGGATATGAGAAGCTTCAATTTTTATGTCTGTGGTATATTGAAAATCTCTGGGTAGTTCTTTTTTGTCAATAGTAAAATAGGCCTGAATGCTATCTACAAAAACAACAGCAGTACTTAACGTATTATTGATTTTAGAGATAGTATATTGATCCTTAAGATCTTTAAAGATACTGTTAGAAGATAATCCTGTTGCTGTTTTGTATCTGGGATCTATAACTTGAATACTTTCTATAGTAGAGGTAGGGTCAGATTCTTTTCTGGCCTCTAGAACTAACAGTTTTTTCCCGCCCTTTTCATAGATTTCTATTGCATTTGAAGCACTTAAAAATTGATCACCCGAAATGCGTTTTGCTATTGAATCATTTGCAAAAATCGAGTCTAATTGATTTACTTTTATTTCATTTGTTAGTAGGCCTATTCGATTATTAGAGATTTCAAAAGGATCTTGTTCAACATCCTTTTGACAACCAAGAATGAGTACCGAAAGTAAAAGTATTTGGAAAAATTTATTTGTCATGGCTAGTATATTGATAATTTGTGTATGCTAACTAAACGTAAATTATTTTAATAACTTATTAAGTACTCCCAAAGCCCCTCTAATAAATGTAGCACTCGTTAGTACTTTTATAACCGCTTTTTCTGTGGTGCTTGTTCTTCGGCTTCTTGAGCGCGAACTCGAAGCGCTTTTTTTTAGTTTTTCTCTTTCTTTTTTTGCAATGGCTTTCGCTTCTTCGGCTTCGGCTTTTTCAATTTTTTCTACCAAAATTTCATAAGCACTTTCTCGATCGACTTCCTCATTATATTTAGAACTGAGGTTTGATTTTTTCAAAAGAGTCTTTAATTCATCAGGGGTAAGTATATCCATTCTGCTCATAGGGGCTCTTAGCATTGTTGCTGCCAGGGGTGTAGGGCGACCTTTTTCGTCTAAAGCAGATACCAAAGCTTCTCCGATACCTAATGAGGTAAGTACTTCTTTGGTATCATAATATTCAGAAATGGGATAATTTTCGGCGGTTAATTTTATCGCTTTTCTATCCTTTGCAGTAAATGCTCGCAATGCATGTTGCACTTTTAATCCTAGTTGACCAAGAACCCCATCAGGAACGTCTGTCGGATTTTGCGTAACAAAATACAATCCCACACCTTTTGATCGTATTAATTTTACAATACTTTCGATTTGATCCATCAGTGCATTAGAAGCTTGTTTGAAAATTAAATGAGCTTCATCCAAGAAAATTACTAACTCAGGTCTTCCACTATCGCCTTGTTCTGGAAATGTTCCATAAATTTCGGCAAGGAGACTTAGCATAAAAGTGGAGAATAATTTTGGTCGATCCTGTATGTCTGTTAATCTTATAATATTTATTATTCCTCTTCCATTATCGTCTACTCTGCATAAATCTTGCACATCAAACGATTTTTCGCCAAAAAATAAATCTGCACCTTGCTGCTCTAATTCAACAATTTTTCGCAAAATCGAACCAGTTGATGCCGTAGAGATACGTCCATAATCACGTTCTAGTTCTTCTTTTCCCTCTCTGGTAGAGAATTGTAAAACTTTCTTTAAATCTTTTAGATCTAGTAATGGTAACTTATTGTCATCACAGTATTTAAATATTATTGCTATAATTCCTGCTTGAGTTTCGGTAACATCCAGAATTCTAGATAATAAAACTGGACCGAATTCACTTATGGTAGCTCTAAGTCTAACACCATCTTGCTCAGATAAGGAAAGTAGCTCTACAGGAAAATCCTTTGCCTCAAACGGAATTCCAATTTTTTCATGCCGTTCATCGATCTTCGGATGTCCGGGACTTGCTGCGGCAATACCGCTTAGATCACCTTTAATATCCATAAGCAGCACAGGAATCCCTTTTTCACTTAAATTTTCGGCAAGAACTTGTAAAGTTTTAGTTTTACCAGTACCTGTAGCTCCTGCAATTAACCCATGTCGATTTAATGTCTTTAGCGGTATCTTTACATGCGCATTTGTTATAGTTTCTCCATTATGCATGGCAGCTCCCATGGTAAGAAAGTCTCCTTTGGTGGTATACCTTTTATTTATATGATCAAGAAATGCCTGATTATCGCTCATAATTGATGTTATTTTTGATAAAAATATGAATCTTAACTTTTGTATTAAAATTATAAGTTACTTTTAATGTCAAGTAAATATATCTTATTAGTCTTTATACGTCATATCTATGAAAAATATAGTTTCGATTATTTGTCTTTTTACGGTTTTGTTAAGTTGCAATGCGCAATCTGAAAATACTAAAGATAATGTTATCTTTCATAAAACGCATGAGCCCAAAAAAGCTAAAGCGCCTTTTTCTGATATTGTTCAAGTCGGTAAAATGTACTTTTTATCTGGCCAGGTTGGAATGGATCATACAACGCGAACATTAGCCAAAGGAGGCATCAAAGCCGAAACAAAACAAACCTTAGAAAACATCAAAGCCGTTTTAGAACATCATGGAATGGAAATGAAAGATGTTGTAAAATGTACTGTGATTTTGGCCAATATAGAAGATTTTGCCGCTTTTAACGAAGTGTATAAAACTTATTTTCCTCAAAAACCTGCACGTACTACATTTGCTGCAAAAGGTTTGGCTGTTGGTGCCAAGATCGAAATCGAATGTGTAGCTGTAAAACCATAGACAGCTTAATTGCTTATGGAATAAGTATGTAGCTCTCTAGATTAAAAGCAAGAGAACCATTCTAGTTAAGGAGATCATATTTTATGAAATTATTCTCTTAAAACGAGGTTTTAAATACATAATTCATAATGTATTATTAATTACCTTTGTCGACTTATGCAAGAGAGAATTCAAAAATTAGTAAATGAAGGTAAAATGCTTCCATTAATGGAAGAATTTTATACAATCCAGGGTGAGGGGTATTATAAAGGAACCGCAGCTTATTTTGTAAGAATAGGAGGATGTGATGTTGGATGCCATTGGTGCGATGTAAAAGAAAGTTGGAATGCCAATTTACATCCGCCTACAGATACAGACCAAATAGTTAATAAAGCTTTACAATATAGTGAAGTTATAGTGGTTACCGGAGGAGAACCTTTAACTTGGGATATGTCATATTTAACACAAGGATTAAAAGATAAAGGAGCAAAAACACATATAGAAACATCCGGTGCTTATCCCTTAACAGGAGTATGGGATTGGATTTGTCTTTCTCCAAAAAAAATAAAACTTCCGCAAGAAGATATTTACGGTAAAGCAAATGAACTAAAATGTATTGTATATAATAAAAGTGATTTTGAATTTGCCGAAGAACAAGCTTCAAAAGTTTCTAATCAGTGCATTTTGTATTTACAACCAGAATGGAGTGTTCGCGAAAAAATGATTCCTTTAATTGTGGATTATGTAATGCAAAACCCGAAATGGAAAGTTTCTTTACAAACACATAAATACCTTAATATTCCATAAAAAACCGTTAGTAATTACGGGATTAGAGTTTTTTAAGTAAAAATACAAGTAATTGATTGTTAGTAATTTATGGTAAAACCATAAATGAAGGGGAAATCTCCCCTGAAAAATAATTAGTTAACGAAGGAAAAAGCGTAATTAATTTCAGTTATTTAACGCTTTTTGTGTATTTAAGCGATTTTTTTAACTATCATGGCGATTAATTGAAATTTCAATTAACATTTACTTGACATGAGTATTAACAGTTATTAAATTTACATAAGTAATTTTAAATCAATATGCTATGAAACAATTTTACACTATTTTCGGATTAAATTTTAAATCATTTGTAAGTTTTATAAGTGATTTACCAGGAGCATCTCGTTATGCTATGCGTAAATAATAATAAAATTTTAAAATTAATTTAGAATTCTATTATCATTTATCATTGTAATACAATGCTATAAAAGGTTTGTTTTAAAACAAACCTTTTCTTTTTGTAAGAAAAGACTTCAAAAATATGTAGGTTATTTATGATAAAACACCACTTGTCCGACCTAATGAGTGCTTTATCAAAAAAGCAAAATTTATTATGCATAACACTTTATTTTTCAGGTTTCTTTGATTAAATTTAATACCAACTTAATTTTTTAATAGAATCACACATGAACAGATTTTTTATAACAATAGGGCTTGGTATAAGATCTTTTATAGGATTTATCAAAGATCTTCCTGGAGCATCAGGAAATGCAATGCGTAAATAGCATCATGCATTTTCATTAGTTTGAATTAGGAATTAGAAAATATTTATTTTACAAAAAAGAGACTGTCCCCAAATGGTGTAGTCTCTTTTTTTTGTGAAATGAACGAATAATTGCATTGGGAATGAAGCGCATTTTGGAATATTATTGGACAAAATTGAGATATTTTAACTTCTATGTAAAGTTTGGGAATTTTTTGAAATATATTTTGAGAGTTTTTTAGGGGAGAAAACCCCTAAAAAGACAGTATTTCATGTAGGATATTTCTTCTTTAACTATGATGTGTAGTATTTTATTTGTGTCTAACAGCGAAATAAAGTGTGTTTTGTCTAAAATCGGAGTTTAAGAATGTTAATTTTTTTACTCATGAATACCGAGGTAGTATCTTTGTTTAACGAATTACAAATCAGAGAATTATGAAGTTATTTTATGGTATTTTGGTGATTGATATTAAAGCTTTAAAATCTTTTTTAAAGCAATTACCATCGGCTTGCAGTAATGCAATTCATAGATAGAATGTTATCGGAATGATATTTCGAAAAGAAGGAAAGATTGTAATAGGAAATTATTAAGAAAAAATTATGATTTTTTGGGGAGATTACCCCAATTTCCTTGTAAAAAACAACAACAATTTCCGGGGAAATTTTACTCATAATGCAATTTTGTGTTTGTTATCGATAAAATCTCTGGTTATATCTAAAAACGTTTAAAATTATTGACATCGCATAATATGAATGTTATATTTGTTTAATATTAATTTAATATAGAAATATGGGGCTATTTTACACTAAATTCAGATTAACTTTTAGAATTGTAATGGATTTTCTAGGAGAACTGCCAGGAGCGTCAAGTAACGCAATACATAGGTAGGTAAGACAGTATAATTATCCTTATTTTGTGCATTATAAGGATAATCAAAAATCATCTCTATTTAGGGAATAAAAAAACAGCTCGATTTAATCAAGCTGTTTTTTTTTATCTTTTTTTGTTTTACATGTAAAAAGGAACTTCAACACGCGCAGTGTCCCAGCCCATAACCATGTGATAGCCCTTGTCTACTTTTTTGAAAGCGATAGAGAAAACTTCTAATGCATCTCCCGATGATGTTGGCACAGTTAAACGGGCTACATCTTTTCCTTTATCATAAGAATAAGCTCCCCAACTATCTAGATCACTGTTCAAAATAATTGTCCATTCTTTTTGACCAGGTATAGTATACAAAGAATATGTGCCGGCTTTTACCGTTTTATCTCCCATTTTTACATCTTTAAAAAGCTTGATTTCAGTCGCTTCGTCTGCTCCTGTTCTCCATACTTTATCATATTTAACAATGTTTCCGAAGATTTCTCTGCCTTTTTTCTGAGGTCTGCTGTATACCACTTTAATTTCTGGTTTGGCATTTCTATCTACTTTCGCATAAGAAATATCTGTTGGGCTTTTTTGTAGTCCTGCAAATTTTTGGGCACTAGCAGTCGATAATGCACCAAATAACATGATTGCAATTAGTAAGAGTGATTTTTTCATAATACTTTTTTAAATTTCGAATAAACTGATGTAAAGATATAAGTCAACTCATAAGCTAAATGTTAATCGTTTCTATAAATTGTGTTAAATCTTCAGAATAACAATTTGATAGTTTATAAGTAGTTCTAGAGTTAAAATGTTTCATATAGTCACTATAAATCGGTTTATGAATATAAATTGAAATTGATTTTATCTTTTTAGTTTTAATTATGTAATCATATTTGGATATTTGAGTTCTCAATTAATAGAAAAAGAAGAATATGTGTGGAATTGTTTGTGCTTTTGATTTAAAGCAAGATGCCGAGGTGTTAAGACCTCAATTACTGGAGATGTCAAAAAAAATTCGTCATAGAGGCCCGGATTGGAATGGTATATATGCGAACGAAAAAGCGATACTAGCTCATGAACGATTGGCTATTGTTGATCCCGTTTCAGGAAAACAACCTTTATTTAGTGCTGATAAAAAGCTTGTATTAGCCGCTAATGGCGAAATATATAATCATAGAGAACTTCGTGAACAATTTAAAGGAAAATATGATTTCCAGACGGATTCTGACTGCGAAGTTATTTTGGCTTTGTATCAAGAGAAAGGGGCTGATTTTATAGATGAGTTAAACGGAATATTCGCTTTTGCATTGTATGACGTCGAAAATGATGTGTACTTGATTGCTAGAGATCATATGGGGATTATACCACTCTATATGGGTTGGGATCAAAACGGGACGTTTTATGTAGGCTCTGAGCTAAAAGCTCTTGAAGGGGTTTGTACAAAAATAGAATTGTTTCCTCCCGGTCACTATCTATTCAGTAAAGACGCAGAGCTTAAAAAATGGTATGTTCGGGATTGGTCGGATTATCAAACAGTAAAAGAGAATCAAACCAGTATTGATGAGGTAAGAGAAGCTTTAGAAGCTGCAGTGCATAGACAATTAATGTCTGATGTACCCTATGGTGTGTTATTATCCGGTGGTTTAGATTCTTCTGTTACTTCGGCTATTGCCAAGAAATATGCAGAGAAACGTATTGAATCTGGAGATACAAAAGAAGCCTGGTGGCCTCAATTACATTCATTTTCGGTTGGATTAGACGGTTCTCCAGATTTGGCGGCAGCCCAAAAGGTAGCGGATCATATCGGAACCGTTCACCATGAGATTAAGTTTACTATTCAAGAAGGTTTGGATGCAATTAAAGATGTGATTTATAACCTTGAAACATATGATATTACTACCATAAGAGCTTCTACGCCTATGTATTTAATGGCAAGAGTAATAAAATCTATGGGAGTTAAAATGGTACTATCTGGAGAAGGTGCTGATGAAATTTTTGGAGGATATTTATATTTTCATAAAGCACCAAATGCCCAAGAATTTCATGATGAAACGGTGCGTAAGTTGGACAAATTACATATGTATGATTGTCTAAGAGCGAATAAATCTCTTGCCGCTTGGGGGATCGAAGGTAGAGTGCCATTTCTGGATAAAGAATTTATGGATGTAGCTATGCGAATCAATCCGGAAGATAAGATGATTAACGGAGAACGTATGGAAAAATGGGTGATCCGTAAGGCTTTTGAGTCTTATCTGCCCGAAAGTGTAGCCTGGAGACAAAAAGAGCAATTTTCTGACGGAGTAGGGTATAGTTGGATAGATACTCTTAAAGAAATGGTTGAAAATGAAGTGTCTGATGAGCAAATGGCAAATGCACATTTTAGATTTCCGATACAGACACCTCAAAACAAAGAAGAATTTTATTATCGCTCTATATTTGAAGGTCATTTTCCTAGTGATGCTGCTGCGTTAAGCGTTCCTCAGGAGCCATCTGTAGCATGTAGTACAAAAATTGCATTAGAATGGGATGAGGCATTTAAGAACATGAACGACCCAAGCGGAAGAGCCGTAGCCAATGTTCATGAAGAAGCGTATACACCTTTAGAAGTCATATAATTAAAGAGATCAGTTTTTTTATTAGCTGAAAGTTGAGTTTAATTGAGATTGTAAAACCCTGAAGTTGTTTATCTTCAGGGTTTTATTTTTATGTAAAAAGGTCCATTGTAAATATTTACAATGGACCTTTTTTATCAATTTAAGAAAACTGGTATGTGTTAATTACCACATTGCCCTTGGTTAGACCATCTAAAGTTGCTTTGTAATTCATATAAGTAACCTCTATACGTAACTTTGTCTCCAGGAGAATAGCTTGTATTTCGGCTATATGGATTTACTCCATCGCAAATATCTCCTTGTGGTGTTATGTCGCACTCAAGAATTCTGTTCCATCTTGTAAAATCTCTTTCATATAAGAATCCTCTGTAGGTAACTCTGTCTCCTACATTATATTGTTGTCCTCTTACCCATTCGTCAATTCCTTCACAGGTGTCAGTACCACCGTCACCACCGCCATCACCGCCGCCGTCACCACCGCCGTCACCACCAGGATATACTTGGTTTGTTCCGGCAATATCTCCAGCAGATAATTCTGGTCTTCTTCTTGGGTGCGTAGAGCCATCAAGAAGTGTGATAGTAGGTTGTCTATTTTTACTAAAGGTAAACGCGCCATACATCATTGTCGATTTGATATCAAAATCACCAATAAGTTGTGCGCTATTGCTTTTTCTGAATTGGCTTTCTGCACCATTCTGAATATTCTCGAATCGAATTATAACATGATTGTCCCTGTCCGAGCGATTTTGTTCATGGATATACCCTAAAGTATGACCAATTTCATGAATCATAACCACTTCACTTGTTCTAACCCCCATGTTTATTCTACCTCTAGTTCCTATAACACCAAGATTTGCCGAGGCACAATTACAATTATCACCATTGTTTACAATGGTTACATAATAGTTTTCATTAGTGCGTTCTTTAAATCTAATGTTTGTTTTAGAACTCCATTCTTGCATAGAGTTTCTCGTAACTTGAATCTGGTTACTACTCAAGCTTCTGTCTAAAACGTAGATTATCGTATTGTTTGGCCATTTTGTAATGCCACTAGCCAATCCTAGTTTTGAGATGTCCTCACCTGGAGCCGGGTTTTTATTAAATTCATTAGGAGTATCACTTAATTGTTCGTCGGTAAGCAACATGTCTCCATCTGCATAAATACCATTTCCTAAATCTTCTACTTTGATAAGTTCTCCCAAAAAGTACTTTTCTACAAGTTGACTACTACTGGTTTCTGGAATTTCTTCAAAACCTTCGTTTGCACATGAAGCTATAAAAAGCCCTAAACTTAATACAGCTAACTTTGTGAAGTTAATTAGATTTTTTGTTTTCATTGTTTTAAATTAAAAATTTGAGTTTGTTTGTGTTTTTTCAAGTGTGATAACTAGCTCGATTCATTAGTTATTGCAGCTTAAAGGGTTAAAAATATTCTAAAAAGTGTTAATTTATTATAACGCCTGAGTATTCGTAAGGTGCTAACTAGTAAGCGTATAGTGCGGTAATAATTTGAACGAATTACGGATACTTTTTTTGAGGATTATGAGACGCTGTATTTTTTTTATCAGAAGTATTAAAATTATTATAAAACTCGTTTAAGCTTGTTTTTAACGTTTTTAAGCGTGTTTTTTCTTTTTCTGGGGTTATTCTTGACTAATTGTTAATAACTCTTTAAATCATCTTTGGTAAAATCCTTTTATCCTTTTACTGTTTTTTTATCTTTGTTTGTTGTCGAAAAAATAAAATAATTAATTAAGGGTTTTATGAGCGAAGAAGCTAATAAGAAGAATTATTCAGCAGATAGTATTCAGGCACTTGAGGGAATGGAACATGTACGTATGCGTCCATCGATGTATATTGGTGATGTTGGATCTCGAGGATTACATCATTTGGTATATGAGGTTGTTGATAACTCTATTGATGAAGCATTGGCAGGGTACTGTGATTCTATACAAGTTACCATAAATGAGGATAATTCTATTACAACCAGAGATAATGGTCGTGGGATTCCGGTAGGGATTCATAAAAAAGAAGGAGTTTCTGCCTTAGAGGTAGTAATGACCAAAATTGGAGCGGGAGGTAAGTTTGATAAGGATTCTTATAAGGTGTCTGGGGGGCTTCATGGAGTAGGGGTTTCTTGTGTGAATGCATTATCTGATCATTTACATGCCGTTGTTCATAAAGATGGAAAAGTTTGGGAACAAGAATATGAAAAAGGAAAGCCATTATATCCTGTAAAATCAACAGGGGATACAGATTTTAATGGTACGATTGTAACATTTAGACCCGATCCAACTATTTTTCAGCAAACTTTAGAGTACAATTATGATACTTTGGCAAGCCGTTTGCGAGAGTTAGCATACCTTAATAAAGGAATAACGATTACGCTTACAGATAAAAGACATCAAGATGAAGAGGGGAAAGATGTTAATGAGACTTTTCATTCTGAAGAAGGGTTAAGGGAGTTTGTAAGATTCTTGGATACAAGTCGTAGTGCTATCATTGGTGATGTTATTGCCATGGAGGGAGAAAAAAACAATATCCCTGTAGAAGTAGCAATGATTTATAATGACTCATATGCAGAGAATTTACATTCTTATGTAAATAATATTAATACTCATGAAGGAGGAACGCACCTTTCTGGGTTTAGAAGAGGGCTGACAGCTACGTTAAAAAAGTATGCAGATGCCTCTGGAATGTTGGATAAATTGAAGTTTGAAATTGCCGGCGATGATTTTCGTGAAGGATTGACTGCTATTATTTCAGTAAAAGTACAGGAACCGCAATTTGAAGGACAAACAAAAACCAAATTAGGAAATAGGGATGTTACTTCTGCAGTGTCACAAGCTGTTTCTGAGATGTTAGAAAACTATCTTGAAGAAAATCCTAATGATGCAAAGATAATTGTTCAAAAAGTAATTCTTGCTGCCCAAGCTCGTCATGCTGCTAAAAAAGCACGTGAGATGGTACAGCGTAAGTCGGTAATGAGTATAGGAGGTTTGCCAGGTAAACTATCAGATTGCTCAGAACAAGATCCTGCGTTATGCGAAGTATTTCTTGTCGAGGGAGATTCGGCAGGGGGAACTGCAAAACAAGGGCGTGATCGTATGTTTCAAGCTATTCTTCCGCTAAGAGGAAAAATCTTGAACGTAGAAAAAGCAATGCACCATAAAGTTTTTGAAAATGAAGAAATCAAAAATATTTTTACTGCCTTAGGGGTTACGATTGGAACCGAAGAGGATAGTAAAGCCTTGAACCTTTCAAAACTTAGATATCACAAGATCGTAATTATGTGTGATGCCGATGTAGATGGTAGCCATATTTCGACTTTGATATTGACTTTCTTTTTCAGATATATGAAAGAGTTAATTGAAGCAGGGCATATATACATCGCTGCACCACCATTATATTTAGTGAAAAAAGGTGCAAAGAAACAATATGCGTGGAATGATGATCAACGAGATATTATCGTAAAAGAATTTGGTGAAAATTCTAAGATACAGCGATATAAAGGTCTTGGAGAGATGAATGCCGAACAATTATGGGATACCACTATGAATCCAGAGTTTAGAACAATGCGCCAGGTTACCATAGATAACCTTACCGAAGCTGATCGTATATTTTCTATGCTTATGGGAGACGAGGTTCCGCCGCGTAGAGAATTTATAGAAAAGAATGCAGTATATGCTAATATCGACGCTTAAAAAAGTGTTGATTTATAGACACATGTACTTTAAAAATATAGTAAGAATCTATCATAAATATGGTAGGTTCTTTTTTTTTGCATAAATTAGCAAATTCTTAACAAAATGCTAAGAAAATAAGGAGCCCAAATTTTATGATAACACATTATTCTCATCGTGGTAGTCACCGCGTAACGTCTAATAAATATGACAGTGAGCGGTCTTTCTTATACTTGAACTCAAGATTAATATCCCTAAATATTTAAATTAATTACAAATGAAGCTAAATCTATCTAAACTTTCATTGCTGGTTCTTCTAGTGACCTGTAATGCTATTTTTGCTCAGCGTAGTGCTGATAAGCAAGTAAATTTTGATGGAAAAATAGAGGAACTATTTTTTCATGAATTCTCTGCCGTGCCAATCGTGCTAACAGATAAAACTGTAGCAGGTATTGATGCAGAAAAAGGAACCAAAATTTGGGAAGTAGAAGGAGATCGTATATCTCTTTTAGGAGGAGCAATCCAATCAGATGAGTCCAACTATGAAATGGTTCCGTTTTCTCCGTATATTATCGTTTCAAATCTTTTGATTGATACTAGAGATGGTAAAGTAATTTTGGATAAAGAAAAAGAAGGATACAAAAAAATTAAATCTTTTCAGATCATTCCAGAATTAGAGTCTTTCATTTTTCAATGTACAACAGAAGAAAAAACAATGAACAAGTCATTTCTTGTTTCTTTGAAATCTAATGAGGTAAAGTGGAAAAAAGATCTTACAATCAAAAAGAAAGGTACATTAGACAACCTTGTTGTTGATAAAAATAATAATATCGCTTTTTCTTTAGGTTCTAACCTTTTTATTCTTAATAGTGCGGATGGTAATGTTATCCTTAATGAAGAAGAAAAAATAGGGAAAATTTACCTTAACCCTTCAAAAGATATATTTTATGCTGTAGAAGCTGCTGGAGGTGGTCTGGGATCAATGATGGGAGCTGCTATTACTATGAATCTAAATAAACTAGTTGCTTTGGGTGACAAAATTTATGCGTTTAACTCTGCAGATGGTAGTAAGGCATGGAAAAAACCACTTAAGTTAGATGAAGGGTTTATGTTCGTGCAAGAAGTAGATGGAAAAATGTTTGTAAAACATGAAAAAGCAGGTAGCCTTTATGATTACAAAACTGGAGAAAAACTTTGGAAAAAAGATTTCGAAAAAAGAAGAATCAACGAGGTAGAAAAGGTAGCAGAAGGATACATGGTGTATTATGGAGCTAGAAAACTATTGGTTGATGAAGTAGGTAAGAAAATCTGGAAAAAACCTCAGTTTAATGGAAACGATTTCTTGGCTGATGTTGGAGAAGAAGATACTTATGATGAGTTTGCCTATAGCAAAGGAAGTATAATTGCTACTCCATATAGAATTTCGTACTATGAGGATGGTGTGAAAAAAGCAATATGGAAATTTGGTGTTGATGAAGATACCAGAATTGCATATGATGAGAAAGAAAAAAACGTAATCGTTCTTGACGGTAAAAAATTATACTTGTTAAACCCGGATAAAGGATGGGGAAAAGATAATAATCAAAAACTTGAACTTAAAAAACATAGAGATTTTAACAGACTCGAGGTAAGAGGAGATAATTATTTCTTAAGTAGCTCATGGGAGTATGCAATCGTTGGTAAAGACGGAAAAGTTAAGAAAACACAATATTATCCACAACCAGGAGAAGGAGGACGTAAGTTACTAAATGCTTTATCTGTTGTAGCAGATGTAGCTGGAGCTGCTTATCAGGTATCTGGAATATATAATGCAGGTGTTGGAGCTGGTTCTGGAGCTGCAGAAACAATTTCGGGAGTAAGACCTCCAGGAACGGGTGGTTTTAAACAAGCCGAAAAAGGGGTAAATCAATACCAAGCAGGAGTATATACGCAAATGGCAGCTGCTGCACTATATAACCCTAATCGCTATGATGGTTCTG
Organism: uncultured Aquimarina sp.; assembly: GCA_947489685.1. GTDB lineage: Bacteria > Bacteroidota > Bacteroidia > Flavobacteriales > Flavobacteriaceae > Aquimarina. Next base: position 54,216 of record CANLEM010000008.1, on the reverse strand, counting down.
CTGATACAAAAGATTATGCATTTTATTTTACCAAAAATGATGCAGGAACCAAATTCTTAGTGCAAGTAACAAAAGACGCTGGTGAAGAAAAAGATAAATTTACTTTTGAGGACAATTCGCCTCAGTACCATGTAGATCAGGTAGAGAAAAGAATCTTTTATTCTAAAGGAAAAAACCTTAATATTTTCGATTATAAATAATAGATATTAAATTAAAATTATAAATAAAAAGGATGCATTTAAATAAGTGCATCCTTTTTTATTGAAGAAATTAGCCAAAAAGATAATACTCAGAGCGTTTGAACGTTTTTTTTTATATTGCAATGCCTATAAACCCAAATCCATGAAAAAATACATTTTAATATTTTCCTTTTTTCTAAGCTATGCAACGTTTTCTCAGACAGATATTGATCAAATACTTGAGATTGGTATAGAAAATGCTCAAAGATTTAGCGAGGATTATTTTGCACCTGCCGGGGAATCTTTAATAAATAATATGTCTAATGGATGGTATACAACTGCGCAAACCAAAAAACTGTGGCATTTTGAAGTAGGGATAGTTGGTAATCTTTCTTTTGTAAGAGAAGAAAAACAATCCTTTGTATTTAGGGTAGCAGAATATACAGATATCTCATTTAGAGATGGTCGACTAAGTCAGTCTGTAGCATCAGCCCTAGGGACAAATCCAGAAAACCTAACTGTAGTAATTAATGCAGGTGGAGCGGGCGAGTTAGAGGTTGATTTGCCAGACGGTATAGGTAATGCAGAAATAAATTCTATACCTGGTGGATTTATACAGGCATCAATGGGTTTGATTAAAAGTACAGAAATAAAAGTTCGTTATCTACCAAGGATTAAAGCTGTTGAAGATGCCGAGATTCAATTATATGGAGTAGCATTTCAACATGAATTTACAGATTGGATTTTTCCGTTCAAAAGATTGCCTTTTAGACTCTCGGCTTTATTAGGGTATACAAATGTGAAAGGATTTTATGACCTTAATGGTGCTAGTGCTGTTCCTGGTACAGATCAAGAAGTACGTCTAAACTCTAATTCATGGTTGCTTACAAGTATCGTTTCTACCAAATTACCGGTTTTAAATTTTTATGGAGGTTTAGGGTACTATTTTGGCGCAAATGATGCCGATTTATTAGGAACATATCAAATTCAAAATGGACCTTTTAGTTCGGATATAGTAGTTGATCCAATTAGTGTAAGGACCAAAACTAATGGTGTAAAAGCAACTGTTGGAGCTAGAGTTCAGTTTGGTGTTTTCAAAGCTAATATGGATTATACGCTTCAAAACTTTAATAATTTATCCTTAGGATTAAGCTTTGGCTGGTAAAAAGGTCAATTGTTATATATAAAAAGCCCGGCAATATTGCCGGGCTTTTGTATACTGTACTAAAGCATGGTTTATTTAAAATCTCCCGCTTTTATGATCGAAAATTTATCAGGATCAACATATTTTTTCAATGCATTGTTTACATCTTCAACCGTTAGTTTCTTAACTTTCGCTTCAAGATCGGCTTGAAAAGCCATATCTCGATCTAAGTATAGATTAGAACCTAATGTTCTTTTTAATTCATCATCTTTAGATCTCGAAACACTTTGTTGTTGAACCCAACCATTTACTGCATTTTTTAGCTCTTCTTCAGTGATTCCATCTTTTACCAATCTAGCTACTTCTTCTTTAGCCCCTAGTTGTACTTTTTCAAGATTTTGAGGTGCGTAAATAGCGTAAAAACCTAAAGAACCATTACTTTCAAAAGATCCTGCATTAAAAAATGAACCTGCACCATAGCTTAATCCATCTTTTTGTCTTAATCGATCTGCAATTCTAGAGTTAAGAAAACCTCCACCAAGAATCGTATTTCCGATAATCATTGCTGCATAATCATCATCGCTATCTTTCAGTTTAAAATTGGTAGTTCCAAAAATAATAGCATTCTTTTTATCCGGAGTCAGAATTTTTTCATCCACCTGCGGATAGTCATTATACATGATTTTGATTCTTTCGTATTTATTATTTGCTTTCCAATCATTTAACTCTTTTTGTAACCAAGTTTCGATTTCGGTTTTTTCAAAATCTCCAATAGCCGAAAAAGTTCCGTATGATACACCATAGAACTCTTTATGGTAAGCTTTTAAATCATCTAGCGTAAGTGCTTTAATTTCTGCTTCCTGTTCTTCAAAAGTTGGGTTGTAGAAAGGATGATCTTTTCCATAACTATTTGTTACCTGGGTCATTTTTTTCTGCGCCAAAGCAATAGGATCACTTTTTGACTGTTCGATACCTGATAAGGATGCTGCTATTAGTTTTGAAAATTCATTTTCGTCAAAAGCAGGGTTTTTCAACATTTCAGAAACTAAATTAAGCGTAGCCACAAAATTTTCCTTGGTACTAGTAATATCTGCTAATAATCTATTGCTAGAACCGGAAATTCGAACGGTAGATTTAAGCTTATCGAGCTCAGATTCGAGTTGTTCTCTTGTTTTATTTTTAGTTCCTTTATTTAGCATACTAGCAGTGTACGATGCAGCTACTCTTTTATTTTTTAAAGAGTTTTCATCTCCAAAACGTAAAATTAAAGAAGCTTGTACTGTATTACCTCTAGTCTTTTTAGGGATTAAGGCGTACTCTATACCACTATCTAAATTACCAGTAAATGTTCTTTTGGTAATGTTTTCATAAGAATTATCAAAATCTTCACCTTCGGCCACTGCTGCTCTACCTTTATAATTGGCTACTAAGGCAGCAATGTCTGGTGAGGCGGGTATCTCTACACGATCAGCCTCTTTTTGTGGAGTAAAATACCCTATTGTTCTGTTTGAATCCTTGAAATAAGTTGAAGCTACACGTTGCACATCTTCGACAGTAACTTTTTCAATGGCATCTCTATACAAAAAGATTAGTCTCCAGTCGCCAGCAGCAATATACTCACTTAAGAAAAGCCCTAATCTTTCAGAATTTCTTATTGCCTGATCAATATTCTTAAGAATTTTGTTCTTGGCGTTCTCTAGTTCTTTTTGAGTAATAGGTTGCTTTGTTAAACTTCCAAGAACATCTCCAGATGCAGTATAGATATCTTCAAGACTTTTTTCTTTAAGGGCATCTACATTTATGTAAAGAAATCCAGGTTCTTTTAAGAAAGGCATAAAGCTCCACATTCCTGTTCCTTTTTTACTTTCGATTAATGCTTTATATAACCTTCCGGATGGTGCATCGGTAAGAATTTCTTCCAAAATACTTAAAGGAGGGTGATCTGCATGTGCTCCTGATGGCATATGATAGGCCATACCAAAATGCTTGGCATCACCAACTCTTTTTAAATGCACAACGCGTTCTCCGTCTTGTGCAGGCTCATCTGTATGAGTTTGTTGTAGCTTTCTTGTCGGTTTCGCAATCGAACCAAATTTGGTCTGTACCAATTTTAATGTTTTTTCTGGATCAAAATTTCCAGCAACAAGAAGAATAGCATTATCTGGTTGGTAATACTTTGTATAAAAAGCTTTTAGATTATCAATTGGTACTTTTTCGATATCAGATTTAGCCCCAATCGTTGTGTTTCCGTAATTGTGCCAGATATATGAAGTGGCCAAAACACGCTCTAGCAATATACCTGCAGGTTGGTTTTCTCCACTTTCAAATTCATTTCTTACTACAGAAAACTCTGATTCAAGATCTTTTTTAGAAATGAAAGAATTAACCATTCGATCTGCTTCCATATCCAAAGCCCAATCCAAATTTTCATCATTAGCCGAAAATGTTTCGAAATAATTAGTACGATCATACCAAGTAGTTCCGTTTGGTCGAGCTCCATGGGAAGATAATTCTTTTGGGATATCTTTATGTTTTGGTGAACCTTTAAAAACAAGGTGCTCTAGTAAGTGCGCCATTCCTGTTTCTCCATAACCTTCATGTCTTGATCCTACTAAGTAGGTTACATTTACTGTAATTGTTTGTACAGATTTGTCTGGAAACAAAAGGACTTTTAATCCATTGTCTAATTGATACTCTGTGATTCCTTCAACAGAGGTAATTTTTTTTGGATCATTATCTGTGGCATAGCTAAAGCTTACTACAAATAATAATACCAAAGCAATTGCTTTTTTAAACATAATTATTGATTTGTGTGATTAATGTGAAAATTACAAAATTAAAGGACGCTAATATTACAATTGTGTTACAATATTTTTATATATTTTTTTTATTGCATAAAATAATCATAGAATTTGTACTTTCGCGGGGCAAATAAGTTTAATTACATTCAAAAATATATAAAATGAAAGTTACAGTAGTAGGAGCTGGTGCAGTAGGCGCAAGTTGTGCTGAATATATCGCCATTAAAGACTTTGCTTCAGAAGTAGTATTATTAGATATTAAAGAAGGATATGCCGAAGGTAAAGCTATGGATCTTATGCAAACAGCTTCTTTAAATGGTTTTGATACAAAAATCACAGGAACTACAGGAGATTATTCAAAAACTGCTGGAAGTGATATTGCTGTAATAACTTCGGGAATACCTCGTAAACCGGGGATGACTCGCGAAGAATTAATCGGGATTAATGCAGGTATTGTTAAATCTGTTTCTTCTAGTTTAATCGAACATTCTCCAAATGCAATTATTATAGTAGTTAGTAATCCAATGGATACAATGACCTATTTGGTACATAAAACTACAGATTTGCCAAAGAATAGAATTATCGGAATGGGAGGAGCTTTGGATAGCGCTCGTTTTAAATATAGATTAGCAGAAGCTTTAGGAGCGCCGATCTCTGATGTAGATGGAATGGTAATAGGTGGACATAGTGATAAAGGAATGGTTCCTTTAACTAGATTGGCTACTAGAAATAGTGTGCCCGTTTCACAATATATATCGAACGATAGATTAGAACAAGTTGCTGCAGATACCAAAGTAGGAGGAGCTACATTAACAAAGTTATTAGGAACATCTGCATGGTATGCTCCTGGAGCAGCAGTTTCTGGGCTTGTACAGGCTATTGCATGTGATCAAAAGAAAATATTTCCTTGCTCTACGCTATTAGAAGGTGAATATGGATTAAATGATTTATGTATCGGTGCACCTGTAGTTTTAGGTAGAAACGGAATTGAAAAAATCGTTGAAATCGAACTTAGCGATGCCGAAAAAGCAAAACTTGCAGAAAGTGCTGAAGGCGTTAAGAAGACAAATGGATTGTTAGAATTGTAATAAACTTACAATCTCTTTATAATATATATAATAAAAGCTGCGTTATGCAGCTTTTATTGTTTAAACAAAGAAGCTTTGGCATCTTTGTTTTTATTAATTCTTTTTAAGAATCAATAAGGTTGGATTAGATATTTATTTAAAGACTGTGTTATTGCAGTTTTTATTTTTTTATATTTGCCGCATGAAGAAAAAATGGTACTTCGGGATTTTGCTTACTGCGTTTGCATTACTGGTTGTAATGCAACAGCAAACGGTCGTACCTAATCAAGAAATTGTATTAGAATTTGCCAATGTTGAGGTAACTTCTCTCGAAGCCCAAAAAGCGATAACAATTGTAAAGAAACAATTACAATCTATTGGGGTAAAAAACACCAAGATATCTCGGGAGTTAAAAAATGGTAAACTTACAATTGCTTATTATAGTGATGCAGATGTAGCATTTATAAAGCGAGTACTTTCTAAAGAACAACATCTAGGGCTTGATCATATTGTTTATGATCAAAATCAGAAGGATGATCAGTTTCCTATAGATGAAAACCCTAATGATTATAACCTAGATGTATATGAAATCCAAAAAAGTACAGATGTTGACTTTGATGGATCATTTGTATTAGAGATAAAACAAAAACAAAACAGGAATTTTAGTTCTTATAATTTTGTTTCTGTAATTGATATTAATGAGGTTGATAGACTCATTAAAATTGCCCAAAAAGTACATACAGATATTGCAATTGCAATAGATAATACTTCACGTACAATTCCTGAGGTAAGAGCCGGACCAATTTCTTAATTGGGAATTTAAAAGCTTTTATAAAATTCCTGAAAATTGACCATATTTTAAAAATTGAAAAAATAGAGTAATGTATAGCTCTTAAAAAAGCCATTTTGATTTTTAAAACACCTTATATCGTTTACACGATAAAGTTTAGCAACATAGTATTAAATAATTAACAGTAATTGTCAAATCTAGAGTATATGTTATGCTCGTTTTATAAGATTTGACCAAAATCAATAAATAATGCAAAATAAAGGACTTGTTAGAGTATTTGCGATTTTATTTGGATTGGTATGTGTTTACCAACTATCGTATACGTACTTAGCATACACAAAAGAAAAAGAAGCTGAGGTTTATGCTCAGCAAAAATATCCAGAGACCGTAGAGGACTATTCGAAGTTACGAGAAGTAGCCGAAGGAGCATATTTGGATTCTATAGGTAAAGAAGAAATCTTTGCAGGTATTACCTATAACGATGCAAAGGATAAAGAACTTAATAAAGGTCTTGACCTTAAAGGAGGAATAAATGTTATTCTTCAAATTTCGGTAAAAGACATTTTAGAAGGACTTGCTAATAATTCTAAAGATCCAGCATTTAATCAAGCATTGTTGGCCGCGGATGAGGTTCAGAAGAATAGTCAGAACACATATATAGAAGATTTCTTTACAGAGTTTGAGAAAATACCAGATGCGAAGTTAGCTTCACCTGATGTTTTTGCAAATAAGAACCTGAGTGATGATATCACCTATGAAATGACCAATGACGTTGTTAAACCTATTTTAAGAAGAAAAATTGACGAATCTGTAACTTCGGCTTTCGAAGTATTACGTAAGCGTATTGATAAATTCGGGGTAACACAACCAAACATTCAACGTTTGGGAGAATCAGGGCGTATTTTGGTAGAATTACCAGGAGCCAAAGATGTAACTAGAGTAAAAGCATTATTACAGAGTACTGCTCAACTAGAGTTTTGGGATGTGTATAAAGCTGAAGAGATTTTTCCTTTCTTGTTTACTGCCAATAATGCGATAAAAGAAAGATTAGATAAAGTAAAAGAAGTTAAAACTGAAGTTGAAGAAACTGCTGAAGTAGTAGCCGATTCTACTCAAGTAGATTCTTTAAAATCTGATGCCGATTCTGTGGTTGATGATTTATTAGAAGATGCTGAAGATTCTACAGCTGTTGAAACTCAAGTAAATCCAATATTCGATTTAATGGCTCAGCAAGGTGGTCAAGGTGGTCCGGTAATTCTTTCTGTAGAAAAGAAGAATGCTGATCAAATGATGGCATATCTTAATGATCCTGAAGTAAGAGCTTTATTACCGCAAGAGTTACGTTATGCAAAATTTGCTTGGGGTAAGCCTGTTAAAGATTCTGAAATTATAGATTTATACGCTATTAAAGGTAATCGTGATAATAATCCAGAATTGAGTGGTGGTGTTATTACTGATGCCAGACAAGAGTATAACCAGGTTGGTAAAGTAACTGTTACCATGCAAATGGACGGTAAAGGAGCAAAGAAATGGGAAGAAATGACTGGTCGTGCATTTAGTCAAAGAAGCCAAATAGCAATTGTTCTTGATGATATTGTGTATTCTGCTCCAGGAGTTACTACAGGAGCAATTAGTGGAGGAAGAAGTGAGATTACAGGAGATTTTTCAATCGAAGAAGGACAAGATTTAGCGAATGTATTAAGAGCTGGTAAATTACCGGCATCTGCAGATATTATCCAGGATGAAATTGTTGGGCCATCATTAGGGCAGGAAGCTATCGATAGTGGAGCTATGTCTTTTGCGATCGCATTAGTACTGATTTTGATATGGATGGTATTCTACTATGGTAAAGCTGGTGTTTTTGCCGATGTAGCATTAGTAGTGAATATCTTATTTATTTTTGGAGTATTAGCCGGTTTAAAAGCGGTATTAACACTTCCTGGTATCGCTGGTATTGTATTAACCATTGGTATGTCTGTGGATGCAAACGTGTTAATATTTGAAAGGATTCGCGAAGAATTGGCAAAAGGAAAATCCCAAGTAGATGCGATCAAAGATGGATTTAATAATGCATTATCTTCTATCCTTGATGCTAACATTACTACTGGTCTTACAGGTTTAATATTATTAACTATTGGTACAGGTCCTATTAAAGGTTTTGCTACTACATTATTGATAGGTATTCTTACTTCATTATTTACAGCCATTTTTGTAACGAGATTATTTATTGATGGATATGGTAAAAATGGGAAAGAACTTGCATTCTCGACCGGAATGACTAAAAACTTATTTAAGAATGTGAATATAGATTTCTTGAAAAAGAGAAAAATAGCATATGTCATTTCTGGAGTTATTATTTTGGCAGGTGTTGGGTCTTTATTTACCAATAACTTGGATTATGGTGTTGATTTTGTTGGAGGTAGAACATATACCGTTCGTTTTGCAAAGGATGTTGTTCCTACGACTGTAGAAAATGACCTTGTTGCCGTGTTTGGAAGTGCCCAAGCAAAAACATTATCTACAAATAACCAATTAAAAATTACAACGAAATATAAAGTAAATGAAACAGGAGCGGCTGTCGATACCGAAATTTCTAATAAATTGTTTGAGGCCTTAAAGCCTTATTTGACAGATGGATTAACATATGATCAGTTTGCAAATGGTGATGAGGATAAACAGGTAGGTATTATGTCATCGATGAAGGTTGGACCTACAATTGCCGATGATATTAAGCAAGCAGCTTTCTGGTCTGTATTAGGATCATTGATCGTAGTATTCTTGTATATCCTATTGCGTTTTAGAAGATGGCAGTTTAGTTTAGGAGCTGTTGCGGCAGTATTCCATGATGTACTTGTAGTGCTTGGAGTATTCTCATTAACCTGGAAATTTATGCCATTTAACATGGAAATTGACCAGGCATTTATTGCAGCGATACTTACGGTTATTGGATATTCGTTAAATGATACCGTGGTAGTATTTGATAGAATTAGAGAGTTTTTCAAGGAACATACTACATGGCCATTAGATAAAAATGTAAATGGGGCGTTAAATAGTACGTTGAGTCGTACATTAAATACCTCGTTAACTACGTTATTAGTACTTGTAGCAATCTTTATATTTGCTGCGCCTTTACGAGGATTTATGTTCTCTCTAATTATTGGTGTGTTAGTAGGTACGTATTCTTCGTTATTTATTGCTACGCCGATCATGCATGATACAGTAAGTAAAGTAGGTTTAAAAGAAAAGAAGAAGAAAGAAGAAGAATAGTAAACGTAGTTTACTACATTGATATAGATAAAAAGCCGTATTCTAATTAAGAATACGGTTTTTTTTATTTTTTTCGAAATAGTGTGTTATTTGCTAGATTACATCTTTGTAAAAGAGATAGAGTCACCTTTTTTAAGTTGCCATGTGTCTGATAGTTTTGCATTTACTTCCAATACAAATTTGGCAGGCCCATCAGATGGTAATGAGCGTTCATCAAAAGGTCGTGCATTTTTTTGGATACTCACTACTTTTTGTTTTGCATCTATGAAAATAATATCTAACGGAAATTCGGTATTCTTCATATAAAAAGAATGTGGTGATTCATCAGGGAAAATAAATAACATCCCTCGGTCTGGTTGCATAGATTTACGATACATTAATCCAGTTTGGATTTGATAATCATCGTCTGCAATTTCTATATCTAATTTGGTGATTAAAGAGGTGATCGAGTCATTAACGGTGAATAAAGAAAGTTCTCCCTCTTTAGTAAAAGTGACTTCTTTAACCAGATTTTGATTGTTTTTTGTCTCTGATTTGCAGGAAAATAATTGAAAGGCAATACAAATAATGATGCCACTATAAATGATTCTTCTCATAGGTTTACGTTTATAACGAACTAAAAGTAGATAAAAAAGCCACACTTCAAAAATTTGAAATGTGGCTTTTAAAAATAATTAACTAATTAATCGTTTTTCCAATCAATTTTTCTGGATACCATCATGATGGTTCCAAGGATTAAGAATAGCCCAATGCTCCCTACAAGAAGTGCATAGTTCTCTAATTGTATGATTACGAAAATGAAGGTGTATAAAGCGGCAAGAGAGATCGCAATAAAACTCATAAACTTAAAACTTTTTAGTATCGCTTTAGAATACATAGAGATAAGTGCTACTACTGAAATCCCTGCTATAATATAGGCTTTCAAAAAACTGGAATGCTCAGATATTGAAATTAAGAGGGTATAAAACATGGTCAGTGCAAGGCCAATCATCAAATATTGAAATGGATGAATATTTATTTTACTTATCGTTTGGATTAGAAAAAATACCAAAAAAGTAAGTGCTATAACCAGGTACCCATATTTTGTTGCACGTTCACTTTTTTGATACTCATCTACGGGGATAAGTAATTTTACACCAAAAGCAGAGGAATCGATTTGTGGTAGCTCACCAAAGAATTCTTGCTCGAACTCTCTGTTGATTTGTAAAACTTTCCAATTGGCTTTAAAACCATTTTCAGAGATTTCTTTTGTTTTAGTATTTGGTAAATAATTACCATTAAAACTTGGTGAAGCCCAATTTGAGGTCATAGAGACTGTGGTTTCTCTACCGACAGGAATAAAACGCAATTGTTCACTACCATTGATGACAAGATCTAAATCGAAGTTAATTGCACTTTCTTTGGGTAGAGAAGTTTCTTTTATGAATTTAGTTTCTAGAGTATTGGTATACGAATTTTGGGTGTATCGTGATCGTAATGGATATTGATCACCTCCCATATTTAATTCTAGATTACTTCTAATCCCTTTTAAGTTGGTAGAATTGATAATCACTGTTGCTTTATTCCATAAAATATCTTCTTCGAGAATATCTATGGTTTCAAAATTGGGTATAGTAAAAGAACCTTTGATTTTCATATCTGCTGTATACACAACAGATTCATAAATACTTCTTCCCAAAGTTTCAGACTCTATATTAGTGTTTATATCTAGTGTATTTGGGAAAAAATAAGCAGACCGTATCGTAACAAGATCTTCTTCGATATAAGATTTGGTTTTATCATCCCAACTCTTTTTTAAACTATGCATCTGATATGGTATTTTTAAAACGGGTCCATATAATAATACCTCATTACCCCATTTTTGATTAATCTCTCTTACAACTTCTACTTGCCTAAAGGAGCGTTCTTGAATAAGGTTTTTGATATATGATAGCGGAATCAGTAATACCAAAATTAGTATTCCTACCATCAGCATTCTAACAGTTATAGAGGTCTTTAACCATTGCCCGAACGACTTTTTTTGTTTTTGAGTTTCCATAGTATAAAAAATTTGTAGTATGTATATTGTTTAATTATTTCTGTTCATGATAATATTGGATTAAACGGTAGGTAATGATTAGAAAACCACCAAAACCTATTGTAAATGCCCATGTATTTATATGTTGCATCGGAAATAAAACTCTCTTTAGGATATCTGATAAAATGCCAATTGGGTTTTGAAGAATATCCCAGCTATTCCATCGCAAGACCCGGCCTAAATAGATCCCAAAACCACACAACAAGAGAATGAGATAGGTAATGATTTGAGTTGTTTTTTTGCTAAAACGTTCGCAAAGTAATTTTTGCATGATCCATAAAGAAGCAAATCCCATAATCAAACCATTAATGGCAAAGGATAAGATCAGGAGTACATCAAACCAAACAGATTGTAATGTACTAAGTCTAATATGTTGTAAATCGGTAAGGATATATGGTGAGTTAGGTAAGAACGCCAGCCAGATAATAAAACCAGACCAAAAAATAAAGCGATTTACTTTACCAAAACTCAAGAGAAGGGTAATGGCATAGGGAACGCAAGCCAAAAATAAATTCCAAACCAGAAACAGGTAATAAACCGAGTCTGTTTTGATTATACGTATGAGTAGTAGTGCAAGTCCAAAACCTATTGAAGTCACAATGCCTTTGATAAAGGGTAGTTGCCTATAAATCGTTTCCATTATAAGAGCGTATTTTTTAAGGGGTTATTATCTACAAGAATGATGTATCCAATTGTAATTGGGATATTGAGTAAAAAGAGTGAAATGGTGATAAGGTTTTCTTTATAATATTGGTAGTTGATTATCGAATTTATGACAAGTCCAATTAAGGTAATTGTGTTAAATACAAAGGCGATGAGTACGTAAAAGAGCCCTATACTCAAAAATGTATTTGATTGAGAAATCAAAAAGGATAGCAATAATAGTGTTCCTATAAGAAAACTAATTGTCGCTATGAATAGGGCGTTTTTGTTTATAGTCTGAAAAATTTTCATAAATAATGCTTAAAGTACTTTGAAATACAAAGTGAAAATGATAAAAAAATATGTTATTGTTTTAATAGTTTTTCAATGGCTTCGACATGTTTTTTAAATGCTTCTCGGCCTTTTTTTGTTGTCCTGTATCTTGTATTTGGCTTTCTGCCAATAAAAGATTTCTCTACAATGATGTATTCTTCTTTCTCTAATGCTTTGGTATGACTGGCCAGGTTCCCATCTGTAGCTCCCAAGAGTTCTTTCAGCATTTTAAAATCGGCAAATTCGTTAACCATTAATATCGACATAATACCTAGTCGGATACGATGATCAAATGCTTTGTTTATATTTCCTATTATGTTTTTCATGGATGCCACGATACTTCTGTAAAATAGAATTTTTTTATTGTTCTTACTTATCGGTCGTGTTTAAAATAAATAAGACTTCCGTATACAATGTGCATTACGCCAAAACCTAAAACCCAAAACCAAAACCCATACCCAGGAAATACAGCACAAATCAAACCTAATACAATTTCGATGTATCCGAGATATTTTACATTTCCTATGGTGTATTTAGAAGCATTTACCAAAGCTAACCCATAAAAAATAAGCATTAATGAGCCTGTAAGCCCATAATGATTGCTAACTATTTTTATCATGATATACATACCACCAGTAATAAGCGGGATTAAAAAAGCAATAAGTAACCTCCGTGAAGTGCCTGTCCATAACGTCTCATTATTTTTTTTGGCCTTTCGTGTACTTAATATAATGGCAGTGATAATACTTAACAATGCTACAGCAACCAAATCCAGTAGGATATATCTAAAAATCTTACCATCAAGAATAAGATAATCTCTGCCACTAATGCTTACCAAATAATAGGCAACGGCTGCACCGATAAGTGCATATATACCCGCCATGATACCAGATAAACCACTCAAGGAGAAAAAACGAGATGATTTACTCATCATGTCCTTAATTTCGGTAATGTCTTTTAAGTATTCTTCTGTGCTCATTTTTAAAGTACTTTGAAATGCAAAGTAAAATTAAATATTTTGATTAAGCAAACTTTTATTTTGCAGACGAAGTTCAAAACATACTATTTTTTTGAGTTTTACTCTGCTAATCGTTCATTAATTTTGTCCAAAATATAGACTGCGTTTTGTTTGTAGGACTTGAGATATTGCAGATGATTATTGGCGGCCAAAATGTTATAAGAAGCAACTTTTTTTCGGTAATCCTCACTGGTGGTAAAATAGGAAATCATTTCTGTAGTCGTTTTTCCCTGTGTCCAATCAACAAACCAATCATAGGATTTGAAATCTTCAATATTTTTAAGTGTTTCGTTTTTCAGCATTTCATTACTAGAGTCTATAAAACCCTTGAAAATCGTATAAAACTGAGTGATGTCGGTAGATAAAGAATCCTTGGCGTTTGTGTTTTGATCGATCCCTTCTTTTAGTTGTTCAAAACCCTTGATGTTAATAGTAAGCGGTCTGTATGTAGTAGTTATGCTGGGGCATAATGTACATTCTTTAAAATTTTCTGCAGTAATTTCTTTATTAAGAATACGCTTACTTTGTTTGATCACCTCTTCTTCGATTTTGATATAATTATTTACAATTGTTGTATCGGTACTTAGATCATATGTTATATTCTTGAATATACCTTGTAGTTGTAGGTTTTGCTTTCTTGCTTCGTTGACGTTATTAATTTGCACTGCGATCAAGATCCCAATGACTACCAAAATAATTTCCCCAATAGCATATGCTAGATACTTAAAGATTTTACCTTTTGTCATAGTTGATTTTCGAATGTTTCTAAATAAAGTAATCACAATGGATATGTGTTGATTAGCTAAAAATAGAAAAACTTTTTTGGTTTTAAATCATATTTCAAAAATGTACATTTGAAGTATGAACCCTGCCGAAGAATATATCTTGAAACAATCAGAGCCGTTTAAATCCATTCTACTGCATTTACAAGTTGTTATAGAAACGACTTTACCAGATGTAGAATTACTATTTAAATGGAAAGTGCCTTTTTATTATGTAGGTAAAAGCCCTGTTTGTTATCTTAATGTCACCAAAGGGTACGTGGATGTAGGTTTCTGGAATGCACAATATTTTACCGAACATTTAGAGAAACTAGAGTCTGATAAAAGAAAATATGTCAAATCACTTCGATATAATAAAATCGAAGATATTGATGATCATGTCCTTATTGAAATTCTAGAACAGGCCTATAGGTATAGAAACGAAAAGTTTATAACTGGTTAACCGTTTGGCGTATAGCAACTAGATTACTCAATAATTTCTCTAAATGATCCAGATGTAACATATTGGCTCCATCACTTTTGGCATTGGCCGGGTCAAAATGTGTTTCCATAAACAAACCATCTACGCCAGTAACAATACCAGCACGAGCTATGGTTTCTATCATATCTGGTCGTCCCCCAGTAACACCACTGGATTGATTGGGTTGTTGTAAAGAATGTGTAACATCTAATACTGTAGTACCATATTGTTTCATGGTAGGGATTCCTCTAAAATCTACAATCATATCTTGGTATCCAAACATTGTGCCTCTATCGGTAATCATGGCATTAGCATTACCACTATCTTTTACCTTCCTAACAGCATGTTGCATAGCTTCTGGACTCATAAATTGTCCTTTCTTTAAATTAACCGTTTTTCCCGTTTTGGCAGCAGCTACTACAAGATCGGTCTGACGTACCAAAAAAGCTGGGATTTGCAAAATATCTACATAGGCAGCAGCCATTGCAGCATCTTCATTTTCATGGATATCGGTTACCGTAGGGACTTCAAAAGTTTCTCCCACTTTACGTAAGATTTTTAGTGCTTTTTCATTTCCAATTCCTGTAAAACTATCTATACGACTACGATTTGCTTTTTTAAAAGAACCTTTAAAAACATAAGGTATTTTTAATTTTGAAGTGATATGTACCACTTTTTCCGCAATTCGTAAAGCCATCTCTTCTCCCTCAATAGCACATGGTCCAGCTAGAAGAAAGAAATTATTAGCATCAAGATGTTTTAGGTTTTTGATATTAGAAAGATCCATAGGTGTTTTTTAAAAAAGCAAAAATAATGCTTTTTAGTATGAGAAGCATGATTAACTTGATTTATAATATGTAAAACTGATGAGGTTATTTAAATCAACTATTTTTTTAAAAAGTAGTTACGTGTATATATAAATTGATTCGTCATCATTAAAAGAAAACACAAAATATATTAAGATGAAAAACATTATTACGTTAATTTTTGTTTTGAGTGCAACATTGATATCTGCTCAAAACACAACAAGTGGAGTAGAGGATCATATGTTTAAGGCAAATTTATTGTTAACTCCGGGATTGGAGTATGAAGTAGGGGTAAGTAAGAATGCAACTTTAGATTTTAGACTAGGAACGGGGTTGGCTTATGTTAAATCCAATAACGATGAGGATTATGGTATATTTCTAACTTTTGAAGGAGCATACCGCTACTACTATAATTTTGAAAAACGAGTTGCTAAAGGAAAGAACATTTCGGGAAACTCGGGTAATTATATAGCTTTGACCACTTTTTTTGCCAATGGAGATCCAATCATAGGAGATTTGGAACTTGCTACAGATTATTTAGGACAAGTAGGTCCGGTTTGGGGGTTTCAACGAACATATAATTCGGGATTTAATTTAGGTTTGGAACTAGGGGTAGGTTACGCATTTAATGATAATGATTCATTTGTTACACCTATAGTCGGTTTTAGATTGGGATGGGCGTTTGGTAGGTAGTCTATTTCATCTAAAATTTGGCACCTAGAATAAAGAGCTTTATACGAAGGTTTTGTAGACCTGATTATAAAGCTTTTTTATTAATTAAGTTTTCATGTACAACCTGTCGAAATAACTCGTACCTTTGCACCCTTAAAAACGAGGCGTTTATGACAGCTATAAAGAATATCGCAATAATTGCTCACGTTGATCATGGTAAAACTACCTTGGTAGACAAGATTATGTATCATTGTCAATTATTTCGTGAAAATGAAAACACTGGTGATTTAATTCTAGATAATAATGATCTGGAACGTGAAAGAGGGATTACAATTACATCTAAAAACGTTTCTGTAACCTACAAAGGAACCAAAATTAATATTATCGATACTCCTGGTCACGCCGATTTTGGTGGAGAAGTGGAGCGAGTATTAAATATGGCCGATGGCGTGTTACTTTTGGTTGATGCTTTTGAAGGACCAATGCCACAAACTCGTTTTGTATTACAAAAAGCAATAGATCTTGGATTGAAACCTTGTGTTGTTGTAAATAAGGTTGATAAAGAAAATTGTACGCCAGATGAGGTGCACGAAAAGGTATTTGATCTTATGTTCGAATTAGGTGCAGAAGAGTGGCAATTAGATTTCCCAACAGTATATGGTTCTGCCAAGAATAATTGGATGAGCGAAGATTGGCAAAAAGAAACTGATAATATAGAACCTCTTTTGGATATGGTAATCGAACATATACCAGCACCAAAAATTGAAGAAGGTACACCACAAATGTTGATTACATCATTAGATTTCTCATCATTTACAGGACGTATAGCTATTGGGCGTTTACAAAGAGGTACGTTGACCGAAGGTATGCAGATATCATTGGTTAAAAGAGATGGATCTGTAAAGAAATCTAGAATCAAAGAACTTCATACTTTTGAAGGATTAGGAAGAAGAAAAGTAGAAAAGGTTGAAGCTGGAGATATTTGTGCTCTAGTAGGACTTGAAGGTTTTGAAATTGGAGATACTGTTGCTGATATAGAAAATCCAGAAGGATTGAAAACAATAGCAATAGATGAGCCTACTATGAGTATGCTGTTTACGATTAATGATTCGCCTTTCTTTGGTAAAGACGGAAAATTTGTAACCTCAAGACATATTAAGGAGAGGTTAGCAAAAGAACTTGAAAAAAA
Organism: uncultured Aquimarina sp.; assembly: GCA_947489685.1. Classification (GTDB taxonomy): domain Bacteria; phylum Bacteroidota; class Bacteroidia; order Flavobacteriales; family Flavobacteriaceae; genus Aquimarina. The sequence goes on along the minus strand of CANLEM010000008.1, from coordinate 36,989 downwards.
CCTTGCGTTACGTGTTAATGATACGGATAGTGCGGATAAATTTATGGTTTTTGGTAGAGGAGTACTGCATTTATCCGTTCTTATTGAAACAATGAGAAGAGAGGGGTATGAGCTACAGATCGGACAACCACAAGTAATTATAAAAGAAATTGACGGTGTTAAATGCGAACCTATCGAAGAGTTAACAATCGACCTTCCAGAGACTGTTTCAGGAAAAGCGGTTGAGATGGTAACACTACGTAAAGGTGAAATGCTTAGTATGGAAGCCAAAGGTGATCGTATGGTATGTGAGTTTATGATTCCTTCTAGAGGGATTATCGGACTGCGAAACCAATTATTAACCGCTACTGCGGGAGAAGCGATCATGGCGCACCGTTTTAAAGAGTACCAACCTTTAAAAGGCGATATCCCAGGACGTATTAATGGTTCTTTGGTATCTATGGAAAAAGGAACAGCAATACCATATTCTATTGATAAATTACAGGATAGAGGTAAGTTTTTTGTTGATCCGGGAGAGGATATTTATGAAGGACAAGTGATTGGAGAAAACTCGCGAGGAGATGATATGACTGTGAATATCACAAAAACAAAGAAATTATCTAATGTACGTTCTTCGGGAGCAGATGATAAGGCAAAAATTGTTCCGGCAATTAAATTCTCTTTAGAAGAAGCTTTAGAATATATTCAAAAAGATGAGTATGTAGAAGTTACGCCAAACTATCTTAGGTTAAGAAAAGTGTTTTTGACCGAGGTTGAGCGTAAACGAAATAAAATTGTTTGATAACCTATTGTTTATCAAGTTAAAAAACCGAGCCTAGGCTCGGTTTTTTTGTTCTAATTTTCTTTATCAAATAAGCTTCTTAAAAAATATTACTTTCTTAAAGCATATCCGCTACCTTCTGGCAAAAACTTTAAAAGACTTTTTAACGCCTTAAAGTCAATAATCGTGAATTTGTAAAATGATTTCATAATTCCCCCTTTTTTGTTAATACTAATTTTTAAAAGATTACCTATTATTTAATACCTCTAATTATAAAATTTCAAATTATCCGTATCAATGCTGTATAACTTTTATATACATTATCTATAAAAACAGAAATATTAATAATAATTCCCCCTATACACTATAGTGCTCAAAACTAAGTTCTTGTTACTATTTATTTTCTGTTTTTTTAGCAACTTCTTTGTAGTTCATTCTTATTGCAAAAAAAAATACTACCTCTTCATTGCATATCTACTAGCACCAGGTAATTGTTTTAAGAATTGTCTAAGTGCTTTAAGATCTATAATCATAATTCCATAAAATAACTTCATAACACATTTGTTTTTAATTATTCCCCATTAAACCTTTTTTTAAAGGATACAATATATCCTTGCTATATAATATGCAGTAACCGGGCCAAACTTGATTAAGATATATTTTTTATCAAAATTTTAAGAGTGTAAAAAAGGAAGAAATAACACTTAAAATCATAAAAAACCCGAGAGTAGGTCTCGGGTTTTTATCGATATTTTGGGGTAATTTTTTGGGGTATGAATTTGGGGCTAATTCAATACTTTGGGGTAATTCATTATAGGCTTTTTATTGTGGGGGCAAATTGCCATTAATGATTTCTTTATTTCTATGATGCAAATGTAAGAAGAAGTAAGGTGCGGAAACTTGTAAAAACCAACAAATAATCGGTAAAATACATTTTTTTATCGATTAAATGCGAAAAAATGAATAAAATCAATAGTTTTGGATACTTTAGTTGTAAGAGATGAGTATACGACTTTTTTTAAGATTCCTTAGAATAATGTGTAATAGCAGTTATCCTTTTCTTTGTACTACCTCAAAAACTTTGTTTCCGTCACATTTTAGAGTTTTTGAAGGATACTTGAGTAGTAGCGCATAGTCATGCGTTGCCATAAGAATAGTGTTTCCATTTTTATTAATATCCTGTAATACCTCCATAACTTCAACCGATGTTTGCGGATCAAGATTTCCTGTAGGTTCATCGGCCAAAATTAATTCTGGATCATTAAGTAGTGCTCTGGCAATAGCGATTCGTTGTTGCTCTCCTCCAGATAATTGATATGGAAACTTAAAATCCTTAGTTTTCATTCCAACCTTATCCAAAACATCATCTATTTTACTTTCCATAGCTTTTTCATCTATCCAACCCGTTGCTTTTAAGACAAACATAAGATTGCCTTTTACGGTTCTGTCATTAAGTAGTTTAAAGTCTTGAAATACAATGCCTAATTTTCGACGTAAAAAAGGGATTTGATTTTCCTGTAGTGTAGGTAAGTCAAAATCTACAATACTTCCTTCTCCTTCTAATAATGGAAGATCACCATATAGTGTTTTCATAAAACTACTCTTTCCGGTACCAGTTTTTCCAATAAGGTATACAAAATCACCTTTATTTACCTCTACATTAACATCTGAGAGAATTAAACTTTCGCGTTGATAGATGGATGCATCTTTAAGGCTTAATACCGTATTAGACATAGTTTGATTTTCTGAATTAGTATGATATGGTAAAAGTAAAAAGTTTTCGTTTAAAAAAATTGAGTATTCTAATAGTTTTTAACCAATATACGTTGATAACCGTTTTTTGAAATAATTATTTTAACCAGTTATCAACTTCTTTGGATCCAGTAATTTTTTAAAGTTTGTAACTATAAAGTTGTTTTTACTATCTCATAAAGAATTCATAATTATAAGGTGTGGTGTAATTATCTCCGAAATCTTTCGTTATTACTATGAAGATTAGGCTATCTTTAACACTAAATTTATTCGCGGGAAACGATATTTACCTTTTGATTGTAATACTTATTTAAATGAACAAATACATCTCTTCGATGCTTTTTGTGATTGGCCTGTATGGAACATTATCGGCACAGCAATCTGCAATTTATACCAATGAATTAGTATTGTATAACCAAGCGCTAGAGTTATACAATAATAAACAGTTTTTGGCTGCACAAAACCTTTTTGATAAGGTTCGAGATATTGTTGATGACGAGAATATTGATGCAAATTGCTCTTATTATGTGGCTAATTGTGCAGTATGGCTTAATCAAAAAGATGCGGATCAATTGCTAGAGGAATTTGTAGTGCAGTATCCTACGAGTATCAAACGTAACTCTGCATACCTCGATGCTGCAACGTATTATTTTGATAACGGAAAATATGCATATGCCCGAAAGTGGTATGAAAAAGTAGATGAAGGTAACTTAAGTCGTAGTCAAAAAGAAAAATTTAATTTTAATAATGGCTATGCTTATTTTAAAATTCAGCGTTTTAATGAAGCCAAGAAATATTTAAATAAAGTACAAGACTCTCCCGAGTATGGTGCTAAGGCGAAATACTATCTTGGTTTTATAGCCTACGAAGGCGATAATTATAAAGAGGCCGACAAGTTATTTGATGAGGTAAAAGACCTGGATCAATACAATAAAAATTTATCGTATTTCCAGAGTGATATGAACTTTAAGTCCGGAAATTTTGAGGAAGCTATCAATGAAGGATTAGTGCAATTGCCAAAATCAAAACCTTCAGAAAAATCTGAATTAAATAAAATTATTGGCGAGAGTTATTTTAATTTGGGTCAATATGAAAAAGCTATTCCTTATTTAAAAGGATATAGAGGCAGAAAAGGGAAATGGAATAATACAGATTATTATTATCTAGGATACGCTTATTATAAAAATAAAGATTACCCAAATGCAATTGCAGAGTTTAATAAAATTGTGGATGGGCGTAATGCCACTGCTCAAAATGCATATTATCATCTAGCCGAATCATACCTTAAAACAGATCAGAAACAACAGGCATTAAATGCGTTTAAGAATGCATCCGAAATGGATTTTGAAATGAAAATCAAAGAAGATGCGATGTATAATTATGCTAAATTGAGTTACGAAATAGGGAACTCTTATGAGAGTGCTCCCAAAGTATTGCTGACTTTTTTAGAAACCTATTCTAATACAGAACATAAGGATGAAATTAAAGAGTTATTGATCAGTTCTTACATCACCTCCAAAAATTATAAAGAAGCTATGGATCTGCTTGAAGGAAGTAGAAACTATGCTGATAAAGCTGTGTATCAAAAAGTAGCTTTTTATCGAGGAGTCGAATTGTATAACGAAAATGATTATAACCAGGCAATTATATACTTAGACAAGTCCTTACAAGAACAAGTGGATCCAGTTTTTACTTCAAGAGCTCTGTACTGGAAAGCAGAAAGTTTTTATCTGCTTAATGATTTTGATGAAGCTTTGATTGGTTTTAAAGAATTTGAGAATAGCGCAGGTGGATCTTCAACTAGTGAATATGGTCATATTGATTATAATTTGGGATATACCTATTTTAAGTTGAAACAGTATCCTCAAGCAGCAAAATACTTTGAAGATTTCTCAAAAAAGAATGATGTTGACGAAACAAGGCAAACAGATACGTATTTAAGGCTAGGAGATAGTTATTTTATATCGAGTAAGTATTGGCCGGCTATGGAAGCGTATAACAAGGCAATTAAGCAAAATGGGCCTGATGCTGATTATGCGCATTATCAAAAAGCAATTAGTTATGGTTTTGTAAATAAACATAATCAAAAGATTAGTGATCTTGAGATGTTTCTTAAAAAATATCCAAGATCCACATACCGAGATGATGCTATGTTTGCACTAGGGGATGTGTATATCTCCGAAAACAAAACTGAACAAGGGGTTGGTGCTTATGATCGATTGATAAGAGAAGTGCCCAGAAGTTCTTATGTGCCAAAAGCTTTACTTAAACAAGGTTTGGTATTTTATAATGCGGATCAAGGAAATAGAGCATTGTCCAAGTTTAAAAGGGTTGTAGCTGATTTTCCTGGAACCGATGAAGCGGTTCAAGCGGTTAATACGGCTAGATTGATTTATGTTGATTTAGGGAGGACAGATGAGTATGCATCTTGGGTAAAAGGACTAAGTTTTGTAGATGTAAGTGATGCGGATCTGGATAATACTTCTTTTGAGGCAGCAGAAAAACAGTTTTTAGAAAATAATGATAATGCCGCTATAAATGGTTTTGAGAAATATTTAAGCGAATTTCCTAATGGATTACATGCTTTAAAAAGTCATTTCCATTTGGCACAACTGTATTTCAAAAGAGGAGAAAAAGATAATACCATACCACATTATGAATTTGTTCTCCAAAACGATAGAACAGAGTTTACAGAACAAGCATTGGCAAGACTATCTCAAGTACATTTAGAGAATCGTAATTACGAAAAGGCAATTCCTGTTTTAGAAAGATTAGAAAGTGATGCCGATTATCCTCAAAATATTGTTTTTGCGCAATCCAATTTGATGAAATCTCATTATCAATTACTTAATTACCAAAAAACAATTGATTATGCGGATAAAGTTTTGGCTAATCCCAAAATTCAAAACGATGTAAAAAGTGATGCTAAAATATTTACTGCTAGAGCGGCATTACAAACTAATGACCTTAAGCGTGCAGCAAGTGCTTATGCTGAGGTTCAGAAAATTGCCACCGGAGAATTGGCTGCAGAAGCACTGTATTACAATGCATATTTTAAGAACTTGAATAATAATTATAAAGCGTCTAACACAATCATTCAAAAATTGGCCAAAGACTACTCTGGATATCGATTATACGGTTCTAAAGGGTTAGTGTTAATGGCCAAGAATTTTTATGGTCTTAAAGATGCATATCAAGCTACCTATATACTAGAAAGTGTAATTAAAAACTTTTCTGACTTTCCAGATGTAGTAGACGAGGCAACAACAGAACTTAAAAAAATCAAAGCCGAAGAGGCAAAAACTAATTCATCCATCCAAACCGAACAATAATAACAAGTTTTAAAACGATTTGTATCTTATGATTAGATATTTTAAGAAAGTACTCCCTTTTGTCTGTTTAAGTGCTGTGAGTTGGGGAATTACGGCTCAAGAAAAGGAGACTGAAACCCTCGAAACAGAGCGAGTGGTTATTGTAAAAGCATATACACCAACAATCAGTGATGCGTTTAAAATAAAATCTACGCCTATACTTAATGATTCTATTGCACAGCAAAAAAAGCAAATTCGTTATAGTATTTTCTCTGTTCCAGTAGCATCGACTTATACTCCGGCCAAAGGACGAGCAGCAAATATTGATAGACCTAAACCTATAAAAATCTTTGATAACTATGCTACTTTAGGCTTTGGAAACTTCACATCAGTATTAGCAGAGTTTTATAGTAATTTTCAGATAAATAGATCTGATAATATAGGGCTGTACTTACATCACAATTCTTCTCAGGGTGGGATTGATGAGGTGCAACTGGATGATAAGTTTTATAATACGTCTTTAGACTTTAATTATACATCTCGTAACCGAGATTATACGTATGGGATAGAAATAGGAGCAGAACATCAATTGTATAATTGGTATGGGTTGCCAGAAATTCCTGCATTAACTTCAGAGCAAATTAATGCTATTGACCCTCAGCAAAATTACTTTGGAGGAAAACTTGGAGGAAAACTCCAATTTGATGATTTATATTTTAAACGAGCGACCTTAACATATCAGTTTTTTGGAGATGCTTTAAGTTCTGTAGAACATCATATTGTAGCTAAACCTACTTTTGAGTTCGAGGTAGGAAACTCTTTAATTACGACCAATTTTATTGTAGATTATCTAAATGGTAGTTTTGATCGGGATATTGATCAAGTATTACAAACTCCCAATAAATATGGTATTCTTAATCTAGGGGTAAATCCCGGTTTGGTAATCCTGAGAGATAATCTTACACTCAATTTGGGAGCTGCAATTTATTATAGTATAGATACACAAAACAGTGATAACGATTTCTTTATTTACCCAAAAATTACGGCTTCCTATAGACTTCTTGATGATAATGTAATTGCCTATGGGGGACTTGAAGGAGAATTACACCAAAATACCTACAGAAATGCTGTGTCACAAAATCCTTTTATTTCTCCTACATTGGTGATTGAACCTACTAACACGTTATATGATGCTTATTTTGGATTGAAAGGTAAAATATCTGAAGTAGTAAGTTACAATTTTAGAGGAAGCTATGTTTCTGAAGATGAAAAACCTCTATTTGTAAATAATACTAGAGCAGTGATTCCATTACAGGGATACGATCACGGTAATTCATTTTCATACCGCTATGATGATGTAGTCACAATATCGGGATATGGAGAGCTTAATTTTGAAATAAATAAAAAATTTAAATTAGGAGCAACGGCAGAGTATTTTAATTATGAAAGTGAAGATGAGCAAGAGGCCTGGAATCTGCCAGAAATTAAAGCTTCTGTACTTTTGGATTATCAAATCAATAAACAGTGGTTTTTAGGAGCGCAACTATTTTATGTAGGAGAGCGTAAAGATATTAATAACGCTATAGTGGCGTTACCAACTTCTCCCGTGCCAACTATAACACTTGATAGTTATTTTGATGCAAATGTAAATTTTGGATATCGATTAAACGATCAGCTATCTTTCTTTGTTAAAGGAAATAACCTGGCAGGAGAAAATTATGAGCGCTGGGTTAATTTTCCGGTACAGGATATTCAAATTTTAGGAGGGGTGACCTATAAGTTTGATTATTAATAATAGCTCCTTTATGAGTTTTCATATCGTTAAAAATTGTTTCAGGTATAATTTTTGTTGTATTTTAATAAAAATTACTCCTATGAAAATCATTATACTTCTTCTTTTAGGATTTCTTTCTTTTGAAATGTATTCTCAAAAAAACTTTAAACTTTATCATGAAGAAACAGAAAATGGTTTTATAATCCGAGCAGATAATGATGAGCATAGCCCCGTTTCTGTATTAATGAATTTCAGGTTAGAAAACCTCGAATCCAGTAATGGGAATAATAAGGTCTTTGTAGTTCCTGCAAGAACCAAAAAATTTACCATATCAGATTTAGTAGTCATTGATCGAAAGAAAAGAATAAAACTAGGATATGAATCTACATATAATCATGGCAATCATACCTTAAAGAAATATGATACCGATTATGAATATCACTTGCCCTTTAAGAAAGGTGCTACTTTTTGGCTTTCGCAAGGATATAATGGTACTATTTCTCATCAGGACGAATATGCTCTTGATTTTAAAATGCCAATTGGTACCGGGATATATGCAGCTAGAGATGGTGTTGTTATCCAGGTAGAAGAGAGCTTTGAAAAAAGTTGTACCACTTCAGAATGTGCTAAATTCAATAATTTTATATTGGTCTATCATAGTGATGGTACCTTTGCCGAGTATACCCATATAAAGAAAAATGGATCGAGGGTCGAAGAAGGAGATACTATCAAAAAAGGAGAGCTTATTGGATCTAGCGGTGATGTAGGTTGGGCGACAGGACCTCATTTGCATTTTGTGGTTTTCTTTCAAAGACTTAAAGAAAGAGTAACGCTCAAAACAAAGTTTCTTACCGAAAAAGGTAAAAAAGCTATTATACTTACCGAAAAAGTGCAGTACACTAAGGATTATTAATCAATTGCGTCGATTTTATTTAAAGCGAGAACAAGTATTTTGAAAACATCATGTTAACCTTTTTGCGGTTTTAATATTAAGAAGAACAAGATAAGATGCCACAGGTATTTTATAGGATCTTAATATGTATAAACCTAAAGAGATAAGACATGAGAGTATGTAGAGAAATTAGTCGTTGGGTAACCGAGAATGTTCAAAGACCACTAGAGGAATGGGTAGAAAGAACCGAAAGACGTTGTAGAGAACAACCCTGCAATTGGTGGTGTTTATGTTGTAATAAATGGTTTTGTTTCTTGGTTACTTTTTTTGTGAGAGTAGTAGTTTGGGTAACTGTAACAGTTACCAAACTTGTAACAGAATTAGTGTGTACTATAATTGCTATAGTATTGGATATAGTTGCTGCAGTAGTTAATTTAATTCTTAGTATTCCTGTAATAGGAGGTATCATCCGGGCTATTTTAAATTGGGTGACAGATATTATACTCAGATTAGCATCAATTCCCGATTTACTATTATCTCTTGCTGGGGTTATGATTCCTAAGAAAATATACGTTAAAGGAGTTATTTTAAATGCTAATGGGGTTCCGCTCACAAATGAGGCAGCCATAATGCCTAGTATCACATTAGCCAGACAAATTTTTTTAAGAGAATGTAATGTACAATTAATATATACGGGTACGTGCACTCCGCAATTATCCACACCAACCGAAGCTCAAACTATTGATTGTGGTTCTTCAGGTTTTTTTGCAGACTTATTGGGTATACAAGGAGCACATTTCGAATTTGTAAGCGCCGATTGTGGCTTTGAAAATGGATTTAACAGAGTAGTGGGATATGCTTCAGAAATAATGGTATTTGTAGTAAGCGACATTCAACCGCCAACAACCGTAGGTTGTAGTTTTTCATCTACGCATAATTATGTTACTATAGAAGCAGGTAACCTAACCAGTACACCACCAGATACAATTGCTCATGAAATCGGTCATGCGTGTGCACTAACGCATAGCGAAAACATCCAAAATCTAATGTTTCCTGATAGTACAAGAGCGGGTAGTACCATGAGTGCATTTCAAAGAGCATGGTTTAGAAGTTCTAAACATTGTGTATTCATTTAATAGATCATTATGCAGGATACAATAGTAATAATGGAGATTCGTTCTCTCAAGGATTTTATTAAAAAATCTGATGTAAATTTTAGACTTAAACTTCCTTTTTTGTCTGAAACAGAGAATATATTTTATTCAAATAGAATTATAAAAAACCTCAAAACATGCGGGTGTTATGAAGGGAAAATAGGCGCAATAATTAGTGTGATAGTTTTTTTAATAGTAGATAGCGTTTTTGAAACCAATTTTCCCTTTAAACACCTTGCTTTTAATCTAATGATGTTTGTTTTTGTAGGTGCAATAATTGGCAAGCTAATAGGTAAGCTCTTTTCAAAAATTATAGTACAAAGAACTGTAATTTTATTAAGTAATAAAGAGAAAAACTAAACGAGATTGCACTGCTTCGCTCAAGAAAGTAGAACTTCAAGTTTAATTATTTGTTTTAAACATCTAATCTGTTAGATTTGCTATGCAAACAAAAACGTAGTACACCATGATACAAAAAATGCTTATTGCATCTTGCCTAATACTCTCTTTTACGGCATGTAAAAAAGAAGTAAGTAACAAAGAACCTGAGGCCGATGTTGATAGTAGTGCTAAATTTAGCCAAATGCTCGATGCCTATTATGAAGAAGGTTTACAGCTTAACCCTGTACAAGCAACTTTTGCTGGGGATAATAGGTTTAATGATCAGTTTCCTAATCCATTGGCAGATGAAACTGTAAATAAGGTAAAGGCATATTATAATAAGTATAAAGAAGCGCTTTCTCAATTTGATGATGCCTCTTTATCAGAGAGTGAAAAAATGACTAAAGCAATCCTGAAATGGGAATGCGATATGAATTTGGAAGCTTTCAATTTTAAATCAGATTACTTTCCTATTGATCAAATGTGGTCGATTAATTTGGTAGCGGGGCAATTAGCTAGCGGTGCAAGTGCACAACCTTTTAAAACAGTTGAGGATTATAATAATTGGTTAAAAAGATTAGAAGGTTATCTGGAATGGATGACATCAGCAGAGGCAAAAATGAAAGAAGGAATGGTATCGGGCTATGTGCTTCCAAAATCTTTGATTGTAAAAGTATTACCGCAGTTAGAAGCCTTAACGGTAGAGGATCTGGACAAACATTTGTTTTATACACCCGTAAAAAACTTTCCTGAAAATTTTTCTGACGAGGACAAAAAACAACTTACCGAGGCATATACAAAAATGGTTTCAGAAAAGATCATACCTACTTATAAATCATTACATACATTTATGAGTACAGATTATTTGAATGCGGGTAGAACAAGCTCGGGGATTGCTGATATTCCTAACGGAGAAAACTTTTACAACTATCAAATTAAACTATATACTACAACCAATATGACGGCAGATCAAATTCATAAACTTGGGTTGTCTGAGGTTGCGCGTATTTCTTCCGAAATGGAAAAAATAAAGGAACAAGTTGGCTTTAAAGGAGATTTGAAATCATTTTTTAATCATGTGCGTAACAATAAAAAGTTAATGCCTTTTACAGAGCCTCAACAAGTTATAGACAATTTTAATGCGATTCATGATCGTATGAAACCACAGATCGAGAAACTATTTGATGTAAAGCCAAAGACTCCTTTTGAAGTAAGACGTACCGAAGCCTTTAGAGAAAAATCGGCTAGTGCAGAATATAATCCAGGATCACTTGATGGTACACGACCTGGGATTTTTTATACACCAATCCCAGAAGTGACTCAATATAATACCTATAGTGATGAATCCTTGTTTTTGCATGAAGCAATTCCTGGGCATCATTATCAGATCTCGCTAACTCAAGAAAGTGAAGAACTACCAAAGTTTAGAAAAACGCTATGGTATAGTGGTTATGGAGAAGGATGGGCGCTATACAGCGAGTCTTTGGGGAAAGAACTAGGTTTATATACCGATCCGTATCAATATTTTGGGATGCTTGGTGCAGAAATGCACCGTGCAGTGCGTTTGGTAGTTGATACGGGACTACATTCCAAAGGTTGGACCAGAGAACAAGCTATTCAATATTCTTTGGATAACGAAGCAGAGTCTGAAGCAGGTATTACTTCAGAAATCGAGAGATATATGGCAAATCCAGGACAAGCATTATCTTACAAGATTGGACAGCTTAAGATAAGAGAGCTTAGAGCAAAAGCAGAACAAGCATTGGGTGATAAATTTGATATCCGCAAATTTCATAACCAGGTACTAGAAACGGGTTGTGTGCCTTTAGCACTTTTGGAAGATAAAATTAATACTTGGATTGCTCAAAATAAGTAGTAATCACTTAAATTAAATTTAGAAAAGCGCTCAAATTACAATTTGAGCGCTTTTTTGTTATGTATTCATGATCATGAGATCAAGAGTGTCGGCAAAATAATTGTTTTTCATAGAGGATACATAATAAAGCCTAGATAATGGTAGATTGACCTAATTCAATTTACCATAATAGATAAGATCCACAATTTCTCCAGAAGTGGTTTTATAATCGCATCGTATAGTTCCTTCGATTTCGAAACCGCACTTTTCGGCAACCTTTCTCGCAGAATGATTACTTGCATGCGTTCTTAGAAAAAGTTTTTTGAAATTATACTCTGTAAAACAAAAATCGCAAAACAGCTGAAAAGCCTTTGATGTTATCCCTTTACCAGAATAGTCTTTATCGATATAACAACCTAATTCGGATTTTGGAATATTCCAATCGATATTCTTTAAGTCCAAAAAACCAATTATAGTACCAGTAGAATTATCGATAATGATATAAGGGAAATATTTTTTGTTTTTAACTAATTCTGTAATTTCAACAAGAAATGTCTTTGTGTCCTCCAGCGTTTGTGTTTTGGAAACCGTTCCTGTGAAAAAATCTTCGAGCCTTGATCTATTCTTTTCTACAAGTTTAAAATAAGGTTTCAAATCCTCGACTGTTAGTAATCGTATAGAATAATTATCAAATTTCATAGCCCAAATTTGGTTTGATTACGGAGTGTATTTATTAAAAACTAGTATAGGCTTTCATAACTTTTTGTCCTAACATTTTTGCAGTGGTTAAATATAGGAATTGTTTGGGTTGTGTGGTTAAAAATTCACTCATCAACCATTGCTCCATATCATTAAATATTTCCTTAAAAAGATTAGGACGATATCTTGTGATCGACCCTAGATAAAAGATAGTCCAATAAATAATCATTTCTGTAGGGTAGCGATGTTGCTTTTGTTTTGATAAGTACATCGTGTACCCATTATCTCCAACATAATACCAAATTCCTTTGGCCAGGATTTGTTGTGATAAAGAATGGTAATCTTCACGCGCTGGGTGATATCGACTCGTTTGTAATGTTTCGATTATATAAGGGATATTGTCAATTTTTTCGATAGTATACCCTAGATTTTTAAGAGTGGTAATATCTCGACCATCGCATTGTATTTTGGCTTTCATGCCAATTTGCATTCCATTCTTGAAATACTCAACATTAGATAATTTACAAAAAGCTTCATTTTGCCTATATATCTCGCTGTATGCTCTATGAATTCCTACATTATGCGAAAGTAAACTTTTAAGATTTATAGTAGTATTTGTGTCTATAGTTACACCATTAAATAATTTATATAACTCAGAGGCTACCTTTATTTTACCTTTTTCGATGGGTTGTAAAGTAATACCACTTCTTCTGAAAGAATTATGGTTACGTTCGCTAATCCCGTGTAGATAATGAATTCTTTCACCATAATTGTATTCAAGATTTAATACAATTTTTGCGAGATTTAGAAATGAATAATAAAATAACAAAGGTTTAGTACTTAGAGGAGCATTTTCTGCAGCATTGTAAAAATTTTTAGCCTGTTCTAATAATGAGAGTAAGAATTTTTTATCAGTGTTTTTCTTCTTAATAACATAATCCCAAAATGCCCAAAGGTCGGATATTATAAGTTTTCTCTCGTGACTTAAATACACCAGATTCGTCTCTTTCGTAAAAAGAGGGAATCCATATTTTTCTTTAAGTTCTGTCATGTGTTAAGTTGGCTGAACGGTTTTTGTAAAGCTAATAGTTTTTTTGAGAATACGTATTAAAAATAACTATACTATCTAGATCAAATAGCATAATTGTTTTCGAAAATGGATGTTCAAAAGTATGTCAATGAGCTTATAAAATCTTTCTGAATTTTTGAGAAAACCCCTCAATAGAGACAAAATTAAGAATCAGATCGGTACCGACTATTTCAAAAGAGATAGTAGTAATACTTGGATTTTGACAATTTGTAGTTATGTTATTTTCTGGTACAGAATAGGTGCCTGTTGTAATTTGCTCAGTAGAATAGGGTTCGCATAAAGAACCGTTTTGAGAGGTGATCACTCCATTGGCAAAAAACTCTAATGTTTTATCACTATCAATTGGTCTGAAGGTACCGCTACCATCTCCAGGGTCAGCCAACTGTTCATACAAACGCCATTTACCTATTAGGTTCGAAGGGCTATTATCATCATCGCTTGAACATGAAAACAAAGAGAAAACCAGCAAAACAAGTAATGTATAACGAATCATGATTTTAGAATTGATGTGTATGTAGTAGATGCTTTTTTTTAAATCGGTTGCGTTTTGTATCATTAAAAAAACCGCCGAAAAGCGGTTTTTATTGCGAGTATGACGATTACTGCTTAGTTTCATCTGAGTTATTTGCAGATGATATGTCATGATTTATAATGATATGATTTTTATCAATACGATTACACTGGCAAACCTAATGTAAATAATGGAAAGGTTCTCAGGGGATTATATCCCTTTTTGATAGGGGAATTTTCTGGAGTTTGATTAGGGGGATATTAACCTAAACTCTTAGCGAATCAATAAAAGGTAGTCTAGTTTAATTGTAACCATATTTTATTAAGAAAACCTTAACCCCTTTGCGATATAGATATCCCTATTTTTAGACCTTGTAAACACAAATTAACTCAACTACATCATGCAAAAGTTTGCTTTTTTACTCATTAGTATTTCACTTTTTATTTCTTGTCAACAACCCACGCCGGCCGATCTGGTTGTTACCAATGCAAATGTCTATACTGTAGATGATACGCAACCAAAAGCCGAGGCTTTTGCTATTCAAGAAGGTAAATTTGTAGCCGTTGGTACAAATGAAGATATTCTTAAAAAGTATAATGCTACCACAACGATTGATGCTAAGGGTAAAACAATTGTACCAGGACTTATTGATGCACATTGTCATTTTTATGGTTTGGGTATGCAACTACAAAAGGTTGATCTTATGGGTACCAAAAGCTATGACGAAGTGCTAGATCGTATAGTCAAATTTCAAAAAAAGAAGAATGTAGCCTTCATTACAGGAAGAGGTTGGGATCAAAATGATTGGGAGATAAAAGAATTTCCTACCAAAGAAAAGTTAGATAGCCTATTTCCTGATACGCCTGTGGCGGTAAAAAGGGTGGATGGTCATGCTATGTTGGCAAATCAAAAAGCATTGGATATGGCTGGGATTACTGTCGATACCAAAGTCCCGGGAGGAGAAGTTATCGTTAAAGACGGAAAACTTACTGGTGTATTGGTGGATACGCCAATGGGAATGGTGAATAAAATTATACCCCAACCCACAGTAGCTGAACAAGTGCAAGGGTTAAAGGATGCCCAAAGTATTAATTTTGGATATGGGTTAACAACTGTTGATGATGCAGGATTAAGTCCTGAGGTAATACGTATAGTAGATAGTTTGCAAAAAGCAAAGGAGCTTAAAATTAGGATGTATGCTATGATAAGTAATGTGCCCGAGTATGTTGATTATTACCTAAAAGAGGGAGTGTATAAGACTGATAGGTTAAACGTATCTTCGTTTAAAGTATATGCAGACGGAGCCTTAGGGTCGAGAGGGGCTGTATTAAAACAACCTTATAGTGATCAAGACGAGCATCATGGTGCAATGGTTATTGGTGTAGATGATTTTAAAACTCTGGCTAAGCGATTGGCGGGTTCTGCTTTTCAAATGAATACACATGCTATAGGAGATTCGGCCAATGCAGTGGTCATGAATACCTATACCGAAGTGCTTCAAAATAAATCAAATCGTAGATGGCGAGTAGAGCATGCTCAAGTCGTAGCTCCCGAAGAGTTTGAAAATCTTAACGATAACCTGGTGATGAGTGTGCAACCCACCCATGCAACTAGTGATATGTATTGGGCAGATGAACGATTAGGAGAAGAACGTATAAAAGGAGCATATGCCTATAAAAAACTGTTGGAAAAAACAGGCAAAATTGCTCTGGGAACTGATTATCCGGTAGAACATGTAAGCCCTTTCTATACATTTTATGCTGCAGTTGCGCGTAAAGATTTAAAACAATATCCCAAAGGAGGTTTTCAGAAACAAGATGCTTTAACCCGAGAAGAAACCCTAAAGGGAATGACTTTGTGGGCAGCATATAGTAATTTTGAAGAAACCGAAAAAGGAAGTATTACAATAGGTAAAGTAGCAGATTTTGTGATCCTTGAAGAGGATGTTATGGAAATTGATGAAGATAAAATTCCAAATGTAAAGGTACAAGCTACCTATATCGATGGCGAAAAAGTGTTTGGTAACGATACTAAATAGTTTTCATTACACGCTCTACAAGACGATCACATTTATTAAATCCAAATTCGAAAATATCGGTTTTGATAGAAATCTCATATAACTCTTCTCGAATCATTTCTTTTGCACGATGAAGACGAACTTTTACATTGGATGTAGTAAGTCCTAAACAGTTTGACACTTCGGCTATATTCATGCCTTCGATTTCTCTTAGGATGTAAACGGTTCTATATTTTACATCTAATGTATCGATAGCTTTCTCAAGTGTTTGTTTTGCCTCCTGTCTGATCATTTTCATTTCTGGGTTTAACTGTTCGCTATCTGGGATTTCTAGGATTAGATTTGATGTATAGTTTTCTGAAAGATGAAGATCAATGTATTTTGTTTTGGCTTTGAGGCGCGCAAGAGTTTCGTTAATCCCAATTCTTAAAAGCCATGTAGAAAATTGAGCATTGTATTTAAATTGATGCAATTTTTCGTATGCCTTTAAGTAAGTATTTTGCATAATGTCCTCAATTTCTTCGAGATCATTGATATAACTTCTTACCACTCTAAATAACTTTTGATTATTTCTGCGCAACAAAATTTCATACAACTCTTTTTCGCCAGAATGAATCCGGGAGATTACATCAAAATCTGATATTTTATGTGTTCTATAGTCATTGATTTTAATCCGTTCCATAGTTTTTTATTTACCCTTTAGATTAAAAAACTCCTAAAAAGTTACAAAGTTTTGTAACCAATTGTATTGTTTTTTATCTAAAAATGGAATAACTAAAAATATAAAATGTAATGAATGCACAAATAAATACAGTTGTCAGCCTGTTAAAATATACCTACGGCATAGTACCGATTGTAGCTGGATTAGATAAGTTTACAAATATTCTTACAGATTGGAGTATGTATTTGTCTGCTAGTATTGTCGATATGTTGCCAATCAATGCAGAAATATTTATGATGGTTGTAGGAGTGATAGAAGTTATAGCCGGAATCTTGGTGCTTACTCGACCAAAAATAGGAGGATACGTTGTTATGGGGTGGTTATTGGCTTTAGCAGTAACCTTGGTGTTTAGTGGGCAATATATTGATGTAGCCGTTAGAGATATTGTTATGGCAGTTGGAGCATTCGCATTAGTAAAACTATCAAGTGCTAATGTACAAGTAAAAGCAATGAATTAAACTTGAGAGGTTTTTTGCTTGGAATGCGAGTGAATTTTAAAAGCATCATCAGAATAAACTATGGATGGTGCTTTTTTATTACCTACCGCCATTTGCTTGTAAATCTGCAATACATTGGGCATCTAACTCTGGTACCATATCACCTAAGCCCATCATACCACTACCAAATTGTATGGCAGCTTCCATCAAACAACTAGGTACATTACAATGGCCACTTGCTTCTGGGTCTTCATGATCAGATTGTAAAGGTGTTCCGATATTTACCAACCCCATTAAATGCGCAAATTCATGATTTAAAGTGGCCGTTTCTATAGTGCTCAATAAAGGAGCATTTGGTCTTGTGCTTAATTGACGAAGCGTACCTTCATAAATAACCATTGATGTATTTCGATAAGCTGTACCCAAAGTAACTTGTACATTGGTATCATCTTCTTTACTACCATCGGCAAAATAAACATAGACCGTAATTTCATCACCTGCATTAAAAAGTGTACGTGTATTATTTTCAATTTCTGAAATTTCTTCAATAGAAAAAGGTGCTGTGTTTGATGAGGGCACAGAGCGTTGATTAATAGTGATGCCATCTGGTTTAAACAATCTGTCTTCCAGAAATTGTTTAAAAGCATTTACTGCGGTTGTAGTGGGTTCGAACCCTTGTACAGAAACCATTTCAACAGTTAAACCAGTAAAAGTACCGCCGCTTAAAAGTGCATTTGCCGAACTCCCTAAAGGTTGTCGGTTCTCTATCTGTATTGCACTATCTATTGGGTTGTTGTCATCATCGTCTGAACAGCTAATTAAAATAAAAGAAGAGAATAAGAGGTATGAGAAAAATTTGGTGATTTGCACGAGATTTATTTTTTTAGTTACGATACTGTTTTAAACACTTTTAAAAGTAAAGTGTAATAAAGCAGATATAGCCACAAAGATTATACCATTACTAAAGGTTTGCTAAAGTAATCCTGGCTAAATAGTCGTTATTTTTTCCTTCTAATAACAATTCACATAAAAAACCATGCGCATTGGCAGCGTTTTGGAGCGTGTTATAATCAATATATAACCAATCAAACCAATCTGAAGTTAGCTTTTTATAACTCATTTTATATTGCATTTCGCCATAATAACCAGCGCTAGCATCTACCCAAAAACCACCCTCATCATCGGTAAATAAATAAGAAATGTCTGATGAGTCCATAAGTAGTTGACCACCTGGAGCCAATACTGTTTTTATATGCGTAAAAAAACGATCAATCTGGGTTAGTTTTCCAATAATTCCGCTACCATTCATAAGAAACAATAAGGTATCATACTTTGCTTTATGATCATAAATATCTTGAACGAGAGTATGTTGTAAACCTCGTTTTTTGGCTATTTCTATAGCGCCTTCAGAAATATCTATAGCGGTAACATCAAGTTTTTTTTCATTTTGAAGAAACAAACTATGGCTTCCTGCTCCGCAACCTACATCCAATACCTTTCCAAAAGATAGTTCTAATGCTTTTTGCTCTATTTTGGGCATTTCATCATACGATCTAAATAAATAAGGGATAGGGATACTATCGTTTTCAAAATCTGGGGCATGCACCACTATATCTTCGGTGTAATTTTGATGATAGAAATCTTTTATAGCTTCTCCAAAGATATCTTTATGTATACTGCTCATAGGTAACTTGTAAATTGTAATTTTGCCATTATGCAAGAATTCATAGATCAATTGCCGCGACTGGCCAAAGATAAACATAACGAAAACAAAAAGTTCTTTGCCAGGCTCAAAAAGAAAACACCAAAGAGACTAGATCATATCATGCAAGAATTGCATGAGAATGAATTTGAACGAACAGATTGCTTAACGTGTGCAAATTGTTGTAAGACAACTGGGCCTTTATTTACAGATAAGGATGTTGAGCGTATTTCTAAATTCTTTAAAATAAAACCTCAAAAGTTTGAAGAACAGTATTTAAGAAGAGATGAAGAAGGAGATTTGGTGCTACAACAAGTGCCTTGTACATTTTTAGGTGCGGATAATTATTGTTCTATTTATGAGGTAAGACCTAAGGCATGCCATGAGTTTCCGCATACCGATCGAAAGAAATTTCAACAAATATCTCATCTTACATTAAAAAATGTGGCTATTTGTCCAGCGGCATATAACATAGTAGAGAAGATGAAAACTGCGTTGTAATACAAAAATTCCTATACCTTGTATAAGGCATAGGAATAATTTGGAAGTGTGTCTTTTATTCGTTAATTCGGATTATTATAATCCTTTTTTTAAGTCTTCGATAGTTTTTGCCATTACTACTCCTGGTAATTTGATAGGAGCCGCAACTTGTGCCAAGAATGTACCTTTTACTTCACCAGTTTTGTAGGTGGTAAATCCGATTCTGTATAGACCAACAGTTAATGCTTTTAAAGGATCGCTAGCTTCACTTTTATATCTTAAAAGAGAGTTATAGCTACTTCCACTAGGTTGTTTTGGCATTTCGCTACTGTCGTCATTTTTAGCTAATGTAGTCCAGTTAGCCGTTTTAACGGCATCTTCACTAATTTTATCTTTACTTATAATATCAGAACGTTCTAAAGTAATGTAAGTATCAAAAAAGTCGCTAGATCCAGCATTTTCTGTATATGCAGTAGCTTCAGTTGCTCCTTTTACTTTAGTTTTACCTACAGGAGACATCATTCTAACACCAAGTTCTGGAGCCACAGCAGGAACCCAAACATAGATGTAATAGAATTTTTTTCCCTCTTTTACCTCGTCTTCGTTACCTGGAGCTGCATATCCTAAGTACGATACTACATCGGTATAGGGTACTTTAATAGTTTTAGGACCGATCTTCTTTTCAGTAAGACCTCCAAACTTTTTTAATTTTTGAGCCTGAGCTGCTGTAGAAAAAACTAGGGCAAATGCACTTAATAAAATTAAGATTTTTGTTTTCATAATAGTTGATTTAGCTATGTTTATTAATAATTAGTTAGACACACTTATATGGTATGAGTAATTAACAATACAAAATATAGACAAATATGAGTTTTTATATAGGAAATAATACCATTTGTTGATGATATATTATTACTAATGTCAAAAAACAAGGTGATCCCATCTCAAAGTTTTTTAGAATAAAACCACAAAAAAAGAGGATCAATTTTTAAAGAGAGATGAAGAAGGAGATTTGATATTACATCACATGCCTTGCACATTTTTTGTGTTGGCAGATTACTATTCTTCGATTTATGAGGTAGGGCCTAAAATATCTCATGATTTTCCGCATGTGGATACAAAAAAATCTGACATCTCGAACTTAACTTTGAAAAGTGTAATTATCTGCCTTGTCGCTTATAATATTGTCAAAAAAATAAAAGAAGTAATTACATGATTATTTGTATAATAAATACTTTTTACGCTTTTCTTTATATGCTCTATGACCTTCACTCCAGGATTTTTTAATTTCGGTTACACTTATACCTTCTTCAATTTGTTGTTGTAGTTTTTTTGTTCCGGCATGGAGTGTAAAAGATTTCGTATTAAAAAACTTTTCTTTGTTGTTCGAGTTTTTATAAGCATTAACTAGCCACCATAAGTTTATGGCACTTAACCGTTTTGTTTTTTCAAGATTGTTCCCATAACAAACTTCGCCACGATGTTTAGGATATTTGGCACCAAAATTGGGTTTAGGAATATAGGCAAAGTCGTATTTGTCTATAGAAAGGTCCGGTGAACCATAAATTTGAAATTGTGTTTCTGTACCACGCCCTGCATTTACTGTAGTACCTTCAAAAAAACCAAGACTAGGATATAAATTAATGGCAATATCATTAGGTAAGTTTGGAGATGGGCGTATGGGCAGACTGTAAAAAGTATCGTGTGTATAATTTTTAATGGGTATAATAGTGATATCACATTTTAAACCATCACCTAACCAACCTTCGCCATTTACCATTTTGGCATATTCTCCAATAGTCATACCATGTACCAAAGGTATAGGATGTACTCCCAAAAAACTGGTATGCTCAGGTTCCATAGTCGGACCATCAATATAATGAGCATTGGGATTTGGTCTGTCTAAAATAAGCATAGGAATATTATTTTCTGCACACGCCTGCATCACATAATGTAATGTCGAGATATAGGTGTAAAACCGAACACCAACATCTTGGATGTCAAAAACCACAATATCTATACCTGATAATTCTTCTTTAGATGGTTTTTTGTCTTTGCCATGTAATGAAAAAATAGGTAGCCCTGTTTTAATATCTTTGCCGTCGGCAACTAATTCTCCTGCATCAGCCTTACCTCTAAAACCATGCTCGGGGGCAAAAACTTTTTTGATTTTAATGTTTTTGGAAAGTAATGAATCTACCAAATGCACATAATTTTGATTGGCTATATTATCTTTAAAAATTACTGTAGTTTGATTTCCTACAATGGCCACATTTTTATTTTCTAATAAGGGAATATAATCCAATGTTTGATTGGCTCCGGTAATTATGTCAACTTTAGTTTTTGTGGTATCCTGAACAATATATTGCTCGGATATTGGTTTTTTATGGTCTAAAGAAGCCCCAGAAGTTGTTTTTATTCCACTTATACAGGAAATAAAAATCAGAGAAAGGAATAAAAATGTATTTTTGAATGCATTTCTAATAAAAATCATAGTAAAGCTTGAATTTCGAGTATTTTATCGCTAAACGCCTCATCAAAGGTAAGGAACATAAAAGTAGCATTTTGACTCCTATCACAAAAATTGCTATTTCGGCTATTGCCATTGGTATGATCATGATGCTTATCACTGTTGCTACGGGTATAGGTCTACAACGCAAAATTCGGGAAAAAGTTGCTGCCTTTAACGGGCATGTCTTAATTTCTAGTTTTGATAACAATAGTAGTGTAGAATCTTTGATTCCTATAACCACTAATCAGGACTTCTATCCAGAGTTTGAAGAAGTAGAAGGAATTCAACATTTACAAGGTGTTGCCACCAAAATTGGCTTGATCCGAACAGAGACAGATTTTGATGGTGTAGTGGTAAAAGGAATAGGTAAGGATTATAATTGGGATTATTTTAAAGAATATATCGTTGAGGGGCGAATTCCTAATTTTGAAGATAAAGTGAATGATGAAATTTTATTGTCATCTTATTTTGCAAATCGCCTTGGGTTAAAAATAGGGGATAAGGCAATTACTTATTTTTTGAAGAAAAATTCATCCTCCAATTCGCAACCCAATATTCGTGCTTTTAAAATTGTGGGTATTTACAATTCAGGATTTCAGGAATTTGATGAAACCTACCTATTTGCAGATATACGACATGTGCAACGTATGAATAAGTGGAAACCAGATGAGGTTGGAAATTTTGAAGTGTTTATTGATGATTTTGATAAAATAGATGAAAAAGGGCAACAGATATATGAAAATGTACCATCTACTCTGGATAGCCAGACGATTACCTTAAAATATGCAACAATTTTTGAATGGCTTAAACTCTTTGACCTTAATATTATCGGAATAATAGGTATTATCATTTTGGTGGCAGGAATCAATATGATTACTGCTTTACTCGTATTGATTTTAGAAAAAACTCCTATGATAGGTATACTCAAAGCTTTAGGGACCACAGATTGGAGTATTAGAAAGATATTTTTATACAATGCTGGGTACCTAATTTTGATTGGGCTATTTTGGGGAAACCTTATAGGAATTGGATTGTTGTTACTTCAGCAAAAGTACGGAGTTGTTGGTTTAAACCCAGAAACGTATTATGTGAGCACAGCTCCTGTATATATTGATATCGGGTATGTTATACTATTAAATGCAGGAACGATGGTTCTTTGTATGATTATGCTCTTGATTCCCTCATATATAGTTTCTAAAATCTCACCTACCAAATCGATTAGATTTGAGTGATAAAAAATGAAAAAGGGAGGAAAAACTTCCTCCCTTAATACTCCCCCCTTATTGGTCTGATGTAAAATTCCAAACTTGCCCAATGGCAACTCCTTGTTTGTCATCTTTTACAACCACTCTCCAATAATATTCGGTATTTGGTGATAGGTTTACATGTATTGATGAGGTTTCTAGGTTTTCTGTTAGTAGAGTAGGAGGGTTGGTTTCTCCAAAATATACATCATAAACCAACGAATCTCCATCGATATCAGTTGCGTTCCAGTTTAAGCTTGTATTACCTCCTGTTACCGTAGACCTTAATGCTGGAGATATCAACTCTGGAGCAAAAGGAATGGTATTGATCCCTGGATCTGGTTCTGTAAAAAAAGATTGAACCGTAGAATATGAACTTTCGTTTCCATTATTATCCATCGCTTTGATTCTCCAAAAATACGTTGTTCCTTTTTCGAGAGTGAACGCTACAGTGGTTTGTGTTGTATTTGCTGAAAATAATATTTGATCGAATGTCAATTGTGTAGAAATTTCGATAACATAGGTAAATGTGTTTGTTATTGTAGACGTAGCAGGATCCCACTCAAAATTTAAGTTGAAATTAGTGCATGTCAAGTTGTTTGTAGGATACACTAAACTTGGAATAGTCGGAATCACATCGATATTTAAAGTTTCAATGCGTATAGAATTATCATCTTCACCGCTGCAGGCCAGTAGTAAAATTGATGTTATTAAGGTTACATATATTTTTTTCATGGTTTTATATTTTGATTAAAAGTGTAATTAAATCCCTGCCTCTCAAAGGCAGGGATTTGATAGATTTACTCTTTAATGATTTTAAAAGTTCTTGATGTTCCTTGGTTGATAGTTACAAAGTATATTCCTGTAGGTAGACTTTCCATAGGCAATTCTACTTTACTACCTACAACACTATATACTTTTGAAGACACCATGTTTCCTAAAGCATTATGAATGCTGATGGTTAATGTACTGCTTCCAAATTTTGGTAAGGTAAGTGTGACATTGGCTGTAGTAGGATTCGGGAATACAGTCATTTGATCGAATAAATCGATAGTAGTTGATAGTTTTCCTTCACAAGCTACGCTTGATGTCACCTCAATCTTATCCCCATTTTTGGCATCGATCAAGAAACTGTTGGTGTCAAATTCACCGATTACTTCATCATTAATGGCAACGGTAAAAGGAGCAGTACCTGTTTCGATTTCTACAAATACCTGTTTGTTAGTATTGTTACCGTTTACGGTAGTTTTACCATCAAGCATAGGAGCTTCTTCGATCACTAATTCAAAACACTGTTCACAATTGGCAAATCCATTGATGCTAATACATACAGGATATGTTCCTGGTGCTAGGTCGGTCACTAATAAATCAGAAGAGAAGCTATACGTTTGATTATTTATCGTAGCAATATAGTCTAAACTTTGCATGGCTTGGATAGAGATAATTCCGTTATTTTTATCAGTACATGTTTCACTGGCAGCTTGTATCTGGAAGTTATCCGCAGGAAGATCTACAATTGGGCATCCTTCAATAACGGTTAACACTTGAGCAACATCGTTTGCTATGTTCCAGTTATTATCCCCAGCTTGAGAGGCAGTGATAGTTGTTGTTCCAACACCAACTATAGTAACTGTACCTCCTGAAACTGTAGCGACTGCTGGATTTGAACTTGTATACGTTACTGCTAATCCAGAAGAAGCAGTTGCATTTAAATTGAAATCAGCACTACCTGAAAGTACATCGGCCAATGGGTCAAACATAATGGTCTGGTCTCCTTTAATGACTGTTAACAATTGTGATGCATCGGTTGCAGGGGCGTAATTTCCATTCCCCGCTTGAGAAGCTGTAATTGTAGTTGTACCTATTCCTATTATTGTTACCGTATTACCTGAAACTGTTGCTACAGCTGGGTTAGAACTAGAATAGGTTACAGTTAATCCAGAGGAAGCCAAAGCATTCAAATCGAAATTAGCATCACCAAATTGAACATCACTTAGTGCATTAAATGTAATATTTTGTGATGCTTGACCAATAGTGAAGGTATTACCCACATAGCTTAATGCATAGTTGTTACCAGCACTTAAACTTCCTTGGTTAATGGTATAGTTTCCTACATCTTCACCGACAACTCTGGATAAACTTCCTGTAAAGGTATCGTTTCCTGCCAAAGATCCATTTGTAATTTGATAGGTAAGTGCAGGATCTACATTTCCAAAAATTTTACCGGCGGCCTCTGCTGTGATTTCAATAGTTCTTTGACCAATGGTTAGATCATTTGATACAACAGTTAAATCATAATTACTGCCTGCAGTTACACTTCCTTGTTGGATAGCATAAGTTCCTACATTTTCACCTGCAATTCTTGACAAACTTCCAGATAAGGCATCTCCTAATTGTAAAGCACCCGCGGTAAGTTGATACGTCAATGCCGGATCGGCATCACCATACACCTTACTTTTTGTATCGGCTGTAATTTCTAGTGTTCTTGGGTTAATAGTAAGATCATTATTAATATAGTTTATGGCATAGTTAGCATTTATATCAATACTTCCTTGTTGGATAGCATAGTTTCCTGCATTTTCACCTGTTATACGAGTAAGAGTACCTGTAAATACATCTCCCGTAATTAAACTTCCGGAAGTAATTTGGTAGGTAAGTGCTGGATCTACATCGCCATACGTTTTAGATTGCGCATCTGCCGTAATCTCGATAACTCTTTGACCAATAGTAAAATTATTAGTTATATAAGTTAGGTTATAGTTAGCATTCAATGCAATCGTTCCTTGATTTATGGCATAATTTCCTAAGTTTTCTCCGGTTACTCTTATTAAACTACCTGTAAAAGTATCACTAAAGGCTAATGAACCACTTGTAATTTGATAGGTTAGTGTAGGGTCTGCATCTCCGTACATTTTGTTTAATGCATCTGCGGTAACTTCGATAGCTCTTTGTCCAATCGCAAGATCATTCCCAACATAGGTCATTATGTAATTTCTACCAGCACTTAAGGTTCCTTGGTTGATCGCATATGTACCTACATTTTCACCTGTAGCTCGGGATAAAGTTCCAGTAAAGGTGTCGCTAAACTGCAACGCTCCATTAGTAATTTGATAACTTAATACCGGATCTGCATCACCATATGCTTTGGATTGCGCATCTGCGGTTATCTCTATAGCGCGAGCTGTAATGTCCAGGCTTACGGATCCTCCATTAGTAAATGTTATCGAGTAAGAAGACTCTCCTCCGTTGTTGGATGTGAAAAGGGCAGATAAGCCTCTTATCTGATATCTTCCTATATTTTCACCTGGAGATCTAAATGTTCCGTAGGTTTCTAAGGTATCATCAAATGCTAATGATCCTTGTGTTATGATATATGGCCATGTTAAATCTGGGTCTGCATCTCCATAAGTTTTTGAAATAGGAGCGGCAGGAATTACTCGTATAAAACGATAATCAATAAACAAATTACCAGGTACAAAAGTTAGATCATAATTGGCTCCCAAGGATAATGTTCCCTGGTTAATAGCGTAATTTCCTTGTGCTTGTCCGGATGCTCTATCTAAAGCTCCTGTAAAGGCATCACTAAAAGCTAATGATCCATTAGTGATCTGATACGTTAATGTAGGATCAGCATCTCCATAAATTTTCGTTTTCGCTTCTGCAGTAACCTCAATTGCTCTTGGGTTAATCGTAAGATCACTACTAACAAAACTGATTGCATAATTAGAGTTTATACCTAAAGTTCCTTGAGTAAGAGCGTACGTTCCTACATTTTCTCCTGCTGTTCTTTCTAAGATTCCGATGATGGTATCACTACCAGCCAATGTTCCTGAAGTAATTTGATAGGTAAAGGTAGGGTCTGCATCACCATAGGTCTTGGATTGTGCATCGGATGTGATTTCTATAGCTCTTGCTGTAATTTCGAAATCATTAGAAACAAAGGTTACATTATAATTTGCCGTAGTAGCATCTAATGTTCCTTGATTAATAGCATAGGTTCCTACGTTTTCTCCAGCAACTCTTGCTAAATTTCCTGATAAGGCGAATGTGTTAAAATTATATAAGCTAGTTCCTGTTGTCGGTAATGGTGTAACTGTATATACTAATGTTGGATCGGCATCTCCATAAGCTTTTGACTGTCCTGCATTCGCTGTAACAGTAACTTCACGTGGCACAATCTCTATTGGTGAAAAAGTATACAAAAAATTATAGTTAGAGCTTGAGTATGGTACTGCTCCGATTGCATTAATCCTTGCTCCATTTACATAATTACCTACATCTCTTGGAGTAGTACTCCCGTCAAAATAAACAACATTAGCTAAACCGGTACCACTTAAATCATTCGCAGTATCTCCATTTACAAGCCCAGAAACAATAACTGGAGTACTTGCAGATGCATCCGCCAATAACCCGTATTCTATAGTGGTTACATCAGGTCTAACCGTTAAGTCTTTTCTAGAAACACTTAAGCTTTGGATTACATTTGTTGCTGCATTATAATTAGAATTTCCTGCCTGACTTGCAATTATCGATACACTAAAAACCCTTATTACGGTTACTTCATTTCCTGAAATTGTAGCAGCAGAAGCATCCGAACTTGCAAAACTTACTGGTAACCCTGATGAAGATGTTGCTGTTACATTAAATACATCTCCATAGGTTACTCCTGTTAGAGCTCCAAAAGTAATCGCTTGATCTGCTTTATTTACCGTTAAGGTTTCGCTAGAAGTTCCTTGATAGTTAGCATCATTTATGGTTGTCACTACTGCGTAGCTGCCTGCGTCTGTTGGAACTGTTGTTCCTCCGTTATATGTAACATCAACTGTTAATCCGTTCGGAGTTGTTACTATTGAAACTGGTTTTGTAGTACCGTCATACGTTTGTGCTAAATCATTAATCGTTATTATAGCGGTCGCTTTGGTAATTGTTAATGTTTCTGTAGCACTTCCTTGATAGTTAGGATCGTTAATGGTTGCCACCACGGTATAATCACCTGCATTGGTAGGTACAGTAGTTGCACCATCATAGGTAATATCTACTGTTAAACCAACTGGGTTCGTAGTTACAGATACTGGTTTTGCAATACCATCATAGGTTTGTACCAAATCATTTATGATAACCGAAGCTGCCGTTTTAGTAATTTCAAAAGTATTGGATACAAATGATAGGTTATAATTTGCATTTAATGCTAACGTACCTTGTGTAATAGGATATGTTCCTGCAGTTTCTCCTGCATTTCTACCAAGTACGCCTGTAAATGTATCGCTACCAATCAGATTTCCGTTAGTGATAGTATAGGTAAATATAGGATCGGCTGCTCCAAGTTCTTTTGATTGACCAGCATCGACGGTTACTTCAATAGGTTTGGCGGTTATGGATAAATTTGCCCCTACATAACTTAGATTATAATTAGAAGTAAGTGCCAGGGTTCCTTGATTGATGGCATACGTACCAATATCTTCTCCGGTAACTCTTGCCAAACTCCCTGTAAATGTATCACTACCTGCCAAACTGCCTGAGGTAATTTGATAAGTTAAATTATCTGTATCTCCATATGCTTTTGAAACGGCATCTGCTGTGATTTCTATAGCTCTTTTGCTAACCATTAGATCCTGTGTAACATCAATTGCTGGGTCATATATTGCACTCCCCGCCTGACTAGCTGTAATCGTGGTAGTACCATTACCGACAATAGTAACCGTACTCCCAGAAATAGTAGCTACTGAAGGATCTGAACTGGCATAGGTAATAGCTAAACCTGAATCAGATGTCGCTGTTAAATCAAAATTAGCACCTCCATACGTTTTTGCTGATATACTATTAAACGTAATCGTTTGTGACAATGTTCCTGTTACCGCTATGGTTACGTCTTTGGTCGAAGCCAGATATAAAGAACTTTCAGGAGCAAAAGCACGTAGTGTTACTGTTCCTGGAGTTCCTGCTGTAAAAATATTTCCGCTTACTGTAGATCCGGTCCCTCCATCATCCACAATACTATATGTTGTGTTAACTCCTGAAAAATTCAATGCAGTCTCAATAGTTCTACTTTCCCCCATATCAAGAGAGAAATCAAATAAGTTGTGTGCCATTGTTGTTTTGGGAGAAAATCCAGCATTAAAAAATAAAGTTGAAAAATATTTCACTGTTTCCTCATAGTTAGCATCTGCCGCTTGGGTAACTTTAATAATTATCGAACCTGCCACATTATTTACATTCAATAAATTTCCGTTGACAGAATACCCTAATGCCTCTCCAATAATTTCGAATGTATATGCTCCCGTAGAATTTGAAGTTAGGCTTGAAGTCATATCGACTGTGGTCACACCAGAATTAACCTGATAAAAGATACCTCCACCTAGTGAAGATAATTCTTTATTAATAGTTAGTGTCATCGTTTTTGCAGCACTTTGGTGTGTTGCTGTTGCTTCTTGATACGCTTCTAGTATAACGGTGCCCGATTTACCTCCAATAGTTACGGTTGCATTGTTTGTACCACTCAATGAAATATCAGTCCCTCCATTATCTATAATTCTATAATTGATTGCTCCCGAAGAATCCGAAGTTGCATTTAAATTAAAATTAGCATCATTGGCGTTTACGGTAACATCATTAAAAGTAATTGTTGGTGCAATTAAAGACCCATTATTTACTATTGAGAATTCATACCCCACTTGTTGATAGCTATTAAAAAAATAGGGTGTCCCAGAATCGTTATACGCATAAATTGTAAAATAATAAGTAGTATCCGGGGTTAAACCCGTTATTACCTGATTAGGAGTTGTAGAAGCTCCAAAATATACCACTTGCTCTCCTCCTTTATAATCTGCATCAGGTGTAGGTATTGGACCTCTAAAGCTATGAGGTGTAAAACTATTTGTAGTATTCATCTTTATAATATACCCCTTAGGTATTCCCAATCCATTATCAGCAGCGGCAGCGGCAGTAAACGATGCCAGAGTGAACGCATTTCCTGTAAAGTTATTGATTACCGCATTTGATGCTAACTTATCCGTTACACCCGGTGTATGCGTAGAAATAACACCTGAAGTATTTGAAAAATAATACGTTCCTGCACATTCTTGATAAGAATATATTTTAAAGAAATACTGTGTATTAGACAATAAGTTCTGTGTTGTAAAAGCTTGCCCTTCTGGAAATGCTCCAGCCAAAACTACCTGTTCTCCAGAACCACTATAATTTACATCTGCTGTTGGTAAGGTATTTAAAGCACCTGTTATATCTGTAAAAGAATTCTCTGTATTTATTTTTACTACTTGTCCTTCTACACCAACGGGGACATTTGAGATAATTGGGGAAAGCCTAAATTCCCAATGTAAATCTTCCCGGAAAGAATTCAATTCTGAATTTCCTGTTGGTGTTCCACATGTGGTAATAGCAACTGATGTACTTCCTGTAGTTTCAAAATAATCGGTACTTGCACAGGTATTATATGCATATACTTTTACATAATAGGTTGTTATTTCAGCCAAACCTGTAATCGATACATTTGGAGAAGCCAATGAACCAACATATACTACTTGCTCGCCACCTGTACCAGTATTGTAAGCTGTACTTGACGAAGCTGGCACCGATAAAGGCGCTGTAAAAGAATCGGTATCGCTTACTTTAACTACATATGCCAAAGTCCCTTGTGATGTATTAGACGGTGGTGTAAATGAACTGATATCCATTGTAGCGGTCCCTGTTGCATTTGCATTTATGTTAGTTACGGCAGATAAAGGTGCAGCACACACATAATTGGTAGTTGCCACTGCAGAACCTGTGGTCTCAAAATTGTACTTACCACCACATAAATCGTAGGTATATACTTTTACATAATAGTTTGTGTTTATCTGTAAACCTGTTATTACTTGATTGATATCATCGGTAGTACCAGCTCCACTTCCTACTGCACCGGTATACACTACTTGCTCTCCGGTTTGACCAGAATAATCTGCAGAAGCAGTTGGTAATGTTGTTCCGCTGGTAGGGGGCGTAAAACTATTAGTATCACTAAATTTTACTAAATATCCTATAGATGTATCAGCACCTGTTGGTCTTCCTAACGTATTTATAGTAGCTGTAGTTGGCGATGTCGCAGATACAGAGTTTACTGAGCCTGCACTAGGTGTTGTACCTGGACAGGTGGTTACCGTTACCGGTGTTCCTGCATTATTATAATTTATATACCCCTGACAATTACTGTATGTGTATACTTTATAATAATAGGTCGTATTTCGTTGTAAATTGGTCATGGTCATAGCGGACTGTACCGCTCCATTATCCGTGCCAACATATGCAATATGTTCACCCGAGCCACTATATGAATTCGTTGCCTCTTCTGTTGGTAATGCTTGATCCTGGATATAATGATCGGTAAAATCTGTAAAAGAATTGGTTGCAGAGAATTTAACAATATAGTAACGATCATCGATCATATCTATTTGTAAATCATTTAGAGTTACATCTGTATCGTTTACCTGAGTTGGTGTTACAGTTGGTACGGTAAGCTCGTAACAATAAGGAAAACTTGTTGAAGGATTAAACGGTATGGAGTAATTAATAGGTGTTGCCGAAGTTGTAAACACTTCTAGTGCATAATAGTTATTACTAATACCACTTCCATTTAAATTATTTTGATAATTGAGAGCTACTTCATAATAAAAAACACCAGGGTTAGGAGATGTTTTTAATGTCCCCACTACTGAGCCCGATACTCCCCAATTACCGCCTGTATATTCCCATACTCTAAAATCTACACTAAGAGGGCTTCCAACATAGTTTGTATGGACCAATAATTTTATTTGTGTTGCCTGATCAGATTTTCTGGAAACAACCCAAAAATCAGAATCAGAAGAAGAAACTGTTCCTTCAAAATTCCCTGGGCCATATTTTCGGACTTGAGAACTTGCTAAAGCATTACCGATAGTATTATTATTTTCTACTTCAGTAAAGGTTTGCGCTATGGAATTTACTCCTAGCGCTAAAAAGAAAAGCAGTAATAATGACCTTTTCTTTATCATGTTTGGTAGTTTAAAACATTGTTTCATAATAAGGGGTTTATTAGTAATTGGAATTGTTTTTACATAACAAACTCAGGTATGCAGGCATACTTAAGCGATATTTTGATACTATTTGATTTAGATTAACTAATGAGCAATATGTGTAGTGTAGCTCGTTGATGTTGGTCTAGAAAACCAACTTGTTTTACATAATTAGACCATGTTGTAGGTTGATCTTTGAGATAGTAATTTTTTTTCATAGTACTAGGGGCTTAGTTAGTATTACTATTTATTTTTTAGCAATTTTATAATGCTGCTTATAGGTATTACAGTTAAGTTTTAGAATACCCTATTTTTAGATGCAATTTTTTTTGAAATTTTTATGTGTTGCCATTATGTGAGCATTTTTGGAAGTGAAAGAAATTAGATTAAAAGAGTGCATATTATGTAGGTTTTATAGATTTGGATTTTGGTATTGCTAAAGTAGGTTAGGTCGTATACACATACATAAAAAAACACCCCTACAAATACCCCTACAAAATGTCAGAGGAAAGAGTAGGGGCGTGTTTCTGGATAATTTTTATTCCTTTACGATTCTCTTGATCACTAATTTATTCCCTGTTCTGATACGGGCAATGTATATTCCTGATGACAATTGAGAAATATCAAAGCGATGGTCATTGGTCTGAAATACCTTTTGGCCTGTAATCGAATAGATTTCTACTTCCTTTATATCCTTGCCCTGTATGAATATCACTCCCGAAGTTGGATTAGGGTATAGAGAAAAAGTAAATGTATCGGGTTCTATAACTGTAATCACTTCTGCAAAAGGTATTTGATGAAATCCTTGCATAAGTATTGAGTTTCCGTTAGTGATGGTTGTAACCACAGTTTCTCCTACAGTAAAATCTAATGTTACGAGATCATTACTAAGTGTCAAGCCTCCCGCTCCTATAACCTGGCGTTCTATGCTTTGTGCTTGTAACTGGACTCCCAGGAATATCGCTGCTATAAATATGTATGTTTTCATAAGCATAGGATTACACATTAAAATCGACTGATTAAATATCCGCTAAAACCACTTTCAGAATGAAGGCTCCAACTTGTATCGGTACTTGATTGTACATTAACATTTACCTGCTCTCCCGCGTTTAATTTCATCACGCCACTTACGGTAAGCGTATGAAAATCGGTGCCAGCATCTCCTTTAGTGATTGCATGCATACCATTATCTAAACTTAGTTTATTCTGAATTCCTAATAATAGTCTAAAGTCTCCTGAGTTAACTCCATCAAAGCGTACTTGTGCAGAAAAGAAATATAACCCGTTTACAGGAGCTGTAAAAGTTCCAGTAGTTTCATCAAAATGGTTTCCACTATCATGTAGATTGGTTAATGTAGTATCATTAGTTCTCCAAGTTGGTACCCGAAAGAAATTACCTGCACCAGACAAAACTAATGTACCACTTAGATCTGCAGAGAAACTTGGTAAATTTGTTACTGTTAAAGCAGAGGTGGTGACTGAATTGGTTGAAACATCACTTGTCCAGCTACGATTTCCACTGCCATCAGTTGTTAAAAGACTGTTAGCCGCCCCGCCAGCAGGTAATTCAATTTCATTAGTTGGACTATCATCCAAAATTACTTCGTCGCGATCTAGCCATTGTACGCCTAATGCAGAAACTCCTAAAATTTGTCCATTGGCTCCTCCAGATGGTAATCCTGCAACATTTGCCCACGATGCATTTCCTGATCCATCTGTAGTTATTACTTGATTTGCTGTTCCATCTTGTGAAGGTAACGTATATGCTGCTCCGGATCCTGCATTATCCCCATCTATGGTTAATGATCCATTTAAGGTTGTGCTACCATTTTTTAATATCGTTAAAGCATTTGATTTGCCTGAAGAAGAAGTACCGTTTCCTATTTCGAACAATGGATCTGTAGCTACCCAAGAACCACTGGTTCCTCCTCCAATGTTGTAACGACCCAATGCAAAAGAATTTTGTGATTCTGCATTTGTAAAAAAGCCAGTAGATGTTGCATATGTTCCTAAAGCTGTAGTTCCTCTTCCTAAGGCTACAGAAGCTCGACCCGATGCAGTAGAACCATGTCCGATTGCTGTAGAACTTGTAGCTGAAGCTGTATTGCTTTCTCCAGCCGCGAAAGATCGATATCCAGAGGCGGTATTGCCATACCCTATTGCTGTTGCGTAGCTATTTGTAGCTTCAACGGCATCTCCTATGGCAATGGAGTTCGTTCCGGAAGCTATTACTCTTTGTCCGATGGCTACAGCATATAAGCCTGTGGCACCACTATTGGTACTAGCAAATTCTGAGATACTTAAATCGACAGCGTTATTACCTATATCCCCATAATGGGCAGGATCTCTTCCTACAAGTCTCCATCCTGTATTGCTCCCTTCTGTTACTTGTTCTAAGCCTGTGCCTGAACCTGAGGTAGTATTGGCGATCCATGAAAGATTTCCTGCTCCATCAGTACTCATGATCTGATTTGCAGTACCGTCTTGTGCAGGTAGCGTATAGGCATCTCCACTTCCCGTGTTATCCCCATCAATAGTTAGTTGCCCGTTTAATGTAGTATTACCATTTTTAAGCATTACCAGAGCATCTCTTCTTTGAAGGACAGAAATACCATTTCCTATCACAAAAAGGCGATCTGTAGCATTAAAAATTTCTTTGGCTCCGTCAACAACGGTATTATTTAATCCAATAGAAGTTTGCGCATAGCTACCAGCATGGGTTACAAATCCCATTGCAATTGATGAAAAAGCTGAAGATGTATTTGAAAATCCAAAAGCCATTGAAGCTCCATTAGTAAGAGTATTGCTTTCACCTATAGCATAACTTATAGTGCTACTAATATTGTTCCCGTTTCCTAAAGCCATAGAATTAGCTGAACTCGAACTTATAACATTATTCTCTCCAATAGCAATAGAATTCCTACCTGCTGCAATTGAACCTGTACCCATCGCTATAGAACCTTCACCGACATTGGTATCATTCCATTGGTCACCGGGTTCATTATCACTTGGGTCTACAGGATCAAGATCCTTCAATTTCCCTACTCGAAAAGCTGCTTTACTTTTGTCAAAAAACATCTTTGCATTATCATCTGTAGTTAATGGGTCATTATCTAATTGTGTACTTCCAAACACAAAATCATCTGTAGCAATAGCACCAGGTGCATTGCTGGTTACATTAGAGGTTGTTGAGAAGGAACTAGATGAGGCATTGGTCCAGGATACATTTCCGGCACCGTCTGTGGTCATCATTTGGTTTGCTGTTCCGTCTTGTGCGGGTAGCGTATAGGAAGCTCCGCTTCCGTTATTGTCCCCGTCAATCGTCAATTGTCCGTTAAGCGTTGTATTACCATTTTTGCGCATTACTAATGCATTGGTTCTATTACTATCGTCAATTCCGTTACCGATAATAAATAATGGATCTGTAGCAACATGAGCTGCGTCATTTCCGTTTACAAACTCACTAAACAATCCAATGGTATGTTGCCCATAACTGGTAGATTGAGTACCACGTCCTATCCCTACAGCATAATTACCCGAGGTACTATTGTTTGCTCCTAATGAAATGGAGGCGAAACGAGAGGATAAATTGTTAAATCCTGCTGAAAACGAATTTTCTCCTCCAGAGTTGTTATGACTACCAAAGGCTGTTGCAGCGATACCTTGCACTAGGTTTCCTCGTCCCATCGCTACAGAAAAATCACCTACATTGGGAGCATCCCAATCTCCTGCAAAACCATCGGATGCTATTGCGCTACCTGCTCTAAAAGCTCCTTTGCTCTTGTCAAAATACATTCTGATATCATCAGTACTACCTCCAATATCATTTAACTGAGAACTTCCGAATACAAAATCATCTGTAGCGACGGTTCCATTGGCATTGCTGGTCACATTACTTGTTGTACCAAAAGCACCTTGTGTATCATTCACCCAGCTATAATTGCCTAATCCGTCTGTGCTTAATACTTGCCCGTTAGTTCCCCCGGTTGGTAGTTCAATTTCATTGGTAGCATCTGCATCTGCATCGTTTATGTTGTCATTTACCCAACTGTAGTTTCCGTTTCCGTCGGTTACCAATACTTGTCCATTAGTTCCACCAGTAGGTAGTTCAATTTCATTAGTAGCATCTGCATCTGCATCGTTTATGTTGTCATTGACCCAACTGTAATTTCCACTTCCGTCAGTTACCAATACTTGTCCGTTGGTTCCCCCGGTTGGTAGTTCAATTTCATTGGTAGCATCTGCATCTGCATCGTTTATGTTGTCATTGACCCAACTGTAATTTCCACTTCCGTCAGTTACTAATACTTGTCCATTAGTTCCTCCGGCAGGTAGTTCAATTTCATTAGTAGCATCTGCATCTGCATCGTTTATGTTGTCATTTACCCAGCTGTAGTTTCCGGTTCCATCAGTTACTAATACTTGTCCATTAGTTCCACCAGTAGGTAGTTCAATTT
The DNA here is from genome assembly GCA_947489685.1 of uncultured Aquimarina sp. Classification (GTDB taxonomy): domain Bacteria; phylum Bacteroidota; class Bacteroidia; order Flavobacteriales; family Flavobacteriaceae; genus Aquimarina. The sequence continues at coordinate 196 of CANLEM010000008.1, read as the reverse complement.
CATTGGTAGCATCCGCATCTGCATCGTTTATGTTGTCATTGACCCAACTGTAGTTTCCGCTTCCATCGGTTACCAATACTTGTCCGTTGGTTCCCCCGGCAGGTAATTCTATTTCATTAGTAGCATCCGCATCTGCATCGTTTATGTTGTCATTGACCCAACTGTAGTTTCCGCTTCCATCGGTTACCAATACTTG
>CANLEM010000007.1 GCA_947489685.1 uncultured Aquimarina sp. | reverse complement strand
CGAAGAAGTTGAAACACAACCATTAGTATCTTCAACAGTATAGGTGATATCGGTAGTTCCTGCACTTACGCCAGTAACAACCCCTGAACCATCTATAGTAGCCACTCCAGTATCCGATGAACTCCAAACAATAGTACCGGTGGTACCTTCGGTTAAATCTATCGTACTTCCTACACATACCTCGGTTGGACCAGTAATTGGTGCGGCAATTGGTAAGGCGTTTACAGTAATCGTATATGTAGCCGAAGAAGTTGAAACACATCCATTAGCATCTTCAACTGTATAGGTGATATCAGTAGTTCCTACACTTACACCAGTAACAACCCCTGAACCATCTATAGTGGCTACTCCGGTATCCGATGAACTCCAAACAATAGTACCGGTAGTACCTTCGGTTAAATCTATCGTACTTCCTATACATACCTCGGTAGGACCAGTAATTGGTGTGGCGATTGGTAATGCATTTACAGTAATGGTAGCCACAGCTGAAACAACTTCAGCACAAGTACCACTTTGAACCACTGCACGGTACTGCGTGGTGGTGGTTAAATTAGTCGAGGTTAAACTTGTAGTCGTATTGGCAATATCAATATCTGTAGCAAAGTTATCTGTAGAACTTTCCCAACGAAGTACCAATCCAGTGATTCCGCTTACGGTTAAGAGAGTACTGTTGGTGCCTGTACATACATTGGTACTGCCCGCCACACTGCCTCCTACACTGGTAGGATCTACTGTGATACTTCCCATAACATCTAATCCTCCACACGTACCTGTTAATGTTATCGTATAATTAAATGGTGAGCCTGTATTTGTAGTTGGTGTTCCACTAATCGTAACTACATCTGCCAACCACGAACCAGTAACACCTGCCGGTAAACCAGTAAAGGTAGCTCCTATTACTCCTGTTGTCGAATAAGTAATATTTGTAAATGCCGTATTAACACAAACGGTTTGATTATCTGTTCCCACTCCCGATGTTAACGATATTGTACAAGTAGGGCCAGAATCTATGGTAACGGTAAACGGCACTGGTAAAGAAGAACATCCTGTACCTGAATTAATGACTGTTATGGTCCCGTTATAAACTCCCGTTGGAGCTCCAGATGGAACTGCTAAAGTAATTGGTGACAATGGTAGTGCTATTGCTGTACTAACATCTGCAAAACCTGCAGTATTAGCAATTGCATCATAATCAATTGTATATTGATCCGGTGAATTTGTTATTGATGTATACGGTAAATTAGTAACTGTAGTTCCTGCACTTACCGTAGGGCTATTTCCTAAAGTAATTGTAGGGCTACTAGAATTTACCAAGATTATTGACCCTGCTATCGTATTCGATTTACAACCACTCCCATCAGTAATCGAAATATTCGTATACTCTCCGTCATTTAATCCTGTGATTGCTATTCCACTTGGAGTGGCATTAAGATTTTGAGTTGGTTGCGGAGTTCCATTTAATGAAAAATCAACGTCATAAATACCCATCACTACTCCAGTAATTACGATGATTCCATTAGGAGTAACGCAACTTGTAGGATTTGTATGAGTTCCTTCTGCTATAATCGGACTTCCTGGATCACTAAGTATTACTTCTTCAGCATTTGAATCACATCCATTTAATGTTACAATTATATCAGAATAAGAACCCGCATCAAGTCCTGAAAACTGATATTCACCACTTGCGTCAGAAGTAAAACTACCGTGGTTGACGAGAGTTCCATCATCTAAATAGGTTAAATTGTCATACAACGTGGATACAAGTAAACTGCTAAGCATAATGAATCCATCTGCCCCACTACAGGTGGTGGGGTTTGAAGGTGTTGCAGCACCAATTGAAGAATTATTAACCGTAATAGTAAAAGGTGTTGGTATACTTTCACATACAATAGAACTTGTGTTTTTTATGGTAAAAACTCCAGAATATGTTGTTCCGGCTACAGCACCAGAAGGTATTGATATTGTAATTGGACTCGCAAAATTTGTATCATCTACTATATCTGTAAAGCCATCGGTATTAGCCGTTGCATCAAAATCTATACTATAACTTATTGGAGGGCCATTGGCAGTAACAGAATATTCTAAATCTACCGAAGTGTCTCCATCACAAATTTCTAAAGCATTTGATGTTAAAGAAATTTCTGGTAACACATTTACTGTAACGTCAATTGCAGGTATTAAAATAGACTCACAAAGAACACCTCCTATTCGTTGTGCTTTCACAGATGCACTTGTTACAATTGTAGATAAACCAAATGTTGTTAAACTTATAGCAGAACCATCCCCTAATGCAGCAGGACCTATTCCATTACCCGCTTGATCTACTAGCTCATAAATTACTAAATTTTCTGTTGAAGTAATTTCAAAATCAATGGTCTGCCCAGCGCAAATAGTAGTGGTTGAAGTTGCATTAAATATCTGATTAATTGGAAACTTACATCCAATAGTAGGGCCTGTTACTAAATCACTTTCACATAAAACTCCATTTTGAACGGTAACTCCAACTACTCCTCCTGCATACAATACATCAAAACCAGCACTTGCCATATCTAGGCCAGTAATTGACCACATTCCTCCAGAAGCGATTGCTGTAAAACCATCAATAATAGTATCATCAATATATAGAAAAACAACACTTCCATCTGGAGTAGTAGTTGTACCCGAAACGGTCGAATCCCCTTCCTGAAGAGGTGTGGCATTAATAGTAACCGAATCTGTAGTTTGACTCAATACTTGAACTTCATTAGACAAATCGCTTTCTGTATCTCCAACATTAGTTGCTGTAACTGCCATAAAATCACCTTCGGCAACAGAAATACCCGTGATGGTCCAACTTCCATTGGTTGGCACAATAGCAGATCCTACTGGAGTTCCAATAGTCACCGGAGAGGTTGAAGAAGTATATAAATTAATCGTTGCTCCCACTTCTGATGAAATTCCACTTACCGATGTAATAGATCCGCCACTAGGTGCGCAATATTCGCCTTGAATTATTGGGGTAGGCGATTGTCCACCAACAGTAATGGAAGTTTCAGAAGAACATAAGTTAGGTTCACTTGCTACAACTGTTATAATATCTCCTCTAAATATAGATGCATTGGTCAAGTCTGCAACAGTAAAAGACCAGTTTCCACCAGTAACCGTTGTTATACCATTTACCCCTTGATCTATGTCATTAATATATATGATTATTTCTGCACCAGCTGTAGCAGTTCCAGAAATTGTTGTATCTCCTTCTACAACATTAGCGGGCAAGTAAGTGGGTGCTGTAGAAAAATTAATTCCATCACATAGGGTTACTCGTTGTGACTCGCATTTTCCAGGTTCTTGCTGTGTGACTTGAATAACTCCCGAAGTAGGAAAACCACAGTTAGGTCCACCAGAACCACAACTAGAATTATTATTACACTTCCAGTTCCAAGTACCTCCAGCATCTGCAAAAACTTCTCCTCCCACATAGTTACTACTTCCCGTTCCAGGGGTTTGTAACACCCCATCCACATATACTCTTATTCTAGCTCCTCCAATAGCATTATTCGTGACAGTGGTACATAAGCCTCTGTTAGAAAGTGTATAGTCACTAATATTTTCTGAAGCGACAGGAGGAGAACAGCTACCAAATATTGTAATAATATTACAATCTGAAGAAGACTCTGATTTTTCATTGGTTCCTGTGGCTATAGCTGTGGCTTCATCTACTAGCACTGTAGCTGTAAAAATGTCACCTTCAACAGTAGCTGTAATTGGTGTTAGCGTCCAAACTCCTGCAAGAACAGTCGTTGTACCTATTGAAACTGGTCCCGAACCTGAATCCTTAAAAACTTCAATGGCAGCACCATCTACTTCTGCAGAAGTTCCAGAGATCGTAGTTGCTCCAACAGTCAATGTATCAATAGATGGACACTCTGCTCTTGGGAGAATTCCATCATCTATATCTGTAGGGGGTGTTGGAGGAAATACATCTATGATTTCCTCAAACAAATCATCATCAATTCCAAGTTGATCATCTATTCCTCCCAAATCTGAAGGATTTCCACCTATCGCAGGACCAGGATTGATTACCGTAGTTCCAACCATTCTTAATGGTGTAGAAGTTGTGATCCCTGGAAACGCTGCAGTAATATCAGCAAAAGGGATATAAAAGTCATAAAAATAATCATCATCCCCACAGATTTCTGAAAGTGCAATAGATTTTTGAGCAAAATCTGCATAAGGGCGATCAATAGTAGCGTCTCCAATTTCAATTCCCGAAGTGGTTCCATCTACATTATACAGGCCAACTCCAAAATTAGTTCGAAGTACGATTTCAATTTCAAAACCGGGGTTACCAGACACGGCATTGGGATCTGCATTAGGTCCAGTAAAACCAAACTTTTGATCAGTATCTATTAATATTGAGTATCCTTTGGAATTGCTTGCCGTTCCTCCTAGTCTAAAACGAAACAACAAATTATCACTTCCGTCTAAATATGTATAAACCGTATTATTTGTATCTGAAACTACCAAATCTGTAAAACCACAGGACGGTCCAGGCTGTAAATCACTATCTGGTTCTGTACCCGAACTGGGAAAACCTACAAAAGGTATTTCACTTTCGGCTTCATCATCTGACATAAAACCTGCAATAGTAGTTGAAGTATATCCATCCCCGTTGGAATCTAATACAGGTTGTCCCAGAGCCGCAGGGTCAAAAATCAAACCTTTGGTCTGAGCTTTTGCATTAATAACACATAGTAAAAGCGATAATTTAAAGATCACAAATACTTTTATATTTAGCTGGTTAAAGTAGTAGTAGTTTTTCATTCACATTGTAGGTTTCTAAAGTAAAAGTTTTTGATTTTAAAACTTGTAGTATAATTTAAAAAAAACATTATTCCTGCTTATTAAATGTAGTGAACAAACTTATTAAAGTTAGACAAAAAGCTAAAAAAATCGTTGAAAAACACATGATTTTCAATCTCATAAAATCTTATATTTCATCCGATATTTTATAAAACGCAAAAAAACCGATTCTTATTAGTTATAAGAATCGGTTTTTTTGCGTTTTACATTTAAATAGAAAAAATCTAAAAGACCTCGTTAGATTCTTTTAGTTTTTCGGTATTTTCTACCAATTGAAGCTCGTCAATAATTTTTTGAATATCGCCATCTATAATATTCCCAAGATCATATAATGTTAATCCAATACGGTGATCTGTAACTCGACCTTGAGGATAGTTATATGTTCTAATCTTTGCAGATCGATCTCCAGAAGATACCATACTCTTACGTTTTTCTGAATCTGCTGCTTGTTTCTTTGCTAATTCTAAATCATAAAGTCTAGAACGCAATACTTTTAGTGCTTTTTCTAAGTTTTTATGAGAAGATTTTTGATCCTGACAGCTTACAATCATCCCCGTAGGTTCGTGATGCAGCTTAATCGCAGAATATGTTGTATTTACAGATTGTCCTCCTGGACCCGTAGAAGTTGTTCTTTCTATCCTAACTTCGGTCATATCGAGCTCTACATCAAACTCTTCTGCTTCAGGTAATACCATCACAGTTGCCGCACTTGTATGTACACGACCTTGAGTTTCGGTCTGGGGTACACGTTGCACACGATGTACTCCTGCTTCAAACTTCATTGTACCGTATGCATCTTCACCATTTACTTCAAAAATTATCTCTTTATAACCGCCGCTAGTACCTTCATTTAAATCCACAACGCTTACACTCCATCCTTTGCCTTCACAATATTTAGTATACATTCTAAATAAATCTCCTGCAAAAATACTGGCTTCATCTCCACCTGTTCCTGCGCGGATTTCTACAACACAGTTTTTGGCATCTTCTGGATCTTTAGGCACCAACATGAATCGTATTTTCTCCTCTAATTCAGGCAACTCTTCTTTTGCTTCTTCCATTTGCATTTTGGCCATTTCAACCATTTCTGCATCACTTCCATCCGCAATAATCTCTTCGGCTTCTTTAAGGTTATCTGTAAGCTCTATATAGCGTGCTCTCTCGTCCATTAGAGCTCTAAGATCCTTATATTCTTTATTAAGCTTAATGTATCTTTTTTGATCAGCAATAATATCAGGCTGAATGATCAAATCACTAACCTCATCAAATCTTTGCTTTACAATATTTAATTTATCAATCATAGTTCTTCTATCCTAAATGTGGAAGATACAAAAGTAAGCTTTTTTGCACAAAAGCCTATACCTCCTTACCAATCTAAATACTCTTTTCTGCTATAAAAATCGTATTTTTGTTCAATACATGAAAAACTACAAGGCTACATATCACCAATATTCAATTATAAAATTGTTCTTTATAGTTGTAGCCTTATTCAGTTTTGGCGGGTATTCTAATTATACTCCACCAAAACCTAAACTCGATACTACCGAGCTTGTTATTACAACAGAAAAGAATGATCAGCATACCTTCCAATTTCAAAATATATCGCAAAATAAAATAGGTAGTACTGCTTTTCTGAATAAACAAAGTACATTTTTAAAATTTACATCGATACGACATTCAGAATTAACAGAGCATACAATCAAGAGGTCCTCTATTTGCTTTATACGACCTCCATATCAAAATATACTTACCTTTCTAAACATAGTGTATTTTACAGAAGATGATTCTTTCCATTCATCACTTGGGTAAACGCTATACCCAATACCTCTAAGAGGTGGTTTTAAAAAATTTTACTAAGAATACTATTCTCTCTTGCCAGAGACTTAGTGTCATTATTTATACTTTTAGAATGGAAAGATTCAAAAAAAGACTACGTCGATTTACCTTAATATTGCTTATTATCATGGCTGCGCTCATACCCGTGCCCGTTTTTTTACCGAAAAAAGATGGAAAATTTAATGATGATCATATCATAGAATTGGTAGAACAAAAAGAAGATGATATATCTACCGAAACTAAAAAACTGGGAGAAGAATTAAACTCGTAATAGTGTAGGTTTAAAAATTGTTTATCATGATTTTCTTTAGATTTTAAATATTTTTACGACTTATATAATCATGATAAGCAATTTTCAAAAAATAGGATTTGGCGGTGGATGCCATTGGTGTACCGAGGCTGTGTTTCAATCTTTACAAGGAGTCGTAAAAGTTGAACAAGGCTACATTAAAAGTATTGATAAGCATCAAAGTTTTTCTGAAGCAGTAATTGTACATTACCATAAAGACGAGATTCTATTAAAAGACTTAATAGAGATACATTTGCACACCCACCAAAGCACAGTAGATCATAGTTTTAGAGAAAAATACCGGAGCGCTGTTTATTATTTTGAAGATGCTATCAAAGACGATATTACGCAAATCTTAAAAGAGCAACAGAAAAATTTTGAGGCACTATTAATTACTCAAACCTTACCCTTTAATGAGTTTTTACCTTCTAGAAAAGAATTGCACAATTATTTTTACAATAACCCAGAAAAACCCTTCTGTAAAAAATATATTCACCCTAAAATAGAAATGCTAAAAAAGAAATACGCTAAAGTACTAAAATAGCATTAGCGATATGTATAGGTTCCAAATTCACTTTTAATGGTTAGCTCTTTTTCTTCAGAAGCTTCTACTCTACCTACAATTTGAGCATCTACATTAAAACTTTTGGAAATTGCTATGATTTCTTCGGCTACTTCGGGAGTCACATATAACTCCATACGATGTCCCATATTAAACACCTGATACATCTCTTTCCAGTCGGTACCCGAGTTTTCCTGAATCAATTTAAATAATGGCGGAACATCAAATAAATTATCCTTTACGATATGCAAATTATCTATAAAATGAAGAATTTTGGTTTGTGCACCACCACTGCAATGCACCATACCATGTATAGTTTTACTATCGTGACTCTCTAGTATTTTCTTTATAATAGGCGCATATGTTCTTGTTGGTGACAATACCAATTTACCAGCATCAATAGGAGAATTATCAACTTGGTCTGTAAGATTTGTTTTACCAGAGTACACCAAATCCGAAGGTACTGATGGATCAAAACTCTCTGGGTATTTTTTTGCCAGAGCTTTACTAAATACATCATGACGCGCAGATGTTAGGCCATTGCTACCCATACCACCATTATATTCTTTTTCGTAACTAGCCTGACCAAAAGAAGCTAGTCCTACAATTGCATCTCCTGCTTGAATATTTGCGTTATCAATAACATCGTTACGTTTCATACGAGCCGTAACTGTAGAATCTACTATAATTGTTCTTACCAGATCACCTACATCTGCCGTTTCGCCACCCGTAGAATGAATCTGTACTCCAAACCCTTTAAGTTCTTCCAGCAACTCCTCTGTACCATTAATAATCGCTGAAATAACTTCTCCGGGAATTAAATTTTTATTTCGGCCAATAGTAGAAGATAGCATGATATTGTCGGTAGCTCCCACACATAGTAAATCATCAATATTCATGATTAAAGCATCCTGAGCAATACCTTTCCATACCGAAACATCTCCTGTTTCTTTCCAATACATATAAGCCAAAGAAGACTTTGTACCCGCTCCATCAGCATGCATTATCAAACAATACTCTTCGTCATTGGTTAGATAATCAGGAACAATTTTGCAAAATGCTTTCGGAAAAAGACCTTTTTCTATGTTCTTTATTGCACTATGCACATCTTCTTTAGATGCCGAAACTCCTCGTTGCGCATAACGTTTGCTTACTTCTTGGCTCATTATAATGAAAATTAAAGCGCAAAGATAATCCAATTTAATTCAAAGACTAGACTGAAAATACAAAATTCCAAATCCCAATGGATATCCATTGAAATTTGGAATTTTGAAATACTATCTTTTCTAATCTTATTCCCAATCCGGCATGGTCGAATTTTGGATTAATGTCGTTCTTTCATTTAGGTCAGCAATCTCCAAGGTTTGAATATTTTTTGCCGAAATACCGTCATTAGACGTATTTACATATATAATCTCGGCCTCATTTGGAGAAAATCTAGGATCCAAATCATTAGTTCCTGATGGTTTATCTGTTGACAGATCTACGGTTGGGCTACCATTAAAATTATGGATAAATACACGCGAATCTAATCTTCTATAATTTGTGTTTTCAGAACCTGAAACATCTCTGGTATATAACAATCGAGTTCCATCTACCGATAGATTTATTCCACCAGCTGCTCCATTAACTCCTGTCAATACGGTTTCTTGTACAACACCTGATCCATTAATCGTAAATATTTCTACCGAGTAACCATTTAAATCATTTGTTTTTAAAGCAATGATACCGGTGTTTTCATTTTTATCCACCTCGGTGATAAGATTACCATTAGTGGTTTGATAAATCTGGCTTAAACCACTACCTGTAGCATTTATTGAATATAATCTATCTTGATTTGGAAACAATAGTTTTGAACCATTAGCATCCCAAGAAAAATCTATTTCTTCAAGATTAAATCCAGCAACGCCAACTTGCGATGTTACTTGATTGACTTGAGAACCATCTTCATTCATTGTAAACAAATGGATTTGAGAGCCGACAGATTGTAAAAATGCTATTTTCCCCGTAGCAGCATTTCGCCTAGGTCTAAAACTATTTTTTGACACAGCTGTAAGCGCAATTTCGGTTCCACCACTTTCATCTGCAGAATAAATAACGCTATTTCCTCCTACTAATCGAGTATATACGATTCTATTATTTGGCGGCGATGCTGTTTCGAAAGCAAACGTTGTACTATTAACAGGATCATTGATACTATCTGTTGCTGTTACCTGCCAAAAATATTTGGTATTAAAAGAAAGTCCAGAAAGTGTATATGTCGTATCGGTGATACCTTCAAATAACTCAACATTCGAATTTTCTTCATTTCTTAAACTCACAGTAAAGGTAAGATCATCATTATCTGGGTCACTTACACTCCATACCAATTCTATATCAATCGGAACTCCCACGGCATTATCTACCGGAGTTAAAAGCGTAGGTGCATTTGGTGGTCGATTACCTGCGGTTTCTATATCCATTTCGAAAACCACCTCTAAGGTTACATCAGCAATTACAGTAATGCCTTCAAAAACTGCTAGCAACCCTTCGCGTTGCGCAGACAGCGAATAATCACCCGCAGGAACATTTTCTATGGTATAAAATCCTTCGGCATTTGTAAATACAGTACTTGTACCAGGGTTAGTAGATATTTTTACGTTTTCGAGAGGTTCGTTTGTACCTACTCTAACCACTCTTCCTTTTACAGAACCTAAACCTTCTATATCAATGGTATCCTCGCTACAAGAAACTGCAGTAAAGACAAACAAAATCACTAATGTTTTAATGATAAATCTTTTCACTTTATTTTGATTTTAGTTCTCATATCACATTTAATTTGAAATAAATACGCCTGAGAAACATTCGATTACATCTATTTTTTTTGAATAGCCTTATAACTTTACTCTTTTGGAGTAAGGCCATCCTTACGAACTTTTCTATTTCGCTTTCTTAATTTATAAAGTTCTTTATCCTTTCTTTTTTTCTCTTCTCTGGCATCTTTTTTCATTTTTATGGGATTATCAAAATACCAATTCAATCCAAAAGAAAAATTAAAATATTGATCATCACGTTTTCCTTGAACAATATTATCCAACTCATCCCCAAAAACAACATTATGCGTAGCATTTAACGAAATTCCTATTTTTTCGGAAACCAAATATTCTAACCCACCTCCGTATTGAAGTTTAAAAAATGTTCTATCAAACGTATCACTATTCACGTTTCCGAAGCCTCCGAAGAAAAAAGGTGATAGTTTCTCAAAAGGTAATAGAGTCAATTCGGCATTTAGGTCTATTGCATTAAATCCTTCAGAAAAAGCAACTTCATTATTAAGTTCGAATTTACTTATACCTGCATTTGCACTCAGGTACGGATTAAAATACCATCGACCACCTGCCTTAACAAAATAAGACAACTCTGGATTATTATAATCTCCTCCTATCACAGCAGTTCCCCCTTGTACATACAAGGATTTCTTTCCTCTTCTTTCTTTAAAATACCGATCATACAAAGCTGTATTTTGAGCTTCTTCTTTTTCGGCTCGATAGTCGAGAATCAAATTATTTACAACCTCGGGTGATGCTTTTACCGCCCACAATCTATCTTCTATCCCCTCAACAATAAGAGATTCTACTGCTTTTTCAATAGCCTCAGAAACCGCTAATTGTGCTGGTTCATTTTTTGTAAATCCAGTTTCGGCTTCGAGAAGTCGTCTAAATCTCACGTATCTAAAAAAATTAGCGTCCAAAGCTTGCGATAAGATCGTTTTAGATACATATACTGTTTTTAGAATTTTACCACTAGATGTCGAAACCGCTCGTAAGTAAATCGTAATTCGATCCTGGCGATATTGTGTAGATGCTCCTACGCCAAAATACCTAGCTCCTAGTCCTCCTGTAATTATATTCGAATCATATGAGACAATACCTCCTTCAAGGATTATACCTGCATAAAGCAAAGGTGGTAATTGAGGCTCATTAGGGTTTTTCGTTTTCCGGTATTCTTTTCGCGTAGAGCGTATAATATTACGTTCATTAAGTAAATTGCTCAGGTTTTCTCTTTCGATAGGAACAAACCATTTAGAATCCTCTAATGCTTTAATTAATATTGTTGTGGCTCCTTGAGTAACAGCTGTACTAAATGTACTTCCGCTTTCTGTTGGCTTATACTGTCCTGTTTGATCTCTAAATTTGTATACTCCTACAACAACCGGTTCTACCGGTGCAGGGAAATCCCTAAGTGTTTTGGTAACCTCTGTATCCTCTCCTATTCTGGCATTTTCTATAGTAATAGGCTGATTAAAATAGGTTCCACATCCGGGCAATAAAAGTACGCAAGAAATAACTGCGATTATTCTATAAAATCTATAGTACATTAAATATTAATTAGGAATTATTACTTGAGACTGATCCCCAGTGCTTGTGTCAAGGATATTGATCACCAAGCCTTCTCCTGACGGAAAGATTTCTATAAACAAAGTACCAAAACTAAAAGTACCTTCGGTAAGGCCATCTCCAAATTGCTGATTAAACAATGTTCTGGATATCTGGTTTAACAATTGATTATTTAAGTTTTCGGTAAATCTTTCTAGATCGGATCTATCATCACCAGATGCATCTTCATCTGTGAATTTATTTTGAGCTTCTGCAGAACTTAATAACCACTGATAGTTAAAAGTATCTCCTCCAAAAGCTGGGTTTTTAGGTCTATAGACTAAATCTTGTCCAAAAGAAAAGCCATAGGCAGAAAAAACAAAAAATAGTGTTATTGCAAATGATTTCATGTGTTTGTTTTATTATTTCAGCCATCGAATAGCAAAAGTACCTTAATTAATACTGAAAAATATCATTTTTCTGCTTCTTAAGATCTTTAAAATATTTGTACACTTTTCGAATTGCAAGTTTCGACATTTGTTCTAAATATTCCAAATCGGGTTTCCCAATAAATTGATGAATTACGTTATCTTCTACTTTTACTTGAAGTATTGTGGTACGTCCAAAACTTAATGTTTCGTATATACCTACTATTTTATTTCCGTTTATTTGATTAAGTGTATAAGAACTATAAAAGAACTCGTAAAAATCTCTCCCTGGTTTAGTCTTAGTTTCTTCGACAACAATACCTTTTAGTTCTATTCCATCATCAGATGATTCTTCTTCAAGTTGTGTTGATTTTTTTTTGACCTCTTCGTTAAAAGCCAAGCGATCTTTTCCAATTATTTTTTCCTCTTCATAAATCAACAGGAGTACAACTATCTTATCTGTTTCATCAACATTTATAGAGGTTACCGCCAACTCTTTTGTTTCATTTTCTTCTAGAGTAAATCTACCTTCTTGATTATTTTTTGAAAGGTTATTTTGAGCATTTGTTCTAAAAACAGTAAAGGTATATTTTAGACTTTTATATACCTCGGTAGTATTAACTCCGGTAGCTGATAACGAAATGGTGCCATCAACTGTTTCGGACTTTATTTTGGCAACTACATCAGTATTTGTATGCTGCTGACCAATTGCTGCATGAAAAACCAAAATAAAAAATATGATAAGTTTTGGTTTCATAACATAAAATCTAGTTAAGAAGATTAAAAACTTCTAATTACAATAGTTCGCGCATCACCGGTCATCTTAAACTTTAAGTTTTTAGACAACTCATTACTACCAAAACGTTCAAAAATAAGATTATTTCCTTCTTGGATTAGCTCTAAACTTGTTGATGCATTTGGGTCGAATGAAAAATCAACGACACTATTATTATTACCTGTTTGGGTAATGAATTTGTCAATTTCTCTAGCAGTTTCATTAATCTCAACTGTATTCTCTGTTCCGTCTTGAAATATTTTAATATCCGACGACTGGGAAACAACATTAGAAATCACGATATTATCTGCACCTATTTGTTGTATAAAAACAGAATTTACACCCTGGGCAACAGATGATAAACTTCTTGTTTCTTGAGAAGTAACAGCATTTAACTGGGACAATGTTATAAATTTATCCTGATCTGTAATTAAAATCTCATCATCCTTATCGGTGTCCTGAGCAAATGATATAGCTGAAGAGAATAACAATAACACGAAAATCCTTAAATAAATAGTATTCATTTTTTTTTCAGAGTTAAAAAATGGAGAAAAGAGTTATGCTAATTTTTGTATTAGCATAACTCTCTCTAAAGATATTAAATATTTAATCAAATGTTTGATTAAAATCCATTTTGAGTAACTACCGCAGAGTTACCTGTTCCAGCCTGAATAATAGTACTCGTATTAAGATCTCCTAACTGAGTAACAAAAGTATTGTTATTCAAACCAGTTTGAATGTCTTCGGCTAAGTTTCCATTTCCGAATTGGAAAATATCACTTGTGTTTGTAGCTCCATTTTGATCAGACGTTGCAATATTTTCGTCTCCGAACTGGAAGTGAATCACTAAGTTACTTTCTCCAGAAATACCTGTAACTCCTTCTTGTGAAGATTCAGAAATGTTACCATTTCCAAATTGAAACTGATCTGCAACATTTTCTCCACCAAAAGTTAGAATATTTTGAGTAGAAGAAGCACTGTTACCAACACCATTTTGAGTTTGCGTAGCAACGTTATTATCTTCTTCTTGTCTTGCAAATGCATCATTACTTTCACCAGTCTGAGTCTGATTTATAGAACCACCTCTAGAAGTAAAGAAAAATCCACCTTGTACAGCCTCGGCATTGTTCCCTATTCCTGTTTGATTTTGAACAGCAATATTATCAGTACCAGATTGTGTTACACTAGCAACATTTTCGTCTCCGCTTTGAGATTGGTCAGAAACGTTAGTGCTTCCATTTTGGCTAGCGCTAGCAATGTTACCGTTACCTATTTGAATTTGGATTGCAAAATTATCTCCACCAAATGAACCTAGGTTTTGAGTAATACTTGCATCATTTGCGTCTCCTAATTGTCCTTGTAATGCAGTGTTATTATCTTCTTCCTGGTTAGCGAATGCATTGTTCTCATCACCGATTTGAATTTGTTGTACTTCACCACCTCTAGATTCAAAAATACTGCTTCCTTGAACAGAAGTAGCAGTGTTACCACCACCATCTTGATCTTGGATCAAAACGTTATCAGGTCCAAACTGCTCACCAGAAGCCAAGTTTGCTTCACCTAATTGCGTTTGCTGAGAAGAGTTATTGTCTCCTACTTGTGTAATAGTAGCTGTGTTAAAAACACCATCCTGATTACTTTCGCTAACATTAAAAGTTCCTTCTTGAGAAGCTGTTGCAGAGTTACCATCTCCAATTTGAGTTTGGAATGCTGTATTCAAGATCCCTTCTTGAGAGATAACAGCAGTATTACCATCTCCTTCTTGTAATTGAGTTGCTTGGTTACCTCCACCAGTAAAAGCTAAATTTTGAGTAGCACTTGCAGAGTTACCATCTCCGATTTGATCTTGATCAACCGAATTTAAAAGTTCTTCGTGCTGAGCAAAAGCAGTGTTCTTATTTCCTATTTGCGTTTGTTCAACAGTTCCACTAGTAGAACTAAAATCATCACTTCCCTGAATTGCCGTAGCATTGTTCCCCATTCCTTCTTGAATTGTCACCGAAGTATTGGTAGCTCCTACCTGAGTAATAGTTGCTAGGTTTTCGTCCCCTGTTTGACTAACGTTACTCGAATTTGACTGTGCAACCATCACTGTCGTTCCTAAAATAGCCGCTAGACTAAGAATAATTGTTTTCATACGTAATATAATTAAAATGATTAATGTGAGTTCATTTATTTTTAAAGCATAAGCCTATTTTCGATCAGAAAATTCTAACCTATTATATGTTTTAAGTATAAAAGTATTTTTGGGGGCTCTAGGGGGTTTTCATCAAAATATATCCATCTTGATGTTGACAAATTTATAAAAATATTAAGGTGATTTTAAACCTTTCTTAAGAATTCGACAAAATACATTACGTAAAAACCGTAAAAACTACTTTTTCCTAAGGTTTTATTAATAGTTTAACAGTTTTTATTATTATGTTAAAAATGACTCTAAAATTAGGTATGTAAGCTATTTCCTACCTATCTGGTAAACAGTAACTCACGATACTTAGTTAACGGCCATAATTCATCATCGACTAACAATTCTAATTTATCGCAACTATATCTAATTTCGTCAAATACAGGTTTTACTTTTTTACAATAATCCGCAGCTTTTTTCTCAAGATCTTCTAATTTATTTGCTTTTCTTCTTTCTTCGGTCATCTTATTAACCTTGGTATTAATTTTTCCTATATGTTCAGAAATCTCCTCGATAATTTCCATTTGTTCTTGAGCATGTTTTTTGAAATCTTTTCCGTAGAGATCTTTCAAACCAGAAACATTGCTAATTAGCATGTTTTGATATCGTATAGCGGTAGGAATTACATGGTTTCTTGCTATATCTCCTAAAACTCTGCCTTCTATCTGAATCCTCATCACATATTCTTCGACCTCAATTTCATAACGTGCTTCGGCTTCGATTTTATTCATTACGCCCATATTTTCAAAAAGGGTAATGTTTTTTTCAGACACTTTGGCTTTTAGCGCTTCAGGAGTTGTTTTATTATTACTCAGTCCTCGTTTCTTTGCTTCTTTCTCCCAATCCGCACTATATCCATTACCTTCAAAAAGAATGTTTTTCGATT
Organism: uncultured Aquimarina sp.; assembly: GCA_947489685.1. Taxonomy (GTDB): domain Bacteria; phylum Bacteroidota; class Bacteroidia; order Flavobacteriales; family Flavobacteriaceae; genus Aquimarina. Next base: position 173,343 of record CANLEM010000007.1, on the reverse strand, counting down.
TCTTTATGTATTCTCTTAATATATTAAAGATAGCTTCATCTTTTTTGAGACCTTTTTTATCAATTAATCCATCTACTTCCTTTTTAAAGTCAACTAATTGTTTTGCTACAATTGTATTAAGAATAGTCATGGGATTAGCGCAGTTTGCTTTAGATCCAACTGCTCTAAATTCAAATTTATTACCTGTAAATGCAAAAGGAGATGTTCTGTTTCTATCGGTATTATCTAATAAAATCTCAGGGATTTTACCAACAACATTCAATTTAAGATCTGTTTTTTCTTGAGGAGATAATTTTCCATCGGTAACTCCTTCTAATTCTTTGAGAACTGCGGTTAATTGCTCCCCAATAAATACCGACATAATTGCTGGTGGCGCTTCATTTGCCCCCAATCTATGATCGTTACTAGCAGAAGCAATACCTGCTCTCATCAACTCTTCATTATCATTTATTGCTTTAATAGTATTTACAAAAAAAGTTAAAAACTGAAGATTGCTCATTGGTGTCTTTCCTGGACTTAACAAATTTACTCCAGTATTGGTTCCTAATGACCAATTATTATGTTTTCCCGATCCATTTACTCCGGCAAAAGGTTTTTCATGAAGTAAAACCCTAAGATTATGCCTTGCGGCTATTTTACCCATAATATCCATCAATAGAGAGTTATGATCTACTGCTAAGTTGGTCTCTTCATAAATAGGAGCTAATTCAAATTGATTAGGTGCAACCTCATTATGCCTAGTTTTTACAGGAATACCCAATAACATACATTCTACCTCTAGATCCATCATAAAATTTAGAGCTCTTGTTGGAATACTTCCAAAGTAATGATCATCCAGTTGTTGCCCCTTGGCAGATAAGTGTCCCAAAAGCGTTCTACCTGTCATTACAATATCTGGTCTAGAATAAGCCAATGCACTATCTATTAAAAAATATTCTTGCTCCCAACCCAAAGAAGCATTTACTTTTTTTACATTTTTATCAAAATATTTGGCTACTGCAGTGGCTGCATTATCTACCGCTTGCAATGCTCTTAACAAGGGAGTTTTATAATCCAAAGCCTCACCTGTATATGCCACAAAAACTGTAGGTATACATAATGTTGTACCATAGATAAATGCTGGAGACGTCGGGTCCCAAGCCGTATACCCTCTTGCTTCGAAAGTATTACGAATTCCTCCATGCGGAAAAGAAGAAGCATCTGGTTCTTGCTGTACTAATTGACCTCCTCCAAACTTCTCGATTGCTTGTCCATTACCAATTGTTTCAAAAAATGCATCATGTTTTTCGGCCGTAGCTCCTGTAAGTGGTTGAAACCAATGGGTATAATGAGTAACCCCCTTTGCTAACGCCCAATCTTTCATGGAAGAAGCAATTTGATCTGCAATCCTACGATCTATCTTAGAACCATGTTCTATAGCATTCATTACACTGCTATAGGCATCCTTGGTTAAAGATTGCAACATTGTTGTTTGATTAAACACATTTTCACCAAACAGAACTGATCTACGTTCTGTTTCTTTAACTATCACAGAACCACGATTTAACGTTTCTTTTAAAGCTTGAAATCTGAGTGTAGACATAATTGAGTAAGTTTTATTACAAATATAGAACAAGTTTGCATTGTAAATATGAAAAATAAATTCTTTTAAAAATGAATATAATTTAAAATACCCCCTAAAAAAGTAGGGTGTTCATAAAAATGGTGATAAATTTAGCGATAACCCCCCTATTTTTTTTGGTTATACAAAAAGAAGAATTAGTTTTGCATCCTTAAGAGTTCAATTTATAAAGTATTAATTATGAGTAAAGCTAAATTAGAATACATTTGGCTAGATGGTTATAAACCAACTGCTAATCTAAGAAGTAAAACAAAAGTTGAAGAAAACTTTAGTGGAAAGCTTGAAGACTGTCCAGTATGGTCTTTTGATGGTAGTTCAACAAGACAAGCAGAAGGAGGATCTTCTGACTGTTTATTGAAACCTGTAGCTATCTATCCTGATCCTACAAGAAGAAACGGATATCTTGTAATGACAGAAGTTTTAAATGCAGATGGTACTCCTCATGAGTCTAATGCAAGAGCAACGATTGATGATAATGACAATGATTTTTGGTTTGGTTTTGAACAAGAATACTTTATCATGGACCGCAACACACAATTACCTCTAGGTTTTCCTGTTGGTGGTTACCCAGGACCTCAAGGAATGTACTATTGTTCTGTAGGAGGTAGAAATACTCATGGAAGAGATTTTGTTGAAGAACATGCTGATCTTTGTATCGATGCCGGACTTAATTTTGAAGGTATCAACCAGGAAGTAGCAAGTGGACAGTGGGAGTTTCAATTATTCTCTAAAGGAGCAAAGAAAGCAGGAGATGAAATTTGGGTAGCTCGTTACTTATTAGATCGTCTTACCGAAAAATACGGTTACTATATTGAGTACCACCCTAAACCAATCAAAGGTGACTGGAACGGTTCTGGTATGCATGCTAACTTCTCTAACGAAGTACTAAGGACTTGTGGTTCTAAAGAAGTATACGAAACTATATGTGAAGCTTTCAGACCTGTTACTAAAGAACATATTGCGGTATACGGTGAGTTTAATGATCAAAGACTAACTGGAGAGCACGAAACACAATCTATTCATGAATTCTCATACGGTATATCTGATAGAGGAGCTTCTATAAGAATTCCTATTATCACAGTAGAAAACGGATGGAAAGGATGGTTAGAAGATCGTCGCCCAGCTTCTAATGGAGATCCATACAAAATTGCTGCAAGAATCGTTACAACGGTTAAAACGGCAAATGTAGAAGCTCTATTAGCATAATACAATACATGAACTAACCTAGGTTGTTAGTTAAACGCAAAAAAACCTCTGAGAAAATTCTTAGAGGTTTTTTTATTATTCTTTTTTAAAAATCATTTTCATTTCAAAAATACCAATGCTATAAAAACGCAGTACCCTACAAATATCAAAAGACCTTTAGGACGGCTTAATACCATTTTTTTAGGGATAAATGCTAAGGGTAATAAAATCATAGCAAAACCTAACATCCAATAAATATTAACTCCCATTAAAGCCTCATCTTTTACAGCTATCGGTTGAATCATTGCTGTTATACCCAGAACTGAAGCTATATTAAAAATATTAGATCCTATAAGGTTTCCTAAAGAGATTGCTTTTTCTTGTTTTAATGCCGCAATAACCGACGCTGCCAATTCTGGCACACTCGTACCCACCGCAATAAGAGTTACTGCAATAACACCTTCGCTAACTCCCATTTTTAAAGCTATATTTTCTGCCCCGCTTACCAACAATTCAGAACCAAAATACAATGCACATCCACCAATAAGTAACCAAATAAAAATCTTAAAGTTTGATGCTTTTTCTAGCGCATCATCTACTTCTTCTACCATTGTATCTGCAAATTTTCTTGATCTTCTAATTAACAAGAAAAGATATATCAATAAAACCGAAAAGAAAGCAATCCCCTCTATCCTACTCAAAATCCCATCATTGTCTAAAACGAAATAAAGTGCAAAAGATAGCAGTACCATTACTGGCCAATTAAACTTATAAAAATCCCTATCAATTGCCAACGGACCAATAATAGCAGTAATTCCTAGTACCAAACCGATATTAGCGATATTGGACCCCACAACATTTCCTAAAGAGATATCAGACAACCCATCTAAAGCAGCTTGAATGCTCACCAAAAGTTCTGGCGCAGATGTAGCAAATGAAACCACAGTCAAACCAATAACCATTTTAGAGAGTTTTAACCTAAAGGATAATGCTACCGATGATCGTACCAAAAATTCTCCTCCTACAACAAGAAGTACAAATCCTATTAATACATAAAATACACTTAATATCATTGTCTATTATTTGATTGCGAATATATAGAATCTGTATTTGTTAGCTCATTACAAACAAAATATTTTTGTACAATTTCTTCGTTAAAAACTAAAAAAATAGTTACATAACTAAAAAAATAGTTGTAAAACTAAAATTATAGTTATAGATTTGACAACACTTAATATTTCTCCTATGGAAAAACTCACAAATAAAGAAGAAGAAATCATGCAAGCACTTTGGAAGCTAGAAAAAGCTTTTGCCAAAGAAGTGCAAGCCGAGTTAAACAATACAGTACACTACAACACCGTATCCACCATCATTCGTAATCTAGAAGAAAAAGGGTACATCAAACATTATGCATTTGGAAAAACGCATCAGTATTATCCGGTAATTACCAAAGAGGCATATAGAAGTCGTTTTGTGAGCAAAGCCATGAAAGAATATTTTAATGACTCGTATAAAAATATGGTTTCCTTTTTTGCTAAAGAAGAAAAAATTACTGCAGAAGAGTTAAGAGAAATTTTAGAAGTTATCGAACAAAAAAAATAACATTATGGAAGGTTTTATCATATACACCCTAAAAGTTGGATTTCTTATTTCTTTATTTTACGCTGTATATTTCATTTTACTGCGTAAAGACACTTTTTTCTCGGTTAATAGGCATTTCTTATTGTCAGGAGTAATCGCTTCTGTTTTATTACCCTTTGCAGAATTTACATCTATTATCTATACAGAACCAACCGTAACGACCGCATCAATAGCACAAGTCACCGCCTTTGTACCAACTCAAAAAAAGCCTATAGACTGGTGGTTTATTGGATTCTTGCTATACAGCTCTGGAATTTTTGTTATGGCGATTCGGTTTATCGTTCAACTACTATCACTTCGCAAGCTTACCCACAATCAAACCATAAAAAAGCAAGGAAAATTTAAACTTATCGAAATACGAGAAGATGTTGCTCCATTTTCTTTTCTAAACACTATTGTATACAATCCTTCATTACATACCAAAGAAGAGCTAGAGATGATTATCGCTCATGAAAAAATACATGCTACTCAACTCCATACTCTGGACACTATTATAAGTTACCTCTTTACTATTTTTCAATGGGCAAATCCGCTAGCTTGGTGGTATAAAAATAGCCTTGAACAAAATCTAGAATTCATTGCAGACCGAGAGGCAATTAACAATTTATCCTGTAAAAAAGAATATCAACTTACGCTCATTAAAGTATCATCAAATAATAATGTTGCGCTTGTCAACAATTTTTATCAATCATTAATCAAAAAACGAATACTTATGTTAAACAAAACGAAATCAAACAGACAAAACTTATTAAAAACCTTTGCTATACTGCCTCTTTTAACCATTTTTATGTGGAGCTTTAATACCGAAACTATTATAAAGGAAAAACCAACCAAAAAAACAAATGAAGCTTATACGTATTACGTATCAAAAGAAAGCAAAACAGTAAAGTTTATCATCGACAAAACATCTTCTAAAGAAGATCTTGAAAGTATCAAAAAAACTTTGGAAAACGAATATGACGTTAAAATTAAATTCTCCAACATACAGCGTAATACAAATGATGAAATCTTGGGAATTGAAATGAAAATCTCTTCAGAAAAAAGCAACGCAAACTATGCTATAGAAAATGATGCACCCATCAACCCAATAATTATTACATACAATAGTAAAACCCAAAAAATTAATATTGGGCAATCCGAAAATAACTCGATACATGTTTGGACTTCTAAAAAAAATAAGAAAAACATTGTAGAAATAGAATATGAAAAAGATGAGGACTCTGACAGCGAACATAATATTTCTATAGTAAGTAAAGGAAAAACAAAAATAATAACCAAAAAAGATAAAAATGGTAATATTATCATAGAAGAGATTCGTGGTGATGACAGTGATGACACTTTTAAAATACACACCAAAGACAAAAAAACCTTTGCCTTCTTAAACAACTCTAATGATAAAGAGCCTCTATTTATAATTGATGGTAAGAAAGTTAAGCAATCTGAAATCGAAAATTTAGACTCTGACGACATTGAAGAAATAAATGTCTATAAAGGAGAAAAAGCTAAGAAAAAATATGGTGCTGAAGCTAAAAATGGGGTGGTTGAAATTATTACCAAAAATAATTAACAACTAACTGCGATCCATCTATTTAATTGAATAATATTTAGAGCTAAGTTACTCTGCAATTTATAACAAAGTTTTTCAATCAAAAAACTCATCTTCCATAGGTGAGTTTTTTGTAATTTTACAGCATGAAAAATCAGTTATTTACTATTCTGGCCAGAATTAATAAACTCATCTTACCCAGTTTTACCAAAAGACGATTGGATCTTAGCAAGGCTTCAAAACTACAACTGCTGATATTTGGGTGGAGATTGTATGTAACCAAAAGAGCATTATCCTAAGGTCTTTTGCCAAATTTATTCTTAAAAAAACATTCGATTTGCAACACTGATTCCAAATTTTCGTAATTAAAGGAGAATATCCTATACAATAAGAAACCAAAAATATGTACTATGAAAAAATGGATCTTTTTGGGAGTTGGTATACTAGGTATACTTTCCTTGACTGCATTCACACCCTATTCAGATAGTTCTTTTGTGAATGATCAAAACCAATCGGATGAAATTACAGCAATTATTAACAAAAATACAACCGAACAGGAACTTGATGATTTAAAGACATTTTTTTCTGAAAACGGGATCGAACTTGTTATTAAGAAAATTGCCTATAATGATCAAAATGAAATTGTAAGTTTAAGTCTTGTTCTTAAAAAAGGAGGAACTAAAAGTCAATATTCGTCATCATCAAACACCCCAATTTCGGAAATAGAACTTGGGTATAAGAATGATAACTTATACATCACCAATTCGGGTATGTTTGACATTACTGCTTGGAGCGGTCAATCTAGCTTACCTCATCGTTTTAAAGATATGGACAGTATCATGAAAAAACACAGTTTTGCCTTTGATTTCGATTTTGACGAAGACAAGGATTCTTTATTTTTTAAAGGAAACATGGATATCCAAAGATTTAAAGACCAAATTTTGAAATCGTTTACCTTTAAAGAAGATGAAAACGGAAATTTCTTCTTTAATGGGCAACAGGTTCCTTCTTTTCGAAGTCATATAGGTCAACGATATAATTTTGTGGATAATCCAGATATAGAGAAATTGATAATTATTGATGGAAAAGAAGCGGATTTTAACAAATTAGATACTTTGGCAAAATCAGATCAGTTGGCAGAGGTAGATTTTCTTAAACCCGAAACTGCTATCAGTGTTTATGGAGAAAAAGCCAAAGACGGGGCTATAATCGCAACTACCAAAAAGTAGGTAGTATTCTTATATTTATTGTGTTGAAAAAGGTCTTCTTACGAAGGCCTTTTTTTTAATATTTCAATGCCGAAACTACAGGCGCGTTTAGTTTATCTCTTCCATTAAGAAAATCAAGTTCCATAATAAAATTACACTGCACCACTACTGCACCGGCCGCTTCAACCAATTTGCACACCGCTTGGGCTGTACCACCTGTTGCCAGTACATCATCATGTATTAAAATATGTTCTCCCGGTATGATAGCATCTACATGCATCTCTAAAGTGTCTTCTCCATATTCAAGTCCATAACTTTGCGCGTTCACAGCATATGGCAGTTTTCCTTTTTTGCGCACCGGTATAAAACCTGCTCCCAAACGCTCTGCAATCATTCCTCCTATAATAAAACCTCTTGCCTCAATACCAATTACTTTATCAACCTGCATGTCTGCCGGGCAATATCCCGCCAAAACATCTGCACATCTAATTAAGGCCTTGGGGTTAGACAACAACGGCGTTATATCTTTAAACAGAATTCCTTCTTTAGGAAAATCAGGAATATCTCTAACAAAATCTTGTAAATTCATCCGCCGAAAATAATGAAAATATAAAAAACAAACTCAAAAGTTCATCACAGTTATTACTATTTAACACCCATATGATATTCAAAAAATATTGACAAAACTAATCTTATAGAATACTAAAAACCCTAGTTTACAGACTTATCCTTAGCATATTATACATAATCACTTCATAAGATCTTTAAATTTGTTTTTAAAGAATTTAAGGAGCGGTATTTTTTAGTCATTAAAAAGTCGACATAAATTTTGCCATCATTATAAAAAACATTTATATTTGCACCCGCAAAACGGCCTCGTAGCATAACTGAATAGTGCACTTGATTACGGCTCAAGAGGTTGCAGGTTTGAATCCTGCCGAGGTCACTACAAGCAAGAAACCACGTCCAAAAGACGTGGTTCTTTTATTTTATAGAAAAGTAAAACGTAGTTTGAAGTTGTGGAATGAAATAAAAGAACCAGAGCGATAGCTCGTGGTTTCTTATTTGCAAAGGAGAGTTTACTCTGGATCATAAAATAATCCTGCCGAGGTCACAAAATTAAAATTAACGGTTCAGATACAAGTGCTTATAGAATGATAAGAAATGGTGTTTCTGTTCCATTTGGATTGTGGGTGGGAAATGAATTAAAGAGATATTTTTATTAAACACGTGTTACAAACAATACTTACCACAAAACAACAGTAATTAAAAGAACAAAGCTCTCGATTTAACGAGAGCTAATAGCATTAGGAAAATTAGTAAATGCTTAATACTGCGCAAGGATCATAACCTACATTACAAGAGAGGATATATAGATCTCCATTCTTGCATTTATATTTACAGCTACCACCTCCATAAATAGTTTGTTGTTCAGTTTTACTAAGAGTTTTACCCAAATTTGAAATGTTTTTTAACATGATTGAATTTTTAAGATTAATAATAAATTAAAAATAATTAATAAGAATAAGAATAGAACATAGCAAACCTAATTAGTGGTAGCAATGTATACATTCACACAAATTAATAGTAGTATGAAAAGAGTATTAAAAGTTTTAGGCAGAATTGGTATTCATTCTTATGAGTTATTTGAAAATTATTCTATGTCAAATAATGGACGGGAAAATCATATTACGTTGTAAGAACTGGCAAATACTATTACTACCAATCCGAAACACGAATTAATAACGGCAAAATGGTTATTTGATACACAATTTAATAGAATTGGAAATTTAATATTTCGGGGGTGCGGGGGTAATAAATTATGTAGCAATAAAAATCTTGATTGTGTTTGTGAACACAATGTTCGTACATTTTGTAGATAAATCGTTGTATTTGTACCAATAATGTACCAATATTTTTATAAACAACTGATTTTATGGTGTTTATAAATATTATTAAATCCTGCTGAGGTCACTACAAGCAAGAAACCACGTCCAAAAGACGTGGTTCTTTTATTTTTTCCATAAAATAAAACGTAGTTTGAAGTTTTGGAATGAAATAAAAGAACCAGAGCGATAGCTCATGGTATTTTATTTGGGTATAACTTCTAAGATCTATCAAAGTTTACCGAGTTTCTTTTTTTGGATATTGCCTCCTGAATCTTTCTGGCTACTCTATTTTTTCATACTAATTTTCTATACTAGTTCAATCCCAAGCGTAGTCCTATTTATCTCATAGTACATTTTCTTACTTGGACCCAAAACCCAGAAATAGATACGACCTATTACTCATTTTCTACTATTCGTCTATATTTTACAATTATTCTAACAATGCTTCTAACTCAAATTGAATATTTTGCAATAGCAAAAGAATATATAACTTATCTAACACCATCAGTATGAAATTTACACAAATTATTCATGTAACAGCACTTAGTGTTTTATTAGTATTCACTGGCTGTAATCAAAAAAAAGATAGTAAAGAATCTGTCGACACTACGCAAACAGAAGAAGTAACAAATCCTGATAAGAGTCCTGAAAAAAAAGAAATCAGTTATGATACTAATGAACCTAAGAGTATTATAAAAGCTATCGCAGAGGCTTCAGGAGGTTGGGACAACCTATGGAACCTTAAAGATGTAGAATATACCTACACCTATGAGCAAGCAGATGGAAAAAAAGATGTATCTATCGAACGGTATATTTTTGACGGAGAGTATTCATGGGGAAAATATACAGATCACCAAGTAAATGTCTTACCCGCTGGTAACCAACCTGTCATACAATGTTGGGCAAAAGGTAAAGTCTCGGTAAGTATGGATGGTAAGGAGATTACCGACGAAAAAACTCTAGGAGGTGCAGATTTCTTAAGGCAAGTAAATTATTATTGGTTTATGATGAATTTTAAAGTTGGAGATCCCGGAACAACATATAAGTACCTTGGTCAAGAAACTGTAAATGGAAAAGCTTATGATAAAATAACTGTCGCATATCATCCAGAAAAAACAGGTAAAGAAGCTAATGATGCTTATATTTTATATGTAAATCCAGACACAAAACTAATCGATCAGTTTTACTTTTCGCTACCCGCTTGGGGAATTAATGATACTGTATTATTAATGAAAGTAAAATATACTGAAATTGATGGTATACAGGTACCTACTCACCGATATGCCTATATCCCTAACGAGAAAGGTGAATATGCTGCGGAGCCTTCATTATCAGAGATTTCAACCAATGTCAAGTTTAATAATGGATTTACATCTGAAGATCTTAAAATATAAACTCTTTAAGGATTTAATGTAAATCAAATCCGTTTACAAATACTGCTAATAAGATTTCGGGTTACAAAATTTCAGGATTTAAAGCTAAGCTATTAAATAGCTTAGCTTTTGTTTTAAAAAAATCGTTCTGAAGTTTATTTGCTTTCAGCCTGGTGTCAATTAAACTTCGCTCTCTAGAGTTTATTAAAAACAGAGAGCTCTCTCCAAAACTAAACTTACGTTCTTCGGCGACCAATAATGTACTATAATTGTTGACTATATCCTTGATCAACTGATTTTGAGTTTTAAAAGACTCTAACTCGGCAAAGATCGTCATGACTTTATTTTTAATGTTTAGCTCAGTAGTTTCTCTGGTAAATCTGGCATCTTGCACTTTATATTTTGCCAATTTTAAAGCTCCTCTTTCTTTTCTTAGAAATAGAGGAAAACGAAATGTTATACCTCCTTTATATTCTGAAGTATTAAAGGATCTTGATAGTTCTGGAGTTTCTGTCAAAAAATTATATTCAAGATCAATTTTGGGCAATAATTTATTGGCCTTTAATTTTCTATCCACTTCAAGTCCTTCTATTTTATAATATAGCGACTTCATTTTTGGATGTTCTTTTAAAGAAAAACTATCCAATGGTTTATCTATAATACCCAATGTACTATCGATATCTTCTTCGACATTACTATCCGGAATTACATTAGGTTTAAGTTCAATAGGGATATTACCTTCTAACCATAAAAAGTTCGACAATACTAAAGATTGTTTTATTAATTTTACTTTGGCTTGCTCTAAGCTAAGCATTCTATTTTGAAGCGCTATTTTGGCCTCTACAGTATCAATAGCCGCTTTATCGCCTGCCAAAGCACTTTTTTTAATTCCGGTAAAACGTATTTTGGCATTATCCAGAAAATTAAGGTATATCTCTTTTTCGTTATACGCCTTTAACCAATCAAAATAAGCCAACGAAGCTTTATATAAAATTTCATTAACCTGGAGGTCTCTATCGGCTTTCTTTTGTTCTCTAAAAAATTTGGCCTTGCGCAAAGTGGCCATTCGATTATTAATAAATAACCCTTGTGCAACAGATACTGTTACTCCTGCATTAAAAAGTCCTTCTTGCGGCACAGAATTTTGAGGGTTTAAGAAATCTCCATCATTTTGCTCAAAACCGGCTTTAAACTCAACACCATACCATGTTGGTATTTTAAAAGTAGCATTTAAAAGATCATAATACTCCAAGCCTTTAAACTTCTTTCGATCATAATCGACTTCTAATTTTGGATCAAACCCGCCACGCGCTTTCATAAGTTTTGCCTGTCCAATACTAATGTTTAACTCTGCTTGTTTTGCTATGGGATGATATTTTTTAACATACCCCAGATACTCTTTAAAATTAAGGATAGTGCTATCACCTTGTTGCGAAAATAGTGACGTAACCAAAAAAAATAGTGAATACAATACGCATTTCTTCATGTTACTTTTTTTTAGATTTTTCAGTCTTTTGCCCATAAGGTTGATAATAATTAGGTGGAAAACCATTAAGTTGCCTCCATAACTCAAACCAAATAGGTACATCTTCTAGTAATGCAAGTGTATTTGCACCAGACCCAACTTGTATTTTTGGCCATTCGTGATCTGCTGGATCTGGTGCTATGAGAACTCTATATTTACCGTTGTCACTAATAAAAGTTTCTATAGCAACTATTTCGCCACCATAGGTTCCGTAAGATGCGTTAGGCCATCCACTAAATATTATTGCAGGCCACCCGTCGAACTGTATTCTTACTTTTTCTCCAATATGAATTAGAGGAAGGTCGATAGGTTTTACATATGTTTCTACCGCCAAATCATATGCAGAAGGCATGATATTAACCAGCCTATCTCCTTCTTTAAAAGTTTCTCCTACACCTGATCGCAAGGCTCTATTAATAAAACCACTCTGTGGCGCCCTTATGTAGTGCAAATTGGTTCGCATTTCGTAATTGGTATACTGATTTTCTAGTTTTGTCACCTGGGCTTGCGCATCAAATTGATTGGACTGAGCGGTGTATTTATCACTCTGCGATTTGGAGATTTTATCGGTATACTCCGCACGAACACGATTGATTTCTACTTTAGAATTAATCACCTCATTTTTGCTTGCCAAGAGTTTGTTTTCTTGCGAAATGAGTTTTGCTTGTGTTTCTTGGAGTTTAAGTCGTTTTTCTTCAACATCTGTCAATGCTTTCAGACCTTCCTTTTCCAACTGCACTGTACGATTATATTGTCGTTCGGCTATACGTATACTGGTCTTTGCTGCTTCAAAATCGATACTATCGCTTTGTACTTTAAGTTTAGACTGTAAAAGTTTATTTCGAGCTTGTTGTAGTTTTAAATCCCGCTCATTTGTTATAGCAAATAACTGACTTTCAAGCGCCTTTACTTTTCCTTCGTAGGAGCTCACAGACATAGACTTAGCTTTAATTTGTTGTCCCGTACGTTCTACTAGATTAGGATCAAAATACTCATTCTTAATCTCAGAAATAAACAAAATAGTATCACCTTCTTTAACAAAATCCCCTTCTTTAACATACCACTTTTCTATTCGTCCCGGAATAGGAGATTGAATAGTTTGGGGCCTTTGATCTGGTTTTAAAGTGGTCAAAAACCCATTACCTGATATGTTTTGGGTCCAAGGAACAAACATCACGACCATAGCTATTACGGCAAATGTTTTTAAGAAACGATTAAAGTATTTATAGTGCCTTTTATGAAATACTTTTTGAATCGCAGTATACTCAGACAGGTCTACTTTTTCGTTTAACTTGTTATGTGTTATGTTGAGCATTCTTTTTTTATTTTTCGCTTACTATTTTACCATTCTCGACATTGATTATCCTACCACATCTCTTAATCCATTTAGGATTCTGACTAACAACTACAAGGGCCCATGGGTTTGATGGTTCGGTAAGAAAATCCATAATGCGTGTTACGTCTTTCTCATCGAACTGATCCAAAGGATCTTTTAAAATCAATAGTTTTGGTTTTCGCACTATACTTCTTGCCAAAACTATTTTTTTGGATACAGTATAGGACATTTGTTTCCCCTCGGGGTAAATGATAGTTTTCAGGCCTTTTTCTTGTTCTTTCACAAATTGAGTTAGTCCTACTTTTTCTAATGCCCAATACACATTTTCCATAGGGATATCGGTATCCCCAAAAGTGATATTTTCTAATATTGTACCTTCAAATGGAGATTCTTCGGTCAAGGACTGCCCCAAATGGGCGCGGTAGTAGTTTAAATTAATACCACCTAATGCAACATTATTGATGTATACATTACCATTGTCCGGGGGTAATAAACCAGCTATCATACGCAATAAAGTAGACTTACCAGACCCATTGGATCCCTGAACCAAAATGGTACAACTCTCGGTTATACTAAGTGAGATATCGTCTAGGATTTTCTTTTTCCCTCCCGCAACCGTAAAGGAAACATTATTTAGCTCTACTATAAAACCATCACCTTCTTTAAATGGTTTCTCTCCATCCTGAGGTTCTAGCTCTTTATCAACGACCTGCCCTAATTTCTCGATAGACGTCAATACATCATAAAAAGATTCTAATCCGGTAATTAGTTTTTCGACAGAGCCAATAACCAAGACAATAATAATTTCTGCAGCTACGAATTGACCAATGTTCATTTCTTGATTTAGTACCAGAATCCCGCCAATTAATAATAAGCCAGCAGTCACCAAAACCTTGAAACCAATCATTTGGATAAATTGTATAACCAATATTTTAAAATGACTCTCTCTAGCTTCCAAATATTCTGATACTAAGGAATCATTTTTTTGCAAGGCCAAATTAGTTTTTCCTGAAAGTTTAAAACTAACCAAAGAGCGGGCAATTTCTTGAATCCAATGAGCCACTTTATATTTGTTTTTGGATTCTTTTAAACTAGTCTCTAACCCACGTTTTGCTGTATACCTAAATACTATATAAACCAATAATAATAGTAACAAACCATAAATGATAAAAAATGGATGGTAAAAGGAAAGTAACATTAACCCAAATATGATTTGCAGTAAAGCTGCAGGAAAATCTACCAAGATTTTTGCAAGTCCTTTTTGAGTGGTAAGCGTATCAAAAAACCGATTTGCGAGCTCTGGAGGATAAAAATTACGTAACTCGCTCATTTTTATCTTCGGAAAACGATATGAAAACTCAAAAGAAGCTCTTGTAAATATTTTTTGTTGAACGTTCTCAATGATTCTAATTTGCATTAATTGCAACACTCCAGCAAATACCACACCCAAAGTAACTAAAACTACTAGTACTATCCACGAAGTACTAATTTGAGCGCCTTGTAATAAATTGATAATAGCTTGAATACCCAATGGAAGAGAAAGATTAACCAATCCCGCAAATATGGCGTAATAAAATGTCTGTAAAATATCTTTTTTGTCCAGTTGCAGTAGCCCTATGAGTCTTTGCCAGGGAGTCAAAATATGTTTTGCCATAAAGTTTAATTATTTTAAAGAACTAAAAACCAGATCCGTATAATATTGCGAAGGTGTAACCTTGTTGTTACAATCGGTTAACGAAGGAAAATGTTCTTTCAAAAAATGCTGATGCAAAGCTCCTTCTATAATAGTACTGGCTAAACTTGAGGGGTATGCATACTTAGTATTTACCTCGCAGATCATATCTTTAAGTCTAATCACTAATCTTTTATAGATAGAAAAATATCCTTCTTTATTTTCTTTATCTACCTCCTTGGTCAGGTATGATTTGGAGTATTCATTGACAACAATTTTATTTAAAAGCACCTCGTTGATATGAGAAAATGATGAATCTTGTTTTGTAGACCGCGTAATAATTTCGATCGCTTTTTTTAATTTTTGTTCGGGCTTAGGAATACTATTGGTTGCAAACACCAATTGATACTCTAGCCACCCCCAATACCATGAAGTAAGATACAGCAACAATTTATGTTTGTTTTCAAAATACCTATAAACAGAACTTTCGTTTGAACCAATTTTTACACCCAATTTTTTAAACGTGAAATTCTCAAACCCTAACTCATGAATCATCAAAATACTATGCTCTATGATACGTTTTCCTAAATCTGAAGATTCTGGATCTTTAATATACACCTTATCATTGATTCTTACTTTTAGGTCTTGAAGTAAATATTTCATTATCGATATTTTAAAGCGCAAATATAATAGTATTACTATCGAATTTAAGTAGTTTAACTATTATTTAACGTAACACTCGTTTTTTAAATTATAATTATTAATTTTATAACTAAACGAATACTCAATCAACAATACATCAATATCATCATGAAAAACATTCTAATTATTGCGTTTTTATCAGTCTTAACAACATATGGACAAGAGACTAGTGCATTGACCGAAACCATAACGGTAGGTAGTGAGCTTACTATTGGAAAACCCTCTTCTCAAGGATTTAAGTACTTACATTTTCCTAAAACAAATTTTATCATAAAAAAAGGAGGCATTGCCAATTACAAAAACCTACAAGGAAAAAAAGTAATTGTTACCAAAATTGAAGAGGTTAACAATGGCAAAGTTATCACTATGAAAAGAAAAGATGGCGTACAGTTTTTTAACAGTATACGCACTGTAAAAGCTAACTTAAAACAAGCTCTAGCAACGGGTGAAGTGAAATCGTAAATAAAAAAAACCATCCCGATGATCGGGATGGTTTCTTAAAAAGTTCAAAGCTATTTTATAATTAATTATAATATATTACTTGCTAATTCTTAGTACAAGAACTCTAAAGCAACAACGTCAAAGTTACTGAACTCTCCGTCTTCGCTTCCGTCAAAACAAGAGATCATTAAAGATCCGCTGTCAAGACCACTAGCTCCCCAACGGTTTTCAGAAGGAGTACCAGGAATATTGATAGCTCCAACTCCTCCGCCACCTTCGTTAGCTCCACCACATCTTCTTCTTGCGTAGTCTGTGTGTCTGAAACCAACAGCGTGACCGATTTCGTGACCGATTACGTGCTCATTTACGTTATTTACATTACTTCCACCGAAAGTTCCAGTTCCAGCATTAATCTGGATGAACTTACCTGGTCTTCCTCCAGTAGGAAATTCAGCTTGTCCACCAGCTCCAGACTGACCATTGTTATATACTACCATATCAGCTGCCTGAAAGTTAGTACCAAAAGTTAATCTAAAGTTAAGCGTACTGTTAATTCTATTGTAGTTATTAACCGCCCACTGTAAACCAGTACGCATGTTTGTAGTAAGTGCACAACAAGAACCTGTAAATCCTAAGATATCGATAGTTCTGTTACCACTACTAATTAAGTTATTTGTTCTATACTGCCTATTGTCTCCATCTACACCAAGCGCATACGCTCCAGCTTCTAGTAATTCGATACGAAAAACCATATCATCAGCTACTATAGCTTTTACAGACGAACCGTCTAAATATTTGATTGTTTGATAAGAAGCTTCAGCAGTTACACCTGCGGCCAATATTCCAGCCTTGTGTGCATCAGATACTTCAATAGATACTTCTGGTGCTGTTTCGCTCGCGATTTCATCTTTTTGACAAGAAGTTGCAAAACCAGCTACGATAGCGCAAAGCGCTAATAATTTGATTTTTTTCATTTTTAATAAGTTGAGTTTGTGTAGTTACAAAATCAAAGTAACATTTTTACAAGTTACCTTGACCATACATATTTTAAAAGCTTTGAACTTTATAAAAATTGCGGGTTGAAGATATGATATTTTTTTCGATATATCGGTTAATATTTTAAACTATTTATTGAAAATAACTCAAAACCGTACGATTATTGTAACAAAAATTAAAAATCGTTTCGATTTAATCAATACAAAAATCGATTAAATGCAAAGTGATTTTACAAGGAAATTCAGTTATTAATCTACTAAAAACCATTGTATTCTTACAGTTGTTAAAGGATTCTAAAATAAGTATTAGCAAGAACTTAAAAATTCGACCAAAGAAAGTATTTTCTTACAAATTATAAAACTGAACTTACAAATGTTAAAAAAAATAAAAAATTTAAATATTTAACAATTTTCCAAAAAAACTACTCAAAAATAACAAAAAATCCCATCGCCCAATTACGGAAATAGCATACATTATTGCATAAAAAAACCCTTAAAAAAGGGTTATTACTTATACTATACTATAGCAGTTAAATTTTATCCTGTATTATATGATTTCGGCACTAAGTCCAGCTTGAAGCAGTTTTGAGCAACGAGGCATTAAATCTTCATAACTTCCGGTCTTAACAATACATTTTCCTTTATAATGCACCAGTAATGCACACTGTTCTGCTTGAACAGGGCTATGCTCACAAGTATAAATTAAAGTATCTATGACATGATCAAAGGTATTTACATCATCATTATACAACACAATCTCGTTGCTACCTTGATCAACTGATTTCTTCTCAACTTCCTCTAAAACTTTTTCTTGAGTACTCATTGGGGTAATAAATTTTACACAAATATAATAACTTAACTAATTAAATGCGCTAACAAATAGATTATTTTAACTCATAAGACACTGCTATCCAATTATTTCGACTAATATATTCCACACGATGCAGATTATATTCTAAGCACTCTTTGGTAATCATCTCCAAATCTTCTTCATAAAATCCGCTTAAGAATAATTGACCATTCGTATTTAATGATGCCGCATATTGTTGTAGGTCATTAAGCAATATGTTTCGATTGATATTTGCAATGACAACATCGTAACTTCTTCCTTTTAATAAAGCTACATCGCCTTCAAACGCTTCAATATGATTGCAATTATTACGTTCTATATTTTCAATCGTATTTAAATAGCACCAATTATCAATATCTATTGCATCAATAGGTTTAGCACCTCTCATCTCTGCTAAAATTGCTAAAACACCCGTTCCGCATCCCATATCCAATACTTTTTTATCTTTTAGATCAGTCTTTAATATATGTTGGATCATCATATGTGTTGTTTCATGATGCCCCGTGCCAAATGACATTTTTGGTTCTATTACAATATCATACGCTGTATCGGGTTTTTCATGAAATGGAGCTCTAACACTACAAATATCATCAACTATAATAGGATCAAAATTCTTTTCCCATTCTAGATTCCAGTTTACCTGTTCTATTTCTTCTGAAGTATATTCGATCTTAAATTCATTAGAACTTAGTATATGGATTTCATCAAGTAAATCTTCTCTCCACTCTTCTTTTTGTATAAAAGCATTTACGCCATCTTCTGTTTCGACAAAGCTTTCGAAGCCAGCATAACCGAGTTCTGCAATTAATATTTCGGTGGCTGGTTGAAGTGGTGATACTCTAAAATAGAATCCCAAGTATAACGGGTTTGACATATTTTCTTTTTTTATAAGCTGCAAAGGTACTCTTTTACATAAAAAAAGCACCTCATTGCGATGAGATGCTTTTTAATATATTCTATACTTAGCTATTACAATGCATTTGCTATGGCGGCAAAACTTTTGGCATCCAATGCCGCTCCACCAATTAATCCACCATCAACATCCTGTTTTGCAAAAATTTCTTCGGCGTTATTTGGTTTTACACTACCCCCGTACAAAATGGAAACCTCATCTGCAATGGTTTGGTCAAATACCTTTGCAATAGTAGCACGAATAAAAGCGTGCATTTCTTGTGCTTGCTCCGGCGAAGCAGTTTCTCCCGTACCAATAGCCCAAACGGGCTCATAGGCCAACACTATATTTTTCCATGCGTTAGAATCAATATGAAATAAACCATTTTTTAACTGATTTTCTACAACTGCAAAGTGACTGTTACTTTTTCGATCTTGTAATTCTTCGCCAAAACAAAAAATTATAGTCATATTGTGCTTAAGGGCTGCATCTACTTTTTGAGCCAATAAGGCATCTGTTTCTCCAAAATACGCTCTACGTTCGCTATGACCCAGGATTACTGTATGCACCCCTATATTGTTAAGCATATCGGCAGAAATTTCTCCAGTATATGCACCATTTTCTGCTTGATGCATATTTTGCGCAGCTACATCAATATTAGCTTGTTTTAATTCTTGGTTTGCCTTTTGTAAATTAACAAATGTAGGTGCTACAATAATTTGTGCTCCAGATACTCCTTCTAATTTACTTTTTAAATCAGAAAGTAATACCTCGGTTTCTGCCAGATTTTTGTTCATTTTCCAGTTTCCGGCTACAATTTTTTTTCTCATTAATTTAAAATTTTTAGTTTTTTGGTTAAAAGTGTGGTTATATATATGATCTATAGATTACAATCACATCCGTATTCTTGGATCGAGCCACCCATAAATAATATCGACAAATATATTGATTAGTATAAACATAGTTGCTATCACCAACACAGATCCCATAATTATAGGAAGGTCAAGCGTGTTAAGCGCATCTACTATTTCTTTTCCCAAACCATTCCAACCAAAAATATATTCTACAAACACTGCACCCGCCAACATAGAAGCGAACCAACCAGAAACCGCTGTTATTACAGGATTTAACGAGTTTTTTAATGCATGTTTTTTAATAATTTGAATCATCGATAATCCTTTAGCTTTTGCTGTCCTGATATAGTCCTGACTCATAACTTCGAGCAATGAGTTTCTCATTAATTGCGTTACCACTGCTAATGGTCTTATTCCTAAAACAATAGCTGGTAACATAAGGTTTTTCCACTGGATATAACTGCCTTCACCAAAATCATCTACCTCATACAAGCTACCTGTCATATTCAGATGTGTATACTCATGCAAAACATAACCAAATAGCCAGGCAAAGATAATGGCACTAAAAAAAGAAGGCACACTCATCCCCAAAGTACTTATTAACTGTATTACTTTGTCTATCCATGTATCTTTGGTCATTGCGCTTATAACTCCTAACAAAATACCAAGAACTATAGCCAGGCATATTGCAGAAACAGCAAGTATTGCAGTATTAGGCAATGTCTCCTTAATCACGTCGCTTACATTTTTATCATTTTTTTGAAAAGAAGTTCTTAAATACGGAAACTTAACTACCGTAGTCGTATTACCTATCGTAAATAATTTGGTATGCGCATATTTATCGGTCTTGATATGCGAAAAATCTTCATTGTTGGTACTATGAAAAGATATCGGGGATAAATCGTTGATATAATATAGGTACTGTTTTGAAATTGGCTTATCGAAACCATATTTTTTACGTACGGTTTGCAGTTGTTCTTCGGTTTCGTTTTGGCCTAACATCATCTGCGCTGGGTCACCAGGAAGTAATGTAAAAAGCAAAAATATTACAGTTACTACTCCTAATAAAGTAAGTAAAGCATAGCCCAATTTATTAAGAAAATAACTAACCATGTATTATATCTTTTTTATACCTACAATGATAACTGATCTGCATCATTCCAATGCAATTTTTCTACTATAGTTCCTTTATTAAGTTTTACGATCCCAGGATTGGAGCGTAAAATAGTTTTTAATGCGGTCTCATCTGTGGTATAAAATTCAAAATTAAGGTCATGTTTTGCCTTCACTTCTGATATATCTTTTGGAGTCGAAGCTGTTAGAGCAATAACATCATAACCCTGAGATTTTGCTTTCTCTGTAATACCCTTCACTGCATTCCACCCTTCGGCTTCACTTTTTGAAATATTATAACTAATAATAAGTATAAGCTTATCTTTTTGCAGAAATTCTGAAGTATAATCTCCTCCATCTTTTTCTATCGCAAAATCATGAATGGGCGGCTCATAACCTTCGGTTATAGTTTCTGTTTCGACATTTATAAATTTCCCTTCTACCGAAGGGTAATCTCCGCCGGTGGTAACTATTTTTTCTTCTCCATTTACATCAAATTTCCAATGGTAAGCAAATTCGGCTTTAGGAGCATCATCAGGCACTTTCATACCCTCTTCTATATTGGTTCCTATTTTATACGCTCTAAAATCAAATGCAGGTAAATGCATCAATACATAATACGCAAAACCCAAACAGGCGGTAAATCCAGTAAAAACAATCCATTTATGTATGGTCACTGGATTGATAGGTGTTATAAAACGTCTTCCAAAGAATAACACCAGGATTAAAATCAGTAAAATCACATCTTTGGTAAAGGATTCCCAGGGTGTAAGCGGCAATGCATCTCCAAAACAACCACAATCAGTCACCTTATTAAAATATGCCGAATAAAAGGTTAGAAATGTAAAAAACACAATCATCAACAGTAACGACCACACCGTAAATTTGGGTAGATACCCTAGAATCAAAGTAATACCAAGAATCACTTCAAAAATCACTAAAAATACTGCAATAAGCAGTGCATAAGGGATTAGAAATTCTAAATTTAGTACTCCCTCTCCAAAATACTCTTGAAGTTTATATGAAAACCCTAAGGGGTCATTTAATTTTATAAAACCTGAAAACAAGAAAAGTGCTGCGACAAATATTCTAGAGAAAGTAACTAGTATCTTCATTTTTTTGTGATGTTATTTTGGTATACCTGGTACAATATAGTGTAGATTATATATTGTTATTTTTAGTTTAACACTATTTTATATCTCTATTCTTTGTTTGCTTCGCCCAAATGAATCATTGCAAACACAGCATAATTAATCATATCCTGATAGTTCGCATCTATCCCCTCACTCACAATTGTTTTTCCTTTATTGTCTTCAATCTGTTTAACACGAAGTAATTTTTGAATAATCAAATCTGTCAAAGAACTCACTCTCATATCTCTCCATGCCTCGCCATAATCATGATTTTTATTCATCATTAATTCTTTTGTAATAGCGATATGTTTATCGTACAAAGCAAGAGATTCTTCTATAGTCAAATCAGGTTGTTCTGCAATACCTTTTTCTAATTGTATTAAGGCCATCAAACAGTAATTTACAATACCAATAAATTCTGAAACTTCACCCTCGTCTACTTTTCGTACTTCATTTTCTTGAAGACTTCTGATTCGCTGCGCTTTAATAAAAATCTGATCCGTTAAGGACGGAAGTCTTAATATTCGCCACGCACTACCATAATCTTTCATTTTTCTACCAAAAAGATTTCGGCAATTACTAATTATTGTATCATATTGTACAGACGTATCTTGCATATAACTGTTGAATTTTGCGTAAATTTCGCTTTAATATGGGAATTAAAAAAATCATAGCTTAAGTTTAGAAACAAAAAACTCGAAATCTCTATAATGACAATAAATTGCAAAGGTTCTTTGATCGACTTATCCACTCCAAAAGTAATGGGAATCTTAAATATAACTCCTGATTCTTTTTATGATGGCGGTAAATACAAAAACGAAAGCGATATTTTGCAGCAAGTCGAAAAAATGCTAACTGAAGGAGCTACATTTATCGATATTGGTGCATACTCTTCTCGACCAGGAGCAAAGGAAATTGCTATTGAGGAAGAAAAATCAAGAATAGTACCTATTGTCGAATTATTGATTGCCAATTTTCCTGAAGTTTTATTATCCATTGATACTTTTAGAAGTTCGATAGCCAAAACTTGTATCGAATCTGGTGCCGCAATTGTTAATGATATTTCTGCAGGAAATATAGATAAAAATATGATCGAAGTTGTTGGTTCCTTAAAAGTTCCTTACATCATGATGCACATGAGAGGAACTCCGCAAACAATGCAATCGCTGGATCAATATGATAACTTCATGAATGAACTAAATTATTACTTTGCCGAAAAAATTAAATATGCACGCAAAAAAGGAATCGATGATATTATCATAGATCCAGGTTTTGGTTTTGCCAAAAATAGTCGTCAAAATTTTACGTTATTAAAAAACATGAACCTCTTGTCCTTTCACGAACTACCAATATTAGCGGGATTGTCCAGAAAATCGATGATCTACAAAACATTAAAAATCGAACCTTCTCAAGCTTTAAATGGCACTACCTCTTTAAACACAGTTGCCTTACTTAATGGAGCTGCAATACTTAGAGTCCATGATGTAAAAGAAGCTCTAGAATGTATAACTTTAGTAAACTCTATTAAAGAAAGTGAAATCGGATAAATGCGGATAACTTTATATTCAGAATGGTTTTACATATGCTTTTTGGGCTTTTCAAATCTAAGTTTCGCTAATTTTTCTATTTTTACAAAAACTCCTGACATTTGGATTTAATCAACCTCAGAATACTCGATATACTGGATATTGTACTTGTTGCACTCCTGCTGTACTATATTTATAAGTTGGTTAAAGGTACGGCCGCCATCAATATATTTATTGGTATTGTTATTATTTATTTGGTTTGGAAGCTCACACAATTCCTTGCTATGGAAATGTTAAGTAGTGTTTTAGGTGAATTTATTGGAGTAGGAATGTTTGCTTTGATCGTAGTTTTTCAGCAAGAAATACGCAAGTTTTTACTTATGATTGGTTCTACCAACTTTGGAAGAAGAAGAAAATTCTTGAGGCAACTTAAATTTATTCGAGATACTCCAGAAGATAGTGTAACCAATGTAAAAGCGGTTGTTGAGGCCTGTAAAAATATGGGAAATACACATACGGGAGCTCTTATCATTATCAAAAGAAATACACCGTTGGATTTTGTAAAAACATCTGGTGATGCCATGGATGTTTTGGTTAACTCTCCAATTATTGAGAGTATTTTTTATAAAAATAGCCCACTTCATGATGGCGCAATGATTATAGAAGATAATCATATCCTAGCTACAAGAGTCATTCTGCCAGTAAGCAACGACAGTAATATACCTTTACGTTTTGGACTCAGACACAGAGCGGCAGTTGGAATCACCGAAAAAACTGATGCATTGGCGCTAGTAGTTAGCGAAGAAACCGGTAAACTTTCTTATATCAAAAACAGTGAGTTTGTTATTTTTAAGACTGAAGAAGAATTGATAGAAAAAATAAAAAGAGATTTAGCTTAATGGGGGAATTAATTACTATTTCAAATTGTAAAAATTGTGGTGAACAGATTGAGAGTTATAATTTTTGTCCAGATTGCGGTGCAAAAAAAATCACAAAACGAATTACGTTTAGCAATCTGATTTCAGAATTTGTAGATCGTTTTCTTAATGTAGATAATTCTTTTGTGAGAACATTTAAGCATCTATTTACTAAGCCCGAAGAGGTTATAGATGGATACATTCATGGATTAAGGAAACGCTACATAAATGCTTTTGGATATTTTGCTCTTTCGGTTACCATAACAGGTATCTATGGTTTTTTAACCAAAAACAGGATGTACGAAATATTATCCAACAGCACAAGTGCTCTTTTACCCAAAGAACAAATTGATGCCCAACTACAAGGTCTAGAGACTGCATATCAATATCAATCTATATTTAGTTTCTTATTTATTCCTTTGCTGGCTATCATATCTAGAATCGTATTTTTAAACTACAAAAAATATAACTTTACAGAACATTTGGTCATATATCTATATGCTTACTCGCATATTGTTGGAGTAATGTCCATTATACTAATACCCGCAACCTTTTTTATAAACAACTATTTTATAATAGCCTTTGTTCCTTTTATCTTCTACTTTTTGTATATAGGCTATGCCTTAAAAAGATTATATGCGCTTAGCTTAAAAAAGATAATCCTTAAAACTTTGTTGTTTTTCATCCTATTATTTGGGATTATGATGTTAATAATATTCGTAGCAGTAATATTTGCAGTAATTCATGGATATTCTGATGCCGCAGCAGAGGCAGCAGCAACAGCGGCAATCAATTAAATTAATACTCTGAACCTAAAAACAAAAGACATTAAGGATCATAATGAACAAACTCATACTTATTGATAATTGCAAAAATTGCGGATATAGTACAGATCACAATAATTTTTGCTCTAATTGCGGAGCCAAAAAAATCACCAAAAGAATAACCTTCAGGAATATCATATCAGAATTTAGCGAAGTATATCTTAATATAGATAATACTTTTTTTAGAACTATTAAAGATCTTACTATAAAACCTTACCTAGTTATTGATGGTTATATTAACGGTGTAAGAAAAAGACACCTTAACACTATATCCTATCTTCTTATTGCAATAACTTTTTCGGCTATTTTTGATTTTATTCGGAAGAAATTTTTCAATTCCGAAATATCTGAGCAAGAGAAAGAAAAGTTTCCTGAAATAATACGTATCCTAGCAGAATTATCAGAAGAAATTCCAATTTTTGGATACTTCATTTTAATTCCGTTTTATGCATTAATTTCTAAATTTTTATTTAGAAAATATAAAAAATATAATTTCACAGAACACATTGTAATTAACACCTATTTTATTTCACATATTACAATATTAGCAATAGTACCTTCTCTCATAATTTACAGCTTAGGTTTACATATAGATGAAGTAAGTTTATTTAGTTTTTTGCTTCAATTTATTTTTGCGACATACATGTTCAAAAATCTTTATAACATCACTTATAAAAAGGTATTAAAAAGAGTGTTTTTGGTTTTATTAGCTTTTATTTTTCTATTTCTAGCAATCGGAATTATAATTGGAATTGCTTCTGCAATTTTAAAAGAAAAAGGATTAATCAACTAAACCTCTTTCATTTCATTAAACTGTACTTCATAAAGGTTTCGATAATATCCATCTGAAATCTCAAGTAATTCATTATGATTACCCTCTTCGACAATTTTGCCTTGATCCATAACAATAATTTTGTCTGCTTTTTTTATGGTTGCCAATCGATGCGCAATTACAATAGAGGTTCTGCCTTTTGTGATTTTATTTGTAGCATCTTGGATCAATTGTTCGCTATGCGAATCAATAGAAGATGTAGCTTCATCCAACACTAATATCTCTGGTTTGGTCACATATGCTCTTAAAAAGGAAATTAACTGTCGCTGTCCTGAAGACAACATAGCTCCGCGCTCTTTCACGTTATACTGATACCCATCAGGAAGACTCATTATAAAATCATGAATACCTATTTCTTTTGCCGCTTGATATACCTGATCTTTTGTTATTTCTGGATTATTAAGAGTGATATTATTAAGTATTGTATCTGCAAACAAAAACACATCCTGGAGTACAACAGCAATATGACCACGTAAAGAAGTTAAGGTTACGCTATTAATATTTTTGTCATCGATAGAAATTGCTCCGCTATTGATTTCATAAAACCTACTCAGCAGATTAATAATAGTAGATTTTCCCGCTCCGGTTGCCCCAACGATCGCAACGGTTTCTCCTGCGTTTACATTAAAAGAAATGCCTTTTAACACCTCTTCTCCCTGCAGATAGCTAAATTTCACATTTTCAAAGGTAATTTTTCCTGTAACTTCTTTCAACTCTAACTCTCCAGCATCGTTA
This sequence comes from uncultured Aquimarina sp., assembly GCA_947489685.1. GTDB lineage: Bacteria > Bacteroidota > Bacteroidia > Flavobacteriales > Flavobacteriaceae > Aquimarina. The sequence continues at coordinate 146,533 of CANLEM010000007.1, read as the reverse complement.
ATTTTAGAATCGGTATCTAATATTGCAAAAACACGATTAGCTGCCACCATCCCCATTTGCAATGTATTGAACTTATCTGCAATTTGACGTAAGGGTCTAAAAAGCATTTGTGCAAGCTCGATAAATGCAATAACAACTCCCAAAGTAATTACATCTCCTTGTGCCGCTTTTAAGCCTCCATACCACACAATTAATCCGATAGTTACAGAACTAGACATTTCGGCTATTGGAAAGAAAATTGAATTATACCAGACTGTTTTTATCCATCCCTTTTTATGCTTTTCATTAATTTCTTTAAAATTAGCATACTCGGTTTCTTCTCGAGTAAAGAGTTGCACTATTTTCATCCCGGTAATACGTTCCTGAACAAAAGAATTCAGATTCGAAACCTGAGTTCTTACTTCTTCAAAGGCCGCTTTCATTTTCTTTTGAAAAACTCGGGTAGCATACAAAATTACAGGTAAAACAACCAGAACCAATAGTGTGAGTTGCCAACTTTGATATAACATATATCCCAAGATCACTAACATCTTTAGAAGATCACTAATGATCATAAAAAGTCCTTGACTAAAAATACTCGCGATAGTTTCTATATCACTTACTGCTCTTGTTACCAAACGACCTACTGCTGATTGATCATAATACTGTTTTTTAAAGCCCAGCATATGATTAAAAAGCTTTACTCGAATATCAAGAATCACCTGTTGACCTAGCCAATTAGCAAAATAAATAAACAAAAATTGCGATATCACCTCAAGAAATAGAACCCCAGCCATTAAGCTTATAAAAGTCACCAAAAGCTCGTTGTTTTTAGGGATAATCGTTTTGTCTATAATCTGTTGTAACAAAAAAGGTCTTAGAACGGCAAATATTGATAATAATATTGCCGAAAATCCTACAAAGTAAAAAGTAAGACGATAGGGATTAGTATACGTAATCAATCGTCTAAATAATCCAAAATCAAAAGCCTTTCCACTCTTTTCTGCCATCTATTTATATATAGTTTTAGGATATTGCACCATTGTTAAATACAACCCATGGGCTGGAACAGAATATCCTGCTCTTCCACGGTCTTCACTTTTAATAATTTCTATTAAATCTTCGATATTAAGTTTATGTTCTCCTATCTCGACAAGAGTACCTACTATGGCTCGAACCATATTTCTTAAAAAACGATTTGCCGAAATCTTAAATATAAGCTGATCTCCTTTAACCTCCCAAATCGCTTCGGTTATGATACAATTATACGTTTTTACATCGGTTTTAGACTTACTAAAGCATTTAAAATTAGTGTAGTTTAACAGTAATTTAGCAGCTTCATTCATCAAATCAACATCCAAAGTTTTTTTTACATAATACGCCCTTTTTAACACAAAAGGATTTTTTGTAATTGTAATTAGATATTCATAAGATCTACTTGTAGCATCAAAACGCGCATGCGCCTCATCATGTACTGCGGCGATATTCTTAATAGCAATTTCTGGTGGTAAAATTGAATTTAACTTATAAGTAAGACTTTCTAAATCTATCTCTTTATCATAATCAAAATGCGCCATAATTTGCTTCGCATGCACCCCCGTATCTGTTCTTCCTGCTCCTACAATATTCATTTCTTCTCTTAACAAAACAGACAAAGAGTTTTCTATCACTTCCTGAACCGTTATTGCATTAGGCTGTCTTTGCCATCCGTGATACGGGGTTCCGTTGTAAGAAAGTTCTAAAAAATATCTCAAAGTATTCTATTTTTGCTCAAATTGCGAAGGCAAATATAGGTTTAAAAATAAAGAAACCCATTACACCAACATTTCTGTTTTCTTATTATAATATAAATGATCTTTATACTCTTATTGTGAAAAAAATTCTACTACTTAGCGATACCCATAGCTATATGGATGATCGCATCTTGCATTATACAAAAGAAGCCGATGAAGTATGGCATGCTGGTGATATTGGCGATCTAAAAGTTACAGATGCCATTGAAGAAATAACACCTCTTAGAGCCGTTTACGGAAATATTGACAATGACAAAATCAGAGCTACTTTTCCTTTACACCAGAGATTCACTTGTGAAGGAGTTTCGGTATGGATAACCCATATTGGCGGATACCCTCCCAAATACAATATGAACACAAGGGATGAAATCAAATCAAACCCTCCAAAGTTGTTTATTTGCGGGCACTCTCATATCTTAAAGGTTATTCCTGATAAAAAAAACGGTTTACTACATATGAATCCCGGAGCAGCAGGAAAACATGGGTTTCATAAAACCAGAACAATGTTAAGATTTACTATTGATCAAGGTAAAATTGAAAATCTGGAAGTAATAGAATTAGGAAAAAAATAAAACCCGAAGTTGGCACACTCCGGGTTTTAACGCACTAATACTACTAAGATGTTAGGTTTATCGTAATCGATCTACAGATTTTACGAGATTTTCATCCTTTTTGATAGCCTTGTTAGCCATCACTAATAAAACGATAGAAATAACAGGAATGAATTTCCCAATACCCTTCATAGGATCAGATCCTCCAGGTAACTTTAGTGACCAATAAACAAATACTCCTAGTAAAATAAAGTTTAATAAGATATTGATACGCCCCAATACGAATTGAAGCTGTCTGTTTTTAAATAAAAAAATGGAAATCAAGGATAATACCGCAGATCCCATAAACATTCCTAAAAGAAAAGGTTGCTCTTTTACAAACAACTCTGCACCCTGATCACCCAAACCGTATGGCAATATCACACTTAGGCCAGCGGATACTCCAGCAGCCAGTAATAGGTAAACAGATTGTATTCTTTGTATCATTACATTTTTTTCTTATAGAAAAGCAAAAATAGGAGTTTCTTTTTATAAATAAGCTTAAAAATTAAAAATAAAGTCGTATACTTGCAGCACAAAATCTGTAACCCATTCAATTAAGGTTACTTACCTTCAAAATAAAATTTTCCTAGAATTCTTCTTTAGAAAATTTATACCTAAAACGTAAATTATATAACAAATTAAATGTTAGAGATTTCTGAATTAAAAGCGAAAAAGCTTCCTGAATTGCAGGAGATTGCAAAGACCCTTAATGTGCCAAAATATCGCACGCTAAAAAAATTAGATCTAGTATACCAAATATTAGACCATCAGGCTGCAAATCCTGGTACAGTTGCAGGAGGTGCAAAAGACAATTCTTCGGCAAAAACAGACACTGAAAAAAAGAACACAAATCCTCGCCAACGAAGACCTCGCGCTAGAAAACCTGAAAACACAAGAAAGCCTACTTCTAAGGAAGCAAACACTTCTCAAGAAACGAATAAAGAGGCTACTTTGTTTACCAAAAAAGAAGAGGTACCTACGAAAAAAGTAGAAAATACTCAGAAAAAAGAGGATCACAAAGAAGGCAACAAACCTCACCATAATAAGGAAGAGAAAAAGGACAATAGAAACAACAGAGGTAATGACAACAAGCCTCAACAAAACAAGAATAGAAATAGCAACAATTCGAAGAAAGAAAACGGAAATAGAGATAACAGAAATCGCTATAAAGAACCCGATTTCGAATTTGATGCAATAATAGAGAGTGAAGGAGTACTTGATATTATGCAGGATGGTTATGGATTCTTACGATCAAGTGATTATAATTACCTTTCTTCTCCTGATGATATTTATGTTTCTCAGTCACAAATCAGACTTTTTGGACTTAAAACCGGAGATACTGTATTAGGCCAAGTACGACCTCCTAAAGAAGGAGAAAAGTATTTTCCGTTAATTAAAGTAAATAAGATTAACGGTTTAGATCCACAAGTAGTTAGAGACAGAGTTTCTTTTGAACATCTTACTCCTTTATTTCCACAAGAAAAATTTAATATTGCCGAAAGACAAAGTACGATATCTACAAGGATAATGGATTTGTTTTCTCCTATCGGTAAAGGACAAAGGGGAATGATCGTATCCCAACCTAAAACAGGTAAAACGATGCTTCTTAAAGATGTTGCAAATGCTATTGCAGCAAATCACCCAGAAGTATACCAAATGATTCTTTTGATAGATGAACGACCTGAAGAGGTTACCGATATGCAACGTAATGTAAAAGGAGAGGTTATCGCTTCTACTTTTGATAAAGAAGCAAACGAACATGTTAAAGTAGCTAATATTGTCTTGGAAAAAGCAAAAAGGCTGGTAGAATGCGGACATGATGTAGTCATACTTTTGGATTCTATTACCCGATTAGCACGAGCCTACAATACAGTACAACCTGCATCTGGTAAAATATTAAGTGGTGGTGTCGATGCAAATGCATTGCATAAACCTAAGCGTTTCTTTGGAGCAGCGCGTAATATCGAAAACGGAGGATCTCTTACAATTATAGCCACTGCACTAACAGAAACCGGATCCAAAATGGATGAAGTGATTTTTGAAGAATTTAAAGGTACCGGTAACATGGAATTACAATTAGATCGTAAAATCTCTAATCGCCGTATTTTCCCTGCAATCGACCTTACTTCTTCAAGTACACGTCGTGACGACATATTACTTGATGAAACAACCATTCAAAGAATGTGGGTTATGAGAAAATACCTTGCCGATATGAATCCTGTTGAAGCTATGGAATTTATTAATGATCGTTTTAAACAAACTAGAAATAATGATGAATTTCTTATTTCTATGAATGGATAATTAAAAAACATCCTATTATATATATTAAAAATGACCACCTTATTGAGTGGTCATTTTTGTTTTACGGCTATTTCAAAAACTTATGACATTTTATCCATATAATTTTATTACTTATGCAATGAAAGTTTTTCATAAACAAACTGACCAAATAGCAAATATGAATAATTATGAAAAAAGGACTATATATATTATGGAGTGTTGGTTTATTGTTTGCAAGTTGCCAAAGTAGTGGTCAATCTACAAAGGAAAAAACGACAACCACTCAAAAAGAAATAATAACTCCCGTACAAACTCAAGCCGTAGATGGATACGAAAGAGCTTATTTTGCAAGTGGTTGCTTCTGGTGCGTAGAGGCAGTATACGAAAGCGTTAAAGGTGTAAAAGAATCTATATCCGGTTATTCGGGTGGACACACCAACAACCCAACATACCAATCTAGTAATACAGGACGTACCGGACATGCAGAAGCTGTTGAAATTTTTTACAATCCAAAAATAGTATCCTTTAGTACTTTGGTAGATGTTTACTTTGGTTCTCAAAACCCTACACAAGTTAATGGTCAAGGCCCAGATCATGGTTCTCAATACAGATCAATTATTTTTTATCAAAACGAAGATCAAAGAAAAATAATTGAAGAAAAGAAATTAGCCTTAAGTGAAAAATTAAATAGAAAGATCGCCGCAGAAGTACTTCCATTTCAAAAATTCTGGAAAGGAGAAGACTATCATCAAGATTATGAAAAAAGAAATCCAAATAATGGCTACATACGCAATGTATCTATACCAAGGTTGAGAAGATTTCAATCAAAATTTCCCGAACTTATTAAAGAAAATCATTAAAATAAAAGAAGGGAATAGTTTTATATCGATTTGTTAAAATTAGTTAAAACTGAACTTTCCAATTTTCACACCTTAAACACCTATAAATAGTTCATTTTCATCGCCCTACAAGCATCAAACTTCAATACCGACAAAATACCTCAAAAACAATTCTCAAATCCGGCGTAATACACGAAAAAATCGTTGAAGAACACAAATTGGGAGAAAAAAATTAATATTATTATGCAAATAAAGTGAAAACTTGTTGTGTTTTTCATATTAAAACATTACTTTTGATTCTGATTTAATGGTTTTCTGTTCAGTATTTTAATTAAAAACATTGAAGTTTTACTACAGAGAAGTTTGTATAAGATACTGAAAAACAAATCGTTAGATACAAAAAAGTTCTTCAACAGAGTAAATGATTCTTAATACACTATAGGTGTAAATACTAAGAAGAATATGATGTTAAATAGTTTTTGGCATCCTTTTTGAAGAGCAATTTTTGATGGTAATTCTAACATTATGTTTAGAAAAATATGATAAAAAATTAATTTAAAGTTAAATAATAACCCAATCTACTTAAAAACAAGAGATATGAAATCTATTTTTACATTTATTCTACTTTTGGTGATTACTTTCTCGTCTGGTTATGGTCAATCTGACCAATATTTGATGTCTTCTCGTAAATTAGAAGTTAGAAGTGGTCCCGGTTTAAACTTCAACACTATTGGTGAAATCCCTCAAGGTACTCAAATTTACGTAATGAGTTCTAGTTATGGAGAGTGGAGTGCGATCCAATATAAAAGTATGAACGGTTTCGTAGTAACGAAACATTTAACAGAAGACAGTCGAATTGCAGATGCAGAAGCAGCAGCAGCAGCAGCAGCAGCTAAGAGAGAAGCGGCGAAAGCAGCAGCTCAAAAAGCTATTGCACAGGCGCAGGCAGCTAAGAGAGCAGCTGAAGAAGCGGCACGAAGAGCAATTGCAGAAGCAGAACGTTTAACAAGAGAAGCTGAAGCTAATCAAGCAAAAGCTATCGCAGACGCAGAAGCTGCAAAAAGATCGAAAGATGCTGCAGCAAGAAAAGCACTAGCAGATACAGAAGAAACAAGAAAAGCATTAGAAGCTGCAAAGCGTAGAGCTGCAAAAGGCTTAGATGATGTTGCAGATAACACACCTATAGAGTCTACAACCCCATCATATGGTTCTAGCTCTACAAGTAATACTCCTAAAGCAGCAAGCATATCTGTTACAAGAGAAGATAAATATTCTGATTGGGAGAAAAAGACATATAAGTCTGGTGCTACTCCAAAGTCTTTCAGCTTTAAAGGTAAGTTTGACTATAAATTAGACAACTACTTAAAAATTAAGGTAGGTAAAAACACTGAGGTTGTAGTAAAAATGTATAAGATGGGTGATACACCTAAAGACGATCAGTTAGTTCGTGTTACTTATATCAACTCGAATACAACTCAATTTATCAGAAACGTACCTGAAGGAGAGTATTTCTTAAAAATTGCTTATGGTAAAGACTGGAGAGAAAACATCGTTGATGGTAAAAAGTACGGAACCTTTACTAAGAATGCTTTATATGAAAAAAGTGAGCAAATCTTAAACTTTAATACGGTTAAAACATCTAAAGGTATTAATGTACCATCTTATAACTTATCATTAGATCTTCTTCCTTCTGGAGGAGGGTATAGTACAAGTGGACAGGATGATATTTCTGAAAAAGCATTTAACGAAAACTAAGAGTACATACATTTAATCACCAAAAATAAATGTAACAAAATGTTAGGGTCATATATTGATCCTAACATTTTTGTTAAATACGTTTCACACTACTATCACACAATTCAATTTTAAAATTCAGTATAGTAGATTAGGAAAAAAGCAAACCCCATGATTTTAAAATCATGGGGTTTGCTTTTTTATTTTATGCTATATAAACCGCAGTCTTATTATAGAATATTATTTACTCCCTTTACGATGTCTTTCTCTTGCCAATAATGTGTTTTTTAACAACATAGCAATAGTCATAGGTCCAACCCCTCCTGGTACGGGAGTAATATATGAGGCTTTTTTACTTACATTATCAAAATCGACATCACCTACAATTCTATACCCTTTTGGGGTCGATTCATCTGTAACACGTGTAATACCAACATCAATAATAACCGCATCGTCCTTTACCATTTCAGCCTTTAAGAAATTAGGAACACCTAATGCAGAAATCACAATATCCGCTTGAGAAATAATCTGAGTGATATTTTTTGTATGACTATGTGTTAAAGTAACTGTAGAATTACCTGGCCACCCTTTTCTTCCCATCAAAATACTCATTGGCCGACCTACAATATGACTTCTTCCTATTACAACCGTATGCTTTCCTTTGGTATCCACATCATAGCGCTCTAATAGCTCTAAAATTCCAAAAGGTGTTGCCGGAATAAAAGTAGACATATCTAATGCCATTTTACCAAAATTCATTGGATGAAAACCATCAACATCCTTATCAGGATCCACTGCCAATAACACTTTTTGTGTATCAATTTGTGGGGGTAATGGCAATTGAACTATAAATCCATCTATATGATCATCTTCATTAAGCTCTTTTATTTTGGCAAGTAATTCTATTTCGCTAGTGGTACTAGGCATCTTAACCAAAGTAGATTCAAATCCAATACGCTCACATGCCCTTACTTTACTACCTACATAGGTTAAACTTGCGCCATCATTACCAACCAATACAGCTGCCAAATGTGGTACTTTCTCACCACGTTCCTTCATTTTTTCAACTTCGGCCGCAATTTCATCCTTTATATCGTTACTTACTTTTTTTCCATTTAATATTTCCATTCCCCTAGTGTGTTGTTGTGTCTTAAGAAAAGTTTATGTTTAATTATCTCATTTTACCCATCATCTGCATCATCCTTTTGCCGCCACCGCCTTGCATCATTTTCATCATTTTGCTCATCTGGTCAAACTGCTTTAGCAATTGATTTACTTGCTGAATAGATGTACCCGAACCTTTACCTATACGTTTTTTACGACTTGCATTAATTATCTGTGGCTTGGTTCGCTCTGCGGGTGTCATAGAATGTATAATTGCTTCAATATGTTTAAAAGCATCATCATCAATATCCATATTTTTCATCATCTTTCCTGCTCCGGGTATCATTCCTACAAGATCTTTCATATTACCCATCTTCTTGATTTGCTGAATTTGTTTTAAGAAATCATCAAACCCAAATTGATTTTTTGCAATTTTCTTTTGTAGTTTACGTGCTTCTTCTTCATCAAATTGTTCCTGAGCCCTCTCTACTAAAGAAACCACATCACCCATTCCTAAAATACGATCAGCCATACGAGAAGGATAGAAAACATCAATAGCTTCCATTTTTTCTCCTGTACCGATAAATTTTATAGGCTTATTAACTACAGATTTTATGGATATCGCAGCTCCACCCCTAGTATCACCATCAAGTTTTGTAAGAATAACTCCATCAAAATTAAGCACATCATTAAATGCTTTTGCAGTATTTACAGCATCCTGACCTGTCATAGAATCTACTACAAATAAGGTTTCATCTGGCGTGATTGCCTTATGAATATTTGCAATTTCGGTCATCATCACTTCATCTACAGCCAGGCGACCCGCTGTATCTATAATTACTACATTAAAACCATTTGCCTTTGCATGTGCCACCCCTGCTTTAGCAATTGCAACCGGGTCATTATTACCGCGATCACTAAAAACCTCAACATCAATTTGCTCTCCAACAACATGCAACTGATCAATTGCCGCAGGTCTATAGACATCACAAGCAACTAAAAGTGGTTTTTTAGTTTTTTTAGTTTTAAGAAAGTTAGCGAGTTTACCAGAAAAAGTTGTTTTACCAGATCCTTGTAACCCTGACATCAAAACTACTGAAGGAGAACTAGAAAGATTAACTCCTGCAACATCACCACCCATCAATTCTGTAAGTTCATCCTTTACCAACTTTACCATAAGTTGTCCAGGTTTCAGGCTTTTTAATACATCCTGACCTAAGGCTTTCTCTTTTACTCTTGCAGTAAAATCTTTGGCAATCTTATAATTTACATCAGCATCAACCAAAGCTCTACGCACCTCTTTAAGGGTTTCGGCAACATTTATTTCTGTAATCTGACCGTGACCTTTAAGGATATGTAAGGCCTTATCTAATTTATCGCTTAAATTATCAAACATATATTTTCTGTTTTGCAAACTCTACCTTTATCGATAGACAGATGCAAATTTAATGATTTGAAGTGTATAAATAAAGAATGGAATTATAGAATTGTTATAGTTATTTATGAATTAAAAAATATGTAACAAAAATGCATCCTAAGCCACGATATTCGCAAAAAAAAGTCATCAGAAAGAGACTCTACTAACATAATTCTTTCTAATGACTTCATGAAGTTTCTTATAGTCGGCTAACCTAAAAACACTTCGATGTTCTATCCCAAAGACAACCCAGGTTATTTATCGAATTATGGGAGATAGGATGAAAATAACCTGGGAATTGAGTTTGGGTAGCTTATTTATTTACATCATTGGCATCAAAACTTTATCCAACACATGGATTACCCCGTTGGTAGCTTGCACATTATTTGCCACAACATTGGTTACTTGGTTTGTCTCATCAGTAATAGTAACTCCGCTTGTCGTATTCACAGTAAAGGTTCCTGTTTCTAATGTAGTAACCACTTGTCCATCTGTTAAGTCTTCGGCTCTAACATTGGCTCCTGCTACAACATGATATTGAAGTATTGGAGTAAGTTGTGCCTCTCCCGGGATAGAAGCTAATGCATCAAAAGCAGAATTTAAAGGTGCAAATACAGTAAAAGGCGCTGGATCGGTTCCTTGTGCCGTGCTTAAAATACCCGCAAAATCGGTAGCTGGCGTTAATGTAGTAAGTGCAGATACTAATGTCGAAAAATTAGGATCAGCAACTGCAAATGTTACCACAGTAGGCAAACCTATCACTGCATCTACAACGTGAATAACTCCATTGCGTGTTTCTACATCGGCTGTTGCAACTGCGGCACCTCCGTTAGACATTCCACCATTAAGCACTACTCCGCTATCTGTATTAATATAGATGCTCAAGTTATTAGATGTATCGCTATATGTCGCTAGGGTATTTGCATAACTGGTAGATAAATCTGAAGACAATAATTTACCAGATACAACGTGGTTTAATAATATTTGGGTTACCGTCTCGACAGGTAAATCTTCTAAACTTGCACCATTCAATAGTGTTTCAAAAGCAGCATTTGTAGGAGCAAAAACAGTACGCATCATTGCATTATCCAAAGCATCATTTAGACCAGTGATTCTAAGAGCGGCATACAAAGATGAAAAATCACTCGCTTCTCCTCCATTATAAGCAACTGCAGTAAAACTTCTTCCTAAAGCATCTAAAGCAGCATTTGGTAATAGCACTTTATTTATTGCATGAATCACACCATTGGTAGCTTTTACATCTGTAGCTATAATTTCAGAATCTACTCCAGTTTTATCTCGTAAAAAAGCGCCTCCTTCAAGATTCAAAGTTAAAGTTTCGCCTTGTAAGGTAGCTGGAGTAACTCCATCCGGAATTCCCGGAAGGTCTGCCTCCAAAACTTTAGCTCCTGCAATAACATGATAATTTAATACAATTTCTAATTGTGCAGCGTTAAGGTCTCCTATTTCAATATCAAACCTATCCAAAAGGTCCGTAAACGCATCATTTGTCGGGGCAAATACAGTAAAAGGAGCAGGAGCTGTACCATCTGCAGTACTAAGCACACCAGCAAAATCCGTAGCGGGAGTTAAATCTGTTAATGCCGCTTGTAGCGTATCAAAATTTGGGTCTGCCACCGCAAAAGTTGTTACAGTTGGTAATGTTATTACCGCGTCTACTGCATGAATTACCCCATTTGATCGTTCAATATCGGCCTGGGTTACGGTTGAAATCCCATTTATCTGCACTCCATTCGTAGTATTTATATATGTGCTGAACGTTGCTAGATTATCAACATATCCTGTCGATAGTTGAGAAGACGTAAGTTTAGAATCCAGAACATGATTTAGAAGAATTGGTGTTAGATCTTCTTTGGAAAGATCATCTAATGTCGCTCCTAGGCTAGAAAGAAGCGCATCGAAGGCTGCATTATTGGGAGCAAATACAGTAAAATTTCCTTCCCCAGATAAGGTAGTCACCAGTTCGGCTTTTTCGAGTGCTGCAAGCAATGAGCTATAATCGGAGTTCTCTGCTACAAAATCGGCAATCGTGGTTGATGTAGGCGGAAATACAGTATCATCATCATCGGTACAAGAAAAAACAGTAATTACGAAAAGGGTAATAAAAACTGTCTTAAAGAAATTTTTCATTTTCATGGTGTTTAAATTTATTGTTTGATGATTAAACAACTATACACAAGAAACTCTTACCCATAAAATTGTTTTTAGCATTATTTTAACTTTTTGTTTAACTAAAAAGCTATTTATGTTAAACAAAAAACTGTCTCATAAAGACAGTTTTATACATTTTAAATTTATTTTTCAAATCAATTATCATCCTCGTCACAGGCAGATACTACAGATACTATAGCGCTCAACAAATCATTATTATGCAACGCTTCAGTGTTTTGACCATTATGAAGTGTTAGGTTAATAGGGTAATTAATACTTATTAAAGTTTCGCTATCCAAATCCGTCATAAATTTGAACATTTCTGAGTCGTGAACAACACTTAACGTATCAAACTGATTTGTTCTACTATCAAAAGTTGAGAAAACTATTGGATACACAAAATCAATGCACTCTATATCAACATCATCGATTTCGCAACTAGTTACCAAAATGTCCAACTGTGGTTTGTTTTCAATTACTAATTCTTGATAATCAAAAAGAGTAATCGTTATCGGAAATTGAATTTCAACGACATCAGTTTCTGATATGAAGGTGTAATCAGTAATATCATCAATTACAAGAGGTTCGCCGTTTAATAAAATATTGTACGGCAAGTTGATGCTAAGGCAGTTTCCATTATCAACTATATTATCAAAAGATCCATCGTGTATAACAACATTTTTCATTAAACCGGCTAATTGCGAATCTCTAGGTATTGTATTGTCTATAGTTGGCGCTATAGTTTCACTTTCTTCTTCTTGGCACGATATACAACACACAAAACAAATAATACCTATTCTAACTATCCAATTCTTCATTTTTCAAATATTTATTTCCAACACATTACTTTGTATAAGAACAACATACTCAATAAAATTCCTACTCTTACGTTTTATTTTTTTTTAATTTTAACAAAAAAAACCGGAATGTCCAAGAATCTATATGATGATGTATGTGAAGAAAAATTGTTCTCTGAGCTTTTTAAGAAACACTCGCAAGATCTTCATAATTTTATTTATTATAAGTACGGATCGCACATAGACCCAAAGGACAAAGTACAAGAAGCTTTTCTTAAGCTATGGGATAATTGCAAAAAAGTTCCGTTGCAAAAGGCGAAAAATTTTCTTTTCACCGTAGCAAATAATTTATCATTAAATCAATTAAAGCACAATTCGGTAAAATTAAAATTTCAACAAGGAACACATAAAGATAAAACCAATATAAACCCTGAGTTTATTCTGGAAGAAAAAGAATACCTGCAAAAATATCAAAACGCATTATCAAAACTAACTGAAAATCAAAGAGTTGCTTTTTTACTAAACAAAACAGAAGGCAAAAAACATCAGGAAATAGCTGATTTGCTAGGTATCTCTAGAAAAGCTGTTGAGAAAAGAATCTATGGCGCATTAGAGAGATTAAGAAAAGAAATAGAAGGAATTTGATGTTAAGGGTAGGAATTTTTAAACCTTAATTGTTATATACATAGAAATCTTGCTATGAAAAAGAAAGATATCATAACAAAATGGTTAGATAGCGAACATCTGACAGATCAAGAATTAGAGGCGTTTAAAAACTTAGACGCCTTTGATTCTTATGTAAAGATTTCGGATACGGCCAAAAAGTTTAAGGCCCCTCTTTATGATGTTGATCAAAATCTAAACACATTAAAAGATAATTTAGTTCATCAAAAACAAAAACAAGGATCTAGTTACCTTAGTTTACTTTTACGAATAGCTGCCGTATTTGTACTTGGAATCGGAATTTATTTCTTCTATCCTAATGGGGATAACTCGACTCAAACTTTAGCTAGTCAAAAAACAACTATAGAGCTTCCGGACAAAACTTTCGTACGTTTAAATGCCGTTTCTTCTATCGAATACCAAGAAAACGATTGGGAAAACAACCGCAATATCAACCTTCAAGGCGAAGCATATTTTAAAGTAGCCAAAGGCAAAAAATTCGATGTCCTTACGTCTTCAGGCACAGTTAGTGTATTAGGCACAGAATTTAATGTTAAGCAACGTGAAGATTATTTTGAAGTATTGTGTTATGAAGGATTAGTAAGTGTAACCTATAATAACCAAACTATTAAATTACCTGCTGGAAAGGGGTTTGAGCTATTACAAGGCAAACCTAAGCATATCGTTACAACTCTAGCTGCACCCGAATGGGTAGAAAACAGAAGTACTTTTATTAGTAAACCTTACTATTTGATTCTTGAAGAATTTGAAAGACAATACAACGTTACTATAATTGTAAAAAACAGTAACCGGAATCAACTTTTTACTGGTAATTTTGTACATTCAGATATTGAAATTGCATTACAATCGATTACTATTCCAATGCATTTGAAGTATAACATTAATAACAACAAAATAACCCTATACAAAGAGTGATCAAAACCAAAATCACAGTTTTTCTTGCTCTTCTCTTCTTAAATTTCTGTACCTGTTTTTCTCAGTCCGAAGAGAATTATGCTTCCTTAATTTCAATATTAAATGAAGTTCAAGAACGGTATGATTGTATTTTTTCTTACGCTGACGGTGATGTACAAAAAATTAACTTAAAAAAGCCACCTAATAATCTTGACTTAAAAGGCGTTATCGCATATTTACGAGAAAATACTCCTTTTGATTATACTTTTTTAGAAGACAAAAATATTGCACTGAGCTTTAAAACCTCAGCTATTGAGATATGTGGAGTTTTACATTCTCTATCCAATAATCAAATCATCCAGAACGCAACAGTTCAAACCAAAAATGATTCAACTATTAGTGATCAAAACGGAAGGTTTTTGTTAAAGATAGAAAATGTAAAAGAGCTTATCCAAATTCAATTTTTAGGTTTTAAAACAACTATTATTTCGGCTAGTGAATTACTGGATCGGCCATGCAAAAAAATCATACTTATTCCTGAAGTTCAATATTTAAGCGAAGTAATTCTTAATAACTACCTAATTAATGGTATTGATAAGAAATCTGATGGATCAATTTCTATTAATTATAATGATTTTGGTATACTCCCTGGACTCATCGAACCAGATTTGTTACAAACTATTCAAGCATTACCGGGTATTACAAGTGTAGAAGAAACGGTGTCAGATATTAATATAAGAGGAGGTACTAATGACCAAAACTTAATTTTATGGGATGGAATTAAAATGTACCAGTCTGGTCATTTTTTTGGATTAATTTCTGCTTTTAATCCTTACCTGACCAAAAATGTAGAGCTTATTAAAAACGGTACCAGTGCACGTTATGGGGATGGAGTTTCTAGTGTTATAGCCATGAGTACTGACAATACTATTAATCAAAACCTAGATGTAAGTCTGGGTTTGAATATGATCAGTACAGATGCATATATCGATCTTCCTATACATAAAAATTCCTCTATCCAATTATCTGGAAGAAAATCAATAAGTGAAGTACTTAAAACCCCTACATACAATAGTTTTTTCAACAAGGCTTTTCAGGATTCTGAAGTTATAAATAACACACAAACCCTTTCTAATACCGATGATGAGTTTTCATTTTATGACACAAGCCTGCGTTGGTTATATCAATTAAGTCCAAAAGATCTTTTAAAATTAAATGCTTTGATCATGAGAAATGACTTAGTATTTCAAGAAAATGCAATCATTGATGGAGTAAGTATCACCAGAGAAAGTAGTGCTAAACAAAATAATAGCGCTGGAAGCATTGCTTATCAAAGAAATTGGACAAATAAGTTTAGAACCGAACTATTAATTTATGGTACGAATTATAATCTTGAAGCTATTAATTCTGATATTCTTAATGATCAAAGATTATTGCAACGAAATGAAGTGTTGGAAAGTGGAGTTAAATTAAATACTCTACTTAAATTAAACTCTTTTCTAAATCTTAAAACGGGTTATCAATTTAATGAAACAGGGATCTCCAATTTAAGAGATCTTAATAATCCGACATTTAGAAATCTCAACAAAGAAGTAATACGAACGAATAGTGTGTTTTCCGAAATTGAATACAAATCTAATGACAACAACACACATCTTAATCTAGGCCTACGACTTAATCATTTTGATAAATTCAATTCTTTACTCGCCGAGCCTCGTTTAAGTTTTAATTACAGGTTCGATAATCGTTTTACTTTAGAAATTCTTGGAGAATTAAAAAGCCAGGTTACATCTCAAATAATCGAATCTCAAAATGATTTTTTAGGAGTAGAAAATAGAACATGGGTACTTGCCAATGAAAACGATAGGCCGATTATAAAAAGTGAACAAGCCTCTATAGGGTTAAATTACACTCATAATAATTGGTTAATTAGCACAGATGTATTTTATAAAAATGTTGATGGTATTATTTCTAAAAGTCAAGGGTTTCAAAATCAATTTGAATTTCTATCAGATCACGGTAGTTACACAGTTCGAGGAATAGATTTTTTAATAAATAAACGATTAAAAAAATTTAGCACATGGTTCAGTTATTCTTATGCCGAAAACAAATATACGTTTAGCAGACTTTTTGCTTTTGATTTTCACAATAATATTGATATCAGACATAACATTAACTTTGCCCTTAGCTATACCCATAATCAATTTAAGTTTTCCAGCGGCTTAAATTGGCACAGCGGAAAACCAACTACAAGACCTACATTAGGCAATGAAATAAATGAAGAAGGCCTTATCAACTACCAAGATCCAAATAATGAAACTCTAAACGATTATATTCGTTGGGATGCTTCAGCTACTTTTTCATTTAAATTTGCAAAAAAAACAAAAGGTTTAATTGGGTTGTCTTTATGGAATATCCTAAATCAGGGAAACATCGTAAATAATTACTATCAAATAAATGCTGAAAATAATGTTGAAGAAATTAAACAATCAGGTTTAGAGTTTACTCCTAACGTTGTATTTAGAATTAATTTTTAGAGTTTTTTTACTCCACTATAAGTTACCACTTCTTCTCCTCCAACCACTTTTACAGCATTCTTAATGATATCGAACCCATTTCTTTGAAAAAAATCTTTTGTCATTAAGTTAACCCTGGTGGTAAGGGTTTTAATATTTGCTTTACCTGCAACCTCTTCCATAGTTTCATACAACGCGGTAGCAATACCTTTTCCGTGATAGTTCATATGCACAAAGATGTACTCAATCGTTCCATTTTTATCCATAGAAAAAGAACCTAAGATTTCTCCATTTAATTTTACGTTATAAATAAAGTCCTCTTCAAATTTCTTTTGCCAATAAGCTTTATTCGTTGCTAGCCTAGAATAGATTTTGATTTCAGCTTTGGTAAATATCGCTGATCCATAAGAAGTCACCGTTTGATAAAACAAACGTTGCATTAGTGGCAAATCACTATCTATTGCCCTTGATACTTTGTACTTCATAGTACGAAAATAAAAAAATCGATCACTTATGCAAGAATTGGCTCTTATTTTTATTCCTTAACTATAGATGAAAAGGGGAAAAATCCGTCAATTGACGGATTTATACTCAAAAATCGTGTTAATTCTCAAAATATGCAGATTATCAATTATTTACCTTACATTCTTTTAGGCACCTGTATTCCTAATAAACTAAAAGCAGATTTGATAACATTTCCTACAAGGCCAGAAAGTTGAACTCTAAATACTTTTTCATGTTCGGCATCTGCTCCAAATATAGAAACGTTCTGGAAAAACGAATTATAACTTTTTACCAAGTCATACGTATAGTTTGCCAAGATAGCCGGACTTAACTCATTGGCCGCATTTTGAATTGTTTCGGGGTATAACTCTAATTGTTTTATGAGTTCTTTCTCTTTTTGATGCAGCTCTATATCAACCACTACCTGGTTTAACTCGAAATTAGCTTTACGCATTATAGCCTGAATTCTAGCATACGTATATTGAATAAAAGGTCCTGTATTTCCTTGAAAGTCTACCGATTCTTCCGGATTAAAAAGAATTCTTTTTTTAGGGTCTACTTTTAAAATATAATATTTTAATGCTCCGAGACCTATTTTCTTGTACACTGCTTCTTTTTCTTTTTCGGTATACCCTTCCAACTTACCTAGATCCTCAGATATTTCGGAAGCAGTTTTGGTCATTTCATCAATCAAATCATCAGCATCTACAACGGTTCCTTCTCTACTTTTCATTTTCCCACTAGGTAAATCTACCATACCATAACTAAGGTGATGCAGGTTTTTTGCCCATTCATACCCTAATTTTTTAAGAATTAAGAATAACACTTTAAAATGATAATCCTGCTCATTACCTACCGTATAAATCATTCCGCCAACATCCGGCTTATCTTTGGATCTTTGGATTGCGGTTCCTATGTCTTGAGTCATATATACGGCGGTACCATCGCTTCGCAATACTAATTTTTCATCAAGTCCTTCATCCGTAAGATCGCACCAAACAGATCCATCTTCTTTCTTAAAGAACACTCCATTATTCAATCCGTCTTCAATATTATCCTTACCCAACAAATAGGTATTGCTTTCGTAATAGTAACTATCAAAATCAACTCCTATAGTTTTGTAGGTTTGTTCAAATCCACTATAAACCCAACCATTCATCATCTCCCAAAGTTTTACAACTTCGGCATCTCCAGATTCCCATTTACGAAGCATTTCTTGAGCTTCAAGCAAAAATGGTGCTTTTTTCTTTGCTTCATCTTCGGTCTTTCCTTTCGCAATAAGCTCTGCTATTTCTTCTTTATAAACCTGATCAAACTTCACATAATAGTTACCTACTAATTTATCACCTTTTAGGCCTGTGGATTCGGGAGTTTCTTGATTCCCATATTTTTTCCAGGCGAGCATAGATTTACAGATATGTATTCCTCTATCATTGATAATTTGAGTTTTGTAAACCTTTTTACCACTTGCTTTAATAATTTCGGCAACCGAAAACCCCAAAAGGATATTTCTGATATGTCCCAAATGTAAAGGTTTATTGGTGTTAGGCGAAGAATACTCTACCATTACCGAATTATTATCACCAGAAGGTGTTACAAAACCATATTGCGAATCTTCCTTTATACCATTAAAAAAGTTAATGTAATACGAATCAGATATAACCAGATTCAAAAATCCTTTTACAACATTAAAACTTAGAACTTCAGATACATTTTCTGTCAAATAAGCTCCAATAGCTTCCCCAATCTGAACTGGATTACCTTTAACTACCCGAAGCATAGGAAACACTACTACAGTAACATCACCCTCAAATTCTTTTCGAGTTGCCTGTAATTCTACAGATTCTAAATTAGCTCCATACAGTTTATCAACTGCGACCTTTACTTTATCTGAAATGATTTGCTGTAAACTCATCTTCTAAAAATTAAGCTGCAAAGATAAGAGAAATTATAGAGTGACACTATGTAGATTGGCATCTTATGATATAATAAAAAGAAAGTTTGGATATCTTCTACACCACAGTTACATACTAAGTAAACAAATAATTTTACGCTACATCAAATTCTTCGTAACTTATACATAAAAATGCGAATTCTTCTTACAGGAACCAATGGGTATATAGGCATGCGAATTCTCCCCATACTATTAGCCAGTGGTAACGATATTATTTGCTGCGTACGAGATCGAAATAGGCTTTCGATAGATGAAGAAACCAGAAAAAAAGTTTCTATTTTAGAAATCGACTTTTTACAAACCCCAGATCCATCAAAACTTCCTAAAAATATTGATGTAGCTTACTATCTTATTCACTCTATGAGTTCATCTACAAGTGATTTTGATATTAAAGAAGAAGTATCTGCTAAAAATTTCAATACCTATGTGGCAAAAACAGATATTGAACAGGTCATTTACCTAAGTGGAATCGCCAACGAAAAAAACTTATCCAAACACTTATGGTCCAGAAAAAATGTAGAAGAAATATTATATCAAGGCGATTACGACCTCACCGTATTAAGATCAGGTATCATAGTTGGTTCAGGGAGTTCTTCTTTTGAAATAATCCGAGACCTATGTGAAAAATTACCTGTAATGATTACTCCAAAATGGGTAAATACAAAAACACAACCTATAGCCATAAGAGATGTCCTTAATTTTATGACTGGTGTATTAAAAAATAAGCATTGCTATAATCGTTCCTTTGATATAAGCGGGCCAGATGTATTAACATATAAAGAAATGTTATATCAATATGCACGAATACGGGGTATAAAATTATTCATAGTTACACTTCCTATAATGACACCAAGACTGTCTTCATATTGGCTATACTTTGTAACGTCTACATCTTATAAGCTTGCATTAAACCTTGTGGATAGTATGAAAATACCTGTTATAGCCAATGACAAAAGTCTTGAAAAAATATTGCAACTACACCCTATGAATTATAAAAAGGCACTAGAACTGGCATTTATAAAAATTGAGCAAAATCAAGTAGTATCCAGCTGGAAAGATTCTATGATAAGCGGACGTTTTAATCAAAATATCCAAAAATATATAACAATCCCTAAGCGAGGATGTTTTAAAGATCGAAAAACAATTAGAGTAGCTCATCCACAAAAAGCATTAGACAAAATATGGGCCATTGGTGGAGATACAGGCTGGTATTATGGCAATTGGATGTGGAAAATACGAGGATATGTGGATAAACTTTTTGGAGGTGTAGGACTCAGAAGAGGGCGAACACACTCTGATAAAATATTCTCTGGGGATGCTTTAGACTTTTGGAGAGTTTTGGTAGCGGATAAAGAAAATAAACGGCTATTACTTTTTGCAGAAATGCGTGTTCCTGGTGAGGCTTGGTTAGAGTTTGGTATTGATGAAAACAATATACTACATCAGACTGCTACATTTAGACCGAAAGGTATTTGGGGTAGACTATATTGGTACTCCATGGTTCCTTTTCATTACTTTATTTTTGGCGGAATGATTCGTCAAATTGGCCGCCCAAAATGATTTTACTAGGACAAAACGCTAAGTTTTATCGATAAATAGCATTATTTTCGGTTTTTTTCATATATTTATCAAAAACTGCATGAAGCACCTCCTACTTCTTGGTTTGGTATTGGTATTCGTTTCTAGTTGTAAATCTGAGATCATAAAAGATACCGAATTACATAATTTGGTAACATTGCTCGTAGGAGAGTTTTCTAACCTAGAACAATCAAAAAACGACTCCAGTTTTTCTCATCTTAAAATGGTTAATACCAGAATTTGGAAAAGCAAACAAGGATACTGGGTTTACTCTGAATTATTTGACGCAAAAAAAACTGATGTAATATACGGTCAGCGCATATTGAATTATGAAAGAGTGGATTCCTCTACTTTTAAAAGCACTAGCTATACGATTTCTAATGCACAAGATTACCGAATGGGTTGGAAAAACGAAAGTATTTTTGACACATTAACAGTAGATAATTTAATTATGAGAGATGGCTGTCAGGTTTATTTTAAAAAAAGCACCTCGACTATATACACAGGAAAAACTCGTAAAAAATCATGTTCGAGTAGTATTGATTATATCGATTATATTACTGCCGATTTTGTAGTAAGTAGAGATAAAATATCTCTTTGGAACAGAGGTTATAGTAAAAAAGGAAAACAGGTCTGGGGGAAAATTAGAGGTCCTCATAAGTACAAAAGAACTTCAAAAAAGTAAATTTCTAATTTGTAAAATCGGCAAGCGTTTTGTTTTCTAAAACTTTTAAAGTATTGTCTCGTACTTCGATCATTAAACTATGTACTGCACATCTATCCTCATCAGGGCAATCATCACATTTTTCGTAAAAATTAAGACTTACGCAAGGTAACATTGCTATTGGTCCTTCTAAAACCCTTATAATAGAAGCCATTATGATATCCTTAGGCTCCCTAATAAGGTAATACCCTCCTCCTTTTCCTTTTTTTGAGCCTAAAAAACCATTTTTTCTTAAGGTCAATAAAATACTTTCAAGAAATTTTTGAGAAATATTTTCACTACTGGCAATCTCCGAAATTTGAACAGGGTGATCGCATTTTTTTCTAGCAATATAGGTAAGGGCTTTTAACCCATACTTAGTTTTCTTTGAGAGCATAATTAACTTATTTAGCAGGAAGAAAGACTTCAGCCATCATACATCTAGCACTTCCTCCTCCTAATGTCTCAATTGTATTGAGGTCACTATGAAGAATTGCACAGTGCTCTTCGATTTTCTGTGTTTGGGCTTTGGTCAAACTTTTATATGCTGCCGATGACATTACAAGATAATGCTTATCTCCCGAACCTGCAACTTGCAACATATTACCTGCAAAACTATTCACCTGATTCTCAGTAATATCTATGACTTCTTTTCCATCATTTTTTAAATGATTTACAAGATTTTTACGTTCTTTTTTATCATCAATACAATCCAAACATACTACAGCAAATGTTTCTCCTACACCCATCATTACATTTGTATGATATATCGGAAGTCTTTTACCATCTACCGTTTGATATGCTGTAAATATAACAGGAGTATATTCAAAATCTTCACAAAATTCAATAAGTAACTCTTCGTCTGCTCTTGGAGAAAGCGCGCAATACGCCTTTTTATTTACTCTATCGAGCACCAAACTTCCGGTACCTTCAAGAAAAACCTCTTCATCTTCTGCTTCTGTATAATCTATAATATTTTTTATCTCAAAACCTGAATTTTCTATCGTATCCAGCACTTCTGGTCTTCGTTCTCTTCTCCTGTTAACTGCAAACATTGGATATAACCCCACATCTCCATTTTCATGAAAAGAAACCCAGTTATTTGGAAAAATAGAATCTGGAGTATCATTCTTGGGATCATCATCAATAACAATCACATTAACTCCAACATTTTTTAATGCTTGTGCAAAGTCATCAAATTCCTGCTGAGCTTTTATATTTGCTTTCTGTGCATCTATCCCGGTATCCTCCTGGTAATAATTGTTTACAGCGGTTTGTTCATTCATCCTAAATTGAACAGGACGAATCATTACAATAGTATTCGTTATTTGTTTCATGTTTCTTGCTGTCACTTTATATACTTAACAATTAATCTCTTATTAATGGCATGGTAGAACATCTTAATAGACCTTCTTGTTTTGCAATTTCTCCATATGCAACCTCTTCTACGGTTATGTTATGCTTTCTAAACCATGTATTCAATCTGGTAAAATTTCTTTCAGAAATAACAACATCTTCGGCTATCGAAAACACATTGGAGTTCATATGATACATTTCATTTTTATCAATATGAAAAAGGTTATCATAACCAAAAAAATCAACTAAATACTCATAATCTAATGGGTCTCTAAACCCTTCTTTATGAATAATCCCTTTATCTTTTCCCACTGGTTGAAAACAACAATCTAAATGCAAAGCATTATCCCTGGGATCCTGCATGGATTTATTTAAATCAAATTCTTTTACAGTCTTATTAGGAAATAAAGATTTAATATAGTTTACTCCCTTCATATTTGTACGAGCAACTATACAATCCGAATAATCATCCCCCTTATAAGTCCCAATAAAGATATGATCGTTATGTATCATAATATCTCCTCCTTCGAAATGAATATCCTCGGATGGTGCCTTGTAAACTTGTTTCGGATCTATCTCATCAATTACATATTGAATAGCTTTTATTTCTTTTTCTCGATCAGGAAGTATATTCGATTTTATGAATTTATCTTCTATTACCAGTGCAATATCTCTTGCAAAAATTTGGTTATAGTTATCGATAATTTCGGGCCTGTATACTTTTACGTCATATTTTTTAAAAACTTTCGCTACCATCTCCATTTCGGCTATCATATCTTTTTCTTTGGGATAGGTTCCCGCCTTGATATGCTCAATTGACTTAGGGTCATAAGCGTCTTCTATTTGCGGAACTGGACCGTTACTAACCGATGTTCCTAAAACAACAGCTCTAAGCCTTGATGTTTCGTTTTGTATATTTAATTTCAAAAAAAAAGAGTTTTTAAGTGTAACCTAATTTTGTTAGTTTGAGTGGTTACGCAAATATATGAAGAGACGATTTATGATACCTATTTTATCCAAAAAAAAGATGCTCGTATTGCAAAATTCGTAAATAAACAATCATTCAAACATTCCTGATTATAGTTTTCACAAAAAAGGGCGAAGAATAATTCAACGCCCTTTTTCTAATTTTATACATCTTATTATCTATCTGCGATAGATTTAAAGTCTCTATGATTTTCTCCAATATAAATTTGTCTTGGTCTACCTATAGGTTCTTTACGAAGACGCATTTCTCTCCACTGCGCAATCCAACCTGGTAATCTTCCTAAGGCAAACATAACTGTAAACATCTCTGTTGGGATTCCTAATGCTCTATAGATAATTCCAGAGTAAAAATCTACATTTGGATATAATTTTCTTTTTACGAAATATTCATCTTTAAGAGCTACTTCGGCTAATCCTTTTGCAATATCCAGAACAGGATCTTCTATACCTAAGCTTCCTAATACCTCTTCTGCAGATTTCTTTATAATCTTTGCTCTAGGATCAAAATTCTTATATACTCTGTGTCCAAATCCCATTAAACGGAATGGGTCATTTTTATCTTTGGCTTTGGCAATATACTTTGCAGTATCGCCTCCGTCAGCTTTAATCGCCTCAAGCATCTCAATAACTGCCTGATTGGCTCCACCATGAAGTGGTCCCCATAATGCCGATATTCCGGCAGATAGAGAAGCAAATAATCCCGCATGAGAAGAACCAACGATTCTTACTGTTGAAGTAGAACAATTTTGCTCATGATCAGCATGAAGTATTAATAATTTATCTAAAGCATCATTTACTATTTTGTCTGCTACATATGTTTGATTTGGTCTTGCAAACATCATTTTATGTAAATTCTCTACATAGCCTAAAGAGTTATCTCCATAATCTAAAGGAAGACTTTTTCTTTTTCTCATGGTCCATGCGGCAAGAACTGGAAACTTTGCTAATATCTTAACAATTGCACCATACATTTCTTCTTCAGAATCTACATCAACAGATCCAGGATTAAAAGCTATCAATGCACTTGTTAGGGATGATAACACTCCCATTGGGTGTGCACTTTTAGGAAAACCATCAAGAATTTTCTTCATGTCCTCATCTACATGAGATTCTTCCTTAATATCTTTATCAAATTTTTCAAGCTTCTCAGCCGTTGGTAATTCTCCAAAAATCAACAAATAGCAAACCTCTAAAAAGTCTGCTTTATCAGCGAGTTCTTCGATTGAATATCCTCGGTATCTTAAAATTCCTTTCTCTCCATCTAAAAAAGTGATAGCGCTCTCACAACTTCCGGTATTTTTATACCCCGGATCTATAGTGGTAACACCACCTGTACTTCCTCTAAGCGCTTTAATATCAATTCCAAATTCATTCTCTGTTCCTTCTATAATAGGAAACTCATATTTATTACCGTCGATTTCTAACGTAGCTATTTTTGACATATGATTATTTACAATTTTGCTGTTAATGTAAGGGACGCTAAATTACGAAATATAGCGTTAATATGTTATTAATCGTTGCATCATTTTTAGCCTTACAAAGCATTTTATAAATTATTCATAAAAAAAAGAGGCTATCTTTCCAAATAGCCTCTTTTAATGTAATTTATTTTGTTTTTATTTTACTTTAAAAGCTTTTTCTTTTGGGTAATATGCTATACTACCTAATTCTTCTTCTATACGCAACAATTGGTTATATTTTGCCATTCTATCACTACGCGATGCAGAACCAGTTTTGATTTGCCCAGTATTTAAGGCAACTGCCAAATCTGCAATTGTATTATCTTCTGTCTCACCCGAACGATGTGACATTACAGAAGTATACCCGGCATTATGAGCCATATTTACAGCTGCAATAGTTTCTGTAAGCGTACCGATTTGGTTCACTTTAATAAGAATTGAATTAGCCGTATCATTTTCTATTCCTTTAGAAAGTCTTTCTACATTGGTTACAAATAAATCGTCACCCACTAACTGTACTTTATCTCCTATTTTATCGGTTAGGTATTTCCACCCGTCCCAATCATTTTCATCCATACCATCTTCGATAGAAATAATTGGATATTTAGAAGCTAATTCTGCAAGATAGTCTGCTTGTTCTTCACTTGTTCGAACAACTCCAGTATTTCCTTCGAACTTAGTATAATCATATTTTCCGTCCACATAAAATTCTGCGGCAGCACAATCTAGCGCTATCATTATTTCATCTCCAAACGCATAACCAGCATTTTTTACAGCAAGTGCAATAGAATCTAAAGCATCTTCTGTTCCATCAAGGGTAGGTGCAAAACCTCCTTCATCGCCTACTGCAGTACTCAAACCACGATCATGTAATACTTTTTTCAGGTTATGAAAAATCTCTGTTCCCATTTGCATGGCATGTGTAAAGTTTTTGGCTTTAACGGGCATTACCATGAATTCTTGAAAAGCAATTGGTGCATCACTATGTGATCCTCCATTGATAATATTCATCATTGGTACCGGAAGCGTATTCGCGCTTACTCCTCCAACATAACGATATAACGGCATGTTCAATTCGTTTGCAGCGGCTTTAGCGGCAGCCAAAGAAACTCCCAAAATTGCATTAGCTCCTAATTTTGACTTATTTGGAGTACCATCTATTTCGATCATCGTTTGATCCAAGAGGTTCTGATCAAACACAGAATACCCCAATAATTCTTCAGCAATTATTGTATTTACATTTTCGACAGCCTTAAGCACTCCTTTTCCCATAAAAGCATTACCCCCGTCTCTTAACTCAACTGCTTCATGCTCTCCTGTTGATGCCCCTGAAGGAACAGCTGCTCTTCCTAAAACTCCGTTTTCTGTAATAACATCTACTTCTACGGTTGGGTTACCCCTAGAATCTAAGATTTGTCTGGCGTGAATATTAATAATTACACTCATTTTTTTATTTGTTTTGTTGGATAATTTTTATTCTTCGCAATATACAAAACCAGTAAATTTTTACACCTTCTAAAAAGTCTTAATTTACCACGGAAACCCCAATATACCTAGTAAGTTATCAACTATAACGTTATAGATTAACACATTATAAAAATGTGCTTTTGGCTTCTGATGATTTAAGTTTTTATGCTTACTGTTTTGCGTTCTCTATATTTGTAATAAACTGATCAAACAGGTATGTAGAATCGTTAGGACCGGGACTTGCCTCAGGGTGATATTGCACAGAAAAGCAATTTTTATTCTTTATCCTAATTCCGGCTACCGTATCATCATTAAGATGTAGATGAGTAATCTCTATATCTGGATGCTTTTCGGTTTCTTCTCTATTAATTGCAAAACCATGATTTTGAGAAGTAATCTCACCATTACCTGTAATCATATTCTTTACGGGATGATTTATTCCTCTATGACCGTGATGCATTTTATATGTACTTATCCCGTTTGCCAAGGCAATAACTTGATGTCCCAAACATATACCAAATAATGGCAAATCTTTGGCTATAATATTTTTAGCCGTTTCAATAGCCTGTGTTAAAGGTTCAGGATCTCCGGGCCCATTAGATAAGAAATATCCATCTGGTTCCCATTCGCTCATTTCGGCAAATGTTGCATTAAATGGAAATACTTTGATATATGCATCTCTCTTTGCAAGGTTACGCAAGATGTTTTTCTTTATTCCAATATCTAAAGCAGATATTTTATAGGTCGCATTAGGATCTCCATAAAAATATGGTTTTTTGGTTGACACTTTTGACGCCAGTTCTAACCCATTCATATCTGGTACATTAGCCAGTTCTTTTTTAAGCTTATCGATATCATCCACTTCTGTAGAGATTACGGCATTCATCGCGCCATTATCTCTAATATAACTTACTAAAGCTCGGGTATCCACATCGGATATAGCCAAAAGGTTATGTTCTTCTAAAAAGTCCTGTAACGATCTATCGGCATTAACTCTAGAATATTCATAACTGAAATTTTTTACAATAAGACCCGAAATTTTGATTGAATCTGATTCTATCTCTTCATCATTTGCCCCATAATTACCAATATGTGCATTGGTTGCAACCATCAATTGCCCATAATATGAAGGGTCTGTAAAAATCTCTTGATATCCGGTTGTACCTGTATTAAAACATACTTCACCAAATGCATTACCTGTTCTTCCAACGGCTTTACCATGAAAGATTGTACCATCTGCTAATAAAAGAATTGCTTTTTTGCGCGCTTGATATTTCATTTATTTATACTATAATTTTTCGGTTTCAGTTTTCATAAAACGCTCATAAAAATCAGTTTTGATTAACTCATAAAACCATGATCGTTCTATTTTTATATTTTAAAGTGACACTTACATTCTTCATGCAAAAGAACTAAGTTTTGTCAAAATTATTCAAAAAAAAAGGATAAACGCCAAACGTTTATCCTTTTATTATTATGTGTTATTCACACTCTTCATTTATTCTTCTTCAGAATTAGTAGTTTCTGGTGCCGGAGCAACAGGTGCACTAGCTTTCTTTGTTCTACCTCTTCTCGTAGATTTCTTCTTAGCAGGTTTACCAGCATTGTATAGCTCATTATAATCTACTAATTCAATCATTGCCATATCAGCATTATCTCCTAGACGATTTCCAAGTTTAATAATTCTGGTATATCCACCTGGTCTATCTCCTACCTTAGGAGCAACATCTCTAAATAATTCGGTAACTGCATACTTGTTACGTAACTTACCAAATACGATACGACGATTATGAGTAGTATCCTCTTTAGACTTAGTTACTAGTGGCTCTACAAATTGCTTAAGCGCTTTTGCTTTTGCTACTGTAGTATTGATTCTTTTGTGTTCGATCAATGAACAAGCCATATTCGCAAGCATTGCTTTACGATGTGCTGTTTTTCTTCCTAAGTGATTTACTTTCTTTCCGTGTCTCATGACATTTTTAATTTAATCATCATCTTGCTACAACCCGCTTTGGGGAGCAAAATATGATGGATTAGTCTTTATCTAATTTATATTTAGAAAGATCCATACCAAAGTTAAGCCCTTTAACATTTACTAATTCTTCTAGTTCTGTTAAAGATTTCTTACCGAAGTTACGGAACTTCATTAAATCATTTTTATTATAAGATACTAGGTCTCCCAAAGTATCAACCTCTGCAGCTTTTAAACAGTTTAATGCTCTAACAGAAAGATCCATATCGATCAACTTGGTTTTTAGCAATTGTCTCATGTGAAGTGATTCTTCATCATAAGTTTCTGTTTGTGCGATCTCATCAGCCTCTAATGTAATACGCTCATCAGAGAATAACATAAAGTGATGGATCAATATTTTTGCAGCTTCGGTTAATGCATCTTTTGGATGTATAGATCCATCGGTTACAATTTCGAATACCAATTTTTCGTAATCGGTTTTTTGCTCTACACGATAGTTTTCAATGCTATACTTAACATTTTTGATAGGTGTATAGATCGAATCTGTAAATATGGTTCCAATAGGAGCGTTAGCTTTCTTATTTTCTTCAGCAGGAACATAACCTCTACCTTTTTCGATAGTAATTTCTAGGTTAAGTGCTACTTTTTTATCCATATTACAGATCACTAAATCAGGATTTAACACTTGAAATCCAGAAATAAATTTCTGAAAATCACCAGCCGTTAATTGTTCCTGACCTGAAATAGAAATAGTCACAGATTCATTATCTATATCCTCAATCTGACGTTTGAAACGTACCTGCTTAAGGTTTAGAATAATTTCTGTAACATCTTCTACTACTCCAGAAATAGTTGAGAACTCGTGATCTACACCTTCAATCCTAAGAGAAGTGATAGCGAATCCCTCTAAAGAAGATAGCAAAACTCTTCGTAAAGCGTTACCAACTGTTAACCCGTATCCTGGCTCTAATGGTCTAAATTCAAATTTACCATCGAACTCAGTAGAGTCGATCATGATAACTTTATCGGGCTTCTGAAAATTTAATATTGCCATGTTATTGTTTCTTCTTTGAGTTATTACTTAGAGTATAATTCGACAATGAATTGTTCGTTAATGTTTTCCGGAATCTGAATTCTTGCCGGAACAGACACAAAAGTACCTTCTTTAGTGTCATTGTTAAAAGTAATCCATTCATATACCTTGCTATTATTAGCCAATGAATTTTGAATTACCTCTAAAGATTTTGATTTTTCTCTTACTCCTACAACATCTCCAGCTTTTAATTGGTAAGAAGGAATATTTACTTGCTGACCATTAACAGTAATGTGTCTGTGAGAAACTAATTGTCTAGCTCCTCTACGAGAGTTTGATAATCCCATTCTAAATACAACGTTATCCAAACGAGATTCACAAAGTTGAAGTAAAACCTCACCAGTAATACCTTGAGCGCGAGTCGCTTTCTCAAACATATTACGGAACTGACGTTCTAATACTCCGTAAGTATATTTTGCTTTTTGCTTTTCCATTAATTGGATAGCATATTCACTTTTTTTACCTCTACGTCTGTTGTTTCCGTGTTGCCCAGGAGGGTAATTTCTTCTTTCGAATGACTTATCGTCTCCGAAGATCGCTTCGCCAAATTTACGAGCGATTTTAGTTTTTGGACCAGTATATCTTGCCATTATTAATAATTTAGTTACTGAGGTGGTTATGAATTAAGGTCTCTTTCCTTCGACAACCATGTTTCCCCATTTCGATTTACTTATTATAGTTATATATAATATAAAGAGATCCCGAACAATGTTCGGGATAAAAATTATACTCTACGTCTTTTTGGAGGACGACATCCATTATGCGGCATTGGAGTTACATCAATGATTTCTGAAACCTCGATACCTGAATTATGGATAGAACGTATTGCAGATTCTCTACCGTTACCTGGGCCTTTTACGTAAACTTTTACTTTTTTAAGTCCAGCCTCGATAGCTACTTTTGCTGCATCCTCTGCTGCTAATTGTGCAGCATAAGGAGTGTTCTTTTTGGATCCTCTGAATCCCATTTTACCAGCAGAAGACCAAGAAATTACGTCTCCTTTTTTATTGGTTAACGAAACAATAATATTGTTAAAAGATGCTGTTACATGCGCTTCTCCAACAGATTCTACTATTACTTTACGTTTTTTTGAAGTTGACTTTGCCATACTACTTATTATTTAGTTGCTTTTTTCTTGTTAGCAACTGTTTTTCTTCTTCCTTTACGTGTTCTAGAATTATTCTTAGTACGTTGTCCTCTAAGCGGTAAACCAGCTCTGTGACGTATACCTCGGTAACATCCTATATCCATAAGACGTTTAATATTCAACTGAACTTCAGAACGCAATTCTCCTTCAATGGTATAGGCTCCAACCGCTTCACGAATTCGACCAATTTGATCATCATCCCAGTCAGAAACTTTAATGCTCTCATCTACTTTGGCAGCGTCTAAAATTTCTTTAGCTCTACTTCTACCAATTCCGAAGATATAGGTTAATGCTATAACTCCTCGCTTTTGTTTAGGTATATCTACCCCTGCAATTCTTGCCATAATTACCCTTGTCTTTGTTTAAATCTAGGATTCTTTTTATTAATCACGTAAAGTCGGCCTTTTCTACGCACAATCTTGCACTCGGCGCTTCTCTTTTTTATTGATGCTCTTACTTTCATCTCTTTTTATTTAATACCCAAAAACAATTCTTGTTTTCAGATGGTATCATTAACAAGATTTTTTCAGCCTGCAAAATTACAGAAAAAATCTTAAATAACAATATTATTAAATTATTTAGTATCTATATGTTATACGAGCCTTTGATAAATCATAAGGACTCATTTCTAACTTCACCTTATCTCCTGGTAATAATTTGATATAATGCATACGCATTTTACCAGAGATATGAGCAGTCACTACGTGACCATTTTCAAGCTCTACACGAAACATTGCATTAGACAATGCTTCAATGATACTTCCGTCTTGTTCTATTGCTGGTTGTTTTGCCATTATGCTACTGCTTTACGGTTTTTACCAGATTTCATTAATCCATCATAATGTCTGTTCAACAAATATGAATTAACCTGTTGCATTGTATCTATCGCAACACCTACCATAATAAGTAGTGATGTTCCTCCAAAAAACAATGCCCATCCTTGTTGCACGTTTAACAATTTTACAGCTATTGCTGGAAATATCGCTATTAATGCCAAAAATATAGAACCTGGTAATGTGATTTGAGACATGATCTTATCCAAATACTCTGCTGTTTCACTTCCAGGGCGAATCCCCGGAATAAAGCCACCGCTTCGTTTTAGATCATCCGCCATTTTATTTGTTGGAACTGTAATTGCCGTATAAAAATAGGTAAACACAATAATTAATAGTGCAAACACAATATTATACCACAGTCCAAAAATATCACTAAAGGCGGCTGTTATTCCTTGAGCTGTTTCAGACTCTGAAATATTACCTGCTATTAACCCAGGAACGAACATGATCGCTTGAGCAAAAATAATTGGCATTACTCCTGAAGCATTTAACTTTAAAGGAATATACTGACGTGACCCAAAAACATTCTTTTCATAACCTCCGCTTGCTGTTCTTCTAGCATATTGCACTGGAATTTGACGCACGGCCATAACCAGTAATACAGATGCCAGAATAATAACGAACCAGATTACTAATTCGATTAATACCATAATCATTCCTCCACCATCACCAGAAACTCTTGATGAGAAATTCTGTACAAATGATTGAGGTAAAGTAGCTATAATACCAACCATAATAAGTAATGAAATACCATTACCAATACCTTTATCCGTAATTTTCTCACCTAACCACATTGCAAAAATACAACCAGTTGTAAGTATAATTACAGAAGACACAACAAATACAGTTTGATTTTGAAGAACAAACGCTTCTGGCGGAAGTGTTGCAAACAAGTTATAAATATATCCTGGTCCTTGAACCAAAGTAATAGCTATTGTTAACCATCGTGTAATTTGGTTGATCTTTTTTCTACCACTTTCTCCTTCTTTTTGAAGTTTCTGAAGATAAGGTATTGCAATACCCATCAACTGCACAACAATAGAAGCCGAAATATACGGCATAATACCAAGAGCAAATACTGAAGCATTCGCAAATGCTCCTCCTGTAAACGCATTAAGCAATCCTAACAAACCATCTTGGGTTTGAGTTCCTAGGTTTGCTAATTCTGATGCATCTACACCAGGCAGTACAACTTGTGCTCCAAAACGATAAACCAAAAGTAATCCCAGTGTAACTAAGATTCTATTTTTTAGTTCTTCGATTTTCCAAATGTTTTTTATTGTATCAATAAATTTCATGAATTGTTTATTATAAGGTTACTGCTTCACCACCGGCTGCTTCTATAGCTGCTTTAGCTGTGGCTGTAAATTTGTGAGCTGAGACTTTCAATTTCGCCTTCAATTCACCTCTTCCCAGTATCTTTACCAAATCATTTTTCCCAGCAAGACGAGTAGCTAAAATCACATCAATATCAACTGTATCTTTAATCTTACCTTCATCTACTAATTTTTGTAGTGTGTCAAGATTAATTCCTTGATACTCTTTTCTGTTAATATTCTTGAAACCAAATTTTGGTACACGTCTTTGAAGTGGCATTTGCCCACCTTCAAAACCGATCTTTTTAGAATATCCAGAACGAGATTTTGCTCCTTTATGTCCACGAGCCGCAGTTCCTCCCTTTCCGGAACCTTGTCCACGACCTAATCGCTTATTGTTATTTTTTACCGAACCTGCAGCAGGTTTTAAGTTACTTAAATCCATGTGCTATTATTATTTTGTTTCAACAGAAACTAAATGTTTAACTTTATTTACCATCCCAAGGATATTAGGAGTATCATCATGCTCCACAACCTGGCCGATCTTTCTAAGACCTAAAGCCTCTAGAGTTCTCTTTTGTCTCTGAGTACGATTAATCGCGCTCTTTACTTTAGTAATTTTAATCTTTGCCATCGTTCTATTATTTATCCTTTAAACACTTTTTCAAGTGAAACACCACGTTGTTTTGCTACTTGCTGCGCACTACGCATTTGCAATAAAGCATCAAACGTTGCTTTCACCACATTGTGTGGGTTAGACGATCCTTGGTTCTTAGAAAGTACATCATGTACTCCTACAGCTTCTAATACTGCACGAATTGCACCACCGGCAATAACTCCTGTACCGGTTGCTGCAGGCAATAATAATACTCTAGCTCCACCGTACTTACCTTTTTGTTCATGAGGTAATGTACCTTTATGTAGTGGTATACGAACCAAATTCTTTTTTGCATCTTCTACTGCCTTAGCGATAGCTTCTGCTACCTCTTTAGACTTACCAAGACCATGACCTACAACACCATTTTCATCACCAACAACAACAATTGCAGAGAATCCAAATGCTCTACCACCTTTTGTTACTTTGGTTACACGTTGTACACCAACTAAACGATCTTTAAGTTCAAGTCCGCTTGGTTTTACTAATTCTGCGTTTTTATATTTCTGATACATAATTTCTTAGAATTTAAGTCCGGCCTCTCTAGCACCGTCTGCTAATGATTTTACTCTACCGTGATACAAATATCCTCCTCTATCGAAAGATACTGTTTCTACACCAGCTTTCTTAGCTTTTTCAGCAAGAGCCTTACCAACCAAGTTTGCTTTTTCTATTTTGTTTCCAGATGCTTTAACAATGTCTTTATCTCTAGAAGAAGCTGCACTGATAGTTTTACCAGTTACATCATCTATGATTTGTGCATAGATTTCTTTATTACTTCTAAAAACAGATAATCTAGGACGTTGTTCTGTTCCGCTTACACTTCCGCGGATTCGCTTTCTTATCTTTAATCTTCTTAAGTCTTTTGAGAATGCCATAACGTTAGTTATTATGCAGATTTACCTGCTTTTCTTCTTAATTGTTCTCCTACGAATTTAATTCCTTTCCCTTTGTAAGGCTCTGGCTTACGGAAGCTTCTAATTTTAGCTGCTACCTGTCCAACCAACTGCTTATCATGAGAAGTTAATTTTACGATAGGGTTTTTACCTTTTTCAGAAATAGTTTCTATCTTAATTTCTGGCGCAACATCTAAAACAATGTTGTGAGAGAATCCAAGTGCCAAATCTAACTTCTGACCTTGATTAGAGGCTCTATAACCAACCCCTACCAATTCTAACTCTTTAGTAAAACCTTCTGAAACACCTTGAACCATATTATTAATCAAAGCTCTGTATAATCCGTGCTTTGCTTTATGATCTTTAGCTTCAGTAGGTCTCTCTAAAATTACCTGGCCTTCTTCGACTTTAACATCGATACTATCAATCTCTTGAGAAAGCTCTCCTAATTTTCCTTTAACAGTAACAACATTACCTGTCACCTCGACAGTGACACCAGACGGGATAGTTACTGGATTTTTTCCTATTCTTGACATTTCTTTTGTCTTTTATACTGTTAATATACGTAACAAAGTACTTCACCACCTACATTCTCTTGCTTTGCCTGTTTACCAGTCATAACGCCATGAGAAGTTGATACTATCGCAATCCCTAGTCCATTAAGGATTCTAGGAATATCACTTGATCCTGCATATTTACGCAAACCAGGCTTACTGATTCTTTGTAATTCTTTTATTACAGGTTCTTTAGTGAATTTATCGTACTTAAGTGCTATCTTGATTGTACCTTGTGTAGTACTATCATCAAACTTATAACTTAAAATATATCCTTGATCGAATAATATTTTTGTGATCTCTTTTTTAACCTTCGATGCAGGAATCTCAACAACTCTATGTTGAGCACTATTTGCATTACGAATTCTGGTTAAATAATCTGCTATAGGATCTGTATTCATTATATATAATTTATGGTCTTGGTTTTCAACTTCTCTAGCCGAACCTTAAACCAATTAATTTTTTATTATTACCAACTAGCTTTTGTTACTCCAGGAATTAATCCTTTATTAGCCATCTCTCTAAACGTTACACGAGAAATTCCAAACTGACGCATATATCCTTTTGGTCTTCCTGTTAACTTGCAACGATTATGCTTACGGATAGGAGAAGCATTTTTTGGTAACTTCTGTAACGCTTCATAATCTCCAGCTTCTTTTAAAGCCTTTCGCTTTTCAGCATATTTAGCAACAGTTTTAGCTCTCTTCACCTCACGGGCTTTCATTGATTCTTTAGCCATAATTAATTCTTTTTAAAAGGTAATCCTAGTTCTGTTAACAATGATTTTGCTTCTTTATCAGTTTTAGCTGATGTTTCGAATGTGATATTCATTCCTGAAATTTTATTTACCTTATCGATATCTATTTCCGGAAAGATAATCTGCTCTAAAACTCCTAAAGAATAATTACCTCTACCATCAAAACCAGTAGCCTTAATTCCATTAAAATCTCTAACACGTGGTAACGCTGAAGTAATCAAACGATCTAAAAATTCATACATTCTTTCTCCTCTTAACGTAACTTTTGCCCCAATTGGCATTCCTTTACGTAATTTGAAAGAAGCAACATCCTTTTTAGAAATAGTTGCTATAGCTTTTTGACCAGTAATTGTTGTTAATTCGTCTACGGCGTAGTCAATTAACTTTTTATCAGCAACTGCTGCACCAACACCTCTACTTAAAACAATTTTTTTAAGTTTTGGCACTTGCATTACATTATCATAGCTGAATTCTTCTGTAAGAGCTGACACTACTCTGTCCTTATACTCTTGTTTTAATCTTGGGATATAAGCCATAACTATATTACTTCATTAGATTTTTTAGAAAATCTCACTTTCTTATCTCCTTCCATTCTATACCCTACTCTAGTCGCTTCACCTTTAGAAGTCATTAGAGCAAGATTCGAGATATGAATCGGAGCTTCTTTTTCTACAATACCACCTTGAGGGTTTTGTGCACTTGGTTTAGCATGTTTCTTAACCACATTCACACCTTCAACGATTGCTTTATTTTCTTCACGTAGCACTTTAATTACTTTACCAGTAACGTCATTATTTGGAGTACTCTTATGAGCACCAGCAATAACCTTAACTACGTCTCCTGTTTTAATCTTTAACTTTGTCATTTTCATCAAATATTAAAGCACTTCTGGCGCTAGTGAAACAATCTTCATGAATTGCTTATCACGAAGTTCTCTTGCTACAGGACCAAATACACGTGTTCCTCTCATTTCGCCAGCAGGGTTCAAAAGAACACATGCATTATCATCGAAACGAATATAAGAACCATCTGGTCTGCGCACTTCTTTCTTAGTACGAACTACAACTGCAGTAGAAACGGCTCCTTTTTTAATGTTTCCATTAGGAGTTGCTTCTTTTACACTGACAACGATTTTGTCTCCTACAGAGGCGTATCTTCTTCCTGTACCACCTAAAACACGGATAACTAAAACTTCTTTACCACCAGTGTTATCGGCTACTTTTAATCTAGACTCTTGTTGTACCATAATTACTTCGCTCTTTCAATTACTTCTACTAATCTCCAGCATTTGGTTTTACTCATAGGCCTTGTTTCCATGATCTTTACAGTATCACCAATATTGCAGTCGTTTTTCTCGTCGTGTGCAACGTATTTTTTCGTTTTCAACACGAACTTTCCGTACATAGGGTGTTTTACTTTTTTCACTTCAGAAACCACAATTGATTTCTGCATTTTGTTACTTGTAACAACTCCTATACGCTCTTTTCTTAAGTTTCTTTTTTCCATCTTTCAGCAGAATTAACCGTTTAATTCTCTTTTTGTTAGCTCTGTAGCCATTCTTGCAATAGATCTTCTTACTTTACGTAATTGTAAAGGGTTTTCTAATGGAGACATAGCGTGAGCCATTCTTAAATCTGAATACGCTTTTTGCGTTTTACCAAGTTCCTCTTGTAATTCAGCTGTAGATAATTCTTTAACCTCTGATTGCTTCATAATTCTCAATTTTAAGCTTGATAATCTCTAGCTACGATAAACTTAGTTTTTACAGGAAGCTTTTGTGCTGCCAGACGTAAAGCTTCTTTAGCCACATCATAAGGCACACCACTTATTTCGAATAATATTCTTCCTGGTTTTACTACTGCTGCCCAATACTCAACAGCACCTTTTCCTTTACCCATACGTACTTCAAGAGGTTTCTTTGTAATAGGTTTATCTGGGAAAATTTTAATCCACAGAGATCCTTCTCTTTTCATATAACGAGTAGCAGAAATACGAGCTGCTTCTATTTGTCTAGCAGTAACAAAACTTGAATCTAATGATTTGATTCCGAAAGTACCGTTAGAAAGTGTATGTCCTCTTTGAGACAAACCTTTCATACGTCCTTTTTGTTGCTTACGGAATTTTGTTCTTTTAGGCTGTAACATTGTTAATTTACTTTAAAAAATTACTTTCTACGACGTGATTTATTATTTCCACCACTTCGTCCACCTCTGTCACCTTTTCCTTGTTTTTTGGATAAACCAACCAAAGGAGAAAGCTCTCTTTTACCATATACTTCGCCTTTCATGATCCATACTTTCACACCCAATCTACCATAAGTAGTGTGAGCTTCTACCAAAGCATAATCTATGTCAGCTCTAAATGTTGATAAAGGAATACGACCTTCTTTATAAGACTCTGAACGCGCCATCTCTGCCCCATTCAAACGTCCTGAAATCTGGATTTTGATACCTTCTGCATTCATTCTAATTGCAGCCGCAATAGCCATCTTGATAGCACGACGATATGAAATACGACTTTCAATCTGTCTTGCTACACTAGATCCAACTAAAAATGCATCAAGTTCTGGTCTTTTGATTTCAAAAATATTGATCTGAACTTCTTTATCAGTAATCTTTTTAAGCTCTTCTTTTAACTTGTCTACCTCTTGACCACCTTTTCCGATAATAATACCAGGTCTAGCGGTAGTGATAGTAACGGTTACAAGTTTAAGCGTACGCTCAATAATTACTCTAGATACACTAGCTTTAGACAAACGTGCGTGTACATACTTTCTAATCTTATCGTCTTCGGCAAGTTTATCACCGTAGTCATTACCTCCGTACCAGTTGGACTCCCATCCTCTGATGATACCTAGGCGATTTCCGATTGGATTTGTCTTCTGTCCCATAGTTTATATTAGCTTTGTGTATTATTTTTTGCTGCAACCACGATAGTAACATGATTAGAGCGTTTTCTTATTCTGTGTGCACGACCCTGTGGAGCAGGACGAAGTCTTTTTAACATACTTCCTCCGTCTACACGAATCTCTTTTACAAAAAGATCAGCATCCTCGATGCTAGCGTCTTCATTTTTCGCCTGCCAGTTAGCAATTGCCGAAAGCAATAACTTCTCTAAACGACGTGATGCTTCTTTAGGGCTAAATCTAAGAATCTGAAGCGCCTTTTCAACTTTCTCACCACGAACCAAATCAGCGACTAAACGCATTTTGCGTGGTGACGTAGGACAGTTATTAAGTTTAGCAAAAGCAATTTGCTTTTTCTCTTCCTTAATTCTTTCTGCCATTTCTCTTTTACGAACTCCCATGACTTAAATTATTTTTTACCTTTATTTTTAGCACCAGCGTGTCCTCTAAAGGAACGTGTTGGCGAAAATTCTCCTAATTTATGCCCCACCATATTCTCTGTGACATACACAGGAACAAATTGGCGACCATTATGAACTGCAATTGTTTGCCCTACAAAGTCAGGAGTAATCATAGATGCTCTTGACCAAGTCTTAATAACAGACTTTTTATTAGCTTCTACATTTGCAGCTACTTTTTTCTCTAACTTATAGTGAACGTAAGGTCCTTTTTTTAATGAACGTGCCATATCTTATTATTTCTTTCTACGTTCTACAATATATTTATTACTCGCTTTCGTCTTAGAACGGGT
Organism: uncultured Aquimarina sp.; assembly: GCA_947489685.1. Taxonomy (GTDB): domain Bacteria; phylum Bacteroidota; class Bacteroidia; order Flavobacteriales; family Flavobacteriaceae; genus Aquimarina. Next base: position 106,840 of record CANLEM010000007.1, on the reverse strand, counting down.
TCTAAATCCTTTAGCAGGAAGCCCTTTTCTAGAACGTGGATGACCTCCAGATGAACGTCCTTCACCACCACCCATTGGGTGATCGACAGGGTTCATTGCTACCGGTCTTGTACGTGGGCGACGGCCTAACCATCTTGTTCTACCCGCTTTACCACCAACGATCAACTGATGATCACTGTTTGATATCGCACCTATAGTAGCCATACAATTAACTAGTATCATTCTCACTTCGCCAGAAGGTAATTTTACCGTAGCAAACTTACCATCTCTAGCCATAAGTTGAGCAAAAGATCCAGCACTTCGCGCCATAACAGCACCTTGACCTGGTCTTAACTCTATACAAGAAATAATTGTACCTAATGGAATATCACTCAATGGCATTGCATTACCAATTTCAGGAGCCACATTGTTTCCAGAAACAATATTCTGACCTACCTGAAGACCATTTTGAGCAATTACATAACGCTTTTCACCATCTTGGTAATTAACAAGCGCTATAAATGCAGTTCTGTTTGGATCGTATTCTATTGTTGCAACAGTAGCAGGTATACCCTGCTTGTCACGCTTAAAATCAATGATACGATACCTTCTCTTATGACCACCACCTTTGTAGCGCATAGTCATTTTTCCTTGACTGTTTCTACCTCCAGATCTTTTTTTCGGAGCCAATAGACTTTTCTCCGGCTTATCAGTAGTAATGGCGTCAAATCCATTAACTACTCTAAAACGCTGACCTGGGGTAATTGGTTTTAATTTTCTTACTGACATTTTTTAGTCTTAAAGATTACTATATAAATCAATTACTTCACCTTCCGCCACCTGTACAATTGCTTTTTTAACAGCTGTTGTTTTACCAGTGACCATTCCCGTTTTTGTATAACGAGTTTTACGGTCTGGACGGACGTTTATTGTGCGAACTTTAGTTACAGATACACCATAAGCAGCTTCAACTGCTTTTTTGATCTCTACCTTATTCGCTTTCTTATCTACTACAAAACCATAGCGATTAAATACCTCGCTATCCGCAGTAGCCTTTTCCGTAATAATAGGTTTTATTAAGATACTCATGGCTTCTATTTACTTAAATTCGTTTCAATTCCTTTCAAAGAACCTTCCAAAAGCACAACTTTATTCGCATTAAGTATCTTGTAAGTACTTAATTCTGAGGCAGTTACAACTTCTGAACCTTTTAAATTGCGTGACGACAAATATACATTATTATTTGACTCAGCCAACACAAACAAAGATTTTTTACTCTCAAGTCCTAAAGACTTTAAAATCGCAGTAAAATTCTTTGTTTTTGGAGCATCAAAACTGAAGTCCTCAATAACTGTTATTGCCTTATCATTTGCCTTGATACTTAACGCAGATTTACGCGCTAATCTCTTTAGGTTCTTATTTAATTTAAAAGAGTAGTTACGTGGTCTAGGACCAAAAATTCTACCTCCTCCTTTAAAAATCGGAGACTTAATACTACCTGCTCTGGCCGTACCAGTTCCTTTTTGCTTCTTGATCTTTCTGGTACTACCAGTAATCTCTGCACGTTCTTTAGCTTTGTGAGTACCTTGACGTTGATTCGCCAAATATTGTTTCACATCTAAGTATACCGCATGATCATTTGGCTCAATACCGAAAACAGCATCCGAAAGGTCTGCCTTTCTTCCTGTTTCTTTTCCGTTTATATCAATTACCGCTACTTTCATTACTTCTGAATAGTTACATAAGCGTTTTTATGTCCAGGAACACATCCTTTAACAACAAGTAAGTTCTTTTCAGCAACTACTTTCAACACTTTTAAGTTTTGAACTTTTACTTTCTCTCCACCCATTCTTCCTGCCATTTTCATTCCTTTGAAAACTCTTGCAGGATAAGATGCAGCACCTATCGAACCTGGAGCTCTTAATCTGTTATGCTGACCATGAGTTGCTTGTCCAACACCAGCAAAGCCGTGTCTTTTAACAACCCCCTGAAAACCTTTTCCTTTAGAAGTTCCAGAAATGTCAACAAATTCTCCTTCGGCAAAATGTTCGACTGTTATCGTTTCACCTAATTTGTACTCCTCATCAAAACCTTGAAATTCGACAACTTTACGTTTAGCAACAGTTCCTGCTTTCTTAAAGTGACCTAAAGCCGCTTTAGTAGCATTTTTGTCTGCTTTGTCATCGAAACCTAGCTGAATAGCTTCATAACCATCAACCTCTTCAGTTCTGACTTGGGTAACCACGCATGGTCCAGCTTCGATAACGGTACATGGAATATTTTTCCCATTCTCGTCGAAGATGCTGGTCATACCGATCTTTTTTCCTATTAACCCAGACATATTTAAATTATTTATTAATTATTCTTATTTACTTATTGAAAATACTTTCAATCTACTATATAAACTTTTGCAAAAAAACAGGGTTAAAATACTTCAACCCTGAATGTATTTTTTGCCGTCTTTCCCTTGCACGCAGCTTGGGACATTTATCGTTTGTAAGGTTTCTTACCGTAGTGTGTTATCACACTTTAATTTCAACCTCTACTCCACTTGGTAATTCCAACTTCATTAACGCATCGATCGTTTTTGAAGAAGAACTATAAATATCCAAAAGTCTTTTATAAGAACTCAATTGAAATTGCTCTCTTGACTTCTTATTTACGTGCGGAGAACGAAGCACAGTAAAAATCTTTTTATGTGTTGGTAATGGAATTGGCCCAGTTACTACAGCACCAGTACTCTTTACCGTCTTTACGATTTTCTCAGCAGATTTATCTACTAAATTGTGATCGTAAGATTTTAGTTTTATTCTAATTTTTTGACTCATTTCTGTAATAATTAAGCGTTAACTCCTTTTGCTTCTGCAATTACTGCTTCTGAAATATTAGAAGGAGTTTCTGCATAGTGAGAAAATTCCATTGTAGAGGTTGCTCTACCAGATGACAATGTTCTTAATGTTGTTACATATCCAAACATTTCTGAAAGTGGAACAGTAGCTTTTACAGTTTTTGCACCTGCACGATCTCCCATATCACTTACTTGTCCTCTACGACGGTTAAGGTCACCTACGATATCACCCATGTTTTCTTCAGGAGTAATAACTTCTAATTTCATAATCGGCTCCATAATTACCGCTTTTGCAGCTTTAGCAGAATTTTTAAATCCTAACTTAGCAGCTAGCTCAAACGACAATTGATCAGAATCCACATCATGATAAGAACCATCTTTTAAAGTAACCTTCATTGAATCCACTTCATATCCTGCCAATGGCCCATTTGTCATTGCAGTTTTAAATCCTTTTTCGATAGAAGGAATAAATTCTTTAGGAACGTTACCACCTTTTATCGTAGACTCAAACTGTAAACCAACAACACCTTCGTCAGCCGGCTCAATAGTAAACACGATATCTGCGAATTTACCACGACCACCAGATTGCTTCTTATAAACCTCTCTATGATCCGCAGCAGCTGTAATAGCTTCTTTGTACTCAACCTGAGGTTGACCCTGATTCACTTCAACTTTAAATTCACGTCTTAAACGATCTACAATAATATCTAAGTGAAGCTCACCCATTCCAGAAATAATAGTCTGTCCTGACGCCTCATCTGTTCTTACAGTAAACGTTGGATCTTCCTCTGCTAACTTAGCTAATGAAAGACCTAACTTATCAACATCCGCTTTAGTCTTAGGCTCTACCGCGATACCAATTACAGGATCCGGGAAGTCCATAGATTCTAAAACAATTGGATTTTTCTCATCAGACATAGTATCACCAGTCTTAATATCCTTAAATCCAACCGCGGCTCCAATATCTCCTGCCTCGATATATTCGATAGCATTTTGTTTATTAGAATGCATCTGATAAATACGTGAGATACGCTCTTTTTTACCTGAACGGTTATTTAATATATAAGAACCTGCATCTAAACGACCTGAATATGCTCTAAAGAATGCTAAACGCCCTACAAAAGGATCTGTAGCAATTTTAAAAGCCAAAGCAGCAAACGGCTCCTTTACATCCGGCTTACGCATTTCTTCTTGATCTGTATTTGGATTAACACCAACAATACCTTCTTTATCTGTTGGAGAAGGCAAGTAACGACAAACCGCATCTAAAAGGAATTGCACTCCTTTATTCTTGAATGCAGATCCACAAATCATAGGAATAATAGACATATCCATTACAGCAGCACGAAGAGCAGCATGCACTTCTTCTTCAGTAATAGAATCCTCATCTTCCATGAATTTCTCTAAAAGATTCTCATCATAAGCAGCAACCTCTTCAATAAGCTTACCTCTCAATTCAGCTGCTTCTGCTTTTAATTCTTCAGGAATATCAATAATATCAAAGGTAGACCCTTGAGTTTCATCATGCCACACAATAGCACGGTTCTTCACCAAATCCACGATACCTTTAAAATCTGCCTCATCACCAATATTCATTACAATTGGCACAGCATTAGACCCCAACATATCTTTAACCTGCTGACATACTGCCATAAAGTTAGATCCTTGACGGTCCATTTTGTTTACAAAACCTATACGTGGCACTTTGTAGTTATCAGCAAGTCTCCAGTTAGTTTCAGATTGCGGCTCAACACCATCAACTGCACTAAATAAGAAAACCAACCCATCAAGAACACGAAGAGAACGATTTACTTCAACCGTAAAATCAACGTGACCTGGAGTATCAATAATATTAAAGTGATATCCTTTTGTATCTGCTACTGGCTGTCCGTTCTCTGTAGGGAATTTCCATTCACAAGTTGTTGCAGCGGAAGTAATTGTAATTCCACGCTCTTGTTCTTGTTCCATCCAGTCCATAGTCGCGGCTCCATCATGAACCTCTCCTATTTTATGACTTACTCCTGTATAATAAAGGATACGTTCAGTAGTTGTAGTTTTTCCTGCGTCAATATGCGCAGCAATTCCTATATTTCTTGTATATTTTAAATCTCTAGCCATTTCTTAATGATTAAAATCTAAAGTGTGAGAATGCTTTATTTGCTTCAGCCATTTTATGAGTATCTACTCTTTTCTTAACCGCAGCTCCTTCTTCTTTTTCTGCAGCAATAATTTCTGCAGCAAGTTTCTGAGCCATAGATTTTTCATTTCTCTTACGAGAAAACTGAATCAACCACTTCATAGCAGTAGATATCTTACGGTCTGGTCTGATTGGATTAGGAATTTGAAAAGTAGCTCCACCAACTCTACGGCTTCGTACTTCTACGTGAGGCATCACATTAGATAATGCATCTTTCCACATTTCTAACGCGGTTTTTTCCTCATTTTGTTTCTTTTCATCTACGATATCTATTGCATCGTAAAAAATTCTAAAAGCAGTTGACTTCTTTCCGTCCCACATCATCATGTTTACAAAACGAGTCACTAATTGATCGTTAAAACGTGGATCCGGCAAAATTGGTCTTTTTTTAGCCTTTCTTTTTCTCATGTCTTCTTCTTAAAAGTTTTTAATTACTTCTTAGGGCGTTTTGCACCATACTTAGATCTACGTTGTGTTCTACCCTCAACACCAGCGGTGTCTAAAGCTCCACGAACGATGTGATACCTAACTCCTGGTAAATCTTTTACCCTTCCACCTCTAACTAATACTATCGAGTGCTCCTGGAGATTGTGACCCTCACCGCCGATGTACGCATTTACTTCCTTACCATTAGTCAACCTAACACGCGCTACTTTTCTCATAGCCGAGTTTGGTTTTTTTGGTGTAGTCGTATATACACGCGTACAAACACCGCGTCGTTGCGGGCACGAATCCAAAGCAGCCGATTTACTCTTCTTAGTTATTTTGGCTCTACCTTTTCTTACTAATTGTGAAATTGTTGGCATAATTTGCTTTACACTATTATTAAATAATTATAAAATATCCCTTTTTAAAGGGCTGCAAAGGTAGAATTTTTTTTGAGCAAATCAAATCCTAAGAGATTAATTTTCAAACAGAAGCAGAATTACTGTTTTTTTAGGCAAAAAAACCCACGCTTTCAAGACTTAAAAAAGTTTTTAATTTCAAAAAATAACAAATTCTATTTTAATGTTCATATCATGCTTTTTAACAAAAAATCTACTTTTTACTAGCAAAACACTACTTAAAACACAATAAATACTCTTAAATTATTATAAATTAACAGATTTTAAAAGTTAAAAAACTGTTAAAATAAACCAAAAAACAACCGATTACTGTTTTTTTATCATCAAATTTGAGGCAGGCTAATTTAAAAATAAACACACACAATGAAATTATCAATGAGGCAAATTCTAATGCTGCTCATGGCATTAGTCGTGCAATTTTCTTTTGCACAAGAAAAAACCGTAACAGGTAAGGTTACTGATGACAAGGGCTCCCCTTTACCTGGCGTAAATATCATTATAAAAAATACTGACACTGGAACTCAATCAGATTTTGATGGATTATACTCTATCGAAGCTGCTGAAGGAAGTTCTCTTGTTTTTAGTTTTTTGGGGTTCTCTGACAAGGAAGTAATTGTTGGATCGGGTAATACAATTGATGTACAACTGCAAGCTTCTGCTTCGGAGTTGGAAGAAGTAATTGTAACTGCCCAAGGTATTAAGAGAGAGAAAAAATCTCTGGGATATGCCGTAAGTGAAATTAAAAGCGAAGAAATTGCGCAACGCTCTGAAGGAGATATTGCCAGGGTATTACTTGGTAAATCAGCGGGTGTACAGATCACACAACAAAGTGGTCTTACCGGATCTGGTACCAACATCGTTATTAGAGGGCAAAACTCATTTAGCTCGAGTAACCAAGCTCTATTTATAGTAGACGGTGTTCCTTTTAGTACAGATACTAACGCTTCTGGACGACAGGGAAGTCGAAATGACTTTGTAAATGGTAACAATGGATCTAGTAGATTTCTAGATTTGGATCCCAATAGTATTGAAAGCGTAAGTGTATTAAAAGGTCTAGCCGCTTCAACTTTATACGGAAGTGATGGACGAAATGGTGTTGTATTGATTACAACTAAAGCAGGAGCTTCTGGGAATGCACAAAAGAAAATGGAAGTAACCGTTTCTTCTTCTTACTTCTTTACTGAAATAGCATCTCTTCCAGATTACCAAGATGAATACGGTAATGGTTTTGACCAATCTTTTGGATGGTTCTTTAGTAACTGGGGACCTAGTTTTAGAGAAGGTGGAGTTTCTGGTTATGGAAACAGTTCTGCAATTGATGCAAACGCTACACTTCCACATCCATATTCTACTTCAACTCCGGCAATTCAAGCTGCTTTCCCTGAGTTTCAAGGAGCACGTTATGACTGGAGACCATATGATAGTGTAAAAGATTTCTTTAGAATAGGAGGAGCCGCTTCGGCATCTGTTAATCTTAGAGGAGTTTCTGACAATGGAAAAATTTCATACAATGTAAATTATGGACATTTAGATGATGAAGGTTTTACACCAGGAAATAAATTAGGTCGTAATACATTAGGTATAGGTGGTAGTGCAAAACTAAATAATAAGTTTACCATAAGTGGAACTTTAAATTTTGCCAGAACAAATTTTGTTTCTCCTCCGGTAGCCTTAAGTCAAGGTAATGGAGCAACCGGTACAGGTTCTTCAATTTTTGGAGATTTATGGTTTACTCCTAGAAGTATTGATATACAAGGTCTTCCTTTTCAGGATCCTGTAACAGGTGGTAGTGTATATTATAGACAAAACAATAGTATTCAGCATCCACTTTGGACACTAAACAACGCACAGACTTCGCAATTAACGAATCGTGTTTTTGGTAATGCTACAATACAATATAACTTTAATGATAATTTAAGTATTTTTTACCGTGCGGGTATCGATGTTTATAATGAAAGTAACGTAAACTTTCAAAACAAAGGCGGGGTAAATAGTAATAGTGGTGATGTACGTTTGGCTAGTGGTTTTTATGAAACTTGGAACAACCTAAACTCTATTTATGACCACAATATCGCTTTAACCGGAAATGCTCAACTTAACGAGAAAATCGGTGTTAATTTTACTGCAGGTGCTACTTCAAGAAATGTAATTTTTGATCAAAACGGTACTGCCAGTGATGGTCAACAGTCATTCGGAGTTTTAAGACACTTTAACTTTTTAAGACAAAATGAAATACAATCATTCTTCGAAAGAAACATTGTTGGTTTATACGGACAAGCACAATTTGATTATGAAAATTATTTATTCTTAACATTAGCAGGAAGAAATGATTGGGTATCTAATTTTGAAAGCGATAACAGATCTATTTTTTATCCAAGTGCTAGTCTTTCCTTTTTACCGACATCTGCTATTGCTGGTCTGAGATCGGATATGGTTAATTATCTAAAACTACGAGCAGGATACGGAACATCGGCAAGTTTTGGTGATCCAGGATTCCCTGTTGCTAACACATTATCTTTAGATACGCAAGATTTTCAAGATGGTGGATCTAATGTAGTATCTAACACAACAAGTAATGTATTAGGAAACCCAGACTTAAAACCAGAATTACTGACTGAATATGAAATTGGTTTAGAGGGTAAATTTTGGAAAAACAGAGTTTCTGTTGATTTATCTTTTTATTATAGAATTACTGAGGATCTAATTATCAACAGACCATTGGGACCAACAACAGGTAATACCACTACAAGAACAAATATTGGTGAGATTGAAAACAAAGGTCTTGAATTAGATTTAGGAGTTACTTTAATAGAGAGTAGCACAGATGATGGATTTAATTGGGATGCCAATTTGAATTTCACAACTTATAGATCTGAAGTTACCGACTTAGGATTAGATACTGATTTAGTAGTATATTCAGGTTTTTCAAATCTTGGTAATGCAGCAATAAAAGGAGAACCACTTGGTGTTCTTTTTGGTTCAAGAATATTAAGAGACGATAATGGTAATTTAGTAGTTGGTACAGATGGATTTTACGTTCAAGATCCAGAGGATGGTATTATAGGAGATCCTAACCCAGACTACACAATGAACTTTAAGAACACTTTTTCTTACAAAAATTTCTCGTTAGGAGTACAAGTTAACTACACTAAAGGTGGTGATATTTACTCAAGTACTATCTCTACTTTATTAGGTAGAGGTCTAATTGTAGAAACTTTAGATAGAGAAAATACTTTTATTTTACCTGGAGTTGATGCTAGTGGAAATCCAAATACTGTACAAATAAATAATTCTGATTTTTATTTTAGTAATGTATTATTTGGACCTAATGAAAACCAAGTATATGATGCAACATTAATAAGATTGCAAGAAGTTTCACTTGCCTATAATTTTCCAAAGAAATACTTAGAGAAAACACCTTTTGGTTCTGTGACACTTACAGCCTCTGGTAACAATCTTTGGTATGATGCTGTAAACACTCCAGATGGAGCAAACTTTGATCCAAATACTTCTGGAACAGGAGTAGGAAATGGATTTGGTTTTGATTTCATTAATGGGCCGAGTGCTAGAAGATATGGATTTAGTGTAAAGGCAACTTTTTAATTTTATAATTTAAAGAAATGAAAAACATAAATAAATATATATTAATTGTAACAAGCCTCTTTCTTGTTTTTTCTTGCGAGACAACGGAGCTAGATCTTACTGAAGATCCTAATTTCTTAACTCCGGATCAAGCAGGCGTAGATTTATTTTTAACTTCTATACAAGAGGATTTTGTAAGACAAATAGAAGGTGATGCGGATTTTGATGCCAACGACAATTGGGTATCAGGAGGAAATACGAATGGAGATGGACTATCTCTTTTTGGATCACAATTAACCAGACTTTTCGCATTAACTTCAAGTAATCAGTACAACACAGCTTATTTAGGTAGTGACTCTGATGATGAATGGGTAAATGCTTACCAAGGTATATTGGCTGACATTAGATCTATGGTTCCACTTGCTGAAGCAAATGGACAAACTAGACATATCGCTATTGCTCAATTTATAGAAGCCTATGTAATCACAGCAATGGTAGATTTTTATGGTGATATCCCATATTCTGAAGCAATAGGAGGGTCTGATAATTTAAACCCTGCCCTAGATAGTGGTGCCTCTGTTTATGACGCTGCACTAGTTCTTTTAGATAATGCTATCGTTAATTTCCAAAATGATGTAACCGTTGAACCTGCTACAATCTTCTTTTATGGAGACGACTATGATAAGTGGGTAAATGCTGCAAATACGCTTAAAATGCGTTTGTATAACCAAAGACGTTTGGTAGACCCAACTGCTTTGGCTAGTATTACTGCTATATTAAATACAGGAGATTACATTACTGATTCTGCAGATGATTTTCAATTTAACTGGCCAGCTACAAGTGCTTCTCAACCAGATACTAGACATCCTAGATATGGTTTAAACTATACAGCTACTGGAGCTGGTGATTATATGTCTAATTGGTTAATGAACCAAATGGACACTTCTTCAGATCCAAGGATTCGTTACTACTTTTACAGACAAACCGATGCTGTTCCAGGAGCAACCGGAATACCGCCAAACGAAGAAACTTTACAATGTTCTTTACAAACTGCGCCTGCACATTATGTAGCAGGAGGATTTACATTTTGTAATTTGGACAATGGTTATTGGGGAAGAGATCATGGAGATCCTGCTGGTATCCCACCAGATGGTTTTTTACGAACCACTTTTGGAGTTTATCCAGTTGGAGGAAAATTTGATGATGATCGATTTGACACTGATCCAGACAATGCAGGTGTTGCACTTGGTTCTGGTGGTGGTGGCGCTGGTATCACTCCAATATTAACAGCTGCATGGGTAGATTTCATGCAAGCAGAGATCGCAATGGTAAACGGAAACGCTATGGCAGCTGGAACTTTTATGTCTGCTGGTATAACAAAATCTATTGCAAAAGCACAAAGCTTTATTGGTCTTGATACTTCTGCTGATACTTCTTTTGAACCTTCAGCTGCAGATGTTACTGCTTTCATTACAAGTATCGAAACTGCTTTCAATGCAGCAGATATGGCAGGAAAATGGGATATTTTAGGAGAGCAATATTTTATTGCTGTATTTGGTAACGGAATAGAGTCTTATAATTTTTATAGAAGAACTGGATACCCTACTACATTGCAAGCAAGTTTAAATCCTAGCCCTGGTGTATTTATTAGATCTTTGTTTTACCCTGCAAATGAGGTAAACACAAACGCTAACATTAGCCAAAAAGCAGATCAGACGCAACCTGTATTTTGGGATACTAACGCTAGCGCTCCAGTAGCAAATTAATAATTAAAAAATATTCTTCATGAAAAAATATATAAATAAATTCTTTGTTCTCCTTTTTGCATTTTCACTAATGCAATCTTGTAGTACAGATGATAAAACTATTGACGATGTTTTAGCGGGAGTCACTAATGGGGCTGTCTTAAGAACTATTAGTGCTACCAACACGTTTAACTTTTTTGATCCAAATGATTCTCGATTTGTATTTGATGTAGCTATTGAAGAACAAGATGCAGAAAATGGAGGGTTGATTTCTGAAATTAGATTATACCAAAGTTTTACGGACAACCTGGATGATGGTACTGACAACAGTAAACCTGAAGTACTTATATTAACAGAAACAGGAGCTGGCTTAACAGTTTCGGATTTTAATCTTCCTCGATTAGATTTCTCTTCTACATTAGCCGAAGCCTTAGCTGTTAATGGACTAAGTGCTGGTGAGTTTAATGGAGGTGATGTGTTTAGTTTTCGTTTTGAATTAGAATTAACTAATGGAGCGATTTACACTAATACTAACCTAGGAGGAACTGTTTCAGGAGGTTCTTTTTTCTCCTCTCCTTTTATATACAACGTTGGACTAAAATGTATTCCTATTACTCCTTTTGCTGGAGAATACACGCTAGATCTAGTTGATGACTTTGGAGATGGTTGGGATGGAGCATTCATTACAGTAACTATAGATGGCGTAAGTACAGATTATACTGCAGAAGGTGATGGTACTACACATGTTGTAACTGTTCCTGCAGGAACTACTACGTTAACATTTACATATACTCCAGGTAGTTTTGAATCAGAGCATACATATACAATAGATTATGATGCACTTGATGGATCTGACCCACTAGAAGCTGCAGCAGATGGACCTGCCCCAGCGCCTGGTGAAATATTTTTGAATATTTGCTTATAAAGCATTCATAATAATAGAAAAAAGGTTTCTCTACGGAGGAACCTTTTTTTATTTTACCCTACTCCTAACTTTCAAAAAAACAATTACTTCTATCTGCGCTTTATAGGCAGGTATTTCATCTTTTTCAAAAAAAACTTTATAGCGTTATTGTCATGTATATTAAACATCAAAAAAGTCTTCTATTTTATTTCTAAAAGAGTAACAGTCTTGTATCTTTAACCAGTTATTGAATTATTTAATTACATGAATAAATTACTTATCATATCCAGTGCGCTTCTTATGCTTTATTCTTGCAAAAAGGACTCAAGTATAAATAATGAGCAGCAAAAAACTATCGTAGAGAAAACAAGTACAAAATCTTCACTACAATATTTTACAAAAATCCCTGCTTCAATTAGTAATTTGAATTTTAAAAACACTATAACCGATACCATCTCTACAAAATCCAACTTATTTGATTTTGATTTTTTTTACAATGGTGCCGGAGTAGGAATTGAAGACATAAATAATGATGGCCTGAAGGATATATTTTTCTGCGGTAATCAGGTACCAAACAAGCTATATATCAATAAAGGAAACCTCGTTTTTGAAGATATATCGGCCACAGCAAATATCAATACCAATAAAAATTGGTCAAACGGAGTCACATTTGCAGATGTAAATAACGATGGATGGATGGACATCTATGTCTCTCAAGGTGGACCCAATAAAGAAGATACTAGAAAAAACCTACTCCTCATCAATCAAAAAGATTTAACTTTTAAAGAAGTAGCTTCAGAGTATGGATTAGATGATTCTGGCATAAGTACACAGTCTGCTTTTTTTGATTTTGATAAAGATGGTGATTTAGACTGTATCGTAATGAATGAAAATGAGTATTATGGTCTCGATCCAACTACATTTTACAGCATTTTAAAAGACGAATCTAAACGAGCCAAAAGCTCAAGTCATCTATACCAAAACGTAAATGGAAAATTTATAGATATTACAAAAAAATCCGGACTTCTTCAACCAAGTTTTGGTTTAGGGCTATGCCTTAGCGACATCAATAATGATGGATGGATAGATATCTATATCGCCAATGACTATTATGTACCCGACGCTTTATACATCAATAACAAGAATAATACTTTTACAGATCGAATTAAGGATTACACCAATCAAGTTTCTTTTTATGGGATGGGTGTAGATATTGCAGATATAAACAATGACAATTTAAAAGATGTTTTTGTTTTGGACATGGCATCAAGCGATCATGTACGCTCCAAAACATTAATGGCATCTATGAATGTAAAAAAGTTTGATTTATTAATTAACACACTTAATTTACATGATCAATATATGTTTAATTCATTACAATTAAACACGGGCAATAACACTTTTCATAATATTGCGCAACACACGGGGCTCTCTAAAACAGATTGGAGTTGGGCTGGTCTTGTTTTTGATTTTAACAATGACCAAAATGATGATGTGTATGTAACCAATGGATATAGAAAATATGCTCTTGACAATGATATACGAACATTAATCCGTAAAGCGAAAACATATTTTAAAGGAAATGTTCCTTTGGATGTAAAAAAAGAAATATACAACCGTTTACCTTCAGAAAAACTATCTAATATCCTTTTTAAAAATAATGGAGATTTAAATTTTGAAAATATAACACCTACTACTCAACTCAATGAACCTTCATTTTCTAATGGGGCCGCATATTCGGACCTAGATAATGATGGAGATTTAGAAATTGTAGTAAACAATATAGATGGAGAATCGTTTTTATACAAAAACATGAGTATAGAAAACAACCATGGGAATTTCTTAAAAATCAATACAACAGGTAATACATCTGAAGACTTTGCAAAAGTTACATTATACTATAATGGCACTATAAAGACCAAAGAATCTAAAAGAGTAAGAGGTTATTTATCATCTATAGATAAAACTATTCATTTTGGGTTGGGTAAAACAACATTGGTAGATACTGTAAAAATAGCATGGTTGTCTGGAAAACATGAGACCCTATATAACATAAAAGCAAATACGACAATAAACGTATCTGAAAAAAATGCTGTTCTCGAAAAAACATCCGACATTAAGACACTCCCTATTTCATTTAGCAGAAATAAAGAACTTTTACATTTTAAACATATAGAAAATGATTACAATGATTTTGAAAATGAAATACTACTACCCTACAAACAATCCACACTAGGTCCCTGTATCACAAAAGGAGATATAAATGGTGACAAGAAAGAGGACATTTATATAGGTGGCGCAACAGGGCAAGCAGGACAATTGTTGATACAAACCGAACAGGGGTTTAAAAAAAGCCAAACCAAACTATTTGTTCAGGATGCAAAGTTCGAAGATATGGAAGCACTGTTTTTCGATTTTGATTCTGATGGAGATATAGATATATACGTAGTAAGTGGCGGAAACGAATTTAAAGAAGATTCACAATACTTAAAAGATAGATTATATATTAATGACGGAAATGGAAATTTCACAAAACATCCATTCTCTGACAATAACCCAAGTTTTAGCGGAAAAACGATTGCCAAAATTGATTTTGACAAAGATGGTGATTACGATCTTATCCTTGGCAATAGAATTGTATCTCAAAAATACCCCATCTCAGCATCATCCGTAATTTACGAGAATATTAATGGAACCTTTAAGAACGTTACCAAACAAATTGCCCCTTCTTTCGAAAATTTTGGAATTGTGAATAAAGTAATTGCAACGGACTTCAATAATGATGGATGGCAAGATTTTATTGCAGTTGGCGAATGGACTCACATAGGTTTGTTTAAAAATGAACAAGGCATATTTAAAGATGTTTCAAATAAAAGTTATTTGGATAATGAAAAAGGGTGGTGGTTTTCTGTTTCTGAAACAGATATAAATAATGATGGCAATAAAGATTATATCATTGGAAATGTTGGTTTAAATTTTAAGTTTAAAGCCACTAAACAAAAACCCCTACGGGTATATGCAGACGATTTTGACTCAAACGGAACCCATGATGTTGTATTAAGTTATAAATACAACGGAAACTTTGTGCCGGCAAGAGGTCGTGAATGTTCATCACAACAAATGCCATTTATCGCAAAAAAAATACCAACATATCAGGAGTTTGCCAATGCAGATTTACAAAAAATTTATGGCGATAAAATTAATACTGCGTATCAAAGAGAAGCAAACGAATTTAACTCTATACTTCTATTAAATAAAGGCAATGATGTCTTTGAAAAAATAGTTCTTCCAAAAATGGCTCAGACTATTCCAATCATAGACAGTAAACCATTAGATTTTAACGCAGATGGGTATGAGGATATAATTATTGCGGGTAATATCTACAATACTGAAGTAGAAACACCGCGTCTTGATAATGGATTTGGACTGGTATTGCTTTCAAATAAAAAAAATGGATATACTATACTGGGGCCTGATAAAACTGGATTTTATATTAATGGCAATGCCAAGTCTATGGAATTGATATCGAAAAACAACCAGAAACACCTGCTTATAGGTATTAATAACGGAGATATTGAAACTTTTAAACTCGAAGCAAGTAATAATCACTAGCGAATAAAACATCTCAAACGTTAAGTACTCTTATGGTCTGGATAAAGTTTCGTAATTTTAATGCTGATCAATATTTTGCTTTAATTTAGGATTAAAGCACATCTATCACAACCACAAATTATTCTATTATGAAAAATTCATCCATAATTGCTGTAGTATTATTTTTTATAATTGGTTGCATGTATGGCCAAAATCTAACATCAACAGATTTTAACACTGGTGCAGCTGGGCAACCTATCCAATTTAACAATTTCAGAAGACAAGCTGCAATTTTAAGTGGAAGTTTTGCTTCTTTCGACAACACATCCACTGGATCAGAAAAAACAGATGGATCTGTGTATTTATTTGACACATGGAATAATAAGACTATTATAAAATTGAATAATAAGAAACGTTATACTTTCTCCAACTTTAACTTCAATATTCGCAAAGAACAATTCATGTCGCAAATTGAAGGAGACTCTATCTATATTTTTAATTTTAAAACTATAGATAAAGTCATTGTAAACGGTAAAGAGTTTAAATCTATTTTTAACCCATCTGAAGGTGAAGAAAAAGTGTTTCAGGTTATCTATGAAAACTCTAGGTTTTCAATTTTGAAAAAATATTCTTTAAAAATTATCGAGAGTTCACCTGATCCTATGCTAAATCGCAGTCAAAATAGAATCAAAAAAATGGAAACTTATTTTATAAAGAAAGGTGCTACTATTACTCCTTTTAAATTGAAAAAGAAACTTATTGCCGATTTGGCTAAAGAAAATATTTCAATATCGGCTCTTGATGATTATGTCAAATCCAACAATCTATCGTACAAAAATGAAGATGACATAAAAAAAATACTTGAGTTTAGTAACAAAGATGATGTTATCCCACCTCAGTAAATCAAATCGACCTATTATATTGTTACCGATAATATTTATTTTTGATGCAGGTATTTAACTCTTATTTCTTTCAATTTCATAGCATAAAATAAGTTTGTTTGATATGATTAAGTACATCTTAGATAATGTAGAATGATTAAGCTGTAGTTTCAACATCTATACTTTTATAATATACAGGTATTAAAATACCGCTTAGTAACCTGCAAAAATAACATTGACTTTCTTTCTCTTCTATACCCCTCAACAAACAAGGTACTTCAACAAAAACTAAGAATCAAGAAGTTCTAACACTTTAAAATAAGATAATAAGGTGTATTTTCTATTAATATGTAATATTTATTGTATTGTATCTTTTTAAATCAATGAAACAAAACTCGAATGAGCATCTAATTTTCAGATATTCATAAAATTAAACAAAATATTCGTGCATTTACAAATACAAAAACACATCATTAAAGATGTCAAAAAACAGCATTAATATAACTAAAAAAGAACCTTCTTTTTTTCGCACACCCCCTACTATAACGTTTTAGCAAGAGTTTACAATTAATTAATCTGGTTACGGCAATAATTCAAATTTTAATAGTAAAAAGTTGTTTTATAAAGATATTATTATCATTTTTGGAGCTGGCTAATTCAAATAAATTGTAAAATGAGAACAAAGTTTAGTGGAATTTTAACGCTACTTTTGGCGTTTGTTGTGCAAATTACTTTTGCACAAGAAAAAACAATCTCAGGTAATGTAACCGATGACAGAGGGTTACCGCTACCAGGGGTAAATATCGTTGTGAAAAACACAGCTGGAGGAACACAGACCGATTTTGATGGTAATTATAGTATTGCCGCAAATAAAGGTGCTGTATTAAGTTTCAGTTATGTTGGTTTCACAACTAAAGAAGTTGTAGTAGGTGACAGTGACAACGTTAATGTTCAATTAGCGGCGTCGGCTTCAGAACTTGAAGAAGTAGTTGTAACTGCATTAGGTATCGAGCGTTCTGCTAGATCTCTTGGTTATGCAGTATCTACGATCAAATCTGAAGACCTTAATGAAGTTAGAGAAACCAATTTACTTGGTGCACTACAAGGAAAAACTTCAGGTGTTGTTATTCAAAATCAGAGTGGTAACGTAGGTGGTTCTACAAGAATCCTTATTCGTGGTATTTCTTCCTTAACAGGAAACCAGCAGCCATTATTTGTGGTAGATGGTGTACCAATTTCTAACTCGAATATTGCTACGGGATCTAGAATTACTGGTGGATTTGACTTTGGAAACAGAGCTCAGGATATCAACCCAGATGATATAGAATCTATATCCGTGCTTAAGGGAGCTTCTGCTGCCGCACTATATGGATCTAGAGCATCTGCTGGGGTTATTATCATTACTACCAAAAAAGGTAAACAAGGACAATCAGCGAGTATAAGCTTTAACTCAAGTCTTCGTTTTGATTCTCCTTTAAGATTACCAGATTTCCAGAACAGATTTGTTAGTGGTGATCAGGGAGTATATGATTTTACTCAAAATGAAAGAGATCAAACTACTGCAGGTTGGGGTCCAGCTATCGATGATCCATCTTTGGCAGGTCAAACTTTTGTAAACCTTCAAGATAATAATACTCCTTTCAGAATTTTTGAAGATGGAGTTGAAGATTTTTATGACACAGGTATCACTTCTATTAACAGTTTAACTGTTGCAGGAGCTGGTCAAAATGGAGATGATTACAGATTAAGTGTAGCTTACACTGATGTACAAGGTATCATCCCTAATTCTTCTTTAAACAGAACAAACATTGGTTTAAACTCTGGTAAAGAATTTACTGATAAGTTAAGCTCTAGATTTACTGTAAACTATGTTAGAACAAACACAGTAGGTACAGCTGCACAAGGAGCTAATGATCCTAACGTATTAACTAATATCGTTAATGGATTATCAAGAGTTACTGATTTCTCTTTATTTGAGCAAGATGTAGATGAGTTTGGAAATCAAATTAATGATCCAGGTGGACAGCAAAACAATCCATTGTTTATTGCTCGTCAAAATGCTACTCAAACTCAAGTAGAGCGTTTCTTTGGTAATGCGTCATTACAATATAGCCCAACAGAAAACTTTAATATTTTAGGTAGAGCTGGTTATGATACGTTTACTGATCAACGTTTGATTCAAAACAGTATCGGAACTATTGGAGCTTTACGAGGAAGTTTTGTTGATGATTTCATCAAAAGACGTGAGGTAACATTAGACCTTATTGCAACTTATGACAAATCGCTTTCAGATGCATTTAATCTTACTGTAAGAGGTGGTATGCAATGGAATGAAAGAGTTATAGATCGTTTGCAAAATACTGGTACTAACCTAACAGTTCCTGAATTATTTGATCCGGGTAATGCTGAGGTAAATTCAGTTTTCAAAGACTTTAGATTACAAAGAATCTTTGGTGCATTTGGAGACATAACTTTAGATTATAAGAACTGGTTAATTTTGAATGTTACTGGTCGTAACGATTGGTCTTCAACTTTACCACTAGATAACAATAGCTTCTTCTATCCATCTGTATCTTTAAGTTGGGTATTCTCTGACGCTTTAGACATCCAGAGTGATTTCTTAAGCTATGGTAAATTAAGAGGTTCTTGGGCAAATGTTGGTGTAGATACTGCATCTTTCCTTTTAGATTTTACGTTTAATCCTGACACTGCCTTTTTCCAACAATTTGGTCAAGGTGGTACATTCCCGTTTGATGGGCAGTTAGCATTTAACTCTGATGGAAACTTGGCAGATCAAAATCTTAAGCCAGAAAATCAGGAAAACTTTGAAGTAGGTGTTGAATTAGGTCTTTTTAACAACAGATTATTTATTGATGCAACATATTACGAAAACTTTACTGAAGATCAAATCGTAACGGTTCCTACACCTCAAACATCAGGTTTTGCAGGATTCCTTACTAATGTAGGTAAGATTAGTAATAAAGGTGTTGAATTACAATTGAACGCAAAAGTTATACAAACTGATGATTTTAGTTGGGATGTAGATTACAACTTTACTACTAACGAGTTTAAGGTTGACGATCTTGGAGCTTTACCAGGAGGAGCATTAAACCTAGCTACTGGATTTAATGGTATCGCGGTAAGAGCGGTAGAAGGAGAAAGCCTTCAATTATTTGGTCCACGTTGGTTAAGAGCTGTAGATGCACAAGGAAACGATATCGACGATCAAATATTGGTTGATGCTAATGGTATTCGTCAAGTTGGTCAATCTGCAGAATTAGGAGATATTTTCCCTGATTATACTATGGGTATTACTTCTACTTTTAGATATAAAAACTGGAGATTATCTACTACTTTTGACTACAGAGAAGGTGGTAAAATATTCTCTAACACTGTTGGACAGTTAAGAAGAACAGGTTTGGCTGAAGAAACTGGCGCAAATAACAGAGAAGTTTTTGTTGATCCAAATACATTTGTTGCTACAGGCGTTAATCCTGATGGTTCTACAATCGTTGCGCCAAATACAACTCCTATTAGTAGTGTTCAAGACTACTGGGGTGGTTTTGCAAATGCGAGTGTTGTAGAGGGAAATATTTTTGATGCTACTTTTATCAAATGGAGAGAAATTAGTTTGGCATATACATTCCCAGCACAAATTCTTAAAAGTACACCTATAAAATCTCTACAAATTGCATTAGAAGGTAGAAACCTTGCAATTTTTAATTCTGATGTACCTCATATCGATCCAGAAGCTGGGTTAGGAGGTTCTGCAAGTAACTTACAAGGAATTGAAAGAGGTGGTGTACCAACTACAAGAAGTTTCGGATTTAACATACAAGCAAATTTTTAAAATGAAAAAAATGAAAAATATTCTTATAAATAAGATCAGTATACTTTTCGTTGTTATGTCCGCGATCCTTTTTACAGGATGTGAGGATTCGATTGAAGGTATTAACACTGATCCACTTGCTGCACTAGAAATAGATCCAGCATTATTAATGCCAGAAATTTTATTAGGTGGTATTACGGCTAACAGAACTGTAGAACAGTTTCAGATGAGTACGCATTCTCAGCAATGGTCTTTTTCTGCTAACTTCGGAGTATTCCGTAACCCAGAAAGAGGTACAATTGGTCCTAACACAGTTAATAATATCTGGGTAGGTAACTATACTACTGCTTTAAGAAACTTATCACAGATGAGAATTCTTACTGAGCGTAATAATCCTACTGCTAGAAATGTAATTGGTCAGGCTAAAGTTCTTGAAGCTTTTGTATATATGAATTTGACTCAAGTTTTTGGTGATATTCCATTTAGCGAAGCAATTCAGGTAGATGAGTTTCCTAATCCTAACTTTGATAGTCAAGAAGATGTTCTAAGAGGTATTCCTGGTTTAATAGACGAGGCATTAGTTGAATTAGCTACAGATACTGACATTGTTGACGGTGGTGATTTAGTTTTTGGTGGTAATAGAGAAAATTGGATACGTTTTGGTAACTCTATTAAATTAAAAGCTTTAATGCTAATCGCTAACGTTGATCCTGCTTCAGTTTCGGCTGACTTACAAGCTTTATCTACGCAACCAATGATTACTGCTAATTCGCAAGAAGCTAAACTTGATTACCTAGATGCTGCTGGTAACCAAAACCCAATCTTTACATTAATTGTACAGTTTGCAGGTGGTAACCAAAACTTCTACTCTGGTGGTTCTACTTTAGTAACTTTAATGAATAACAATAACGATCCAAGAAGATCTGCTTATTTTAATGAGTTAGACGGCGGAGGCTTTGCTGGTCAACCACAAGGTTCTTTAATTTTGGATACAGCTCAATTCTCTCAGGTATCGGATGATGTTATTATCGCTACGTTACCAGACAGATATGCTACTGCACCTGAGACTAACTTTTACTTAGCTGAAGCTGCTTTATTAGGATTTATCTCTGGAGGTCAAGCTGCTGCTGATACTTTTTACCAAGCGGGTATAATGACTTCTTTAGGTCGTTATGATGGCCTTGTAAATGAAGTTCCTGCTGCTGACAAAGCCACTTATATGGCTTCTGCAAGAGGTTCTATTGCTGGAGATAGCCAAGCTGATGCATTAAGAAAAATTCATGAAGAGCACTATGTTGCAGACTTTATGAGACATGCTGAGTCTTGGACTACGATTAGAAGAAACCAAGTTCCGGCTTACGAGCCTATTACAGGAACTGTTCTTACTGGTAATATCAACAGATATCAAATTCCATTAAGTGAAGTTACTTCTAACCCTAATGCTCCAGGTGTTGAAGCATTAACTACTCCAATGTTCTTCCAGAACTAGGATTAGGTTAGAGTTGTTGTAAAAACACTTTATATAAATTATAGACATCCCTCTGAAAATTTCAGAGGGATGTTTTTTTATGCCTATATTTGTCGCCTATCACATGGAGTTTTCTATTAAACTGTAACCTTTCTTACTATTAATACCAACCAAGCAAATTCCATTTACTATTTAAAAAATTAAGTTTAAAAATGAAAAACGAATCTCAAGTTTTTGGTATTAGGGCCGTAATCGAAGCCATTAACTCTGGTAAAACCATTGATAAATTATTTATTCAAAAAGGCCTATCTGGAGATTTATCTAAAGAACTTATGGGTTTATTAAAAAAGAATAGCATTCCCTTCTCTTATGTACCGATAGAAAAATTGAATAGATTAACCAGAAAAAACCATCAAGGAGTAGTGGCTTACATCTCTCCTATTGAGTTTCATAACTTAGAGGATTTGGTAATGCAGGTTATAGAATCTGGCGACGTACCATTGTTTTTAATTTTGGACCAATTGTCTGATGTCCGTAACTTTGGAGCTATTATTCGCACTGCAGAATGTACTGGAGTTCATGGTATTATTATTCAGAAAAAGGGTGGTGCACCCGTTAATGCAGATACTATAAAAACATCGGCAGGTGCCGTATTTAAAATTCCTATTTGTAAGGTCGATCACATTAAAGATGCAATGTTTTATCTACAAGGTTCGGGTATGCAAGTTATTGCTGCAACCGAAAAAGCATCAGATACCATTTACAACATAAACCTAAATACTCCCTCCGCAATTATTATGGGTAGCGAAGGTAAAGGTGTATCCAATTCAGTACTAAAATTAGTAGATCAAAAAGCTAAACTGCCTATGTATGGCGAAATAGGTTCTTTAAACGTTTCAGTAGCCTGCGGAGCTTTCTTGTATGAAGCTATTAGACAACGTTTATAAATCTATTACAAAAATATGCTTACTCCTTATCTTTATCATCTTTATACTCATAAATCACCTCAATATCATTCTCATCAGGCACATTCTCGATAAAATTACCGTTTTCGTCAAAATGCCTTAAAAATTCATCATCTTCAGGATTATAGTTTGGTGACTCCCACTGGTATTTTTTTGGTTTCACTATCCCCTTTTTTACAAAAAACGCCAATAATGCTCCTACAACAAGGCCAGACAAATGCCCCTCCCACGATATTTTAGGATCAACCGGAAAAACATACAAAACCATACTTCCGTACACGAATACGACTATAAAAGACAGTGCCGTTAATCTAAAATGTTTTGCAATAATTCCTTTAAAAAAAAGAAAACCAAACAGAAGATATACCACTCCACTTGCACCAATATGATTTGCGGGACGCCCCAATAACCACGTAGACAAACCTGTTAATAATGTCCCCACGAGTATGATTTTCCATGCATTATGCCTATAAAAATAAAAAAGAGCCATCGACAAAATAAGTAACGGCAATGTATTATGCCACAGATGTGTAATATCGGCATGTATAAAAGGTGAGAATAACACCCCTCTTAATCCTATAATTGTTCTGGGATATACTCCATAATGATTAAAATCAAAACCAAAACGCACTTCAAACCAAAATACTATCCAAATTAATAATATGAACAGCAATGGATAGCCAATAACTCCCGTACTAAATTTAAAAAAATCTCTTTGTTCGTTCATTGTACTAAAAATATAACAAAAAAAAGTCCAAAACATGAAATCCCGCTAAAATGGCAGGCTCTATTCTCATACTATATACACAATTACTCTTTTGATTAACTCTTTTTCTTACTGCATATTACCTTAAGGTTTGTAACTTTGTAAACTATGAATACAAATCGGCCTTTGGCAGAAAGAATACGGCCAGAATCGTTATCTGCCTACTTAAGTCAAGAACATTTGGTTGGAGATGATGGCTCTCTAACACAACAAATAAAAAAAGGAATTATTCCTTCGTTAATTCTTTGGGGGCCTCCGGGAGTGGGTAAAACCACATTGGCCAATATTATCGCCAAAGAATCTGGAAGACCTTTCTACACATTAAGCGCTATTAATAGTGGTGTAAAAGAAGTAAGAGACGTTATTGAAAAGGCAAAACAAAGCGGTGGATTATTTACTTCAAAAAATCCAATATTATTTATTGATGAGATACATCGGTTTAGTAAATCTCAACAAGATTCTTTATTAGGAGCTGTAGAAAAGGGCTGGATTACTCTAATAGGAGCAACTACCGAAAACCCAAGTTTTGAAGTTATTCCTGCTCTTTTATCACGTTGCCAGGTATATGTTTTAAATGCGTTTGGAAAAAAAGAACTGGAAGCTTTATTACATCGTGCCATGAAAGAAGATAGTGATCTTAAATCAAAGAATATAGTTTTAAAAGAGACTGATATCTTATTAAGATTTAGTGGTGGTGATGCTCGAAAATTACTTAATATTTTTGAACTTGTTGTATCCAGCCAAGATCAAGATCCAATTGTAATTACCAATGACCTTGTTTCGAAACTAGTACAACAAAATACTGTACGATATGACAAAACAGGAGAACAGCATTATGATATTATTTCTGCTTTTATAAAATCGGTTAGAGGCAGTGACCCCAATGCCGCAGTGTATTGGTTGGCGAGAATGATCGAAGGTGGGGAAGATTTAAAATTTATTGCCAGAAGAATGATCATATTGGCGTCAGAAGATATTGGTAATGCAAATCCAACCGCTTTAATTCTGGCAAATAATACGTTTCAGGCGGTAACCACTATCGGATACCCCGAAGCTAGGATTATATTAAGTCAATGTGCCGTATACCTAGCTACTTCTCAAAAAAGTAATGCTTCATACATGGCCATAAACAAAGCCCAACAATTAGTAAAACAAACTGGTGATTTATCTATCCCATTACATATTAGAAATGCTCCTACCAAATTAATGAAGGAACTGGGCTATGGAGAAGATTATAAATATGCCCATAATCATAAAGATAATTTTGTAAATCAAGAATTTCTTCCTGATGAAATTAAAGACACCAAATTATATGATCCCGGCGATAATCAGCGAGAAAACTCATTTAGAAATTTTCTTAAATCTAGATGGGGGGATAAATATGGATATTAAGGTTAGATGAATTAATTTCTTGCCAAAATATCTTTAATCAATTTGCTTGTTGCTGGGTTAATTCTTTCGAGCACAAAATTATTGAATCCATCAAAGTATCCTCCTCCACTTAAATTACCTGCTTGTACGAGATAACTATTTTCTCTTTCCATTTTGTAGATTTTTCCTATGGATAGATCTTGACTCGATGTCTTTTGAAAAACTTCAAACCCATATTCGGTTTTCTTAAACCTATAAGTATTACCGTTAAACGAAAATTGTAATACTTCCGGAGATTCGGGTAAAACAACAGTAGATTTAGCCTCCTCCTTTACTTTTGCAACTACAACATCTTTTCTTGGAGTAGTTTCCTTTTGACTTACTTCAGGCGCCTTTGCGGGAATTGCATCCTCCTTTTCTTGCTTCTTCTGATTATATTTATATTTCAGTCTCTCTATACTTTTAAATGCATTTCTTAGCGCTTCATGATATGCCGTTTTATATTCTTTTTCTTTACTCTGTCCGCCTTCAGACACAAAAATCTCATTTCCGTTACAATCTCTTAAACTCACAAGAAGTCTTGTTACAAAAAGTCCTGAATCTTTTTTTACATTAGCTTGTAACGCCATACATCCATTTATCGCCAAGTCCTCAGGAAATTGATCTCCCTGCAAAAATGCACTAAAACCATACTTATTAAACAAAAACTTAGTAAGTGAATTTAATTGATATGCATCTTCACTCTTAAGAAATTCATACTCTTTAGGTACAATAACATACTTATAATCATGTACACTCTTTTGAGCAATAACAGAGGATATTGATGCAAATAAAAGGATTCCTAAAAAAAAATTACGTAACATATATCACATTATAATATTAAAACCTAACTGAACAGAAGTTCCTCTTGCTTTTGCAAGATTGGTATAATCCAATAGATTATTAGCCGAAATATAAAAATTAATTTTGTCAATATGCGTTGATAATAAAAATCCAAGATTATAATATGAATAATCATCAATGGTATACGTTACTTTTGTTCTTAAAAAATTAAATAAGCGCTTGTAGTAAAATAACGAAGCTGCATATTGCGGTCTTTTGGGTCTAAATTGCATAAATAACTGAACTCCCAATGCATCCAAATAAGGAGGATCTTCTCCCTCTATACAACTATAACAGGTTCCATCATCGTATTTGTTAAAAGAATACCGAATAGAACCATTTAATTTTAGTGGTCGCATAGTAATATAGCTCGTACTTAATGTATCCAAGGGTATAGCCTCTTCTAATTCATCCAAAAAATTTTGTGATTCTTCTCCCGAGAATTGAATCGGAGTCTCAAAACCTTCAAAAACATAATTTCCACGTGCGCGATAGGTTTCTACATCATTTGTATAAAAAATAACTCCCAAATCATTGATACTACCAGTAAGATTTAATTGTTCGTTAATCTTATGGGTAACTCCTACATCTACTCCAATCCCTAAATTACCACCAAGAAGTGCTCTGCCAATTAATTTATTGACAATCTCTTTTCCTTGTTGCGCATTAGCATCTTCACTAATATCTCTAAGGGCAGCATACCCAGAAGTCCTTAATGTTACATCGGCATTACTAACAATATGCTGATAGATATTATTTCCCTGAGGGGTTTCTACAGTAGTAAAAGTACCGCTGTTTCGCGCTGTTCTTGCATGAAGTAAGCTAGAATACAGTTTTGCTCTTGCTCCAAAAGTTAATTTTTTATTTACTTTTTTATTGTATCCAAAATGGTACACCATAAGCAACTCTCCCGATGCGCTAATATTAGAAAATCGAAATGGTTGATTAAGAAAATCCTGATTACCTTGGTATGCTAAGACAGCAAAATCTTTTGGAAAATACCCAATAAGATCCAATTCTTGATATATTCCACCAGAAAAGTATACATCTCTATATTTTTTACTCTTCCAACCAAAATTCAGCACTTCTAACTGCTGGGTAAGAGTTAAATGATCATTACTGGTAAGTTTGTTAAGCGTAGTTTCTATTTTTTCATTAATACTTCTTCCATCATCTGCAAAAACATCGTGAAGCGAAGCTCCTCGTAAACCAGCATTTACATGAAATTGTGATAAAAAAGGTACTCCAAAATGACGATTAAAATTAACATCTGCCCCCGGATTACTCATTAATGACTGCGGCAGGTCTGTAAAATCATACAACATCTCTTTATTTTGCGAATACACACAAGAGCCCCAAAAGAGTATACTTAAATATATAACTGCTCTCATAATTCGTAATTAATAAAGTAGGTTCCTTTGGATCTCAATTCTAAAATCCCTTGCAAACCGCTATTTACATTTTGAACTCTAATCGATGAAACCAATCTATTAGCATCTCCCAATATATTGATGGTAGCATTATCCAAAACGATGACCTCTGTAGTTACAACTGGCTCTGTTCCTGGGCCATTTCCCGCATTAGCAGTTATACTAAAAGAAGGACCTATACGTTGATCTCCGGCATTAAGGAAACCAAAATCAAAATCAAAACTTCTTTGTATAGTATTGCGAAACTCAAAAGTTAATTCGACTCGATCCAAATTATCTACTACAAAATCCGTTCCTAATAGATCATAATTTAAGGTATCTTGAACTACTACTTCGGGAATTATAATTGAGGGATCCAGATCTGGATCCACGAACTGATTAGTATCAAATCTTGAAAAGATAAAATCAACTTCAAACACAGGTGTCAGTACAATATCTTCAACCTGATCAAAATCCACATCCTTTACGCAGGAAATCGACATTAATGCTATACAAACAAGGCATAACAGTGCATATGTTTTTTTTGTTTTCATCATAGGGGCAAATGATTTATAGTAGACTAAAATACAAATATTTATTTCTACAGGTGTTTTTTAATATTTTTTAATTCTGAAACCTGAATATTTTGTGATGGTATTTTTTCTTTATGATAGTTAAAGCAAATGGTTCTAAGACCTAATGCTTCGGCCCCCATGATATCAGCTTCGTAATTATCTCCTATCATAATGCTATTACCGATTTCGGCCCCTGAAATCTTTATAGCGTGTTCGAAAATAATAGGATTTGGCTTTTTTACCCCAACCTCTTCACTATTCGTAACCGTTTTAAAATATTGTTTTATTCGAGAATTCGATAATTTATTTTGCTGTACTTCTCTAAAACCATTCGTTATAATATGCATCTCATATTTTGGTTGCAGATACTCTAACAGATCCTTTGCCCCATCGATCAAATAATTATTAAGTGGCAAAAAAGAAATATAATCTTCAGACATTTGATCAATGATTTCTAACGAAAATTCTATATTAAGAGTAGTAAAAGCATCTATAAAACGACCTCTTCTAAGTTCTTTTTTACTCACCTTTTCTTCTCTATAAAGCTTCCAATACTTCATGTTGATGGGTTGATAGATTTCTAAAAAAGCTTGTATATCCTTATTTATTTTAAACTTATCAAAAATCATCTCAAAGGCTAGTGAGGAGTTTTTATCAAAATCCCAAAGTGTATGGTCGAGATCAAAAAAAACATGCTTTATTACATTATCCATTATCTATATCCCAAATAAATTTAAAAATTGATTTCCAAAACGATTGATGATAGATATCGCTGAATAAAGTATTACCAAAAACCGGAATAAAAGTTCCTTTTACCTCTTTAATTCTATCCATATAAGCATTCAACTCACTCCTAACCTCTTCTTCGGTGCTTTTATCTTCTCTTTGTCCTAAATTGGAAAAGCAAAAAGAATACACGACTAAGGGTGTTTGTACTTCGTAATCCAAATCATAAAACATAAAAGGAGTACATGTACCAGCTCTAAAACCAGAATTTTCGGAATATCCCATAGAATAATCCTCTCCTACCTCGAGTTCAATAAAATTGCGATAGGCTTCTGGTAGTTTTATTTTAAAAAAAGAACACATTGAATATTTCAATTTTCGATTCAAAATACTTTCAATTCTTTCTTTTTCTTTTTTAAGTACCGTTAACTCACAAACTGCTTCGTACGAAGCTTTTAAACCAACATCAACATAATCCCCTATATGTTTTATAACGGTGCGGTGCTGGGGTTTGTTGTATCCAATATTTTTTTCGTAGTTAGAATAATCTCCAATTCCGAATAAAACTTTAGCTTTTCTTTTTTTGTTTTTCTGAAGATCAATTACAAAATCAAAGATGTCATAAGGGTCTTTTTTTAATCCTAGCAGTGTTCTAAATCTATCTGTAAATTCATCTAATTTTAGATTCCAAAGATCTCGAATACCACCTCCAATAGAACGCAAAATTCCTTTGTTTTTATAAGCAAAAGTTTCACTAACGGCCAAAATTGGCATTATCGAGAATTTTCTTTGTTCAAACTCTAGATTAGGATATTTTTCAAGAATAATTTTCATGAATTTGAAGGCCCATATATCAACTACTGGATCTTGTAAAAATCCATATTGACAGGCAATACTTTCGGTTGCAGGAAATCTACCCATAGCATCCTTAACATGTGGCAAGTATTCTTCATATCTGGTAAGAAGATAAAACGAAGCAGCAAAAATATCATAAGGTAACGCCGATATTTCGTGTTTTACATCAAAGAAACACATGGTATCTTCCCATTTCGAAACCTGAACATCAACATCATTTAACCCATGTTCAAAAAGTAAATCTACACTCTGAAAATACAATTCCTTCCCTAATGGTTGTTTCCCATAAGAAAACTTAGGGCCATCATGCGCAATAAATGTTTCAATCTTTGAAGTTAGATCAACATCCAAGCCCAGAATACGTTTACAAATCTGTTTAAACGTATAAGATACTCTTGGTGTTACTTTTTGTGTATGTACTAATAACATATTTCTAAATACAGATTTTGACGTACAACTTTGCCAAAGCACACTTTTTTACTTACAATATTGTTTCGTCTGCAAAGCTAAAATAGGTTTTTTCTCCTATAATAATATGATCCAATACTTTAATATCCAAACTTGTTCCTGCCTGTTTCAGTTTTTGAGTCAACTGTTTATCCGATGTACTGGGCAATACAGCACCACTGGGGTGATTATGTCCAATAATTATACTGGTCGCACCATACTCCAAAGCATTTCGAAAAACGACCCTGACATCTACTAGTGTTCCTGTTTTTCCTCCTACGCTAATTTGTTTTTGCTGGAGTACTTTATTCGCATTATTAAGATATAACACCCAAAACTCTTCATGATCTAAATCTCCGATAACGCGATCAAACAAATCATATGCATCTTTACTACTACTTATTTTCGGGACAGTTTTTACACCTTCTTTTCTCCTTCGTCCTAATTCTAAGCCTGCAACTATTGCTACGGCTTTGGCCTCTCCTATACCTTTAAAATTCATTAATTGTTTTACAGATAACTTTCCTAACCTATTTATATCATGATCAACACTAGCCAACATTCTCTTACTCAATGCTACGGCACTTTCATCTCGACTACCGGATCTAACAAGTATTGCTATCAGCTCTGCATCACTTAAAGAATTCTTCCCTTTGGCGATTAATTTCTCTCTTGGACGATCATTTTCATTCCATTCCTTGATCGAAAAAGAAGGGTTTTGTTCACTCATATATTGAATTTCGCTATTAAACTGAAAAAAATATTTCTTTAAGTAAGTATAAACTATTTATCTCAAATACAACACATTATTGCTTTAATAATCTACCAAAAGAAGCCTCCAATTTTTAATTATCTTTCAATAAACCAAGGATATATTTGTTTGAAAATGAAAGTTTTACTATATTTGGGCACCCTTAATCTAAAAATGAATAATTTAACACCTTCAAATTAACCTATATATGAAGAATATTTTTACTATCGTTTTACTTCTTTCAACTTTAAGTTTTTACG
This sequence comes from uncultured Aquimarina sp., assembly GCA_947489685.1. GTDB lineage: Bacteria > Bacteroidota > Bacteroidia > Flavobacteriales > Flavobacteriaceae > Aquimarina. The sequence goes on along the minus strand of CANLEM010000007.1, from coordinate 75,964 downwards.
GACAGGCTAAGAAGGTTTCCTTTTTAAATCTAGTAGGAAATAACATACAAGTTCCTCGTGGATGTGAAGCTCAATCTGAGTACGAATTACAAGCTTGTAATGGAACATCTATAAAATGGGATTACTATACTGATGATATGTTATCTGCTGTATTTGAAGCCACAATTACTGCTTTTGCAGAAAGTAACACTTCTAAAACAGAAGTAACTTTTACTTCTTTTGGCTCTCAGTTAAAAGGCTATAAATTTAAAATGGGTACAACCTACCAATATTTCCTAAGAGGTACTATAAAAGATCAACCTCTAATGATAAATTTAGGAACACCAAAAGACATCGCTAGTAATGATGATCTAGATGGGTTTTTAAGTTTATTCTTTGATGAAGTAGGTTAATTTGTATACAATATATATGTAAAGGCAGCTCGTTGAGCTGCCTTTTTTATTTTATACAAAATACCTTATTTTTGGTATTATCTAATAAAACCTCTTTTTCATGAAATCCTTATTTGAAGAATCGACCTTACAGGAAATAGCAGATCGAATTAACAAAGTTTCAGATTCAAGTAGTCCTTCTTGGGGAAAGATGAATGCTTCTCAGATGTTATATCATTGCCAATTTCCTTTAAAAATAGCCATGCAAAAGGAGCACCCAGAACTTAAACCTAATTTTTTGGCCAAACTCTTTTTCAAGAAATCCATGTATAATGATAAGCCATGGAAAAAAAATCTACCTACCCATTCTAAACTCAAAGTTGTTGATCAAAAGGAATTTGAGAAAGAAAAACAAGAATTATTAAGTTTGGTATCCGAATTTTCTAACAAACGGGATCAAAAAGAATGGGCTCCTCATCCGATGTTCGGAAAATTTACTCAGGATCAATGGGGGAAAATGCAATATAAGCACCTTGATCACCATCTTCAACAATTTAAAGCGTAATTAGTGTATCCACCAAAACACCATCAGGATTACAACATAGATAATATTAAAGAAGTAGCCAAAGCATACCCTTTTGCCACTTTAGTATCTGCGAATAATGACACTCCTTTTATTACTCATGCACCTTTAATTTTTCATGGAGATACACTTGTTGGGCATATTGATGCTAATAATCCGCATACACGACTATTAAAAGGTAATCATCCAATAACGGCTGTTTTTCAAGGACCTCAAACGTATATCTCTCCTTCTGTTTACACAACAAAGCAATTACCTACCTGGAATTATATTATCGCGCACGCAACCGGAAAAGTAAATGAAATAGAAGATCCTACTATTATAAAACAATCCATGGTAACTATGACAGAATTTCTGGAAAATCCAGATCAGAAATTTACACTGGATATAGCAGATCAAAGAATGGATCGTTTGCTTCCATTCATTCATTGTTTCGAAATTGAGATCGAACAATGGGAAGGAAAGTTTAAATTAAGTCAAGATAAAGTGCCTGCAGATATCGAAAATGCCAAAAAAGAACTTATACAAAACAACCAAAAAAGCGTAGCCAATTTTGTAGATGACATATTTAAGAGGCACCTATAAAATGTATATAATCAAAAGTATTGCTTAAAACCAACTTTTTACCTCATCAAAATTAAGACCTCCGTAGTTACCACTACTCATCAACAATAAAACCGAATTCGAAAAATTCTCTTGCTTTAAATATTCTTGAAATTCTTTAGGGTTAGTATAAATCAAAAGGTCTTCTCGATTAAAGGCTTTTGAAATTTGATCAATAGAAACCTCATCTAATTGCTTAATTTTAACAGCATCCGGCGAATAAAAAACAACAGCCTTATCTGCAGCATCCAAAGCACCTTGGTATTCTTTTAAAAATTCGGCATTCAGGCTACTATATGTATGTAATTCTAAGCAAGCAATTATATTTCTGTCACTATACTGTTCTTTTACAGCAGTAGTTGTTGCCTTAACTTTGGACGGGCTATGAGCAAAATCTTTATAAGCAACCGTGGTCTGGCTTTCGGCAATTTTTTCTAATCTCTTGGATGCCCCTTTAAAAGAAGCGATAGCCTCATAAAAATCATCTTCGTCAACGCCCATGTGTTGGCAAATCCATTTGGCTCCTGCCAAATTGCTAAGGTTATGTGCCCCAAAAACCTCTATTGGCATTTCTCCTTCGGGAGTATCCAGTATCGTTTTTCCATTTTCTATCCTATATCTTGGGATAGTATACGCAAATTTTCGAATAGGGTTTTCTGTGGCTTCAGCAAGTTTTTTCACTTCATTATCTTCTTCATTATAAACCAATGCTCCACCATTTATGATAGACGTCATGAAAATCTCAAATTGTTTTACATAATTCTCATATGTAGGAAATACATTAATATGATCCCATGCAATACCACTCACCAAAGCAATATTTGGTTGATATAGATGAAATTTTGGCCTGCGATCGATAGGAGACGAAAGATACTCATCACCCTCTAATATCATAAAGTCATTTTCTTCGGTAAGGCGTACCATCGTATCAAAACCATCTAATTGTGCACCTACCATATAATCCACATCTTTCTCATGATAGTGTAATACATGCAAAATCATAGATGTAATAGTCGTCTTACCGTGAGAACCTCCGATTACAACACGAGTCTTATTTTTGGACTGTTCATACAAAAATTCGGGATAAGAGTAAATAGTCACTCCTAATTCTTGAGCTTTAAGTAGTTCTACATTATTCTGTTTGGCATGCATCCCCAAAATAATAGCATCAAGATCCGAAGTTATTCTTTCTGCGAACCAGCCAAGTTCATTAGGCAATAACCCATATCGCTCTAATCTAGATTTTGATGGCTCAAAAATAGCATCGTCGCTTCCCGATACCTGATATCCTTTTTGATGTAAAGCAATAGCCAGATTATGCATTGCGCTTCCTCCGATAGCTATAAAATGTACCCGCATAGTAGTTTTTTAAATCTCTTGGTAAATATACAACCTACAACTAATAATAAAAGACACGAATAATGAAAAAGTAAACATCGTAACCAAAATATAGGTGGATAAAAGTACTTGCTCATCAATTTATATAGTCTACTAAGTGAAATGCACTCTTCACTCATTTATCATTTCACCTTTAAACAGGTATTACTTTCTTAGTACAAAATTTGATATGATACATTTTAATTAATAATAACAAAATTGTTATGACTCATTTCAAATACGTAGCTTTATGATGTTATTTTCAGGCTGGAAATGTTTACTAAACAAATTTTGGTATACGTATTGTTTAAGTTTGTTTAACAACCTAAAACCTTTATGATGAAAAAGTATATCATCCTTATTATACTCTGTATATCTAACCTAAATTATATGAATGGTCAAAATGATTATCAGGCCGATTGGAAAAAAGTTCAGGCTTTTGAAGAAAAGGGGTTGCCAAAATCCGCAGTCGAAGTAGTGCAAACTATATACGATACTGCCAAAAAAGAAAACAACGACAATCAGGTCATAAAAGCGTTGCTTCACAAAGCAAAATATCTACTTACTCTTGAAGAGGATGCTCAACTTAATATTATTAAAGAACTTAAAAACGAAATTGATCAAAGTAAATTTCCAAAAAGAAATATTTTAGAAAGCATTCTTGCCAATTTGTACTGGCAATATTTTAAAGAAAATAGATGGAAATTCTATAACAGAACGCAAACATCCGAAAAAGTAGATTCTGAAGATTTTAGAACATGGGATCTCGAAACTTTATTTAACGAAATCCACACCTACTACCAAAAATCAATCAAAAACGGAGTTCTTGCTCAGCAAACAGATCTATCAAAGTTTAATGAAATTTTACATATTCGTCATGATTCAAAAAAATATCGTCCAACTTTATATGATTTCTTAACACATAATGCCCTGGAGTTTTACAAAACTTCTGAAACGAATATCACAAAACCCTCATATGCATTCAGAATTGACAGTCCTGATTTTTTAGCAGATCACAATGCGTTTTCTAAATTAAAAATTGAGCCTAAAGATTCATTATCATTACAAGGTAATGCTCTAAAATTATATCAAAATTTGATAAAATTTCATGCAAGAAACAACAATGTTGATGCACTTACAGAGGTAAACATTGAGCGCATCAAATTTGTATATCAAAATGCTGTATTTACCAACAAGCAAGATATACTTCTAAAAACGTTACGTCTTGAAAAAAATCAAATTAAAACACATATATCATCGGCATTATATGATTTTGAAATAGCAAATTTATATAATGAACAAGCGGCGTCATATACCCCCAAAGAAAATGAAACTCACCGATGGAAACTGAAAGATGCTTTAGAATTATGCAACACAGTTGTAGAGAAATTTCCCGATTCGCGTGGCGGAGATAATTGTCAATCTTTGAAAGATCAAATTCTTCATCCAGAGCTAAATATTAGTATAGAAAAGTATGCTCCTATACAAACTCCAGGACGATTATTAGTTACCTATAAAAATCTAAATAAACTCTATTTTAAAGCTTTAAAAATTACCCCTAAACAATTAAAAGCATTAGATAGATTATACAAACTTGATGAACAAATTAAGTTTTTAAATGCTTTACGTATTAGTAAAACCTGGGAAACAGAAATACGAAACGAAAGTGATTATCAAAAACACTCGACAGAGGTCTTATTACCTGAATTAGATCAAGGATATTACTTAGTAGTAGCCACTGTAGCGCCAGATCTCTCGCAAAAAAACATGTTTTCTTACGGAAAAATACAAATCAGTGATTTAGCATTGGTTGAAAACAGAACTACCGAAGAATCTATTTTTCAAGTATTAGATCGTAATAACGGAAATCCAGTCGCAAACGCTAAAGTGAATTTTAAAACAAGTACCGATAGACAATATGGTAACAAATTGGATAAAACCTTAATCACAGATAAAAATGGACAAGTTCATTTGACCATAAATAAGTATTATTACGATGTTAATATTACTATTAGCCATCAAGAAGACAAGGCATTTTTTGAAGGGTTTTATTTAAACCAATCTCATTCACGCAATACTGATGATGACAATACCCGATATAACACCTTCATTTTTACAGATCGTAGTATTTACAGACCCGGACAAACGGTATATTTCAAAGGCATAATGATGTCTTCTAAACTCAAAGAAGATTTTAAGGTTCTACCAGAATATTCTGCTTTTGCCACACTTAGAGATGTTAATGGACAAGAAATTAAAACTTTACATTTAAAAACGAATGAATACGGATCTTTTAAAGGAGAGTTTATACTTCCTTCTTCAGGATTAACCGGTATATATACGATACAAACCAATAATCATCAAAGTGCCTCTATTTCTGTAGAAGAGTATAAACGCCCCAAGTTCGAGACCAAGTTTAATCCGGTTACCGAAACCTATAAAGTTCATGATACTATAAAACTTATAGGAATAGCATCTGCCTATGCGGGTAGCAATATTACAGATGCAAAAGTGGTATATAGAGTACATCGAAAAGTACAATACCCTAGATGGTGTTATTGGTACCCACGATACAACTCAGAACCTCAAGAAATTACTCATGGAGAAACTAAAACCGATGAGAACGGAGAGTATATCATCAATTTTGCAGCGCTTCCTGATCCAACTGTGAACAAAGAGAATCTACCTATTTTTAATTATGAGGTTACAGCAGATGTTATTGATATCAATGGTGAAACAAGAAGTACTCAAGCTTATGTTGCTGTTGGATATCATGCATTAACCGCGACAATTGGAGTACAAAGCAAAATAAATACATCCAAAAAAGATAATGTATTAACAATACAGACCCTAAACCTAAATAATGAACCTGTAGCCGCTAATGGAAGTATACAAATCTTTAAACTAAAAGCGCCTAATAAGCCGATACGTATTCGCCCATGGTCAGCACCTGATTATGAAGGATTCCCCAAAGACGAATTCAACAAATTGTTTCCGCATGATGCTTTTAAGAACGAACATGATTTTCGTACATGGGAAAAAGGAGAATTGGTATTCGATACTACTTTTGATACTTCTAAAAAAGATAATATTGGTAATCAAGAAATTAATTTAGAAAGTATTAAAAAATGGAAATCCGGTAAATATGTAATAGAGTTAAAAACTAAAGACAGGTTTGGCCAAAAAGTAAAAGACATACAATATATTACTGCTTATAATCAAGCAGATGACCTTATTAGCGATCAGCAGTTATTTGAAATTACAACCAATAAAACTTCGTACAAAATTGGCGATGATGCTATTATAAAATTAAGTTCTGCATCAGAAGATATTACGATCACACTAGATATCGAAAAAAACTACCGAATTACAGAAACCAAATTAATTAAACTTTCGAATAATAGTAAAACCATTAAAATCCCTGTTACAAAAGAAGATCTGGGTGGTTTCTCGATTAGTTACAGTTTTGTAAACTATAACAGCTATCAAAACGGAGCTCTTTTACTCGCTGTTCCTTATGAACCAACCGAGCTTAGTATAGAAACAAACACTTTTAGAGATAAGCTACAACCAGGACAACAAGAAACTTGGAATTTTACTATCAAAGGACCTAAAGGAGATAAAGTAAGTGCCGAACTTTTGGCAAGTATGTATGATGCATCACTAGACCAATTTAAACCACATCAATGGTATTTTAATCCTATTAATCGCCCTATATATTATTCTCAAAACAGAAGAAAAGCAACGCAGAGTTTTGGCGCTAATGCATTCAAATTATATAACAATACTGGTTACTATGGTTACACAAGCCAAAATTATGATCAGTTAAATTGGTTTGGTTTATATTTTAGACAGCAATATTTTGGGGGGAGAAACCGAATGTATGATGTAATGGAAACAGCAGCAGCACCAATGATGCAAAAATCCATGGCGCGAAGCGCTCCAGCAGAAGAAGATGCTGAATTAAGCGAGATTGTTGTTGAAGGTAACGCAGGTATAGAAAAAGAGGAAAAAGCAAAAGATTTGGATCAAGCCGAATCAAAGTCCGATGAAACTAAAAAAGAAACCTCTTTGGAGGGAGTGAAAATCAGAAAAAATCTACAGGAAACTGCCTTTTTCTATCCGCAGCTAACTACAGATGTAGAGGGTAATGTTAGTTTTAGTTTTACAGCGCCAGAAGCATTAACTAGATGGAAACTTCAGTTATTAGCACATACCAAAGAAATGCATTCGGGGCTACAAACATTAGAAACGGTAACACAAAAGGAATTAATGATTCTTCCTAACCCTCCCAGGTTTTTAAGAGAAGGAGATAAAATAGTCTTAAGTTCTAAGGTATCCAACTTAGCGGATAAAGATCTTAATGGTATTATCGAATTACAATTATTTGATGCGCTGACCAATAAAATGATTGATGCTGATTTAAAGAACACTAACGCCCGACAAAATTTTGCCGTAAAAACTAAAGGCAATACAAATATATCGTGGGAGTTACAAATTCCGGATAACGTACAAACCGTTCTATATAAAATCGTAGCCAAAGCTGAAGATTTCTCTGATGGAGAACAAAATGCACTTCCGGTATTAAGCAATCGCATGTTGGTAACAGAAACACTGCCGATGTGGATCCGTTCTAATCAAACCAAAACATTTACTCTTGATAAGTTAAAGGATAATAACTCGACCACATTAAAACATCACAAATTAACATTAGAGATGACATCTAACCCAGCGTGGTATGCTGTACAAGCATTACCTTATCTTATGGAGTATCCTTATGAATGTTCTGAGCAGACTTTTTCAAGATATTATGCTAATGCCTTAGCTAGTCATATTGCTAATTCTAATCCAAGGATTCAGGAAGTATTTAACCAATGGAAATCTACGGATGCATTACTGAGCAATCTCGAAAAAAATCAAGAGCTAAAATCATTAATCATTCAAGAAACACCATGGCTAAGAGATGCGCAAAGTGAAACTGAACAGAAGAAACGCATTGCCCTACTTTTTGACCTTAACAAGATGAATAATGAGCTACAATCTGCCTTAAATAAATTAAGAAAGATGCAATCTGGCTCGGGAGGATTTCCATGGTTTCATGGCGGTAGAGAAAATCGTTTTATCACTCAACACATTGCCACAGGATTTGGTCACCTTAAAAAATTAGGAGTAACTACATTTGATAGCAATACAACTAATATGCTTAACAGCGCTATTCGTTTTCTTGATAATGCATTTGTAAAAGAATATAACGAGTTAAAAAGATATTGCGATAAAAACAATATTGACATCAATAAAAACCATATGAGTTATACTCAAATTCATTATATGTATATGCGTAGTTTTTATACAGATGTCAAACGTCCTAAAAAGACCAATGAAGCATGGAATTATTATCTAGGACAATCAAAAAAATATTGGCTAAGCCAAAGTTTATATGCTCAAGGTATGTTAGCTCTTATTTTAAATCGTAATGATGATAATAGTACTGCCAATAAAATAATCAGGTCATTAGATGAAAAAAGTATCACAAGTGAAGAATTGGGTATGTATTGGAAATCTAATACCGCCAGTTGGTATTGGTACCAAGCACCAATCGAAACTCAATCATTAATGATCGAAGTATTTTCGGAAATTGAACAAGAACCAAAACGCACCGAGATTGTAGACAACCTTAAGGTATGGTTACTCAAAAACAAACAAACTAATCGTTGGAAGACTACTAAGGCCACTTCTGATGCCATATATGCCCTTCTTCTGCAAGGTAGCGACTGGTTATCGGTTACAGATATGGTAGATATCGTTTTGGGAGGTCAAAAAATTGACCCTAATACGATGGAGGATGTTAAGGTAGAAGCAGGAACAGGGTATTTCAAAACCTCTTGGCAGGGTAACGAGATACAACCTAATATGGGAACTGCAAAAATCACAAAAAAAGGAAAAGGTATTGCCTGGGGAGCATTGTACTGGCAATATTTTGAAAATTTAGACAAAATAACGCCTGCCAAAACTCCACTATCACTTAAGAAAAAACTGTTTTTGAAAAAAAACACCGATACTGGAGAAGAAATCACCGAAATTACGAACACTACTAATTTAAAATTAGGGGATTTGGTACGTGTACGTATCGAGTTACGATCGGATCGTGCTATGGAGTTTGTACATATGAAAGATATGCGTGCTTCTGGACTTGAACCTGTAAATGTAATATCGCAATACAAATGGCAAGATGGATTAGGATACTACGAAAGCACCAAAGATGCTGCGACAAACTTTTTCATTGATTATTTGCCCAAGGGAGTATTTGTTTTTGAATATGATCTAAGAGTAAATAATAAAGGAGATTTTTCGAACGGAATTACGACCATACAAAGTATGTATGCCCCAGAATTCTCGAGTCATTCTGAAGGAATAAGAGTGCAGATCAAATAAAGTAATCAAACCCCGCAGGTATAAGAAATTGGCGGGGTTAGTTTTTTAAAAACAATAACAAAAAGATCATTTCTATTTTGTTTATTATTTATAGACAAATGTTTGTAATTAGCACCATGAGATTAGTAAAGAAAATTTTAAAATCAATTGGGATCATCTTAATCATCCCAATAACATATCTTATCATTTCTTTAATTTCTTCTTATATTACGGTTAACAACAGTAATGATCTTACCAAAAAAAAGCATAGTATATATATAGCTTCTAATGGGATACATCTTGAAATTATTATTCCCAAAACCGAATTAGACACCTCCATTTTAAATGGATTGACATACACAGAACAAGAACAGTTTTTCTCATTCGGGTGGGGAGACAAAACCTTTTATATCGAAACCTCTACATGGGGAAGTTTTACGATTGTAAATAAATGTAAAGCTGCATTTGTTAACACTCCTGCGTTATTACATGTAATTAGATATACTACCATGAAAAGTAATTGGGTAGAAATCAAAATGAGTTCGAGCCAGATTCGCAAAATAAACTCGTATATCTATAACACATTTCGCTTAGATGCTAGTAATAAGAAGATCATCTTACCTGGATTAAGATATTATAAAAATGACGACTTCTATGAAGCCACAGGTAGCTACAACTGTTTTAACACCTGTAATACTTGGGTAAATACAGGATTAAAACAAAGTGATGCAAAGGCATGTCTTTGGACTCCTTTTGATTTTCGTTTACTCTCTTTGCACAAGGCATACAATAATTAATTGTTTAGAGATAGTACAAGTTCTTGTTTTAAATCTTCTAACTCGGCCATTGTTGTATTATAAGCCTGTATTTGTCGAGTTATTAAAATACCGTATCCAATAATCATATTTTCATATCTATGATCCTTTACCATCCCTTCATCATCCACAGGATAAAAATCTCTATATCTAATTTTTTCAAAAAAGTAGGGTCTAGTAATCGTCTTTACATAATCATTTAAGACACTTTCTTTTTCTTTTAATTCGCTTAAAGATTCATATACCGTAATAATTTTTTTTCTAAGCTTATAATCCTTAATTAATTCGAAGTCTCCTGATTCTTTAATATTTTCTAAAGTAATAGTAGAAGATTTATAATTAACCGTATTTAATAAGCTTGGGGATAACTGTCGAAGTCTCATATCATCATATGCTTCTTTACGCATTATTTGCCTTAGCGTATCAATTTTTGATAATTGTAACTGAGAATAATCTAATGCATTGCTTAAACTCTCGATATTAGATTGATTTTCTATATTGAAACTTGTTACATAATTCTTTAATAAGCTATCTTGTTTTTTTGACTCACTCCAGTTGTTTAATCGAAACGCAAGTGTAATTCCAATTATAACTATTAATAAATCGATTATTTTTGATTTCCATTCGATAGTAAAACCGAAAGTGAATATTGATCGAATTATTCTTTTAATAAACAGTATTATTTTCATTTCTAATCTTCAAGGGGGTAAAATTAGGGATTTATATTTACTTTAATTTCACAAGAACCAATTGAAAATTAACTTAAATAAAAAAGGAAGCTAAAGTAGCTTCCTTTTTTTACAAGTATCAAAAACTATATATTAATTCATTTAATTTTTTGGCATCATTACAGATTCTATGGTATGGATAATTCCGTTGGTAGCTTCTATATCATTAACCATCAATCTTCCTGCATTACCTGTTTTATCAATAAGGTAAATTCTATCCCCTTTCATTGAGGCAATTAATCTTGTACCTCCTAAAGTTTTTAATTTTACGCTCCCTCCATTTTCATTAATGGCTTTGATAATATCTTGTTTATTGATCAATCCCGGAATGATATGACAATTTATAACTTTTGTTAATTTGGCTGCATTCTCAGGCTTTTTAAGATCCTCTAGCACTTTTGGAGATAGCTTATTAATAGCTCCATTTAAAGGTGCAAACATGGTATAAGGACCTTCTTTTTCGAATTTTGTAGTAAAATCTGTAGTTTGTAGTAGTTCATTTAGTTTTTCAAACCCAATATCAGTAGATATTAACTCAGTAATTGTTGGAACTTTTTCTTCTTTAGATAAAACATCTGCTTGCGCAAGCAACTTATCATTTTTGTTTTCTTTTTTAGTTTCAGTGCACGAAATACAGAATAATAAACTAAAAACGATTAAAATGTGAACGGGGTTTTTAAAATTCATCATAAAATTTAATTAGTGAAAAATTACACAATAAAATAACAACTGATTTACTACATCTTGTAGTATAATTTGATGTGTTAAATATATTTCAACAAAAGTTAAGATTTGTTAATGAACAAGTATTCGTAAGATTCGAATTAGTAAACGTATTAAATTTAAGCAAATCGTTACTTGCTTGATGCTCCATCTTTTTAGGCTTGATTATTTTCAAACTAGTATTAAAAATTACGTTGTAGAGGATTTATTTTGTTATATTTAAACGAATTAGAAGCTTACGTTACACCCAGCTATTTACTCATGCGCGAAATGTTTTTGATAAAAAAAGTTTTCAAACACAGTCTATTGTTTTTAATAGGGATTCAGTTTGTTTTTACGGCTTGTACGGACCAAAATCCTACAAAAAGAAATTCGTCTATACACCAAGAAGAGCTTATGCTTCGGATTAACGAATTTAATCAAGCATTTCATACCGGAGATGTGAAAAAACTTGAATCTATGTTAACTTCTAATTATAGACACACAAATAGTAATTCAAAAGCTATTCATAAAGATACCTGGCTCAAATATGTAGGCAAGCGTAAAAAGGAAATTGAAACAGGAGTACTTAAAGTACATATCTATGAGATGACCGAAACAGAAATTCAGTTTTATACAAATACAGCAATCGTAACTGCTAAAGTACTTGTATCTTCTACCAAACATGGAATCCAACAGGATAACGAATTTAGGGTTACCAATATATGGGTAAAAGAAGGAGACATCTGGAAAAGAGCTGGGTTTCATGACGGAAAAATCAAATAATACTTTATTACTCTTAAAAGCCAACTTTATATGCGTCGACTTATCAAAAGAATATCTTTAGCCATTTTAGTATTTATTATTGGCTTTGTACTCTATACACTTATCTCAACAGGTTTTTTTAGAACCGTAGAAAATTATTTTGAAGGAAATGTTATTCAAGAAATACCTATTCGAGGCGCCGAAGATATCACTATCAGTCATAAAGATAATTTTGCATTAATCTCGGCAACACAAAGAGCTACATATCCTCCCACAAAAGAAGAATCGGGAGGATTATACCGAATGGATTTGAAGACGGGAAATTTTGATATTCTTCATCTTACCAAGTCTTTTTCTAAGCCATTTGCACCTCATGGAATATCTATGTTTAAAAAAGATGATCACTATCAAGTAATGGTCATAAATCATACCCTAAAAGGACATTCTATAGAGGTATTTAACTTGAAAAACGACAGCTTATCTCATGAACAATCTATTACTGATTCTTCACTAATTAGTCCTAATGATGTTGTACTCATTGATGAAAATCGTTTCTATTTTACGAATGACCACGGATATACTGAAGGGATCGGCAAATTCTCTGAAGAATATTTAGGACTTTCGGTATCTAATGTGATGTATTTTGATGGCACAGAATTTATTGAAGTAGCCAGTGGTATCGCATATGCTAATGGAATAAATTTTGATGCCAAACGAAACTTACTTTTTGTTGCTTCTCCGCGAGGGTTTTTAATTAAAGTATATTCAAGAAACAGTGATGGTTCTTTAGATTTTATTGAAGATATTCCGTGTGGTACGGGCGTTGATAATATTGAAATTGACAATCAAGGAAATTTATGGGCAGCAGGACATCCTAATTTACTACGATTTAAGGCCTATGCAAAAGGAAAAAAAGAAACGGCACCTTCAGAAATTATAAAAGTTACTTATAATGGTAAAAAGGACTATTTGGTTAAAAAAATATATGTAGAAGATGGTAACAGGATGTCTGGTTCATCTGTGGCCACTCCTTTCGATGATCTAATCTTAACAGGAAACGTAATGGATGATAAGTTTTTGATCTTACAAACAAATCAGTAACTATAAAAATTAAGTAGGTTTACCTATGCATTTAGCATTTGCCAGAGCTTGTCCTTTAATTCTTGAAGTCCTTGTTGCGCAACCGAAGAGATAAATAAATACGGTACGTTTAATTGTTCATCCAATTCAACCTTTAACTCTTGTTTCAATTCATCATCGAGCATATCGCATTTAGAGATGGCAATTAATCGTTCTTTATCTAGTAAATCAGGATTATAACGACGTAATTCATCTAACAAGATTTCATATTGTTCGGCAATACTAGGCGCGTCTGTAGGAACTAAAAATAAGAGTGTAGAATTACGTTCTATATGACGTAAAAAACGATGTCCAATACCTTTTCCTTCTGCTGCTCCTTCTATAATACCCGGGATATCAGCCATTACAAAGGTTTGAAAATCTCGGTATTCTACTATCCCTAAATTAGGTTTAAGAGTTGTAAATTCATAATCGGCGATCTTTGGTTTTGCAGATGTAATAACCGACAATAAAGTAGATTTTCCAGCATTCGGAAACCCTACTAATCCTACATCTGCCAAAATTTTAAGCTCTAGCGTAATATCATGTTCCTGCCCCTCTACACCCGGTTGAGCATAACGCGGTGTTTGGTTTGTCGGGCTTTTAAAATGCCAATTTCCTCGACCTCCCATTCCACCTTCGGCAGCTACATACTCTTGTCCTTGTTCAGTAATTTCGAAAATAATATTTTGTGTCTCGGTATCACGTATTACAGTTCCCAACGGCACATCTACATAAACATCTTCTCCATCTGCCCCAGTACTTCGGCTTTTACTACCATGAGCACCATGTCCAGCTCTTAAATGTCTTTTGAATTTGAGATGATGAAGCGTCCACATATTAGGGTTAGCACGTAAAATAACATGACCACCTCTACCACCATCACCTCCATCAGGTCCTCCTTTGGTGATATATTTCTCTCGATGTAAATGTACAGATCCCTTCCCTCCGTTTCCGGAAGTTACATGCAATTTTACGTAATCTACAAAATTCCCTTCTGTCATAATTCAATTTATATTATCCCCGTATAATGTAGCGCGAAGTAACTAATTAAAGTTTATCTATCGTGGTGCTTAAACGTTCTGTAATGTCATCGATAGCTCCTACTCCATCTACTCCAAAATATTTCTCTTGTTTCTGGTAGTAATTTTTTAAAACAGCTGTTTCATCGTAATATACTTTTATACGATTACGAATCACTCCTTCATCGGCATCATCAGGGCGTCCAGATGTTTTTCCTCTTTCTAATAATCGCTTCACCAATACTTCGTCATCTACTTCTAGAGCTACCATTGCACTAACCTCTGATCCTTTTGAAGCTAATAACGCGCCTAATGAGTCTGCCTGCGCTTCGGTTCTTGGAAATCCATCAAAAATAAACCCATTAGCGTCCGGATTTTTGTCAACTTCGGCATTAAGCATATTAATCGTCACCTCATCAGGTACCAATTGTCCTTTATCTATATAAGATTTTGCTAAGGTTCCTAATTCGGTAGCATTTTTTATGTTATATCTAAAAACATCTCCAGTAGAAATATGTACTAGATTGTATTTTTGTTTTAAAACTTCTGCTTGTGTTCCTTTCCCTGCTCCTGGAGGGCCGAATAACACCAAATTTGTCATGTTGTTTCTTTTTAATTGATAAACTTCTGTAAGATTTCGACCTAGCCCATTATAATCCAGACCATATCCTACAATAAATCGATTCGGAATTTCTATTCCAAAATAGTCTATTTGAATTTGTTTACTATACACCTCTGATTTAAAGAATAATGTTGCTATTTTAATAGCTGTACATCCTTTATTTTTGAGAGTCTCATATAATACCTCTATGGTATTACCAGTATCTATAATATCCTCAAGAACTACAACTGTTCGCCCAGACACATTTTCATCCAAACCTATTAATTCATTTACCTGATGTGTAGACTGAGTACCTTGATAAGATGATAGCTTAATAAAACTTACTTCACAATCGTGATCAAAACGTTTTAATACTTCAGAAAAAAACATAAAAGCACCATTTAGCACACCAATAAACAAGGGATTCTTATCCTTAAAATCTTTATTTAGTTGCTTAGCCAAATCATCTATTGCAGCTTCAATCTTAGACTCAGCAATAAACGGAACAAAATGTAAATCATGTAATTTAATCATGTTGTTCTTATCCTTAATTCTTTTATGATTTTTAATTTAAAGCGGCAAAGATAGTGATAAATAAAGTTTGGCTATAGCATTTACTACGTATTATTGTGGTTATTCCTTCTGAAAAAATTATTTTTGTTGCCTAAGGTAAATTTGAAACCCCGATAATGGCAAATTATTTCTCGTCTAAATTTAAGTTAGGAATACTCGGAGGAGGGCAATTAGGAAAGATGATGTTATATGAAACAAGAAAGTATGACATCCAAACACATGTTCTGGACCCCAACCCAGAAGCACCATGTAAGATAGCCTGTGACCATTTCCAGCAAGGAAATCTAATGGATTATGATACCGTTTACAATTTTGGAAAAAAAGTAGATGTATTGACTTTTGAAATAGAAACAATAAATATTGAGGCTATTGCCAAACTAGAAGAAGAAGGAAAAAAGGTATATCCAAGTTCAAAAACATTAGAGAATATTCAAAACAAAGGGCAGCAAAAACTATTTTACCAAGAACACAAAATACCTACTGCTACATTTGTTAGGTTTTCAAATAAGGCTCATCTTACCGAAGGAATCACCAGCAATAAAATCAAACTTCCTTTTGTGTGGAAAAGCACTCAAGGGGGGTATGACGGAAAAGGAGTTTCTATTATAAAAACTGGTGCTGATGTTGCAAAACTTCCCGACGTTGAATGCATCGCCGAGGAAATGATTAATTTCAAAAACGAATTAGCGGTTATTGTTGTCCGTAATCCTAGTGGAGAAATAAAAACGTATCCCGTAGTAGAAATGGAGTTTCATCCAGAAGCTAATCAAGTAGAATATGTTATTTGCCCCGCCAGAATTGACGATAAAATAGCCGAAAAGGCTATTGTTGTAGCAGAAAAAGTATCTCAAGCTTTTGGACATGTAGGCATACTAGCTGTAGAAATGTTCCAAACTCAAGATGATAAAATTCTTGTAAACGAAGTGGCTCCAAGGCCTCATAACAGTGGGCATTACAGTATTGAGGCGAGTTACACCAACCAATTTGAACAACATATCAGAGCTATACTGGATCTTCCGTTAGGTGCTACAGAAAGTATTGTAGCCGGCATTATGGTTAATTTGGTTGGAGCAGAAGGACATACAGGAGATGTGGTTTACAAAAACATAGATAAAATCATGAAAATGAAAGGTGTAACCCCTCATATTTATGGTAAAAAACAAACACGACCTTTCCGAAAAATGGGACATGTAACCATTATCAATGAAGATATAAACGAAGCAAGAAAAATTGCCGAAAAAGTAAAAAATACTATAAAAGTAATAAGTAAAGATTAAGTTATGAGTAAGGTGGGAATAATAATGGGTAGTACTAGTGATATGCCTGTAATGGAAAAAGCGATAGAAGTTTTACAAGGTTTTGATATCGAGGTTGAAGTCGATATCGTATCTGCGCATCGTACCCCCGAAAAATTATTTGATTATGCAAAAAATGCGCATACTCGAGGTATTACTGTTATTATCGCTGGTGCGGGTGGAGCTGCACATTTACCAGGTATGGTAGCATCTTTATCTCCTTTGCCCGTTATTGGTGTTCCGGTTAAATCCAGAAACTCTATAGACGGATGGGATTCTGTGTTGTCTATCCTACAAATGCCAGGAGGTGTCCCAGTGGCGACCGTTGCTTTGGATGGAGCATTAAATGCCGGGATTCTCGCTGCTCAAATCATAGGTTCTAATGACAGTTGTGTTCTTGATAAAATATTGATATACAAAGAAGGACTAAAACAAAAAGTAATTGAAGGAGCTAAAACATTAAAGAAATAAAATCATTTTAAAAGGATAACTATTTCTTTAAACAAAAAAGAGTCACTTTTCAGTGACTCTTTAAATATTAGGTCTTACAAAAGAATATAACAATATTTATTAACCAACTTAAATATATTACACAAAAATTCATCGTAAGACCATACTCTTAAAACCTACAACAAAGGTAAAACCTTACTTTGATTACACAATAAAAGTAGCAAAAACTTATTAACAATTTTCGTTAAAACACCATTTTATTCGACGAAATACATGTTAATTGTTTTTATGAGCCCATTTTTGATCGAAAAGACATACAAATTGAAGAAATTACATGTAGCTCAGCAGTTTTATTTTGAACAAAAATCAAAAGAGCTGCAATAATTGCAGCCCTTTCAATATATTTGGTCTACGCTTTGAAAACAATTATTAACATCCATACCCCTGATACAATAATGTGGAAGTTTTCATAACAAGACCTTCACTAATAAACCTTATCAAATCTATTAGATTAAGGGTTATTGTGATTAAAAACAGAGAAATTAAAGGTTGCTTTTTCGATAAAAGGTTACTTTTTCCGATATAAAGAAAGATATAGCTAATACAGAAATTATATTTAACATAATGAATAATCCATTATTACAAACATTTGATACTGCTCCATTTTCAGAAATAAAGTCCCAGCATTTCTTACCCGCTATTAAGAATGGAATAGCACTGGCAAAAAAAGAAATAGATGAAATCATATCAAATCAAGAGAAAGCCACATTTTCGAATACGGTTGAAGCTCTTGATTATACAGGAGAGTTATTAGATCGAGTTACGAGTGCATTTTTTAATCTAAATAGTGCAGAAACGAATGAGGAAATACAAAAAATAGCACAAGAAGCATCTCCTTTGCTTTCAGAATTCAGTAATGACATTGCTCTTAATCAAGAATTATTCAAAAGAATTGAAACAGTTTATCTTCAAAGAGATGAATTAGATCTAACTACCGAGCAATATACTTTGCTTAAAAAGAAATATAAATCATTTTCAAGAAATGGTGCAAATCTTGCCGAAAACAAAAAAAAGGAACTAAGAGAAATAGATAAGGAACTTTCTAAATTAGGATTAAATTTTGGTGAAAATGTATTAGCAGAAACCAATTCTTTTGAAATGTTACTTACAGATGTATCCGACTTAGACGGACTTCCGGATGGTGCAAAAGAAGCTGCCAAAGCTATGGCAGAATCTAAAGAAAAAAAAGGATGGCTAATCACTCTTGATTACCCCAGCTATGTTCCGTTTATAACTTATGCAAAGAATAGAGAGTTACGAAAAAAATTAGCAATTGCGTTTGGGTCAAAAGGTTTTCACAATAATGATTACGACAATCAAAGTATTGTTTTAAAGATAGCCAATCTAAGGCATCAACGGGCAAGTTTATTAGGATACCCATCTCATGCGCATTATATTTTGGAAGAAAGAATGGCCGAAACTCCGGACAAAGTGTTTTCTTTTCTTAATGAAATTCTGGAAAAAGCAAAACCTGCGGCAGAGAGAGAGTTTAAACAATTAGCATCTTTTGCCAAAGAATTGGATGGTATTGATCAGCTTCAAAAATGGGATGGTGCCTATTATTCAGAAAAACTAAAACAAAAACTTTTCGATCTTGACGACGAAAAATTAAAACCATACTTTAAGCTTGAAAATGTAATTGAAGGGGTATTTACCGTTGCTTCCAAATTATTTGGACTTCAATTTGAAGAAACTAATCAAGTAGATAAATACCATGAAGAAGTAAAAACGTACAATGTTTCTGATTTAAACGGTAATTTCATTGCTATATTCTATGCCGATTTTCACCCCAGACCAGGTAAACGCAATGGCGCTTGGATGACTTCATACAAGCCGCAAATGAGAAAAAATGATACAAACATAAGACCTCATATTTCTATAGTTTGTAATTTTACCAAGCCAACACCTAGCAAACCTTCACTACTCACTTTTAATGAAGTTACTACTCTTTTTCATGAGTTTGGTCATGCTTTGCACGGAATGCTAGCTAATACTACTTATCCTGGTTTATCAGGAACTAGCGTATATTGGGATTTTGTAGAATTACCAAGTCAGGTGTTAGAGAATTGGTGCTACGAAAAAGAAGCATTAGAATTATTTGCCAAACACTACGAGACAGGAGAAGTAATCCCAATGGAATTAGTAAAAAAGATTAAAGAATCGTCTACTTTTATGGAGGGATTGTCTACCATGCGTCAATTAAGTTTTGGATTATTAGATATGTCTTGGCACGCTCAGGATCCAAGTGATATTACAGACGTAAAAGAACATGAGAAAAAAGTATTTGCAGAAACATCTCTATATCCAGATGTAGCCAAAAACTGCATGAGCACGGCTTTTTCACACATTTTTCAAGGAGGGTATTCTGCTGGGTACTACTCGTATAAATGGGCCGAAGTATTAGATGCTGATGCCTTTGAATACTTTAAAGAGAATGGAATCTTTGATAAGGATATCGCCAATAAGTTTAAAGAAAATGTGTTATCCAAAGGAGGAACCGAAAACCCAATGACATTATATAAACGTTTTCGTGGTCACGAGCCTAAACCTGAAGCTTTATTAAAACGTGCAGGGCTAATTAAATAACTTTAACTGTTGTACATGATCATGTTACTATATAGAAAAAGGTGCTCCAATTAATTTTGAAGCACCTTTTTTTTTACATATTACGAACAATCGTTATTGAATAATAATTTTTTGCGACATTGATTCTTCTCCATCAGTTTCTATTTTGATTAGATACATTCCTGACTTTAATGATAATCGTTTCGTAGAAAGTTTATTTATTCCATCATTTAATTGAATTTGTGATATTCTTCTCCCTTGGATGGTATAAAAAGTAGCTATTACATCTGTAGTTACTTTATTTCCTACACGAATAACAAAACTGTCTACGGCTGGGTTTGGAGTAATTTCGATCGATGCTAATGCTCCTTCTTTCTCATTTCCTAAGATGGGCGTAATGGATCCAAAATCAAAAACACTTTTTACAGCGTTACCACAAGAACCTTCATAGATCTTAATATTAGAAAAAGTCGAGTTATTCCCACTTCCGGCATCGTTATCATTTGTAAATACTAATCTATCCATTGCTCCGGTATAAAAATCACCTACCGGTATAACATAACGCACGGTACCACTTGAATAGTTATCATAATTTGTTACACCATAATTTTGAGTACCATGAACTTTAAAATACCTGCTAGAAGTAAGCGTATTATCATTTTCGAAACCGATAGCATGAATTTCTCCTTGAGAAGTACTACTAAAATCAAACTCTATAATAGTTGCAGATGTTACTGTATAGTTTAAAGCAACAGATTTCCATGTGTTATTTTGTAACGATAACCCAGTACCTCCATTTACAATAGAGGAATTTCCGTCAGAATCTTGATTAGAAAAAGAAGAAATTGTAAGGTTGTTGAAGTTTAAGGTATCACAATTATCTGGTCCTGGATCAACTATAGATGTCCCCACACTTACCTCATCAATGGCAATATCTCCTTGCCAACTATTTCCTGTAACGGCATTAAATCTAAGTTGCACTGGACTACCCGTATACGAAGAAAGATCAATATTCTCTACATTCCAAGCACCTCCTTGATCACCCGATTTGGCAAAAACACTGGTCCAGGAACTACCATTATCTGTACTGGCCTCAACAGATAACGTACCAATTGCACTACCTTGCATATGATACTTAAAACTAAAACTCGGAGAATTTAAACCTCCAAGATCAAAACAAGGTGATGTTAGGATCGCTCTTTTATTAGGATACCCTGTTCCGTTGCCAGATGCCTCGGTATAAATATAAGAAGATCCATCTGCAGCACTACTTGGTCCGGTACCGTTGGAAGGAGTGCCATTGGCATCTATAGTCCAATTTATATCATCACTTGTGGATTGTGTCCATGCACCAAGGTTTCCTTCAAAACTTTCATTGTACGGATAAGTAGCCACGTTTCCTGTACATTCGTTAGGAGTTGGTCCAGGACCGCCAGTTACACCGTTTGAAATTTCAATTAGATATTCTAATGCCAGCTTAGCAAATTTTGCCGCATGCGTAGCATTAGGTGTTGGCGAACGATCAAAAGTATCCCTGGTTGTATGAATGTTAGGGTTATGTTCTCCAAATTTTGCTTCAAAAGGAAATGTAACATCATAACCTTCCTGTGCCCAACTATAATGATCCGAACAACCATAATTACATTGTGATGTACCATATGTGATTCTATGCGTACCCGAAGCATTATAATAATTCAACAAAGAAATCATAAAATCATTTAAGGTATCATCATTATACGAATCGGTAGAAATAAAAACATCATTGGTGGATCCCTTATAATTAGTCATATCCAACTGCATATAACTCAATACATTAACGTTACGACTTCGATAATCCTGAGCGATCTCTTTTGAACCTCGCAGACCTACCTCTTCTGCTGCAAATCCCATAAACTCAACAGTTCTTTTGGGTTTAAAATTCATAGAAAACAACACCCTTGCAGCTTCTGTAATAGTAGCTATACCAGACGCATTATCATCTGCTCCTGGAGCGTTTGAATTATTACCTCCCGCTGTAGAATCCATATGACCTCCTAGAATTACAAATTCATCTGGCTTCTCTGTTCCCGTAATAGTCATAATTACAGATGGCATTGCGGTACTGGTATGTTCTACGATCCTAACAGAGACATCGCTTCGGTTTCCTGCAATATTTTCCCACTTGGTTTTCAAATCCAAAACAGCTTGTCTAGCTGCATTTGTGGTATGATATCTTGTACCATAATTTTCTAATTCCTGAATTTGATTTGCGATATTAGTATTATTTACCAAATCAAGACTTTGCCTTACCAAAGCATCCTGAGTGATTGAAAAAGATGCTTTCTGGTTTTTTTGAGAATTCTTGTTGATATTCTCTAATGCCAAAAGTGCTTTTTTTTGTGAACTCTCGTAAACAAATCCTGGACCATGCACCAAAACCTTATGATGCAACTCTTCGGCTGCTTTATCACTTAGCATTACCGCACTGTAGCCATTTGCGGATTTTAAAATTTTAATGTCATTAGGATGATTTAATTTAAGCCCCCGGGCATCTGTAGTTTGCATGGTAGCAAAAAACATAGCATCATCTTGTTGTTGGGCATAGCTATACCTACATAACAGGCATAGCAATACTACTGAAACAATTAAATTTAATTTTTTCATTTTTATGTGAGTTTGTGTTAAACACATAACTTACATAAATTCACTACGTAACAAAAATGGCTCTACCGCAAAATAATAACTGCGAACACTTATAGGTTCATTCTTACAAGTTTTAAAATTTCAATAATTTTTGAAACTTTAAAATTTTTTATATATTTGTACTATGAATTACGAAGAAGCAAAAAACAAATTTATTTCAACCTGGGGATCCTTAGGTAGTTTATGGGGGATTAATAAAGCCATGGCCCAGATCCATGCCTTGTTATTAATTTCGCCAGAATCACTCTCTATGGAAGATATCATGGAAGAATTACATATCTCTCGCGGTAATGCCAGTATGAACTTACGCCAGTTAATGGATTGGGGTATTGTATTTAAAGAAAATAAGATCGGTGAACGCAAAGAGTACTTTAGTTCTGAGAAGGATGTACAGGAATTGGCTAAGCAAATAGCTAAAGAAAGGAGTAGACGAGAGTTACAGCCTACTATTAAAATTTTGAATGACGTTTCTAACATTAGTGAAGATGGCACCGACAAAACAAAAGAATTAATCAAACAAACAAAAGCTTTGCATGAAATGGCAGAAACCTTAGACATAATGATGAACAAAGTTGTTGGTCAAGGAAATAACTGGATAACCAAGGCATTAGTAAAACTGGTTAAATAAACTTGAACATCGTAAAATGAGAAGGAGCACAATACTCCTTTTTATTTTCAAATTATATTTCAATTTTTTCTGAAACTTTAAAACAAACAAAACATGAAGATAATACATTATATAAACAGCATTAGTTTTATAATTACGTTACTTCTGTATATCACTCTAATTTATGGTTTAATAGCTCAAATATTTCTTGGAAGCATTCAAGTAATTCTAGCTATCATTCTATTTGCATATTGGAGGAAAATTAAAGATATCGATAAGAAACATCTTGCAGTATACGCATCCTTGGTTGTCCTATTCGGTTTAACATGTCTCACAGATATTTTGGATACTGATTTCGGGATTGCATATTTAATGATAACTCCAATGTCCATAGCCGGATACTTTGTGTTTATTACCAATCAAATAAACAAAACAAAATGAACCTAAATCTAATAGCATATTGTATTTACTTTTTTATAACCGCGATTATAATAATCAAAGTTGGGTCAATTTGTTATATAAATGGAAAAACATTTATCATCAATTTAATTCCGGAAGATGTTGAGTTTTGTTCAAGAGTTAACAACTTATTGCTAATGGGGTATTACCTATTAAATATTGGTTATACGATACTAACCTTATCAAAATGGGATACCATAAATACATCAGCAGAACTGATAGAAGCTATTTCATTTAATACAGCAAAAATCATTTGCATGTTAGCAATACTGCATTATTTCAACTTATTCTGGCTGACAAAATTTATTAAAAAAATCAAATAATCATTTATATATTATGGAAACTACTAAAATTTTTATCGGTTACCTCATTTATTTACCTATTGTTATAGTCTTAACATACTCCGTATCCAAAGCCCTATTTAAAAACGGTGAAGCCTTTATGATAGATATTTTTAAAGGCAAAGAAGATATTGCCAAAGCTACTAACCGATTGTTCGAGGTTGGCTTTTATCTTCTTAATTTAGGTTGGGCTTTATTAATTCTAAAAATTGACTCTAATCAATTTAGTAATACTTATCAAAATCTTGTGGAAGTACTAAGTTTTAAAATAGGTGGTTTTTCTATTTACCTAGGAATAATGCTTTTTTTAAATCTTTTCTTATTCTTTAGAGGAAGAAAAAAAGCCAGAAGTAACTCTTGAAAACTTAGATAATATAAAACCACTCGGTTCCACCTTAAAATATAATATCATGAGTACACTTTCTATATTACATAAACTAAAATTAAAAAGATCCGCTACAAAACGTAACATCGTTAAGTTTTACGATGAAGCTACAGAAGATTATGAATTTTGGAGTGCTGATTTCAATATGCATTTTGGGTATTACATTCCTTTTAAAACCAACCTTTTTAAAAGAGATACCATGCTCAATGAAATGAATCAACAAGTTTTTAATAGACTAAATGTTTCTAAACAAAATTCGCTAGTCGCTGATTTAGGTTGTGGTATTGGTGGCACAATGCGTTACGGTTTAAGAAAGTATCCCCTGCTGCATATTATAGGAGTAACGTTATCCTCTTTTCAGGTTCGCGAAGGAAACAAACGATTACGGCAAACCAATGGCTTAATTTTAGAAGAAAATTACACCAATACCTCATTTCAAAATAATACTGTAGACGGTGCATATGCTATAGAAAGTTTCTGCCATTCGGGGCACAGTGCGCAAGCGTTAAAAGAAGCTTATAGAATATTAAAGCCATCATCAAGATTAGTTATAGCTGATGCATTTCTAAAAAAAGATCATGAACAATTGTGTCTGGGTAGTAATTATTGCTATGACCAGTTGTGCAAAGGATGGAGTCTCGAAGGTTTAGGCAACATCCAACAGGTTAAAGAAAAATTGACAGAAATAGGTTTTAAAAACATTGTCATAGAAGATAAATCTTTTAGGGTCGCTCCTTCTGTATTACATGTACCTATTGCAATTACAGGTTTTCTTATCAAAAAATTAATCAAAAGAGAAATTATAAAATCACAAAGTTGGAAAAACTTAAAAGGATCTCTTTTTGCACTACTTTCAGGATTACACATGAAAAGTTTTGGATACTATCTAATTACAGCAGAAAAATAAAAAATGGCAACCATATATCTAGAAACAAATATTGCATCTCCTATACAGCATGTTTTTGACCTATCCAGAGATATTGATTTTCATGCGCGTTCTGCAATACATACTAATGAAAAAGCTATTGCAGGTAAAATTTGTGGATTAATAGAGCTGAATGAAACAGTAACCTGGAAAGGGAAACACTTGGGTTTGTATCTAACTCATCAAAGTAAGATTACGGCATTTGATCATCCTAATACTTTTACAGATGAAATGATTCGGGGGCATTTTAAATCGTTTAAGCATCAACATATATTTAAGCGTATACCCTCGGGAACGCAAATGATAGATATTCTTGAATATGACGTCCCTTTTGGGATATTAGGTAAAATTTTTGATTCTTTAATCCTAAAAAAACATCTTACTCAATTTCTAACCACTAGAAATTATGCACTAAAATCATCTTTAGAAATAAAAAACAATTAAGTTCATTAACTAAAAACAGGGGTTTCTGCATCAAATAAGAGCAATAACTTGTTACACAATCGTTAAAGCATCTATAAAAGGATATGTAAGATTCAACTTTTTATCCTATTTTTGAGGAATACAACAATAGAAACAACAATGTCAACAAACACCATAGACCCCACTTCATGGGTTGATAAATACAGTGATTACCTTTTTAATTATACTATTGTAAGAGTTGATGATAAAGAAATCGCGCAAGATCTTGTACAAGAAACCTTTTTTGCCGGTCTCAAGTCAATGAAAAACTTTAAAGGTGAAGCCAGCGAACGTACATGGTTAATTTCAATTCTGAAAAGAAAAATCATCGATCATTACCGCAAAATAAACAGTAATAAAGGTAAGGCCGAGGTTAGAATAAATTATTCTGGCGATTCTGAAACTGAAGGTGATTGGTTAGAAGAACGAGTTGCAGATCCCTTTGATCGCACAGCAGAAAGCGATATTGAAAATACGGAGCTTGGATTGGCAATACATAATTGTATGGGTAAACTACCCGAAAAACAAGCTTTAATTTTTAAAATGAAAACTATACAAGGTTTCGATACCGAAGCTATTTGTAATGAATTTGATATTACTGCGTCTAACCTATGGGTCATTATCCATAGAG
The DNA here is from genome assembly GCA_947489685.1 of uncultured Aquimarina sp. GTDB lineage: Bacteria > Bacteroidota > Bacteroidia > Flavobacteriales > Flavobacteriaceae > Aquimarina. The sequence continues at coordinate 49,432 of CANLEM010000007.1, read as the reverse complement.
CACGAACAGCAATGGCTGAGTGCTTAGAAAAAAATTGGTTTTAAGAAAAAATGAGTAAGGAAAATAAAATATTTGTTAGTTGTTCTGATGCGAATCACTTTTGTGATAAGAATCAGTATAAAGAAGCTTCTTTTTGGGAAAAAGTAAAGCTAAATATTCATCTTATATACTGTAAGGCTTGTAGAAAATATTCGGCTAATAACAATAAATTGACCAAACTGGTTAAAGATCCAAAAGTTATTAGTATTAATGAGTATGAAAAGAATGCTATGAAAGAACGACTAAAACAAAAAATGAATGAATAAGCAATCTTTAAAAACGAAGATTGCCCCCAAAAAAAACAAAAAAGCACGCTATAATTGTAATGAAAACTACGAATAATTTATTGGTATCCTGTGATGAAGCAAAACATATTTGTGATAAAAATCAATATGGAGAGGCTTCATTTATAGAAATCTTAAAATTAAACATTCGATTAATTTATTGTAAGGTAACTAGAGCCTATTCTAAAAGAAATGGCAAACTTACTAAAGCAATAAAAAATTCGGATGTACAAACACTTAGTTCTTCTTTGAAAGAACAAATGAAAAAACAACTTCAAGACGAATTAACTAAATAGGTTTTGCAATATAAGTAATATGGCAAGCCACATAAAAGGCACTCCCTCTACCCAAAAAGAACAATAATATTCTGATTGTTTTCGATCAGTTCCCCATAAAAACAAGAGACTAAGTGTGCTAATCAAAATAGTACTTAAAATCTCTACAGAAGTCAAATCGTCTTTTACCGCAGTTAACAATAAGAAAAGTACTAATAGAACACTCCCAAATACTTTTGTTCGAGTAACTCCTATCATTTGAGGTACTGTTTCTAACTCTTCATTATCATATTCCAGGTCCCTTATTTCAAATGGTAACATCATTACCACAATAAATAAAAATCGCTGAATCATCTCGATCAAAAAGTCAAAATCCAAATTGCCTTCAACGTGTATTACCGGTACCAAAACAGTAATACCAGCCCATACCAACCCAATAATAAAGATTTTAATCCCCGCTATACTTCTTAAGTTTCTTTTATTAGGAAAAACTGGAACTGCATAAAGTACTGTCAAAACTATGAAAGGTGCCATATACAATAACGTTTCATAAGACATCTTTGACGCAAAATACAAAAACGAGATAAACGAAATTCCTGTTAGAATACGTATTCCCTTCATTGATCTGGTTAACCTTCTATGATATAATTTAGAAACCTTGGAGTACTTCACAAAATTATAGGCCGTAACAGAACCCAAAAAGCAAAAAATAAGAAAGGTATATTTATCAGTTACATTAAACTTAACAAACGTTACTTGTACCAATGCGCATATTGCTAAAGCCACATGAATGCTACTATTAATATAAAATCTAAATATACTTTTTAAGATCTCCACACTACAAATTTAGAGTTATCTGTTAATAACACCCGAAATTGGTTAAAAACTTACTATAGTAGGGTTAATTTATTGTGAAAATTTATCAATTAAATATGTACTTTTGCCGTTTAAATCTCAACTGTTTTTCAAAAATGAAAACTGACTCTTTTAAATTGCGTCATATTGGTCCCTCAACAAAGGATCTAAGCAGCATGTTAAGCACTATTAAATCGGATTCTATAGAACAATTAATCTATGAAACTGTACCTGATGATATTCTTCTAAAAAAACCATTAAATCTTGCTCCCGCAATGAGTGAGCAGGAGTATTCTGGTCACATGCAGAAGTTATCCTCAAAAAACAAAGTTTTTAAATCTTATATCGGTTTAGGATATCATGAAGCTTGTTTGCCGGCTGTAATACAACGCAACATATTAGAAAATCCAGGTTGGTATACGGCATATACGCCATATCAAGCTGAAATTGCTCAAGGTAGATTAGAAGCATTATTGAACTATCAGACTATGATTTGCGATCTTACTGGTATGGAGCTTGCCAATGCTTCGCTATTAGATGAAAGTACTGCAGTTGCTGAGTCTATGACTATGCTATTTGCTGTACGCTCTAGAGATCAAAAAAAGAAAGGAGTATGTAAATTTTTCGTTTCTGAAGAAATTTTACCACAAACACTTTCTTTACTTAAAACACGTGCCGTACCGCTTGATATTGAATTAGTAATAGGAAATCATCAAGAGTTTGATTTCTCAACCGATTTTTATGGCGCTATTTTACAATATCCAGGAAAATCCGGGCAGGTTTATGATTACGAAAACTTTACAGAAAAAGCGCACCAGGCAGATATTAAAGTTGCTGTGGCAGCCGATATTCTAAGTTTAGTTTCCCTAAAATCACCAGGAAGTTTTGGAGCAGATGTGGTAGTAGGAACAACTCAGCGATTTGGGATTCCGTTAGGATACGGAGGTCCTCATGCAGCATATTTTGCAACAAGAGAAGAGTTTAAAAGAAATATTCCTGGGCGTATTATTGGAGTTACCCAAGACACCAATGGTAATCGCGCATTGCGTATGGCTTTACAAACCAGAGAACAACATATAAAACGTGATAAAGCGACTTCAAATATTTGTACTGCTCAAGTACTTCTAGCCGTTATGGCAGGAATGTATGCCGTGTATCACGGACCAGAAGGACTACAATATATTGCTCAAAAAGTAAATAATTCGGCTGCAACGCTAAGCGTAGCGATCGAAAAACTAGGGTACAAACAACTTAACACCTCTTTTTTTGATACGATTCGCATTAATGCCAATGCACAAGAAATAAAATCCATTGCCGAAAATCAAGAAGTTAATTTTTACTATCTAGATGATGAGACAATCTCAATCTCTTTAAATGAAGCAACAACACTTGATGATCTTAATGCTATAGTTTCAATTTTTGCTAAAGCAGCAGGAAAAGATACTATTAAAATAGATACTATTAAAATAGATACTATTGATAATACAAAAAGTATTGATCAAAAGGTAAAACGTACCACAGAGTTTTTAACAAATGAGGTGTTCAATACCTATCATTCTGAGACCGAATTGATGCGTTATATCAAAAAGTTAGAACGTAAAGATCTTTCTTTAAATCACTCTATGATCCCGCTTGGATCTTGCACAATGAAACTAAATGCAGCTTCAGAAATGCTACCTCTAAGTGATCCACAATGGGGTAACATCCACCCTTTTGTTCCTGTAGAACAAGCTCTAGGATATCAAGAAGTGCTTAAAAAACTAGAAGATCAACTTACAGAAATTACTGGTTTTGCTGCTACATCTTTACAACCAAACTCTGGAGCGCAAGGAGAATTTGCAGGTCTTATGGTAATAAGAGCATATCACGAATCTAGAGGAGATCAGCATAGAAACATTTGTTTGATTCCGTCATCGGCACATGGTACTAATCCTGCATCGGCTGTTATGGCCGGAATGAAGGTAGTAGTTACCAAATCTACAGAAGAAGGTAATATTGATGTTGAAGATTTGAGAGAAAAAGCCCTTAAACACAAGGATAATCTTGCAGCTTTAATGGTCACTTATCCTTCGACTCATGGGGTATATGAATCAGCAATTAAAGAAATTACAAAAATTATTCATGACAACGGTGGGCAAGTATATATGGATGGAGCCAATATGAATGCTCAGGTTGGCTTGACTAACCCTGGAGCAATTGGTGCTGATGTTTGCCACCTTAATCTACACAAAACATTTGCTATACCACATGGTGGTGGTGGACCAGGAGTAGGACCAATATGTGTGGCAGAACAATTAGAACCATTTTTACCAGGTAATCCAATAATCCAGACTGGAGGAGATCAAGCCATTACGGCAATTTCTGCAGCACCTTGGGGATCTTCATTGGCATGTTTAATATCTTATGGATACATCTCTATGCTAGGAGCAGATGGTTTAAAAGAATCTACAGAAAATGCTATTCTTAATGCTAACTATATTAAAGAACGACTAGATGGTCATTACAGTGTATTATATACTGGAGAAAGAGGAAGAGCAGCTCACGAAATGATTATAGATTGTAGACCATTTAAAGCTAATGGTATCGAAGTAACAGACATTGCCAAAAGATTAATGGATTATGGTTTTCATGCTCCAACGGTATCTTTTCCGGTAGCTGGTACTATAATGATCGAACCTACAGAGAGTGAAAGCAAAGCAGAATTAGATCGTTTTTGTGACGCATTACTATCTATACGTCAAGAAATTGCAGAAGCCAATATCGACAATCCAAATAATGTAATGAAAAATGCTCCTCATACCCTAGCGATGCTTACAGGAGATAGTTGGGATTTTCCATATACAAGAGAACAAGCAGCTTACCCATTATCTTATATCGCTGATAATAAGTTTTGGCCTTCTGTTCGTAGAGTGGATGATGCTTATGGAGATAGAAATTTAATTTGTACCTGTGCTCCAATCGAAGAATATATGGAAGCTGAAGTATAATCACATTGAAACAAAAATAAAAAGAGGCGACTTTGTAGTCGCCTCTTTTTTTAAAACAAATATCAAATGAAAGACATCACTTCCAGAAAGGACATAGAGTTCTTAATGAGATCTTTTTACAGTGATGTATTTTCTAACCCTATCATTGGTGACTTTTTCGCAAAAGTAGCCAAGGTAAATCTTGAGGAACACCTGCCTCACATTATAGATTTTTGGGAACAACAACTATTCCGAAAGGGTAATTATCAAAAGAATGTCCTTAAGATCCATGAACATTTAAATGATAAAAAAAGGATGAAAGACGTACATTTTGAAACCTGGTTATCTATTTTTAATAATGTAGTGGATCAAAATTTTAAGGGAAACAAAGCAGATCTTATCAAAACCAGGGCTTTATCTATAGCTACTGTAATGAAAATTAAAATCCAGTAATCACATCTTTTTGTTCTAAATAGCCTATTAGAAACTTCGATGGGCATTGTAATTTTATTATGCATGCATAATACAGATATTTCAGAAGACGTATCTTATTATAGTAACCCATAATCAAGTACGATGAATATTAAGATAACTGGCACGGGAAGCTATATCCCTACTGAAATTGAGACAAATGAAGATTTTGTTCATCATCAATTTTTTAATGGAAACGGGATCCAAATAGAACATCCTGCCACCATTATTATCGACAAATTCAAAAAAATTACGGGTATTGAAGAGCGTAGATATGCTGGCAACCAGCAAAACGCATCTGATTTAGCATTTCTTGCTGCTCAAAAAGCTATCCAAAATGCGAAAATTGATGCAGAAACACTTGATTATATTATTATTGCTCATAACTTTGGTGATGTAGATAAAAATTCTTGCCAGGCCGATACCGTGCCTAGTCTTGCTGCAAGAGTAAAGCATAAATTAAAAATAAAAAATCCATATTGTGTAGCCTATGATGTATTGTTTGGTTGCCCCGGTTGGATAGAGGGGATTATTCAAGCACATTCGTTTATAAAAAGCAATATGGCAAAAAAGTGCCTGGTGATCGGGGCCGAAACATTATCTCGTGTTATTGACAAACATGACCGAGATTCTATGATATACTCTGACGGCGCGGGAGCCGCCATTGTAGAGATAACAAAAGATACAGGCGGAATAATCTCAAGCATTAGCGCATCATACACTTTAGAAGAAAGCAATTTTCTTTTCTTCGGAAAAACATATAACAATGCACTTAATGATGATCATAAGTATATCAAGATGCACGGTCGAAAAATATATGAGTTTGCCCTAAATCATGTACCCTTGGCTATGAAAGCCTGTTTAGACAAAACAGATATAACCATTAAAGATGTAAAGAAAATCCTTATACATCAAGCTAATGAAAAAATGGACGAAGCTATTGTAAAACGATTCTATAACTTGTTTGGGCAAGAGGTCCCTGAAAATATAATGCCTATGAGTATCCAGAAGCTGGGTAATAGTAGTGTGGCTACTATACCAACACTTTATGATCTCATTTTAAACAATAAGATTGAACACCAATCGATCAACAAAGGAGATATATTGCTATTTGCCAGTGTTGGCGCAGGTATGAATATCAATGCTTTTTTATATCAACACTAGTGGTTACCATAAAAATCTTTGAGTACAACAAGGGGTAGTCTTTGTAATTGTCTATTTTTGCTATCTACAATAACTCATCACCATTATGTACGAAGGAAGTTTTCCTCATAAACGCTATCAAAAAACTTTAGAATTTCTTAGAAATAATGTTCCCTCTCCTACTACTATTCTTGATTTAGGAGTAAGAAATCCTTTTGTAGAATTTATGGAAAAAGACGGACATACAGTATACAATACTACTGGAGAAGATCTTGATATCCATACCGATGCAGTAAAAAATAAAGATGCTGAAGTGGTGACTGCTTTTGAAATTTTTGAGCATTTGATAGCCCCTTTTAACGTTTTAAAAGATATAGAAGCTGATAAATTAGTAGCTTCAATACCATTAAAATTATGGTTTTCTCCTGCTTATCGTAGTAAAACAGATCCCTGGGACCGACATTATCACGAATTTGAAGACTGGCAATTTGATTGGCTACTAGAAAAAGCTGGTTGGGAGATAAAGGCTAGAGATAAATGGACGCATCCTATAAAAAAAATTGGATTAAGACCGTTACTTCGACTTTTTACTCCGAGATATTATATAGTTTATGCAGAGCGAATTAAAAACTCTTAATGTATTGAATATATATATAGTCATACCTGCTCATAATGAAGAACGTTTTATCACTAAAACCCTCACATCCTTAGTCTCTCAGACGTTGCTTCCAAAAAAGATTGTTGTTGTAAATGATAATTCTATAGATCATACAGAGCGCATAGTCAATGACTTTTGTAGTAGGTTTGATTTCATATCGCAGGTCGAGACAAATTCTTCAAAAGAGCATATGCCAGGGAGTAAAGTAATCCAAGCTTTCTCTGCAGGACTGCAAACTCTTGACGATGCATATGATATTATATGTAAATTCGACGCGGATCTTATTTTTCCTTCTAATTACTTAGAAAAAATAGTTTCTCATTTTAATGAAAATCCAAGAGTTGGAATGGCGGGTGGTTTTTGTTATATCGAAAAAAACCAGAAATGGGTTTTAGAAAATTTAACCAATAAAGATCATATCAGAGGAGCATTAAAAGCATATCGAAAAGCTTGTTTTACAGATATTAATGGTTTAAAATTTGCTATGGGATGGGATACTATAGACGAACTATTGGCGCAGTATCATAATTGGGAAATAAAGACAGATGCATCATTGCAGGTAAAGCACCTTAAACCAACAGGACAAAAATATAATTCGAAAGCAAGATATAAGCAAGGAGAAGCTTTTTACAGAATGAGATATGGGTTTTTGATCACCACAATTGCATCATTTAAATTGGCTCTTCTTAAAAAACATCCAATCCTTATTTTGGATTACTTAAAAGGCTTTTTTAAGGCGAAAAAGAAAAAAAAATCCTTTCTTGTATCGACATCCGAGGGAAAATTTATTAGAAAACTTCGAATAAAAAAAATGAAAGAAAAATTGTTTTATTCTGAAAATCAATAGTTTATATAATTTATCTTACAAAAAACATTATCAAAAATAGACAGACTTGTCTGTTTTTAAATTTTTTACTTATATTTGCATCATGAAACGTTCTCAAGTAAGACAACATATTATCGAAACAGCTTCAGATTTATTCTACAGGCAGGGATATAATCTTACGGGGATTAATGAAATTATAAAAGAAGCATCTATAGCAAAAGCGACATTATATAATCACTTTGCTTCTAAGGAAGATATTTGTTTAGCATACCTTCAGCACAAAAACAATGTATTTACCAAAGACATACAGGGTTTTGTAAGCCAGACAAAAGAAGGAAAGAAACAATTATTTGCTTTATTCGATTTTCTTAAAAAATTCTTTGATCAAAAAGATTTTAATGGTTGTTGGTGCTTAAATACTGTAGCAGAACTACCTCAGGATAACGAAAGGATAAAAAAGGAAATTCAGAAGCAAAAAGAAGAGTTTATTGGCTTCATTAAAGAGCTAGTCGAAAAAAACTATGATCAAAAATCTGATCAAAAAAACGATATGCTAGCGAGGCAGATCTATTTATTATATGAAAGTTCAATTTTAGAAAGCAAGTTACATGAAAATCCATGGCCCATTGAGGCAGGATTATCCCTATGTAAAACAATAGTTCAATAATTTTTTTATCATAAAAAAGACAGACTTGTCTGTTCATTTTATTAACATTTAAATATATTCAAAATGACACAATTTAAAAACAAAAGAGCATTAGTAATCGGTGGAACAAGCGGAATCGGTAAAGCCACTGTAGAAACATTAATCGAAGGAGGAGCTACGGTACACGTAGTGGGTAGAAATGTATCCAAAATTTCAGATGCAAGTAACGTAATCAAGCACCAAGTAGACATTACTAACACAAGTAGCGTAAACAATCTTATAAATGAAATTGCGGGATTAGATCGCTTAGACTATTTAGTAAACGCTTCTGGTATTTTTGGCCCCAAAGCCTTTTTGGATCATACCGTTGCCGATTATGATTCATATCAAGACCTCAACAGAGGTTTCTTTTTTATTACTCAAGCTGCAGCCAAAAAAATGAAAGAAAACAACAGTGGATCTATCGTTAATGTAGGTTCTATGTGGGCAAAACAGGCAGTAAAAGCCACCCCGTCCTCTGCATATTCTATGCAAAAAGCAGGTTTACACTCATTAACACAACATTTGGCTATGGAGCTAGCTGATCATGGAATCAGAGTAAACGCCGTATCTCCTGCAGTGGTAGAAACACCTGTTTATGATAGTGTTTTTGGTAGCGCCGAAGAAGCTAAGAAAGCTCTGGTTGGATTTAATAACTTTCACCCAATAGGAAGAAACGGAACTCCCAAAGATATCGCAGATAGTATTACATTTTTACTTTCTGACAAAGCTTCTTGGGTAACAGGTGCCATTTGGGATACAGACGGAGGAGTAATTGCAGGTAGAAACTAACCCAAAAAAGATATCGGTATGTACGACATGAATAACCTAAAACAATTAGGTACACTTGGTAAAAATGCAGAAAAGGCAATGAAAGCGTTCCAGGCATTTGATAGTATTGCTTTAGAGGAGGGTGCGATCCCTGTTAAATATAAAGAGCTTATGGCTATTGCGGTAGCATTAACCACGCAATGCCCATATTGTCTTGAGATACATAAAAAAAATGCCATTAACGCAGGAGCTACCCAAGAAGAACTGGCAGAAACAACATTTATTGCTGCAGCATTACGCGCAGGAGCCGCTGTTGTTCATGGAACTCATTTAATGGAAAAATAAAAATATCCATATTTAAAAAGCACAGAGTAAAGCTTCGATTTTTGAAGCTTTACTCTTTATATTTAGCGTATCATGAAAACTGAAGTACTTATTATTGGCGCAGGTTTAACTGGATTATTACTTGGGTATAGATTAAAAAAAGAAAGGATTTCTTTTAGAATTATTGAATCCAGAAATCGTATTGGTGGAAGAATACATACTGTAAATTCGGCAAATGAAACTCCAATAGAAATGGGTGCTACCTGGTTAAGCACGCAACATCAGGAATTACTACTCTTGCTAAAAGAACTAAAAACTCCAGTATTTGAACAATTCATGGATGGAATAGCTCTTTTTGAATCGCTATCTACAGCTCCACCTCAACCTATTCAATTACCAAAAAATCAACAACCAAGTTATAGAGTAAAAGGAGGTACGCATACAATTATAAATGTACTAGGAAAACATCTAGATCCTGAGGAACTCATTCTAAACGAAAAAATAAAAACCATCAATTATACCTCGAAAGATGGGTTTACTTTACATTCAGAAAACCAAAAATATCTATCCAAAAAAGTAATCTCAACCCTACCTCCAATGTTATTGGTTAACGCTATACAATTCTCTCCAGCATTGCCGGAAGAAATTGTGACTATAGCAAATAAAACCCATACCTGGATGGGAGATTCTATTAAGTTTGGCCTCTCGTATTCTACCCCTTTCTGGAAAGAAAAAAACTATTCTGGTACCGTGTTTAGCAATGTTGGACCTATAACCGAATTGTATGATCATTCTAATTATGAAAACGATCGATATGCACTTAAAGGCTTTTTACAAAGCAACATCTACACAGATACTAAAGAAAATAGAACATCAAAAGTCGTAAATCAGCTTCAAAAACTATTTGGAGCAGAGGCATCGACATATTTAAAATACGAAGAATCTGTGTGGAGAAATGAGTCAGAAACATTTGTACCTGCAGCTCATTTCGTACTACCACATCAAAACAATGGCCATTCATTATACCAAACACCTATATATAACAAAAACTTATACATAGGAGGCGCAGAAACCGCACTCCAATTTGGCGGATATATGGAAGGAGCTATACGAAGTGCTCAATCAATATATCAAAAATTAAAAAAACAATAGTTACCTATTACTCTAGTATAAACGACAACACATCACCAGTAGCGCCATTTGGAAAAGCAATTCCCAACAGAGCCGAGATTGTGGGCGCTATATCGGTAATATGTGTTTCTTTGGTTGTACTACCTTTTTGTATTCCTTGTCCAAAAAATAGTAACGGAGCATGAGTATCATAAGTTAGACCACTACCATGGGTAGAACCCGTTTTTGAATATGATATGACCGCCGGATCTAATACAACCACCACATCCCCGCTTCGTTTTTGATTAAATCCTTTTTGAATCAATGCAGCGATACCAGATGTATAATTTGTAGACTCTAATTGACTTCTGGTAAACACTTTATCAATATGAGGCTCTTGCAATATAAAGTGTGCAATTGCCTTTTGTAAATCTTCAGAATCAATTTTGTTATCTTTCAAAGTTTTATAATTAAAAAACACTTGATAATTGCTGGTATTTTCGATAAGTTCTTTTACCCCAAATTTGCTATGCGCAAATGCTGCTATTTTTGCACCAAACTCATCAGCATCAAAATATCCTGCCGGAATTTTAACCGATTTTAAGTATGAAGGAACATGAACCGCACCATGATCAGCAGTTAAAAACACCGTGTATTCCCCCTTACCAACTTTTTGATCTAAGGCAACAAAAAAACGTTCCAAATCTTGATCTAAGCGCAAATACGTATCTTCAATTTCTTTAGAATTTACTCCAAAATTATGACCTACATAATCTGTACTGGAAAAACTAACTGTAAGAAAGTCTGTAATATTATCTGCTCCTAAACCTTCTCCTGTTATTGCCTCAATTGCAAAATCTGCGGTTAAACTATTTCCATAAGCCGAAGACTTAATAATATCAAATCCGGAATTTTCAGCTTTTAACTTGGCTAAATCATATGGGAAAGTCGGAGTTTCTTTTCCCTTATACCCTCCTTCAAATTGATTTTGATCCGCTCCACTTTCTGTATATGTATTAATGTCATGTAATGTATTCCATTCTTTAAAATAAGATGCCGCCTTTCCTGATGTATTAAATTTTTTAACCCAATCTGGTAATTCACTTCGATAATAAGTACTGGTAATCCATTTCCCTTCATCTTTTCCTCTAAACCAATACGCTGCATTAGCTGTATGACCAGCAGGTAGTATGGCCCCGCGATCTTTAATAGCAATACCAATCGTTTTCCCTTTCAACTGGGTATGCAATCTATTTTGATCTGCAACCGATGTTGTTTTCATACGATGAGGAGACATTCTTTCTAATTCACTATCAGAGCCCACCGCTTTTACCGATGGGTCACTGGCACAATACACCATTTTCTCACTAAATTTATCATACCAATGATTAGAGATCACTCCATGATTTTGAGGTGTTGTTCCGGTATAAACAGAGGCATGACCTGGACCGGTATATGTTGGCACATAATTAAAATGATTGTTTTTACAGTTATACCCTTCATTGATCATTCTTTTAAAACCTCCTTCTCCAAAACGATCATAAAATCGAGTTAGGTAATCATATCGCATTTGGTCAACTACAATCCCTACAACAAGTTTAGGAGAAGTATTAATCTCAACTTTATTTTGTGATGTACATGGGATTGATAACATTACCAAAAAGGTTACCAGAAATATTCTTTTTATCATTACGCTTTCAATTTTAAATGGTAAATGTACTATTTGTACAAATGTAAAACTTTAATGCAAGGTTAAATGTTGTAGCTGTTTTTTTTTCTATTTTAGCTTATCTAATAAAGAATGTATGTTTTACCTCGACGATATCGGTCGTTACTTTTTAATGTTGAAAGGGGTTTTTAGTAGAATGACTAAAGGCTCGGTATTAAGAAACTTAATCTTTAAAGAGATTGATGACTTAATTATTGGCTCATTAGGGATTACCGTATTTCTAGCTTTCTTTATTGGGGCAGTAGTTGCTATCCAAACGGCACTTAATCTTACAAATCCTTTAATTCCGAAAAAACTAATTGCCTTTGCATCCCGACAGTCTGTTATTTTGGAGTTTGCCCCTACTTTTATTTCGGTAATTATGGCGGGTAAAGTAGGCTCTTTTATTACATCGAGTATTGGGACTATGAGGGTTACGGAGCAAATCGATGCCCTAGAAGTAATGGGTATTAACTCATTAAATTATCTCGTATTTCCAAAAATCATAGCCATGTTTACCTATCCTTTTGTTATCGCCATTGCAATGTTTGTGGGGGTTTTTGGAGCCTATGCAGCAGGAGTTTATGGTGGGTTTGTATCGAGTACAGATTTTTTAACTGGATTGCGAGAAGAGTTTATCCCTTATCATCTGACATATGCTTTTATAAAAACCTTTTTGTTTGCGTTCTTATTAGCAACCATTCCTTCATTTCATGGTTATTATATGAAAGGTGGGGCGCTCGAAGTTGGTAAAGCTAGTACATCTGCCTTTGTTTGGACTACCGTAGTAATCATTATATCAAATTATGTACTCACCCAATTACTATTAAGCTAATGATAGAGGTAACTAATTTACATAAAGGCTTTAATGGCGAAGAGATTCTAAAAGGAATCACCACTACTTTTGATCGTGGTATGACTAATCTGATTATTGGTACTAGTGGTAGTGGAAAAACAGTTTTTTTAAAATGCTTACTTGGCCTATTCACTCCAGAAACAGGTGCTATTTGTTATGATGGCGCGACCTATTCTGAACTTAATGAACAACAGCAAAGGGATCTTAGAGAACAGATGGGGATGGTTTTTCAGGGTAGTGCTTTGTTTGATTCTATGACCGTAGAAGAAAATGTGATGTTTCCTTTAATGATGTTTACCAAACAAAAGAAAGAAGAAATGCTCGAAAGAGTACACGAGGTATTAAAACGAGTAAACCTTGAAAATGCCGAAAAAAAACTTCCTTCAGAGATTAGCGGTGGTATGCAAAAACGAGTTGCTATAGCCCGCGCTATTGTTACGCGACCAAAATATCTTTTTTGTGATGAACCAAACTCAGGATTAGACCCTAGAACCGCTATTGTTATTGATAATCTTATTAAAGAAATTACCGAAGAATACGATATCACCACCGTAATTAATACACATGATATGAATTCGGTGATGGAAATAGGAGAGAAAATTGTTTTCCTTAAAAATGGTTATTTAGAATGGGAAGGCGATAAAACTCAAATATTTAAAACCGATAACAAAGCAGTTACCGATTTTGTGTATTCGTCGAATTTATTTAAAAAAGTAAGAAACGCTCAAATAAAAGGCTTATAACTCCATATCCTTTGGCCGTACTACAAAACCTGCATAAAAATCACCTCCATGGGTTATTTGCCAAAGCCAATATTCTTTTTCTACAAGCCATTCGTGATAGTTTTTAAGAATTCGTTCATTACTAAGTGGTAAGTTATTAGGCTTAAACTCTTCTAGTTTCAGTACTTTATTGATCTCATTAATAGCATATAGCATCGTCTCTGTATCCTTCCAATCTACATGAAAAGAAGTATGACCTTTACGTATAGTATTACAATGCAACACTTCAAAAACTCTAAAATCATTCTTTTCTAGTTTTTCAATTTTATTCCAAAAATCTGTTCTAGTTCTTTTTGGCATACTTCTGGTAATTTTGTTAAAAAAGAACTCTTCATTTTCTACAAAGATGTGCTGCGAGACGTATTCTATCTCGGTAGCACCAGAACTCTGTACTCGCTGCAAATCTAGAATTTTTGATTCTTGTTTTGATATTTTGTTTTTTCGCCAAAGAATGTAGATAAAACATAGAATAAGTAGTGCAAAAAGTGTTATATAACCTATTTTATTTACGAATTGATCATCTGTTATCGTTACATAAACTCCAAGAATAGCAATACCCAATCCCGTATAGAGCATACTTGAGTTTATCGATTTTATTCTTGAATCGATAATCTCCTTTCGGTCTCTCACTCCAGATAGCTGCTTTCCTCTTTGTAATGCTTTTGGCGCATTATAAACCTGCATCACTTTGGTCACAATTATAGGTAGCGGAAGAATGAAATACATTGCCATTTCAAATTTGCTAAACATATAAAACTTAAAACCCTGGATCACTCCCATAGCAATTGCTGCTATTATAATCCATAAAATCATAAGCCGAGAGTATTTTTTTAAAGTTTTGGCATATGCCCCTATATATTCTTTTGCCTGTACGTTACTACATTCGTAACCGTTAGAAGTTTCAGAAGCATAATAAATGTATCCTTCTCCTTTCGGGTTTGGAGTAAATTTTGCTTTATATCTATTTACCAGATTTTCTCTTAAAATACTTATTCTCATCAACTGAAATTAAATCATGATTTACCACTAAAACAACTTAAGAGTATACATTTGGATTACAATTCTTTTTAAAATCATAATTACAATGTTTAAGAAAGTTATTGTATACATTATTTCTCAAAAATCTGAATGCGATTACCATCAGGATCAAGAATAATTATCATTTTTTTACCAGAAATAGGATCTATTACTTCTTTTCCATAAAAATTAACGTCAGATTTTTTTAAATGATTTATCCATTTCTGAAAATCTGAAACTAAGAAACCGATTTTAAAGAATCCAATTAACCGTGTTTTATTATTAAAATTAGGTATTACATTTTTGGGAGAAACCGCTGATTTTAATTCGATTAATTCAATTAAAATATTTCCTCTTTTAAGATTTGCTTGTCGTAACCCTATCGTTTTTACCTCATTTTCATTTAAGACACTAAAGCCTAGATTTTTTGTGTACCACAACAACGAACTATCCATATCCTTAACCATCATTGCCGAAAAATAAGGTTCAAGGTCAGGTATTGTATCATTTTGCGCATACCCTGAATACAAAGAGCATATAACATATACGAGAATAAGTTGCAATTTTTTCATCTTATTAATTTATCAAAAAAAGAGTTAACTTACAATACAAACACTCTTACATGCCCAAAATCTCGTAAATTCTTAACAGAGATATTACTCTACATACAAAGTATCAGCTTTTATCTCTTTGGTAATCCAACGATGTAATGAGTTTGTTCTAATAGCATTTAAACTATCTGAAATCTGAAATTTCCATTTTGGAAAGATTACTTTTACGGTATCCACCTTTAAGAAATTAGATCGTAACACTTCGCCATATCCTAAAGTTTCTAAGTCAGGAAATCTAATTTTTGCATCTTTGGCAATACTCGCATACGGTAATACTTTAACAGGAACAATTTTATTTGCCTCTCTTAAATTAGTTTCTAATCCTGCGATTTGAATTTTTAGATCTTCTATTTCATTTAACAGTTTATCATTTTCTTTTTCTAAGCGATTTATTTGCTCTATAGACCTATCATATGCCTTAGACACCTGATCAATACCTCTCGCTTTATTCCCTCTAACTGTTAAAGTGAAATCTTTAATGCTTTCATATTTTAAGATTTCGTTATGCAAATCACTTGCTGTAGCTTCAGAAATCTCGCCATCAAAAAACAATTTTAATGTTTTATTATTATAATCATAAATAGGTTTTCTTAAGTATAAATTTTCATTAGCATCTACTTCGTTAGCGATAAAGCTTTCATAATCTCCAAAGGCTTTACTTTCGTTAAGAGTTACCCAAAAGGTATATACGGCTGGTATCATAACTATCACGGCAAGAATAGATGCTATTCTTGCTGTAAGTTTTCTTTTAGCCGAATTTGCATATCGAATCATCGGAAACCTTAATAGTTTTAGAACCAAGAACGTTGCCAACCCTATAAAAATAGTATTGATTATAAAAAGATAAATTGCTCCTAACGCATAATCATAATTTTGTATTGCTAACCCAAAACCAACAGTACATAGAGGTGGCATTAAAGCTGTAGCAATTGCAACACCAAAAATCACACTGGCTATAGTGCCTTTTTTTGTACGGGCAATAATCAATGCCATACCACCAAAAAATGCAATCAATACATCCCTTATATCTGGTTTTGTACGTGCTAATAGTTCTGAGGATTCTTCTTTGAGCGGAAATAACCAAAAAAACAACCAAGCGGTTATAACACTAAGTACGACCATCACTACAAAATTGACAAGTGATTTTTTTAGTGTATCGATATCATTTACGGCTATTGACATTCCCATTCCTAATATCGGTCCCATTAGTGGGGATATTAACATGGCCCCAATCACTACCGGAATAGAATTAGCATTAAGACCAATAGATGCAATGAATATAGAACAAATTAAAATCCAAGCTGTTGCTCCTTTAAAAGGAATATCAGCTTTTATTAATTCGATAGTACTTTCTCTATCGGTATCATTACGAAAATCGAGTAATTCCTTTAAAAAGGTTGAAAAACTTCTAAATAAGCCTTTAGCATCTTTCTTTACAGCTTCTTTTTGCTGTTCTACCTTCTCATCTTGGGTTTGATTTTTAAATTCTCCTCTATTTTCTTCCATTCTAATTATCCGTATTGTTCTCCGTATGTATCTTTTACTTTATTAAGCATTTTCTTAATGTCCTGCTCTTTTTTCTTAGGGTATATTAATAATACTTCTTCTTTATCAACAATAATATAATCCTCGAGACCATCAACAACTACAATTTTGTCTACAGCAGTTCTAATCATATTACCAGACGATTCTTGAGATAATACGCGTGCATTAACAACAGCATTTTTATCATCATTTTTATCTAATTTATCATAAAGTGATCCCCAAGTACCAAGGTCGTTCCAATCAAAATTTGCCGGTAATACGTACACATTTTCTGCTTTTTCTAAAATAGCATAATCTATCGAGATATTCTCTGCAAGAGGGTAATTAGAACTAATAAAATCGTTTTCCTGTTCGGTATTATAGATAAGTGATCCTTTTTCGAATAAAGCGGTCATCTTTTTTTGAAAAGTAGCAAAAGCGCTTATGATACTATTTGCGCTCCAAATAAATATTCCGGCATTCCATAAATAGTTTCCTTCATTAAGAAACTTCTTCGCCGTTTCATAATCTGGTTTTTCTGTAAACTGGTCTACTTTCTTTACAGCATCCTCTACTCTTTGATATTTTATATAACCATATCCTGTATTGGCAAATGATGGTTGAATTCCTAAGGTCATTAGTATATCTTGATTGGCACACGCTTTAAAACAGCTTTCTAAGTTCGAGATAAAAGCATTTTCATCTTCAATCCAATGATCACTAGGAGCAACAACCATTACGGCATTTGGGTTTTCTTTTTGAATCTTCATAGAGGCATAAAGAATACAAGGAGCTGTATTACGCATTGCAGGTTCTGTAACCACCTGTTTTGGTCGTACCTGAGGTAATTGCTCTAATACCAGATCATTATAACGCTCATTGGTTAATATGTAGATATTTTGGGCGGGAATTATTTTGGACAAACGAGAGAATGTTTTTTGAATCAACGTTTCTCCAGTTCCCAGCATGTCATGAAACTGTTTAGGGAAATCAGTAGTACTTACTGGCCAAAATCGAGATCCCACTCCTCCTGCCATTAATACGGCGTAATAATTTTTATTCATAATTAATGTAATAATTCTACTTCGGCGTTGGGGTTAAATAGGTAGATTCTACCTGTTGCAATTTCGACACACTCATAACGTTTTATCTTCTTATTGCCTTTTTTAAAGATCTTTCCATTATACAATCTAAAGGTGCTACCGAAAGGTAATTCAAATATATAACTTTTATCATTTTCGGGATCAAATTGTTTTAATGCTAAGGATAGTTTTTCATCGGTATCACTACTTGCTCTTGGGTTTTTGAAATGATTTGCAATTACCGGTAACAATTTTGAAGGAAAAACTTCTGGGTTAATATACGGTAACATCAACTGTTGAAAAACGCGTTTCCATTCAATACCATGTGGTTTTATATATCGGCCATACTTTTCGAAAGCTACCAGATGAGCAATTTCATGTATTAATGTGATCAAAAATCGATATTTATTTAGCGAGGCATTAACGGTAATTTGATGTCTGCCATCTGCCATTTTACGATAATCACCGTGTCGAGTTACTCGTTCATTCACAATCTTGAGGTGAACATTACATTTTACAATCAAGTCAAATGCTGGTATTAAGGCACGTTCAGGAATATATCTTGCAAGAATTTCTTTCACGAGGGAAAAATACGAAATAAGACGGGTTCTAAAAAGATTATTTAACCCGTCTTAATCGAAAAACAACTTTTTACTTAGATTGTTTTTTCGAATTTGTTTTCCGAAACCATTTATAATAAACTACCACAAATCCTATCAATAAAATAAAAGGCCAAATATAGAACAATACCAAGGTTAGGTTTTCTATAATAGACCACCCAAATGATAATCCTTTTTGAGCCTTACTTAAAAAGCCTGGTGTATACTCTTGCGGCTCTGTAATAGGCACTACAGTTTCATACACATCTAATTGAATCGTACTATACGCCACTCTGTTGGATAAATAATTTAATCTTCCTTTAGCCGACTCTATTTCTTCCTGAATTTGCCTTAGTTTATCTTCGGTCTTTAGTAAATCCTCTACCGTTTTAGCTTTATTTCTTAATATCTCCTCATATCGCTCTTTAACCTTTAACTTTGTTTTTAATCTTGATGTAATATCTACATATTCTTCACTAACATCTACGGTAGTTATATTTTTGTAATCCACAAACTCAGCAAGTTTACATATACTATCCAAAACGAGGTCAAACTTATCCTGAGGAACTCTAATAGTAAATCTATTTTCTTTGGAATAATTTGTGTTTGTGAAACGCTCATCAGAAACATATCCGTTATATTTTGATGCCAATTGTTTTGCCTGTTTTGTTGCTTCTTCAACCCGTTCTACTTTGATTTTACAATTCGCATTTCTAATTATTTTGGTATGTATATCGACTACATCCTTTTCGCGGGTTGCTTTTTTGTTTTCGATAATATCAGGCTTTTCTAATTGAAACGCGTTTAAGTCGGCTGTCTCTCCGGTTTCCTGAAGTAAAATACGCTCCGATGATGCTTCATATTTGCCCGCATTATTAGAACAGGATAAGCTAATCGATACTGCTACTAATCCAACTCCTAATACTTTAATTAATTTTAACGTATTCATTTTTTATATTTTTTATCTTGTTATACTGAAAACAAACATATTAGGAGTGCACTTTTATACCTTGTAGAGTTCTTGCAAAATATTTGTAAAGTATTTTACAAAACGTAAAACACTTATTATCAAAACTATAACCTTATCGTCTCTGAAGACAAAATACTATTCGATCTTCTTAAAAAAGCTGTAACGCAACAGTTTTTAAAGAAAAACAATGCTTCTAATCCGGATATTTCTGAATGGAAAGGGCAAGATATTGTTCTGTTTCAAGAGGACTTACACAGCAAAGTTAACGCATCGATTAGTGAAAAATCTTTTTACAGTTATTTTAAAAACAGTGCAGAAAAGTTACCACGTATAGATATCTTAAATATACTATCTCAATATTGCGATTATCAAAACTGGAGTGATTTCAGAACCAGGCATACCGTAAAAGCAACTGGAAATCACGATATAAACAAAAAAATCCTATTCGTTATAATAGGAATCGCTGCTTTGGTCTGTATTTACTTTTTAATTCCGATGCAAAACACTTTTAGTTTTTGTTTTATTGATCAAGATAGGAATGAGCCAATTCAAAATATACCTATAGATATTGTTATTTTAAACAATAAGCAATCACCTTTTTACACCAAAAGCGATAGCACTGGGTGCTTTGCATGGAAAACAAAGGATGATTTTATTCATTTTATTGTACAATCTCCTTATCACAAAACAGATACTATATACAGACTAGCCTCTTCTACAAATCAAGAACGCTTGCAAATGCAAACCGATGATTATGCATTAATGCTTCATTATTATGCCAATGGAAAGGTTGATGATTGGAAAAATAGAAGAAAAGAATTGGCAGAAATGATTGCCAATGACGCCACTATTTTTCAGGTATTACCACATGGTCTAGGGATAGAAATATATGATAAAAATAAATTCATTAATACACTAACGACACCTACTCGAAGTTTAAAGAACATTGAGATTATAGAATCCAGAAGAGCCGATGGACAAATTGTTAAACTAAAATTTCGAGTAAAATCATGAGAATTCAGTTTTTATATATTGTCGGGTTATTAGTATGTATTGGCTGTGCTAACAACAGTTCGAAAGAAGCCGAATCGGATACTGAAGTTTTAAAAACCGAAGAAGAAACCAGTTTAGTATCTGAAGAAGAAGCTTATTCGATTTTGATTTTACAAAAATTAAAAGAAATTGTCGACAAAAAAGTGCTGGCAGATACTCATCCAGATTTTGATATTGATCCAAGTATACAAAGTCTATATCCCGCTATAACTGATACCAAAGTAAAAGAAGTTCATTTGATTTCACCTTTTGAAATTGTTTCAGATTCTGTAAAGTCGGTAAAAACGAAAGTCGTTTACGAGACAAAAACCGATACCATAATTACGTATATCAAAACTTCAGAAATGATGGTCGATGGAGAGCAATTAAAGACTACAAAAATGTCTTTTACACCTCAATTACCAAAAATAACCTCTAAAAAGCCTAAAGATGATTCAAAACCTTTGCATGTAGAAAGATTTTCTATTCGAGATTTAAGTTTTACCTGGGAAGAGGTTAATGCATGCGATTGTCTATTTATGATCCCTGCCAAAAACAGCTCTTTTAAAAAATTATATTTTGGGCGTTTTAAAGACAATACTACCGCAATCATCCAGCTAGGAAAAAACACAGAAAAATATTTAATCCCAATATCAAAATCCAGATCTCCGAATAGAAAAAATGGTGCTTCGTGGAGTGAAACGTACCAAAGTGATACCTATAAATTAAGTTTAACGGCAAAACCTACTACAAACAAAGTAAAAGGTAAGCACACATACTTGATTAACTTTACTTTTACAGATGTATCTTCAAAAAAAGTAATCCAAAAAGAAATTTTAGCCAATTGTAAATCCTAATACTATTACGGTGTACTGCTTGATACCTGAAGCACTTTTCCGTTATAAAACTTATTAGCTGTTAACGAAAAATCTTTGATATATGTAGCCATTTCTATTGCGGTAAGCGGAGCCTGATATCCAGGAAATGCCTCTTCTAACATTTCGGTCTGTACGGCTCCTAGTGCCAAAACGTTAAATGCAATACCGCTTTCTTTATATTCTTCGGCCAATAACTCACTTAATGTAATCACAGCACCTTTACTCGAACTATACGCTGCTAAGCCCGGAAATTTCATACTTCCTTGAATTCCGCCCATACTACTTACGGTAACTACATGACTTCCCGATTTCATATAAGGAATTAACACCCTTGTGATTTCGGCGACTCCGAAAACATTCACTTTATACACCTCTTCAAATTCTTGCGAAGAAATTTCTGCAAATGGTTTATTTAATAATTTACCAGCATTATTGATTAAAATATCGACTTGTTTCCATTTTTCTGAAACATAATCGATCATTTGTTTTAGATCAGCGGCCTGGCAGATATCAAAAGAAAATGTTTCTATATTCTTATGGCCTATTTTTTTTATGGGTTTCTCATTTCTCGACAAAGCCAAAACCCGGTGTCCTTCATCCGCCAAAAGTTTCGCCAACTCATATCCAATTCCTCTACTCGCTCCAGTAATGATTACATTTTTCATAGTACAACTCAAACTTCAGATTAGTTTAGTTTAATTTCTTTTGTTGGCGTATTACTTATTTTTAATATCGAAGGTAAACATGCATTTATAAGGGTTGCCATAAACTCAAAATTCATCTCGGACACCTCATCATCTACATGGTGATAATATTGATAATTTGTAAAGTCAAAAGTCGAAATGGTTTGGCACGGAACGTTAAATTCTTTATAAAACGGGTAATTATCACTTCTTTGAAACAACTGAAACTCTTTTGCTTTAGGCAAAAAACCTATAAGTTCATTACCCGAATACTCATTGATCTTTGCAGCCATATTTGATTTTTCGTACCCTGTAATATATGCCTGATATGATTTCTCATTTAAAGGCACCCCGATCATTTCAAAGTTAACCATAGTATATAAGTCAATATTTTTTTCTTTTAACACCTTTGCCAGATGCTTAGATCCGAGCAGTCCTCTTTCTTCGGCACCAAAAAGCACAAAAAGAATGCTTCTTTTATTATTTTTGAGTTGAGCTAATTGTTTTGCCAATGCTATTACAGCCGTGCTTCCTGCAGCATTATCATTGGCTCCATTTGCAATAGTATCGCCATCGACCTCTTTTCCTGTGCCTATATGATCAAGATGAGCTCCCAGAACAATGAACTCGTTGGCTAACTTTTCATCTGTTCCTTTCAGAAAACCAACCACATTAAAGGTCTCAGTACCTTTGGCATCAAATACATTTCTGTAGGTTTCAAAATAAGGTTCTATTCCGGCACTCTTAAATTCTTTTTCAACAAATAACGCTGCTTTTTCTAACCCTTCACTTCCGGTATCTCTACCTCCTAATTCGTCACTAGCAAGCAAACTCATAATATCTTTTATCTCTGAAGCTTGAGTTTCTCTGATTTTAACCTGTTGTTGAGCAGAAGTTGCTTCTTTACAATTAACAAATACAATTGAAATCAAGAGTAAACCTATATAACGTTTCATAAAAATATGTTTTTGATAAAGATAAAAAAATCCCACTTCTACTGAAGTGGGATAAGTAATAAATCTATTTTGTTTTTATCATTTAAGCCAGCATTGTAACTGGGTTCTCTAGATATTGTTTCAATGTTTGTAAAAATTGTGCTCCAGATGCTCCATCTACTGTTCTATGATCGCATGCCAAAGTAACTTTCATTGTATTACCAACAACGATTTGACCATCTTTAACTACAGGTTTTTGAACAATCGCACCTACCGATAAAATGGCTGAGTTAGGTTGATTGATAATCGAGGTGAATTCCTGAATACCAAACATACCCAAATTAGATACTGTAAACGTGCTACCACTCATCTCTTGTGGGGTAAGTTTTTTATTCCTGGCCTTAACTGCCAATTCTTTAACAGAAGCTCCTATTTGGGTCAATGACATTTGATCTGTAAAAGGCAATACTGGTACTACTAATCCATCTGGAACAGCTACAGCTACACCTATATTGATATGCTTTGCATATCTAGTCACATCGTCTTTCCATTGCGTATTTACCTGAGGATGTTTACGCAAAGCCATAGCACATGCTTTAACCACCATATCGTTAAAAGATACTTTGGTATCTGGCAACTCATTAATGTTTTTACGTGAAGCCATCGCGTTTTGCATGTCAACTTCTATTGTAAGATAGTAATGTGGCGCATTAAATTTAGAAGCCGATAAGCCTCTTGCAATTGCTTTACGCATTTGCGAATTTTTAACCTCTTCAAAACTTTCTTCTCCTGCAGGAATAAAAGTCTGTACTGGTGCAGAAGCAGCTTCTTTTTCAGCTGCTGGAGCGGCAGTTACCGCTGCCGGAGTATAGGATTCTACATCTTTTTTTACGATGCGCCCATTCTCACCAGTACCTTTAATTTGAGATAAATCTATCCCCTTATCACTAGCTATCTTCTTTGCCAATGGAGAAGCTATTATTCTTCCTCCACTTGCTGTAGTAGTAGGCATCGGTTTTGATTCGGTTTTTGTTTCTTCAACCGGCGCAGTCTCTGATTTTGTTGTAGCAGTCGGTTTACTAACACCGTCTTTTAAACCTGAAACATCTGTTCCAGCAGGTCCAATTATGGCTAATAACACATCTACAGCTGCAGTTTGCCCTTCTTCAATACCAATATGCAATAAGGTACCATTATAAAAGGACTCGAACTCCATCGTTGCCTTATCAGTTTCTATCTCTGCAAGGATATCTCCTTCTTCAACAGTATCTCCTACTTTTTTTAACCAAGAAGCAACAGTACCTTCTTCCATAGTATCACTAAGACGAGGCATTGTAATAATTTCTACTCCCTCAGGAATCTCGGTAGATTCGGAAGAGCCAGAAGTAGATTCTTCAATATTTTCTGTTTTTGGTTCCTCAGTTTTAGATGCTGGACTTCCTCCATTTAATAAACCAGAAATATCTTCTCCTTCATCACCAATGATTGCCAAAAGCTGATCTACAGGAGCTGTTTCTCCTTCTTGAATACCTATATGAAGTAATGTACCATCATAAAAGGATTCAAATTCCATTGTAGCTTTATCAGTTTCTATCTCTGCAAGTATATCTCCTTCACTAATTTTATCTCCTTTTTTAACGAGCCACTTTGCAACAACTCCTTCTTCCATAGTGTCGCTTAATCGCGGCATATTTATTACTGTAGCCATAATCTATTGTGGTTTGTGTGATAAAAACGGATAATCATCTTGTTCGTAAACTACATCATACATCACATTCTTTTCGGGGAATGGTGAATCTTCAGCAAATTTTTGACATTCGGCAACTCTATCTTTTACTCGTTTATCGATAGTTGCAATCTCATCCTCTGTAGCATACTTTTTTTCTTTGATAACATCCAATACTTGAGTAATTGGATCTATCTTTTGATACTCAGCAACTTCTTCTTTGGTACGATATTTTTGAGCATCACTCATAGAATGCCCTCTATATCGATAGGTCTTTAATTCAAGAAATGTTGGTCCTCCTCCGGTTCTAGCTCTAGTAATGGCTTCATCCATTGCCTCGGCCACCTTTACAGGGTTCATGGCATCTACAGGACCACATGGCATTTCATACCCTAATCCTAATTTCCAGATATCAGTATGATTAGCTGTTCTCTCTACCGAGGTTCCCATAGCGTATCCATTATTCTCTACACAAAAAACAACAGGTAAATTCCAAAGCATTGCCAGGTTGAATGTTTCATGTAGCGAACCCTGACGTGTAGCACCATCTCCCATAAATGTGAGCGTAACTGCATCTCTTTTGTGATACTTGTCGGCGAATGCCAAACCAGCTCCCAAAGGAATTTGACCTCCTACGATACCATGACCTCCATAAAATCTATACTCCTTTGAAAAAATATGCATAGACCCACCTAGGCCCTGAGAAGTACCTGTAGCTTTTCCGTACAACTCTGCCATTACTCGTTTAGGATCAACTCCCATACCAATAGGCTGCACATGATTACGGTAAGCCGTGATCATTTTATCTTTTGTAAGATCCATTGCATGCAACGCTCCGGCAAGTATAGCTTCTTGACCATTATAGAGATGCAAAAACCCTCTTACTTTTTGTTGAATATAAACTTGTGCTAATTTATCTTCGAACTTTCGCCAGAAGAGCATTTCTTCGTACCAATTCAGGTAAATTTCTTTGGTTATTTTTTTCATTTACAATTGTGCTGAGATATGTATAAAAAACTAGTTATGAAACTAGTAATCGCTTCATCTTCCCCTTAACTTTTGGAAGAACGAAAAACAAAAATAACATATTCGGGATTAAGGGAAAAGCAGTTTGCTGATAAAATCAACGAAAACGTTATAAATACGAATTATCAAAAATAAGAGGTAATAAATTAGATAAAGATGAAGATTTCACTACTTTTCCTGTTTCTCCCATAAAATAAATCTCTATAGGAGCCTCTTGCTTTACTTCATATTCGGCAATAGCTTGTCTACATGCTCCACAAGGAGGTGTTGGTGTTACTAATTGATATTTCAAAGATTTGGCGCAAAGTGCCATTTTTAAAATCGAAACACCTGGATAATTAGCCCCCGCATAATAGATAGCTGTTCGTTCTGCACACAAGCCCGAGGGATAACAAGCATTTTCTTGATTATTACCTAAAACAACCTCTCCGTTTTCCAATAATAAAGCTGCACCTACCCAAAATTCTGAATAGGGAGCATATGCTTTGTCCCTAATCACCATAGATTGATGCATTAATTCTTGAATATCTTTGGGTAACTCATCTAGTGAATCATATACTTGTAAAACGGATGTTACTTTGATTTCCTTCATTACTGCTTAATTTTCATTATAAATAATGGGGACACAATGTACTACAAACAAAAAAAGTATCAAACCTTAAAGCTTGATACTTTTTTGTATATCTAAATTGGTAATACGTTATGTATTAGTCAGTATATTCATCACCAAAGTTAAATGTAAGACCAAAACGAAGAGTTCCTTCAAGTGGGCTTCTTACAGATGACGTTGAGAACAGGTACGAAACATCTAAATTAACAATGTTATATTTAAATCCTGCACCCATAGAAAGAAACTGACGCGCTCCTTTTTCATCACTTTCATGAAAGAATCCAGATCTAAAAGCGAAAACTTCTTTATACATATACTCTGCACCAAGTGCCCAAGTTATCTCTTTTAATTCTTCGCTAAATCCTCCATCAGCATCTCCCCAAGAAGAAAAAATAGCACCAAATTCACTAATATCCTGATATTCTCTATTATCATCAGCGTCTATATCTCCATCACCATCAAAATCTTGAGGTGTAGGCACTAACAATTTACTAATCTCTAAAGTTGGCGTAATTCTATTATCCTCATTAAAGATAAAATCAAAAGAACCTCCTAATCTAAAGTTGGTAGGAATAAAGTTTTCCTGACCTGCATCATCATATTTGATCTTTGGACCTATATTAGAGATTGTTGCTCCAGCTCTCCACCTACCATTAAAAGAATTAAAGGCAATTTCATCACTTCGATAGAAACCTGCAATATCTACTCCAAAACTCCCTGCAGCACTTGCATCATCCGCATTTTCGGTCTGCAATCTTAAATCAGATCTTAGGTATCGACCCGCAACCGCCATAGAAAAACGTTCATTAAGCTTTAACGCATAAGAAACATCCAAAGTAAACTCATTAGGACGTTGCGTATTCGCTGCTCCATCGGCTGTTTGTCTAAATTCGATATCTCCAAGACTGAAATATCTGAAACTAGCAGCAACAGCACTTCGTTCATTAATACGATTATAATAGTTTAAATTTCCTAAAAATATATCATTTACAAGATTACTTAGATAAGGTGTATAATTCACACCAACTCCTTGTTTACTTTTGATAAATGCATATTTGGCTGGATTCCACTGTTGTGAGAATACATCAGCTGACGTAGCAACTCCCTGGTCTGCTAGACCTGCCGCTCTTGCATCAGCAGCAATTAATAAAAATGGTGTAGCTGTCGTAATTGCTCTATTTTCTTGTGCTTTTACATTGACGTTAGAAAGCATTAAAGAGACAAGACCAAGAATAAATGTTTTTTTCATACCTGCAAAAATTGAGTTTGACAAATATATAGTTATTTAGTGATTAAAAAATAGTGAGCCATTTAATTTTTTTCAAACTCACTCTTTTCTTAACGTAAAATTTGTCGATATCTTATATTATACATCAATAGTAATGTAAAGAAAAAGAGATTGTTTATTAAATATTGAAGAATATACTATACATGAATGGGCATACCTAAACCACAATCAAGGCCCATCTATACTGTAATTAGTAATATATCCTTTATTACATATAATAAGATAATGCTAAGTGTGATTAATTGCATCGACTTATTTAATAGAAATTTTAAATATCTTTTCATAATCTCAAATTACATGAAGAAAAATATTTTTAAAAAAAAACAAAAATCATTCTCTGTTTACGGCAGATACTACTTTTTATTACGGGAAAACTGTTTTTTGAAGATCAATTAAATTTTTGCAGTTTTTATTTAGAAATAAATAATAAACCATAAAATATTGCGTTAAACCAAAGTCGTTGGAAATTCATAAAAAATAATGAATTGATAATATTTTAAAAAATTTAGGCTAAATTTAACGTTTATTGTTATATTGCGAGCCCTAATTTCTACTTTAACGAACTTAAGATTATGAAAAACGCGTTTATTTTTAAGTCGCTAATGGCACTTTCCGTTAGTGTTTTACTATTTAGTTGTTCTAAGAACGATTATGGGAGTAGTTCAAGAGCCACAGGTTGGAAATATAATTCCAAAGACGGCGGATTTCAAGTAAATACAAATTACAAAGAACAAGAAACAGGTCCAGGTTTAGTTTTTATTGAAGGTGGTACCTTCACTATGGGTCGTGTTCAAGATGATGTAATGCACGACTGGAACAATACCCCTACCCAGCAACACGTACAATCATTCTATATGGATGAAACGGAAGTTACCAATGTAATGTATTTAGAATATTTAGATTGGTTAAAAGGTGTTTATCCTCCTACAGAACCAAAATATAGAAATATCTATTATGGTGCTCTTCCTGATACTTTGGTATGGAGAAATCGTTTGGGATTCAATGAAATGATGACGAATAACTATTTACGTCATCCCGCTTATGCAGATTACCCTGTGGTAGGTGTAAACTGGATACAAGCCGTAGAATTTAGTAATTGGAGAACAAATCGCGTTAATGAAAGAATTCTTGAAGAAGAAAATGTAATTAAAGAAAATGCTCCTTTTGAAGATGTTTCTGCAGAAAGCACATTCGATACGGAAACGTATCTTAATGCTCCTTCGCAAACATATGGTGGTAATGACGAAGCTATCAGAGGTGGTAGAGCTTCAGAAAAATATGAAAAAACTAATGACTCAACTGGTCTATATATCCAACGTAAAGATGGATTATTACTTCCTAAATATAGACTACCGACTGAAGCTGAGTGGGAATACGCTGCTTTAGGACTTGTAGAAATTAGAAGTTATAATATATATAGAGGTAGAAAAAAATATCCATGGAGTGGGAAATACACTCGTTCGGGAAAAAGAAGAACTCGTGGAGACCAATTAGCTAACTTCAAACAAGGAGATGGTGATTATGGTGGTATCGCTGGATGGAGTGATGATGGTGCAGATATTACGGCTCCTGTAAAATCTTATGATCCTAATGATTACGGATTATATGACATGGCAGGAAACGTTGCCGAGTGGGT
The DNA here is from genome assembly GCA_947489685.1 of uncultured Aquimarina sp. Lineage (GTDB taxonomy): Bacteria > Bacteroidota > Bacteroidia > Flavobacteriales > Flavobacteriaceae > Aquimarina. The sequence goes on along the minus strand of CANLEM010000007.1, from coordinate 20,062 downwards.
AGCGGATGTATACAGACCTATCGTAGATGACGAATACAATGATTTTAATTACTATAGAGGTAACGTATATACCAAAAATGCAATTAATCCTGATGGAACAGTTAAAGTAGTTATGACGGATTCTATTGTGTATGATACTCTTAGTAATGGTAAAATTATTGCCAGAGTATTACCAGGTGGAATTTTGCAAGTACCTATCGATGAAAACGAGACGTACATGAGAACTAACTTTACTGATAGTGATAATAGAAACTACAGGGATGGTGATAAAAGTTCTTCTAGGTACTATGAAGGGTATCAGGATGAAAGTACTCCAAACAGAAGGATGTACAATGCTCCTATACATTACGTAGGACCTGGTGCAGAGGATAGCACAAAACTAGACAGAAGATATGATGAGTCTAGTAAAAGAACTACTATTGTAGATGACAACGTTCGTGTATACAAAGGTGGTTCATGGAAAGATAGAGCATATTGGTTAGACCCTGCACAAAGAAGATTTATGCCGCAAGATATGGCAACAGATTACATTGGTTTCAGAAATGCAATGTCTAGAGTTGGTACTAAGGCCAAAAAGAAAAAGACTCCTAGACACCAAAAGCCAAGAAGATAAATATAGAAGTATATTAAAGTTCGTTATAAATAAAAAGCCCTGTACATTACTGTCAGGGCTTTTTAACATCATACTATTTATTATATGACCATTTCTCAAATACATCAATTATTTACTAATAGTTCTGGTGTTTGTACAGATACCAGAAAAATTAAAGACAATACTTTATTCTTTGCCTTAAAAGGAGAAAATTTTAATGGAAACACATATGCTAAAAAAGCACTCGAACTTGGAGCTTCTTACGCTATTATTGATGAAATTGAATTTAAATTATCCGAAAAATATATTCTTGTTGAAGATGTTCTAAAAACCTTACAAGATTTGGCTTCTTACCACCGGGAATATCTTGACATACCTATTATTGCGCTTACGGGTAGTAATGGAAAAACTACCACAAAAGAGCTAATAAACGGTGTTCTTTCTTTGGGCTACAAGACTACCGCTACGATTGGTAATTTGAATAATCATATAGGAGTACCCTTAACTCTTTTATCAATGACTACCGACACCCAAATTGGTATTGTAGAAATGGGCGCTAATCACATTGGAGAAATTGAAAATTTGTGCTCAATTGCCAAACCTGATTATGGATACATCACCAATATAGGCAAAGCACACCTAGAAGGTTTTGGTAGCCTTGAAGGAGTTTTGAAAGGAAAAACTGAACTGTATGCATATCTCAAAAAGCATAACAAGTTTGTTTTTGTAAACAAAGAAGACGAAAAACTTCTTAAAGCATCATCTGGAATGAAGTGCTATAGTTTTTCTCAATCCGATGGAGGAAATGTTACCATTACATTATCCGGTGCAGATCCTAATGTAGTTGTTAACTACAAACAAGAAAGTATCAAAAGTAACTTGGTCGGTGTGTATAATTTCACAAATATTGCTGCTGCCATAACTATTGGAGCTTATTTTAAGCTTACAACACATCAAATCAAAACGGCAATACAATCTTATATACCCTCTAATAACAGGTCAGAGATTATTACCAAAAACAAGTACACTATCATTTTGGATGCCTACAATGCTAACCCAACCAGTATGGAGGCTGCGATTCATAATTTTGACCAATTAAACTACACCTCGAAGATTGCTTTTTTAGGAGATATGTTCGAATTAGGAGATGAAGCTTCGGTAGAACATCAAAGAATATTGGACCTTATATCCAGTACTTCAGTAAATGAGATTTACCTTATCGGAAGTAATTTTTTTGACGCTAAAAGCAACGATTCTCGTATTCACCAATTTCAATCATACGAGGATTTCAAAGATCACCTAAAACTAAAAAACACCGAAGGCGCAATTCTTATTAAAGGATCCCGAGGCATGCAATTAGAACGCATTTTAGACCTTCTTTAATCGAAAAATCAATTAGGAAGCTCTTATAAATTCTTCAAGATTATTAAGAGACGTCTTCGTTCCTTTACTGATAGATCGTTTTATAACTAAAAATAAAAGAAGTTTTTTGAATAAGGATTTAGTTTCAAAATATATTTCCAAAGTGAGTTTACATGTGTTGCTTGATGTAGGTTTTATAATAAAAAACTGATACAACGCATGCACGGGGATATCATGAGTAAGCTCGCCATACACGATTTCATCTGCATATGTTTTTTTGGTAACTGTAGTAAAATTAAGTCGTTTTCCATCAATAACACATACATGCTCGGTTCCTAAACGTGTTACCTCATCAGGGTTATATTCAAATTTATCTACTCCTTTTGCCCAATAATGTCGATAACTATAATTGGTAATATATTCTAATAATTCTGTAGCCGGGATTTCAAAATTTTTATCATGTACAATACTAGGCGAGTCTTTAAAATCAAATACCTCAGAAATAACAAACGGATTTAGTTTCAGTAGGTTTTTATCGATTTCGGAAAACAAATATTGAATCTCCGCTTCATCATACGTGTCTTTTCCTGTATTAAACTTATAGAGCATACTAGTATAATTATCAGGAAGACCGATACGATTTGACACCGCGTTACTGATAAGTGCATAGGTATTACTATTGATAGAATTTTTGAGCAATCTATGCGCTTCAATTACAAATTGACCGAAAGGTTTGCGTTTTTGTTGGACCGTAATAAACTGTACATCACCACAGTGAACAATAATTTTGAGTTGTAGATTCGGCGCTGTTGCACATGCATTACAGGGGCAAATACGGTTTTTTTCTAAAAGTTTAAGATGACTATAAAAAGCAGTAAACATGGTTTCTATCTGAGCAAGAAGTTTTTCTTGAGAAGGGATTTCGTTTACCTTATAAAAAAAAAGTGCATCTCCCTCTACTTCTGCCAACTTAAGATCCTGAGTATTTGCATTTATAAGCACTTCTAACAACTCAGAAATTACATGTTGACTATGCTCAACCTCTGTATTTCGAACAAATTCTGTAAATCCAGAAATGTCTGGTATAAAAAGTAATGAAATTGCCATTCAGAAAAAAGTAAAATATTCACTATTATTAATCATCAGGGCATTACTTAAAACACTCCTAAATTATCTAACAATATACAAATCCTTCTTTGTCTATATTGTTTCTTAGGTTTTATTTAACCTTCAAAAAAGAGTTAGGGAGTTCTAAAATCAATTATGCTACTATCAATTTTAGTTCGAGATTGCTCTATTTTGCCCTAAAAACCAAGTTACTTTTGATTTTATGATATTGATAATTGATGCTAAAAAGTAAGAAAAGTATTAATTTATCTTTTGCAACAAGGGGTTAAATGCTTTGGAGGCCACAACTATTTTATCTCCCACTTTCATTGTTTTTATATCGGATGTATCTGCTACTATTTTCACAAAATTAGCACCTATTAAAACAGTAACTATGTAAATAATATCTTCTTTTTCAATTTCTACTATTTCTCCCAAAAATTGAAATTTCCCACTAACTTGCTTACTGGTAAATACGTCAATAGGGTTACCATATCTGGTTATCCTTCCTTTTTCAATAACTAATACTTTATCGCACATTTTTAGGACTTCTCCCATCTCATGACTTATCAATAAGGTTGTTAAGTTAAGTTGTTTATGTACTTTAAGTATGTAATCCTGTAATTTTGATCTCATAGCATGATCCAAAGCCGAAAGCGGTTCATCTAACATTAGTATTTCTGGCTTTCTAACCAAAGCTCTAGCCAAGGCTACTCTTTGTTTTTGACCACCGGATAACATTTCAGGTTTTCGATCTTTTAGTTCTCCTAATTCTATAAGTTCTATGAGTTCGGTTATAATTTGTTTGTCCTGCCCTTTTTCTAATGCAAAAAGAAGGTTTTCTTTTACAGTCATATTAGGAAATAAAGCATATTCCTGAAATACATAACCAATTCTTCTTTGTTGTGTTTTTAAGCAGATATTATTCTTAGTATCTAGCCAGATTTTATCCCGTACTTTTATTAAGCCATTATCTGCAGGCATTAATCCTGCTATCATTTTTAGAATAGAAGTTTTTCCAGCTCCAGAATCTCCATACAAAGTAACAAACTCTCCTTCTTTTATTTTTATATCAATATCCAATAACATATCCCCATTAGCGGCTATCAAATTCTTTTGTAATGCTATTTGTATCATTTCCAGAATCTTTTTAGGTATCCTCCATTTACGATATATACTACTAATAATATACTAAATGTAATTGCAAATAAAATAAGAGAGTAGCTATTGGCTGTATCATAATTTAGCGCTTCGACTTCATCATAAATTGCAATAGAGGCTACTTTTGTTTTACCCGGTATATTACCCCCTATCATTAATACAACTCCAAACTCACCAATTGTATGTGCAAAAGCCAACACAACTCCTGTAAGTAACGATGGTTTTATATTAGGTATCAATATCTTAAAAAGCGTTGTGATTTTAGACTTCCCTAATACATACGAAGCTTCTATCATAGTAGTATTTATGTTAGCAAAACCTGCCTGTATTGGATGAACCATAAACGGTAAGCTATAGATAATCGAAGCTAGCACAAGCCCGTGAAACGAAAAAATAAATTGTATCCCAAAATAATTATTTAACCATCCTCCAAGTACACTAGATGGACTAAAGGTTACTAACAAATAAAACCCTAACACGGTTGGAGGTAATACAAGGGGCATACTCACCAAGGTTTCAAGGATAGGTTTAAAACGAGATTTGGTATAAGCTAACCAATACGCCAGAGGAATAGCAATGATTAACAACAAAAGTGTAGTAACCAAAGCTAGCTTAAACGTTAATAGTAAAGGTTGCCAATCCATCATTTTGATAACATTATTTCGGAAGTTTTTATCATAATCGTCACTTCTTCATTTACTTCTAATACCATTTCATTCATTACCTCTGAAGTAATAATTGCAATGAGTTCTCCTACCAAAGTATTTACAATAATTTTACTTAAGATTTCTCCTTTTTCGATCATAGAGATATGCCCCACAATTTTGTTCGGGATACTCAATGGATGTTCTTTACCTTTACCGATAATGACTTCCGTTTCTTTGAAAATTATTTTTATTGAATTCCCTTTTTTTAAATATGAAGCAGTATCGGGAGTCTCTACAACAAGCGCACTAAACAAAAGTTCCTTAACCTTTATTTTGATCAAGGACAAACTCCCATTGGTGTGTATGGATTTAATTTCTCCTTCTAAAGTATTCATCGATTAATCTTTGCTTATTTCATATCCATAATTTTCAAGAATGCTCGCTGTTTCTTTAGACCATAAAAACTGGTAATATTTTTCAACGTTTTCTTGTTTAACACGATTATGATCATGTTTGATAACAACAACACTCTGTTTTATAGGAGTATAATTTTTATCTTCTATCTCCACCCAATTTCCCTTGTTTTTCATTCTATCCGATAAAACTACGGATTTTGAAGTAAAACCAATTTGCACAGATTCGGAAATTATGAACTGATTTGTTTGTAATATACTCTCACCATACACCAATTTGTGCTCTACATCCGGATAGATTTGATTATTTTGCAACACTTCAATACTAGCTACCCCATAAGGAGCCATTTTAGGATTTGCCAATGCGATATGCCTTATATGAATACTTTTAAGCATCTCTATTGATGGTTTAACACCCTCAATAGCAGACCATAGCACCAATTTACCATAAGCATAAACCTTGGGTTCATTAACAGTTTTACCAGTTTTAAAAAGTTCTTCAGGGTATTTCATATTTGCAGAAATAAATATATCGAAAGGGGCACCTTCTTTAATTTGAGCGGTGAGTTTACCCGATGAACCTATAATCAATTCACACTCAATTCCGGTTTTTGCCGTAAAATCCTTGGATGCCTCTTTTATAGCAAATTGCATATTTGCAGAAACGGCAATATACAAGACATTTTTTTGTTGTTGCGAACAAGAATTATTGAGAATAAAAATTAATATGATCAACAATGTCCTTCTTATCATCTCGACAGGTTTACTACAAATTAAAGAAAATAATACACTCTTAACATCAAAAAAAAAGAGGACTTAAAAATAAGTCCTCTTTTTATAAAAAATCAAAAAACGATTGACATTTAATTCTGATTGATTATTGATACACAATTATCTTCGCCATTATAAATTTTTGACGGGCATAAAAATGTAGGTCCGATTGATCCACCTTTAACAACATCCAAATTAGCTCTGGAAATAGTTATTTTTTTAAGTTCTAGACTTTTTAAATTGTTTTTTTTCATGATATATTAAATTTATTTGACATATACATGTATACTAAAACGAAAAAAGTTACCATAGTTTTCTAAAGAATCCTGAGGTATTTCATACAAAAACTCTTTTCTTCTTTATCTACCTTAAGTGTTTGTGCGATTAAACACGTTTGAAAGCAGATCATTGATGCATCGTTTTAAATTAAATTAGTACCGCAATTCTCAGATCTACAATTTGTATTGCAGCCCGTTAACTGTTGATCACTTTGGGTAGCAAAAGCTTTAAAATGCCCTCCTTTGATTTTGGCATAGTCCAAATTGGCAATTGTTAGCTTTTTAATACCGAATTTGTTTTTGTTTACTTTTTTCATGATAACATATATATGATTTAATTAATATTTTATACTCTCACGTTTATTTGCATTTCAAAGCAATTAGCATTGAACGGCAGAGCCTCCTCCACAAGTACCTCCTACGGAACAGCCTTGTGTACAATTTTTTTCGGTATCTTGATCGGTGGTGGTTTTCTGAAATGCCAAATAACCTGCCTTGATTTGATTCTGACCTAGTTTGGAAATGATTTCTCTCTTAAAATTGAGGGTTTTCAGTTGTTTCTTTTGCATTTTAAAAAGTTTTATGATATTTAGTCCTATTAATTGTTTTAAGTCCATTAATATCTAGACTGTTATATAAACTTTGTGTTTTTATAATTAAAACACTTTCCAAAAACAAAACCACTTAAGAGGGCTTAAAAAAATTAAGCCCTCTTTGTCAATAAATCCAAAAAAATACTCGACTCTAATTTTGATTACCTATTGACACATAATAATTTTTGTCATTATTAAATTAAGACATGCACAAAAATTGCCTCTTAAGAACCAAATTTATTGTACTTTATGTATTTGTTTCAGGTGATATCTTTTTTTAAATCCCAGGTTTTTTTTTAAAATCTTGTTTCTAGTTACTTATTAAATTTTATTGATTACAATCATGATCATTACGGTTACTTCTAAAATCAAAAATAACGACCGATTTCGTTTATGCCGTTTCAGGAAGTCCGTAAAGGTAATTTATAGGAACCTTAGCCAAGATATTTTGTTGAATTGATCTAATTCTTACAATAATCTTATTCTGATTGTTCACATTTAATATTTCACACTCTCTACCTTCTAAAGGACCTCTATTAATCTTTTTTATTTCTCCTACCATAGGAAGCTCATAGGGCGTTGTTAGCTTAACATCTCCGCTCATCCCTACTACTAACTTTATCATTTCAATTTCATGGTCTTGCACAACAGCATATTGATTGGCAAAATTTATGTAACTACATGCTCCATCAATTGCTAAAGATTCGTGTAGATCTCTTGCTGATTTTATTTTTACAAAGACATATGATTTAAACAAAGGTGCTCTAATTTTCTTTTTCCGATCACTCCAAGTTCTGATGGTCTCTGTCATCGGTAGAAATGATTCTATTTCATTTTCCATTAAAAGGCTATACACCTTTTTTTCTTGGCGGGATCTGACGTAAAGAACATACCATTTACCCAATTTTATATTCATGTGAATTGCTATTTTGATAAGGTGACTAAAAAGTATATTTTGATGATCTAATATTTTTAACCTCATGGATCGAGACTAAAATTCGTATCATATTATTCGCCACAAGACGATTTGTTCGTACTCCAAAAAGCAAGAATTGAAAAACATCTATTTATTTATATCAGTAAACAAATTTTCTAAAGAAGTGATTTCTCAAAAACATTATTTCACCTACTAAATACTTCGGTAAATTCTTGTTGTGAAGTCTTGAACAAACTTAGATCTAAATCCAGCCAAAATAAAGAGACGTTAGTAAGGATTTATAAATTATACATGAAAGATTTATAAATCTTACCTAAATAAAAAACATGTTAAAATATTGAATTTCAATTATTTAAAAGTGTTTTTCAAAAATAAGAAGAGAATATATTTCAGTGTAATCTCTGAAAAGAAAGAGGATTCGCGCTTTATGAATTCTATAACATTTTTTAAGAAGAAATTGAGGTAATACAAATAAGAGAAAGGAGGTTTTAAGGAATAGTTTTAGCGACAGAAACACTACTTTAAGCATTCAAAAAATATGTAACAGACACTTCTGTTTTTATCCTTTTTAAAGTTCAAAAAAGTAAATACTTTATGTTAGTTATATTCTAAATATAAAGAGAAGAGATAGTGAGATTTTTACATCTCTAAAATACATTCTTTAATTCTTTGAACTTATAAAAACATGTATCTTGAGTTTTCTACAAACAAAAAAATCCATTCGTAAAAACGAATGGATTTTTAATATCTGTGGGCGCGAAGGGATTCGAACCCCTGACCCCTTGGGTGTAAACCAAGTGCTCTGAACCAACTGAGCTACGCGCCCGCTATCTTGCGATTGCGGATGCAAATATAAGACAGTTTTACAGTCTACCAAAAGAATTTGAAAGAAAAATTAAATTATTTCTGCCACCACAAAAGTACTTCCTCCCACATATATTACATCTTTATCTGTAGCGCATTGTAAAGCAGTATTATACGCGTCCAAAACCGAGTCATAATTTTTTCCTATTAAATTATACTTTGATGCTTTTTTTCTTAATTCTTTTTCATCTAATCCTCGAGAAATACCTGGTCTCGTAAAATAATACTTAGCTTCTATTGGAAACAGTGGTAATATCGTTTCCAAATCTTTATCACTTACAACTCCTAAAACTATGTGTAAATTTTCATAATTCTCGCTCAATAATTGTTTTATTACAAAGCCAAGACCATCTGTATTATGTGCTGTATCACAGATCACTTTTGGGGATTCTTGTAGTATTTGCCATCTACCCAATAACCCTGTATTCAAAACCACGTTAGTTAACCCCTTGGCTATAACTGTTGCAGTTATATCCCATCCCATTTTTTGCAATATATCTATAGTTCTTAATACGGTAAGAATATTCTTCTTTTGATAATTTCCTTTTAAATCTGATGGATATTGCTTCCCGATATAATCTTTGGCCCAATACAAATCACTATGACAAGATCTGGCTTTTTGTATAAATACTTCCTTTGTTTCGGGAATAGTTTCTCCTACTATAACGGGTACATTATTTTTGATAATTCCAGCTTTTTCTGTGGCGATCTCTACTAAAGTATTTCCCAAAAACTGGGTATGATCCAAACCTATATTTGTAATAACCGAAATCTCGGGGGTAATAATATTAGTCGAATCTAATCTACCTCCCAAACCGACTTCAATTACAGCAATATCCACCTCCGACTCTGAGAAATATTGAAATGCCATACCCACAGTCATTTCAAAAAAAGATAAATTATGTTTTTGGAAATAGGATTTATGCCTGTCTATAAAATCAATTACATAATCTTTGGACACTACTTCACCATTAACCCGTATACGTTCTCTAAAATCCTTTAAATGGGGAGATGTATACAACCCTACTTTATAACCTGCTTCTTGTAATACAGAAGCTAGCATGTGACTTGTAGAGCCTTTACCATTTGTACCTGCAATATGAACACTTTTAAAAGTATTTTGTGGATTTCCAAGGTATTCGGCCAAGTCCGTGGTATTATGCAAATCTATCTTGTAGGCACTAGCCCCCTGCCGCTGATACATTGGTAACTGGGCAAACATCCAATCCAGTGTTTCCCTATAGTTCATTTTTTTATTATTCGGAAAGTTTAAATTGATACACAATTGTTCCTACTTGTTTAACAGGAGCTTTAGAATCGCTATTAAATTTTGTGGCCAAAGCAGCTCTTTTTGCAGGTTCCATAAGACATGAAGCACTATTTGTAGTTCCTTTCATTCCAGGAGTAGCGCGAATCACTTTACCACTCTGATTCACTTCAATTTTCACCACTACAATCCCAGATTCATTACAATCTTGAACAAATTTCTCTTTGTTAAGGGCCTTACGTCCACCTAGTCTATAATTCCCGTCTCCATCCAATCCTTTTCCGGTGCCGTAATACGATTTAGCATTAGGATCTCCATTTGGGCTTCCCTTATCACCAGGAGATCTATCATTTCCTTCTCCTCCTTTTGCTGTACCATCATTTTTAGGACCATTAGAAAAGCTATTTAAAATATCTAATGTGGATTTATCGGGCTTGGGATCAGGTTTCTTTTCTTCAACCTTTTTTATCGGTTTTTCTTTTACAACCTTTTTTACCGGTTTTTGCTCTGTTATTTTTTTGGGCTTTTCTTTAGGTTTATCAACCTTCTTTTTGGGTTTTTTCTTTGGTTTTTTATCTATTACAGGGGCATCTGTAATGTCTTGAGTTACCACTTTTTCTTGAATCTCCGGGGATTCTTCTTGTGGTTCGGGAGTAGTTGAAGAAGTCTCAGGAGTAGTGTTTTTTGGTGAAGTTTTAATGGGTTTATTAGGCTGAATTTTACCTGATCCTGTTGCAGTAGTCCCAAAATTTACGGCTATTCCGCTTTCTTCTTCAGGAACAATATAATTAAGACTTAGATAAAACAATAAAAAGATGATTCCTATGTGCAAAAATATAGTTAGCACAAAAGATTTCTTTTTATGTTTTGTATCTAGTTTTATCATCTATTAATCAGGTTTCACTGCTAGTATTACTTTAAATTTATTTCTATTTGCAATATCCATTACGCTTACTGCTCTTTCTATTGGCACACCTTCCTCTGCTCTTAAAATAATTGTAGGTTCGTTTTGTCCTTCTAATCGAGAAAGTAATGTTGACTCTAAACTACTTTGACTTATACGTTCATCATCAATATAGTATTGCAGTTTGTTTGTAATACTCACCGATATATTTTGTGCATTCGAACTTTTACCCTTGGCCTTTGGCAATATCAAATCCAAAGCTTCTGGAGTAATTGCCGGAGATGTAAGTAAAAAGAAAACCAACAGCAGAAAAACAATATCTGTCATCGACGACATACTAAACTCGGGACTTACTTTATTTCTTCCTCTTAAATTCATATTACGCTGGTTCGTTTAATAAATCTAAAAAGTCAACAGCATTTGCCTCCATACTATGGATTACCTTATCTGTACGAACTACAAGGTGGTTATAACCTATGTAAGCAACAATACCAACAACCAAACCTCCTACTGTGGTTGTCATTGCTGTATAAATTCCTTCGGCTAATACACCCATATCCGCAGTTCCAGAACTTGATGCTAAATTATGGAATGCCAAAATCATACCAATTACGGTTCCTAAGAAACCAATCATTGGCGCAGCACCAGCTACGGTAGCTAAGATACTTACATTTTTTTCAAGCTTATATACTTCTAACCTACCGGCATTTTCAATAGCTTTATTAATATCTTCTAAAGAATGGCCTATTCTCGAAATTCCTTTTTCGGTCAGTCGAGCTACGGGGTTATTTGTTTGTGCACAAAGAATTTTTGCGGCTTCAATTTTTCCATTTGCAACATTATCCCTAATCTTACTCATAAAACCTTCGTCATATTTAGAAGCTGCTTTAATTGCAAAAAGTCTTTCAAAATAAATATATACTGCTACAAAAAGTAGAACAAATAAAATTCCAATAATTACTATTGCTCCTGTTCCTCCACTTAAAAGAAGATCCATGATGGATAATGTCTTCTCTTCTGCGGCTGGGTCGATTTGTGCGGTGTTTTGGGCTATAGCACCAAGCATAAATAAATTCGTCATTTTGATCTTGTTAATTTAGTGTTAGTATACTAACGTTATTTCTATAGGTTAAGTATATCTCTATAAGATTATAATACATATATAATCCCTAATAAACCTGCTACTCCCAGCACTATAGTATAAGGAAATGCCATTTTCACCATTTTGGTGTACGACAACCCTATTAGCGGTGCCAAAGAAGAGGTAAGTAAAAATAAAAACGCTGCTTGACCATTAGGTGTTGCAACACTGGGCAAATTTGTTCCTGTATTAATAGCTACCGCAAGTTTTTCAAACTGCTCTCTAGAAATAGCTCCATTATCAAAAGCTTGTTTAACTTCTCCTATGTATACGGTCGCTACAAAAACATTATCACTTATCATAGATAAGACGCCGTTAGCCACATAAAACATTGCTGGTTGATCTTCAGGTTTCATTTTTAGAGCCCAATCTATTATTGGTGTAAAAAGATGTTGATCATGGATCATGGCCACAATTACAAAGAAAACTACTAGTAAACCAGTAAAAGGTAATGCTTCTTCAAAAGCTTTTCCTAATTGATGCTCTTCTGTAATACCCATAAATGCTGTTTGTACAATTATAAGTGCCAATCCAATAAATCCAACAGGTGCTAGATGCAATGCCAACCCTATAATTAATAGAATTGCGGATATAGCTTGAACGATCAACCCGTATTTTGATTTATCAGATCTATTGGCGTCTTCCTCGTCTGTATAACTTTGAATAATACTCCTTGCTACATCTGGTAATTTAGCTCCAAAACCAAACCATCCTGTATATTCTAAAAGGATTGTTGTTAATAATCCTGCCACCAAGACTGGTAAAGAAATTGGCGCCATTTTTAGGAAAAACGCTATAAAATCCCATCCCATTCGTTCTCCTATCAATAAGTTTTGTGGCTCTCCTACCAAAGTACAAACTCCACCAAGAGCAGTACCCACCACACCATGCATTACCAAACTTCTTAAAAAACTTCTAAACTCTTCTAATGTCTCTCCGCTTAATTCTTTCCTATCCAAAACCCCGCTGTCATCATAGTCACCAGAACCCGAATGAATTTTGTGATATACACCATAAAACCCTACCGCTACACTAATTAAAACAGCTGTTACAGTTAGTGCGTCTAAAAACGCTGAAAGTACTGCCGAAAGGAAAACAAACAGCAACGACAATATCATTTTGGATTTGATTTTAGTAAACACTTTACTAAAAATATACATCAGTAAAGGTTTCATAAAATATATTCCGGCAACCATGAATACCAAGAGTAAAATTACCTCTAAGTTTTGTTCAACTTCCAGAAGTACTCCTCCTTTTATTCCTTTTCCTAATTCATCCCGAACAATTTTACCATGATCCAATTTATACATTGGATGAGTGAGCCCTAAGGCCAAAGCCTCAATAGCCAATATTCCTCCCGACTGCAACGGATAACATTTTAGTGCCATAGCAAGCGTAAAAATAAACTCACCAATAAACAACCAAGCGGTAACCATTGGTCCTAAAATGAAATAAGAAAATATATTAAAAACTAAAAACCCTATCATTATGGTTTTAAACCATTTTGGACTACTCCCTAGAAAATACTTAAACATAATTGTGCTCGGTTATACGATTAATACTATAACAACTCTTTAAGAGCTATCTCAAAAGCTGTTTTACTAATATTAGTTTTTGTTTGATTATTATTATATGTGTTTTGGATTGCTTTTTTTATGGTTTCGGATGTATCCATAAAAATAGCTTCATCGGTCATTTGCACTTTGCGTTCCATGAAATAGGCAAAAACTCTTGCCATACCACAATTAGATATAAAATCCGGAATCAAGCTTACTCTTTCATCGGTATATTCCATAATTGGCCCAAAAAATATCTCTTGATCTGCAAAAGGAACATTTGCACCACAGGATATGACTTCTAAGCCAGAATTTATCAATCGCGTAATTTGATTTTTGGTTATCAATCTTGATGCAGCACAAGGTGCAAAAATCTCAGTCTGCAAAGACCATATCTTTTCGTTTAATTCTTCAAAAGGAATCAATACTTCACTGTATAATTTGTTTCCTTTTTTGTTTAGATATAATTCTTTTATTTCATCAAAAGAAAATCCATCTTCATTGATAAGTCCTCCTGCATGATCAATAATTCCGACAACCTTTGCTCCCATTTCTGAAAGATAATAAGCGGCCGCAGATCCTACGTTTCCAAATCCTTGAACAACTGCTCTTTTTCCGGCAACTTCACCTCCATATATATCATAATAATGTCTCACTGCTTCTGCAACACCATATCCAGTAATCATATCCGCCACAGTGTATTTCTTATATACGTCTGGAGAAAAAGTAGTATTCTCTAGTACTTTAATTACCCCTTGTCGCAATTGACCTATTCTATTTATCTTGTCGGCTTCGGTAGGTTGAAAATGACCATTAAATACTCCTTCTTGCGGATGCCATACACCGCACTCTTCTGTAATCGGTATCACTTCGTGTATTTCATCTACATTAAGATCCCCACCAGTTCCATAATAACTTTTTAACAAGGGTGATACTGCTTTATACCAACGTTGCAAAACGCCTTTTTTTCTTGGATCATTTGGATCAAAATTAATTCCAGACTTTGCACCACCTATAGTAGGGCCGGATACTGTAAACTTTACCTCCATAGTTTTCGCCAAAGAAAGTACTTCATTCATATCCAAACCATCTCTCATCCTGGTACCGCCACCTGCAGCGCCGCCTCGTAATGAATTTATAACCGTCCAACCTTCAGCTTCCGTCTCAGAATCTTTCCAGTTAAAAACGATCTCCGGAGCTTTATTTTCGTATTTTTTTAATAATTCTTTCATTCTTTATTTTTCAATTTATCCTACAATATCGACTCTTTTCAAAAAACAGTATACCTTGATTAGGTATTTGCCTAAATTCAATAAAAATAATCCTCCCAGTGGAGGTCAGCGTTGAGTCATATCTATTATGTATTAGAATAAATTGAATCTACTTAAAAAAGTTATCTCGCAAATATAAAAAACTAAAAATCCATAGAAGATAAATTAAAGTAAAATTATACATGTTAAAAAGTCATACCTTATTCTTAAAAACCTTATAAAACCAGAAGAAAACTCTTATGCTTTACAGGTAATTACAAGAAATATCAAAAAATAAAAAAAACACTAAAACTATCATTTTATCAACTATATTTGCAGAAATATTAAAAATATCGAGTTTATCTCGATTTATTTTCATCAAAAAGTACGAATTGCGTGTTATGCATGCACAGTAAATTACAATAAATATGGACTTTAAATTATCCGAAGAACAGTTAATGATACGTGACGCCGCTCGTGATTTTGCGAAAGCAGAATTATTACCAGGTGTAATTGAACGAGATAACAAACAAGAATTTCCAACCGAAGAGGTAAAAAAAATGGGAGATCTTGGATTTTTAGGAATGATGGCTTCTCCTGAGTACGGAGGTGGTGGTATGGACACACTATCATATGTTTTGGTAATGGAAGAACTTTCTAAAGTAGATGCTTCGTGTTCTGTAATTGTATCTGTAAACAATTCTCTGGTATGTTGGGGTCTTGACACTTATGGTAGTCCTGAACAAAAGGAAAAATATTTATCAAAATTAACCACAGGTGAATCTATTGGTGCTTTTTGTTTATCCGAGCCTGAAGCAGGAAGTGATGCAACTTCGCAAAAAACTACGGCGATAGATAATGGTGACCATTACATTCTTAACGGTACCAAAAACTGGATTACTAATGGAGGTACTGCAGATTATTATTTGGTGATTGCACAAACCGATAAAGAAAAAAAACACCGTGGAATCAATGCTTTTATAGTAGAAAAAGGATGGGAAGGATTTGAAGTTGGTCCTAAAGAAGATAAATTAGGAATTAGAGGTAGTGATACACATTCTCTTATATTTAATGATGTAAAAGTACCTAAAGAAAATCGAATTGGTGAGGATGGTTTTGGATTTAAGTTTGCTATGAAAACTTTGGCAGGTGGTCGTATTGGGATTGCTGCACAAGCACTCGGTATTGCTGCAGGTGCGTATGAGTTGGCAAAAGAATACTCCAAAGTACGTAAAGCTTTTGGTACAGAGATCATGAATCATCAGGCGATCGCTTTTAAACTAGCAGATATGCATGTACAGATAGAAGCTGCAAGAATGTTGGTATATAAAGCGGCGATGGACAAAGACAATCATGAAAATTATGATTTATCTGGTGCAATGGCAAAATTAGCTGCCTCTCAAGCCGCGATGGAAGTAAGTGTAGAAGCTGTACAAATACATGGTGGTAATGGTTTTGTAAAAGAATATCATGTAGAGCGACTAATGCGTGACGCCAAAATCACACAGATATACGAAGGAACAAGTGAGATCCAAAAAATAGTAATATCAAGAAGCATTCTTAGAGATTAATTAGTTAAAAATGCTCTAATCAAAAAGCCCAAATTATAAACTTTATAATTTGGGCTTTTGTTTTTGTTAGTATAAAAATATATGCGTTTAACATGTTATTTTGTGAATAGTATTAAAAACCTAATCACTTAACCCGTTTGTTGTCTATGCCGTACAATCGCATACTGCACGTGAATCTACACTAGAATTACCTGTTCCATTATTACCGCACAGTGGATCGTCCGGGGTGCCTGACTCTCTCATTAGATATGTCCCTCCATTAATTTGGTTTTTTGACAACCTGTCTAATTGAACGATCTGTATCTTCTTTAAAGAGATTTTTTTTCTATTTTGTTTTTTCATGATTTTTATTTTCCGAATTACAATTTATTATATCTGAACCAAAAGTAGTTAAGAAATAATTAAAATCATGTTCAAATTGGTGAATATTCATAAATACTTACCAGCATTTTACTTTTAAAAAAAAAGTATAAATTACTGGTTATCAACACTCTTAATATACTCAGCCGGCTTACAACCTTTTTTCTTATAAAAGGCCTTGGCAAACGACTGTATATTATTAAATCCTACCTCGCCAGCCATAGATCGTACAGAGTATTGCTTAAATTTTTTATTGTTTTTGATTTGATCCACACAATACTCTATTCGTAAATCATTAATGTAGTTATTAAAACTTTTTTGTTTATCACTATTAATGACTTTTGATAAATATGAAGAATTAGTTTTTAGTGTTTTCGAAACACTATTAAGCGATAAATTGTTCTTTAAGTACTTATGATTATGTTCAAAATCATCTAATTTTTTTAAAATTTCTTTTTTAATCTCTAGTGGTACCTCTACACTATTTATCTTTTTTTCCTTTCTTTCTTCTATCGTTTTAGTAAGTTGCACATATTTATTTGATACTTCTTTATACTTAAGTTTTCCTTTTTTATAATAAAAATATACAAGCGCGATTAATGTCATTAATACAAAACCCATAAACCATAATTTATACTTAGACGTTTTATTATTATGATTAATGGTCTCTATTAATTGATTTTTGTCGTTAACCAATTTTGCTATATCGTACTTTTTTATAATGTTATTATTAAGCGTCGCATATTTTCGATTATATTCTCCTTCGTAGGACAACAATTTATTGGTTACCTCTAATTGACTTTTTAGATCTTTATTTTTCTTGTAATGTTCTATTAACAAAGTAAAAGTATTGCGCAACTCCGAAACATAATTTGTCTTATTCGTAGTTGAATCTATTTTTTGAAGATATTGTAATGCCTCTTTATCCCTTCCTAATTCATACAAGGTTTTTGCCATAAACAATCTACTAATCCTAACATTAGAACTAGAACTTAACAGCTTTCCTTTGGATACAACAAGCATTTTTTGCAAACTATCGAACGCTTTTTGATACTCTTTTCTATAATAACTGTTTACACCATTAATAACTAAAAAACCTCTATAATAATACTTATTCGTATGAGATATGCTAAATCGAATTCCTTTTTTTATATAATAATAAGCCGAATCATATTGCCCAAAACGATTATACGTATCGGCTAGTTTATATAACGTAGCCGTATATGTTTTGGGATACTGTTTTATAGTATCTTGGTATAGTAAGAAGTTATAGTTTTCCTTAAACACTTGTAATGCTTCATCATGCTTTCCTAAAGTAGCTTTTAATAGGGCCATATTGTGTTTTACAGCTACGACTTGTTCTTCATTACCACTTAGCTCGGCATACTTTTTAGTCAGTAAATAGGACTGTAAAGCTTCATCATACCGCTCCATATTATACTGCAAATATCCTTTTAAAAGATAGCCAGCGGCCGGATAGGTAAAATGTCGTACATCTTTGGTGAAAAAAACGATAGAATCTGCATATTTCAATGCTACCTCTGCTATTTTTTGTTGATGTATTTTACTTTTTAATCGATACGCTTCGGCAATCTCTATGGTATCCTTCTGTTCCTTTGCTTTAAATAAGTATGCATTAGATATTTCATGAACAATAACTGAATCGCCATAATGCCAGTTGAAGAGCTTATATAATTCTGAAAAAGATTTGTCTTTTAACGTATCTAATGCCTGTTGATTAATTTCTTTCTGAGATTGCGCACTTACCATTTCTACTGTAAGAAATAGCAATCCAAAACAACATATAATAACCCAAGAAATATTCTTCATGTATATCTAAAAGTAAAGGATAAATTAAGTATAGAACTTATATTTCAACATTTTCATTGAAGTATATAAAAAAAATAAGTGTTAAAAAAATGAAAGTAGTAAAAATAACTTTTATCTGATGATATATATCAAATATCATTCTCTTAAAATAATGGTTAATATTTATGAATTGATAAGGTAAAATTTATAAATACGAACTAAAACACTTTTATAATTAGCGAACCCAAATCGTATATTCGCTAAAAACTAAATCAAATTAATTTATAAAAGCATAGGTGTTAACATTTCTTAACTTTAAATAAGTAAAGTAATTATATTGACTTATAAATTCCGGAAACAAACAGTTAATATAAATTATCACAAAAAAAGTTCTATGTTAATCCCTTATAATCAGGTAATTATTCAATAACACTTTAAAATTACATTTTATGTATTTAAAAAAATTTTCTAAGTATAGAATTGACCAGAAATTATTATCAAAAATCAATGCTGGTGGGCATGGTTTAGTAATTTGTGGTAATGGAGAATCACTTAGCGCATCTGCAGAATCAGAAAGCTCAGTAGAACGAGGTGGTAGCCGCTGGTGTCGAGATAAAGGCGGTGTGTCTGCTACTGTATATCTTCAATAACAATAGACTTTTGCTAAACGCTACGAAAAGATAAAGTAGGGCTTGGTGTTAATTGCAAGCTCCTAATGAATCGTGTTTCTAAACATTCTTCTTTCTAATTGTAGCGTTTAGCAACCATTAAAACATTCAATTTACTAATACCCCGTCTACAGAATTGGCTAACCTCACGAATAGCAAAGAAATAGAACGCCCCTCAATCTCCTATGATTTCATATACTATGTTACCTCTCATCTTTTCTATTTACTTCGGTTTTAACCCCAGTTTACAAATTTCTATTCTAGGCACATTCGTTACAGTTCCGAATTATCACAATTAATCTGCCAGTTTCTAGATTGATATTGTCTGTATGTAAAACTCAAGCAACTCCTGATGAATGAAAACATGAATTATAGGCACGCATGGGTAGAAATGTACGAAGCTATATTCCTTCTGATAGACGTGATATAAAAATACTAGATATGTGCTAGCATAGTTTAATAGATATTCGAAAAATATTAAAAGTCTATAAAAAATCTGGAATGTCTACCATACTCAAAGAAAAACTGATTTCTAAAGATTTTTTTAAAGATATCTGAAAAACATTGTAGAAAAACTCCTTTAGGATAATGAACCTCAAATAAATATTAAAATTTTCCAAAACATAATCCCCTCATCATCTTACAAACAAACTGTCTACTTGTCCTAAAGAATACTCTCATAATAACTCCCCTCAGGTTAGATTAAAAATTTAGCAGGTATTTCTGAAACACCGTACATTCTTGCAATTGGAGATAACATCACAAACTTGTTTTGATGTACGATTTGGTTTTTCCACTCAAACCCATCTCT
>CANLEM010000006.1 GCA_947489685.1 uncultured Aquimarina sp. | reverse complement strand
ACTTTTGTAAACTATTTTTTAAAGTTTTTATAACACATTGATTATACATCTTTTAAAAAATTGAAAAGGAAGGATAGCGATTGTAGTAGCATCCTTATATAACTTTTACATATGGTTATATAAGATAACACGAAAAGCGCGGTCGAGATATTTTTCTTATCTCGAATCCCCATAATAACGAGCCTTTATAATGAATACGTAATTAATACATTAAATATGTCCTATATTATTGTATGGATTTTATGAACGTATTATCTTTGCCGCTTATAATTAGAAAAAGCATGATTAAGATTACGTTGCCTGATGGCTCGGTTAGAGAATACAATAGCACAATTACTGCTATGGATGTCGCAAAAGATATTAGTGAAGGTTTTGCAAGAAATGTGATTTCGGCAAAATTTAATGGAACTACTATCGAAACCTCTACCGAACTAACCACCGATGGCAATCTTGTTTTATTTACATGGAGAGATGATGAAGGTAAAACAGCTTTTAGACATTCTACTTCTCACGTTTTGGCTCAAGCCCTAGAGGAATTGTATCCTGGGGTTAAATTATCTATTGGTCCAGCTATCGATAATGGATTTTATTATGATGTAGATCTTGGAGACAAAACTATTTCGGAAAAAGATTTTAAATCGATTGAAGATAAGATGTTGGAAATTGCTCGAGGAAAACATGATTTTAAAATGAGATCGGTTTCTAAAGCAGATGCACTAGCCAAATATAAAGAAGAAGGCAACGAATATAAAGTTGAATTAATCGAGAACCTTGAGGACGGTACGATAACATTTTGCGATCATGATACTTTTTCAGATTTATGTAGAGGTGGACACATTCCTAACACTGGGATTATAAAAGCGGTGAAGGTAATGAGTGTTGCTGGCGCATATTGGCGAGGTGACGAAAATAACAAACAACTTACTCGTGTATATGGAACATCGTTTCCAAAACAAAAGGAGCTAAAAGAATATTTAGAACTTCTTGAAGAAGCTAAGAAACGGGATCATCGTAAACTTGGTAAAGAATTAGGTCTTTTTACCTTTTCTCAGAAAGTAGGTCAAGGATTACCTCTTTGGCTGCCTAAGGGAGCTGCGTTACGAGAGCGATTAGAGCAGTTTCTGAAAAAAGCTCAGAAAAAGGCAGGATATGAAATGGTAGCGACCCCACATATTGGCCAAAAAGAATTATATGTAACATCTGGCCACTATGCCAAATACGGAGAAGATAGCTTTCAACCTATTAACACTCCTGCTGAAGGTGAAGAATTTTTGTTGAAGCCTATGAACTGCCCTCACCATTGTGAAATTTACAATAGTGAACCATGGTCATATAGAGATTTACCAAAACGTTTTGCCGAGTTTGGTACTGTATATAGATATGAGCAAAGTGGAGAATTACATGGATTAACCCGAGTTAGAGGTTTTACTCAAGATGATGCACATATATTTTGTACTCCTGATCAATTAGATGAAGAGTTTAAAAAAGTTATCGATCTTGTTTTATATGTATTTGGGTCTTTAGGTTTTGAAAACTTTACAGCACAAGTATCTGTTAGAGACCTTGACAATCCAGAGAAATATATTGGAGATGTCGATAATTGGGAAAAAGCCGAAAATGCTATAATTAATGCAGCCAAGGACAAAGGGTTAGATTATGTAGTTGAAACTGGAGAGGCAGCTTTTTATGGCCCAAAGCTTGATTTTATGGTCAAAGACGCCCTTGGCAGAAGCTGGCAATTAGGAACTATACAAGTAGATTACAATCTACCTGAGCGTTTTGATCTTACTTATAAAGGTAGCGATAACGAATTACACAGACCTGTGATGATCCATAGAGCTCCTTTTGGAAGTATGGAACGATTTATTGCTATCTTGTTAGAGCATACCGGAGGAAATTTCCCATTATGGCTAATGCCAGAGCAAGCTATTGTTCTCTCTATCAGTGAGAAATATGAAAAATACTCCAAAAAAGTTTTAAATTTGTTAGAAAATAACGAAATTCGCGCCCTTGCAGATGATAGAAATGAAACGATTGGAAAAAAAATAAGGGAAGCAGAAATGAATAAATTTCCTTATATTATAATCGTGGGGGAACAGGAAGAGCAGGATAATACTATTTCTGTGAGAAAACACGGAGGAGAAGATATAGGAGCTATAAGCATCGAAACATTCTCAAAAATAGTATCTCAAGAAATTAATAGTACGCTAAAACCGTTTAACGGATAATATAAATTAAGTTTAATTTAAAAATTTTAAGTCATAGCAATAAGAAGAAGAAGGTCTCAGAAACCACTAAGAGTAATTAAAGAAGATGCCCACAGAATCAACAACAAAATTCGTGTTGACGAAGTACGTCTTGTAGGTGATAACGTAGAGGTTGGTGTATACCCAACTAGAAAAGCGCTACAACTTGCCGAAGAGCAAGAATTAGATCTTGTAGAGATTTCACCTAAAGCAGTGCCACCTGTTTGTAAAATAATGGACTATAAAAAATTCCTTTATGAACAGAAGAAGAGAGACAAAGCTTTAAAATCTAAAGCTACTAAAGTTGTTATTAAAGAAATTAGATTTGGTCCTAATACTGATGAGCATGATTATGAGTTTAAGAAAAAACATGCTATCAAGTTCTTAAGTGAAGGTGCCAAATTAAAAGCTTATGTATTCTTTAAAGGACGTTCTATTATATATAAGGATCAAGGGCAAATTTTACTGCTTAGACTAGCACAAGAGTTAGAAGAGTATGGTAAAGTAGAACAAATGCCAAAATTGGAAGGTAAACGAATGATCATGTTTATCGCTCCAAAAAAGTAATTGAAAAAATAATTCTTGAGAATTCAAGAATTATCAAGATAATAAGTGAGATTATAAAACAAGGATACAATGCCTAAAATGAAAACAAAATCCAGTGCTAAGAAGCGTTTTAAGCTTACCGGTACTGGTAAAATCAAAAGAAAGCACGCTTTTAAGAGTCACATTTTGACAAAAAAATCTAAAAAGCGCAAGCTTGCTTTAACGCACTCAACATTAGTGCACAAAAGCGATGAAAATAGTATTAAAGAGCAATTACGTTTAAAGTAATCACTTTTTAATCAGGTTAAAATTAATATAAACCAAGGAGTTAGGCTTTTTCATTTTAGATTTACAATGGTAAATCTGTTCTAAAAAAACCAAGTGTTGATTATCAACCGCCTACTACTAAAAAATTTAAAATTATGCCAAGATCAGTAAATTCTGTTGCAAAAAGAGCTAGAAGAAAAAAAGTTCTTAAGCAAGCAAAAGGTTACTTCGGACGTCGTAAAAACGTTTGGACGGTAGCAAAAAATGCGGTTGACAAAGCGATGCAATATTCGTATAGAGACCGTAGAAACAAAAAGAGAACTTTTCGTGCTTTATGGATCGCCCGTATTAATGCTGGTGCTCGTTTACACGGTATGTCTTATTCTCAATTTATAGGAAAAGTTAAAGCTAATAACATCGAATTAAACCGTAAGGTTCTTGCCGATTTAGCAATGAACAATCCTGAAGCTTTTAAAGCGATTGTAGAAAAAGTAAAGTAATCTTTTAGTAAAAACAAAACAATCTCACTTATATAAAAAACCCACTTTTGAAGTGGGTTTTTTCATATCTTAAGTTTTTGCATAAAGAGTATTTCGTCGACAAAAACAGTATTTAATCCGCTTAAAACCTTAAAAACTAGTATTTTTTCATTATTTTTAGCAAAACTGGATAGATATGAAAAAACGCTACTTCTTACTTACATCGGGGATATTTTTAATGAACCAAACACTTTTTGCTCAAGATCATAGTGCATCAACTACCTCTACAATGGGAGCCGAACAAATTTTTGGACTTTTAGAAATGCCATTTCTGGCTATTGCTCTTGTCTTTAGTTTTCTTACTGCTACACGATTAAAAGGCGGAAAATTTGGATCTGGTATGACTCTACTTGCATGGGGATTTGTTGTAATGGCACTTGGACATCTTCATATGCAAATAGCACATATTTTTAATTACAATATTTTCAAAAATATTTTTGGCGATGTATTCGGTAATTATATATGGTTTATTGCATTAATTCTCACATGGGGATTATCTGCTTTAGGCTTTTACAAAATATACAAAGCCAGCAAAATATAACTCTTAATGATCAATAGGCTTAAAAGAATATTATTTCCAAAAAAAGCCAACTTCCCAAAGAACCATGAGGATCATGAAATCACTGAACTCATCAATTTTTTGAGGAAGAATATTGATGTACCTGCTATTGATTCTAATCTAGAAGCAAAAACTAAAGCTTTTGAGGAATTACCCTTAGATCGAAAAATTGAATCATTACCCGAAATATATTTATTTCTAGAAGAATATATTTTACAGAAAAATGACACTACAAGAATTAACAAACAACAGATAAGGCGTAACGTATTAGACAAATTCGATCATTTACTAAAGTATCAAAGTTTCAAATTAATATTTTCTCCAATAGAAGAGCAGGAGTTAACACTTTGTAAAGCTTTTCTTTTTCAAGTTTTGAAAAAATCGTCCGAACTTGTAGGCAGCTCTAATGATCCTGAAATATTAGCTATTCAAGAATATTTAAATATCCCTTATGATTTTAAAACTATTGACATCATTAAGGAGAGGAAAAAATTATTAGGATTCTCTAATCAGATTTTTCTTAAAGTAAAAAACAGCTTAGGGATAAACGCGATCACCAACATTTATTTACTCATTTATAAAAAACATTTTCAGTCGTATCATCTGTTAGACACTTTTACCGCTACTTTAAATGTAATTCCTAAGGAAATTCTCGCCAAAGATTTAATCAATTTCCCGAGTAAGCAACAGATGCTAAAAATGTTGCAAAAACAATTATATAGCTTAGAAGCAATTAACGAGAGGCTCACCGAAGAAATCATCGAGAAAAAAAGAGTTGAAGAAGAACTGAAATATAGCGAACATCTAAAAACAACAATTTTAGAAACCGCAATGGATGGTGTGATTTTGGTAAATAGTGAAGGAACAGTTTTGAATTGGAATAAACAGGCCGAAAATATATTAGAGTTAAACAGAGAAGAAACTATTGGCAACAGCATTTACCCGTTGGTCCCATATAAACTTAGACAACAGCTGAAAAAAAGTTTTGAGAATTACATTAACACAGGAAATGACGAGCTTATAAATAAACGCGTTGAAACATCGTTAAATAGAAAAAACGGCACTATTGTTTATATCGAACTTACGATAATTGCTCTAGAAACAAAAGATGATTATCTTTTTAATGCTTTTTTTAGAGATATTACTAATAAAAAGATAATTGATAACGAAATTAGAGAAGCCAAGATAATAGCAGAAAAATCTGCTAAAGCAAAATCCGTTTTTTTATCCAACATGAGTCATGAAATCAGAACACCGCTTAATGTTATTCTTGGGCTTACTGGTATTCTGCAAAAAAGCGATTTCAGCAATCCTATAGTAGATCAAAAGAATCTTGATGGGATTCAATTTTCTGCTGAAAATCTCTTGATGTTGATTAATGATATTCTTGATTTCTCTAAAATTGAAGCAGGGAAATTGACCTTACATAAAGCCGATTTCAACCTTCATGAACTTGTTACCAATGTTTCAAGAGGGTTTAAAATTAAAGCAGATGAAAAAGGATTGCATTATAAAATGGATATTGACAATTCTGTACCTAAATTTATTATTGGGGATCAGCTAAGGTTAAATCAAATACTAATCAATCTATTAGGTAATGCCATAAAATTTACACATAAAGGAGAAATATTAATTCGAGTTACTGCAGAGAAAATTGAATCAAATGCATATAAGGTGATTTTTTTGGTCAAAGATACAGGAGTAGGTATACCAGAAGATAAGCTTAAAAATATTTTCGAAAGTTTTTATCAAGTACATAAGCCAGGAAAAAATAAAATTGAAGGTACAGGCTTAGGGCTTTCTATTTCTAAACAATTAATAGAATTGCAAGGAGGGACACTAACTTCGCAAAGTGAGCAAGGTGTAGGATCATCTTTTAGTTTTGCGATACAATACACCAAAAGCACATTTAAATCTTCAGAAATTGATAAAGAGTCGTCTAAAATAAAACATAATGACACTAATTTATCAGGAATGAAGGTGCTAGTCGTTGAAGACAATAAAATGAATCAGTTTTTCATCAAACAACTATTATCAAATTGGGGTATCAAAACGGCTGTTGCAGAAAATGGTAAAAGAGCTCTAGAAATGATAGAACAAGAGCTATATGATCTAATTCTTATGGACATGCATATGCCGGTAATGGACGGTCCTGAAGCAGCAACATGCATTCGGAATTCTGAAAATCCGAAAATTAATCAAATTCCAATAGTAGCATGTTCTGCTGATGTTTTTCCAGAATCCAAAAAGAGAGCGATCGCATCGGGAATGAATTTTTACTTAACCAAGCCATTAAGTGAAAAAGCATTAGAAGAGATTCTTTTTAACTTAAAACCAGATACTAATCAAGAAATTATCATAGATCATGAAACATCTCAATTCTCTGAGGTACTTATAGAAAATATCCCCAGAAAGCTTTGTGACTTTTCATTCCTAAAAACAACATTTGATAACGATACCGAAATCGTCAAAAGTGTTCTTCAAATATTTATCGAAGATACACCCACGGATTATCAAAAATTAACAGTCGCTATAAATGACAACGATGCTAAAGAAACCAAAGAAATTGCTCATAAATTAAAATCTAGTTTCAAAACAATTGGTCTTGACACCCAAGCAGGTATTTTGGGAGAAATTGAAAGTGCTAGCAAAGGAAATCAAGAGTTAGACAAAATCAAAAAATTATTTAATCAACTCGATCAATCTTACCCGTCGATCATAAAAGAAATTGAAGGTTATTTAAAAGAACTAAGCGCATCAAATCTTTAAGAAAACAAATTACTTTCTTACTGCTATTCTTATCTTTGTCTTTATGCAAAATCAAATTACCAGCTTTCAAAATAGTAAAATAAAGTTTCTAAATCAGCTTAAAGAAAAATCAAGAGTTCGTAGAAAAGAAAAGCGTTTTGTTATTGAAGGTCAACGAGAAATCTCTTTGGCAATTCAAGGCGGTTTCACTATAACGCAATTGTATTATTGCTCGTCGATACTAACATATCAACAAGTATTGGCAATTTTAAATGCAGACCATGAAAGTTTTGAGATTTTTGAAATTACTACAGAAATTTACACTAAACTTGCTTATAGAACCACCACCGAAGGAGTTATAGCCATAGCCATTTCGAGAGATTTAAGTATAGACAATTTGATATTACCTTCTCAAAACCCTCTAATTCTTGTTGCTGAAGCTCCCGAAAAACCCGGAAATATTGGAGCATTATTGCGGACTGCTGATGCTGCGCAATTGGATGCTGTTTTGATCGCTAACCCAAAAACAGATATGTATAACCCCAACATCATTAGATCTAGTGTTGGATGTTTATTTACAAATACTGTAGGCATAGGCTCTTCTACTGCTATTATTGATTTTCTTAAAAACCAAGAAATCACTATTTATGGCGCAGCATTACAAAATTCTAAAGAGTACCACACTCAAAATTATACAACCCCCACGGCTATTGTGGTTGGCACAGAAGCTACGGGTCTTAGTAATGATATTTTAAATCATACATTTCAAAACATTAAAATTCCTATGAGTGGGGTTATAGATTCGATGAATGTTTCTGTAGCTGCAGGTATTTTGATTTTTGAAGCAAAACGCCAACGAGGGTTTATTGATTAAAAGATTAAAATTATATCTTAAAATACATTAAAAATCATTACCTTACGGCCTCCTACAACCCCCAAAGGACTGAACTACTAATCGCTAATAAACTAATGACCCCAATTTCCCTATTTTATCTATTAATCACCATCATTATTATTGTCTTTCTAATAGACTCGTTATTAGATATATTAAATGCAAGACATTATAATGACGAAATTCCTGAAGAACTTTCTGATGTTTATCCCAAAGATGAATATGACGAATCTATTGCATACAAAAGAGCTAACTACAAATTTAAATTAGTTTCTTCGAGTGTTTCATTGTGCATAATGCTTCTGTTTTTCTTTTTTGATGGTTTTGCATGGGTAGATAATTTTGCCAGAAGTATGTCTGACAATCCTGTAGTCGTTGGTCTTATCTTTTTTGGTGTTATCATGATAGGAAGTGATATTCTTTCTACACCTACTGTGTACTATAAAGTTTTTGTAATAGAAGAAAAGTTTGGATTTAATAAAACTTCTAAAAAAACTTTCTTTATCGATAAAATAAAAAGTACAATCATGATGATTATCGTTGGCGGAGGGCTTTTGGCGTTAATTATGTGGTTTTATGAACTTACAGGCAAATCTTTTTGGGTATACGCCTGGATATTGGTATCTATTTTTACCGTTGCCATGAACATGTTTTATGCAAAATTAATCGTTCCTATTTTCAATAAACAGACTCCATTAGAACCGGGAGATTTAAGAAATACAATTGAAGATTATTCGAAAAAGGTAGGGTTTCAGTTAAAAGATATTTTTGTAATTGATGGTTCTAAAAGAAGTACAAAGGCAAATGCTTATTTTTCTGGATTTGGAAGCGAAAAAAGAATTACTCTTTATGACACCTTGATCAAAGATTTAGAAAATGAAGAAATCGTTGCTGTTTTAGCTCATGAAGTGGGGCACTACAAAAAAAGACACGTTATCCTTAATCTTTTCTTATCTATTGCTTTAACAGGTATAACATTATGGTTTTTATCACTTTTTATAGCTAATCCATTATTATCTGAGGCCCTTAATGTACAAGTACCTTCTTTTCATATAGGCCTTATCACTTTCGGAATATTATACAGTCCAATTTCTGAAGTTACCGGATTAATTATGAATGTCGTTTCCAGAGCGTTTGAATATCAAGCCGATGATTACGCCAAAAACACCTATAACAGTGAGGCTTTGATAAAAAGTTTGAAAAAACTTTCAAAAAATAATTTTAGTAATCTAACTCCACACCCAGCAATGGTATTTATCCATTACTCCCACCCCACTCTTCTACAAAGAATAAAAAATCTCAGAAAATAAAACCTTAAAAAAAGTACTTGGTTGTTACGATTCTTAATTGTACTTTTAATTATTATATAGCAAATAATACTGCCCAATCGACACACAAAGAGTAAGGCATAATTTTTGTCTATCGTATATTACTAAGGGACAATCACACAAAATATTTAATAGGGCTTTCTTAGAAAACTTTATGTTATGACTGAAGCTGCTATAGAAGAAGAAAACAAACAAATAGCTAAGCAATATAAAGAATTGCTTAGGATTAGCTATAGGGATCTTTCTAAAGAGGACAAGAAGCTTATACGACAAGCATTTGATATTGCTGTAGACGCTCACAAAGATCAACGTCGCAAAAGTGGTGAAGCCTACATCTTTCACCCTATCGCAGTTGCCAAAATCGTAGCTAGCGAAATAGGACTTGATGCTACATCTATTGCTGCCGCATTACTTCATGACGTTGTAGAAGACACAGAGTATACATTAGTTGATATTGAACAAATGTTTGGTGAAACCGTAGCTCGAATCGTAGATGGTCTAACCAAAATATCTTCATTAAAAAAGGATAGAGATATATCCTTACAGGCCGAGAATTTTAGAAAAATGTTACTTACACTTAATGATGACGTAAGGGTAATTATCATTAAGATTGCCGATAGATTGCACAATATGCAAACTATGGATGCAATGCGACCTGACAAACAAGTAAAAATTGCTTCAGAAACCTTATTCATCTATGCCCCTCTCGCACATAGAATAGGATTGTATAACATTAAAACCGAACTTGAAGATCTAGGACTGAAATATACAGAACCCGAAGTATATAAGGATATTCTTGAAAAAATAAATGAGAGTAAAGAGGAACAAGACCTCTATATCAAACGATTTTCGGATAAAATCAGAGAAGGCCTGGACAAAGAAGGCTTAAACTATGAAATCAAAGGAAGGCCTAAATCTATTTTTTCTATTCGTCGAAAAATGGTAAAACAAAACGTATCCTTTGATGAAGTGTACGATAAGTTTGCGATACGAATAATATATAAATCTGATGCCGATACCGAAAATGAAAAATTTATTGCCTGGAAAATTTATTCTATTGTAACCGATTATTATCGACCTAATCCTATTAGGTTACGAGATTGGATCAATCAACCCAAAACTACTGGTTACGAGGCATTACACATTACGGTTATTGGGCCAGATAGTCAATGGGTAGAGGTGCAAATTCGTAGTGATCGTATGCACGAAATTGCCGAAAAAGGATATGCTGCTCATTATAAATATAAAAATAAGGAAGAAGCACAGGATCAGGGACTAGACGGGTGGTTAAATAGATTACAGGAAGCCCTAGAAAATTCTGAAACCAACGCAGTTGATTTTGTTGAAGAATTTAAACTAAATCTATATGCAAAAGAAATATTCGTATTTACTCCCGAAGGGGATTTAAAATCTTTACCCAAAGGCGCTACCGCTCTTGATTTTGGTTTTAGCGTCCATACAGAAGTAGGTCTGCGAACCCGAGGATCTAGAGTAAATGGTAAATTAGTTCCTTTAAGCCATGAACTTAAAAGTGGTGATCAGGTAGAAATTATAACCTCAACAAAATCAAAACCGTCATCCAACTGGTTAGATTATGCTACTACAGCAAGAGCCAGGTCTAAGATTAAATCTGCCTTAAGAGATGAGAAAAAACAAATTGCCGAAGATGGAAAGGTTATTTTAAAACGTAAACTTCGTTCTCAAAAAATAACCATGAGCGAAAAGGTTGTTAATGAACTTGTCTTGTATTTTAAACTTAAAACTAGTCTCGATCTCTTCTATAGAGTTGGTATAGGAACTATTGACAATCAAAAAATAAAAGAGTTTGCTACTACCAGAAGTAATGTTTTCATGAATTTTATTAAAAATAGAATTCGAAGAGGGAACATTCAAGATGTAAACAAAGAAGAAATTACTTCTAAATTCGACCTATTGGTTTTTGGTAAAGATTCTGAAAAATTAGAGTATAAGCTATCCAACTGTTGTAACCCTATTCCTGGAGATGATGTATTTGGGTTTATTACTGTTAATGAGGGGATAAAAGTTCATAAAAACAATTGCCCTAATGCATTGCAATTGCAAAGTAATTATGCATATCGCATTATGCCCGCAAAATGGATAGACTCTAGTCAGGAAGAGTTTAAGGCAGTGATAAGGCTTAATGGTATTGATAATATAGGAGTGGTAAATGAAGTAACTCAAATCATTTCAAACAATATGCATCTTGCCATTTACAATATGAATTTTGATACTAATGATGGGGTCTTTATAGGAAAAATAACGGTTGGTGTTAAAAATAAAAACACGCTAAAAACGGTTATGAAAAATCTTTCTAAAATAAGTGGTATTGATAAAGTAGTTCGAGAATAAAAAATAGTGTAACTTTGCGTTTTTAAGCGTATGAGTACTAGAACAACTACACAAAACGATCAGAATATCGTTAAAAACGTGTTTACCAGCTTCTTAGAGGAGAATGGTCATAGAAAAACACCCGAACGATATGCTATACTTCAAGAAATTTATGAGAGTGATGAGCATTTTGATATTGAATCTCTATATATCAAAATGAAAAACAAAAATTATAGGGTTAGTCGTGCTACTCTATATAACACTATCGAACTACTACTAGAATGTAAGTTAGTAAGGAAACATCAATTTGGGCAAAATCAAGCTCAGTATGAAAAGTCATATTTTGACCGACAACATGATCATCTTATCTTAACAGATTCTGGAGAAGTGCTTGAATTTTGCGATCCTAGAATTCAATCAATTAAAAAAACAATCGAAGAAATTTTTGATGTAGATATTACAAATCATTCTTTGTATTTCTACGGAACTAAAAAAAAATCAACTAATCAAGACAACTAATGGCAGTAAATTTATTGCTCGGTCTTCAGTGGGGAGACGAAGGTAAAGGAAAAATCGTAGACGTTCTTACAAAAGATTATGACATTATAGCACGATTTCAAGGAGGCCCAAATGCAGGGCATACTCTAGAATTTGACGGTATCAAACATGTTTTGCATACGATCCCAAGTGGTATTTTTCATGATAAAGCCATTAATTTGGTTGGAAATGGAGTTGTTATCGATCCTGTTATTTTTAAAAAAGAATTAGATAATCTAGACAAGTTTGATCTAGATTACAAATCTAAATTACTGATTTCTCGAAAAGCACATTTGATATTACCGACTCATAGAATTTTGGATGCCGCTTCTGAAGCAGTAAAAGGAAAAGCAAAAATCGGTTCTACCCTAAAAGGTATTGGTCCAACTTATATGGATAAAACCGGTAGAAACGGTATTCGTGTAGGAGATCTTGAACTTGATAATTGGAAAGAGCGTTATCGCAATCTTGCAAATAAGCATGAGGCAATGATCGATTTCTATGATGCGAAAATCGAATATGACTTAGCCGAATTAGAAAACGAATTTTTTGAAGCTGTAAAGACTTTAAAATCCTTAACTTTTATTGACAGCGAAGAATATCTGTATCAAGCTCAAAAAGAAGGAAAAACCATTCTGGCTGAAGGTGCTCAAGGATCGTTATTAGATATCGATTTCGGAACATACCCTTTTGTAACATCATCAAACACTACAGCTGCTGGCGCATGTACAGGACTTGGGATTGCACCAAATAAGATCAAAGATGTTTTTGGGATCTTTAAAGCATATACCACTCGTGTTGGAAGTGGTCCGTTTCCCACAGAATTATTTGATGAAGATGGTGAGACTATGGGGCGAGTAGGCCATGAGTTTGGTGCCACTACCGGTCGAGCCAGAAGATGTGGATGGTTAGATCTTGTAGCTTTAAAATATGCTGTACATGTAAATGGAGTGACCCAGTTAATGATGATGAAAGGTGATGTACTTAGTGGATTTAAAACGCTAAAAGTATGTACTGCTTATAAATATAAAGGAGAAACAATTAAACATCTTCCTTATAATATTGAACCAGAAAATGTTACTCCTATCTATACCGAAATGAAAGGTTGGTCTGAAGACTTAACTCAAATGACCGAAGCTTCGCAACTTCCAAAAGAGTTAAACGACTATATTTCATTTTTAGAAAAAGAACTAGAAACACCTATAACTATTGTTTCGGTTGGACCTGATAGAAAGCAAACGATTCATAAATAAGCTATATATTAGCTTATCTAAGAACTAGAATATAAAAAAGACGACTGCATGCAGTCGTCTTTTTTTATGTTTTCACAAAATTACCACGATGTAATTTCTTCGTCATTTGGTTTCAGCTCTATAACTCGTTCAAATTTTTTAATTGTGTTAAACTTGTTTTCATAATGATTTGGAAATGAAACCAATTGCTTAAAACCATAGATATCATCTCCTCCAACACCTCCTCTACGGTTACTTGCAAAGTAGCCTATTCTATTTTCTTCATTAATAATGAACGTAAAATCGTCTTTAGAGCTATTAATGGGTTCTCCTAAGTTATATACCGTGACATCATCGCCCTCATTAAATAACACCATAAAAACATCCAAATCCCCATATCCCAAATGGCCATCACTCGCAAAAAACAGGTTTCCAGCATCACTTATATACGGAAACGTTTCCCGGTCCTTTGTATTAATTTGATCTCCCAGGTTTATAGGCTCTCCAAAGCTACCATCTTTATGTACTTCTACAACATACAAATCAGATTTCCCAAGACTACCTGGCATATCACTAGCAAAGTATAACAACCTACCATCCGGAGATAAAGTGGGATGAGCAATCGAATATTCATTACTACTAAATGGTAGTTCTTGTATATTGCTCCATTTCCCATCGATATATTCGGCCTTATATATTTTTAATAAGATTGTTCCTTTTTCGCTTCTTTTAGATTTTTTTTGAACATAATTGTTTCTAGTAAAGTAAACTGTTTTTCTATCTTTTGTAAACGTGGCCGAGGATTCATGAAACTTTGTATTCACTCCTCCTTTTAGTTTCTTTATTTTCTCTTTATTTGATTTTTTCTTAGTAGTCGTATATAAATCCAGAAATGGCTGATCATTATCAGCATCATATGCCTTAGAAATACTATTTACATCTCTTGAAGAAGCAAAGACCAATTCTTCATTATAAAAACTAGGCGCATAATCCGAAAATCCCGAATTGATATTCAACACATGTAAACTGAAGTTTTCTGATGTATTATACCCTAAAGTCAGCGCATCTAACAAAAGAGAGCTTTCATTCTCTTTATTATCAAAAGCTACAAAGTCATTATCCAGTATACCTGACAAAGGTTCACTTTTAATTTCCTTATCAATATCTGTATCTAAAGTGCTATACGTTTCACTTTCTGTAAATACATCTTTAGCTTCTGCATAAGCATACTGCAAATATGCTTGATGAGCAATTTCCAATTGTCCCTCTTGGGAAAGTATAGTGCCCCAAAATGAGAAAAAAAACAGCCCCACAAAGTTTTTTCTCAAAAACATCTAGTATTCTTTTAGTTGATTGTGTGATGATCAAAACTTCAATATTTATTTAAAACAATAGAGGACAAAAAGGCCACAGCAGTGATATTTTGTCTAAAAAAATACTGTAATAAATAAGAATAAAGAAGATGCTATCCCCATAGCAATGATCATTTTTCTTTTGTTGTTTCCTCTTGCAATTTACTGATGCTTAAACACATAAAGTGTTAAAAAAAACGAAAAATTATCTTTTTAACCTTTTTAATTATTAACATCTTGTTGTAACGAATGTAAACTGCACGATTCTGAATCACTCAAATTCTATAAAATTTATTTAAAAATTTCATTCAATTTCTGAAACATTAGAGTTCATAAATCATTATTGAAAAGATCGTCTTCTTGTTTTTGAACAAGATCTAAAAGCGGCCACGCAACCACCTAACTCTCAGCATTTGATCATCCCTCTTAGTACTGAAAAGATTTGCAACACTAGATAAACATATAAGTATTTATTATTTGAACAATCATTAGATACAAATTTCGTTATTTTGCATACAAATTTGAGATACTTGAAGAATACATTTTTCTATATCGTTTTCAGCTTAGTTTTTTCTACTGTAATTATTGCTCAGGAAGGAAAACAGATAAAAGTTCAGTCTGATCGTACTATAAAAGATCAAAATCGATTTCCGGGTGCTACAATACTTGCCAAAGTAGACAAACAGGTATATATGCAACATGAGGGTATTGAAATCTGGTGTGATCAAGCAATCCATTATGGAGAGGATAAGTTTGTAAAAGCATTAGGAAATGTGATCATAAAGCAAGGTGATACACTTACTATGACCAGTAAATATGCCGAGTATAATGGTAATACTCAGTTTGCCTATGCAAGTGACAATGTATTTATGGAAACACCATCAAATACATTAGCTACAGATACTTTATTTTTTGACAGGTTGAGACAACAAGCGTATTATCGTAGTGGTGGTACTGTTCGAGATTCTTCAAATACATTAACCAGTAAAATTGGTCGTTATTTTATGGATAGAAAACAATATTCATTTAATACAACAGTAAAAATTGTTAATCCCGAAAACACAGTAGACTCTGATAGATTAGACTATTATACCGAAAATGGACACGCCTATCTTTATGGTCCTTCTACTGTAAAGGGCAAAGAAAGTACGCTGTATTGTGAACGAGGATTTTATGACACAAAGGTAAAAACTGGATACGCCATAAAAAATGCGAAAATTGATTATGATAATCGAACCGTCTTTGGAGACAGTATTTTTTATAATAGTGCTATCCAATTTGCATCGGCTACAAACAACATTAAAGTCTTGGACACCGCTAATAATTCTGTAATTACGGGTCATTATGCCGAAGTTTTTAAGGATAAAGATTCGGTTTTTATTACCAAAAGAGCATTAGCAGCAACATTACAAGAAAACGATTCTATTTATATTCATAGTGATACGCTTAGAGTAACCGGAAAACCCGAACATAGAATAATGAAAGGGTTTTACGATGTAAGAATTTATAAGAGCAATATGAGTGGTAAAAGTGACTCTATTAACGTAGATCAAACCACTGGGTATACAAAAATGATTGGTAAGCCTATTATTTGGGCTCAAAGAAACCAAATGACAGGAGATACCATAAAAATTATTTCCAATACCGAAACAGAAAAATTAGATTCTTTGGTTGTTTATCAAAATGCATTTCTGGCTCAGGAAGACACCTTAAAAGCAGGCTTTAATCAGGTAAAGGGTCAGATTTTATATGGCCTATTTAAAGATAATGAGATATACCAGGTTGATATTGATAAAAATACCGAGACCATTTTTTATCAACGAGAAAGTGAGGGAGAATTAAAACTTATTGGTATAAACAAAGTATTATCCAGTTCTATACGCTTACTACTAAATAATCAAGAGATAGAAGACGTTTATTATTATCAAAATGTAGACGGAACCTTATACCGTGACATTGACCTGCCTGAAAACGCAAGAGAATTATCAGGATTTAATTGGCGTGGCGAAGAGAAAATTAATAGTAAAGCAGATCTTTTTAGAGGCGAAACCCCACCAAAACTAACTAAAATCACAGGAATCCCCTTACCAAAAGATGAAGCGGATTTCTTTGATGAAGAAACTGTAAAACGATTAGAAGAAAATAAATCTGAAGGTTCTAGATTACTAGAACAAGAACTAAAAGATGCCGAACTTAAGGAAACTGACCAAAAACCAGATTCTATTCCTCCTCCTAAAGAGACTATAAAAGAGGAAATAGATACCGAAAAAAAGAAAATTAAAAAAAAGTCCTCGGCTATAGACCTTGATCTTAATCGAACCGCAAGACAAAGAGATAGCATAACAGTTACCACATTACAATACGTAAAACAATCAAAAGATAGTATCAACAGTTTATCTAATAACAGGTAATCGTTGCTTGTGCCATTTTGCATTTTTATTGTATATCTTGATTTAACGCATATATAAAAGATTGAAACAAGACTTCTTTACATATCAGGCTCAAACTACTCCTCACCCATTAGCACTAGAAGTGTCGCATGCAAAGGGATCTTATATTTATTCTGAAAAAGGTAAAAAATACCTAGATTTTGTGGCTGGTGTATCTGCTTGTAGTTTGGGACATAGTCATCCAAAGGTAGTACAAGCGGTCAAAAACCAACTGGACAAGTATCTTCATGTAATGGTATATGGAGAATACATCCAAAAACCTGCAGTAGAATTAACCAAATTACTGGCTTCTCATCTTCCTTATCCATTAGAAAAAACCTATTTAACCAATTCTGGAACCGAAGCTATCGAGGGGTCATTAAAACTGGCTCGAAGAGTGACGGGACGCAGTGAAATCATTGCTGCAAAACATGCATATCATGGCAATACGATGGGATCCATGAGTGTAATGGGGTATGAAGAACGTAAACAAGCTTTTAGGCCATTAATACCCGATGTACGTTTTATAACATTTAACCAAACTGAAGATCTTAACCAAATTACAGAAAATACAGCTGCAATAATTTTAGAAACTATACAAGGAGGAGCAGGTTTTATAACTCCAAAAAAAGAGTACCTAAAAAAAGTTCGTGATCGTTGTGATCAGGTAGGAGCACTATTGATTTTGGATGAAATACAACCTGGTTTTGGAAGAACAGGTATGTTATTCGGTTTTCAAAATTACAATATCATTCCGGATATCGTTGTAATGGGAAAAGGAATGGGTGGTGGTCTCCCAATTGGTGCTTTTACAGCTTCTTCAAAAATGATGGACTTATTTCAAGATCATCCAAAATTAGGACATATTACCACTTTTGGAGGAAATCCTGTAATTGCAGCTGCCGCTTTGGCAACATTACAAGAAATCACACAGAGTGACTTAATGGCAGAGGCTCTCGAAAAAGAAAAATTGATACGGTCTTTATTAATACATCCTTTAATTAAAGAAATAAGAGGTCTTGGGCTTATGCTTGCTATACTAGTCTCTTCTGCAGAAATAGCAACTAAAATTGTACTAGAAAGCCAAGAAAAAGGGCTTATCCTATTTTGGCTTCTTTTTGAGCCCAAAGCAATACGAATAACACCCCCTTTAACGATCTCCAGAGAAGAAATTAAAGAAGGCTGTAAGATAATCCTAGCCGTTCTAGACCAAATTCAAGAACAAACAAGTCTACCTTAGAAATAGGATTTTATTCAAAAAAAGCATATATTTAAGTACTATTCTCCTCTTTTTCACAAATCCTTATTAATTAATGGCAGGTCTTAAATGACAAAACTCCCACATTATATGTATGGTACGTATTTTGTTAATTAGTTTGTTAAAAACAATTGGTTTTCGAAGTTTAAACATTCAATTTCATTTGTAATTTTAATACTGAGGAAATCAATAATGCGAAAATAAATGAAGTATTGGAGTTTTAATTATTCTTTTTTGTTGGGGAAAACAGAAAGAGTTTTTCATTGCCATTATCAGGATTTATTGAGCATCTTTAATCAACGTGTATGAAATTTAACCACGAAGAAGAAGAACATAATTTCTCAATTACTCGATATGAGTCTATGCTGAGATCCAATGATGTTAAGTTTTTTGATTCTGATGAGTTTGAGTCTATCATTCATCATTATTTGGAAAACGGAAAGATCGCCAAAGCCAAAAAGGCAATTTCTCTAGGGCTTTCTCAACATCCATCTTCTGTAAATTTAAAATTACTACAAGTAGAAGTACTTGTATTCGAAGATCGTTTGGATAAAGCAGATGGTTTATTAGCTCAATTACATGCTATAGAACCTGAGAATGAAGAAATATATATCCAAAAAGCCAACATACTTTCTAAACAAAATGACCATGTTAAAGCAATAGAACTATTAACAACAGCTTTGGGGTATACCAATGATCCTGCAGATGTATATTCACTTATCGGAATGGAATACCTCTTCATGGATGATTTTGAAAATGCAAAAGTCAACTTCATGAGGTGTTTAGAAACCGATGATCAAGACTACTCAGCCTTATATAATGTAATTTATTGCTTTGATTTTTTGGAGCAACATGAAGAAGCTATTGAGTACTTAAATATGTTTCTTAATAAAAACCCATATTGCGAGGTGGCATGGCATCAAGTAGGAAAGCAATATTTTGATTTAAAAGAATATGAAAAAGCACTGGCTGCTTTTGATTTTGCTATTATAAGTGATGAGTACTTTATTGGAGCATACCTTGAAAAAGGAAAAGTATTAGAAAAATTAAAACGATACAACGAAGCAATAGAGAATTATAGAATCACCTTAGAATTAGATGACCCTACTTCTTTTGCTTTACTTAGAATAGGAAAATGTTTTGAAAGACTAGGGCATGATGATTTAGCGATTCAACATTACTCCAAAACGGTACACGAAGATCCTTTATTAGACAAAGGCTGGATTGCTATTACAGATTATTATATGCGTAAACGCAACTATCAAAAAGCTTTGTATTACACCAACAAAGCAATTAATATTGATAGCGAAAATGTTTTATACTGGAAACGATATGCAAAAATAAATAATAAGCTTGCCTTTTTTGAAGAAGCAGAACGCGGGTATCGTAAAGCATTAGAACTAGGTAATTATGAATTAGAAACCTGGTTAAACAGATCAGATATTTTAAGGTTTTTGGGAGAGTCTAATGCCGCGATACAAAATTTGTTTCAAGCTATTGAGTTTTATCCTGATAATGCCGAAGTGCAGTATCGATTGGCAGGATTATATTATGAAGCGCAAGATTATGAAAAGGGTGAATATCATATCAGAAAAGCGCTTGAGGCAGATTATGAATATCATATCGTTTTAGAAGAACTTTTTGAAAAGATTTTCAATCTTACCCTGGTTAAAAATATTATTTTAGAATATAAATAATTAATCAAAAGACTCGTTTTTTTCTACCTCGATTCTTTTCAAAAATGCATACATTTGTTTTTGATCGTGAACATCAAAAATAAATAGGAATGCAAAGAAGTCTTAAGGACTACCTAATTATTTCGATAAAAGGACTTGCCATGGGTGCGGCCGACGTGGTTCCAGGAGTATCCGGAGGAACTATTGCCTTTATATCAGGAATATATGAAGAACTAATCGGGACCATCAATTCATTAGATTTCTCTTTTTTTTCTACTTGGAAAAAAGAAGGTTTTCAAAATTCATGGAAAAAATATAATCTCTCATTTTTAGCTACTCTGTTTCTAGGTATCGCTATCAGTATACTATCATTAGCCAAACTCATAAAATGGCTTCTTCATCATGAACCTTTATTGCTTTGGGGGTTTTTCTTTGGCCTTGTACTAGCCAGTATAGTATACATAGGAAAACAAATCTCGGAATGGAATCCAAAAGTATGGATTGGCATTATAATAGCCGCAATAGTTTCTTATTTTATAACAATTGCAGAACCTTTGGCCTCTCCAGATAGCAATTGGTATCTTATATTTTGTGGTTTTATTGCTATAATCGCAATGATTTTACCGGGAGTATCAGGAGCATTTATCTTACTAATTTTAGGAGCTTACCAGACTTTTATCAATATTCTCAATCAATTTAGAGAAGGGTTAATTAATTTGGATTTTGATATTTTGTTTCAGGCAATTATTAAATTGTCACTTATAGCCATTGGTGCCATAACTGGTTTAAAATTATTTTCGAAAGTATTAAATTGGATGTTTCAGAAGCATAAAAATATTACACTCGCCATACTTACTGGATTTATGATTGGCTCTCTTAATAAAATTTGGCCTTGGAAAAAAGTGCTTTCCTGGAGAACAAATTCTGAAGGTTTACAAGTTCCTTTCATTGAAAAAAGCATTCTACCCAACCATTTTGATGGTGACACCAAAATACTTTGGGTTTTATTTTTTGTGGTTATAGGTTTTTTATTAATTCTTATCTTAGAACGCCTTGCAGTGAAAAAAGCAAACTAATTTATGCAACAAAGTACCCGAACTTTTACCGATAAGATTTTTCTAATTATCAAAGGTTTGGCAATGGGTGCCGCCAACAAAGTACCTGGTGTTTCTGGCGGAGTAGTAGCTTTTGTAGCAGGTTTTTATGAAGAGTTTATCTACTCGCTGCAAAAAGTAAATTTCAAAGCGTTTAAGCTTTTCATAAATTTTAGATTTAAAAGCTTCTGGAGGTATATAAATGGTAAATTTCTTGGGCTACTTATTTTAGGAATGCTCATCAGTTATTTTAGTGTTTCGAAAATTCTTGACTACCTGATTATTCATTATGA
The DNA here is from genome assembly GCA_947489685.1 of uncultured Aquimarina sp. Taxonomy (GTDB): domain Bacteria; phylum Bacteroidota; class Bacteroidia; order Flavobacteriales; family Flavobacteriaceae; genus Aquimarina. The sequence goes on along the minus strand of CANLEM010000006.1, from coordinate 291,464 downwards.
ACTCTATGTATGGGCCTCTTTTTTTGGTATGATCTTAGGTTCAATTTATTATATTATAAAAGATTTTGATGATTGGAGCAAAAGAAATATATGCTTAATAACTTTGGGTACCATAGCAGGGATAAGCATTAGTTTACTGGATCCGGCCAGAGAAAATGACAACTTGATTTTTGTATTTTTTTGTGGAATTGTTGGAGTATCAGGAATGACTTTGCCAGGGCTATCCGGTTCTTTTATTCTTATTCTTTTAGGCAATTACGTTCTTCTTTTGGTCGATTCTGTAAATGCACTATATGATACTATTGCCGATTTGATACGATGGGATTTTTCTTTTATCGATAATGCTAAAAGAATAAGACTATTAAAAGTATTGGTTGTTTTTAGCATAGGTTCATTAACCGGCTTGGTTACTTTGTCTCATTTTTTGGGATATGTATTAAAAAGATACAAAACAGCAACTTTTGCCTCTATAATTGGGTTCATAACTGGTTCGCTTGGAGTTGTCTGGCCATGGAAAGTTAAAATGTATAAGCTTGACTATCTAGGAAATGAACTTATTGATGCATCAGGAAACCCCATCTTGGATAATTATGACCGTTATTGGCCAGATATAGCTTCTTTAGAAACCTTTATCGGTGTATTTTTCATATTAGTGGGTATTGGTGTTGTCTTATGGCTAGAATGGTACGGCAAAAGAACTATCAAAATTTCAAAATGACAAAAGTATACGGCCTTTTGGGTAAACATATAGGGTATTCGTTTTCTAGAGGTTTTTTTTCGGATAAATTCGAAAAAGAAAACTTAGACTGTGAATACAAGAACTTTGACCTTAAACAAATTGATGAGTTTAAGACAATAATTAGTGAACAAAACACAGCCGGTCTTAATGTAACCATACCCTATAAAGAAGAAGTTATTGCTCATCTAGATGAATTAGATCCCATTGCCAAAGAGATAGGAGCCGTTAATGTGATTAAGTTTAAAGATGACAATCAATTAGTAGGATATAATAGTGATTATTATGGTTTTAGTGAATCTTTAAAACCTCTTCTTAACCCAACCATAAAAAAGGCATTGATACTTGGTACAGGAGGCGCATCAAAAGCCATAGCTTATTCTTTAAATCGATTAGAAATTGATTATACATTTGTTTCTAGAAATCCCGATTTTAATGAATTAAACTATAGCGATCTTGATGAAGATATTATCAAAGAATATAAGCTCATCGTAAATTGCACTCCCCTAGGAACACACCCTGATATAGAAAACTACCCAAATATTCCTTATGAATATATCACACAAAATCATGTGTTATATGATTTAATTTACAATCCCAATGAAACCGTTTTCATGAAAAAAGGAAAAGAAAAAGGGGCTAAAGTTTCTAATGGATTACAAATGTTAATCTTACAAGCAGAAAAAGCCTGGGAAATCTGGAATACCTAGTCAGTTTAGATTTTGTCATAAAATTCTTACTTAAATTACCTTTAAGTAAATCCTAAATCCCTCTAATCCCTTTGAGGTTTTCTAATATGTTAGTATCTTAGTCATAGATTAAGCTCAGACAAACATAAACGTTCACATAATGTCAACACTGGATAACCTGCCAAAAGCAGATGGAGAAAAAGAAAATAAACTAGAAACTTTAGACGAAAAATCAGAAAGTTCTAATGCAGATGATCAACAAGAAACTACTACTTCAAACACCAATACCAATGAGAATGAGGTTGTTGAAATAACCGAAGAAGCTGCAAACGAACTTAAAGAAGAACCTGATACTAATAGTGCAGAAACAAATAAAGAAACTATTTCTGAAGAAACTTCTGGAGAGGATAATCATGTTCAAAATCAAATGGATGAGGCCGTTGCCGAACACAGTGAAGACGAAAGCACCATTGAACGTCATGATATAGAAAAGAAAGATTATCATTCGATGTCTAAAGAAGAGCTTATTAAAGAACTTCGTGATCTTATTAGAACCGAAAAAGTGCAAGCCATTAAGGAACATGTAGATGAGATTAGAAATGAGTTTAATGAAAAATTTAATGAAGAAGTAGAACAAAAAAAGGAAGAATTTCTTGCCGACGGTGGTGATATAATTGATTTCTACTACTCTACCCCAATAAAAAAAGAATTTAATTCTGTATATTTTGATTATAAAGAAAAACGGAACGCTTACTATCAAAATCTAAAAAAAGACCTACAAGAGAACCTTTCTAGAAGATTAGAATTGATCGAAGAATTGAAAGGACTTCTTAATGTAGATGAAAATATCAATACAACGTATAATCATTTTAAAAATATCCAGGAAAGATGGCGCAATGCAGGGCCGATTCCTAGAGATAAATACAATACGGTTTGGAATACTTACCATCACCATACCGAGAACTTTTATGATTTCCTACACCTAAATAGAGAATTCAGAGATCTTGATTTTAAACATAATCTAGAACAAAAACTAAAAATCATCGAACGTGCTACTGAATTGGCGCAAGAAACAGATGTTAATAGAGCTTTTAGAGAATTACAATTGCTTCACAAAATGTGGAAAGAAGATCTGGGGCCAGTAGGAAAAGAATATAGAGAACCGATATGGGAAAAATTTAGTGCATTAACTCGTCAAATTCATGAAAATCGACAAAAGTATTTCAAAGAACAAGATAAAGTCTACGAAGTAAACCTTGAGGTCAAAAAAGAAATTATAAATAAGATTATTACTGTAGCTGCGGATCAACCTAATAACCATAGTGGGTGGCAACAAAAAATTAAAGAAATAGAAGGTTTAAGGGAAGAATTTTTCAAAGCAGGAAAAGTTCCATCTAATGTAAATGAAAAAACCTGGAGTGAGTTTAAAGCTGCCGTTAGAGATTTTAATCGTAACAAAAATGGGTTTTATAAAAACCTTAAAAAAGAACAGTTTGATAATCTTAATAAGAAAATGGAACTTATTAAAATTGCGGAAGATAATAAGGACAATGAAGATCTGGCCACTACTACTCCATTAATGAAAAAAATTCAATCAGATTGGAAAAAAATTGGTCATGTTCCAAGAAAAGATAGTGATCGAATTTGGAAAAGATTTAAAGATGCTTGTAATGGGTATTTTGACCGTTTGCATGCCGAAAGAAATGAAGCTAATAAAGAAGAGTTAGTATCTCTAGAAAAAAAACAAGCTCATATAGAAGCACTAACTACGTTAAAACTTTCGGGCGATCCAGAAGCAGATTTAGCGGTAATAAAAGAAAATATTGCAGTCTGGAAAACATTAGGTAGAGTGCCGTACAAAAAGAAAAACATTGAGTCTGAATATAATAAAATACTAGACAATCTCTTCAAACAACTTAATTTAAGTCGCAAAGATACAGAGATGATTAAGTATGAAAATAAGTTAAGTTCTTTATCTAACCAAAGTGATGATAGAGCGTTGCAAAATGAACGGAGTTTTATACGTAAGAAAATTGATGACGTTAAAAGTGAAATTCGCCAATTAGAAAACAATCTTCAATTCTTTAAAAATGCCAAAGACGATAATCCATTGGTAAAAGAAGTTCAAAATAATATAGAAAAACACAAAGAAAACTTAGAAGTTTGGAAAGCCAAACTAATTAAGATTAAACAATTGTAATCATAATGCGATGTCCTCTTTGTGCATCAAAAACAGAAGAATTTTCTGAAATACACACAAGAAAATATTTCAAATGCCCAGTATGTAAGGGTATTTGTTTAGATCCTAAACATTTTCTTTCTGCAGAAGATGAAAAGGGTAGATATCAGCTTCACCAAAATGATGTTAATGATCTTGGTTACCAAAAATTTGCATCGCCTATAGTTACATCTGTTTTAGAAACATTCGAAGCAGATCACCACGGGTTAGATTTTGGTGCCGGAAGTGGCCCAGTAATTACTTCACTTTTAAGAAAAAGAGGATATCATATAACTACTTATGATCCTTTTTTTGATCCAAACACAAATGCCCTAAAGAAGACATATGATTATATTGTGTGTTGTGAGGTTATGGAGCATTTTTTTAATCCAAAAAAAGAGTTTAAGCTTTTGCACTCTTTATTAAAGCCAAAAGGCATATTATATTGCAAAACCAGTCTTTATAATTCTTCAATTGATTTTAAGAGTTGGTGGTATAAAAATGACCCTACCCATGTCTTTTTTTATTCTAATGACACTCTAGAGTGGATTACATCTGCGTTTGGATTTAGAGCAGTCCAAATTAAGAAGGACGTAATTGTTTTTCAAAAGTAGAGCTTGCTTACTTTTGTATCTAAATGTTTTTTACTAGTATAAAATGATGATTTCTATATAATTTATCAACACGAAATCGTTTGCGCAAACTCTATAACTCCCTTACCGGCAATAATTTACATAAATTGCTATATCAACAATAATCTTATTAATTCATTATGTAATTCATAACGATCTAGCACTTTTCACACACAATCAACACTATAACACAAAAAACACTAATGAAAAAATTATCACTCAAACTATTAAGTATAGTATGCTTTAGTATGCTGTATGTACTTCCCGCAATATCTTATTGCCAAACTGATTTTAGAGAAGAGACCATTTATTTTTTGATGACAACCCGTTTTTTTGACGGAGATCCTACAAATAATGCCCCAACAGAATGGTCTTCTTACAACCCCGACCCAACAATCAACCCCGCAATTACTGATCCTAATGATGTAACATGGAGAGGAGACTTTAAAGGTCTAATTCAAAAACTTGATTACATTAAAGATCTAGGATTTACAGCCATTTGGATTACGCCTATAGTTCATAACCGTAGTCCATTAGACTATCATGGTTATCATGCCTGGGACTTTACAAAAGTCGATCCCAGATTAGAATCCCCGGGAGCAACGTTTCAGGATCTTATTAACGAAATCCATGCGCGAGATATGAAAATAGTTCTAGATATAGTTACCAATCATGCGGGTAGATTTGGAATTAAAGATGTAGCAGAAATAAAATACAACACAGACCCTACAGCAATTTGGTATGCACCAGATAACCCAGATTGGGAATATGATGGACTAACTCCTAATCCTGATGATGGTTTACTTTGGAGTAGAGCCAATCTAGCAAAAATGCCTCCTCCTTACAATCAAAATCTGGCCGCTTTTAATTTTCCGAGCAAAGAAAACTATGTAGATACTTCTGATCCGGCATGGTATCATCACTCTGGAAATGGATTTGCTCAAGGGTTTGATGATGTCGAAAATCTTCAAAATAGGGCTCTCGCCGGTGATACCCCTGATTTAAACACGGGTAGTCAAGCAGTACGAGATTATTTGGTAAATGCCTATACTACTTTTATAAACATGGGAGTAGATGCTTTTAGATGGGATACGGTAAAACACATGAGTAAAGAAGACATACTTTATTTCTATGATGCGTTTAAAGCCGTTAACCCTGATCTTTTCATCTTTGGTGAAGTAGCTCAAAAACGACATGAACTACATCCTGTTGATGAGATTAACCCTCATTATTATACATGGAGAGGAGCGGTAAATGGTTCTCAACCTATAGATTTAGCTGTTTTAGATTTCTTTGGTGAAGCCACATTTCACGGTACTTTTGAAGAAGGTCAGTCGTTTCCAACGGTAAAGGCTGCTGCTAGGTATGATCATCTATACAGTGATCCATCTACACTGGTTACCTGGTTAGATAATCATGATTTTGGTCCTAATAATGATTGGAATAGAAGATATGGAGGTAGTGACGAAAATTTAGCCGCATGTATGAACTTTATGTTTACCTGGAGAGGTATTCCTTCGGTTTATTATGGTACAGAAATGCGTTTCAAATCGGGAGAATTTGCAGATATTCATGATGCATCCGGAATACAACAATCAATTAATAAAACCGGAAGAGCCTATTACGGCGATGTTATTGATCAAGCATCTAGTCATAAGATCTATCAACATATCAAAAAATTGAATGCGATCCGAAAAGCAGTCCCTGCATTGCAAAAAGGTAGTTGGAGCTGGAAAGACGCTCCTGGTAATGCTGTAGCCTATCGCAGAACATATCAAAATAGTGAAGTTGCCGTAGGACTTGCAAAAGATGGCGGTGCTTCTTTTTCTATCTCCGGAATGACAAACGGTATATACAGAGATGCCGTTACCGGAAGAGAGATCGTGGCAAATAATGGTACTCTTAATTTTAATGTCACTTCTGGTTCTGCGGGGATATATGTACTTAACGGACCCGGTTTAATCGGAAATTGCGGTGGTGGATTTTTTGAAAACTGTGTAAATGGTCCGTCTAACCCTGTTGTGATTGTAAATCCCAATAATAGCCAATCCGAAAACCCTATCTCGATCACCATGAGTGCCGCAGGAGGAACAGGATCTCCATATACCATTTATTTTACTACAGATGGTACAAACCCTAGTACATCGAGTACCAAATACACTAGTTCTTTTACAATTACTCAAACTACAACTATTAAAGCTATTGCTTACGACAAAGATGGAACTGCATCAGAGGTATTATCAAAAAATTATACCATTGGCCCAATCGATGGTTTAAAAGTTTATTTCAAAAAACCATCTAACTGGTCTCAAGTTAATGTGCATTATTGGAATGAATCTCCAGATGTACTACCGCCAAGTAATTGGCCCGGTCCACAAATGACAAGGGTTAATTCTTCGGACTGGTACGAATACATTTTTATTGGTGTTAACAGTACTAATTTATTGTTTAGCGATAATGGAACTAATAAAACTCCAGATTTATCCCGAGACAGAGATGGATGGTATGAGGATGGTGTATGGTATGATAATCAACCTGGGAACACAACAAATACGCCTCCTACTCTAACAATGTCGCCATCAGGAGGTTCTTTTACCATTGGAGAAAATATATCGGTTTCTCTTACTGCTAGTGATAATAATCCAGCAGGAGTAACCATTTATTACACTTTAAATGGAGATCAGCCAACAACCTCTTCTAGTGTATATAATACCCCTATTAGCATAAATCAAGACACAACAGTCAAAGCCATCGCTTATGACAATGAGGGTTTAAGTTCTGAGGTTATTAGTAATACCTTTACATTTCAAAGTTCTACAAATTCAACAACTATATATTACAAAGGAACTTTGAATAACCCAGATATCTATTTCTGGAATACAACTCCCTCAGCAATAACTACAAGCTGGCCTGGAGAATCAATGCAAGATATCGGCAATGGATGGTATAAATTTGTATTGAATGGGGTTGATTGTACCAATCTTATTTTTAGTACTAATGGAAATAATCAAACGATAGATCTTAATAGATGTGGAGATGGGTGGTATTACAATGGTATTTGGTACGATAGCAATCCCGAAGAATCACAAACCCAAGATTTAACTGTTTATTTTAAATCAGACACTTATGATTCGCCAACAATTTACTACTGGGCAGCTTCTCCATCTGGACTGACAACTATGTGGCCTGGAGCACAAATGACACTTGATGTTGATGGATGGTATCGTTATACTCTAGAGAACACAAACTGTTCTAACATTATTTTTAGTAATGGTGGAGCTTCGCAGACAGCAGATTTAACAAGATGTACCACTGGCTGGTATTACAATGGCGTATGGAGTGATACCAGACCTAACAATATTAAATCAGAGATTGATAACGTACAATCAAAAATACGCATTACTCCTAACCCAATTACAGAGAACTCGGTAATACAATGGTATACCGAAAAGGAAAAAAATAATATTTTAATCGAAATCACAAACCTTTACGGAGCTACAGAAGTTGTTTATAGTTCTGTTGTAAGTAAGGGGATACATACTTTTAGGTTGGATAAAGATCATATGTTACAAACATCCGGAATCTATTTTTGTAGAATAACCATAAATGACCATACGCAAGTGGCTAAAATAGTAAAACCTTAACCCCCCTTTTATAACGAATCACCCATCAATAACTATTTATATTGATGGGTGATTTTAATATTATCAGTATCCTACAGGTTATATTTTTTTTGCTTCTTCCCAAAAGACATCCATTTCGGATAAGGTCATATCTTTTAAGCTTTTATTATTTGCCTTGGCTTTTTCTTCAAGATATTGAAACCGTTTTATAAATTTCTTATTTGTACGCTCAAGAGCGTCCTCTGGATTTACATTTAGAAATCTTGCGTAGTTAATCATCGAAAACAATACGTCTCCAAATTCGGATTCGATTTTATCCTGGTCCTGTACATTAATTTCGTGCTGTAGTTCCTGGAGTTCTTCTTTGAGTTTTTCGAAAACCTGATGTGGTTCTTCCCAATCAAACCCTACACCAGCAACCTTGTCTTGAATTCTACTTGCTTTTACTAATGCCGGAAGTGATTTAGGCACTCCTTCTAAAACACTTTTCTTTCCTTCTTTAAGTTTTAGATTTTCCCAATTTCGTTTTACATCTTCCTCATTACTTACCTTAACATCTCCGTAGATATGTGGATGTCTACTGATCAATTTTTCACAAATTTCGTTGGCAACATCGGCAATATCAAAATCATTAGTTTCGCTACCTATTTTTGCATAAAAAACAATATGCAACAAGAGATCTCCAAGTTCTTTTTTAACTTCACTTAGATCATTATCCAGAATTGCATCTCCTAACTCATATGTCTCTTCTATGGTTAGGTGTCTTAAGGATTGTAACGTTTGTTTTTTATCCCACGGACATTGTTCCCGTAACTCGTTCATTATGGTTAATAACCTATCGAACGCCTTTAATTGATCTTCTCTAGAATTCATCATAAGTGTTTAAATAGAAAGTTTTTCCATCCTATTTTTTGTAGTATAAAATTCGGCAATCATACCTTCTACTATTCTAGCGGCTGGTTTGATATCGTGAATTAATCCCGAAACTTGACCAATTTCTAGCTCTCCTTCTTCCAAATCCCCTTCAAACATTCCTCGTTTTGCTCGAGCCCTGCCTAATAACGTTTTTAATTCTTCTATTGACGGTCCTTTGGCATACAATTCTGCCACATCCTGATAAAATTTATTTTTCAACAAACGAACCGGAGCTAGTTCTTTTAAGGTAAGTTGCGTTGCTCCTTCTTGCGCTTCGACCACCATTTTTTTAAAATCTATATGAGACGAAGCTTCATCACTGGCAACAAAACGACTACCTACCTGCACACCATCTGCGCCCAAAGCCATCACTGCATACATCGAAGCGCCTGTTGCTATTCCTCCAGCTGCAATTAATGGAATGTTTATTTTTTCTTTAACCATAGGTATCAAGGCAAGCGTGGTAGTTTCATCTCTACCATTATGTCCTCCTGCTTCAAAACCTTCGGCGACAATAGCATCTACCCCTGCATCTTGCGCTTTTAAAGCAAATTTCAGGCTACTTACCACATGAACTACAGTGATCCCATGGTCTTTTAAGTATTTAGTATATGTCTTAGGGTTTCCTGCAGATGTAAATACAACCTTAACCTCTTCTTCAATAATTATTTTGATAATTTCTTCGAGATTAGGATACAACATTGGGATATTAACCCCAAAAGGTTTATTTGTAGCCGTTTTACACTTTTGGATATGTTCTTTTAAAACATCCGGATACATAGAACCCGAACCAATAAGTCCCAATCCTCCTGCATTACTTACTGCACTAGCTAATTTCCAACCACTAGCCCATATCATTCCACCTTGAACAATAGGATATTGGATTTTAAACAGATCTTTAATGGTATTCATTAATTGAAAAAAATCTTTATGAAGTGAATATTATATTATGAGGACAAGTTACGAAATTACTCCAGACCCCACTAATTCATCATCGATATACCAGGCCACAAATTGGCCTTCGGTTATGGCACTTTGATCATTCTCAAAAAGAATATACATTCCAGCATCGACCATATACAAAGTAGCTTTATCTAATGGTTGTCTATATCTAATTCTAGCCATTACATTAAGTTCCTGATCTACTTGTAGCTTAAGATCTTCTCTAACCCAATGCAACTCTTCTTGCGAAATAAATAGTGCTTTTCTGTATAAACCTGGATGGTTTTTACCTTGCCCTGTATAAATCACATTAGACACTACGTCGGTTTCAATAACAAAAAGAGGCTCTGGTGTGCCTCCTACGGCCAATCCTTTACGTTGTCCTTTGGTATAATAGTGTGCTCCCTGATGTTGGCCTACTATTTTCCCTTCGTTGCTATGATACTCATATTTTGCCGAAAGAAACTCTAGTTCTTCTTTTTTTGAAGTAAACTCAGGAATTACTCGTGTATATTTTTCTTCAGAAGATGGTATTTCTATAATATCTCCTTGTTTTGGCTGCAATTTTTGCTGAAGAAACTCCGGTAAACGTACTTTACCAATAAAACACAAGCCTTGTGAATCTTTTTTATCTGCCGTTACCAAATTTTGAGTAGCTGCAATCTCTCTAACTTCTGGTTTTAATAGTTCTCCTACAGGAAACAAAGTTTTGGCCAATTGCTCTTGTGATAATTGGCATAAAAAATAAGATTGATCTTTATTTGGATCTTTTCCAGCCAATAATCTGTGTACTTCTTTTCCTTCTTTTACAATAGTATCTTTTCTACAATAATGACCAGTAGCTACATAATCCGCTCCAAGAGATAGTGCTATTTTAAGAAATACATCAAACTTAATTTCGCGATTACATAATACATCAGGGTTAGGAGTTCGTCCTTTTTCGTATTCGTTAAACATATAATCAACGATACGTTCTTTATACTCCTCACTAAGATCAACCGTTTGAAAAGGAATTCCTAATTTTTCGGCTACCAACAATGCATCATTACTATCGTCCAACCAGGGGCACTCATCTGAAATGGTTACAGAATCATCATGCCAATTTTTCATAAATAAACCAATAACATCATACCCTTGCTCTTTTAACAGGTATGCCGCAACACTAGAATCTACTCCTCCAGAAAGGCCTACAATTACTCTCTTCATCAAAAAAACTCCTTTATTTTTTTTAGAACCGACATCTGGTTCTACATTTATTTTTGCAAAAGTACTAAATAAAAAAAGCAACACTAATGCATTGCTTTATGGTTTTATCTATACTTGTATATTATAAATCAATACTATCAATTCTTAAGCGGAAACATTTTTTGTTCGGATAATTTGCCATCAACATAATATTTCCAGAGTCCGTCTTTTCGGTCTCGTTTATATTTTCCTTCTATAATAAGTTGACCATTAGTATCATAATACTTTGTATCTCCATGCAGTTGATCATTATCATAGGTAAATTCTTTAAGCATTATACCTTTTTCAGAATACATAACTCTTTCTCCCTGCCGTTTACCGTCAACAAAAGTTGTTTTTTCGGTTAGTTGGCCATTTTCAAAATAGGTAAGTTGTTCTCCTGTCAGTTTCCCTAACATATAGTGCTCTGTCATCATAATCCTATTCGATCCCTTATGATAATATTTCCAAAGTCCGGTACGTTCTTTACCGACCATTTGACCTTCACTAATTATTTTTCCCTTTCTGGTAAAATATTTAATCCGAATAGTATCGTTATTCTTAGAGAAAGTCTTTATCGCTGTAGGAGCATTACCACTGCTTGGTTTATAGAATTTAAACTCGCCAATTTCTTTTCCATGGCTAAATGTACCTTCATATCTTAATTGATCACTATTCTCATATTTCTTTTGCCATTTTCCATGCCTCTTTCCTTGGGCATCATACTTATTGTACTTTTGACCAAGAACAGAAAAACATGTAAATACACAAACAAATACTAAAAATGTACTTCGCATAATCATATTATTTGGGACATTATTTCAACGCTAGTAGTTTTCAAAAAGTATACCAATTTCGGATTTTAAAAATATAAAAGTATTTCAAAATACAAAAAAGCTCCCAAAAAAGGAGCTTTTTCAATGCACATCATATATTATTTCTAAAACACCTTATTTCTTTTTTGTGTTTTGTTGTTTCTTTTGTTGCTCTGCCTGCTCCATCAATTCCTTCATTTTTTTCTGAAACTTACCTTGTTTCTTTGGTTTCTTTTTATTTTCCTGAATTTTTGCATGAATTTTATCATCATCAATAATTACATTTTTGATCACCAACATGATCCCGATTGTAATTAAATTAGAAATAAAATAATACAACGATAATCCACTGGCATAATTATTAAAGAAAAACAACATCATTAACGGAGATAAATACATGATAAATTTCATGTTAGGCATACCCGGCTGCTGCGTTTGCATAGTTTGACCAGTTGTCATCATCATGTATATAAATATAGCTACAGATGCCAATATTGGAAATAAACTGATGTGATCTCCATAAAACGGAATCTCAAAAGGTAATTCGGCTATGGTATCATAACTTGATAAATCATCTGCCCATAAAAAGCTTTTTTGTCTTAATTGAAACGCACTTGGAAAGAAATTAAACAATGCATAAAAAACAGGTATTTGCATCACCGCTGGCAAACAACCACTCATAGGGTTTACCCCTGCTTTACCGTATAATGCCATTGTCTCTTGTTGACGCTTCATCGCATTATCCTTATACTTTTCATTAATCTCTGTTATTTCTGGACGCAAAACTTTCATTTTGGCCTGAGATAAATAAGACTTATAGGTAACAGGAGATAATATAATACGTACAATAATTGTCATCACAACAATTGCGATACCATAAGGAAGGAATCCACTTAAAAAGGCAAAAAATGGAATGAATAAATACTTATTAATTATTCCAAAAATACCCCATCCTAGAGGTACAATCTCATCTAGATTACGATCATAGGTATTTAGAATTCTATAATCTGTTGGACCATAATACCAATCCATCGAGTAGTTAAGCTCTCCACCTTGCAGTTCTAAAGGCATCGTTGCAGAAAACTCTTTTGTCACTGTAATATCTTTATCATCCAGTTCACTTGAACTAGCTACATTTTTTGACGTAAAAGATGCATTTTTAAAAGGAACATCGGTTAAGAGAATAGAAGTAAAGAAATGTTGTTTAAAAGCAACCCAAGAGATATCATTTTCTTCATCATCGGCAAACTCACCTTGCCCTAAATAGTCATCTTTATCCCCGTCATATTCGTATGCTAGTTCGGTATAACGATTTTCATAGCTTGCACTTTTTGCATGGCGCATACCTTGTAATTTCCAATCTAGGTTTATCGTTTGACTACCGTTAATTACTTGCTGTAACCCTTGGGATCTAATGGTAAAATCTACCATATACTCGTTAGGTTTTAACTCGTATCTATATTCTAAAAACTGGTTATTCGAAACCTTAAGTTTCATGGATAAAACAGTATTTTCTCCACTTTTGGTTACTGTAGGCTCAAAAAACAGATCTTTGGTATTTAAAATCCTGTTATCTGTTGTTCCAAAATTAATATTAAAAGAAGCGTTTTTTCCATCTTTTATGAGATATACAGGTACAGAGTCATAGGTTTTAAAGTTTTTTAACAATGCTTCAGAGATATACCCTCCTCTATTATTTATTTTTAAACTTAATACCTCATTCTCGATTTTTGTGACATCATCTTTTGCTGATGGCAAACTAGCAGCATATGAAAAAGCTCCTAATTGAGATTTTGCGTTGGCCAATGCTACAGAATCTTGAGGGTTAGCAATTATAGCCTCACTTTCTTTTACAAAATCAGTTGTTTTATCGCTTTTAATAGCCTCTACTTGCGATTCGACTTGTTCTTTTTTAGCTTTTTCTGCCTCTATTTCTTCAGGAGTAGGTTGATTAAGATAGAACATCCATACGATGATTCCGAAAATAAGTGCAAATCCAATGATCGAATTAAGATCAAATTTCTTTTCTTCCATGTACTTTTATGTGTAAAAAGCCTTTATCTGATATTCTCAGAAAGGCTTTAACGGTTTTATATTATTTATTGTTGATGTCAATTACCTCGCCAATTACAATCTCTGTGACACTTTGGCATTTTTACTACTTTTAGAATAGGCTACTGCAGCTTTTACAAAAGCAATAAATAATGCATGCGGATTGGCAACAGTACTTTTATACTCTGGGTGATATTGAACTCCCACAAACCAAGGATGATCTGTAAGCTCGATAATCTCTACCAAGCCCGTTTTAGGGTTAACTCCAGTAGTTCTAAGACCTGCCTTTTCTAATTGTTCTTTATAACTATTATTATATTCATAACGGTGGCGGTGACGTTCTGTAATTAATGTCTTTCCATACGCATCAAAAACTTTACTGTCCTCCATTAGTTGGCACTCCCACGCTCCCAAACGCATAGTACCCCCCATATCCGTTATGTTTTTTTGCTCTTCCATTAAATCAATCACAGGATGTTTCGTGTTTACATCTACCTCGGCAGAGCAAGCTCCTTCTAATCCAAGCACATTACGAGAGTATTCGATAACTGCCATTTGCATACCTAAGCAAATACCGAAAAAAGGTAGTTTGTTCTCTCTTGCAAACTGCACTGCTTTTATTTTACCTTCTATTCCGCGCTCACCAAATCCAGGTGCTACAAGAACTCCATCCAAATGAGCTATTTTTTCTTTTATCGTCTTATCATCGATATACTCCGAATGGATACTTTCTACGTTTACCTTTACTTCATTCTCTGCTCCTGCATGTATAAATGCTTCAAGAATTGATTTATAAGAATCTTGTAACTCTACATATTTACCTATTAAACCAATAGTAACCTCGTGTTTAGGGTTTTTATGTTTTTTCAAGAAATTGTTCCATTTTTCTAAATTAGGAACATTATCATCTCGTAGGACTAATTGTTTTAACACTACTGTATCTAATCCTTCTTCTAGCATTAAATTAGGCACATCATAAATTGTAGATGCATCGATAGATTGAATTACTGCCTCTTGCTTAACATTACAAAATAGAGCAAGTTTTCTACGTAAATCATCAGATAATTCGTGTTCTGTTCTACAAACTAGAACATCTGCTTTAATACCACTCTCCATTAAAGTTTTAACACTATGCTGAGTAGGTTTTGTTTTTAACTCTCCCGCAGCAGACAAGTATGGTATTAGGGTTAAGTGAATAACTAATGCATTCGAATCTCCAAGTTCCCATTTTAACTGTCGTACTGATTCTATATAAGGTAGTGATTCTATATCACCAACTGTACCTCCTATTTCGGTAATTACAATATCGTAATCTCCGCTTTTTCCTAAAATCTGAATTCTATCTTTTATCTCATTAGTAATATGCGGTACTACTTGAACCGTTTTTCCTAAAAACTCTCCACGTCGTTCTTTTTCTATTACACTTTGATAAATTCTTCCAGTAGTTACGTTATTAGCTTGAGATGTTGGAGCATTTAAAAAACGCTCATAATGCCCCAAATCAAGATCTGTTTCGGCACCATCATCTGTTACATAACATTCTCCATGCTCATAGGGGTTTAATGTTCCTGGGTCTACATTAATATAAGGGTCCAATTTTTGAATAGTAACCCTATACCCCCTTGCTTGTAATAGTTTTGCCAAAGAAGCTGCAATGATCCCTTTTCCTAACGAAGAAGAAACCCCTCCGGTAACAAAAATATATTTGGTATTAGCCATGTACACTAAATATTTTAACTATTGTGCTTAAATTTTGCGCAAAAATACAAAGAAGTACCGAAACGTTGCACTGAAAATCACGCAATATTTATGAACTTATTCATATTCCATTAACAAATAAAAGATGAAATCGAATTTTTATAAAAAGCAAATCCTGCCAAAAGGCAGGATTTGCTTATACTTTGTTTATATACTATTCCTCTTCTTCTGAAACTTTACTTTCTTCGGGCTCAGAGAAATCTGTTATACCTTTTGATTGCAAAATATTATACCATTGAATCACTTTTTTCATATCGCTGGCATATACTCTATCCTCATCATAATCAGGAAGCACTTCACTAAAATACGCTTCTAATTTAGCTTTTGATTCTTTATGGCTAATTGCTTGTTCTCCATTCTCTTTTTCCTGGATTTTTTTAAAAATCTCTCTAAGAGGAACCTCTTCAGTGAATGTATAGATTGCAATTTCGCTAAGCACACTAACATTATGTCTTATGCTTACAGATAATCTTTTTCCATCTAATAAAGATTCTGCCAAAAAACCACTTCGGGTTTGTGTTTTCAATTCGTACAAACCAGGTTTTCCTGAAATTGCTAATATTTTATCTAAACTCATATATTGTATTTTCAAGGTTGGCAAATATCTATAGTTCGTTTTAAAAAATCAAACATTGCCATGTATAAAATTAGTTATCTTCCTTTTTTTGCTAATGGAAATCGCATTCTGTAATCGGCATTAACTTTTCCTTTCGAAATATTTGCTAGTTTTCCTTTTATCAAGCGTTTTTTAAGACTGGATAATTTATCCGTAAATAAAATCCCTTCGATGTGATCATACTCATGCTGAATCACCCTAGCTGCCAGACCGTTATAAGTTTCGATATGCTCTTCAAAATTTTCATCAAAATATTTGATTTTGATCGTTTCATTACGAAAAACATCTTCTCGAATATCCGGGATACTTAAGCACCCTTCAGTAAATGCCCATTCTTCATCCTTTTCTTCAAGAATAGTCGCATTAATAAAAACTTTTTTAAAACCTTTTAATTGATTGATTTCTTCTTCTGATAATTCTTCATCCTCAGAAAATGGTTCTGCATCGATAACAAATAATCGAATTGGAAGTCCTATCTGAGGAGCCGCTAATCCAACACCATGTGCATTATACATAGTTTCGAACATATTTTCGATAAGCTCAGAAAGTTTAGGGTACTCTTTGCTTATATCTTTAGCTTTTTTCTTCAATACAGGATCACCGTAGGCTACAATGGGAAAAATCATATTTCTTATTACTTGTTTTAATTAGTTTATCGATTATACAAATAATCCTGTAGTATAATCGTCGCGCTTATTTGATCTACCAACGCTTTATCTCTTCTTTTCTTTTTAGAAATTCCGCTTGCTATCATGGTATCAAATGCCATTTTAGAAGTAAAACGTTCATCAATTCTCTTTACCGGAATATCAGGAAGTTCTTTATTTAGTTTTTCTAAAAATGGTTTTATCAGTTTTTCACTTTCAGAAGGTTCTCCATGCATTCTTTTTGGTTCTCCTACTATAAAAAGTTCTACTTCTTCTTTAGACACATAATCCTTTAGCCACAATAACAAGTCTTTTGTATGCACCGTTGTTAAACCTGAGGCAATTATCTGAGATTCGTCAGTAACAGCAATACCACATCTTTTCCCTCCATAATCTATTGCCAAAATACGCGCCATTTATTTTTTTGTGCAAAAATATGATTTTATTATAAAAAGACCCTATTTATTAATGGTTTCCTAAAATATGGTTTATCCGTATATTTTTCGAATGAAGCTATTATCTTTACGAAAATTTTTAATCGATGAACCAACTAAAAGAGACCATAGAAAAAGCCTGGGATAATAGAGAGCTTTTAAAAGAATCATCAACTCAAAGTGCCATACGAGAAGTTGTTAGTTTATTAGATGCAGGTGCACTAAGAGTAGCAGAACCTGTAGAAGGTGGATGGCAAGTAAATGAATGGGTGAAAAAAGGAGTAGTATTATACTTCCCTATTCAAAAAATGGAAACCCTAGAGGCGGGTATATTTGAATACCACGACAAAATTCCGTTAAAAAAAGGATACGAAGCTAAAGGTATTCGAGTTGTACCTAATGCCGTTGCTCGTCACGGAGCATATATATCTCCTGGTACTATTTTAATGCCGAGTTATGTAAACATAGGTGCTTATGTAGACAAAGGAACTATGGTAGATACCTGGGCAACAGTAGGTAGTTGTGCTCAAATTGGTAAAAATGTACATCTTAGTGGTGGTGTTGGGATTGGTGGAGTTTTAGAACCTTTACAGGCCGCTCCTGTAATTATTGAAGATAATGCTTTTATAGGATCGCGTTGTATCGTTGTAGAAGGTGTACGAGTAGAAAAAGAAGCTGTACTTGGTGCTAACGTAGTACTAACAGCATCTACAAAAATTATTGATGTAACTGGTGACACGCCAATAGAAAGAAAAGGAGTAGTCCCTGCTGGATCTGTAGTTATACCAGGAAGTTACACAAAGAAATTCGCGGCAGGAGAATACAATGTACCCTGTGCATTAATTATTGGAAAACGCAAAGAAAGTACAGATAAGAAAACTTCCTTAAATGATGCACTTCGTGAATACGATGTTGCCGTTTAAGTTTAGAGTAAAAATTGAGTTTACCTTTGTACCAGGTAAACTCAATTGTTTTAATTGATAGTAAATAATATATGAGAATCTTAGTTATTCAGCAAAAAATGATTGGTGATGTACTTGCCAGTACAGTTATTTGCGAAACCCTACGTAAAGAACATCCTGATGCTACTATTGATTACTTAGTATACTCGAATACCAAACCCGTTATTAAAAACAATCCGTTTTTTGATAATGTTATAGAGTTTAAACAGGAATATCGAGATAGCAAAAAAGCCTTTTATTTATTTCTAAAACGAATACATAAAGAAAAGTATAACCTTGTAATTGATGCTTTTGGAAAATTAGAAAGTAACTTAATCACTTTATTTTCTAGAGCTCCAAAACGTATCTCTTTTTATAAATGGTATACTCAATTTTTGTATACCGAAGTAGTTTACAGAAAAGCAATCCCTTTAACCAATGCGAGTACTGCAATCGAGAATAGGTTACGTTTAGTTCTTCCTGAACATCGTATTGCCTCAGAAATCGTTAAACCAAAGATATTTCTTGACCAAGAAGAAAAAGCAAAGGCAAAAGAGTTTTTAGAATCTAATGGGATCAACACCAAAGAATCATTGATTATGATTAGTGTTTTGGGTAGTGAAAAAATAAAGACGCTTCCTTTTGATTACATGGCCAAAGTTATTGATGAAATAGCAAATACTACCGAAGCGAACATCTTGTTTAATTATATGCCTGATCAAGAAAAAGATGCGAAAGCTATATACGATCTAACACTTCCAAGAACCCAACAACGTATTCATTTTAATGTATACGCAAAAAGTTTAAGAGGTTTTATAGCGATTTTATCCTGTTGTAATGCTCTAATTGGAAATGAAGGTGGTGCAGTAAATATGGCTAAAGCATTAGACTTATCCACTTTTACTATTTTTTCACCTTGGATTATAAAAAAAGACTGGAATATGTTTGAGGACGGAATAGATCATAATTCTATTCATCTTGCAGATATAAAACCAGAATTATATGGTGACAGTTCTCCAAAAAAAATGAAAGATCAATCTTTAGAATTATATCAACAGTTTTCTGCAGAATCTATTATTCGCAAACTACGAGGATTTTTAACTCAAAATTTCGAATAGTTTTTTGTAGCTGTTGGCACATAATTTGATAACTCTGGTTATCACACAAAATCATTAATCAAATTTGCATTACCTCTAAAGTTACTATAAAAATTAGTTACTTTTGTCGCGGTAATCTAATTTAAAGACAAAACAACCTGCTATGGTTAAGCTCTCTGGAGTTATTATAACGTTTAACGAAGAAAGAAAAATTGAAACTTGCCTGGCATCATTACAAGGGGTTGTTGATGAAATTGTTGTTGTAGATTCTTTTTCTACCGATGCCACCGAAGAAATTTGTAGTAAATACAATGTGAAATTTGTAAAACAGAAGTTTCTTGGTTATAAAGAGCAAAAGAATTTTGCCATCGATCAAGCTACTTATGATCATATTATTTCTTTGGATGGAGATGAAGCCTTATCACCAGAGTTACAAAAATCATTAATCAAACTTAAATCCAATTGGACTCATGAAGGGTATTTTATGAATCGCTATAATAATTTTTGCGGACAATGGATTAACCATTCTGACTGGTATCCTGATAAGAAACTGAGAGCTTTTGTAAAAGGTAAAGGAGAATGGAAAGGAATTAACCCTCATGACTCTTACAAGCTTTACAATCCAAAAAACTGTGGCAAGCTAAAAGGAGATATTCTTCATTGGAACTATCCTACATATAGTGCTTATAACACTCAAATAGAAAAATTCTCTACTATATCTGCTCAATCGTATTTAGAACTTGGGAAAAAAGCGTCACTCTGGAAAATTCTATTCAATCCTACCTGGGCTTTTTTTAAGGCTTATTTTTTAAGATTAGGTTTTCTAGACGGATTAAATGGTTTTATTATTTGTATTCAGACCGCAAATCTCACATTCTTGAAATATATCAAATTAAGAGAGTTGGCTAAATCGGGGACTCAGAAGAAATAGTCTTGTATTTCTTTTTCCAGAAAAAGATGCGTTTTTTGATTCTTATTTTTCGATAATATCGATATTGAAACTCTTTGGTATACTGCCACATTAAATCAAATATAGTTTGTTCATCTTTGCCAGTACATTTCGCATACTCATTACTCATAATCCTTACCATAGATTCGTGTATAGTGAGTTTCGCAAAATTTTTAATCCTAGTCTCAAAATCCATCGCTCCAAATTCCATTCGGTTTAAATCAACCAAAGAAAATTTGTATCCATCTTTTTCTCTTTTTATAAGCGTGTTTCCCGGAGAGTGATCCAAAAAATTCACCCCATTTTCATGTAATTCATAGGTAAATCGAGTAAATGCTCTAAGTATAGCTTCGTGATCAACAATATCAAAATCGGTAGTCAACTCTCTATAGGTTAAATCACAATCTTCTAGTGCGCTCACATAATAACTTTTCTTAAACAAAAGAATCGTAGTATTTAATTCATAGGCCACAGGAAAAGGAGTATTAATCCCACAACTTAACAACTTATTCGCATACTCATACGATCGTTGAGCCTTTGATTTTCTAAAAAACCGATATACAACTTGATTAATTACATTAGGCACTTTAAATGATTTGATAGTATATTTTTTACCATCAACATCTACAATTTTAATCACATTACGCCCAGGATCACCTAGGGTTTCTTTATAATCATCAAAATTTATGATCGCCGATTTAACTTTATCTTGAATAGTATTATAGTCGGGATGTATTACAAAATTATTTTGCATTATAGAAGTACTAATTTTTAAATGTAGCTACAGTTGCGTATTGCGGGTATCTTATATCTAAATGCGTAAACAATACAGGGATATTATATAAATATGGTCGAATAGATTTACTCCTATTTATTCCTTCATGAGTAAGAACAGAATACCCCAACTCCTCATACATTCTACGTATACTTTTTCCTGTAAAAAATCTGAGATGTGTTTTATCCATAACTCCATGGCCTTCATATTTCCATTCTTTCTTAAATAACACTTTTAAAAAAGTACCGTAGTATCTTACATTAGGAATAGAACTTATAACAACCCCACCAGAAGCGAGCTTATGTTTCACCTTCTCTAATACCATATAAGGATCTACCAAATGTTCTAGGACATCATTAAAATATACAACATCAAAATAACCATCAGGTAGCTCATCCAGATAATCTTCGCATTTACCAGAAAACACCTTGTACAATTTCTCTTTTGCTATTTGAGCTTCATCATCCATATATTCTATCCCCCATGCCTCAGCTCCTGTTTTTTCTTTAAGCATATTAGCAAAAGCTCCATTTCCGCATCCTATATCAATAATTTTCTTAGGGTTATCAGGAAGATATTTAATCATTTCATGTCGGATATTATCATAATACCCTTCAGGTTTGTGCTCGTAATCCATGCGCTGTAATTTTTACAAATATATTCAAATAAAGAGCACTATGACACAGATTTATCAACAGAGCATATAGAATCATCAATTATTAATTTTACTATCAGATTCTTATCCCGAAAAATCCGTTACTTTGCAAAACAAATTATTTTAAATGACAGCATATCCAAAATGTTCTTTGGTTACACCTACATATAACTGGCCAGAAGCCCTAGAACTACTACTTTTAAGTATTAAAAATCAAACACATTTCCCCGATGAAGTAATCATTGCTGATGACGGTTCTCGTGATGATACGGCTGCTTTGATTAAAAGAATGCAAAAGGATTTTCCTGTGCCATTATATCACATCTGGCATGAGGATAACAAGAATCAGAAACCGGCAATTATGAATAAAGCAATTGCCAGTGCCAAATATGAGTATATAGTAGAGATCGATGGTGATATTATCATGCACAAAGATTTTATCAAAGACCATCTTTCTATGGCCGAAAAAAAAACCTATCTATATGGTAGTAGGGTCAATATACAAGAGGAGTATTTAAAAACTCTTTTTTCGAAAAAACAGACTCATTTTCATTTCCTATCCAAAGGCATAAAAAAAAGAGGACGTACGTTACGTATTCCCTTTTTGGCAAACAGATACCAAAAAGAAGACAAAAGATCACCAAAGTTACGAGGGTGTAATATGTCTTTTTGGAGAGAAGATTTCTTAAAAGTTAATGGTTTTAATGAATCATTAACTGGTTGGGGAATTGATGATAGCGAAATGATACAACGTTTAATTAATATCGGAATCAAAGGAAAAAGATTAAAATTTAAAGGTATAGTTTATCATATTTATCATCCAGAACAAGATAAAAGTCATATTCATATCAATGAAATTATCGAAAAAGAAACTACCGAAAAGAAAGTTACTTATATTGAAAATGGCGTGGATCAATATCTAAAAAATTAATCATGACAGATATTTCGATTATTATCATCAATTATAATTCTGCTGATTATACTATTAATTGCATAAAATCACTTTTGCAGTATACCTCACCCAAATTATCCTGTGAATATTTTATTGTTGATAATGGCTCAAAAAAAGATAGTTACCTCACATTAAAAAAATACATCGATTCTATATCCACAAGCACACCTATTGAATTGATTAGAAGCAATATCAATACAGGTTTTGGCAGCGGTAATATGATAGGAGCACAAAAAGCCACAGGAAAATACTTGGCTTTTATTAATAATGACACCATACTTGAGAGTGACTGCCTTACTGTCCTTAAAGATTTTATGGATCAAAATACAGATGCCGGGGTTTGCGCACCGCAATCGTTTACACAAGACAAAAAAATTCTTCCTACGATTGATCATTTTGCTTCTTTGCAAAGAGAGTTTTTTGGAAGAAAATTTTTGGAAACGGTAAATTCTAAAAAATACCCTAAACGTAAAAGGTTATATACCAATCCGCAAAGAGCACAGTTTGTTGCCGGAAGTTTTATGTTCTTTAGAGCAGATAACTTTAATACCGTGGGAGGTTTTGACACAAATATATTTTTGTATTATGAAGAAACTGATATCTGTAAACGTTTGGCTAAAATTGGCAAATCAGCCTATTTGGTTCCAAATGCAATGTTTATACATTATCATGGTGCTAGTACAGAGAAATCGGTTATGATAAAAACCGAATTAAAAATATCATTGCTATACGTTATCAAAAAACATTACGGCATTATACCTTTCTACATCCTACTAACCTATTTACAAATACGTTATTTCTTTAGTAGTATAGTAAAACCAAAATATTGGCCTTTGTTTTATACTTTGTTCCTTCAGGCACCATTAACAAGATCTTTAAAACACAAACAACAAATTGCAATCATTGATATTTAACAGGAAATAATGACAGATTATAGAGAAGAAATCGAAAAAACGATATCAATTTTAAAAAGAGGAGGTATCATTTTATACCCCACAGATACTGTATGGGGAATTGGTTGTGATGCAACAAATGCAGAAGCCATTGATAAGGTTTTTGCACTAAAAAAACGTGCCGAAAACAAATCAATGATATGTTTGGTAAGTGATTTTAAAATGTTACAACAGTATGTGGAAGAAGTTCCCGAGGTGGCTTATGATATTTTAAAATATGCTTCTAAACCGACAACAATCATATACGATAGACCACTTAGAGTAGCCGAAAATATTATTGCAGAAGACAACACATTAGCAATACGAGTAGCCAGAGACCCTTTTTGCGGAAAACTAATCCGTAAATTTAAGAGACCCATCATTTCGACATCTGCAAATATCAGCGGTATGCCTACGCCAAAAAACTTTGAAGAAATATCTGAAGTCATTTTGGAAGGCGTAGACTATGTCGTAAATTTGCCGCTACAAAAAAAAGGTGTTAAACCTTCTTCGATTATTAAAATTGGAAATGACAGCACCGTAAAAATTATCAGGAAGTAAATTGATTCATGTCTGTAGCCAAAAATTTTAAAGAAGCCTTACAACATTCTATTTTTACAACTATTACCGAAGCAGCAGCTAATTTAAATATAGAGTGCTATGTAATAGGTGGATATGTAAGAGATCATATATTACAAAGAGGAAAAGCTAAAGATATCGATATAGTAGCTGTTGGTAATGGAATACAATTGGCACAAGAGGTCTCTAAACTTTTACCTAACACTCCAAAAGTACAGGTATTTAAAACCTATGGTACAGCCATGCTCAAAACTGAAGATATTGAAGTAGAGTTCGTTGGCGCCCGAAAAGAATCTTATTCAGAAAATAGCAGGAATCCTATTGTAGAAAACGGTACTCTAGAAGATGATCAAAATCGAAGAGATTTTACTATTAATGCACTTGCTTTAAATTTATCTATCAAAAATTTTGGAGAACTATTAGACCCATTTAATGGTATAATTGATCTAAAATCTAAAATTATTCGCACCCCTCTAGATCCAGATATCACCTACTCTGATGATCCTTTACGTATGATGCGTGCTATTAGATTTGCAACTCAATTAAATTTCAAAATAGAAGACAAATCATTAAAAGCAATTTCTAAAAATAAAGATCGAATAAAAATTATCACCAAAGAGCGTATTGTTGATGAACTCCATAAAATTATATTAAGTGATCAACCATCTTTAGGGTTTAAGTTATTAGAAAGCACTGGACTTTTAGGATATATTCTTCCAGAACTAATTGCTTTAAAAGGTATTGACGAAGTAGAAGGACAACGCCACAAAGACAATTTTTATCATACCCTAGAAGTGGTCGACAACATTGCCGAAAATACTGATGATCTATGGTTACGCTGGGCAGCATTACTGCACGACATTGGTAAGGCACCAACTAAAAAATTTAGCAAAAAAGTTGGCTGGACCTTCCATGGGCACGAATTTGTAGGATCCAAAATGGTTTTTAAACTTTTCAAAAGATTAAAAATGCCATTAAACGAAAAAATGAAGTTCGTACAAAAAATGGTTTTGATGAGTTCTCGGCCTATTGTGATTGCTACAGATGTGACGGATTCGGCTGTGAGAAGATTAGTGTTTGATGCGGGAGATTATATTGAGGAGTTAATGACGCTTTGTGAGGCAGATATTACAACCAAAAATCCTAAACGTTTTAAAAAATACCATCATAATTTTAAAATCGTACGACAAAAAATGGTTGAAGTTGAAGAGCGTGATCATATTCGTAATTTTCAACCGCCCGTTACAGGTGAGGAAATAATGAAATTTTTCAATATAAAACCTTCTAGAGAAATAGGAATTATTAAAGAAGCAATAAAAGAAGCCATTCTAGAAGGAGAGATTCCTAACGAACATGAAGCGGCTTATCAATTTATGATACAAAAAGGAAAGGAATTAGGATTAAAAACAAGTTAACACCTTTGCCACAATATGAAAAAAGATAATAAAAAGGTAATATATTGGCTATTAACTGGATGTCTATTAATTTTTGTTATGGTCGTTGTTGGTGGTATTACCAGGCTCACACATTCAGGGCTATCAATTTCTAATTACAAATTAATCTCTGGTACTATTCCACCGATGAACGATGTAGAATGGAATGAAGCCTTTGAGCTGTATAAACAATACCCCGAATACCAAAAGATAAATCATCAATTTACTATTGAGGATTTTAAAGATATCTACTTCTGGGAGTGGCTGCATAGAGTTATTGGAAGATTTATTGGTGTTGTATTTATTATCCCTTTTATATATTTTTTAATCAGAAAACAACTTACAAAACCAACCATAAAAAAATCAATATTATTAATGGTTTTAGGAGGTTTTCAAGGATTTCTAGGCTGGTTTATGGTAAAAAGTGGTTTGATCGACAGACCAGATGTAAGCCACTATAGATTAGCAATGCACCTTTCTACTGCTTTTATCACATTTGCATACACACTTTGGGTAGCATTGGATCTTATATATCCAAACAAAAAACAAATTGATACTAAATTTAGAAATCTTATTCGGTGGGGATTAGGCTTACTTTTATTACAAATCACTTATGGGGCATTTGTAGCAGGATTAGATGCTGGTTTATTACATAATCATTGGCCACTTATGAATGACGGTACAATAATACATGAATCAGTTTATATTGAACAATCTCCTGTAATTAAAAATTTTATTGAAGGAAAAAGTGGAGTACAATTTATTCATAGATACTTAGCCTATTTTGTTGTAGGGCTGATCCTTTTAATCTGGTATAGAAGTAAGAAGGTTGAAAAAAACAAGATTCAATCTAGATCATTAGACATATTAGTAATAGCGGTCTGTATTCAGTTTCTCATCGGTATTTTCACATTACTCTTTAGAGTACCAATCGCATTAGGAGTCTTACATCAAGTAGTTGCATTTTTATTGCTTGGGGCAATGACTTTTTCATTACACCGTTTTAGTAAATAACATCTCATTTATAGTATCTTTGCAGTTCCAAAATTAGTTAAGAATGATTTATCGCTTTAGAATTATATTAGACACCGAAGAAGATGTGTTTAGGGATATCGAAATCGAACAAGACGCTTCATTAGAGCAATTTCATAATGTTATTACACAGTCTTTTGGATTTGATGGCACCGAAATGGCTTCTTTTTATATCAGTGATGATCAGTGGAATCAAGGTGAAGAAATTTCCTTATTCGACATGAGTGATGGCAGTCAGCCGGTAAGACTTATGAACGAGACTACATTAATAGATGTTGTTCATGAAGCTTCTCCAAAACTAATTTATGTTTACGACTTTTTGAGTATGTGGACTTTTTTAGTCGAATTGGCTGAAATAGCAGAATATGAAAACGGAATGGAATATCCTAACGTTATGTTTGTTCACGGTCAACTGCCGGATAAAGCACCTGACAAAGAATTTAAATCTGATGAATCTCAAGGTTTTGATGAAGGAGGAGACGATGGATTCATGGATCTTGATGAGTATGACGAATTGGGGTTTGATGAGAATTGGAATTGATTCAAAAATTAAGGTAATAAAACGTTTCAAAAAATTATAACAGTAAGAAAAACAAGAATATGATTAACCTATATAGCACCCAAATCGAATCTCTATCTGTTCATAAAGTAGGTAACAAAAATAAAGGGGAAAGTATATTTCTATCAGACTCTCCTTATCAAGTAAATGATGAACTTACTGCTATTTTAAAAGAATATTTTTTTAAACCTTTTAGAGAAAAAGAAGAAAATTATTTTCAGTTTGCCAATGAAGTAGATTTCGAATTTAATCCACTTTATAAAGTGGCTACCGAAATTTTTGAAAACCCATCAGGAGTTCATGAAAAATCAAAGCGAATCGCGTCATTACTATATGAACAATCTAATCACCCCCATATCAAAAGCGGAGAAGTGTATGTTACTTATCTCGAAAATGTAGCTATCGATAATGAAAAAGTATCTGCTCTTGGTATTTTTAAATCCGAATTAAAACATGATTTCCTTCAGTTTGAAGAAAAAGAAACTGATATCGAATTATTGATTCAACAAGGGGTTAATTTAAACAAGCTGGATAAAGGGTGTTTGATTTTTAATCACAAGAAAGAAGAAGGGTATAAAGTACTATCTGTAGACTCTAACAGATATGACACCAAATATTGGTTAGAGAATTTCTTAGGCGTAGAAGCTTTCGCGGACGAAAATTTCTACACCAAGAAATACATGAAATTTTGCCAGGATTTTGCCAAAGATGTAGTATTACCAGCCGAGGATAAAAAAGAAGAAGTGATGTTTATGAATCGCGCAGTTAATCACTTCGCAAAAAATGATGAGTTCGAGGAATCTGCATTTTTAAATGATGTAATCGATAATCCCGATTTAATTCCAGAATTTAAACATTACAAAGTTGAAAAGGCTCCCAAATATCAAATCGAAGATCTAACTTCTTTTCCGATTGCCAATAATGCAGTAACCGCTGCACGTAAAAAAATAAAAAACGTAATCAATCTGGATACCAACGTGCAAATAAAAATGGATTTTATCAATCCCGAATCTGCAGAAAAGTTTGTAGAAAAAGGTTGGGATGAAGAAAAACAGATGTATTACTATTTGGTATACTTTAATAAAGAACAAAAAACATAATTTGTAATGGATTATGTTCTTGTTGGTGTCATTGCATTACTAGGATCGGGATTAACATTTTTCTCTGGTTTTGGATTAGGAACATTATTAATGCCAGTATTTGCATTGTTCTTTCCTATCGATATTGCTATTGCATTAACCGCTATAGTACACTTACTCAATAATTTATTCAAGTTAACGCTAGTAGGAAAAAAAGCGAATCTCAAAACAGTATTGCGATTTGGATTACCCGCCATCCTATTCGCATTTTTAGGGGCATATATACTTGGTTCGCTTACCGATATCGCTCCTTTACATTCGTATAAGATTGGAGATAAATCACATCAGATCACAATTGTAAAGATTTGTATTGCATCGTTATTAATTTTCTTTTCTCTTTTTGATCTCATTCCAAAACTCAAAAGATTAGAGATTGATACTAAGTATTTACCATTAGGTGGTGCATTAAGTGGTTTTTTTGGTGGATTATCCGGGCATCAAGGCGCGTTACGTACTGCTTTTTTAATACGAGCCAAATTAAACAAAGAAGCTTTTATCGCTACAGGAGTCGTAATTGCTTGTTTTATTGACGTTTCAAGAATTTCAGTCTATGCAAAAGATATTTATTCATTAGGAAATCAACTTAATTACCCTATGCTGACAACAGCAACGGGGATGGCATTTATTGGGGCTTATATCGGTAATAAGTTTCTTAAAAAAATTACCATTAACACTATTCAGATTGTTGTTGGAGTATTGCTTATTGTTTTTTCAGTTCTTCTCGGGATTGGAGTTTTGTAACAAGCTTAGAGCAAAGTTCATGTAATTCAACATTCAAAACATAAAAATTCCTGTTTTGGATCGAAATAGAGGCTTTTTTTTTACCGATCCATCAAATTATCCATACTTACATTTTCATAATTACGTCTTACAAAATCCATTGCCGTCTTTAGTACTTCTCCCATAGATTTACTACGTCTGAATTTTAAATCTAAGGTAAAATTATACAAATGCTCTCGTAACTCTTTTAAGTTCTCTTCTGTCGATATTTGATCAGAACACATACATTCTACCAATGTTTCGTACCTAGATCTGGAAGCCAAAATTCGCTTTGCTAGTATCGAGCGTTCTTCTTTTTTATATTGTTCTATCGAATTAGGTTGTAATTTATTCATCACGATATCTACCATCGTATAGTTTTCCTTAAAAAACTGGGGTTGGTAGACTTTTAATTTCCCTTCATAGCATTGTTGATCAAAATCTATAGCCCTGATTTTATATTCTACATGATCAAAATCATGAATAGGTATAATCACATAATTATAAGAGCGCATATCTCCTAGCAAACGCATTTGACAACGTTCATTGAATTTTACAAATTCTTTTGCAATTTGCGACTTGGCTTGATCACTTAGATCAGGAAGAAAATCTTTAATAAATACATCTCCTGGGATGCCCGCTATATGCTCTTCGATTAAGGTATTTTTATACACCAAAAAATTGATTCGATTTGGAGAAAACATATGCTCTAACTCCAAACCATAAATACGCGAAGCATCTGCTTTTTTTACATAAATGTAAGTGTAATTATCATTAAGAATATTTCTGACCTTAATTCTAAATGGTTTTGAGTTTCCAAAAGTACAGTAGTCAATCGCATCGATATTCAAAAATTCGATCGCATCTTCATTACCATCAGAATGTAAAATCGTATATACTTTCTTAAGGCTAGATTCTATCTCGATTCTTTCATGCTCCTCATAATATACGCGTACCCACAATGTATCTTCGTCATTACTATCATACACTACAACCGAGCCCGAAAACCTAAGCAAATCATCATAAAACACTGGGATTTTAATCTTACGATTACACTCTTTTAAATATGTATCCAGCTGATCATTTATTGGGTACGTTGGTTTTTTTTTCGACATTAATTTTTCTTCCATAATCTCAGATCATTTCGCGAAGCAAGTTACAAATAACAATCATGAAACACCAAAAGGATTCATTTGATTGATGATTACAACACTACGGCATATAATAGTTTCCTTCTTTTATCAACTTGAAAATCAAACGGAATTGTAACAAAAGACAATACTAATCGTCTTGTTTAATATAACCGCCAAAAATAGTTACCATTGGAAAATATTCTCACGCTAAATAACCTCACTAAGGAGTTTGGCCATATTACTGCTGTAAAAAACCTTTCTTTTACTATAAAAAAGGGAAATGTATATGGCATTCTTGGCCCAAACGGAAGTGGAAAATCAACAACATTAGGAATTGTGTTAAATGTAGTAAATCGTACATCAGGAGATTTTACCTGGTTCGATGGTAATACATCCACGCATAATGCCTTAAAAAAAGTTGGCGCCATTATAGAGCGTCCTAATTTTTATCCATATATGACGGCTGCCCAAAATCTAAAACTGGTTTGCCAAATCAAAGAAGTACCTTCGGATAAGATTGATGAAAAACTGGAGCTCGTTGGGTTATTAGACAGAAGAGATAGTAAATTTAGAACATTCTCTTTAGGAATGAAACAACGGTTGGCCATTGCTTCTGCATTATTAAATGATCCCGAAATCTTAATTTTGGATGAGCCCACTAACGGTTTGGACCCTCAGGGAATACATCAGATTCGTGAGATTATTAAAAAAATAGCTTCCAAAGGAACTACTATTTTATTAGCCTCTCACCTACTCGACGAAGTAGAAAAAGTATGTAGCCACGTTGTAATTATAAGAAAAGGCATTAAATTATATTCTGGTCCAGTAGATGAAATGAATGCGAGTTATGGTTTCTTTGAGTTAAAAAGTAATCAAAACTCAATTCTAAAAGAGTGGATCACAAAACATACTGACTTTAAAAATTTCAAAGAAGAAGGAGATAAAATCATTGCTTTTCTAGCTCATGAGTTAGATGAAGAAAGTCTAAACAGACAATTGTTTAAGGAAGGTATCGTTCTTACGCATCTTGTAAAACGAAAAGAAAGTCTTGAAGAACAATTCTTACAATTAACCAACAACTTAAACTAAAAACATGTTACGACTACTCAATATAGAATTTCAAAAATTAAGATACAATAAAGCCGCCAAGGTTTTAACCATAACTTATTTTATACTTATTACGGCTATTGCTCTTATTGCTTCCTACGAATTTAGTTTTGGAGGAGTAAATTTTCGATTGGCTGATCAAGGTATTTTTAACTTTCCGTATATATGGCATTTTAATGCCTTTATTGCAGCATGGTTAAAGTTATTTTTGGCTATTGTAATTGTATCCATAATGGCTAATGAATACACAAACCGAACCTTAAAACAAAACTTAATTGATGGGCTAAGTAAAAAAGAATTTTTGGCTTCAAAATTTCTTACAGTAATCGTTTTCTCATTGATATCTACGATATTTTTGTTTCTGGTATCATTGGTATTAGGATTGATATTTTCGGATTATAACGAGTTCTCTATTGTCTTTTCTGGCTTAGAGTTTATTTTTGCATATTTCCTTAAACTAGTAGGTTTCTTTTCATTCTGTATGTTTTTAGGGATTTTAATCAAAAGATCGGCTTTTGCATTAGGTTTCTTAATTTTCTGGCAAATTATCGAAGGGCTATTTAGGCTAATCTCTGGATTATTTAAATGGAAATTCGAAACCGATTTTGTTGATAAAATCATACCATTTCTTCCTCTGGAGAGTATGAGCAATTTGGTTAATGAACCCTTTAGTAGATTAAATTTTATTCAATCTGCCGCTAATCAATTAGGAGAAAATTTCCAAAGAGATTACGCCGTGCATTGGTATGAAGTTGTAATTGTTCTCGTGTGGACTGCTATATTTGTTAGACTCTCGTATTGGCTTCTTAAAAAGAGAGATTTATAATCTTTCTTTTTAATTCATCGATCTCGGTTTACCTTATACCTATCTTAGTTTTGTGAAACTGGAATGTATCAAAATTCTTAACGGAAGTTTATACACAAATCTATAAATCTATTATTCGTATTATGTATCTTTATTCTTAAAAGTAAGAGATACATGAAGTTTGAATTAAAATCTGAATTTAAACCTACAGGAGATCAACCAGAAGCTATCCGACAATTAGTTAATGGTATAGAATCTAATGAAAAATACCAAACATTATTAGGAGTTACTGGGTCAGGAAAAACATTTACTGCGGCAAATGTTATTGAACAAGTACAACGACCTACACTAATTTTAGCGCACAACAAAACATTAGCTGCTCAATTATACTCTGAGTTTAAGCAATTTTTTCCGGAGAATGCTATTGAATATTTTGTTTCTTACTATGATTATTATCAACCAGAGGCATATATACCAACTACGGGAACATATATAGAAAAAGACCTTTCTATAAATGATGAAATTGAAAAAATGAGATTGAGTGCCACATCATCTCTATTATCAGGAAGAAGAGATGTATTGGTTGTGGCCTCTGTATCTTGCTTATATGGTATAGGTAATCCTGCAGAGTTTAAGAAAAATGTAATTTCAATAGAACAAGGACAATTTGTATCAAGAACAGCACTACTGCATCGCTTAGTACAAAGTCTTTATTCTAGAACAGAGGCAGAATTTAAACATGGTAATTTTAGAATTAAAGGAGATACGGTAGATATTTTTCCTAGTTATGCTGATGATGCCTTTAGAGTACATTTTTTTGGAGATGAGATTGAAGAAATAGAAGCTTTTGATGTACAAACTAACAGGGTTATCGAAAAATATGATCGCTTAAATATTTATCCTGCAAATATGTTCGTTACATCTCCTGACATCTTACATAATGCTATAGATCAAATTGCATTGGATCTGGGGAAGCAAGTTGAGTATTTCAAAGAAATAGGAAAACACCTTGAAGCTAAACGATTAGAAGAGCGCACCAATTTTGATCTAGAAATGATCAAAGAACTTGGGTATTGCTCTGGTATCGAAAATTATTCTCGTTATCTGGATGGGAGAAACCCAGGCACAAGACCTTTTTGCTTACTAGATTATTTCCCTGATGATTATTTGATGATTATAGATGAGAGTCACGTTACTATACCCCAGACTCATGCGATGTATGGTGGAGATCGCTCTAGAAAAGAAAATTTAGTAGAATTTGGTTTCAGGCTTCCTGCCGCCATGGACAATAGACCTTTAAAATTTGAAGAATTAGAAGCTATACAAAATCAAGTACTATATATTAGTGCAACTCCTGCAGATTATGAACTACAAAAAAGTGAAGGTACTTTTGTAGAACAAATAATTAGACCAACGGGATTGCTAGACCCTGTTATCGAGGTTAGACCTAGTTTAAATCAAATCGATGATCTTATCGAAGAGATGCAAAAACGAATCGATGTAGATGAACGGATTTTGGTGACCACCCTTACCAAAAGAATGGCAGAAGAATTAACAAAATACCTTACAAGAATTGATATCCGTTGTAGATATATTCATAGTGATGTGGATACACTAGAACGTGTAGAAATTATGCAAGATTTACGTAAAGGTATTTTTGATGTATTGATCGGTGTTAACCTGCTACGAGAAGGTTTAGATTTGCCCGAAGTATCTTTGGTCGCTATACTTGATGCCGATAAAGAAGGCTTTCTTAGAAATAAAAGATCATTAGTGCAAACAGTTGGTAGGGCTGCCAGAAATGTTAACGGAAAAGCTATTATGTATGCAGATAAGATAACTGATAGTATGCAAAAGACCATTGATGCAACCGAGTATCGTAGAGAAAAACAAATAGCATATAACACCAAACATGGTCTAACTCCTAAGGCTATTAAAAAGACATTAGACAATGCACTTGCTGGTAAAAAAACAGAACCCTATACTTTTGAAACTGCTCCTTCTCTACAAGCGGCAGAAGAAGAAACAGCATATTATACCAAAGAACAGCTGGAGACCAGAATCAGAAATGTTCGAAAAGAAATGGAAAAAGCAGCAAAAGAGCTTGATTTCATGGCCGCAGCAAGACTAAGGGATGAAATAAAAATGCTACAAGGTAAAATAGAAGATCAGAAAGTGTAGTTTCTAATCAATTACTCACAAAACAAGAACAGTATTATGGATACTATTTCGGTAGAACAGTTTATTCAAGGGATTCCAAAAGTAGAACTTCATTTACATATTGAAGGAACTTTTGAACCCGAATTAATGTTCGAAATTGCAAAAAGAAACAATAAAAAAATAGAATACACTTCTGTCGAAGAATTAAAAAAAGCATATAGCTTTAATAACCTTCAAGAGTTTTTAGATATCTATTATGCCGGTGCTAATGTACTGATCAAAGAACAAGATTTTTATGACCTTACTTGGGCATATTTAAAGAAAGTACACGAACAAAACGTCGTACATGTTGAGATATTTTTTGACCCACAAACACATACCGATAGAGGTGTAAACTTTGACACAGTTATCAAAGGTATTCATAGAGCCCTAGTGGATGGTAAAAAACAACTTGGTATTAGTTATAAGCTAATCATGTCTTTTTTAAGACACCTAGATGAAGCCTCGGCTTTTGAAACACTACAACACGCCTTACCTTACAAAGATTGGATTAGCGCTGTGGGGTTAGACTCATCAGAACTAGGTAACCCTCCTTCAAAATTTAAAAGGGTTTTTACTAAAGCCAGAGAAGAAGGTTTTCTTACCGTTGCCCATGCTGGTGAAGAAGGGCCTTCAGAATATATTTGGGAGGCCTTGGACTTACTAAAAGTAACTCGAATAGATCATGGTAATCGCTGTCTGGATGATCCTAAATTAGTAACAAAATTAGCAGACATGCAAATGCCATTAACTGTATGCCCTTTATCCAACTTAGAATTAAAAGTAGTCCCTGATCTTAAAGATCACCCTATCCCAACAATGATGGATAAAAATATACTCGTTACTGTTAATTCTGACGATCCGGCATATTTTGGAGGGTATATGAATGAAAATTATTTAGGGATTGCAAATGCCCTTAACCTCTCTAAACAACAAATTACAACACTGGTAAAAAACAGCTTTAAAGCGAGTTGGTTATCGGATCAAGAGAAAGAAAAAAGAATTACGCAAGTCGAAACTTATTTTCAAAATAATTAAAATATATGCCGCATTTTATATTAGATTGTTCAGAACATATTATTCAATTAAAGTCACCCGAAGAAATTATTAAGGCAGTTTATGATGCTGCAGAATCGACTTCGCTTTTTGCCAAGGGAGATATCAAAGTAAGAATAAACCCTTTTAAATATTATACTATTGGTAACACTAAGGACGATTTCATACATGTCTTTGGTAATATTATGGAAGGTAGAAATGAATCGCAAAAAGCAGATCTTTCTAAAAAAATAGTAAGCACTTTAAAATCCATGTTTCCGGACGTACCTATATTATCCATTAATATTCGCGAATTTGAGAAATCATCGTATATCAAAAAATCTATGGTCTAGTACTTAAAAAAGATAAATCATCACCTTTTATAATTTATAATATAGACTTGATTCATGAGAAAACTAATCTTATTTTTTATCCTTCTCCTTAATACTTTTTATATAAGTTCTCAAAACACCCAAATTGATAAAATAAAAATACAAGAAGATCTAGAGAATTTATTATCAAACATGTCTAAGAGGTATGTGTATCTGGATTATAAAAATGTTGATATTGATTGTATCCGAGAAAAATATTCAAGTAAGATCGACACTATTAAAACACAAGCTGATGCTATTTTGTTTTTCGAATATATCTTAAACGAATTTTATGACAGTCACATTTCTCTTTCTACCAATATTCAAGATTCCTACAGGTTATCCTCCCCTATCTATGTAGAGATCAAAAACAATAAAGCAATTATCAAAAATGTTTGGCTCTCTCAAATCAAAAACTTGGATATTGATATAACAGAAGCCGAAATTTTAAAGTTTAACGGAATTAATTTTTCTCAAAAAATCAATGAGTTTCCGACTATTTGTAACGACAAAAACACTCTCGATGTAAAAAATTGGATAGCTAATAAAATAATTTCGGGAAAATACAGCGAACCTAGAGTTTTACGGTTAAAACTAAAAACCTCTCGAGAAATTGATTTTGATATGGATGCTATCAAATTAAAAAATAACAAAAGTCTTATAACATCCAATATCATAAATGAAATAGGAATTATTAGAATAAACAATTCACTTGGAAACAATTTTTTAATCAAAAAATTTGACGAAGTTTTGGATAGCCTATCACAAACTAAAGGCCTGATTCTTGATCTAAGAAATACAAATAGCGGAGGAAACACTTATGTCGCTAAGGGTATAATGAGTAGGTTTATTAACAAAGAACTCCCATATCAAAAACATCAATTTACCGAAACTTGGGATAATCAACCAAAAATAATACGTAGTTGGTTTGAGTTAGTGACTCCAAGAGGAATTCAGTACACAAAACCTGTTGTAGTTTTAGTAGGGCGATGGACTGGTAGTATGGGAGAAGGTCTTGCTATAGGTTTTGATGGTATGCAAAGAGCAAAAATTGTGGGTTCCGAAATGAAAAGATTAGCAGGTTCTGATTTTGATTTCAAATTCAATAATCAAAATTTTGGATACAAAGTGATTTTAGAAAAATTATATCACATAAATGGCACCCCAAGAGAAAAATACATCCCATCGAATTATGTGAAACAAACAACAATTCTTAAAGATGAAACACTAGAAAAGGGAATTATTTTACTTAATAAAATAGCACAATCAAAATATTAAAAAGGTCATAACCCTTTTAAATTAAAGTTTGAAATTAGATATATCTATAAAAAAACGCCTTGTATTACAAGGCGTTTTCTCATCACATTAATTAACTAAATAAAATCTCAAATCAAATTATGAAATATCAATCAACCTCTTAGGTTGTACTTTTGCTTCCTCTTTCTTTGGTAATGTTAACACTAAAATTCCATTGTCATAAGAAGCTTCAATTCTTGCGCTATCTACTGTATCGGGTAAATTAAAAGATCGTTTAAACGTGCTATAACTAAATTCTTTCCGGGTATACTTGCCTTCGTCTTTAGTTTCCTTTTGTGATGCCGTTTCAGAAGAAATATGAAGTACGTCATTATCCAGCTCTATATTAAAACTATCTTTGGTTAATCCTGGTGCCGCAAGTTCTATTGTAAAATCATTATCTGCTTCTCTTACATTAACGGCTGGCGAATTAAAACCTATTTTACTCACATTTGTTCCTCCTAACCAATCGGTATTAAAAAAATCATCTAAAAGAAATGGTAATCTGTCTGTTCTTTTTATTAAACTCATTGTATTGTATTTTTTAAGGTTAATTTTAATTTCAAATTCACTTTGTATATAGCAATTTGAGTTCCAATACAAAAAAAACTGTCTTTTTGGCTGTTTTTTAAAATCATAAAATGACATAATGTCATTTTACCTGAAATATAGACATAAAAAAAACACCATTTAGAAAACTAAAAGGTGTTTCATTTCTTATAAAAAAGACTAAGCAATTACATATTTACAATTTAATTGATGTAAACTCTAAATGTTTCTTTAGTTATAAAACCTAGTAAAAATTTCGATTAAATCTTTTGGAGGGATTACTTTGTTTGGGTAATCATGCATTTTTTCAAGAACAGTATCAATAGCCTCTGGCCTTAACCCCATCTTTAAACCAATATTTTTGATACCATGAATTTCGGCTGGAGAAGCTTCTTGATCTATATTCATAAGTAACACCAATCTATGAAACTGAAGAATTCGTTGTGATTCTGGTTGTAGATTTACCTTTTCTGCTTCATTTTCTATTAAATCATCTATTTCACTTTTGGCAACTCCTAATTGAGAAGCAACCGCCAAAATAAAGTTATATTCTTGTTCTTTAAATCGATTATCCGCCTTTGCAAACCGAATCATTTCAGAAAGCAAACTTAATTTTTCCTCTTTATTATACATTACAATACATTACTTTTGGGCCGAAAATAATAAATTTCGATATATATGTAACAACATTACCCACACAAAACATACCTTTGCACCATGGGTTTAACAAACAATGACATTTTCAAAAAACTTAGAGTAGCACATAAACTTAGGGATGATGATATCGTAAAGATATGTGCATTAGTAGATTTTAAAGTTACCAAAAGCGAGTTAGGTGCTTTTTTCAGAAATGAGAATCACCCAAAATATATGGAATGTGGCGATCAAATTCTTCGTAATTTCCTGAATGGTCTTATTATTCATCTTAGAGGACCAATGCCAGAGAAAAAAGATAGTTTAAATAAACCTAAGAACTCGCAATAAGGTTTTGATCTTCGAAATAAATGCTTAATTTGTCCAGGCGTAAATCAACCACACACTTGAATATCTATGCTTACAACAATCGAAAAACAACAATTTCGGGAAGAATTATTTCGCCATCTTGATGGTATTGCAGTTGCTCCTATTGCATATTCTTTATTTAGTAATGGAATTACCGATTATCTTTTAGAACATCAAAAAGTCTCTATCGCTCAAATCGCTTCTTCTCATAATGCAAACGAAGGATATTTAAATATTGCTTTGCGTATACTAAGTGCACAAGGTTGGTTGGATTATGAAGTAGTTGAAGATGATGTGATTATACGCATAAATGCAAATTCAAAAATTGCTTTTAGTCATTTTTATATTTACAAAGATACGGTAGATTTACTGAAGTACTCTGGTCTATTTCATCCTCGTAAATTTGAACTAGAACCTTTTCATAAACTAGAAAAATTATTCGAAGAATACAGAAATAATTTTGGTATACAAAGGGATCAGGATCAAACTACGAATACTATTCAAAATCAAATTCTAAAACATATAGAAGGTATTTTGGTTGGCCCAACGACCGTTCATCTTG
The DNA here is from genome assembly GCA_947489685.1 of uncultured Aquimarina sp. Lineage (GTDB taxonomy): Bacteria > Bacteroidota > Bacteroidia > Flavobacteriales > Flavobacteriaceae > Aquimarina. Next base: position 252,302 of record CANLEM010000006.1, on the reverse strand, counting down.
GTATGGGAGGGATGTTTCATAAGTATTTTATGGAAGCCTCATTTAGTGCCGAAGAATATCATCATTTCCCAAAAAGCTTTGATACTATCCTTACTTTTTTATGCCATTTGGGCTGGTTTAGCAAATCGAATGATAATTATACATTTACAAAAAAGGGGCTGTTTTTTGCAAAAAGAGCATCTGCCTATGGAGTAACAGTATCTTATATCCCAATGTTTAGGCAAATGGATACTTTATTATTTGGAGATCCAAATGTTTTATGGAACAGCAAAAATGAAGATGAAACTCATGTAGATAGAGAAATGAATGTTTGGGGAAGCGGTGGTGCGCATTCTACATATTTCAAAAAGATCGATGAAATTATTATTAGCCTATTCAACAAACCCCTAGAAGATCAACCCAAAGGTATCTTGGATATGGGTTGTGGAAATGGAGCATTTTTGATTCATCTTTTTGAGGTTATTGAATCCAAAACACTACGCGGAAAACATTTGGATGATTACCCTTTATTTTTGGTAGGTGCAGATTACAATAAAGCAGCTTTAAAAGTTACTCGAGCTAATCTTATTCAGGCAGATATCTGGGCAAAAGTTATATGGGGTGATATTAGTGATCCTGATTTATTACAAAAAGATCTTCATGAAAATTATAATATTCAATTAAAGGATCTACTATCGGTAAGAACATTTTTAGACCATAATCGCATTTGGGCCGAACCCACATCTCAATTAAGTGCTCCAAGTCAATCTACAGGTGCATTTGCATATCGAGGAAAACGACTTTATAATAATGATGTTGAACGAAACTTAAAAGATCATTTTAAAAAATGGGGACCGCATATTGAAAAATTTGGATTAATTGTTATAGAACTGCATACTATTTCGCCAAATTTAACCGCCCAAAATTTAGGAAAAACAGCAGCTACCGCCTATGACGCTACCCATGGATTTTCTGATCAATATATTCTCGAAATTGATTCTTTTTTAAAAGTAATCGAAGAAGTAGGGCTTAAAAGTGATGAACGCTATTTTTCTAAGTTCCCAAATTCGGATTTGGCAACGGTAAGCATTAACTATATCATCGGAAAGTAAAGAACTACCTACCATATACAACTAAAGAAATTAGCTAAACTCTTGTATATTGTTTAATAACCTCATTATGCTCAGGGAATTGATCTACTAGTTCCTGCCTGTTTGCCAATTCAAAATCATCAAAATCAAAGCCAGGAGCAACAGTACAACCCACCAATGAATAACCGGATTGTTCTTTTACGCTCGAAGCGAACCATGAACCGGCAGGCACTATTAATTGGGGTGATTCTCCCTTGTTAAAATGTTTACCAACGCTATATTTTTGATACCTTCCTTCTCGGTCAATTACATGTACGTATAATGATACTCCTTTATAATGATGCCAAATCTCATCTTGTTTAATTCTATGAAAAGCAGAAAAATTATCCGAAGTCAGTAAAAAATAAATACTCGTACAATAGTTACGACTACCCGAAAAGTTTGTTCCTAATGATTCTTGAGAAATCATCCCATCACTTCGATACACTTCTTTATAAAAACCTCCTTCGGGATGTGGAGATAACTCAAGATTATTTACAATTTCTCTTATCTCTTCTGACATAATTACAAATTTTGATTCTACAAAAAAAGCGACCTAAAAAGGCCGCTTTAATATCTTATGTATAAAAATACTTATGCTAAAACTGCCTGTACTTTATCAGCAGCTTCCTGGAACTGCACTGCACTTTGTACATCTAATCCACTATTATCAATAAGTTCTTTAGCAATATCCGCATTTGTACCTTGTAAACGTACAATAATCGGAACATTAATAGCATCTCCCATATTCTTGTATGCATCCACAACACCTTGCGCTACTCGATCACATCTTACAATACCTCCAAAGATATTGATCAAAATCGCTTTCACATTCGGATCTTTAAGGATAATTCTAAAAGCTGTCTCTACACGTTTTGCATCTGCTGTACCACCAACATCTAAGAAGTTAGCCGGCTCACCACCTGCTTGCTTAATTAGATCCATAGTAGCCATTGCAAGACCAGCTCCATTAACCATACAACCCACATTTCCATCAAGGTCAACATAATTAAGACCTACCTCTTTCGCTTCAACCTCAATTGGGTTTTCTTCACGAATATCTCTCATATCTACATAATTCTTATGTCTATATAATGCATTATCATCCAAAGTAACCTTAGCATCCACAGCCATGATTTTATCATCACTGGTTTTTAATACAGGATTAATTTCAAATAGAGAAGCATCAGACTTAACATAAGCAGTATATAATGCCATTACGAATTTGGTCATCTCTTTAAAAGCTCCGCCACTTAAACCTAAATTAAATGCTATACGCCTTGCCTGAAAAGGTAATAATCCAACAGCAGGGTCAACTTCTTCAGTAAAAATCAAATGAGGAGTTTCTTCGGCCACAGTTTCAATATCCATACCTCCTTCTGTAGAGTACATGATCATATTACGTCCAGAAGTACGATTTAATAGTACAGACATATAAAATTCATCCGGCTCATTATCACCAGGGTAATACACATCTTCGGCAACTAATACCTGGTGTACTTTTTTACCTTCGGCTGAAGTTTGTGGAGTAATTAGATTCATTCCAATGATCTGCTCAGCTACCTCTTCTACTTCTTTAAGGTTTTTGGCCAGTTTAACTCCACCACCTTTTCCACGTCCTCCAGCATGAACTTGTGCTTTAATCACATGCCATCCTGTTCCGGTTTCAGCAGTTAATTGTTTTGCGGCTGCAACTGCTTCATTTGCATTTTGAGCAACAATACCACGTTGAATACGCACGCCAAAGCTGCTTAATATTTCTTTACCCTGATACTCGTGTAAATTCATTTGTTCTTATTTATTACATTGTATTAGCAGACCAACTCTAGTAAACAAGGTCTGTAAAATTTGCCTTTTTTAAGGAGTTTCAAAAATAGGAAAAGTGAAGTTACTGTGCCAATCTTTTATCGTAAAAAAAACCGCGGGGTCATTAGAGTTTAAAATCGTCAAAATCTAAAGGGTCAAAATTCTTAAAATGCCCATTCATTTTAATCACCTCTTTAGCTCTATTCATCTCTCGTACAACAGGAATTGTTATTTTTAAATGGCCTATCAAATATCTAAGCCTTTCCAACTCACTACGCAAAGTAAGCAGATGGTATTCCTGATGTATAGCCAAACCAACTTTATGCGCTACTTGATAGCTCACAAAGGGAAGATCAAATACCGGAGGATTATCTATAGTGAGCTCCACATATAGTATAGCTATATTTTTAAGTAGCTCTTCCTGAAGATCTTCGGCACTACTTTCATTATCTAATAAAAACTCAACTTCGCCACCAGCATAGAGCTTTCCGGGAATTTGTTGATAAAACTCTGTTATCTTAAAAATTCTTTTGCCTACACAAATAACATCACTCTCACCACCTGGATATCGTTTAGCTATTTTTTTTAACATTACTTCGGTTCCGTATTCGAGTTTTTTATCAATATACGTAGGCACCCCAAAAGATATATGATCTTTTTCGCAATCCTCAATAAGTTGCTGATATCTTTTCTCGAAGATATGTAAAGGCAGTTGCTCTCCTGGATACACTACCAATTGTAAAGGGAAAAGAGGTAACATATTTTTTTATTAAAAATACTAATTACCTCTCTTTATCTACCTTAAACAGACGTTAAAAATCTTAAATTCTACAAAGCCGGTAGATTTTTTCTAAACTAGGCATCGATATCTCTAATTTTATTGATAATTTCGTAGGCTTAAATTTGTGACACGATGGAAAATGAAAATTTATTAGCAGTAGCAAGAGAGTTTGAGAGTCCTGTATATGTATATGACTCTTCAAAAATTATTTCACAATATAATCGCCTTTCTGGTGCTTTCAAGAAAGTCAAACAGGTAAAACTTAATTATGCTGTAAAAGCACTTTCGAACATAGCTATCTTGAAACTAATAAATTCATTAGGAGCTGGATTAGACACTGTATCTATACAAGAAGTTCGATTGGGACTATTGGCTGATGTTAAACCTGAGGATATCATTTTTACACCTAATGGTGTTTCTCTTGAAGAAATCGAAGAGGTTTCTAAACTAGGAGTACAGATTAATATCGATAATCTTTCTATTCTTGAGCAATTTGGAACGAAACATCCTAACACTCCAGTATGTATTCGAATAAATCCACATGTATTAGCGGGCGGAAATAGTAAGATATCTGTTGGGCATATCGACAGTAAGTTTGGTATCTCTATTCATCAAATCCCTCATATTCTTAGAATTGTAGAAAATACTGGGATGACTATTAACGGAATACATATGCATACCGGAAGTGATATTTTGGATGTAGAAGTATTTTTATACGCAAGTGAAATTTTATTCGAAACTGCCAAAAATTTTAAAAATCTAGATTTCATTGATTTTGGTAGTGGTTTTAAAGTTCCTTATAAGTCTGGTGATATAGAAACTAATATTGAAGAATTTGGAGAAAAACTCACCAAACGATTCAATTCTTTCTGTAAAGAATACGGAAAAGAACTCACTTTAGGTTTCGAGCCCGGTAAATTTCTAGTAAGTGAGGCAGGGTATTTTTTAGCAAAAGTAAATGTAGTAAAGCAGACAACATCAACGGTTTTTGCAGGAATTGATAGTGGATTTAACCATTTGATACGTCCTATGTTCTATAATTCGCATCATGAAATCATTAATATTTCTAATCCAGAAGGAAAAGAACGATTTTATTCGATAGTAGGGTATATTTGTGAAACAGATACTTTTGCTACCAATAGAAGAATATCAGAAATCACTGAAGGTGATGTCATTGCATTTAAGAATGCAGGAGCCTATTGTTTTTCTATGGCCAGTAATTACAACTCCAGATTTCGTCCAGCAGAAGTTTTATGGCATAATGGCGAGGCTCATTTGATTCGTAAACGAGAAACTTTTGAAGACCTCACAAAAAACCAGGTAGACATTAATATATTCACTAAGGTGACTGAATCTGCATAATATTATTTAACATATAAAAAAAGCGTCCTTATTGGACGCTTTTTTTTATTGCTTTACACCAGGTTGATTTATTGAAAAATTTTCTTTCTTTTTAGCCTCCCTCACTATGCGCTCAACATCTTTCAAGAGTCTCTTAGCGTCATAGATAATTCCATCTTTTATTGTATACTTTACGCCTCCTACCCGTACCACTTCATTATTGCTAGTCAACCTAATAGCGCCAGTGCCATACAATACTTTTAGATTTTTTAATGGGTTTTGATCAAGAATAACAAAATCTGCTAATTTCCCAACCTCAACAGATCCAATTTTATCAGCACTCCCCAAAGCTTCTGCTCCATTTAAGGTTGCTGACCGAATTACTTCTAATGGATGAAACCCAGCCTCTCTTAACAACTCTAACTCTCGAATATAGGCAAATCCATATAGTTGAAAAATAAATCCCGAATCCGAACCTACAGTAACTCTTCCTCCTCTATTTTTATATTCATTAATAAAGGTCATCCACAGACTATAGTTTTCTTTCCAAGCTACTTCTTGTTCGGTTCCCCAATTGTGCCAGTATGAACCATGAGAGATTTTACTAGGTTGATAAAATCTCCATAAAGAAGGTAATGTATAAGTTTCATGCCACTCTGCTCGTCTTGCTCGATGCAAATCTCTACTGGCCTCATAAATATTGAAAGTTGGATCTAAAGTAAAATCCAGATCTAATAATTCGGCCATCACATTATTCCAATGATCAGAATAAGGTTTTGCTGCTTGTTTCCATAGTTTTCCGGCTTCTTCAAATCTATGTTGTTCATTTTGGTAATTATAATCCAAAGGGTAATGTTGCACTGTTTTATTATCAAACAGTGCTTCTGGAAGACCATACCAATGCTCCATTGAAGTAAGTCCTGCACGGGCAGAATGCAGTACATTCCATCGAGCAACGTCTGTTTGCGCATGATGACAAGCAGAACGTAAACCTAATTTTTTATTTTCATCTAAAGCCGCGGTCATAATTTCGGGTGTAGCACCAAAGAATTTCACTCCATCCGCTCCTTTCTTAGCATTTTCTCTCACCCAATTACGAGCCATTTCTGGTGTACTTATTGGCTCATCACTACCTTGACCAAAACCAGTATAAGCAAAAATACGCGGAGCTATTATTTCATTTTTTTCACTTAATCGTTTTAATTTCATTGTCCAATCGACCCCTCGCCCACTTGGCTCTCTAACGGCTGTAACTCCATGTGCCATCCATAATTTAAACACATAATCTGAATCTGCTCCTTGTGCCACTCCTCCTATATGCCCATGCATATCTACAAATCCAGGAAGCACATACATCCCTTCGGCTTGCAATTCTTTACCTCCTGGTTTTAATACAGGACGTTTTGATTCATCTATCGGAACGCCAGGATACCCAACAACCACAATATTCTTGATTATATTTTTTTCTACCACAATATCAACAGGCCCTCTTGGTGGTGCTCCATTACCATTAATTAACATTGCTCCTCTAATAATAAACTGAGAAAAAGGCCCTTCGCCAAAGTCCTGAGCACATAGTGAGGTATTTATTAAAAATACAACACACCATAAAAGATGTTTATTTACTTTCATATTTAGGAATTATTCATGTGTGAATTCATATAAAGATTAAACTTACAGAATTCATTATAAAATTGATCATCCGATATGAATTATTTAACGAAACACTATAGATATTCATCAATAGAATTCACCCTCTTAATCTGTTGATTTTTAAACAGTTTTAAGATATCTTTTTCTTATTTTTATACATACTCTAATATAATTATTCTCGATCATGGAAAAACTACAATGGAATTCGTTTACCAAAAAAATATACATCCACGAATCAGTAGAAAAACTCTATAATTTATGGGCTACTACTGAAGGGATCACTTCATGGTTTTTAAAATATGCCGAATATAAAAGTGGTGAAAAAACTCGTGAATCCTTAGAACAAATACAAAAAGGAGATACTTACACTTGGAAATGGCATAATTGGGATGGAAAAGAAGAGGGTAATGTATTAGAGGCTAATGGTAAAGATTATATAGAAATATCTTTTGAATCCTCTAAGGTCTCTGTAAGGTTAGAAAAAAAGAACAATATTACTATTGTGGTTTTAACTCAATTCGACATCCCTGTTGATGAAGAAAGTAAGCTTAGAGTACATTTTGGTTGCAGTAACGGATGGACCTTTTGGCTCACCAATTTAAAAGCTTTCGCAGAACATGGTATATTGCTTAATGAAACCGAAATAGATTTACGTAATAATGAACTTTCGGGATATCAATTTGTTAATATGTAATTAGAATTTTTTAATATTTCTAATCAAATGCTCTAATCCATTTACTTTAAGTTCATACACGGTTTGCATTTGTTGCCCAAGCACTCCTTTAGGAAACCCTTTATTATGATACCAAACAATATAATATTCGGGAAGGTCAATCAGATACCGGTCCTTATATTTTCCATAAGGCATTTTGGTATGTGCTAATTTTATTAAAAAATCTCTTTGGAGTTGGGTATTCATGATATTCTTAAAAGGGAGATTATTCTTTATAATCTCTATAATACCACATAAGGGTTTCTACCTTTTTTTCCCACTTCTTTTGCGCTTCTTTATTTCGAGAATGTTCGGTTTCTTCATCATAACGCTCTTGCATATTGATTCGCATACGCTCAACCAATTTGTACATTTTATTAAGATCTCGTCGTATGTTGCTACCAGCCTTATACTCTTTTAATCTTTTTCGCATTATTCTTGCGTGAAGTTCAGAAATATCAAAATGTAATTGTTCATGAGAAAGGAGAACATCTGACATGTGGCCGGGTTTTACCCAAGAAAGAGAAGGATAGCAAAAACTATCTACTTGATAATTTAACTCGATATCACCTTTATCTTTGCCGTAAGACCATTGGTAGGTTATCCCTGTATTAACACTTGCATCAAAATTGCTTCTCATTTCTGGTCTTCCCCTGAAATCGTGCCATTTTAATTCACTCCTATCAGTATATGAGAATTTTCCGACATAACCATTATTGTTGGCAAAAAATAAAAATAAAATAATAGTAAAGTACTTACCCATAATTGTAACAATTATGCCCAACCAAAAGTTATATTTTCCCCTATTTTAAATTACTTAGCACACAATATGGGGCAATATATTGTCAGCAAAATTTAAAATAGTTATATTTTTTGATCCTAAATATACATGTATTTTTAAAAAATACATAATTTCCAGAATCTTAACTGGATTATTTTTCCACTTGTTTTCCCTACAGTTTTATATAATCAATTATAATGCCAAGGATATCCAGTCCCACAAATAAATTTATAGAAAAAAGATAACCTTTAGAATATCAAATATATAGAAAAAAACTCTTTTTATTCTACTGAATAACCTTTTTTATTTGATAACAAATAAATTTTCTTGATTAATACTAGTAGACTCTTTTCTTTACAACGCTATTTTGCATTAAAACTACTCGACCACAGTTAATTTTAGATCATCGTCAAACTTTATCAAGTATGTTGCTTTGTTGTAATACCCTCCCAAAGGTTTTTTGGCATAGTTAAATTTATTCTCGACATATTCTGTTGTTCCTTCAAAAGAAACAGCATGATACAAATCATCTGCTGTGCCTAATCTCATTAAAACATCATATGCTATATCAAATCCACGAATCGCCCAATTATTTGGAAAAACACCAAATCTTTCTTTATATTTTTTAGCAAAAGGAGAAATTTCTTTTTTACCCTCTTTATTTTCTTCTTCATCAAACTCTTTGTCTACAGATGGGTAATGCAAATGCAGTTTGGATAAATGTTCGTTTTTAATATTATCATCGTCAAAAGCGCCATTTTTATCGGTAGTAAACAATGTTACTTTATGACTCTCTGCTTTTGCATTTAATAACGGAATTACATTACTAATCATAGCTACATCGCTGGATTCTAAAAACACCCAATTTGGTCTTTTATCATCTAAAACTTTGGCAAGGTGAATTGCATACAAATAATTACCCTCTTCAATCTTAGCAACTTTGGCATCCGGAAACTTGGCCGTCAATCTAGCTTTTATTTCCTCATATTTTTCACCTTGTTGAACAATAATGATTATATTTTTATCTGTAGTATCTTTTTCTACAAAAGATATAATTTTTTCCTGAAGCATTTTATTGGTAGGCCTTGTCTGAAAAAAATTGTCATACAATTCTGATTCCTTTCTAGAAGCGGGAGAAAATACCGGAGTATCATATTTTTTAAGCTCTGATGCTACAATTTCAAGATTTGATTGATACAATGGCCCTATAACAACGTCTGTTGTTTCAAAGTCATTTTGCTCGATTAACTCCTTGATATGTTTTTGGTTATTACTTTTTTGAGTATCATACACGTTAAGCTCTGTAGTAATTCCTTTTGTTTTTGCAGAATCAATAGCCACCAATACACCACTATACAAGTCTAGAGAGATTCTTAAACTTTGTTTGCTTTTTAATTGCTCCTCTACACGCTGCCTAGCATTAAAATCCATTGTATCTACACTAAAAGGGAGCATTATTGCTACTTTCTTTGGTTTGAAATTATAAAGCTTACTCCCCAAATCAAGATATTTAGCTTTACTTAAATCTACAGCCAAAGTATCAACCTCCTTTTCTTCTGGTATGGTTATGACCATCCCAGCTTTAAGACCATCTTTAATATAAGGATTCATCTTTAATAAAGAATCCGATGAGATATCCAGTCTTCGCACCAAACCAAACATAGTTTCTTTTGGCTGAATTTCGTATAACCTAAATCCAGGTTGAATAGAATCCCGTAAGGACACAAAAATAGTAGTAGGTACCGTTATTTCCATTCCAATAGGAAAATCAGGGTTCATATCCGGGTTAAGTTGCTCTAACTCGCTAATAGTAATACCATGTCGCCTTGCAATACCATATTTAGTATCCTTGGGTCTTACTCTATATTTAGTAGTTACAGATAATCGTGAGTCGATACTATCGGTTACAACCTCATTGGTCGCAGGTTTAGCTTCGTATACAGGAATTCTTAATCTATCCTTTTTTCTTATCTGTTCAGAATACAATCTCTTGTTATTCTTTTTTATATCTTCAACGGTAATATTATACTTTTTGGCAATACTATATAAAGTTTCTTTTCTTTTAACCTTATGCGTAATAAATCGAATAATTTTACGATCATCCGGGATGACTTTTAAGCTATCAAGAACAGTTTCTTTATTAGGCTCACTACTATCGATAGCAGTAGCTTCATTTTTTTCTACTTTACCTACATTTAGGATTTGCCCGATATTAATTCCGTTTACAGCTTCGGGGTTGAGTAAATAAATAGTTTCTGTAGTGATATTGTACTTTTTTGAAAGACTATAAACTGTATCTCCCTTATCCACAACATGAGTTTTATACTCTTGACCATCTGAAATTGGAATCGCAAGGATTTCTCCTTCTTTGATCCCGTCTTTTGCGGTTGGATTAATTTTATATATGGCTTCGGGAGTAGTATTATAGCGTTTTGCTATTCGATACACATTTTCTCCTTTTTCTACAGTATGACTCTTATATTGCTGTGCATAGGAAGAAATTCCTATTACTAACAGCAAAAAAACCAATAAAAACTTTTTCATTTACGCTTATTTTTGTTTCCCGTATTTCAAAAAACAGAATTCTTTATTATAGTACTATTCCCATTCTATTGTTGCGGGAGGCTTGGAACTAATATCATATACTACTCTATTAACGCCTTTTACCCTGTTTATTATTGCATTCGAGGTTTTTTGCAGGAATTCATAGGGAAGATTTACCCAATCTGCAGTCATACCATCTGTACTTTCTACAGCTCTTAGCGCCACACAATTCTCATATGTACGTTCGTCTCCCATTACTCCAACACTTTGAACAGGTAACAAAATTGCGCCTGCCTGCCAAACTTTATCATACAAGTCATTTTCTTTCAAACCATTTATAAAAATAGCATCAACTTCTTGCAAAATACGAACTTTATCACTGGTTATATCTCCCAAGATTCGAATAGCTAATCCAGGACCAGGAAATGGGTGTCTACCTAGCAACCCTTTATCCATCCCCATAGATGCTCCTACTCGTCTTACCTCATCCTTAAACAACATTTTTAACGGCTCGACTATCTTTAACTTCATATAATCTGGTAACCCGCCTACATTATGATGGCTTTTGATGGTTGCACTTGGACCACCAGATACAGAAACACTCTCGATCACATCTGGATAAATTGTGCCTTGCGCCAACCATGTTACATCTTCTATAGCATGTGCCTCATCATCAAAAACTTCGATAAATACACGTCCAATAGCTTTACGCTTTTTTTCCGGATCACTTTCTCCAGCTAGAGCTTCCAAAAAACGTGCCGAAGCATCTACCCCTTTCACATTAAGGCCCATACCTTTATATTGAGCAAGTACGTCTGTAAATTCATTTTTACGCAGCAACCCGTTATTTACAAAAATGCAATATAAATTCTTACCAATTGCTTTGTGCAATAACATAGCGGCAACAGAAGAGTCTACACCTCCCGAAAGTCCTAATACAACTTTATCATTGCCTAACTGTTCTTTCAGGTTATGCACGGTCTCATCAACAAAAGAATCCGGAGTCCAATCTTGAGCTACACCAGCTATATCAACCAAAAAATTCTTTAAAAGTTGTGTTCCATCTTTGGAATGATACACTTCTGGATGAAATTGAATAGCATAAGTATCTTCGTTATTAATCTTAAACGCAGCATTCTCTACATCATGGGTACTTGCCAAAAGCTCACTATTTGTTGGTAATTCTTTTATAGTATCGCTATGGCTCATCCATACTTGCGAACCCTCAGAAATGTCTTGAAACAACTCATTCTTGTTTATATACGACAAATTTGCACGACCATACTCGCGAGTATTAGATTCTGCAACTTGCCCACCTCCAAAATGTGCCAAATATTGTGCACCGTAGCAAATACCTAGTAGTGGTTTTTTACCGCGTATTTCTGAAAGATCAGGGTGCGCTGCATTATCTCCTCTAACCGATAGCGGGCTACCTGATAATATTACAGCGCTATAGCTGTTTATGTCCTTTGGAGGTTTATTATATGGATGAATTTCTGAATAAATATTGAGCTCTCTAACGCGACGCCCAATAAGTTGTGTTACCTGAGACCCGAAGTCTAGAATAAGTACCTTGTTGTTTTGCATAGGCAAAAATAAAATTAAATTAATAACCCTGAAATCCTAAAAGGGATAATTTTCAATTAGGGCATTAATTTTAGAAAAGCCACAACTATTTTAGACAATTAATTAATAATCCGTGGTTTTAAACTGAAATAATTTTGTCTTTAATAGCTTTCATGATTAAACCTGCTGTATTTTTAACTCCCAGTTTACTAATTAAGTTTTTTCGGTGTCCTTCTACTGTTCTTACACTTAAAAAAAGTTGTTCTGCGATTTCTGCTGTAGTACATTCTTTAGCTATTAATTCCATTACCTCTAACTCTCTCGAAGTCAACTGATAGTTTTTTCCTATACCCGGAGGTTTATGGGATTTATTTTTAAGACCTTTCAATAGTGCTTCGGATACAAAAGGGTTAAAATAAATTCCTTTTTCATACACAGATCGTATAGCTTCTTCTAATTCTTGTTGATTCGTATCTTTTAGCAAATAACCATTAGCACCTATTTCCATCAAATAAGAAGTCATTCGTTCTTCTTTATGCATCGTAAGAATGATGATTTTAATTTCTGGATACAGCTCTTTAAGTTTCAAAGTAGCATCTACCCCATTCATATCTTCCATTTCTAAATCCAAAAGAATCACATCAGGCGTACTATCATTAAGTTTTTTTAACAGATCATTACCACTTACAGCCTCTAACACCAAAGAAAAATCCGTGATTTTTTTTAGTATAGACTTTATTCCTTCTCGAAATAAATTATGATCATCTACAAGACCTAATTTTATAGTTTCCATAATTCTAAATGCATTTTATATAATTATATGCCTAACAAACGATCTCAACCTTAAACCCTTTTGTTGTAGCCAAAAAATTTATATTTCCAGACAATACAGAAAGACGACTTTCGATATTTTTAAGGCCCAACCCTTTATTATGCGCCAACTGTTTATTACCTATTCCTTTACCATTGTCTTCATACAAAATAATTAATGAATTATTTTTATGCTTTAACTCAAGATTTATAACTGAAGCATCTGCATGTTTTAATGTGTTGGCAATCAATTCTTGTATGATCCTGTACAAATTTAACTCTTTGGATTTAAGGATTGCTTTTGAAGTATTATTCTTGAAAAGCATTTCTATTTGACCCGAATCATTTATAGTTTGCGCCAAACTTTGTATTGCTTCAATCAATCCTAACTTCTCTAAAACCACGGGTCTTAAATCCTGAGAAATATGACGCACACTATATATCATATCATTTAAAAACCCTTTCATTTTTGATACTATGTCTTTAAACTCATCAGGAGGCAACGTAGGTGTGATTTGCCCAAAATATAATTTGGTGGTGGTTAGCATGGCACCCACGTCATCATGCAATTCTTTAGCAATTCTAGTTCGTTCTTCTTCCTGACTTAGGATAGACGTCTTTAATAACTCTTTTTGGTAGTCAAATTCTAACTTTTGACGTTCTTTTTGTTGCGCCAACAATCTACGTTGATATACTATAAAAAATACAATTACAGAAAGGGCCAATAAAAAAATCACTACCATTCCTATAATTATAATTTTTAGCGTTATAGCCTCTTCGGATTCACCCATAAAGCAACTGTATAAAATAGATTAAGAACAATATTCATGATAGCATGCAATCCCCAAACCAGATAACTTGCAGCACTGGCCTCGTCTTTAAACATATAATTATTAATAAAAAACAGGATTAAGTTACTTGAAAAATAAATCAAAAAACCCGAATTAATCCAAAACATAGGATTAGTTTCTAAGGCATTATATTTTATCTCCTTTAAAAGTGAGTAAAAATAACTTAAACAGAAAAAAATAATGATAATCCCTGAAACGGTTATCGCATTAGAATTGAATGTAAAAATACCCTGAAAAAAAATAGTATTACAAACAGCGAAACCACCAAACAATAGTATCAAAATTAAAAAGAATGAATTTGAAAACATCGATTTCAATTCGACCGAATATATTTTTGATATAATTATAAACTCAATAACGGTATACACATGATACATTGGCAAATTATTCGCTTTTTTGTACCAAAACAAAAGCGAAATTATTTCTACAATGATGATGATCGAGAGTAAAACCATTAAAATAGTTTGTGTTTTATTAAGCTTTTTAAAACGAAAAAGCGCTACAATAAAAGGGACTCCTACAATCAAAAGTGAGATAAATCTAATATTTTCAAAAAGCTCTTTACTCATACATATATTTTAAAAACGAGGCTATACATTATATTAACAGGTCGGAGGGCATGGACTAAGGTATTCTACTAGTGTTTCATCTGGTCCGGATATTGATTCGATTACTCCTCGTAAACCTAATCCATTATTACCCGTTACTCCTACAGTATTAAAGCCCAAAACCGGAGTGAACGAAATCATATCTTTTTTAGAGAACTTATTCATATCAACACCTGGATAAAGATTAATACCCGTAATTTTAGTCAACAACTCATCATTTATGTACTGCAGTATTCTTTTGTCCGTATCACTCTCATTTCCTATATAATAAGAAAGTACTCTTTCTACAGGACCTATTCCGTTATTGCTTTTGCAATGAAAGAGATCATCTATCAAGTGCATATCTATCTCATTCCAGTTGTCACCAATCATCTTCTTAAACGTTTCGGGAACTATTTCTGCATCTAATTTCTTGACCTGTGGTCTAAAACAAAAAATCAAATCTTTACTCCCATTAACCAGAAGATAAGGATAAAACGTAATTTTATCAATATCATCTCCTTTTAAAGCCAAGCAAATTCTTACTTCTTTAATTCTCTTAATAGCATTAAATCGTTCAACATCTTTGTTACTAAGGTCAAAAAAATTCACTCTTCTAAATTGTTCTGAGCTTTTATCCCATTCATGAAAATGGTGCGCTAGTTTAAGAATGTTTTCTTTACACCAATTTTCTCTAGTGTTTACAAAATTTGCAGTTGTATCCGCTCCATTTTTTTGTGTGATTGTGTTTTCCATTTCTTTGTTTTTAAAGCGTTATTAATTTTCTTCTTTAAAGCTAATCAAAAAATGCCTTTATCACTAATAATGAACAAATTAACACGGGATTACCATGACAAAATACGTATTTACCACGTATTCGATTTTTCGGTATTTATGGTCTTTTAATTTCCTCTTATCTGTCTCAATTTTGGAGTGTTGATTTGAAATAAAAAAACACACATCACAAACTGAAATAATCAATTAATAATAGATCATATGAAAACTCACACAAAGATTTTAAGAATGTTTATTCTAATATCATTAATGATATGTGGATGTAGCAAAGATGACGGAGAAGACACACCGCCTCCAACTATTGGAGTTGAAGAACTACCTGGTATTGATTTAAATGAATTTGAAATCGATGAAGGGGAGATTGGAATAAGCATCAATGCTAGAAAGGTAGCAAGAAAAGGGTACAAACCTACGATTGCAGACATCAAAATAACCGCTACTACGGGGGATTACAGTCAGCAAGTTCCTTTTGATGTATTTAATAATATCGCAAACTTATCTTTTAAAAATGAAGATCTAACCGAAGAGGCCAAAACAGAACTTAAAAACGGAGTTGCTCTTATTATAACGGTTTTAGATGAAAATAATAATACTTTGGTTACAAAAGTCATTTCTAAACTTTCCTTTACCTCTAGCCCATCAGAAGAAGAGATATCTGCCGATGACCTTGAAGATTTATACGCCAAAGTAAGTATACGCGAAGATGTCGAACATTATATACAAATAGTTAAAGAAAACGACGAACAGATATATGGCGCACCTAGTTCTATATTATTTCCTAATACAGTACTTTTAAACACTCCTATTATCGTAAATCAATTAGCCGACCTTGATTATAATTCGGAAAACACAGAAAGGTTTACTACATATAGATTTGCAGAGGTTCCTGGCGAAGAAGGTGTTTTTACAATCTCTGTGCATAACGCAGAAGACATACATTACCTTTATATTGTTCCTGCCAATTCTGAGCTTAGAATTCAGAGCAAAGCCAATCTTATTCGAAATGGAGGTAACAATACAGGGACTCCACCAAATTATAAATTTAAAATTGAAAAAGTTGATGCAGGACTCTATACCATAACCCCTACTTTCACTGGTAATTCATTATCCCTTATCAACGATCGACTTAATGCTGGTAATGATACCGATCCAGTATACTTCAGGATTTTATCTTTTGATATTGATTGGGATATACAACCTGTAGAATCCAAATTCATGAAACCTATTTTACCACCTTCGGCAACTTCTGAGGCCTACAATAGTACCCTTAGAAACTGCAGTAGTGGCTTTTTGCAACAAACGGTAGGCAGATCAGAATCCCTAGAAACCAAAGAAATCCTTGGTTGGGAAGAATCGATGTCTGTAAGCACAACCCAAGATTATTCGGTTTCTGTAACCATTGAAGCAGAAGTCTCAACCAAATTCTTTGGTGCAGGAGGCTCAGTAAAAAGCTCTGTAACAGGCAGCTATGGTTTTAGTAAAACAAGAACACAGACCAGTACAAGATCAGGAGGTTTTGAAGAAACCCGAACAACCGAAATCTCTACCGAAAGAACCCAGGAAGTGCCTCCAAAAACTGCAATAACTGTTGCCGATGTATATCAATCCTACGAAAATGTTAGAATCCCTTATGTGCAACGTTTTAGAATTAAGGGCAATTATCAAGAAGACGCACAAGCATTAACCGGACAAGAGATTACTACTCAATTTGCGTTCAATAGTTTTACAGGAGTAATTACCGATGTTCAAGCAGATTTTATCGAAGTAACCGTAAGAGGAACTAACGTTATCAATAGATTAATAGAAACAGAAACCATCTCTAGAGATGTAGAAGGGGCATGTAGCAACTAACCTGATAGAATTATCAAGACTAAACAAAAGACACTTAAATTAGAGTGTCTTTTGTTGATTCTACGGCATAAATTAGTTAACTTTAATAAGATAAATCATACTCTTTGTTCTAATGACAGATATCATATTTTAACTATACAAAGTGACCTTAAAAAAGCGACAGAAACTGCCGGGCATCCTTTTAGATACTTCACATTAGCAACCTCAAGTATTAATGGTACGCCAAGACTAAGAACCCTTGTACTTCGAGAGGTAGATGAGGAGTTAAACTTTACGGTATATACTGATAAAAGATCAAAAAAGATCACTCATATCCGGGAACATAACATTGTAAGTCTTCTCTTTTTGGATACAGAAAGCTTACTTCAACTTTCTATAAGAGCTAAAGCCAAAATTATTGCAGATGATGGTATTTTAAAAAATATTTGGGAACAAGTTCCTGAAAGATCGAGAAAAGAGTACACAACAAAACTAGCACCTGGAGAAGACATTAAAGATCCTGAAAAGATAGATTTTCTTCAAGAAGAAAACTTCTTTACTGCTATCAAATTAATTCCTGATAAAATCGAATACCTACGGCTAAACAAACCCAATCATGTTCGCGTTTTATTTAAAAAAGAAAAAGGTGAATGGAAAGGTTCTTATTTGGTTCCGTAATACTACATTTATAATTTCAATACTAAAAACTCTCCTTTTAAAGGATCTAGATTGTTTATCAGTTCAGGGATTAAATTGTCTCCATATTCCAAATACATTTCAGAGAAATTTGTGTTACGCTCTTGCAAACTTTGATTAGGAAATAACTCGTTTTGAATATTGGTTAATCGCTTTACATGATCACTTAACTTTCGTTTTTGTGCTTTTAAAAGTCTTTTTTCTAACACGTCTAATCCTTTAAGCTGTTTTATTTCTTGCGCTTTAACAGCATTAAGAAAGGTGACATCTGTTTGCTCTGCCAATTCAAACATTCCTTTAAATTGCTCTTTAAGATGTGTTTTTTGAGGAGTAAAATCAATATCGATATTAGAAATTTTCCTGACCTTTAGATTGATTAACTCATGTTGTTTTAAAAACAACTCTTTATCAGAAACATTAAGTTTTTTAACCTTGTCTGCTTGTTTTTGAGTCTGCATAACGACAGAGTTACGAAGTAACAACATAGGAAAAGGTACTTCTATCGTTTCAAAATAATCTTTCAACTCCAACCAATATGCCAATTCTCCTCCACCACCAATATAACAAAGGTTTGGTAAAATCACCTCTTGATATAAGGGTCTCATCATTACATTAGGACTAAACCTCTCTGGGAATTCAGAAAGTTCGTCTATAATTTCTGCCTTACTCTTAGTGATGTCAGTTTCATTTACAAAATAACTACCGTCTTTTTCAATAATCCGTTCACGCAATCCATCTCCCAAATAAAACAAGTTAATTTCTCTTGGGTTAACCTGTGCTTTATACCCAGAAGCTACTAACTTATCTGCTTTAGGCACTACAGTTTTATAGGCAGTCTGTTCCAATAGTTCCTTTTCCATATACGGAATAAACAAACGCTTTAATCCAGCATCATCACCATCTACAATAACTAAACCATATGCCGCAAAAAGCTCATTGGCAAGATATCGGGTAGCTTCAGTTAGTGTTTTATGGTTAAGATATGCTTCTTTAAATAGTTCTTTTAACCGTTCTGCATTATGACCTGAACCTATTTCCGAAGAAAAAATTTCAAATACTTTTTCTAATCCATCGGTATCAAAAACTCCAACTGGGCCTCCATCCGATCTGTTCCACTGAATTTTTTTACCAAATAAGTTAAAGTAATTGATTTCATCAAAATCATGATCTTCTGTAGCCATCCAATATATAGGTACAAAATCATACTGGGGATGTTTCTCTTTTAAAACTCTCGTTAGGTTAATCGTTGATATAATTTTATATAAAAAATACAATGGCCCCGTAAAGAGGTTTAATTGGTGGCCAGTTGTAATCGTAAAAGTAGTCGACTTAGACAATAATTCTAGATTTTTTAATGTTAGATCAGAACTATTAACTTTGGCATACTGGCGGTGTAACGCATCTACAAGATTTTTTCGATTTTTATCCGAAAAAGATCCTTGTTTTTCCTTGATTTGATCTTCAAAGTTTTCTAAGCTGGGATATCGATTATAAAATGATTTTAACTCAGCTTTTTGGTCCAAGTAATCACATATTAGGGATGAAAAGTAATTCGTTTCTTTAAACGGAATACAGTCACTAGGCATAAAAATCTTTTTTTTGAGAGGTTAAATATACATTAGATTGTGATTGCAAATCCTAAATTTTAGTTAATACAGATTATAACCTAAATTTAACTCGGTATTTTACCCGTTATAAAATTAAATTTTTTGATGAAAAAACTAATCTTCGTTCTCTTTGTCGTAACCACTTCATTAACTTACTCACAAAATCAAATACAATCTCCAGCTGAATTTTTGGGATATGATATTGGTGAACAATTTACGCGACATGCAGACGTAGTGAATTATTTTAATCACATTGCGCACAATTCTGATATGGTTACCTATCATACCTACGGAAAAACTAATGAACGAAGACCGCTTACGTATGCTATAATTTCGACTAAAGAAAATCTTCAAAATATCGAAACCATACGACAAGATAACTTAAAAAATGCTGGTATTATTCAAGGTGTTTCAAATCCCGAAACGGCAATAGTTTGGTTAAGCTATAATGTACATGGCAACGAAGCTTCTAGTACCGAAGCCGCTATGCAAACGATTTATGAATTAATTACCAAAAAAGCGGATTGGCTACAAAACACTTTGGTTATTATGGATCCATGTATTAATCCAGATGGAAGAGATCGCTATGTGAACTGGTACAACCAGGTAAAAGCGTCACCGTATAACATTGATCCAATGGCTACAGAACATAATGAACCATGGCCTGGCGGGAGACCTAATCATTATTTATTTGATCTTAATCGTGATTGGGCATGGGCCACCCAGGTAGAATCCACTCAACGATTAAAAATTTATAATCAATGGATGCCACATATTCATGTAGATTTTCATGAACAAGGTATTAATGAACCTTATTATTTTGCTCCTGCGGCAGAACCTTTTCATGAAATTATTACGCCTTGGCAAAAAGATTTTCAAACTCAAATTGGTAAGAATCATGCAAAATATTTTGACAAAGAAGGTTGGTTATTCTTTACCAAAGAACGTTTTGATTTGTTATACCCTAGTTACGGTGACACCTACCCTACATTTATGGGAGCAATTGGCATGACCTATGAACAAGCCGGTCACGGAAGAGCAGGATTAGGCATTCAAACTGATGAAGGTTACGTATTAACGCTAAAAGATCGCGCCTTGCATCATATGACAACAGGGCTATCTACCGTAGAAATCTCATCCAAAAACGCTACAAATCTTAATACTGAATTCAAAAAATTCTTCAACACTTCATCTCTAAAATACAAAAGCTATGTACTTAAAGGTGAGGTAGATAAAATTAACTCACTTACCAAACTTTTGGACAAACATGAAATCGTATATGGTTTCACGAATATATCTAAAGTATCAGGTTTCGATTTTAGAAAGAATAAGCAAGGTAGTATGAATGCCAATGGCGCTTTGGTAGTAAGCACAAATCAACCTAAAGGTAAAATGGTAAAAGTTCTTTTCGAGCCAGATGCAAAGTTAAGCACTCCACTTACATACGATATCACAGCCTGGAGTGTCCCTCATGCTTATGGTTTAGAAGCAATCGCATCAACTTCATTAATCCCTGCAGACAAAAATAGCGCACAAGAACGTATTACCAACAGTGCCGACCCATCAGGTGCAGGATATATTACAAAATGGAACAGTATAGATGATGCTCGTTTTATGGCAGATTTGTTAAACCATAATATTCGCGTACGTTTTAGTGAAAAAGACTTTTCTAATAGCGGAAACCGATTTAAAAAAGGGAGTTTGATTATTAGCAAAAGTGATAATCGCACTAACTCAAATTATGACAAAACTGTTATTAACATCGCTAATCGACATAACAGAAAACTCTATGCCACCTCGACCAGTTTTGCCACCAATGGTGTAGATTTTGGATCTCCTGATGTTAAATTAATCAATAAACAACGTATTGCAATGCTAAAAGGAGATTACATCTCTTCATTAAGTTATGGCGAAACCTGGTATTTCTTTGAGCAACAGCTCAAATTTCCGATCACTTCTATAGACACAGATTATTTTAATCAGGTTGATTTAAGTAAGTACGATGTACTAATTATGCCTAATGGTTATTATAACGGTCGCATAAATACGAATACCCTAAAAAAACTAAAGGATTGGGTAAAAAAAGGAGGAAAAATTATCGCTCTCGCAAACGCAGTTGATGTTTTTGCCGATAAAGAAGGTTTTGATCTTAAGAAAAATAAACCCGACGAAAAAGAGAAAGATTCCATAGGTAATCTAACTCCTTATGATCAAAGAGAGAAAGAAAGTGTAAAAGATTTTATTACCGGAAGTATTTTTAAAACCAAAGTAGACCCATCTCACCCCATGGCATTTGGATATGACGCTACCTATTTTAGCCTAAAACTGGGAAGTAATTCTTATGGATTCCTAAAAGAAGGATTTAATGTAGCCTATATTAAAGATACACAAAGTGTTTCGGGTTTTGCAGGTACTGATGCCTTAAAAAACCTAGATAAGTCCATCGTATTTGCTGAAGCACGAATAGGTGAAGGAAGTGTTATTTATATGGTAGATAATCCATTGTTTAGATCCTTCTGGGAAAATGGAAAATTATTTTTTGTAAACGCCATTTTCTTTACAAATAATAACAAATTCAGATTATAAAATATAAAATCATAAAATCAATTAAAATTAACGCAATGAATACGCACTACATCCCAAAAAAACTTACTTCAATATTCCTGCTATCAGTAGTATTGTTATCAAGTTGTAATAAAAAGAAAGACACTGTGGAAACAACAACAGAAACAGAAGAGACTCAAAATGTTTTATTAGCAGAATGGACAGGACCTTATGGAGGGACACCTGCTTTTGATAAAATGAATGTTGCGGACCTTAAACCGGCGCTGGAAGAAGGAATGAAAATCAATCTTGAAGAAATTGATGTCATTGCTAACAATAGCGAAGCTCCAACATTTGAAAATACTATTGCAGAAATGGAAAGATCAGGAGAGCAATTGGACAGAGTTTTCTCATATTACGGTATCCTTAGTAGTAATATGTCTTCTCCAGAATTTAGAGAAATCCAGAAAGAAATGGCTCCAAAACTGTCTGATTTTAGATCCAAAATTTCGCAAAACGAAAAGTTATTTCAACGTATCAAAACAGTATACGATAATTCTTTAAAAACTCCTTTGGACGATGATCAACAACGAGTTGTGCAATTGACCTATGAGCAATTTGCCATGAATGGTGCAGAATTAGATGCCGAGAAAAAGAAACGTTATGCCGAAATTAACAAAGAACTTTCTGCATTATATACTAATTTCTCGAATAATATTCTTGCAGACGAAGAAGGATATGTAACATATCTTACCAAAGACCAATTAAGTGGTTTATCTGAGCCTTTAATTAAAGCATATGCCAAAGCCGCAACAGATCGTGATCAAGACGGTAAATATGCCGTAACCAACACTCGATCATCAATGGATCCTTTTTTAACCTATTCTGAGGAAAGAGCATTACGTGAAAAAGTGTGGAAAACCTACTACTCTAGAGGTGATAACGGAGACACTCATGATAATAACGAAAATATAGCAAAAATCCTTAAGCTTCGTAAAGAACGTGTTGGGCTATTAGGATATGACAATTATGCAGATTGGAGATTACAAAATCGAATGGCCAAAAATCCCGAAAATGCTATGAAATTAATGAATGCCGTTTGGCCGGCTGCAATAGGTCGAGTAGCAGAAGAAGTAGCAGATATGCAAGCAATAGCAGATGCCAATGGTGATAATATTACTATTGAGCCATGGGACTATCGTTATTATGCAGAAAAGGTTAGAAAAAAGAAATATGATCTTGACTCTGACGAAGTAAAACAATATTTGCAATTAGATAAACTAAGAGAAGCTATGTTTTTTGTAGCTGGGGAACTATTCAATTTTAAATTTACTCCTGTTGAAGAAGGTAAAGTAGCTGTTTTTCATCCAGATGTTAAAGTTTGGGAAGTAAATGATAAAACATCTGGAGAGCATATCGGTTTGTGGTATTTGGACCCGTTTGCAAGAACAGGAAAACGTTCAGGAGCGTGGGCTACCACCTACAGAAGTCACACCACATTTGACGGAAAAAAGACAGTATTAGGCTCTAATAATTCGAATTTTGTTAAGCCAGCTCCAGGAGAACCTGTTCTAGTTTCTTGGGATGATGCAGAAACATTTTTTCATGAATTTGGTCATGCACTACACTTTTTCTCTTCAGAAGTTCGCTATCCTACATTAAATGGAGGTGTTAGAGATTATACCGAGTTTCAGTCTCAATTACTAGAACGTTGGTTATCTACTGATAAAGTTATTGATCAATATCTGGTACATTATAAAACAGGAGAGCCTATCCCAAAAGCATTGGTTGAAAAAATCAAAAAAGCTGCAACCTTTAATCAAGGATTTGCCACTACAGAATATTTGGCCTCGGCCTTAATGGATATGAAATTTCATTTGGCTGATCCTACCAATATTGATGTAGATGCTTTTGAAAAAGAAACTTTAGAATCTCTAAAAATGCCAAAAGAACTGGTAATGCGTCATCGTACTCCGCATTTTGGTCATGTATTCTCTGGAGAAGGTTATGCTACTGCATATTATGGATATATGTGGGCAGATGTATTAACATCAGATGCATCCGAAGCTTTTGCTGAAGCTCCTGATGGGTTCTATGATAAGGATGTTGCTGCAAAATTAGTAAAATACTTATTTGCTCCAAGAAATGCAATGGACCCAGCAGAGGCTTACAAGAAATTCAGAGGTCGCGAGGCTAATATCGAAGCATTAATGCGAGATCGAGGGTTTCCTGTTCCAAAATCATAAAAAAATTAAAGAATTAAGCCGAAACAAAAGTTTCGGCTTTTTCTATTTTTATAGGTCATAAAACGAAACATTACCCAAAAGCAAAACATATACTTATATGAATGACGCTATACGTCTTGAGCCCGAAAAAATTATAAAAACCATTGACCAACTGGAAAAGCGGATTTCGGATCGTTTTCCAAATTCAAGTCTCAAAGAGGTTTGTCATCAATTCTTGACGGTGGCTCAAAAAAGTAAGCAAAATATTCAGTGGATTTCTAATCCAAATATATCACTACGTTTGTTTTCTTATCTTATCATATGCATTGGTATTGCAGGATTATTATACAGTATTACCTTTATTGATTTAAAAATTGAAAACACAACATTGTCTAATGTTGTTACGATATCCGAAGCTATATTTAATGATATTATTTTATTGGGCGCTGCTATTTTTTTCTTGGTTTCTTTAGAGTCCAGATTAAAAACGAAACGAGCATTAAAATCACTAAACGAATTAAGAGTAATTGCACATGTTATAGATATGCACCAACTCACCAAAGATCCATATGTAAATGATTCGCCAGAATCGGCAACGACAAATTCTCCTCATCGTACGTTAACCACATTTGAGCTACAGCGTTATCTTGATTATTGCTCCGAGGCTACTGCCCTAATTGGTAAAGTAGCCGCATTATATTCTCAAAGCTTGCCCGATGAAGCTGTAGTACGAGCCGTAAATGAAATCGAAACTCTAACCACCGGGTTAAGCAGAAAAATATGGCAAAAACTAATTATTTTAAATGATTAAATATCAATTATCAAAATTCATAATCATGCGAACAATCAAATTTTTAACTGTAACACTTCTTCTTTTTGGAGTTCTTATTTCTTGTAAAAAAGAAACAGCTTCTCAGGAAAACATTTCTGAGTCTAAAGAATTCAAGGTAGATTTTGAGAAATTCACACTAGACAATGGTCTACAGGTTATTTTTCATGTTGATAAGTCGGATCCTGTTGTAGCCGTAGCATTAACAGCTCACGTGGGATCTGCAAGAGAAAAAGAAGGAAGAACTGGTTTTGCTCATTTGTTTGAGCATTTGCTCTTTTTGGAATCTGAAAACTTAGGAAAAGGTGGTTTGGATAAAATGAGTGCCAGAATTGGTGGATCAGGAGCCAACGGTTCTACCAGTAGAGATAGAACAAATTATTACCAAACTGTACCTAAAGACGCATTAGAAAAAATGATCTGGGCAGAAGCCGATAAGTTAGGATATTTTATCAATACTGTTACCGACCAAGTTTTGGCTAAAGAGAAGCAAGTAGTCAAAAATGAAAAACGTCAAAGTATAGACAACAGACCTTACGGGCACGTTTCATATGTCATTGGCAAAAACATATATCCAAAAGAACATCCGTACAATTGGCAAGTTATCGGGTCTCTAGAAGATCTACAAAATGCTACACTTCAAGATGTTAAAGATTTTTATAATCATTGGTACGTTCCTAACAACGTTACCTTAACCATTGCTGGAGATTTTGATACCGAGCAAGCAAAGACATGGGTTCATAAGTATTTTGATGAAATCAAACGTGGAGAGGACATTCCTAAGCTCGAAAAACAAACCGTTGTTCTTAACGAAACAAAAAAATTATATTATGAAGATAATTTTGCTCGTCTTCCACAATTAACGATGACCTGGCCTACAGTATATCAATACCATCCAGATTCGTATGCATTAGAGGTATTAGCGAATTATCTTTCTGAAGGAAAAAAAGCTCCATTTAATAAGGTACTTGTAGAAGATAAAAAACTTACTTCTGAAATTACTATGTTTAATTTTAGTACCGAATTAGCAGGAGATTTCCGAGTAATTATAAATGGTTTTGGAAAAGTAAACCTTAATGATATCGACCAAGGGATTTCGGAAGCATTTGCCAAGTTTGAGAAAGAAGGAATTTCTCAGCAAGATCTGGATCGTATTAAAGCAGGCCAGGAAACAGCTTTTTACAATGGACTATCTAGTGTTTTGGGTAAAGGTTTTCAACTTGCTCAATATGAAATTTTTGCAGGAGATCCAGGGTTTATAAACAAAGATGTTCAAAATATTCTAGCGGTTACTACTGAAGATGTAAATCGTGTTTATAATCAATATATAAAAGGAAAACATTATGTCGCAACCAGTTTTGTTCCGATCGGGCAAACAGAATTTATATTAAAAGGCTCTGAACTTGCGACTGTAGTTGAAGAAAAAATTATCGAGGGAGCCGAAGAAACTTTTGATGCCAGTATTGCTGCAGAATATGAACGTACACCTTCTAATTTTGATCGTACTATAGAACCGGAGTATGGTGAAACACCTGCTGTCAAAGTTCCTGATGTTTGGGAAAGTAAACTTTCTTCTGGAATCGAGATATATGGAATTGAAAATGATGAAGTCCCTTTGGTACAATTTAGAATAGATATTCGAGGTGGACTTTTATTAGAAAAACCAGATCGAGTAGGTGTTTCTAATCTATTAGCAACATTAATGACAAAAGGAACAAAAAACAAGACCACCGAAGAACTAGAAAATGCTATCGAAAGCTTGGGTGCCGTTATCAATATAAATTCGGGTAATGAGAATATAATGATTAATGGTAGTACTTTATCTAAGAATTATGATAAAACAATAGCCTTGGTACAAGAAATGATATTAGAACCCAGATGGGATCAGAAAGAATTCGATCTAATTAAACAAAGTGTTATAAGTCAAATTCAACAACAAAATGCCAACCCAAGAGTAGTTGCTAATAACGCATTTGCTAAGATAGTTTACGGTAAAGATCATATTTTTTCAAATAATAATCTAGGGACAGAAGCTTCTGTGAATGCAATTACGATTAACGATTTAAAAGACTATTATCAAAATAACATTTCTCCTAACGTAACCAAAATTCATATCGTTGGAGATATTGCAAGTGATAAAGTAAAAACATCGCTAACAGAACTGGATAAGAATTGGGAACAGAAAGAAGTTAAATTTCCTGTTTTACCTAATACTACAGCTCCAGAACAATCAAAAGTTTATTTTTATGATGTTCCAGGCGCAAAGCAATCTCAGTTACGATTTGGATATCCAGCACTGGCCGCCACCGATGCCAAATACTATCCTGCACAAATTATGAATTATCGCTTAGGAGGAGGTGGATTTGCTTCGCAATTTACGCAGCAACTACGCGAAGGAAAAGGATATACTTATGGCATTGGATCAAGATTTTCTGGTAGTACTATACCTGGGCAGTTTACTATTTTTAGTGGTGTACGATCTAATGTAACTTATGAATCCTCAAGTTTGGTGAAAGAAATACTACAGAATTACGGGAAAGATTATAATGACAAAGATCTCGAAATCACAAAAAGTTCTCTGATTAAAAGTAATGCACGAGCATTTGAAACTCCAAATTCTAAATTAAACATGTTGAGAAATATTAGTACACTTAAGTTTCCAAAAGATTACGTTACCCAACGAGAAACTATAGTAAAGAATATGACTGTAGGCGAAATTAAAAATTTAGCGAATACATATCTGGATCCAAATAAAATGATCTATTTGGTTGTAGGAGATGCAGAAACTCAATTAAAAAAGTTAGAACAACTAGGTTTTGGCAGTCCTATATTATTAAATCAAGAAAATGAACCTGTAAAGAATTAATCAGAAATTATGAAAAGAGTAGTTATTATCCTTTGTTTAGGTTGGTTGATCATGAATAGTGCAGGTTGTAAAAAACAACCTGAAACAAAGGATATAACTACAAATTCTCCTAAAATCAAAACTCAACTTTGGGAGTCTATGAGGTCTGAGGGTTGGAAAAAAATCAGGAAAATTGATTTCGTGTACAATGATAAAGATCAATTAATACAAGAAAAATTCCAATCAATTAAAGAGGATTCGACATTCCTAACTTCTCGTGTTTTACGTAGTTATGATAGCACAGGAAATTTGAAAAAGGTAAAAAGAGAACAATTGAAAGATGGAAATTGGAAATTAACAATACAATCTAGATACCTGTTGGATTCGGATAAAATTGTAGAACGAACAGATTCTATTATTCGCGAAAACAAAGTCTCTTTAATTTCTGCGGCCTACAATTACGATGATAAGGATAGGCTGATATCAGAAATCAGTCAAAAAGTTGCCGAAAATGATCGTACCAATTACTTAAAAACGATATATCATTATAATGAACAAGGTCTTGTTATTGAAAAGGAGTTTCCAATTTGGGCTAACAATAAATGGGAAAATTCAAGAAAAATGACACTGGCATATAATCAACAAGGTGAGCATATTCGAACTACGCGCTTCAACTGGAAAGATAATATTTGGAATACGACTATTCACTATGATTTAGAGGTAGATCAGGACGGTAAACGACTTTCTGAATTATGGTATACGTTTACAAAGGATACTAAAAAAACCTATATGAGGGTTACATACACCTATCTGTAATAAGTATCTTAAAAACTGCTCACAACCTGCATTATAATTTTACATATGTTCAAGAGTTAAAAACATCCTTTTTTTTGTATAAATCTGCCTTAATTCTATAACTAAAAGGCCAAGGTGATTCTTCTAAAAAAAGAAGGGATTATATAAAATTTGGCCTTTATTTTTCACTTTTAAGATTCCAAAATTTCACTTCTTACAAGTGGTATTCAAATTTATTAAGGAGAAGAAATTAATTGATTTGTTTTAGCGAGATATTATCATTAATATCATACTTTTGATTAATTTTTCGTAAAAAATACTCAAATAAAGGCCCCAATATTACCAAATTGTTAACTATTTCATTTTTTTTAATAAAATCAGGTTTATCAATTTAGTAACAGAAACTACGCTTTTCTGAAAATATCGCACCTCTTTTTAATGAATCATTATCAATTTAGAACCGCTCACCTTTGCTGTGTTAAATATTTCATTAATTAGATTTTTCTGTATAAATAACCTACATCAAAATCATTAGAAAAACTTTAAGGTTTTGAATGCTTTTTTTAGATACTTTTGCCCCCGATTTAAAACAAAAAGTAATCTCAAAAAAAATTGAAAATGATTAAAAAATACCCAATTCTATTAGCTCTTATTGCTATATTAATTTCATGTGAAGC
Organism: uncultured Aquimarina sp.; assembly: GCA_947489685.1. Lineage (GTDB taxonomy): Bacteria > Bacteroidota > Bacteroidia > Flavobacteriales > Flavobacteriaceae > Aquimarina. Next base: position 222,918 of record CANLEM010000006.1, on the reverse strand, counting down.
AGAAGAATTTGATGCTCTTAATGATCAAGGTACAATTGTTAGTACAACTGGTGAAGAACTTGAAGATGTGGATATCGATATCGATAATGACAATGTTTCATCTTCATGTGATATACCTCAAAGATTAAGTGCTAATGATGTTTCTAACGAAACAATCAATGTTACTTGGATCACAAAAACTACACAACAAACTAGTTTTGAAGTAAGATATGTAGAACAACCAGAATCTATAGATGATACATCTACTACTATTCTTAATGATTCTACACTAATACCTGCAGAGACAAACAATGTAACTATCCAAAACCTAAAGTCTTCAACAAATTACATTGTAATTGTTAGAACTAAATGTGCAGAAGGTAAGTTTAGCCAATGGAGCGAATCTGTAATTATTACAACTCTTTAACAAATCAATATTTACTGCGATACTATTTGAATTAGCCAAAAAAAAATAATCGTAGTAAACTCATAAAAAAGAGGGGATCCTATTAAAGATCCCCTCTTTTATGTATTTCTGTTTAGCTCTAAAACTTAACGCTCTATTTTTTTATCAAATACGCTTCTCTATATTAAATTACTTCTCCGTACAGATCAAAATCTTCAGCTTCATATATTTTGACCTTCGAAAAGTCACCTACCTTAAGATAGTACTTAGATGCATCAATAAGAACTTCATTATCTACATCAGGAGAATCAAACTCTGTTCTACCTACAAAATATTGCCCTTCTTTACGATCTATAATCACTCTATACTCCTGCCCTATTTTTTGTTGGTTCAATTCCCATGATATTTGAGATTGAATTTCCATAATTTCATTTGCTCGTTCTATCTTAACTTCTTCAGGGACATTATCTTCTAAATTAAAAGCGTGTGTATTTTCTTCATGAGAATAGGTAAAGCACCCCAGACGTTCAAAACGCATTTCTTTTACCCAATCTCGCAGTGTTTCAAAATCTTCCTGAGTTTCTCCCGGATATCCTACAATCAAAGTTGTTCGAATTGTCATCTCTGGAACTGCTGCCCTAAATTCTTTTAAGAGTTTAGTAGTTTTTGCCTTAGTAGTACCCCTGCGCATAGATTTTAATATCTGATCTGCTATGTGCTGAAGCGGAATATCGATATAGTTACATACTTTTGGCTCTTTTTTCATAACATCTAATACATCCATAGGAAAACCAGTTGGAAAAGCATAATGTAAACGTATCCATTCTATTCCATCTACTTTAACCAAGGCTTTTAATAGATCTGCTAATTTTCTTTCTTTATACAAATCCAACCCATAATAGGTAAGATCTTGTGCTATTAAAATAAGCTCTTTTACACCATTTGCAGCCAATTTTTCGGCTTCTACAACTAATTCTTCTATAGGTGTAGAACGATGTTTTCCTCTCATCAACGGAATTGCACAAAATGAACAAGGGCGATCACAGCCCTCTGCTATTTTAAGGTAGGCATAATTTTTTGGCGTCGTTGTTAGACGTTCGCCAATAAGTTCATGTTTATAATCTGCACCAAGAGCCTTTAATAGGCCAGGTAATTCGGTAGTTCCAAAATACTGGTCTACATCAGGAATTTCTTCTTCCAGATCTGGTTTATACCTTTCAGACAAACATCCCGTAACAAAGACTTTATCTACTACACCTTCTTCTTTTTTCTGTACATATTCAAGAATTGTATTAACCGATTCTTCTTTTGCGTTAGCAATAAAACCACAAGTATTAATTACAACAATATTTCCTTCTTCTTCATGAACAACTTCTTTGTTATTTGCTTTTAATTGCCCCATCAGTACTTCACTGTCATATACATTTTTGCTACAACCAAGGGTAACCACATTGATCTTATTCTTTTTTAATGTCTTTGTTCTCATATGTTTGGATAAAGGTGTGCAAAGATACGACGATTAATCAAAGTTTGTTACATAAATCGAACAACTATGCATATTAAAATAAGGTCTCAATTAAACCTTTTGTATATTACGTTGTCCAAATCTATAAATAACTGAACTATGAAAATGATAACTATATTGTTTTTGGTACTTGCATGTGGGATGGTTTCTTGCTCAAATGAGTCTGCGGATGTTGATGAAGTAACCATAGAAACGTTGCCTGATCTCACCAAATTATATTTTCCTCCTATAAATTCGAACGAATGGGAAGAGCTTACCATTCAGGATCTCGGATGGAATATAGATGAGGAACAACAACTTTACAACTTCTTAGAAGATAGAGGGACTAAAGCTTTTATAATTCTTAAGAGCGGTAGAATAGTTGTTGAGAAATATTTTAATGGTACTATTGCTTCAGACAATAATCCCTGGTATTCCGCCGGAAAAACTTTAACAGCTTTTACAGCGGGTATAGCGCAACAAGAAGGATTACTATCAATAAATGAAGCCTCTTCGATTTATTTAGGACCAGAATGGGCAAATATAACTACTGAACAAGAAGCAGATATAACCATACAAGATCATCTTACGATGTCTACAGGGTTGAATTATAATGTAAGTAATCAAAACTGCACAGATTCGGATTGCTTGACGTATTTAAATGAACCAGATACATTTTGGTATTATCATAACGCAGCCTATACATTGCTTACAGATATTATTTCGGGTGCAACAAATCAAGCATATAGCGATTATTTTAATGATAAAGTAAGAAACCCTATTGGGATGAATGGTACTTGGATACGCCTGGGTTATGCAAATATCTATTACAGCAATGCCAGAAGCATGGCTCGTTTCGGGTTATTAAATTTAAATAAAGGTGTTTGGGATACGGCCAAAATTCTTGAGGATGAAGAGTATTTTACTCAAATGACTACAACATCTCAAGATATGAATCCTGCTTATGGGTATTTATGGTGGTTAAATGGTAAAAATAGTTTTAGAGCTCCTGCCTTTGAAATTGAATTTGCAGGAGAACTCATACCCGACGCACCTCAAGACCTTATAGCTGGATTAGGTAAGGATGATCAAAAACTATATGTAATACCCAGCCAAAATCTAGTAATTGTACGAATGGGAGATGACACTGGAGAATCCCTTTTGGGTCCTTCTAGTTTTGATAACGAACTCTGGAAAAGAATTAACCTATTAATTAATTAGCATACATAGAAGGTATCTTACGCTCTTTTGTAGCCTTTTCATAGGCATAACCTAATTGCAAAAGCTTCGTTTCCTGGTAAGGTTTTGCTATAAAAGTAAGCCCTTTTGGCTCCCCTTTTTCATTATACCCCATTGGAACCGTTAATGCTGGGTATTTGGCCACCGCAGCATAGCCGGCATGATAGTTATTAATAGATAATACGGCATCTAATTGATGTGCATCAATAGAGGTGTCAAAATAATTACGCGCAGCCGTTTTTAAATCTTCTTTTATTTTATTTAACTCCTCGATCGAGGTATTATCTGCTACAATTCCCTCAAATAACTGTTGCCCATAAGGGATTCTAATTAGTGAATCCCGATGATTAAAAGTAATCGCATCTTCAATATTTTTAATTGTTACCTGGTCACCAGCGTGAGTTTCTATGTATTTTGGTAAATCATGTTTCATATCAATATTAAGGATACTCAAAAAACCAGGCAAGGGTATTTGTTTTGGTTCGATCTCTATAATCTGGCTTCCTGATTTTTTCAAATTTTGAACCGCAAGATTGTAAATAGAGTCTTCTAAAAATTCTTTAATTACACCAAAACGTATCCCTTTTAGGTTTCTGTTTTTAATAGAATCCACAAAATTCACCTTTACATCAACAGAAACATCATCGCTTACATCCTTTCCTACAAGTGCATTGAGAAGAATTGCATTATCTATGACGTTTTTGGTCATCGGGCCAGGTGTATCCAGAGTGCTCGAGATTGGTATTATACCGGTTCTACTTAATACACCGATCGTTGGTTTTAATCCCACGACAGAGTTTTGACTTGAAGGTGATAAAATAGACCCACTGGTTTCGGTTCCTACAGCAGCCACACAAAAGTTAGCGGCAACTGTTACTCCACTACCAGAGCTTGATCCACCAGACTCAAAAACCATTCTACCATAGGGATTCATGGTTTGCCCACCGATTGCACTATATCCAACCGGACATCCCGAGCATAAAAAGTACGCCCATTCGCTCAAATTTGCTTTACCCAAAATAAGCGCATTTTTACTTAACAGTTTTTGCGTAATAAATGCGTTACTAGTTTTATTATTCTGAAGTGCGATAGCACCACCAGTAGTTATCATTCCTTCAGTATTGATATTATCTTTAAGCAATATCGGCATACCGAATATCGAATTTATATTAATGGTGCTTTTATCTATTTTATCCAAAGCTCTTGCCTGATTAACTACCTGAGGATTGAGAGATATAACTCCATTTAATGATAATGTATTATCACTTTCGTATTTCCTAATTCTGTAGATATAAAAAAGAGCCAACTCCTCGTAGGTCAATTTTCCATCAATAACATTTTGTTGTATAGTAGGGATATCTTTTTCTAATATAAGATCCTTTAAATTATTATAATCTTCTTCTGAAAAATAATCTAATTCTGGTTCTAACTCTTTCCAAATATCATTTTTATCTAGCACCTTAGAATTTACAAGTTTCAGGTGCATTCTAGTTTGTTCCAATTTTTGGGTTGCTGCCAGATCTTCTTCTTCGTTATACGATTGCCAAGTAACTCTGGGTTGCTTTTCTTCGACTACCTTGGTTTCTTTTTGTTGCTTTTTACAGGAAAAAGAAAGAAAAATTACTAAAAAGATGATGCTAATATTTTTCATAGAGAGTTGATCTGTTAAAATTAGAAAATACGTTATTCTAGTTATTGGTTTTATTCTTTTTTAAAGGAGTATTTAACCAATATTCATTTTTTTTACTGAACTCATTTATTTCAGATGTCGATAAGGGCGTATATTTATTCATAGCTTGTACATCTCGAGGTAATTTTTTATCCGGAAATACCTCTTGTACAAACATTTCCCGATATTGATTTAATGTTATTTTTGGCGTTTTATTGATAACATTTCCATCAAGATCTTTAATATTTTTAATATGTAACCTAATCTCTTTGGGGAAAGTGTCTTTATTAAAATCAGGTAACGAAAACAATTGTTTTTTATCAATATATACTCTTGCATGATCATCGAAAACCAAAACATTTTTTACCTCAACTTTTAGATCCCTATAAGAGTATGTTACTTTAAATTTTTTGTTAACCGGACTTATCGTATTTTCATCTACTTCTCTACTAAAATAAACATCAAAAAATATATCTTCAACATCAAAAAACTTATTCGCCAAATAAAGATCCTTAACATTCAAACTCTTATGTTTTACCTTGAAGTGATCATCGCTTTTAACCTGGAATCTATTATTAAATGTGATATAATTTAAATACATTTTTTCTCCTATAGGAGCGTACTCTGTAGTTACACCATACAACATCTTCTTAAACCTTTTTTCATAAACCTCATAATTAAGTTTATGAATAGCAAAGTTTTTCTTAGCTATAAAAATTTTCCCTTTAGCTATATATTTTTTACCCGATACATTTTCATGAGCCTTAAAAATAATTTCATAAATAGGCTTGCCATCAAGGTAACTAATACCATTAATTTCGAAAAAATGATTTTTGAGGAAATTTGCCCTAAAAACATTAACATAAGAAAAGGATACTTTACTATGATTTCGAATCGCATTAGTAACATTTAGCACACTTAATTCATTTCCACCAAATGGTGGAATAATAACATTTTCGAGATATTTTTTCTTTCGATTATCATATGGCACAGACAAGGTGGTATCTTGAACAAAAGCCGAATTTTGATGATATCTATACACAAAAGTTTGATTTTGTTCATTAGAGAAATAGTCAGTACTAAAACCGGCATCAAATACTTCGACAATACTTTCATTAAGATTAATGTACTCAGTATTCCTTTTCCGGTCGTAAAACTTATCATACGAATCATCTATCGGTTGCTGATAATCCCTATAATAAGCAATAAAAGAAGATGGTTTTGCTGGATGATTAATTGACAGTTTTTTTAATGCCTCTATAACGATTGTTTCCGCACTAGGTTGTGGTTTTTTACTTTTTTTAGAAGTTTTTCGATTCTTAGAAACCAATACAACCTCTTCTAATTCTTCAACATCTGGTTGTAAATAAATAATATTTATCTCGTTTTTCTGAAGTTCACTAAGGCTCAATTCTTTGGTTCTATATCCTATAGAAGATATACTTATCTTATTTAACGATTCTGATTTGTTAGAATATAAAAGTCTAAATTCTCCCTTATCATCAGTTATTAAACCTTTATTAGTTCCTGTAAATCTAATCGTTGCATAGAGAACTGGAAACTTTGATTTTGAATCCAGTACCTGACAAAGTAACTGATCACCAGCTCTTTGATCTTGAGCATTAATTGATGACGGTAATAAAATAATAAAAAATAGGACACTTAAAATATTACTTTTCCTGAATACAATCATTAAAAACTTTGGCGTTAATGGTTAATTATGTTTTCCCAATAAGTAAATTAAAAAAAAAAGACACTTTGAAATCATCAAAGTGTCTTTTTAACTATTTTATAACGAATATTCTTTACTTAAAAAAAGAATCTACAAATTCATATTTATTAAATACCTGAAGATCTTCGATCCCTTCTCCTACACCAATATACTTTACAGGAATCTGAAATTGATCACTTATCCCGATAACTACACCTCCTTTGGCAGTACCATCCAATTTTGTTACTGCTAATGAAGTTACCTCTGTTGCTGCTGTAAACTGTTTAGCTTGTTCGAATGCATTTTGACCTGTCGAACCATCTAAAACCAGTAATACGTCATGCGGAGCATCTCCAATAACTTTTTGCATAACCCGTTTTACTTTGGTCAACTCATTCATCAAGTTTACTTTATTATGTAATCTCCCGGCGGTATCGATAATAATTACATCTGCATCCTGATTAACACCAGATTGCAAGGTATCAAAAGCTACAGATGCGGGATCGCTACCCATATCCTGTTTTACAATTGGGATATCTACCCGATCGGCCCAGACCTGAAGTTGATCTATTGCAGCTGCTCTAAAGGTATCCGCAGCACCTAAAACAACATTTAACCCTTTATTTTTTAGTTGAAAAGCTAATTTACCTATTGTTGTTGTTTTACCAACTCCATTTACACCAACCACCATAAGAACATATGGTTTTTTACCCGAAGGGATTTCAAAATCTGTTGCTTCTCCAACGTTTGTTTCTGACAATAACCCAGCGATCTCTTCGCGTAAGATTTGATTTAATTCGTCTGTTCCTAGGTATTTATCTTTAGCGACACGATTTTCAATTCTTTCTATAATCTTAATCGTAGTTTTTACGCCCACATCGCTTGTCACTAATATTTCTTCAAGCTCATCCAAAACATCATCATCTACTTTGGATTTACCTGCTACCGCCTTACTTAACTTAGAAAAGAAACTTGTTTTAGATTTTTCTAACCCTTTATTAAGTGTTTCTTTTTTTTCTGAGGAAAATATTTTTTTAAAAAGCGCCATTTATAGTATTCAATATGATAAAACTTAAAATCTGATTGCTCGAAGATAGAGTATCTAAATATAAAAAGAAAGAGCCATTTCAATACAATTGAAACGGCTTCTTTTTAAAATATTTTTACAAGAGAATTACTTTTTCTTTAAAAAGTCATTTACAGCTTCTGGAGCCATAATAGACTCTACAAAAGTATACGCTCCACTTTTTGGAGACTTCACCATTTTTATGGCTTTAGTTAATCTCTTTGACCCTGTCTGTAACGATGCTACTGATTTCTTTGCCATTTCTTATTATTTTATTTCTTTATGAACAGTCATTTTTTTAAGAACAGGATTAAATTTTTTCAATTCCATTCTATCCGGAGTGTTCTTTTTATTTTTAGTTGTAATATATCTCGATGTACCTGGCTTACCAGTAGCTTTATGCTCTGTACATTCTAAGATAACTTGTACTCTATTGCCTTTCTTCGCCATTTGTAGTATCTTTTAAAAAAGGAGATTATTTATTTAAGAAACCTTTTTCTCTTGCTTCTTTAATAACAGCAGAGATTCCGTTCTTATTTATATTTTTTAATGCTGCAGTAGACACTTTAAGTGTGATCCAACGATCTTCTTCTGGAATATAAAAACGCTTTTTTATTAAATTCGCATTGAATTTACGTTTTGTTTTATTCATCGCGTGAGAAACATTGTTCCCTACCATTGCTTTTTTTCCTGTAAGCTCGCAAACTCTTGACATCTCTTCTTAATTTTGGTATTATTTCAAAACAGGGTGCAAATTAACGAATTATTTACCGAACCACCAATTATTGTTTTGTGTTTTTTTTATCTTTTTCTTCAAGCTATCGTTTGGAGTTTTTTGTTATTGCAATAATATCGTATATTTCATAATCTCTACTCAAAACCCTAGTTTTTATTTCACAATAAATATTCGTCAAAATGTATGAAATCTTTAAAGATAAATTAATAGGTAAACACGCTATCAAAGACATTGGTACTTTTTATTATTATCGCAACTTTGTGATTTCAGAGATTAATGAAGGTGTAGTTATCACACTGGACAAAGTTATAGAAGTATCTTCAAAATATACAAAAAAATATTACGGAAACCTTACCCCATTTGTCTATATCGCAAATAGAGTGAATTCATATTCTTTAGAACCAACCGTGCATTTTAAAACCACAATAATGTTTCCGAATGCCAAAGGTTATGGTATAGTGATATATAACTCGTTAAATAAACAAATAGCAGCATTAGAGCAAACTTTTACCGGTATTCCAACTCAGGTTTTTGATAATTTGAATACCGCCGTACAATGGGCAGAAAAATTGATTGCTCCTGATTAGTTATTTTCCTAAAGTTATTCCAACATCATACAACTTATCATATGTATAATGACATCAACCACAATACCCAAAAAACAACATAAACAACTGAAAAACAGATGATAACTGAAAGGACTGATTTCTTTTAACGACTTACCCTGTACTAATAAAAAACACACATGAAACTCAAAAATGATAAACTTATAGAAAAATATAACCTTAATTTAGGGACGTATTATTTTTTTGAAAGTTATTTTATAGCAGAGATCAACGAAGGAGAAGTAATCACCTTAGAAAAGCTAAACGATCTTATTCCACTAGTTCAAAAACATTATGGAGACGGAAAACCTTTTTCATATATCTCAAATAGAATTAACTCTCATTCTATCTCTCCTGTTGATTATCTAAGCTGTCCTCTTAATGGGATGGAAAATTTTAATGGTTACGGTGTTGTATCTTACAGTAGGCTTTGTGAGAAATCAATACAAGTAGAAAAACATTTCGCAAAAAAGCCATTTTATCAATTTGAGAATCTAGACCAAGCTATTAACTGGTCTAAAAAAAGTGCTTAAAAATAACATTAGTTACCTTTTTTTAGCTCTTCTAATAATAACTCTAGTGATTTATGTACTGCTTTGCCAATAACTCGTTCTCTAAGATTGCCAAACTCATACTTTTGGGAAAACGTTTTGTGTGGGGTTGAGATAGCAATAAACACTGTACCCACTGCTACCTCACCATCTCCTTTATCAGGACCGGCATTGCCAGTAGTTGCAATTGCATAATCAGATTTAAATTTATTTTTAACAGTCTCGGCCATAGCTTCTGCCACCTCAAAACTGGTAACCGAATGTTTTTCAATATGATCTGGATCAATGCCAAGAATATCAATTTTAGATTGGGTGGCATATGTGACAACCCCGCCTTTAAAATATCTGGAAGCTCCTGCATTAGCAGTAAATGATTCTGCAACTTTACCTCCGGTACAACTTTCTGCCAAAGCCAAAGTTTTACCTTGCTCTTTTAATAAATCACCTATTTTAACTTCTATGGTTTCATCATCTTCATACCCCACAATTATATCTCCTATAATCTCATGAAGCGCCAAAATTCTATCCTCAATAGTATCCTCAAGAAGTTTTTTATCACTCCCTCTTGCAGAAAGACGTAATCGAACCTTACCCAAATTTGGCAAATAGGCAAGTTTTATATAAGATGGTAAATTATTTTCCCAATTCTCAATTCTTTTGGCAACAGCGCTCTCTCCCAAACCATACGTATGTACAGTTTTATGAATTATATAAGGCCTGTCAAATCTTTTTTGCAACCCTGGTAATACCGCACTCTTCATTAATCCTTTCATTTCAAAAGGAACTCCAGGCATAGATACAAATACTTTACCCTCTTTTTCGAGCCACATTCCCGGCGCAGTACCATATTGATTCATTAGTACTGTCGCTGTACTTGGAACAAGAGCTTGTTGTCTATTAATATCTGATATCGGAGTGGAAATATATTTTGCAAACAATGCTTCTATGTGCCGCAACACTTCATTATTCTCTATTAAAGAATCATTAAAGTATTCACAGATAGTATGTTTTGTAATATCATCTTTTGTAGGACCTAAGCCACCAGTAATCAATACAATATCTACTCTGTTTTTTGCCTCATCAATAGCATTAAGAATATGTTGCTTATCATCGCTAACGGAGCTAATTTGATACACATCGACTCCAATTTTATTAAGTTCTTTTCCTATAAAAGCAGAGTTAGAATCTATAATTTGCCCAATTAAAATCTCATCGCCTATTGTAATTATTTCTGCAAACATACTTATGCAAAATCTACCTTTAACTCTTCAATAGCACCATTTACAGTTGTTACAATATGGTTCAAAATTGGCTTTATCTGTTCTTTAGGTTTTTTGGTCTTAGACCAAGCTTCTATCTGTTTAATTTGCGCCAATAGATCAATATCAAACAATTGAAGATTAGGTTTCATCTTATGAGCATACTGGTATGCCATTTGTGGATTATCTGAATCAACTGCCTGGACCATACTATCTAAGTCTGGTGGAATTTCTTCTAAAAAAGTCTGTACCAGCACAGCAATGAACTCGTCATCACCTCCAGATAATTCTTGTACATTCTTTAAACTATATCCTTTGCTCATTATTTTATTTTTATTGAAAAAAGTTGTTTGTCGCTAATGTAACCAGTCAAAATATCATCTGTTTTTACAGATCCAACTCCAGCTGGCGTACCTGTAAATATAACATCTCCAATCTTTAAAGTAAAATATTTTGATACATATTCTATTAATTCATTAATCTTCCATAACATCAATTTGGTATTTCCCTGCTGAACAATTTCTTTGTTTTTTTCTAATCGGAAATCAATATTATCTACATCCGAAAACTCCTCTTTTGAGATCCATTTACCAATTACAGCCGCTCCATCAAAGGCCTTAGCCTTTTCCCAAGGCAATCCTTTTTTCTTAAGACTACTCTGTAAATCCCTAGCAGTAAAATCAATACCTAAACTTACCTCATCATAATATTTATGAGCAAATTTTCGATCAATGTACTTCCCTACTTTTTTAATTTTTATCAAAACTTCTACTTCATGATGGATATCATTTGAAAAATCTGGAATAAAAAAGGGCTGTTTTTTAAGTAATATCGAGGTATCCGGCTTTAAAAAAACAACAGGATCTGTAGGTTTCTCATTTTCCAACTCTTCAATGTGGTCGGTATAATTTCGTCCAATGCAAATAAGTTTCATAAATGAATAATACTGAGAAAGTGATTATAGTTTTAGGCTATTATTTAACCTACGAAGCCTGATAGCCGTAAGTACTTTTTTGGTATACAACGGAAAGTCTGCATTTTGGATCCAACCAAAATATCCAGGCTCTTCATCCATTACTTTTTCTACTAATTTCCCTTTGTGTTTTCCGAAAGAAAAAACTTCCTTTCCATTGTCATCAAAAGTTATAAAGCCTGCAAAATCTGCAAATTGTCTTCTTGAACTAAATTCAGACAAGAATTTAATATCATTTTCAAGTTCAGGATATTTATCCAACTGAGCTTTTAGCACCTCATACGTAGCATTAGTATCTGCTTCTGCAGAATGGGCATCCTCCAAACTTTTATCACAATAAAACATATAGGCTGCAGACAAAGTTCTTTTCTCCATTTTATGATAAATAGTCTGCACATCAACAGCTACCGTATTTTTCATATCAAAATCGTAGCCAGTTCTTAGCAATTCTTCGGCTAATAACGGAATATCAAATCTGTTAGAATTAAATCCTCCCAAATCACAACCTTTTATCATTTCACTAACTGCGGTAGCAATTTGTTTAAATGTAGGTTCATTTGCCACTTTTGCATCATCAATACCATGCACAGCAGTAGTTTCTGCAGGAATTGGCATTTCAGGATTTACCAGCCAAGTTTTACTTTCTTGGGTACCATTTGGAAAAATTTTGAGAATAGAAATTTCTACAATACGATCTTTAGAAATATTTACACCGGTAGTTTCAAGATCGAAAAAACATATCGGTTTTTTTAAATTAAGCTCCATAAATTGACTGTGTGATACTCAAAGATAATAGCTATTCTTTAACATTCTTATAGTTAAACTCTATTTTAACATTTACAAAATTTATACAACCTTCTTAACGAATACATTATCTGCAAATTTTCTAGTGACTGTTTCGATAACATCATTAAACTCAATACGAATCGACTTATCAAATTCACGTACTTCAAGTACTTTTATTTCACTACTTAAAGCAAGGCCTATTTCAGAAACGTATTTCAAAAAATTAACCGATCCATCGTTAACCGCTACCAATTTACAAACATCACCTTCTGATAAGGAAGATAACATTATTTTAGGTAAAACAGCATATTCTCCATTTGCATTTGGAATAAGTTCTCCATGAGGATCATTTTTCGGGAAATCCATAAATCGATCTAATTCATCTATCAATTTTCGAGATTTTATATGTTCCAATTGCTCTGCCACATCATGCACCTCATCCCAGGTAAAATTAAGATAGTTACACAAAAAAGTTTCCCACAATCTATGTTTACGTATTAGTCGTACCGCTATAGATCTACCATCTTCTGTTAGATCCAGCTTTCCATACTTCTCACTAATCACATATTCTTTGGCCTTCAATTTCTTGACCATGTTATTAGTAGAGGCCGGAGAAACCTTTAAATAATCAGCTAATTGATTATTACCTACTTTGGCAGCATTATCCTCTACAAGCAGCTGAAATAGCGCTTTTAGATAATCCTCTTCACTTTTTGTTAAATTATTCAAATTTAATTTGTTAGTCATAACTAACTTTTTTAGTTTTGCAGCATTAATAAAACAAAAATACTAAACCTAATGAAATTACATAGCGTAATCGTACTTACTTTTTCACACTACCCAAACTATAACTTAAACCTCAAAAATTAGTTGCACTTGTCTAAAGACAAATATCAAGTTACGAGATCATAAATCAATCTCATTAAAATAATACAAAACCTAAACAGAAAACAATTTCGAAATCAAGTCGATTAAAATAACATCACTAGCACTATTTAAATTACTTGTTTTTGAATTTAAGTCCAAAAATCAATAATTGATGCAGACTAATTTTTTATTCATATTACTATTAGCTTTACAAATAATTACAGGTCAAGAAACCGGAAACATAAAGGGTGTCGTCACCTTAGACAACGCTCTTATTGTAGGGGCTGATGTTTATATGAAGTTAGACACTACCATTGGAACAGCTACTGATATAGATGGTATATACACACTTAGTGCTATCCCAACTGGAGAACATATTATCTACTTTACATATGTTGGTGCGAACACCACTCAGAAAAAAGTTATCATTAAACCTAATGAAACAATCACTTTAGACATCAACCTAACATCCAATGTAAATTTGGATGAAGTAATTGTTTCTGTACCCGGATCAAGGCTCCAAAAAGATTTAGTTGTTAACGTATCCAAACAGAAATTAGCCGATATAAACTATGCCACTTCTAATAGTCTTGCCGAAAGTATTACGAATATCGTAGGGGTATCGCAAAATAGTACCGGTAATAGTATTGGAAAACCGGTAATTCGAGGCTTAACAAGTAATAGAGTAGTAACGTATGCACAAGGAACCAGAATTGAAAACCAGCAGTGGGGTGGTGAACATGGCTTGGGTGTAAGTAGTACAGGAGTTAAGAGTATCGAAGTAATCAAAGGTCCAGCCTCACTTTTATATGGTTCTGATGCAATTGGAGGAGTTTTGTATTTTTTGGATGAAGATTTTACCCAAAAACAGATAGAAGGTACAATAGAAACAGGATATTTTACAAATACACAAACCAGTCAAAGCAGAGGTGGAATCAAATCCGGAATTAACGATTTTAAAGCAAATATATATTTAGGATATACATCGGCCGGAGATTATACGCTTCCTGAAAGCGCTCAAAATACTGGTAGTCGCGTTTTTAACACCCGTTTTGATGAAAAAACTGCAAAAATAGCTCTTGGATTAGATAAAGAAAATTACAAACTAAAACTTTCGTATAGCTATTTAAACAATTTCTTCGGAATCCCGGATAATCCTAATGGCACACCTTTTACAAGTGATTTTTCTAGAGATTTTGTTTTACCGTTTCAAGATGTGACCCAGCATAATGTTTCATTAGAAAATAACTTTCGATTATCTAAAGCCAAAATAGACCTGATATTGGGATACGCAGAAAACGATAGGCAAGAATTTAATGAAATAGAAAATCAACCTGATTTACATCTAAATTTGGACGTATTAAGCTATAACATTAAGGCTTCCGATTTTATTCAGTCTTCTAAGTTTGATATGACTTTTGGTGCTCAAGGGTTATATCAAAATAACGAAAATCGCGGTACCGTGTTTTTAATTCCAGATGGTAGTAGTATAGAAAATGGAGTTTTTGGCCTATTCAATTACACTGTTTCAGATAATTTGAGACTTCAATCTGGACTTCGTTTTGATAGTAAAACTGTTAAAGCTAAAAGCGTGGAAATTGATGGTGAGATTAATTTTGCAGATTTTAATGAAACATACAACACTTTAAATTACTCCCTGGGAGCCAAATATGATGTTAATGATTTCTCTTTTAGATTTAATATTGCTTCGGGGTATAGAGCGCCAAATGTATCAGAACTACTTTCAAATGGAGAGCATGGCGGAATTGGAAGAATTGAGGTTGGAGATCAAAACCTAAATAGTGAGTCTGCAACACAATTTGATTTTGCCATCAACTATGAAACTAGCGAATTAAAAATCATAATCAATCCGTTTTTAAACATTATTAACGACTACATCTTCATTTCTCCAACAGGAGAAAGAGGAGAAGACGACCTTCCTATTTTTGCATATTTACAGGAAGACGCTACTTTATACGGAGGAGAGTTTAATTTAAATTATCGCCCAGTACAATTACCTAAATTAACTTTGCAAACCGGAGCGGCATTAACCTTTGGAGATGATAGTTCTAATAACCCTTTACCATTGATTCCTCCCGTTAATTTTAACAGTCGAGTTTCTTATGATTTTGATCTAGGTTCTAGCTTTAAGTTAGGCACAGCATATATCCAAATGCAAAATTATCTTGAACAAAACAGAGTTACACAAGAAGAATTACCCAACGATGCATACTCTTTAATTGACTTTGGACTTGGAGCCTCTTATAAATCATTACAATTTAATTTTACAGTAAAAAACTTGTTTGACACAGAATATACCGACCACCTATCATTATTAAAAACGTTCATTGATGGATTTGTAATTCCAAATCCGGGTCGAGATTTTGTATTTAATTTAAAATATGATTTTTAGTTCCTTTCTTTGTTACTTCGTTTTTTAATATTGAAAAGAATAAAATCAATCAAAATATATAGTAAATGAAAAAACTCTTAATAATATTCACGGTTTCCCTCCTCATGTTTTCTTGTAAAGAAGAAAAAAAAGATGAAAATCAGAAACTGAATGTCGTAACTACCACCTCAATGATAACGGATCTAGTAAAAAACATAGGTGGCCAGGCTATTGATGTTAAGGGTTTAATGGGTAGTGGCGTAGATCCTCACCTATACAAAGCTAGCGAAGGAGATGTGAGTAAATTAATAAATGCAGATATTATTTTCTATAATGGTCTACATTTGGAAGGAAAACTTGTCGAAGTATTCGAGAAAATGGGACACCAAAACGTCAAAACTATTGCTATTGGAGAAAGTTTGGACAAAAAAACATTAATAGGTTCTGATTATTTTGCTTCGAACTATGATCCTCATATATGGTTTAGTGTTGACAATTGGAAAATCGTAACTTCATTTGTAATCAAAAGTCTTAAAGAAATTGATCCAAAAAATGCTGAAAATTTTGAAAAAAATGGAAAAGAGTACTTATCAAAACTCGATACGTTAGAGAGTAAGTTAGAAAATATCATAACTACACTACCTAAAGAAAAAAGAATTTTGGTAACGGCACATGATGCGTTTAGTTATTTCGGAAAAGCATATAATTTTGATGTTGTAGGCCTACAGGGGCTATCAACAGCAACAGAAGCAGGAGTGCAAGACGTACAAAAATTAGCTAATTTTATAATCGAAAAAGAAGTAAAAGCAATTTTTGTAGAAAGCTCTGTTCCCAAAAGAACGATTGAAGCTTTACAGGCAGCTGTAAAATCAAAGGACCATGAGGTTACTATTGGAGGTACTTTATTTTCTGATGCCCTTGGAAATCCTGAAACAAATGAAGGTACGTATATTGGTATGTTTGAATACAATGTGAACACTATAATAAATGCTTTGAAATAATGAGTGAAAAAATCGCTGTTAGAATAGATGATCTCACTGTAGCCTACAACTACAAACCTGTACTTTGGGATATTGATTTAGCAATCCCCGAAGGTGTTCTTATGGCTATTGTAGGTCCAAATGGTGCAGGAAAATCCACATTGATAAAATCTATTCTGGACATCATCAAACCCATTGCCGGTAGTATTCAAATTTATGGTAAACCCTACAAAAAACAGCGATCTCTAGTAGCATATGTACCACAAAAAGGAAGTGTCGATTGGGATTTTCCGACCACAGCCTTAGATGTAGTAATGATGGGTACATATGGTAGTCTTGGGTGGATAAAAAGACCTGGACAAAAACAGAAAAAAGCATCTCTAGAAGCTTTGGAAAAAGTTGGGATGCTAGCTTTTAAGAATAGACAAATAAGTCAGTTATCAGGAGGGCAACAACAACGTATCTTTTTAGCCAGGGCACTGGTACAAAATGCATCTATCTATTTTATGGATGAGCCGTTTCAAGGAGTAGACGCTACTACCGAAAAAGCTATTATTAATATATTGAAAGAGCTCCGAAAAGCCGGAAAAACAGTAATTGTAGTTCATCATGATCTACAAACTGTACCAGAGTATTTTGATTGGGTAACTTTTTTAAATGTCAAAAAGATAGCCACGGGACCGGTTAAAGACATTTTTAATGATGACAACCTTACCAAAACATACGGTATCAACTATAAAGTTAGTGTACAACAATAACTCTTATGGATTTAACAGAATACATAGAACTCGTTTTTACTGATTATACCTTAAGAACAATTACACTGGGTACAGCCGTTCTTGGAGCTATTTGCGGGATGCTTGGTAGTTTTGCTGTATTACGCAAACAAAGTCTTTTGGGAGATGCAATATCCCATGCCGCATTGCCCGGTATTGCCATAGCATTTCTTATTATTGGCACTAAAAATAGTTCTATATTTCTTCTTGGAGCGTTGATAAGCGGACTTATAGGAACATTTTGGATTAGAGGGATAACCAGCAAAACTCATCTTAAATCAGACACAGCCCTAGGACTTATTTTATCTTTATTTTTTGGATTTGGGATGTTACTATTAACCTATATCCAAAAAAAACCAAATGCTAATCAAGCTGGTTTAGAAAGCTATCTTTTTGGACAAGCGGCTACATTACTAGAATCTGATGTATGGCTTATGATTATTGTTACCGGAATTAGTTTACTTGTATTATTACTTTTCTGGAAAGAATTAAAATTATTACTCTTTGATGCTGATTATACCAAAACTCTTGGTTTCAATATCAAATTTTTGGATATTTTGATAACTACATTTATTGTTATTGCCATTGTATTAGGCTTACAAACTGTAGGTGTTGTTCTAATGAGTGCAATGTTATTAGCTCCAGCGGCGGCGGCAAGGCAATGGACTAATAATCTGGCCGTAATGGTAATTTTGGCTGCTATTTTCGGAGCTTTTGCAGGAGTATTTGGCACTGCTATTAGTGCGAGCCATAACAATTTATCTACTGGACCCGTAATTGTACTTGTAGCAGGAGTTTTTGTACTTTTTTCTTTTATATTTTCACCCGGGCGTGGTTTATTATTCAGAGAAATTCGTTTTAGAAAAAACAGAAACGATTTGCAACTGCATAAAACATTATCCTTTATGTATAACATCGCTAGCACACATGAAGACATAGGACACCCTCATGCAATCAAAATACTGAACAATTTTCAGGGATTTACTCGAAAATCACTTCAAAAGTTAGAAGATAAGAATTATGTGAAGATCGAAGGGAATATGTGGTCAATGACCGAATCTGGATATCACACCGCAGCAAATCTATATGACCTATTAATTAAAGACGAAGATGAGTAGTGCACAAATCGAAATACAATTAATTGCCAGCGTAGTAGCTATTGCTTGTGCCATTCCTGGTACTTTTTTGGTATTGCGTAAAATGGCCTTGATCACAGATGCCATTAGCCATTCTATTTTACCAGGAATAGTAATTGGTTTTTTTATTACCCACGACTTATCATCACCTCTTTTGATTATAATGGCTGCTGCAAGTGGGGTACTCACTGTAGTACTCGTCGAGTTTATTCAAAAAACAGGTTTGGTAAAAGAAGATACCGCAATAGGATTAGTATTTCCCGCATTATTTAGTATTGGGATTATATTAATTGCTCAAAATGCCAATGATGTACATTTAGATGTAGATGCTGTATTGCTAGGCGAATTAGCATTTGCTCCCTTCGATCGGTTTATGATCTCTGGGATAAACATGGGACCAAAATCTCTTTGGATTATCGGAACAATTCTTTTGATTACACTGGGATTGTTGTTTGCTTTTTTTAAGGAGCTAAAAGTAAGCACTTTTGACGCTGGTCTGGCGTCTGCCATGGGGTTATCCCCTGTTGTGATGCATTATGGGCTAATGACGGTTTCATCAATCACCACAGTTGGAGCTTTTGATGCGGTTGGTGCTATATTAGTGATAGCCTTGATGATTGCTCCAGCAGCAACTGCTTATTTATTGACCAACGACCTTAAAAAAATGTTGTTATTAGCTGTTATTTTTGGAGTAGGTAGTGCAATATCTGGTTATTGGATGGCCCATATTCTGGATACTTCAATTTCAGGATCTATGACAACAGTATTAGGTATCATATTTTTATTCGTATACCTATTTGCTCCTAATAAAGGATTATTTTCTGTACTCTATAGACAAAGACAACAACGTATTGAAGTATCATTACTTACTTTTCTTCTTCATCTAGGAAATCACAAGGAAGAGGAAGAGCGGCACGTAAAACACCTCAATGAGCACATTAACTGGCAAAAGGTACAATCTAAATCCGTGTTAGACTTAGCTCTTAAAAATAATATGATCATTATACATAATGATATTGTCTCTTTAACCAAAAAAGGTAAGAAATTTACAACAGAAGCGATTGACTATATTGTAACTAATAAGAACTCAGAAATTGAAAATATGAAAGATCGTTTCTTTCTATTTAGAGGCTAAACGAGTATCTTTATCTTAAAAAATGATGCTATTGATATCTATAAAAAAGAAAATTATGTTGTTGTTTCTTTTTATATTTTTATCCAATGTTTCGATTCTCGCCCAAGACCATCCTATCCGATTGGTTGAAGAGAAGTTGAAAAAAAGAACCATTTTATATGTTCAAAATGACACAGATCATGAAAAGAGCGTATTTTTGAAAGTAAATCCTACGGGTTATCGAAGAAGTGCACAACGACCTATTATAAAAAAGATTCCTGCAAATAGTAAGGTACAAATGCTTATCCTCATTCCATTAACCGATGTTGAATCCCATTACACCTATAATCTTGTTATAAATGATCAACTCGAAACTATTGATGTAGATCGTGGAAAAAAAACAATTAAAAAAGATACTGTATTACACAAATAGAATAGTTGTAATTATCACTTGGCAGTACAAGAATTCTTGTACTACCAAATGACATGAAACTTCAATCTATTTTTTATTTTTTCGTAAAGAAGGATGTGATAATTTACCTGTATCACCTATCACCGGAATAAATTTTAGTTTCGGATAAGATAATGCAACATCATTTACGTTTTCTCCTTTTAAAAATCGAATAATTGCAGGTCCTGCTTCGGGATGTGTTAATATCTGTTCATGCCCTGCATTATTGACAATAATATGACTGCTGTTCGAAAACCCCCAACGCACCTCTTCGGCTTGATGCGGTGGAGTATTAAAATCCAATGTCCCACTCATAAATAGCGTTCTTATATTACTAATAAGAGGAGATCTAAATTCTCTCCCCAAGTCGGGTGCAGGCCAATTAGAATCTAATGATACGTTAACAATGTTTTTAAAAATACTCCGTTCCTTTTCTTCTTCAATACGTTTTAACCTACTCATAGATGCACCAGAGGCTTTATCCATGGTCACAGACATCCCTTGTACTCCAAATAAAAATCGAATACGTTTTTGAACAAACCATTTTAAAACCGAATAATCCCCTTGATCAATAGTATAAAGTAATTTTGGAAAAACTGGCAAATCACTACGATCACCAATATCCAACCTTAAAATTAAATTGAGACCAAAAGGACCTATATCAACTTTCATAGGTGCATTTGTTAATGGAGAAATCACTTCTAGCGTTACAGGTTCTTTTTCGATTTTATTTATTACTCTTTTATACAAAGCGATTAAGTCAGGCACTTCATTATTTACATTTTTATCCTGATTAGAAAGCGTTGCTATCTTATAAAATTGTGTATCCATTGTCGAGGGTAACTTAAAAGTATGATCACCTCCCTCTACCCCTATAAGCACGGCATTTTTGACATGATTCTTATAATATCTCATGTACGCCTGGCCCAAGTGCGTACCGTAACTAAATCCAAATAATGATAGTTTCTCATACTTCAATGCCTTTCTTAAGTCATCAATATCCTTGGCATTTTCGATAGTCGTATATCCCTCTAAGTCCACTTTACGTTCATTAAAATCAATTAAGGCATTACGATTTACTTCGTTAAAATATGCATTAGCCTTTTCTTCACTCACAAGAACATCCTGAGGAATACTATTTTTCCAGATGTACAAAACTCTTTCTGTTCCTTTACCAGTCCCTCTTTGATCCAAAAGAATGACATCGCCTAGTGCCAGATAAGGCAGCCAATTTTCTAAAGAATAAGGATCTTTAGCTTGCCATGTACTACTCCCTCCTGGGCCACCAGCCAGGTAAACTAACGGAGCATTTGGATTTGGATTAGTACTTTTGAGCTGGATAAAGTGAATGTCTATTTCTTCTGAATTAGCATTGCTACGGTTTTCAGGAACTTTAAGTTTACCAATAAAAGCCTCGACCTTTTTGCCAGATTCACTTTTAAACATTTTTTTCTTAAGAACCAACTCATGACTTCCTTCTTGAGCCAAACCAAAGTGAATACAAAAAATTAAGAATAAAAAATAAAGTATTTGTTTCATGATATGTTGTTTTTTTAATGCAATTTGAGGTTAATTCTTCATCACTATTTTAAAAAACGACCGATTAGATTGTGTACATGATGGAGATAGTAATCGTGCATCTATATTCAATTAAGAGGTCAATTCTACAAATTGAGGAGGTAATACGGGTAATTCGTCGATATTAATATTTCATGTGTAATTTTTCTTTATTTTCGATCATAATGAAAAGAAAAACTAACTTTCTCAATCGAATATCACAAAATCGTACTCTTACACATGTTTTGTTTTGGGTAATAGTAGTATTAATTGCTCCTATTACGTCTGATAATACCATAACAGAAATCCGAGAAGCTTTTATCTTTAGAATTGTTGCATTACCCATAAAAGTTATAGCTACCTACTTATTAGTTTACTATCAAATCCCAAAGTTTTGGCAACAAAGAAAATATCTTACATTCATTTTATCTTTTGCCGTAAGTGCAATTGTATTTAGTATTTTATATCGTATTAATAATATTTATGTAGCCGAAACAATAGCCGGATCAACAGATCCCAAAGAATCTATATGGCAAATTATTTATGAATTCGAGTATACTTTTTTTGGATACTTTTTTAGGGTATACTACTACTCTATCTTGTTTATCATAGTCAAAATGTTTAAAGATCATGCTACCAAAAAACGTAGGATAGAGATATTAGAAAAAGAGAAAGCGATTACAGAGCTTAATTACCTAAAGGCACAGATACATCCTCACTTTTTATTTAATACACTGAACAATCTTTACGCATTAACGCTTGATAAATCAGATCATGCACCTGAAGTGGTGGCAAAATTATCAGAGATCTTGGATTATATGCTCTATCAATGCAACGAACCCAAAGTATTAGTTAACAAGGAAATAGAATTATTAAATCATTATATTGATTTAGAAAAATTAAGATACGGGGATCGATTACAATTAACTTTTGAATCCAATATTGATGATTCACAAGCGGTGATAGCTCCTTTAATATTGATTTCTATTGTAGAAAATGCATTTAAACATGGGGTAAGTAGTAGTATAGCATCGGCAATTGTAAAGATATCTTTGGAAGTAAAGCATAATCATTTGTATTTTAATGTCTTTAATACTAAGGCTAGTACTCCGCAAAAGGATGAAATGGATTATAAAAAAGGAATAGGTGTAGACAATATTAAACGCCAATTAGAATTGGTGTACCCTAAACAATATGATTGGAATATAACTGAAAAATCAACATCTTATCAAGTAAACCTTAAGATTGTTTTATGAAAAAGAAAATCAACTGCCTAGTTGTAGATGACGAACCACTTGCTATTGGTTTATTAGAAAAACACATCCAGCAATTCTCTCAATTAGATCTTGTTGCTACTTCTTGGAATGCCCTGGAAGCTTTCGAGGTTTTAAAAACACAACCTATCGATTTGGTTTTTTTGGATATTCAAATGCCAGGTCTTAATGGTATTGAATTTGCGAAATCGCTTCAACATCCACCCAGTATTATATTTACAACAGCTTATAGAGATTATGCCGTAGAAAGCTATGAATTAGACGTAATTGATTATCTGGTTAAACCTATAACTCTGGATCGTTTTTTAAAATCGATAAATAAGTATTTTGATAAATTACAAAACAATCCAGTCTCTCATACTCATCCTAAAGAGGTTATAACCAACGATAAGCGATTTATATACGTGAATACAAATCGCAAACATGTAAAAATCCTGTTCGAAGAAATATTATTTATTGAAAGTTTAAAGGACTATGTGCGCATACAGGTTAATGATCAAAAAATCATTACCAAGGACAAAATCAGTATTTTCGAAAAAAAACTACCCGATTACTTTTTAAGAGTTCATCGTTCATACATCATAAATTCGAAAAAAATCAAAGCTTACACAGCTCATGACATCGAAATCTCTGATATTGAAATCCCTATTGGAATTTCATATAAAAAACAAATAATGGCTTTCTTACGAAACAGTAATTAGATAATCCAAATTCCTAGAATTCTCTATTTACATCAAAAGCCTCTAGATAATCCTTTACACGTTGAACAAACTGTCCTCCCAAAGCTCCATTAACTACTCTGTGATCGTAAGAATGCGATAAAAACATTTTATATCTAATCCCAATAAAATCGCCATCAGGAGTTTCTATCACTGCAGGAACTTTTCTAATTGCCCCTAAGGCTAGAATTGCAACTTGTGGTTGATTTATGATCGGTGTTCCCATAATACTTCCAAACGTACCCACATTAGTAACTGTATACGTACCGCCTTGGATATCATCCGGTTTTAGAGCATTATTACGAGCACGGCCAGCCAAATCATTAACGGCCTTAGTCATACCTACCAGATTTAACTGATCTGCATTTTTAATTACCGGAACAATTAAATTACCATCTGGTAACGCAGCCGCCATTCCTAGATTAATATTTTTCTTTTTAATGATTGTATCTCCGGATACAGAAATGTTGATCATCGGAAAATCTCTAATCGCCTTTGCTACTGCTTCCATAAAAATAGGAGTAAATGTAAGATTCTCTCCTTCTCGCTTCATAAAATCACCTTTCACCTTCTTTCTCCAGTTCCAGATATTGGTTACGTCGGCTTCTATAAAAGATTGTACATGAGCAGATGTTTGTACCGACTCTACCATATGATGCGCAATGAGTTTCCCCATTCTGGTCATCTCTATAATTTCATCATCGCCCGAGGCCACAACTGGTGCTGCCTTAGGAGTTTCTTTTTTCTTAGTTACTGCTACAGGTATAGCCTCAACTTCTTTTGCAACTGGTGCTGCAACTGGCGTACTTGCTACTTTACCATTTTTTCGATCTTCTACATACTGTAGAATATCATTTTTGGTAACGCGTCCATCTTTTCCGGTACCAGCTATAGCCTCAAGTTCGGCAAGTGAAATACCTTCTTCTGTTGCAATATTTTTAACTAATGGCGAATAAAATTTACTCCCTTCAGAAAAATCCACAGCTCCATCCGATGTAACATCAGCCGTTTCTGCTATTTGTGTTTCTATAACTACAGCTTCCTTTGGAGCTTGAACGGTTTCTACTACTGCAGTTTCCTGACCAGATCCAGCATCTCCTTCACCTTCAGTTTCAATTACGGCAATGGTCTGACCAACCTGTACTACATCGTCTACTTCAAAAAGCTTTTCTAAAAGTACTCCTTCTACCTCACTAGGCACTTCACTATCTACCTTATCTGTAGCAATTTCAACAACTGCATCATCTAGCTCTATAGTATCACCAACTTCTTTTAACCAAGTTGTTATTGTTGCTTCTGCAACACTCTCGCCCATCTTTGGAAGTTTTAGCTCAAATTTTGCCATATCCGTAATACAAAGTGTTTATTAGTTATATTTTTTGCGAATTTAATTAAAAATAAGCTTAAAAGTTAGTTTTTCCTTATTAAAGTTTATTTAAAACATCAACACCTCTCCTTTTCCATCACTAAAATTACTGCCTATTATATAATTACATTTTTGGGGTCGAATTTTGAAAGATACATTCTTCTTTTTCAAAAATTGCATTTGTTCAATAATTTCACCAAAAGTCATAAAATCGTTATCAAAGATAATCTCGATATTTTTATCTCCCAAATCTTCTTTTCGAATTGATGTTATCATCTCTACATCATTCAATCCAATTTTTGTTATTTGCTCACAGAGCATTTCATTTTTGGTAATTACATAATAGGTCTCTATTTTTCTTTTTTCTTTACTAAAATCCTGAAAAGATTGAATCACAGAGATCATACGAATCCCTATAGAAATTACAACATCCAAAATGACATTACTTTTAAAATGCTTTTTATAAAACAATCGCATAGCTCCATAAAATCGTCTTACAAAAACTGCATTGCGATCAGTACTTTCGCCACGATAATGTACTGCTACCACGTTTCCGATGTAATAATTCTGTAATCCGTTTTTTTTAATTTTATAAGATAAATCTATATCTTCTCCGTAGATAAAATAATCTTCATCAAAACCATCTACGGCAAGAAATCGTTCTTTTTTAACCAGCATAAATGCTCCGACTAACACATCAACATCTCCTATATCATTATTAGGAATATGATTTGCATAATAACTTTTTACATTTCCCAATTTAATTTTAAAAAACCTTCTAAAAGAGGTTAAGGGAGAAGGTATATTTCGTTTACTCTCTTCGAGAAAACAACCTGTTCCGCTTATCAACCTAGGCCCTACTAATCCAGTATGTGGTAATTGTTCTGCTCGATCAATTAACTTTGTAAATGTCTCTGCAGCTACAATAGTATCAGGATTAAGAAAACAGATATACTCTCCCTTTGCAACAGCAACACCCTGATTATTAGCCTTAGAAAAGCCTTCATTTATTGTGTTTTCGATAAGAATAATATCTCGAAAACGATCTTTAACCATCTTACCACTATCATCTATTGAGTTATTATCAACAATAATTATTTCTGAATCAATAGGTAAATGTGCTGCCTTAAGACTAAGCACACATTGTTCTAAAAAATAACGAACATTAAAACTTACTATGACAATGGATAATTTCAGATAATTAACTCTTATATTCTTTTAATTTAGGAGTTTTTAAGTGCATTCTCAAAAGGAATTCTATTGGTGATACTTCTTCCCAGCGTTACTTCATCAGCATATTCTAATTCATCATTTACTCCAATTCCTCGAGCAATGGTAGATGTCTTAATTTCTACTCCGTTTAACTGTCGATATATATAAAAATTAGTGGTATCCCCTTCCATAGTTGCGCTTAACGCAAATATCAATTCTTTAACTTCTCCTGATTTTACTTTTTCGATCAAAGAACTAATCTGTAGGTCTTGAGGACCTATCCCGTCAAGAGGGCTTATTTTACCTCCCAATACATGATATAAACCTCTATATTGACCAGTGCTTTCGATAGCCATAACATCTCTTATATCTTCTACAACACAAATAATATCCTGATTACGATTCACATTACTACATATATCACATATATCAACATCACTTATGCTATGACATTTTTTACAGAACTTAATTTCTTGTCTTAACGTCCCTAAAGCAGTTACCAAATGTGTTGTTTGCGTTTCTGGCTGTCTCAGTAAATGCAGCACCAATCGCAATGCAGTACGTTTTCCTATACCCGGCAGTTGAGACATTTCATACACCGCATTTTCTAATAATTTCGAAGAGAATTCCATTTCGCAACAAATTTAATATTTTTAATACACATCTCTTTGAAAATACCTAGTTAATCGTATAACTCAATTAAAAGCATTTTTCTACTTTTACTTTAAAAGTAAAAAATAATGTTTGATTCTCTTCCTGAAGAAACACAACTCATTTTAATGGTTGTCGGAATTGCCGTATTATTTGCACTTGTATCCTGGAACACCAAACGAAACAAGAGTAAACTATATGGTCGTGACAAACGTAATTTTAAAAAAAATTACTTGAAAAAGAAAGACAAAAACAGTTAGAAACATAAAGCATATATGAAAATCTACACTAAAACTGGGGATAAAGGTACAACAGCACTTTTTGGTGGCACCAGAGTTCCTAAACATCATATACGTATTGATAGTTATGGAACTATTGATGAATTAAATTCGCATATCGGACTGATTCGAGATCAACACATAGATGAACTCAGCAAAAACGTTTTGATCAATATACAAGATAAATTATTTACGGTTGGAGCTGTATTAGCTACCGATCCTGAGAAAGCAATTTTAAAAAGTGGTCAAAAAAGATTGAATATCCCAACGGTTGCCAATGAAGATATCGAGTTATTAGAGAAAGAAATGGATCGCATGAACGAATCTTTACCACCAATGACACATTTTGTATTGCCTGGAGGGCATCAAACGGTGTCATTCTGTCACATTGCCCGCTGTGTATGCCGAAGAGCAGAGCGTTTGGCCACAGCACTGTATGAACTGGAACCTTTTGAACCTGCTTCATTACAATATTTAAACCGACTATCTGACTATCTTTTTGTACTGGCACGAAAGTTGTCACACGATTTAAAAGCAGATGAAATTAAGTGGATTCCGACAAAGAATTCTTGATAAATTTTAGAACTGCAATATTAGTAAGGGAAATACCCGGAAAATCACGTTCTTATAATTATTGTTTAAATAATTAATTTTTTACTTGACTTTTTAAACTAAAAAATTATTTTTGCAAAAAATTAAACCAGTAAACATATGTATTGGACTTTAGAATTAGCATCTTATTTAAGTGATGCACCTTGGCCAGCTACAAAAGACGAGTTAATAGATTATGCAATTCGTACTGGAGCACCTCTGGAAGTTGTAGAGAATTTACAGGCAATTGAAGATGAAGGAGACTCGTATGACTCTATAGAGGAAATATGGCCTGATTATCCTACAGACGAAGATTATCTTTGGAATGAGGATGAATATTAAAAAAATTGAAATAGTATTAAAAGTCTCGCAAGAGGCTTTTTTTTTGCGTAAATTACGCCACTTTTCGGGATATTTATATCCCTGAAAAGCATTGTATAATATAGGGGTTTAAGCCCTGAGATAACAGTGATTCCAAGCTTGGAAACCTGACAAGAATATCTGTTTACAACCTGATATTCAACTTATTTCGTTTTGAAATAAAGATCTCATTAAACACACAACGCCATAAATTATGGGAATTTTAGATTCTGTATTAAAAGTATTTGTTGGAGATAAATCCAAAAAAGATATAAAAGAAATTCAGCCAAAAGTTGAATTGATCAAGCAAGCAGAAAAGACAGTTGAAAGCCTTTCGAATGACGAGTTACGAGCTAAAACAGAGTTATTTAAAAATAAAATAAACGAGGCACGTAAGGAAATCAATACCAAAATTGATGCGCTTAAAGAAGAAGCTGATGCAATAGAGGATATCGATAGAAAGGAAGATATCTATGGAGAAATAGACAAGCTTAAAGTAGAAGCATACGAAATCACAGAGAAAGCATTAGATGATATTTTACCCGAGGCTTTTGCGGTAGTAAAAGAAACTGCAAAGCGTTTTGCCAATAATGATGCGATCGAAGTTACTGCCTCAACATATGATAGAGAACTTTCGGGATCAAAAGATTATATCACTTTGGATAATGACAAAGCGATTTGGGCCACAAGCTGGGATGCTGCCGGAAAAGAAGTAAAATGGGATATGATCCATTATGATGTGCAGTTAATTGGTGGTGTTGCCATGCATGAAGGTAAGATAGCCGAGATGCAAACTGGTGAGGGTAAAACATTAGTTGCAACTCTTCCTGTATATCTAAATGCATTATCAGGAAACGGAGTACACCTAGTTACTGTAAATGATTATCTAGCCCGTCGTGATAGCGAATGGATGGCTCCTATTTTTCAGTTTCATGGCTTAACAGTAGATTGTATTGATAACCATAGACCAAACTCTGCCGAACGAAGAGCAGCGTACAATGCAGATATCACATATGGAACCAATAACGAATTTGGTTTTGATTACCTACGTGATAATATGTCTCATGCTCCCGAAGATTTGGTACAACGTCCACACAATTATGCGATAATTGATGAAGTAGATTCTGTATTGATAGATGATGCACGTACTCCATTAATCATTTCTGGACCAATCCCCAAGGGTGATATTCATGAATTTGATGAACTAAAACCTAAGATTGCAGACATTGTATCGGTACAGCAAAAATTTCTTACCACAGTATTAGCAGAGGCCAAAAAACTCATTAAAGAAGGAGATACTAAAGAAGGTGGTTTTAAATTGCTTCAAGTATATCGCGGTATTCCTAAAAACAAAGCATTAATTAAGTTTTTGAGTGAAGAAGGTGTAAAACTATTGCTTCAAAAAACTGAGAATTTCTATATGCAGGATAATAATCGCGAAATGCATAAGATCGATGCAGACCTGTATTATGTAATAGAAGAAAAAAACAATCAAATTGATCTTACCGATAAAGGTGTTGAATACCTATCGGGTAAAGAAAATCCAGATTTCTTTGTATTGCCTCAAATCGGAATGGAAATTGCTAAAATTGAAAATTTAGAATTATCCAAAGAAGAAGAAGCCGAAAAGAAAGAAGAACTATTTAGAGATTATAGCGTAAAAAGCGAACGTATTCATACACTACGACAACTATTAAAAGCATATTCATTATTTGAAAAAGATGTAGAATATGTGGTAATGGATAATAAAGTAAAGATTGTAGACGAGCAAACGGGTCGTATTATGGATGGTCGTAGATATAGCGATGGGTTACACCAAGCTATTGAAGCCAAAGAAAATGTAAAGATTGAAGATGCCACTCAGACTTTTGCTACAGTTACTCTTCAGAACTACTTCCGTATGTACGGTAAATTATCGGGTATGACCGGTACTGCAGTTACTGAAGCTGGTGAACTTTGGGAAATCTATAAATTAGACGTAGTTGAAATACCTACTAATCGACCTATTGCCAGAAAGGATATGGAAGATTTGGTATACAAAACTAAACGCGAAAAGTACAATGCAGTTATTGATCAGGTTACAGAATTATCTCATGCTGGTAGACCTGTACTTATTGGTACTACTTCTGTAGAAATTTCTGAATTGCTAGGTCGAATGTTAACCATTCGTAAGGTACCACACAATGTACTAAATGCAAAGCTTCATAAAAAAGAAGCGGATATTGTTGCCGAAGCAGGTAACCCTGGCGTAGTAACTATTGCTACCAATATGGCAGGACGTGGTACTGATATTAAATTAAGTGACGAAGTAAAAGCCGCAGGTGGTCTTGCAATTGTTGGTACAGAACGTCACGATTCTCGTCGTGTAGACAGGCAGTTACGTGGTCGTGCTGGTCGACAAGGAGACCCTGGTAGTTCTCAATTCTATGTATCGTTAGAGGATAATCTTATGCGATTATTTGGATCCGAACGTATCGCAAAAATGATGGATAGAATGGGATTAAAAGAAGGTGAAGTAATTCAGCATTCTATGATCTCTAAATCTATTGAAAGGGCTCAGAAAAAAGTAGAAGAAAACAACTTTGGCGTTCGTAAACGACTATTAGAATATGATGATGTAATGAATGCGCAGCGTGAGGTTGTATACAAACGTCGTTATCATGCTTTATTTGGAGAACGTTTACGCGTTGATTTGGCTAATATGATCTACGACACCTCTGAAGTGATTACAGAGAGTAATAAGGCCGCCCAGGACTTCAAAAATTTCGAGTTTGAACTTATCCGTTACTTCTCAATGAGTAGCCCTATTAGTGCTGAAGAGTTTGAGAAAATGGATTCGCAAAAAATTGCTGGAGAAATTTATAAAGCGGCATATGATCATTATCAGGATAAAATGAAACGAAATGCTGAAATGGCATATCCTGTAATCAAACAAGTATACGAAGATCCATCTAGCAAATATGAAAGAATCTTGGTACCATTTACCGATGGTGTTAAGAGTCTAAATGTAGCCACAGATCTTCAAAAGGCATATGAGTCTGAAGGAAAACAGTTAATTACTGATTTTGAAAAAAATATCACTCTTGCGATTATTGATGATGCCTGGAAAACGCATTTACGTAAGATGGACGAATTGAAACAAAGTGTTCAACTTGCTGTTCATGAACAAAAAGATCCATTATTAATCTATAAATTTGAAGCTTTTGAGTTGTTCAAATCTATGATTGAAGATGTAAACAAAGATGTAATTTCGTTCTTGTTTAAAGGAGAACTACCTACTGGTAACACTCAGGATATTTCTGAAGCTCGACAAGTGAGAAGAAAAGAAAAACTAGAAACTTCGAAAGAAGAAATACCAAATATGGATGAGCGTGCCGCACAGAGCAGAGCAGCAGGAGAAACTCAACAACGACCGCAAGTAACCGAAACTATTGTTCGTGAACAACCAAAAATTGGGCGTAACGATAGAGTAACTATCAAACATGTTATGAGTGGAGAAAATAAAACCATGAAATACAAACAAGCGATCCCACTAATCGAAAAAGGAGAATGGGTGCTTATTAACGAATAATAGTACTAATAACTGGATGTGTTTTTATTGGGAAAAAGCATTCATTAAAAAAAGTGTTAGTTCGTATGGTGTTTTGTAACAAAATGAATAAAAATTGTATCGAGAACAGCTTTTTTAGCTCCAAATTCTATTCTTGATACAATCCGTCTAACGCCAGATCACTCGAATTGACGAATTTTGGAACGAAAAAACTAAATGAACAACAGGCTAATAGTAATATTTTAACAAGATTATAGATCTCTCTAAAAAATAAATGTAGCGTTTAAATTGGAAGGGATACACTTATTAAATTTTGATGTAACCTAAATTACCAGAGTTAATCATATTATAAGTTTACAACATAGTTATAACGACAACACGGGTCTTTTAAAAATAAAAGACCCGTGTTGTTTTTTTAAGCTAATTACTCATCAGCTTAAAATCCCCCAAATTATATATTTTATAGCTCGGTAATATTATTTTGAACCTCTGTAAACTTCTCTACTATTACAGAATTTCCTTTGTTATTTTCTAGTACATATACTCCTACTGGTAATTGACTTAAATCTATAACATTTGTAGTTTTTGACAATACATGAATTGTATCCTTAACTTCAAATAATTTTAATTTATCTCCTTCTTCAAAATCAATCACAGTAATCATATTACCTTCTCTATGTATAGACAATAGGTTTTTTTGTGATTCTATATGGTACTTAACAAATTCTTCTTCAATATTTACTTCTTGATCTACAGCAACCTCTTCAGCAACATAGTTTTCTTCAACAGTTTTTTCTTCCGTAAGGAAATCATCTGCCTCTGCAATAATTGCCCCATCAATCATTAGTTCTTCTTCTAAGCGGTCTATAATAATAGATTGCCCTTGATTGTTTTCTAATAAATAAGAACCTACAGGTAATTGACTTAGGTCAATACGTGCATAAGATTTAGATAGGATATGATCTCCTGTTTCAACTTCGAACAACTTTAATTTATCTCCGTCTTCAAAATCTATTACTTCAACGATAAGACCATCTTGCTCTACAGTAAGATCGTTTTCATTATTTGCAAGAATTGAAAGAGATAAAAATAAACTAAAAATTAAGGCTACTAGTTTCATAAAATTGGGGCTTTATGGTTAAAAACTTACGGTTTTACCATATAATGATACTATGAAATAATTATCTCACCAACTAATAATCAGACTTTTAGACAGAATGCTCTTATTTTTCGCTCAAATACCAAAAAAAATGTTAAAAAAACTTTAAACTACTGATTATCAGTTATTTATTTTTGGAAAACTGTAAAAAATATAGATGAAAAACATATCTGCATCGATAAAGAACACAAATATAGCAGATATAAACACCTCAGGGACAGGTTACAAAATATTTTCGTTGGATATTCGAACACTATTAAAGTCTTCAAAAATTCAATTATTAAAGCTTCTTACTAGTTCTCTAATTTCTTATAATACTCTTTAGGAAAGGTATTAATGTGATCGATCCAATTTTCTTGTTCATAAACCAGGTGAACTTTTCTTAGGATACCTATCTGTGATTGATGACAATGTCCAGCGGTATTTTTAATTGGCCAGTATTTTTTTATATCTAGAGATACATTTGGTTCAGGAAGCCCGTTTTCTTTGTTAAGCTCTTTTGTTAATTTGTACATTTTTGTATTTGCTACTAAAAACTGTTCTAATTTTTTGGGCAAGGTAATTTGGAACAAATATTTTGACTTATGATTAATGTTATTGTTTCTTTCTTCAAAAATACTTTCTACAATTTGGGCCGAAATTAAATGCTCCGGGTGCCCTGTAGCTCCCATTTTAGAGTCATAGGTTATAAGCGCATCTGGTTTATAGTCATTAATCTTGCGTTGTATCACATTCTTAATACTATCTTTATTCTCCCTCCAGAATACAATTTTATTTGCTATAATATCTTCCCACTTATTGTTAATAAAACCTGCATTTTCAAATTTTTCGAATCCTATTTTTTCTACAGAACACTTCAATTCACTCTCGCGAGGTTCTCCATGATCACAAAGCGTTAATAAATTTGTTATTGCTCCTTTTTCCTTTAGGTACAATATTAAGCCTGCAGCAGCTATTTCGTCATCAGCATGCGGTAGTATTACAAGTACTCTGGCTATATTACCCAGTTTCTTCTTTAAATCAGGAACTGTATGATCTTGAAATAATGCTAACTCTTCATAATTTGTAGTCCTATCTGCACAAGCCGATAGGATCATACAGAATAATAGTATACCCACCTGTTTCATATTCTTACATTTATGTTTTTACGAAAATCACTTCATTCAGTAAATGGGAAATCCTTATGCTATTGATTTTTTATACATTGTAAAAAATAAGAAGGGTAAAAAGCCTACTGCAAAAATAAAAGATCCAGCCAGCAATAATATTTCGGCGCCAGGCCAATGCATAAATTTAAATAAACCGGATAATCCTACAATAATCCCCGAAACACACCCTAAAACTATTTTTAACCTCTCAGAAAGCGCTTTTGCAATAGCCACCTTATACTTATCAAAAGCTAACATTGGCACAAATACCAGAAGCAACAAAAGAAACCCTACGGTAAAAAGTTTATTAGCGCCTGGATACCATAATATCTTAAAAGTGATCCCTACAGTAAGGGTTAATGCCCCCACAAAACCTATCAAATACATAAATTTTTTCATAATAATTATTCGTTTCGAGTTTAATAAAAAAAATGTTTTACGTTCTATATTGATCAAACCATTGGGCGCTAATTCGATTATTGCACTATCGAGTGATGCTTCAAATAATTTTCCCTGATCCATTTCGCTTTCTACAACACAACATAGATGATCCACTATATCATCGCGTAATGATTCTAATTTTAATCCCTGAGAATCAACAATATCAATAATTCGATTCTCCTGTTCTTCTGTTAATTTCATGATGTCTTTAATTGCGGAAAAATAACTTTGTTTATAGTCTCAATAAAATCTTTAAGCTCTTCAACATGTAACACCTTCTCTTTTTCTCCCTTTGAGGTTAACACATAATACTTTCTCACCCTTTTGCCTATGTATTCTTCTTCACAAGAAAGCAAACCGTCTTTTTTCATTTTCTGCAATGCAGGGTACAACGAGCCATCCTTTAGTAAAATTTTCCCATCAGATCGTTCTTTAACCTGCTGAAAAATCTCATAACCATACATTCTTCCCCTTTCTGTCAATAAATTCAAGATAATTACCGACAACGTTCCTTTAAGTAGTTCTTTTGAATACATAGATCAAATATACATAAAAAAACAATACATCATAATACGAGGTATTATTTTTTACATACGCCAATACATTAATTAGGATATTAGATACACCACCTGCACAAAGCAAGATGTATATTTACAGTAAAGAAAATAGGGATACACCAAAAAAGATATTGCCAAATATTAAGTTAATAATTACTCTATTTTTAGTAACAATTCTGGATTCGGGCAATTTTGAAGATAAAACTCTAAATCTTTTTTATTTGAAACTCCTGGATAATCCCCTATTTTACCTTGCATATCTTTGATGATTTGAAAATGCAGATGAGGAGCATAATCTCCGTTTACAGATGCATCTCCTAAATAGGCTATCACACTACCTGCTTTTACGCTTTGATCAACAACCATATCCTCTATTGAAGACAAGCTTAAATGACCATATAAAGTAAAAAATTGAATTCCTTTAAATTCATGTTCAAGAATAATAGTTGGTCCATAATCTCCAAAATTAGTATTGTTTTTAAAGCTATGCACCTTCCCATCTAGTGGGGCTAAGATTTCGGTTCCCGCATCACACCATATATCTATCCCTAAATGAATATTACGCTCAGTTTCGGGGTTTTCTTGGTTAAAATGAGTGCTCCTTCGATAAATCCCTCGTACCTCGTTATATCCTCCATATGCAACTTGGGCATTGTTTTCTTTAATATACGTATTAACATACTCCTCAAATTCTTTAGAAGAAGATACGTCTATTGTATCCAGAACTTGATTAGTTTCTGATAAATCTATAGGCACATAATGCTCTTTAGAAAACTTAGAAGATACTACAGGGATAAAATTTTGAGACCAATTTTCTAAAAAATCCGATAAACTATGAGTATTCATAAAAATGATTAAAAATAAAAATCAAATATATCAATAGCGATATTGCCTATCAAGATAATACGCCTTAAATCATCTTAAACGCTTTGCGAAATGGGTTTGGTTTGTTTAGACTTCCAATCTTTGGGCAATTCTCGTAGTAACGATTTCCTAAATGCATGATAATCTACTGTTATCGTGTGCCTAGGTGTATTGATTTGTTTATAGTGTGGGTGTGTGACTTCTCGCTCACATAACTTCTCTATATTGGATGGAATTTTCCAGTCACCAGCTAAGTAATTAGCCAAAATCTTGCTTTGCAATTCTGATCCCGGCCAAATACAACCAAGAGGCTGAAACATCCCTACAAAAAACACATCGTGATAGTTTGCATGAAACATTTTTAAATATAACGGAACAGGTCCATCACTATAATCTATAAGGGATTCATCAAAAAAAGAATGTTTTAAAATATAACCGGTACATGCAATAATTACATCTACATCTTCGGTGGTTCCGTCTTTAAAATAGACAGTATTTCCCTCTAATTTTTCAATATCAACCTTTGGATGTACCTTACCATGACGTATTTTATACAACAATTCATCGTTTATAGTTGGGTGGGTCTGACCAAATTTAGTTTTTACTTCTTGTAAACCGTATAATTTATTTTTTCCCAGTAATATATTCAGAAGTCGGTCATTAAACCAACTCCTTATTTTAATTGGTAACCACGCAGAACGCGCTCCCACAATATCCGAAGGTAGGCCAAAAAAGAATTTAGGAATAATCCTATACCCTCTTCTCCAGCTAATACTTGTTTTTTTACTAACTCGACTAGTCTCAACAGCGACATCACATGCAGAGTTACCCCCACCAATGACCAATACCCTTTTGTTAGTAAAAGGAGCTGCTTTTTTATAGTTATGAGAATGTATAAACTCTCCTTTAAAACTCCCCTGGTATTCTGGAATTCTAGGAACAGAATGATGTCCATTACAAACTACCAGGTCTGTAAAAATCTCTGTTTTCTCTATACTATTTTGATATATAGTAATATGCCATTCGTTTGCAGCAACTCGATTACAATACTTCACTAAGGTTTCAAATTCTATATGCGGATACAATCCAAAGTGTTTTGCATACGCCTGAAAGTACCTCCTAAGTTCATCATGCGAAGGGTAATCGGCAACAGTTTTATCAAAATCATCAAAAGTAAAATCTTCGTATTGAGATAATGTTTTTGAACTTATAATATGAGTGGTATCAAAAACACTTGAATGACTCTCATCTTCAGAATAAATCCAATTACCACCAACTTCAGTATTGCGATCATAACAAACAACCTCAATATCTTTATCTATTAAGTTTTTTAGCGCTGTAATCCCACTAGGACCTGCCCCAATAACACACACTCTTTTTTGCATAAATTTATTAACCCAGAATTAATTAGGTATGTAAATTAAAGAATGTAACGGAGTTTAAAAAATATTTTTATTACCGATGATATTGGATTATAACTTTTTTACGCTGAAAAACTTTGATCAATTCTTCTTTTAAGTATTGGGATCTGAATAAAAAACAAAGCCGCAAGAAACAACACTCCGTACAATGTAGTTTTATATAAGGTAATTTTTGAAAATGGGTTAGTGACAGATGCACCTTTAAACTTAAGAAAAGAAAAATCTACTGCATCCAGAATTGATTTATCACCTTCTGGAAAAAAGAATATTCCAATAATTAGAATTATCATAAGCAAAGCTAACCCAAACCATGTTTTTTTAGAAATTAACGGTGTGTAGGTCACAGGCTCTACTGAAGCCATCATTTCTATTTTGTTCATCACATTTTTCGAAAAACTTGATGAAGGATTATGCAAACCTGCTTCCTTAACGATATTGGTTATGTCTTTAAATTGCTCTTCCATTTTTACTACTAATTTCTGGCGAAACGTAATGCTTTAATATCGAATATAACTTTTTTCTACTACGATACAATTTTATTTTCACATTATCCGCTGTTAAATCAACGATCTCGACAATTTCTTTTATACTTTTTTCTTCAAAATAATACAGTGTCACAATAGCCGCTTCATCTTCAGGAAGCTTCATGATACTATCTGCTATGATTTTTTTTCTCTCTTGTGCTTGCAAATACATCAAAGCATCGGTAACCAACTCTATATCTCCTTCACTAATTTCTTCTATTAATTCTGAAGTCATCATTCGTTTAGCCGATTTAATAGCATCCAGACTTTTTCTATATGCTATGGTATACAACCAAGTCGAAAACTTAGCATCTCCTCTGTATCTACTTAATGAAGTGTATGCTTTTACAAATGTATCCTGCGCTACTTCTTCTGCTTGTTCTTTATTTTTGATCATTCTATACACCACTGTATACACCAAACCTTGGTGACGCTCCACAAGAATTGAAAAAGCATTAGTATCTCCCTCAAGAACTTGATTGATATAATATTGATCTGATTGATGGTTCATTTCTGCATAAGACGATCCTAAATAGTTATTGGTTACACAAATCATTATAAAAAGTACAAAACATTTTTATATTTTTTTGTAACCGGTTTACAAACTACTTCGTCTTAATTAGAAAACGAACAGTATTAATCATTAAAAAATCAAAATTATGAGTGGACCTGAAGTTCTAATACCATTAATCTTTTTTGGATGTGTTTTCGGAATTGTATATTTATTTGTAACCGCCAGGAACAAAGAAAGATTGGCTTTAATCGAAAAAGGAGCAGATGCTTCTATTTTTTATAGTAGTAAGGACAAAAAAATGACTCCAGTGTGGAAAGTGTTCATTCTAAACCTATCATTATTATTAATGGGTATTGGAGTAGGTATTTTTATTGCCGGCATTTTACACCTTTCAATTGGAGTGGATGAAGACATTGCGTATCCCGGTACAATTTTCCTAATGGCAGGAGTTGGACTATTTACAGGCTTTAATATGACTAAAAATCTAAATAAATAAGTCAATCTTATTGTATGAAATAAAAAAACAGGCATTTAATGCCTGTTTTTTTTATCAGTATTCATTACTATATTACTCCTCACAAATATCATCAATATCTAAGGAAATTTCTGTATTACCTCCATTTTCTTTAGATAAAGCACAAATTTCTTTGGGTATAATGGTTATAGGGTTTCTTTCTAACTTTAAGGTTCTTAACTTCGACAAAGCTTCTATTTCATTAGGGAGCACCTCAAGATTATTATCATCTAAATAAAGAAATCTTAAATTCTCCAGCTTACCAACTTCTGGTGGTATTGTTTTTAGTTTATTTTTTGTTAATATCAAAAACAATAACGAAGAAAGTTCTCCTATTTCCTTAGGAAGTTCTTTAATCAAATTACCCGTTAAATGAAGATTACTTAACTTTTTAAGATTTCCAATTTCTTTAGGGATTTCTTGAAGAGCAAATGATCCAATGGATAAAAACTTAAGTTCTGATAACTTTCCAATACTTGGAGGAAGTTCATATACTCTAATATCAAAAGTGATAGACAAAGAAGACACTCTACCATTAATTATATCTACTCCTTCCCAGTTTTCCATGGTCGGAGCACTCAAATCCCAATTAAGATACCCATTAAATAAATTATCCAACTTCTTATTTACTTCATAAAACTCAGTTAATACAACTCTATCGGCACCAATAGAATTAGCGGTATATACATTTACTGTGTACGTTTGTTTACTTCCATCTTCTGCGGTTACTTCATATTGTATCAGGTTTTCAAAAGTTTGGGGCACTCCACTTTCTGGAGAAACATTCGCATTTAATGATGTCTCTATGGTCGGAATTAAACCACTAAGATTTGTACCTTCGGGGAGTTCTAGAACAATATTACTTTCAACAATATTTGCCTCATATCGTTGGCCATTAATATCAGGAAACACAAAACTTGTGATTTCATTTTTTTTACTTTTTAAAATAGAAGAAACCACGGTATACGTTTTCTTTGTCACTCCATCTTGAGCCGTAATCGTATACTCTATTGGATTGGTAAAATCTTGTTTTAAACCATTCTCAGGATTTATTATTGCACCTTGAGAAATTGTTATCTCAGGGATCAGTGCTGTTATATCTGTACCCGCATTAAATTCTAATCTAATTATTTTATCATCAAAACTCCCTGATATATCTAATTCCAAATTAGGGTTTGCATTCTGTTTAATAACAAAACTATTTATATTACTTTCCTTACTATCCTCTCTAATAACGGTAACCGTATATTTAGATTCTCTATAATTATCCCCAGAAACTTTGTAAACAACAGGATTCGTAAAATTCTCAGGGAAATCTTGGTTAGGAAATACATTTACACCCTTAGACAATTTAATAAGAGGTTTTAAAAATGTAATAGGGGTATGTGCTGGCAATATTGCCGTAATCGTTTTATTACTTTCATTAATAGTTGCCGATATATCAACTTGTAAATCATCATTATTACTTGCCAAAAACTTAAAAGATAATATTTTGGCAAATTCTTGTTCTTGAACGACGCTATCATCGCTACTACAGCTTAATAACATAAATAATACGCTCCCTATTATAAATAATCTATTTTTTATCATGTATAAAATGTGACAGTTTCTGTCAAAAGTAACATGTCGATTAACATCAAGATTGGACTATTGTTTCAAATAGAAGTATATATGTTCCTCTTAATAATTTGCGAGTATGTGAAGATATATACATTTTTTTTCAGCCGTGAAGACAAATCATTGTATATAAAAAAACCCATCCGATACGGATAGGTTTTAGAAATATAAATTGTTATAACTTAACGTGTTCTTACATATCAGCTACTTGATCATTGTCAAGAAATTTTTCGATCACAACAGAGTTTCCGTTATTATCTTCTAAAACATAAACTCCAGCAGGTAGTTGACTAAGGTCTACAAAATTTGTAGTTTTTGTTAAGATATGTACTGTATTCTTTACTTCAAATAATTTTATCTTATCACCTTCTTTAAAATCAACAACAGTAACCATATCTCCTTCTCTATTGATCGCCATAAGATTTGTCTCGGCATTAGTGTAATAATGCATATACTCTTGCTCTACATCAATCTCTGCAGGAACCATTGTTCTTTTACTATCCAATTCTAAAAGAAAATCATTATGAATCGCATTAATTGCTCCATCAACATTTAATTCTTCTTCAAGACGATCGATAATAACAGATCTTCCCTGATTGTTTTCAAGTAAATAAGATCCTACTGGTAATTGACTAAGGTCTATTTCTCCATGTGTCTTAGATAAGATGTGATCTCCTGTTTCTACTTCGAATAATTTTATCTTATCTCCTTCTTCAAAGTCAAGCACTACAACAACAAGACCATCTTTCTCTACCTTAAGAGTTTCGTCCTTGTCATTTGCATAACCGCTAATGAATAAAAATAAGCTAAAAAAATATGCGATCAATTTCATCTTTTTCTGTTTTTACTGTAATGGATTTGTGATTTCCTTGTTACGGTTTAACCACACAATGATATCACTTAATTATAGTTAAACAAACTAAAAAACAGAGTTTTAGATCAAGTGGTTTTGATTTTCGATAAAAGACACAAAAAGTGTTAAAATTGAGTTTAAAATAATTTAAATAGTTGATAACAAGTAATTTACGTTTTTACTATTGACAAAAACATAGATAAACAGCAAAATTGAATAGACAAAAGACCATTCCTAACGATTATTTATATGGTTTATTATATTCAAAACATAAAAAATGTTAATTTATAAAGTACTAAAAAAGCCTCATTAATAGAATCAATGAAGCTTTTTTATAATTAACACTACAATAATTATTATGAAAAATTTTATTTATTATTTAATACAATCTCGCTATATTTTGCATTGATTGTTATCATATTATTTGTACTACGCGTATTTTGAAATCCATTGATAAAGACATTACCAAAATTCTTTCTTGTATTTATTTCTAAAGTTTTAGGTAAAGAAATTAAACTCTGCGCACCACTATAGGATAGGTTAAAAGATGCATCTGGTAATTTTAACTTAAAATCACTGTTCTGAATCGCTAAATCAAGTGTCGAAAAGGACTTTCCTAAATTCGCTATGGTAACGACACCAAAACTAGCAGATATGGCTCCGTTTTGATCTAATTCTTGAATAAAAACATTGCTAGAATCTGCATTCACCAACAGGTTTTTTGCATTTTGAATTCTACAATTCTTTACATAATTCACAACCAATCTTCCATTATTCCATTCACGAACAAATACGGGTGAATAGGATGTTTTAATAAAAGTCTGATTACCATCTATTACATTGGCCGAAAGTTTTGTGTGTGATAATGAAGCTCTCACGTTATTAGCCTTCTCTGCTAATTGCACTGCACCATGACGAATATTTAGTTTTAGCTTGGCATCTTTAGGTATCTTAATCTTGATCATCTTACTTGTATTCCCAGTATTTGATCTTTGGGCTGTATACTGATAAATTGTTACGTTTGCTGTTCCTTGTTGTTGTTTCTCTATATCTCGAACCAATTGCGAAGCCCAAGCTTCCATTTGTTCGCCGTACTGCTGCCCCCAAGCTTCTAGCTCAATTTTCATCTGGCCAGATCCTGTTTTCGAGTTTTCTTCAAGTTGTTTAGCCCATTTTTGTTTTTCTTGATCTATCTCATCACTAAATTTTTCTCGAATTTGATTTTCCCATTGTTGAATATACTTCTCTTCCTCTGGATTATTGCTTCTATTTTTAAGGTTAACATTAGCAAGGTTATCAGAAAGTGCATTAGGCATAGGGTTATTATCAATATTCTTGATCAGCGGCCCGAGCATATCTGCAATTGCAGGGTTTAACATCCTCAATTCTTCTTTACTCACTCTAAAATTAGAAGCGGTTACTTTACCGGTCCATAAGTTTCCTGCTGCCGAATTAATAGTTACATTCTCATGATCACCCAATACGTCTAATTGCCAACTATCGAGTATACGTTTACTATTTTCATCAATAAGATTATTCCCTTCTATATATGCCTCTACTGCTACTTCATTTCTGTTCCACGTCTCAAAAACTATATTGGTGTGGCTAGTATTAAGATTAATTGTAACATCAGAGTTTACCGAAAGTTTTTCATTAAGCTTACTTTCACGATCTTGTGCTAGTATTCCAATACTATAAAACCCGAAAACATAAAATGTAATAATATTAAGCTTGTATCTCATCATAACCTTCATTCTCAATTTTTTCTAATTCTTTAAGTTTATCTTTTAACCTTTCTAATAAAGACAATCTAAGTTTTAAATTTTCTGTCATAGCCTCTATGCTCTCCATATTCGGACCTACCTCAATAAGTTCTTTACTAAGGTTTTGATATTCTTTATCAAGATTGCTTAATCGTATTTTAAAACTTTCGACTAATTCTCTGTTTTTGTCATCAATTGTAATTTCTGATAACTGAAATTTGATACTAGTCAATAAATAGTTTTCTACTTTTTCATACTCAGGAGACATTTCTGCAAGAGATGAGGATTGTTTGGATAAAAGTATTGTTGCATTTTTTGTATCTACTCCCTCGGTCGACACTACTTCTGTAGGATTAGAAGTGTCTCCCTGAAATTGGTTATACGCTGTCAATGAGATTGAAAACACAATAGCAACACTTGCAGCAATTTTTAACCAACCATATGTAAACCTCCTGACTTTAGGTTTTTCAGGAAGTTCCTGTTCTAACTTCGCCATAAAACGCAACTGGTGTCCTTCATTTATACGCTCAGAAGGAAGTTGCTTATCCTGTTTTAATAGCTCTCTAATATCTTGTGCCATCTCTCAAATGTTTTAATTGGTCCTGAAGCTGTTTCTTACCTCGATGAACAAGTGTTCTCGAAGCTACCGATGTTATATCTAATATTTCGCTTATTTCGTTGTGATCATACCCTTCAATCAAAAATAGCATTACTGCATATTTATATTTTTCGGGTAACCTTTCTATTGCTTTTTTCACTTCATCAACAGTAACAGAATCCGATACAGACCAATCATTTTGCTCCTCTACCGTGGTCATTACCTGTTCATTAATCGCTACCATGTTCATTTTCTTGGCTTTTAGCATATCTATGCTTTTATTAATTACAATTCGTTTAAGCCAAGCACCAAAAGTCACATCACCTGTAAACTGGTGAAGTCTTGTAAAGGCTTTAATGAAAGATTCTTGCATAGCTTCCTCTGCCTCAAAAGGATCTTTGAGGAATCGTAATGCCACATAATACATACCATCACAGTATTTATTATAAAGCTTCATCTGTGCTCTACGATCATTATTCCTGCACTGTTCTATTAGCTCGCTTTGTAACAAACTTCTCTTACTTTTGGTTAGTGATTATTATTTAAAAACTGTCTTAAATCCTATTCATCTATATAGACGAATTCTTATACCTAATTGTTGCAAAATTATACATAAAATCCTATTACAATCAAACAAATATTTGAATATCAGTGATTTAATAAATATTTAACTACTGTTAAGGTAAGTTTTTTAATCCTTAGTACACTATAACCATACTATTTATTAATCAAAACCAAAAAAATATGTACCAACCAAAGAAAAGTTGCGATTACGGCAACAATGAAGATATCGAAGATGTGTTTGTTCTT
This sequence comes from uncultured Aquimarina sp., assembly GCA_947489685.1. Classification (GTDB taxonomy): domain Bacteria; phylum Bacteroidota; class Bacteroidia; order Flavobacteriales; family Flavobacteriaceae; genus Aquimarina. Next base: position 178,377 of record CANLEM010000006.1, on the reverse strand, counting down.
TTAGAGAAAAATGTAAATTGTACTCATACATTAATTAATCATATAGATGATCTTATAGAAAATAAATATTTTTCTGAATCAATTATTTCAATTTTAACCACTCTTAGAAACACATGTGCCATGAATGTGATGAACATCGCACAATTAACAAAATAAATCTCATAAATATAATTAGAATAATGACCATGGTTTGAAGGTTAAAAACTATATTTATTTTTCTAAAAAAAATAGTTTTTATGTCCAAACTTGCAAAGCGTGCACTTCTTATCATACTAGGGATTATAATTATAGGTTTTGTCGGTATGTCGATTTTAAAATCTAACACCAAAAAACACAGCCCCGAAGAAACGATCACTCATATAGCTGGAAGTGCAAACTTCAGTGTTTTTTACAATAGACCCTATAAAAAAAATAGAGATATCTTCGGAAATCTAGTTCCCTTCGGAGAAGTATGGAGAACCGGTGCTAATGAAGCCACTTCTTTTACGACAGATAAGGATGTTTTAATCGATGGTACTTTACTTAAAGCAGGTACATATACCTTATGGACTATCCCTAATCAAAATTCATGGAAAGTTATTTTTAATAGCAAAGCATATGGATGGGGAGTTGATTTTAAAGATGGTAAAGCTATGAGAGAACCTGCATTTGATGTTGTTACATTAGAAGTTCCTGTTCAACCATTATTAAATATAATCGAGCAATTTTCTATCTATTTTGAAAACGCAAACGGATTTACGCTAATGTATCTGGCATGGGACAGAACAGCTATTGCTGTTCCTATCAAAGTTCAAGAATAAATTTATTTAATATCGAACTACATATCGTGGTAGATTTCATAAAAGGAATTTATAACTTTGTCTTAAAGCTTTTTTGTGTCTAAAAATACCGACAAACATAGTAATCCATCTTCAAAAGTACCTTTGAGTACAAATGATCAGGCTATTGGGCTATTCAAAAAAAAGCAACAAAAAAAAGTATCTGTTCAGCATATTTTTGATGCCATTATAGCAAAAGACACTACAAGCCTAAGCAGAGGTATAACTCTAATCGAAAGTACACAACAAACTCATTTTGAAAAAGCGCAACAGCTTATAGAAAAATGTTTACCATATACCAATAGTTCTATCCGAATAGGAATAACAGGTGTACCGGGAGTGGGAAAAAGCACGTTTATTGAAGCACTGGGTAATGTGTTGATAGAACAAGGTAAAAAAGTGGCTGTTTTGGCTGTAGACCCTAGTAGTACAATCTCAAAAGGTAGTATTTTGGGAGATAAAACCAGAATGGAATCTTTGGTTAGATCTCCTAAAGCTTTTATTCGCCCCTCTCCTTCTGGTAGTTCATTAGGTGGAGTAGCTCAAAAAACTCGAGAATCTATTATTCTTTGCGAAGCCGCGGGGTATGACGTAATCATTATCGAAACTGTTGGCGTTGGACAAAGTGAAACTGCTGTACATAGTATGGTAGATTTCTTTTTGTTATTAAAACTTGCGGGTGCAGGAGATGAGCTTCAAGGAATTAAAAGAGGGATTATAGAAATGGCTGATGCTATAGTTATTAATAAAGCCGATGGAGATAATTTAAACAGAGCTAAAGAAGCAAAAAATCAATTTAGAAAGGCCTTACACTTATACCCTCTTGCAGAAAGTAGTTGGTTACCAGAAGTTATGATATGCAGCGCCCTTGAAAATACTGGTGTTAAAGAAATTTGGAAATTGATTCAAAAATATCTGGATATCACCCATAAAAACGGCTTTTTTGAGGAAAACCGAAAGCAACAAAATAAATTTTGGCTAGTGCAAACCATAGAAGAACAACTGAAAACTACTTTTTACAACCATCCTGATATACAATCAGAACTAAATTCTCAAATAGAATTAGTATTACAACACAAAATCACACCTTTTGCAGCAGCAAGATATTTATTGAATTTAAGCAAGAAATTATAGCCTAATTTACTTTTTACTTTCTCTTAAATTAAAACGATATACATATCCTAAACTAAGCTCAGAAAAGTCTGCTTGACCCAAATTAGCATTGATATGGGCCGATACAAAAACATTGTTCTTTGGTGATGCATTAGTATTTAATACATAATATTTTATCCCTAACCTACTAGAAACAGTACGTTTTACTTTAAAATACGAGTTTAATTCTCCTAAATTCACATAATCACCTTCAAAAAAATATCCTTGACTTAGTTGCCAATCAATTTTATAAAATGGTTTGTAGATATTAATTCCTATATCAAACTCTACTCCGACATGGCCCAATAAAAGCTCTGCGCTACCAAAAACACCAAAATTAGTTGCATATCTATATGGGTTTTCGCGATAACTAGGAACTTGTTCCTCGATAAGCTGTTTATTTTCTTTAATATGTTCGTAGTACTGCTCATAAAAGCGATAATACGCCCCTCCTCCAAATTTATAAGTTTTATTAATGATTTTACCTCCAGAAAAAGCAACAGAATACACTTCTTTTTTATCATTAAAAACTCTAGAAAGAACATTCTGACCTATACCGGCCCTAAAAGAGAAATAGTTTTCGGTATATCTTTTCTTTTCTCCTAATCTATTGATTTTATCATTTTCAAGAACATCTCCTTGGTTTCCTATATGAGTAGATAGACTCATCAAAAAGGAATTAAGCCCTTGATTTGGCAATCTTGTATGACCATTAGAAAAGTGAGAATACCCTAAACCTAATCGCCATTTTATGGTTTCTCTTTGGAATAAGTCATAATATAAAAATGACTTAAAAGACCAATTCACTTTTGTTGTTACTGCCAGGTTAAAAGGATTCGAATCTACATCAAACTGTGTATCTATATAGGAGGCTCCCATACCAATATTCATATTCCATCGAGACGATTTTTTCTGAAACAAACCTATTTCGACAAATGGCATTAATGTATATGCCTTTCCTATTTTTTCGGTATTTCCAAAATCTGTAACACCCAAAGATATTCCGGTTTTTGGATAACCCAACTCCATTGCCCATCGTTGCTTTGACTGTGAACTATAGCTCCCGAAACTAACAAAAAGCGCTTTTTGTAGTTTGGTTTCAGGGAAATCTGTGTTAGCTTCCATAGTCTTACCTAATAGGATTTCGGGAGTTATAAAAAAAGATCGCTTATCTGTTTTTTTTTCAGATTGACCATATAGCTGTATTCCAATAAAAAATAAAAGTAAATAACTTCTTTTATACCCCATGTATTCGTTTTATTCTGACCTATTGATTTTTCTCAAAACTTTTCTAACAGGATATCAAAACAACATCAATATTTCTTTCGGTCTACTAGAAAATAGTCTTTTTAAAATTTATCGATAAAATTGAATAGAAAATTCAAAAGACACAAATAAAAGAAAATCTTTACTTTATTTATAACGGTTTTGGCCTAAATTATTTTATCAGAATACTCAAAACAGGTTGTATTTCAATTTTAAACAAGCTCATTTTTATGTATTTAAGAGTGTGATTTTAAGAAAAAAATAAAAATTAGCATATACAACATTTACCGTTTGGGGTATCTAAAACAAAATGATACGGCAAAATCTTATAGTCTAATATTTTTCTTACTTATCATCAATATCTCCAACTTGTTCCTTGCTTACTCCTTTGGGAACATCAAGTTTAGAATTTTCGTAATCAAAACTTTGCATAGTATCTGCAAGTCTTTTACTAATCTTAACCAAATAAATAGTATCAGTGGTTTTTACCTCAACGGCCTCGATGGCTTCGTTGTGATGGTTTCTAAATGAGATGATATCCCGATCGGCATAACCATCTGGAAATTTTTCTACAAGAAGGTTTAAAATGTTTTTGTTTAACTTTCTATAATCAACTATTACTCTTTTCATGGGTTTGCAGGTTTAGAGTTTCAAAATATGGTTTAAAATGTGCGTGCGCATCATTTATAATACAAACCTTGGGGATCCATTTTTATTTAACTAACCCCAAGTAGTTTTCAATTCGGGCATAGTAACGATAGTCAATATATTATGTATTACAAGTCTAATTAAAAAAAATGAAATTTGCGAGAAATCAACTTTAAAAAATTGATTATTTTTTGGTTTTTTAACAAGTAAAAAAAACCAATGTTTTTTCCTTATTTTCAGAATAGTTCTCAAAACTTTTAAGACATTTATACTTGATATACCATATCGTTATATAAACACAGCATTTTAAAAGTAAAATTCATTGTATGAAACTAGATCTTAAGAAAAATAGTTTGTTATATATTTCATTAGGTGTATTACTTTTTTTTTCATTTTTCTTATACTTTTTTACATTAGAAACGTATAATAGTATAGAGACTTTCTCCATATACATCCGTCAAAGATTTGGTAGGTTTTATTTATGGTTAGGATTAATTTGTGTGTTACTTTTGGTGATTATGGCAATTTCTAAATGGGGAAAATACCGTTTAGGTACTCTTAATGATCGACCGCAATTTTCGAGATTAGCTTGGATATCGATGTTATACAGTGCAGGCATGGGTGCCGGAATATTATTACGGGCTGTACAAGAGCCTGTCTATATGATGAATAACCCGCCAATAGACAATGGCACATCTGCCAATACCATCGCTCTCGAATACACTTTCTATCAATGGGGATTTACAGCTTGGGCATTTTATGCAATATTTGCTATTGTTGTAGGTTATTATCTATTTGTACACTCCAAAAAAGTATTATCCAGCAGTGCTTTTTCTTCAATCGAGTATATGATTACTTCGCAAAAAACTAAGGATTTTATTTTTAGAGGTATTGATATTCTGGCAATTCTTACTACGGTTTTTGGACTAGTAGCGGCTATCGGGTTAGGAACAACCCAGATTGAGGGAGGGCTTACTCACCTGTTAAAAGTAGACATTGGACTTATTGGCACTATTGTAGTGCTTTTAATTATATCGATTCTGGCATTTATATCAGTATTTAGAGGAGTACATAAAGGAATAAAAATTATTTCAACCTGGAACATATATATCACATCAGCTCTTCTAATTTTTGTATTTGTACAGAGTGATATTATTACAGTATTCTCCCAATTTTTCTCTGCTTTATTTCATTATATAATTGATTTTATCCCACTTAGTTTAGCATTAGGCACCTATAATCCCGGTGAAGCTTTTCTGACCGATTGGACCTATTATTATTGGGCATTCTGGCTTGCCTGGGCTCCTTTTACCGGTATATTTATAGCACGTATTTCTAAAGGGCGAACCCTAAGAGAAATCATACTTGGGGTACTATTAATACCCTCATTAGGAACTTTTTTCTGGTTCACAACCTTTGGTGAATCTGCTTTTGAAATTATTGAGAATCTAGGGGCATATCAAGGCCAGTTTGATAATGTATTTAGCTCTATTTTTATCTTCTTTGAAAACTATCCTTTTCAAGGACTTATTAATACACTTACCATACTTTTATTAATAAGCTTTTTGGTAACTTCTCTGGATTCTGCCATTTTTGTTCTAAGCATGTTTACCGATAACGGAAAGCAAGAACCATCAAAGACCCATCGTCTGTTGTGGAGTATAATACTTACCATTTTTTCTGTTGGGATTATCTTATTAGGTAATGTAAAAAGTGACATTAATGTGTTGACCGCTATGCAGAAATTACTCATTATAACCTCTTTACCCTTTTCTCTACTCATGGTACTTATGATTGCATTGTTTATAAGAGATTTTAGAAAAAATCAGAGGTAAATAAAATCTAATAATACTGCATTTTCAGCGTTATCTATGTTCATATTAGCATATTGTAATGAAGAAATATTTGCAAAAAAAGTGGGTTAAATGGCCTATTTTGATAGTAAGCATACTCCTAATATCGTCTATCTTATTTTATGGCAGTATCTATTTTGGCTTTTGGGGAAAATTACCAGATAAAAACGAGCTTAGTTCTCTTAAACAAGCCGAAGCTACTCAAGTATTGGATAAAGATGGTCATTTGATTGGCAAATATTATATCTATGATCGACAACCCATATCCTATCAAGATCTACCTAAACACTTAATTGATGCTCTAATTGCTACCGAAGATGTTAGGTTTTACGAACATGATGGCGTAGACAACACCAGTTTACTTCGTGTATTTTTTAAAACAATCTTACTACGGGATAAATCATCAGGAGGAGGGAGCACTATAACCTTGCAACTGGCCAAAAATTTATTTGGAAGAAAAAAATATCGAATGTTTAGTACTGTGATCAATAAATTGAAAGAATCCTTTATTGCAAAAAGAATAGAAGATATATACTCTAAACAAGAGATTCTCACCCTTTATTTTAATACAGTACCTTTTCCAGATAATACCTATGGTATTGAAAGCGCTTCTCAAAAGTTCTTCAACAAAACTACGAGTCAGTTATCAATAGCAGAGTCCGCAACTTTGATCGGAACACTAAAGGCTAATCACAGTTATAATCCTCGCTTATTTCCTGAAAGAAGCCAGCTACGACGAGATGTAGTGATCAAACAAATGGTAAAATATGAATACTTAAATGCAAATCTTGCAAATAACGCGATTAATAAAAGTATCCAACTCAACTATCAGTATTTTAATCATGATCTTGGACTTGCTCCATATTTTAGGGAAGAGGTAAAAAAAGAACTTACCAAAATTCTGGAAAATTATAAAAAACCGGATAGCAGTGCTTATGACATTTATAATGACGGTTTAATTATACATACTACCTTGGACTACAAAATGCAATCCATGGCCGAAGAAGCTATGAAAGAACATATGGCGGTATTGCAAAAGGATTATGAATCTTCTTACGCAAGTGCCGCACCGTGGAAAAACACCAATGATTTCATAAAAAAATCAATTAAGGAATTAAGTATTTATAAAAAATTAAAAACACAAGGATTGACCGAATCCCAAATCAAGGATTCTCTTTCTGTTAAAAAAGACATCGAATTGTTTGAATGGACCGGAAATAGTGTAAAACACAATTCATCTCTAGACAGCCTACTACATTATCAAAAGTTTCTCAATACAGGTATGATTGCCATAGAACCGTCTACCGGAGCCGTTCAAGCTTATATTGGTGGTATAGACTATCGTTATTTTAAGTATGATCATGTTTCTCAAAGTAAAAGGCAAGTAGGATCTACTTTTAAACCCTTTGTTTATACAGCTGCAATAGAAAACGGCATGAAACCTTGTTCATATTTTTCGGTAAAAGAAATTACCTATACCAATCTAGAAAATTGGACACCAAAAAATGCTTCAACAAAAGAAGACCCACATCTAAATTTTACACTAGAGAAAGCCTTAAGTAATTCTGTAAATACTATTGCCGTAAAACTGCTTAATAAAGTTGGAATCTCAAAAGTAATCGATCAAGTAAAGAAGTTAGGAATTACAGACTCTCTTTCACATAAACCAGCTATGGCTCTGGGTACAGATGGCATCAAACTAAAAAAATTGGTGGGTGCATATGCCAGTTATGTAAATAAGGGGAAAGCTGTTCAGCCTTATTATATATCTAAAATCGAAGACAAAAGCGGTAATCTTATTGCTTCTTTCGAGCCGGATGTAGCACATACGTCGGCTTATTCGGATTATACCCGACAAGTGATGATAGAGATGATGAAATCTACTGTAGAAAATGGCACTGCTACCAGATTACGAACTACTTATCAACTAAAAAATGATATTGCCGGAAAAACGGGTACCACTCAAGAAAACAAAGATGGCTGGTTTGTGGGTATTACTCCTAAATTAGTAACCGTAACTTGGGTTGGAAATGACAATTATGATATTGGTTTTAAAACCACAGCCCTAGGTCAAGGAGCAAACAGTGCATTGCCTATTTTTGCTAAGTTATATCAAAAAATGAATCAAGATAGTGCATTTGATGCTATTACAAAAAGTACATTCGAAGAGCCATCTGGAGATGTTTTAAAAGATCTGGATTGCAAACCAGAAAAGCGTGATCATTTTTTAAAGCGATTATTTACCAAAAAGAAGAAAAAGAAAAGGTTTAAAGAGGGGTAATATAGTGTCATATCAGATTATTGGTGTTTCGCCATATTTCTTAACAAGAAAAGTATGTAACTTATAAGCACCCAAGCCCAATAGAATCCCTATAGCCATACCTGTAATGATATCACCTGGGTAATGAACCCCAACATATATTCGACTATAACTAACCACTATAGACCATACTACCATAAACGGGAATATATATTTTAATCTTTTTTGTAATGCCAACCCCGTAAAAAAGGCCAATGCCATCGAGCTGGCTGCATGTGCCGAAAAATAACCATGTCTACCACATCGCTCTGCAATAAATCTTGTAAAATCGGCCACTCCTTCTGCTCGACAAGGTCTGGGACGCATAAACAATACGTTTTTAAACAAATTAGATAACTGATCTGATGCTGCAATAAGGGCTGCCACAACAATCAAAGTGATTATGGTACCACGAATACCAAAATATTTATAAAAAAAGAATAGTAATACTACATATAGGGGTATTTGATAGAGTTTTTCTGTCATAAACAGCCAAAACCCATCCCAAGTGGCACTTCCTAAGTTATTAAGATATAAGAAAAGATCTTTGTCTAATTCTATAAGTTCTTCCATAACTACTTCTTATTAATTTTGAAAGACGTTATGCATCGTAACGCTCAATTTCGCGATCGTAGAAATCATTGGCGGATTGAAAAAGGTTTTCTGCCTCTTCCATTAATTCTTTTTCATCATTTTTATCAAACTCTTCTAACCACTCTACCTCATCATTTTCAAGATTAATAATAAACCTTGGAAACTCGGTGTGAATTACAAAAATAGCGTCAGGAAAATCTGTGTTATCTCCTAATAAGAATTTTGGAAAACTCATGCTCAACAATTACAATTATTATGCGTAAAGGTACTATCTTTTTAAAGGAAACTCGAATATTACCTAACGGTATTATTCGATCTTAATTTCTACTCTATTATTTGATTCTGGATCAAGATTTCCGCCTTCGGCTACAACTGGCTCAGTATCACCAGCAATTACTACCTCGATAAGAGATTCATCAACTCCTTTCTCGATCATGTATTGTTTTACATTCGCAGCCCTCATAGCCGACATGATTTCATTCTCAAAGGGTGATCCTGCATCATCCGCATGGCCAATAATTTTAACCGAATTTACATTAAATATGGTTACATATTGGATATACGAATCTAATGCTTTTTGAATTTCAGTATAAGTTTCGCTCTCTCCTATCAAATACTCAATAGGCGAAAAATCAAGAGCCATATTACAAACCTGACCGGCTACAAGGTTTTTAGGGTTTTTCATTTCCATTAACAACACATCATCAACAAAATAATATCCAGTATCATATTTCCCTCCCTTTACAGATTTTCCTTGAGGACTATCTGAAAAATAGCCTAGTGATATATATTTTTCGGTACCTTTTGCTCTATACACTCCACATACCTTAGCCCATCCTTTGGTATCACATACCATTTTTGAAGACTCTATATTTAATGGTAATCTTGATGTTCCTGTTATTTTGGGGCTTCGTGCACTAAAATAAGTTCCTATCGAAGACGTACATGAATTAGATATTCCTTCTGCCAAAGAAACATACATATGAAAATAATAGTATTTCCCAGCTCCCAATGGTCTTTTTAATTTTGCAGTAACACCTTCTTTATACATTCCTCCGGCAATATACATACCTACTTTTCCTTCTCCGGTTCTTGGTTCTTGCGCACCAAATTGTTTTAAGAAATTTGGAGATTTATGTACAAATCGAACTAATTCTAATTGTGGATGATAGGCATCGGGAGAATTAATGGCAGGTTTCCAATCCTTCATAATTCCAAAATTCTTCATCTCCATATCAATACGCTTAAGTGTCGTATTGGTGTTTTCAAAACTAGGATTAGGAATAAGATTTTGATTTTTACTATGCTCAAAGTTTTGAGCTCTACTGCTATGCGCGATCATTATCATAAAGATGGCTAGCAGTAAACAAAATTTAGAATTTGGGACTCTCATTTTTGTATTCTGTTTTTTTGGAAAGATAGTTAATTATTCGTTAATACCCAATAAACGTATCAAGTCTATAAAACGTATTTTTTTCCTGTTTTTATTTAAAAATTCAATTCTTATTAATCAAATCTTTTGTCAACTTATTAAATCTGAAATACAACAATAATGCCGAAGTAGTAAGGCCCGCTAATAAACCAATCCATATACCCGAACTCTTATAAGAAGTATATAGGCCCAAATAATAACTTATTGGGAATCCAACTACCCAATAGGCCACAAAAGTAATAAAGGTCGGTATTTTTACATCTTGAAGCCCTCTTAAAGCACCTAGAACCGTAACCTGTATCGCATCTGAAATTTGAAATAATGCAGCTATAATCAGAAGTTTTGAAGCAATACTAATTACTTCAGAATTATCAACTAAATTTTCTAGATCATCTACATCCAAATATATTTTGGGTAACATAGCATTACAGGTAATAAAAATCAAAGCAAAAATAACAGCAATCAAAAAGCTTAATAAAAAAATAGAGATTGCTATCCTCCTTAAATTAGAAAATTGCTGCAATCCTTTTTGATTTCCGACCCGTACCATAGCAGCAACACTCAAACCCATAGCAACCATAAATGTCATCGAGGATAAGTTTAGAGCTATCTGATTTGCGGCTTGAGGATTCTTTCCTAAAATTCCGGATAGCCAAATCGCTGCGGTAAAAATTGCCACTTCAAAAAACATCTGCAAAGCCGAAGGAAAGCCTAATGCCACTATTTTTTTAATCATAGAATTCTCAAGAACAAAGAATTTAATTTTTCTAACATAGTCCGAAGATTTTTCCTTCTTTTTCAGAAAAGCCCATAAAAAAATAACCATCACAACTCTAGATACCAAAGTCCCTACAGCAGCTCCCACAATACCCATTTGAGGAAAGCCAAATTTTCCAAAAATAAGTAGATAATTTAGTATCACATTAATCACATTGGCCAGCAATGTAGCATACATAGGATACTTGGTCATCGATAAACCATCCGAAAATTGTTTTAATGCCTGAAAACTAATAAGAGGTATCAAAGAAAAAGCTACCAAATCCAAATACGGTAATGCCAGTTCTACCACCTCCTCGGGTTGATTCATAAGATACATTAGTGGCTTAGCCAATAGAATAAAAAGGAATAATACAATCCCGAGTACCGTACATAAAAACAAACCATGCTTAAAAGCAGATTTACCGATTTTAAAATTATTTTCTGCATCTGCTTCTGCCACCAGAGGTGTAATTGCCGTAGAAAATCCGATGCCCAAAGACATCGCGATAAACATAAAACTGTTTCCCAAAGAAACCGCAGCCAACTCTGCTGTACCTAATTGCCCAACCATGATGTTATCTACCAATGCTACCAAGGTATGACCAATCATCCCCATCATAACGGGTGTAGCTAATTTTAGATTGTATCGAAATTCTTTGGTGTATTGGTTGATCATTTTCTGTTTTTGAAGAGGCAAAGGTATTAGAACCTAAATAAACTAAAATATACTTATCGTATATTTAACGTTATTTAATTCAAATCTATGTCGACGACCTCTATTCCTGAAAAGGAAATAAAAAAAAGAAACAATACCCGTATTTATTTAATCGTAGCCAGTATTATTTTCGGAATCTTAGTACTCCCCTCATTACCAATGATTATGATGTCTGCAATGATGTTTGATAGTCCCGGTTCTGAAGATAGTATCCCAACAATCACTTTGGTTATAAGTTTAATCGCATATCCCTTTGTTACGTTTATAGGAGTAGTAACAGCCTGGATATTATTTATGAGAAAAAAACATATATTAGCTATACTATCGGCTAGCTTACCCATTTTGAATATTCTTATCGGTATCGCCGCTATAATTTATATGGCTGTATTTTGCGATGGTAATTTTGCCTGTTGATAGAAAAAATACTCCATGAATTTTGAAATATCCATGGAGTTAATTTTGCTTTATTTTTTATTGCGCCTCAAAACAGATTTAATCAAAGGAATAAATTCATTTTTTTCATTTTTTAAAAGCTCTTGAATATAGGCTTTAGAACCTTCGGTATTAAGATATCCAATTCCTGTTAAAGCTCTTGTTTTCCAACCTTTTTCAATCCCTTTTTGAATTCTTTCTCTTTCCTGATCAACATTTAGTTCACTAGCAATTTTTAAATTCTCCTGGCTAAGACCTGTTTTTAAGGATTGTTTAGCTATTATTTCTTGATTAAGGCGCAAGCGTTTCACTTCGGTTTCAGTAGCTTCTTTAATATAATCTACCGAGGGACCTTCTTCAAACCCTCTAATCAAAGCGGGTAAAATGAAATCTGCATTTACTCTAAGTTTTTTGATCAGTTGTTTTTCTTCTCCAATACCACAATTTGAAGTTTGCCAGTTTATAAATAGCTCTTGAACAATTTTATTATCCTGAGACTGACTAGTATATCCAAGTAATAGTATTACAAGAACGGAAACCGAATATTTTATTTTATATAGATACATGTACTGTAAATTTAAGTTATTTTACATATTAATTTGCAGGAAAAGTTCCATCTGCCCAGATTCTTTTGTCTATACTCGGGCATGTTTCTGACGAAGCATTATGCCCACAATTCCTGGTTGGTTCACCGGGTCGAGCATTATATACTGCATTTATAGCAGACCCAGGTACCAAATGCGCTCTAAACAATTGTCCCTCGGTAATAAAAGCGCGAGTAATACTGCCCGAATGCATAATCCCTGTTTGGTCAAAATTAGCATGAGTATCGGTATGAAAAAGCCCAAAATCATGTCCTAGTTCATGAGATAGTAAATCCGAAAATGTACTCTCTCCCATAGCCACAAAATCACTCCCTATATTACAAGCCTGGCCTCTAGATGTGCCCCCATCAACAGTTTCAACATAATAAATGTTTATTTTACCTGCATCTTTGCCAATATCATTTTCTATGCCTGATTTTAAGGAGCAATCAAAATTGTAATATGTAGGTGCGTCTGGATCTCCGGTAGCATCAACTATTTCGAATGGACTAAACTGCACCCCCATTCTTTCTGTACCCCATACATTAGCTGTATAAACACAATGACTAATAGCTAATGCACGTTGTGTGTTAAAATTCCCTTTTACAATCCATACTTTTACCGGAATCTGAATAATGTTATTAAAATCCAGGTTGGGCTCATCCCTACTTGCTGTCCAATTCATAGGATCAATAATTGCCACTGGTCTATCATTATTAAAGCCAATGATTTCTCCATTAGTCCCAGGTGCTGTAAAAATCCCTACATTTTGTATAGGGCCATTTACTGTGTACGAGGCATCATTAACTTGCAAGCCGCCTTTTACTCCATCAACCAAAAGTCCAACTTCATCTGTCGATGCATTATTAATATGGATCAAATCTGCATCAGGATCACATGATATTAGAAAAATTGAAAAACAGAGTAACCAAAAAAAACCTATATTAAATGGTAAACGTTGAAATGTTTTATTCATAGCTTCATGTTTATAGTTAGTATTACTTTTTAAACTTTTTATGTCATAAATGCATACATAGGGGCAAGTCATAACGTATGCATCCTCTATAACTGCTATGAAGATGTGATTACTATAACAAAAGTATGCTTCAATCTAAAAATATAAAAGGGGGGTATACCCCAAAGTGAAGAGGAAAAAAACTAAACATCAAAGGATTTATAATTAGATTTAAAATTACTATCCTTAAAATATAAAAAGTATTTTTTTTTTAGTACCAACCTAATTTTTTATGGCTTTTTCAAATAACGAGATTGTTCTTTCTATATCTTGCTCGTTTGTCATCCAGGAACAAACGCTTATACGAATAACTTGTTTTCCTTGCCAGGTAGATCCACCTACCCAGCATTCTCTAGATTCTTGAACATATTTAATCACTTGTTTTGTTTTTTCTTCATTATCCGTGGCAATCAAAACCTGATTAAAAACAACTTCATTAATGATTTTAAACCCTATTTTGCCCAATCCCTCTTCTAGTTGCTTTGCCCTTTGGTGAAAAGTAGTAATCATTTGGTCAATACCATCTTTACCCAGATATTTCATTGTGGCCCAAAGTTCTATAGCTCTGGATCTTTTTGACATTTCTGGTGTGTACAACAACGGATCTCTATGTTCACTATAAATAATATATTCTCCGGTTGATTGTAATGCACTAACTAATGCATCTGGATAACGACACATAATTATTCCTGAATCGTAAGGTGTATTTAATGTTTTATGTCCATCTACCGCCCAAGAAGATGCTTTCTCCATCCCTTTAGCTAAGTATGATAAGCTTGTTGTAGTTCTTGCCCAAAGTCCAAAAGCGCCATCTATATGCACCCATGCTCCGGCTTGATTTGCCAAATCACAAACTTTAGTAAAATCATCAAAAGCACCAGTATTTACATTACCCGCTTGAAGTAAAATAAGACAATGATCATCTAATTTAGGAACAGCATCTACAACCAATCGCCCTTGACTATCCGAAGGTAACCACTCGATACTATTTGTACCAAAACCCAACATCCCTAATGTTTTTTTTACGCTAGCATGCACTTGTTCATGTGCCAATATTCTTAATTTAGGCGCTCCATTAAGTCCCTTTTTGTGCACATCCCAACCTAACTTATTAAGTAGATGAAAACGGGCAGCCGCCAATCCGCACAAATTGGCCATAGATGTACCACTTACAAATCCAGCTACTGTTTCTTTTGGGAGATTAAAAATATCTTTCAACCACTTTTCGCAGACATCTTCTAACATAGCATTTATTGGCGAAGTAAGATATAATCCACCACATTGATCCCATATGTCAGACAACCATTTAACACCTAAAGAAACGGGAACTGCCCCGCCATTTACAAAACCAAAATACCTACCTCCTATCTGCGCTATAGTAGCAGGAGAACCAAAAGAATGGAGTTGATTAATAACCTCTTTGGCCTGAAGGCTTTTTTGCTGAAGTGGTTCATCAAAATTAGTAAGACTCTCTAAGTTATGCTGTGATGGAAACACATCCATATCTTCAATACCGTCAATATATTCATAAGCATAATCCCGAGCTTGATCAAATAATTCTTTATCCTCAAACTCTTGCTTCATTTGTTTTTGTAGCTTATTCATCCTGTAATCTTAAAATTTTAGAATCATTTCATATTGTCCTTTTCCCGGTGATATTTGTAAACTTCTAAACAATTCTTTAAAAGGTTTGTAATCACTCTGAATGTTGATCATTTTTATTTGTTCAGATTTAGAAAAATTACTCAAATGCTTTAATAAAGAAGTTCCTACGCCTCTATTTCTGAAATCCGGACTAATGGCAAGTAACGGTATATCTCCAGTATGTTTTTCAATAATACCGTATCCTATATTTTTATTGTCAATCGAAGCTTTCAATACAGTAAAATTCTTTCTTTTCCTATAAATTGAAGTCATACTATTTTGCCATGATGGATCTATAGAAGAAAAACGTTCAATTTCTCTATTTTCTATCGTAGCCGTTTCTTCAAAGCTGATATCAAAGCTACTTTTCGAAATACGATAATCTAGCTTTGATTGATCAAACACATAAAAGTCGTAATCTTTGGATATTTGAAAACCAAGATCTTTGTATAATTGTATAGCTTTTGTGTTCGTTTTTATAACCTCAAGAAGGTACTGATGCATACCTTTGTTTTTCAAATTCTTTATACAAAAGGTAAATAAATCCTTAGCAATCCCTTTTCCCTGAAACTCTGTAATGATCCCTGTACCAGTATCATAAGCTGTAGGCACTCCTTTCCAGTCTTCAATACCATTTAATACAAAACCAACTAGCTTATCTTTATAAAAAGATCCGTAAGACAATTCTTGATTGTAGCCCCGTCGTTCGAGTAGGTATACTAATTCTTGATATGTAAGGTTAAAAGGCACTTCATAATTTGAAAACGCATCAGTAAAGGCTATATGAATCTCTTTTAGATCTATATTTTTTAAACTCTTATGCTGTATCATCTATATAGGTTTAGTACAAAGAAAAACCAAAATGATGACAACCTTATGTCAGTAGTCTTTTATGCAAAATCAAAGATGAATTAATAACCTTTGTTTACCTTATACGGTTAATAGAACAATGGATATGTGCTATATCTTAATGTATTTGTAGGTTATCGAACTCCATATTTATCAAAAAGATATACCAAACTGGTCATCGTTGCCGCTCCCAATTCAAGTTCACGTTTATTAACTGCATCAAAAGTATCATTTTTGGCATGATGATAATCAAAATAACGTTGAGAATCTGGTCTTAATCCCGCCAATACAATACCTTCTTTTTTAAGCGGGCCGATATCGGCACCACTTCCTCCTTTAGCAAAATAATGTACCAAATAAGGCTCAAAAAGTGATTTCCAACTTTGAACTTGCGCAAAGTTTGTATCATCACAATCAAAAGAGAATCCTCTTGGTGTAAATCCACCAGCATCGCTTTCTAGTGCAAAAACATGATTCTCATTCTTACTCTTGGCTACTTTGGCATACTTTTTACCTCCTCTTAATCCATTTTCTTCATTCATAAATAATACCACACGTATAGATCGTTTTGGTTTGTATCCAATTTCCTTTAATAAGCGTAATACTTCCATAGATTGTACTACTCCTGCTCCATCATCATGCGAACCATCACCCAGATCCCATGAATCAAGGTGTCCTCCAACGACCATATATTCGTTAGGAAACTCACTACCTGTTATTTGTCCAATTACATTAAAAGATTCTACATCTTTCCAAGTGCGACAATTCATATTCATGTGTAACTTAATTTTTGGATTAAGTTTCAGCATTGAACTTAATAAATCAGCACCGTTTGTACTAATTGCCGCCGCCGGAATTTTATCCATATCAGACAAATCACCATAG
The DNA here is from genome assembly GCA_947489685.1 of uncultured Aquimarina sp. Classification (GTDB taxonomy): domain Bacteria; phylum Bacteroidota; class Bacteroidia; order Flavobacteriales; family Flavobacteriaceae; genus Aquimarina. The sequence continues at coordinate 161,432 of CANLEM010000006.1, read as the reverse complement.
CTCATAGCTCCTGTATGAGGAAGATCATCTAATCGTAAGTTCATAGAACGAACAAGTACTCCAACCGCTCCAAATTTGGCTGCTTCGGCAGCACCAGAATATCGTTGATCTACACACCCTCCATATGCTCTAAAAGTTTCTATGAGATCAGCTTGCATAGGTCGATTAAAAAAAACTATTTTACCCTCAATTTTAGAAGTTCCTAATTTTCTTAGATCCTCTAGCCCCTGTACTTCTATAATCGGAGATTTAATACCCCCTATCGGAGTAGGTACAGATCCTCCTAATGCACAAATTGGAACATTCGTAGTATTACCAGGTTCGCTTTCTATATAGGCAAATTCTGTTACACCTCTCGTCCATTTTGGAACTATTACCGATTGTAACCATACTTTGTCAATTCCTAATTCTTTTAATTCTTTTTCGCCCCACTCAACAGCTTTTTGAGCGTTTATGGATCCCGAAAGTCGACCTCCTATTTGATTAGATAAATGATCTAACCAGGCATAACTCTTACCATTTAATAAAGAAGTATCGTATATTTTTTTTAGTATAATTGAATCCTCTTTAGCATTATTTTGCGCAAAACCATTTACTGTAATGGCAATTAAAAGGATGGGGATTATTTTTTTCAACATAATTAATATCTCTTGTTATAATACGACATTATTCTTTTTCTAATTGTTCTTTATACACCCCTATATTTGCTTTTGTTTTGGCATCTAACTCGGGTTCTTGTATATCATCATATGTAGTTAGCGTATCAAATAATACTTTTGCTACAATGTATCGGGCTGTTGGTTTATCATCTGCAGGTATTATATACCAGGGAGCATGTTCCAAAGATGTTCGGTTTATCGCATCTTCGTAGCATTTCATATATTGATCCCAAAGTTTACGCTCTTTTAAATCACCAGCCGAGAATTTCCAGTTTTTTTCTTTTTTATTTAACCTTCTTAGCAATCTATTTTTTTGTTCATCCTTGGATAAATGCAAATAGAATTTATAGATCAGTGTGCCATTTTGAGCAATATGCTTTTCAAAATTTCTAATTTGTTCGAATCGTGTATCCCAAAATTTATCATTGATATCATCTACGCTATCCACATTCGGAATATTTTCACCCATAATATACCCAGGGTGCACTCTAGTAACCAGAACATTTTCATAATGCGTTCTGTTAAAGACTCCGAACTTACCCCGTTGTGGCAATGCAATATAATGTCTCCATAAATAATCATGACCTAACTCTACTTCGGTAGGTACTTTGAAACTATGCACAATGATCCCTCGGGTATTAAAATCCTTAAAAACTTCTCTAATCAAACTATCTTTTCCAGATGTATCCATACCTTGAAGACAAATCAAAACAGCATATTTTCCATGAGCATACAAGGTGTCCTGAAGCTCTCCAAGTTTTTCGCGCACCTTTTCTAACTCCTTTTCAATTTTCTTGTCACTTTCCTCAAGATCAAGAGTAGTAGAAATTTTTGATAATTCTATAGTATTTGAAACCTTAAAATCTTCGTGGTGTATTTTCTTCATTTTATGATTTGTGTTATACTTCGAAAGATACTAAAGTTTTGGATGGTAATAAAAATAGTTCTATTCTAAAAATTGTGTTTTAATTGACTTTTGAGGGGTAATATCAATTATCTGGCATTAAAATCATAACTAAATCCTATTAGAAATGTATCATAACGTCTACCTAGACTCTTTACATTAAGTTCTGCAAAAATATGTACAGGAATTGATATCTGATGTAACGCTCTAATTTTAATCTGCGCTCCATGATTAAAACTTCCCGATCTGATCCCAAGAAAAGCCTCGTCTTCAAAATCTTCAAAAACACTAGAATCGTTACCCACATAGCCTATACCTGCAGTAATCGTGGTGGGATACCAATTAAATAGTATAAGATTCACTCCCAAAGCAAGTTCATTAAAGCCTTCATTATCATCATCGTCACCACCAACAGTAAACGAACGGTTATACTCCCCCATAAAAGTGGTGTAACAATTAAATGCATACTCTATTCTGGCTCCTAAACCTACTTCATTTTGTAACCCAAAACTTTTACTGGCAACAAAACCATAATTTATAGCTCCCGAGTCATATTGCGCAGACATATTTTGTAGGCTAAAGATTAGCACTATTATGAATAGAATTCTTTTCATTATGTGGGGCATATTCCAAAATTTGTCGAAAGATAATCTCACTACTTACTTTGCAGCAAAAAGTTTAACATCTTCCTCACTAACTTCTTTTCCTCCAAGAATAATTAGGCGTTCGACGACATTACGTAATTCTCTAATATTCCCTGTCCAATCATATTGCTGCAATTGCTTAACTGCTTTTGCAGAAAATGTTTTGGCCGGAGATCCCTGTTCGTTCGAAATTTTATTGGTAAAATAATCTACCAATAACGGAATATCCTCTCTACGGTCATTAAGCGCAGGTACTTTAACAAGTATAACAGCCAGTCTATGATATAAATCTTCTCTAAACTTGTTATCTGCTATTTCTTTTTTTAAGTCTTTATTGGTTGCAGCAACAACTCTTACATTAACTTTGATATCCTTATCGCTACCTACCCTTTGGATTTTATTTTCCTGAAGCGCTCTTAAAACTTTTGCCTGTGCAGAAAGGCTCATATCTCCTATCTCATCCAAAAAAATCGTACCACCGTTGGCAGCTTCAAATTTACCAGCACGGTCTTTGTTTGCAGATGTAAACGCTCCTTTTACGTGACCAAAAAGTTCACTTTCGATTAATTCTCCTGGTATTGCGGCACAGTTAACTTCGATCATTGGCCCTGAAGAACGATCACTTTTTTGGTGAATCCAATGTGCCACCAATTCTTTACCGGTTCCATTAGGTCCTGTAATGAGTACTCTTGCATCTGTCGCGGCAACTTTTTCTATTATATTTTTGATCTCGGAAATTGCTTTTGATTCCCCGATCATATCATAATTTTTTGAAACTTTTTTCTTTAGTCGTTTATTTTCTACAACCAACTCTTTACGATCCAAAGCATTTCTAACGGTATTGAGTAAACGATTTAAATCAGGTGGTTTTGATATATAATCAAAAGCCCCTAATCGCATTGTATTGACTGCGGTATCAAGATCCCCATGTCCTGATATCATTACGATAGGAGTTTCTGGCTTTATTTTCTTTACCGCCTCGAGCACTTCGACCCCATCCATTTTGGGCATTTTGATATCGCAAAGTATCAGGTCATACTCGTCGTTTTTAATTTTTTCTATTCCAGCAAGTCCATCCTCGGCTTCGAATACTTCATACTTATCACTTTCTTCTGATAATATCTTTACTAAAACTCTTCGGATAGCCGATTCATCTTCAATTACTAATATTTTCGCCATTATATTTTTAATTTAATTCCACTACGAAAGTAGAATGTATTTTTATCATTAATTGTGAATACATTTTCCTGATCTCCATCTCGCAGACGAATTTCATTACTTAATGTATATCCTCCGTAAGCATAGAACAATAAGTGTTCCGTAAAAAAATATTCATACCCCAGGGCTCCCATAATATTAAGCATCGATGCATTTTCTGCTAATTTCGCATCCCCATTAGCATCTACAAAAGCCCTGTTATTCTGCAAGTTACCATAAAAACGATCTAATCCAACAAATGCTTGCAGCGTGTTTTTTGTGTTAAAAAAATATTTAATATTTGTTTTAGGAGTACCTACCGAATAGGACCAATTAGCATGAAATCTATTAAAATAATTGATAATGGGAAGCGGAAAATTTAAACTTGCGGGTACTGTATATCTTAAACCTACAATCAATCTTGATTTTTTTGGTGCTTCCTTATCATTATAACTTTTCACTAAATACAAAGATCCAGTATATCTAAAATCATCATTTCCTAAACCAGACCCTTCGAAATTTGAGGAAATTCCTGCTCCTAACTTTGCTCCAAAACGCCAGTTATTTTTCATTTTAAAAGTATACCCCAACTCCAATTGGATAGTATGAAAATTATTAAAATCCCCTCTGTTTTCAAAAGGCAATGCATCTTGTATATCCAGGTTATTATATCTGTATTGGGTTCCGATCACAAAGTAAGTTCCTTCTTTTCCCATTTTGATGGGGTAATTTGCCGAAACCCTAATCCTACTATATACATTATCACTATCCGCTTGTGGAATATAAGCATATTCTATTCTTGCCAGGTCTGTACCCTGAGACCTAATGATATTACAAAAGGCAAAAAAGAATAGGCATGTTAGAATCAGGTTCTTTATTTTCATACTTGGGACGTATATGTTGTTGTTTTCTCGATACCTTAAATTTTTATTGCTTTACAATAGTGATTTCGCGTTGTGGGAATGGAATACTTATGTTATGTTCTCTAAATAAACGATCAATCTCAAATCGTATTTCGCTTTTTGGTATTGCTCCTTGAAAACTATCATTTAATGTAAACACTAATTTAAAGTTTAATGAGCTATCCGCAAAATCAGTAAAAAGAACTAATGGTTCGGGTTCTTTTAGAACTTGTTCATTGGATAATGCCGCTTGTGTAAGTAATTTTTTAACCAATTGGGTATCGCTTCCATAGGCTACACCAACAGTTATAGATTCTCTCGTTATAGTTCCATTTTGGGTCCAATTATATAAGGAAGAAGACATATACTTATGATTAGGTATCACCAACACTTTATTATCAATGGTAACTGCTCTGGTAGTTCTTAATTTTATTTCTTCAACCCTTCCTACTTTTCCTTCTATTTCGATAATATCACCAACGTGAACCGTTTTATCTACAAAAATAAAAATCCCTGACAAGATATCTTGGATAAAGGTTTGCAAGGCAAGACCAACACCTACTAACAATGCCGCAGAAGCAGCAAAAATAGCGGTAATGTTAAAGCCAATTCCATCTAATGCTCCAAAAAGTACTATTAAATAAATAAGATACTTTAAAAAAGAGAATACAGATTCAAACTTTCTTTGATCCTGTTTCTTAAGTTTTCGGGTCATTAATCTTTTAAAGAACTTCAATAAAACTGAAGTAAATAAAAGAACAAGAATTACAAATAACAGTAATCTAACAGTAAGTATAAAGGGATGGTTATCTGCTCCGAAATGAAAGATTTCATAGTCCATAAATTCTTTAATGGCTCCCCAAATATCTTTTTGGATAACATCTTTTACCTGCGCTGTGATCTCTTCCTGAATCATGATTTAGTACTTTAACCACTTAAATAGTTCTTTGTAGCTTGGTTTTTTACCATACATCAATATACCCACTCGATATATTTTTCCGGCCAACCATACCATAAAGATAATACTTCCAAATAACAGCAGTATTGAGATGAGGACCTCCCACCAATTTACTCCAAAAGGAATTCGCATAAGCATTACGATTGGAGAGGTTAAAGGTATCATCGAAAATACTGTAGATACTGTACCATGAGGGTTTTCGATTACAGAAAAGAACCCAACGTAAATACCCAACATGAGCGGCAAAATAATTGGTAACATAAACTGCTGCGAATCTGTTTCACTATCTACCGCAGCGCCAATTGCAGCATAAATAGAACTGTATAAAAAATACCCTCCTATGAAATATATAAAAAATGCTAACACTAGTGTTCCCAATGGAAGTTTTAATACATCTTGAAGCACCAACTGCATCTCTTGCTGAATATCATCCTGTAATACTGTAGACGGATCTATGCCTCCTGCAGGTTGTGGATCAATACCCAAAATTGAAGTTGCTACCAATAATAAAACACTTCCGAGAAGGACCCAGATTACAAATTGAAGTATCCCAGCAAACGAAGTACCCAGGATTTTACCCATCATAAGTTGCAATGGTTTTACCGAAGAAATAATAATTTCAATAATTCTGTTTGCTTTTTCTTCGATTACAGAACGCATTACCATATTTCCGTATATAATAATAAACATCATCAAAAAATAACCAGCAGCCCCACCGAAGAACATTTTTATGTAATTTGTCATTTTAGAGGTTTTCTCTCCCGAGAAATTTTCGATCAAAATATTAACTTGAGCTTTCGAATCTTCTATTACACCCAAATCTAATCCTTTGCTTTCAAAATTTTGATTGGTTAATTTCCCTTCGATGACATTCTCTATATCATTAAGAATTGAAATATTAGGCGCATCATCTGCATAAAATTGTACAGATTTTGCTAATTCTTTGTTAGACCGTTTCTTTGGTATATATAATAAACCATATAGATCTTTAATAACCACAGAATCCTTAGCATCGTTAAGAGAAAAGTTACTATAATCAATATAATCGATATTATCCGAATCTTTAAAATCTGAAGCAAACATGCCTGTTTCGTCAAAAAAGGCAATCTCGCGCACCTCATCATTATTTAATGTAGCAAGCCACGTAATTAACGATATCATCCCAACGAAGATCAAAGGACTTAAAAAGGTCATCACTACAAATGTTCTGTTACGAACACGTGCTATAAACTCTCTTTTAATAATTAATTTTAGATTACTCATTTTCTGTGATGGTTTTAATAAATATCTCATTAACTCCAGGAATAACTTCATTAAACCTCATCACCTGCGCTTTATCGGATAAATACCCTAGTAATTCATTTGAAGTTGTGTTTTGGTCTAAAGTGATCTTTAGTTTTAATTGATCATCAATGGTTTTAAAATCTGCAGGAGCTACATTAAACTTACTTTTCAGGTTATCATATAAATTTGTACCATTTTCGGTAAGAAGACCTACTTCAAAGGTATTGGATTTAAATTTTCTTTTAATATCAGATACTTTACCTTCAAGAATCTTTTTTGACTTATTGATAAGAGCGATATGATCACATAATTCTTCGACACTTTCCATCCTATGGGTAGAAAAAATCACTGTAGCACCTTCATCACGTAACTGTAGTATTTCGTCTTTAATTACATTTGCATTAATGGGGTCGAATCCACTAAATGGCTCGTCAAATATTAACAATTTTGGCCTATGCAGTACAGTCACAATAAATTGCACCTTTTGCGCCATACCCTTAGACAGTTCCTGTATTTTTTTATTCCACCAATGCGTGATATCGAATTTATCAAACCAATACATCAGTCTTTCTTTGGCTTCCTTCTTACTTAGACCTTTTAGTTGTGCCAGATACAAGGCTTGTTCTCCTACTTTCATAGATTTATACAAACCTCTCTCTTCGGGCAGGTAACCAATATCTTTAATATGTTCTTTTTTTAATAATTCATTATCCAAATACACGCTTCCTTCATCAGGTAAGGTTATTTGATTAATAATCCGGATTAAGGTTGTTTTACCTGCTCCATTTGGTCCCAGTAGTCCAAAGATACTTCCTTTAGGGACTTGAATAGATACATCGAGCAATGCTGTAAAGCTCCCAAATCGTTTTGTAGCATTTTGTACCTCTAAAAGATTAGTCATACACTGTAAAAAATATAATTGTAGTTTGTAAGAAAGCCGAATGATACGAAAACTTAAAAACTTATACTAATTAATGTTTCCAGAAAAACAAAACCCACCCTAAATACATGATGTATTAAGGATGGGAAAAAAATTGCTATGAAAAAGAAAAATTATCACTAAATGCGCTAGTGATGTTTCAAATATACGAATTTTTCTTAATCAAAAGTTAATATAAAGTAAATGATTAAAACGGCGTAAAACCATAGAAATCATTAGGAAAACATATCTTTTACTTTTTCAAAAAATGACTTTTCTCCACTATCAGGGTTGGGTTTAAAATGATCGTCTTTTGCCATTTTTTCAAAAAATTCTCGTTGTTCTTTATTTAATGTTTTTGGTGTCCACACATTAACATGTACCAAAAGATCTCCTTTACCATAACCATTAAGACTCGGGATTCCTTTTCCTCTTAATCTCAATATCTTACCACTCTGAACACCTTCTTCTATTTTAATACGCACCTTACCAGATACCGTATCAATCTCTCTAGACGCGCCTAAAGCTGCCTCGGAGAAACTTACATACAAATCATAATGCAGATTATTACCTTCTCTTTGCAATTCTGGATGATCTTGTTCTTCTATAGCTACCAAAAGATCTCCTGCAATTCCGTCTCCTGGGGCTTCGTTTCCTTTTCCGGTTACTTTAAGTTGCATGCCATCCTCTACTCCAGCAGGGATTTTAATACTTACTGTTTCTTCACTAACCTTTAATCCCTGACCATCTGCATCAGAAGGTCTACGATCAATAGTCTGACCAGATCCTCCACAAGCAGAACATGCAGTAGCAGTTTGCATTCTACCTAGTATAGTATTGGTAATACGAGTTACTTGTCCGGCTCCATTACATGTGCTACAAGTTTTATACGTGGTACCAGGAGCTTGAATCTTACGTTTTACTTTGATTTTTTTCTCTACTCCATTAGCGATTTCCTCTAAAGTAAGTTTAACGCGAATACGAAGGTTACTTCCTTTAACACGACGTTGTCTGCCACCGCCACCAAAACCTCCGAAACCACTAAAACCGCCACCAAAGATATCTCCAAATTGACTGAAAATATCATCCATATTCATGCCGCCTCCGCCAAAGCCGCCACCTTCAAAGGCTTGGTGCCCATATTGATCATATCGAGCTTTTTTGTCAGCATCACTTAAAATCTCATAAGCTTCGGCAGCTTTTTTAAATTTTTCCTCGGCCGTTTTATCACCAGGATTTTTATCAGGATGATATTCTATCGCTTTTTTGCGATATGCCTTTTTAATTTCTGCATCAGTAGCATTCTTGCTTATCCCTAATATGTCGTAAAAATCTTCCTTCATACCTAATTATTGTCCGGTTACTACTTTTGGAAAACGAATAACCTTATCTCCCAGTTTATAACCCTTTTCTATCACATCTACAATCTTACCTTTAAGATCATCGCTAGGTGCAGGTATTTGGGTAATTGCCTCATGATCATCTGCATTAAAAGTATCTCCTGCATTTACTGCTACCTGCTCTAAACCTTTACTCTTTAAGGTTTCTTTTAACTTGTTGTGAATAAGCTCTACTCCTTTGCTTAGTTCTTTATCTTTTGATTTTTCTATTTCTTTTAAAGCTCTATCAAAATCATCTAGCACAGGTAACATAGATTGTATAACATCCTGACTTGCTGTCTTAAACAACTCTATACGCTCTTTGGAAGTACGCTTTTTATAGTTTTCAAACTCTGCAAAAAGCCTCAAAAATTTATCTTTTTCTTTGTCCAGCTCTTCTTTGAGTTGTGTCTCTATATCAACCTCTTCTTGCTTTGTTTCTTCTTCCTGTGGTGTATCAAGTACTTCTTCTACCTGATCTTTTACATCTTCAGTATTTTTATTTTTCTTACTCATGTAACTAGTACCTATTATAAGTTTTGATTTTGAAGTAGCAAAAGTACTGCCATTTTTAAATTAATGTCATAATGTCATTGGAATATTTTAGTATATATTTAAGACCGTTCTTTTTAGAAAAAAATAATTTTGACATTATTTTCAACTATAAAATTTTACTTATGAAAACCAAACTAGTTAACCTATTGACCATCACTGTAATTATCATTACTGCCGTATCTTGTAAAGGTGAAAAAGAAAAAACAAGAGAAAACTCTACTACCGAAGCAGTAAAAGAGGCTCCCATGAAAGCGCTAACCTATCAGGTAAACTCTGAATCCAGTACAATTGAATGGATCGGTAAAAAACCAAGTGGACAACATAGTGGTACTATAAAAGTATCAAAAGGAGAAGTGGCTGCTCAAGACGGAAAAATCAAAAGCGGTTCTTTTGTTATTGACATGCTTACAATTACAGTTACTGATCTAGAAGGCGAGGAAAAAGAAAGTTTAGAAGGTCATTTGAAGGGCGAAGCCAAAGGAACAGAAGATCATTTCTTTAATGTAGCTAAGTTCCCTAATGCCTCTTTTGACATTACTGATATCCAGGAAAAAGATGGTACAACAACAGTTTCGGGTAATCTTACCATTAAAGGTATTACCAAAAATGTTTCTTTTCCTGCTGTCACTAAAACAGATAATAATTCTATGTCGCTTACGAGTGATATATTTACTATAGATCGTACAGATTGGGGAGTGAACTACAGCTCTAAATCAGTCTTCGAAAATCTTGGGGATAAATTTATCAATGATGATATTGAGTTAAAAATTAGCATTGTTGCTAATCCAACGTTTTAAAATACTAATAAAATTTAATGATCAAGCCGATTTTAAACAATCGGCTTTTTTATGAAATCAAAGCATCTAATGCCGAAGAGATATTGTCATATTTAAATTCGAAACCAGATTTTGAAATTTTGTCACTACAAACTCTTTGACTAGAAAACAAAAGAACGTGCATTTCTCCTAAAAAAAGTTTCATAGTAAGCCTGGGAATCCCTGGCAAAACTATATTCTCATTCAATTTTTTGGCAATAGTATTGGTTAATTTTTGATTAGAAACAGGGTTTGGTGCAACGGCATTAAAAACCCCGGTCAGTTCTTCTTCCAACACATATAAAAACATACGTGCCAAATCAGTAACATGAATCCAGCTTTGCCATTGTTTTCCATTTCCAAAAACGGCACCTGCACCTAATTGAATAGGTTTTTTAATTTTCGGGAATGCTCCTCCATTTTCAGAAAGTACAAGGCCTATTCGCAACATGCTAACCTCTATATCCAAGTTTTCAAATTGAAGCATAGCTTCTTCCCATTTTGTCACAACTTCTCCTAAAAAATCAGTATTTCTTTCTGGAGAACTTTCCATATAATAGTTCTGAAAAGAATCTGGATATATACCTATAGCGCTTGCCGAAATAATATGCCGGACAGTATGCTTTGTTTTCTTTAATGATTCGAGTAACACATGGGCAGAAATAATCCGACTCTCGAGTATCTCTTCTTTGTAAGACGAAGTCCATCTTTTTGCCACAGATGCCCCAACAAGATTAATAATTACTTCAACATCCTGAAAACAATTTTCATCTATTATATATTTTTTGGGGTCCCAATAAAAACCATGATAACCATTAGCGTTTTTTATTTTATTTTTATTGGTGGTAAGGTAATTAACATCAATTTTTGATTGATGACATAATTTTACAATTTCCTGGCCGATCAAACCGGTTGCGCCAGTAATTAAAACCTTCATTTTTTATAATTTCATGCAAAATACTATTGGACTATAACAAAACCTATTTCTTTATTATAGGTTTAACAATCGTTTAAAATATTGCTCTATAATATAATATTAGAGTTTGGTAGCCCTAAGCATTTCACGTTTTCCGGGAGGTCCAGGGAGTCTTTCTACCTCAAAACCTACTTCCTGCATTGCTCTTCGCACGCTTCCTTTTGCCGAGTAGGTTACCAAAACACCTCCTTGTGTTAATGCATTATACATTTTACCGAAAATTTCTATAGTCCAAAGTTCGGGTTGTACTCTAGCTCCAAATGCATCAAAATAGATAAGGTCATAAACATTTTCATCCTCAATGTCGCCAAAAAACTGTTTTCTTTTGGTTAACGAAAATTTTGAAGAAATCGCTTTAGGAGTTTCCCATAAAGATTGATGCATTTTATCAAATACTGTTTCCATATCAGGAACTTCGAGTATCTCAGAATAATTCATCAATTTTGCCTCTTCAAAAACAACAGGATATGCTTCTACTCCAACATAAGCAATATTTTGTTTTATTTGTTCGGCTTCTACATAAGTAATTAAAGCGTTTAATCCAGTACCAAATCCAATTTCTAAAACATGTAAAACCTCAAAATCTCTTGTACGTAATAAGTTATGTAATCCTTCTTTGATGAATACATGCTTAGCCTCGTTAACAGCACCATGTTTTGAATGATACTGCTCATTCAATTCTGGCAGATGGATAGTAGTAGACCCATCGGCCGTAGTGATTATCTCGCGCTTTATTTTTTCTTGCATTACTTCTTTATCAAAACACCATCGGCTATAAACGAGTATGTTTTTTTAGGTGTTGTAATAGCCGCTATTTCTGCTTTACTCTTACCTGCATCATTTGCGAAATGTTGCTGTTCTTCAACAGACATTTCACTTACAAATGCTTTGCCCTGTACGATTACCGTTTGATTTTCGATATCTTTTGGAACAAAAAAGCCATAATTTTTAAATTTTACCATAGTTTCTTTGTCATTATCCAATGCAACCTTCATCCAACAACCTTTGGCTTTGCACACATCATTTACCGTACTTGTAAATGCAATATTTACAGTATCACCCTCTTTAATATCTTCATATTTTTCTGCAATAGCATTTTTAAAGTAGATATCTTCTGATGAAATCTGATCCCCAAACGAATCATAATTTGTTAACTCAGTGTCTTTAATCGAAAACTTATTCGTACAACTTCCGGTTGTAATCAGCAATACCATTAAAAAAAACACAATTTTATTCATTATTCTATAATTATTAGTGAGTGGATGTAAAATTACGCATTTTAAGAATTCTTATTTTAGTAGAAAAGGGTATTTTTGCATACTTTATAGCAAGTTGTTAGTATTATTCTTATTTATAGACCAATCACATATTGGAAATCCCGAAAAATACTAGCGTGATCATTAAAAAAAGTATCGTATGAAAAACATAGTTTCGCAGCAAATAGAAATCACAAAAGCAAGTGAATCCAAAATTGGACAGGTAGATTTTGAGAATCTAAATTTCGGAAAAATATTCACTGATCATATGTTTGTTTGTGATTATGTCGATGGAGCTTGGAAAACTCCAAAAATTATTCCTTATGGACCTATGACTTTGGATCCTTCTGCTCGTGTTTTTCATTATGGGCAAGCTGTTTTTGAGGGGATGAAAGCCTATAAAGATGATAGTGGGGATACTTTTCTTTTTAGACCTGATGAAAATTTTAAAAGAATTAATAAATCTGCAGAACGTTTGGCTATACCAGAATTTCCTGAAGATTATTTCTTTGAAGGTTTAAATACTTTATTAAAGTTGGACGACCAATGGATTAAACCAGGCTATGGAAATTCGTTATATATACGACCTTTTGTGATTGCCACACAAGCCAGTGTTTCGGCTTCTGAAGCTGACGAATATCGTTTTATGATTATTTGTTCGCCTGCGCAATCTTATTACAGTGGTGATGTAAGTGTTTTAGTGGCAGAAAAATTTAGTAGATCTGCTAACGGAGGTTTTGGATATGCAAAAGCCGCAGGAAACTATGCCGGTCAATTTTATCCTACAAAACTGGCAAAAGAACAAGGGTATCAACAAGTAATTTGGACAGATTCTAACACTCATGAATATGTGGAAGAGGCTGGAACAATGAATGTATTCTTTAGAATTAATGATACTTTACTCACTGCACCTGTAAGCGATCGTATTTTGGACGGGGTGACTCGTAAAAGTCTTATTGCTATTGCAGAAAAAGAAGGTATTGCTGTAGATGTTAGACCTATTACAGTAAGTGAAATCGTAGATGCTGCAAATAATGGTAGTTTAAAAGAAATTTTTGGTGCTGGTACAGCGGCGGTAGTTAGTCCTGTAAAAGCCTTTGGATATAAGGGTAAGCATTATGAAATCGAGAAGCAAGAGAACTCCTACGCCTCTCATTTCAAAAAAGCATTGATGGATATACAGTATAATAAATCCGAAGATACTTTTGGATGGAGATATAAAGTTTAATGCTACTCTATAAACAATATAAAAAAACTCCAGAATATTTTATTCTGGAGTTTTTTTATATTACCTACCCAAGATCTCTTTAATATTAGGCTTAAAGTAATTTGGGCCTTTTAGTACTTTACCGTCTTCTCGATAAATAGGATTGCCATCTTCTCCTAATTTACTCATATTACTACGTTGAATCTCATTAAAGACCTCTTCAATCTTATGCTGCATACCATGCTCTATAATTGTACCACATAATATATACAACATATCTCCTAGTGCATCGGCAACCTCGACCAGGTCATTATTTTGTGCAGCTTCAAAATACTCTTCATTTTCTTCTTTCATTAGGTTAAAGCGCAAGGTATTTTTAGCCTCTCCTAGATCTGCTATAGGTTCATTTTTGTATCCTATTCTAAAAGCTGAGTGAAATTCTTGTACCGCGGCAATTTTATCTTTCATGAATCCTTTTTTATAATTTATCTTTGCCGTAAAAATAACAAAATATGTTTAGCCAAGGCCAGTTAGTATTTGCACTTTTTTTTGTAATCGCATTTATCATTTTGATGATTTTTAGCTATCGCAAAGACCTTAAACTACATCGCAAATATTACAAAGGCAGTCTTTTTATTTTGATCGGTTTTATTATCTTTATTTTGTTGTTGTTTGCCTTAAAAACGTATCTACAACCTGAATAAACCAAGTACACCCCTGTTTTTCAGCCCTATACATCAATAGTAATCAGGACTTAATTTAAGTTCTGATAATAATTCTCATTTGATTTTTTAATCTAAAATGGGGAAAATACCCTGTATTGGGTATGGATTGATATATGCTTTTTGTGGAGTTTTGGAGTAACTAAATAATTAAAGAATGATTTCATTCGAATATGAAACAGAAAAAGAAGCTGACGAGGTTTTAGAAGATCTTGGAGATATCCTGATTCAGGAAGATAATATTATCTATCTAGCGGTTATTAAGAAAATAAATTTTGAAATCGAAGTTGGCACCAAAGATGGTGAGAAAGTAAATTTAAGGCATTACTTAGAAGAGTTTCCAATTATAGCTCGTAATGTTTCCAAATCAAATTTCCCTGACATAAAAAGATTTCCGGAAGAAAGAACTACAGAGTTCTATGATTTCCTTTCTAATTTCGCAGAATTATCCATTTCTACCAAAAAGACTTCGGAGTTTTATATTAAAGACATATTCAAACCAGCAGTTTCAATTGGAGAACATAGAAGTGATTTTTTAAGATCGGGAATAGATATTGGGAATTCTTTGGTCAACTCTGGACCAATTGGGGCTATATTTCAAATCGAAAATTTTCCAAATGAATATTTTGGCATTTCTAACTGGCACATATTAGGTTTTGGAGTGGAGTTAGGAAGTAATATTATTCACCCAGGAATGAGTAGTATTTCGGCAAACCAAATTGATGAACATAAATGTGGTAGTTTATTTTGGTCCTCAAACTCAACTAACTTAGAGGTAGCATTTGCGCATTTTGACATGGATTATTTTAAGGGGGTTGAGAAAAATTTTAATTGCGGATATCGACTGAGTGGTAAGATCAATACCCCAAAAATTAATGAAACCGTAAAGCATTGCGGAGGAAGAGTTAGACTAAATAATACACCTACGAGTAATCAAAATGAAATTCATTCTGTAAATGCAATAATAAAAGCTAATAATTTAGAAGGCGTTAATCCAAAGCATGTAGTGTATAAAAACCAAATTTTGATTAATAAATTTTCTGATAGTGGTGATTCTGGAGCAGTGGTTCTTAATAAGAATAATGACGTTGTAGGTTTAATTTTTAGCAAAATAGACAATCAACAATTTTCTGTTGCCAATAACATCAATTTAATATTTAACAAATGGTTTGAAACAAGTCAAAAAGTAAAAATCAATGATGAAGTATACTACATTAATCAATTCAAATTAAAAACAATATTTTAAAACAATTAATTATGCAAGACTATCCAACTATCTATTTAGTCCCTTCACTTCAGCCCGGTAACAACAACGATTTCATTTTTTATAAGGATAATGATCTGGAAATAGAGGCGCAAATTACATGGAATGGAAATAAAGTAAAAAAGATAAACTTCACACCCGTACCCAACACTTCTCAAGCGTTGAAATATGAAATTTTACATGTTAATCCATGTATCGATGAAAATTTCAAGCTAAAATATATGATTCATATTCTCGAAAGATCGGATGCAAATCCTCAAACATTTCCTGCCAAACGTAACCCTCACTTAAAAAAATTAAATTTTAAAGCAATTAAAAAAAACTCTGTATTCTTCGAATTTAAAATACATAAAATCCGTCTTACGCCCGAAGAGATACAAACTATTGGTGAATGTTCAAAATATGGAGCAACGTATACACCTGAAACCAAAGATGGGAGTATCATCATTGGAGGATAACATATGACTAAAACAAAAAGAAAAATAGTACAATATCTTTTACCAGTAAGTTTATTCCTTACTGGTTTTAGTTTTTCTCAAGATGTCGATTTTGGCAAACTTTTAAAAACTTTAAAAAGTGCTAATTATAGCAAAATTAATCTAGAATTTAAGAAAATAGATACCTCCAAAATCAGTTTATATGATAAAGCAACCTGGCTATATTATTTTGCAGATTACCAATCTGATTTGGATAATCATCATATCGCTTATGAGGCAATTATAAAAGCCAAGAAAATATTTAGTAGTCTAAAAAAAGAAAGCGACGTAGCCGATTGTAATATCCTTTTGATATCTATCCTAAGTCATCAAAATAACTTAGAAAAAAGCTATCAAGAAATAGTAAAAGAGCTTACTACTTATGCAAAGAAACAAAATGATTCTACAGCGTTAAGAACTATTTATCATCGGCTAGCTGTACAACATTTAAACCTAGACAATGCTTCAGAATCGATTAGATACTTTAGAAAAAATATACAAATAGCAATTCGCCAAAAAGATTGTGTACGAGTAGGACACAATTATACAAACATCGGGATAGTACATCAAACAGTAGATCCCAAAAATTTAGATTCTGCCCTGTATTACACAAAAAAAGCAGTTCCTATTTTAAAAAAATATAACGATTATCAAAGTTTAGCATATAACTATAACAACCAAGCACAGCAATACAAGTCGCTCGAAAAATATGAGTTAGCCATTCAATATTATAAAAAGGCAGATTCGGTTCCTTTACAATACAACAGAGCAAAATCAAAGAAGATTTTTTACGAAAACATCAGTGATCTATATAAAAAAATAAAGGACTATAAAAATACCTCTTTTTATTTAGACAAGTTAAACAAGATAAAAGATAGTATTAACGACACAAAGCAAAACACTGCTATCGCTGGTGTTAAAGAAAAATATGATAACGAAAAGTTAAGAGCAGATAATCTTGAGATTGATGCCAAAAGGCGAAAAAATAGAAATTTTATGGTTGGCGCCTTTTTACTACTATTATTTGGGGGAGTTACTGCTTTTTTAATCAATAAAAACGCAAAACGTAAACAACGTATCGCAGAGCAAGAGCGAGAGATTGAAATTCAAAAAACAGAAAAATTACTTAAAGAACAAGAACTTGCGGCAATTGATGCTATGATAGCAGGACAAGAAAAAGAACGACAGCGTTTGGCTAATGACTTACATGATAATTTAGGAAGTACCTTGGCCACTGTAAAGTTGCATTTTCAACATTTAAAAAACAATAGAAATAATCCAGAAATTGAAAACTTAGAAGAACTGTATACCAATACTAATGAGTTATTAGATGAAGCCTACCAAAAAGTGCGAACCATTGCCCATGAAAAGAACAGTGGTGTTATGGCTAATCAAGGATTATTGCCAGCTATCAAAAATCTTGCAAAAAAGATATCTAACGGTAATAATTTACAGATTGAAGTGCAAGGTTATGGATTAGAAGAGCGTTTGGACAATACTTTAGAAATATCCATTTTTAGAATGATTCAGGAATTGGTTACTAATATTATTAAACATGCTCAGGCCAGCGAGGTACATATCTCTTTAACAAATCACGAATCTTTATTAAACATAATCATCGAGGATAATGGCAAAGGCTTTGATGCCAAAATTTTGCCTAAAAAAGATGGGATGGGATTAGCTACCATTGAGAAACGCGTAGAACATCTGGAGGGTAGTTTCGAAATTGATTCGACCGCAGGAAAAGGAACGAATATTATTATAAACATACCTATATGATAACAGTAGCCATTGCAGAAGATCATCAATCATTAATTGATGGAGTTATGTTACTTCTTAAATATGAAGACGAAATAAGCATTGTAGGTATGGCCAATGATGGTGAGGAATTGATCAACATTGTTAAAAGGAAACAGCCTAAAGTGGTATTGATGGATATTCGGATGCCAAAAATCGATGGTATAGCGGCCACAAATATTATAAAAAAAGAATTTCCTCATACCAAAATCATAGCGTTTTCTATGTTTGATCAAGAAGATGCCGTTAGGCAAATGGTAGCCGCAGGTGCATCAGGATATTTACTTAAAAATTCACCACTTGAAGAAGTGCTAATAGCCATACAACAAGTTGCCAAGGGTGAAACATATTTTGATGCTGGCTTGGACCCTACTCTTTTTTCTGAAGATGCTAAACAACAAGTAAAAAAACAAGTGTTATCAAAAAGTGAACGTGAAATTTTAAAATTAATCGGGCAAGGAAAAACATCTTCAGAAATTGCTGCTATACGCTTCAATTCGGTTTCTACAGTAGAGACTCATCGCAAAAATATCATTCGCAAACTTGGGTTACATGGCAAAGGAGAACTACTTCGTTATGCTATTGAAAAAAAATACGATTTCTAGGCTAAAACTTGTTCAAAACCTAAAAATACCCTGAAACGGGTATTTTCTTGGCGTTGATTATTCTATAGCTTTGAGTAAAACATTTAGCCATGCAAAACAAAATTCGTTCTTTTAATCAATTTAAAACCGTTCTCGAAAAAGATCCCGAAGTACAGGAAGATTTTAGAAAAAACCCCGTTGATGCTATCAAAAAATTTCAATCTGAACCCTGGTTTAATGATAAACTTATTTACCGGCTTGTAGTTCTTTTTTTGGGAATCATTGTACTCACAATTTGCGTTGGAGTAATTATACTCACAAGTGAAAAGGTAATTAACAAAGACTTTAATGTTCCGGATATTTTAATTGCTACTGCATCTACAGCTATTGGTGCTATTGCCGGATTACTCACTCCCAATAGTTCTAATAATGGGGATCAGGATTAATGCTGATCCAGAAAAGTGATCTTCAAAACAAAGGGAAATTTTTTATCGCGCTTTATAAAAAAACGCCCTTCCTGTAAAGAAAAGGCGTTTAGCATATCATAGTTTTTACTAATTCACCTCGGGTAAGAAGTTATAGCTCTTGCTATATTCTAACATTTGCGTAGCAAAATCTTTAGGTTGTGTCACATTTATTTTTGTGATCTCTCCATTTTCATTAGTTTCAGGAACTAATACTGGATTCACAAAACCACTATAAGGCGCTGAAGTAAATTGCTCGTTACGTTTTAATATTTCTGCATGCAATGCTTGATCTACTTTTACCCCATATCCTTCTACCAAAGCTTCTGCTGCTTTAAAATCTCCTTCAGATTTAATACGTTGTGTTTCACGAAGTAAACGTCCAAAAATCTCACGCAGTTTTTTATAATCATTAATATTGTAATACGTTTTATCGTCTCTGGTAACTTTTTCAATTACATTATCCTTTTCTCCTTGCTCAAAAGCCCATGCACTCACCCACTGTCGATTTCTCATATGGGCCTCTTCAACATCATCTCCAAGGTCTAATCGAATTAATTGTGTCATCAATCCATTTCTGATATATCCATCATAAGCAGCTTTTCCTGTTTTTTCCCAATCTTCGACTAGACCAAGTTCTTGTAATTTTGGATCCATTAAGTAATACAATCCTACCAAATCTGCTCGTCCTTCTTCAATAGTAGAAGCATAGTTCTTAAGTGTTTCTTTAGTTTCACCAACGCCTGGGTTTAATTGTCCAGAAGCGTGACCTACTACTTCATGCAATGCCGTATGTAACTTATCACCCAACTGACCATATTTTTCTTCTAATTCAAATTCTTCATCATCATGTACAAATTCTTTTAAACGCCCAGATCCACCTGCATTATTATAAGCACCTATAATATTACCAAGAGAAACTGATTTAGAACCTACTGCCGCTCTAATCCAATTGGCATTTGGAAGGTTTACTCCAATTGGAGTACTAGGCGAAGCATCTCCTGCCTCACCTGCAACAGCTACTACCTTATAAGATACTCCAACTACGCTGTCTTTTTTATGTTCATCCATTAATGGAGAGTTATCCTCAAACCATTGCGCATTTTCGGATAACACAGACATCTTCTTAGACATATCAAAATCTTTAATCTGTACTATTGTTTCGTAAGAACCTCTATATCCTAGTGGATCATTATACACTTCGATAAAACTATTGATATAATCGATATTTCCTTCGGTAGCTGCCGTCCATGCTACATTATAATCATCCCAAGTTTGTAAATCTCCAGTCTTGTAGTATGTTATTAGTAGTCCAATAGCATCACCTTGAGCTTTATTTTCTGCTACCTCTTTGGCTTTTTCTAACCATTTTACGATTTCGTCGATGGCCGCACCATATAACCCTCCAGATTTATATACTCTCTCTTTAAGTACTCCATTTTCTTTTACCAATTGAGAGTTTAATCCGTACGATAATGGTTTATCAGGGTTTGGAGATTTCATTTTAGCGTAAAATGATTCTACATCTGCATTAGTAACGCCAGGACCATAAAAATTAACTGCTGATAATGCTACATTATCAATTCCTTTTGCCTGATTTACTTTTTTCGCATCTTCATCATTAAAAATTACTTCATAAACATCCTTTGCCACCTCTGTGTTAGTCGCTGCAAGAAGTGAACTAAAATAATCTTTGCTAAATTCTGGTTTAATTTTACTATTACTATAATGATGATGAATCCCATTTGAGAACCATACTCTTTTTACATAAGTTTCGAATGCTTTCCAATCATCGGCTCCTTTATCTCCTTCGTATGTCGTATAAATTTTTTCGAGGGCTTTTCTTATAGTAAGATTGTATCTGTAATTTTGATCCCACATAATATCACGACCACTAAGACCTGCTTGAGTCAAGTAGTACACTAGCTTTTGTTCTTTTAGCGTTAAATTATCCCATCCAGGGATTTGATATCTTAAAATCTTTAGATCAGCGAACTGTTCTACGACATGGTCAAATTTTTCTTCGGTTACCTTTTCTTCTTGTTGCTCAATCTGATCCTGAATTTTAGGATCTTTTTTACAAGCTACCATAATACCGGTAATTGCGACAAAAAATAATATTTTGTTAAGTTTCATTTGTTAATGTTTTTGTTTTTAGTGTATCTGATGGAATTTACTGTAAATACGAAAAATAGAAATCCTATTACAGCACATTTCAAATTGAGTATTTAATTATTTAGACAAATGTAACAAAATAATAGGATGCAAAAATTAGTTATATTAGCTGAGCAAACAATCTAAACTAACAAACATGAAAATAATTAAGTATCTATTTTTTCTATTATTACTAATAATCATTGGAGGTGCCGTATACATAGCTACCATAGATGGTCAATATCAAGTAGAAGAAAGTCGTGTTATAGACGCACCGGATGAATTATTATTCAATACCATTAACGAATATAGAACATGGGATAAGTGGGGTCCTTGGATGGATGAATCCGATGATTTAATTATGGAGTACCCAGAAAAGACAAGCGGAGAGGGAGCATCTTATAGCTGGAAAAGTGAAACCCAGGGAGATGGAAAAATGAAAACCGAAAAAGTATTTCCTTTTAATACAATAGATCAAAAAATCACTTTTATCACACCAATGGGAGAAAGTGTAAGTGATGTTTACTGGAAATTTGAAAAGGTCGAAGGAAAAAAGACCAAAGTTACTTGGGGAATGAAAGGAGAACAATCTTTTATGGAAAAAGCGTTTTGGGTAACTCAAGACAGTACATTATCACAAATGCTACGACCAATGTATAGACGAGGACTAGAAAAACTAGATGCTTACAGTAAAGAAGAAATGAAAAAATACTCTGTTCATGTAGATGGTGTTACAGAACATGGTGGTGGGTTTTATATGTACAGTGCTACAGCATCTTCAATTGCTGTTATCCCAGAAAAAATGGCACAAATGCTACCCGCGGTTAGCTCATATATGAAAGAAAATAACCTTGTACAAACCGGAATGCCGTTTACCATATATAATGAGTATAATGAAGAACAAGGTACTGCAATTTTCTCGACAGCTGTCCCTACAAGAGACAAAGTAGTTACACCCAAAGAGAGTGCAATATTATGCGACTTCCTACCAAGACAAAAAGTAGTTAAAACCACATTAAAAGGAGATTATTCTAATCTCAAAGAAGCCTGGGAGTCGGCTTACAAATACATAACCGATAATAGTTTAGAAGCAGACGCTACATCTCCTGCTTTCGAAGTGTATAGAGCTGGCCCCGGATTAGCACCCAATCCTGCAGATTGGATCACAGAAATATACGTACCTATTAAATAAAACATAGTATAACTACATTTTGCTCAAAATGAGCAAAATGTAGTTTTAAAATAACAATAATGAAACAAATCATTTTGGTATTTATTGGAGGAGGTGCAGGTAGTGTAGCTCGTTATATTATCAGTAAATACCTTAATAGTCATGCAACTGGTATTCCATATGGTACTTTTACAGCAAATGTTGCGGGAAGTCTTTTAATTGGTATTATTCTCGGATTAGCACTCAAAAACAATACACTTTCTCAAAACACTGTTCTTTTTCTTGCAACTGGTTTTTGTGGTGGTTTTACAACTTTTTCTACATTTGCCTACGAAAACCATCTCTTGCTAAAATCAGGAGATTTTATTACCTTTTTAATATATACTATAGGCTCCTTTATTATTGGATTTCTTTTTGTTTTTTTAGGAATGTTCATAGCAAAATAAGCCTTATACATATACTCAGCCTTCCTAATTATCCTACTTAAGTATATTAAAATCTCTTAGTCATGAAAAAAATTGAAGCTATCATCAGAAAATCTAAATTTAAAGCTGTAAAAGATGGTTTACATGATATTGGGGTTAACTTTTTTACGTATTGGGATGTTACCGGAGTGGGTAATGAACAAAAAGGAAAAGTGTATCGCGGTATTAGCTATAGCACCACAGACATACAACGAAGGTTCTTGTCCATTGTGGTTACTGATGATCTTGAAGAAAAAACTATCCAAACGATACTCGAGGTTTCGAAAACGGGAGAAGTTGGAGATGGGAAAATCTTTGTATCAGACATTAAAGACACTTATCGTATACGAACTGGAGAAAAAGGAGATCAGGCTTTACAATAAATGCATATAAAACCGATTTAGAAAAATAGTATAGGTTCAATATTTTTTAATTACAGATGTTATCATTCTTCCAAAAAAAACAGTAGAAACATAAAAAAGCTACTTTTAAATTCTTAAAAAATCATAAAATAAACATTAAACCTTAATTTTTTTGGGGTTAAAAATCAATAAAACACAAAAATAACATTCTATACCCTATTTTTTATTGGGGTAACATTCTTTTAACATAGTTTTACGGCACCAATTAAAAACAAATTATCACCGTAATTAATGTTTATTATGAAAACAAAAACCGTAACTGATTTTTTAAAAAAAGTAACTTTTGTCGCTTTAGCTTTCTTAACTTTTAATGCCGCTGCACAGGAAGAAGAAAAAAAAGAAACCACTGTCGAAAATTTATTATCTAATTTAAGTGTATCCGGATCTGTTGATGGGTATTATAGATATAATTTTGGCGCTCCTAATGATAATTCTGTAGCACCTGCAACATCATTCGCCAATCAAAGCGGATTTGCTATAGGTATGGCTAATGTAATTTTAGGGTATGAAGGAGAAAAAGTAGGTTTCGTAGCCGATTTAGTTTTTGGGCCAAGAGGAGAAGACGCTGTATTCCTGTCTGATGGATCAGCACAAATTGTTAATCAACTATATGCATACTGGAATGTAACCGAGAGTGTTAAACTTACCTTTGGAAATTTTAATACCTTTTTGGGATATGAGGTAATTTCACCAACCGGAAATTTCAACTATTCTACATCCTATATGTTCTCGTATGGTCCTTTTTCTCACACCGGATTAAAAGCAGATTTTGCCCTTAGCGAAAAATGGTCTGCAATGCTGGCTGTTATGAATCCTACAGATTATACAGAAAACAATCCTTTTGACACATATATAGTAGGTGCGCAATTAGGGTATGCCGCAGATAATGGTAGTGCTTATTTAAATTTTAGATATGGCAACGAAGGAGAACCTGGTCAAGTAGGGCCTACTTTTCAAGCGGACCTTACTACGGGATGGGATCTTAACGAAGATTTTTACTTAGGTATAAACGCGACATATTTATCTACAGAACCTCAAGAAGATGGCGATGCTTCAGGATTTTATGGGGTTGCACTTTATCCACAATATAAAACATCAGAAAAATTTACTTTAGGACTAAGAGGAGAATATTTTTCTGTATATAACGGTGGGCTTACTGGCGTTGTAGGACTTGATACCGAAGGTGATGGTGATGTGATTGCCGCAACCTTAACGGGTAGTTATGATATAGGAGATTTAACGCTTAAACCAGAATTAAGATTAGATTCGACTTCAGAAGATTTCTTTATTGATAATGATGGTGAAGCTACAAAAAGTCTTTCTTCTTTTGTACTAGGTGCGATATATAAATTCTAAGAAAGAGAAATAACAAACAACAACAAAAGCGTTCTGAATATTCAGGGCGCTTTTTCTATTCGTTATCAGGAAAACTATTATACATCTTTACCCCAGCTACTATTTTAATATCCAAGTGATTCTCTTCAGGAGGTATTGGGCATGAATAACGATCATTATAGGCACAATAGGGATTATATGCTGTATTAAAATCAATTAAAATCGAGTCGCCTTTAGGTATTTTAAGATCTATAAAACGTCCTCCTTTATAGCTTGTTTCTCCATTAGTCATATCTGTAAAAGGCAGAAACAAATAATCAATAAATTCTGGTTGAGATTGCAGTCCTTGATTTTGGTATATATTTAACACATATTGTTTTTCCTGAAATTTAAAATGAGCTTCTCCATATTTTACATATACAGGTTCTCTTCCTGTAGTTGTTCTCATTATAAAAGGAGACTCATAAGGTGTTCGTATAAACTTGGCCTTTATACACAGCGAAGTATCTATTTCGAAAAAATCTAAACTTTTAAAATTTTCTAAATTCTTAAGTGTCAAAGGAGAACTCTCTTCAGAGGCAAATTCTTTGTTTAATTTATCCTGAAAAGATAATATCCTCTGTATACTCGAGATTTCTTGGGCAAAAATATTTCCCCAGAAAAAAAATAAAAGTAAAACCAATCTATACACTACTCCCTTATATTTTTGCAAAAGTACAATTTACAATGAGTTAACTAATTAATTTTAATAAAATTGTTCTCAAATACTCTATAAAAAGCTACTTTTACCTCTTATTTTGGCGAAATCATATAAATCTGGGGCTTTTTGCGAAAAATATTACTTCATTATATAGATTCTTTTTCCGGACTTTCAAAAGAAATATGGTGGCTGGCTTTAATCACATTGATTAATCGTGCTGGAGCAATGGTGATCCCTTTTTTGTCTTTATACCTTTCTGATGATTTAGATTTTTCGAAAGAACAGATCGGATGGGTAATGACCAGTTTTGGTTTAGGTTCATTTTTTGGAGCCTGGTTAGGTGGAAAATTAAGTGATAAAATCGGGTATTATAAAGTAATCCTTGGTTCTTTGATTTTAACAGGCGTTGCTTTTATAATGGTTCAATTTTTCTCAAGTTTCTGGAGCATCTGTATTAGTTTCTTTGTACTTATAGCAATTGCCGATACAGCACGCCCGGCATTTTTTGTGGCTTTAAGCGCGTATAGTAAACCCGAAAACAAAACCAGATCCCTTACTTTTATAAGATTAGCCATTAATTTAGGCTTTTCAGCCGGTCCGGCTTTAGGGGGGATAATTATAGCATCTATAGGATACTCTGGATTATTTTGGGTTGATGGTATCACTTGTATTATTGCCGGAATAGTAATGATACAAACTCTAAATCCTAAAAAAGCTCGAGAACTAGATAAAGAAATTATCATAGATAATCCTATCCCTGCCTATCGAGATGGTACGTATATGTTATTTCTAATCTCTTTAGGGCTTTTTGGGTTTATTTTTGTTCAATATTTCTCAACTGTACCTTTATACTATAAAGAGATACATCACATATCAGAAGAGAACATTGGTCTATTGCTTGCCCTTAACGGTGCACTGATATTTTTCTTAGAAATGCCGTTGATTGCATATCTCGAAAAAACTAAAATTTCACAAATCGGAAACGTTATATCCGGGTTTATTTTTACGGGTATAAGTTTTGCCTTATTATTAATTACACCTTGGGCAGGAATATTAGTAATAGGTATGATCATTGCTACTTTGGGTGAAATGGTTGCTTTCCCCTTTGGAAACGCATTTGCCCTAGATCGATCCAAAAAAGGAAGACAAGGAGCCTATATGGGATTGTACGCAATGTCTTTTTCTGTTGCGCATATTTTTGGACACAACTCAGGAATGCAATTTATTGCTAATTTTGGTTATGCCAATAGTTGGCTTTTTATGGTAGGGATTGCAACTATAGGGACAGCTTTACTTTTTATTGTGAGACACAGATTAACTACTGAAAAACCCATAGGTTAACGTTATTAAACTTATCATTATGAAAAATATATTTTTTACTCTCTTAATACTTTCAATTGTTGGCTGTACAGAATTGAAAAAAGAAAATCCGCCAATTTCTAAAAATACTGAAGTTGAAACTGTACTAAAGAAAAAGAAATTTCCAAAATTAGAGCCTAATCGATATAATGTTGCTTTTCTTATTATGAATGGAACGTATAACACCGAATTTACGGCCCCTTACGATATATTTCAACATACACAATATCGAAAAAACATCAAACAAATGAATGTTTTTACTGTTGCCAATAGCGATGCTCCCATAACTACTTTTGAAGGAGTAAAAATAATCCCCGATTATAATTATACTCAAGACTCGATTCCCAAAATAGATATCCTGGTTGTACCCAGTGCAGAACATCATTTGGATACTGATCTAAATGATTCTGCAATGATAAATTTTGTTAAGCAGGTTGATAAAACCGCTTTGTACATGACTTCTCATTGTGACGGAGCATTTGTTTTGGCTAAAGCTGGCGTGCTTGATAGTGTGGTATCAACAACTTTTCCTAGTGATATTGACAAAATGCGAGCTATGTTTCCTGATCTGGATATCCGAAAAGAAGTTTTATTTGTTCATGACGGAAAATATATAACATCTGCAGGAGGAGCAAAGAGTTTTGAAGCAGCTCTTTATTTATGTGAATTTCTTTATGGAGCAGAAATAGCACGATCTTTGGCTGGTGGTTTGGTAATTGACTGGAAACTTGAAGAAGTTCCTCATTTGGTCATAAAATAATAGCAAAACAAAAAGCATCTACTGGGGTAGATGCTTTTTTATTTCGGGCCAAACTACGTACTCTCTTTAGTTTCAAGATTTGGGGTCTTTAGACTAATGTCCTCACACCTAATTTGTCCCTGATGTATTCCAAATTAATATTTTAAATCCATATCGTCACACAGCTTAAAATGTTAATTATAGATCATACACCAAGTATTTTTAAGATATAGTAAATTTAAGGTAAAATTATTATAACTACAAAAAAAATAACGATAAAAAACATAAAAAATCGATGAAATACACAAAATTTTATGATTTCACTTTATTTTGAAAAGAAATATTTGGAATTTCCGAGGTATTTTTTGATTAATCTATTATAATCTTTAGACAATTTTAATGCTAATGTTCCTTCTATAGTATATAAGCCTTCAAAATCCTTATATCCGTTCTGTAACATTTTTTCCAAATAGAACAATGCCGTCTCATAATCTTGATCTCTTGCACTAAAAGAAATAACCCGTTTATAGGACTCAAAATCTTTTTTGTCCACTATTGTGCTAAAAACATTAAGAAACATTTTTCTCTCAAAATTATCCTTACGATTCTGCTCTACTGCCTTATGGCTATTTAGTATGTATTTTAGAAAGCCTTTAACCCTTTTGGCCATATTTTGTGCATATTTCTCTTTACCTATTATAAGCGTATCGAGTTTTGAAACTTCATGCTGCCACCATCCCAAATTTTCATAATTAAGCAAATCTATATCTTCATCTATCGAAAACGAGTAAACCTCTCTTAAATAAGTCTCTTTGTTATGATACTTCGATTTTAATCTTCGTTGCCGTTTATAACCAGTACGTTTTTTGATCTCTTTTTGTTTTTCTTTCAGGTAACTTGTATCAAAAAATGGATTATAAAGAATCTTGATTCGTTTTAACTCATCGGAGGCCAATATATACTTTCTTTTATTTAAATATTGATCAACAGTATGTACATCTTCTTGGAATTTATTTTGCACCCATATAGAATCTTTTGGCATTCTACCTTTTAACATAGCCTGTACCGTAAAGGTAGAAAGTGCTTTTTTAATCAACCCAATATCTGGGAAATCAGAATCACCTTCGTGTACAAAAACATCAGCCGCAATAGCCTTTCTTTTCAAGAAATTCTTGTTTTTAAAAAGATGCTTATACCTATAATTACCGCCATTTACCGTTGCGATATAAGAGAAATTCTTATTGATTCGCATATTGGGTTTATAATAATAGCTATCCCCCATGGCAATTACACCAAATATTTTATCCGGAATTAGTACGGGCAACAGACTTGAAATTTCGGCATCTTTTCCTACACCTGTAACATATACTCTTCCTTTTTGAATTGGAAAAAGAGAAAAAATATGTTCTATAAAAATCGGAACATAATTAACCTTTTCTTTGGGTGTTTGACTACTTTTAAAATTAGTAACAGCAACAATATACCCTAATTCTTCGGCAGCAGCCATATATAACCTGGTTAAACCAGACTCCCTACCCAAAGAGTCAAAGCCCAAAACAATTGGCCAATTTTTATTTGGATCAAAATTTCTTGGTATATAAATACTAAAATGATTATCTGTCGAAGGAACTAACAAGGAGTCCGTAACGATTCCTTTTTTTAGAGTAAGTTGGCTCTGTCCATGACAAAGAGTTATCATAAAAAGTAAAACCAGACTAGAATATATTCTCCCCATAGATGATTGTGCATGAATAAATTTATCAAAAAAATACCACAAAAAAGGTGCCACTGAGTATAAAAAATATCATAAAAAAACACCTAGATAGCAGTCTAGGTGTTTTTAATCTTTCCCTCACACTCTCTTTAGTTTTCCCTAACTAATGTCCTCACGCAAGTCAAAGACTATTCTTTATTATAGTATACACAAATCTTATGCCAAAACTATAGTTCTAACTCACTTAACCCCGTAAAATCCTTAATTGGGTTGTTTTCTATCAAATTAGAAAGAATAATATGAGTTTTAACCTCACCATAGGTGATTAGTCTATCAATAAATTCCTGCAAATGTATCTGATCACGTAACACTACCTCCATAACAATATTTTCATTACCAGTAATTCGATAACAGTTTAGGACTTCATTAAAAGAAGATACTTTTATCATAAAAGGTTTCAATCTTCCCATAAAAGCACGTAATGTAATAATTGCCTTTAATTGATATCCTACTTTTGTATATAACACTTCTGCCTTATATCCCTTAAGAACACCATAATCCTCCATCTTTTTTATTCTTTCGGCAACAGCAGGAGAACTTAACCCCACTTTTCTTCCGATCTCGGCGTTTGATAACCTAGCGTTTTGTTGTAAACATTGCAATATATTCCAGTTTGTCGAGTCTATTTTCATTTTAAATAAAAAAATGTATTTCTAATTAAATTAAAAGGTAATTTAATGTTTTTACCTTAATTTCAAAAGAAAAAATACTAAAAATAGCAGTATTTTTGAAATAGAAATTGTTATGAGAACACCGCCACAAAATAAAAGACTTTATAAGAAGGCTCTTGAAATTTTTACCCTTTCAAGAAGCATTTCGAATTATCTTATCCATGATCTGGCTCCATTACAACAAAACGGAAATGAGGACCCTAATATCTATTTTACAGGTGATATTATTAGGCAATCTGATGCACTAGTTCCTAATATTATCAACGCAGAAAATCAGGTTTTTCAAGATGACAGAATCAAACATGCTAATTCATTAATTCGTATCACAAATAAGTTGTATAAAAATTGCGAACGTTTAGAACAATCCGAAAGTAACGGAAAAGAATTTGTTGTATTGCTTCGAAAAGAACTCAGAAAATTTAAAAGACTTCAGCATAGCTGGATAATGACATTATAACCTTATCTGATTGATCGTAGTCCGGGGTAGACTAATTTTTTAATTTTATCACAATATCGTTTTTGTTCAATATTTGTAGCATCCTTTATGTATGGATTCGTCATCGTAATTGTCCATGCAAATACCTTATATCTCAGTCTTTTTACCATTTTATCCATTTCTGGACCCAAAGGTTTTTCTAACACATTTAATCCTCGCTTCCACCATTTCATATCGCTTTGATCAGGATTAATAAAGTCTTGTAAAAATCGGGTATGTAGTTTCTCTGTTATAAGATCTTCTTTTACTAAAGCTTTAGAGAACTTTTTTAATGAAACCTTATACTCTTTATTTTTCTTAATCCTTTTGATTCTGGTTTTAATACTATCCAAATTATAAAACTTCGAATACGTACTTACTATTCGCTCATAGTTTTCCAAGGCTTGAAACCATCCTTTATTTAGTTCTGCATTACGAGCCAATGCATAATTGGTTTGATAACTTTGCTTTAGCTCTATATTCGTTTTAATTTTTACTCCTTTATTATGAGATTGTATTTCTAACCAATCAAAGGCTTTTATTATTTCTTTTGAGGGAGGCCAACTATGATCTCCATTATATGTAAACAACGTATGATTAAAATTGAGTTTATCCATGTACTCTTTGGATCTGATCATTTCGGTAAAATTCATATCTAAGTCTCCACAAATGGCAGCATAGGCGAATTTTTGTATAGTTGGAACATGAGATTGGGTAGTAGAGAACCCCGCTCCGCAAGCAATCACCCCTGCCATTTTATTGGTGAGTACCGCGATTGAGGAAGCCAATCTTGCGCCTCCCGAAAATCCTGCCAAAAAAATCCGATCTTCTTTAATATTAAAATTTGAAAATACATAATCAAACAATCTATTTGTAATATCAAAGTTTTTCTGATATGGTCCATTTCTGGTATTATTAGAACACACCAAAATATAATTATTTTTTTCTGAAGCTTCTATAAAAGGTTTGATCCCAATTTTACTACGAGCTGCCGGTTCAAATATAAATACGACGGTATTTAATTCGCTCGACACATAAGATTTCGGAAGATACAGCGCAAAGGTTTCTTTATTATTCTTTGAAATAGGTATCGAGTCCATGATTTTACCTTTTTCAAAAACAATCTGTCCGTTTCCGAAAAAAGGAATACTCCATAGCACTATAACAACTAGAAACCTCATTTATATCTTTTTCCGTGTTTAATGACCATATCTACATTCTGAAGTAGATTTATGTGTCTTAACACATCTCCTTTAACAGCAATAATATCTGCATATTTACCTTCGGTAATTGTACCTACCTCATCAGCGACACCGGTCCATAAGGAGGGCCAATATGTAGCTGCACGTATTGCATACATCGGATCTATCCCAAACTCATTTACCCAAACGTCTAATTCGTTCCAGGTAGATTGGCTATGAAATTTCATCGGGATCCCACTATCTGTTCCGATCATTAACACTACTCCTGCATCCATTAATTGTTTAATTTTTGTCTGCAAAGTAGGTTTTCGCATAGGCGTTAATTGAAAATATGGTAATCTATCCTTATGTTCGAAACTATTTTTTATATCGGCAATAATTGTATCATGTAAGCCTCTATGCCATGAATCATTATCCAGATGCTCTCCATTATCTCTTACATATTCATAATTATATAATCCTTCTACTGTCGGACACCAAAATAAAGGCCCTAGATTCATTTGTGCAGTTCGCTCTTTTACAGCCGCCATTACATCATCAGGATATCTGGGTGCCGATGATAAACCCGTATGTTCAAAACAATCAACTCCTGCCAGAAGTCCTGCTCTGATTTCTTGAGGTCGATGGCCATGAGCAACCACTTTTAAATTATATTTATGAGCGGTGTCAACAACTGCTTTTAATTCATCTTTGGTCATTTGATCTTGATCGATCAACTTAACACAATCAACACCCGCATCTGCCAATTTTTTAATTTTCTTCCTGGCATCTTCTGCCCCATTGATTCCCCACCTAAAGGCCTCGGTTCCCGGATATGGTTTTTTCTGGATAAATGGTCCTGAAACGTATAATGTTGCTCCTGGGATTTCTCCTTTATTAATTCGATCTCTTACAGAAATACTTTCCTTAAGCGGAGCCCCAAGGTCTCTTGCACTAGTGACCCCAGCCATTAATAATTGCTCTGCAGAAGCCGGCATAATTACATCCTCTAATAATGGAGGATATGTTTTGTCCCAATACGAGTAATCCGCATGACCATTAATCATGGTATGCACATGCATGTCCCAAAGACCAGGTAATACCGACATTCCTTCGGTAGAAATAACCTTAGCATTTTCCGGAATTTTCAAGGTTTTTATTGTTCCAACCGCTTTAATTTTATCTCCTTCTATAATGATCACACTATTTTTTATGGGTGTAGATCCATAACCATCTATTAGTGTTCCGCCAACCAAAGCTTTTACCTGATTCTGTTGTCCAAATGATAATGTGGTAATAAGTAGCCCAATGAGTAATTTTTGCATGATGTTTGTGTTTTTTTAAAGATAAAAAAAATCAAAAAAATCACATGTATTATTATGCTATATAACTACTTTAACATATTTGTTATACTACTCTTATACTTTTTTAACTCTTGTGATACTTTGGGGCTTAATAAAAACAAACCAATCATATTAGGTACCATCATCGCAAAAACCATCGCATCACTAAAGTCTGTTACTGCATCCAAGGTGGCTGCAGCACCAATCACTGTAAAGCAGCAAAATATAAACTTATATATATACTCTGTTCGTTTTCCTCTTCCAAAAAGATAGCTCCATGATTGATATCCATAATAGGACCATGAAATCATAGACGAAAAAGCAAATAATAATACAGCTATGGTAAGCAAGTACGGAAACCATGATATTCCACTTTCTAGTGCAGAGGCGGTAAGAAGTACACCTCGTTCCGAATTAATCTCGACTCCCGTATCTATTTGCCCTGTTATAATTAAAACCAATGCTGTCATGGTACAAACTACTACAGTATCTATAAAAGGCTCTAATAGTGCTACTAACCCTTCACTTGCCGGAAATTGAGTTTTTACGGCACTATGTGCTATTGAGGAACTCCCTATACCTGCTTCATTACTAAAAGCACCTCGCCTTAGCCCCTGAATAAGCACCCCGACAAAACCTCCTACGATACCTTCAGAATTAAAAGCACCATCCCAAATGGCTATAAAAGCATTGGGTATTGCACTACTGTTTAAGATTAAAACAATCAAAACAGCAATGATATATGTTACCACCATAAATGGCACGATCTTATCGGTAACACTGGCTATTTTTTTAATACCGCCTATGATAACTACTCCAACCAAAATTGCCATAATAAGCCCAAAAACCCATGCATATCCTTGTACAGAAACATGTTGAGGTAATACGACATGTTCAAATAACTTAAAAGCCTGATTTATTTGAAACATGTTTCCTCCTCCAAAAGATCCGCCAACACACATTATAGAAAAAAGTACTGCTAAAACCTTTCCAAATTTTGCATATCCTTTTTCGCCTAATCCTTTACTCAAATAATACATTGGGCCTCCATACACCTTTCCCTCTGAGTCTATTTCTCTATACCTAACTCCCAAAGTACATTCTACAAATTTTGATGACATTCCTAATATCCCTATTAATACCATCCATAACGTTGCACCGGGTCCTCCTATTGATAATGCTATCGCTACTCCAGCAATATTACCCAACCCAACCGTTGCAGAAACCGCCGTAGTCAATGCCTGGAAATGACTTACTTCTCCTTTGGTGGTTGTATTGGTCTCATTATCTTCCTCTGTATTTGATTTTTCTAAAGAATCATATTTACCTCTTACGACTTGTATAGCTGTAAAAAAGCTTCGGATATTTACAAATCTAAAGTACACTGTAAAATATATTGCTCCCATTAACAATACAAGCAGTACCCACGGTATACCCACAGTATCTGTAATAGGAATTTGGGCTAAAATAGCATCTACAAACCAACTTGTAGCCTCTCCAAAAACTTCGTTTATCTGTTCGTCTAAATTTTGTTGTGATATGAGATAAGAAATAGTCATGATAAAGTTTTTCTGGCAATTTGTCCGAAAAACTATTCACAGAAAAGGTTAAGTACTACTCAAATTTTATATATAAAATGGTTAACCATACGGTTAAGTACTATCGTTAAAATGATGTGTATTTTAGAAAGTTATTTGATTTGGCAAAGGCTACCAACTGCTCTTTTCCTCCAGCACCACTCACATTAAGCAGTTTCTTGATCTGGTGAATATGGGTCTGAAACCCATCAGTACTGATGTGCATTGCTTGAGCTATTTCGGTATAGGACTTATGATCGCCATAATGAGCTAGGTATCCCAAAACTTCACATTGCCGTTCAGAAAATTCGATCTTAGACGTTTCTTGCAAGGCGTGTAAATTCTTTTTTAAAGATTTAATAGTATCCAGGTGACTTTCATTTGCCAGTTGATATTGCTCATTTATTCTTTTAAGTTCTATATTTTGATTTTCTAGTTCTTCGGCTAGATTTTGTTGTTGTTCTTTTTCAGAAAGGAATTTCCAACTATATAAAAGAATTGAAAAAAGCAGAATAAATAGAAATTTAAACGATATAGCGGTGATACTACCCAAAATACTCCAAAACTCTTGATCTATAAATTGTAAAACCTTGTCTTGTGGAATCATCCTATGCGAAACTGCTATTACAATCAAAACAAACAAAACAAAAGTTGGTAGGTACATAAATTTCATATGTCTTCCGACAAATGCTTTATTAAGTTCAAATAGTAAAGAAATAGCCACCAAGATTGAAATAGGTATATCGATAAGCCAAATGAAATTATTGCTAATTTCTGCATTACCATAAGAAGATGCGATAAAGACAAAAGTTATCATACCTAGCACCCCACAGTACAAACCTACAAATTCGCCAATACTAAAACGCTCTGCAAGTCGAACCAATATCCCTGGTTTTTTTTGATGTTCTATAGAAGGGAGTGACAAAATGATAAACAAAGAGTTTGCCAGTGAAACTAATACTCCCAGGTAAATTAAAACTTTATTGGTAGGCGACCACTGTAACCCTGTCACCAAAATAAGGTTAATAAAGGCTCCCAATCCCCAAACGAAAATAGCCAATCCAAACCATTTTATCCCTTGGATAGCATTTTGATCTGCACCTCGAAGTTTTTCTTTGCTAAAAATGCGTTGAATTACAATTGCCGAAATCAAACAAACAATAGCAGTAACAGTATATTCTATAGTGGTAAACAAATGTATTCCTTTTTCTCTAAAGATAAAGAAACTCTTGCAAACGAAAAACCCTGCTCTTGAGCAGGGTTTTTAACCTATGTCTATTAATTTTTGATATTACATATTTCTGCGATACTGTCCTCCTACTTCAAATAAGGCTGCCGTTATTTGTCCTAAAGAACATACTTTGGTAGCTTCCATTAAAATCTCAAAAATATTTTGATTCTGTACCGCAGCCTCCTGTACTTGAGTAAGTGCTTTGGCAGCTACATCATCTTTGGCTTTATGAAGGTTATTTAATATGGTAATCTGATATTGTTTCTCTTCTTCAGTAGCACGAATAACCTCGCCAGGAGTAACCGTTGGTGATCCTTTAGAACTTAAGAATGTATTTACACCAATAATTGGGAATTCTCCGGTGTGTTTTAAAGTTTCGTAATACAAACTTTCTTCTTGTATTTTACTACGCTGGTACATAGTTTCCATTGCTCCCAGAACTCCACCACGTTCGGTTATCCTATCAAATTCTGTTAGTACAGCTTCTTCAACCAGATCTGTTAATTCTTCGATAATAAAAGATCCCTGGATAGGGTTTTCGTTCTTAGCCAGACCTAATTCTTTATTTATAATCAACTGTATTGCCATAGCTCTACGTACCGACTCTTCAGTTGGTGTGGTAATAGCCTCATCGTATGCATTAGTATGCAAAGAATTACAATTATCATATATGGCATATAATGCCTGTAACGTAGTACGAATGTCATTAAAGTCAATTTCCTGAGCATGTAACGATCGACCAGAAGTCTGGATATGGTACTTTAACATTTGCGCTCTTGGATTGGCAGCATATTTATGTTTTAGTGCCTTTGCCCAAATTTTACGAGCGACACGACCAATTACAGCATATTCTGGATCGATACCATTAGAGAAAAAGAAAGATAAGTTTGGACCAAACTTATTAATATCCATTCCGCGGCTTAAATAATACTCAACATATGTAAATCCATTAGCCAGGGTCAATGCTAGTTGCGTAATTGGGTTGGCACCTGCTTCTGCTATATGATATCCCGATATGGATACTGAGTAAAAGTTTCGAACTTGTTTTTCTATAAAATATTCCTGTACATCTCCCATTAATCGCAATGCAAATTCTGTAGAGAAAATACATGTGTTTTGCGCTTGATCTTCTTTTAATATATCTGCTTGTACAGTACCTCTAACCGTATTTAGAGTTTCTGCTTTAATCTTGTCATAAACGTCTTTTGGCAGTACTTGATCTCCTGTAACTCCTAATAACATCAATCCTAATCCATCATTACCTTCAGGAAGTTCGCCTTGATATTGAGGACGCTCAACTCCTTTATCTTTATATATTTTTTTAATCTTTCCTTCGACCTCGACTTCCAGATCATTTTCTTTAATATACTTCTCACAATTTTGATCAATTGCAGCATTCATAAAGAATCCTAATAACATAGGTGCTGGACCATTTATGGTCATACTCACAGATGTCATTGCATGGGTAAGATCAAAACCAGAATACAATTTTTTTGCATCGTCCAAACAACAAATAGATACACCTGCATTACCAATTTTACCATAGATATCAGGTCTATGATCTGGGTCATTACCATATAATGTCACCGAATCAAAAGCTGTAGACAAACGTTTTGCTGGCATTCCTAAACTTACGTAATGGAAACGTCGGTTAGTACGTTCTGGCCCTCCTTCTCCGGCAAACATTCGTGTTGGATCTTCTCCCGTTCGTTTAAAAGGATATAAACCTGATGCATATGGAAACTCTCCCGGAACATTTTCTTGTAAAGACCATTTTAAAACATCGCCCCAAGCTTCATATTTTGGCAAAGCTACTTTAGGGATTTGAGTGTGCGATAACGACTCGGTATGTGTTTCAATTTTAATCTCCTTATCCCTTACTTTAAACGAGTAAATAGGGTCTTTATATTTTTTGAGTTTAGTTGCCCAACCCGTTATAATTTCCCAATTATATGGGTCAAGATTAAGTTTTACTCTATCAAATTCTGCCAATAATAATTTCAAGAAATCCGAATTATCGTCATTTGTTACTTTACGAAGGTTGTCATCCTCAATACCATTTTTAGACAATCCTATAAAATTAACATCGGCAACACTACAGATCGTTTTATAGATACCATATAATTTTTGAGCAACCTCTACCTGCGTACTCACTGTTTTATCATACCCTCTATTATTCTCTGCTATTTCAGACAAGTATCTTGTTCTGCTAGGCGGAATTACAAATATCTTTTCAGACATTTCTTTAGAAATATGAAAATCAGATTTTAGCGCTGCTCCTGTTTTTTCAACCACTTTATCCATAATGGCCTTATACAATGTATTCATGCCTGGATCATTAAACTGCGAAGCAATCGTGCCATATACAGGTAAATCATCTTGATGCGTATCCCAAAGGTTATGATTACGCATATACTGTTTTTTTACATCTCGTAAAGCATCCAGAGAACCTCTTTTGTCAAATTTGTTAATAGCTACCAAGTCTGCAAAATCAAGCATATCGATCTTTTCTAACTGAGTAGCCGCTCCAAACTCGGGAGTCATTACATATAGAGAAGTATCACTATGTTCTAAAATTTCTGTATCCGATTGCCCAATTCCTGAAGTCTCAAGAATAATTAAATCAAATTCTGCTGCTTTTAATACTTCAATAGCTTCAGCTACATATTTAGATAATGCCAAGTTGGATTGACGTGTAGCCAAAGAACGCATATATACTCTAGGAGAATTGATAGCGTTCATGCGAATACGATCTCCTAATAACGCACCTCCTGTTTTTCGTTTGGAAGGGTCTACAGAAATGATTCCCATAGTTTTTTCCGGAAAATCGATTAAAAATCGACGAACCAATTCATCTACCAGCGATGATTTACCGGCTCCCCCAGTACCGGTAATACCTAATACAGGAGTTTTTGAGGTTTTATTTTTTTTATGTATTTCGTTTAGTGTATTCTTTGCAATTTCAGGAAAGTTTTCGGCTGCAGAAATTACTCGTGCAATTGCTCCTATTTCTTTTTCGGCCAGATGATCTGCTTCTCCATTTAATCCATCTCCTATTGGAAAATCTGCCTGCATTACAAGATCATTTATCATTCCCTGTAATCCTAACTCTCTCCCATCATCTGGAGAATAAATTCGGGTAATTCCATAATCCATCAAATCTTTTATCTCTTCAGGAAGAATTACTCCTCCGCCACCGCCAAATATTTTAATATGCGTTGCTCCTTTTTCTTTAAGCAAGTCATACATATATTTAAAATATTCATTATGCCCTCCTTGATACGACGTCATTGCTATAGCATTGGCATCTTCTTGTATTGCGCAATTAACTACTTCTTCTACACTGCGATCGTGTCCTAAATGTATTACCTCAACACCAGTTGATTGGATAATACGTCTCATGATATTAATGGCCGCATCGTGTCCATCAAATAATGATGCTGCAGTAACAATTCTTACTTTATTCTTGGGTGTATAGGGTGCAATTTGTTCCATTGACAATAAATAGTGATTTTGATGGCGCTAATTTACGAAATACGCATCAAAAAGGATTATTTTTTTAGAATTATATAATTTACTTATCCATATTTATCAACTTATTATGGATACTATAACCAACTTAAGCTTATGTTCTTCTAATAAGGTTCAAATTACAAAATTGAGACGCATAGAACAATTAATTATTGTTAACGAGACTGTTAAACACTTATAAACTAATATAAGAAAACGATATCTTCAACACCTATTCGAATAAAAAATTATTTTAAAATGAAATTAACATCAACAAAAAACAGAATATTATTCCTATCGTTCCTCTTCATCGTAGGAATTGGAATCCAAGACATTAGCGCTCAAAAAAAGAGAAAGAAATCGAAAAAAGGAGAAAAAGAACAAGTAGACTCTACAAAAGAAGGTAAAGAGAAGACCATAGAGGAACTTGTAAAAAAAAGTGAAAAAATTGAAGGGTTATTTACAATCTATAGAGACTCTATAGACGGAACTACTCATATGCTAATCAATAAAGATCAAATAGGAAAGGAATTCATCTATTTTAGTCAAATTTCTGATGGAGTTCTAGATGCTGGTACTTTTCGAGGAGCATATCGCGGTTCTAAAGTTTTTAAAATCGAGAAACATTATAATAAAATAGAATTTATCACTCAAAATTCGTCATTTTATTTTGACAAAAATAATGCCCTCTCAAAATCCTCTAGTGCAAATATTAGTGAAGGTATTATGGCTAGTCTGAAAGTAGAAGCTCATGATAAAGAAAAAGGACTATACCTCATTAAATCAGACAATCTTTTTCTTAAAGAGACTTTTCAACAAGTTAAAGCTCCTACATTTCCTAAACAATCACCTTTTGCTTTTAAAGTAGGGAAACTTGATAATGATAAAACTAAAATTAAATCGATAAAAAATTATCCCGAAAACACTAATATCAATAGTCATTATGTCTACACTAATCCATCTATTCTTAATGGTGGATCTAACGCTGTAAGTGATGGAAGAAACATTACCATTAAAGTAGAGCATAGTTTAATTGCCATGCCCAAGAATAAATATCAGCCTAGATATGATGACCCGAGAGTAGGTTATTTTCTTACTCAAGTTACCGATATGACGTCTACTAGTCCGACTCCTTATAGAGATCTGGTACATCGTTGGAATTTAATAAAAAAAGATCCTGCAGCGGCTATCTCCGAACCTATCCAACCTATCGAGTGGTGGATTGAAAATACCACTCCTGTAGAATTTAGAGAGACTATTAAGGAAGCCGTGTTAGAATGGAACAAGGCATTTGAAAAAGCGGGCTTTAAAAATGCAATAGTGGTAAAAACTCAACCCGATGATGCACAATGGGATGCAGGTGATATTAGATATAACGTTTTACGATGGACCTCTTCCCCACAACCTCCTTTTGGAGGGTATGGGCCTAGTTTTGTTAATCCAAGAACAGGGCAAATTTTGGGAGCCGATATTATGTTAGAATATGTTTTTCATACCAATCGTGTAAAATTTGATAGGTTATTTAACCTTACTGCCAACGACCAGTCCGAAAATCAAAAATTTTCTTCTCCACTAGATAAAAACAAACACCAATACTGCTCTTATGGATATATCATGCAAGAAAATTCACTTTTTGGTCAAACGGCCTTATTAGCATCTGGTTCTAATGATAATGAAATGAACGGCATGAAAAGAGAAGCTATGAAAGAATTGATAATGCATGAAGTAGGACATACACTTGGTTTAAATCATAATATGAAAGCTAGTCAATTATTCTCTCCAGAACAACTTGCTGACAAAGAATTTATAAAAGGAAAATGTCTTACAGGTTCTGTGATGGATTATACTGCTATTAATTTAACCAATGACAAAATAAATCAAGGACAATATTTTTCGACCACTGTAGGACCATATGATGTTTGGGCTATTCAATACGGCTATACACCTGTAAAGTCTGCGAATGAATTAGAAAAAATCGCCGACCAATCTAATAAACCTGAATTAATTTTTGGTAATGATGCAGATGATATGCGTTCTCCAGGAAAAGCGATAGATCCAAGAGTTATGACTGGGGATTTATCTAATGATCAAATCACATACTCTATCAACAGAATGGAATTGGTTAATCAACTTATGCCACAAATTAAAAATCAATTTAATAAAAAGGGGCAATCTTATCAAGAGTTGAGACAAGCTTATTTTATTCTACGACGACAATACGGTCGTGCCGGTGATGTAATTTCTCGATTTATAGGCGGTGTTTATGTAGACAGGAGTATGATTGGGCAAGATAATAATTTAAAACCCTACACACCAGTAAGTTATGAAGACCAAAAAAGAGCAATGAAAGCTTTAAGCAAATATGTCTTTGCACCTAATGCATATGATGTTCCTAATGATCTATATAATTATATTGCCATACAGCGAAGAGGATATAATTTCTTCAGAGGACCAGAGGATCCAAAGATTCATGAAGTAGTTTTGAGCTATCAGAAAAGAATTTTAGATCACATTTTGCATCCAAACACTTTACAAAGAATAACTGATTCTGAATTGTACGGAAATACCTATTCATTATCTGAATATATGACAGATTTAAACAATGCTATATTTCAAAAAGATGTATCAGGAAGTATCAATACATTTAGACAGAATTTACAATTAGAATACACTCAAAAACTGATACGTATTTTAGCAAAATCAAATCCTGAACAAAGAATAAAGTATACTAACGCTGCTAAATCGATGGCGCTTTACAATCTTAAAAAAGTGCGTTCTATGATTTCTAATGGGTCAGGTAATACATTAACCAAAGCACATAAAGATCATATCAAAACGTTAATCAGTAATGCAATTGACGAAGTAAAATAACACTTATTAATAAGTTACTCTACAAAAGGTTGATTTGAAAACAAATCAACCTTTTGTATTAATGATTCTTTAGAAAAACATATCGCAAAATTGCAATTCGGTAAAAACTGCGATTTTTAAAGAATATCAGAGATAAATATTGGTAAATACTATGGTTTCTGGGTAAGTTTATCTACAGAAAACGTGTTCACCAATGAAAAAGACTACTTTACTAATCAACTGTCCTGATAAAAAAGGGATCATTGCTACTGTTACAAACTTTATCCTCTACAAAAAAGGAAATACAGTCTATATAGAACAACATG
The DNA here is from genome assembly GCA_947489685.1 of uncultured Aquimarina sp. Lineage (GTDB taxonomy): Bacteria > Bacteroidota > Bacteroidia > Flavobacteriales > Flavobacteriaceae > Aquimarina. The sequence goes on along the minus strand of CANLEM010000006.1, from coordinate 119,188 downwards.
TAGATCGCGAATTAGGAGAATTTTTTATGAGGTTGGAATGTGAATTTGATCAGGACGAGAAAAAATTAGCACAATTCAAAGAATCCTTTAATGAAGAAGTCGCAAAAAATCACAATATGCATTGGGAGATGTATAATACCGATAAAAAGCCCAAAATGGCACTTTTTGTGTCAAAATACGATCATTGTTTGTATGACATCTTAGGAAGGTATGCATCTGGTGAACTCCATATAAAAATACCAATCATTATAAGTAATCATCTCACTCTTAAACCTATTGCTGAAGCTTTTAATGTTCCTTTCAAACATATACCTATTACTAAAAAAAATAAAGCACAGGCCGAAACAGAACAACTCAAAATCCTTAAAGAGCATAAAATCGATTTTATCGTTTTGGCCAGATACATGCAGATCTTGTCTCCAAAGTTTGTAAATACATATCCTAATAAAATTATTAATATCCATCATTCTTTTTTACCTGCCTTTCCTGGCGCTAAACCTTATCATTCGGCTTATGAAAGAGGAGTAAAAATCATTGGAGCCACGAGTCATTATGTAACCTCTGATCTGGATGAAGGCCCAATAATCGAACAGGAAATTGTAAGAGTATCACATGTACATAATGTTCAAGATTTTATATTAAAAGGAAGAGATCTTGAAAAGATTGTACTATCGAGAGCTATCAAACATCATATTGAGCGAAAGGTATTGGTGTACAATAACAAAACTGTTATTTTTTCATAATGGGAATACATCTCTAGAATTTGCAAAACGATAACCTTGTCTCTCCAATATAATTCGTTCTTTATTATTGATATCAAGAGCTGGATTTGAATGATTAAAATGTATAAAAATGACTTTGGATTTTATTTCTTTTGATTCGTTTTCGAATAACTTTATGGTTTCTTCAATAAACGGATGAGGAACCTCGGTCATAGGCCGCGGTATTTCACCATTCTTAAAAAAAGTAGCATCAATAAAAGCATAATCCACCTGTTTCACCTCCTCAACAATATTTTTCTCCCATAGTGACCATTTGTTAATATCCGGAATAAACAATGCCGATTTATGCTTACCGATAATCTTATACCCTACTGTTTCTGAATATTCATCTCTATGCGGTACTCTAAACGGCATTACCTTCAAAGATTTCGTAATTGACACTATCGAATCTTTTTGAATAGGTTGGATTACAATATTCTTTAAATCTACTAATTGTGACCAAGGGCCATTTGTTTCTAAAAACGTTTTCATTTTTGGCATTGCATATACTGGGATGTTTTTTGCTCCCATAGCCTCTCTGCCCAAATACATCAATCCTGTATAATGCCCCATATGGGCATGAGTGAGAAATATTCCGTCTATTATACTGTTCGATTTTAAATATTCATTATCCAGAATAGATAATTGCTCTGGTAGATCAGGGCTAGCTTCAAACAAAAATTTTTTTTCTTCATTATGGTCTACCAAACCTAAAGAAACTACTAATTCTTTTTTTATTTCATTATTCTTAACCGCCACAAACTCATCAGTATTGTTTATATGAGGAAAGCCTCCATCTTGGGCTATTCCTAAAACAGTGATATATTGATCGGATTTAATTGGTGGTATAATTTCGTCTTTTATCGAATCTTTTTCATTTTTACATGAAATAATTAAAAGAGATACTGCTAAAAAAATTAAATTTGAATTCATATTACATATTAGTATTCTCAAATCTAACAAGAAATCATGAAAAAAATCATCTTTATATTCGCTATACTATTACTTTCTGGATGTGCAGAATTACAACAAGTAGTTAACAGTTTACCACAAACCACCACTGGGGGTTTTGGGGTAAGTAATATTGATATCGCCAATGGATTACGACAAGCATTGGATAATGGTATCGATAAGCAAGTTACAAAACTCACGCAAAAAGATGGTTTTTATAGAAATCAATTGGTTAAAATTCTTCTGCCTCAAGAATTACGAAAAGTAGACAAAACCTTAAGAGATGTTGGTTTAAGCAAACTGGCAGATGAAGGGTTACGAGTAATAAATAGAGCGGCAGAAGATGCAGTTAAAGAGGCCACACCTATATTTGTGGATGCCGTAAAACAAATTACCTTTAATGATGCCCGACAAATCCTTTTAGGTAACGATGATGCGGCCACGGGGTACCTTAAAAATAAAACCAGTACTGCCCTATATTCAAAATTTAACCCCGTAATTAATAAGTCTTTTTCTAAAGTAGGTGCAGATCAAATCTGGTCTAATATTATCAATAAATACAATGCACTTCCTTTAACCAATAATGTAAATCCAGATCTTACTGATTATGTTACGCAAGAAGCACTTAAAGGTGTATATGCTATGATTGCTGTGGAGGAAAAGGAAATTCGAACAAAATTTAGTTCAAGAACTACCGATTTGTTAAGAAAAGTTTTTGCTCTTCAGGATAATTAAAATATGTAGTTGTACAAACCTTTTATTGACCATTATTTGACATTTATAACAACTTTAAACAATGTTAACTCATCCTTAAGAAAGCTTAGAAGTAATATCCTTTAATTTTGTACTGTAGTATATAAAAGGATAAAAATGTTTACCTGGTTAAAACATAAAACCGAATTACAAAAGTTGCAGTATTCTTACTGTAAGTTAATGAAAAGTGCCTACAAAATAGCTATTAAAGACAAGGATAAGAGTGATCAATTGCATAAGCAAGCTAGTGAGATTTTATCAGAAATAAAGAAGCTTGAAAATCAAACTACCATTTAAATAACCCATTAGGATTGCCCTATAAAAGCAATCGTTTCTCTATTAAAAATTTCGGGTTGTTCAACATTTACTACATGCCCCGAGTTTTTAATTATAAAAAGGCTAGATAGCCGATGAGACGAAGCTACTTTTTGAACCGAGGGAAGAAATAAGTAATCCTCTTCACCCATAATATATAAAGTCGGAATTTTTATATCTTTTGCCCTAAAAAAACGTAGTAAAGGATTAATCTCTGAAGTTAATCTAAACCATCTTACAAACTCTTTTTGGTATAGCTTTTTTGCCTCATTGGCAAACAACAATCGAGATTGCTTATGATTTTTTTTAGGCATGATAATAAAAGCAAAAAACTTATACAACAACATATAAGGTATTACAGATTTAAACACGATACCTAATCTCATTAATATCTGAGATCTCAAATTTAATTTCATTATAGCGCCACCCATAATCATACTTTGTACACGATCAGGGTATTTTTCTGCCAGATTTCTAATCAAAATTGTACCCAAAGATATGCCTACAAAGTGAGATTTTTGAATATGCTCTTTATCAATAACCTTTACGATATCGTCTGTAATAGAATCGAAAGTATATTTTGAATTGAAAGCATCTTTTAGAGCTGGTTTAGAATTTCCGTGTCCTCTAAGATCTAATATAAGTACATTGAAATGTTTTCTAAACTCGCGAACTTGTTTAAACCATATAGAAGAACTGCCTCCTGCTCCATGAACAAAGGTCACCCACTCTATACTTTTCGGATGTTGATATAATGAATAATTAAGCAATAGAAGTTATTTAGCAAGCCAAAAATATAAACTTATTTCGGATTATAGATACGCTTAACAGTATTTAAAGAAATGTTTATCTATTCGCTAATTAATGTAAGGTTTTGAAATATGAAAACGCATTGCGTAAACGTGACCCATACCACGAAAAATACTCGCCATCAACCAAAACAACTTTGGCACTTGGATACATTTTTTGAGCATCTTCTATATGTTTTTGCGCAAAAGGAAAAGGCTCTGATGACAAAAGAATTAAATCCAACTTTGGTAATGAGGTAATATCATTATCCAAAACTTCGGGATAGCGATCTATATGCCCAAAAACATTACTGAAACCATTTTCTTTTAATAGGTAATCCACAAATGTATTCTTACCTGCTACCATCCATGGGTTTTTCCAAATAAAATATGCTACTTTTTTTTTCGGCTTGTCTTTTATAAAACTTCGAAACGAGTCTTCTTCGGTTTCTATTTCAGAAACAAGCGCTTTGGCCAAGGTCTGTTTTTTAAACATTTCGCCATATTGGATAATCATTCCCAGAGCATCCTTAACAGAAAAAATATCCGATACATGTACGGGATATTTCTTCTCTAAAGACTCTACAATCTCCTTACTATTTTCTTCCTTATTACAAAGAATAATATCTGGATTTAATTTTTTAAGAACATCATAATTGATTTTTTTAGTTCCTCCGACTATTGTTTTTTCTTTTCTCAAATTAAGGGGATGCACACAAAACTTAGTGATACCAACAATACTATCTTTTAGTCCTAAAGCTATAAGTAACTCTGTTTGAGAAGGCACCAAAGAAACAATACGCTTCGGAGTATCCAAAACCTGTACCTTTCTATTCATTTGATCTGTAAACATCATAAACTTGATCTTATTTTTGCATAGTATTTAAAACAAACCTTAAAAAACTCTTAAATCATTAATAACTAGCCGTTTAAAACTAGTTTTTGTGTCAAAAAAGCCCTATATTAGAAAGAAGAATTTTTATTAATTAAATACACGGGGCTATGAATTCAGTATTACTAAGCGTAATTATTTACGGTATCATGGCATTTTTTATAGTGTTCATTGCATATGGACTCTATGGATATGCAAAACAAGTATTTAACGCGAATAGACGCTAGTGCTATTCATTAAAAGAAAAGGAAGGAGAGTTTTTTATTAAAAATTCTCCTTCCTTTTTTATTATCTTTTCTCTAAAATAACTTCCATTTCTTTCTGAAGCTCTAATGCTTTGGCAGCAGCAGCAGCAGCATAATCTTTGGTGTCCGAAGCATAGATAATTCCTCTTGAAGAGTTGATTAATAATCCTATTTGATCATTAAGACCATATGTACACACATCTTTTAAGTTTCCTCCTTGTGCACCTACACCTGGTACTAATAAAAAACTATCTGGCACAATTTTTCTAATCTCAGAAAAGTATTCGGCCTTTGTAGCGCCCACCACATACATCAGATTTTCTGAATTTTCCCAAGATTTTGAAATTTCGAGTACTTGTTTATACAGTTCTTTTCCTTCGGTATTTTTGGTTTGAAAATCAAAAGCCCCTTGATTAGAGGTCAATGCCAATACTATTGTATGCTTATCTTCAAAAGCCAAAAATGGTTCAACAGAATCTTTACCCATATACGGAGCGATAGTAATAGAATCAAATTCTAAATCTTCAAAAAAAGCTTTGGCATACATGGTACTCGTATTACCAATATCACCACGTTTTGCATCGGCTATGGTAAATATTTCTGGGTAATTTATATTTAGGTACTCAATAGTTTTTGCTAGTGATGTCCATCCGGTTATTCCGTAAGCTTCATAAAAAGCGATATTTGGTTTATACGCTACTGCCAAATGATGCGTTGCATCTATAATAGCCTTATTAAATTCAAAAATCGGATCTTCTTTATCCAATAAATGTTTTGGCACCTTATTTAGATCTACATCCAAACCAATACATAAGAATGATTTTTTTTTAAGTATTTGTTCAACAAGTTGGCTGGTTTTCATACTTCGCTTAACAATTAATTATAAAATTATTCTTTACCATCTACGTAATCCTGAAGATAATTAAATCTTTTAGTGAGTTTACCATCTTTGGTCATTCTAGCTCTTTCTAAAACTCCATCTTGATCTCCGTTAAAAAATGCCGGAATTACATGTTCCAGAAACATTTCTCCAAATCCCTCACTAGCATCTTTAGGCAATTCGCAAGGTAAATTATCGACTGCCATCACTACAATTGCTTTTGGATCTTTGTAATCAATTTCAGTTTCGGTTATTGGGTCATATCCATAAATGGGTTCGGCAATTGTAGATGCTCTAATCGTAGAAGCCACAGGACCATCAATATCACAAGAAACATCGGCTACAACTTTAATATTAAAGTCTTTGGAAGCGGCATCATTACGAGTATAAATAAAAGGTGCTCCATCTCCATAAAAATGTCCTGCAATATACATATCACTCACGCTGGCAAAACGCATAAAATCTGATATATACTCACCAGGATTATTATAAAAATCACTTTTATCTTTTACAGTACCATCTTTACGCTTATTGTAGTCCAATACATCTATCTGAACATAAACAGCCTCATCAAAAGTATTGTTTAGGTATTCTTCTACAGAAACTTCTCTGATCTTCATCGCATCCAGAATTTCTTTGGCTCCCGAACCTACTTTACCATTACCGGTAAGTACAATCTTAATATTTGGTAAAGAAATTTTAGAAAGTTCTACTTCTAGTGCTTTTTGATCATCTAGCATATTTGCCTTAGGAAGCGAAAAAGTATTATATTTTAATCCCCAAGCTCTAACTCCATTGTATGCTCCCACAATACCTGCATATCGCCCAAATCCTATTAGTCTAAAACCATTGGTCCCTACAATTACCTCATGATCATATAACTCTATATTTTTTCCGAGGACGGCTCTTAATAAATTTCTATTATACGGCTGTTTTTTTATGGTATGCGAAAAGAAAAAGTACTTTTTATTGGGTATTAAATCCGAAATAGGTACTTCTTTTACTCCAAGTAAAACCTCTGCATCAGAAACGTTATTCGACACTGTAAAACCAGCATCTTCATACATAACATCTGTAAACACCCTTATATCAGAGTTTTCCACTACAAAAGAAGCTTCTGTAAATTTTGATTTTGCTTTTTTTAAACCGTCAGGAGAAAATACAACACGACGATCTGGCGGGTTTTTTCGTTCTTTGATTATACCGAACTTGGTCATATGGAAATGGTATATTTTTTGTAGTTTAAAATTGCGGCTAAAGATATGACAATTATAGTTATCTTTGCCAACCATTTTTGATGTTAAATAGACATTACACTATGATTTTTTGGGGTCGACTGGTTTTGACAGCGAGATGAATAGGATGGTAAGCACGCCGAGCGCTGGGATATAGCTCGTAAATATCATATTTCACTTTTTTAAACGGCGAGAATAACTACGCCCTAGCTGCATAATCCGAATTATAGTAGGATAATGCCTCGGCTCACTAGGTGAGCAAGCAGGATACCTCTCAAGAGCCTTGGTTTGCGGCGATTGATCATGAGGTATCGTAAAAGTAAACCTAGAAATTATAGGATCTTGATATAATTTCGAAACTTAATTGAGAATAAGCGATAGGTTGGCGGTTTTTGGTCTTTCTTATCGACGAAAATTAAACAAAAACTAAGCGTGTAGAAAGCTATGTTGTTCCTTGTTTGGACGAGGGTTCGAATCCCTCCGACTCCACTTCAATCCTGCCAATTGGCAGGATTTTGTGTATCCAGGGGATTCGGCCAGCGCGCCACCTGGCTCCTACGCTACAAAGGGCTCTAAAGCCTTTGCTTGACGCTACGGCCCTCTCCGACTCCACTTCAACTCTTTCAAGAGGCAAGGTTTATTAATTTAAAAAATCCTCACGCAATATTTCTATTTGTAGTGAAATATTCTTGAGTAAAAAAAATAAGAGATCGCTTAAATGGATTTAAGCGATCTCTTTTATTTAAAATTTAGTTTATAATTAGTTCTTAATTAATTTCAAGGTTTGAGTTGCACCATCTACTTTTAATTTAAGAAAGTAAATGCCGTTAGGGAAAGCACTCATATCTAATTGGTAATCATGAATTCCTTTATTCAGGTATGTATTATTATTGAATACTTGAACTCTATTGCCTAAGAGGTTATACAATTGCAAATCAACATTACTCATTTTTTGTAAATTAAATCTAAAATTGGCTATTGTTCGTATTGGATTAGGGAATACATCTAAGGATAATAACTCACTAGCTAAGAACCCATTTTCTTTAGATAAATTTTGCCCTAAAATGGCATCAAAATATGGTCTGTAGTTTAATGAGAACTCTTTATTAAAAAACTCATCCCAATTAATAGACCATGTCATTAATCCTCTCATTTGTGGATATCCATTAGGATTAACTAAAGTGTACCTACCTCCAAATGGAATTCCTTTAATTAGATAATCCAACGCTTTTTTCACCTCGGCTGGTGCAGTATATCCGCCACCCGCTGCTTGTGGAGATGCAGGTATCCCAAAAGCCACCTGATCAGGTCGTAAAGCTGGGAAGTTTACCGTATGGCCCGCTACCGGAAATCCTTGTAACAGCATTTCGGTCATAGCCACATGAAAATCTGCATTACCCTGAGAATAGCATACACCATCCAAACCTAACATACATCCAGAGTTGTAATCCTGTACATGTATATAATCTAATCTATTTCTAAAATTATAAATTACGGGTAAATATGCTCCAAATGAGCCTGCATATGTGCTATTTCCTCCTTGTACAAATGCAGTTTCTGGTGCAGCGGTTAGTATAAAATCTGGACCAAAATGATTTAATACAGCTTGAGTACCAGCAATGAAATTGGTGATTTTGGGAGATGTTGGATTTCTAAAATCAGTATCACCTGTGGATAATCCAAGTGATGTACCTTCAAGGTCGATATCCATACCATCAAAACCATAATCTTCAATAATAGCGATCATCGCACTTGCAAACGTTTGAGCATCTTGTGGCGTAAGAAGTTCAATTCTTCCATTAGCTCCTCCTATCGAAATAAGTACTTTTTGTCCTCTACTTTGTAATAAAGTGACATCTTGACGAAATTGTGCTTCTGTGGTAACATCATTGCTCGGCGTAAAGGCCATATCCGCCTGTCCAAAAGTAGCAGGCTCAGCAAATGCTATGTTTACTACATCCCAATCAGTAGATACATCTCCCAAATTCAATACAGCAGCACCATTATTAAAATTATGCCAGTATCCTACCATAATATGTTTTGCTAGATCTGTTGGCGGCGGCGGTGTACCATCGGTAATAGAAATATTTACTGCAGTCGACGTAACTGTATCATTATTTGTATTTGTAGCCTTAGCTGTTAAAGAATGATTTCCTAAGCTTCCTGATGACCAGGTAATACCATAAGGAGCTGTTGTATCTTCTCCTAATTTTGTAGTCCCATCAAAGAACTCTACCAATGTAATATTGCCATTAGTAGTGGATGCATTAGCAGTTATTGAAATTGCATTTCCTTGTGTAAATACCGTTCCTGCATTCGGTGATGTTATACTTACAGATAATGAATTTGACACAGCAATGATTGAAACATTTATAGCACTAGAAGTTGTACTAACACCATCGTTATCTGTTGCAACGGCAGTTATAGTATACTCCCCTACTGCAGCATTATCCCAATTAATACTATATGGACTTGTTGTATCAATTCCTAAACTTGAATTTCCATTAAAAAATTCTACCTGAGTAACACTTCCGTCATCCGTAGCATTTGCAGTTAATTCTATGGTGGTGTTTTCTTCAAACTCACTGCCAGTAGATGGAGATGTTATACTAACACTTGGTGGTTGATTGGTACCACCTGAGCAGGACCCCAATAATGTCCATGGCTGTCCACTTCCTGTAGGACCATTACTTGTTTCTGGATTATTTTGAGTCCACCAATTTGCAAGATATTTTTTACCGTTAAGCTGTACTTCATCTCCTTGGGTATAGGTATTCGATGATGACCATATGGGTATATTCGTACACCCATCACCAGAAATTGAACTCACAACAATCTGCACAGGTAAAGAAGTAGTTGATGCGCCTTTATCATCTATTGCAATGGTTGTTAAATTATAAGTACCAACTGGTGCATTAGTCCATGCCACACTATACGGACTGGTAGTATCTATCCCTAAACTTGCATTATCGGCAAAAAACTCTACAGAAGTTATCGTCCCATCGGTGTCAGATGCATTTGCAGTAACGGTAATAGTAGTTCCCTGATCAAAAGTTGTTCCTGCTGTAGGTGAAGATATCGTAACTACAGGCGGATCATTAGAAGTATCATTAATATTAATAGAGACAGGATTTGATGTTACAGTTGCTCCCAAATTATCAGTAACTGTTGCCGTTATATTATATGATCCTGCGATATTTGTGCTCCATGTACCACTATACGGGCTCGTTGTATCGATACCTACACTTGTACCGTCGACAAAAAACTCTACCCGAGTAACACTACCGTTATCTGAAGCATTTGCATTTATTATTACAGTATCGTTTATTCCAAAATTGGCATTATTAACCGGAGATGTTATATTTATAGTTGGTTGTGGGTTACTATTACCTAAAGCATCTAAATATGCTCTATGCTGATCAGAAAATTCAAAATTATTAAAGGCATCCCAGTTTACAGACCATGTCATTAATCCTCTAAGATTAGGGTACGTTTGTGTAAGCGTATAATTACCTCCAAAAGGAATTCCTTTAATTAAATAATCCAAGGCTTTATGAACCTCTGCTGGCGGAGCAAAACCACCACCTGCATTAGCATTAGCCGGAAGACCTATTAAAACTTGATCCTGTCTAAGGGCTGGGAAAAACTTAGAAGCATCTCTTGTAATAGGAAATCCCTTTAACAACATATCGACTAATGACACATAAAAATCTGCATTACCCATAGCATAAAACTGATCATCCAAAGCTGTGATCGATCCAGAGTTGTAATATTGAACTTGTAAGAAAGTAAGCTTATCTCTTAGAGCGTGAATAACCGGAAGGTAAGCTCCAGCTCTTCTATCGGCTCCAGAAGAAATACCACCATAAAAACTATAACCCAATTGAACAAAGAATGTTTCGGGCGCCATAGTAAGAACGAACTTATTTCCAAAATGATCCGTTATCGTATTAATTGCATCAATAAGATTTACAATGCGCGAAGTAGTTGGGTTACGAAAATCATCATCTCCCAAATTAAGTGATAACGATTGCCCTTCGAAATCAATATCCATTCCGTCAAAACCATAATTTTCGATAATAGAAATCATAGAACTAACAAATTCATCTCTTTCGGCAATGGTATTTAATTGCACCAGTCCATTTGCTCCACCGATTGAAATCACAACTTCTTGCCCTCGACTTTGTAGTATTTGAATACCATTTCTAAAATCTGAATCAGAAATATTTGCCGGATCGGGTGTGAAATCAATAAGAGAAGTACTACCAGAGACAGGTTCTGCAAAAGAAATATTTACTACATCAAACTTAGAGGATACATTTTCGGGACGAATAAAACCAGAACCGTTATCAAAATTATGCCAATATCCAACAATTACTCTATCGGGTAATTCTCCATCTGATCCTCCAGCAGGTCGAACTATTATATTAACAGAAGATGAAGTTGTTGTATTATTATCATTATCTGTTGCAATAGCAGTTAGCGAATAACTTCCTTCTGCTACTCCAGACCAAGTAAATGAATAAGGGGCAGATGTATCTTCTCCTAGCTTTGTGGTACCTTGAAAAAACTCAACCAAAGTAACAGAACCATCAGTATCCGACGCGTTGGCTGTAATATTTATATTATTTCCAACCGTAAAATTGGTATTATTAGAAGGAGAAGTAATTTCTACAACGGGAGGCTGGGGCCCCACAGGGTTTACAATAATCGCCACCACTGATGACGTAGTAATTGCCCCTTGATTATCTCTTGCCACAGCCGTAATATTATAATTACCAGCAGCGGCATTGGTCCAGTTTAGACTATAAGGGCTTGATGTATCGACTCCAAGACTTGTTGTGCCTGAGAAGAATTCTACTTGAGCAATAGATCCATCTGGATCTGATGCATTTGCAGTTATGGTTATAATATTACCTTGATCAAAAACAGCGCCATTGGCAGGAACAGTAATACTAACAGTTGGTAACTGATTTTGTCCTCCACAAGGCCCTATCAAAGTCCATGGCTGACCACTTCCAGAGGGACCATTATTAGTTTCAGGATTATCTTGTGTCCACCAATTTGCAATATATTTATTGTCATTAAATTGTACTTCGTTTCCTTGGGTATAGGTGTTTGCCGATGACCATACCGGGATGTTTTCGCAGTTATTTTGAATAAAGGTATACTTTTCTTTATTTGCAGTATACTCCTCAATTTTATTAACCGTATTACTAATACATATATCTGCATAACCATAGTTAATACTTAATATAAATAGTAGTAATATAGGGATATAAGAGTTTTTGAATAAATAATGGTTATTATTTTTCATGATTAAAAAGTTTGATTTACGTTTTTTTTATGTTTTGGATTCTCGGAATTGCTTCTTTACAACTGAAAAAACAAAATTTTTGTAGACCAGATTGTAGATCTGATCTCAGGGTATATGATTATATTCAGTTTGAATAGTATTCGAGAAAATGATGATACCTAACATATAGGTTAGAGTATAGTCTTCCTTAAAAAAACTCCGAAAAACTCAATACTAATTGAGCGCATTCCGGAGTTTTGCTTAAAACAATTGTTTAACTATTAGAATGACTAATTATATATTCTATCAAACAATAAATTAGTTGCAATTTTGTATCAATTCCCAAGGTTTACCATCACCTGTATTGGTTGAAGGCACATCACCTTGCGTCCACCATTTTGCTCTGTATAACGCATTTTGATAAACAGCCTCAAGACCTCCCGTGTAGGCCGTTGAAAAATTCCATTGATTTGCACTACAGTTACCGGTTCCTCCTCCATCGCCATCTCCGCCGTTTCCATCTCCATCTCCACCGCCATCACCGCCACCGCAGTTGCTCACAAACTCCCATGGTTGTCCGTTACCTGTACTGGTACTTGGATTATTACCTTGCGTCCACCATTTTGCTCGATACAATTTATTTTGTTCTATAGCTTCTTGCCCTCCGTTATACACGGTGCTACTACTCCATTGTGCCGCATTATCACAACCTGTACCGTTACCGCCACCATCTCCGCCGCCATCGCCACCACCGGTATACGGAGAATCTGGGTAATTTTCGGCATTTGCTATTGCCTGAGATTGAGACACTCCATTAAGAACCTGACTAGCAATATGTAGATATCCATATGCAGATGATGAACCTCCACTAAGTAACATTTGCCAAATCATAATTCCGTCATTGTTCGTGTTATTGGCTGCAATATGACCAGAAAGTTCTGCCATACTATTATAAGTATAAGTGTAGTATGGTCCCCATGGTTCATTAGGGTAATGTGTTCCTGCAGCAATTGCAAATCCATATTTATCTGCATAATGTTTATACGCATCATACATAATTTTTCTATTCGTGGCGGCACCTGTATTATACCCTTGATATGCGATTAAATCTATTTTATCTCCAACGGCTTCCATAACGGGTATCATATGACCAGTGGTTGCAAATCCAAATAAACTAATAGCCTGATTTGGTGTAGTTGCATTATATAGATTTGCATCAGATTCTCCTGATAAGGTATTTCGATTACTGTGTGCAAAAGGCGATGAAGGATCGTCATTATTTACACCTCCCAAAGCGCCAACGCCTGCAGGTGCACAAGCAAGAAGATACTGCCCTTTGGGCATAATTGCTCTGGAGTTATTAAAAAAATCAATAAATCGTTGAACATTAATTGGATCCCCGATGGTGGCAAAACTACCATTAGGTTCAAAATCCCAATCAATTCCTTCGAACCCCATATCATCTACCAAATCTTTTATTTGTTGATAGTTGATATCATAAGCGGCATCCGAACCCCAATAGGTTTCTCCACCAATGGATAGTATTACTTTGGTACCCTTAGATTTTAAGGCAGCAACAGATCCTTTTAGTGTTGCTCCACCATAAGGCGTTTGAATCCCTGTGTTGGTAATATCCAAAGAGCCTTTTTGATATCTAAGGTTAGGTCTGGCAAAAGCAAGAAACACATGGGTTACGTGTTCTGGAATATCTCTCAATTTAGACCCATTATCACCAGATGTCCAGCTCTCTGACCAGGAGGGAAAATATCCCAGTACAATTGGTTCGTTAATCGAAGATTTAGCTGCATTTGATTCAATTTTACTCAAGCTTTCGCTTTCTATAAAACTTTCGTTTGTGCATGATAAAAATAGCATTGGTAAAATGGCTATTCCCCAAATAAGATTTTTTAAAAAGTTCATAAAATGTTTGTGTTAAAGGTTAATAATTGTGTTAACTATCTTTGATAGTATAGTTTCTATTCATATAGTTTTTTTATATGTTATAATTATGTTTATTCTCTGAATCCATTGAGGTATGACATCCTCTCTAGATTATAGTTCTATTTCTTATTTTTAATAATATCATTAACCACATCAGGATTTAAAAGAGTAGATGTATCTCCTATAGTTGTTACATCATTGTTTGCTATTTTTCTCAGTATCCTTCGCATTATTTTACCGCTTCGTGTTTTAGGAAGCCCCGTTACGATTTGAATCTTATCTGGTTTTGCAATTGGCCCCACCAAACGAGAAACTATTTCTTTAATTTCGGCATGTAAACTTTCTTCTTTTTCGTCTTTATCATAAGTAATAACAAATGCGTATAGCGCATTACCTTTAATCTCATGCGGATAACTCACTAGAGCGCTCTCTACAACTAATGGATGTTGGTTAATTGCATTTTCTATAGGCGCAGTACCCAAATTATGGCCCGATACAATTATTACATCGTCTACACGTCCCGTAATTCTATAATTTCCTTTGCTATCTCTTAAGGCGCCATCTCCCGGAAAGTAATAGCCCGGATAAGCCGAAAAATAAACCTTTTTATATCGGTCATGATCACCATAAATTGTTCGTGCCATTCCGGGCCAGGGGAATTTTATTGCCAGAATTCCTTCAGCTTCTTTTTCATTTATTTCTATTCCTTCGGGAGTGATTAGGGTGGGTTGTATTCCAGGCAGTGGTAGTGTTGCAAATGTTGATTTTTGAGGTGTAACTCCTGCTAATGAAGAGATCATGATCCCCCCCGTTTCTGTCTGCCACCAAGTATCTACGATAGGACAATTATTATCTCCAACTACATCATTGTACCACTCCCATGCTTCAAGATTAATAGGTTCCCCAACAGTACCTAAAACCTTTAGACTTGAAAGGTTATATTTTTTAACCAACGAAGAAGGATGTTTTTTTAATGCCCTTATAGCCGTTGGTGCTGTATAAAAATGTGAAACTTCATGTTTTTCGCATACTTGCCAAAAACGATCGTAATTAGGATAACTTGGTATTCCTTCAAAAATGATTGAAGTAGCACCCACCGCCAAAGGCCCATACACGATATAGCTGTGTCCTGTAATCCACCCGATATCTGCGGTACACCAATATACGTTACCGTGTTGATATTGAAATACGTTTAAAAAAGAATAGGACGTATACACCATATAACCAGCAATAGTATGCACCATTCCTTTTGGTTTTCCGGTAGACCCCGAAGTATACAAAATAAATAAAGGATCTTCGGCATTCATAACCTCGGCCTCACAATATTCAGAAATGCCCATTAACTCAAGATGCCACCAAGAATCTCTGCCAGGTACCCAGTGAATATCTTGAGCTGTATTTTTTAGAATTATTGTAGATTCAATACAAGAGCACCTATTTAATGCCTCATCAACTATATTTTTTAATGGGATATTTTTAGTACCTCTATATGTCCCATCCGCAGTAATCAACATTTTACAAGATGAATCGTTTATTCTGGTTGCCAATGCTTCTGAAGAAAACCCTGCAAATACCACAGAGTGCACGGCTCCAATTCTTGCGCATGCCAACATCGCTACAGTCAGTTCTATAACCATAGGCATATAGATACATACCCTATCGCCTTTTTGGACACCTTTATTTTTAAGTACATTGGCAAATTGGCAAACCATTGCATGTAATTCTCTATAGGTATACTTTTTTGAGAGTTGACTAGGATCATTGGGCTCCCATATAATTGCAGTTTGATCAGCTCTAAACTCTAGATGTCTATCCAAGCAATTTTCTGTAATATTAAGTTTAGCATTTGTAAACCATTTCGTTCTTGGAGTCTCCCAATCATATTCTAATACCTTATCCCATTTTTGATGCCAAACAAAATTGTTCGCTATTTCTGACCAAAAGGATTCTGGGTCTTTTACACTTTGCTCATATTTTTTATGATACTCTTCATAAGAAGAAATCATTTTTAATTCACTTGTTTGATCTGTTTCCATGTTTCTAAGAATTATTTTAGAGAAAGATCTGTTTCTGAGTTTTGATAATAGATCATATCCTTGTCTACGGTGTTAAATATGGTATCCTCTTCTTTTTTATACTTTATTTCGACCGTATTCCAATCAGAAGCCCAACCATTTATTATATTATTCAGGTATACAATTTTGAGCTTATGTTTTCCTTTTTTTAGAGCAATAGAACTAGTTTCGGGGTGCTTTTTTATTGTTTTTTTATAATCTATTACCAATTGATCTGCAATCCATACTTGATCTTGATTACTAGAGAAAAAATAAACACCGTCTTCTAAAATATCTATATACCCTTCTACAAATACAGCTTTAAAATTTTCTTCTTTAATAGCATGTCCCCAATCATAAGTCTTATTAACATCTTTAATTTCTTTTATAGTTTCATAAGCCATAGTTAGTGTATCATTTACAGCATTGACATTAACAAAATGTCCTTTAACAGTCTTTACCTGTAGGCCTTTGGATAACTTTTTAAATTGAGAAATTGAAGGTATTAGATCTTCCTTTTTAAGTAATAACTCTCTTGTTATACTCATTTTACCATGAGGTAAAACAGAAGCTATTTTTAGTGTTGTTGTTTTATCAAATGTAATTGGTTCTGTATACAGCTCACTATTTTTATTAGGCTCTGACCCATCAACCGTATATACCATCTTTACTGGATGAGTGGTTTTAAATCTCAAGGTTGTTTTTTTATCAAAAACAATTTGATTGGCAATAGGTCCTTCTGGCATAGGTATGTGATAATTAATAGCGTATTGATCCAGTAAGGGATATTTTTTTTCTAATCTTTTGAGGAAATCTTTATAGTTTTTACGAGTTGACCAACCCACTTCGGCTATTGCCAAAATCCTGGGGTATAATTGATATTCGGCTATCGCATCACTATTGCCATGCTCTGCCCAAAAATTACCTTGCAACCCAAGAATATGGTGTCGTTTATCTTTATCAATTGCCTTAGGAACGGGAGAATAGTTATATACTTTTTCTAATAATGTATATCCTCCAAATGCCATAGGCTCTGCTATATGATCTCCTTGATAAAAATTTAAATAGGTGTAATCTAAAGGTGTCATAATTACATCATGTCCCTGATTTGCTGCTTCTATACCTCCTTCTTCTCCTTGCCAAGACATAATATTAGTTGTGGCGGTAATACCTCCCTCTAAGATTTCATCCCATCCAATCATCTTCTTGTTCCTTTTTTGGAGCATCTCTTCTACCCTAGCCATAAAATAACTCTGTAGTTCTTCTTCATTTTTTAGACCTTCTTTTTTTATCTTTTCTTGGCATAACTTGCAGTTTTCCCAGTGTTTTTTGGGTACTTCGTCTCCACCAACATGAAAATATTGATAAGGAAACAGCTCTGTCATTTCATCAATTATATCTTCAACAAATGTGTATACGCTTTCTTTTCCGGCACAAAGAATGTTATAATCAATACCCCAAATTTTTCGGATTTCGAAAGGCCCTTTTACGCAAGCCATATCAGGATATGACGCTAAAATTGCAGAAGCATGACCAGGAATATCAAACTCTGGTATAACATCTATAAATCGATCCTTTGCATAGGCCACAACATCTTTGATTTCTTCTTGCGTATAAAACCCATGATACATAGGATCTTTAGTACCGCCTCTTTTGGCTCCAACTTGAGTAAGTTTAGGGTATTTTTTAATTTCTATTCGCCAACCCTGATCATCGGTGAGATGCCAGTGAAATTTATTGATCTTAAAAGATGCTAAAACATCTAATTGTTTTTTTATAAAATCAACAGAAAAAAAATGTCTAGAAACGTCTATCATGGTTCCGCGCCATGCAAATGCAGGCTCGTCTTTGATTTCAACTTTTGGAACATGAATAATCAGTTTTTCAGACTTTTTTTCTTCTGAAATTACAGGAAGTAACTGTACAAAAGATTGTAATCCATAGAAGATTCCTTTTGTCGATTTTGCTTCTATAACTATGGTGTTAGGTAGGGTATACAATAGATACCCTTCTTCATTTATATCCAACTCCTTATTTATCATAAGCTGAATATTGCTTTCTTTCGTATCCTGATTAGTTAGAATCGATACACCAGTTAGAAACCTTATTTTTTCTACAAAAAGATCCGCTATAGGCCGAATAGAGATATCATTAAACTCAAACGAAGTTGTATTTTTTAACTCAAAAACTCCTTCACTTTTGGTAATTGAATTAGGTTTGGGGATAATGGCAATATCCGAGGTCATAACAATCTCGTTTGTCGAAGATGTTGTACAAGATCCCAAAAGGAATATTAGACCTAGTGTTGTTAGTATTCTTTTCATTTATGATATCTTTTTTAAAGCAGTAAGGGTAGTGTTATAGACTATGGCATTAATGAGTTTATCTATTGGTTTTTTTATAAAACTCTTTGCATGAAAACCTTTTTCATGTAATAATTGATTGATAATATCTTGAGAATAGTATGCAATAGACCCTACAAAATGAATAGGAGTATTGGTTAGCTCCTTTGCATATAGCATCAAATAATTTTCAATAAATGAGCCAATCCCTTTGTTTAAAATTTTCTTTATAAATGGATGTTGAATATGTTCAAAAAGAAAACCAGCATACGATGCTAAATAGCGATTGGGGTATTGCGAATTATATAATTTTTGAAAAAGTATATTGAGATCCGAATCAAAAGTTTTTTTAAAATCTGATTCAATATCTTTAGGCATTTGATGTAGATAAAAGCTCTTAAGTAGTTCTTTACCAAAATAATTACCGCTTGCATCATCTGCCAGAATATAACCTAATGAAGGTGTTTTTTGTACTACTTCGACTCCATCAAAATAACAGCAATTAGAACCTGTACCCAAAATAGCAATTACACCCGGTTCTTTTGTAGTTGCGTGTACTGCAGCGATAATATCTTCATGTACTTCAATTACTTGAGCACTTTCAAAAACAGACAACAAGGATGTTCTTATTTTGTCATTTGCTTTTTCTGTACCACATCCCGCTCCGTAAAAATAGATTTCAGAAACCAAATTTTTGAGATATAAAATCTCTGATGGTTTATTAATCATATTTATAATCTCGGGTTGTGATAACATCAGAGGATTTACACCATTGGTTTCATATTTCACAATATGTTTCCCGGTATTATCCACAATTACCCAATCACACTTGGTAGAACCACTATCTGCTACTAATATCATTAGATCATTCTTTTTTTATTCTCATTAAAACTTACAATTCAAGAGTTCTAAACATCTCTATGCAACCTCTATCTGCAAGAGTCACATAGGCCGTTTTATAATCGTTACTAAACGTTATGTTAGTAGGTTTCTTCCCTTTTAGAAAAAACTCTTTCAGCATATTGCCTTCTGGAGTAAAAGCCAACACACTTCCTTTATCGTAACGGCATACATATAAGTTACCCGAAGACGTGCAGCGCATTCCGTCCATTCCAAAATCATCAAACTTGGCAAAGAGTTTCTTATTCCTCAAATTATTATCCTTATCCACATCATACACCCAAATTTTTCGTTGAATAGATTCATTTACATATAATTTCTTTCCATCTGGGCTAACTTCTATACCATTGGTAGTACCCATATTTTCTTCTAGAAGTTCAAAGCCCTTATCGCGAGTTATTCTCCATAAATTGCCAGTATTTTTGATCCAATTGGGATCACTTGCATATATCACATTACCACTAGGAATGATGGCTAAATCATTAGGTTGGTTGGCAAAAGGTTCGTTGGCAAAAACTTTTATTTCCCTAGTGGTAAGATGAATTTTTAAAATATTATGATTGATATAATCGGCAACATACATATAATCTGTTCCTACACATCTGATTCCGTTGCCAATACTACCGTTAGGAAGTTCTACAAAAACAGAAGCATCACCATTTTGTGTTATTTTACCGATAGTTCCTTGTTTTTTAAAATTAACAGCATAAATATTACCCTCATTATCAGTGGCTGGCCCCTCTATCCCTTCGGTAAATCCATGTTCTTCAGTAAAATCTTTACTATCGGTATTTCCAGAACATGACACATACATCTGTGATATAAGTATTAATACTATCAGATATTTAGCGGTATGTATCATATTTAATACGGTTATAAATGGTTGAAATAGAATTCTAAATGCTTCTACAGTTGTTTACTTAAATTTTTACTGAATTTGTGCAACGCTTCTATGTTTTTGATTGCTTTACTTTCATTACATAAAATGATATCTCTTAAAAGCTTCAATAGCTTCATAGTTGGCTAACCCAAGATTATCATATAATTTTGCGGTATTTCTATTTCTGTCTTGTGCTCTCATCCAAAATTCTCTAGAGTCTTCTCCCTGAAACATGACTCTATCTTTTTGAGACTGATGAAATAGAATAGCATTTGTTTTTCTGTTTACCTCATCTGGACTTAATGGAACGGACATCTCTATTTCATGAATATCCCATTCGTGCCATGCTCCTCTATATAACCAAACCCAGCAATCTTTCATAAAATCAAGATTTTTAAGACGATCTAATGATTCGAATATAGAATCCAAACAAAGTTTATGAGTACCATGAGGGTCCGCCAAGTCTCCTGCAGCATATATCTGATGTGGTTTGATTTTTGAGATTAAATCAGATATAATATTGATGTCATCCTCTCCTATTGGATTTTTCTTTATCCGTCCTGTTTCATAAAAAGGAAGATCAAGAAAATGTACTTTTTCGTCTGGTAGGCCTAAATATCTTGTAGCTGCATATGATTCCATTCTTCTAATCAGTCCTTTTGTTTTTCTCACTTCGGGTGCATCAATATCTCCTTGATTTTTAGATGTAATAATGCTCACTATATCTTTAAAAACACCACATTCTTGAGTGTTTGAAAATTCGGTTAATTTTAGGGCAACTTCTCCAAATTTTAAAGCCTCTTCATCAGTTACCGCTATATTGCCCGAAGTTTGATAGGCAACATAAACATCATGCCCTTGATCAATTAACCTAGAGAAAGTACCCCCCATAGAAATTACATCATCATCGGGATGTGGACTAAATAATAAAACTCTCTTTTTTGAAGGAAGTGATCTCTCGGGGCGTTTGGTATCATCTGAATCTGGTTTTCCTCCTGGCCAACCTGTGATCGTATGCTGCAGATGATTAAACATCTTTATATTAAGTTTGTAAGCAGATCCTTCTAAAGTAAGAAGGCCAGACATACCATGATCATTATAATCTTTATCAGTCAATTTAAGTAAGGGTTTACCCACTTTTTGACTTAACCAAGTAACAGCTTTTAATTTTAACTCTTCGGTCCAAATACATTGATCAACCAGCCATGGAGTTTTTATTCTAGTTAATTCTCCAGCCGCTTCACTATCCATTACAATGGTAACATTCTTATGCTCTTGTAAAAAAGAAGCTGGGATTCTTGATAATATTTCTCCCTCTATCATTTCCTTAACGATAGTTGCTTTTTTATGTCCCCAAGCCAAAAGCAAAATTCGTTTAGCATTCATAATAGTGCTTATTCCCATAGTAATAGCACGTTTAGGCACATTTTCGATTCCATTAAAATCTGATGCGGCATCTCTACGAGTAATATGATCCAATGTAATAATTCTGGTTCCAGAATTTTGATGAGATCCAGGCTCATTAAAACCAACATGCCCCGTTCTTCCGATTCCCAAAAGCTGAAAATCAAGGCCTCCTAATTCTTTGATTTTCATCTCGTAATCAATACAATATTGATCTATTTCCTCTTGAGCAATATTACCAGAAGGAATATTAATATTTTGAGGATTGATATCAATATGATCAAAAAGATGTTGATGCATAAAATGATAATAACTTTGTTGATTATCCGGATTCATAGGGTAATATTCGTCTAGATTAAAAGTGATTACATTTTTGAAACTCAATTCACCTTGAGTATACAAGTTCACCAATTCTTCATAGACCTTTATTGGAGATGATCCAGTAGCCAAACCTAAAACACAAGGCTTACCTTCTTTTTGTTTTTGTTTAATCAGATCAGATATTTCATGAGCAACTAACTTAGATGCGTAAGAAGAATCTTGAAATATTTCACTATGAATCTTTTCAAATTTCGTGTCTTCGAACTTACCTACTTGTCTGAATTTAATATCTTTTATCATTATCAATTTTAATTTTGGTATTGAAATAACGTTTTCACATTTTTATATTCTCGTTGGAAACAACCGCATTAATACGTTTTGGTAGAAATGCGATTGTTTTGCTCATTTTTAAAAATGAATATTAATGGGTTATTGAAGATCCCACCACAAATTTGTAGTCATTTGATCAGGTCCCTGATCTTGGATTGCCTGCTGTACATTTGCTTCATTTGCAACTAGTTCTCCTGTAGAATATTGTAATCTTCTTGGCACCCTACCATTGTTTGGAGCCGAAACAAAAAACACAGCATTATCTGTAAGTGTTGGAATCAAATCTGTTCTTCGTACCAAGGACCATGCTTCGTACCCATTCATAAGAAGCGCTACCCAACGTTGATTCCATACACTCTCTAATTGTTGTTCTGGAGTACCCGATAAAGTGGCTATCGTTTCATTAGTTATAAAAGTATTTATATCTGCTCCATCAACACCCCAAAAATTCATACTCGCTCTTATTCCTTGTTCATATAATGACTGAGCATTACCAGCATATCCTAACAATGCAGCTTCAGCTTGTAAAAAATAAGATTCGGCTGCAGTAAGTACTTGAGTAGGTACAACACTTGAAACATCAGTAGTCGAAGTACCAATTATTTTTACCGATGGAATAGCCAGATCATCTCTTGGGATTACTCCTCTCTGGGAAATTGCTGTGCCTTCATACATTCCTGTTGTCGAAGCATCTGCCATTTGCTCACGTCTAGGGTCATTATTATCATTTAATAATCCCATATATCGATCAGAGAATACCCATTTGGATCCTAAACCTCCGAATCCATGATATATATCTTCAAAACCTCCATCAAGAAATGATAGGATAAGTGCACTTTCGGATTTTGACACCAACGCTTGATTAGATTCGTCTATCAAAGCATTAGCCAAACAGTCATTAATAACATCATCAACAAATGACTGATCTCCAGATTGAATGAATGCATCTCTGGCTCTTATAGCCATCCTAAGTCTAAGCGTATTTGCAAAAGCTTTCCACTTTTGTGGATCTCCCTGATATAAAAAGTCCCCTTGTGCTCCTGCTATTATCTGCGAAGAAGATCCAATAGCATCCATTTGTGCTTTCAAGCTAGTCATAATCCCCATATATATATCCTTTTGGTTATCATATTTGGGTTGCGGATTCTCTAATATAAGTTGATCACCGATAACTTCACTATACGGGATGTTACCATAGATATCTGTCATTTTTTGATAAAACCAAGACATCATTATTTGTGCCACAGCGGCTCCATTAGTATCTCCTAGATCTTTATAGGTTCCCAATAGATTTCTAGCATTAAGAGAAACTTTTTGATACGAAGCATTAAAAACAGCATCTGTCCAACCTTGATTATTTTGGTATGCGTCACCAGCAAACCAAGAACCTTCTGCATTATAACTAAATTGATTTGCGAATTGGCTTGAGTAAATTAAATTTCCTCTCCACGTTAAAAAACGAGGTTCAGCAAATTCGAAATATTGAACACCAGCCATGATCCCATCTGTAGAAGCATTTTGAGGATCAACAGGATTGGTATTGATTTCTTCAAAATCTTCGGTACAAGAAGATACCGTAATTGCCAGTATAAAAATAGTAGCTATTGCTATTAATATATTCTGTTTAGTTTTCATATTTTTTTTATTTACATCCAACATTTTTATTTATTATCATTTAAAAAGTCATGTTTACTTTTAGACCGTGACTAGACGCTGATGGAATTCCGAAAAACTCTAATCCACTTACACTGGTATTAAATCCAGTTTCAGGATCAAAATTATCTGTGTTACTGTGAAGTATTGCTAGATTTCTTCCGATATAATTTAATGACAGATTACTTAGCCCCAATGATTTGATCATTTTTTTAGGAAAAGAGTATCCTAAAGAAATCTCTCTTAGTTTAATAAAACTTCCATCTACCACCCAATTTTCGGAAATCTGCCCTACTCTACCCCAATACGTTTGTGGGTTCACTCCATTTGCCGCAATTCCTGGATTTAAAGTTCCGTTGACAACAGCATTATCCGGTAAAGGAATTCCTTGCCCTCCAGTAAAAAATTCTCGTCCTTGAAGTGTTTCTATTGCTGTACCCTGGGTATGTCTTTGTATGTCTGAAAAGGAAAAAATATCTCCGCCAAATCGAGCATCAAACAAGAATCCTAAGGAAAATTGCTTGTACGTAAATGTATTCCCCCAGTTTAAAAATGCATCCGGTGCAGCATCACCAATTTTCCCTACTTCTCCAACTTCAGGCAAACCGTCGGCATCAAAAATTATATTTCCGCTATCATCTCTATTAAACGTAGATCCGAATAATGCTTGTGGACTTGTTCCAACTTCTGCAGCTACTATTATCCTACCATTGAAATCAGTAAATAAAGGGTTTCGGGTAATCCCCTGAGCTAATTCTTCCACTACATTTTCGTTTGTGGTATAATTTATATTCGTAGACCAGCTAAAATTTTCATTTTTTATGATATCCGCATTAAGTGAAAATTCTAAACCCTTACTGGTAACCAATCCGGCATTAATAATTTGATTTGCGGCTCCACTGGCCGGGGTAAGTGTCAAACTTAAAATTTGATCTTCGGTACGTATACTATAATATGTTGCAGACAGGTTTATTCGATTGCTTAGGAAACCTGCGTCGATACCAAATTCTAAAGTATTTGAAATTTCTGGAACAAGGTTTGGGTTTTTAAGTTGTGGTCCCGCTCCAGCTCCTTCTTCGGCATTTCCAAAAAAGAAAAATCGTTGCCCATTAAATAAATTAGAAGATACATTAAAAGTATTAATAAGTTGAAAAGCACCGGTTGCGTTTCCGGTTTGTGCATAACTACCTCTTAACTTTAAATTAGTTAATACTTCATTGTCCTGTAAAGCCGGAATGGCTTCTGTAGCGACAAAACTTATACCTACCGAAGGGTAAAAGAATGATGCATCATCTATGGGTAATGTTGAGCTCCAATCATTTCTGGCAGTAAATTCGGTAAATAGATAATCATTAAGTCCTAAAGTAACCGATCCAAAAACAGAATTAGAAGAATTTCTTGCTGCTCCCGGAGTAACACTTATACTTTCAAAATTATTTAATGAAAAGAAGTTGGGTATCAAGAATGTTTCTCCTGTGGCTTGTACTGATTTAAACGAAACATCTGAGTGACTAAACCCTACTGTGGAAGCCAAGCTTAGCGCATTATTTAAGTTGGTATTATAAGTAAATATAAGGTCGTAATTATTTGTTCTAGAAGTAGAATTCGTATCAATAAATCTACCATTTGCAGCAATATCAAATGCTCCCAATGGGTTAAAAATCTGTTGACTGGTAATAATATGGTCTTGAGAAACTCTAGCAATTGCTTTTAATCCTTTAACAACATCAAAATTAAGCTCCAACAAACTTAAATATCGATCTGTTTCATCTTCGTTTAACTTTGTATTTGCCGTATAATAAGGATTTGTTATAAAGGCTCCTGTCCAACTATTAGGCGTACCATCTGGCTCTAGAAAATTATCTCTTAGTAACGAATTAGAGATATTTCTTGGCCGTAATGAAAGTGCCCTAGTTATATTTGTTTGTCCTCCTGTTAACTCTGGTCGATTTGTTGCATCTTGATTGATGTAATCAATTTTTCCTTTTACCTTCATCCAGTCTGTAATTTTAGCACCTGCTTTGATACTAAAATTTTGCCTAACTAACTCACTTCCAGGAACTATAGATTCATCATCAGATCTTGAGTAACTAAAACGATAATCATAATCTGCTGTACCTTGAGAAACAGCTACCGAATTGAGAAATGAAAAACCTGTTCTAAAAAAATCTTTAAAATCATTATCATTTGCCGAATAGGTAGTCGTACCCACACCATCAAATCGTTCTCGTTGAGATCCATCTAATGCAGGGCCAAAACTACTACCATTGGCAATACTATAGGTGAGTTGATTAGTGGCTGTATCAAAGAATCCCTGACCATACTGGTCTTGAAATTTTGGTGCTCTAAGAATATAACTTCCTGTTACAGCCGAGTTTATTTCGATTGTTGGTCTATCCGATCTTCCTTTTTTTGTGGTAATCACCAAAACTCCATTAATCCCTCTAAATCCATATAAAGCTGTAGCGTTTCCTCCTTTTAAAAGTGAAATACTCTCAATGTCATTTGGATTTAAATTCGATAATGTATTTCCGTAATCAATCCCTTCGGCAAAATCTCCTTGCGCTCCTTGGTTGTTATCAATAATTACACCATCCAATACAATTAACGGCTGATTATTAGGGCTTAAAGAACTAATCCCCCTTACATTTATAGAAACTGATGATCCAATACCACCAGAATTAGCATTAATATTAACTCCTGCCAATTTTCCTCTAATCGCAGAACCTATATTAGGGTCTGCAGTTTGAACCAAACTTTCGGATTTAAGTTGTTGTACCGCATATCCAAGTTTTTTTGCTTCTTGTTTTATCCCAAATGCCGTTACTACTATTTCATCTAGTTGTTCCGAATCTTGTTCCATTACAACATTAATATTGTCTGATGTACCTACCGTAACTTCAATAGTTTTTAACCCCAGGTAAGAAAACACCAAAATATTTCCAGTTGATGCCTTAATTGAATAGTTACCATCAAAGTCTGTTTGTGCCCCTACACTAGTTCCCTTTACTAATATATTAACACCTGGTAACGGAAGGTTTTTGTCTGAATCCGTAACGGCTCCAGACACCTGCATCTCTTGCGAGAATATATTAGGTGCTAATGAAAATAGAAATAAGAATAAAAATAGTTTTTTCATGTTTTCTCCTTTTGTATTGATTATTTACTGCTCCTAAAGTAGGAAATAGAGGTGCATTAAAAATTTTTTTTATACCAACTACAAAAAATAAACAACAAACGACATCTATGAAAAGACATCCTGAATGTTAATTTTCTGTTAGCAGTTTATTTTTTGTTTTTTAACACAATTAGTAATACTTTTTACCAGTTTTTAATAATTACTTAAGAAATCTCGCATTGTATATAGAGGAAGTTAAAAATTATGATAATACCGTCGGAAAGACGATTAAGAGGAAATATCACTTTTTCTTTTGGAGTGCTTATTTTCTTTTCAATGTGATACGTTGGGGTAGTTACTTTAATGATTATTGGTATTCATTAAAATCTAATTTGGTAGAATTTCCTCTTCATTTAATAATCGTTTACTTTAATATATATTATCTTATTCCGAAATACTTATTACGAAACAAATACACCAAATATATTGTCTTCTTGATTCTTAGTTTGGGAGCGCACTATATAATTAGATCAGGTTTAAATTATTGGCTTGTAACCGAAAATATATGGCCCGAAGCTCAAGGAGAGAATCAACCCTTCGGTTTTAATCATATTATTGCCGTAACTCTGGGGGAGCTATATGTATTAGGACTTACTTCATCCATAAAATTTAGTGTGGATTTTATTATAGAAAGAAGCAAAAACCAACAACTAAAAGCATTACATTATAAGACAGAATTGCAATATCTTAAAGCTCAAATACAACCTCATTTTTTCTTTAATACCCTTAATAGTCTTTATGCATTAACCTTACACAAATCATCAAAAGCATCTGAAGTTGTGGTTAAACTATCTCAATTCATGTCTTACATAATTTATGATGCAAATAAGAAAAAAGTGTTTTTATTACAAGAAATTAGATATATAGATAATTATATCGATTTAGAAAATATAAGATATGGTGACCTCATAAATACTGAAGTAAACATTATTGGCAATATTGATACTTTAAAGGTTACCCCTTTACTTTTTTTACCTTTTATTGAAAACGCTTTTAAGCATGGTTTTAAAAATAATGGGCAAATGGATTTGAAAGTTTTTTTTGAAGCCGATGATAAAACATTAACTTTTATATCAGAAAACAGTTACGATCCAAAAACCTTATCTAAGTTTAAAAACGGTATTGGTATTAAAAATGTTATACGAAGATTAGATTTGTTATATGGAAAAAATTATGACCTCAAAATAGAAACTACGGATGAAATCTATAAAGTCATTCTAAAAACCCCTAAAACATGATTATCAAAAGTATCATAATCGATGATGAACACTTAGCTGTAGGTATCATAGAGTCATACTTAGAAGAGTTTAAGAATATTGAAATTTCTGGCATTTACAAAAACCCCTTAGAAGCGTTACCTATGTTAGAAAGTGGTGATATTGATGTTATATTTCTGGATATTAATATGCCAAGAATGAATGGTATAGAATTTCTAAAAAGTCTTAATACTTATCCTCAAATTATAATAACTACCGCCTACAAAGAATATGCTATTGAAAGTTATGAATTAGAGGTCTTAGACTATTTGGTAAAACCCATTCCATTTAGTCGGTTCTTAAAATCCATTAATAAACTAATGGCACGATTTGTAAATCTTGAAAAAGCTAAAACTTCTCCAGAATTTTTACAAGCTCCTCATATTTTTTTGAAGGTAGATCGAAAATTAGTAAAAGTGTTTCTACATGACATATTATATATAGAAAGCTTAAGAGATTATATTAAAGTATCAAGTATCGAAGGCACATATGTTTCTCATAAATCATTAACAAGTATAACCGACGAACTCCCTGAAGAAAATTTTATAAGAGTGCACAAATCGTATACCATTGCCATCGACAAAGTAAAATCTATTGAAGGAAATCAAATTGAAATAGAAAACAAACGAATTCCCATTGGCCGTAATTATGCCATACATGCTAAACAAAAAATATTAAGAAATAAGGGAAATCTTTTGAATGAATAAATCCATTAAAAATGCTATTTCTTTAAATAAAATTGATCTTTAATACGTCAGTAAATTTCACAAAAAATCATTAACAACTCGAATACTTCATTAATAAAAACATTAAAATGACTTTAAGTAAACTCGATTACGGAATCATCATATTTTTTTTCCTAACCACATTGTTTATAGGGCTAATTGTATCAAAAAAATCAGGAAAAAGCGCCTCAGAGTATTTTTTATCTGGTCGAAATATGCCGTGGTGGCTGTTAGGTTTCTCTATGGTTGCTACTACTTTTTCTACAGATACGCCTAATTTGGTTACCGATCTGGTACGACAAAATGGCGTCGCCGGTAATTGGGCTTGGTGGGCTTTTTTATTAACAGGTTTGCTTACTGTTTTTATATATGCACGTTTATGGAGGCGATCTAATGTGAATACCGATATGGAGTTTTATGAACTGCGTTACTCAGGTAAACCAGCTCGTTTTTTACGAATTTTTAGATCTGTGTATTTAGGTCTAATCTTTAATGTATTGGCAATGTCTGGTATTACACTGGCGGCAATAAAGATTGGACAAGTAATGCTAGGATTAAGTGCAATAGAAACTGTTGGATATGCTGCTGTGGTTACAGTAATTTTTAGTGCTTTAGGAGGATTTAAAGGAGTAGTTTATTCTGATTTTTTACTGTTTTTTGTGGCTATGGCTGGGGCAATAGGAGCGGCATATTATTGTGTAAATTTACCCGAAGTTAATGGTTTACAAAATTTAATATCTCACCCCAATGTAGCCAGTAAAATTTCTTTACTTCCGGATTTCGGAAATAAAGAAGCGGTAATTACCTTATTATTTATACCATTGGCAGTACAATGGTGGAGTTCATGGTACCCTGGGTCAGAACCTGGTGGTGGTGGATATGTAGCACAACGTATGCTCGCGGCAAAAAATGAGAATCACGCCATTGGTGCAACTTTCTTTTTTAATATTATGCATTACGCTTTACGACCTTGGCCTTGGATATTAGTTGCGCTTACATCTTTAATAGTATTTCCTGATTTGGCAAGTATTCAAGAAGCTTTTCCCGATGTAACGGCAGATAAACTAGGACATGATTTGGCTTATCCAGCAATGTTAACTAAACTGCCTAGTGGACTTTTAGGGATTGTTGTAGCTTCTTTGATAGCAGCATATATGTCTAGTATTTCAACTCACCTTAATTGGGGAGCTTCTTATTTGGTTAACGATGTATATCGTCAATTCATAAAGCCCAATGCCACCGAAAAAGAAATGGTAGGATTTGGTCGATTATCAACTGTAGTGCTTATGGCATTAAGTGTTTTATTGGCACTTGCTCTTAATAATGCAGAACAAATATTTACCTATATTATAATGTTTGGTTCGGGAACGGGGTTAATTTTTATTTTAAGATGGTTTTGGTGGAGAATAAATGCCTGGAGTGAAATCTCTGCTATGTTCTCTTCGGGAATCATATCCTTAATCATTACCAGACCAGAAGTAAACGATTTACTTTTTGGTACTGATGGTGTTTTCCCTACTTGGTTTAGCATTCCATTTGTAGTTATAATAACCACATTAATTTGGGTGATAGTGACCTTTATAACAAAACCAGATACAGACGAAAAGCTATTTAGTTTTTATAAAAAACTACAACCAGGAGGACCTGGTTGGAAAATGATCATTAGTAAAGCCAATCAAAAAAATATTGAGATTGTTAGCGACCACAAAAAATGGGCTATACCTTCTGGGATATTGGCAATGTTACTGGGGTGTTGCTTAGTATACGGCGCATTGTTTACTACTGGATATATCCTTTATGGAGCATACCAAAATGCAGCGATTACAGGAATAACTACATTATTAGCAGGGTTTTTACTTAAAAGAGTCTGGAAAAAAATAGGCAAAGACCTAATTGAATGATTAATGCCAAAATAATGTTATAGGTTTTTCCATAGATAAGTAATTCATATTCTTATCATACTAGTAAGCATATAGATAATTAACCACACGTATATACTACTATTTATTGTACTAAATACAATAGATTAGCTTTTACTGATCTTGTATTTCTTTTATCAATTAATAGCAGATAGCTATTAAATCAATTTACAAAATATGGTCTATAAAAAATTCGGAAAATTAGATTGGAACATCAGTCAAGTTGGATATGGCATGTGGGGCATGGCGGGGTGGTCAGAATCTGACGATACTACTTCAAATAAATCTCTGGATAAAGCAGTAGAATTAGGGTGCAATTTTTTTGATACGGCATGGGGATATGGCGAAGGAAGAAGCGAAAGAATTTTAGCAGGAGTACTCAAAAGGCATTCCGAAAAAAAACTATATGCTGCAACAAAAATTCCTCCAAAAATTGATCAATGGCCGCCAAGTAAATCTTCAACACTAAGGGACATCTATCCTAAAGATCACATCATAGAGTACACCGAAAAAAGTTTGATAAACTTAGGTGTCGAAACTATTGATTTACTACAATTTCATGTTTGGGAAGATAGTTGGGCAGATCATGATGAATGGAAGGAAACCATCTTAAAACTAAAAAAAGAAGGGAAAGTTTCGGCGTTCGGAATTAGTGTAAACCGATGGGAGCCTTCAAACTGTATACGGGCATTAGAAAGTGGTTTAATCGATACCGTACAAGTCATTTACAACATATTTGACCAATCCCCAGAGGATGAATTATTTCCTTACTGCGAAAAAAATAATATCGGCGTAATTGCCAGAGTTCCTTTTGATGAAGGTTCACTTACAGGGAAACTAACCATAGACTCTAAATGGGATCAAGGTGATTTTAGAAATATATATTTTGGACCAGAAAACTTACCACCAACCATTGATCGTATTTCGCAATTAAAAAAAATGGTCGGAGAAGAGATGCCCTTAGCAGAACTTGCTTTGCGTTTTATTGCATCGCACCCAGTGGTTAGCACGATGATTCCGGGTATGCGTCAACTACGAAATGTAAAAGCTAATATGGCCATTAGTGATGGTATTGGCCTCTCACAACAATGGATATCGGATTTAAGAAATCATCGATGGGATAGAGTACCAACTAATTGGTCTAGTTAAGTCTATTAATACGATGATGAATGTTATTTGCACTAAAAAATTAAATCTAAAAATTGGTTACCTAACTATCAAAATAAAAACATTGGTGTTTTTGACTCATGAAAAAGGTATACACACAAAACAATCCGTGTTTTACCATATCTATTTTTAAGATTTTTTCTTCTCAAAAAAGCACTTAATAGGATTTTAAAAACATGATATCTTTAAAACAATGCGGTTGGTCTAAATATTTTCTTTTTGGCAAAACTTATATTTAGGTTTAGCCAACTTTTAAAACACAAACCAACATGAACAAAATCAATCTATTATCACTAAAGACTTCTGTTTCCATTTAACGCCTTTCGAGATTATGTGCTAGTCAATATCATTTTTTCATTATAGTACCGGATTGACTGAAAAATTTGACTAGAAACGTGTTTCTACAATTATTCAACAAACAACGTGGATAAATGCATACAGCGATATTGCAAGTATCAATGTATACCTACACAACCTATTAGTCTGTGATCAATACTCTATTTGAGATACACTACAACAGATAAAATTAAGCCTAAGATCACTGATACAGATCTTAGGTTGTTAATCGATTTATAACCTAAAATCATTTTCAATTATGAAGAAAACTCTTAAATTTCTCGTATTTTTTCTTTTCTTGTTGGGCATCGCTCAGCCAGTATTCTCGCATGGTACTGTAATTTATCCTCCAAGTAGGATTTACAATTGTTTTAATAATTCATCAACCCCTATTTGCACTCCTTGTGGCAATGCAATTTATGAATGGAGGGGGGTTTTACAACCTGATACCAATTTCGGAAACCACCAGGCTTTAATTCCGGATGGTCAAATTGCAAGTGGTGGTAATGGTAGTGCTGTAGACTTTAGCTGTCTCGATGCGTTGAGTAGTGATTGGCCAGCAACAACTGTTAATCACGGATATATTGACGTGGAATGGACAAATACAGCACCTCATAAAACTCAATATTACAAGGTTTACATTACTCAATTAAATTGGGATCCTACAAAACCATTACGATGGAATGATTTGATAGAGATTGGCAGTGTAGGGCAAGGACCTCCATCATCATCCACTATTATTAGATCTTTTATTCCTGATTCTTATGCCGGTAAAAGAGCCGCCTTAGTAAGTATTTGGCAGAGAGATTATACTGAGAGCCATGAAGCATTTTATTCAGTAAGTGATATAATTGTCGAAGGTGGTGGTGCCGGGTGTACTACTGGCGATGCAATAAGCGCGACTTTTACCAATAATACAGATTGTACATTACAGTATTATCAGAATAATTCATTACAAGGGTCTGCCAATGCAGGAGGTTCTTACGCCACAACTACCACGGTGGGGAGCCAGTGGGAAACCCGAAATCCTTCGGGGGATCAAATAGGTAATTTTACCATTAATTGTAATCAAACGACTTATAACTCTACAGGACAATGCACTGGAGGAGCTGGTTGTGACGGAATAAGTGCCTGGTCCACTAATGCGACCTATGTTATCGGTAACAAAGTGGTATACAATGAAGTCGAATATGAAGCCAAATGGTGGAATACTGGGAAAAATCCAGAACAAAATTCGGGTCAATGGGAAGTATGGATAAACCTTGGGTCATGTACCTCAAAGGCTAATACTAAATCTGATTTGGGAGAATTAAATTTTATTGTCTTCCCTAACCCAGCAAAAGATATTCTTAATCTGAATATTTATAACCTTCAATCTTCCTCATCAAAAATGAGTATTAAAGATATTAATGGAAGAATTTTAGAAATTATAATATTAAAAACACCAGAAAAGACAACTAAAATAAATCAAACGATAAAACTAAATCATTTATCACCAGGTATTTATTTTATGCATATTACCACTGGAAATAAAACACAAATCCAAAAGTTTATTGTAAAGTAATATAAAAATAAGAAACATCATTTTACCTTATTTACGAAAGGGCTGTTTGGAGAGATCTAGACAGTCCTTTTTTATTATCTGGTTAAAAGTTTGGTAATTAATTTGTTCTATGAGCTTTAGTTTTCATGAACATTACAAACTATTAATAAAAAAAAGCAAAACATTAATGTTTTGCTTTTTTTTATTATCGTGATTAAATTATCTTATTTAACCGTTTTCTTGCCTTTAAATTTCCATTCTGTTATACCTCCATCCAGATCATAAATCTTGGTAAACCCTGCTTTTTTCATATATGAAGAACATTTTCCGCTTCTACCTCCTCGTCCGCAATACACGGCAACAGGTTTTGATTTATCTACTTGAGAAATAAGTTTTTCAAAATCTTCATCTCTAAAATCTATATTAATAGCACTTTCAATATGCCCCTCGGCATATTCATTAGGCGTTCGCACATCTACTAATTGAACTTCTCCCAGTTGCACTAAAGAATCCATCTCTTCGACAGTAATCAACTCTACCGTTGTATCATCAGAAGAGTTTTTACAGCTCAGGGTGATTACAACAAAAAATAATAATATAGATTTAAAATTCATGTGTTTTTTATTCAGCAGTTTCGCCATCCCAGTTCATAAAACCACCAACCAAATTATAGGTAGTCTCAAATCCCATTTGCCCCATTAAGGTACAAGCCTGAGCACTTCGGGCTCCAGAACGACAATATACATAGTAATTTTTAGACTTATCTAATTTTTCAATTTCATCCAAGAACCCTTGTCCTTGTCTAATATCGATATTAAGCATATTAGGTATAAAACCGTCTTCTACTTCTTCTTCTGTTCTAACGTCTAAGATTACCGCCTTATTATCTTTAGAGATTAACTCTTGCCATTCTTCTTGTGTGATGTCTTCTGCCATTGCAATACTAAATTATACTATAATTGGACAATTACTTTTTATATTCCTTACAAATATAAGAGTCCTTATCGAATTGTTTAGCAAATACATTCTTTTCTATAAAGTTTTAAGTAAAAGATCACGCCTTGATACTGCAACCGATAGCCTTTGTAGTTTCTACAGGTATTTTTTCTCCTTTCAACAGTGAATTTACAGCATCTTCTACATATTTTTTATTAGCAGAATTGGCATCCTTATAATTATTGTCAATTGCTCCGATATATCTAACTAGATTACCTTGACCAGTCTTTTCTAAAATATATACATGAGGTGTTTTTGTTGCTCCGTATTGTGGGTATATTTTTTGACCATCATCAAACAAATAAGGAAAAGTAAATCCTTTTTCTTTAGCTCTTACTTTCATGTTATCAAAACTGTCATCTGGATATGCTTTAGGGTTATTTGGATTAATTGCAATCACAGGATATCCCTTTGTTTTAAATTGCTTATCTAACTCTATAATTCTATCCTCATATGCCACCGAATAAGGGCAGTGATTACAAGTAAATATCACAATAAACCCTTTTGCATTTTCATAACTGGCCAAAGAGACCATGGTATCATCAATATTTTTCAATTCAAAATCAGTAGCTACGTCTCCAATTGAGTATCCGCCTGCGGTCGAGGATCCAGAAACCTTATCAATTGCAAAAGCGCTTATTGCAATTACAAAAGCTATTCCAACAAGAATTTTTAAAGTTTTCATAAGTGTTTGTTTTTGTGGTATTTCGAATTTAGTTTTTGCTTAAAGGATTTTTTTTAACTCTTTTTCAAGCTCATTATAGGTAAATGATCTTTCGTAAAAATTAACTGTGTTTCCTTTATAAATTATCGTGGCCGGTATAGATCCAGACCAGGTTTTATCCACTTTAGGTATCCAGCTATTTGCATCTGGATCATCCAATAAAATTACTTTACTCTCTATTTGCTGCCTTTTAATAAATGGTATCAATTTGGATTCTACTTGTTTGGGCAAATCCAGACTTACTAATATCACTTCGACTTTATCATCTGGATACCTACTATTTATCAATTCAAAGTAAGGCAATTCGGCAACGCAAGGTTTACACCAAGTAGCCCAAAAATTGATAACTCTGGTTTTTCCATCATCCATTTTCAATAAAGGTTCGAAACTCTTGAAATCATACATAGGGATTTCTACACCTTTGCTTTTATAAACTTGGGTAGCATCAAGAGCCACATTCTGTTCTCCTTTACAATTTGCAAAGAGTACGATACACAAAACGTAAACTATACCTCTAGACATAATACTAATTTATCAAAACGGTTAATCATCCAAAAGAAAATTAACATGGTTTCTGGTTTTTATCTAAAAATTTTCAGAAATTTTTAGAAATGTTTAATTCAATAGTAATACTATTTACTTTGGCAATAATACCATTTAACATAATTTGAAAAATCAACTTTAACAAACAATTAATATCAATTTATAATTTTCAAAACATAAACATCCATACATTTGTATGTACAAATATTGTACTGACAATTGAAAATAGAGAAAATTATAAAGACCGAAGTTGAATTACCTCTTTCCCGAAAGGTGATCATCAATTTGATGTATACAGAGAATTGGTTAATGGATAAAATCAATTCAGAACTAAAGACACATGATATTTCTATTCAACAGTTTAATGTATTACGAATTTTGAAGGGACAAAAAGGAAAACCCGCTAATCTTTCAACAATACAGGATAGAATGGTAAGTAAAATGAGTAATACAACAAGATTGGTAGATAAATTAATCCAAAAACAATATGTACAAAGAGTTACTTGTGCCTCTAATCGGCGCAAAGTTGAAATTACCATTACTCAACAAGGTAGTGCATTTCTCGATACTGTAAGCCCATTAATTAGCAGGTTTGAAAATAAACTTACCTCTAATCTGTCTGAAAAAGAGTTGACCTTACTCAATGAACTCCTTAATAAACTAAGAGCATAAACTTAATCATTAATATAACTATTTTAAATTTTAAAAAATCATGAAAACTAGACTTAAATCATTCATCTTAGCCTTTGCAATTATCGCATCCACATCAATTTTTGCACAGAAAAAAGAAATCAAAGCTTCTGAAAGTACTATTAACTGGACTGGTAATAAAGTTACCGGATCACATACGGGGACATTAAGTCTTTCTAAAGGCCATCTCGTTTTTGAAAATGATGCTATTACCGGAGGAGAATTTGTAGTAGACATGACTTCTCTTGCTGTAACTGATCTTGAAGCTGGAAAAGGAAAAGAAAAACTAGAAGGTCACCTTAGTTCTGACGACTTTTTTGGTACTGCAAATCACAAAACAGCAAAACTTGTGGTCACCAAAGCCAAAAAAACAGATAAAGGATATAAAATCGCTGGCGATCTTACTATAAAAGGTAAAACAAATCCTATAGAGTTTGATCTTGAAGTAAACGGAGATGCTGCTTCTACAACTCTAAAAGTTAATAGAACTACATACGGAATCAAATATGGTTCGGGAAGTTTCTTTGATAATTTAGGTGATAAAGCTATCAGCGACGAATTTGAATTAGCGGTAAATTTAAAAATGTAATTTTTTTTATTGAGAATTATAATTAATTTATATATTTGACCTCATAAAGAAAAAAATGAAAATAATCTTAACAAATAATTGGTGGTGGTCTTCTCAAAACGAAAACGTCGTGAGATAGATCCTGTTATTGTGTTAAGTAAACATATCAAAGGCTTGTCAAATCACGACAAGCCTTTTTTTTGTTTCCTATTCATAGGGGCTGAATTTAAAATTTAAACGTAAAAATGAGTTACAAATTAACCACACATTACAAACAGATTCTGGCAGACACGATTACTCCAGTAAGCGTATACTTAAAAATTAGAGATCGCTTTCCTAATAGTTTATTATTAGAAAGTAGTGATTATAGAGGTAACGAAAATAGTTTCTCATATATCTGCTGTAATCCTATTGCTACTATTAAGATCGAAAACGAAACCATCTATCAATCCTTTCCTGATAAAAGCACTACCGAGATTACTATAACCGATACTACTAATATCCCTGAGATTATTGAGCAATTTGGTCAATTATTTGAAACTTCAAAAAGTGACTTCAAATTCATCAACAATGGTCTTTTTGGATATATATCGTATGATGCTGTTCGTTATTTTGAAGATATTTCAATCTCGAAAAAAGAAGGAACTCTTAATATCCCTGATATTCATTATAGCGTATATCAAAATATTATCGCAATCAATCATTTTAACAATCAGGCCTATATTTTTGCGCACACATACGATTCTGATAGCAATGTAGCCGAAATTGAATCATTGCTTAATGTCAAAAATTTTGCTTCATACAATTTTGAAACTCTTGGAAATACAACTTCTAATCTAAACGATGAGCAATATAAAGAACATGTAACTCTCGCCAAGAAACATTGCATGCGAGGAGATGTATTTCAGTTAGTACTCTCAAAACGTTTCTCGCAAAAATTTAAAGGCGATGAATTTAACGTGTATAGAGCATTACGAAGCGTAAATCCTTCTCCTTACCTATTTTATTTTGACTATGGTGATTTTAAAATCTTTGGTAGTTCTCCCGAGGCTCAATTAGTAGTAAAAGAAGGTACTGCAGAAATTCACCCAATTGCAGGAACTTTTAAGCGTACAGGTAATGATGAACAAGATGCCGAATTAGCCAAAAAACTGGCTGTAGACGAAAAAGAAAATGCCGAACATGTAATGTTGGTAGATCTGGCGAGAAATGATCTTAGCCGCAATGGTAGTGAAGTTACAGTCGAAACCTACAGAGAAATCCAGTTTTATTCTCATGTAATTCATCTAGTTAGTAAGGTAACAGGAAAGAAACATACTGATACTACGACTATGCAGGTAGTCGCAGATACATTTCCGGCGGGTACTTTGAGCGGTGCACCAAAACATATGGCTATGCAGCTTATCGAAAAGTACGAAACCGTAAATCGAGATTTTTATG
The DNA here is from genome assembly GCA_947489685.1 of uncultured Aquimarina sp. GTDB lineage: Bacteria > Bacteroidota > Bacteroidia > Flavobacteriales > Flavobacteriaceae > Aquimarina. The sequence goes on along the minus strand of CANLEM010000006.1, from coordinate 80,162 downwards.
GTGGCGCTATAGGATTTATGGATTTTTCTGGCAACTTTAATCATGCTATTATGATTCGTACGTTCTTGAGTAAAAATCATGAATTGCATTGGCAGGCAGGAGCAGGATTGGTGAACGAATCTAATGAAGAAAATGAACTACAAGAAGTGTATAACAAACTAGGAGCATTAACAAAAGCACTACAACTGGCTGAAGATATATAAACGATGAATAAAAAAATATTAGTAATAGACAACTACGATTCTTTTGTGTACAACTTAGTACACTATCTCGAAGATTTAGATTGTGAAGTTACCGTAAAACGAAATGATCAATTACGGTTAGAAGACGTGGCACCTTTTCAAAAAATACTCCTTTCTCCAGGGCCAGGAATACCCGAAGAAGCAGGTTTATTAAAAGATATTATTAGCAAATATGCCGCTACAAAAAGCATTTTTGGGGTTTGCCTGGGTCAACAAGCTATTGGAGAAGTTTTTGGAGGAAGTCTTATTAATCTAGACGAAGTCTATCATGGCGTAGCAACAAATGTTACTTTATCGGTATCTAATGAACCTCTTTTTGATGGATTAAATGAAAAATTTGATGTAGGCAGATATCACTCATGGGTTGTAAACGATAAAGATTTACCCGATTGTCTAGAGGTTACATCCTATGATCAAAACGGACAAATTATGTCTTTACGTCATAGAGATTTGGATGTACGGGGAGTACAGTTTCATCCAGAATCTGTATTGACTCCTGATGGTAAAAAAATGTTAGAAAACTGGGTTAATAATTAAATCTGATATGAAACAATTACTCAATCGATTAATCAATCACGAAACCATCTCCAAGGACGAAGCCAAAAGTGTTTTGGTCAATATTTCTAAAGGAGACTATAATCAAAGTCAGATTGCGTCTTTTCTTACGGTTTATATGATGCGCAGCATAACCATTGAAGAGCTAGAAGGGTTTAGAGATGCTTTACTAGAACTTTGCCTGGCGGTTGATCTTAGCGAATATAACCCTATAGACCTTTGCGGTACGGGGGGCGACGGAAAAGACACTTTTAATATTTCTACTTTGTCATCTTTCGTATCTGCAGGTGCAGGTATTAAAGTAACCAAACATGGTAATTACGGAGTTTCTTCAAAGTGTGGGAGCTCTAATGTTATGGAACACTTGGGCATCAAATTTAGTAATGACAAAGACTTTTTAAAACGTAGTATCGATGAAGCGGGTATTTGTGTATTACATGCCCCTTTGTTTCACCCAGCAATGAAAAATGTAGCTCCTATCCGAAGAGAATTAGGCGTGAAAACATTTTTTAATATGCTCGGTCCAATGGTAAATCCTGCTTTTCCTAAGAATCAAATCGTAGGTGTGTTTAATCTAGAATTAGCTAGAATGTATGGGTACCTATATCAAAATACCGATAAAAATTTTACAATTATTCATGCTTTAGATGGTTACGATGAAATATCACTAACCGGAAGCACCAAAACCATTTCAAATCATACCGAAGGAATACTTACTCCTTCCGATTTTGGTGTCTCAACCTTAAAACAAGAAGAAATAACTGGTGGTGACTCCGTTTCAGAATCTGCAGATATATTTATGAATATTTTGAATGGAAAAGGAACTGAAGCACAAAATAATGTAATCTGCGCAAATGCAGGAATGGCAATTGCCACGGTTGATGGATTAGATCCTATACAAGGGTTTGAAAGAGCCAAAGAATCACTATTATCAGGTAAAGGCTTAACAGCTCTTAAAAAAGTTCAAGAACTCAGTAAGAACTAATCATGAATATACTAGATAAAATAGTTGCCGACAAACATAAAGAAGTAGCACTAAAAAAAAGCTTAATCCCCGTAAATCAATTAGAAAACTCTGTATTGTTTCAACGCAACACGAGCTCTTTGGCTACAACATTGCGAAATAGTGCTACAGGTATCATTGCAGAACATAAAAGACGATCCCCTTCTAAAGCGGTTATCAATCAAAAAGTAAGTGTACAAGATGTTGCTTTGGGTTATGAAACTGCCGAAGTTTGCGGAATGTCGGTTCTAACAGATGGAAAGTATTTTGGGGGTTCTTTGGATGATCTTTTGTTAGCAAGAGCAGCTGTTCAATTACCATTGCTTCGTAAAGAATTTATTATAGACGAATATCAGTTACTAGAAGCCAAAGCATATGGCGCTGATGTCATACTATTAATTGCTGCGGTACTTACCCGAGATCAAATTAAAGTATTATCTGAATTTGCAAAAAGCTTATCTCTTGATGTATTACTAGAAGTGCACAATCAAGAAGAATTAGAAAAATCCATTATGCCATCTTTAGATATGCTAGGCGTAAATAATCGAAATTTAAAAACATTTGAGGTCAGCACAGAGATTAGCAAAGCTCTTAGTACACAAATCCCAGATGACTTTGTAAAAGTTTCAGAAAGTGGTATTAGTAGCGTTGCTGCTATAAAAGATCTCCAACAATACGGATATAAAGGTTTTTTAATCGGAGAAAATTTTATGAAAACCGAAAACCCTGGGGCGAATGCAATTGAATTTATAAAAAATTTAAAATCATGAAGCTAAAAATCTGTGGAATGAAATATCAAGAAAATATAGAAGCCATTGCTAGTCTGCAACCAGACTATTTAGGTTTTATTTTCTATGAGAAATCTCCCAGAAACTTTACAGGACCAATTGCAGAGTTACCAGCACACATAAAAAAGACGGGGGTTTTTGTAAATGCATCTATTGATTTTATTGTTAAAAAAACTAAAGAATACGGTTTTAAAGCGATACAATTGCACGGAGACGAGACTTCACATTTTTGTCAGGAATTAAAACAAAAATTAGAGTCACTATATGATAAGATAGAGCTATTTAAAGTATTCTCTATCAAAGATGAGTTCGACTTTTCTACCTTAAACCCCTATGAAGGGATAGTAGATTATTTCTTATTCGACACCAAAGGAAAAGAAAAAGGAGGTAATGGATATACGTTTGACTGGAGTGTATTAGCAAATTACTCGTCTAAAACTCCGTTCATATTGAGCGGTGGTATCGGACTTGAAGAAATAGACAAAATACAAGCCATTCTTAAGACGAACTTACCCATTTATGCCCTTGATGTTAATAGCAAATTTGAAACCCAACCAGGATTAAAAAACATTGACAAACTAATCGAATTTAAGAAGCACATATATCCTTCAGACAAAAGAAATAAAAAAACCACATTATGAGTTACCAAGTAAATGAAAAGGGGTATTACGGAGATTTTGGAGGTGCATACATCCCCGAAATGCTGTACCCCAATGTAGAAGAGTTACGCAAAAGTTATCTAGAAATTACTAATGAACCTTCTTTTAAAGAAGAATTCAATCAATTATTGAAAGATTATGTAGGCCGCCCTTCTCCTCTATATTTTGCCAAACGACTTTCTGAAAAACACAATACCAAAGTATACCTTAAACGCGAAGATCTTAATCATACGGGAGCTCATAAGGTTAATAATACCATAGGACAAATACTTGTTGCTAAACGATTGGGTAAAAACCGAATTATTGCCGAAACCGGTGCAGGACAACATGGAGTGGCTACTGCAACAGTTTGTGCTTTAATGGGAATCAAGTGTGTTGTATATATGGGTGAAATAGATATCAAACGCCAGGCGCCCAACGTGGCAAGAATGAAAATGCTTGGTGCAGAAGTTGTCCCGGCAAAATCAGGTAGTAAAACGCTAAAAGATGCAACCAACGAAGCAATCCGAGATTGGATTAACAACCCTGTTGATACACATTACATTATTGGTTCTGCAATAGGACCTCATCCATATCCCGATATGGTTACCAGATTTCAATCCATCATTTCTGAAGAGATCAAATGGCAACTTAAAGAAAAAGAAGGTAAAGAAAACCCAGATTATGTAGTCGCTTGTATTGGTGGTGGTAGTAATGCTGCAGGTACCTATTATCATTTTCTCGATGAACCCAGTGTAGGTATTATTGCAGTAGAAGCTGCGGGTAAAGGAGTATATAGTGGCGAGAGTGCTGCGACTTCTCAATTGGGTAATGAAGGAATCATTCATGGCTGCAAAACATTACTTATGCAAACGCCAGATGGGCAGATCACCGAACCATATTCTATTTCGGCAGGTCTTGATTATCCAGGAGTTGGACCATTACACTCTCATCTGTACAAGTCAGGGCGAGGAGAGTTTTACTCGGTTACAGATGATGATGCCATGACCGCAGGTTTAGAATTATCTCAACTAGAAGGAATTATTCCGGCGATAGAATCATCGCACGCACTGGCGATTTTTAACGACAAAAAATTTAAACCAGATGATGTTGTAGTCATCAGTCTTTCTGGACGTGGAGATAAAGACCTAAATACCTACATCGATTATTTTAAATTATAATACATCATCATGATAGAAAATAAAACACTGATGAAAAACAGAATAAACCAAAAATTAGCTGAAGAGAAAAAGTTACTTTCTATATATTTTACTGCCGGGTATCCTTCGCTTCAGGATACCGTCAAAATAATTGAAGATCTTGAAAAAAGTGGTGTAGACATGATCGAAATTGGTCTTCCATTTAGCGATCCTCTGGCCGACGGACCAACCATTCAAGAAAGTTCGACCGTAGCTCTTAAAAACGGAATGACCACCAAAATTCTTTTCGAACAGTTAAAAGATATTAGAAAATCCGTCAATATTCCATTAATCATTATGGGGTACTTTAATCCTATGATGCAATATGGAGTGGAAGCTTTTTGTGCTAAATGTCAGGAAATAGGTATTGATGGATTAATAATTCCAGATTTACCGGTAGCAGAGTATAATGAGCATTACAGAAAAACATTTGAAAAATATGGGTTAATAAATGTTTTTTTAATCACTCCGCAAACTTCAGACGAGCGCATAAAGTTTATCGATACTGTTTCTAATGGCTTTATTTATATGGTGAGCTCTGCAAGTACAACCGGAGCAAAAAGTACATTTGGCGATGTGCAACAAGAATATTTTGAACGTATTGAAGAGTTACAACTAAAAAATCCACAGATTGTAGGCTTTGGTATTAGTAATAATGAAACCTTTACACAAGCCACCAAAACGACCAAAGGTGCCATTATTGGTTCTGCCTTTATTAAACATTTAACTCATAACGGAGTAGATACCATAGATGACTTTGTTAAAAAAATTAGATGATTAGGATAATATTTCTTATTAAAATTGAAATCTAGAGCTTATTTCTTTTTTTCTATATAAATTCTTAAATTAGTAAAATACACAAAATCAATTGTTTAAATATTTTATTAATAAACAGAAATAAAGCTTAATGTATGGGTAAAGGAGATAAAAAAACACGTCGCGGTAAAATCTGCATAGGTACTTTTGGTAGGTTAAGGCGTCGTAAAAAGTCAAAAATTAATACGACCGCAAAGCCAAAGGCTAAAGTAGCCACAAAGAAAACAGCTGCGAAAAAACCAACAAAAAAGAAAGCTGAAAAAAAATCAGAATAAGTTAAAATAACTTCATGAAAACCTTAAAATTTTAAATAAAGATTTTAGGGTTTTTCTTTTAATCTCCTTAAAAAAGATCACAAAAAATAGATTGATATTGTCATCTGATAAGGCCGCGAACATGCTGGTTAAAAATAAGGACGATACTGTAGCACTCTAAAATCCATGGTATTGAATTTAGGGTCTTTCTTTTTGAGATCTTTATATTGTTGCATACTCCCAATCGCACGATTTGCTGCACCAGATGGAGCGGTTAGCGAAATAGTTTGAACAGTTCGGTCTTCAATATTAAATTGATGAATTCTAGGAACATCATTAGATACGGGTTCTAATGTTATACCGTAATCTTTTATATGTTTTCTAAAGAAATATTCGGGTCCATTTTTACTGTTTCCTCCAGTAAAAATTAGTGTATCTATTTTGGGGTATTGTTTTAAATACGATATAATATCTCGTAATTTTATATTTTGCATTCCTAAATCCGAAGCATCAATTTTATCACGTTCGCAACGATCTACAATATCACATACACCTATACCTTTATTGGTTAAAAAGTTTTTTCGCTGATCGGCAGCATATGCAGTAGTTTCATATTTAAGATGTAGTTCAAAAATACGATCCAACACAGGCCATAATAATCCATTACTACTACCATAACAAAAATCAACATCTCTATCGTTAAGATCTCCCGTAGTAAAGCGTGGTGGAGGTAGCGTACCTATGATAAGTCTAGTCGCTCCTTCGGGGAAAAAAGGCTGATATGGATGAATATGTTGAAACAAATTACTATCTAAAATTGAAAATAAATAAATGGTTGAAAATCTGCAGCGTATGTTTGGTAACAAATAATTGCTACAACTACAACAACTAATCCTTTAATGATCATATTGCTTTTAATAAACAAACCTTCGATCCAATCTTTGGTACGATAAGGTAACCAATGGGTGATGTACCCAACTAACATTACAATAAATACAATACGATATTCCCAAAGTACTAAAAGAGCATTTTGCCAATCCATATTGGTCATTACTTGTTGATAAAAGCGATTAATGTGATCCATGCTATTACCTCTGAAATAAATCCGTGTGAAAGTAATAAATACAAAAGTCAAAGCAATTCTCCACAATAAAGCATACCAAGCTTTAGAGTTCTCATATGGACTAATTTTTCTCCAATATTTATAAGTTACAATCCCAATTCCATTAAGACCACCCCAGATTACAAATTTCCAGGAGGCACCATGCCATAACCCTCCTACCAACATGGTGATCATAATATTCACATTTCGATTAAAATGCCATGCTATTCTAGATGAAAACAAGGTAACTATTAATACCAAACCAGCACCAGCAGTGGCGATAATTGCTATCCCGAAATCGGCATATGCAAATGCACCCAAAAATGTAAATACTATTATAAAAACATAAGAAAAAATACTACCGTTGCGATTACCACCAATAGGGATATACAAATAATCTTTAAGCCAACTAGATAAAGATATGTGCCATCGTTTCCAAAAATCCCCACAATGAATTGCTTTATAAGGAGAATTAAAATTAACCGGTAATTTATACCCCATAAGCATCGCCAGTCCTATTGCGATATCGGTATATCCCGAAAAATCTCCGTAAATCTGCAAAGAGTACCCAAACATAGCCATGATATTGGTAAACCCAGAAAACATCTCGGGCACATCAAACACCCTGTCCATAAAATTGGCCGCTATATAGTCTGCAAACAACATTTTTTTTATCAAGCCCTTTAATATCATATAAGAAGCTCTACCAAATTCTTCTTTGGTTATATTGATTTGCTTTCTTATTTGCGGTACAAAATCCGAAGCTCTAACGATTGGCCCTGCTACTAATTGAGGAAAGAAGCTTACAAAAAACCCAAAATCGATAATCGAATTTAAAGGTTTAATCTGTTTCCTATATATATCCACACTGTAACTTATCGTTTGAAAAGTATAAAATGAGATTCCAACCGGAAGAATAATTTTATCTACCGTAAAATAATCTACCGCCGTCCATGTGTTAGCCCATTGCGCCAAATAGTTTATTACACCGTAGTCTGTTTGAAAAAGGTAATTATACGACTCCGTAAAAAAGTATGCATATTTAAAATAAAATAACGTACCCAGATTAATAATCACACTAATTGTGACCAGCATCTTTTTAACAGCATCCGATTTACTTTTATAAATCGCTTTACCCAGAAAAAAATCATTAACAGTACTAAATAGTAAAATACCTATAAAAAGTCCACTGGTTTTATAATAGAATAAAATACTAATAGCAAAAAGATAGGCACTTCGTAAATTTTGTTTACGATATACCAACGCATAGATAAAATATACCGCTGCAAAGAATACCCAAAAGTCGGCTTGAGTAAAGATTAATGGAGAATCTTCAGAAAAAGAGAATATGTCAATAAGTCTATTCATTAATCATCTTATTCAAAACAGAGTTTGATGGTAATTTTAATTCATTTTCCCAAGAATGTGCTAGCGCCTGCAATAAAAGATCTGCCTTGATACGATATCCCATTACCGTAAAATGGATCCTATCTTTTGGCATTAATTTATTATTATACCAATCTCTTGAAGAGTTAAAACCTCCCATAATTTCATAAAAATCCCATACGGCCATTTGTTGTTCTTTTGCTACTTCGTAAATGATTTTTTCGGCAATTCTTGTACGTGGATTAGGGAATTTCTTCTTGTAATACGAATCATTGGGAACGGTTAATAATACCGCACAATCCGGGTTTGCTTTCTGAATTAATTTGATAAGACTTGTATAATACTCTTTATACTCATCCGGGTTAAAATCTGGGTGATATGCATCATTTGTTCCTACCGAAACAATAAACAAATCCGGTTTATACAACATTAATTGAGCATCAAAGTATTTGCATCTGTCGTAGTACGAAAAACTCCCCCCATTTACTCCAATCGACGTGTATTGAATTCCTTTGTTGTCATTCATTAACTCTATTCCCATCATTAAGAATTCTGGGTTTTCTACACCTTCTACTCTTTGTATACAAAAATCTATTTCTTCGACTTTTCTATTTAAAGTATACTCTACAAAATGAGCTTCGTTATTCTCGACAATATCAACAATTAGCGAATCTTCTTTAAATGATATCTCATAATCCTTGCTCCAGTTATCATAAAAAATTCTGATTTTATTGAAATCATACATTTTTTTATGATAGTTATTTCCATTGGCAATTATTTTCACATTTGCCAAAGAATCTTTAAAGACTGCGGTTACCCCAGATAATCCCCAAGCCACACTATCTTTACGAACAGAACATCGATATCCCGACCATTGCCCATCATATTTTATTCTATAATTACCAGGGTTATTGGTTTTGGCGATACTAAAAGGATATATAAATCCGCGTTGTCCTTTTGCGGTAGGACTCATGGTTTGCAAATAGGACCGTAAACGGTTTGAATAAATATCTGCCTGGATATGAGATCCTCCAATATGAAAAACATGAAGATCTTCTTCTCCACCATTGGCAATAGTATCTAATTTATGGAATAGTTTTTTGAAGGCTGGTGAATTCTCCGCCATCTTAATTTCGTTGGCTTTCCAGTTTATAAATGGATATTTGCTTTGTATCGTATCCAAAACATAAGTTTGCGCCATAAGTGGTGCCGTAATAAGCCATACATAAAAAAACATTTTATGCTTCATCATTATTGTCAGGTTCTTTAAGGTCAAGGTATAGGGCTGTAAAAAATAGTTCAGAAATTATCTTAGTTCCTTTCCAGGTAAAATGCATATAATCTTTGGCCGTAAGCTTTTCGTCTACCCATAACTCCATTGACCCCTTACCTCCCATTGCATCATACATACTCCAATAGGCGACATTATTATCTAAGCAAGTCTCCATTAATTTTTCATTAAGATAGGGCAATAGTGGATAGGTTTCCATCTTACCATTTACAGGAAGACACATATCCGTAGGGCCAATAAATATAAAGTTAGCCTTTTTTGCTCTACGCCGAATCCAATTTACTTGGTTTTTTACTCTATTGGCATATTTATCAACATCTATAGAGTCTTTAAGATATGGCATTGTATTTCCGCCATATTGCATGATCACAATTTTTGGTTTCAATTGCCTTACCATCCTACTATAAGTTGTGGCGTTAGAACGTGTAAAAATAGTTCCCGAAGCACCACGCATTGCAACATTATCGATTTGCACGCGAGAGCCTCCATCTAAGGTCAATCCATAAAAATCAGCACTTACTTTACCTTCTAATTCAATCTTTAAATTTGTAGGGGTGATTGATGTTCTTATTTTGTACTGATGATATTTTCCATCTGCAATTAAACTATCTTCTTGAATTAAATTCCCATCATTGTACACCGATATTTTGATCGGAAAATTACTATTACCGTAATGCAATCCTATGTTTGTAAATCTTCTAAACTTGGCATAGGTTTTTTTAGATTTACCGATTGTAACCGAAGCTTTAATTATTGGCAAAGAGTCTATTTTGGTACTATCCGGAAGGTTTTTTTGATAATCTGTAAAACGCGATACTGATAAGTACGCTCCATATTTTTTATGCGAAAATTTCTTTTTGGTCGGATCGAAAAATGCATAACGTTGCCATTGTTCACTAGGTTCTACAATTGCACTTATTTGTCGATATACTGGCATTAACGGAATAAACCCAGGACCACTTCCTCCATACATATGCTGTAACCTATTTCTCAAATACGCCGTAATTCGATCTCCTTCGATTTGAGAATCACCATAATGCAATATCCTACAGGATCGTGAAGATAATTTGGCTCTTAATTCATTCGCAAAATTTTGGTTACTATCCGGATATCTGATCCGTACTAATTGAGTGGTATCTATTTTTGAAAAATCCGGTAATTGTTTGATTTGCTGAACCTCTGCTATATCACTAATATTTTCCTTGGTTTCGATCTCTAATGGTGTTACAATCTCGGTAACTTTAAGAATATCCTGACGCGTGAGCGAAGAGTCTTTTTCTAAACCTAAAAAAGTAGTATAGGATGGGTATTTAAGAGATATGCCTTCGTACGAAAACCCGTCATCTTGAGTTTGTTCTTTTTGTACTCCCCCTTTTTGACTCAAAAACATAAGTCCAAACAACGCTCCTAAAACGAATAGGATAAATAATGATATTTGAATAGGCTTTATTTTCAACGTTTCCCGGGGTATGTTCTACTTTTTAGTAAAAATAGAAAGATTTTGGAAACTACAAAGATTTTAACACGATAGTCCTAGATCTAATCACCTCAGGATTAAGGAGTAATTTTTGAACCTCAAAGATTACAGAAACCTTTGAGGTTTTCATTTACATCATTTCAAAGTGATCACCAGATCATCTGCCTCGACCATGGTCCCTGATTTTAATACAATTTTCTTAATTACCCCATCTTCATTGGCTGTAATGGTAGTTTCCATTTTCATAGCCTCAATAATGAATAGAGGTTCGTTCTTTTTAACTTCTTGACCAGCTTTTACCAATACCGAAGACAGAGAACCTTGTAAAGGAGCTCCTATTTGTTTTGCATCTGCTTTATCAACTTTGGCGTGCACTATCTTATCAACTTTAATCGAACTATCTTGCACTTCTACATTACGTGTTTGACCATTGATCTTGAAGAATACCGTTACTTTTCCTTCTTCATTAGGATCTCCTATAGATATTAATTGTACTAATAGTGTTTTTCCTTGATCTAGCTTTACTATAATCTCTTCTTCTGGCGTCATCCCATAAAAGAAGTTTTTGGTAGGGATATTCATTACATTCCCATACTTAAGATGATGATTATAAGCACCTGTAAACACTTTTGGGTATAGTTTATAAGAAAGGAAATCGGTGATATCCAATGCTCTCCCCATTCCTTTTTTAAATACTTTTTCAAAGTCCTTAAATTCTGTTTCAAAATCTACGGGCTCCAAATGAGCATTAGGCCGATTTGTAAATGGCTTCTGATCCTTTAGTACCGATTTTTGTACCGCTTTAGGAAATCCTCCCACAGGTTGACCAAGTTCTCCTTTAAAGAAACTCATGACTGATTGTGGAAAAGAAATTGTTTCTCCTCTTTCTTTCACATCTTCAATTGTAAGGTTATTACTCACAAGATATTGTGCCATATCTCCTACAACCTTAGAACTTGGAGTTACTTTGACTATATCACCAAACAACTCATTTACATCGCCATACATTTTTGTGATTTCATGAAAACGATCTGATAATCCCAAAGCTTGAGCTTGTGGTTTTAGGTTAGAATACTGTCCTCCCGGAATCTCATGTTGATACACCTCCCCGGTTCCTGCTTTGAGACCTGATTCAAAAACATAATAGTATTCCCTAACAGATTCCCAGTAATTTGAATACTCGTTCAACATAGGAATATTCATCTCATTTTCACGTTCATGAAATTTCAACATCTCTACAACAGCATTAAAATTTGGTTGTGCTGTTAATCCCGAAAGCCCACCCAAAGCTACATCAACAACATCCACTCCCGCCTCTATAGCCTTAAGATACGTTGCCGATTGTACCGATGATGTATCATGCGTATGCAAGTGAATTGGAATATTTATTTCTGATTTTAGAGCAGATACTAGTTCATATGCCGCGTATGGTTTCAAGAGACCCGCCATATCTTTGATTCCCAAAATATGAGCTCCAGCATTTTCTATATCTTTTGCTAATTGAATATAGTAATCCAATGTATATTTTGTTCTTTTAGGATCAAGGATATCTCCCGTATAACATAAAGATCCTTCGGCTAACCCTTGTGTTCTAGTTCTTACATGTTCTATACATGGAGCTATTGATTTCATCCAGTTAAGCGAATCAAAAATTCTAAATACATCGACTCCGTTCTCCCACGATTGTTCTACAAATTTACCTACCAAATTATCCGGATATGCTGTATATCCGACTCCATTAGAACCTCTTATTAACATTTGTAATAAAAGATTAGGCATAGCTTTACGTAATGCTCTAAGTCGCTCCCATGGGTTTTCTCTTAAAAATCGTAAACACACATCAAACGTTGCTCCTCCCCAAACTTCCATACTGAAGACTTCTGGGTGGTTTTTTGCAAACCCCTCGGCCACTTTGAGCATATCATAAGTTCTCATTCTAGTAGCCAATAAACTCTGGTGCGCATCTCGCATTGTGGTATCTGTAAAATGAACTTTCTTTTCATTTTTCAACCATTCGGCAAATTTTTCGGGCCCTAATTTGGTTAACAAATTCTTAGTCCCTTGAGGGTAACTAGTATTTTCTTCAAATTTTGGTATTGCAGGTACTACAAATGTTTTATTCGGATCTAATTTCTTAACATCTGGGTTTCCGTTAACGATTACATCTCCTAAAAAATTCACCAATTTAGTAGCCCTGTTACGCGACTCTCTAATGGTAAACAGTGATTTTGTATCCTGTATGAAATTTACTGTTACTTGCCCTTTTCTAAAAGTTTCATGATTTAGAATATTATCCAAAAATGGCATATTTGTTTTTACACCACGTATTCTAAATTCGGACAGCGCTCTTCTCATTTTTCTACATGCTCCATCGAGAGTTCTACTATTTGCAGATATTTTTACCAGCATAGAATCAAAAAACGGCGAAATAGTAACCCCTTGATACACACTACCAGCATCTAGCCGTATTCCAAAACCTGATGCACTTCTATATGTAGTAATTGTACCATAATCGGGTTTAAAATCATTTTCAGGATCTTCGGTTGTAATTCTACATTGCAAGGCAAAACCATTTGTCTTAAGGCTTTCTTGACTTTCTATTTTTATTTGCTTATCTGATAATTTATACCCTCCAGCAATAAAAATTTGCGTTTTGATCAGATCAATACCAGTTACAATTTCTGTTACCGTATGTTCTACCTGTACACGGGGATTTACTTCGATAAAATAAATACTACCATCATCATCAACCAAAAATTCTACAGTACCAATATTATTATAATCTACTGCTTGACATATGGATAATGCGTAACCGTATAAACTTTGTTTAATCTCTTCAGCAACTCCAAAAGAAGGTGCATACTCTATCACCTTTTGATAGCGTCTCTGAACAGAACAATCTCGTTCAAAAAGGTGGACCATATTACCATGATGATCGGCTACAATTTGGATTTCGATATGTTTTGGATTTTCTACAAACTTTTCTAAAAACACGGTATCGTCACCAAAGGCATTTAATGCTTCTCTACGGGATTCGGGAAACGCTTTTTCTAACTGTTCTTTATTTCTTATCACTCGCATACCACGTCCACCACCACCAGAAGCTGCTTTTAACATCACAGGATAACCAATTCGTTTAGCCTCCTTAACCGCGATATCGATATCAACCAAATCTTCTTTATTGCTCTGAATGATCGGAATATCATTATCTATAGCCACTTTCTTTGCCGTAATTTTATCTCCTAATGAACGAAGTACGGATACTCTAGGGCCTATAAAAATGATATCATTCTTCTCGCATTGTTCTGCAAAATCAGCATTTTCTGAAAGAAAACCATATCCGGGATGTATTGCATCAACATTGTTTTTTTTGGCAACTTTTATAATAGCCTCAATATTTAAATATGGTTTTAGTGGCTCATGATTTTCACCAATCTGATATGCTTCATCTGCTTTATATCTATGTAAAGAATATCGATCTTCATATGTATATACTCCTACAGTTTGTAATCCAATTTCTGTACAAGCTCTAAAAATTCTGATTGCGATTTCTCCACGATTGGCTACTAAAACCTTTTTTATTTGCATACTATAAATTTTGAGTTTAGAACACTTTTAGCGAACATTCGCTGCGAAGATATTGATAAGAAAAATTCTTTGCAACTGAATATTCAAAATATATAAAACAAAACTATGTTCATAATAACTTTTGTTGCCCTATTTAGAATCAAATACATCTAACATAACCTTAACATAAATTAACGAAACCTATTATAAGAATTATCTTTTCTCTATCGTTAATCATAACAACCAACCTCATTAACATACGTTTACTAATAAATATTTAATTAAAAAAAAGATGAAAAAACACATCATTGTTATCTTAAGCCTACTATTCATCTCGGCAACTTTCTTTACGAGTTGTCAAGACGATGACAACGAAACGCCAATACCAACCAGCCAGGTTACCACTGCCAAACAATATAAAGATATTGAAAGTGCTAATGGCAGAATACAAACTATGGTTGAGGATGTATTTAATGTACAATCGGGTTTTATCAACACCAGAAATCTAAAAAATAAATTAGTTGATTGTGTAACCACAACATCTGAAGTTACCGAAACCACCAGAACGATCACAATCGATTTTGGTGATGGTTGTGATGTTGGGGACGGAGAAGTAATCACAGGTATCATTCGTTTAAGTTTCAATCTCGAGTTAGATACAGAAAACAAAGTGACCATTACCTATAGCGTTGAAAATTTTACTTATAAAGATATTTCGGTTAACGGAAATGCAACTACTATATTTTCGTTTAATGCCGAAACAAGAAATAGAAAGTTTACTACAACTTCAAACTTCACTTTTGCCTGGGGAGATGGTTTATCTGCTACCAGCGAAACTAGTTTTGAGAATGAAACTATTTTTGAGGCTAATCCGGATTCGCCAGGAGATTTTGAATACTATACTCTTACTTCTGGAACAAGTACGACTACCTTTAGTAATGGTGATATATATGCGGTAGAAATTACCACTCCTTTACGAAACGAAGTGGATTGTAATTATATCGTTAGCGGAGTTATTGTTACCTCTGAGAATAGCGATACTTCGACTTTGGATTATGGCAACGGAGAGTGCGACAATATTGCTACCTTAACAGATAAAGGTGGTAATGAAACCACTATAGAGTTATAGTATTATTGCTCATCATTTAAAAAAAAGCCGTTTTTAGTATAATCTAAAAACGGCTTTTTTTTAATCTACTTTTTGTATTTTATTATAATATGCTTTTTCAGTTACTTCTGACCACTTTGATATTTTCTTTTGAAAATCAGAATAACTCTCATAAACCTCTTTGGTCAATGGGTCATCCCCTATCATTTCTTGTAAGGCTTCAGCTGTATATCCTCTTAATGCATCAAGGGTTTCTTTAGAAAACTCTCTAACATCAACACCTTCTTCATTAACTAATTTATCCAGATATATACCATTTTGTTTATCAAACTCTGCTAGAACCCAAACTTGGGCACGTTTGGAAGCTGCCTGTAAAATTGCTTGTAAATGAGGAGGCAATCCATCGTACAAATTTTTATTAATAAAGAACTCTAATTGCGATCCTGTTTCATGCCAACCGGGAGTATAATAGTATTTGGCTATTTTATGAAACCCCATTTTGTAATCGTGATAAGGCCCTATCCATTCGGTAGCATCGATAACACCCCGTTCAAGACTTGTATACACTTCGCTCCCAGCTACTAGTACTGCCGCGCCGCCTGCTTTTTCGAGAACTTTACCACCAATACCAGGCAATCTCATTTTTAAACCTTTAAAATCTTCAACAGAATTAATTTCTCTATTAAACCACCCTCCCATTTGTACACCTGTATTTCCTCCCATAAAAGGAACCAAGTTAAACTTAGCATACGTTTTTTTCCATAATTCATATCCTCCTCCTGTTTCTAACCAAGAGGTAATTTGCTGACTATTCATTCCGAAAGGGACGGCTGCAAAAAACTGCGCTGCAGGAGTTTTTCCTGCCCAATAATACGCTGCTCCGCAACCCATTTCTATAGTACCCTGGGATACTGCATCAAAAGCCTCTAAAGGAGGGACTAACTCTCCTCCTCCATACACCTTTATCTTGATTTGACCATTAGATAACTCTTCAACCCATTCTGAATATTTCTCTGCAACTTCTCCTACCACTGGGAAATTTGGTGGCCATGTGGTAGTCATTTTCCAATGAAAAACTTTGTCTGGCTTCGTTACATCATATGTATTGGTTTTCATACTCGCCGGAGGTTCTCCTAAACAAGAAGAAAACAGCAAGCTGATAACCATTACAATTAAAAATTTGACAAAATGGTAATTTTTTATTTTGTAGTGATCGTAAAAATTCATCTTAATTATTTTTGTAATCTTTTAAATACTTATTTCTGAATAAAAATGATTTCTGGAAAGAACATCACCAAACCGACTATTAATAATTGAATAATAATAAAAGGTACTATTCCTTTATAAATCTGACTAGTCTTAACCGAATCAGGAGCTACTCCTTTTAAATAAAACAATGCAAATCCAAAAGGAGGAGTCAAAAAGGAAGTTTGCAAATTAAGAGCAATCAAAACACCTACCCAAAGCATATTCATATCAAAAGCATTAAACACAGGCGTAACCACAGGAACAATAATAAATACAATCTCGATAAAGTCAATAAAAAATCCTGCTATAAAAACTACTAACATCACCAACAATAAAAACATCAACGGTGTTAAATTAGAAGACATAATTAATTCTTGCAAGTACGAGTCACCTCCTAAGGCTCTAAATACCAAGGTAAATGTAGTAGCTCCTAAAAGTATAAAAAAGACCATAGTGGTTAATTTGGTGGTCTCTCTTGTTACTTCTTTTAAAATCTTAACTGAAAATTTCTTTTGAATGACAGTTAACAAAGTTGCACCAATGGCTCCAATAGCCGAAGCCTCTGTAGGAGAAGCAATACCCGTAAATATAGATCCTAAAACCAACATTATTAATAAAACGGGTAGTAGTAGTACTTTTATAATCTTTGATCCAAAATTAGAACCTCTAAATTCTTTTATTTCTTCGGCAGGAATACTAGGTGCATCTTCTTTATGGATCATTGCTTTAATAAGTATATATGCGATATACAATCCGACCAAAATAAGCCCTGGCAATAAAGCTGCTGAGAATAAAGCACCAACATCTACAGAAGCTGATCCCCGAGAGGAACTATTAATAGTATCTGCCAATAATACCAAAACTATTGAAGGTGGAATAATTTGTCCCAATGTACCCGACGAAGCAATAACACCAGTTGCTAATTCTGTCTTATACCCTCGTTTTAGCATTGTTGGCAAACTAATTAATCCCATCGTTACCACCGTAGCTCCAACTATACCTGTTGACGCTGCCAGCAATGCTCCCACAATAACCACAGAAATTGCTAATCCACCGCGTATACGCCCAAACATCATTGCCATAGTTTCTAACAAGCTTTGCGCTAGTCCTGATTTCTCAAGCATGATCCCCATAAAAATAAATAAAGGAACCGCCATGAGCACATAATTATTTACCACACCCATGATCCGAGATGGGAGTAAATAAAATGTTGACATCTGAAAAACATCAGGAGCAAAAATAGATACTCCAAAAGCAAATGCTACAGAAATACCACCTAAGGTAAATGCTACCGGATATCCTCTAAGGATTAAAATAAAGATAATTACAAAAAGTACTATTGCTAAATATTCCATTAATTACCCTTATTAAAAATGACTTGAATAGATTTTAACATTTGTGAGACACCTTGTAACAACAGAAATACGAATCCAAGTGTTATACAAAACTTGAGAACATACAATCCCGGCAACCCTCCTGGCTGTGGAGAACTCTCTCCTATCATAAATGAAGACAACCCATAATACCAAGAAGATACGATGACTACATAGCACCAAGGAATCAACAAAAGAACCCCGCCCAGAAGATCTACCCAGGCTTTTCCTTTTTTAGAAAGTTTAGCATAAAACACATCTACCCTAACATGTTTTTCGTATTTAAATGTATATCCCGAAGCAAGCAAAAACATGATCCCGAATAGATAGATTTCTATCTCTATCATCCATACATAGGTAAATTTAAAAACATAACGAATAACCACATCTAATCCAATGACAACTGCTAATAGTGCGGCTACCCAACTTACCAGTGCTCCTATTTTTTCGCCTGTTCTATCTAAGAAGTTAATTATTTTTTGCATTTAATGATCTGTACGTTGTAAAATATCGGGTTGAAGGTACTAAAATTAGATACATTACATAGCAGAAAACACTATCCATATCGAATATAAAATATTCGATTGTTTGATGTTAAAAAAATAATATAAAAATTACGTTTTTTTGGTTTTAGATGTAGTTCTAGCAAATATTTAGTTATCGCACAAAAACAAGCTCTCCCGGTTTAGTCGTGTATTCTTCGCTAAAACCATATCCTTCATAATTAAACCCCTTAAGATCATCAATAGTCTCGGCTCCAGTATCTATGATATAGCGCACCATCATTCCTCTTGCCTTTTTTGCAAAGAAACTGATCATTTTAAGCTTATCTCCTTTCCAATCTTTAAACTGCGGAGTAATTACAGGCACTTTCAAGGCTTTAACATCCACAGCACTGAAATATTCATTACTTGCAAGGTTTACAAACAGTTCATTATCCTCTAACTCTTCATTAAGTTTTTGAGTAACAGTTTTTTTCCAATATTCGTAAAGGTTATTTTTTCTACCCACCTTAAGTTTTGTACCCATCTCTAGTCGATAAGGTTGCATTAGATCCAAAGGTTTAAGTACTCCATATAGACCAGATAATATTCGTAATTGATCTTGCAGTTTTTCTAGTTTTTCTTCTGGAATAGTGTATGCATCTAATCCGTTATAGACATCCCCATTAAAGGCATATACCGCTTGCCTAGCATTTTCTACCGTAAAGGGAAGTTGAAAATCCTGATTTCGTTGCCAATTTAATTGAGCCAACTTATCACTAATGCTCATTAAATCAGAAAGCTTTTTGGGTGATTTCTTCTTGAGAGTTGCGTTTAATTTTTCCGCTTCAGTTAAAAAAGCAGGTACAGTATATTGGTTTGTTGGTATAGAGGTCTCAAAATCTAGAGATTTTGCTGGAGATACTACAATTTTCATCTAACTATTTTTTTACGATACCCAAAAATACAATAGTGGATTGACATTTAAAATCTAGAAGCGTATTTCTTATCTATTTAGGTATATATAAAAATTATTATGTAACTACCCAAAAATTTAAACTAGCCCCAATGATACTAAATCCTGATTTTTTTTGCATATTCAAACATCGTAATCATTTATTTGTTTAGCAAAAGTTTTTTCATCCTTAAAGGCCAAAAGATTTCCTTCAGGGTCGAAAAATTTAGCAACTATTCCCCAATCATGCTCTTGATAATCTACATTAACGTTTTTGGTCGTAAGACGATTTACAAACTGTCTTACGTTTGTCACATTAATTCGTATGCAGCTAAAATTTTGCCTGTGCATCTTTCTTTCATTGCTTAGATACATAGGCCTATCTTCTCTTTCGATCATTAAATACGTCCCAAAAAGATCAAAACATGTTAATGTATTATTTTTAAATAGCACATCTAACTCCAAGACATTGATATAAAAAGCTAAACATTCTCTATATTTTTGAACGTAAAAAATAATTCCTGTTCGAGTTACATCCATAGTATAATTTTGATAGCTTTAAAATACAACCGAATCTAATTACACAATACCTAAATAAGTATTTTTTTCTATAGAAACATTTAAAATATTGATACCCATTTAAAATAAGAAATGAAAAAAGCCCGTCATAAATGACAGGCTTGTACTTTAAAAAAATTAATTCGTATATATTAAATCACTTTAACATTTACTGCGTTTAATCCTTTTTTACCTTCTTTTAGGTCAAACTCAACTTCATCTCCTTCACGAACTTCGTCGATTAAACCAGAGATGTGTACAAAGTGATCTTTGTTTGATCCTTCTTCTGTAATGAATCCAAATCCTTTGGAATCATTGAAAAATTTTACTGTTCCTTTATTCATTATAAAATATTAAAGTGCGAAGGTAATATTATTTCGGTAAGAATCGCTATTTATTTTCAAATAAAGTTTTTGATAACCTTTATTTAATACTCAAAAAAGGTAAAACCCTATCAAACAAATGGTTATTCATTAAACAATTGGTTCTTTGCATAATTTCTCCATCTCTCTACACATTGCAGCATATCATCCGCAACATTGGTCTCAAAATGCATTTTTTTACCAGATACCGGATGTATAAAACCTAAAGTTCTAGCATGTAATGCCTGTCGAGGTAATATTTTAAAACAATTCTCTACAAATTGTTTGTATTTTGTAAAAGTGGTTCCTTTAAGTATTTTTTCTCCACCATACCGCTCATCATTAAATAATGTATGACCAATATGCTTCATATGCACTCGAATCTGGTGTGTTCTTCCGGTTTCTAATCTACAAGAGACCAATGTTACATATCCCAAACGTTCTAGGACTTTATAATGAGTAACTGCATGTTTACCTTTCTCTGCTTCTTCGTCTTCAAAAACGGTATTCTGTAATCTATTTTTAGGATGGCGACCAATATTTCCTTCTATTGTACCTTCATCTTCTTTCATATTACCCCAAACAATAGCCACATATTCTCGTTCACTTGTTTTGTCAAAAAATTGTTTTGCCAAGTGGGTCATTGCATCCTCAGTTTTTGCTATTACCAATAATCCGCTTGTATCTTTATCTATTCGATGTACTAATCCTGGGCGATTACTACTATTATTTGGCAGGTTATCAAAATGATAAATTAATGCGTTAATTAAGGTTCCTGAATAATTGCCATGACCAGGATGAACTACCATTCCTGCAGGTTTATTAACAACTAGTAATGCATCATCTTCAAAAACGATATCCAAAGGAATATTTTCTGGGGTCAGAAGATTTTCATAAGGTGGATGTGCAAATAGTACGCGTACTACATCGTTAGGTTTTACTTTATGATTAGATTTTACGGCTACATCATTTACAAATACACTTCCTGCTTTGGCAGCTTGTTGTATCTTATTCCGAGTTGCGTTCTCTACAAAATTCATCAAGAATTTATCCACCCGTAGCGGAACCTGACCAGATCCGGCAACAAAACGATGATGTTCATACAGTTCATCTTCATTTGTATCAAATTCTCCTGTATTGATGTTTTCTTCCAAAATATGAATTATTAATTGGATAAGTTTAGCTTAACTCCTCCTCCGTCTCCTACAACCAAATCTATAACAGAAGTCTTCATAAGCATAGTACCTGGGGTTATTTTATTTCCTTTATGTCTAAGTTCGAGAACCTGATCCGACATATTGGGCACATAAGAAACAGTACCTATTTTAAAACCAAGGGCAATTAATTTTGGTTCTGCTTGTCTTTTTGTTTGTAGTACAACATTAGGCACTTCTATTTTGCGATATCCAGAAGGATTAAGCGTTACATATACTTTACGGTTCTCTTTTACTTCGCTCCCTGCCTTTGGGTTTTGCTCAATAACGGAGTATCTTGGATAATCTGGATTAAAATTAGCAGAATCCTGAACCTCATATCTTAAATCTTTCTCTTTCAGAGTTTTTTCTACTTCATCCAAAGTTTTTTTGCTTAAACTAGGCACTACAATACGTTGATGGTGATTAGTAGTACTTTCTAACCATTGTAAAGCTACATATGATAGGATAGCAATCATGGCAACAGCTATTACCACTTGGATCAGAAATATTTTGCTCCAAACAAACTTAAAAAGGTCCCTGAAAAAATTCATAAATACGTTCATAATTTCGACAAATATATAAAAACGGAAAGTTTTAAGCTTTTCTTATAAGATAAATGATATTTTTGTTTTTAAAAGTCATTTTCAATGAAGAAAAACATTGCCGTATTAATGGGGGGATATTCCAGTGAGTTTGAAATCTCGGTTCAAAGCGGAAATATGGTATATAAGCACTTGGACAGAAACCTTTATAATCCTTTCCGAATATATATTGCTTCCGATTCATGGTATTATCTGGATGAAAATGATAAAAAGCACGGTATTGATAAAAATGATTTCTCGTTAACATTAGATTCTGAAAAAATCGAATTTGATGTTGCTTTTAATATTGTACATGGTACTCCTGGTGAGGATGGATTACTTCAAGCATATTTTAAATTAATTGGTATTCCTCAAACTGCTTGTGACTTTTATCAAGCTGCGCTTACATTTAATAAACGAGATTGTATTAGTGCGCTTCGACCTTATGGGATCCCTACAGCTACAAATTATTTCCTTAACAAAGGGGACAAAATCGATACCAAAGCTATTTTGAACACTGTTGGTTTACCTTGTTTCGTAAAAGCAAATAAAGCAGGAAGTAGCTATGGTGTTTCTAAAGTACATACTGAAGTAGAGCTTGTACCGGCCATAGATATTGCATATAAAGAAGATAATGAAATTATTATCGAATCTTTTCTTAGCGGAACAGAAGTATCTGTTGGTGTAATCACCTACAAAGGTGAAGACAAAGTACTACCCATAACAGAAATTGTATCAGAAAATGATTTCTTTGATTATGAAGCTAAATACTTAGGTAAGTCACAAGAAATCACTCCGGCAAGATTATCAGACGCAGACACCAAAAAAGTTAATGACTTAGCATTACGGGTATATCAGATATTAAAAATGAAAGGTTTTTCTCGTAGTGAATATATATTTCATAACGGTGAACCACATTTTATAGAAATGAATACAAATCCAGGGTTTAGCGAAGCTAGTATTTTACCACAACAGGCATTAGCAGCTGGTATTAGTATAAAAGAATTACTAACCAACACTATTCAAGAAGCCCTGGCGGTAAGGTAATTCGTAATTTCAATTATATTTGTAAGAACATCAACCTAAAAAGTACTCATGAGAAGAGCTGTTTTTCCAGGATCATTTGACCCCATAACTTTAGGACATTATGATATCATCGAAAGAGGATTAACACTCTTTGATGAAGTTATACTAGCCATAGGAGTTAATGCAGATAAGAAATATATGTTTTCTTTAGAAGAGCGTAAGAAGTTCATTGAAGACTCTTTCAAAAACGAACCCAAAATCAAAGTAATGACTTACAAAGGCCTGACTGTTGATTTTTGCAAAAAACAAGATGCTCAATTTATCCTACGGGGGTTGCGTAACCCTGGGGATTTTGAGTTTGAAAAGGCTATTGCGCACACCAATAGAAAAATGTCTGATATTGAAACAGTATTCTTATTAACTTCTTCAGGAAAAAGTTATATTTCTTCATCAATTGTAAGAGATGTGATTCGTAATGGAGGTGATGTTACGGGGTTGGTACCAGATACTGTTAAAGTGAAATAACAATTTATGCAACGTAAAATAGGAGCCTTTACTCTGGTCGTCAAAGATTACGACGAAGCTATTCGATTTTATGTTTCTATATTAAATTTTGATCTTATTGAAGACACCCAACTAGATGACCAAAAGCGTTGGGTTATCATTTCTCCATCAAAAAATAACGAAACTCATATTCTTTTAGCCAAGGCCGCTAGTCCAAAACAAGAAAAGGCTATTGGAAATCAAACCGGAGGTCGCGTTTTTCTTTTTTTATATACCGACGATTTTTGGAGAGATTATACCCAAATGAAGTCTAGAGACGTTGTTTTTTCTGAAGAACCACGCGAAGAAATTTATGGAACAGTAGCAGTTTTTGAAGACCTATACGGCAATAAATGGGATTTAATTGAACAAAAAAAATAATATTTTGTCTTTGTAATGGGGTATTTACGGACTTAAAAAAATGATATCATGGCAGTAAGCGAAGAATACTTAAATCATGTAATAGATCAATTATCCGAATTTGGCGAAGTCGAAATAAAGAGAATGTTTGGTGGTATAGGGTTATTTTATAAAGGATTAATGTTTGGTAAAATTGGTAGCGATGTATTGAGATTAAAAGTTGATGAATTCAATGAAAAAGAATACGAAGACCGTGGAATGAAACCTTTTTATTCTGAAAAGAAAAAGAAAGGCATGCCTTACTGGGAAGTTCCTACAGACATACTTAAAAACAAAGACAAATTAAAAGAATGGACTTTAAAATCTTATGAAGCTGCAGTACGAGCAAAAAAATAACAGCACTCCTTTTTAATTAAACCTTTTACTATAATCACAGTCTTAATAACAAACACTGTGACTATGAGTGCTCCATTATCAGACAAACAAATACAACACCTATACTGGCGGGCAGGTTTTGGGATTTCTTCTGGCGAATTAAAAACTATTCGACATCTTAATAAAAAACAGATTGTAGATAATTTGTTCCTGGCGAGCGAACAGAGTACCCCTTTGTCTATGGATTTTGGAACACTGCAAAAGAAACAAAAAGATGTATCTCGTGAAGAACGAAAGCAATTAAGACAACTTCGGAATCAAAAAATGTCTGAGCTCAATGCGCTTTGGTTTCGGCAATTAATCGAAACCAATCAGATACTTCGTGAAAAGATTACCTTATTTTTTCATGATCATTTTTCGGTACGACTCAGAACCCCCAGAGCTTGCCTGCACCTCAACAATATAATTCGTAAATATGCTTTAGGAAATTTTGGAGATATGCTGATGGAGGTATCCAAATCCCCTGCTATGCTTCTTTTTTTGAACAATCGTCAAAACAGAAAAGATCATCCCAATGAAAATTTTGCACGAGAAGTGATGGAGTTGTTTACGCTGGGTAGAGACAACGGATATACTGAAACCGATATCAAAGAAGCGGCAAGAGCATTTACCGGATGGAATTTTAATTACAAAGGGGCATTTATTTTCAGGCAGCAACATCATGATTCTGGCGCCAAAACGATCTTAAGTAAAACAGGAAATTTTACCGGAGACGATGTTATCAACATACTTTTAAAAGAAAAACAAACTGCAAGATACATTGTACAAAAGCTATACACATATTTTGTAAATGATACCCTGAATCAAAATCACATAGAATATCTTACTCAAGTTTTTTACAATGCCAATTATAACCTCGAAACATTGTTTAGAGTCATATTTGCTAGTGATTGGTTTTATGATAATGAAAACATAGGTGTTAAAATCAAATCCCCGATCGAATTGCTGGTAGGTCTTAGCAAACCATTTAAAGTGCAATATCAGAACACCAAAGTACTTATACACCTTCAGAAGAAATTAAATCAAATGTTATTCTTCCCTCCAAACGTAGCAGGTTGGCCAGGAGGAAAATCATGGATTGATAATTCAACCTTAATGTTAAGATTAAAACTGGCCTCTTTGATCTTAAACAACGGAGTTATTGAGTGGCATGACAAAGAAAATATACCAGAAAGTATAATGACAATGAGAGAAGAAGCTTATAAAAAAATAAAATCCAGACTTCAAAAAAAAATAAAAGCAAAACCCCAGTGGAACTCTTTCCTATCTAATTTTGAACCAAAAACCAAAAACGAAATAATTAGCTTTATACTACAACCAGAAATTTCTGAAGCCGCAAAACACATTATATCTAGCCTTGATGAAAATGATACAAATAGTTTTATTATCGAATTAATGAGTTTACCCGAATATCAACTTTGCTAAAACCAATAAAAGTATGGAACGAAGAGATTTTTTAAAACAATCCGTTTTTGCCTCAGGTATGGCATTAATCCCTTCTTTTTTAAAGGGTATGGAGTTGCTATCACCTGATCAGTTATCTGGATATAAAAATGTAATTATTATTCAACTATCAGGAGGAAACGATGGTTTAAATACTATTATTCCTATTAGTAACGATATTTATCATAGTGCAAGACCCCTAATAGCCAAAAAAGTAAATCAAACATTAAAAATAACTAATGATTTAGCTTTTAATAATCATCTAAAAGCTATTAAAGACCTATATGATCTTGGTGAAGTATCCATCATTAACAACGTTGGATACCCAAACCCTAACAGATCTCATTTTAGAAGTACGGATATCTGGCAAACGGCTAGCGATACAAATCAGTATCTATCAACAGGTTGGGTAGGCCGATATCTGGACGCCAATTGCCAGCATCCGTACCAAGCTATAGAAGTAGACAATTCTCTCTCCCTAGCCTTGAAAGGAAATCACATGAATGGTATTGCAGTTTCTGACCCTAATCAACTGTATCGTACCACTCGAGAACCCTTTTTTAACACTATTGTTGCCAATGCTCAAAAAGAGATGTTGGGCGAAGACAACCAAGGATATTTATACAAAACAATGTTAGAAACCTACTCGTCGGCTTCTTATATTCATGAAACCTCAAAAATATACCAGACCAAAACAGAATATCCGCAGAATCATTTTGCCAAAAGCCTTAAAACAATTGCCGATTTTATTATCTCGGGCTTAAAAACAAGGGTGTTTTATAGCTCTCTTGGCGGTTTTGATAGCCATGTAAATCAATTAAACAGTCAAGATCGTTTATTACAGGTTTATGCCGAAGGAGTTGGAGCATTGGTAAAGGATCTTAAAAAAAATGATCGATTTAAAGACACTCTTATTCTTACTTTTTCTGAATTTGGCCGCCGGGTTAAACAAAATGGAAGTAGAGGAACTGATCATGGCGCTGCAAACAATGTAATAGCTATTGGAGGTTCTTTAAAAAAAGCTGGCGTATACAACGAACTCCCTAACTTAAATGATTTAGACAATAATGGGGATATTAAATATACGGTAGACTTTAGAAGTATTTATGCTACTATTTTAAATAATTGGTTAGATGTAGATGACCACTCGATTTTGAATAAAGATTTTAAAAGATTGCAGTTTGTTTGATGTAACATTAAAAAATGATTTTTGCAAAACCCTTGTTGACATACCTTTGTCATAACTCCCTTCTATTTTTGTTTTGATATTCATCTTAAAAACAAAAAATATGACAACTAAAAAATTCAATTCCTTTCATGTTATTGGCCTTTCTGTTCGTACCAGAAATGAAGATCAACACATAACTCTTGATATCCAAAGGCTTTGGGAAGCTTTTATGACGCAAGGAGTAATACACAAAATCCCAAACCGATTAGAAGATACTCTCTTTGGGATTTATACCGATTATGAGAATGGAGCTTCTGGTTATTATAATGCTATCGTTGGTTGTAAAGTAAGTGACCTGAATGTCATTCCAGAAGGAATGGTAGGGACAACTATCAAAAATGGTAACTATTTAAAATTTACTGCCAAAGGAGATGTAACCAAAACAGCAATCCCAGAGGCATGGGCAAAAATCTGGAAAAGCAACATAAATAGAACATACACAACAGATTTTGAAGTCTATGACCAAAGGGCTATGGATCCAACAAATGCAGAAGTGGATATTTTTGTAGGTGTTGCATAATATATAAAAGAGGAGTGTTTGTTATACTCCTCTTTATATTATATATACTTTTCTGATATCACCTTTTTAACAAGTTATTTGTAAACTACGCCCCACAATTATAATTACAAAGTATTTAAAGTAAATCCTTTATTTCTTTAAATAACAGGCAGTTTAGAGCCTCAAAAGCCAACATTAACCGTATTAAAATTCACAAAACCATACATTTTATGAAAAAATTACCTTTCAAAAAATACGGTTAAACCGTAAAATTTGTGTATTTCGTCGAGATAAAAAACCTCTTTATCTAAAAGTTTTAAAAACATTTTTTGTCAGGCTTTTTTCGTATTACCTTTGAAACAGAATAAGTTACAAACTTCATAAAGCCCCAAACTATGAAAACTATATTTTTTACTTTAATCGTTTTATTTACTTTCTCAAACATTAGCGCACAAGAAACTGCTAGTAAAGAGACTGAAACAAGTTCTATTAATATAGAAGCTTCAAAAGCTAACTTTTTTCAAGCTCTTGTAGAAAAGAATAATTTTGATATTAAAATAAAAAACTATAGAAAAGAAGTTTCAACAAATAGCAAATCAGAATTCTATAACTTGTTATTAGAAAAGAATGGTTTCAAAACTGAAACAAGAAAAATGACTAGATTGGCTGATAACACAACAACTGAAGTTAAGACTAATAAAGAAAATACTGCGGTAGTTGCTTTATTACCCTAAGAAAAAAACACATTCAAAAAAATATAGTAACTGCTCCTTTTTCAAGGAGCAGTTTTTTTATGCTCTATAATTAACAAAAACCAGTTGCCTAAAGTGATTTAAATGTTTTCTTGACCAAAACAAAAGCTATATGTATCTTGTAAGTCATCTTTAAGAAGTTAAATATAGCCTTACTGTTTATGCAAGTTCACGAAACCGCTTTTGTTGTATCAACATACCGATCGTATCACGAAGATATCAGCAAGGATATTTATGCTCGGCTATGGAACAATCCAGCAACAGATGCCTTAATACCCGACATCTTAAATAGAGTTTCTAAACATGAAGCTGCATTACATAGTTTAAGAAATCGCTTTTTTTACGAATCTCTAAAATCCTTTTTTAAAGACAAGAATACAGGTTCCTTAGTAAATTTTGGATCTGGTTTTAGTATGTATCAATTCTCTTTAAACAACACAATAGCTACGATCGAGATTGACAAAAAAGATATCGTCGATTACAAAAAAGAAAAAGTTGATGCTTGGGTAAAAGAAAGAAAGTTACCGTCTAGAGATATACAGTATGCGTCAATAGATTTTAATCACAAGACAACGGATGAAATGTTAACATCCCTTACCCCACTCATTAAAAAAGAACCTACATTTATAATAATTGAAGGCGTTTTCTTCTTTTTAAATCGCGAAACAACTGATAAATTATTTGAAGTTTTTAAGAAATTACAAAAGCCGGGAGATATCGTGGGGTGTGTCACATATTTACCCGAGGTAGAAAAAACAGAAGTTTACAGTCGTTTATTAAATTATTTTGATAGTAATAATGATACCAATGATTCTTTTTCGCATCAAACCATCCCGCATGACTATTTTTTAAATATAAACGGGTACTCATTAAAAGAATATACCGATGAGTTTGAGCTTTGTAAAAAGTATGCTCCCGATCAGAACATATCTAATAAATCAGAAATTCTAAACGAATCTTTATTTCTTTTAGAAAGAATTTAGAACCCAGCCATTAATGCTCCGCAAATTCCTAATCCTACTACTAAATAAATTCCTGCCAGGATAAAGAACACCTTCCCGGCTTTACGGCTTTTTGTCTTAAAAAGAATAAGTCCTATAATAGCAAGAAATATGGGCGGACCTAATAGGATTAAAAGAATTAGATAAATAATTCCATCAAGATTTCCAGGTTCTAATGCGATTGAATTTAGTATCATATCGTTTCTTTTCTTAGTTGTTCTAAATAAGCTTGCTTATCATCTCTATAAAACAAGTTCATAGTTTCAAAAGGAATAATTTTATAATCCTTATTTACAATATGAACGCAAGACTTTTTAATAGCTCTTACATCAAAATTATATGCATCTATAAATTGCATAATAATAATTCTGAATAAATTATCATATCCCAAATCCGGCGCATCGATTTCGGGAAGGCAGCACATAATGGATTTTAGATTTTCTGAAGCAGTTTCGACAGAATTACCTGTACTAAATAATTCAAGAACTTTACCATGTAACTCCTCATCCTGCTCATAAACAATAGTATTTTTACCATTATCCAATAAATCTGCAGGATTAATATACCTAGTAAGAGGTAAAATGCCTTCTTCATTCTTTAAGGCATATCCCATTACCAATGCATCTGGATTACATGGTACAGGAATAAGATCATCTTCTTCGAAAACAGGAAACTGTTCCAATATTTTTCTCCTAACTTCGGTTAGCGTTATCCTATCAGTTTGCGTGTCAAAATTCTCTAACCGACCAGCGATCTGAGTAGGCTGAAAAGTGACTCCTCTAACACATTTTTGTTTTGTTGCAAAAGAAATAATATCTCCTATTTGATCATCATTCAGCCCTTTTTCTAATGTTACTACCAATGTCGTGGATAGATTTACAGCATTAAGATGTGCAATAGCTTGTTTTCGTACGGCAGTAAGATCTTCACCTCTTAATTTTTCTAATACCTCGGCTTGTAACGAGTCAAATTGCAAATACACCTCAAAATCCGGCATATAACTAGCCAATTGTTCTGTAAATTTTTGATCCTTGGCAATACGAATCCCATTAGTATTTAACATCAAATGACGAATAGGTAATTGTTTTGCATAATCCAAAATCTCAAAAAACTGAGGATGCACTGTAGGTTCCCCTCCACTAATTTGAACCACATCTGGCTCTTTTTCATTCTCAACTATGGTATCCAACATCTTTTTTATTTCTTCCAGAGATCGATGTCTCCCATAATTAGGAGATGAAGAGGCATAACAAGTAGGACATGTAAGATTGCAACGATCAGTTACTTCGATAATGGTTAAACACGAATGTTGTTCATGATCAGGACACAATCCACAATCATAAGGGCAACCATAATCCGTGGTTGTATTAAATTTATATGGAAATTCTGAAGCTTTATTATAGTTTCTTATATTTTTATAATATTCGATATCATCAGCAATCAATACTTTTGATCGGCCATGTTCTGGACAACGTTTAAGCATAAAAACCCTACCTTCTTCAAAAACAATTTTGGCATCAATTCTTTTAAGACATGTAGGACATAAGCTCAATGTATAATCGTAATAAGTATATTTTCTAGTAGGCATTAAAAAAGTTTTCGAATAGTTCTCCTATAATAAATCATGCATAAGATACATAAATACTGAATACTACTTAATCCTAAAATTAAAAATGTATTGGGTTTCAAAAACTCTATACAAAATCGAAACAAGAAATAAGCGATCATAAAATATTTAAACAACAGCCCATTTTCTCGTTTAATCTGATTTTGAAACCTACTTAAAACAATCCATAAAATGAACAGAAAAATCACCTCATATAATGCAATAGGGTGCCTTGCTACACCATCTCCCAAATCCATTCCTAGAATTGAAGAAGTTGCTTTTCCATAGGTAAACTCGTTGATCCCTGCAAAAAAACAACCTATTCTACCAATAAGGATACCCAATATAATAGGGAACGTAAATAAATCACCCGAAGATTGTTTTTCTCCGATAATTCTCTTTGCGAATTCTACTCCTAAAAGCCCCCCAAAAAGGCCTCCCATAATAGTTTTGGCACTTAGCACCAATAACAGGTACTCTGGTCCAGAAGACAAAACTGGATTTTCTAAAAAACCTATAATTCGAGAACCCAAAAAAGCACCAAAAACGGCACCTATAATAATAGATAATCTATTGTTTGAAGATATTAGGTCATTACTGCGCTTTTTTAGGTAGACATAATACCTAAACCCAATAAAAAATGCAGCATACTCTAAAATTAAATGGATATTCACTTTAACACCAAAAACAATAGGTTCAAAAGGAATATCCATTTTATAAACTAATTCGATTTACTATCGAAATATACATTTTTTTTATTTCATAGCTTTAGCCATCACATGATATCTTGGATCATCTACATCATGTTCTATTACACTAGCCAATCTAGGCGAAGCTTTGATCATTAAGGCCTGGCATTCTTCACTTAAATGCTTCACCCTTACTTTTTTTCCCGCTTCCTCATACTTGCCAACAAGATTAAATATCGCTTCCAGGGCAGAATGATCGCTTACTCGAGACTCTATAAAATCGATTTCTACATTTTCGGGATCATTTGCCACATCAAACTTATTATTAAATGCTTGTATACTTCCAAAGAAAAGAGGACCCCAAATCTCATATACTTTGGTCCCATCTTCTTTAATATGTTTTCTTGCTCTAATTTTTTTGGCATTTTCCCATGCAAATGCTAATGCCGACATTATTACACCAGCGATTACAGCTACGGCCAAATCAAAAAATACGGTTAACAACGATACTGCTATTAAAACAATCGCATCGGTAAGCGGAATTTTATTTAGTATTCTAAAACTAGACCATGCAAAAGTACCTATCACTACCATAAACATTACCCCAACCAAAGCCGCGATGGGCACTTGCTCTATTAAACCAGATGCAAATAATATGAATAATAATAAAGTTACGGCAGCCACAATACCCGAAAGCCTCGTACGTCCCCCTCCTTTGATATTGATAATTGATTGCCCGATCATTGCACAACCACCCATACCACCAAATAATCCTGTAACAATATTTGCACCACCTTGTGCCAAACACTCTCTATTCGAATTTCCTCTTGTTTCGGTTAGTTCATCAATAAGATTAAGTGTCATTAAAGATTCTATCAGCCCAATAGCAGCTAATATTAAAGTATACGGACCAATAAATTTAAAAGTCTCAAAAGTCATAGGGACTTTATTAAAAATATCAAACTGAAACTGAGGCAATCCACCTTTTAAACCTTCTCCACCACCATCTTTAATAAAACTACCAACAGTAGCCACATCTAATTTTCCTAGGATTACAATTGCGGAAACAACCACGATCCCTATTAATGCTTCGGGAAGTTTTGCTGTAGCTTTAAGTTTAGGTAACCCCCACATTATAGCCATGGTTAACAATACCAAACCAACCATCAAGAATAGATCTTCACCTTTCATCCATACTTTATCTCCATCTACAAATTCCTTAAACATCCCTAATTGAGAAAGGAAAATTACTATGGCCAAACCATTTACAAATCCCATCATTACGGGATGCGGAATCAAACGTACAAATTTCCCTAATTTGAACACTCCTGCAAGCATTTGAATAATCCCCATTAGAATTACCGTAGCAAACAGGTAATACAACCCTAGTTCTTCTCCTGGTGCTCCCATAGCATTTCCTTCGGCCACAAGACTCACCATTACTACGGCCAATGCTCCTGTAGCTCCCGAAATCATTCCTGGTCGACCACCAAAAACAGCAGTGATTAATCCAATCATAAAAGCCGCGTATAATCCAACCAATGGATCAACACCTGCTACAAATGCAAAAGCAACTGCTTCTGGCACCAAAGCCAATGCAACGGTTAAGCCAGATAAAATATCATTTTTGGCATTCGCTACTCTTTTTCTTACAAACTCAGTCATAGTTATGGTATTTGAGGGTGCAAAAATACGTTTATTTTGTAGTACAACAAGTAAAATTAAAAGCTATCTGTAGTATCTGTCCGACTAAAACGTTATAGAAGATTTTTAATTTAGGAAACTTAGTATATTTGGTTCTCATTCATCATATCCAAAAATTATGCTTAGAATTTCTTTTTTCTTTAGTTTTCTTATTGTTATTTCTTGTAATACTTCACAAAAAAAAGATACTCAAAATCAAGATTTCGCAACTACTTTCGAAAAAAGTAATGGAACCGAAACCGCTACCTATCATCAAGTAATTGATTATTATCAAAATCTGGCCTATGCATATCCCGAAATTAATATGCAAGAGATAGGAATGACCGACAGTGGATATCCATTACATCTGGTAACTCTAAATCCAGATTCAGAATTCGATTTCGAAAAAATCCGCATCAACAAACAAGTTATATTGATTAATAATGGTATTCACCCAGGTGAAAGTGATGGCATTGATGCAACGATGATGTTATTAAGAGATATTGCCCAAGGAAAAATTGACGCTCCTAAAAATACGGTTTTGGTCACTATCCCTATATATAATATCGGTGGAGCATTACATCGAAATTCGGGAACGAGAACAAATCAAAATGGACCAAAAGAATATGGTTTTAGAGGTAATGCCCGAAATTATGATCTCAACCGAGATTTTATAAAAAATGACACTAAAAATGCAAAAGCATTTGCCAAAATCTTTCATCTCGTACAACCCGATGTTTTTATAGACAATCATGTAAGTAACGGTGCGGATTATCAATACACTTTGACTCATCTTTTTACCCAGCATAATAAATTAGGAGGCGAATTAGGTAATTATTTAAATACAGAAATGCATCCTAAGTTAGAAGCTTCGCTTACTTCAAAAAATTGGGACATTACCCCATATGTTAATGTTTGGGGCACTACTCCGGATAAGGGGTGGACTCAATTTATGGATTCTCCAAGATATTCTACAGGATACACCACCTTATGGAACACTCTGGGTTTGATGGTCGAAACACATATGCTAAAACCATATAAAAAAAGAGTCGAAGGAACATATGAATTGATGAAATCTATGGTTGAAATTACCGAAAAAGACGGTCAGAAAATCAAAACACTCCGCAAGAAAGCTTTTTTGGAGACTCCAAAACAAGAAACATACTCTGCAAATTGGAAAGTAGATACCTCACAGGTTACTACTTTTAGTTTTAAAGGATATGAAGGTGCATTTATAGACAGTAAAATTACCGGAGCAAAACGATTAAAATACGATCAAGATAGACCATACTCCAGAGAAATTAAGTATCAAAATTATTTTACTTCGACTACTGATATTGCTATCCCCAAAGCCTATATCCTTCCGCAAGGATGGTGGAACGTAATAGAGTTATTGAAATTAAATCAAATAGAATTTCATGATTTAAAAAAGGATTCGACTATTGCTGTAGAGGTCTATCATATTGATGATTATAAAAGTCGGCCTACGCCTTACGAAGGTCATTATTTACATTACAATACATCTATAAAGAAAAGTAATGATAATATCTCTTTCAAAAAAGGAGATATTATTATCAATACAAACCAAAAAGGCTTTAGATACATTATAGAAACCTTGGAGCCTGAAGCACCGGATTCATTCTTTAATTGGAATTTTTTCGACTCTATTTTACAACAAAAAGAAGGGTTTTCTCCATATGTATGGGAAGATAAAGCGGTTGAGTTATTAAGCAAAAATGAAAAATTAAGAAGTCAATTTGAAGAAAAGAAAAAAGACACAATCTTTGCCAATAATTGGTTTGCGCAATTAGATTGGTTACATAAACAATCTAATCATTATGAAAAAGTGCATATGCGCTATCCAGTTTATCGGGTTTTAAGATAAATAATCATGCGAAAACAACTTTTTAATATTTGCATAGGAATTGGTTAAAGCTTTCTTTGCCTTTTTTTTATTTTTCCATTTCACTTTGGTTATTCCTTCTTCTTTTTGAGGTATTAGATCACCTTCGTATTCAGTTTTCATTTCGAACCAATAGGTTACCTTAAGCCGAAACTCTCCATTTCTCTTAAATACATGATAAGTTTTATATAAAAACTTAGTAATTTCAAGACCGGTAACCCCGGTTTCTTCTTCTACCTCTCTAATCGCAGCAGTTTCTATATGTTCATTTTTTTCTATTTTCCCTTTTGGCAAATCCCATTTCCCATTGCGATAAATAAAAAGAATTTGATCTTGGGCATTGTATGCCTTACCCCCACCCGCTATGACAACAGGCAATTTGGAATACAAATGCTCCATAAGCTTATCCTCATTTTTATGATAAAAATGATATTTTGCTTCTTCACCAGTAGTTTCTTTATCTAAAATATCTCTAATAACTGTCGGGAATTCAACCTTTTTGATCGGTAATGTTTTATACCCATCTATAGACTTTTTTGTAGATAGAATAATAGGCGTATTATTCACAAAAACTTTATACATTTGCAACTATGATTTTTGATAAAAATACAGCAAAAAAAACTGCTGAGTTATTGTTGCAAATTAATGCAATTAAATTACAACCACAAGAACCTTTTACTTGGGCATCAGGATGGAAATCTCCGATATACTGTGATAACCGTATCACACTTTCTTATCCCGAAATACGAAAATACCTAAAAGAACATCTTGCCAGATTTATCGAAGATAAATACGGTAAACCTGATGTTATTGCAGGTGTGGCGACGGGTGCTATTGGAATAGGAATGCTAGTAGCAGAAGAATTAGATCTTCCTTTTATTTATGTAAGACCCGAAGCCAAAAAACATGGAAGAAAGAATCAAATCGAAGGTATCGTTCCTGAAGGAAAAAAGGTAATGGTAGTTGAAGATTTAATTAGCACAGGAAAAAGTAGTCTAAACGCTGTAAAGGCATTGCACGAGGTGAATGCAGAAGTTATGGGAATGGTTGCTATTTTTAATTATGGGTTTGATGTAGCATCACAAAATTTTGAGGATGCGGCATTATCTTTGCATACGCTAAGTAATTATGAAAATCTCTTGGAGCAGGCTCTGGATACAGATTACATTACTCAACAACAATTACAAACACTGCAAAGTTGGAGAACCAATCCATCTGAGTGGAATATTTAACGATTAAATAATATTATGAATTTAGAAAGCCCTACTGTTATTGTAAATAAATCAGCAGAAGAAGTATTTGAATTTTTGACAAAAGTTGAAAATTTTGAACAACTTATGCCGGAAAGTAAACAAAAATTTGAGAAAATCTCGGATTCAAGATTTCTTTTTCAATTAAAAGGGATGCCAGAATTAGTATTGGATCAAAAAGAAAACACTCCTTCTAGTCAAGTTGTTTTGGGTGCGGCAAGCGACAAACTTCCTTTTACATTGACAGCAGATATTGTTGATTCTGAAGATGGAAAAAGCACTACTAAACTTACTTTTAATGGAGAGTTTAATGCCATGATGGCTATGATGATTAAAAACCCTATTCAGAACTTCATCAATACTCTTAGCGAAAATATAGGTAAGCTATAATCAATATAATAGTTTAATTTCCTTCAAATCAAAGTTAGAAACCACATCATCTTCTAATAAAACCTGAAGTTTACCTTCATTGGTAATTGATTGAATGATTCCTACAAACGAATTTCCCTTTACATCATTAAATGTAGAGGGTTTATTTTTTCTAAACAGCATCGTTTCATACTGCTCTTTTAAGTTTTCAAAATATGTGTTTTTAAGTTGAGAAAATCGTGTCTCTAATTTATTTAACAACCCGCTTAAAACCTCATCAATATTCAAGTTTTTACCCAGAAGTTGTTTGAGTGACCCTGCTTGAGGTAGCTGATTAAATTTTAATTGATTAACATTTAAACCGATTCCGATAATCGCTCCTTCTAATCTGCCATTTTTAACAATGTTTTCTATCAAAATACCACATACCTTAAACCTATCTGACAGAATGTCGTTAGGCCATTTTATAGATAATCTTGTGATCATCAAATCACTTAAAGCATCACAAACAGCCAAAGAGGTAACAATAGAAATAAAAAACTGATCTGTTATCGATATCCCTTCAACGGGCATAAACACACTACAGGTAAGGTTTTCTCCTGGATTGCTTTGCCAAACGGTCCCCATCTGTCCTTTTCCTGCCCGTTGTTCAAAAGCTCTAACACACACAGGGCTATCTATTTTTTTTTCGCGACGTAAGTCTCTTAAGAAGGTATTTGTTGAGTCAATGGCATCAACTTTGATTATATGCATACAAAAGGTGTAAAAGTTTCATAAATGTCCGACTAATACGGATATTTAAATAATAAAAAGTAATAACTTTACACAAATTAAAAAAATGCATGACTAAAAAAGAAATCGGTAACGATCAATTAATTACTCAAATATTAAAAGGTATTGAAGAAGTAAAAGGTAATGACATTAATATTTTAGATCTTAGAGATATCGAAAATACAGTTTGTAACTACTTTGTAATCTGCAACGGAACTTCTAATACTCAGGTAAATGCAATTGTCAATTCTATTCAAAAAACCGTAAGCAAAGAACTTAAAGACAAACCTTGGCATGTTGAAGGAAGCGAAAATGCAGAATGGGTACTAATTGATTATGTAAATGTTGTAGTTCATGTTTTTCAGAAACACATAAGAGAATTCTACGACATAGAAGGACTGTGGGGAGATGCAAAAACTACAGTTATCGAAACAAATTACTAAAAGAAAACCGTAAATGGCTAAAGAAAATAAAAAAATAGAACCTAATAAAAAACCAAAATTCAGTGCATATTGGATTTATGCAATTATAATTATTGGTTTTTTAGTACTTAATTTCATGGGAGGAAGTGGAATAGGATCTGCTCCTACTACATCTCCATCAGAATTTCAGGATTTTTTAAGTAACGGAGAAGTTGAAAAAGTTGTAATTATCAATAGGCGTAAGGCAAAAGTTTTTCTTACTCCCGAAGCACGATCACTAGACAAACATACATCCAACAAGAGTAAGTCTATCTTACCTTCTAGCCCAAGTGATCCGGATTATCAATTTGAATTTGGAGATTTACAAAATTTCGAAAATAAGATTGCTTCTGTAAAAAAAGATAATGGAGTTGGTACTCAAGTAATTTATGATACAGAAAGTAATGTATGGAGTGAGATCTTCATTACCTTATTACCTTTTGCTCTTATTATCGGAGTATGGATATTTATTATGAGAAGAATGAGCGGTGGTGCCGGAGGTGGTGCTGGTGGTCAGATTTTTAATATTGGTAAATCAAAAGCTAAGCTCTTTGATCAAAATACTGAAGTAAAAGTATCTTTTGAAAATGTAGCCGGTCTTGAAGGTGCTAAGGAAGAAATACAGGAGATTGTGGACTTTCTTAAAAATCCAGAAAAATATACTTCTCTTGGAGGAAAAATCCCAAAAGGGGCATTATTGGTTGGACCTCCGGGTACAGGTAAAACATTATTAGCAAAAGCGGTTGCTGGTGAAGCTAAAGTACCTTTCTTTTCTTTATCGGGGTCAGATTTTGTAGAGATGTTTGTTGGTGTAGGAGCCTCTAGAGTTAGAGACTTATTTAAGCAGGCTAAAGAAAAATCTCCTGCCATCATTTTTATTGATGAAATTGATGCTATTGGTAGAGCTCGTGGAAAAAGCAATTTTTCTGGTTCTAATGATGAAAGAGAAAACACGCTAAATCAGCTTTTAACAGAAATGGATGGTTTTGGAACCAATACCAACGTTATTGTTATTGCTGCAACAAATAGAGCTGATGTATTAGACAAAGCATTAATGCGTGCTGGTCGATTTGATCGTCAAATTTATGTAGACCTACCAGATGTAAGAGAGCGTAAAGAGATTTTTGAAGTTCATTTAAGACCTCTTAAAAAAATTGAAAGCGAATTAGATACCGACTTCTTAGCCAAACAAACTCCAGGGTTCTCTGGTGCTGATATTGCAAATGTATGTAACGAAGCCGCTTTGATTGCCGCTAGAAAAGGTAATAAAGCTGTAGGCAAACAAGACTTTCTAGATGCAGTAGACAGAATTGTCGGAGGACTCGAAAAGAAAAATAAAATTATCACTCCTGCAGAAAAACGTGCTATTGCTTTTCATGAAGCCGGTCATGCAACCGTAAGCTGGATGCTGGAGCATGCTGCACCTTTGGTTAAAGTTACTATTGTACCAAGAGGACAATCCTTGGGAGCTGCATGGTATCTTCCTGAAGAGCGTTTAATTGTTAGACCAAATCAAATGTTGGATGAGATGTGTGCCGCTCTAGGAGGACGTGCTGCAGAAAAGGTAATATTTGATGAAATTTCTACCGGGGCACTTAGTGATCTTGAAAAAGTTACTAAACAAGCAAGAGCTATGGTGACTATATATGGTCTTAATGATAAAGTAGGTAATTTAACGTATTATGATTCATCTGGGCAAAGTGAATATAATTTTGCTAAACCATATAGTGAACAAACTAGCGAGTTAATTGATAAAGAAATCTCTAATATTATAGAGACACAGTATCAAAGAGCCATTGATTTATTAGAGAAAAATAAGGATAAGCTTACAGAACTTGCAGAAGTATTACTAGAAAAAGAAGTGATCTTTAAAGATAATTTAGAAAAAATATTTGGCGAAAGACCTTTCGGAAAAAAAGAAGAGGAAATCATAGTTGAACCTTCTTAAGTCATATATTTTTACTTGTAAATTGAAAAATCTTAACCTGACAGAATATTAGGTTAAGATTTTTTTTATCTTTGAAGATAGTGTAAAATTGTAATTCCCCAATCGTAACATAAAAAATGAGTCTATTTAGAAGATTATTTTTCTCAAAATCTAAATCAGACCAAAAGAGTAAGGAGCGTCACATTGAAGATCGCAGTAAATACATGCCAGAAATCGATCTCCCGATTGATGAAAGCTTTATGATGAATTTCAAAAGAAACGGTGGTAAGTTTCTGTATTGCGATAACGATGATGAAGTTTTAGATTCTTTTGACAAAATCCTATTGGAAAATGATTGGTACGAAAAACAGGTATGTTGCTTTGATATTGGTCTAGAGCATAAGTTCTCTGACTTTAATCTGCAATATGTAAAAAACCCAACTGCTTCTTTCTTTTTTGCTACTTGTGAATATTTAATAGCCGATAGTGGATCTATTTTAGTCTCTTCAAATCAACTTAGAGAAAAAAAACTAACCGAGTTACCCGATAACTTCGTGATTTTAGCAGCTACAAGTCAATTAGTTAAAAGTATTGGCGAAGGTTTAAAAGGAATAAAGGAAAAAAACAAAAACACTATCCCTTCTAATATTACAACCATCAAAGATTTCGAGCCGCAAAAAGAAAAGGATTTCTTAAGCTACGGAAGTAGTTCAAAAAATCTATATTTGCTGCTGCTGGAAGATTTATAATATGAAAGAACTGCTCACAAGGTCTTTATCGGGGTTTTTATACGTTTCAATATTACTAGTATCAATATTTGTTTCTAAGTATTCATTTATCGGAATATTTTTCCTTTTTGGAATGATTTCTATTTATGAATTTCAAAAATTAATCAATCTTAAAAACAAAAGACTTTACTTAATATTTATATTTATTTTCATTTTATTAAACGTCTTTCAAGATCAATTGTATTTAACGATTCCTGTTCTTGTACTCACCCTAATTACCGAATTATTTCTGATAAAAGACTTAGTTACTATTCGCATTATTCCGATGTTCGAAAAACGAAAATATGGGACAAGTATTTTTTATCTGATCACGTCGATTACTTTCTTAACACTAGCTCCGATGTATTCTGGTGCGTATGAACCTTTAATTATTGCAGGAGCTTTTATAATCACATGGGCGAATGATACTTTTGCATATCTCGTAGGAAAAAACTTTGGTAAACATAAGTTACTAGAACGAATATCTCCAAAAAAAACTATCGAAGGTTTTATAGGTGGTTTTGTTTTTTCTCTTCTCACCGGATTCTTGATTGCAACTTTATCAAACACCTTATCATTAACAATTTGGTTGATTATAAGTATAATAATGAGTATTTTTGGTACACTAGGCGATTTAATACAATCAAAGTTCAAAAGACAAGCCGGTGTTAAAGACAGTGGCACAATAATGCCAGGACACGGGGGTATATATGACCGATTAGATAGCGTTATATTTGCAAGCCCATTTTTATATGCATTTTTACAAATTTTGAAATATGTTTCATAAAGAAGGATATAAGATCATATCAGTAACATTAGTATTATTTTTAGGTATTAATGTAGCATCGTACGTAGCCATACAAAATAACGAATGGCAATTCGAAGTATTTATTACTACATTAGTTTTCCTTATTTTGATATTACAGTTTTTCAGGAATCCTAAAAGAAAAACCGAAGTAAGCGATAATACTGTTGTTGCTCCTGTAGACGGTAAAGTGGTGGTTATTGAAGAAGTTTTTGAAAAAGAACATTTTAATGATAAAAGACTACAGGTATCTATATTTATGTCACCTATCAATGTTCATGTCACCAGACATCCTATTAATGGCGAAGTTGTTTTTAGTAAATATCACCCCGGGAAATATCTTGTTGCCTGGCATCCTAAGGCTTCAGAAGAAAATGAACGAACTACGGTAGTTGTAAAAAACAATCTTATTGAAGTTTTATATCGACAAATTGCCGGTGCATTAGCAAAGAGAATTGTAAACTATGCTGTAGAGGGTGAAAAAGTAACCCAAGGATCTGATAGTGGATTTATAAAATTTGGCTCTAGAGTAGATGTATATTTACCTCTAGGCACTAAAGTTAATGTAGATTTAAATCAAAAAGTTAAAGGTGGTGAAAGTGTTATTGCCAATCTTTAGTCATGACCGAAGAAGAATTAAATATTGCTTTTGACAGAGCGTACCAGCGGGCCTGTGATACAAAAATACAGTTTCCCCCAGACGTTATGCTTCACTTTTATGCATACTACAAACAAGCTACACATACTGATGGGTTTTATACTCCATCCGGAGATAGTGAGCTTAGAAATGCTTTTAAGTTAAATGCACTTTTTCAGGTAAAAGATCTTTCACAACAAGAGGCAAAATTAAAATATATTGATTTGGTTAATAAATATATAACGGATTAAAAAAAGCCCTGATTTTATGTCAAGGCTTTTTAATTTATTAATTTTCTCCTAATTTAATTACGTAAACTCTCAAGACTCGATTTAAGCGTTATTATTTTCGCTTCGGCATCAGCTTCTTTCTTTCTCTCATTTGCAATCACTTGTTCAGGGGCATTATTTACAAAACGTTCATTTTGTAATTTCTTTTGTACCGATTTCAAAAAACCTTCGGTATAGGATAACTCTTCCGTAAGCTTTTTGATCTCATCCTCTACATTAATCGCTCCAGATATAGGAATAAAGTACTCATTAGATTTTACTCTAAAAGAAAGTGCTCCATCAACTTTTTCTGCTACATAATCTAAAGTCGTAATATTACCTAACTTAGAAATTACAGTATCAAAACTACTTGCAGATTTTTCATTATTGATGATCGATAATTCAATAGTTTCTTTAAACGAAATATTCTTTTCTTTTCGAATAGTTCTAATCCCAGAAACTACCTCGGCCGCTACCTCAAAATCTTTAATTAAATCTTGATTGATGGCTTCTGCTTTTGGCCAAGCAGATATAATTAAAGCTTCTTCTGAAGTTCGTTCTTTTATCTGTTGCCAAATTTCTTCGGATATAAACGGTACAAACGGGTGTAAAATCTTTAAATTATCTTCTAAAATAACAATCACTTCCCGAAACGTTTTCGCATCTATCGGGTTACCATAAGAAGGTTTGATCATTTCTAAAAGCCAACTACAGAAATCATCCCAAATTAACTTGTAGGTCGTCATTAAAGCATCGCTAATACGGTATTTAGTATAATTATCTTCCAAATCCACTAGCGCTTGTTGAAACTTAGATTTATACCATTGTATAGCAATCGCAGAAGATTCCGGCTGATCTATATTTTCATCAACTTCCCAACCCAAAATAAGTCTTGAAGCATTAAAGATTTTATTTACAAAGGCACTCCCTTGTTTACACAAATCTTCATCAAACATCAAATCGTTTCCTGCAGGAGAACTCAAGAGCATCCCCACCCTTATACCATCGGCGCCGTAGTGATCTATTAGATTAAGTGGATCCGGAGAATTACCTAACGATTTAGACATTTTACGACGTTGTTTATCTCTAACAATACCCGTTAGATAAACATTTGTAAAAGGTTTTTCCTTCTTATACTCATATCCAGCAATAATCATACGAGCCACCCAGAAAAACAAGATTTCGGGCGCAGTAACCAAATCATTGGTTGGATAGTAATAGTTTATTTCTTCATTATCTGGCTCCAAGATACCGTTAAACACGCTCATTGGCCATAACCACGAAGAAAACCAGGTATCCAGAGCATCTGGATCTTGAGTAAGATCAGCATCATTTAAAGCTCTATTACCAGTCTTTTCTTTGGCCAATACCAGTGCTTCTGCTCTGCTTTCGGCTACTACAAAATCTTCTTTACCTTTGCCATAAAAATAAGCAGGAATCTGATGCCCCCACCATAATTGACGCGAGATATTCCAATCTCTCACATTTTCCATCCAGTGGCGATAGGTATTAATAAATTTTTCAGGAACCAGGTTAACATCTTTATTGATCACAGCATCTAGTGCCGGTTTGACCAAATCTTCCATTTTTAAGAACCACTGGTCACTTAATTTTGGTTCGATTACAGCCTTTGTACGCTCACTAGTTCCTACTTTATTAAGATGGGTTTCTATTTTTTCTAAGGAACCTATAGATTCTAATTCTTTTACAATCTCTTTACGAACCACAAAACGATCTTTACCTTCGTAATGCAATCCAAAAGAATTTAAAGAAGCATCGTCGTTAAAGATATCTATAACTTCAAGTTTATGCGCATCTCCTAAAACTTTATCATTAGGATCATGGGCAGGTGTTACCTTAAGACATCCAGTACCAAACTCTACATCTACATATTCATCTTCGATAATAGGAATAACTCTATTAGCTATAGGTACGATTGCTTTCTTACCTTTAAGGTGAGTAAACCGTTCATCATTTGGGTTTATACATATAGCGGTATCCCCCATAATAGTTTCGGGACGTGTAGTCGCAATAGTTAATGTATCATCACTTCCTTCAATTTTATACTTTAAATAGTATAAATTACCCTGTTTTTCTTCATAAATCACTTCTTCATCAGAAAGGGTAGTTTTTGCTTGAGGATCCCAATTTACCATACGATACCCTCGATAAATCAAGCCTTTTTTATGTAAATCCACAAAAACTTTAATCACAGAAGCCGACAAATTGTCATCCATAGTAAAGGCAGTAC
The DNA here is from genome assembly GCA_947489685.1 of uncultured Aquimarina sp. GTDB lineage: Bacteria > Bacteroidota > Bacteroidia > Flavobacteriales > Flavobacteriaceae > Aquimarina. The sequence continues at coordinate 35,306 of CANLEM010000006.1, read as the reverse complement.
GCTCCCAATCACATGATGCTCCTAATTTTTTAAGTTGCTCTAGTATAATACCCCCATGTTTATGAGTCCACTCCCATGCATGTTTCAAAAATTCTTCTCTTGTTAAGTCATTTTTATCAATGCCTTCTTCTTTTAATTTAGCGACAACTTTTGCCTCGGTTGCAATCGAAGCATGATCTGTTCCCGGCACCCAGCACGCATTATACCCCTTAAGACGAGCTCTACGAATAAGAACATCTTGTATCGTATTATTAAGCATATGCCCCATATGCAAAACACCTGTTACATTTGGTGGCGGAATCACAATTGTATACGCTTCTCGTTCATCTACTTCAGAATGAAAATAATTATTCTTCATCCAGTAGTTATACCATTTTTCTTCTACTGATTTTGCATCGTATTTTGCAGCTAATGCCATACTTTGGTCCGATTTTTGGATTTAGAAGTGCAAAAGTAATTATTATATACGACAACTTGAAAGTCTTTTGCAATTTTGAAGTTGGATAAAAAGTAACTACTTTTACACATAACAAAAACCTACATTATGAAAAAAGTAATGATGATTTTATTTATTGGCGTTATTAGTATGAGCATCAATGCTCAGGATACCACTGGTAAAGCACAAATAAAATTTAAAACTGAAGTTGTTGATTATGGCGAGATAGCCAAAGGCAGTGATGGTGTTCGCCAATTTGAATTCACGAATACTGGAGATGCGCCTTTGATTATTTCTAGAGTTTACTCTAGCTGCGGTTGTACGATCCCAAAAAAACCTGAAGCACCAGTTGCGCCGGGAGAAAGTGGTATTATTGAAGTAAAGTATGACACCAAGAGAGTTGGACCTATAAGAAAGACAATTACCGTTTATTCTAATGCAGAAGAATCTACGAAAGCGATAAAAATTAAAGGAACTGTATTGGACAAAAGTGTTTTAGAAAAAAATGATTAAACATTATCATATGTTTACAGAAAAAAGGGTAGTTTAATAACTACCCTTTTTTTTATTTGATTAAATTACTTTTTTAAGATAAAATTCGAATCGCATATCGACTCCTAATCGTTGTATTTTTAGCCTTATCTTCTTCCCTTCTTCGAAATAAAATAAATCATTAAGAGTAGACAATTTATACGTATGTGCCCTTCTGCCATTAATTTCAAGAATAACATCTCCTGCTTTTAGACCAACTTTATCGGCAGGAGAATCAGGCCTAACATCCGAAATTTCATACTTGGGTTGTAATATAAAATCATTGGTAAATTGAACTGTTTTTTTATTTACGATCTCATTTAACCCAATATAAAACCGATCTTTTTCATTATAGTCCTTAGAGAACATGAAACCCGCATGCTGAATAGTTAGACCGCTCATATTATAATAAAAGGGTTTTTCGAAAAAACTATTTTTCTTAAATGATATTTTCTTATTAGGGTAGTCCATAATGATATTAAATCTTCTTAAAACACCACCTCCAAGAGATCCATGTCGATCATTTACCGAAATACCTTTAATATATATCGAATCCGGAAAAGATGTAGTAACATCTTTAAGCATAAAATCCCCAATATGTAATTCTTTTATTTTTGTTCTTTCGCCGTATATATCACCATTAAATCCTTTTCCTAAAAAATCTCTAAACGAATTATCCGATACCTTAATTCCTTTTTTTTCATTTTCGAACAACCATAAAGAGGACCCTGACCCCGAATCTAAAAGTAAATTAATATCTACCAGTCCTTTTTCGGATTTATATTTTGCAGACAAAAACGGTCTTTTGTTTTTATCCCTAAAATCTAAGGTGGTTTGATAGCATTTCTTACATTTTCGATAGGTATAAGAATTTGGTTTGTTTATTTTAATGACTTTTTTAGTATAATTAATATCCAATATAAAATCTTTAAAAAAGTCATAACCAATAATTCCATGAACCGGAAAACCCATTCGTGGAGAAAAATTTATCGACTCATCCAATACCAAGTAAATAGTATGATCAACACTTGCAGCTTCACCAATTTTTACTTCATTTTTAAGAGATTTTATCGCTTCTACGGGTTCATCATCTCCCAAACCTCTTAAATAAATTTTTGATGCATTCTTAAGCTCCAAAGAGTTTTTGTTATCTACACTAAAGATAATGGTAGAACCTACACCGGTATCTAAAATAAAAGAAAGTTCTACCCCATTAACAAAAACAGGTATAATAATTAAATTATTTGATAACTCAAATCTGATCTTATCGCTTGCAGTTCCGGCAGGTAAATTGAAGTTTCCTTGCCCAAAAAAGGTATAACCTCCAAATAGAAGGAGTAGTAAAACCTTACTTTTAAGAAAATGGCAAAAATTCAATAGTAAAATCTTCATTCCCCTAAATATAAAAAAATAGTTGAAAAATAGTTCCCAATATCTACCTAATTCTTAAATAATTTAAGAAATTTACCGCTATTTTATTTCTTAAAACAAATCAAATGCCCATAGTATCCCGTAAAGGTAAGGCAATGCCAGAGTCTCCAATTCGAAAATTGGTCCCTTTTGCTGAAAAAGCAGCAAAAGCAGGCAAACACATATATCATCTTAATATAGGTCAACCAGATATCAAAACACCTATCGAGGCCATGGAAGCGGTAAAAAACCACTCCCTGGATGTGTTAGCCTATAGTCACTCTGCTGGTTTTGAAAGCTTTAGAAAAAAGCTAGCTGGTTATTATGCAAAACATGATATTACCATTTGCTCTGATGACATATTAATTACAACAGGTGGTAGTGAAGCGTTGATCTTTACCATGGGTAGCATTACAGACCCAGGTGATGAAATTATAGTCCCTGAACCGTTCTATGCTAACTATTATAGTTTTTCGACACAATCAACGGTAAAAGTAGTACCGGTGATTTCGACACTTGAAAATGGTTTTGCTTTACCTGCTATCGAGGAGTTTGAAAAACTCATTACCGATAAAACCAAAGCTATTTTAATTTGTAATCCAGGAAACCCAACTGGATATCTTTATAGCAAACAAGAAATAAAACAATTGGCTAAATTAGCCATCAAGTATGATTTGTTTCTAATTTCGGATGAAGTATATAGAGAATTTGTATATGATAATAAAGAGCATTATTCTATACTTCAAGAAAAAGACTTGGATGATCATGCAATTGTAGTCGATTCGGTATCAAAACGATACAGCATGTGTGGCGCACGAATTGGATGCATGGTAAGCAAGAATAAAAGTGTTATGGATACCGCTATGAAATTTGCACAGGCAAGATTAAGCCCTCCCACTTTTGCACAAATTGCGAGTGAAGCGGCATTAGAAGCGCCAGAGTCATATTATAAAGATACTGTAGCAAAATATAAATCTCGAAGAGATACTTTAGTTTCGGGGCTTCGTGAAATCCCAGGAGTAAAAGTAGCTATGCCCAAAGGAGCCTTTTATTGTATTGCAGAATTACCCGTTGAAGATGCAGATCATTTTGCAGAATGGCTTTTAGATAAGTTCGATTTGGACAAACAAACTGTTATGGTAGCTCCTGCTTCTGGTTTTTACTCTAGTCCTAATGAAGGGAAAAATCAAGTAAGAATCGCTTACGTATTAAACAGAAGAGATCTAAAAAAAGCAATAGAAATATTAAAACTTGCATTAGAAAAATATAATCAATGAAAATTGAGCAAAATAAATCCTTAAAAAAGTATAATACATTTGGCATCAATGCTACTGCCTCAGAGTTTATTGAAATTACCTCCGAATCTGAGTTAATAGATGTTATTTCTAAAAATACTGAAAAAGAGTTGTTTGTATTAAGTGGCGGGAGTAATATGTTGCTCACCAAAGATCTTAACACACTGGTTTTGCATCTACAAATAAAAGGTATCACTGTTATAGAAGAATCTGAAGACACCGTTTTAGTCTCGGCAAATGGTGGTGAAAATTGGCATGATTTTGTTCAGTATTGCATTGATAATAATTACGGAGGCTTAGAAAATTTGTCATTAATCCCAGGTTATGTAGGGAGTGCTCCTATCCAGAACATAGGTGCTTATGGTGTCGAACTTAAAGATACGTTGATAAGCTGCGAAGCATACGAGATAAGCACGGCTAAAAAATGTTTATTCTCTAATGAGGATTGTAAATTTGGATATCGCAATTCTATTTTCAAAAATGAGGCTAAAGGGAAGTATATAATTTCTAAAGTTACATTTAGGTTAAAAAAGAAAAATCATAGCCTTAATACTAGTTATGGCGCTATTGAGAATGCGCTCTCCGAGCGTAAAATAACTCATCCCACAATCAGAGATGTTTCGGAGGTTGTTATCCAAATAAGAAAGAGTAAACTTCCGGATCCATCAGAAATTGGAAATAGTGGCAGCTTCTTTAAAAATCCCGTTATATCTACGACTCACTTTACTCAACTCCAAAATTCATACCCTCTTATCCCATCATATGTTATAGACAAAAATAACATCAAAGTACCGGCTGGTTGGCTAATAGAACAATGTGGGTTTAAAGGAAAAAGATGGGGAGATGCTGGTGTTCACGAAAAACAAGCTTTGGTATTGGTTAATTATGATAACGCCTCGGGTATTGAGTTATTAAACTTGGCAAAAAGGATTCAAGAAAAAATTGAAACGAAATTTAATATAAAACTCGAAACCGAAGTAAATATTATCTAGAAAACAATTGCCACAATTTAAGAAAACACCATCTTAATTATTCATATTTTGAGTATTATTCTGGACTTAATTTATGTTTAACTTCGTCATAGACAGACATTCTTTGTATCTTTGCACCCTATTTTAGTTACAATATTATTTAATTATGAAACTTTTATTACTTACGGTTGGGCTTTTACTAATAGCATTTGCAGGAATCGCCATTAAACTATGGGCCAAAAAAGATGGTAAGTTTGCTGGTACATGCGCAAGCCAAAGTCCTTTTCTGAATAAAGAAGGAGAATCATGTTCTCTTTGTGGTAAAACACCAGATCAATATTCGGGGTGCAATGAGAATGAACATTCTAAGTAATTACCTCAACTATCCTATTCAAAAATAAGTCGTTGAAAAAAGAACATCCTATTTCATTAGAAGATCATATCAGTAATGCCAAAGAAGGAAAACAAGCTTCTTTTAATTATCTTTTGGATACTTTTTGGAATGATGTTTATAATTTTCAGTTAAAGAGAACCGAAAACGAATACGAAGCTGAAGATATTACCATTCAAAGTTTTTCTAGAGCATTTGACAAGATTAATACCTTTAATGAAGATTATAATTTTAAGACTTGGCTAATTCAAATCTCGAAAAATATCCACATCGATCTTTTACGAAAAAGAAATGCTTCTATACAATCCAAAACAACTACTCAAGTTGATGATGCTGTATATAAAATTATTGATGACAACCCTACCCCAGAAGATAAATTAATTACCGAACAAAATCTGGCGCAGCTTTTATTATACATCAAACAATTAAAACCGCATTATCAGCAAGTAATTAATTTACGATATTTTCAAGAGTTGAGTTATAAAGAAATTGCAGAACACCTTAACGAGCCAATAAATAATGTTAAGGTAAAATTATTACGTGCCAAAAAGCTATTGTCTGAGATTATCAATAATCCAAACACCTAGTTTTCCTAATCTAAAGACCTAGAATTATCTTAAATTAAAAGAAGTAAATCGTTTAATCACGCCAAATAGAGGTTCAATCCATTTATCGTTGATTTTTTTATCGTACTTAACAAATTTTTGAACCAACCCTTTTGGTGCAGCTATTTCCTTTTCTATTGCGGTAATATTAATATATCTGTGATTGTTAATCAACCACTTTTCTACACGCTTCCTATTGTTGAGTTTTTTTTTAGGACTTACCAATTCCTCCTGCATGACTTTTTTCCCTTTTGTAAGAGAGATAACTTTCAAATTGAAAAAAAATTTTATATTAACTTAATTTTAACCTGTTGTTAAGGTTTTTTTAAACAAAAAAGATTGGCATTTATATATAAACACCAATCTTTACTATACTAAGATATTGTTTGACTAATTGTTAATTATCTTTCAAAACCTTTCTCTACAGAAAGGATTACATTAAATGTTTCATTTTCCTGATTAATTAAAATAGGATACTTTCCTGCATTTACTACATTTCCTTGCAATCCAAGATTTTTGCTTGTTTCTCTATCCAACACCAAATCCTGTTCTAGATAAAACACCCCAGAATCTCTATCTTCTATAGACATTAATTCATTCTTTTCATAAAACTGAAGGCCCATTACTTGTTCGTTTAAAGCAAAAGGAACCGAAGTGATTCTTGGATCGATATCCAATTCTAGTTTTTCTCTAAATGATCCAAAGTCTCTAGGGTCAAATTTTTCATAAATAATCCATGGATCAAAAATATCAATCCAACAAGGGACCAACCAACATGGGTCAATAATTAATTTAGGGATACAAAATTTCTTAATACTGCAAATTCCAGATAAATTATCATTACATCTCAAACCCGAAGAGGTAAGTTGCCACCTTCCGTATTCGATAAAATAAATACAGTATTGTCCACCCCATTTAGCATCAACAGTTTCATCGATGTCTTTTTCTTGATCAATTTGATCAATTGCATTAGTTTGTTCTTGATAAACAGTTTCTTTCTCACATGCTCCAAATGCAAAGAGTAATGTAAGAATCATAATTAATGATACTTTTTTCATAATTACTAGTTTTAAAAGTTATCCTACTCTATTAAGGTTTTTCAGAAAACACCTCCCCAAAATTTCAGGTTTTCAAATGTAATTACCTGAATATCAATATTTATGGAGCAAAAAACTGAATTCAAAAAGGAAATCAACTAATTTAAAAAGGGATGAATGCCTATTTCTGAGAGGGTTAAACAAGAATGGTTTTCATAAATCCTTATTTATATCACAACTTTTAAATTAACTAGATTGTAATCAAACCTTTCTTTGTATTTTTGCTAAAAATATTGCTTGTATGAATAATGATGTCAATACCGTAGCACCACCAAAGGGAAAACCAAAATGGCTACGTGTTAAACTTCCAACAGGTAAAAAATATACAGAACTTAGGGGGTTAGTGGATAAGTATAATTTGCATACGATCTGCACCTCTGGTAGTTGCCCTAATATGGGAGAATGTTGGAGTGAGGGTACAGCCACCTTTATGATTTTAGGTAATATCTGTACACGTTCATGCGGTTTTTGCGGAGTAAAAACCGGAAGACCAGAAACTGTGGACTGGGAAGAACCAGAAAAAGTGGCGCGTTCTATTAAAATAATGAATATCAAACATGCTGTGGTTACCTCTGTGGATAGAGATGACCTTGCAGATGGAGGTTCGATTATCTGGGCAGAAACTATTCAGGCCATTCGTAGAATGAATCCCGAAACTACTTTAGAAACTCTAATTCCGGATTTTCAAGGAAAAACCAAGAATATTGATCGAATTATAGCGGTTAAACCTGAGGTTGTTTCTCATAATATGGAAACCGTAAAACGATTGACCAGAGAAGTACGTATTCAAGCAAAATACGAACAAAGCCTTCAGGTCCTTAAGTATCTAAAAGAAAGTGGAATTACTCGTACCAAAAGTGGAATTATGTTAGGCTTGGGAGAAAAAGAAGAAGAAGTGATCCAAACTTTAAAAGATCTAAGAGAAGTTAATCTAGATATTGTTACTATCGGCCAGTATCTTCAACCTAGTAAAAAACATCTTCCTGTAAAAGAATTTATTACTCCGGATCAATTTAAGAAATATGAAGAAATTGGCTTAGAAATGGGATTCAGACATGTAGAAAGTGGAGCTTTGGTAAGGTCATCCTACAAAGCACAAAAGCATTTAACATAATCTACAAATATTGGAGCAAAACATATAATGAATACACCGATAAGAATTGCCATTAATGGATTTGGAAGAATAGGACGCAATCTTTTTAGGTTACTTATTGATCATCAAATCATACAAGTAGTAGCCATAAATGATCTTGCCGATTCCAGGACATTAAGCCATCTTTTAAAATACGATAGCATACATGGTGTATTACCTCTTGATGTAGGTCATACCAAAAATGCAATACTCGTTAACGGAAATACCATTCCATTAACCAATAACGTAAATCCAGAGGATTGGAATTGGAAGGAGTATGATGTGGACATTGTTGTAGAGGCAACAGGACGTTTTAAGTCAAGGTCTCTTTTGGAAAAACACATAAAAGCTGGTGCAAAAAGGGTAATTTTGTCTGTACCACCTGAAGAAGATGATATTAAAACAGTCGTACTAGGAGTAAATGAAGATATATTAGATGGCTCTGAAACTATACTGTCCAATGCATCATGTACCACAAACAATGCGGCTCCTATGATCAAAGTAGTAAATGATCTTTGTGGTATAGAACAAGCTTATATTACTACTATCCATAGCTACACTACCGATCAAAGTTTACACGACCAACCACATAGGGATTTAAGAAGAGCAAGAGCAGCAAGCCAATCTATAGTACCTACTACGACCGGAGCTGCAAAAGCATTAACCAAAATTTTTCCAGAACTAAGCGATGTAATTGGAGGGTGTGGTATCAGAGTTCCGGTACCTGATGGTTCTTTAACAGATATTACGTTTAATGTTAAAAATCCAACTACAATAAAAGAAATTAACCTTGCCTTTAAAAATGCCTCTAACACTCATTTAAAAGGAATTTTGGCATATACCCAAGATCCTATTGTATCTGTGGATATACTAGGCAATCCGTACTCTTGTGTGTTCGATTCTCTAATGACATCGGTCATCGGAAAAATGGTCAAAATCATCGGATGGTACGACAATGAAATAGGATATAGTAACAGAATAATTGATTTAATTATTAACATTTGTAAGAAATAACTATATTAGTTGAGATATTTCAGAGGAAAAATGCCAACCCAAATCAGATATTTTATACTAAAAATTTTACTTACTTGTTGTTTTTATGCTTCATCTCAAACGAATGAAAATGCCGTAAAACAACAGGAAAGGGATTCTATTGAAATTTATTTACTCAGAGCTTCTACAGCAATAAACCAAACAAGGCTAGAGCATGCACTTGCTAATATTGTCAAAGCCAAAGAAATAGCTCTTCAAAATCAAAACCGTACTCATATTGCTAGAACGAATATGGTTCTTGCCAAGCTTTATCGAGAGTTAGGTGATCTAAAAAAAGCTGAAGAAGAAATTTTGGACGCTATTCATATTCATAAAGAAAAAAATGATGAGACAATGCTAGCTCATTCATTTATGACTTATGGCTCTATTGCTACAAGACTAAAAAAATATGACACCGCTCGAGAAGTTTTATTATCTGCTTTGGAGTTTACCAAAAAAAATGACCTCAAACCTTTTGCTGGGCCTATAAATGTTAATATAGGAGTTTTGGAGTTATCCTTAGGAAATCCTGAAACTGCCATAAAACATTTTAATAGCGGACTCCCAACCATTGAGTCGTATAAGATGCACTATTTTAAAGCTAAATTATATACTGGTAAAGCAAGAGCACAGTTAGAAGTCGGAAAACCAGATGAAGCTTTACTTACAAATGAATTAGCATTGCAAATCGGAAAAGAAAAGCATTATACCGAGATCCAATCAGAATGCTATAAACTTTATAGTAAAATACATGAAATCAAAGAGGATTTCCCTACCTCCTTAAGGTACCTGAAAATTCATCAAAAAATTAAGGATTCATTATTTAACACTAACAAAGAAATTATTGCGCAAGAGGCTGGTGCAAAATTAAATCTAAGTGAAAATAATGTATTGATAGAAGAACTAACGGAAGAAAATATCCAGCAACAAAAATCTTTAAAACTTGGTCGCCTTACTACTATATTAAGTATTGCTCTAATAACAATACTTTCTTTACTAACCCTTTCTTTATACAAGAATAACAACCTTAGAGCGCGAGCAAACGAATTACTTCAAAATAAAAATACAGAACTGATTCTTGCCAAAGAAAATGCCGAAAGGGCCAGTGAAGCAAAAGTACAATTCTTATCTACTATTACGCACGAGCTAAGAACCCCTTTGTACGCCGTTACTGGATTAACTCATCTTTTACTAGAAGAAAGTCCGACCCCTAACCAAAAAGAGCATCTAAATTCTCTTAAATTTTCTGGAGAATATCTATTATCTCTAATAAATAACATTTTAGATCTCAATAAACTTGAAGCCAATAAAGTAGAACTTGAAAACACTTCATTTAATCTGAAGAAAAGAATTAATGACGTATTAATCGCTTTAGGTAAATCTGCAAAAGATCGCAACAACAAACTTCATTACAAATTTGATGATGCAATACCCACAAAATTAAAAGGAGACCCCTTAAAAGTATCCCAGGTATTAATTAATCTTATAGGAAACTCTATAAAGTTTACGCAAAATGGAGATATTTCTATAAAAGTTAAATTGATCAATCAAATTGACAATAAGGTATTTCTTAATTTCCAGATTGAGGATAATGGAGTTGGAATTTCGGAAAAGAAACAACAAAGTATTTTCGAAAACTTTACCCAGGGGTCTGTACAAATAAATAGAAAATTTGGTGGTACTGGCTTAGGTTTATCAATTGTAAAAAATCTACTATCCCTAATGGATAGTGAAATTAGACTAGAAAGCGAATTAGGTAAAGGTTCTAAATTTTTATTTGATCTAAAGTTTGAAATTTTTGAAGATAAAACCGCTGATTATGCCGAGGAGGCTAAAAAAATAGATTATAATATATTAGTCGATAAACATATCTTAATTGTTGAAGATAATAAGATCAATCAATTAATCACCAGAAAAATATTAGAGAAGAGCAAGATCATATGCGATGTTGCAGATAATGGTGATATAGCTGTACATAAAGTACAAGAAAACACATATGATCTTATTCTTATGGATATTCACATGCCTGGCATTAGTGGTATTGAGGCTACAAAACAAATTAGAGAATTTAATACCGAAATACCTGTAATTGCGCTTACAGCTGTTACCCTAGACGATAATTTAGATGAGTTTTACGATAATGGATTTAATGATATTATCCCTAAACCGTATAAAACCGAAGAGTTTTTTACTAAATTACACAAAGCATTAGTCAAAAAGGAAACCACAACTTAATATAATACTTAAGGTTGGCACAACTATTGATAATTAACTAATCAAGCTTATTTATTTAAGCCTATTTGAATTAGCCATAATATAAAAAAATGAGGTGTTTTTACGCCTCATTTTTTATGTAATCAAATATTTGATTATCGAAAGAATCTCCTGCAGTGATAAAATTCATCACAATAGGTTGGTACCATAACGAAGCATCTTCAGAGAAATGAGAAAGCAACCTCATATAATCCTTTTCTGTAGTTATTATATGTTCTTTCTTTTTTAATTCTTCTAATTCTTCGACAGAAAAATTATGATGATCAGGAAAGCTAATATGATCAAAATTCAGCCCCAAAGAATTATAATAATCCACTAATGGTTGTGGATTTGCAATACCCGTTACCAAGGTAACTGATTTACCTATAAACTGATCTATTGTTTTAGCACCTATCCGTCCGGTGACTTCTTTTCTATACTCAATTGAAGCAAAAAACAAAGACTGATGAGGCAGTAGATTAAGCTGTTTGGTAATTATTGTTCTTTCTTCTTTGGATATATCCTCGGGGCATTTGGTTACAACAATTATATCTGCACGATTTGATCCTTTTCTTGGCTCTCTAAGATTTCCTGTTGGCAAAACTATATCATTACAATACAGATCATAATATGCCGTAAGCAAAATATAAAATCCTGCTTTTACTTTACGATGCTGATATGCATCGTCTAATATAATCAACTCGGGACGCGGCAAATGTGATCTCAATTTACTAATCCCATTACGTCGATCTGCATCAACGGCAACAGTAACATCCGTAAATTTAGTTTTAAATTGAAGAGGCTCATCCCCTACATCACTAACTGTAGAGTGAGAATTCACCAATTGAAACCCTTTGGTCTCTCTTTTATACCCTCTACTTAATGTTGCCAACTCAATTTTATCCTTGCATAAACGAATTAGATATTCTACCATTGGAGATTTACCTGTTCCTCCAACACTTAAATTTCCTACTGCAATTACAGAAAAATCATAACTCTTAGATTTTTTAATTCCTAAATCATACATCTTATTTCTTAACCAGGTCACTAAGTAATATATAGGTACAAAGGGCAATAATATCTTTCGAAATATATTCATGCTTACAAAAGTATAAAACGAAACTTTGATTATTGACAAAAGTTTTTTTACATTCATTTTTTAATAGAAAACACATCATTATGCTCATTAAAGAGGTTATACAACACCTAGACGATTTGGCTCCACTAGCTTATGCCGAAGATTTTGATAACGTTGGCCTATTAGTAGGAAATCCTAACACAACAATAACGGGGGTTTTGGTAACCTTAGACACTTTAGAAATTATAGTAGATGAAGCAATCGAGAACAATTGTAATCTGATTGTAAGCTTTCATCCCATAGTCTTTAAGGGTATAAAAAAATTTAATGGCAGCAACTATGTCGAACGTGTCGTTATGAAAGCTATAAAACATGATATTGCTATTTATGCAATCCATACAGCACTAGATAATGCATTACAAGGTGTAAATGATATGATGTGCGAACAATTAGAACTTATAAATCGTAAGATATTAATCCCACAAAGTGGAAACATTAAAAAATTAATCACTTTTGCCCCTACCAAAGAAGCAGAGTTTTTAAAAACTAAACTTTTTGAAGCCGGAGCTGGTACCATCGGAAATTATTCGAACTGTAGTTTTTCATCAGAAGGAATAGGTACTTTTTGCGCCTCAGAAAAAGCAAATCCTACTTTGGGAGAAATCGGAATAACACATCATGAAAATGAAACCCAAATTCAGGTTACGTATCCGAAACATCTAGAAAGTAAAATCATAAAAGCGCTTTTTGAGCATCATTCTTATGAAGAGGTCGCCTATGAGATTATTTCTTTAGAAAATGAGAACCAACATATCGGAATGGGTATGATTGGAGAATTAGTTGAACCAATGGAAGAAGTTAATTTTCTAAAACACATAAAACAAGTTTTTAAAACGGGATGCGTAAAACACTCTCAACTATTAGGGAAACCAATTAAAAAAGTAGCCGTTTTGGGAGGTAGCGGAAGTTTTGCAATAAAAAATGCCAAACGAGCCGGAGCAGATGTCTTTATTACTTCTGATCTAAAATATCATCAATTTTATGAGGCCGAAAAAGACATAATTCTTGCAGATATCGGCCATTATGAGAGCGAACAGTACACAAAAAACCTAATTGTTGGTTATCTTAGAAAAAAAATCAGTAATTTTGCAATCATTTTATCGGATAAAAACACCAATCCTATTCAATACCTTTAAAATATGGCAAAGAAAGAAGTTACTGTTGAGCAAAAATTAAGAGCGTTATACGACTTGCAATTAATTGACTCTAGAGTTGATGAGATCAGAAACGTACGCGGAGAACTCCCTTTAGAAGTTGAAGATCTCGAAGATGAAGTAGCCGGATTAAACAAAAGATTAGATAAGCTAAATAACGATCTTGAATCTATAGACGACAGCATTAAGGCTAAGAAAAACTTAATCGAAGAAGCTAAAGCCCTAATCAAGAAATACGGAGAACAGCAAAAAAATGTTCGTAACAATCGAGAATATAACTCTCTAAGCAAAGAGATTGAGTTTCAAGAGTTAGAAATTCAATTAGCCGAGAAGCATATTAAAGAGCATAAAGCACAAATTACCCAGAAAAACGAGATTATAGGCCAGACTAAAGATAAATTAGCAGAGCGTAATGAGCACCTCGGACATAAAAAAGGGGAGCTTGATGCAATTTTAGCAGAGACTGAAAAAGAAGAACAAGCTCTAATAGCTAAATCCGAAGATTATCAAAAGGATATCGAAGATCGCCTTATAAATGCTTATAAAAGAATTAGAAACAACGTAAAAAACGGTTTAGCGGTTGTTCCTATCGAGCGTGGAGCATCTGGAGGTTCCTTTTTTACGATCCCTCCACAAGTCCAAATGGAAATTGCTTCTCGTAAAAAAATTATTACTGATGAGCATAGTGGTCGAATTCTTGTAGATCAGGAGTTAGCAAGAGAAGAAAAAGAAAAAATGGATACTCTTTTTTCAAAATTATAAGAATTTTAAAAGAGAAATTCGAAAATAACATATAAGCCTCAGTTTTACTGAGGTTTTTTTTTGATTATTTGGCACCTATACAAAATGAATACTATTCTCATCATTGGTTCTGTATGGCCAGAACCTAGCTCTACTGCTGCCGGAAGCAGAATGCTTCAGCTCATTAAACTTTTCTTATCAAAAGAATGGAAAATTACTTTTGCTTGCGCTGCCAAAAAGAGTGAGCACATGGTCGATTTTGCAAAGCTGGGTGTTTCATCGGTTTCTATTGAGATCAACAACTCAAATTTTGATGCATTTGTAAATAAATTAAACCCAGACATTGTAATCTTTGATAGATTTATGATCGAAGAACAATTTGGTTGGAGAGTTACCAAAGAGTGCCCAAATGCTCTTAGAATACTAAACACAGAAGATCTGCATTGTCTCAGAAAGACCAGACAAGAATGCTTCAAGAAAAATATACCATTCACAACACAACATCTGGTACAAAATGATATTACCAAACGAGAAATCGCAAGTATATACCGATGCGATATCTCGCTAATCATTTCTGATTTTGAAATGAGTATACTTAAAGAAACTTTCAATATCAAAGATCAATTTTTACACTATATACCTTTTTTATTACCCCCAATCACTATTGAGACGACAAAACATTGGCCTGTTTACGAAGAAAGGAGTGATTTTGTTACGATAGGAAATTTTCTTCATGAGCCTAATTGGAATAGTGTTGTGTATCTAAAAGAGACAATTTGGCCATTAATTAGAAAAGAACTTCCGAAAGCTACATTGCAAATTTATGGTGCCTACCCTTCACCAAAAGTAACACAACTACACAATCCAAAAGAAGGTTTTATTATCGCAGGAAGAGCTAAAAATGCTATAGAGGTAATCCAGAAAGGAAGAGTTTGCCTTGCCCCATTACGTTTTGGTGCGGGCATTAAGGGCAAACTTGCAGAAGCTATGTATTGTGGAACCCCTAGCATTACTACCACTATTGGAGCAGAAGGAATGCTTGCAGAGGAATCCGATTGGAATGGTTTTATAACCGATGATCCTTTAAGATTTGCAAAATCAGCCGTTACACTATATCAAAATAAAAATTTGTGGCTACAATCACAGCAAAATGGAATTGAAATTATCAATACTAGATTTCAAAAAAATACATTTGCCGCATCTACTATGGATAGAATAATCCAGCTTCAAAATAACCTACAACAGCATCGTTCTGATAATTTTATAGGCAGCATGCTTCATTACCACACGCTAAGAAGCACAGAATTTATGGCTCGATGGATAGAAGAAAAAAACAAGGCATAATCCATCACTAATACCTCAAGAAACATATAAATACCTATTTTATTCTTGACAATCGGGCATATATTGTATTAACCACATCGCCCTAGGTATAGATCATAGTTAAATTTAGAAAACAAAAAAAGCTCTTCCATATCATGGAAAAGCCTTTTTAATATCGTAAAACGTTTACTACTTACTTATAGTGCAGCAACGTGTTTTGCTAACTGAGATTTTAAATTAGCCGCTTTATTCTTATGAATAACATTATTCTTAGCTAATTTATCAAGCATAGAAACAACAGTAGGAAACAAAGTCTCTGCTTCTTTCTTATCAGCTTCACGTAATTTCTTGATAGCATTACGTGTTGTTTTGTGCTGGTATCTGTTTCTAAGACGTCTTGTCTCGTTACTTCTAATTCTTTTTAATGCAGATTTATGATTTGCCATCTCTCTTCTATTAAATTTCTTACTACTAAAATTTGTAGCCCGTAGGGGAATCGAACCCCTCTTACCAGGATGAAAACCTGGCGTCCTAGCCGATAGACGAACGGGCCATTTTCCCTTTTCAAGGATTGCAAATTTATAGCTTTCACTCCAAATCTGCAATTTATTTTATAATTCGTAGCCCGTAGGGGAATCGAACCCCTCTTACCAGGATGAAAACCTGGCGTCCTAGCCGATAGACGAACGGGCCATAGTTGTTTGCCTAATTGCGGATGCAAAAATACAACTATTTTTTAATGGCGCAAGTGTTATTTTATTTTTTTCTAAAACTTAATATGCCTTAGCAAATAACACCCTTATTTTAGAAGGTTCTCCGGTGTAAACACACTTTCCATTTTCTTGCTTAGCATCAAAAGGAATACATCGAATAGTTGCTTTGGTTAGTTCTTTTATTTTCTGTTCTGTTTCTTCTGTTCCATCCCAATGTGCAGAAATAAACCCACCTTTATCCTCTAATACCTTTTTAAACTCATCAAAAGTATCTACCTCTGTAATATGACTATCTCTATACTGAGTTGCTTTTTGATGCAAATCTTCTTGGATTTGTTTCAACAATGACTCTATCGTAACAACCACCTCATCCTTTGCCACAAATTGCTTGCTTAACGTATCTCTACGCGCCAACTCAACCGTACCTTTTTCAAGATCTTTAGGACCAATAGCAATTCGCAAAGGAACCCCTTGCAATTCGTATTGAGCAAATTTAGCTCCTGGCCTATGTGTGTCGCGATTATCAAATTTTACAGAGATCCCTTTTGATCTTAAATCATTCACTAACTCATTAGCAACCTCAGAAATCTTTGCTAGTTGTTCTTCTCCTTTATAAATTGGCACAATAACTACTTGTATAGGCGCTAAATTTGGCGGCAAAACCAATCCATTATCATCACTATGCGTCATGATCAAAGCTCCCATCAATCTAGTAGATACACCCCAAGATGTAGCCCACACATAATCTTGTTTTCCTTCTTTTGAAGTAAACTTCACATCAAATGCTTTTGCAAAATTTTGCCCTAAAAAATGTGAAGTTCCTGCCTGTAATGCCTTACCATCCTGCATAAGCGCCTCTATACAATACGTATCTTCGGCTCCTGCAAAACGTTCACTTTCCGTTTTTCGACCTTTTATAACTGGAATTGCCATAAAATTTTCAACAAAATCTGCGTACACGTTATTCATTTGTTCAGTTTCAGCAATAGCTTCTCCTCTAGTCTCATGTGCTGTATGCCCTTCTTGCCATAAAAACTCTGCAGTACGAAGAAAAAGACGTGTTCTCATCTCCCATCGTACAACATTAGCCCATTGATTTACCAAAATTGGTAAATCACGATAAGATTGAATCCATCCTTTATATGTATTCCAAATAATTGCTTCAGAAGTAGGACGCACAATAAGTTCTTCTTCTAATTTTGCATTAGGATCAACAATTAATTTAGACGTATCATCAGGATCTGTTTTTAATCTGTAATGCGTTACAACCGCACATTCTTTTGCAAACCCTTCTGCATTTTTTTCTTCGGCTTCAAAAAGACTTTTAGGCACAAATAATGGAAAATATGCATTTTGATGACCAGTTTCTTTAAATTTTTTATCTAATTCTGCTTGCATTTTCTCCCAAATAGCATATCCATATGGCTTAATTACCATACACCCTCTTACTGCCGAATTCTCCGCTAAGTCTGCCTTAACAACCAATTCATTATACCATTTTGAATAATCTTCACTGCGCTTTGTTAAATTCTTGCTCATAAACTGCTATTTGGCACAAATATTGTGACTCTGTTAAATATAATTTAATTAGCGCAAAACTAACTAAATTTGTAATGTTCAACAATAAAATAAGAAGATATGCGATCTAAAAATTATTTTCATAGAAATGGAGCCATTGGAGTTTTACTATTGGCTAGCGTATTTATGTTGACGTCTTGTGGATCATACGAATATGTACCATATAATGATGGTATATACGGAGAAGCAAGAAGCCAAAGAAATATTGAAACCCCTCCAAATAGAGCACCAGAAAAATCGAATTATTATTCTAGTTATTTTTCTGAAAAATCATCACAGATTGACAATGCTATCCAAGATGATGTGATTTTTACAGATATAGATTCTTATTCTAGTGAGGGATATAATTCTGCAGATACTACGGCAACTGCATTAAACTATGAAGTTGGACAACCATCATGGGGTAGTGATTATGACGAAGTAAGCATTAATATAATTAATACTGGTTGGAATCGCCCATTTTGGGGACCTGGCTTTGGATATGGTGGTTTTTATGGACCATTTGGCTATGGTGGTTTCTACGACCCATTTAATTTTGGATTTGGATTTGGAGGCTTCGGTTTTGGAGGCTTCGGTTTTGGTGGATTTGGATTCGGTTACGGAGGCTTTTATTGCCCTCCCTTTTATGCTGGATATTATGGAGGTTTCAGAGGTTACGGTGGATTTTACGGACACCCTTATTATAGAGGCAATAGATTCTATGCATATAATCGCGGTGGTCGAAATGGATACGCATATGCTTCAAGAAGTCGATATAGAAATTCCAACGCTAGATATTCTACAAGATCGCGTAATGGAAATTATAGCAGAAGCAGACAAGGCTACACCAATAGAAGACGAGTATCTGCAGATGCTAGCAGGTCAAGAAGCTCTAGTTATTCAAATGGATCTAACGCTTACGGATCAAGATCAAGATCTTCTGTAAATAGAGGTAACTCTAGATATTCTGGCCCAGGCACAAGAGCACGAAGTAGTTCTTCTTCTAGCAGAAGCAGATCATACACCCCTTCTAGCTCTTCTAGAAGCAGAAGTTCTGGATACTCTAGAGGAAGTTCTTCAAGGAGTAGTGGTTATTCTCGTTCTGGAGGAAGTAGATCTTCTTCAAGAAGCAGCGGGAGCAGAGGCGGGAGCAGAAGTAGAGGAAGAGGATAATAGCTAGGTCCTTTGGTTTTAAACAAAACTCAAGGACTATACAGTAGTTCTCTTGTATGTCAATTCTCATTTTTTGACATCCTATAATTCAAAAAATTATACGTAAATGAAAAAACTATTTTTATTCATAGGTGTACTTTCTATGTCTTTTCTGAACGCTCAAGATGTTACAGATGCTCTTCGATATTCTCAACAAAATATCTTAGGAACAGCACGTTATAGAGGTATGAGTGGGGCTTTTGGAGCTTTGGGAGGAGATATTTCTTCTATACAAATTAATCCCGCAGGATCGGCGGTTTTCTTAAATTCGTATGGATCAATGACACTTTCCTCTTCAAGAATTACCAATGAAGCTAATTATTTTAATGGATTTGCATCCGAAAATTCTACAAATGTTAATTTTAATCAAATAGGAACCGTATTTATTTACGATAATTACGATCCGAATTCTGCAGGAATTAATCGTATTTCGTTAGGTTTAACATACGAACAAACAGCAGATAATGCTGATCAATTAATCGCCTTTGGAAGAAGTACTAATTCTATAGATAGTTTTTTCCTCTCGGAAGCTCAAGACGTTCCTTTAGATTTAATAACTCGTAGAACAGGAGAATCTGTTGATGATCTATATAGTTTCCTTGGAGAAACTCAGGGTGTTGGTACACAACAGGCGTTTTTAGGACATGAGGCTTTTGTTATTGAAGCCGATGATCCAAATGATCCGGATAATACCATATATTCTTCAAACATCGCTCCTGGTGTTTTTGATCAGGAATACATTTATGAAAGTACAGGATTAAATGGAAAGTTTACATTCAATGTAGGTGCCCAAATGAATCAAGACTTTTATCTAGGGTTTAATCTTAATTCTCATTTCATAAACTATGATAGAATTACTGATTTTTTTGAAGGAAATAATAACACAGGTAGTAATGTAAATGAAGTATTATTTACCAATAGATTGTCTACTACTGGTGCTGGTTTTTCTGTCCAGGTAGGGGGAATTGCTAAGGTTTCAGAAATATTGCGTCTAGGAGCTTCCTACGAGTCTCCAACATGGTACTACATAGAAGAAGAAACCGTTCAGCGACTCGAAACTTTTAGTGACACCGATGGAAGAGCCATTGTGGATCCTAACGTGGTTAATATTTTTCCAGAATATAAGTTGCGTACTCCTGCAAGGTATACCGGTAGTGCAGCCATTTTATTTGGCCAGGAAGGGCTTATTAGTTTAGATTACTCATACAGAGATTATGGCTCAATTAACGTAAGTTCTGATGAAGGGGTCAATTTTTCTAACTTGAATGGTGACATTGATAATTTATTACAGGGCGCTTCTACAATACGAATTGGTTCTGAATGGAGAAATGGAAATTGGAGTTTTAGAGGAGGGTATAGTTATGAAGAAAGCCCTTATAAAAATGATTTAATACTAGGTGATAAAAGTGGGTTTTCAGTTGGTTTAGGGTATAATTTTGGGCAGTTCAAATTTGATTTTGCCTATGATTACAAAGAGCAACAAAGAGAAGAGCAATTTTTTCCCAATTCCAGTTTCACAAATTTCGCTGTAGTTGACACCTACAGGGACAGTTATACTTTTACACTCGGAATGAACTTTTAATTCATGACTCATCATAACATAAAAAAAAGAGCTTCTAATAAAGAAGCTCTTTTTTTTATGTTATGTATAATACTTTATCGAATTAAAGAAAAACTTCCTGCCACAACTCTTCTTCTCATATTAGGATCTCTAGGTTCATTAAACTCTACTCTAAACCAATAATCCGAAGACGGCATGTTTCTTCCATTATAAGTACCATCCCAACCAGCACCCCCTGGTCTAAGCTGTTTTAGCAATTTACCATATCGATCAAAAATATAAATTAATGCTCCTGGTTGATTTTCAATATTTATAATACCCCAGGTATCATGAAAACCATCTCCATTAGGTGTAAAATACTTAGGATATCCCAAAATCATAAAAATTTCTGACTCTCTTTCACTAACAGGACAATTGGCATATCTTGCCGCTATACGATAATCTCCGGGAGGTACATTTGAAAACACTGGAGAAGATTGATACTCTCTATATTCTAGAAAACCATTACCAATATCTCTATCTAAGCGATACTCAAAATCTGTAAAGCCCAAAGCCTGAATATCTATAGGAGTTGTAGTTATTTCTGCAGTAATTGTATAGCTTCCCGCAAAAGATTCTTCGGCTATATTTTCACTCACCGTAATTTCTATTACAGATACGTCAACTACCGATAAATCATCTCTGCCAACTTCTACCGTTCCGGCTGCATCAGAATATCCAATTAATTGATATACTCCTGGGGTGGTAACATCCAATACAGGAGTAATTGTTATACCTCCAATTGGTGTAAAGTTTGTTGACCCCAAATCTGCTCTTTCCCACTGATATGAAACGGCTCCAGGAAAACGACCTTCGATAGTTACGGGAAATTCACCACAGGTAGCAATATCCGGTCCTACTCCAGGTTCTAGAATAGTACAATCGGTAGTACCTGCATTATCTTCATCTAGATTTGTTTGTTGTAATTGGATAACTCCAGCCTCATCTGAGAAATTAGTAATCAAAATAAAATAATACTCGCCAGATTGAGCATTCGGAATCGTAAAAGTCTCTATAAAAATACCCTCATCAGGATTTCTAGCAAAACTACAATCTACAATATTGGTGTTATCCAAACCTAATGGCCCAGTCGTATAAAAATCCGGATCATCTACATTATTCACACATTCGGCAGGACGTGGCGTATCATCTCCAGCGGTATCACACCCGGTTGCCAAGTCATCTTCACAATTAATAAACGAAGTATTAAATGGTCCCCAAGCAATAAAATCCACATCCAATTGCCGCTCTCCCCTATCTAAATTACTGTTATTATTACCATCTACCCACTGTTGGATATCAAATATAAGCTCACCAGCTTCATCAATTCTAAGAAAATACCATGAGGAGTTACGAGTACTATCCAAACAACCTAAACCCTGAAAACTTATATCTTCACCAGTAATATTAGGAAAGGTTAATTCTTGCGCCGCATCAGAGCAAAATGGCTGAGCAGTTCTACAAGCCACATCAAAGTCTAACTGAGCAAATGCAGAAAAGCTGCTCATGCAAACAAAAATTAAAAATAACGAAATTTGAGGTATTCTTTTTGCCATTTCTATATAACGTTAAAAACTACAATTTTCTTGTATTGAGGTTAAATTTGGGATTTAAATATACTGAACTTATTGAAGAAAACCAGTATCACTAATTGTTTAACATTGCTTTTACTAACTAAAACAACAAAATCGTATCTTTGCAAACTATATTAAACCGATATTATTGCATATATCTGTTTATATGTCCAAAAGAAAAATAAATTGGGATAGTATAAGTACATTATTTTGTTGCTATTTATCCTAACATATTACTCTTATTGGGATTTTATTAAATATTAAAATTTTGAAGTGTGAAAATTGACAAGGCCCTTGAAGCTATTGAAGCGCTAGGTGATAATCATGTAGCTACTAGCGCAACTACTCCTGTAAGAGAAGATGCCTTTAAACTTAGTGACAAAGAAAAAATTGCTCTGATTAAAGAAGATGTAAAACACATTATGGAAACCTTGGGACTAGATCTTACTGATGACAGTCTTAAAGGTACCCCGCAACGTGTTGCAAAAATGTTTGTAAATGAAATTTTTTCGGGATTACATCCTCAAAGAAAACCAGATGCTTCTACTTTTAAAAATCATTATAAGTATGGAGAAATGTTGGTTGAAAAAAACATTACCGTGTATTCTACCTGCGAACACCATCTATTACCTATTGTAGGGCGTGCCCATGTAGCGTATATTTCTAATGGTACCGTGGTAGGCTTATCCAAAATGAATCGTATTGTTGATTATTATGCAAAACGTCCTCAGGTACAAGAACGTCTTACTATGCAAATCGTTCAGGATTTGCAAGTCGTCTTAAACACTAAAGATGTTGCTTGTGTAATAGATGCTAAACACCTCTGCGTAAACTCTAGAGGGATTCGTGACATAGAAAGCAGCACGGTTACTAGTGAATTTGGAGGTAAATTTAAAGAAGAATCTGTGAGAAGAGAATTCTTGGATTACATCAAATTAGACACAACATTTTAATTTTACAATAAACTATAGTAGTATTCATTTAAATTATGGCGGCAACTCCTTTGTACAAAAATCAAGAACTAAAAATTTACAATTCAATTTCGGGACAAAAAGAAGTCTTTACCTCTATAACAGAAGGAAATATAGGCATGTATGTATGCGGACCTACTGTTTATAGCAATGTACACCTAGGAAATTGCCGTACTTTTATTTCTTTTGACTTAGTGTATAGGTATTTAAAGCACTTAGGATACAAAGTGCGCTATGTAAGAAATATTACTGATGCAGGGCATCTGGAGAATGATGCCGATGAAGGAGAAGATAAAGTTGCAAAGAAAGCTCGGTTAGAACAACTGGAGCCCATGGAGATTGTGCAACGCTATACTTTAGATTTTCATCATGTAATGTCAAAATTTAATACAATTTCTCCGAGTATCGAACCTACGGCCACAGGTCATATTGTAGAGCAAATAGAAATTATCAAAACTATTATTGACAATGGGTTTGCATATGTATCGAATGGGTCTGTATATTTTGATGTTCAAAAATTTAATGAAACTAATACTTACGGAAAATTGAGCGGTCGTAATCTAGATGATATGATTGCTAATACTCGTGAGTTATCTGCTCAAACCGACAAGAAAAATCCGCAAGATTTTGCGCTTTGGAAAAGAGCAGAACCTCAGCATATTATGCGCTGGCCTTCACCCTGGAGTGACGGTTTCCCGGGATGGCATCTTGAATGTACCGTTATGAGCACCAAATATTTGGGAGAACGCTTTGATATTCATGGCGGCGGTATGGATCTAAAGTTTCCGCATCACGAGTGTGAGATTGCGCAAGGAGAAGCTGCATGTGGACAAACACCCGTTAATTATTGGATGCATGCTAATATGCTAACTCTTAATGGTAAAAAAATGTCTAAATCTACAGGTAATACCATATCACCTGCAGAATTATTTACCGGTCATAATAGTGTTCTTGACAAACCGTTTGATCCGTCTATAGTACGTTTTTTTATGATGCAAGCACATTACCGTAGTATTTTAGATTTTTCTAATGACGCACTAGAAGCTTCAGAAAAAGGATTTTATAGATTAATGGATGCACTACAAACCCTTGAGACCCTTGACACAAGTTCAACCTCAGAGGGGTTAGATGTCT
Source organism: uncultured Aquimarina sp. (assembly GCA_947489685.1). GTDB lineage: Bacteria > Bacteroidota > Bacteroidia > Flavobacteriales > Flavobacteriaceae > Aquimarina. The sequence goes on along the minus strand of CANLEM010000006.1, from coordinate 11,036 downwards.
CTGTATGGAAAAGTGAGTGTTATCAAGCTATGAATGATGATTTTAACAGCCCAATTTTAATTGCAAAACTCTTTGATGCTGTAAAATTTATTAATTCTGTTAAAGAACAAAAAGCTTCGATTACCAAAGAAGACTTAGGACTTCTTAAAGATACTATGGAAGGATTTATTTTTGATGTACTAGGCTTAGTAAATAGCAATGAAGTATCTTCTGATGTTAGCGATAAGCTTTCGGGCACAGTAGAACTATTGATCAAACTTCGAGCCGAAGCCAGAGCTAATAAAGATTTTGCCACTGGTGATAAAATAAGAGATGAATTATTAGAAATTGGCATCCAACTCAAAGATAGTCGAGAGGGTACTACTTTTTTATTGAACTAGTCTATTTTGGATTTTAAGCGAGCTATAAAAAAGGTTTTGATATTTCCATTTGTGGTATTGGTTAAGCTATATCAGAATTTGATTTCTCCCTTAACTCCTGCTACATGTAGATATCAACCCACTTGTTCGCATTATACCTTAGAAGCATTGCAAAAACATGGTTTGCTCAAGGGTGGATTATTAGCTATAAAACGCATTTTTAGCTGTCATCCCTGGGGAGGAAGTGGTTATGATCCAGTGCCCGAAGTTGAAAATGATTCTATAAAAAAATGATCATTTTGTTTCATATATAAATACCTATATTTACTTTCGAAAAATAAAACTCACACATGATATTATCAAAAATTTTATGGAACCCTATTGAAGGTATCGATCTTGGTTTTTTTGTAATTCGCTTTTACAGTTTAATGTTTGTAATTGCATTTTCTTTGGGTTGGTTTCTGATGAAAAAAATATACATACGTGAAAATATTTCTATCGAAAAATTAGATTCTATTTTTATTTATGCCGTAATCGCAACCCTTGTTGGAGCTCGTTTAGGACATGTATTCTTTTACGATTGGGGGTACTACAAAAACAATTTACTCGAAATTATATTACCATTTAGGTTTAAACCAGAGTTTGAGTTTATAGGTTTTCAAGGTTTAGCGAGTCATGGTGCTGCTATCGGTATCATAATAGCCATGTATTATTATTCTAAAAATGTCATTAAAAAAAATATACTCTGGATTTTGGACAGGATCGTTATCCCTGTTGCTTTTGGAGCCATATTCGTTCGTTTAGGTAATTTTTTTAATTCTGAAATTATCGGGAAAGAATCTGGTGATTCTCCATTTGGAGTAAAATTTGTTCGTGATGGTATAAAAAAATATGAAGTTGTAAAAGAAACAGGAATAAAGAATGTAAACGAAGCCTATGCCGCAGTTGTTGAAAATCCTAAATTTTCTAATTTATTAGATGCTGTACCCTACAGACACCCTGCACAATTGTATGAAGCATTCGGATATGTTTTTGTGGCTTTAATCTTATGGCTTGTATATTGGAAAACAGACAAAAGACATAACCCTGGATTTCTTTTTGGAGCTTTTCTTATATTATTATGGACAGTGCGATTTCTTGTTGAATTTGTTAAGAAAAGTCAAGGTGGATTTGAAGATGCCTTGGGGGATGCAATATCTACCGGACAATGGCTTAGTATTCCATTTATACTTGCTGGAATTTATTTTATCGTCATGTCTTTCAAAAAGAAAGAAAACATTTCATAAAATAACAATTCTTACACTAAACAAAATATCTTCTCGTTATCAACGTAGCATTTAGATATTTTATGACATGAGGATTTTTACTACATTAATTGTATTCTTTTTTACCTTTTGGTTAACTACGGCTTGTGAGTCTGATTCGGATACTTTACCCGAAACCGATCAAGATGGCGGCGATGGTAGCGAAGAGCCTACAGGTAATCCCAATACAAACTCATCAATTGTAGACGCATACGGTCTATTACAAGTTTCAGGAAATAGAATTGTTGATAAAAACAACAACAGTATTCAATTAAGAGGTATGTCTCTATTTTGGAGTCAATGGATTGGGCAATATTATACTCCCGAAACTGTAAAGTGGTTAAAAGAAGATTGGGATTGTAATATTATCAGAGCTGCCATGGGCGTTGAAGATAGTGATGGATATCTTAGCAATAGAGAAGTTGAAAAACAAAAAATATTCACGGTTATTGATGCAGCTATTGCAGAAGGCATTTATGTTATTATCGATTGGCATAGTCATCATGCCGAGGATCACATAGACGAGGCAAAATCCTTTTTTTCTGAGGTTGCTCAAAAATATGGTGATAAACCCAATATTATATACGAAATATACAATGAACCTCTTAATGTATCATGGAACGATGTTCTAAAACCTTATCATGAACAAGTAATTGCTGCGATTAGACAGCATGATACAGACAACTTGATTATTTGCGGTACCAGAACATGGTCTCAGGATGTAGATGAAGTGATCGGAAATGAGATCAATGATGTTAATGTTGCATACACTTTGCATTATTATGCGGCGACTCATAAACAATTTTTAAGAGATAAAGCACAAAAAGCACTAGATGCGGGACTTCCTATTTTTGTTACAGAATACGGTATTACCGAAGCATCCGGAGACGGATCTATTGATGCAAACGAAGCTCAAATTTGGTGGGATTTTCTGGATCAAAACAAAATATCCTGGTGCAACTGGTCTATTGCAGACAAACAAGAGCTTTCTGCAGCTCTTAAACCCGGAGCCAGTGGATTAGGTAATTGGACCGAAGACGAACTTACGGATTCTGGTAAAATGGTACGTGGAGAAATTAAAAACAAAAACCCTTAGTCACTTAGGCTATCAGATTGCGCGGCTTGTTTTACTTTACTAATAAAGCAATACCAGACATTAGTAAAATAAGCATAATCATTTTACTCAAAAAAGTTTTATTAATCAACTTATAAGCCCATTTACCCAGGAATAAAGACATCATAAAAAAAGGAAGTACTATTAATGCATACATAAATTGTTCACTCCTAAGCATACCTCCAACAGCTAATAAAGGGATTCTAGCAAATGTAACCAACGCCAAAATACCAAACATGGTAGCCCTAAATGTATGTACATTAGGAGTAGATGCATTTACTACTACAACATATAATGGTCCTCCAGTAGAAAATAGCCCCGAAAAAAAGCCTCCCAGTAACCCTAGTACAAACTGTACATTACCATGAAGTGCAAATGATTTGTTGGATTTTAATTTATAAACTACATACAAAACAATAAACAGGCCTAATGCTTTTTTTAATACGAGAGGCTTTGCAAAACTTAATATTAGAATCCCTATGGCAACACCGATTAATGAAGATAATGTCATTTTTTTCAACAAAGCCTTATCGATATGTTGCCATTCTTTTTGCATTAAATAAATACTTGATAACATATAAAAAATTGATAAATATGCTATTGCCTCGGACAAGGACATAGTATAAAGCAAAATCGGCAATGCAACCAATGAACCTCCAAATCCAAGAATAGTTTGAATAAAAAACCCAATAAAAACTCCCAAAACCAAAACAATTATAAAAACATCCATGCAGCAAAGGTACTTCTGGGCGATCTTAACCAAAAGTTGAATCCATCGTTTTTTTATATTTTTACCAAGTAAAAATTCTTATTTTTACATAAAACCAAAATATACATGGTAGATTCGCTAGATTTAAAAATAATTGATGCTCTTGCTCAAAATTCTAAAGTGAGCTATGTGCAATTAGGTAATACAATAGGGTTATCGCCTTCTTCTGTACGAGAACGTATTAAAAAAATGGAAGATGAACAAATCATAAAAAAGTACGGAGTAGTTCTGGATCATGCCAAATTAGGGTATGGATTAGAGGTTTTTATCATGCTAAAATTACATAGCGGTAAACTAGAACAGTTTTCTAAAGAATGGAATAGCTTAGTAGAGATTAAAGAACTATATCGAGTAACAGGTAACTACAATATTTTTCTTAAGGCAATCGTAGTTGATCAAATTCATCTACAAAAATTTATAGATAAACTAATAATTTATGGTGAACCGACTACGCATCTTATACTTTCTGACCTTAGCGATACAACTAATTAAAAAGCACATCTCATAAGGATTACAGAGGTTTCTAATTTTCGGTAACGATAAACTCGCTTCTTCTGTTTTGAGCATGCTGTTCTTTACTACATTTTACACCATTACCACATGTATTGATTAATAACGTTTCACCATACCCTCTACTTTTTACGCGTATAGGATCAACACCTTTACTAATGATATAATTGGCTGTCGAGACCGCTCTTCTTTTTGATAGTTTCATATTATAAGCATCACTCCCTTTACTATCCGTATGTGACCCAATTTCAATTCGTATCGAAGAGTATTTTTTCATAAAAGATACTACCTTATCTAATTCTTCGGCAGTTTTTCCAAGAATTAAAGCTTTATTTGACGAAAAATATATTGGTTTTAAATCTAATATTTTTGCCAGATCTACACCTTTTGCAGGAATATTACTCTTAAGTTTAAAAACTCCAGAAATTGTCGATTTTTCTCTACTCACAAAAACATTCTCTATAACTTGATCATAATTATCTTTTTGTATAATAACCTTATATTCTTTATTACCACAATCAAAGCTATCTGCAAATTCTCCTTTTTCATCGGTTTTACCTGAAAAGACAATAATGTCATTCTCATCTCTAATTGTAATCAAAGCTTCAATGATTTCTTTACCGGTCTCTAAATCTACAACCCTACCGCTTATGATCCCTTCGCAACTAGTAACTAATGGTATATTTTCTATAAAACTATAGATATCATCATCTCCTCTTCCTCCTACACGATTAGAAGCAAAAAAACCGGTACGATTTTGATCATCTATAATAAAAGTAATATCATCTGCATAACTATTTACCGGTTCTCCTACATTATAAATTTTTACATCATTATTCTCAGAAACTACGGTAAAAATATCTAATCCTCCCAACCCTAAATGTCCATCAGAAGCAAAATACAAATCTCCATTTGCGCTAATAAAAGGAAAAGTATCTCTTCCTTCTGTATTAATTTTTGGTCCTAGATTTCGGGGCTCTCCATAGCTTCCGCTTTCAAATACATCTACTTCGTACAGATCAGACATACCATACCCACCGGGCATATCAGAAACAAAATATAATTTTTTACCATCAGCACTAAGTGAGGGGTGTGCAACCGAATAATTATCATTATTAAATGGAAGATCCTCTATAAGCGACCATTGAGATTCGTTATCTAATTTTGCTCGCATTATCCTCAATCTACTTACTCCAAGAGAATCTTTTTTCAGTTTAGACTTTGTAATATTATTTCTAGTAAAATAAACGACCGTTCCTTCAGTATTAAATGAACTGGTAGACTCGTGAAGTCTAGAACTTAATTTTTTTGAAAACTCCTTAGGAAAAGAAAAACCTAGTGTATCTTTTAATGAATAACTAAATAAATTTAAATACGCTTGTTTAGTCCATTGATTATTGCTCTTATTAGATCTAGATTTACCTCTCGCTGAGGAAAACACTAATTTATCTTGATATATCGAAGGTGCAAAATCGGTATATAACGAATTTTTTGACAAATTTTCTATATCGTACCTCCCCGATTGAACAGCGATATCTTTTAAATACTCTGGGTTTTCTATCAGCTTTACTAGTCTTGAATCATCATATGATTGTTCTTTTACCTTTGCCATTAATTGATCTGCTTCATTATAACGTTTCAGGTATTTTAATGATTGAAACACACGAAAATAATGTTCAAAACTAATATCCAAAGTATCCTTTCCCTCCTCTTGTAATTGACTTTTTTTGGTAATCATTTTTTCATACCATTTAGAAGCATTTTCTAGATCCGAATTATAATAATAAGCATCACCTAGTTTTTGATAAATATCAAATGTAGCTTCTCCTTTTGATACTATTTCTTCATACTTTTTTATTGCATCTTTATAGGCGTAGTTTTCAAAATCTTTATTTGCTTTTTTTAGCGAGGAACTCTGCGAGAAAACCGCACAACCTAGTAGTAAAAAAATGAAAAATAATATTTTAGTATATCCTATCATAAGTTTTGATCTTGTTTAGAAAAACCTTGGGTATAAAATTCGTTCGGTTTTCTTAAATATTTCGTATCGCAGAAAAAATTCGAAAGACCCAGCATTGAACTCTGTATTACCTAATGCAGTAGTTTCCCAATCATATGCAAACCCTAACATTATTTCGTCAGAAACCTGAAACCCGGTAAGAACACTAAGTGCGGCACTCCATCGATACGCAGCTCCCAAAGTAAACTTATCCTTAAATAAAAAATTTGCAGATATATCAGCCTGAAGCGGAGCTCCAGAAACACCTTTAAACAGGACTGCTGGTTTGAGTTTTAAACTTTCATTAATGTCAAAAACATAACCCCCGATTAAGTAAAAATTAATTCTTTCTTCGGCCAAAAAAGATAAAGCACTACTGTTATCACCTCCTGATTCGTCAAAATGTTGTGTTTCTAAAAGATTAGGTGCGGATACTCCTAAATACAATTTCTCGGTATGATAGTAGATCCCTACGCCAACGTTAGGAGAGAATTTATTATCCACATTGGTATTTAAAAGAATATCGGTATTTGTATATTGATTTAAATCCTGAAAATTGACATCCAATAGGTGCCCTCCTGCCTTTACACCAAAGGCTAATTTTCCTGTTGCTGAAGTATTTATTGTATACGAGAAATCAATATCAAAGTATGTCTCTTGTGTTGGCCCAATTTTATCATTAACAATAGAAAGTCCAAGACCTATTTTGTTTGATTCACCAATAGGGGAATGTACATTTAAAGTTTGAGTAACTGGCGCTCCATCTATTCCTACCCATTGATTTCTATATAAACCGGTTATGCTTATTGCTTCTCTAGAACCAGCATAAGCAGGATTAACACTAATTGTATTATACATGTATTGGGTGTATTGCGCATCTTGTTGAGCTTCAACCTTTGTTAATGTCAGAATAAATAAAATAAGTGCTATTAAATAAGCTTTGTTCATTTCATTGGGTTTATATCTTTAAAACTTCACAAAAAAGTCCTTAAAAATTCATTTTCTATCTATTGATGTATATATAACCTGACCTCTTTACGTTCTCACCGCTATTTTTTGTATATGTAAGTATATAAAAGTAAGTACCTACGGGTAACTGCTTCTCTTTATTAAAAGTAGCCCGACCATTAGACTCTCCTCTAAAATATTGACCGTTTTGCCCATACCCTCGAGCTTCATAAACCAACACTCCCCACCTATTAAATATATTCAACTCATTATCTGGGAATTTTTCGATATTAGCAATAGTCAACACATCGTGATCCCCATCTCCATTTGGAGTCACCGCATTAAACACTTCGATATCATCTTCGGCATTAGGATCAAAATTGTTAGGTTCTAAATAATCTGGAATACCATCTCCATCAGAATCAAATGCATCATCGGGAACCATATCTCCATTTGGATCTGGATTTTCGTCCTCGGTTAAAAGACCATCATTATCATCATCTATATCCTGGAAATCATCAACACCATCCCCATCCGTATCTTGCGGTTTATAATTTACTTGGCCACTGTCTGGATTATCTTGTACACCATTAGGGATTCCATCATCTCCAAAAGGACCATCTAAGGTTCCATCGCCATCAGAATCAACTCCATTATGTCCTGCTTCTATATAATCATAGATACCATCTCCATCGGCATCAAGATCCAAACTATCAATAATACCATCTCCATCTGTGTCTAACAAAGGATCTCCGTTCTGTTCTTCTGTATCAGTAATCCCATCATTATCATCATCAAAGTCCTCTATATTAGGTATACCATCGCCATCTGTATCCAAAAAGCTTATGGTCGGATCATCAAAATCTCCATCACCATCCAAATCGATATTTGTAGGGTCATTAGGATCATCAGAATCTTCTGAAATAGAGGTTGATCTATCTGGCAAAAATGCATTAGCTATTGCAGTATTTACTACAATTTCATTAGTAAGATCTTGTGCAACTATTGTATAATTCGCATTTACAGTAAATGAAGCTCCGGGAGAAAGTGAGGCTATCGAATTAGGGGTCACAAAAGCCACCATCGGGTCATCAACAGTAATATCAAACAAGGTAACATTACTAGTGTTTGTTATTTCAAAAGTATATTCTAAAACATCTCCAATAGCTGTATAGGTTCTATTTTCTACAGTTTTTATTATATCTAATGACGCGAATTGTGGGGTACTTGTAATTGTTATGTCATCTGGGTTTCCATTTCCATTAGTATCTATATCCTCTGGATTATTAGGATCATCAGATAAATCTGAAACGGGCTGTCCATTTGGGTCCTCGGCAGTTACAGAAGCTGTATTCGCCACACTACCTGTATTTAAATCTGATTGCGTAATGGTATGACTAGCCGTTATCGTTACTGTTTCACCCGGTAAAATCATTGCCACATTATTAGGATTTACGCTACCAACATTTGCGTTATTATCAGAAATAGAGACATTGGTTAATGTAACATTTCCTGTATTTGTCAATAATAAGGTATATGTAATTACTTCGCCTACCTCATCCCATAAACCATCTGGTGCAACATCTGCAGATTTGATAAGGCTCATTTCCGAAATCTGATTCAACACTAAAATAGTTGGATCATTAGGAGTTGCAGTATTAGGATCATCTGATGTATCGGTAACTGGAGTTCCGCAAGGATCGGTTCCTTCAGCTGTTAATAGATTAGTTACAGTTCCATTATCTAAATCCTGTTGTGTAATATTATGAGTAGCTGTTATTGTTATAGAAGAATTTCCTGCTAATACCGGAATATCTGTTGCACTAATTGAATCAGCATTGTTATCTGTTATAATAATATTATTTACATCTACCTCATTTGGGTTTTGAATGGTAATCTCATAATTAACTATTTCTCCCAAAGTATCATACGCTCCATCTGCAGAAGGTAAAGCCGTTTTTGAAACTATCAATTCTGCTCTAGGTAGTACGGTAACCGTATATGTATAATCGCTTCCAGCACAGCCATCAACACTTCTAGGAGTAATTGTATAAACAATTGTTTGTATCGATCCTGATGTATTGATCAATACATCAGTAATACTTGTAGCTGTAGAGGCTGTCGTAGTTTCTCCTGTTACATTAGGATTATCCAGAGCTAACCAACTAAAAGTACCTCCTGTTAAGTCTATATCTGTTGTTAAATCATGATTTAATGCTATATCACTACAAATCGTATCAATAGGCAAACTTATAACAAGCGGTAAAGGATTTATGGTAACTGTATATCCTGCTGAAGGCAAAGAAACACAACCATTAACATCTTCAACAGTATAGGTGATATCAGTTGTTCCTACACTTACGCCAGTAACAACTCCTGAACCAGCTATAGTAGCCACTCCGGTATCCGATGAACTCCAAATGATAGTACCGGTAGTACCTTCGGTTAAATCTATCGTACTTCCTATACAAACTTCGGTAGGACCAGTAATTGCTGCGGCAATTGGTAATGCATTTACAGTAATCGTATATGCTGCCGAAGAAGTTGAAACACATCCATTAGTATCCTCAACAGTATAGGTGATATCAGTTGTTCCCGCGGTAACTGGAGTAACAACTCCTGAACCATCTATAGTAGCCACTCCAGTATCCGATGAACTCCAAACGATAGTACCGGTAGTACCTTCGGTTAAATCTATCGTACTTCCTATACAAACTTCGGTAGGACCAGTAATTGGTGCGGCAATTGGTAAGGCATTTACAGTAATCGTATATGCTGCCGAAGAAGTTGAAACACATCCATTGGCATCTTCAACAGTATAGGTGATATCAGTTGTTCCCGCGGTAACTGGAGTGACAACTCCTGAACCATCTATAGTAGCCACTTCGGTATCCGATGAACTCCAAACGATAGTACCGGTAGTACCTTCGGTTAAATCTATCGTACTTCCTATACAAACCTCGGTAGGACCGGTAATTGGTGCGGCAATTGGTAAGGCGTTTACAGTAATCGTATATGTCGCCGAAGAAGTTGAAACACAACCATTTGTATCTTCAACAGTATAGGTGATATCGGTAGTCCCTGCTGTAACAGGAGTAACAACTCCTGAACCATCTATAGTGGCTACTCCGGTATCCGATGAACTCCAAACGATAGTACCGGTAGTACCTTCGGTTAAATCTATCGTACTTCCTATACAAACTTCGGTAGGACCTGTAATTGGTGCAGCAACTGGCAAGGCGTTTACAGTAATCGTATATGTTGCCGAAGAAGTTGAAACACAACCATTAGTATCTTCAACAGTATAGGTGATATCGGTAGTTCCTGCACTTACGCCAGTAATAACTCCTGAACCATCTACAGTAGCTACTCCCGTATCTGATGAACTCCAAACGATAGTGCCGGTAGTACCTTCGGTTAAATCTATCGTACTTCCTATACAAACTTCGGTAGGACCAGTAATTGGTGCGGCGATCGGTAAGGCGTTTGCAGTAATCGTATATGTAGCCGAAGAAGTTGAAACACATCCATTGGCATCTTCAACAGTATAGGTGATATCAGTAGTTCCTACACTTACGCCAGTAACAACTCCTGAACCATCTATAGTGGCTACTCCGGTATCCGATGAACTCCAAATGATAGTACCGGTAGTACCTTCGGTTAAATCTATAGTACTTCCTATACATACCTCGGTTGGACCGGTAATTGGTGCGGCAATTGGCAAGGCATTTACAGTAATCGTATATGTTGCCGAAGAAGTTGAAACACAACCATTTGTATCTTCAACAGTATAGGTGATATCGGTAGTCCCAGCGGTAACAGGAGTAACAACTCCTGAACCATCTATAGTAGCTACTCCGGTATCCGATGAGTTCCAAATGATAGTACCGGTAGTGCCCTCGGTTAAATCTATCGTACTTCCTATACAAACTTCGGTTGGACCAGTAATTGGTGCGGCAATTGGTAAGGCATTTACAGTAATCGTATATGTTGCCGAAGAAGTTGAAACACAACCATTAGTATCTTCAACAGT
>CANLEM010000005.1 GCA_947489685.1 uncultured Aquimarina sp. | reverse complement strand
GGTCCTGTAACAATCACGTATGAGATAGAGGATGCTGATGGAGATACCGATACGGCTACCGTTACCTTTGATGTAACGAGTGTTGATGATACTCCAACGGCAGTAAATGATACTCCTGCCGATGTAGCAGAAGATAGTGGTACGACCAATATTGCAGTATTAGGCAATGATAGTTTTGGTGGTGATGGTCCAAGTACAGGCACGATCAATGTAACCGCCATCCCAGCCGCAGTAGGAACAGCAGTAGTGAATAATGGTGGTACACCAAACGATCCAACGGATGATACGATTGACTTTACACCAGCCTTAGATTATAACGGTCCTGTAACGATCACTTATGAGATTGAAGATGCTGATGGAGATACCGATACGGCTACCGTTACCTTTGATGTAACGAGTGTTGATGATACTCCAACGGCAGTAAATGATACTCCTGCTGATGTAGCAGAAGATAGTGGTACGACCAATATTGCAGTATTAGGCAATGATAGTTTTGGTGGCGATGGTCCAAGTACAGGAACGATCAATGTAACAGCGATTCCAGCAGCAGTAGGAACAGCAGTAGTGAATAATGGAGGTACACCAAACGATCCGACTGATGATACGATTGACTTTACACCGGCCTTAGACTATAATGGTCCTGTAACAATCACCTATGAGATCGAAGATGCTGATGGAGATACCGATACGGCTACCGTTACCTTTGATGTAACTTCAGTAGACGATACCCCAACAGCTACTAATGATACTCCTGCTGATGTAGCAGAAGATAGTGGTACGACTAACATAGCAGTATTAGGAAACGATAGCTTTGGAGGTGATGGTCCAAGTACAGGCACGATCAATGTAACAGCGATTCCAGCAGCAGTAGGAACAGCAGTAGTGAATAATGGAGGTACACCAAACGATCCGACTGATGATACGATTGACTTTACACCGGCCTTAGACTATAATGGTCCTGTAACGATCACTTATGAGATTGAAGATGCTGATGGAGATACCGATACGGCTACCGTTACCTTTGATGTAACGAGTGTTGATGATACTCCAACGGCAGTAAATGATACTCCTGCTGATGTAGCAGAAGATAGTGGTACGACCAATATTGCAGTATTAGGAAACGATAGCTTTGGAGGAGATGGTCCAAGTACAGGCACGATCAATGTAACAGCCATCCCTGCAGCAGTAGGAACAGCAGTAGTGAATAATGGAGGTACACCAAATGATCCGACTGATGATACGATCGACTTTACACCGGCCTTAGACTATAATGGTCCTGTAACAATCACCTATGAGATCGAAGATGCTGATGGAGATACCGATACGGCAACGGTTACTTTTGATGTAACGAGTGTTGATGATACTCCAACGGCAGTAAATGATACTCCTGCTGATGTAGCAGAGGATAGTGGTACGACCAATATTACAGTATTAGGCAATGATAGCTTTGGAGGTGATGGTCCAAGTACAGGTACCATCAATGTAACAGCGATTCCAGCAGCAGTAGGAACAGCAGTAGTGAATAATGGAGGTACACCAAACGATCCGACAGATGATACGATTGACTTTACTCCGGCCTTAGACTATAACGGTCCTGTAACAATCACCTATGAGATAGAGGATGCTGATGGAGATACAGACACCGCAACGGTTACTTTCGATGTGACTCCGGTGAATGATACCCCAACGGCTACCGATGATACTCCTGCCGATGTAGCAGAGGATAGTGGAACGACCAACATTGCAGTATTAGGCAATGATAGCTTTGGAGGAGATGGTCCAAGTACCGGAACGATTAATGTAACCGCCATCCCAGCCGCTGTAGGAACAGCAGTAGTGAATAATGGAGGTACCCCAAACGATCCGACTGATGATACGATTGACTTTACACCAGCCTTAGACTATAACGGTCCTGTAACGATCACCTATGAGATCGAAGATGCTGATGGAGATACAGACACCGCAACGGTTACTTTCGATGTGACTCCGGTGAATGATACCCCAACGGCTACCAATGATACTCCAGCCGATGTAGCAGAAGATAGTGGAACGACTAACATAGCAGTATTAGGAAACGATAGCTTTGGAGGAGATGGTCCAAGTACAGGTACCATCAATGTAACAGCGATTCCAGCAGCAGTAGGAACTGCAGTAGTCAATGATGGTGGTACACCAAACGATCCGACTGATGATACGATTGACTTTACTCCGGCCTTAGATTATAATGGTCCTGTAACAATCACCTATGAGATCGAAGATGCTGATGGAGATACCGATACGGCTACCGTTACCTTTGATGTAACGAGTGTTGATGATACTCCAACGACAGTAAATGATACTCCTGCCGATGTAGCAGAAGATAGTGGAACGACCAACATTGCAGTATTAGGCAATGATAGTTTTGGTGGTGATGGTCCAAGTACCGGAACGATTAATGTAACCGCCATCCCTGCAGCAGTAGGAACAGCAGTAGTCAATGATGGAGGTACACCAAACGATCCTACTGATGATACGATTGACTTTACACCGGCCTTAGACTATAATGGTCCTGTAACGATCACCTATGAGATAGAGGATGCTGATGGAGATACCGATACGGCTACCGTTACCTTTGATGTAACGAGTGTTGATGATACTCCAACGGCAGTAAATGATACTCCTGCTGATGTAGCAGAGGATAGTGGTACGACCAATATTGCAGTATTAGGCAATGATAGTTTTGGTGGCGATGGTCCAAGTACAGGCACGATCAATGTAACAGCGATTCCAGCAGCAGTAGGAACAGCAGTAGTGAATAATGGAGGTACACCAAACGATCCGACTGATGATACGATTGACTTTACTCCGGCCTTAGACTATAATGGTCCTGTAACGATCACCTATGAGATAGAGGATGCTGATGGAGATACCGATACGGCTACCGTTACCTTTGATGTAACGAGTGTTGATGATACTCCAACGGCAGTAAATGATACTCCTGCTGATGTAGCAGAGGATAGTGGTACGACCAATATTGCAGTATTAGGCAATGATAGTTTTGGAGGAGATGGTCCAAGTACAGGCACGATCAATGTAACAGCGATTCCAGCCGCAGTAGGAACAGCAGTAGTGAATAATGGTGGTACACCAAACGATCCGACTGATGATACGATTGACTTTACTCCGGCCTTAGACTATAATGGTCCTGTAACGATCACCTATGAGATAGAGGATGCTGATGGAGATACCGATACAGCTACCGTTACCTTTGATGTAACGAGTGTTGATGATACTCCAACGGCAGTAAATGATACTCCTGCTGATGTAGCAGAGGATAGTGGCACGACCAACATTGCAGTATTAGGAAACGATAGCTTTGGAGGAGATGGTCCAAGTACAGGCACGATCAATGTAACAGCGATTCCAGCAGCAGTAGGAACAGCAGTAGTGAATAATGGTGGTACACCAAATGATCCGACTGATGATACGATTGACTTTACTCCGGCCTTAGACTATAATGGTCCTGTAACGATCACCTATGAGATAGAGGATGCTGATGGAGATACCGATACGGCTACGGTTACCTTTGATGTAACGAGTGTTGATGATACTCCAACGGCAGTAAATGATACTCCTGCTGATGTAGCAGAAGATAGTGGCACGACTAACATAGCAGTATTAGGAAACGATAGCTTTGGAGGAGATGGTCCAAGTACAGGCACGATCAATGTAACAGCCATCCCTGCAGCAGTAGGAACAGCAGTAGTGAATAATGGAGGTACACCAAATGATCCGACTGATGATACGATCGACTTTACACCGGCCTTAGACTATAATGGTCCTGTAACAATCACCTATGAGATCGAAGATGCTGATGGAGATACTTCTAGCGCTACGGTTACCTTTGATGTAACGAGTGTTGATGATACTCCAACGGCAGTAAATGATACTCCTGCTGATGTGGCAGAGGATAGTGGTACGACCAATATTGCAGTATTAGGCAATGATAGTTTTGGTGGTGATGGTCCAAGTACAGGCACGATCAATGTAACAGCGATTCCAGCAGCAGTAGGAACAGCAGTAGTGAATAATGGTGGTACACCAAACGATCCGACTGATGATACGATTGACTTTACTCCGGCCTTAGACTATAATGGTCCTGTAACAATCACCTATGAGATAGAGGATGCTGATGGAGATACAAACACCGCAACGGTTACCTTTGATGTGACTCCGGTGAATGATACTCCAACGGCAGTAAATGATACTCCTGCTGATGTAGCAGAGGATAGTGGCACGACCAATATTGCAGTATTAGGCAATGATAGTTTTGGTGGCGATGATCCAAGTACCGGAACGATTAATGTAACCGCCATCCCAGCCGCTGTAGGAACAGCAGTAGTGAATAATGGTGGTACCCCGAATGATCCTACTGATGATACGATTGACTTTACACCGGCCTTAGACTATAATGGTCCTGTAACAATCACCTATGAGATCGAAGATGCTGATGGAGATACAGACACCGCAACGGTTACTTTCGATGTAACTTCAGTAGACGATACCCCAACGGCAGTAAATGATACTCCTGCCGATGTAGCAGAAGATAGTGGAACGACCAATATTGCAGTATTAGGCAATGATAGTTTTGGTGGCGATGGTCCAAGTACCGGAACGATCAATGTAACAGCGATTCCAGCAGCAGTAGGAACGGCAGTAGTGAATAATGGAGGTACACCAAACGATCCTACTGATGATACGATTGACTTTACACCGGCCTTAGACTATAATGGTCCTGTAACAATCACCTATGAGATCGAAGATGCTGATGGAGATACAGACACCGCAACGGTTACTTTCGATGTAACTTCAGTAGACGATACCCCAACGGCAGTAAATGATACTCCTGCCGATGTAGCAGAAGATAGTGGAACGACCAATATTGCAGTATTAGGCAATGATAGTTTTGGTGGCGATGGTCCAAGTACCGGAACGATCAATGTAACAGCGATTCCAGCAGCAGTAGGAACGGCAGTAGTGAATAATGGTGGTACACCGAATGATCCAACGGATGATACGATTGACTTTACTCCGGCCTTAGATTATAACGGTCCTGTAACGATCACTTATGAGATTGAAGATGCTGATGGAGATACAGACACCGCAACGGTTACTTTCGATGTGACTCCGGTGAATGATACCCCAACGGCTACCAATGATACTCCTGCCGATGTAGCAGAAGATAGTGGAACGACCAACATTGCAGTATTAGGCAATGATAGTTTTGGTGGTGATGGTCCAAGTACAGGCACGATTAATGTAACCGCGATTCCAGCAGCAGTAGGAACAGCAGTAGTGAATAATGGTGGTACACCAAATGATCCAACGGATGATACGATCGACTTTACTCCGGCCTTAGACTATAATGGTCCTGTAACGATCACCTATGAGATAGAGGATGCTGATGGAGATACCGATACGGCTACGGTTACCTTTGATGTAACGAGTGTTGATGATACTCCAACGGCAGTAAATGATACTCCTGCTGATGTGGCAGAAGATAGTGGCACGACCAATATTGCAGTATTAGGCAATGATAGCTTTGGAGGAGATGGTCCAAGTACAGGCACGATCAATGTAACCGCCATCCCAGCCGCAGTAGGAACAGCAGTAGTGAATAATGGAGGTACTCCAAATGATCCAACGGATGATACGATTGACTTTACTCCGGCCTTAGACTATAATGGTCCTGTAACAATCACCTATGAGATAGAGGATGCTGATGGAGATACCGATACGGCTACGGTTACCTTTGATGTAACGAGTGTTGATGATACTCCAACGGCAGTAAATGATACTCCTGCTGATGTAGCAGAAGATAGTGGCACGACTAACATAGCAGTATTAGGAAACGATAGCTTTGGAGGAGATGGTCCAAGTACAGGCACGATCAATGTAACAGCGATTCCAGCAGCAGTAGGAACAGCAGTAGTGAATAATGGTGGTACACCAAATGATCCTACTGATGATACGATTGACTTTACTCCGGCCTTAGACTATAATGGTCCTGTAACAATCACCTATGAGATCGAAGATGCTGATGGAGATACAGACACGGCAACGGTTACTTTTGATGTAACTTCAGTAGACGATACCCCAACAGCTACCAATGATACTCCTGCTGATGTAGCAGAAGATAGTGGAACGACCAATATTGCAGTATTAGGAAACGATAGTTTTGGAGGTGATGGTCCAAGTACCGGAACGATCAATGTAACAGCGATTCCAGCAGCAGTAGGAACAGCAGTAGTGAATAATGGAGGTACACCAAACGATCCGACTGATGATACGATTGACTTTACACCAGCCTTAGATTATAACGGTCCTGTAACAATCACCTATGAGATAGAGGATGCTGATGGAGATACAAACACCGCAACGGTTACTTTCGATGTGACTCCGGTGAATGATACCCCAACGGCTACCAATGATACTCCTGCCGATGTAGCAGAAGATAGTGGAACGACCAACATTGCAGTATTAGGAAACGATAGTTTTGGAGGTGATGGTCCAAGTACAGGCACGATCAATGTAACAGCGATTCCAGCAGCAGTAGGAACAGCAGTAGTGAATAATGGAGGTACACCAAACGATCCGACTGATGATACGATTGACTTTACACCGGCCTTAGACTATAATGGTCCTGTAACAATCACCTATGAGATAGAAGATGCTGATGGAGATACAGACACCGCAACGGTTACTTTCGATGTGACTCCGGTGAATGATACCCCAACGGCTACCAATGATACTCCTGCCGATGTAGCAGAAGATAGTGGAACGACCAACATTGCAGTATTAGGCAATGATAGTTTTGGTGGTGATGGTCCAAGTACAGGCACGATTAATGTAACCGCGATTCCAGCAGCAGTAGGAACAGCAGTAGTGAATAATGGAGGTACACCAAACGATCCAACGGATGATACGATTGACTTTACACCAGCCTTAGATTATAACGGTCCTGTAACGATCACTTATGAGATTGAAGATGCTGATGGAGATACAAACACCGCAACGGTTACTTTCGATGTGACTCCGGTGAATGATACCCCAACGGCTACCGATGATACTCCTGCCGATGTAGCAGAGGATAGCGGCACGACCAACATTGCAGTATTAGGCAATGATAGTTTTGGAGGAGATGGTCCAAGTACCGGAACGATCAATGTAACAGCGATTCCAGCAGCAGTAGGAACAGCAGTAGTGAATAATGGTGGTACCCCGAATGATCCAACGGATGATACGATTGACTTTACTCCGGCCTTAGACTATAACGGTCCTGTAACAATCACCTATGAGATCGAAGATGCTGATGGAGATACAGACACCGCAACGGTTACTTTCGATGTGACTCCGGTGAATGATACCCCAACGGCTACCAATGATACTCCAGCCGATGTAGCAGAAGATAGTGGAACGACTAACATTGCAGTATTAGGAAACGATAGTTTTGGAGGAGATGGTCCAAGTACCGGAACGATTAATGTAACCGCCATCCCAGCCGCTGTAGGAACTGCAGTAGTCAATAATGGAGGTACACCGAACGATCCAACGGATGATACGATTGACTTTACACCAGCCTTAGATTATAACGGTCCTGTAACGATCACTTATGAGATTGAAGATGCTGATGGAGATACCGATACGGCTACCGTTACCTTTGATGTAACGAGTGTTGATGATACTCCAACGGCTGTTGATGACAGCTTAACGGTTGATGAAGATAGTGTTGCTGGAGTTGCCAATCAGATTGATGTATCTACCAATGATAATATTGGTGGTGATGGTGGCGATGGCGATGACTTCGCACTGGCTACTGGTCCAAGTAATGGTACAGTAACTGAGGTAAGTGATGGTGTTTTCCAATACATTCCGAATGTAGGATTTAGTGGTACAGATAGTTTTACTTACACCATCACAGATGTTGACGGTAGTACTGTTACAGCAACCGTTAATATTACTGTAAATGATACTGGCAATCCAGTAGCAGTTGATGATACGGCAACTACGACAGAGGATACACCAGTTACTACAGGTAATGTATTAACTAATGATACTGTTGTAGATAACGCTACTATAGCGGCTTTTGATACAACTAGCACAAATGGAGGTACAGTAGTAAATAATGGAGATGGTACATTTACGTATACTCCACCTGTTGGATTTGTAGGAGATGATACATTTACATATACACTTTGTGATGATGATACCCCATCAACTTGTTCCACAGCAACGGTTACGGTAACTGTAGGTGATGCAGGTGATCCAGTAGCGGTAGATGATGTAGTAACTACTACAGAAGATACACCGGTTACTACAGGTAATGTGTTAGACAATGATATTGTTATAGATGATGCAACCATTACAACTTTTGATGCAACCAGTACAAATGGAGGTACAGTAGTAAATAATGGAGATGGTACATTTACATATACACCACCTGTTGGATTTGTAGGAGATGATACGTTTACATACACACTTTGTGATGATGATATTCCACCAACTTGTTCTACGGCAACGGTTACTGTAACCGTAGGAGATGAGGGTAATCCAGTAGCAGTAGATGATACCGTAACCACCACAGAGGATACTCCTGTAACAACTGGGGATGTACTCGCTAATGATACTATTGTAGATGATGCTACGATTACTAACTTTGATGCTACTAGTACTAATGGAGGAACGGTAGTTAATAATGGAGATGGTACATTTACCTATACACCACCAACAGGTTTTGTAGGTGATGATACATTTACCTATACAATTTGTGATGATGATACACCACCAAGCTGCGATACTGCTACAGTAACAATAACTGTAGGAGAAGCAGCTAACCCTCTTTTGTCTTTAATAAAGACTTCTGAGATTAATGGAGTTCAGGTTGATGATGTAATTACGTATACATTCACGGTGACAAATATTGGAAACGTCGAAATTGATAATATTACAATAGATGATCCTTTAACAGGAAGTGTAAACTTGGCAATTACTCCAAGTACATTAGCACCTAATGAGTCAGGGACTGCAACCGCAACATATGCCATAACTCAAGCAGATATCAATTTTGGTGAAGTTATGAATAGTGCAACGGTAATAGGGCAAGATCCAACCGGAAATGATGTTGTTGATGTATCTGATAGTGGAGACGAGACTATAGATGAAGATGGTGATAATGATCCTACAAATGACCCAACAATTACGATGATCCAACAGTTACCAAACTTAGATTTAAGAAAAACTGGTATATATGTTGATGCTAATGAGGATGGTGTTCCTAATGCTGGAGATGAAATTAGATACGAATTCGTTGTAGAAAATACTGGTAATGTAAATATTACTAATATTGTACTTGCAGACCCATTACCTGGAATTGTAATTGAAGGAGGTCCGATAGATCTTGCTCCTGGAGAAGTAAATACAGATAGTTTTACTGCTACATATGTGGTAACAGAAGAAAATTTACTTTCGGGTAGTGTAACAAATCAAGCTACTGTTACAGGACAGGATCCAAATGGAGAAGATGTAACTGATATATCTGATGATCCACTTAATGATACTAATGTTGATTTGGATAATGATGGTGATTTTGAAGATGAAACAGTAACAAATATTCTTTCTGATGACGATGAGATAGTAATTTATACTGGATTGAGCCCGAATGGAGATGGTGTAAATGATGAGTTTAGAATAGTTGGGTTGAGTAATTTCCCGAATAATACACTAAGAATTTTCAATAGATGGGGAGTATTAGTATTTGATCAAAAAGGATATGAACAACCTGGATCGAGATTCTTTATAGGAATTAGCGAAGGAAGAACAACTGTTTCGAAAAACGATGAACTACCAGTAGGAACATATTATTATGTATTGGAATATGAAAATGCAAGCGGTATTCGCAAACAAAAAGCGGGATACTTGTATATCAATAAATAAAATTATTTTGGAATATATATATTTGTTATTCCCTAAATCAAATAATACTCTTATGAATAAACTATTAAAAATATTTTTGCTAGGCATATTTTGTTTAGTATCCAACTTTAGTAGTGCACAACAAGATGCTCAATATACACAGTATATGTATAACACCATTACAGTAAATCCTGCTTACGCAGGTAGTCGTGGAGTAATGAGTATAATGGGTCTTCATCGTAGTCAATGGGTAGGATTAGATGGTGCTCCCAGAACTCAAACATTAACCCTTAATACCCCTTTGGGAACCAGTGAACGATTAGGTTTAGGGTTATCTATAGTTAATGACGAAATAGGACCTACAGATGAAACTTATATAGATATTGATTTTTCGTATACCATACCTACCTCCGAGTTTGGTAAGTTCAGTTTTGGATTAAAAGCAGGAGGTCATTTATTGAATGTTAATTTTCAAGAATTAACACAGTTTAATAATAATGATGCGCTTTTCGAAAACAATATTGATAATAAGTTTAGCCCTAATGTTGGAGTAGGAGTATACTATCATACCAATAAGTTTTATGTTGGATTAAGTGCTCCAAATTTATTAGAGACTGATCATTTTGATGAGAGTACAACCGATAGCAATAGTACAGCAATAAGTTTTTTGGCAGAAGAGCGAATTAACTATTACCTTATTGCCGGGCATGTTTTTGATATAAATGATGATGTAAAGTTTAAACCAGCAGTATTGACCAAACTCGTTTTTGGAACTCCTTTACAAGTAGATCTTTCGGCTAATTTTTTATTGTATAACAGATTAACTTTGGGGGCTGCATATCGCTGGAGTGCCGCTGTAACAGGTACGGTAGGTTTTCAAGTATCAGACTCTATGATGATTGGTTTCTCTTATGATAGAGAAACAACCCAATTGGGGCAAGCACAATTTAATGATGGAAGTTATGAAGTTATGTTACGTTTCGAATTATTTAAAAAATATAACCGAATGCTAACACCACGTTTCTTTTAATAATAACACGCGAGTATATATTATATTAAAATATGGGGAAATATTTACACAAAGTAGGAATAGTTTTTATAGTGCTTTTATCTGCGCAAATTCTTGTCGGCCAAGAGAAAAAACTAGGCAAAGCCGAAAATCAATATAACAGATACGAATATATTGATGCACAAGAAACGTATCTGAAGATTATAAAAAAAGGCTATAAAGATGCAGATCTTCTTAAAAACCTGGCAAACAGCTATTATTTTAATAGTGAGTTTGCAGAAGCTCAGAAATGGTATAAAGAATTAATTGATACCTATACTGGTGAGGTAGAACCCGAGTATTACTTTAGATATGCTCAAACATTGAAATCAGCCGAGCAATATGATGAGGCCGATGAGTATATGAAGAAATTTACAGAATTAGCCAATCAAGATAAAAGGGTGAAATTGTATAAGGATGAACCAAATTATTTAGAAAGAATTGATTTTCAATCTGGAAGATTTGAAATAGAAAATTCTTCAATTAACTCCTCTTTTACAGATTTTGGAGCTGCTTTCTTCGGAAGATTTGTTGTTTTTTCTTCATCAAGAGATACTTTAGCACTTAAGAAAACAATTCACCAATGGAACAATGAGGCGTTTCTAGATTTGTTTAAGGCCGAATACAACCCAGTAAATGGGGAGTTGGCGGAGATTGAAAAATTAAGCAGTACGCTAAATTCTAAATTTCATGAATCTACACCTGTTTTTTCTAAGGATGGACGAACAGTGTATTTTACAAGGAATAACTTTGTGAAAAGAAAAATCGGAAGAGATAAAAAAGGAACCAACAAATTAAAAATATATCGTTCTTATAAAAATAGCCAAGGTGGTTGGACTACACCGCAAAGTTTATCATTTAATAGTGACGAATATTCAACAGCACACCCGGCATTAAGTGTCGACGAAAAAACATTGTATTTTTCTTCTGATATGCCTGGAGGTCAAGGCCTTTCGGATTTGTATCAAATAACAATTAATGGCGATGGTAGCTTTGGCGAACCCCAAAACCTTGGAGATAGAATCAATACCGAAGGAAAAGAGACTTTTCCGTTTATAAGCAATAATGGAGACCTGTACTTTTCGTCTGACGGTCATATTGGTTTGGGAGGTTTAGACGTATATGTTACTAGTGTTGATCCCCAAACAGAGGAAGAAGAATTAGTAGTAAATATAGGTAAACCCGTAAATAGCCCAAAGGATGATTTTACGTTTATTGTAGACGACGGTTCTAAGAGAGGGTATTTTTCTTCCAATCGAGAAGGCGGTAGAGGAAATGATGATATTTATAGTTTTTTGCAGCTTGAAGACCTTAGGAGTTTTTGCGAGATATCAATCTCTGGTTTAGTGACAGATAAAGATAGTAATGAATTCTTGCCAGGAACAAAAGTGTCTGTTCTGGATAGCAGTAATAACCTGGTTCAAAGTTTTGTTGTAGGAAATGATGGTAAATATACTATCGAAGAGTTAAAATGTGGATCAAAATATTTTGTTAGAGCAGAAAAAGATGAATATGTAACAGTCGAAAAGTTTGTAAATACACCTGAAGAAACTCAAACTATCGATAAACCACTTGTTTTAGAGAAAAAGATCAAATCTGCTGGAGTAGGAGACGATCTTGCTAAAATATTATCGCTTAAGCCTATTTATTTTGATTTTGATAAATCTTATATAAGACCAGATGCTAGTATAGAACTTGCTAAAGTTATTGAAGTGATGAATCAATACCCGCAAATGAAAATTGAAGTAAAATCACATACCGATAGTCACGGAGATGATACTTACAATATGCAACTATCCGATAGAAGAGCTAAATCTACAATTGCTTATATGATAGAAAAAGGTATTGCATCTGATCGATTAACAGGAAAAGGATTTGGAGAAACCGAACTAGTTAATGATTGTGGTAACGGCTCTGATTGTAGTAAAGACCAACATCAGTTAAATAGACGTAGTGAATTTATAATCGTAAAGTAATCACGAATTTTATATAAATATTTAAAAACACCTTAGAAATAAGGTGTTTTTTTTTTACATCAGTATAACGTATATAGATTCTTATAGTTTTGTATTAAAATAATTTTGAACGAATTTTGTTTTATAGTAAAACAGCCGAGCATTAAAAAAACAATATTGCTTATACCCAAATTGCTAGTACGTTTTTGTAATTTTGGGCTAATATTAAATAATGGAAGAAGAAAAAGTAATTTTAGTTAATGAAAATGATGAACAAATAGGTTTAATGCCTAAAATGGAAGCTCATGAAAAAGCTGTTTTACATAGAGCTTTTTCGGTATTTGTTCTTAATAAAAAGAATGAATTAATGCTCCAGCAACGCGCTCATCATAAATATCATTCACCTGGGCTATGGACCAATACTTGTTGCAGTCATCAAAGAGATGGAGAAACCAATATAGAAGCAGGAACACGAAGATTGCAAGAAGAAATGGGATTTGTAACTCCATTAAAAGATGCGGTTTCATTTATATACAAAGCTCCATTTGATAATGGCCTTACCGAACATGAATATGATCATGTATTAATTGGTGCCTTCGAAGAAGATCCTATAATTAACCCTGATGAAGTAGCGGATTGGAAATGGATGTCAATCGAGGCAGTAAGAAATGATATTTCTTTACAACCAGAACTGTATACAGAATGGTTTAAGATCATTTTTGATAAATTTTATTCACACATTACGTTATGAGAATTAAAGCCTGCAGAAAAGCGCATTTTAATGCTGCTCATAGATTGTATCGTAAAGATTGGAGTGATGAGAAAAACCTTCAAATATTTGGCAAATGTAGTAACCCTAAGTATCATGGGCATAATTATGACCTTATCGTAAGTGTTATCGGTGATATAGATCCCGAAACAGGGTATTTAATAGATCTTAAAATTTTAAAAGAATATATTAAAACCGAAGTTGAAGATTATTTGGATCATAAAAACCTTAATGAAGAAGTTTCAGAATTTATGGACCTGAATCCAACTGTAGAAAATATTGCCGTTGTTATTTGGAAAAGATTACGTAACAAGATCGATATAAACTATGACCTTGAGGTAACTTTATATGAAACTCCTCGTAATTTTGTTATTTATAAAGGAGAATAATTATGGCTTTAGCAATAGGAGATAAATTACCTCATTTTGTGATTAAAAAAGATGATGGAGAAGATTTTGATAGTAAAACACTAATAGGGGTACGACCAATGGTAATCTTTTTTTATCCAAAAAACTTTACACCGGGTTGTGTTAAAGAAGCCTGCAGTTTTAGGGATAGTTACGAAGATTTTAAATCTATGGGAGCCGAAGTTATAGGAATAAGCTCGGATAGTGTTTCTTCTCATGTAAGATTTAAAAATAAATATAAACTTCAATTTACTTTCTTGTCGGATGCTAATGGTAAGCTTAGAAAACTTTTTGGTGTAAAACCCAGCTTATTGGGACTACTACCAGGAAGAGAAACTTATGTAGTGGACAAAGAAGGAGTAATTCGGCTAAAATTTAATAGCATGAGTGCTGCTAACCATTTAAACCAGGCAATGACTAAAATAAAAGAATTGACCGCGATTTAACAGAAAATAGTAATTTTGTATAAAATAAATATGATATGGCAAATAAAAGAGATCTTAAAAAGGATATCAACTACGTATTAGGAGATATTATCGAAGAAGTATATGTTTGGGAACTAGATAACCCTGGTAAGGATAATAAAGCCGGAGAAGCAATTATTGATGAGGCAATTACCTCTTTTGATGGGTTTATAGAAAGAGTTAACGAAAGAAATGTAGAAAATTCTTCTAAACATTTTAAAGCTATTCGCACTGATTTAGAGAACACAGCACAAGCTTTGATAGATAAAGTAAATGCATTATAATTTTTTTTATAAAAAGTGTTTGTAAATATGATTGTAGAAATTATATTTGCAACCGCTTTTGCCGATATAGCTCAGCTGGCTAGAGCAGCTGATTTGTAATCAGCAGGTCGTGGGTTCGAGTCCCTCTATCGGCTCTTTGAAAAAGCTCTGAATCTTGATTCAGAGCTTTTTTGTTTTAGAAAATAATTAGTCTAGTAGTTGTTATGAGATATGACTCTAACTATATGATAATAAAAAATGCACTCATTTTTTTATGAGTGCATTTTTAAATTTCGGTATAATACCATTAAACAATATCAATTAATTGTATCATTTTTCTTAAATGCATCTTCTTTGATTCTGCGTTCCTTTACATAGGCAATAAGTTGTTTGCCATAAAGGGATTTTTTAACACGTGGACTTAATGATTTGGCCACTGTATCCAAGTATTTTATATTGGCATCATATACTTCGCTTAGCGTAACATAAGGAGCTACTTCTAATTTCTTATTGTATATAGCAAAATTTATGGTGTACAAATATTTTTGACGTAGTAGTTTCTTATACGCCTTATCATTTTCCATTAGTTTTTCATCATCATTTTGCTTACTAGCTTCAAAATCTTCTTTCATAAGTCTAAGATTTCGATCATTAAAACGTTGCAGCATTTTTTTATACTCCTGAAATTGCGTTTGGTTTTTACCGCCCGTAATTTTGACATCCTTTTCAAAATCGGTTAAAGAAGTTGTAATAGTAATATCACCTGGTTCCGCAAAAAAATCAATACGATCATTATATTGAGCACCATCATCTTTGTCCAAGTATAAATAATGAATTTCTGGTTCTTCAACATTGGATTGTAATACAAACTCCGAATTTCCATCTATAGTTATAGAGTCAACATTAACTAATGCCGTATCTTGTATTTTTTGTAGGTATAACACACCTTTTTTTAACCCTTTTATGTTACCGGTTATCATAACATTGCCCTTTTTTTCGGGAGAACTACAGTTGACTAGAAACAATGTTGTAAGTAGTATGAAAGAAAATCTTTTCATAGAATTTTTTTAAATTTTAAAAACGGGATACAAAGATGCTACAAATTAGATTGAAATACTAGCTCCCAGAAGCTATTTGCATTAAAATTGTACATAAAATAGCTCCATACGTTCCAACTACATATCCAAATACTGCAAGTAATACACCAACAGTGGTTAATGAAGGGTGAAACGCAGCAGCGACAACTGGAGCCGATGCCGCCCCTCCAACATTTGCTTGACTACCTACTGCAAGGAAGAAATAAGGTGCTTTTATCAATTTTGCAACTCCTATAAGTAACCCGGCATGAATAGTCATCCAGACCAATCCAATGGCAATTAATCCAGGATTTTCGAAAATCATTCCTAGGTCCATTTTCATTCCTATTGTAGCTACAAGGACATAAATAAATATACTTCCTATTTTACTTGCACCCGCACCTTCATATTTTTTCATTTTTGTATAGGAAAGCAGTATACCAATAGCAGTGGCAATCGTCACCATCCAGAAAAATTTTGAGGTAAAAGAGGATAATGAAGAGCTTTTATCATTGAAAACTTCAAAATTACCTGATAAAAAACTTGAAATTCCTCCAGCACCCCAGTGTGCGATACCTACGGCAACAAAAGCAATAGATAACATAATAATATAGTCAGTAAGCGATGGATTACGAGTGATGCTCTCTGCGTAACTAGATACTTTTTCCTTTAAAGATTCGATAGCGGTATTATCTGCATTTAACCATTTATCAATTTTTTCACTTTTACCAATACCGATTAATAAAATAGCCATCCATAGATTGGCGACAACGATATCTACCAAGACCATTCCTCCGTATTTATCAGGGTTGTATTGATAGATTTCTAACATTGCTGCTTGATTGGCACCACCGCCAATCCAACTTCCTGCAAGGGTTGATAACCCTCTCCATACGGCATCAAATCCTGCTCCTCCTACAGTTTCAGGAGAGACTAAGGAGATTAATAAAATAGCAATAGGGCCACCTATGATAATACCAAAAGTTCCTGTTAAAAACATAATTAGTGCTTTTGGGCCCAGGTTAAAAATACCTTTTAGGTCAATACTTAGGGTCATTAGTACCAGGGATGCTGGCAACAAGTATCGACTGGCTATATAATAAACACTAGATGATTTCTCTACTAATTCTCCATTTGCATTTACTTCTTCCCAGTGAGGTGAAATAATCCCTAAAGAATTGAATATGGCAGGCAATAAGTAACAAAGCAGTATTGCAGGGACAAATTTATAGAAGGATTTCCAAAACCCTGTTTTAATTGATGAAGTGTAAAAAACTAAACCCAGACAAAGCATTAAAATGCCAAAAACGATGGTGTCGTCAGTAAAAAAAGGAGTATTTTCCATTATTGTGTATTTGTGTTACGAAGAGTAGTGCAAAATACATTATTTTAAAAAAGTGGAAACAACTTTGGGATGAAAGTTTTTAATCATTAACCCAGCTTTTAAGAAATTTTATTTGTTGTTCGGTTGCAGTTGGGCTTTGTTCTAAAATGATTTTTTCTATGGTAGGAGCAATTACTTTAGAGGATAATATCATTTCTTTACCGTTGCGATTAATTTTAAAAGTAATAGAATCTCCTATTTTCCATTGATTCGAATCGCCGAAAAGATCATAAATATTTTTAATATCGTATTTTTTGTCATTAATACTAAGTAATACATCTCCTCCTTGAACTCCTAGGTTTTTCAAGAAGTTATTGTATAGGATATTAGATTCAAAGACCACCTCTTTTGTAGCTTCTACTCCTTTTACGAATGATTGTTGCCCATCAATAAAATAAGAAGAGCTTAAGGTTGTTGTGCCAAATTGCAAGCCAACTTTCTTAAGATAATATTCATAATTAATAGGGTTGCCGTTAACTACGTGACTCTCTAAAAACACACCAATTTCGGGATATGAAAATTCTCTAATAATTTGAATGAGTTCATCATCTTCAAAAGGGGTATTGCTGCCAAATTCTTTGGATAGATTTCGTATAAGATCTACAATACCATATTCGCCATTACTTTTTTCACGCATGATAATATCCAAACACATAGATATTAAAGCACCTTTTTCATATACATTACGATAATTTTTACGATAAGGTTCTACTAGAATGTTTTTACTCATTTCTGTAAAAGACATAGTATTATTAAATGTATTTGAAATCTCAATTTTTTCCAGGATTCGTTCAAAAAACTCTTCTTTCGTAATTAAACCTTGAGTGATTTGAAATAAGATTGAAAAATACTCGGTAGTTCCTTCGTATAGCCAAATATGCTCAGACATTTTAGGAGTATTATAGTCAAAATTGTGGATTTCTTTAGAATGAATAGTTAAAGGAGTTACGATATGAAAAAATTCATGCGAGACTACATCTGTAAGAGATTCATTAAGTTTCTTTTTCGAAATTGATTCAGGTAAGACAACAACAGTAGAAGTATTGTGTTCTAACGCTCCAAAACCTTGGGCATCATTTTGTTTGGTAGTGGATAAGTATAGTAATACGCTATATTTTTTGGTAGCATTAATGTCTCCCAAAAAATTACGCTGCGCCCGTATCATACGCTCCATTTGCGGCATTATTCTAGAAGCTCTATGGATTTTATTTGGAGAATATACACTAAGTAATATTTCAATACCATTGATAGTAAACGTTACACGATCCGGATCAGAATACATAATGGGAGAATCAGCTACATCGGCATATCTTTTAAACACAAAAAAGTCAACATCGTAGTTTATATTTTCTCCAGAGTTTTCGGGAATGATCTCGTCTATAGAGGTCGAGGCTTCCAGATTTTTTGGGTGCTTTATAAAAAGTTTATACTTATTCTCTTTCATCCCATCAAAATATCCGACAAACGCATAGAGATTTAAAATAAAATTTTTGTCTTTAGAAATATTGGTGCCTGTAGGAGAGAAAATTTCATGGGTATTTTCAGAATCAAAAGTATCATTTACCCAATACGTAATCCTCTTTAATTGCTTTACATTGTTTATTTTCCAACGATTATCCCCATATTTTTGAACATATAATGGGTTACCTTCTTTATCGAATGCTTTAAAATCTTCAATATACTTTCCGTAGTTATTATTTTGATATGTACCTGGGACTATTTTTGGGATGTAATAACTGATTGTATCGGTATTAAAATATTCTGGTTTTATTTCTACCTTAACTTTGTCATTTTTTATGTCTAGTAAATCAATAGATGCTATTATTGAAGATGTGTTTTTTACCGGAGCAGTATATTGTACAGATTTACATCCTATAGCAGCACATAATAGGACAATAGGTAATATAAGTTTTGTAAGTTGTTTAATTAATATCTGCACAATTATCTAATGTTATTTTTAATATATTTAGCCACGCCGTCTTCTTTGCCTGGTGAGGTGATTACATTGGCTATATCCAAAACTTCTGATTTGGCATTGGCTACAGCTACACCAATTCCTACAGCTTTTAGCATTTCGATGTCATTATAATTATCTCCAAATGCAATAGCATCAGAAATTGGAATATTGAAATGCGTGTTCAATAAAATTTCTATAGCTGTTAATTTGGAAATGCTCTTATGCGCAATTTCAATATACGTAGATTTTGAACGGTACAAGTGTAATGTTTCATTAAAAGTACTCTTTAAAAAATTGAAAATCCTATCAATATACATTTCTTCTCCCATACACATGATTTTATGTGCACCTTTGTTAGATTTTTCCCAATCCTTGATAACGTTTTCAATTGGCTTTACTGCGGGTTGGACTTTGGTATTGTTTGCCTCTCTATTTGCCCAATAATCCATTTTGGGCACAAACCAATCATCATCATAATAAAGACTAATATGTACTTTTTGATCTTTATTAAAATCACTTATGGTTTCAATAATATCTACCGGAATGTAAGTTGAGTGAATAGGTTTTTGATCTACAAGAATTAATCCGCCATTATAACATATGAGAGGTTGATCTGTAATTTGTAATTCTTCTTGCAAGTGAGTCATTGCACTAGGCATTCTTGAAGAAATCAATACCACCGGAGTACTATCTTTTATTCTTTTGATTTCTGAAATGGTAGATTCAGAAAGTTCTCTTTCCGGGTTTAATAGCGTTCCATCGATATCAGAAAATACAATGCGATTTGGCATTATCTATTATGGGATTTGGGTTAGATCAGGAATTATAAAATATTATTGTTTCACAAAGTTAACAATACCATTTATAACTTCGGGCATAATTTTTCGCCATGCTTCATTATAGGATTTATGATTTTCTAATCTACTATTTCCTTTAATTTCTTTTAGAATATGATTCATGTTTTCAACAATTAAATATTCGGCCTTTGGCATTGCTTCTTTAAATTTTTCGGCTTGCGAAAGCTCTACCTGTATATCTTTATCACCATGTATAATAAGGATAGGTACTTCTAACAAGGCTATCTCTTCTATTGGATTGTATTTTATCCACGACCTCATAAATGATTGCAGATTATATCTGAAAATAGATTCTAATGCAGGATCGTATCCTGTAGCTCTGCCATTTTCTTTTAATTGCCTAAAAGCAACAGATGCGCTTTTATCAAGACCAGGAGCTTGTTTAGAAATTTGTTCTACAATAACTTGATCCAAAGAATCCGCATTACCCGCTATAGAAATGAAACCATCTGCTTTCCCTTTGGCAGCAATCATACCTATTAGAGATCCCTGACCATGACCTACAATGAAAATTTTGGAATAATTTTTATTTTTTCTGAAATAAGTAATGATAGACGTAGCATCTTCTATAAAATGATCAAAAGAGATCTCATGCTCTTTGATCCCAAGACCATCCATTTTAAATAGTCTTTTGTCATAACGATAAGTGGCAATTCCAGACTTTGCCATTTCGTATGATAATTGTTTAAAAGTATCATTTTTTGACATATGGTCATTACCATCTCTATTTATCGCTCCGGCATCCATAATAAAAATAAGTAAAGGAACTTTGGAGTCAGAATAGGGGGTGACCAAAGAACCTTCAGTATATTTATCAACCTTTACTATGGCAGAATTATATTCTTTTTCCTGAGCATAACATAGTGATACTATAGTAAAAAGAAATGCATAAATTTTAAATTTCATATCAGGGCAGATTAAATTTGAAGATTAAATAAGAAACGATAAATATGCTTTCATATTTTTTTTGAAATAATAAATAATCAGCTTTGGTGATATCTTAATTTAATTTGAGTCAGATTTAACGAATCACTAACATACCCTTTTTTTATCTTTGTTGCAAAATTTATAATAATGAATCTCAAGAATACACTATTTATACTGTTATTAATTTCCTTTGGTACCGTTTTGGCAAATGATGATTGGGGAAAAACCGGGCACAGAGCTACTGGAGAAATTGCTGATATGTATTTAACCAAAAAAGCAAGGAAGAACATTGCGAAAATTTTAAAAGGCCAAAGTTTGGCATTGGTATCAACTTTTGCGGATGAAATAAAAAGTGATAAGCAATATAAAGGATATAGTCCGTGGCACTATGTTAATTTCTCTTTTGAGCAAAAATACGGAGAAGAAACTCCTAGCGAGTTTGGTGACTTGGTACAGGGTATTGCCAAATGTACCGAAGTGTTAAAAGACGAAAATTCTTCGGCTCAGGATAAAGAGTTTTATTTAAAGATGTTGGTTCATTTTATGGGAGACCTGCATCAACCACTTCATGTTGGTAGAGGAGAGGATAAAGGAGGTAACGATATTCAGGTAAGATGGTTTAGAGATGGATCTAATTTGCATCGTGTTTGGGATAGTGACATGTTGGATTATTACGGGATGAGTTATACAGAATTGTCGGCAAATGCTATCGTATTTTCAAAACCTCAAATAGAAAAAATCAAAAGCGGAACTGTTCTGGATTGGGTACACGAATCCCAGGCTTTGGCAAAAAAAGTATATGCGTCTGCTAATGTTGGCGAAAAGCTGGGATATAGATATATGTATGATTATTTTCCGGTAGTTCGCACTCAATTACATAAAGGAGGAATACGACTAGCAGAAGTATTAAACCAAATATTTGGATAAAAAACTAATCGCTAACAGCCAATTCTTTGCGATATTGCTTTGGAGACATAAAAAAATGCTTCTTAAATGTTTTCGTAAGATGACTTTCGTCTGTGTATCCTAGTTGATAAGCAATTTCGGCAATTGTAAACTCGGTATGTTGTAATCGGTACTCCACCAATTTCATTTTGTATTTAGTTACATACTGGTGGATAGATTCTCCTGTTTTTCTTTTAAAATATGTGCTAATAGAGCTTTGAGACATATTAAACTTATTGGCTAAGTAACTTATCTTGGTAAGATCATTATCATATACATGTTGTCTAATATGACTTAGAATCTGATCTATTTTGGCGTGGTTAATTGGAATTTCTCTTTGATTAGAATTATATTTTTCCGAAATATTACGTACTATAATACTTAAGATAGTACTAATGGCATTTGAAATAATTTCTTGATAATAGATTTTTTCGTTTTTAAACTCTTCTAGGACTACATTATGGATATCCCAGACGATACTACGATCTTCTTCATGCGAAATAACATCACCAGGAATAATATTTGGATGATGTAACAATTGCTCTATTCGTTGTAGCCAATATTTTCTGTCCGGAAGATTAACTTTACTAGAAAATAAAAGTTCGGTAAACTTGAAATAAGTGAATTTAGAATGCCTTTCGATTTCGAAGTGATGAGTGTCCTCAGGAGCCAATAAAAAAATATTGTTTTCACTGTATGGAAAACGAACGCCATTGATCGTGTGATGGCCATTTCCTTTCTCTACAAAAATGATTTCAAAGTAATTATGGTTGTGAGGCTCCGCTTCCCATTCGTCGATAGCATATTGGTGTACAACAAAGGTTTCATGCAATGTATAGCGGTTCATAAACAATTTTTTATATTTTAAAGTTACAAAAATAAAATCAATAATTTGTGAATTGTATTTTACAAGTATTTTCCAACGAAAACCTTTGATTTTGTTGAAAACTAGGTAATTACGGTATTAAAGTACAAGTAATACGGTGAATTATACATGTACCTTTCAAAAGTGAGGTTTTACCTTTGTAGTGTAAATTTTTATACTCACTCTTCACATGAAAATTAAAATTTATTTATACCAAATTAGTAGAATTTTATTCGGAATATTCCTTGTTTTATACAGCGTGTATAATGTGATTAGGTATGCCGGGTTTTTGGATCGATTGGATCTATACTTTAGTGCTGTTTCTGTATTTGATTTTGCAGCGGTAGAAGCTCTTGCTCCTTTGGTGCCGTTCGAAGAATTTTTGATAGGATTTTTCTTGATCTTAGGGATGTTTACCAGAAAAGTTTTAATAGCTTCTGCTATATTATTTGCCTTTTTTACAGTATTCCTATTTGATGCCAATCATAATACTTGTGCGCTCATACATTTATTTTTCTTTTTGGTTTCGATGATATTACTGAAGAAAGATAATTATGATCTAATCACACCGGGTTACAATGTTCAAGCCTGTCATATAATTAAATAGGTAGATCAGTAAGATTTTTTAAAGAAGTTTTTTCATATGTTGATTTTTGTTTGATGATAAATTACCCCTGCAAAACTGCAGGGGTGTTTTTTATAATACTCTATAGGTGATATTGATTCTTGAGCTTATTTCTTTTTTTGTTTTTGGTACTTGATGTAGCCAATGTTCTTGTGTTGTCCCTTTCATGATAAGTAAACTCCCATGTTCCAGCAATATCTTACGCTTCATATTTGTATGTTTTTTATGTTTAAAATGAAACCAACGTGCCTCTCCAAAACTAACCGAAGCAATTATGGGGTTTTTACCCAGCTCTTTTTCATTATCGGCATGCCATCCATTACTATCTTGGCCATTTCGGTATAAATTTAAAAGACAAGTAGTAAATGCAGTGTTGCTTATGGCTTCTATTTTATCTTTTATTTGTAAGAGTTCTTGGGTAAAAGGATGTGGATTCATGGTTATATTCGAATAACTATAGGAGCGATTATTATTGGCATATAATGCCGTAAGTCGGGGTTGAAGATGCCTTTTTCCAAAAACGGTAATATGATCTTGTTGCCAGTTAATACTATTTAATAACTCTTGATACAACTCGTCCGACGTTTCTTTATTAAAAAATAAAGGATAATAAACTACCTCGGCATCCGGCATGTCTAATCGAACCGGATCATTAGAATTATTAAATAAATTAGAAACCATTCTAAACTTGGTGAGTATTTAGATATAAATATATGCCCAATAAATCAAACCAAACTGTAATAACAATCTAAATGCTAATACTGATTTAGGAAGATTAAGCCCTGCCTTTTTATTTATGAGCATATGTATATGCACAGGAAAAAATATAATGAGCATAACAATAATAGCCCATAGGGCTATGACTCTGGTAGTATCAAAAAATAATCCAATACCAGCAAGAATTTCGGCAACACCACTAAGATATACCCAGAGTCTATGATAAGGTATATATAATGGCATTATCCTCATAAAAGCTTTAGGGCGAATCCAATGAAAAACTCCAGCTATTATAAAAATAAAAGATAGGGTATACAGATGCCAACTCAAATTCCCGATGTTTTTTGTTTACCAGCACTACTAAGAGCAAATTCCTTTTTACGGGTCATATTTTTAATATAATTAACTTTTCTAAAACGTAATGCCGACCAATCTTCGTCAATAGAAACTTGTCGTACGGGTTCTAAATTGTAATCCCCAAGAACACCCCAACCATGGTCTCTAGTAATCTCTGAAGTATATTTTTTAGAGCTTTTTTTGGGATAAGCGAACCACAAAATAGCATCTCCAACCAATTTAGGATAAACCGTTTCGATACGATTTTCTATTTGTTTTTTTTCAATAACAAAAATAATTGCAAAATCAACTTCAGACACTTGAATTAAAGATTCTTTGATAGTTACATCTTTAAGACAGTCCAATTCTTTACAAAAACCTTCAGGTTCATTAAGTATCATAACCTCGTCCAAGGTAGGGGGGAGTTGTAGTTTTTTAAAAAGCGGAGTCATAATAAGAAATTTTAAACCAATGTTTGTGCCTTTTAAAGATACAAAAAAACTATCATTTTTACCTTTCAAAAGGTTATAAAGATCTATATGTTTTAATGTTGATCCATAAATAAGTAAGCAATAAAGCATACATACTCAAGTTAATATAATATCAACTTAAATAATATGTATTATGACACAAACTTTTAAAAGTCACACACTTAAGGTTTTTGCAATTGCCACGTGTGCATTGTTCATTTCTTGTGAAAACGAACAATCCGACAGTGAATTAGAACAACCAAATCTCACCCAAAGTTTTACGCAAGAACTTGCTTATCCCGAAACTACGGGAAAGCTTACCACGATTAAACTCAATGGAGAACCTGTTGAGGTAGAAGAAGTAAATGGTGAGTATGTTTTGGGTGGAGATATGATCTTTACCAAAGAAGATCTCATTGCTATGAATAGTAAGAGTACCGGGCGTACTCAAAGACGTTGGCCAAATAATACGGTATATTATGCTATAGAAAGTGGTTTGCCAAATCAAGCTAGGGTTACAAATGCGATTGCGCATTGGGAAGCGAATACAGATCTTAGATTTGTAAGAAGGACTAATCAAACAGCTTATGTCTATTTTAGAAGAGGTAGCGGATGCTCTTCTTCTGTAGGACGCACAGGTCGTAGACAAAACATCAATTTGGCTAATGGCTGTTCTACAGGTAATACTATTCATGAAATAGGTCATGCGGTTGGATTATGGCATGAGCAAAGTAGAAAAGATAGAGATCAGTTTATCACTATTAATTTTCAAAACATTCAGGCCAATCGAGAATTTAATTTTCAAACATATACCCAACAGGGAGTAGATGGTGACGAGTATACAAGTTCATTAGATTTTAACTCGATTATGCTTTATGGTTCATTTGCTTTTTCGGCAAATGGGCAACCTACTATTGTTAGAAAAAATGGCTCCACTTATAATGCGCAAAGAAATGGCCTATCCTCTGGTGATATTGCCGGAATTGCATTAATGTATCCAGGTGATGGAGGTGGTGGAAACGATATTTGCGAAGGCGTCGCTCCATGGTCAAGTACACAATCATACCAGGCAGGAGATTTAGTTACCTATCGTGGTTTCTTGTACAGAAAAAGATCCGGTAGAGGATGGGATCGTTTAGGACAATGTGGATCTTCAAGAGATTCAGGCAAATCTTTGGATCAAGACAATTCTGATCTTAACGATGTTTCTAAAGACTAATTAATCAAAGTTTTTAAACCTATAAATCCCTTCAAAAAAAATATTTGAAGGGATTTTTCTTTTTTTTTCGAACCGTGTTATAATTTTATTTCTTTGGCATTATCAGGTGTCTCAAAAATAGTGCCCTCTTCATCCAAAAAAGTAATATCGGTAATAGTAGCTTCCCCTAACTTATCGGTCATTCCTTTTTCGCTAGTCCATCCATAGAACTCCCATTTGGTAGCAAAAGGAACTCCGTCAATGATTTTAAAATCTTTATACCTAATGGCATGTGGATCTGCTTCGGCTTTCGAAATATCTGCTCCACTACCATAAGTAACAATATATGCAGCAGCCTGTAAAGAGTTATCTTTTTGATCAGTATAGAGTATGTACCAATCATCGGGTGCATCTCCTGTACCATTTTCAAAAGTTAATCTAGCAGTGTTATGATCAACACCATCTAATGATCTACTATCTTCGGGGACCAAATTAGTTCCGGGATCATTTAACTTGTACGGAAGACCAAAAAAATAAGTCCAGGTAAATATATCAAAACGAGCACCTTTTTCGCTAGCATTTTTAGGGCATAGAAATACTTTCTCTCCGTTATAGATAATTTTACTTTGATCCTTTTTATCAATCCTTATCTTACCAGAACTTGTTAACATAGTCACCTTACCCTCTAGATGTTGCTTTCCTCCAAAAATAATATTTGCGTTAAAGCTTACAGCTTTGTGTTTTGAAAAATTATCTTTTTTATGCGCCCCTTCTATACTGCGTGCATAGTGATCTGTAATTGAAATTGCTCCATCACCGATACCGCCATTAGATTCTACGGGTATCATTTCTTTATTTTCTTCTACTTTATCAGAAGTTTTACTTTCCTCTTTTTTAGTTTGGTTGCAGCTTACTATAGCAATAGCGAATACCAAAGCCCATATTTTTTTCATAAAAAGTCAATTTGTGTTACCTCAGTAAAATTACTAAAACCTAAAATTGAAAAGTAATATTTATGAAAACTGTAACAGTACAAATAAACTTTGCTCATCTGAAGATTTTCTTGTCTAACAACGATAAGCTTATAAATTAAGTTTATCTTATTACTTGCATCTTTGTTAAATAATAAAATAAAATGTAACAAAACATGATAGTTGCTTACTTACTAAATACAAAAACTCTTATTTTTTAAATAAATCCGTTAGTACAATGAAAACAAAAACATCAATCTTTTGGAGTGCTTTTATAGCATTGTTATGTATGTCATTTGCTCAATCTTTTGGGCAAGAAGTTACAGGAACCTGGAAAGGAAAGTTATCTGTTCAAGGAAATGAAATTCCGCTAGTATTTAATATAGAAGAAAAAGAAGGGGCTTTATCTGCAACAATGGATAGTCCTTCTCAAGGAGCTACAGGTCTTCCTATGGATACTGTGCTCTTTGAAAATAATCAATTAACAATTGCTTTTAAAAAAGCAGGGATAAAATATGTAGGATCTCTAGAATCAAAAAAATTAAAAGGAACTTTTTATCAAGGAGGAATGGAACTACCATTAGAAATGGAAAAATCAGAAAAAACTATACCTGGTAACCCTGCGTTGGTAACTTCAGAAGAAGAATTAGTAAAACTATCAAAATTAGGCGAAGGTGATCATAAATATTCGGTCGAGGATTATTTTGCTAAACCAAAGGCTCGTACTTTTCGATTTTCGCCAAATGGCAAATTTATGTCGTATAGAGAAAAGGATGAAAACAAAAAAAATCATGTATATGTCAAAGAGGTTGCTACCGAAAAAGTAACCAAAGTTATAGAAGAAAAAGAAGAGCTTATTCGAGGATATGGCTGGGCAAATAATGGTCGTTTGGTATATGTAATGGATAAAGGTGGTAATGAAGATTATCATTTGTTTGCGGTAAATATTGACGGTACTGATCAAAAAGAACTAACTCCTTTTGAAGGAGTACAGGTGAATATTTTAGAAGGGTTAAAAGAAGATAAAGATCATATGATTATATCTATGAACAAGAATAACAAACAGATCTTCGAGCCTTATAAAATAAATATCATTACTGGAGAAAGTAAGCAATTGTTTAAAAATGAAGATGCAGCAAACCCAATAGCGGGTTATAATTTTGATAAAGATGGTAATCTTAAGGCATATGCCAAAATTAGAGATGGTGTAAACTTTGATTTGTTTTATGCCAAAGAAGCTGGGGAATTTGAAATTATTAAGCAGCTAAATTGGAAAGATACATTTTCGATATTACGTTTTGATTATAGTACAGCTAACCCTCATGATGCTTATGTAGTTTCTAACTTAGATTCTGATAAGGCACAAATTTACTTATATGATTTAAAGGCAGATAAAGTAATAAAGAAGCTTTTTTCTAACGATAAATATGATGTATCTAATTTATCTGTATCTAGAAAAAGAGGGTATGAATTGGATTATTGGTCGTATGAAGGTGAAAAAAATGTAGTTGTGCCAGTAAGTGATTACTATAAAAAATTGCATGCTAAAATTAGTAGTGAATTTCCCGATCATCAATATTCTATAGCAGATAAAACCGATGATGAGGATAAGTATTTGATTTTCTTACAAAGTGATAAATTATATGGAGTATACTATTCTTATGATGCAAAAACTGAAAAGTTTAAACTGTTGTATAATTTAATGCCTCAATTAAAAGAGAATGATATGGCAGAGATGCGCCCCATTACTTTTAAGAGTAGGGATGGGTTAACTATTCATGGGTATATTACTTTACCAAAAGAAGCATTGCAAGGTAAAAAAGTGCCATTGGTGGTCAACCCACATGGAGGACCACAAGGAATTCGAGATTCTTGGGGATTTAATCCAGAAGCGCAATTATTCGCAAGTCGTGGATACGCTACTTTGCAAGTCAACTTTAGAATATCTGGAGGTTATGGTAAAAAATTCTTAGAATCAGGATTTAAGCAAATAGGAAGAAAAGCAATGGACGATGTAGAGGATGGGTTAAAATATGTAATCGATCAAGGATGGGTAGATAAAGACAAAGTAGCAATTTATGGAGGAAGTCATGGTGGTTATGCGGTACTTAGAGGCTTAACTAAAACTCCAGATTTATACACATGCGGAGTAGATTATGTAGGGGTATCTAACTTATTTACTTTTATGAAAACGATTCCTCCGTATTGGAAACCATATTTAAAGATTATCAAAGAGATTTGGTATGATGAAGATGTTGCCGAAGAAAAAGCAATTATGACAGAGGTTTCGCCTGTATATCAAATTGATAAAATCAAAAAACCATTATTTGTTGTGCAAGGAGCAAATGACCCAAGAGTAAATATTGATGAATCAGATCAGATTGTAAAAGCGCTACGAGATAAAGGTTATGATGTGCCATACATGGTAAGATATGATGAAGGTCATGGTTTTGGAAAAGAAGAGAATTCTGTAGCCATGTATAAAGCTATGATGGGATTCTATGCAAAACATTTAAGCAAAAAAGAAGAAACTAAACCTATAAAAGGATAGGGTATACTTTTTAGTTACTTTAAAAACCTCCTGAAAACTTGGGTCAGGAGGTTTTTTTATTGTACCTCGCCAAAATTATAAGCAATACGGTCTAAATATATTTATCAACGAGAGTGGTTTTATCTAATTCTATTGAGGTTATCGTCTACATCTTTATTTTTAAAAGATGACTTTTTCGTTTTACCAAAAGAGTATTTTAATGAAAAAGAGAGTTCTTGGGCATTTACGTTATATACATCGCTAGCCATTATATCATTTGCAATGTATGTATCCTTAAAATTCATGTTTCTAAAAATGTCATTGGCGTTCAAAGAAAAATGTATATCACTATTAAAAGTTTTACTAAATGAAGCCCCTAAAATGAATACTGCGTTTCTTTCAAAAATTCCTTCATATCGTTTGGATAACCCCCAAAAGTTAATACCGATAGTTGTTTTTGGTTGGATTTTGAATTCGGTGTTTGAATAATAATAGAGATAAGGTTGTGTCTTTTGATTTATGGCAAAAGGATCTTTAATTTTGGCATAGTTAAGACTAATAGTATTTGTAGAAGTGATTGTTTTGTAATTTTGGGTGTTTCGAAACTGGATAACATATCCCGTTTCTTGTTCAAAATTTTGAGGAGAGGTGATAATTCTATTTTCTTGTGTATTGTAGGTTGAGCTAAAAAATATTGGATTTTCGGTTTCAAAATAACGAAAACTAAGATTCGATTTTTTAAATACAAAATCAGTTGAAATTTCTTCGGTTATCGTAGGTCTTAAGTTTACATTACGAACAAATTCCACCAAAGGATTTATAAATGTACTTATTGAACTAGCATTAAGATATCCAGGCCTGTTTATAGTCTTATTATAATTAAATGCCAATGTCTTTGTACTGTCGATAGGTAAAGTCAGCCTAACTTTTGGGAATGCTTGGGTTTGTTCTCTATTTACTAATAAATCCTGGGTATTTCTAAAACCTCCTTTTACACTATTGGTTTCAATTCTAATCCCTACATTATAATTAATTTTATGCAGAGATCCTGATAATTGAGTATAAGAAGCATAGGTGTCCTCATTATAATCATATGTAGAAATCGTACGTTGATTTAAGTCTATCAGTTCGAAATCTGAAAAAGCTACTGCTTTACTTTTGGATATAGAACCCCCTATTTCTATCTTAAGATGTTTGCTTATTTTATTTTCAAAATCAATCCTAGAAGCAAAAACACCTATGTCATAAGTTTGATCTCTGTTTTGAGATAACTCAAAACCCGTTTGGTTGATATTATTAAAAATATTGCTTTTTAAGTCTCTGGAGTAGCTAGAATATTGAAGGCCAAAAAACAAATTACTTTTTGAGGAGAGCTTCTTATTATAGTTTAGATTCGAAGTCAGAAAACTTCGAGGCGCATCATTCAAACTTTCAGAAAGGATAAAATCTTCGACTTGATTAATTTGTAATGAAGTATTGGTAGTAATAGGAAACTTGTCTCTTTGAGTCCTATAGTTTATTCTTCCCGAAAGATAATCATCAGTATTAAACTGATAGAAAAACCCACTACCCATTATGAGTTGAGGTCTCGGGCCAGTAGCTTTGGCATTATACTCTGAAATAATATTTTGAAGTGGTACTTCTAACCTTGATCCAGAATTTTCCCAAAACCCGATTTGGTTGTAATTGATATTTGCTTGCAGCTCTAATTTTTTTCTTTTAAAATCAGACCGTATTTCGAAATAGTTGCTGAATTTTCTTTTAAAAGAAACTGTCTCTGATACATCTATTTTATATCCTTCTTCTTTATTTCGTTGTCTAGTAATCAAAATCAAGCTTCTACCTTCTGCTTCATATTTGGCAGGAGGATTGTCGATTATTTCTATCTCTTTAATATCGCTAACAGGTATTGATTTTAATTGATCAAAATCAATTCGTTGATTATCTAGATATAATAGAGGTGTCCCTCTTCCTACTATCGAAAAAGATTCTTGATTAGGGCTAATTTGAATACCCGGTAGTTTTGATAATAGGTCAGTTGTTGAAAGCAGTGATTCTAAAATTGAATTTTCGACATTTACTTTTATGTTTCCATCTTTAAAACTAAAGGTGTTTTTGGAACTATTTACGGTTACCTGGTCAAGATTAATCAAGCTTTTTGCTAATTGTATCGAAACGATTTTGTTTTCTATCAGCTTTATCTCTAAAATCTCTTTTGTATATCCCAGACATGAAATGGATAACAAATAGTTGCCTCTAGGTATTTGGTTTAGATTAAATCTACCTTTTGAGACATATGTATATGCTATAATATTTTGCCTCACCTCGTCTTGTAACAAAACATCACCTACTTCAATTAAATCGCCGTTTTGATCAAAAACTTTACCGGATAAGGAATAGGTTTCTTGTGCAAAAAAAGGGAACCAAAATATCGAAAATAGTAAGGTGGCTATTTGTTTTTTCATGTTTTAGTTTTCTGAAAACAAATAACTGTAGAAAATGATTTATGGTTTAATTTTAGAGAGCTGAATAAGGTACTAGTACTAGTATGAATTTACTTTTTCGATAATAATTCTTGACGATTAGAAATATTTAACTTGCTGTAAATATTAGAGATATGAGTTTTTACAGTACTTATACTTACAAATAATTCGTTTGCAATTTCTTTGTTGCTTTTGCCAGATTGTATAAGATGTTTTACAATTTGTTCTTGTTTGCTTAAAGAGGGGGAGTGCGTATTTCGTCTTTTCTTTGAAATAAAAATAAAACTAATCAATACAATGATTACAAAAATAGCAATACCATTTACCCAAAGGCTCATGTGATATTTTTTGTTGGTTAATTTTTGACTAATAACGGTAAGTTTGTTTTCGAGATAGATATAGGTAGAAGGATCAAGTTCGCTTGATTTTAATTCCTGTAGTAAATCTATATAATACTTTGGGTTCTTTTTGATATCTTTTTCTAGCAGATTCTTGTCATCTAGAGCTTTAATCCCAATAAGTTTTACCAAAAGTATTTGCAATGAATCTTTTACGTATCCTTTGGTTTCGAGTAAATATTGTTGTGTGTCAAAATCCGAAGTCAAATTTTCAAATCTAGC
Source organism: uncultured Aquimarina sp. (assembly GCA_947489685.1). Lineage (GTDB taxonomy): Bacteria > Bacteroidota > Bacteroidia > Flavobacteriales > Flavobacteriaceae > Aquimarina. Next base: position 417,585 of record CANLEM010000005.1, on the reverse strand, counting down.
ATTAAATTTTTTTAATTTTCTCCATTCTAAATCGGCTTTATTAGTTGTTGTATAACTACCAAACATTGTTTTATTTTTATTGAAGAAAACAGTGTCTTTTTTGGATGTTATAAATAATCGATAGTTTTTTATTTTGTTCGATAGTTTCTTTTTTTCTTGGATAGACAAGGGTCGAAGCTCAACTTTATACATTCGATCATCTCCAGCAAATTCATGTTGGTCAAAAGCAAAAAAACCATCTTTATCAATGGTGGCAGAGGCAATAGGAATTGTGTGATATGTACCCTTACTTTGTTCTTGATCTATGCTACTTAAGAATACCTTGTTTTCCCATTCTTCTGGTTGATCCATAGTGATATAACCTGATACGGGAGCCTGGCCAAACATATTGGTTGCGACGATTAAGAAATATAAAAAAAAGTACCGAAAAGATTTCATATTTACGAATAGGTGATCATTACGAATGTAAAATATTTAACTTTTATATCAAAAATGAATGATAAAAAAAACCGCTTCAATAATTTCTTGAAGCGGTATATATTGAATCAATAAAATTTGATTTTTTATTTGATCATATCAAAACTACGATTAATAAAAGCGGTTAATTCTTCGCCTTTAAGTAAGTTTTGAGAAAGCCTTGCCAAATCAAGAGATTGCTTAATCAATCGTTCTTTCTTTTTATCGGTTTTTGTACTGGCAATTTGTCCGATCAATTCATGATTAACATTTACAATAAGGTTATACATCTCTGGCATATTCCCCATTCCAAACATTCCACCACCGCCTCCGGTTTGTTGCATCTCTTTCATACGACGCATAAACTCTGGTTGTGTAATCATAAACGGTGCGGCATTACTATCCATTGCTTCTAATTGAACCGTGTATTTTTCTGCCGGAATAACTTTTTCTAAATCAACTTTAAGCGTATCTTTTTCTTCATCAGATAATTTAGAGATAGTCTCTTCATCTTTTTTGATCAGATTATCAATATGATCTGCATCAACACGAACAAAAGTGATGTTTTCTTTACTGGTTTCTAATTTTTGGATTAGATGCGAAACTATTGGAGAATCCAAAAGTAAAACCTCATAACCTTTGTCTTTCGCTGCTGTAATATAGGCATGTTGCTCATCTTTGTTTGATGCATATAAAACAACAAGCTTATTATCCTTATCAGTTTGATTATCTTTTATTTTTTCCTGTAATTCTTCAAAGGTTAGGTAAGAGCCGTCAACGGTTGGATAAAGTGCAAATTTATCTGCTTTCTCAAAGAATTTTTCTTCTGATAGCATTCCATACTCGATAACAATTTTAATATCATTCCATTTTTGTTCAAAATCCTCTCTGTTGTTTTTGAACATAGAATTCAGTTTATCTGCCACTTTACGAGTGATGTAGCTAGATATTTTCTTAACATTACCATCTGCTTGCAAATACGATCTTGATACATTTAATGGGATATCTGGAGAATCGATCACTCCACGAAGCATTGTTAAAAACTCGGGTACGATACCTTCTACATTATCAGTAACAAAAACTTGATTTTGATATAACTGTATCTTGTCTTTTTGCATATTCATATCCTGACCTAACTTAGGGAAATACAGAATTCCGGTAAGGTTAAAAGGATAGTCTACATTAAGATGGATATTAAATAACGGTTCTTCAAATTGCATTGGATACAATTCTCGATAAAAACCTTTATAATCTTCGTCTTTTAGATCTGCTGGTTGTTTGGTCCATGCAGGACTAGGATTGTTGATAATGTTATCTACTTCTTGTGTTGGAGCAGGATCTTCTTCTTTTGCACCTTCCGGTTTCGGTAAAGTTTCAGTCTTAGTACCAAATTTAATAGGTACTGGCATGAATTTATTGTACTTTACTAATAGTTCACTTATTCTACTGTCTTCCAAAAATTCGGCATCATCATCTCCTATATGTAATATAATTTCTGTTCCTCTTTCGGTTTTGTCATGAACTTCAATATTATAAGTTGGCGACCCATCACAAGTCCAATGAGCAGCAGGTGCATCTGTATAAGATTTGGTAATAATTTCTACCTTATTTGCAACCATAAAAGCCGAATAGAAACCTAGACCAAAATGACCGATAATACCTGAATCTTTGGCACTATCCTTATATTTTTCTAAGAATTCTTCAGCACCCGAAAATGCTACTTCATTAATATATTTTTCAACTTCTTCGGCACTCATCCCTATCCCTTGGTCAATAATATGAAGTTGTTTCTTTTCTTTATCGATTTTTATTTCAATAATAGGATTACCATATTCAACTTTAGTTTCACCAATACTAGTTAGGTGCTTTAACTTTAAAGTGGCATCTGTTGCATTAGAAATTAACTCTCTTAAAAAGATTTCGTGATCAGAATACAAGAATTTTTTAATCAGAGGAAAAATATTTTCAACCGATACATTAATATTTCCTGTTGTCATTTTTATTTGATTTTAGTTTATTTTCTTTTTATGCAAAAAGAGATTTCAAAAAAAATACCAATTATATTTTGCTGACAAACTGACATTGAGTTATGAGTTTTTACGGTAAAAACGTAATGATCTTCAAATTTATCGAACTAAAAAGGAGGTGAATTGATGTTTTACGCGATTAATGTGAAAATTTAACATGTTTTTTGTTTAACTTTTTGTTGAAAAGATTAAACAATTCGTATATTTACTATAAATAAAAAGATTCAATATGGCTTCTTCAAAAAACAATCAAACCATTGATAATGAGTATATCATTTCAAAATATATGGCATACGTTTTGGATCATGACGGATTTCCTAAATCGGTATATAAATTTTGTAAAGAAACCGATATACCAGAGGATGTATTCTATAATTTTTTTGGCAGTATCGAAAGTTTAAATAAAGGTATCTGGAATACTTTTTTTACTACAACGGTTAACGCGATGAATAAAAATAAGGAATACGTCGAGTTTTCTAATAGAGATAAGATGCTTACTTTTTTTTATACATTTTTTGAAATGCTAAGCCTAAATAGGAGTTATGTGTTGTTTGCAATGAAACAATACGATATGCCTTTTAAAAATATAAATCAATTAAAAGGACTGCGTATACATATAAAAGATTTTGCTGCAGAGCTTATCGAAAATGACAATGAATCTAAACATTTCAAATTGGCTAAGAATCCAATACCCGTTTTTTCTGAAGGTGCATGGCTGCAATTTTTGTTTTTACTTAACTTTTGGATAGGAGACGAATCGCCAGCTTTCGAAAAAACAGATGTTGCCATAGAAAAATCAGTGAATACCATTTTTGATCTTTTTGACAATACGCCTTTAGATAATGTACTGGATTTTGGGAAATTTTTATGGAAAGAGAAGACAATGTGGAATTAATGTAAGGAATTGAAATTATTATAGACTCTTAGGTAGTAAATTAATGAAAACAATAGATAAAATACCAATAACAAAATTAGGACGCACTACAGAATTAGTGAAGACCGGAGTAAAGGTGGGCGGTAATTATCTAAAATATTATAGCAAAAAAGCTGTAAATCCTAAGATTACTAAAGATCAATTAAATGAGGATAATGCAGAGGATATATATGATGGTCTAAAAAATCTGAAAGGAAGCGCGCTTAAGGTAGCGCAAATGCTTTCGATGGAAAAAAACTTGTTACCTAATGCATATGTGGAAAGGTTTTCGCTCGCACAATTTAGTGTACCACCTTTATCAGCGCCTTTGGTAAGAAAAACATTTAAAAAATATCATGGGAAATATCCCGAAGATTTATACGATACGTTTGCAACTCAATCTGTAAATGCCGCAAGTATCGGACAGGTACATAAGGCAATTAAAGATGGGAAAAAACTTGCTGTGAAAATTCAATATCCCGGAGTTGCAGACAGTATAAGTTCTGATTTGGCGATGGTTAAACCCATCGCCGTCAGAATGTTTAATTTAAAAGGTAAAGATTCTGAGAAGTATTTTAAAGAATTAGAAGGTAAACTCCTTGAGGAAACGGATTATATTTTGGAAGTACAGCAAAGTAAAGAAATTACAGAAGCGTGTGCCAAAATTCCGAATTTAAGATTTCCAAAATACTATGAACAGTTATCCAGTGAGCGCATTATTACTATGGACTGGATGGATGGTATACATCTTAGTGAATTTGCAAAACAAAATAATGACCAGGAAAAAGCAAATAAAATAGGCCAGGCACTGTGGGATTTTTATATGTATCAAATACATGTTTTAAAGGCAGTTCATGCAGATCCTCATCCAGGTAATTTTTTAATTGATAAGGATACAAATTTAATAGCAATAGATTTTGGGTGCGTGAAACAGATTCCGATGGACTTTTATACACCCTATTTTGAATTAGCTGATCAGGAAAATATTAATAATCCTCATTTTTTTGCCCAAAAGATGTTTCAATTGGAAATACTCCGAGAAGATGATTCTCCCAAAGAAAAAAGATTCTTCTCGGAGTTGTTCCATGAAATGTTAAGTCTTTTTACCCAACCGTTTAACGGACCTACTTTTGATTTTGCAAATGATGAATTTTGGGGAAGAATTACGGAGTTAAGTGAGAAATATTCTAAGGATACTGAGTTAAGAAAAATGAATGGTAATAGAGGAAGCAAACACTTCTTATATATCAATCGAACTTTTTTTGGCTTATATAATTTGTTACACGATTTGAAAGCTTCAATTCGGGTAAGGAATTTTGAAAATTACCTATAGTTGATCACTCGATCAACTTTGGTTTGTTTATTTATTGGTTAGGTTGTTAGGGAGGTGTGCTGTGGTTGGCACACCTTCCGCATTTTGTAGGAATTTTTTTATTTAAAAAACTAAAACCTTGATGACTACAAAAAATACAAATATCCTTATCTTCACATCTACAAATTTCCCTCAAGGATGTTTAAACATAGTATTTATTTTTGTGTCATTTTTTTGATATCGGTATGTTGTGGATTTTCTCAAGAAAAAGAAGATATTCATCATCTTATTAAAAAAGTTAATGATACCCCAGAAAGTATAGAAAAATTAAGCATGCTGGATTCTCTTTCTAGCAGTATAAGAAAGCTACAACGTGTAGATCGTGATTTTTATAAAAAACACTATTCGAAGTATGCGCTTCAGCATATAAGTTTATCAAAGAAGTTAGATAGTTTTGATAGAGCCGCTTTGTTAACTTCTAAACTCACTAATCATTACCTTCAAATTATTGGCAAACCCGATTCTGCATTAGTTATTGTAAACAACATAATTAATGATAGTAACCGGATAAAAAATAAAATTAATCTAGGACATTTATATATAAAAAAGGCAGGAGCTTACTATCAGATCGATAATTTAGAACGTGCTGTAATAGATTACGAAAACGCGCAAAAAGTTTATCATCAAACAAAAGATACCATTTTTGAAGCTGATGCAATTTATTTTTGTGGTCAAGCCCAAGAGCGTTTAGGCCATCTCACTAAGGCAGTATTGAAGTATCAATCTGCCAAAGAATTATATGCCAAAATGAGAGATACGGCTTATGTCGCTTTTGCAGGTTTTGGGATATCAGGTATTTTTAGTCAACTTTATTTGGTTGATAAATCTTTTGAAGAAAGAGAACATATAAGAACGTTGTTAAATGATCAAAAAAATAAAGATTATCGAGCATTATCAGAATTGAGTATTAATGATGCTAGAGATTTCGTAAAAAAGAAAGAATATAAAAAAGAGGAAGAAGCGTATCTTAAAGCGCTCGCATATTTAAATAAACAAAAAAATCTTTCGCTCGATAAATTTAGAGTATGGTCTTATTTGTGCGAGTATTATGCTAAACAAGAGAAACCCGAAATTGCCGAAGTATATTTTGATTCTTTACAACTACACCCTGATAAGATAAATAGTCCATATGATAGAATATTTTATTTAAAAGCACTCGGAAGATTAAGAATTGCTCAAGGTAAGTATAAAGAAGCGATTCCTGTTTTTGAAGAGGAAATTGAGATTTTTAAAAACTCTAAAGATATAAGAGGACAGGTACATCTTGAAAAAGAACTTTCTCAGGTGTTTAAAAGACTAAATGATTTTTCTAACGCTTCTAAACATTTGGAAACGCATTTGAAATTAAAAGATTCTATGTACAATGTATTGCGATCTAATAGCTTTATCTACTATCAAACCTTATATGAGGCAGAGAAAAGAGATAGCAAGATTGCTCTACAAAAAGTAAATATAGATATGCTTGAAGCCAAAGATAAAGCGAAAAGAAATCTTATAATTTTTGGAGGGATTGGTCTTAGCCTTCTTTTTCTATCCATATTTCTTTATAGAAATAGAACTTTATTAGTAAGAAATAAGAAGTTACAACAGTCTTTTTTGCAGGAACTACTGCAAACGCAAGAACGTGTTAGTAAGCGTATTTCTAAAGATTTACATGATAGCGTAGGGCAAAGTTTATTAATTATTAAAAACAAAGTCACCCAAAATAAAGATACTCAAACAGCAAAGGTTGTTGATGGTGTTATTGATGAAGTTCGTTCTATATCCAGAAGTTTACATCCGTTTAAGTTAGAAGAACTGGGGTTAACCGTTACTTTAGAAAGTAGTGTAGAAATGATAGATGAAAATTACGATATTTTTATTTCGGCCGAAATTGATAATATAGATAAAGTTTTTGATCCAGAACGAGAGATAAATATTTATAGATTGGTTCAAGAAAGTTTTAATAATATTTTAAAACATTCTAATGCAAGATCTGCAGAGATCACGGTAGTTAATAAAGAAAATAATGTGGAGATAATGATTAAGGATAATGGAAAAGGGTTTGATGTTTCTAAAGAGAAGATATCTGCTTCCAAAATTGGATTAAAAACACTTAGCGAACGCTCAAAATTTCTGAAGGCTAGTTTTGATATACTTTCAGAGATAAATCAAGGAACTACTTTGATATTTAAAATTCCAAAATATGCTTAATCCAAGTATTCTAATTGCCGATGATCACCCTCTATTGCTTAAAGGGCTAGAAGAATTTTTGAAAGAAAAAAAATATAATATTATTGCTACATGTGTAGATGGACTTTCGGCATATAATACAATTGTAAAAGAAAAACCAGATATAGCTATTTTGGACATCGAAATGCCAAATATGACCGGCATAGATATTGCCAAAAATTGCAAGCGATATCAAATGGATACCAAAGTGATTCTAAATACGTTACATAAGGAAAAAACAATCTTTGAAGACGCTATAAAATATAATATCCATGGATATTTATTAAAAGAATTTGCCTTAAGCGAAATCGAAGCCTGTATTGAGAGCGTATGTGAGGGAACTCCTTATTTTAGTGAAAAAATATATAAACGATTTTTACATTCTCCAGACCAAGACCCAAACATTCAAAAACTAACTTCATCAGAGATCAAGATTCTTAAATATATTGCCGACGAAATGACAAGTACCGAAATTGCAGATATATTGAGTATTTCTGTAAGAACAGTAGAAAAACATCGAGCTAATATTATTAAAAAACTTGATATTGACCAAAAGCCTAATTCGCTTTTGATTTGGTCCCAAAAAAATAAAGATACCTTATCTAGATAATCCGTGTTGCCATAATTACGTAGGGTTACGTATGTTCTGGCATAGATATGATCTGTACTTTTATAGTATCATCAAAATTACGAACAAAGATTCTTTAAAAGATTCAATTTAACGTAGTAATGAGAGCATTTTCTATATATCAAAATCCAATAAAAGGCAAAGTTTATGTTGACCTTAATGATCGAACCACCAAAGTATCTTTGAAGGTTCTGGATACGAAAGGGAAAATTGTTCGAAAAAAAAATAAATTGGCGATACGAAATACAATTTCGTTTGCCGCATTACCTGAAGGAATATATACCGTAAAAGTGGAAAATGAAAATAAGGTAATGATTAAAAAATTTCTAAAATTATAATTTTAGGAAGATTGGGGGAAAAAGGCTATTTACTTAAAAAGTTCATAGCCTTTTTATTTTAAGTAAATTAGATTTTACTAATCGTAAAAATAATTTTATCCGAATGGGAATAAACACATGAAGTTATTATGCATGCATATAATATGCCTAGCGTTTGTTTTATCAAGATCGTAAGAATACATATATTGTGCGGCAATTCCTATTAAAGCATAATATAACACATAATACACAATACTTTATTATATGTATACTTCAAAAATATCAGGGTTAGGATCTTATGTTCCTGAAAATGTTGTTACTAACGATGATCTTTCTAAAATAATGGATACCAATGATGCCTGGATCCAAGAACGAACAGGTATCAAAGAAAGACGTCATATCAAAAAGGGAGATGGTAATAGTACATCAACGATGGGTGTTAAGGCTGCCAAAATCGCTTTAGAAAGAGCTAATTTATCTACTGATGACATCGATTTAATCATTTTTGCTACGCTAAGTCCGGATATGTATTTTCCTGGGGGTGGCGTTCGAGTACAGGAGATGATGAATATGAGAACAATTCCGGCATTAGATGTTCGTAATCAATGTAGTGGTTTTGTTTATGCTATATCGGTTGCAGATCAATTTATAAAAACAGGAATGTATAAAAATGTCTTGGTAATTGGTAGCGAGAATCATAGTGGAGGTTTGGATATGTCTACAAGAGGTAGAGGAGTTTCTGTAATTTTTGGAGATGGTGCTGGTGCTGCAGTATTAACAAGAAGCGAAAAAGAAGGTCACGGAATTTTATCAACACATCTGCATAGTGAAGGAGCTCACGCCAAAGAATTATCTTTGGAAGGACCTAGTACCGATCATTGGGTTCCAGAAATTATTGCCGAGAATCCACAAGAGAATATCCCGTACTATCCTTATATGAATGGACAATTTGTATTTAAAAATGCTGTAGTTCGTTTCTCTGAGGTTATTAATGAAGGGTTACAGGCAAATAATCTTAATGCAGGGGATATTAATATGCTTATCCCGCATCAGGCAAATTTGAGAATTTCGCAGTTTGTACAAAAACAATTTAGATTATCTGATGATAAGGTATATAATAATATTCAAAAATACGGAAATACAACCGCGGCTTCTATCCCTATTGCACTTACTGAAGCTTGGGAACAAGGAAAAATAAAAGAAGGCGATCTTGTAGTTCTTGCAGCTTTTGGAAGTGGATTTACTTGGGGTAGCGCAATTATAAAATGGTAAACAGATACTATTATAAAAAAGGAAAAACGCGAAACTCATTTTAGCTTCGCGTTTTATGTAGAATATTCGGTTATTATTTTTTAAAGGCTAATTCAAATAAATTATAACCATGACTGTACTATATTAAACGGTATTATTTATAAAGTGTTACAAAATGTATCAAATTTTTACATTTATTTAACTTTAAGTCTTTTTTTACTTAATAAAAGATGAATTTAACTAATATATTAGTTTATTTATCGAATATTAACATTTTTTGTGAAAAAAACATAATTAAAGTATGCCTCCACCAGACTTTTCGTTATTATCTCTACGTTTTCTTGATACTTTTCTATTTTTTCCACTTCCAAATCGATAGGATAGACCTAAATAAATAGTTTGTGTTTCTCCTTGAAATCTTCCGCTTTGCGGAAAAGGAGCATCGCTAGAGAACCTAAATCTCATGGTATTAAAAATATCATTAAAATTAATACTTGCCGTTCCTTTTCCTTTCATGAAATTATATCTGGCTCCAGTATTTATAAAGTAAAAAGGCTTCGTTTTGAACTGAACACCTTCTTGCTCTCCTCGATAGAACCCAAATATTTGAAAGGTGAGATTTTTGGTAGCTTTAAAATTATTGTTTACTCTAAAGTTATAAATAACGGCATCAACTTCTCTTTGAAGACCTTCTATAATTCCTTTTTGAGTCTGACCGTATAAATCAAAACTTGCATTGAAATTCCACCATTTGGTAGGTTTATAATTGCTAGAAATCTCAATTCCGTAAGCAGAATTATTATCAAAATTATCGAAGGTTAATATTTGTCCTTCTTCAACATCTGGATTTTCTATTAGAGTTTGATTAATCTCATCATTAATTAATCTATAAAATACACCACCTGTTATAGATCCTCCTTTTACTCTTTTGGTATAATTAACCTCTATAGAATTAGTAAATTGTGGATCTAAGGATGGATTACCAATAGATGTAATTCTTGGTGTACTCCATTCTCTTATCGGATTTACCTGATTTAATCCAGGTCGATCTACTCTACGACTATAACTTAGTTGATAAGTGCTTTTTTCTCCTGGTTTATAAGTTAGGTATGCCGAAGGATACACGGTGAAAATTTCATCTTCAAAAACCTTTTCTCCGTTAAAAACAGCATCTACTTGATAGCTTTCTAACCGAGCACCAACCTGATAAGACCATTTCTCGAAATTTTTTCCATAAGTGGCATATAATGAATGAATATCGCGATCGTAGCTATATATAGAATTAGGAAATAAAGTAGATTGATAATTATTATCGGTTCTTCTTAATCGGGCTTCATAACCTAGCTCTAATTTGGTTTTTTCGGATAACGGATTTACATAATCCAAGTTAATAGTAGTGTTTTTTCTTTCATTATCAATAAGATCATTATAATCTGTAAATGAACCTGTACCTCCAATAAAATTGAAATCATCATCACTATCACTATCAAAAACATTATAATCTACTTCTAACTCAATATTGTGTCCTTCTTTTTTGAAATCATGTTTATAATCAAAATTATAGGTTGAGCCTAAATTTTCACTATCGCTTACCAGATCTTGAGTAAGGTCGTTTTCGTTATTATTTAGAAAAATTATATCAGTTGTTCCTGATGTTAAACCATCAAACAAATTTTGATTAGTATAAAGAGATACAGTATTACGATCATTAATAAAATAATCTACTCCTACTTTAAATAAATGCGATTTATTATTGTCTAGAAAAACAAAATTTGTAAGATAATTTTCATCTTCTCTAAGTACAAATCCGCCATTTCGATTTTTGGTAATATTTGCGCCATAGTTACCATAAACATTAATTTTTCCGGACCTGTAGTTTAAATCGATAGAATTATTAAACCTTGCATTCTTGTCCCAGTTAACACCCAAATTAATATTACCATTAAATCCGATATTGCTGTTTTTGTGTAGTATGATATTGATAATACCACTCATACCCTCGGGGTTGTACTTGGCAGACGGATTGGTGATTAATTCGATTTTTTTAATAGAGGTAGAAGGGATTTGCCTTAATAATTGAGTGGCGCTTATATTGGTGGGTTTGCCATCTACAAGAATACGTACATTCTGGTTACCTCTTAATGCGATATTTCCATCTTGATCAACATTAACCGATGGGATATTATTCATTATTTCGGCAGCAGTACCACCGGTAGTGGTTAGATCTTTTCCTACATTAATAACCTTGCGGTCAATTTTTTGCTCGATCGTAGTCCTTTCGGCAACTATTGTTACATCATCTAATGCTTGTGCAGTCTCTTCTAATGAAACTACACCAACATCTATATCTTTAGTTTTTTTTGAAATCTCTATGGGTTGCGCATGTGTCGTGTACCCTATAAATTGTATGTTTAAGGTATACTTGCCTTTGGGAATATCGGTAATTAAAAAATCACCATTTTCGGTACTTATTCCACCACTAATAATTTTATTAGAACCATCACTAATAGCAATAGTAGCATAGGGGATAGGTTGGTTTAAATTTTTATCGATTACCTTACCTTTTATAGTCCCTACTAAGGCTTCATTACTTGGTTGAGCGGTGATCATAAGGCACCAAAAGGATAGAAAAAACAGTACAATTGTCTTTTGATTAATTGCTTTCATCTGAACGTTTATTTGATTGATTGATATTGACGATATGTTTTTTGTTTTATTGCAAAAACATATTGCTTTATAATTGATACGGTGATTAAGCGTATATAAAGACAAGACGACGATGGTTAATTTCTGTTACATAATATTTTGTTTTTAACATTACATTATAAAAAATGAAAACCGCCTTGTCCAAAGGCGGTTTTCCATAATAACCAAATAGTAACACTAACCATCAACTATGAATAAAATTTGATTATTATAAAGTAACTAACTAACTAAATCTATGAAAAATCATATCTTTATATATGTAAGACGGAGTCCTCTGGTTTGTGTTACAGTCTTCGGTTATTTTTAACATTATGACTTATTTTTTTAACGTTTTTACCGTTATTTGATCTATATTGGATCCCTAAATTGCCACAAATTGAAATGATTTTATGAGTAAAAAAACAGTAGTACTTGGAGCATCTTTAAAACCAGATCGGTATTCAAATTTTGTTATTCAGAAATTAACCAATCATAAGCATGAAGTAAAAGCAATAGGCCTTAGAGAGGGAGAGGTTGCAGGCGTAACAATTCAAACAGGATTACAAGATTTTGAAGATGTAGATACTGTCACCTTATATTTAAATCCTAAACGACAACAAGCATACTATGACTATATTATTGATCTAAAACCCAATAGAGTTATTTTTAATCCTGGTACAGAAAACCCTGAGTTCTATGCACTATTAAAAGCAGCTGATATAGAAGTTGAGGTTGCTTGTACGTTGGTGCTACTTTCTACGGATCAATATTAATCCTAGGAAGGTTAAAAAACCATTAAGGATTAAAATAAAGAAACCAAATTCAAAACCAAACCACGTACTGCTATTAACACTAATGATATAAGATAAAATTGGAGATAGAATAGCAATAATAGGAACCAGACGATCTTTTACATTTAACTTGGTAAACAAACCAAAAGCATATAGTCCCAATAGAGGACCATACGTATACCCTGCAAATACAAACAATTTCGCTATTACACTTTCGTCTCTAATGATATACTTAAAGGCAATGATCACCAGAATAAGAATTAGTGAAAAAAGAACATGAATTTTTTTACGTGTTTTTATTTGATCCTCTGGGCTATATTTTTTCTCAAGATCTAATATGTCTATACTAAAGGATGTAGTGAGAGAGGTTAGCGCACTATCGGCACTGCTATATGCGGCAGCGATCAAACCGAGAACAAAAAAGATAGCAATACCAAAACCTAAACCGCTTTTTGTAGCGATGACAGGAAATAATTGATCTTTATGCGCATCAATACCATTTTGGGCGGCATATTGAGTGAGTAATAACCCAAGACCAAGAAATACGAAGTTTACGAAAGTAAGCACTATAGTAAACCAGAACATATTTTTTTGTGCATCCTTTAGGCTACGACAAGTTAAGTTTTTTTGCATCATATCCTGGTCAAGTCCAGTCATTACAATCGCTATAAATGCGCCAGACAAAAATTGTTTCCAGAAATAATTAGCATTTTTAATATCATCAAAGAAAAACATTTTTGAGAGGTCACTATCAATTATATATCCCATCAAGTTTGATCCTTGAATTCCTAGATCGTCTGCAACATAGTATATGGCAACACCCACAGCAATCAACATAAATAATGTTTGTAATGTATCAGTCCATACAATAGTTTTTATACCAGACTTAAAAGTATATAACCAGATCAAAAGGATTGTGATAATTACAGTCACCCAGAAAGGAACATGTAATGCATCAAAAAGAATTGCCTGCAACACATTAGCCACCAAAAATAACCTGAAACTCGCACCTACAACACGAGATAATAAGAAAAAGGAAGCTCCCGTTTTATATGAGTAATTCCCGAAACGTTCATCCAGGTAGGTGTATATCGAAGTAAGATTAAGTTTATAGTATAGTGGTAGTAATACTGTGCCTATCACTGCATAACCCAAAATATAGCCAAATACAACTTGCATATAGCTAAATTGTGAGGTTTCTATCCACCCAGGAACCGAAATAAAGGTAACTCCACTTAATGAAGCACCGATCATCCCAAACGCTACAATATACCAGGGGGATTGTCGATTAGCCTTAAAAAAAGAGTCGTTATCAGCATTTTTTCCTGTGAAATATGAAATGAGTAAAAGAATTCCAAAATAACCTGCAATTAAAAGCAGGATGTGAGTGGGTTGCATAAATTTTGGTTAAAATGAATTACCAAAATACAAATTAACTTTAAACTTTAAACTATTTATTTCTCACATCACTTTCGATAACACCATCTCGCAATCTGATCACTCGATGCGCATGAGTTGCAACTTCTTCTTCGTGTGTAACGATAATAACAGTATTTCCGGCTGCATGAATTTCATCAAATAAATTCATGATCTCTATAGAAGTTTTAGAATCCAGATTCCCAGTGGGTTCATCTGCCAAAATAATAGAAGGTTTATTTACAAGTGCTCTTCCAACCGCAACGCGTTGTCTTTGTCCACCAGAAAGTTGATTTGGTTTATGATCCATACGATCTGCCAGACCTACATCTGTCAAAACTTCTTCGGCTCGAACCGTGCGATCTTTTTTCGACGCTCCCGCATAAATCATTGGTAATGCTACGTTATCTAAAGCAGTAGTTCTTGGTAACAAATTAAATGTTTGAAAAACAAAACCGATTTCGCGGTTTCTAATTTCTGCTAATTCATTATCTGTCATTTCGCTTACATCATTACCATTAAGGATATATTGCCCGCCAGTAGGAGTATCCAAACATCCCAAAAGATTCATTAATGTTGATTTTCCGGACCCAGATGGCCCCATGATCGCAACATATTCTCCTCTGAGGATATCTAAATCGATACCTTTTAATACATAAACCGTTTCCTGACCTAATTGAAAATTTCTAATAATGTTTCTGATCTCTATAACGTTTTCCATATGATATAACCTCTGCAGTTTTGTCTAAGATACAATATTCGCCTATTTGACGCATTACAAGTAAAGTTGTTACAATCTAATGGTAAAATGTTCTTTAACTTGTTCTTTTCTAAAAAAAATAAAGCCTATAGTAAAAGTGTTTATAGAGACTTTTACTGTAGAATGTTCTTTAATTTGAGTCCAGATATCGGCATTTCTCTTTGATGCATGAATCGCATTAACTACAAATAAAGAATCGTTATTTGTTTTACGAAAAAGTTCATCAATATTTTTAAGATCGATAGTGTTTTTATTTAAATCGATATATATAAAATCATATTTGTCACTTTGGTCCATATGATTTGAAATAGTGATGGCATTATAGAAGGGTAAAATCTGACTAATAAAACCAGAATGTTCTTCTAGTAATAATACCTGTTTGTAATTGAAATACGTTAGTAAACGATTAAGAAGTTTGGCTTTTTTTAGGGATACGGGCGGAGTATCGTTTTGATTTGCATATATGGCTTCTATAGAAGAATAAGAAGCCTTTTTTTCCTTATCATAAAAGCACAGCGTAATTAGATTGTAAACAAAAGGAGAGTGAACACCATGTTGATTGGTAGCCTTGAAAATAAACTTCAGAAAAGATTTAATTTTGAAGAACATGTAGGTGTAATGAATTAAATGTATTCGGTATTAAAATCGTTTATTCTTCTATTTTTTCTGAAAGTTCGAACCAGCGCATTTCATTTTCTTCAATTTTATCAATTATCTGTTGCAGCTTTTGAGACTCCTCATTAATTTGATCCCCTTCAAGTGTGCCTTGTGCAAAAAGGCTTTCTATATCTTTTTTTTCGATTTCTAATTTCTTAAGATCGCGCTCAATCCTATTAAACTCTTTTTGTTCGTTATAAGAAAGCCCTGCTTTATTGTCCTTTTTCCAGGTTTTCTTTGTTTTAGATTCAGAATTTTCAGATTTAGAAACTTCTGTTGGTGTGCTACTATTTTCGTAAATCCTATAATCGGTATAATTACCAGGAAAATCCTGAATTATCCCGTTACCCTGAAAAACAAACAAGTGATCCACAATTTTGTCCATAAAATAACGATCATGCGAAACAACGAGCAAACAACCCGGAAAATCTAACAAAAAGTTTTCTAAGACATTGAGAGTGACAATATCAAGATCATTAGTAGGTTCATCTAATATTAAAAAATTTGGATTTTGAATAAGAACTGTACATAAATACAGTCTTTTTCGTTCGCCTCCACTTAATTTTTCGACAAAGTCATATTGTTTTTTTCTATCAAATAAGAACCGTTCTAATAACTGCTGAGCCGAAATTTGCCTCCCCTTTTTTAAAGGAATATAATCTCCGAATTCGCGAATGACTTCAATGACTTTTTGACCTTCTTTTATAGTAATACCTCTTTGCGTGTAGTATCCAAATTTTACAGTGTCTCCTGTAACAATTTTTCCTTGATCAGGGGTAACTCCGCCGGTAATCATATTAAGAAAAGTTGATTTTCCGGTTCCGTTTTTTCCAATGATACCAATGCGTTCTCCTTTTTTGAAAACATATTCGAATTGATCTAGAAGGACTAAATCTTCAAAACGTTTAGAAACTTTATGGATTTCTAAAATTTTACTACCCAAACGCTCCATGTTAATCTCCAATTGTACTTGATGATCATTTCGACGTTTATGAGCGCGTTCTTTTATTTCAAAAAAATCATCAATTCGGGATTTCGATTTTGTAGTACGAGCTTTTGGTTGGCGACGCATCCAATCCAGCTCTTTTTTATAAAGTTGCTTTGCTTTATCTGTAGCGATTTGTTCATTTGCAATTCGAGCTTCTTTATTATTTAGGTAATATGCATAGTTACCTTTGTAACTATATAATTTACCGTTTTCTAATTCTACGATTTCGTTACATACGTTTTCAAGAAAATATCGATCATGAGTAACCATAAAAAGCGTGAAGTTTTCTTTGGCAAAATACTCCTCGAGCCACTCGATCATTTCTAAGTCAAGATGGTTTGTAGGTTCATCTAGGTATAATAAATCTGGTTTACTTAGCAAAATATTTGCAAGAGCGAGTCGTTTTTTTTGCCCACCAGAGAGATCTCCTACTTTTTTTGTTAGATTATCTAATTTTAATTTAAAAAGTATCTGTTTGTATTGAGTTTCAAAATCCCATGCGTTAAAAGCATCCATTTGCTCAAATGCTTTTTGGTAACTTTCTGCATCATCAGGATTTTGTAACGCTTTTTCGTATGCATTAATAATTTGTAATGTTTCATTATCCGAAGCAAAAATAGTTTGCTCGATAGTAAGGTTGGGATCCAAATTGGGTTCTTGCGATAAAAAAGCAACTTTTAAGTTTTTTCTATACACTACTTGACCGCTATCTGGTTCTTCATCACCAGCAATAATATTGAGTAAGGAGGTTTTTCCGGTTCCATTTTTGGCTACAAAACCAACTTTTTGCCCTTCGTTGATACCAAAAGAAATGTTTTCGAATAAAATTCGTTCACCAAAAGCCTTAGCTATATTTTCTACAGATACGTAATTCACTTATTAATTTTAAAATTGTGGTAAAGATAGAGAGAAATAGATTCTATAAAAGGTTTTACTTGTTCTATGATCTTTTTTTTTTAAGCATATAAATATGCTAGGTTGCTATTTTTTGTTTACGCCGAGTTACCGAAAATAAAAAGATAAAAATAGCGAGAAAGACAGCAATTCTAGCGATATAATCTCCGGCCTTTACATAAAAAGTGACCTTATCATTAGTTTTTAATGTTCCTTTTAAAGCACCCTGTTTTTCATATCCTAAAGAAGTAACTACAGAGCCAGTTTGATTAATAATAGCCGAGATTCCGGTATTAGCACTTCGAGCAATACTCCTGCGGGTTTCAATAGCTCTTAATTTTGCATAAGATAGATGTTGTCGATGTCCTTGTGTATTACCCCACCAGGCATCATTAGTTATGATAGATAAAAAATTGGCTTTACTTTTTATATAACCTGTTGTAAATTCACCATAAATACTTTCGTAACAAATCATGGTTCCAACGCCAATACTATCTTTGGTAAAGAATACTTCGCGATCTTCTTGTGTGGTTTTTTTGGCTACAGTACCACCCAGATCTATCATGACATCTCCAAGAATTGGCTTGAGTATACTCTGATACGGAAAATTTTCAACACCTACTACTAACTTGCTTTTGTGATATAACTCATCAGTCCCATCTGGTCTAACAAAAAAGGCAGAATTATAATCGTCATAAAATACATTCTCTTTGTAGATATTTGTTTGTGTTCTAATTCTTGAAGGATCATTGAATACATCAATTAAGGAAATCCCTGAAAGAAAATTTGCGTTGGGGTACATTTTTAAAATATTCCCTGCTGTTTTTTTAGCGGTAGAATTTGAAAATTGATGTAATCTATTATTGTCGGCAAAAACAGTTTCGGGGGCGATAACAAAGTCAGTACTTTCTGTTATTTCCGAATTTGTTAATGTGGTTAATAATTCTCCAACACGTTTGTCTGAAGTATTGTATTTTTCGGTATATGGATTAATATTAGGTTGCAGAAGTACTACTTCAATATCTTTTCCTTCTTCGGTATACGTCTTTAGGATAACAAATGAAATAAGTATCGGAATTAAGATGAATAATCCATTGCGAATTGCTGCTCGATATAAGATGGTTTTGTCTCTATGCTCTAAAAAGAGCAAAACACTTTTGAAAACACCAATATTTACGATCCATACCCATAAAGTCCCTCCAAAAGTTCCGGTGTACTCGTACCATTGTATCCAAGAGGTGAAACTTGCAAATCCATTACCCAAATTAAGCCAAGGCCATGATATTTGCCATTGTAGATGGAGATACTCAAAACTCATCCAAAAACAAGCTAGAAATAGTGTGCTTATGGTAAAATTGGTTTTTTTAGCGACAATATGATAGATCCAAAAAACAATGGTCATCATAAGAGTATTCACAATCTCTGCGAACCACATGCCAAAGGCACTGGAGTTGTATATCCACCAGGTAGTAATCATATTCCAAATAAAGAATGCGATAAAGGCTAACCCAAAAACTTTTAGTTTACTGTATTTTTCTTTACGAACACCGTATTCTGCAACCAATAAAGGTGTAAAACCAAAAAATAGAAATAAAGGGAAGCCATATGTGGGCCAACTAATGGCTAATAGTAATCCGGAGAGGATAGCTAATAGAATATTTTTCATAGTAAAGATATACACTATATAGAATAACGAAAATAAACTTATTTAGTTACAAATTATAAAATAGCATACTTCTTTTTTTTAAGGATATACTGTCATATTTTAAATCTTCATGAATAGACCAAAATAGTTTGCTATTTTTACACAAAATCAAAAATTCATGTGGATTAAAAAACAAGTTCCAAATGGTATTACGCTCCTCAATCTTTTTTGTGGTTGTATTGCAGTAATCTTTGCGGTTAATGGCAATCTAGAATTCGCAGCTTTTTTTGCGATATTTGGTATTGGATTTGATTTTTTTGATGGTTTTGCTGCTCGAATGCTTAATGCTCAAAGTGATTTAGGATTGCAATTAGATTCTTTGGCAGATATGGTAACAAGTGGAGTAGTACCCGGTATTGTGATGTATCAGTTATTGTCGCAAGTTTTTGGGAAGCCTTTTTATGTGGTTCCTGGTTCTTGGGATACGAATCAAGTGCTGATGAGTTTTGACTGGTCGTATCTCTCTCTGTTAGGTCTTATGATTACATTAGCTTCGGCTTATAGATTAGCCAAGTTTAATGTCGATACTAGACAAACTTCTTCGTTTATAGGATTACCCACACCGGCAAATACTCTTCTGATTATTAGTTTACCATTAATTTTGAAATTTCACCAAGAAACCTTTGTATTAGAATTGATCTTAAATAAATGGTTTTTGATAGGGATTACTGTGATAAGCTGTTATTTGCTGAATGCCGAAATTCCTTTATTTGCATTAAAGTTTAAAACCTGGGGATTTAAAGAAAATAAAGTTAGATATATTTTCTTAATGATTGCTGCAATCTTAATTATGCTAGTACAATTTATAGCAATCCCGGTGATGATTGTTCTGTATATTCTAATATCACTAGTATGGAAGGATAAAAACAGTAGTGCAGGTTAATGTTACTGATTAAAATCTAATTTCTTTTTCCGTAACTCGAAGTTTTGCCCAAGATATACTTTCCGTACCATCTCATCTTCGGCTAATTCTTCTGGTATTCCTGCCTTTAAGATACTACCCTCAAACATCAAATATGTTCTATCGGTTATAGCAAGAGTTTCTTGTACATTATGATCGGTAATTAAAATACCAATATTTTTATTTTTTAATTGCGCTACAATACGTTGGATATCTTCAACAGCAACGGGGTCAACACCTGCAAAAGGTTCATCTAAAAGAATGAAATTTGGATCAGTGGCTAATGCTCGGGCAATTTCGGTACGACGACGTTCACCACCGCTTAATAAATCCCCACGGTTTTTTCGAATATGTCCTAAACCAAACTCTTCGATTAGGGCCTCCATTTTATGTAGTTGTTCTTTTTTAGAAAGTTTGGTAAGCTGTAAAACACTTAAAATATTATCTTCTATACTTAATTTTCTAAAAACAGAAGCTTCTTGCGCCAAATAACCTATACCGTTTTGAGCACGTTTATACATGGGGTATTTAGTGATATCAGTGCTTTCTAATGAGATTTTTCCTCCGTTTGGTTTTACCAAACCTACAATCATATAAAAAGAAGTGGTTTTACCAGCTCCGTTAGGTCCTAAAAGCCCAACGATTTCTCCTTGGTTTACTTCTAGCGAAATACCTTTTACTACTTTTCGACCTTTATAGGATTTTACGAGATTTTCTGCTTTTAACTTCATATTAGAAAGACTTCTTTATCATTGGGGTGTTGCTGCAATGTGCGGATAAAAGTACATTATTTTTTAAAACATGGTATTTAATTTTGTGATGCTTTTTCTTCAAGGGCATCCCAGAATTCATACGCTCTTCGTAAATGCGGAATCACAATTGTACCTCCAATCAAAGTAGCTATACTAAGAGCTTCGGCAACTTCTTCTTTGGTCATCCCTTCTTTATGGCATGTTTCAAGATGGTAGCGTACACAGTCATCACATCGCAATACGGCAGACGCAACCAATCCCAATAATTCTTTTGTTTTAACATTTAAAGCACCTTCCATAAAGGCATTAGTGTCTAGATTAAATATTCTTTTGATTACTTTGTTGTTATCTTCAAGAATACGAGAATTCATTTTTTCTCGATAGGCATTAAATTCATCTACTATAGTACTCATTATGCTTGATTTTGTAGTTTTTTCTTTTCTTTTCTAATCACAATTTTCGATATATATATACTCACCTCATATAGTATCAAAATAGGAATTGCCACTATTACTTGGCTTGCAATATCAGGTGGTGTAATCACAGCCGATAAAATTAGTACAATTACTAAAGCAAATTTTCGATATTTTTTTAAAAATTCAGGAGTTACTAAACCTATTTTGGTGAGGAAAAACATAATTACGGGTAACTCAAAAATTAATCCACAGGCAATCACCGATGCACGAACCAATGCTATATAACTGTCTATGTCAAATTCATTGAGCACTTCTTTACTTACTTGATACCCTCCTAAGAAATTAATTGACAAAGGAGTAATTACATAATATCCAAAAAGTACGCCTAAGAAAAATAACCATGAGCATATAATAATAAAGCCTTTCGAATATTTTTTCTCATTATCATATAGCGCTGGAGCAAGAAATTTCCAAAACTCATATAAAACATAAGGAAAAGCAATAATAAATCCGGCTGTTATAGAGGTCCATATATGCACCGAAAACTGTCCAGCTACCTTTCGACTCTGGACACTAAATGGGAGTTCTTTAAAGCATAAGCTTTCATCTAATCCAAGAAATTTTGATAAGTTGCATAGCCCTTTATAGGTAGGAAAATCTGGTTTTTTGGGCCCAAATATAAGTACATCAAAAATAAATTCTTTGGCAATAAAAGCTACTACTCCAGCAATGAGGACTGCCAAAGTTGCTCTAATAAGATGCCACCTTAACTCTTCTAGATGATCCAGAAAAGACATAGACTGGGGGTTTCTGTTCTTAGATTCTGCCATTATAAAATACCTTCTCTAATTAGGTCATGAATATGCAATAAACCTGCATATTTTCCATTATCCTCTGCTAGCAGTTGTGAGATCGAATTTTCTTCTAACACTTCGAGTGCATCTACTGCCATTGCATCGTTATTGATTTGTTTAGGATTAGCAGACATAATATCTTTAGCGGTTAACCCTTCAAAAGATGTGTTGGTAGTAAGCATTCTACGTAAATCACCATCAGTAATGATACCGATGATTGCTCCATTTTCTGTAACGGCAGTGGCTCCAAGTCGTTTTTCGGTCATTTCTACAATGACTGTGTTTATATTGGCATCTGGTGTTACTTGAGGTTTTTCATTGCTCGATGTTATATCGCTTACCCGTAAGTATAATTTTTTTCCGAGTGCTCCTCCTGGATGATATTTAGCAAAATCATGACTTGAGAATCCCTGTAAGTGTAATAAACAAACTGCTAAAGCATCACCCATAACCAATTGCGCTGTAGTACTAGTAGTAGGGGCAAGGTTATTAGGACAGGCTTCTTTGTCTACATAAGCATGAAGTACATAATCAGCTTCCTTACCTAAAAAAGATTCTTTATTGGCCGTTATACCGATCAAAGGGTTTTTGAAACCTTTGATTAAAGGAACCAACACTTTTATTTCGGGAGTATTACCACTTTTTGAAATACATATTACCACATCATCCTTAAGAATGTTTCCTAAATCTCCATGAATAGCATCTGCCGCATGCATAAATACGGCTGGAGTTCCGGTAGAATTCATTGTAGCTACAATTTTGGTCGCTATAATGGCGCTTTTACCTATACCGGTAATAATTACTCTACCATTAGAGTGTTGTATGGTTTCAACAGCTTTCGAAAATTCTTCGTCAATAAGTTCTTCTAGATAAGCAATTGCTTGGGCTTCTTCTGCTATTGTTTTTTTAGCATAAGAGATTATAGTATCTTGGGTATTCAAAATTTAAAAAATTTGCGTGTTATAAATAAAGATTTTATTATCTTTAATTTACGCAAAGGTATACAATACCGCATTAATTTTAAATACTGTCAAAAAAAAGGATAATAATTTAAGGTTTCCTTATATTTGGCATACTAAAATTGAAACTGAAAACATCCACTAAATCTGTACTGGGGAAACGGGTTTTAGTGTTGGTAAAATCTTTATTTAATTGGTATATAAAAGTTAAGAGATTTAATGAGTTTGAATGAAACTGACTTGCAAGATGCGCTAAAGAAGTATTTTGGATTTAGTCAATTTAGAGGATTACAGGAAAAGGTAATAGAAAGTATTCTCGATAAGCAAAATACTTTCGTAATAATGCCTACCGGCGGTGGAAAATCCCTATGTTACCAGCTCCCCGCTTTGATGTGTAAAGGAACCGCTATTGTGGTTTCCCCACTAATTGCTTTGATGAAAAATCAAGTAGATGCAATTAGAAGTATTTCTGCAGAAGAAGGAATAGCCCACGTGCTAAATTCATCGTTGAATAAATCAGAAATTAAAAGAGTAAAAGATGATATCATTAATGGTGTCACCAAACTACTATATGTAGCTCCGGAGTCATTGACCAAAGAAGAATATGTAGATTTTTTGAAGTCACAAGAAATATCTTTTCTGGCGGTAGACGAAGCACATTGCATAAGCGAGTGGGGGCATGATTTCAGACCCGAGTATAGAAATCTGCGAAACATTATTAAAAGAATTGGAGAGGATATCCCTATTATAGGCCTTACGGCTACTGCTACACCAAAAGTACAGGAAGATATTCTTAAGAATTTGGCAATGAGTAATGCCAAAACTTTTAAGGCTTCTTTTAATAGACCAAACTTATTTTACGAAATACGCCCAAAAACTAAAAATGTAGATGCCGATATCACTCGTTTTGTAAAACAAAATGGAGGTAAAAGTGGTATTGTATATTGTTTAAGTAGAAAAAGAGTGGAGGAACTTGCTCAAACACTAGAGGTAAATGGTGTTAAGGCTGTTCCATATCATGCAGGATTGGATGCAAAAACAAGAGCAAAACATCAGGATATGTTTTTGATGGAAGACGTAGATGTTGTGGTAGCTACGATAGCTTTTGGTATGGGAATCGATAAACCAGATGTAAGGTTTGTGATCCATCATGATATGCCAAAAAGTATTGAGAGCTACTATCAAGAAACAGGACGCGCAGGTAGAGATGGTGGAGAAGGGCATTGTTTGGCGTATTATGCGTATAAAGATATTGAGAAGTTAGAAAAATTTATGAGTGGTAAACCTGTGGCAGAGCAGGAGATAGGCCATGCATTATTACAAGAAGTGGTTGCTTTTGCCGAGACCTCTATTTCTCGTCGTAAATTTATTTTACACTATTTTGGAGAAGAGTTTGATGAGGTAAATGGAGAAGGAGCCGATATGGATGATAATGTGCGCAATCCAAAGAAAAAACATGAAGCCAAGGATGAAGTAAAACTGGTGCTCGAAGTAGTAAGTAAAACAGGTGAGATATATAAATCAAAAGATCTTGTTAGTACCCTTATCGGAAAAAGCAATGCACTGATAATTTCTCATAAAACGCATCAACAACCATTTTTTGGAAGTGGAAATGCACAGGATGATAAATACTGGATGGCACTGGTACGACAAGTATTAGTTGCGGGATACCTGAAAAAGGATATAGAAACTTATGGAGTGATTAGAGTAACTCCAGAAGGTAAAGAGTATCTAAAAAATCCAATTAGCTTTATGATGACCGAAGATCATATCTATGATCAAACTACCGATGATTCTATAATTACGGCAGCAAAATCAGCTGCAAAAGGAGGAGCTGATGATAAACTTGCCGGCATGTTACGTGATTTACGAAAGTCGGTAGCCAAAAAATTAGGCGTTCCACCTTTTGTCGTTTTTCAAGATCCATCTATTGATGATATGGCGTTAAAGTACCCTATAACTGTCGAGGAACTTGGTAATGTACATGGAGTGGGAGAAGGAAAAGCAAAAAAGTATGGAACCGCTTTTGTAGATCTTATTGCAAAATATGTTGAAGATAATAATATCGATCGACCAGATGATTTTGTAGTCAAAAGTACAGGAGCCAATAGTGGACTTAAGTTGTATATCATACAAAATGTAGATCGGAAATTACCTCTAGATGATATCGCTGCCGCCAAAGGTATGGATATGACAGCTTTTATAAAAGAAATGGAAGCTATTGTGTACAGTGGTACAAAATTAAATATCGCCTATTGGATCGATGAAATTTTGGACGAAGATCAGCAAGAAGAAATACATGAATATTTTCTGGAAGCCGAAAATGATAAAATAGATATAGCTATTGAAGAGTTTGATGGTGATTATGACGATGAAGAACTTCGTTTATATCGCATCAAATTTATTAGTGAGGTGGCGAATTAAATAAGTTGCTCTAATTACCAATATTTTGTCTTTGGTGCTAGATTTAGGGATATAAGAAAACGAAATAAGAGCAGAAACCTGCTCTTATTTCGTTTTGTACGATATTACTCGCATGCAACGTGAATAGATTTACATCCCATATCAGTTTCTCCGCATTCACCTGTTAATACAACACAATTTCTCGAAAAACATGGCGTTGCTGCAGAATTGGCCGGACAATCTCTAGTCCCTGGAAAACCACAGTTTGTAGTCGTGCCTAGATGGCCTCCTTTTACGTTAAGCCCACCAAGCCTCGAAATTACATTTTTACTTAATGATAAACCTTCTAATTTTTTTTTCTTCATGATCTATGAATTTTTGAACTAATAGTATCCCGAACAATTATAGACACTCGAGTATATGTCTTTGATAGTGCTACCTATATTGAAGTTTCTGAAATCATGAGATGTTACTATATAAAGATTTACTTTTTTTTAAGAAAAGTGCATAAATGAAATTCGTATAAAATAAAACCGGCTGATAACATTATGTTATCAGCCGGTTTTTATTATTAGATTACGTAAAGAAAAAATCTATGTAACCTTGACTTTAATTAATTATTGTACGGGTATACCAACGGTATCACCAGTATCTCCGTCATCGTCATTATCTGGATTTGGGTCGATAGTTTCTGGTACAGTAGTACATATGGTGTAAATAAAAGAACTATTTGGTTCATAAACAGGAGGGCGTCCTGTATAAGGGGGATGTGCTGCACCACCTTCACTAAGAGTCATACTTTCTTCGGCATCGATTACAATCTCCTCTTCTTCGTCATTTTTGGGAACTCCATCTCCATAATATATTCTTTCACAAGGTACCAACCATATTTCAACTGATGGACATGAAGATTCTTGAACGATTATAGAATTAAACCATCTTCGTTTTGCGTCTTCTCTAAATTTAGCTCGAGCAGTAAAGGATAATGTACCAAAATTCACATATATGGTTTTTTTACATAATAGTAAAGGATGAGTAAATCCCTTATTTAACACCTTTTTGGTGGTCGATAAATTTTGTGGTGCAATTTCTTCTTGTTCTTCTATAGAGCAACTTTGTATCCCAATTACCAAAATTGCAGCTATACATAATAAAGCTGTTTTTTTCATTTAAATTTCTTTTTTTGTTTTCCAGTTCATTAATATGTTTCCCCAAACATAAAAATGTTACCACGCGAAAGTAAGAAAAATTAATAAAATGTTAAATTTTTTAAAGCAATGTCAAATTGTAGTTGTTTTTTCTTTTGCAAAAAAAATAAAGCGATACGATACAGATAACAATGCCAATAATAACAATAAAAACAATTTGTATTACATTATATTCTTTTGTAGGTAATAATGTTGTACTGTCACCAATTAGAATAAGAGGAGCCCAGTAATGTGGAGATGTTTCTGCATCAGTATGGTTATTAAGATACTTTAATTTTGCCATTCGCAATGCTTCAGACTTAGTTTTACCTTCACTTAGATTTTTGTAAAAACTAGAAGTGATTGTAGTGGTAGTTTTATCGTTTGTACTCCATAGAGAAGGTATCACTGTATTTGCTCCAGATGCAAAAAAACCTCGAGCAAGACTTAGTACACCTTCACCATGAGTAATCTCGCCTAAAGAAGTGTTACATGCACTTAATACTACAAGTTCTGCGCTTGTTTCGGATATGTTGATCTCATCAATGGTTAGTTTGGTGTCATGAAAGGCTATCCAAGGTGCGATAGAATCAGATGCATCTGCATGGGTAGCTAAATGTAAAATTTTGTATGAATCAGCCTTTTCTGTAAAATTATCTTTTATAGCCTGGGTGTTAATTAATGAAGAGCCTTTATAGTATTTTTTAGCATTATCAATTTCCTGTTTACTTTTTGATAAAGTCGAAAGGCCATTCGAAAAATTAATAGGGGCCACACCCAAAAATTCATTTTCATGTTGTCGATTTATGGATGCATTTTCTTTTTGAAAGGATAAAGAATAAACATAGTTTATTTCAGTGTTCTCTATTAAGTAAGTTCCTAGATCTTTATCCGTAACCAGGGCTTCAAAAGGAATAAAACTCAATTGACGATCAGGGATAATAGTAATATTTTTATCCTTAAGAAGAGCTTGAATTTTTTCCGGGAACAGTTGATTGTACAATTCATGAGCAACCTTTTTATATGTAGAAATGTCAGTAGAGGTTTTGAATGGATGATTTAATCGTTTTCTTAAATCGTAAACATTATCCAAGAGTTTTTTGGTGTGCCTAATTTTAAAAAGGTGAGTATCATTATTCGTAATTATGATACCATGGGTTTGAGGGATGGTTAGTGCAACAGATTCTGCTATTGTGTATTGAATAATTACTTCATTTTTTTTGGGTTTTATGTTGACCAAAGGAAGTATTTTTGGATTAGATGTAGCAGAGAAGTGAGATGGATAATTCAAAGCAAGCGAATCTTTGAATTGTTGCAAAATACCTCTTTGAGATAATATAACAGCGCTAAGTGAATCTTTTTTGGCTATGGAAGCTTTTGTAAATCGCCTTTGTTGGCGAATGATCATACTTTCAAGTTTTTTCTTTTTTTCCAGAATATCACTAGGAAGATTAATGTTATTTTTAACAACTTCTTGAGTTAATAACAACGCCTTGTTCTTTTCCATAAAGTAAAAAGCAGTCTCAATGTCAGCTAATTGATAACAAGCTTCAAGTCCTATAGCGAATATTTGTGATGTCAGGCTTCTCCATACAAGTTTAGAACGATAGGATAAATTTTCTTTCATAATATGATCCGTAAAAATATCTGCTACTTTTACAGTTCGTATCACATTTTTATAAGAAACGCTGTCATTTTCCTTTTTGGCATTGGCCATATAGGTCTGGGTTTTTAATTTTAGTAATTCCAGAAAAACTGACTTTTCTCTTATATAAGTAAGTTCTAAATCTTTCTTTGAAGGTAACCAATCGGTATCAACTATTTCTTGATTAAAGTATTTAGAAAATGATTTTCTATAGTATTCATGAGCTTTTGTGTAGTTTCCTTGCGCAAAAGCAGCTTGTCCTAGTCCCCTAAGTATCTTAGGAATCAAATAAGCAGCTCCTTTGTTGTCTTTTATATAAGATAGGGCAGTATTAAAATAATATTCAGCAAGTGTGGTGTTTGATTTGTTGTAGATCATACCCAAATTAAAATTAACTTGGGCCAGATTTTTTTCAATTTTCATTTCTTGAGCAAGCTCGAGTGCTTTCTCAAAATAGGCAATAGCTTTTATGTCATTTTTTTGGCCTACTTTTTTATAATACATATCCCCCAAATTATTATTTATGGCATATAAATCATGTGTTCTAGGGTTTTTAACCGTATGAATCAAAGAATCTGCTGTTAATAAGTGTGAGATAGCTTTGCTAAAACTTTTTTGAGTTCTTATATTTTTGTAAGTGATACCAATGTTGATATGATTAGATATGATAAATATTTTGTCCTTTATAGGATCAAAATATGTAAAGGCTTGTAATTGATTTTCTATGGCTTGATATGGATCTCCAATTTTACTATAGCTACTTCCAATCAAACCGTAGGCCTTGGCATGAAAGAAATCGGACCCTTTTACTTCTAGCATTTTTCTAAAATAACGAATAGCTATAGCATGTTTGCCAATTAGCTTATGAAAATTGGCATAATTAAAATAGCTTCTTTTTAAGAGCTCAGCGTTAAAAGGTGTAGCTTTTTCTCTGGCTTCATAGGCAATTTTGGTTGTCGCAAGAGCTTCTTTCCATTTCTTTTCTTTGTAAAATAACCAACGGCCTACCTGATGCGCATCTGATCCCAATTGGGTGAAATCTTCGTTTTCTTTGTGTATATCAAAAAGCTCGTAATATAGAGTGAGCTTTTCATAATTCGTACCAGATAATTGATGAATAGAATCTAGCTTAAAAGATATTTCCTGACCCATACAGCTATGAATCAGGAAATATATAAATATAATTTTTAACGATTTATAAGTTCCCATATGTTACCTGGGGTTAAGGTTAATGGATAAAGAGAAATCGAAAATACTAAAATTTTAATTAACGAATATTTATAATAGGTAGTCCAGGCGTGTTATGTGGATTATCATCATCTGGAGATGTAATAATTGGTGGATTTTGATTATCATCTTCTGTGTTATCATCTATAGGGTCCTCGATTCCTGTGATGCATGCATGATAAGGAAAAAGACGATTCTCTAGATACCTAGGAGTTCTTGTAACAGATGGAGGAGGAGGTGCCCCACCTTCACCAAGAGTTAAACTCTCTTCTGCATCAATTACGATTTCTTCTTCTTCGTCATTCTTAGCGGAGTAGCGCGAAAGACTACCACAAGGTACTTTCCAGATTTCGATCGAAGGGCAAAGGGTAGTTTCAATTATCACCTGATTATTAAACCATCTATATGCTGCAAGATCTCTGAATTCACCTCTGTTTCTATTGTCCAAGTTGCCATAATCTATATATATGGTTTTAAAACAACCTGTTAAAATTAGTGAGTTGTTTTTTTCTAAGGAACCCTTAGTAATAGAGAAATCTTGGGGTGCAATTTCTTCCTGTTCGTCAATAGTGCAACTTTGTATCCCAATTACAAAAATTGCAGCTAAAATTAATAAAGCTGATTTTTTCATTTAAAATATTTTTTTTGTTTTCTAATTTATTAGTATGTTTCCCTTACATAAAAATGTTACCAGGCAAAAGTAATAAAAATAAATATGTTAAAGAATCTTTAACGCTTGTGGAAGAAATAGACCTTTTAAAAGAATTAGCAACAGGAAATAAAGAAGTTATACAGAAATTGTATACCACCTCTTTCCCAAAAATAGCAAGTTACATTCAAAAAAATACTGGAGATCGTACGGATGCAGAAGATATTTTTCAGAAAGCTTTGTTGCAATTGATCGGGAGATATAAAGTAAAATCTTTTGTAATAGAGAGCTCTTTAGAGGCTTATTTGTTTGGCGCGTGCAGGAATTTGTGGCGTAGAGAGCTAAAAAAACAAAAAAGGATGGTAACAAAAGAGGATACTATAGAACTAGTAGGTGAAGAAGATGATATGACTATGGCAGTTTTGGAACAAGAAAAATGGGAATTGTTTCAAGAAAAGCTAAAAGAAATATCTGATAATTGTAAACAATTACTTCAACTTTTCTTTCAAAAAATACCCTATAAAGAAATAGTTGAAAAATTGGATTATAGTTCGGATAATGTAGTAAGACAACGTATTTTTAATTGTAAATCGCAATTAACAAAATTGATTAAAAATGACCCTAGGTATAATAGTATAAAAGATTTATGAATGATTTTTTGTTAGAAATAGAGAAATATCTTGACAATGAAATGTCCTTGGAAGAAAAGGAGGTTTTTGAGGCAAAAGTTCGTGCGGATATAGCTCTTGCTCAAGAGTTGAAATTGCAAAAAGATATGCGATTAGTGTATGATGATGAAGATTGGGCAGTAGGAAATAAAGAGGTATTAAAGAACGAAAAAGAAAAAGAGTTAACATCTTTCTTTCGAAGCGATGAGGCGACGGCTCTAAAGACATCAATTGATGAGGTTATAGCAGATAATCGTTCTTCAAATAAAAATAAGAGACCCTTTTTTATGGGTATTGCAGCTGCAATTGCAGTATTAATGACAATTTCGCTTTTTGTTTTTAAAGACAATAGTAATGATAAATTATATGCAGAATATATACAATTAGATGATATTCCCTCTTTAATTACCAGAGGTGAAGAAAATGACAAGTTAATCGAAAAGGGGCAAATATTATTTGAAAACAAAAAATACAATGAGGCCGCTGATGTTTTTGTAAAATACCAAAAAGAGGCAAAATCCATAAATCCTTTGAGTTATATCTATACAGGAGTAGCTTATTTAGAACTGGATAAGTTTGATAAGGCTATTAATCAATTCGATTCACTTGCCAGATCTAATACATTGCAAAGTAAAAAATCCGATTGGTATAAAGCAATGGTGTATCTTAAACAAAATAATAAAGAATTGCTTTTACAAACATTAAGCACTATAGTGAAGGATAAGAATAATTTTAAACACCTTGAAGCTCAAGAATTAATTCGACAAATAAAATAATACTTCTCGAAATACAGTGCTCAAATTCTCTTAATATTTTTAATACTTTCGATTGATTTAGAGTTGAAAACTATCCTGATTTTTAATGTGATAAACCATTAGCAATTAGTTATCTTTGCAACTCAAAAATTAAAACTAGAAAATATACATAACTATGCAAGAAGGATTATACGCAAAGTTTAATACATCAAAAGGAAGTATTCTAATTAATCTTGAATATAAAAAAACACCTGGAACCGTTGGTAATTTTGTTGGGTTGGCAGAAGGTAATTTAGAAAACCAAGCAATCCCTCAGGGAAAACCATACTATAACGGTTTAAATTTTCATAGAGTTATAGCTGATTTTATGATTCAAGGAGGTGATCCTCAAGGTACTGGTGCCGGTGGTCCGGGATATCAGTTTGATGACGAAATACATCCTGATTTAAAACATGATGGACCTGGAGTATTATCTATGGCCAATGCTGGTCCTGGTACCAACGGAAGTCAGT
This sequence comes from uncultured Aquimarina sp., assembly GCA_947489685.1. Taxonomy (GTDB): domain Bacteria; phylum Bacteroidota; class Bacteroidia; order Flavobacteriales; family Flavobacteriaceae; genus Aquimarina. The sequence continues at coordinate 385,586 of CANLEM010000005.1, read as the reverse complement.
TTTTTATAACGCATGTAGAGACTTCTTGGTTGGATGGAAAACATACCGTTTTTGGTAAAGTGGTTGAAGGGTTAGATGTTGTAAATGCAGTTGCACAAGGTGATGTTATTGAAGCAGTAGAAATCATAAGAGTAGGAGCAGAGGCTGAGAAATTTAATGCGGTAGAAACTTTTAGGCAATTTAATGGAGCAAAAGCTGAAAGAGAAGCAGAAGCGAAAAAGAAATCTGAGCAACTATTAGAAGAACTTGCAGCTGGATTTGATAAAACAGATAGTGGATTGCGTTATAAAGTTATCCAAAAAGGAGATGGAGCGAAAGCAGAGAAAGGAAACACAGTATCAGTGCATTACAAAGGTAGTTTGACTGATGGCACGGTATTTGACTCTTCGTATAAACGTAACGAGCCTATTGATTTTTCGTTAGGAATGGGACAGGTAATTTCTGGATGGGATGAAGGAATTGCATTGTTACAGGTTGGAGATAAAGCACGTTTTGTAATTCCTCCTTATCTGGGATACGGAGAAAGAGGAGCAGGTGGAGTAATACCGCCAAATGCAACACTTATTTTTGATGTTGAATTGGTAAACGTAAAATAATGTAGAAAACTGTATTAGTAATATAAGTAAAGAAAAAGTCCCTAATAGAGTTTAGGGACTTTTTTTTTAGAAAATAAAATATATGTAATGAAGTAAATTACACGTATTATTTGGTCAGAAAAGGTAAAATAGTATGTCGTTTGATAAAATTATGTAAGTAAAAAATTTTAGAGCTTAAATCATTTTTAGGATTTTTAATTTCTTTTAACAAAATGATTTTTATATTTTGGTGAAAATCATTTTGTTAAAAATATTTAGGCCTACTGATTATTTATTAAGCAAAAACCGATTAACCCCCTAGATATGAGACAATTATTAACCATTTTATTACTTCTATGTAGTAGTTATTTTTCATTTGGTCAAGATAAACAAGAGGTTTTGACAAGTATAAAAGATCAAATGGAAATTATAGACGGCTATATAGATTTTGAAACCTTTTATTTGGACCCCGAAGAATTCTTGGACAAGATGGCTGACCATGGTGCAGAATTAGAAGGTTATTATGAGCACGATCGACTTAAAAAAATTAAAAGAAAAGTAAGTACTCGGAGTGCTAATATAGTGACAGAGTTTTATTTCTGGAATGACCAGTTGATTCATGTAAATTACAAACAGAGACCTTATTTAACCGCAACCGACGAAAATGGACGTAAAGTGTTGGATTATTCAAGAGCTTTTACCAAATATGAATCTAAACACTTTTTTAATGGTGAAGATGAAGTTGACAAAGAAACTATAGGATCTCCTTTGCCCGAGGTAACCGCCGAAACTGATTTTATTGGATACGCTAATAAAATGAAAGGATTATTAGATAATAAATTCTATAACAAAGATACTTATAATGCCTTACAAGGGAAATGGTTGTTTATTCAAAACACCGAGGATTATATTATTTTTGAAGGAACGATACGATTTAATTTTTATAATGGGAAATTCGCGAATCGTTTAAAAACGAGGATTGAAGAAGGGGTACTAGTATGTTTTTTTCCTATGGATGATCGTATGTATAGATATAAAATCGAAAATATTGACGAAAATGTACTTACCTTAGTAGATCTTTTCTCGAATGAAGAATTTATGTACGCTAAGGTTGAATAATATACGCACGTATGGATCTTAAATATCCTATAGGAACATTTGAATGTCCCCAAAAAATTAACCCTGATCATATTGCAAAATGGATATCGGATATAGAAGAATTGCCATCCAAAATTGCCGATCTGGTAGCAAAATTTAGCGAAAAGCAATTAGAAACTCCGTATCGCCCAGGAGGATGGACAGCCAGGCAAGTAATACATCATATCCATGATAGCCATCATAATGGATACATTCGTTTTAAATGGGCAATGACCGAGGATAAACCAATAATAAAGGCTTATAATGAAGGATTATGGGCAGAGTTGTTCGATACTAAGTCAGCTCCAATTTATCTCTCTGTGGATATGATAAAGGCATTACATGCCAAGTGGGTTTATTTTTTAAAAGGACTGTCTACTCAAGATCTTAAAAAAGAATTCATCCATCCAGAGGGTAATATTGCAATTTCTTTGGCCGAGGATATTGGTATTTATGCATGGCACGGTAATCATCATTTGGCACATCTTAACCTAGTAGCTGGATTATCTTAAAGAGGTAATATCATTCGCTGCATTTCTCGATACCCATCTTTGAGCCCTGGATAATCTAGCATATAGTAAGAAATAGTTTTAAAATCCATTTTTTGGTAAAAATACAATGCAGGACTTGTGGTCATAACATCAAGCCAGATTATTTTTTTGTTCAAATTATTGGCATAATTTTTAACAAATTCTATCCCTTTTTTACCTACCCCCATGCCGATACTATTTTTTAAAAGGTATATTTTTTCTAATTGTAATGCATCAAATTTAGCGTAGCCTTCAATAGCTTGGTGTTTACGAATCTTTAATAAACCTAATTTCTCATCTCCTTTCTGAATAAGAAAATATAAGATATTTTCAACCTCGAAATCCTTCTCAAAGGCTTTTTGACTAAAACTTAGGTCTATATAATAACTGGGGTCATCATTTTTCCAGATATGGGTATAATGTTCGGGATAAAATTGCTGACTTATTTTTACTAAATCTGTAATGTCACTTATAGTACAAGGAAGAAATGTAATGATAGGTAGCATACATTAATTTTTCCATTTTATGTTACATCCAATACTAGGTTTTTGATCTTCAGATACTTTGGCATTTCGAAGCACGGCATCAACAGCTTGACGAAGGTCACGCCCGTTTACAGGTATTCCATTTCCGGGTCTAGAATCATCTAGTTGGCCTCTGTAGATAAGTTTTAAATCTGCATCAAATAGATAAAAATCGGGAGTACAAGCGGCGTCATATGCTTTAGCTACTTCTTGCGTTTCATCATATAAATATGGAAAACTGTAATTGTTTTTTCGAGCAGTTTTCCACATTTCTTTAGGGCCGTCTTGAGGATAATTTTCAACATCATTACTACTAATAGCCACAAAACCAAATCCTTGAACTCTATAGTCATTGGCTATTCGTACAATTTCTTCATTTACGTGAATCACAAATGGGCAATGATTACAAATAAACATTACGACCGTTCCTTTTTCACCTTTGATATTTTGTAGAGAAACTAAATCATTTGTGACCGTATCGGTTAATGTAAAATCCGGTGCTTTAGTGCCAAGAGCTAACATGTTTGAAGGAGTACGTGCCATAACTTTAATTTTTGAGAGGTTCCAAATTACAATTTTATATAGTATAAGTCTAAAAATTACTACCTTAGTTACAACTAATTTTTACTTTAATTCATAGAATATATCAATGTCAATGGTTTAATAAATTATATATGTATATATGCTATTTTTGTTCAGTGAATTAATAAAACTAAACGTATGAAATCTTTAGAAACATGGTTTAAGGAATACGCTGTAAGCCACCAAAATAAAACAAATATCGCGATACATTTTATCTGTGTTCCGGCAATATTTTTTTCAATCGTAGGACTGTTAATGAGTATCCCTAATGGATTGCTGGCTTCAATATTACCAGGAACAAACCCTTTTATAGAGAATTGGGCTTTTGTGATTTTACTGTTTGTGCTATTCTTTTATGTTAGATTATCTATAAAAATGGCGTTACAAATTTTACTTTTCTCGACCTTTTGTATAATTGCAAATTATTATATTGGCCTGTATGCTCCGCTATGGTTGGTATCTATAGGTATTTTTGTAGCAGCATGGATAGGACAGTTTTATGGCCACAAAATAGAGGGGCAAAAGCCATCTTTTATTGATGATTTCAAGTTTTTATTAATAGGACCAGCCTGGGTAATTCAAAAAATGTTTGGAAAAAAATAGTATGACATTAGAAGGTTGGAAGGATTCGGGCTCTTATTTTACTTATAAAGAGAAGCATCAAATTTTTTACAAACAAGAAGGTGACGGAACGCCTTTAATTCTTGTACATGGATTTCCTACGGCTAGTTGGGATTGGTGCAAGGTTTGGGATGCTTTGGTGAAGAAATACAAGGTTTCTACCTTGGATATGATGGGGTATGGATTTTCATCAAAACCGAAAGATTTTAAATATACCATTGCTGCTCAAGTCGATTTATGGGAGTATTTTCTTGAAGAACATAATATTAAAGAATTTCATATTCTAGCTCATGATTATGGAGATACAGTTGTGCAAGAGATGTTGGCGAGATGTAAAGAGGATGATAATTATGCCTTTAAAATTCGATCTGTAGTATTTTTAAATGGAGGAATGTTTCCTGAAACAAATTTCCCGACGACAACGCAAAAATTACTTCTTACTCCTCTTGGAGCACTTTTGAAACATTTTATGGGAAGAAATACACTGGCCAAAAATTTTAAAAAAATATTTGGTAAAGATACCCAGCCAAGTGATCAAGAAATTGATGAGTTTTGGGAATTAATAGATTATAATTCGGGAAAGGATGTGCTTCCGAAACTGATAAAATACCTTACCGAAAGAGACACGCATAAAATCAGATGGCGAGAAGCTATACAGCATACAGATATACCTAAACGATTGATTGATGGCGGTTGTGATCCGATTTCGGGAAAACATATGGCTACATTTTATAAAAAAATCGTTCCCAATGCTGATGTAATAGTTCTTGAAGAAATTGGTCATTATCCACAAGTAGAAGCTCCTAATGAAGTCCTGCATCATTATTTTGAGTTCAGAGGTCTTCTATAAGTCGCTCAACAGTATCCGAATTTGAGATTACATCTCATCACTAAAAAAAATGGCATTCATAAGTAATTTATTGGTGCCGTACCAAAATGCTCTAAAATTTGTATTGTCGGTAAATAATATTGTGTTTCCTTTTCCGAAATCATTTTTTCTAAACGGTACTGTTTGGGATAGCGAATCAAGGTTCTTTTTGCTGATATACCCACTTAATAATGGTTTTTTGGTGTATTGTATAGGGTTGTTGTAACTTTGTTTATCTGTTTTTATAAATAGAGTAGTGTTTCTAAACATTGCGATCTTATCATTCTTATAACCATAATTTATTGGGTGCGATCGATCAACTTTGGCCTCAAAAATAGCACCACCTATCACTTGTGCTCCATAAAAATCTTGCTTTTGCTCAAATGATATGTTGTTAGCTTTATGTTCGGGTTTTATAAATTCAATATTCATAAGAGCATTGTTTTTAAAGAATTGCGCTGCATTTCTATAGCCAATCAATGTTCCGCCTGCCCGAATCCATTTTTTAAGTTTTTCTGTTTTTTCTTTAGATAAATTACCTCTACTATTGGGTAAAATAATGTGCGTGTATTTAGACAAATTTAATCTCCCTAAATTGTCGATATTCAATTTTGTAATAGGAATATCGTAGCGTTGATCCATTAAATGCCAGATTTCACCAGAATCATATGGGGTAACGCCTGAGCCCGTAAATAATCCAATTTTAGGCAAGGACAATGTCCTGAACTGATTACTTCCCAGATCTATTCCCGTTGTTAACCCTGTTGATACTCCGGTGATATCGATATGATTGTCAGCGGCAACTTTTTGTAAAAATGTATAAAGATCGTTGCTATTCAGGTTCTGGTTTTGTACAGGAATCAAAATGGTACCATAGTCATAGGTGGCATTCTCCAGAGAAAAAGGTTTAAGACCTACTTTGGCTCGCAATCCTTTGGATAGTATATGATAGAGTGCTTTTGGACTATAATATTCGTGCCATCTTATAAGATAACCATAATCACTTTTGTTAACCAATTTTGCAGTTCTATGTTTGAGTTCAGAAACTTCATTTCCCAAATTAGATAGGGGTACATTTTCGGCATAATCAAGATTAAATGCTAATGGAAATGTCCATGCCGAAATATCATAAAATAGACTGTCCTGAAATTTTGTTCTTTTTTCGAAAATAGCCTTTAGCAAACGTTTTTGTTTTTGATTTTTGGAAACAATATAACTGTAACCTTTTTTATATGATTTACCTTCGATAGAAATATCTTGTTTGAGTTCATGTAATTTAATTTGATGCCTTTTAAGAATTTCTGCCAAATGGTACACTGAAGCGGCATCTTTTTCATTTCCGAAAATATAAGCCCCATTCGAACTTTCTTTCCGGGCATTGGCATAAAAATTACGTTTATAATTTAGAAGTTCCTTTCGCATTTTTTTTGCTGCTTCTAGGGTAGAGAGCATTGCCGTAAATTGATTTCTTATAGTAAAGGGGAATGTTAATACACCATTATCTGTTTCTTGCGCATGCCCTCTAGAACTTCCTTGTTCGAATAATATCCCTATTCCACCATTAATATCCGGAAAAGTGGACCCCTTACCGTAGTAAAAGTCATCAAAATTCTCCTCGGTATAATACAAAGAACCGATGTTGTCCAATGCTTTTGCATGATAATTTGCAATCTTCTTGGTTAATTCTTGATTTAGTTTTGGAGTTAGTGGGTGTGTTCGGGATTGAATACCTGGTTGAAAAAAGAAAGTGCTATTTGATCCCATTTCATGATGATCGGTAAGGATATTAGGGTACCAACGATGAAAAGTTTTAATACGAGCTCTTGATTCTGGCAATTGCACAGGTAACCAATCACGATTCATATCAAACCAGTAATGGTTTGTTCTTCCTCCCGGCCATACTTCTCTATATTCACGATCTTGGGGATCAGTACTTATATTTTTACTTTTATTTGTATTTGCCCAATAGGCAAAACGTTGTAATCCGTCAGGGTTTAAAGAAGGATCAAATAGAATAACCACATCATTCAAAAGCTCTTCTATTTCTGGGCCTTGCGCCGCGGCAAGATAGTAGGCAGCAATCAAACCCGCATTGGCACCACTTGGCTCATTACCATGGATAGATAAGCCTTGGTATACAATGGCTGGCAAGGTTTCTAAGTTAATTGAACTTGCATTATTTTCGGTAAGTGCTATATGTTTCTTTCTTATTTGTTCTAGATTATCGTGATTTTGTTCCGAAGTGATTGTTAATAATAGGAGGGGGCGATCTTCAAAAGTACGACCTCTATTTTCTAAAGTTATTCTAGGCGAAGCTGCAGCTAATTCCGTCATATAACTGACTAATTTATCATGAGAAACATGCCATTTTCCTGGAACAAACCCTAAAACACTTTGCGGAGTAGGTATGCTTGTGTCGTAAGCAACATTTTGTGGAAGGTAATAATCTAGAGAAAAATTACTTTGCGCGTGAGAAACAAAGTGAAGAAAAGTAAAAAGACTAATGAAGATATATTTCATTTCGGTTGAGTTATTTTTTTGATGTGTGAATATAAAAAAAACCGCTTCAGACAATGAAGCGGTTTGCATAACTTTAACTTAACTAGACTAAGTTATATTTTTTTAGATATCATCAAAACTTACATCTGTAAAACTTTCAGTAGAAGCACTTACCTCTTCCTGATTGTTTGCAGTGTCTTTTTCATATGATTTTTGATAATCCTTTTGATGTCTTTCACTAATTACTTCTTCGCCTTTTTCGTCGACTATGTAATTAGTCATCTCATTTAAAATTTCAGTAAAGCCTACAAAATCCTCTTTATAAAGGTAGATTTTGTGTTTCTTGTAGTGAAAAGACCCATCATCATTCGTAAACTTCTTACTTTCTGTTATTGTCAAATAGTAATCTCCCGCTTTTGTAGCCCTTACATCAAAGAAATATGTTCTTCTTCCTGCTCGTAAAACTTTTGAGAAAATCTCTTCTTTCTCCATCATTTCATTGTCATTCATAATCCGTATTTCTTAATTAATTTATATGTTATGATTGAATCAAAAATCCAAAAAAAATGTTAATCGCACAAAAAAAACTCATATTTCTTTTTCGCTAAGCTGTTTTAAATACAACTCTTTATAGTAACCTTCAATCTTGATTAGTTGATTATGAGTGCCTTGCTGGATGATTTGCCCATCTTCAAGAACGATGATTTTATCTGCATTTTTTGCAGTAGATACTCTGTGACTAACGATAAAAGTGGTCTTATTTTGAGATATTTTATTAAGATTATTTAAAATTTCCTCCTCTGTTTCGGTATCTACAGCCGATAAGCAATCATCAAAAAGTAGGATAGATGGTTCTTTTATTATTGCTCTGGCAATGGATACTCTTTGTTTTTGACCACCAGATAACGTGATACCTCTTTCTCCTAATATGGTATCATATCCATTATTAAATCCGATTATATTAGTGTGTACCACGGCATTTTTTGCAGCTTGATATACTTCTTCATCAGTAGCCGTTTCTTTACCAAACTTGATATTGTTTTTGATACTATCGCTAAATAGGAAGGCATCTTGTGGGACATATCCTATATGTGTTCTTAAATCAAACAAGTTAAGATGTTTTATAGATGTGTTGCCAATGCTTATTTCACCAGAAGAAACATCATAAAGCCGCCCAATAAGATCTAATATGGTCGATTTTCCGGAGCCTGTTTTTCCCACTATACCGATAGTTTCTCCACTTTTTATTTCAAAACTAATATTCTTTAAGGCTGTAATATTAGTGTCGTCATAAGTAAAAGTTACATTGTCGAATTTAACATTTCCAGTTATAGCTGTTTTTTGAGTTATTGCATTTGTGATTTCTGGTTCCTGACTCAAAAATTCGTTAATTCTTACCTGCGAAGCCTCGGCTTGTTGCACTATTGAGCTAACCCAACCCACCGTAGCTACTGGCCAAGTTAACATATTTACATATAAAATAAATTGAACAATCACACCTAATTCCTGGATGGTGCCATCAAGAAATTGTTTGCCGCCAATATAAATGACTATAATATTACTAAAACCAATAAGTAATACCATGAGTGGAAAAAATAAAGCCTGAACCTTGGCGAGATCCAAGTTTTTATCTTTACTGGCATTGGATAAATCAGTAAATTTTTTTTGCGTTTCGGGCTCTATACCATAGGCTTTAATAACGGTAATACCACTAAAAGATTCTTGAGTAAAAGTGGTTAATTTTGATAAAAATTCCTGTACAACGGTGCTTCGCTTATGTATTGCCACACTAAGCTTGTATATAGAAACAGATAAAATTGGTAACGGCGCTACTGTATACAATGTTAATTCTGGCGCTATACTAATCATATATCCTATTACAACTACAAATAGAGTAACCGTATTTACACTATACATAATTGCCGGCCCAACATACATCCTTACTTTAGACACATCTTCACTAATGCGATTCATAAGATCACCAGTCCGGTTTTTTTTATAAAAATTAAGAGATAATTTTTCGTAATGTTGAAAAATTTCATTCTTTAAATCAAACTCTATAAATCTAGACACTACAATAAATGTCTGGCGCATTAAAAAAGTAAAAAAAGCAGCGATAAGTGTGGCTCCAATAAGTAATGAGATTGTAATCAAGAGTTTGTCTTCTAAATCGTCGTAAGTTAATATTCTTCCGTCTAAATATTCACGAACTAAATCCACACAATCACCTACAAAAGCAGGAACTGTTACTGCAAAAACCCGGGCTGTGATTGTAATAAATAGGCCTATCAATAACCTATATTTATATTTAAAAAAGTATTTATTTAGATGGCGTAATGCACGCATAGAAGCTATGAGTTTAAGTGTTTAATTATTAAAGAATTCGTAAAATTTAACAGCTTTGAATTTTAAATTCATAAAAATACATTATTTTAGCGGTCTGATTTTGAATATTATATAATTTATAACCGTTTAAATTTTTCGATACATGATAACCGAAGTGCTTACTGCAAATCAATTAAAAAAGGAAGCCCCAGTATTTGGTCAGCTATCTTTTGATAATCACGAACAAGTTGTTTTTTGTCAAGACAAAGATACAGGATTGAAGGCAATAATTGGTGTGCATAACACAATTTTAGGACCTGCTCTGGGAGGAACTAGAATGTATGATTATAAAACAGAATGGGATGCGCTAAATGATGTTTTGAGATTATCGAGAGGAATGACCTATAAAGCAGCGATTACAGGATTAAACCTTGGAGGAGGAAAAGCTGTAATTATAGGTGATCCTAAAAAACTAAAGACTCCAGAATTAATGACCCGTTTTGGGAAATTTGTACATACTCTAGGAGGTAAATATTATACTGCAGAAGATGTGGGTATGGAAACATCTGACATGGATACGGTAAGAGAGGTTACTCCTTATGTAACTGGGATATCAGAATCCAAAGGAGGAGCAGGTAATCCATCACCGGTAACAGCTTATGGGGTATATATGGGGATGAAAGCTTCTACCAAATTTGCATATGGTAATGAAAGCTTAGAAGGTAAAAAAATCTTAGTTCAAGGTATTGGTCATGTAGGAGAAGAATTGGTACGATTAACTTCAGAAGAAGGAGCGAATGTGATTATTAGTGATATTAATCAAGAAAGATTAGAAGAAGTAAGAACCAAGTATGGTGTAGAAATTTATAGAGGTAGTGATTTATACGCCGAAACGGCGGATATTTATGCTCCTTGTGCATTGGGTGCTACTGTAAACAATGAAACTATTGATAAGTTAAAAGTAAAAGTTATTGCGGGAGCTGCTAATAATCAGTTAGCAGATGAGAATATTCACGGGCCGTTATTACAAAAGAAAGGAATTGTTTATGCTCCGGATTTCTTAATTAATGCTGGTGGTATTATTAATGTATATGCCGAAATCGAAGGATACGGAAGAGAGCAAATCATGGCAAAGACAGAAAATATTTATGAAACCACTTTGGATATTTTAAATAAAGCCAAGGCAACTAATATGACAACAAATGCTTCTGCACTTAGTATTGCAGAGGATAGAATAGCTGCTAGAAAAAAGGCACAATAGAGATTACGTACTGAGGCTACATAAAAAAGAAGTTTTTGAGTAGCTAGATTAAAAATAATAGTATTTTTGCAGGGCGAAAGTTAAATTAACACTTTCGCCCGTTGTTTTTTAATATAAAGTTCTTTGTAATTATTCTATGTTAACCAGAAGACATATTAGAGTAAAAGTAATGCAGTCGCTCTATTCGATGGGGCAGACTCAAAGCGATAACCTTGAAAAAGAAGAAAAGTTTCTTCTTTTCAGTATTGATCAGATGTATGATTTATTTTTGATAAATCTTCAACTTTTAATAGAGATTAGAAAACATGCAGAAGATTTTTTGGCAAAGAGTCAAAAAAAATACCTAGCTACTTCTGAAGAAAAAAATCCAAATACCAAATTTGTGAACAACGAAGTATTGTTGTCTCTCGAAAAAAATGTCCAACTCAAAGAAGAAATTGATAGAAAAAAGCTGAATTGTTGGGAATTGGATAGTGAATATGTAGCTATTTTATGGAAATCTATTAAAGAAAGCGAGCTGTACTCGGATTATATGAGTACTAAAATGAGTTCTTTTAGAGAAGATAAAGATTTTTTGCTTGATGTTTTTAAAGAAGTTATTGCTCCTAACGATAAGCTTTATGAATATATCGAAGACAAAAAATTAACTTGGATTGATGATTTACCTATAGTAAATACTGCAATTATTAAGATGTTACGAAAAGTAAAAGCATCTCATGACCAAGATAAAGCACTACCTAACCTGTATAAAGATCAGGAAGATAAGGTCTTTGCGATTGATATTTTTAGAAAAACAGTCCTTAATGGGGCAGAGTATGCCAAAGAAATTGATGGTAAAACACCAAATTGGGATCAGGATCGAATAGCAGAACTAGATAAAGCTATTATAAAAATGGCAATTTGTGAGTTCGTGAAGTTCCCGTCAATACCAGTAAAAGTAACAATTAACGAATATTTAGAAATTGCAAAGGAATATAGTACTCCTAAAAGTAGTATTTTTATCAACGGTATCCTTGATAAGATATCTAAAGAGTACCAAGAAAGCGGCAAACTAAATAAAGTTGGCCGAGGACTTATGTAGTTCAAAAAAAAATGTATTTTTAACCCTCAAATAATTAAAAACCCAAGTAATGAAAAAAGGAATCTTAATTTTGGCAGGTATCTTTGCTATGACAGTTGTGTCTTGTAAAGAGGATGCTACAAAGAAAGTTAAAGAAGAAAATGTAGAAATAGCTGCGGAGCGTGATGCAAAGAGTACAGATTTACCTGTAATGACTTTTGCTCAAACTGAGCATGATTTCGGAACTATCAATGAAGGTGATGTAGTAGAGCATAAATTTACTTTTACAAACACAGGTAAAGCTCCTTTAGTAATAGTAAGTGCAAAAGGAAGTTGTGGTTGTACAGTACCAGAATGGCCAAAAGAACCTATTGCTCCAGGTGGTGAAGGAGAAATGTTGGTAAAATTTAACTCTAACGGTAAGCCAAATCAGCAAACTAAACAAGTTACAATTACTACAAATACTGAAGCTGGAAAAGAAATTCTTAAAATTAAAGCAATGGTAACTCCTAAGGCTAAGCCAGCAGGAGGAGCACCAGCAGGTCAATAATAATTTTATGGAACAAATTCAATCGTTTCTTCCCTTTATACTGATATTTGTTGTGATGTATTTTTTTATGATACGTCCTCAAATGCAAAAAGCTAAAAAGGAAAGGAAATTTGCTGAAGAACTTAAAAAAGGAGATCGAGTAGTTACAAAAAGCGGTCTTCACGGAAAAGTTTTTGATTTCAGTGAAAAAAACAACGCTGTTATTATTGAAACAGGCTCTGGTAAACTTACTTTTGATAAATCTGCAATTTCTTTGGAGATGAGTCAAAAATTAAACAAGCCAGCAGAAGCTAAGTAATAACTAGCCTACTTGTAAAAGCCCGATACAAAATATATCATATTTGTATCGGGCTTTTCTTTTGTTATTATACCATCTCTTTTAAAAGAATCGATACCCCACTAGTATACCACCTCTTATAAAGCCTTCATCCAAACTCTCATCAAGTAAATAACGTCCTCCCCCAATACTAATTTCAAATACAAACCCGTTGTCGCTTACCCATTTCTGCCCAAGAGTAAGACCAATACCCAGATCTGTCCAATTCTCGTTAACTGTTGTGTTATTTTGAATATTTAAGAATTCATTTTCACCACCGGCTACACGTAATGTCCCTTCAACAAAGAAACCTCTTGCTCCAAAGTCTTTCTTGTTAAAGAAATACTGTCTGTAATAGGGCTCAATTGCAAAAGCCTGATATTCGCTGAAATCGTCATCCAAACTAAAACTAGTTGCTATACCGACTCCCGAATATTTGTTAAGTACATACTCGTAATTGATTTCAAAATTTTCAAAAACCAAAGCTCCAAAAGCATCAAATCTAAATTCATGCCTGTTTTCACTCTTTTTAATTTCGCTTTCCTGCGCCTGTATATTAAACCCAATAATTAATAAAGATATTACTAAAATTTTCTTCATGTTGAACTGTTTTTTTGTTTTATTCATAGATATGACGAACAAAAAAATCTCAACACGTAAATCTTTTTTATTTTTTTTAATTGATAGCCGTTATGACGTAAATATTTCGAACTTCAGTTTTTTAATTTGATTTAGCTGTTAATTCTGCAATCTTAACGATAACTTCAACTGCTTTAATCATGCTTTCTACGGGTACATATTCATAACGACCATGAAAATTATGTCCTCCCGCAAAAATATTTGGGCATGGTAATCCCATATAACTTAATTGAGAACCATCTGTTCCGCCACGTATAGGTTTTATTAATGGTGTAATACCGATACTTTTCATGGCTTCTTCGGCTATATCTACGATATGCATAACGGGTTCAACTTTTTCGCGCATATTGTAGTACTGATCTTTTATTTCTAGATTGATGACCTCTTTGCCATGTTGATTATTAATTTCGGCAGCCAAATTTTTCATAACCTCTTTTCGAGCCTCAAAATGCTCACGGTCATGATCTCTAATAATATATTGCAACTGCGTTTCTTCAACACTTCCTTTTATTTGGTGTAGATGAAAAAAACCTTCTCGACCACTTGTATGTTCAGGGGTTTCCATTCTTGGGAGTGAGTTAATGAAGTCTTGAGCAATATACATGCTGTTGATCATTTTTCCTTTGGCATACCCAGGGTGAACAATTTTACCTTTTACTGTAACGACAGCACCAGCAGCGTTGAAATTTTCATATTCCAATTCTCCGATTTCGCTTCCGTCCATAGTATACGCCCAGTCGGCACCAAATTTATTGACATCAAACTTGTGAGCTCCTCTGCCAATTTCTTCGTCTGGAGTAAACCCGATACGTATTTTTCCGTGTTTAATTTCTGGATGTTGTATTAAATACTCCATCGCTGTAACAATTTCGGTAATTCCGGCCTTATCATCTGCACCTAATAGAGTGGTCCCATCGGTAGTAATGAGTGTTTGTCCTTTATATAGTTTTAAATCTTCAAAATAATCAGGAGAAAGAACTATATTTTCAGAAGCATTTAAAATGATATCCCTCCCGTCATAATTCTCTACGATTTGAGGTTTTACATTGGCTCCCGTAAAGTCAGGACTGGTGTCAAAATGAGAGATAAAACCTATTGTAGGGACTTCTTCAGCAATGTTTGATGGTAAAGTTGCCATTATGTAGGCATTCTCGTCTATACTAACATCGCTGAGTCCTATAGTCTTTAATTCTTCAACAAGTTTATTGGCTAGGTCCCATTGTTTTTGAGTACTTGGAGTGGTATTACTTTCTGGATCACTTTCGGTATCAATGGTTACATAACTAACAAACCGATTGATGATGTGTTTTTTTGAAATCATAACAATCAATATTTATATATCTGAAGATTTCAAAAATACACTTTTATTAGAACCTTGGATGGCTTATTTTTACGCAAAATTATAATTAATGTATAAATTTCTCCTTCGCCCGATATTATTTTTATTTGATCCGGAAAAAGTACATCATTTAACTTTTAAAATGGTCAAAGTTGTTTCAAAACTACCTTTGATGACGTCTTTATTTAAGGCATTGTATAGGGTAAATGATTCTAGATTAGAACGAGAGGTTTTTGGGCTTAAATTTAAGAACCCAGTTGGATTAGCTGCTGGATTTGATAAAGATGCCAGATTATTTAATGAATTGCATAATTTTGGTTTTGGTTTTATTGAAATAGGAACATTAACTCCCAAACCACAGGTAGGAAACCCTAAAACAAGATTGTTTAGGCTCAAAAGTGATAGCGCGATCATTAATCGAATGGGGTTTAATAATGGAGGAGTTGAAGATGCTGTAAAACGATTGAAAAAAAACAAAGGCGTATTGATCGGGGGTAACATAGGAAAAAATAAGATAACTCCTAATGAAAATGCCGTAGATGATTATATCATTTGTTTTGATTCACTTTTTGAATATGTAGATTATTTTGTCGTAAATGTTAGTTCTCCTAATACGCCCAATCTTAGAGCTCTGCAGGATAAAGAGCCATTAACCGAACTTCTAAATACATTACAGAAAAGAAATACACAGAAGCCCGTATCTAAACCTATTTTATTAAAAATAGCACCAGATCTTACAGATGATCAACTATTGGATATTATTGATATTGTTAAAGAAACCGAAATAGCAGGAGTTATAGCTACTAATACTACGATTTCTAGAGATGGCTTAACATCAGAAGTTGAGTTAACAAACGAAAATGGAGGTTTAAGTGGTAAACCGTTAACAAATAGATCTACCGAAGTAATTCGCTTCTTATCCGAAAAAAGTAATAAATCATTTCCTATTGTTGGAGTAGGCGGAATACATTCTGCTAAAGACGCATTAGAAAAGTTAGAAGCAGGAGCAAGTCTAGTACAATTATATACAGGTTTTATTTATGAGGGGCCTCGATTAATTAAAAGTATTAATAAAGCATTACTTAAGAAATAATCTTTGATGGATTTTAATTACGAAATTCTTTACACATTTGTTATAGCAACATTGGCATTATCAGTATCTCCGGGACCAGATAATATTTTTGTATTGATGCAAAGTGTAGTCAATGGTAAAAAGTATGGATTAGCTGTAGTTACGGGTTTGATGACGGGTTGTTTGATACATACAACTTTAGTTGCGTTTGGAGTATCGATCCTTATTAAACAGAGCGAAGTATTATATTTTGTTATTAAGTTATTTGGCGCCTTGTATCTGTTTTTTCTTGCCTATAAGGTATTTAAAAGTGAGGCTTCTGTAAACCTTTCTGAAGATGCTATGCCTAAAAAGAGTGTAGGACAGTTATTTCGGCAAGGGTTTATTATGAATGTATTAAACCCGAAGGTTTCTATATTTTTTTTAGCGTTCTTTCCTGGCTTTTTATTTAGCGAAACCATGAGTAGTGTGTGGCAGTTTTATATTCTCGGATTTCTCTTTATAGCGGTGTCCTTTGTTATTTTTGGAATGATAGCTATTCTCTCTGGGTCAATTTCGAGTTATTTAAAAAAGAGTGCAAAAATTGGTTTGGTATTAAAATGGTTACAAATTATTGTTTTTGTAGGAATTGGGATTTTTATTCTTTTACCTGAAAAATAACATGCTTGTAGCAGATTGTCCAAAATTTTGGACAATCTTTTTTTTTAACGAATTACTTTAGGCTACATCATCATCGCTATTATCCTCTTTGCAATGGGGGTAATATTCTGCTGTTAGAGGATGGCATGGGCCTCCATCATAAGCAATAATTCCTCCTTTAAGAGTAGTTAATTCTTTTCTGTTTAATTCTTTTGCTCCTTCTAAATTTAAAATGCTTTTTAACATAATTTTGTTTTAAATTATTAATACTCATTTAATGATTCAAATAGTGAATCTTTACCAGTATGTTCAAGGAAAAATGAAATGTTACTATCTTTTTTTGATTATTTAAGAATCGTACTTGTTGGAATCGGAATTTTTATACTCTATTCTAAAAAATAAAAACAGTATATGCAGTAATGTAAGCCTCCCATGAACAGAAGGCTTACATTTTTTAATTCTCGATTCGGAAAATAAAAATTAAAAGGTACACTGATTTGCAGCATTATTACATTCTGTTTGGATATTGTTTAATCTACGTCTAAACTCTGCAGAGTTTGCAATACCATTTGCTACGGCTCGAATGCCTCTATCATAAAAAACAGTGGTCCAACCTTTTCCTCCATTTACATCGGGCTCCCTTAAAAGTAAACCTCGGTAAGCGATATATATAAATTTATGGACTTCAACACTGTTCAAATTATTTCTTGATAGATAGCTATGGTATTGAGAATTCCATTTAACACTCGCCTCATTCGATGTAATAAACCCTTTTGCCAAATCAGCAAATCCGCGTGTGCGTAATACACTAATCCAACCATTAACAACATTTGCATTTTCTGGACATCTTCTAAGATAAGATAGGTACGCTAGTCTTACTACGCAATGCGCATCAAATCTTGGCGGTTGAGGAATGTTTGGTGGATTGAAATCTGGCCTATCGGGAATCTGAAATGCTTTTTCGGTGGTGTCAACAGTGTTTTGGATTTCTGTTGGCTCGTCAAAAGCTTCTTCTTTTTCACAAGAAACAACAAAGAATAATCCCGTAAGGATTGAAATAGTTAAAAGATAACGTGATTTTGAAATAAGTGAGTTCATAATGTAAAGTGTTTTAAAAGTTAAAAGAAGATTTGTTTGCTGAGTGTAAAGCAGAGGCTAAATCCCTTGACTTTTGTTTTGGATTTGGCCTCTGGTCTTTGCAAATCTCCTTATATGTGTTTTATTTAAGATTAATTATTTATTAGCAGGTCATACAGTGATAATTGTGACAAACATCACCTTGACCGCAATCAGAATTGGAAGTGCATTCTGGTCTAAAACAATGTCCAGAATTACTACATATCGAAAATTGAGGTGGACAATCCGAATTTCTAGAACAGGATATTAATATACCTCCTTTAATAAGTGCTTGCTGTTGCCGTTTTAACTGTTGCGTTCCATTAAGAGTTAAAAGTTTTTTTAACATAACTATGAGTTTTAGAATTGAATATTTGTGAATGCTATTGTGCTCACGACTTGTGTTTATTGTTTTAAGAATATTTTGCGTGAATTAATAATTGGTTACGCTACAACATCAATAACATCAAAACAGATATATACGCCTCCTACATGCGTACAAACGAAGTTATCATCACTTCCTCCATTAATCATTTTTGTTTGTTCTTTATCTAATATTTTTATACCGTCTATGTTAAACATTTGTGAATTTTTCATTATAAGTTGATTTTTGATTTTCCTTACTCTGTTTTGGATTTTCAGGTTCTTCCTTTTGATTCAAGCTTGAACGGAGTATAATTATGAACTCCTTGTGAATCAAAGGTAACGAGCTAACCTTTTAAAAAACAAGGTATTGCAGTCTGGTTTCGGGAATGGCGAGTAGTGATTCTGGAAACCAGACTTTGTTTTATTGTTTTACAAAAACTTTAATCAAATGCAGAAATATGCTCTTAGAGTTGGTAATTCCCTAAATCAGAAAATGCTATATTTACTTAGCAATAACCAGCAATATAGTGACCCTTAGACCCTATAGAATATCTGAGTTAATTTCTTTTTTAGAGTTGTTTTCACTTTTGATTTTTTAATTGATCGTAAATAAATTAAGAAACTGTAGGTTTTAATGTAGAGTCATTGTAGTACACACTCTTAAAAACGACATGAATAAAATAGCACGAATAACGCAGCTAGTATTTATTTTATTTGGTATTTATTATTCCTTTAGTCAATCTATTACCACTGATTTTAAAATTCCTGATTCTTTAAAAACATATTCTTTTGAAGAACTTGATGAGTTGTTCTCTAATAATTTTGAAGATACTTTAAAGTCTAGAATATATATAAAATCTATGCTTGAGAAAGGAAGAGTTAATGAGGATAGTATTGAAATGGCAAGAGCATATTCTTTATTGTTTTATTATGAAAAAGAAGAAGAGTTAAGGCTATCATATTTGGAAACATCTATTAAATTAACCGAAAAATTAGGGCATTATCGGTATCCGGCTTCATCGTATTCGATAAAAGGTGGTTTTTACTTGGGAAAATGGGATTATGAACAATCCTTAGATAATTATTTAATGGCTTTGGATTTTGCCAAAAGAAATAAAAATCAAGATTTCCAATATGTTACACAGCATAATATCGGCATCATTAAAAGTAAATTGGGAAAACACCAAGAAGCGTTACATATTTTTAAAGAATGCCTTGAATACGAAGAGAGAAAAGGGATAGTAGATACTCTGGATTATCTAGATATTATGGTGGATTTAACCGAATCCTATGCAAAAAATAGTATGATAGATTCTTCAAATTATTATCTAAAAAAAGTGATACCAATTTCTTTACGACATGATAGCGATTTGTACGCTAAATTTGTTTTTGTTCAAGGGGTCAACTTTTACACGGAGAAGAAGTATTCAATCTCTGAGAAAACTATAATGAAAGTATTACCTCATTTGGTTCAATTAGAAGATAAACGAGAAATGGTAAATGCATATTTCTATCTAGGTAAAATAAATGAATCGCTATCAAAAAAAAGTGATGCACTCGATTATTATAAAAAAGTTGATTCGGTCTTTAAACAAACCAAATTTATAACACCCGAAGTAAGAGATGGGTATTCTTTTCTTATTGATCATTATAAGGATAAGCAAGATTTTAAAAACCAATTGATGTATGTCGAAAGATTGCTAAAATTTGATAGTATACTATATCAGAATAAAGCTTTAGTAAATGAGAAATTAATAAAAGAATACGATACTGCAGAGCTGTTAGCCGAGAAGGAAAAACTAATAGAGTTTGTGCATAGTAAAAACTCCAATTTTAAAACATTTATATGGGTGTTGGTGTGTATAATTCTGTTTTTAAGTACGCTGTTTTATTATCAATATCGTAAAAGGAAATTATATTCGGAACGATTTAAAAAGTTGGTAGAGTCTGATAATCAAGCGAAAGAAATACAAGCTAATGAGATAGTTAATAAGGATGTTATAAAACCTCAGAAAATTAGAGATCTTAAAATATCAGAAGAGATCAAAGAGGATATTTTATGTAAAATCGAGAAATTCGAAAAAAATAGAGAATATTTAGAACCAAATATTACTACCAATAGTTTGGCGATACAATTTAAAACTAATAGCAAATATATCTCTAGAATTGTAAATATTTATAAGGAAAAAAACTTCACGAATTATATAAATGATTTACGAGTTGATTATTTAATTCAAGAACTTAAAACCAATAAGAAGTTTAGAAATTATACAATCAAAGCTATTTCGGGAGAGATTGGTTTTAATACTACAGAGGCTTTTTCTAAATATTTTCATAAAAAAACAGGACTATATCCATCTTATTTCATAAAGAAAATGGAAGAATACTCAGAATGATGATAGTATCCATTTTTTTTACTGATTATTCCGGTCTGGTTTCCGGAAACCAGACTTTTGTTGAGCGAATTATGACTAAAAAAATGAAGTAAAACTTTACTTTTATGTACTTAATAATTAAAACCTAATAGCAATGAAAACTAATAAGAATACTAACAAATTAGCCCTAAATAAATTACCAATAGCCAAAATAAATAATTTATCTATGATTAATGGGGGGCATGGAAAAGCTAACGCATTTATAACTCCATCAAGAAGTTATAGACCTACATGTTGGTTACATGATAATAAGTAAACATATCTATACAATATAGGATGTATACCTTGATAGAATAAAAACTGCCTGAAATTGTATTTGGGCAGTTTTTTTTGACCATAATGGTTTAGTGTTTATTCTAGAGGAAATAGATATTGGATTCGTATAATTACACAAAACGATATAAATTTTATGGATTTAAAATGTTGGTAGAATAGAGAATCTATATGGCTAGCATAAAATTATGCCAAGAAACTTAAGAATACCTTGAATTATGAAAAATAATCATACTTTTATAGGCAAAACTGAATATCTTTTAGCTTGATCTTCTAAAATGACCAAAAAAGTAAAGATTATTGAATGCCCTCGAGATGCCATGCAAGGTATTAAAGAGTTTATTCCTACCTCGAAAAAAGTACAATATATTCAATCTTTATTGCGATGTGGATTTGATACTATTGATTTTGGAAGTTTTGTATCTCCAAAGGCCATACCGCAAATGGTAGATACCGCAGAAGTACTGTCTCAATTAGATCTTTCTGATACAGAAAGCAAGTTGTTGGCAATTATAGCAAATGTTCGAGGTGCTAATGATGCATCGCAACATGAGCCTATTAAGTATTTGGGATATCCTTTTTCCATTTCAGAGAATTTTCAAATGCGTAATACGCATAAGACAATTGCCGAATCGGTAAAAACGTTACAAGAGATTTTAAATATTGCGGACAGGACTAATAAAGAAGTAGTGGCTTATCTATCCATGGGCTTTGGAAATCCCTATGGAGACCCTTGGAATGTCGATATCGTTGGAGAGTGGACAGAAAAACTGAGCGAAATGGGAGTCAAAATTCTTTCGTTGTCTGATACTGTAGGTACTTCGACACCAGAAATAATAGCGTATCTGTTTTCAAATTTAATCCCAAAATATCCCGAAATAGAATTCGGGGCTCATTTACATACTACACCTACTACTTGGTTCGAAAAGGTAGATGCAGCTTATAAAGCTGGATGTACTCGATTTGATGGAGCTATCCAAGGTTTTGGAGGGTGTCCTATGGCAAAAGATGAACTCACCGGTAATATGCCAACAGAACGAATGGTCTCTTATTTTACATCTGTACAAGCAGATAGCAATATCAGATCCATGAGTTTTGAATCTTCTTATAACGAGGCTACAAAAATATTTTCTGCTTATCATTAAACAACAAATTATATGAAAGGAATAATTAAAAAGATTGCAATGTTACTTTTATTAGTATTGGTTATACTGCAATTTGTACGACCTGATAAAAATGAATCAGGATATGAGTCAGTTGTATATTTCGAAAAGGAAACTAATCCTTCAGACGAGATTAAAACCATTTTAAAATCAAAATGCTATGATTGTCATAGTAATCAAACAATATATCCGTGGTATGCAGAGGTTGCACCATTTTCGTATTGGATTTCTGATCATGTAGAAGAAGGAAAAGAACATTTCAATGTTTCTAATTGGAAGGAGTACACTGTTAAAAAGAAAGATCATAAATTAGAAGAACTTATTGAAGAAGTAGAAGAAACAGAAATGCCACTAGCATCGTATACCTGGCTTCATGGAAATATAACTGAAAGTGAAAAACAAGCCTTAATACAATGGACAAAACAATTAAGGTTGCAATATTCTGAAAAAGAATAGCTTAAGTTTCTTATTAGATTTCCTGTTTCAATATATGTATTATTGAGCGTTACTTTTATTTAGATTTATTACAAATAAAATTTGTCGAATGCATTTATATCGATATATTTGTCGACGAAAATAAAATTATTTTAAATAAGTCTAAATAAGAATCAATGAAAATCAATAATGTATTAAAAATGATATGTATATCAGGAGTAGCTGTTTTAGGGGCATGTTCTTCTGATGATGATACCCCTACGGTTCAAATTCAAGAACCGGCAACATATGTTTTTGAACGTAACGGGGAGAGCTCTGTAAGTTTTGGAGGGCAAACTACAAGAATTGCAATGTCCGAAGAGATTATAGATGCTCTAAAAGATAATATGCTTGTCGACGCTGAGGCGACTTTAGATGCTATGTACGCTCACGTTGAAAATGCGGATGATTTTTCGGATGCAAATCTTAATGCATCTGATAAAAGTGTAAGAAGTAAAACTGCTGCCTCAAGAGACTATTTTTTTAGCAATGTTACTGATGCAAATGCAATCAAAGAAGAATTTGATGGTTATATCGAGAGTCAGGTAAACGAAGTTTTTCCTAACTGGGCCATTACTGCAGTAGCAGGTACAGCTGGTGTTCTGCAAGAAGCTGGTGGAGGGTCTAACAGATATGTGAATGCCAAAGGTCTAGAGTTAAATCAGGCTTTTGCAAAAAGTCTGATAGGAGCTCTTATGGCAGATCAAGCTTTAAATAACTATCTAGGTAAGTTAATTCTTGATGAAGCACAGAATAGAGAAAATAATGATAATGGAGTTGTTGCAGAAGGAAAAAACTACACAACAATGGAACATAAATGGGATGAGGCTTATGGATATCTATATGGTGCTTCTGTAAATACTGCCAACCCGAACCCAACTATTGGTGATGATGATAGTTTTCTTAATAAATACATTGGTAGAGTAGAAGACGATACTGATTTTGCAGGAATTGCTGAGGAAATTTTTAATGCATTCAAATTAGGAAGAGCGGCTATCGTTGCTAAACAGTATGATGTACGTGATGCACAGGCTGCAATCATTAGAGAAAAAATTTCTGAAGTAATTGCTATTAGAGCGGTGTTCTATTTACAACAAGGAAAAAATGCTATAGAGGCGTCTACAGTAGATTATGGAAGCGCATTCCACGATTTGTCTGAAGGATACGGTTTTATATATAGCTTGCAATTTACAAGAAACCCTAATACTAATGCACCTTATTTTACAAGGGCAGAAGTACAAGGTTTGATCAATCAATTGATAGGTAGTACAAATGGATTTTGGGACTTAACGCCTGCTATATTGCAATCTATCTCTGAAACAATTGCTGCAAAATTTGACTTTACTGTTGCCCAAGCAGGAAGCTAAAAAAATTAAACAAAATATAAAATGGTAAAAAAAAGAGGTTGAAAATTACATGTTGTCAACCTCTTTTTTTACATTTGCACATCTTTATTAAGAATAAATAAAAATAACATGAAGAGATTTTTGTTTTTGATTTTGGCAATGGTCTTAGTATCAGCTTGTTCTTCTAGTGATGATGGAGGGGGTGCTACAGGAGATAATTTTGACAGAAAAGCAATGTTGGCCAATATGGCTGATAATATTATCATACCGGCATATCAGAGTTTTTCGACAGATATGACGGCATTAAAGACAGCTACTTCGACTTTTACCACTACTACTAATGAAACAAATTTAATAGCCCTTAGAGCTGCTTGGTCCAAAGCATATGTTTCTTGGCAATCAGTAAATATTTTTGAAATTGGTAAGGCAGAAGAGTTATCCTATAGAAACTTCATGAATGTCTACCCGGTTAATACTGCAGATATGGACGCAAATATTACTTCTGCGTCTTATGACCTTACTTCTGTAGCAGAACAAGATGAGCAAGGATTTGGCGGTTTGGATTATATACTTAATGGTTTAGCCACTTCTGATACAGATATAGTTGCTTTTTATACTGATGTAACAAATGGTTCCTTATACAAGGATTATTTAAATGATTTGGTAGACAGAATGGATATGCTTACCAAAGAAGTGGTTGCGGATTGGACAGGAAGCTACAGAGATACTTTTGTAAATAATAATGGATCATCTGCAACGAGTTCTGTAGATAAAATCGCAAATGATTTTCTCTTTCATTATGAGAAGCATTTAAGAGCAGGGAAAATAGGGATACCCGCAGGAGTGTTCGCTACTCAAACTTTTGACGATAAAGTTGAAGCTTTTTATAAAGGTGACCTGTCAAAAATGCTTTTTAATGCAAACCTTGATGCTATGCAAGATTTCTTTAATGGTAAACATTTTGGAAGCACTGCAACAGGAGAAAGTTTTAAATCGTACTTGGATTTTCTGAATACGATAAAAGATGGAGATGATTTGGCAACAATAATTAACAATCAATTTAACCTTACCAGAACAACAGCACTAGGTTTAAGCGATAACTTTTCTAATCAGGTACGTACCAACAATAATTTGATGTTAAATACGTATGATGAGCTTCAAAAAAATGTAGTTCACATGAAAGTGGATATGTTGCAAGCATTTTCGGTACGAGTAGATTTTGTTGATGCCGATGGAGATTAGTATCATATTTAGATAATAAATGAATTTTAGGATTAAAGAATATTTTGAAAAAAATACGAAAGCTGCTCCTCTTGCAGTCTTTCGTATTTTTTTTGGTATAATGATGTTGATTAGCATTATACGTTTTGCTAGTTACGGATGGATTGACAAATTATATATCCAACCAGAATTCTTCTTTTCGTATTATGGTTTTGATTTTGTAAAGCCTATTGGTATATACACATATCTCATTTTTATTTTTTGTGGTCTTTCTGCAATTTTTATTGCCTTAGGGTATAAATATAGAATTGCTATCCTCGTGTTTTTTCTAAGTTTTACCTATATAGAATTAATGGATAAGACTACCTATCTAAACCATTATTATTTTATAAGTATTCTAAGTTTTGTAATGATTTTTTTGCCCGCAAATGCTTATTTTTCATTAGATGCCAGAAAGAGAGGGAAATCTTTTGAAGAGATTCCGCAATGGACCATTGATTCGATTAAGTTGCTGTTGGGTATTGTCTATTTTTATGCGGGTTTGGCAAAGTTGAATTCTGATTGGTTACTAAAAGCAATGCCTCTTAAAATATGGCTTCCCTCCAAATATAATGTACCCTTACTAGGTGATTTAATGCAACAAGAATGGGTGCATTATGCATTTAGTTATTCAGGTGTCATTTATGATCTATGTATACCCTTTTTACTTTTATGGAAAAAAACACGAACTATAGCTTTCGGTTTAGTAATTGTATTCCATGTGATGACAAGAATTCTTTTTCCAATAGGTATGTTTCCTTACATTATGATTGTTAGTGCTCTCATATTTTTTAGTGCCGATCTTCATCTTAAAATACTAGCAATACTATCTAAAGTTTTAAGAATAAATAAGAACATTTTTGACAGTAATAAGCGCTTCAGGTTTACACCATATTACCGAAAAATTTGTATAGGAACTTTATCGTTGTTTTTTGCAATTCAGTTACTTTTGCCGTTTCGTTATCTATTGTATCCGGGAGAGTTGTTTTGGACAGAAGAAGGATATCGTTTTTCATGGCGAGTAATGTTAATGGAAAAAGCAGGATATGCCAATTTTAAAATTGTAGATCAAAAGACTGGTAAGAGATTTTATGTTGATAATGATGATTTTCTTACTGCTTTTCAGCAAAAACAAATGGCGACACAGCCAGATTTTATTTTACAATATGCAAAATATCTTAAAATGCATTTTGAGAGTGAGGGACATCAAAATGTACAGGTATTTGTAGAAAGTTATGTGGCACTTAATGGAAGGTTAAGCAGCACATATATAGATCCAAATGTGGATTTGGGAACACAAAAAGAGTCATTTAAACACAAAACATGGATTATTCCATTTAAAGATGAAATTAAGGGATTATAGATTATTTTTTATTGCAGTTTTTGTAACAAGTTTTTCTTTCTCGCAATATAAGTTAACAGGTATTGTAAAAGATCAAAGTGGTAAGGTAGTAGTAAACGCCGAGGTGTATAATCAAACTTTAGGAACACAAACTAATACTGCTACGGATGGTAGTTTTAGCTTTGAAGACCTTAAACAAGGAACGTATTTTATAACAATTTTTAGTTATGATTATGAAATTCTTGAACAACAAGTTACTGTAGATTTGGATACCAATCTAAACTTTGAACTAGCTCCTCTTGGAGAACAACTGTCTGAAGTTTTGATTACTCAACGTAGGGCTAAAATTTTTGATCTTAAACAATTAAAACCTGTAGAGGGTACTGCGATTTATGCAGGAAAGAAAAGTGAAGTAGTCCTACTCGAAAATGCCCTAGGTAATTTGGCTTCAAATAACGCGAGAGAAATCTATGCGCAAGTTGTTGGGTTAAATATATACGAAAATAGTGTTGGGGGGCTACAGCTCAATATTGGTGGTAGAGGGCTTGACCCTAATCGAACGGCAAATTTTAATACTCGCCAAAACGGATACGATATCAGCGCCGATGTATTAGGATACCCCGAAAGTTACTACACACCACCTGCAGAAGCACTTAGTGAGATTCAAGTAGTTCGTGGTGCAGCTTCATTGCAATACGGAACGCAATTTGGAGGGTTGATAAATTTTAAAATGAAGCAACCCAATCCTAATAAAAAAATAGAATTAATATCCAGACAATCCTTTGGCTCATTTAATGCTTTTAGTAGCTTTAATAGTCTGGGAGGTACATTGGGTAAGTTTAGTTATTATACCTATTTCAATTATAAAACTGGTGATGGGTTTAGACCAAATTCGGAATTTGAGTCTAAAAACGTTTTTGCACATGTAGGATATCAAATATCTGATAAAACGAGCCTAACGGGTGAGTTTACATATCTGGATTACTTGGCTCAACAGCCCGGCGGATTAACAGATACTCAGTTTGAGCTTGATCCCGATGTTAGTAATCGTACCCGAAATTGGTTTGATGTTGATTGGAAATTGTTTTCGCTAAAATTAGAACATAAATTTTCTGAAAAAACAGATTTTAGTTTAAGTCTTTTTGGATTAGATGCTTCACGAAAAGCAGTTGGTTTTAGAGGGATACCTACAGATTTAAACACGAATCCCATAACGGCAGATGATGAAACTACTGTAGATGGCGAGTTTGTTTCTCCCAGAGACTTAATTGTTGGCAATTTTCAGAATTGGGGCGCAGAAGCTAGACTCTTACACAAGTATAACTTTTTTGGAAAAGAATCTGTTTTCTTGATAGGAACAAAATATTATCAAGCCAATAACGATGCTAGACAAGGACCTGGTAGTATAGGAACTGATGCAAATTTTGAATTCCAAAATAATAGCTTTCCTGATTATGCCAATCAATCTACTTTTGATTTCCCTAATCGAAACGTTGCAGTTTTTGGAGAGCACATCTTTACGATATCTGATAAATTATCTATTACGCCGGGAGCTCGATTTGAGTATATAAAAACTGAAGCAGAAGGAGTATTTAACAATGTTATTTTTGATAATGCAGGAAATCCTATAAATAATACACTCGAAAGTGATGATGAAACGTTTGAACGATCTTTTGTGCTATTGGGATTGGGGTCTAGTTATAAGTTTAATACAAATATAGAAGCATATGCAAATGTATCTCAAAACTATAGATCTGTAACATTTAATGATATTAGAATTGTAAACCCAACATTTGTAATCCGACCGGATATCAGTGATGAAGAAGGTTTTACAGCAGATCTTGGAATAAGAGGAAAATACAATAATATTTTGAGTTATGATGCCAGCGTTTTCGGGTTATGGTATAAAGATAGAATAGGAGAAGTATTTAATGATAGAGCGCAAAGAGTGCGAGGAAACATTGGGGACGCTTTTATTTACGGGATAGAGAGTTACTTAAATTGGAATATTGCGAATTCGTTTTTTGCAGATAATACCAATTACGTATTAAATGCATTTACAAATTTGGCAGTAACGGATTCAGAATACACCAAATCAGAAGAACCTATTGCAGGTAATAAAGTAGAATTTATCCCATTAATTAACCTTAAAACTGGAGTAGGTTTTGGGTACAAGAATTTTTTAGGAAGCCTGCAGTTTACACATTTGTCGGAGCAATTTACAGAGGTTACGAATGCCGATAGAGGAACACCAGGAAGTAAAGAAGAAGGAACCTTAGGAAAAATACCTTCCTATTCAATACTAGATATATCATTTTCGTATACGTATAAACAATTTAAGTTAGAAACAGGGGTTAATAATCTTCTTGATGAACGTTATTTTACGCAAAGGGCAACAGGATATCCTGGGCCTGGTATTATTCCTTCCGCACCTATATCATGGTATGCCACACTTCAATTTAAATTGTAAATCATAAATAGTTTTAACTTTTGTTCAATCGCCAACGTGAGTTTAATTGTATATTTTTAACAAAAAATACAGGTTTAGAAAGGAGTATGGATAAAATTTTAATGCTGGCTCATTAAAAATGAAATACGAATTTCGGATGTTTTTTGTTTAAAATAAAATCTTATCAGATGAAAGAGTTTTTTGGTTATGATCATATGATGGCAGAATATTACGAAAAAATGTCTAATCATACGTTGCCTTTATTGTCATGGGAATTTTATGGTGAGCACCACGCATCACTTGAAATTTTTAAAGATGATTTAACGATACTAAAGAAAATTACCAGAAACTGGGACTTCGAGAGAGATTATCATAGAGAATTTGTTGAGGAACAATCAGTGATTGTAATTACCAACCCCGCTTTACAGATTGTTTATGCATCAAAAAATATAGAGAAGTTAAATGGTTATTCTCCTAATGAGGTGATAGGTAATTCGCCAAAAATGTTTCAAGGCAAAGATACATGCATAGAAACTTCAACAATGGTCAGGAAGGCAGTAAGTAAAGAAATTCCTTTTGAGGTTTCTATTCTTAATTATAGAAAGGATAAAACACCTTATGTTTGTTTAATTAAGGGCTTTCCTGTGCATAATAAGCGAGGCAAACTAATCAACTACATTGCATTCGAAAAAGTAGCTTAAAGTAGCTATACTCTTCAATTATTCAAAAAGTT
The DNA here is from genome assembly GCA_947489685.1 of uncultured Aquimarina sp. Classification (GTDB taxonomy): domain Bacteria; phylum Bacteroidota; class Bacteroidia; order Flavobacteriales; family Flavobacteriaceae; genus Aquimarina. The sequence continues at coordinate 356,092 of CANLEM010000005.1, read as the reverse complement.
ATGTCATAATTAGGCTGTATACACTCTTTGATTAATAAATAATTTGGTTTATATAATCAGGATGATTTGTAAACTCAATATATTTTTTAATTTAGTTGTTTAAAGACAAAATAATTAAGCAAAACCTATGATACCAGAAATAGAAAAGCTTTTAAACGAGCAGATACGATATGAAGCTAAGGCCTCTGCTCAATATCTTTCTATGGCCAGTTGGGCAGATACACATGGATATAACGGAGTAGCAGATTTTTTTTACACGCAATCTGAAGAGGAAAGAGTACACATGACCAAATTGGTTAAGTTTATTAATGAGCGTAGTGGAGTTGCTGTAATTCCGGCAATTGATAAACCAAGAGATGATTTTAAGACGTTGATGGAACTTTTCGAGATTTTTCTTGAAAGTGAAGAGTTTGTTACCGCAAAAATCAATAATATAATTTATGCCTGTTTAGAACACAAAGATTATAATGTACATAATTTTATGCAATGGTATGTGGCAGAACAGCTAGAAGAAGAGGCGACAGCACGTACTTTGCTGGATAAATTAAAAATTATCGGAGATGACAAATCGGGTCATTATTTATTTGATCGTGATATAAATACTTTTCAAGAGCCAGAGCAAGCTAATTGATTGTTAATAAGTTGATAAACAAAAAGAGAAGATTCTTTTTTTGAAGGTCTTTTTTTTATATTTTTGCACTTTATTTAGATTCAATAAAAATTAAAAGTAGTGCAAAGTTCAGGTATCCCATCCTTATATTCTCCTTGTTCGGCAATGAATTGTGAAGTAATCTGTGGAGGAAAAAAGAAGAAATGTTGTAAAAAATACAAAAAGAAAGGAAAGACCAACTGTAAGAAGTGTCCAAAGTTATAAGTAATAAACGACCAAAATAATTTAGATAAATAATCTATCTATACAAAAAAGAGGTGCAATTGTGTATCTCTTTTTTTTTGTGGATAAATAAATACTAGGTAGGGGATGTGGAGAGTTAACTGTATATATAAATAGAGGGGCTATGGAACTAGTATTTTGAATATCTACATAAGCATGTTTCGGGTACGATTATTGAAACTGTAAATTGTGATCTAAAATTTATAATTATTCATGATTTTATAGGATTATCACGTACTAAATAACTTGTTTGTGTAGTTAATATAAAGTAGATTTACATATATATGAGAAAGATTATTATTGGATTACTGATTATTTTTGGTATACAGCAACTAAGTGCCCAAGAATGGTTAACAGATTTTGAGGAGGCAAAGCAAATTGCAAACAAAAATGATAGACCTATTATTTTAGCATTTACGGGATCAGATTGGTGTGCACCATGTATTAAACTTGAAAAAATGGTCTTGCATACAAAAGAGTTCGAACAATTTGCTAAGGAAAATTACGTACTCCTAAGAGCAGATTTTCCAAGAAGGAAAAAAAATCAATTATCCCAAACATTGCAAAATCAAAATAAAGAATTAGCCGAAAAGTATAATAGAAGTGGCGGTTTTCCTATGGTGGCGGTTTTAGATAAAACCGGAAAGAAATTAGGTGAGCTAGGATATAAAAAAGTATCTCCAAGTTCTTACATAGAGATTTTAAATAAAATAATAAAATAAGGTGTTCAAAACTACAACCATTGTTTTTCTATTTTTGATGGCGCATACAACAGTATTGTCGCAACAAATATATAAACGTACCCTCAAATTAATGGGAAGTCGTTTTGATATTACAGTGGTCGCCAAACATAAAACAGAAGCCGATCGGTATATCGATAAAGGCATAAAAGAAATTGAAAGAATAGAAAAACTGATCTCATCCTGGGATAAAAACTCACAAACATCAAATATCAATAATAATGCAGGTATACAACCTGTAAAAGTGGATAAAGAACTTTTTAATCTAATTCAGAGGGCCATTCGTATTTCTGAGCTTACTGATGGAGCTTTTGATATTAGTTATGCTTCTATGGATCGCATTTGGAAATTTGACGGAAGCATGCAAGAAATGCCTTCAAAAGATAAGATTAAGATTTCAGTTCAAAAAGTGGGATACCAAAATATCTTATTAGATAAAGATAATTCTACCGTTTTTTTGACCAAAAAAGGGATGAAAATTGGTTTTGGAGCTATTGGTAAGGGGTATGCAGCAGATAAAGCCAAAGAACTTTTAATCACTGATGGAGTAGAAGCTGGTATTATAAATGCTTCTGGCGATATGAATACTTGGGGTAAGCAACCCGATCATACAGATTGGAAAGTGGCTATTACAAATCCCCTCAATAAAGACAATGCATTTGCATTATTACCTGTGGTAAATAGCGCAGTGGTAACATCAGGCAATTATGAGAAATATGTAATTTTAAATGGTAAACGCTATTCTCATATTATTGACCCTAGAACTGGTTATCCTTCCGAAGGTATTGTAAGCGTTACTGTTTTTGCTCTCAAAGCTGAGTTAGCCGATGCATTGGCAACATCAATATTCGTTATGGGAATTGATATAGGATTAGATAGAATAAATCAATTAACAGGGGTCGAATCCATTATTATTGATGATAAAGGAGATGTCCATACCTCAAATAATATTAAAATAGATAATAACTAATAGTACAAAACATCTATTAGTTTCAAAAACATAAACAGGATGAATAATAAGTCATATATTTTATTAATTGTTTTGCTCGCCATCTTGCAGTCTTGTGTGGTGGTAAAAGAATACGAGAAAGTGCAACTTAATGATCCGGATATGGAGCTGGCCGTAAAAAAATGTGATCGTTTTGAAACCAATTTTCAGGCATATCGCGAATCGGCTGCTGGAGCAAATGGTGGAAAGACCGGTGGTGGTTGCGGCTGTAATTAAAGTAGTATCAAAAACAAATACAAATTATAACCCAAAGTAATACAATACCTTTTGAAACAATTTATATTTATCATAGCATTATTGGTCGTTGGGACAATGATGGCCCAAGAGCAACAAGAAAGCACTACTACTTATAAAAAAAGAGTGTTGGAGTCTACCGAGGTAGATTTTTTAATGAGTTATTATACTCAAGAGGGTGATAATGCTGCTGTAACAGGAGGACTGGGTACAGAAGAACTTACAGACCTTACACCTACTATTGTAGTTTCAATTCCGTTAAATGATGATGATATCCTAACAATAGATGCAGGTATTTCTGCCTATTCTTCGGCATCTTCTAGTAACGTGGACCCTTTTGATGGAGCGGGAATTGCAAATCCCTTTGTAGAATCATCGGGAGCATCAAGCAATGATATTTTGGCGACTTTTGTAGGGACATATACTCATAGTAGTGATGATCGCAATGCTATTTGGTCCACTAATTTGGCAATCGCCAATGAGTATGATTATTTTTCTGTAGGCTTTGGAGGGAGTTATACCAGGTTATTTAATGAAAAAAACACAGAGATAAGTCTTAAAGCTAATGTATATCTAGACACGTGGAATGCCATTTATCCATCAGAATTAAGGGATAATCCATCTTTTGTTCCGTTTGATAATGAGTCTCGAAATTCTTATTCGGTTGGATTAGGATTCTCACAGATACTATCAAAAAAACTGCAGGGCTCATTGTCGTTGGATCTAATACAGCAAGATGGGTTATTATCAACACCTTTTCAAAGAGTTCAGTTTACGGATATAGCCGATCAGGTTGTGCAAGAATTTACATTGGGAGATGATGTAGAGCGATTACCAGATACCAGATTTAAAATTGCGGCAGGAGGAAGACTACATTATTATATAAATGAAATATTTGCTGTACGAACCTTCTACAGATACTATACCGATGATTGGGGGATTAACTCGCATACGGCGAGTGTCGAGATACCTATAAAACTAACAGATAAATTTACGGTATATCCAAGTTATCGTTTTTATATGCAAACGGCTGCGGATTATTTTGCACCTTTTAATCAACACCTATCCACATCAGAGTTTTATACTTCGGATTTTGACCTTTCGGATTTTGAAGCAAATCAATATGGTTTTGGAATTAGTTATACCGATATTTTTGCCAAAATGCATATCTGGAAATTTGGACTTAAAAGTATTGATCTTCGATTTAGGCAATATGAACGAGATTCGGGATTAAGCGCAAGTTTATTTTCTGGAGGATTAAACTTTGTGATGGATTAGTTATCTTATACAAACATTTTTTTTCTAGCAAGTTTTGGGTTTTTAAAGTTGTATATAGACCATATTTTTACTTCGTTTTAAAATAATACTAAGATGATAGAACAAAGTGAGGTTAATTATAATCGAATAGCAGAAGCGATATCATATATCAAACAAAACTTTAGAGATCAACCTAGTCTTAATGAGATTGCCGAAAAAGTACATCTAAGTCCTTTTCATTTTCAACGCCTTTTTACCGATTGGGTAGGTGTTAGTCCCAAAAAATTCTTGCAATACACGAGTGTGGAATATGCAAAACAGGTTTTGAAAAATCAAGAAACGACATTATTTGATGCGGCTTATGAAACAGGCCTTTCTGGTACAGGTAGACTTCATGATCTTTTTGTTAAAATTGAAGGAATGACTCCTGGAGAATATAAAAACGAAGGTGAACGCTTATCTATTAATTATAGCTTTGCCGAGAGTACGTTTGGAAAAATTTTGGTAGCATCTACCCATAAAGGAATTTGCCATATGGCATTTGTTGAGGATGAGAATAAGGCTTTTAATATTTTACAACAAAAATTTCCCAAAGCAAAATTTATGCAGATTGTGGATAGAATTCAGCAAAATGCGCTTTTCATTTTTACCAAAGATTGGAGAAAACTCGATCAGATAAAATTGCATTTAAAAGGAACAGAATTTCAGTTGAAGGTATGGGATACATTACTTAAAATACCTATGGGGGGCTTAACAACTTATGGTACTATAGCCCACAGTATCCAAAAACCTAAGGCGTCAAGAGCTGTTGGAACTGCTATTGGTAATAATCCTGTTGCATTTTTAATTCCTTGTCATCGAGTAATTCAATCAACAGGAGGGTTTGGACAGTATCATTGGGGAGGTACACGAAAAACAATAATGATAGGGTGGGAGGCCATAAAGACAAGCGAAAATTGAGCAAGTACCGGGTGGTATAAACGTGCTGATTGATGCATTTTTGTAATGTAATCTATAAAAAATATTAAGCATGAATCAGTTTAAAATTATTCCTATTTCTAGAGAGTATGCCATGAATATTCGCAATTCCAAATTCGATGAATTTGGTCACGAGATAACAGAACAACTAGCAACAGGTGTTGGTCCCTGTAGGGTTTCTTTACAACCGTTTATCCCAGGAAAAGATAAAAGAATATTATTTTGCCATAGTCCTTTTACAATTGATAATGCATTTAATCAACCTGGCCCAGTATTTATTCATGAAAATGAAGTTGAACCGTACTCCGCAATTCATCAATTTCCTCCAGAAATCAAAGCCGATAAGCAAAATTTTCCTTTAACCTTAATAGGCTATAACAAGAATCAAGAAATGATACATACGCAATTAGTAGGTGATAAGGATGTGGATATTTTGATTCTGCAGATGTTTGATAGATATCCTAAGATTGCATATTTACATGCAAGAAATGCAGAGGCAGGGTGTTATATATGTAAAATAGAAAGAGTTTAATTCTAGAGTAATAAAACTTGTAATAAAAAAGGGAACACGGTTGAGTTGTGTCCCCTTTTTGCCATTTACGTTATAGATAAGTTGCGGGTGTTTATGTATATAACGTTTAATAAAATATATACCCTACCCCCTTTGCAGTAATTTTAAATCAATGAGCTACTCCAAACTAAGTAAAAGGATTAAGTTTTTTTTATGAATAGGTTCAAAATTGTTTTTCTACTTTAGAGCTACACCTAATTAATAATTAACTTAAAAACCAGCACCATGAGACTTATACTCAATTTATTAGTTGCTTTTCTGGTAACATCTTTTATGAATGCTCAAGAGTCGGATTATGCACTTGTCGAAAAAACAGTTGGATATTACTTAGACGGGGGTACCAATAATGACTTCGAAACCTTAAAAAAGGCGTTCCATGAAACTGCAACAATGAAATATATTACAGATGAATACAAGGAAGTAAATGCATTGGAATTTTTTGGCAAAATGAAACCAGGACCAAAACAAAATCGCAAAACCAAAATTGATTATATAAATGTAACCGGTCATGCTGCCAATGTAAAATTAGAAATAGAATACCCTAATTTTACATTTATCGATTATATGAACTTGTTGAAAATTAATGGAGAATGGAAGATTGTAAGTAAGATTTTCTATAAAAAAAATCACGATATAAAATAATAATCGTTGTTATCTAGTTCTTCTTGCTTATGTGTGCTTTAGAAACTATAGAAACCAAATACTTTGTTGATAGAAGGCAATGGAGAAAGTGGTTAGAAGAAAATTTTGAGCAAAAAACAGAAATATGGTTGGTTTATCCTAAAAAACTATCTGGCAAACCTAGGATTGTATATAATGATGCGGTAGAAGAAGCATTGTGTTTTGGATGGATAGATAGTATCATTAAGACTTTGGATCATGAACATACCATACAAAGATTTTCTGTAAGAAAACCTAAAAGCATTTATTCTCAAGCAAATAGAGAAAGGTTGAGGTGGTTGATAGATGAAGGAATGATTCACCCTTCGGTTTATAAAACAGTATTTGATATAGTGCAAGAAGAGTTTGTGTTTCCCTTAGATATTTTGGAAGCTATTCAAAAGGAAACCAAAGCCTGGGAAAATTATCGAAAATTTTCTAAACCATATCAAAGAATTCGGATTGCATATATTGATGCTGCTCGTAAACGACCCGAAGAATTTCAGAAAAGATTAAAGAATTTTATTGCAAAAACTACCGAAGGTAAAATGATCAAAGGATTTGGAGGAATCGATAAATATTACAGAATAGAGTAAATGTAAGTATGTTGGTTTTGGAGCTACTTAGGATTACTGTTGTATAAGTTTAAGATAAATGAATAAAATAATCACCTTTCCATCAAAAAATGAATATCCAGAATATGCAGAAATGTATATGAATTATGTCAAAAAAGATGGAAGTCTTATTGAACAGTTAAGAGCTAATCTAACTACTACAAAAACATTTATAGAGTCGTTATCTACAAAAAATCTTGATGTAAGATACAAACCAAGCAAATGGTCGGTCAAAGAAGTTTTAGTACATATTATTGATGATGAAAGAATTTATGCCTATCGAGCACTTGCTTTTGCAAGAAATGATACAACCAAACTCCCGGGTTTCGAAGAAGAGCACTACATTAAATATGCAGATACGCATACACGATCTGTCATTAATATTATAGAAGAATATACAGCAGTTAGATTAGCTACTATAGCATTGTTTAATGGATTATCTGATGAAGCATTGAGGAGAATCGGAAATGCCAACAACAATTATACAAGTGTGAGAGCATTGGGATATCATATTCTGGGCCATGAACTGCATCATCTTTCTGTCATTAAAGAAAAATATTTTGGAACATTGTGAGTTATCAATACACAAAAAAATGTTAAATTTATAGTTCCTTAAATACATTCATCATGCAATCAAAATGTTTCCCTACTATTATTTTAATCTTATTTTCTAGCATAACTACTTTTGCCGCAACCTATACACAAGGGTCAAATTTTAATATCAATTCAAAAACTTTTTTTGATCAGGATAACCCCGAAGAATTAGTGGGTAGATGGATGATGGATGGAGATGATGAAACATATATTGAGTTAAAATCTAATGGAGTTGCAGTAGAAAAATCTATCGGAGAACCACTAGAAAGATTCTGGTCGGTAAAGAACAATAAGCTTTGCTTAAAAGCGAATCAAAAGCAAGGAGGAGCAGAAATGTGCTTGGATTTTGAGTTGTATGAAGATACATTGACATTGGTTATGAAAGAAATGAAACTTCCTTATACAAGGTTTAAAGAATGATCATATGATTTTAATATAAAGTGCATGTTCGGATTTAATATTTAAATCCCTCGTGTCTATTTCATCTTCCTGTAATTAGTGTTTTTTTTGGTTATGATATTCCTGATGCCTAATGTAACTTTTAAAAATAATGTCCTAATATAAAAAAGGTCTTCGTCATAATGCTAAAACGTACATTATGCAATATACTATTAAGCATCTTTTTCATATCGATGCATCAAAACAAAACGTATTTAAAGCAATCTCTTCTATTGAAGGTTTACGTAGTTGGTGGACTATACAAACCAAAGGAGATGCGAACATAGAAGGAACTATTCAATTTGATTTTGGAGAAACTATTGGTCCAAAAATGAAAGTGATAAAATTAGAACCTGATCATGAAGTTATATGGAAGTGTGTGGCCAGCAACCATGGATGGGTAGATCACACATTTGTCTTTTTATTAGATGAGCATGATGGCAAAACTCGTGTTCAATTCGAACATAATGGCTGGAAAGAACAAAATGAATTTTATGGTATTTGTAATTTTAGTTGGGGAAGGTATTTACTAAGCCTTCGGAAATACTGTGAAACCGGAAAAGGAGAAGCTTTTGGAAGTGCAGAATACAAATAAATTTATTTTTATGTCCAAATATGAACAACCACTTCGTCCTAGTAGTATAAAAATGTATAACCAAAAAAAACAAACACATGAAAGAATTTATGTTTCTTTTTAGAGGAGGAGACGAAGTATGGAATACCAAATCTCTCGAAGAGCAACAAGAGCATATGCAGCATTGGCAACAATGGATAGGTCAAATTGCAGAGCAAGGAAAATTTGTAAGCGGAGAAAGATTGCATTCGCATGGCAATACCGTAATTGATCAAGGAAAAAATGTTATTGACCGCCCTTTGACCGAGGGAAAAGAATTGGTTGGAGGTTATCTAAGAGTAAAAGCAGATTCTCTTGAAGAAGCTACAGAAATGGCAAAAGGTTGCCCTGGTTTTGATTGGGATGCTAGTGGGGTAGAGGTTCGAGAAGTTTGGCCCGAACATTAAATTAACATGCACATATATTATAAAAATGAAAGAATTCTTATTAATAATTAGAGGAGGGCATGATATAAGTGGCACAAGATCGCCAGAAGAAATGCAAAAACATATGCTACATTGGCAAGAATGGATGAGTAAATTAGCCAAAGAAGATAAACTTGTAGGTGGACAACCTTTAATGAATGAAGGTAAAACGCTTTTTGAGAAAGGAAAAAAAGTTATTGATCGACCGCTAGCCGAAGGTAAAGAATTAGTAGGCGGATATCTTCTTATTAAAGCTAAATCATTAGACCATGCTGCTGAGATCACTAAGGATTGCCCAGGATTTGAGTACGGTTGTAGTGTTGAAGTTAGAGAGATAAGCCCAATGTAAATAGGTTTATATATTTGAAAAACGGCGATAACATAAAAAATACAGTAAATCATCTCTTCAGGCAAGAATCTGGAAAGATGGTTTCTGTATTGATTAAAATATTTGGAACCGAAAATATAGAATTGGCCGAAGATGTAGTTCAGGATGCATTAGTAAAGGCGTTAGAAACCTGGAAATATAGAGGTATGCCCGATAACCCGAGGGCCTGGCTGTACAGAACAGCCAAAAATAAAGCAATCGATATCATTCGTCGCAATAAACACAGTCAACTAATCGATTTTTCGGATCCAGAAAAACAATTGCTAACCTCAAGTTATACTCTTGGAGTAACAATGGATAATTATTGGCAGGAAGATAATATTAAAGATGATTTTTTAGGTATGATGTATGCCTGTTGTCATCCAAAAATATCACAAGAAAATCAAATTACATTTATTTTAAAATCTCTGTGTGGTTTTAGTACAAAAGAGGTGGCAAAATCTTTTTTGACTAATGAAGATACTATTTCAAAACGATTATATCGTACAAAAGAATATTTCCGAAAACATAAAATAAGACCGGTAATCCCCAATTCTGTAGAAATTATAACCAGAACTGATACAGTACTTAGTGCCATTTATCTCATGTTTAACGAAGGCTATAACTCTACACATGATGATCAATTAATCCGAAAAGATTTAATAAGTCAAGCAATGTTTTTATGCCATTCGTTATTATCTGAAAATAGAACCAGATTGCCCAAGGTATATGCATTAATGGCGTTAATGTGTTTTCATGCAGCAAGAGTAGATAGTAGATTAGGCTTAAAAGGAGAGCTTATATTATTACATGAACAGGATAGAACGCAATGGGATACTATTTTAATTAATTCAGGAAAACAATATCTTAATAGAGCATCTAGCGGAAACGAACTTACAACCTACCATGTCGAAGCGGCTATTGCCTATGAGCATTGTTGTGCGTTAACTTATGAGGATACTAATTGGAATGAAATTCTTAAGTACTATAATATAATGCTCGATATCTCTTATGACCCGGTAGTTTTTTTAAATAAATGCTTGGTTGTGCTAGAGCTTAAAGGGCCTAAAGAAGCATTACAGATTTTTGAACAAATACGTCACGATAAAGTACTTGTGAAATACTATTTGTATCATGCAATTCTCGGTCAAATTTATCAAAAATTAGATCAATTTAATAAGGCTGTATTACATTACAAAGATGCTATTACGCTTACTCAGTCTAAACACGAAAAACAATTTTTAAAAAATAAGATTGAAAAAATGGTACAGTAAAGAATATTATTTTATTCTAAAGTTTATCCCCTTCATAAGCGCACTTTTTTTTCGAGAGCTCAAATTATCTTCAACGTTTTATAGAAAAAGGGGCATTTACCCCTTTAAAAGATGGGGAAAACCTCAGAGATTTATAGGGAAAAATACCTATGTTAGCTGCTTCATAAGGCTTTAACAAAATTTTAAGTTTGATGATTGGAATCGTAGAGCATTCTATGCTGTATATACATTGATTTTATCAGTCGTAGTGTAAAGAATAGAAAGATCTATATTATAATAACAAAAACCTCCAAAGTAAGTACGTTTAATGAAAACCCTAATATTGTCCATGATTAATGGATTGTTTCCTGTTAAAGAAAAATCGATAATTCGAAATGATAAGATTTTTCTAACCTCCCTCGATACAACTTCAGGGAGAATACTTATGATTGAAGAAGATATTTTCAATGTTTGGGTATATATGCTGCATAGAGATAAGAAAAGAATTGATTTCAATGGTTTTTTATGTACCGTTATTAATCCAGAAATATCTAATACAACAGAAAAAGCTAATAAGGATACTATCCTGCCTAAAAAATACATCAGCTCACACGGGTATGTTAAAAATTTAAAGAAAAAAGATATTACGATCCATTGGCATAAAAATTATGCTTCTGTTCTTATAAGAAACAGGGTGTACCTAGTTATGGATATTAAATCGAAAATAGGATATTCTAAAGGACTTTTGCGAAATTGTGAATATGGTAAACCGTTGGAAGGTTAAATAAGTTACTTTGGTATAAATAATAAAAATAAAAAAGCGGTTACAGATAATATGTAACCGCTTTTTAATTAATATGTATTGTTTTATCTATGTATTGCATAGCTTGATGAAGCAGGAAGCTCTTTTAAAAAGTTAATAAAAGGTGTAAAATCTATTCCGAATTTAATGTAAAAAGTTTTCATATCGTATCATTTTTAAATTGTTTGTTTTGTTTCTTTATAACATATTTGCAATTGCTATGCCAAACTTGTTAAGTGTTGTTATCATTGACGTAAGAGAGATATTTGTTTGTTATAAAAAGGATGTGTTCAAGATTTTTTGCTACAATGTGCTATAAAAGTTATATTAGCACCTTCGTTATATTTGCATTTTTAAAATAACGAGACGTAAACCATTTTAAAACGGAGGGAGTGTAAACTTTACTCCGTTTTTTTATACCAGTAAAGAAATATGAATTAAATGTATATGCGGTATACGCATTAAATAGAAATTGAAAAGATGGTGTTTTAAAAAATCAATCTTGAAGTAAAAAGAATGAACGCCATATATCTTGATAGTGAAAATATCAAAAAGACCTGAAAAATTCGAGTATCAATGATGTAATACACTTCCACTGTTGCCGAATTGCGAACCAATTACATTTTTCACAATTGATATTTTCTAGTACTCTCTTTTTTACGGCTGGCCCATGTATTACATGAGAGTAATGATATCCAATTTTTCAGGTCTTTTATAAAATCACGCTGCTAATTCTTTAGTTTTTATATTGTGCTTACCTATCACCAATGCCCCCCAATTTAAATTACTATCAAATTTTATGGAAACAAGATTTTGTTTTTTTAAAGTATCCAAAATGGTTTGCAATTCTGATTCATGAAAATAGATATTTAGAATTCCATCTTTATGTTGTTTGTTTTGTGGTAATGATACTCCATTTTTAATAATCCCCAAGTATCCTAAATATTTAGAATTTTCACCATATAGATGCACATACCCCATTTGGTATCCACCACCATTTGCATAGTTGCTTATAATTACAATATTATAATATTCTATTTTCTGTATAGTAGTCATCCTTTTTATGTATTAAAATCTATTCTGTTTATTAATGACATAGGTAATATCAATATCTGTTCCAAAATTAACATATACACGTTTACAAGGGAAGAGGGAAAACACGGAATTTCATGAGGGGGTATTTCCCCAATATGTCTTTTAAATAAACAAAGGTTAGCTAATCGGTATCGTAGTTAATTCAAATTCATAACCACTAAAACACTTTGGTAAAATAAAAACCTAAACCATAACTATCACTATATTGCGGAGCAAATGCTACTCCATCTAATTTTTTAAATGGATTCCACTCGATTAAATAATCGAAGTGATATACAAGCTTAGTGGCCAAAATACCTATTCCTGCTCCTACCAGAACATCAGAGAGATAATGAGCATTATTCATCATTCTTAATCCACCGGTAGCGACAGCAAAAGCATAACCACTATATGCCAATAATGGATTAGTATCTATAAATTCTTCATATAAAACTGTTGCGGTAGTAAATGCAGTTGTGGTGTGACCCGACGGAAAAGAATTTGCATGTGTAGAGCCGTTGCCGTAACTCCCAGGCCTTTCTTTATATATCTGTTTCTTAAGTATTGTTGATGCGCCATTACTAATTAATGAAGATAAAATAAGATTTTTGGTTTGATCGAACCAATGATTTTTTGATTGCACACCAAGAATATCTGCTGCATATAATTGTACAACAGGAGCATATCTGGTATAGTCGTCTATTTTGGTATTAAAATCTTTGCCTACAGAACTACGTATGTCATTTTGAAGTGATTTTTCGAAATCGCTCGTGGATAGTAAGAACCCTGCTGTAATTAAAGCAACGGGTACAATTCTTTTGGTAAATAGGTTTTTTTTAGGTTTGAATTCATTTTTTTTGAGCTTCAGAAACTCTTTATCGGTTAATGGAGTTTCGGTAAATTGGGCGCAGCATGTACCAACATATAAGCATAATAGCAGTAGGCATAGAATCGTTCTCATAGGTATTCTTTTTTGGGGACAAAAGTAGTTTTGGGGCTACTTCATCAGAAAGATAAAATTTTCAGATTTAAAAAATGTTAAAAAAAAGCTGTTTGTTAATAAATAATTAACTTTTATTAATAAAAATATGCTTTTTGTCGATAAAAAACGTATTTAATCGTTATTTATTGTTTTAGCATGTTAAGAACTCTACTTGAGAAATAGATGGCTTTTAAACGTAAAATAAAATGATATCTATTCAATATTCCTTAAAAAAGGCGTACATTTGCATGCAATTAAATTTTAATTGCAATGACAGCACATGATTCCAAAATTATTGGAGAAGGTCTAACTTATGACGATGTTCTTTTAGTTCCAGCATTTTCTGAAGTGCTTCCCAGAGAAGTTAATATCCAAACCAAGTTTACAAAAAACATTATACTTAATGTACCTATCGTTTCTGCAGCGATGGATACTGTTACAGAAAGCCGTATGGCCATTGCAATGGCTCAGGAAGGTGGTATAGGCGTGTTACATAAAAACATGACTATAGAAGAACAGGCAATTAAAGTACGTAAAGTAAAACGTGCAGAGAGCGGTATGATTATCGATCCTGTTACATTACCAAGAGACGCAAAGGTTATAGATGCAAAAAATAATATGCGAGAGCATAGTATTGGAGGTATTCCTATTGTGGATGATAATCATAAATTGATAGGTATTGTAACCAATAGAGATCTTCGTTTTGAAAAAAATGACCAGCGACCAATATCTGAGGTGATGACAAGTGAAAACCTTGTTACTGTCGGCGAAGGAACATCATTGCAAGAGGCAGAGGTTATACTTCAGAATAATAAAATAGAAAAACTTCCTGTTGTTGATAAAGACAACACCTTGGTTGGATTGATTACGTTTAGAGATATTACGAAATTGACCTTAAAACCAATGGCTAATAAAGATAAGTTAGGAAGACTTCGTGTTGCTGCAGCTATTGGAGTTACTGGTGACGCTGTTGATAGAGCAGATGCTCTTGTGAAATCTGGAGTAGATGCCGTGGTTATTGATACAGCTCATGGTCATACCAAAGGAGTAGTAGCAGTTTTGAAAGAAGTAAAAGCAAAATTTCCTGAACTAGATGTTGTTGTAGGTAATATCGCTACTGCAGAGGCGGCCAAATATTTGGTAGAAGCGGGAGCAGATGCTGTAAAAGTTGGAATAGGTCCTGGGTCTATTTGTACCACTAGAGTGGTTGCCGGAGTAGGGTTTCCTCAATTCTCAGCAGTTTTAGAAGTTGCCAATGCGATTAAAGGATCTGGTATACCGGTTATTGCGGATGGTGGTATTCGTTACACTGGAGATATTCCAAAGGCAATTGCGGCAGGTGCAGATACGGTTATGCTTGGTTCTCTTTTGGCCGGTACAAAAGAATCTCCTGGAGAGACTGTAATTTATGAAGGAAGAAAATATAAAACATATCGCGGTATGGGATCTGTTGAGGCTATGAAAAAAGGCTCAAAGGATAGGTATTTTCAAGATGTAGAGGATGATATTAAAAAACTAGTGCCCGAAGGTATCGTTGGAAGAGTAGCTTATAAAGGTGATTTGATAGAGAGTATTCATCAATTTATTGGTGGACTAAGAGCAGGTATGGGGTATTGTGGAGCTAAAGATATCGCTAACCTAAAAGAAAATGGGCGATTTGTGAAAATTACGGCAAGTGGGATTCACGAGAGCCACCCTCATGATGTAACAATAACAAAAGAAGCTCCAAATTATAGTAGGAGATAATCTTTGATTAAAAGATACTTTAATTATAAAAACAAACCCCAAGTATAGCTATACTTGGGGTTTGTTTTTATGATATAACAAAAAGGTTTACTTACCTTCTTCTATTTTAATACCTAACTTGGTCATTACTTTTTTAGTAAGATCATAATTAGGATCAATATAAGCTAAACCACTGTTGGTAATAGTAAATACTTGTGTATATGACTCGGCTTTAGCAATTTCCTCTAGTGCCTTTCCAATTTTACCATATAAAGGTTGTAGCAATTTATTTTGTTGTATTTGTACTAGTTGAGAACCGTTTTGACGAAACTTTGCGATGTCATTTTCTAAACCAATAATCTCTTCTTGTTTGGTTTTTTTCATAGGTTCGGTAAGCGAAGCCACATTAGTTTGATATTCGTTTAATTTGGCCTGGTACCCTTCAACTTTAACCTTTAACTCGTCTTCAAGTTTTTTGTTATAAGCTTTCAAGTCTTCCTGAACTTTTGTTAATTCTGGCATTTTAGAAAGAATAAATTCAGTATCAACTGTTCCTGTTTTTGATTGTGCACTTAATTGAAAACTAACTGCGAATACTAAGATCGATATAATTATCTTTTTCATCTTATCTTTTTTATGTTCTAATTTTAAAATTTTTGCAAATATATAAGGTCTAGGGCAATATCTATACCAATACTCGTTTTTTTGAAATTTTATTCTTCATATAATTGTCCGCGATGTGGTTTAAGAGCATCTCTAACCTTCTTCATTTCAGAATCTACAACTATCATAAATGCTATGCTATGCATGTCAGAGATGGCTGTATGCCCAGTAATATTAAGTGATATTTTTTCTAAAGAAATATATTCCTTAAGATGAATTTCATGGTGTTGTGCAGTTTTATGTGCAGATGGACCTCTAAAATCCCAAATCAATTTGAGTTTTCTTTCCAAACTAGTGTGTTTATTTTATTGGGTTATATATTACATGTACTAAGCGTTATCCAGAACACTTTTTCCTTCTTCGGCAAATGCTTTAAAATCTGTCATATAGGAGTAAGATTGTTTTTTAAAAGCTCCTGGCATCAAAAACCCCATAAATTTCATAAAACCACTAAATTTAAATTCATTTTTCGAAATCCATTTGGTATGTCCACTGGGTAACTCTTCAAAATAATTCTCTTGGATATTGTATACATTTTTTGCATCAAAGGTAAGATGAAATGCTTTTGGAGGATCTAATAATGTAATTGTTTCTATCATTTCTATTTCTCGATTCCCCATTTTGTATGTTAATTTTGCCGTAGCTCCGGTCTTTCCTTTTTCACCGCTAAGGTGTTCCATATTAATAAAGCCTTTTTGCCAGTGCTTCATATTTTCTTCACTATCAAATTTCTTAGCAACCTCATTTCTAGGTAATGAGATTTCAATATCAAGAGTATACTCCATGACGTGTTTGTTTTGTTTGTTAGGTTGTTTAGTGCATACAATATACATAGATCATAAAAAAATTAAAAGTAAATACTAAGCAAAGGCTAAGCTTCGTTAGGAAAGTAGCTTGTATAACATCTTAATATTGTTATTTTTGTCCAGTTTATGGATTTTATCATAAAAAACTATGCACAAACAATCGATACTATTTTTTTTAGGGCTTATTTTTTTCTCATTTGTAAATGCACAACAACAAGAAGTGCTGCTTACTATTGATGATTCACCGGTTTATATTTCAGAATTTAAAAAAGTATATTTAAAAAATATAGATTTGGTACAAGACGATGCTCAAAAAAATGTAGATGAGTATCTCAACTTGTTTATAAATTATAAGTTAAAACTTAAAGAAGCGAAAACTTTAGGTTTGGATAAAAAAACATCTTATCAAGATGAATTAAAAGGATACAAGAAACAATTAGCTGCTGGCTATCTAACAGATACCAGAACTTCTGAAGCTTTGATAAAGGAAGCATATGATCGTTCTTTAGAGAGAGTAAATGCAAGTCATATTTTAGTTTTTGTAAAACCTAATGCTCCAGCACAAGATACTGCTTTGGCTTATCAAAAAATTTCTGAAGCGAGAGAAAAAATTCTAAAAGGAGAAAAATTTGAAGAAATAGCCAAGCAATATAGTCAAGATCCATCTGTAGTAAAGAATGCTGGTAGTTTGGGATGGTTTTCTGTATTTAGAATGGTGTATCCTTTTGAGGACGCAGCATATAATACCAAAGTTAATGAGGTTTCTAATCCATTCAGAACAAAGTTTGGATATCATATCGTAAAAGTAAATCAAAGAGAGAAAAAACTTGGAGAAGTAACCGTGGCTCATATTATGGTTGCAGTAAATGACACTCGCACCACCGAGGATGCCAAACAAAAAATATTTGAGATCAACCAACAATTACAACAGGGAGTTTCTTTTGCTTCTTTGGCCAAAGAATATAGTGATGATCCTAGTACAGCTATAGATGGTGGTAAAATAAAACGTTTTGCTCAAGGTGTCCTTAATTCGGAGAGGTTTGAAAAAGCAGCCTTTGCACTTCAAAAACCAGGAGAACTATCAAGTCCTATAGCTACAAAATATGGATGGCATATTATTAAATTACTAGAGAAACATCCTCAAAAATCTTTTGAGGAACAAAAAAAGGAGTTCACTGATAAAGTAAAAAAGGATAGTAGATCAAAATTAGTAACAGCATCATTTATAAACTCTCTGAAAAAAAAGTATGCTATTTCAAAAAATGAAGAAGCGATTGCCTATTTCAAAAAAATAACATCCAAAGAAAATCCAACCAAAGAATTAAATACGTTGCGTAGCGAATTAGATAAAGTGCTTTTTAAGATAAATGAAAAGCCCTATCTATATAAAGATTTTACCGCCGTTATTCTTCCGCAAATGTTAAAATTCCAAGAGCAAAAGTTACCTCCTTCATTTATAGATCAAATGTATGATAGATTTGAATCTACTTCTTTGCTTAGGTATTACGAGGAGCATTTGGAGCAAGATAATGAAGACTTTGCCAATGTAATGAACGAATATCGAGATGGTCTTTTGCTTTTTGATCTTATGGAAACCAAAATATGGAATGCTTCCAAAACTGATACAGTAGGCCTTAAAAATTTCTACGAATCGAAGAAAAATAACTATACACAACAGGAAACATACAAAGTTATAAAAGCATCATCTGCGAAACGAGAAGCGATTGATAAAGTAGCGCAATTGCTAAAGCAAGAAAAATCGATTGAAGAAATAAAAAAGGAGGTAAATCAAAGAGATTTGGTTGTTGTTATTTTTTCTGAAGAGGAACTCATAAAAGGTGAAGATGAATTGCCCAAAGATTTTTTAACTCAAAAAGGGGATATCACTATTGTAGAAGAAGATACATATACAACTTTGATTAAGGTTAAAGAAATCTTACCTTCAAGAATCAAAAACTTTGAAGAAGTTAAAGGGGAGGTAATTAACGATTTTCAGCAAAATTTGGAAGCGGAGTGGCTGGATAACCTTAAAAGTAAATACCCGGTAAAAGTTAATAATAAAGCTCTGAAAAAGATTAAAAAAGAATTATCTATTTAAATGAAACACATCATATTTATATCACTTCTTATATTGATTAGCTCTTGCCAAAGTTTTGGAGAACAAAAAAAAAGAGAAGCAATTGCAAGAGTGAATAATACATATTTGTATAAAGATGAAATTAAATCACTTGTTCCTGATAATGTTACAAAAGAAGATAGTACAAATATTGTAAATAATTACATCAATGCGTGGGCGACAAAACAATTGTTTATTGATCAATCCAAAATAAATCTAACCGAGACTGAATTGGATGAGTTTACAGAATTGGTTGAGAATTATAAAAACACGCTTTATATTAACGCCTACAAAAATGCTGTGATCAAAAAAGCAATACAAATGGAGGTTACAGAACAGGATATGGTGTCTTATTATAATCAAAATTTGGAAAATTTTAATCTTAATGAGGAGTTAGTAAAATTACGTTACTTACATTTGCCACCGGATTACGGAAATATTGTTGCAACGCAGCGACAATTAAATCGTTTTAATGAAGAGGATGTAGAAGAATTAAGCGGAAAGAAAAATGAATATATAGGATATTCGTTGAATGATTCTACCTGGATTAGAGTAGATCAAATTTTAAATAAAATTCCAATTCTTAAAAAACAAGGCAAAAGTAAGCTTTTAAGAAATGGAAAATATATACAACTTCGGGATTCTACTGGGGTTTTTATGGTTAAGATAAATGGTGTTTTAAATCGTAATGAGAGAGCACCTATCGAATATATAAAGCCTACAATTAGGCAGATTATATTAAATAAAAGGAAGCTGGAGCTGATAAAAAAAATAGAAAAAGATATTACAAGAGATGCAGTCGAGAACAAACAATTTGAAGTCTATAATTAAAATTACCATATTCGGTTTATTAATTTCTACCGGTACAGGTCAACTTTTTGCTCAGGAAATTATTGAAAGTGAAGTAAATGATACAATTGTTCAAAAGGATACGTTGGGCGCTACAGTTGATTCTTTAGCGGTTACCAAAGATCCTATCAAAGAACCATTTAAGAGAGCTAAGATTGATGGAGTAGCAGCTGTAATTGGAGAAAGTGTAATATTAGATAGTGATATTGCTATAGCATACCAACAACTAGTGAGTGAAGGAGTGTCTACCGATGATGTAAGTCGTTGCCAACTTGCAGGTAGTTTGTTCGAAAATAAACTGTATGCTCATCATGCCGTTCAGGATAGTATAGAAGTTAGAGATGCCGAGGTTAACTCTATGGTTGACCAGCAATTAGGGTATATGACAAACGAGTTAGGTACTGTTGAAAAAGTATTGCGATTTTATAAGAAAGATAACCTCGAAAATTTCAAAAAAGAACTTTTTGAAATTAACAAAGCCAATAGGTTATCCGAGTTAATGAGAACTAAAATCATTGAAGATATAGAAATTACTCCAGAAGAAGTAAGAGAGTTTTTTGATGAGATCCCAGAAGGAGAAAGACCACTTTTTGGAACCGAAGTAGAATTAGCGCAAATAGTCATCGAGCCCAAGATATCTGAAGAAGAAGAGCAAAAAGTCGTTGATCGATTAAATCAATTTAGAGAAGATATTGTAGAAAAAGGAAGTAGTTTCGCGACCAAAGCGGTATTGTATTCTCAAGATCCGGGATCAAAATCTACCGGGGGAAAGTATACTCTTGATCGTCAAAGTAGTTTTGCCAAAGAATTTAAAGACATAGCGTTTAGTTTGCAAGAAGAAGAAGTGAGCGAACCTTTTAAGACTGATTTTGGATGGCACATTGTAAAAGTAGATAGAATTAGAGGAGAACAAGTAGATGTAAGACATATACTGCTTACTCCCGAAGTAACTAGAGAGAGTATTGAGAGCGCACGAAAATTAATAGATTCGTTACGAAGAAATATAGTATCGGGAACTATTGAATTTAAAGAAGCTGCAAGAAAATTTAGTGACGAGAAAGCAACTCGAGAGGATGGAGGGCAATTATTAAATCCAACAACAGGAGATACTCGTTTTGAACTTACCAAAATTGATCCTATATTGTACGATCAAGTATCTAAATTAAAAACAGATGAGGTGTCTCTCGTAATTCCTGATCAAGATCGTCAAGGAAAGAAAAAATACAAATTAATAACCGTGCTTAATCGATTTGATGAGCATATTGCAGATTATTCAAAAGATTACCTTAAGATCCAGGAATTAGCGCTTAGAAAAAAACAGATAGATGCAATTCGAAAATGGCAGAGTGAAAAGATAATAGATACTTATGTAAAAATTAATGGTGATTTCAGAGACTGTGACTACAGCGGTAACTGGTTAAAAAAAGAAAAATAATATGTCAGACGACGTAGCGGCTATTGAGAAACTAGTAAAAAAACATTCCGAACTCAAAAAAGAAATTTCCAAAGTCATTATAGGGCAGGAAAAAGTAATCGATCAAATACTTATTTCTGTTTTTTCTGGAGGCCATGCATTACTGATAGGGGTTCCGGGACTAGCCAAAACACTAATGGTTAATACCATTTCTCAAGCTTTAGGATTAGATTTTAAAAGAATTCAATTTACTCCTGATCTTATGCCAAGTGATATATTAGGAAGTGAAATATTAGACGAAACCAGGCATTTTAAATTTATTAAAGGCCCCGTATTTTCTAATATTATTCTTGCAGACGAAATTAACCGTACACCACCAAAAACACAAGCTGCCTTATTAGAGGCTATGCAAGAGAGAGCAGTAACCGTTGCAGGACATCATTATAAACTCGATTTGCCGTATTTTGTTCTTGCTACTCAAAATCCTATCGAGCAAGAAGGTACTTATCCATTGCCAGAAGCTCAATTGGATAGGTTTATGTTTGCTATCGAACTTAAATATCCAAGTTTTCAAGAAGAGGTAGATGTGGTGAAAAGTACTACAGGTGATAGTACAAAAATCGTTAATCCTTTATTTACTGCTCAAGAAATTATTGACTTCCAACATCTGATAAGACGTATTCCTGTGGCAGATAATGTTATTGAGTACGCTGTAGGTATGGTAGGAAAAACAAGACCTAATGGAGGTACCGCTACAGAATTGGTTAAAAATTATATCGATTGGGGAGCTGGTCCAAGAGCGTCGCAAAATTTAATCCTGGCTGCAAAAGCAAATGCAGCAATTAAAGGTAAATTCTCTCCCGATATCGAAGATGTACAAGCTGTAGCGATGGGGATTTTAAGGCATCGTATTATCAAAAACTACAAAGCCGAAGCAGAGGGAGTAAGTGTCGAGGATGTTATCAGTAGTTTGTTTTAAACTTCTATACCAAATATTTACCATTTCATTAATAATATAAAGAGGATTAAACCTTATGTATATTTCAAAGTCTTAGTATTAAACTAATATAAATAGTATAATAAAGATGAGAAATATATTAATTACTACTGCGGCAATACTTACCGCAGTTTTTTCCCTGTCAGCGCAATCAGAAGCAGAAACTACGAAGCGTAGGGGCGTTAAAAAAGAATTTTATCAAAGCCTTTCGGAAGATCAAAAATCACAACTCGAACATAAAAAACAGATGCGAAAAGATCATAAATCGGCCATGGAAGCTACTTTTACCAGTGAACAATTTGCAATTGTACAAGATAAAAGCCTGTCACGAAAGGATAGAAGAAAAGCATTGGCGTCTACAATGAACGATGAACAACATGCTATGATTAAAGAACATAGATTGGCCTTGAAAACGAAGAATGAAGAATTTAAAGCTACACTCTCTTCAGAGCAATTACAGGAGTATGAAAGTTTTAGGAAAAAGAGAGGCAGAAAAGGAAGAGGTGATAAAACAAAACATTAAGTGTACGAAGTGAAACTATTTTGGTTTCACTTTTTCTTTTTTAACCCTTGATTCGCCTTTTTTTACTTTTTTTTAGTAATGTTACTACAACGTTTTCGTAAGTCAAATGTATTGGCTATCATTTTCTTATATGTTTTTTTAGCAATTTTGTATAATTGACAAATGGAATTTATGAATTTCGAGAAATGAATACCCTTATTTTTTGAAAAATGTAAAAAGATAGGATTAAGACTATTCATTTAATAAAATCCTTTAAAATTCGTATTTTCGCTGGACTTTTCAATACTAAAAAAACAATTGTATATGGCATTCGATATCGATATGATAAAAAAGGTCTATAGTCAGGTAGCAGATCGTGTTAGTGCGGCACGTGAAGTTACAGGTAAACCTTTAACACTAGCAGAGAAAATTTTATACGCACATCTTTGGGATGGTAAAGCAAATACTGCATTTACAAGAGGAAAAGATTATGTGGACTTTGCACCTGATCGTATCGCTTGTCAAGATGCTACAGCTCAAATGGCATTATTGCAGTTTATGCAAGCCGGAAAAAATAAAGTAGCTGTACCTACAACAGTGCATTGCGATCACTTGATACAAGCAAAAGTAGGTGCGAATAAAGATTTGCAGTCAGCTTTAAATACTAGTAGTGAAGTGTTCAACTTCTTAGAATCTGTGTCGGATAAATACGGAATCGGATTCTGGAAACCTGGTGCGGGAATTATTCACCAAGTAGTGTTAGAAAATTATGCTTTCCCTGGTGGTATGATGATCGGTACCGATTCTCATACGGTTAATGCAGGAGGATTAGGGATGGTTGCTATTGGAGTTGGTGGAGCAGATGCTGTGGATGTGATGGCAGGAATGCCTTGGGAACTAAAATTCCCAAAACTTATCGGTGTAAAATTAACAGGTAAGTTATCGGGTTGGACAGCGCCAAAAGATGTAATTTTAAAAGTAGCAGAAATTCTTACCGTAAAAGGTGGAACAGGTGCAATTGTAGAATATTTTGGCCCGGGAGCAACGGCTATGTCTTGTACAGGTAAAGGTACTATTTGTAATATGGGTGCCGAAATAGGAGCTACCACTTCTACCTTTGGTTATGATGAATCTATGGAGCGTTATTTACGTGCTACAGATCGTGCTGATATAGCAGATGCCGCTAATGAGGTAAAAGAACACCTTACAGGTGATGCCGAAGTATATGCAAATCCAGAACAATATTTTGACCAGGTAATAGAAATTAACCTCTCTGAACTTGGACCATTATTGAATGGACCTTTTACTCCGGATTTATCTACCGAGGTAGGTAATGCTATGACAGAAAAAGCAAAAACTAATGATTGGCCAATACAAGTAGAATGGGGTCTTATCGGATCTTGTACCAATTCTTCTTACGAGGATTTGTCAAGAGCTTCCTCAATTGCACAACAAGCAATTGATAAAGGCTTAAAAATGAAAGCAGAACTCGGAATTAATCCTGGTTCTGAGCAAGTACGATATACTGCAGAAAGAGATGGGTTATTGGATATTTTTGAAAAATTAGATGCGAAAATATTTACAAATGCTTGTGGACCTTGTATTGGGCAATGGGCAAGATATAATGATCCAAAAAATGCACCTAAAAATAGTATAGTTCACTCCTTTAATAGAAACTTTGCAAAGCGTGCAGATGGTAATCCTAACACACATGCGTTTGTTGCATCCCCAGAATTAACGGCAGCAATTGCTGTTGCAGGACGACTGGACTTTAATCCAATTACCGATAAGTTGATTAATGAAGAAGGACAAGAGGTAATGTTTGATGAGCCTACCGGATGGGAATTACCGCCAAAAGGTTTTGAGGTTGAAGACGCTGGGTATTTAGCCCCTCAAGAAGATGGTTCTGGAGTAAATATAAAGGTAGATCCTAACTCTGAACGTTTGGAGTTATTAACTCCTTTTGAACCATGGAATGGAAAAAATATTACCGACGCTAAGCTATTGATCAAAGCATTCGGAAAATGTACTACAGATCATATCTCTATGGCGGGACCTTGGTTGCGATACCGTGGTCACTTAGATAATATTTCGAATAACTGTTTAATTGGAGCGGTAAATGCATACAATAAGAAAACAAATTTTGTAAAAAGCCAGTTAAACGGAGAATATGACGGTGTGCCTAATGTACAAAGAGCATATAAAGCAGCAGGAGTTCCTACTATAGTAGTTGGAGATCATAACTACGGTGAAGGTTCTTCTCGTGAGCATGCGGCTATGGAGCCACGTCATTTAGGTGTACGTGCCGTAATCGTAAAATCATTTGCGCGTATACACGAAACCAACCTTAAAAAACAAGGTATGCTTGGTTTAACCTTTGATAACGAAAGTGATTATGATTTAATACAAGAAGATGACACGTTTAACTTCCTGGACTTAGATCAATTTGCACCAGGTAAACAACTTACTTTAGAAATTGTTCATACGGGTGGTGCTAAGGATACCATTAAATTGAATCATACCTATAACGATTCTCAAATCGAATGGTTTAAAGAAGGTTCTGCACTAAATTTGATTAAAAAGGAGAATTCTTAAGCGAAGAAATAGAATCTTATTTATAAAATGACTCTCAGAAGTAAAATTCTGAGAGTTTTTTTTGATTATAATGTAAGTTTTGTAGTGGTTTTTCGTTCTAATAATGTGAACTAATATCTAAACACAATCGTCATGAGTGCAGTCTGGTTTTTTGAGGATGCGAATCTTTTTAAAGTATTGTGTCCTCACAAATTTAAGAGGTATAAAAAAGACCACGATTTTGATGCGTATAAAAAGAACGATTACATTTATTTTGAAGAAGATTCTGCAAATAAGGTATATTTAATCGAAAAAGGAAAAGTAAAAATTGGGTATTATGCCGAAGATGGTTACGAAGTAGTTAAGGCAATACTTACCAGAGGTGAAATTTTTGGAGAAAAAGCAATTCTTGGAGTAAATAAAAGAACAGAGTTTGCTCAATCCATAGATAATAAAACTTCTATCTGCCCTATAGGGGTGGATACAATGCATGGATTGATGAGAGATAATCAATCTTTTAGTCTTAGGATCTATAAGTTTATAGGTTTACGATTTAGAAGATTAGAAAGAAGGTTACAATTATTACTTTTTAAAGATACAAAAACAAGACTTCTTGAGTTTTTAAATGAGCTTAAAGAAGACTATGGGCATTGTTGCCCAAATACTGGGGATATGGTCATAGAACACCCTTATACACAAAAGGATATTGCTAATCTAATTGGTACTTCACGACCTACTCTTAATATCATTCTTAACGAATTAAAAGAATCCAATATTATCGATTTTAACCGAAAAGAAATTCGGCTAAAAAATGTTGCTTAATGTTAGATGGCTAACACTTTAGAAAAGTGGATATCCATAATTTTATGATCATAATCATAAAAAAACAAAAGCAATGTTTAAAAAATTAATTCTAGGGGCTCTAGCAATAGGGTTTATTGCGGTCTCTTGTAGCGATGACGACGATTCGCCAAATAGTAATGAATCTAATTTAATACTCAATCTTTCAGGCTTAGAAGAATTAGGTAGTGATTTTGTGTATGAAGGTTGGATAATAGTGCCAGGAGAAACGTTACCAATTAGTACGGGAACATTTACAAACATCAATTTTCCGCAAACGTATCCTGTAAACCGTGAACAATTGGCGGCGGCCACAGCCTTTGTTCTTTCTATAGAACCAGCTGGAGAAACAGGTGATGCCGCACTTATGCCGGCAGCAACAAAATTATTGAGAGCCGAATTTGGAACAGATGATACGGCTACCGTTGGGTTAGGACCTGTTGGAGATTTTACTACAGCAGCTGGAACATTTTTCTTAAGAGCTCCAACAGATGAGGCTATGGGAACCCCAAATAATGGAAATGATGAAAATGGAGTGTGGTTTGGTACGCCAGGAATGCCGCCAACACCAAACTTAACGCTTCCTACTCTTACAGGATGGAAGTATGAAGGATGGGTAGTTACCGATAATGGGCCAATTTCTACAGGAACATTTTCGGCATTTGATGTAAGAGACGATAATGCAGGAGATCCTAATGGTTTTAGTGGAACTGAGTTTATTGGACCCCCATTACCAGGAGAGGACTTCTTCAGAAATGCGCCTGACGGAGTAACTTTTCCTCTAGATATTAGAGGAAGAATGGTTGTAATTTCGGTAGAACCAGATCCGGATGATTCTCCAGCACCTTTTGTTCTTAAACCTTTGGTAGGAACAGCTGGTATGGATACGGCACCGGCAACATACGATTTTGAGCTAATGACTGGTAATTTCCCATCTGGGAGTGTATCACGATAACAGTTCGTTGTTTTTTTGTTAGTTTTAAAGCGCAATCTTTGATTGCGCTTTATCTTTTTAAGGGTAATTTAAGTCGATAATACTATTTTCTATGCTGTTTATTTATCTACATTTGTAAGTAATATTACTTTTAAAGACAAAATAATTCTACAGAGATCTTAAGCAAATGAAATTCAGTAAAAAAAACATATCGAACTTAATTTTTGTAATCCTATTGATTTTGTTTTTTATTCCTAATACCAGAGGAATGATGCAAATTTTTTTAACCAGAATTTTTTCTTTTAGCCCAGGTGTGGTAAATGTTGATGAAAGAACTAAAATCACTTCTTATGACTGGAAATTGCATGGTGTGAATACAGAATCGATAAATTTTGATAGTGCCAAAGGTAAAGTCGTATTAATTAATTATTGGGCGACATGGTGCCCACCGTGTATTGCCGAAATGCCATCATTACAAGATTTGTATACCGAGTATAAAGATCAGGTTGTTTTTCTTTTTATTACAAATGAAGTCGATGAGGATATCTATAAATTTATCAATGCGAAAAAATATGATTATCCGGTGTATAGGTCTCTCGGAAGCGACCCTAATCCATTAGAACATAAAACTATCCCAGCTACTTATTTACTAGATAAAGAAGGTAATATTGTTATTCATGAAGTGGGCGCTGCTGATTGGAACACAAATAGTGTTAAAGAAACCATTGATAAACTTTTATAGTTTCTTATAGATAATAATAAATTAAACAATTATTTCCTGAAGTATTTAAAGGGTACTACAAGCATGCCAAAGCACTCTCCTTTATTTTTTCCTATGTTTTTGTGATGAATCTTATGAGCTCGTCTTACGCCTTTTGCATACCAGTTATTGGCATTTCTGAACAATTTAAAACGTTGATGGATAAAAATATCATGAACTATAAAATATGCTATTCCATAAGCCAGTATACCTAATCCTATTGCTCTACCTACCCAAAAATTTTCAGGGTTATGAAATAAGATACAGGACATGCTAACAACGGCATAAAACACAAAGAAGAAATCATTACGCTCCCACCAACTACCATGATCTTTATGATGGTGATCCTTATGTAAAGACCATAAAAAGCCATGCATTACATATTTATGAGTAAACCATGCCATGAATTCCATAACGGCAAATGCCGAAAAAAAGACTAGTATTTGAATGAAGATTTTCACTTGCTAAATTTTATACAAAAATAGGATTAAATTAAATTAAATCTATAATCTAAATATGATTTTGCTAATAAACCAAATTTTTGATAATTAGGTACTCTTATGCGAGTGTTCTTTATTTCTAGTGATGGTGTTTTTTTAAGTTTATTTAATAATTTTTTATAATATATGAATGCAGTATATACTCCAAACTTAGCTTCTATAGGTAGCTTTAATATACCAGTTAATCCTTTTTCAAAATCCTCTTCGATTTCTGTAATGATTCTTAGTTTTGAAACTTCGTCCAATTGTCTTAGATCCGTATTTGGAAAATAAGTTCTATTAAGATCTTCATAATCTGCTTTAAGGTCTCTTAAAAAATTTACTTTCTGGAAAGCCGAACCTAAATGCATTGCACTTTCTTTAAGAGCATTGTATTTTTTTTCATCTCCTTTTACAAATACCTTTAAACACATTAGTCCAACCACATCTGCAGAACCATAGATATAATCTTTATATTCTTGATCGGTTAAATAATCGGTTTTATGTAAATCTAACCGCATACTTTTCATAAAAGCTTCATACAATTCTGGTTGTATATTGTACTGATGTACCGTTTTTTGAAAAGCATTAAGAATAGGGTTTAAACTAATTTTATTTTCGATGGCCTTGTACATTTCTCTTTCAAAATCATCAAATAATTCTTGCTTATTGTAATCATGAAAAGTGTCAACAATCTCATCTGCAAATCTAACAAAACCATAGATGTTGTAAATGTCTTGTCTGATGGTGTCGGATAACATTTTTGACGCTAATGAGAATGATGTACTGTAAGAATTGGTAACAATTTTACTACAATTATATGATACTGTATCAAAAATAGCCTTCATTTGGATAGGGTTTAAAGTGTATTGTGCTTATATTAAATTATTGGTTTTAACTTTTTGGTTTGTTTATATTGGGCTTCAATTAATCCTGCTACCAGTTTTCCGGATATTAATGAAGGTGGAACTCCTGGTCCAGGTACGGTAAGTTGGCCGGTAAAAAATAAATGCTTTACTTTTTTACTTTTTAACTTAGGTCTCAAAAATGCTGTTTGAAGCAGCGTATTAGCCATTCCATAGGCATTTCCCTTGTACGAATTATATTCTTTTATAAAATCGTTAACGCAAAAGGACTCTTTAAATATAATATTATTTTTAACACTTTGTTCTGTAACTGTTTCAAAACGAGTCAATATTTTTTCAAAATAAAGTTCTCTCAATTCGTTGGTGTCTTCTATTCCTGGGGCTAGAGGGATTAAGAAAAAACCATTTTCTTTCCCCTCGGGAGCAGTCCCTGGATCGGTTAACGAAGTAAAATTGGCATAAAAAAGAGGATCTTTGGGCCAGGCCGGGGTGTCATAAATTTCTTTGGCATGTGCATCAAAATCGGTATCAAAAAACAAATTATGATGGTGTATATTTTTTAGTTTTTTATCAAATCCCACATAAAACAATAAAGATGAAGGGGCAAAGGTTTTTTGTTCCCAATATTTTTCAGAATATTGGCGATGCTCATGATCCAGCAATGACTCTCCATGATGATAATCCGCGCCACATAAAACAACATCTGCATCTATTTTAATACTATCTATAATAATTCCGGTGGTCTGACCGTTTTCGACCACTATCTTTTCTACTTCGGCATTGGTGTGGATTGTAACACCAAGAGATTTGGCTAATTTTCCCATCCCTAGTATTACCTGATACATACCTCCTCTGGGATGCCAAGTCCCTAATCCAAAATCGGCATAATTCATAAAACTATAAAAAGCAGGAGTATCACTTGGTTTTGCACCTAGAAATAACACCGGAAACTCTAGAATCTGTATTAATTTTTCGTTTTTAAATTCTTTTCGAACTTCCTTAGAGATAGTGCTGAAAAATTGACTTAGGCGTTGTATGGTTTCTTTTGTAACCAACTCAAGAGGAGATACTCCGGGTCGATACACAAGATTTTTTATGGCTATCTCATAATTGTTTTGTGCGGTGTCAATAAATTTCTTCAATTTTAAAGAGCTTCCTTTCTCTTCAGCTTCAAAAGCTCTGTATATTTTGTCTAATGTATCTTCAATAAGTATACTTTCATTAGCTTTAAAAAAAACTTTGTACGCAGGGTTTAACTTGTCTAAGGTGTAAAAATCAGAAACAGACGTGTTGAAGTCGTTAAAAAAGCTTTCAAATACATCTGGCATCCAATACCAGGATGGGCCAATATCAAACGTAAATCCTTCTTTTTTTAATTGCCTGGCTCTGCCACCTATTGTCGAATTTTTTTCAAAAATTTCAACATCATAGCCTAATTGCGCCAAATAACAGGAGGCAGAAAGAGAAGAAAAGCCGGAGCCTATGATTACAATTTTTTTGGACATAAACAATGAAAGATTAAAGCTCTGTAATTAATGAGCTAATAGATTCAAAATAGCGATGATTAGGAGCGGTACTTTTTGGGATATGCATGATTTGTTTACCTAACATCCAAAATTCACTCATTCGTTCTTTACAAATCAATGTATCGAAATTTTGAATATACTTAGAAATATTATCCTTTTCAGGTTTTATGGTAAAATAAGAAACAAATACAGTATTTTCATGAAAAGTAAGCATATTAGGAAGACTTTCAAGCGGGATACTAGGGCCAAGATAAATAGCTTTGTAGCCTTGGAGTAATATTTCATAATTAATATAAAGCAGGCCTAATTCATGTATTTCGTTTTCTGGTAAGAAAAGTATAAACGCTTTATCTGTCTTACTAGGTTTAGAATATTGAAGTTTTTCAATATTTAATAATAATTTTTGTTTTATCAGATTGGTTATAAAATGCTCATGAGCGGGACTAATGGTATCTGTTTGCCATAAAAGCCCTATTTCTTTAAGTAGAGGAATAAAAACGTCTGCAAATATTTGCCTAAAATTTCTTCTTCTTGCGAGTTGCTCATAAGTTCCTAAGAATAATTCAAGATCATAATTTAGCATAGAAATCTTGAAAGAATTAATAGCTTGATTTTTGGTGCTATTATCAGATATAATGCTACGAACATATTCATTTATTTCTTCTTCGTTTAACTTAGAAATGCGAGATATTTTATAACCACTGTTTACGAGGTAGGTTACATTGAGCAGTTTTTGCAAACTTTTTAAGTTGTATGTTCTGATATTTGTTTCTGTGCGATCAGGAGATAAAAGGTTATATCGTTTCTCCCAAATCCTAATAGTGTGAGCTTTTACACCACATAGGTTTTCGAGATCTTTAATACTGAAAGCTTGTTTAATGTTGTTCACCTTTTCTAAAAAATTGTTAAACAAACTTAGTTAAAAGAATCTATTTAATTTTTCAATAATTGTTAAAAAAATAAAGATAATTGTTAAAATGAAAGAATTATTTATAAAATCTTAAAAATATATGAGATATCGTAAAAATTGATTTCATTTAATAAAGCATACTAATCTGGGATAATACGGAACATTTATTTTTGTATATTTAACTATAATTAATAACCTAAAGTTATTCTTAAATACCTAAACTATAAGTTGTTTACAGTAGTTAAAATTAAATATATGAGAAAAATTGTTGTTTTTGGTTTATGCATGGTATTTCTGATTTCTTGTAAGTCTAAAGAGAATTCTGAAACCAATAGTGATTCATCTATATCCCATGAATTAAGGATTATTAAAGGTGAAGTTGTCGATGAAAAAAGGAAGAAAGTGGCCTATGCCGCGGTAAAATTGTACTTGGATGAAAATGATTGCATGAGTGCGTATACGGGTGATGATGGTACTTTTGAATTTAAAGTGGATGAGTTAAGGATAAAAGATCAAAGCCATTTTGAAATCGTTTATAAAGGTTATGCAGAGTATTTATTGTCTCTCAGAAATCATAAAGAAGAAACTCCAATTAAGTTAAGTAAAAAAGGAAAAGTGATTCCTGCTGCAGAATATCACGTTTTTTATGAATCTATAAAAAGTTGCGGTAGAAAATAAATTGTGAAGGTATTGTTAATAATCATCTATTCCTCAATTTTTTACTTCTTTTCAAAAAAGCAAAAATTTATGAAGTGCCCAGAGCGGGAGTCGAACCCGCACGCCCTAATGGACACATGGCCCTCAACCATGCCTGTCTACCAGTTCCAGCACCTGGGCAGTAGAATAAGATAACAATATAATATAAAACTAAAAAAGTATCGTAGAGAATACGATACTTTTTTGTGACCGGGCTGGGGCTCGAACCCAGGACCCTCTCCTTAAAAGGGAGATGCTCTACCAACTGAGCTACCAGGTCATTGATAAATAATAATTTTATCAAGTATTTTTAAGAACATTATCAAACAAATAAAATATTTTTTATCTGTTTTTTTGTGACCGGGCTGGGGCTCGAACCCAGGACCCTCTCCTTAAAAGGGAGATGCTCTACCAACTGAGCTACCAGGTCATGCATTTTTTCCTTGAATGCGGGTGCAAATATACTATCATTAATTTATTTTTCAAGAAGAAATTCATATAAATTTACATTTTATTTGAAATGAATTTTCTTTGAAGTAATTTTTATATAATTTTTGAGGTTATGATTTTAGTTTTAATAGGGTATATGGGATGCGGAAAATCATTGATAGGCAATGATCTAGCGGCAAAAGTAGCATACAATTATGTAGATTTAGATGATTATATCGAAAATCAAGAACATAAATCGATAAAAGATATTTTTGAGAACAAAGGCGAAATATATTTTCGAAAAAAGGAAACCTTGTATCTAAATGAAGTGTTAGATACCTTAGATAATACAATTCTCTCATTGGGAGGAGGTACTCCATGTTTTGCAGGAAACCTTGATGTTATTAAACAACATGTAAAAACCAAAGTGGTATACCTTAAAACTTCATTAGATGAATTAACCGACCGATTGTTTAAAGAGAGAAATAAACGCCCGTTAATAGCACATATAAAAACAGAAGAAGAATTAAAAGACTTTATCAGGAAACACCTTTTTGAAAGATCTTTTTATTATAATCAAGCAGATTTTAATGTCGAAACCGATAAAAAGAGCGCTGACCAAATTAGTGAAGAAATTATCTCGTTATTATTTTAAAATGGCAATATCCTGATCGCCAAATTGCACTTCAATATGTTCGTGCAAAGATGTCGATAATGAAATCCCTTTAAAATCGGCTTTGATAGGGAATTTTTTATGATTTCTATTGACTAAAACGGCAGTTTTAAACCGAGTTAGTGGTACTTCCAAAAAATGCTTAACTCCATAAATAAGAGCTGTTCCCGAACTAAGTACATCATCAATGAGCACCAATGATTTGTTTTGATATTCTTCTGGTGTAAGAGATGTTTTTACAGTGTTTTGCGGAGATTTCTTATTCATAGTTACCTCGCATAAAGAGACTTTAATGCCAGAAATATCTTCTAAAATCACTTTTAAACGTTGTGCAAAAGTATAGCCATTATCCGATATCCCAGCAACTACAATCTCTGTTTCATTAACATTGGTTTCATAAATCTGATATGCAATACGTTTAATCTTGTGCTGTATTTGCTCATGAGTAAGGATAATATTGTTATCAGTTTGCATGTTTAAATGTATTGAGTACTATTAAAGTCTGTAAATATAGACATTTGATCAATATTTTTTTAAAGATGTAAATGTTAATTCGAGAATTTACTTTTGGTGATCTCTATTAGAATTAGAAGAGATCTGGTGGTTATTCTTCACTATCATCCACGTTATTTTTCGTGTCTTTGTCAATAAACCAATCATCGATATCTCTACGATCCTTTTTTGTGGGTCTACCCGTACCTTTTTTTCGATAATAATCCTTAGAATACTTTAAAAGGTCTAATTTTTGCAACGCTTCAGTTGGAGTTATGTCTTTACGATAGATATCAACCAGTTTTGCGCCAATACGGTTATCTGGAGTGTCTAAAACAACAAGTTCATAATTAATTTGATTTTTGCGCACGGTAATTTTATCCGTGGGATAGACCTCTCTAGAGGGTTTAATAAGGTCTCCATTGACCCTTACTTTACCTTCTTTACAGGCTTTGGTCGAAATACTTCTTGTTTTAAAGTATCTAATGCACCATAAATATTTATCAACTCGCATAAAAAAATGATTAAAAACACGTTTATTATGTAATACTATTTGAAAAACTAAAATAAAAGGTTGTTTTTTATAACCTGATTAAAAACTAATGAATTTCACCAAACGATTAAATAGAACAAAATTACAAACAGATGAAGCAAAAGTACAAGAAAATCGTATCTTGCGCGCTCAAAAAAGTAATTCGATGAATGTAAGAAAATATATTTTTGCCATTAGTTTATCTATGGTAGCCTTATATGCCTGTAATAATGACGATGATGACGGTCCAGGAGAAAGAACACCTCCTAGAGATCGTGCAGAACAGCAAGCTAATGAAGACCCTATAATCAAAAAGTATCTAGAAACACATTTCTATACATTAGTAGATAATCCTGCAAATCCTGATTATCAGATCGTGCAATTAGATACCATTGCAGGAGAAAATAGTGGAGAGCAGCCTTTAATGGACTCTGAGTTTCTGGAAACCAAAACCATTACTAGAGAAGATCCTGACACAGGAAACGATGTTAGTTATGTTCTATATGTTTTAAATTTAAGAAGAGGAGCCGTAGGGGAGAGGAATCCCCAAATTGCAGATTCTGTAATGGTTACTTTTAGAGGTGAGCAGTTCTACGAAAATGAAGATATGGATGGTGATGGAATCCCAGATGCGGCTGATGTAGATGCAGATGGAGATAATGTAGCAGATGAAATAGACGGCGTAACAAGAACAGATAGAGATAATGATGGTATTGCAGACGATAGTGATGCTGATGATGATGGAGTAGCGGGTACTGATGCTGGTAAGGTTGATTCTGATGGAGATGGAATTATTGACGACAAAGATCCAGTAGATAATAATGATCCAAATCGAAGAGTTTTTGATAGCTCGGTTACACCAGTATGGTTTGATTTAGTTTCGGTTATAGATGGGTTCAGGGAAGCAACCGTAGATTTTAGAGGAGCTTCTGGAAGTATAATAAATCCAGATGGGACTATTGATTTTAATGACGATTTTGGAAACTTAACAGTTTTTATCCCTTCGGGATTAGCATATTTTGATATACCACCTGTTGGAACGGGAATAGGAACATATAAATCACTAATTTTTAATATTCAATTATATGCTATAAACGAATCGGATCACGATAATGATGGTATACCATCATATTTAGAAGATTTGGACAATGATGGGCTAGTATTGGATTCTGATGATAATACAGATGGGGATAATAGTCCTAATTATTTTGATTCTGATGATGATGGCGATGGTACACAAACCAGAGATGAGATCACCATTAATGATGCCAACGCAGATGGTTTTATTAGTTTGGATGAAATCACATTCTATGACGATGATGGAGATGGTATTCAAAACCATTTGGATCCTGATGATAGAGACTCAAAAAATGATTAAAAAAAACTCCGGTAGTACTACCGGAGTTTTTTTTTGTTTTTATATAACCTATTTTATAAATCTAGTGCAAGTCCCAGTATAAGTTGATTGGGCCTTGAGTCTACTCTGATACTTTGATCTATAGATGCTGCTCTGTTTTTGCTCAGACCGCGCTCATATCTAATATCGGCGTTTAATTTTCCTAGTTGGATACCAGCACCAAACTGTAATCCTACAGTGAATTCATTTTTTACGTCTCCTAATCGAACATCTTCGAGGTCATTTTCTACTATATATTGAAGGGCAGGACCACCAAAAACATGAATAGGACCCAGAACAGAAACACCAACTAGTATAGGTAAATCTAATTTTTGAATATCATAATCCAAACTTGTTCCTGCCAAGTCATAGGTACTATTATTAACCGTATACTGAAGCTCGGGTTTGATATAAATATTATCGGTTAGATTTCCTCTCAAGAAAACCCCTAAATGGTAACCAACTCTATCATCTGCTCTTTCTGATAATAGATTGTTACCCGCATTTGTAATATCGGTGACTTCAATTTTACCATTATCACCATAATTGAGACCAGCTTTTACCCCAAAAGTGATTCTTTTTTCTTGCGCGAGAATGATGCAAGACATAAATAACATTAAAAAAACGAATGCATTTTTCATTGTGAAATAATTTTTGATTAATAAATAATTAAAATGATTTAGTATTATGGCTGGTGTTTATTAAACGTTGGCTGTTTTTTTTTATTCTTCAATAACATGCAAAAAGCTTGCCATAAGCTTTGAAAGTAATTTAGAAGTTTATGTACGCAAATATATTGCTGCAGCTTTTAGGTTGTTTAATGATAATAAAAAAACAACCTCCTGATAGTATCAGAAGGTTGTTTGCGAGAAAGAAAATTGATCTTTATTTTCTTTTGATTACTTTATGTACCGCATTACTTATAGCATTAGCATTTAGGCCATACTTTTCCATAAGCTGCGCTGGTGTTCCGCTTTCTCCAAAAGTATCGTTGGTCGCGATAAATTCTTGAGGAGTAGGGTGGTTTTTTGCAAGTACTCTTGATACACTTTCTCCTAAACCACCTAAGAAATTATGTTCTTCTGCCGTAACGATACAACCTGTTTTCTTTACAGAGTTTAGGATAGCTTCGTCATCTAATGGTTTAATAGTATGTATATTAATCACTTCTGCACTAATCCCTTGGGCATGTAAGGTTTCTGCAGCCTGAAGAGCTTCCCATACAAGATGTCCTGTAGCTACTATGGTTACATCTGTTCCTTCTTGTAGTAAAACGGCTTTTCCTATTTCAAATTTTTGATCTTCAGCCGTAAAATTTGCTACTTTTGGCCTTCCAAATCTTAGATAAACAGGTCCGTGATGATCTGCAATTGCTATTGTAGCCGCCTTTGTTTGATTATAATCACAAGTATTTATCACGGTCATTCCTGGTAGCATCTTCATTAAACCGATATCTTCAAGAATTTGATGAGTTGCCCCATCTTCTCCTAACGTTAATCCAGCATGCGAAGCACAAATTTTTACATTTTTATCACTGTAAGCAATAGATTGGCGAATTTGATCGTATACGCGACCAGTAGAAAAGTTAGCAAAGGTTCCGGTAAACGGAATTTTACCTCCTACCGTTAACCCCGCAGCGATACCCATCATATTAGCTTCTGCAATACCAATCTGAAAAAAACGCTCGGGATGGTTTGCAATAAAAGCATCCATTTTTAATGAACCAATCAAATCGGCACATAATGCAACTACATTTTCATTTGTTTTACCTAATTCTTCTAAACCAGCTCCAAAACCAGAACGTGTATCTTTTTTTCCTGTATCTATATATTTTTTCATTTCGTTTTTTAATTAGGAATTAATAGTCCCCAAGGGTTTCAGGGTTTTGAGCCAAAGCAACCTCTAGTTGTTCATCATTAGGGGCTTTACCATGCCAAGCATGTGTATGCATCATAAAATCTACACCATGACCCATTACTGTATAAAGTAATACACATACCGGTTTACCTTTTCCTGTTCTGCTTTTAGCTTCTGCTAATCCTTCAATTACTGCAGTAATATTATTACCGTCTTTGATTTCCATAACATCCCAACCAAAAGCTTCAAATTTAGCTTTTAAGTCTCCCATAGGAAGTACATCATCCGTAGCGCCATCAATTTGTTTACCATTAAGGTCTATTGTAGAAATAAGGTTATCTACCTTTTTTCCTGCGGCATACATAATAGCTTCCCAATTTTGTCCTTCTTGTAATTCTCCATCTCCATGTAAACTATATACCAAATGATCATCACCATTTAATTTTTTAGCTTGTGCAGCTCCAAGAGCTACAGACATTCCTTGACCCAATGATCCTGAAGCAATTCGCACTCCGGGAAGGCCTTCGTGTGTTGTTGGGTGTCCTTGTAGTCTACTGTTTATTAATCTAAATGTGTTAAGCTCTTCTACCGGAAAATATCCGCTTCGAGCCAATACACTATAATAAACAGGAGAGATATGACCGTTGGATAAGAAGAAAAGATCTTCTCCAATTCCATCCATATCAAAATCATCTTTTCTATCAAGAATTTCTTGATATAGAGCTACAAAAAATTCTGTACATCCAAGAGAACCTCCTGGGTGTCCAGAGTTTACTTTGTGTACTTGACGTAGAATATCTCTACGAACCTGAGTTGCAAAATCTTCTAATTGTTTCGTTTTTGGCATTATGGTGCTGATTTCTTGATAATAAAGCCCCAAAAATACAGGTTTTGAATGCTGCGACAAAATGTAGAGGCAGCTTTTAATTAAGAAACTAATGTTAATAACAAAAAGTTTTCGAAAACCTAAGTTTATCAATGTGACTTTAGTTAGTTATCTTTGCGCTCTACCAAAATGAAAATATGCAATTTGACCTTTTATCCAAAGATGCTCAAAGTAAGGCTAGAGCAGGAAAAATAACAACAGATCACGGTAGTATCGAAACTCCAATTTTTATGCCGGTGGGTACCGTTGCTACGGTTAAAGGGGTGCATCAACGTGAACTGAAAAATGATATTAATCCAGATATTATCCTGGGAAATACCTATCATCTATATCTAAGACCTCAAACTCCAATTTTAGAAAAGGCTGGCGGCCTTCATAAATTTATGAATTGGGATCGAAATATTCTTACAGATAGCGGAGGTTATCAAGTATATTCTTTATCTGCTAATCGAAAAATTAAAGAAGAAGGGGTAAAATTTAAATCACATATTGATGGGTCGTATCATGTATTTACACCAGAAAATGTGATGGAGATCCAACGTACCATTGGGGCAGATATCATTATGGCGTTTGATGAATGTACACCTTACCCATGTGATTATCATTATGCTAAGCGAAGTATGCATATGACACACAGGTGGTTAGATCGTTGTATGCAACATTTAGAAAAAATTCCGGTTAAATATGGATATGATCAGGCTTTTTTTCCAATTGTGCAAGGAAGTACGTATAAAGACCTTAGAATGCAGTCGGCCGAGTATATTGCCAATGCGGGAGCAGTAGGAAATGCTATTGGTGGATTATCGGTAGGAGAACCGGCAGAAGAGATGTATGCCATGACCGAAGTGGTGACGAATATTTTGCCAGAAGATAAACCGAGATACTTAATGGGAGTAGGTACTCCCATAAATATTTTAGAAAATATTGCGTTGGGTGTTGATATGTTTGATTGTGTTATGCCTACCCGTAATGGACGTAACGGAATGCTTTTTACAGCGCATGGAACTATTAATATAAAGAACAAAAAATGGGAAGATGATTTTTCTCCTATTGACGAAATGGGAATCACCTTTGTGGATACAGAGTATTCTAAGGCGTATTTAAGACATCTTTTTTCGGTGAATGAAATGTTGGGAAGACAAATTGCAACGATACATAATTTAGGGTTTTATTTATGGTTGACAAGAGAAGCAAGAAAACATATCTTAGCAGGAGATTTTAATTCCTGGAAAAATATGATGGTTAAACAAATGGATAAAAGATTGTAATTTGAAAATTCTAGATTGGTATATACTTAAACGGTACTTGGGAACATTTTTTACGATGATTTTACTATTTATTCCTATCGGAATAATCGTGGATTTGTCTGAGAAAATTGATAATATGTTAGAGCATAAGGTTCCTGTAGAGGCGGTTATCGGGTACTATCTAGATTTTACGGTTTATTTTGCAAATTTATTGTTTCCGTTGTTTGTATTTCTATCCGTAATTTGGTTTACATCAAAACTTGCTAATAAAACCGAAATTATAGCCTTTTTAAGCTCAGGTGTTTCCTTTTGGAGATTTTTAAGACCATATATGATTGGCGCCATAATCATTTGTATCGGCGCATTGGCGATGGGATTGTTTTTGGCACCCAAAGCAAGTCAGGGGTTTAATGAATTTAAGTATTCCTATCTAAAAAAAGGTAGAAAAGTACAAGAAACTAAGAATGTATATCGACAATTAAATGATAGTATCTTTTTGTATGCAAATAACTTTAAACCTTTAGAAAAGTCTGCTACTAACTTTACTTTAGAATATTTTGATGGTAATGTTTTAAAAACCAAGATTTCTGCTAGAAAAATTACATTTAAAGATAGTATTTACGAGCTAAAGAATTTTGTGAAGCGTACAGTTTTAGAAGATAAAGATATTTTAGAACAGGCGATAAAAAAAGATACCGTATTACCATTTAATATAGATGAGTTTACTCCCGTAACTTATGTCGCCGAGACCTTAAATTATGTTCAGTTAAGCGAGTTTATAGAAAAAGAAAGTAAAAGAGGCTCATCAGATATCAACCGATATAAAGTAGTGGCTTATAAAAGATGGAGTATACCCATCTCGGCTTTTATTTTAACCATTATTGGAGTAGCCGTGTCCTCTATGAAAAGAAGAGGAGGGATGGGAGTAAATTTGGCAGTTGGAATATCACTAGCATTTGTTTTTATATTTTTCGATAAAGTTTTAGGTACCTTGGCTAATCAATCGGATTTTCCACCAATTGTGGCAGTGTGGTTTCCTAATGTGTCTTTTGGTTTATTAGCTATTTATTTATTGTATAATGCCAAACGTTAAGCTTCAAAATTACCTTCATTTACATTTTATAATATTTATTTGGGGTTTTACTGCCATATTGGGAGAATTAATTTCGATCGAAGCCATACCCTTGGTTTGGTATAGAATGTTACTAGCTTCATTCTTTATTCTAGGATACATTTATTTAAAAAAAATATCACTTACCCTTTCAAGAAAACTATTTTTTACTCTTTTTTTTGCAGGTGTAATTATTGCTTTACACTGGATAACATTTTTTGCAGCGATTAAAGTCTCAAATGTATCTATAACTTTGGCAATGATGTCTACAGGAGCTTTTTTTACTGCTATACTAGAACCTATTTTTTACAAAAGAAAAGTAATTTGG
Source organism: uncultured Aquimarina sp. (assembly GCA_947489685.1). Classification (GTDB taxonomy): domain Bacteria; phylum Bacteroidota; class Bacteroidia; order Flavobacteriales; family Flavobacteriaceae; genus Aquimarina. The sequence goes on along the minus strand of CANLEM010000005.1, from coordinate 314,981 downwards.
TATGAAATTCTTTTCGGAGTATTAGTTATTGTAGGTCTATATATTATTTTTAAAGTAGAAGGAGATTATTTTCTCGGAATACTGTATGCCTTGTGTTCTGCTTTGTTATCATCAATATTTTCGTTAATCAATGGTAAAATAGCTAAGCAGTATGACCCCTCTATGATATCTTTTTATGAATTATTGAGTGGTGTTGGAGTTATTACTATATATCTTGGGGTGTTAACTGTTTTTGGAAAAGAAACAGAAGGGTTTACGATTACTTTCTTTCAACTATCTACTCAAGATTGGATGTATATGTTCATTTTAGCTTCTGTATGCACAGCCTATGCTTTTATAGGATCTGTTCATGTTATGAAATACTTGAGCCCTTATACAGTGATGCTTACCGTCAATCTCGAGCCGGTATATGGCATATTATTAGCTTTCTTAATTTTTGGCGAAGCAGAAAAAATGAGTTCGCAATTCTATTTTGGAGCTTTGATCATTCTTAGTACAGTAATAGTAAACGGAATACTAAAGAATGCTAAAAAAAGAAAAAGTCCTTCAAGTTTGCACGACATTACGAAGTAAAGTTTTTATATTTGTCAGCTAACCCTAGTTAACATAAATCATATTCTTATTATGGAATATTTAGAATTTGAACTCCCAATTAAAGAACTCGAAGAGCAGTTCGAAAAAGCTTGTGCTATAGGTCAAGAAAGTGAAGTTGATGTAACAGATACCTGCAAGCAGATTGAAAAAAAGCTGAAAGAGACCAAAAAAGATATATATAAAAACTTAACACCATGGCAACGCGTACAGTTGTCTAGACATCCATCAAGACCTTATACCCTTGATTATATTGATGCAATTTGTGGAGAATCGTTTTTAGAATTACATGGTGATCGTAATGTAAAAGATGATAAAGCAATGATTGGTGGTCTAGGAAAAATAGGTAATCAAAGCTTTATGTTTGTTGGTCAACAAAAAGGATTTAATACCAAAACGAGACAGTATCGTAATTTTGGTATGGCAAACCCCGAAGGATATCGAAAAGCACTTCGTTTAATGAAGAGTGCCGAAAAATTTAATATACCTGTGGTATGTTTTGTAGATACCCCGGGAGCATACCCGGGATTAGAAGCCGAAGAACGTGGTCAAGGTGAAGCGATTGCTAGAAATATCCTTGAAATGACTCGCCTTAAAGTTCCGATTATTGTTGTGATCATTGGTGAGGGAGCAAGTGGTGGAGCTTTGGGTATTGGTGTAGGAGATAAGGTGTTAATGCTAGAAAACACATGGTATTCGGTAATTTCTCCAGAATCATGTTCATCTATACTATGGCGTAGTTGGGAGTTTAAAGAACAAGCCGCCGAAGCATTGAAGCTTACCGCTACGGATATGAAAAAACAAAAATTGATCGATGAAATTGTGAAAGAACCTATCGGAGGAGCTCATAGTGATCGAGAAAAAATATTTAAGACAGTTCGAGATAGAATTTCATCTTCTTATGAAGAATTTAAAAACTTATCACCAGAAGAATTAGTCGAAAAGAGAATGAATAAATATGCAGATATGGGAGTTTTTAAAGGGTAACCCTTAAAAAACCACTTACTACCTAAATCTGAAGTTTTGGACTTCAGATTTTTTTATGCTTATTAACAATAAAATTTACTTATTAACAGTTCATTTGTTGAAGACCGGTGAACATTCGTATCTTTGTAATTGGGTAGATCTCTTTACAATTTTTTTACATTCGTAGTTATGGAAAAAGTACAGCAAGCTCAACAAGTAAATTATGGTCGGGGGAACGTAATTTCACTTGAGAAAGGAAAAATACCTCCTCAAGCTGTTGATTTAGAGGAAGTTGTGCTCGGAGCAATGATGATTGATAAAAAAGGGGTCGATGAAATTATTGATATACTTAATCCTGATGTATTTTATCGAGAATCACATCAATACATCTTTGAGGCAATATTTAAACTCTTTGAAAACTCTGAGCCTATTGACTTATTAACGGTTTCTAGTCAACTTAAGAAGGATTCTCGGTTAGAATTAGCAGGAGGAGACTATTATTTGATACAATTAACCCAAAAAGTAGCCTCTTCTGCCCATATTGAGTTTCATGCCCGTATTATTCTTCAAAAATATATTCAGCGTAGTTTGATCAAAATATCAAATGAAATTATTGAAGAATCATATGATGAAACTACAGATGTTTTTGATTTACTGGATATGGCAGAGTCCAGATTATATGAAGTTACCCAAGGAAATATAAAGAGATCAACCGAAACAGCTCAGAATTTAGTAATTCAAGCAAAAAAGAAGATCCAGGAAATATCAAACAAAGAAGGTTTAAGTGGAATCCCATCTGGTTTTGACAAACTAGATAGGCTTACTTCGGGATGGCAGCCAAGTGATTTAATCATTGTGGCTGCCCGTCCGGGTATGGGAAAAACGGCTTTAACACTTTCTATGGCCCGAAACATGGCAGTAGGTCAAAATATTCCGGTAGCTTTCTTTTCTCTGGAGATGTCGTCGGTACAGTTGATCACGCGTTTGATTTCTTCTGAAACCGGATTATCTTCCGAAAAATTACGTACCGGAAAACTTGAAAAACACGAATGGGAACAACTTAACGTTAAGGTTAAGGATCTTGAAAAAGCACCTTTGTTTATAGATGATACACCGTCATTGTCAATTTTTGACTTAAGAGCAAAAGCGCGCCGTCTTTCATCTCAGCACGGTATCAGAATGATCGTTATTGATTATTTACAATTGATGACCGCTGGAGGAACAGGTAAAAATGGAAATCGTGAACAAGAAATATCAACGATTTCTAGGAACTTGAAGGCCCTGGCAAAAGAATTAAACGTACCGGTAATAGCACTATCTCAGCTTTCTCGTGCCGTTGAAACCAGAGGAGGTAGTAAAAGACCTTTGCTTAGTGACCTTCGTGAATCTGGAGCGATTGAGCAGGATGCGGATATAGTTTCATTCATTTACCGACCCGAATATTATAAAATAGACGAGTGGGATGACGAAGAACGATCACCTACCCAAGGACAAGGAGAATTCATTGTGGCCAAGCACCGTAATGGTGGTCTTGACAATATTAGGTTAAAATTCATTGGTCACTTAGGTAAATTTGATAACTTAGATGACTTTAGCACTCCTTTCGAGTTTCATTCAAAAATGAATGAAGGAGACGAAGAAGATCCTTTTAGTACAAGCCATCTTCCTAGTGCCGACGAAGCTTTTGGGAGTAGCATAAATGATTCTGAAGACGATGACGAAGTACCATTCTAAAATAGTAAATGTTTTTGAGAAAAAATCTGTAAACAAAAGGTCAGGCCTAAGGTTTATTATTGCTTTATTTTTTTTGTTTTCTATTAATTCGTATGCTTCTTACGTATTAATTCCTATGGATTCTGAAGGACAACAGAACCACTTAAAAGCATACGGTATTACCTATTGGACTTTAAACAAAGATTTAAAAGTTAAGTGGTTGTTGAATTATAGAGGAGGATCCTTTCTCCTTCCAGATACCGAAGGTATAAGAAAAGAATGTACAATAAGAGGGGTCACATATGAGGTATTAAGTGATATCGAAACAGAAGAAATTCTAGAAGAAATAAACAGCCCTTCTCAAAATATGGAAGCGGTAATTTTGGAGAAAGCACCAAAAATAGCCGTGTATTCTCCAAAAGGAAATCAACCTTGGGATGATGCTGTTACTATGGTATTGACCTTCGCAGAGATTCCTTACGAAACAATCTATGATACCGAAGTGTTAGAAGATAATTTGATTCTTTATGATTGGTTACACCTACACCACGAAGATTTTACAGGGCAGTATGGTAAGTTCTATAATCGTTATAGAGCTACCCCTTGGTACATAAGAGAGAAGACCGAAGCAGAAAAATTAGCCAAATCATTGGGGTATCAAAAAGTATCTGATGAAAAGTTAGCAGTAGCATTAAAAATTAGAGATTATGTTGTTGGTGGCGGTTTTATGTTTGCCATGTGTAGTGCTACCGACAGCTTTGAAATCGCTATTGCTGCCGAGGGAGTAGATATTTGTGAACCTATGTTTGATGGAGACCCTAGTGAACCGGGATATCAGTCTAAGATTGATTATAGTAAGACTTTTGCTTTTAAAAATTTTACTTTAGAACGAAGCCCTAGTGTTTATGAATTTTCGTCTATTGATATGACAAGAAAACGTCGTATTTCTAAAACAACAGATTATTTTACACTTATGGATTTTTCGGCAAAATGGGATCCAATCCCCACAATGCTTTGTCAAAATCATACAGCATTAGTAAAGGGGTTTATGGGGCAAACTACAGCGTATAATCCTAATGAAATTAAATCTAATGTTTTGGTATTAGGCGAAAATAAAACCAATGGTGAAGCACGTTATATTCATGGAATCAAAGGAAAAGGGTTCTTTACCTTTTATGGCGGGCATGACCCAGAAGATTATCAACATCTAGTGGGAGATCCTAAAACAGAACTTGAACTACACCCTAAATCTCCGGGATATCGATTGATATTAAATAATGTTCTCTTTCCTGCTGCTAAGAAGAAAAAACAAAAAACCTGATGTTATTTTTGTAAGGTTATTGAGGTTTTACGACTACTTTGGTTTTAATACTCAAATAGATCTTATACATGAGAACACTAATCACATTATTACTTTGTACTACAGTTTTAATATCCTGTAAACAGGAAACAAAGACAAAAAAAGAAACTGTAATTTCCGACGCGTCAAAAGAAGAGGTAATTGCGGATCGCTCGGGAAATTTTCCAGAAGACATTGCTGCTGTTTTTGAAGCACACGGAGGTATACAAACCTTTGATCAAATGAATACGTTGATTTTTGAGATGGTAAAACCAGAAGGAAATGAAAAGCATACTACAGATCTTAAAACTAGACATGCACGTATCGAAACCGATAAATTTGCTTTGGGGTTTGATGGTAATGAAGCGTGGTTAGAACAAGAGGATTCTACTGCCTTTAAAGGGAATCCGCGTTTTTATCATAATTTGATATTCTACTTTTATGCAATGCCATTTGTACTGGGGGATGAAGGAATTTCTTATGAAAAAGTAGCAGACCTAAAAATAGAAGATGCTTCTTATCCTGGTTATAAAATATCTTATGGAGATGGTGTAGGAGATTCTCCAAAAGATAATTATTTTATATACTACGATGATGCCACCAAAAAGATGAAATTTCTTGGATATACAGTTACTTTCTTTAGTAAAGAAACTAGTGAGAAAATCAGCTTAATTGAATATTCTGATTGGAATGATATTAACGGATTGTTGTTACCAAAAACTTTGAAATGGAGAGCTTATAAGGATGGAGTTGTAGGAGAAGTGAGAAATGAAAGAAATTTCATAAATGCAGTGGCCAATAAAGAAAAACTGTCTAAGTCGTTGTTTAAGAAATCTGCTGCTATAGAAGTAGAAGCATTATAAACTTGGGATACACATTATTTAAAAACCCGTTGATCGCAGTATCAACGGGTTTTTTATTGTTATTTTTTTTTGATAAAAATAAAGGCATTCTTTTCAAAATACAATAAAATAAATGGTCAATGAGATGGTTGGATTATCGAATTATCAATTTTTTGTGCTATTTGACCCAGAGTTTCTGGATACCACAAAACCAAACGTACAAAATTGTCTAATTTTGAACCTTTACCCGATTTACGAAAACGTTGTAGTTGGTAAACTTAATAACCTATAAGTATGTACAAAGAATTAAATACAAGTACAAGAATTTTAATGGGGCCTGGCCCATCAGATGCTCACCCAAGAGTACTTAAAGCAATGTCTACGCCTCTAATTGGGCATTTGGACCCAGAATTTGTTACCATTATGGATGAGGTAAAGGAGATGGTACAGAAAACTTTTATCACTGATAATCATTTAACTTTTGTGGTATCAGCTCCGGGAAGTGCTGGTATGGAAACGTGCTTGGTAAACCTTATAGAACCAGGTGACGAAGTGATTATCTGTGTTAATGGAGTTTTTGGAGGAAGAATGGCAGATATTGCCGAACGCTGCGGAGCAATAGTACATAAAATTGAAAAAGAATGGGGAACAGTTGTATCTGTAGCAGATGTAAAAAAAGTACTCGATATATGCCCTAAACCAAAATTACTAGCACTGGTACATGCCGAAACTTCTACAGGTGCATTACAGCCCTTAAAAGCAATCAGTGACCTAATTCACAATGCCGGAGGATTATTAATGGTTGATGCTGTAACTTCGTATTGTGGTGTAGAGCTACAAGTTGATGATTGGAATATTGATGCCATATATACAGGGACACAAAAAAACTTAAGCGCCCCACCAGGGTTATCGCCAGTTAGTTTCTCTGACCGAGCAGTAAAAGCTTTGGAAAATCGAAAAACCAAGGTGCAAAGTTGGTTTTTGGACCTTAGTTTAGTCAAAAATTATTGGGGAGGAGCCAAACGAGCATACCATCATACTGCCCCTGTATCATCGGTATATGCATTAAGAGAGTCATTGCGCATTGTTTTGGAGGAAGGATTAGAAAATCGTTGGAAAAGACACCAAGAAGTACACTTGGCACTAAAACATAAATTAGAACAATTAGGTTTCAGATACCTGGTTGAAGAACAATATAGATTGCCAAATTTAAATTCGGTTTTTCTACCTGAAGGAAATGATGAAGCTTTAATACGCTCAAAATTACTTAACGATTATAATATCGAAGTAGGTGGAGGGTTAGGTGCTTTTGCAGGTAAAATATGGAGAATTGGTATTATGGGAGAAAGTTGTACACATAACCATGTAAATATGTTAATTAGTGCTCTAGACGATATTAAAGAATTTAAAAAAGGATGAATTAATGTGTAATACTTACAAATATCACATGTAAGTAACTTTGTTATTAGTTCTATAATTTTTTTGGATAAAAACGGGGTCTTCAAAAAAACAAACAAAGAAGGAGTTAAGCATAACAGAAAATATAAGTATTTTGGTAACATTTTTTGTTTTCAGGAACATAATTTTGGAGAACATTTAATGATAAACATCAATTTTAATGAAAAAAATACTACTACTTTTCCTTGCTGCTACACTATTTGCTTGTAACAATTCAAAAGAAATAGAGAAAACTGGTGTTGGAGATTTTTCGGTTGCTTTACATAAGAAAATAGACGGAGGAGATCAAACACTTTATACTTTTAGGATTCTGGACTCTATTCCTGAAGAATTAAAAGGAATACCTGACTTGGATACTATGAAACTTCAGTATTTTAAATTTAAAAGTTCTCTTCAGAATGATTCTATACAACCAAAACAGATATATGCTTATACTGGATATGAGAATGGAAAATATGTAATGGCTTATGATCTTAATTTTAATAAAGATTTAAGCGATGATCAGAAACATTATTTTAATAGACAATTTGGACGTTGGAAGAGAGGAGTTCGTTATGATAAAGAAACAGAGTATGATACGCTTACATACAATGAGTATTTCAATAGCCAGGTAACAAAAAATAGTTTAATTTATAAGATGATGCCAAATGATAGTTCGATTGTGCATCCAAATAATGTTATAAAAACAGAACTTGTGCTAAGAATGCTTACCTATAATCATTGGTGGTACGGTACTTTTTCTTTAAATGAAAAAGAATATAAAGTTGCAGTGAGTCGAAGTTGGAACGGAATGTCGTATGCTTTTGCAACAAAGGAAGATGATTTTAGCACTCGAATGGATTATGATTTTGTTGAAATAAAGTTGAAGGATACCATCCAATTAGGGGCATCTTATTTTCGAATTGATACAATTAACTCCAATTTTTCAGAATTATTTTTAAAAGATTTAAAACTAAAAGAAAAACCAACAGGTTTTGCCGAGGGAGATAAAATAAAGGATCTCAAATTTAATGATATCAGATTTAGGCCTACTAGTTTTTCTAGGCTAATAGGAGACAAAGAATATTTACTTATTGATTTTTGGGGAACTTGGTGTGCTCCGTGCTTAAAGCTTAACCCAGAAGTAATACAACTAAATAAAGATCACGCAGAGCGTTTGTCAATTTTGAGTTTATCTTATGATGATGAAAAGAGCAAGGTTTTTGAACATATAAAGAATTATAATATGGATTGGAATCATGTTTTTTTACAAAGGAATTTAAAAGGCGGTTTGAAAAAATATCCCAAAATTTTAAAAGATTTAAGAATTGAAGCTTTTCCTACTTTCATATTATTGGATAAACAATTGAATATTCTAGTAAGAGGAACAGGAAAAGAAGCGCTAACAAAAACAAAAGAAATTTTGGCTAAAGCTGAATAATTAAAAAACCCATCATTTTAGATGGGTTTTTATTTTGAAAAATAAAAGAGTGGTTTTTGAATAATTCTTGCTAATTCTGAATAAAATTGCCAGGATATAGATTATGCTCTATGGTTGGTCCTTGATCATTATGTATTAATAATAAAGCAAAAATACTAGTAAAAGGGTTCTGAGAATCTAGCTCATCCCATCTGACAGAAAGATATACTTGACCATTTGCAGGCATTGTAAAAGATTGCGCATAGATTTGATATACATCTTCTTCGTTAGGGCCAAGATCAGGGGTGTATACCGTGTATGAAGATATTTCTGAAAGAAGCAGGTCTCCATTTAGATTACTTTCGGTAAAGGCAAAAATTTCAAGACTAATACCGCTATCCAAAGGCCCGCCGATAAATACATCCCCACCAAAAGTTACTATAGATCCTGGAGGTGCTTCATAAAGCCCGGTGACAGGATCAAATGAGATAGGATCAGGGAGAACAGTTAAAGTTCTTGATTCGTTTATTTGATTGTTTTCTAATGAAGTAGCTGTGAACGTAACTGTTCCTGGTAGTATAGATCTTATATATCCATTATTGGAAACAGTGGCTATATTTGGATCCGAAGAAGTCCAAGTGATTTCTTTATTAGTAGCATTTTCTGGAAGAATCTTAGCGTTTAGCGAAGAGTCTTGACCAGCAAATATATCATTTAAAGTTATTGGAGTAATTTCGATACTCGTTACAGGAACGGCTTGGGCGACTATGGTAACTTCTGATGCATCAGTTAATTGATTATTCTCTTCGGATGTAGCAGTTATTGATACTATACCTTCATTAACGGCAGTAACATTTCCATCAGCATCAACAGTGGCTATATTTGTGTTGCTTGATGTCCAGATTACATTTTTATTGGTCGCATTTGATGGAGTAATAATTGTTTTAAGTAGTTTAGAGTCTCCCACAGCAATAGAAAGCGTATTAGGAGTTACAGCTACGTGAGTCACTTCAATAATAGAAGTTTCTACGGTTATGGTCGATGAACTACTAATTTGATTATTCTCTTCGGATGTTGCTATTATTGAAACTGTACCTTCGGTAACAGCCGACACATTTCCGTCGGCATCAACCGTAGCTATATTTGTATCACTTGATGACCAGATTACGTTTTTGTTGGTTGCATTTTCGGGTAAGACATTGGCCGTGAGTTGTGTTGCTTCTCCAATAGCCAGTGTAACTGTTTCTGGAGTAACTTTAACCTCAGAAACTTCGACTACAGAAGCTTGTATCGTAATAACTGCTATTCCGCTGATTTGATCATTTTCTGCTGCAGTTGCCGTAATAGAAACTTCACCTTCTGTAACAGCTGTAACATTTCCATCTGCATCTATCGTTGCTATATTTGTATCACTTGATATCCAGGTTACATTTTTGTTGGTTGCATTCTCGGGTAATACGTTGGCAGTAAGCTGTGTTGCTTCTCCAATAGCCAGTGTAAGTGTTTCTGGAGTAACTTTGATCTCAGAAACTTCAATTACAGAAGCTTGTATGGTAATAACTGCTATTCCGCTGATTTGATCATTATCTACAGCAGTAGCCGTAATAGAAACTTCACCTTCAGTAACAGCTGTAACATTTCCATCCGCATCTACAGTAGCTATATTTATATCGTTTGATGACCAGATGACGTTTTTGTTGGTTGCCTTTTCGGGCGATACATTGGCCGTGAGTTGCGTTGCTTCTCCAATAGCCAGTGTAAGTGTTTCTGGAGTAACCTTGATCTCAGACACATTAATTTCATCTGTCTCCAAAGTCTTAAAAGTAAAATCAATTGTTTTAGATTTTTCATTAGTACTTTGGGCAATAATTACACCAGAGTATGTAGTGTTTTTTTCTAATGAAGACAAAGTGTACTCTGTTTCTGTATGCTCACTTTTTAATAAATCTCCATCAAGATAAAGATCATAAGTGATACTAGAATTATCGCTTATTGTCGCAGCATTCCATGCCAATACTATAGACGTTGATGTTGTATTGTCGGTATTAATTGAAAAATCACTAGGAACTGGAGCAGAAGGATTAGTATATGGTTTTGTGGTTACCGAAAACGGAATTGTTTTTAACTCTCCGGGTTTGCTAGTATTATTTGAAGATTTGATGACACTTCGAGCCACAATTTTACCCTCATAAGTTGTATTGTTGTTTAATTGAGTTAGCGTATAATCAGTATCGTTGTTATTTTCTTTGATCTTATTTCCTTCCAAAAAGATGTCATATACGACAACTGTATTGCTTTCTGTGCTTACTACAGATTCCCATTTTAAACTTACGGTGGTAAAGGATATATTTTCTTGATTAATATTAAGTTCATTTGTATCCGAATCCAAACCGGAATTATTATTGTCGTCACTAGAACATGCCATTAAAATCATGAGTATACATGATGGTAACAAAAAATGGAGCTTTTTCATTTTGAATTGAGTTTTTAAAATTTGATTTTCCCTTTTTAATAAAATGTGTTTCAGAAAAAGTAAAAGATTAGATCCCAATCATTGTTGTTCTTACCATCAAACAACAAACTATTCCTAAACTTATTTCTTTGTCAAATTAAATGAAATTACTACTCAAGTAATAAGTAATGTTCTTGAGATTTATAAATCTCAAGAACAATATTTATTTTAAAAATCTGATAATTAGTGTTTTGTAGGCTTTGTTGAGCTTTTCGGATAAGCGCTCTTTCGGATCGAATATGTATACAAATACCTCTTAAAAACACATAAACCTAAAAGAAAATCATCTTTTAGGTTTATATATTCAAGTATGGAAATTTGAAATTATTTTGAGTACTTCTTACGATACCTTTTCCAAAGTTTGGTATGATGGCTTTCTAATGATATATCCCGACCTTGAATAAATGCTTTTTCTAATAGGTTAGTTCTCATATCTAGAGCATCTCCCTGACTTATAAATAAGGTAGCATCTTTTCCAATCTCAAGAGTACCCACAAATTTATCGATACCAAGAATTTTAGCAGTATTGCCAGTAATAAGCTGTAGGGCCTTTTCTTTGTCCAAACCATGTGCAGCAACAGTACCAGCCTGAAAAGGTAAATTTCTAGCGTTGGTTCGCTCCATACCGCCACTATTTTGCAGCGCTACCAATACGCCAGCATCCATTAATATTTTTGCATTTTTGTAAGGAAGATCATAATCGTCATCCTCATAATTGGGTGTTTTATGAGGTCTTCCGGATAAAACTGCAATATTGTTTCGTTTCAATTGATTTGCTAATTTGTATGCTTCATAGGCATTGACTAATACAAGTTTTTTGATACCGTTTTTTTGGGCAAAAGAAATAACATCTAATATTGCTTTTTCAACATCTACATGTACATACAAAATCTTTGAACCATCAAAAACACCTTTCATCGCATGATGAGGTAAGTTCTCACTTGTCACTCCCGATTTAATAGAAGCTTTTGCTTGTTTAATAAAATTTTCTATTTCATTAATCTGTTTGGTATATTTCTTATTAGGCTTAAAACCGGGATCCTCGCCTAACCACCATTGTCCTTGACTAAAAACATTTGGCCAGTTTATATGTACTCCATCATCTGTCTTGATTGCAGCATCTTCCCAGTTCCAGGCATCTAATTGTACTACCGATGAAGTACCAGAGATAACTCCTCCTCTGGGAGTAACTTGCGCCATTAAAACTCCATTGGGACGCATGCTTTCTACAATTTTACTTTCGGCATTAAAGGCGATAATACTTCGGATATGGGGATTGTAATTTCCGATTTCACTATCATCATCACTAGCACGAACGGCACTAATTTCTACAAGTCCTAAGGTAGAATTAGGAGCTATAAAACCTGGGTATACATGTTTTCCAGAGGCATCAATTATTTTTCCTTTAGGAGAGATACTACTGCTTGCTCCAATAGCCGTGATTTTACCATTTTCAAAAATGATAGTACTGTTTTCAATAACCTCTCCATTACCAATATGAGCAGTTGCTCCTGTAATCGAAATAACTTCACTTTGATCTTTTGCCGGAGTTTGCTGAGCGCGAACTTCTCCAAAGAGAGTGATTAGTACGATGATATATATAAGATTTTTCATATTCTTCATGATTTTGAACGTATATCTATTGTATAGATGTAGCCCTAATTTTTTAATGTGTTCTAGTTAATAGTTTCTACTGTTTCACATTTAAAATGTTGTTTTTCTTTTTTCTTTGGAGGTTGGGTTTTTAAACCACTGTTTTTTGCTTTTAGCATCATAGTAGAGAGCTTATTTTTTTCAGAGGCAATTGCTTTTCTCATGCTTTTATCTTTTGTTAGGTCAAAATAGATCGCTCCATCAATAATGGTCTTCTCTGCTTTGCTATAAATAGATAAGGGATGACCTGTCCATAAAACCAAATCGGCATCTTTACCAATTTTTATGCTTCCAACTCGATCGTCTATATGTAATAACTTGGCAGGGTTTAGTGTGACAAATTTTAAAGCATCTTCTTCACTAATTCCTCCATATTTTACAGATTTTGCTGCTTCTTGATTTAATCTGCGAGACATTTCTGCATCATCACTATTGATAGCCGTGAGTACACCTTGATTATGCATTATGGCCGCATTATAGGGTATCGCATCATTAACTTCAAATTTATATCCCCACCAGTCAGAAAATGTAGATCCGCCAACACCATGAGCTGCCATTTTATCTGCTACCTTATAACCTTCAAGGATATGAGTGAATGTATTTACTTTAAAATTAAATTTATCAGCCACCTTCATTAGCATATTAATTTCGCTTTGTACATAAGAATGGCAACTAATAAATCGTTGGCCATTAAGAATTTCAGCAATAGTCTCCATTTCGATATCCTTACGATATGGTTTTCCACTTTGTTTTAATTCTTGGTATGCTTTGGCTCTACCAAAATAATCTACAAAAAGTTGTTCGACTCCCATTCTGGTCTGTGGAAAACGAGTAGTACTGCCCCAATTACTTTGCTTCACATTTTCTCCTAATGCGAATTTGATAAATTTGGGTGAGTTTTTATAGATAAGGTTTTCTGCACTCTCTCCCCATTTTAGTTTTAAAATAGCAGATCGACCACCGATAGGATTAGCTGATCCATGTAATATCTGAATAGAAGTAACACCACCTGCTAGATTTCTGTAAATATTGATATCACTTGGAGAGACTACATCTTCAATAGTAACTTCTGCAGATGAGTTATGTCCGGCTTCGTTAATAGCATCCGCCGCAATATGCGAATGCTCGTCAATAATCCCAGCTGTAATGTGTTTTCCGGTTGCATCTATTATTTTGGCATTCCCTGCATTAAGGTCTTTACCCACTGCAGAAATTTTACCATCCTTAATTAATACATCGGTCTCGGTTAAAATTCCATCCGCTTCATTAGTCCATATGGTAGCATTTTTGAATAGTATATTTTCAGATTTGGGCAATTTGACATTACCATAGGCAATATTTGGATATACTACAGGTATTATTTCTGGTTCCTCCTTTTTATCCAAGATTTCTTTGTCTTTCGTTTTACCCGAGTCTTCTTTTGTTTTCTTTTTGGCAGTAAATGTAGTTTCTACTCCGTTAGGTAGAACTGCTTTACCATCCCATAAATCAGGTGTATCATGTATTGCTGCTACAATTCTAGTATACTGTGTTTTTGTAGTATCGGCATCTGTAAATGTTAGTGTTACCCAATTATCTTTATAATTAATTTTAGAACCTAAGTTGATCTCTCCTAGCTTTACTTTTGCTTTGGGCGATGATGGTTTGCCAGAAATCGAAACATCATATGATTTTCCTGCAAGTACAAGCTCGTAATCGCCGCTTATATCCTGGATATTCATATCAGTAACAATGTTTTTGCGACCTTGAACCCAGTTTTCAAAAATGATATTGTCCTTGGTAAATAATTCGTCTTTGGTAATCAAAAAATTGGCATAAGCTCCTTTTTTAATACTTCCCAAAACATTACTTTTTCCAAGAATTTGAGCAGGTATAGTTGTTAAACTCGCCAAAGCAATCTTTTTATCCAGGCCATGCGCAATGGCTTTCATTATTCTGGCATTAAGATCGGTGAGTTTTTTTAATTTATGAGTGGTTAAAGAAAAAGAGATTCCATTTTTTGATAGTACAGATGGGTTGGTAGGTGCCTGATTCCAATGCCTCATATCTCCTAAACTCACCAAGTTTGCCATAAATGGATCAGATACATCGTACGCCTCAGGAAAATCTAGAGGTATAATATACGTAGCATTTGTAGCTTTTACTTCATCAATTCGTGCATATTCATCACCACCACCTACGATAGTATATTGAATATTAAATTGATCTCCTACCTTATCTGCTCTAAGGCCATTAATCCGGCTTCCAGCTTCAAAAATCTGAGGCAAATTTTTATTTCGGTTTAAAGCTTCTAGAGATAAATCTTTATTAGTAACCTTGCCCGAAGTATACCAATCGGCATCATAATAAACTTGCCTTAGTAATGCCATAGCTCCCATTAAAGACGTGGGGTATACTTGTCGACTTGCATTACTTTTTTCAAAAGATAAGAATTGAGCGGATGTATCACTTAGTAATCGTTCTCCCTTGGTCCCTTTATTGTTTAATGCAATTAATAAGCCGGTACCTCTAATAATTCCGTCTGGCATATGGGTATTAACAACTCCAAATCCTTCATTTATATATTCGGTTGCTTTCTTACTATCATATGTAAAAGAGGTAAGCGCACTGGTTTCTGGTCTAATATGGTCGTTCCAATAATAACCCTCTCTTGTCGCTTTCCAATCTAATTTGGCTCCCGGACTAAATATACTTCCTCCTTGTTTTTTTGGCTTTTTGATACCAAAATTGGTAAAAGGATCAATAAAAGAAGCGTAGATATGTTTTCCTTTGAGGTCGATAATCACACTGTTTTTGGGAACAGTTATGTTGTTTCCAACTTGTGCGATCTTACCTTTGTGAATAACCAAGGTTCCATTTTTAATTTCAGAATTAGGTGTGGTATGAATAGTTGCATTTTTAAAAACCGTATAATTAGAATCTGCGGTTTTAACACCATCGTTTTTCGGGAAATATTCCTGAGCATAAAAATTAAAGCCCCAACATATCACGGTAAGTGATAATAGAAGTTTTTTCATAGAAATTGTGTAAAGTGTTTGAATCGATTTTAAAGATAGTTGTTGGAGTAAAAATAGTTCGAAAATTGGGAATTATTTAACAGCTAAACTAATGTGCCTTGAACCTATTTGGATACGATCGGGTTTGTTTTGTAATAATTTACTAATAAGGCAACTACATAGCTGTAAGTCTCAATGCCGTCGGGTTGATTATTGGCTTTTAGATAACTATCGTACGTGCTTTTAAAAATCGGTTCTAAAGGATTTTCATAAGATTCCCAAAATTCATTTACTTCCCGATAATTTTTTCTAATTCCTGGCCTTAGTTTTTCAATCAAACAAATAGCTTTTTCTTCATTTCGTAGGTAAAGATCATTTATACAAAATTTAAGGGCGAAAGTGGTGCCACTATAATTAAAATAGGGGTCACTATAATTCATTGTAGTTAGAGCTGCAATAAAATTGGCTTCATTTTCTTTGGCAAATCCAAGTTGATGGGCTTCTTCATGGCAACTGGTTGTCGGAGCTTTGTAATTTAAAATTAGTCCGTTTATTTGAGCCTCATTAGTAATTGGATTTAGATACCCACTAAACCCCATATATGTAAGAGGTACGCTTAATAAAGATTTTTTAATACTCTTTGGATGGTAGTTTAATTCAGGAAAAATTTTATTTAATTGATCATAAGCGGGTATTGTTTTTTGAAAAACTTCTTCTTTAGAATATGGCATTTTAACACTGATAGAATCGTTTGGTTCTAATGCTTTATGTAATGAATTTGCTTGAACAATTAATTCGTTTGTGACTTTAATGAGTTCCTGTTCAGTATATTGGTCGTCTATTTTTAATATTTCATGTAATGGTAATCGATAATAATTCATTCCCCAAAGAATATGAAAAGAGGCGTATACAATAGATAGAGTAGCGCCAATGTCTAATAATACCTCTTTCCAAATCACTTTTTTCCTGAATACTTTTTGGAAGAAGAATCTAATCAGCATAATAATCAATATCGAATATAATATATCTCCAAAAGAAAACGGAATCCATCCAAAAACGTACCTCAGTATTTTGGAAGTATACACAAAAATGCCATTACTATAAAATCGTTCTATAATTTCTGGAAAAAAAGAAATAATCTTAATGAATATTACCTGAATGGGTAATAATATAGCGAGATATAGTTTTGTTTTGGATTGCATACGATAAAAATAGAATACATTGGTAAAACTACAACTTTTAATATATCATTGTGTTTAAGATTATCTTAATATAGTACATTTGCGAAAATACAATAATACACTCATGAATTCAGAAATAAGAAATCTAGAACCCAAAGCACTTTGGAATAAATTTGCAGATTTAAATGCTGTACCCCGTCCTTCTAAAAAAGAAGAGAGAGTAATAGCGTTTATGAAAAATTTTGGAGAATCTCTTGGATTGGCAACAGAGATTGATGCGGTAGGCAATGTACTAATTAAAAAAGCTGCAACATCGGGAATGGAAGATCGAAAAACCGTTGTAATGCAATCTCACCTGGATATGGTTCATCAAAAAAATGCCGATACGCAGTTTGATTTTGATACCCAAGGTATAGAAATGTATATTGATAATGATTGGGTAAGAGCCAAAGGAACTACACTAGGTGCTGATAATGGATTAGGGGTAGCTACAATTATGGCCATTTTAGAATCAAAAGAGCTTGCACATCCGGCTATTGAAGCATTATTTACCATAGATGAAGAAACCGGTATGACTGGAGCGATGGGACTTGAAGGAGGCTGGCTGAAAGGAGATATCTTATTAAACCTAGATACCGAAGAAGATGATGAGATAGGTGTTGGATGTGCTGGAGGAATTGATGTAACCGCAAAAAGAACATATAAAGAGGAAGCAATTGCTGAAGGAAAAATAGGATATACTATTTCGGTTAAAGGACTTAATGGCGGGCATTCAGGAATGGATATTCATAAAGGATTGGGAAATGCCAATAAAATTATGAATCGATTACTTTTTGATGGTTTCGAAAATTTTGGTTTACAAGTAAGTGAAGTCAAAGGAGGAAGCTTAAGAAATGCAATTCCTAGAGAGAGTTTTGCCTTAATTGCTGTAGATGGAATACAGCAAGAAGCTTTTGAGTTTGAGATGAATGAATTAATCAAAACTATTAAAACCGAACTGGTTATTACAGAGCCCAAATTAGATATAGAGGTAAATAAAACCGACGTACCTCAAAATGTAATGGAGTTGGGGGTACAGGAAGGAATAGTAAAGGCATTGTACGCTGCTCACAATGGGGTGTATACGATGAGTGCTTCTATTTCGGATCTGGTAGAAACATCTAATAATATAGCCAAAGTAACTATTGGAAATGGTGAAATAGCCATAGAATGTTTAACTAGAAGTAGTGTTGAGTCTTCTAAATCCGATTTGGTAAATAAGCTGAGAGCTACTTTTGAACTTGTAGGTTGCGATGTAACTACTAGTGGTGATTATCCTGGATGGGCACCAAATATGAATTCTCCTATTTTGAAGGTGATGGATGCTTTATATCTAGAGTTACATCAAGAAAGAGCACATGTTGCTGCGTGTCATGCTGGGCTGGAATGTGGGATTTTGGGGCAAAATTATCCTGATATGGATATGATCTCTTTTGGTCCAACAATTTTGGGAGCGCATTCTCCTGATGAAAGAGCGAGTATATCGTCTGTGCAGAAATATTGGAAATTTGTTCTCGAAACTCTTAAAAAGATTCCAAAAAAATAATATACTATTATAGTATACATAATAATTCCTTTATTTAAAATAAAAAAACTGCTTAATGCATATAGCCTTAAGCAGTTTTTTGTTAAACACTTTTATGTTTTAATGTCCGTGTCCATCATCTTTTGAATGTCCTTGAGGAGCGTTATCTTGATTTTGAATCTCTAAAATTTCGAGTTCAAATATTAAATCTGCGTTTGGTGGTATTGGTCCACCTCCTCGTTCACCATAGGCAAGGTGAGAAGGAAGGAAAAGTACAGCTTTGTCACCCACGTTCATTTGTTGCGCTCCTTCTTTAAATCCAGGGATCATTCTGGCTTCAGGAGAGTATGGCATTGGAACCGGGACATAACGACCATTAGCTCTTAAAATTCCGAACTCTTCAGCTTTTTCACGAATATTTGTGTCAAATGCTCTTCCGTCTGTAAAATACCCGGCATAGTTTACATTTACTATATCTGTTGGTTTAGGTTTTACCCCATCTCCCTTAGTAATAAATGCAATTTCTAAACCACTTTCAAGTTTTGTAGCAGTTGCTTTTAATTCGTTGAATTTTTTAGCAATAGCATCACCTCGCTCTTTTAGTAATTTCTCTTTTTCAATTTTTTCTTCTTCAATTTTTTTCAATGCCTCAGTAAAAATACCATTGGCATCAAAAGCTTTTGCGTCTTTACCTTTACGAATGATATTTACTTCAAGCATTTTTACTTCGCTAACGGGCTTATCTCTGGCTCCAGTTTTGGTTACTCCAATACTATCTACGATGTCTTGTCCAATAACGATTTCTCCAAATACAGTATGCTTCCCATTTAACCAAGGTGTTTCCTTAAGCGTAATAAAAAACTGACTCCCATTAGTATTAGGACCTGAATTGGCCATAGATAAAATACCTTTCGATTTATGAGAAAGAGAATCCACAATTTCATCAGGAAATTTGTACCCCGGATCACCAGATCCTGTACCCAAAGGATCTCCTCCTTGGATCATAAAATCTTTGATAATTCGATGAAAAATTGTTCCGTTATAGAATTTTTTACCAACATAAACACTATCAACCATAGAGTGGGTGCCTTCTGCCAAAGCTACAAAGTTGGCTACTGTGATTGGTGTTAAGTCGTGATGTAATTTTGCTACGGTAGTTCCCTGATTTGTTACTATTTCGGCATAAATACCATCTTGTAAATCGGGATATTTTTCATCGCAACTGTTAAAAGCTAAAGAAATGATAGCTAAGAATAAAAGATTTAATGTTCTCATTTTAAATACTAAATTAATTTTCTGTTGTTGATTCTTTTGTAATTTTATTTAATGTTACTTCACTTATTAACGGAATATTTGTCCCAATCTTATCATCATCACCATAATATCCATATGCTTGGTAAGAAGGAAACAAGAACGTAACTATTTCACCTTCTTTCATTAATTTTAACCCTTCTCTTAATCCTAAAAAAAGTTCTTCTTTATCAATACGATAATCGATGGTTTTTAGCTCTTCTTCAGAATAAATAAGATTTCCATCTAGATCTTTTACATTGTAATTGAAGTTTACAATGTCTCCAAATTTTGGTGTGTTGGTGGATACGGTATCTTTTTTATTGTAATAGTACCAGAAACCTCCTTTAGAAGTTATATATTGATTTATAGTATCCTGATCCATGATCTTTTGAATTCTAGCTTCTTGTTTGGCAGCAAGTTGCTTATTTCGATTAATAGATTCATTGATAAAGGAACCGGATTTTATACTTACAGGTCTTCTGGCTTCTGGAGCCTTACAAGAAAAGAATAATAAGAAAAGACCAATCAGGTAAAGAATTGTTCTCATTGATTCAGGACATTTTTATAAGATGGTAAGATACTAATAAATTTATCAATTGTATCCGATAGAGAGAGATTACTTTTGCCTCCAGCGGCATTATGATGTCCTCCTCCTTCAAAATGATCTCTTGAAAATTCATTAACAGAAAAATCACCTTTAGAGCGAAGTGAAATTTTGATAATTCCTTCTTTTTTATTTTCAATAAAAATGGCAGCAAATTTTATCCCATTTATTGATAAACCTAGATTAACAAAACCTTCAGTATCTCCTTTTTTAAATTTGTTTTGATCCAACTCGGATTGTGATAAAGAAATGTAAGCTGTTTTATATTCGGGTAATACTTTAAGGTTATTTAGGGCAACTCCTTTTAATTGTAATCTGGATATTGTATTAGTATCATAAATATTTTCATGAATCCTAGTATTATCTGCACCTTTGTCGATAAGATCAGCCACCACTCTATGAGTTGTACTTGTGGTTGATCTAAACCTGAACGAACCAGTATCAGTCATAATTCCTACATAAATACAAGTTGCAATCTCAGGAGTTATGAACTCAAGGTGATCTAATTTTTCTATAAAATGATACACCATTTGGCACGTAGAACTCATAGTTGTATCACTATATATATATTTTGCATAGTCATCTGGCTGTTGATGGTGATCAATCATAAGAAATATAGCTTCGGACTGGCTTAAATCGCTTTCCATTTGCCCACTTCGTGATAATAAATTATAATCAAGCGTAAAAATAAGATCCGCTTCTCTAATTGTGGATTGTGCTATTTCTGTATCGGTACTATGTTTTATAATATGATTTTCGCCAGGAATCCATTTCAGAAAATCGGGATACTCATTTGGCATTATAACTGTTGATCGATGACCAAGAGATAATAGATAATGATGTAAGGCTAAAGAAGAACCTATTGCATCTCCATCCGGATTTTTGTGAGCAGTAACCACTATGTTTTTGGGAGTGCTTAATAACTCCTTTACTTCTTTGATATTCATAAGTGAGCGAAGATACAATAAATAATATTTTGGTAATATTAGATCACTTAATTTTGTAGGAATTCCTTAGTAAATGTCAATGAAAAATATAAAAATCCTTTTCCTGTTAAGCATAGTAATAATACAATCGGTTTTTACTCAAACAGATAAAACAACAAGCATAGATGATTTTGTCATAGCTTTTGGAAGTTGTAATATGCAAGATAGCCCTCAACCCTTTTGGAAAGATATTATAAATCAAAAGCCTAACATATTCGTTTGGGGCGGGGATAATATATATGCTGATTCTGGAGATATGGCCAAAGTTGAAGAAGAATACACTATTCAAAATAATAATCCTGATTATAGAAAACTAAAAGAACTAATTCCTATTATGGGAACTTGGGATGACCATGATTATGGTATAAATGATGCTGGCGCAGAATGGGAGATGAAGAAGAAAAGTCAGCAATTATTTTTGAATTTTATGGGTATATCCCAGAATGATCCAGCACGAATGCAAGAAGGGATATATACCTCTAAAGTATTCGAAATAGAAAAGGGAAGTATAAAAGTGATTATTCTTGATACGAGATATTTTAGATCGCCTTTGAAAAAAAGTGATGACGAAAACAGAAGATACGATCCGTATATGAATAACGAAGGTACTATATTAGGAGATCAACAATGGAAATGGTTAGAGAATGAATTAGCATCCAATTATTCTGATTTTGTAGTTATCGTAAGTAGTATCCAGTTCTTATCATCAGAACATGGTTTTGAGACCTGGGGTAATTTTCCTCATGAAGTAGAACGACTTAAGCGTTTACTGGTTACCAAGGGTGTTAGAAATGCGATTATTTTAAGTGGAGATCGTCATATTTCTGAATTTTCGATTACCAAAATTAAGAAACTAAAATATCCATTAATAGATTTTACATCCAGTGGGTTAACTCATGCATACTCAAATTTTAAGGGAGAATCGAATAGGTTTAGAATTGGTAGAGTAGTAGCTACCCCGAGTTATGGAGTATTAAAATTTAATCTTGATACGTACGATGTTACTATGCAAATGAGAGGAAAAAATGGTGTTATATTACAAGAATATAAGAAACGATATCCAAAAAATTAAAGTGTCACAACTTCTTTGATCATTACCTCTGGACCACTTTCTTTTAATAATTCTTGTTTTTGAACCTTTTATAGCTAATTTTGCACAAAAATTTAGAAATCGGGAGGTATCCGATAAATGATTAAAAAAAATCTTCTTGAATAAGAAGCAGACAAAAAAAAATTATAATGGCAACAAACAGAACTTTTACAATGTTAAAACCGGATGCGGTAAGAAAAGGATATATTGGTGCAATCCTTGAACAAATTACAGCTTCAGGTTTTAGAATTGTAGCAATGAAATTAACTCAACTTACTACTGCTGACGCTAAAGAATTTTATGCAGTGCATAAAGAGCGTCCGTTTTATGGAGAACTAGTAGAGTATATGACTAGTGGTCCGATCGTAGCTGCTATTTTGGAAAAAGAAAATGCAGTAGAGGATTTTAGAACTTTAATAGGCGCGACTAATCCAGAAGAAGCGGCAGAAGGAACTATTCGTAAAAAATTTGCTACTTCAATCAGTGAGAATGCTGTACATGGGAGTGATAGTGATGAGAATGCAGCTATCGAAAGTGCTTTTCATTTCTCGGGAAGAGAGCAATTCTAGAAAATATATATTTTTCAATAAAAAAACCGCCTTTTGTTTAGGCGGTTTTTTGGTTTTCAATAGCAACTACTTTATCCAATATAAAGGAAGAATAGCTATTCGGTTTTACCAAAATACTCTAAAACTAATATTAGGTGTAATTCCTAAAGAAAATACATCAGCGTTAATAAGTTGATTGTTTAACGAATTTGTTGTTCTAAACTCCCGGTTTAGAATGTTTTTTTGATCATAAATGTTAAGAACCGATAACCCCAAACGATATTTGGTGTTAGGATTAGAGCCTATATTAAAATCATAAATAGCAGAAAAATCTAATCTATGATACACCGGGAGATTATTACTGTTAATTTCTCCAAATTCTAAGATTACTATATCACCCGAATCATCAACTCCAGAAATATTGGTAAAAGCTTTACCAGTATGCCAAAGCCAGCCTAAAGAAAATTGAAAATTATTTATCTTATAAAAATGAGACCACTTTACGGTGTGCTCTATATTCCAATTACCCGGAAAAAAATCATCATTATTGATGTCGTCAAACCTATTTCGCGTATTTATAAATGAATAACTTACCCAGGTCTTATAATTTGTGAATCTTTTTTTTAGAAATACATCAACTCCAAAAATTCTACTTTCACCATTGTGATATGTATTATCAATTGGATTTATAAAACCGGCGGTTAGAGATGTGATATTATCTATTTGTTTATAATAACCGTCTAGATCCAAATACCATTTGTTTTTTTTGAAACTACTACCTAATGTAAACTGATAGCTCGAAATTATCGGAAATTGTTCATTGTTAGCAAGAGTCCATACCTGATTTTCTAGGGATAAATTGCTTACTACCGATTCCTGGATTTGACTTGTGGCCTGACTTCTATATTCAGCACTGCTATTAATCGTCCAATTTTGGGTAAGATGCTTTTCGACAAAAACTCTTGGTTCTATAAATGATTTATTAAGCTCAGAATAATGGTTAAATCGTAATCCAAGAGAGAGGTAAATATTTTTGGGATTTTCGAACTTATATTCAGAATAGAACGAATGTGTATTTAAAAATTGATCGTCCTCATCCAGAATCAATTCATAATCAGGCGTACTTGTAACAAAGGCATATCTAATCGAATTGTTTGAGTATTGATATCCTCCGGATAGACTTTGGTATTCAGAAAACTTAAAATCTAAATTTAATTGAGCTCCATAATCCCGAACACTATTCTTTTTACTTTCAATCTCAACGATGTTTCCTAAGTTTCTTGTAATAAATTGATAGTTTAAAAGATATTTGGTGTAATATCCATTTATATCTAAAAACACTTTATCATTATAAAAACTTTTCCATTTAACATTATACCCTTCATTTTCGGTAACCAGATCATCATTTAAGGATTGCGTATCGTCACTTCGTTCAAAATCGAGATCATTTTTGCTATATATTGTATTAACTTCTATTTTTTGATTAGTGGCAGGTTGTATAATTAGATTGGCATTATAATCGGCATAGAAGAAATCATTTTCTTCATCATTTAATGCAACAGTTTCTGCAATCTTAGTGTTTTGAAAAACACGATCTGAGAGTTGTTTGTACGTAAATGTTTCCAAAACATCGGTATATGATCTTCTTCCAGAGATTTGAAGAGATACTTTATCCTTAATAATTGGTGTATGAATTACGACATCTGCATTAATCATATTAAAACCAGCGCCTCCTGTAAAGCGTTTGGCAATTTCATTTTCGGAAGTAATATCGATTACACCTGCGATACGATCCCCATATTTTGCGCTAACTCCACTTTTTGAAAAATTAACTTCTTTGGCTACGTAGGGATTAAAAACAGATAGCATTCCAAAAAAATGTCCCTGATGATAGGTCTTAATACCGTTCCAGAGAATTAAGTTTTGATGAGGTGTACTTCCTCGTACAAATAGTCCCGAAGCTGTTTCATTTGGATTGTTTACGCCTGGGGTAAGTTGTACACTTTGCAAAATATCAGGTTCTGTTCTTCCCGGAAGAACTTCAACCTCGTTTAGATCAATATTGATTATTTTTTTATTCTGTGTTATACCCTTGGCGATATATTCTTGAATTAGAACCGCATCAAGAGTTTCTTCTTTGGTATGCGATAAAAATACTTTAATACATTCACCATTTACAAAAGATTCAGAATTAAGAACATTTTGCCTAAATCCAGGAGCGCTAATTAATATAGCAGAATTATATGGTATACCCGGATGCTCAAAATATCCGTTCTCATCTGTTGTACTATTGATTCGAATTGCTTTAAAAAATACTCCTATATCTTTAAGAGGTTTATTTTCTTCATCCAAAACATATCCGCAGATAGAGATAGTATCTTTTTTACCAAAAGCGCTAATAGTAACGTAATTATCTCCTGTTATTTGAAATTTAAGAAATGACTTTTGTTGTAATAGAAGAATTACATCACTTAGAGATGCTGATGGATCTATTTTGGCAGATATTAATTTATCTTCTACCAGATTATCAATAAAAGAAAATTTAATCGAGTACTGTTTTTCTATTATTGAAATAGCTTGCGACAGCGGGGTATTTTCAAAAACGATAGATTTTGTTTTTTCTTGCGAAAAAACAGATACGCCCCATAAAAAAATACATACACATAAAAA
This sequence comes from uncultured Aquimarina sp., assembly GCA_947489685.1. Classification (GTDB taxonomy): domain Bacteria; phylum Bacteroidota; class Bacteroidia; order Flavobacteriales; family Flavobacteriaceae; genus Aquimarina. Next base: position 289,576 of record CANLEM010000005.1, on the reverse strand, counting down.
TCTGGTCATGCTATTATTTTTCTAGTACCACGGTCTTGCCATCTTTCGATATGCTATAGTCCATGCCTAAGGTACTAAAAACTGTTCTAAGAGCAACTTCTTTATTGTTATTAGGGAACGTTCCCGTATATATCGTTTTAAGATCGATATTTGAATTTTTGATTTGTATGTTATATTGTTCTTCAAGTTCTTCAAAAACATATTGTATTGGTATGCTCCTAAACGAACTGGTGTGTGTTAACCATGTTGGTTCTTGACCAGAAAAGTCCCAATTCTCGGGAGAATCTCCAAGGTTTCTGTATGCTTTTCCTGCTGTAAGTATTGCAGTTTGATTTTTATTGACTACACTTACTCTACCTTCAAAACAGTTTACGGCAAAGAAAGAATTTTTGGATTGCACATTAAACTGAGTCCCAAGTACTGATACTTCACCATTTTTTGTGGATACGGTAAATTTACTTCCTTTCTTTACTTTGAAGAAAGCTTCTCCTTCGAGTGATACAAGCCTGGTTTTTTCCCAGTTTTCTTTATCAAAAATAGCTTCAGACCTAGCATTTAAAATCATTTCTGAACCATCAGGAAGTTGTACAGTCAATGTTTCTCCATAATTGGTAGAAAAGGATTCATTAGGTCCAAATAAAAATATACCCAGAATAATCGCTATAGATGCCGCCGCCGCAAAGTAAGGCCATAGCTTTATAACGGAGCCAGATTTTTTAGGAACTTTTTGATATCGTTTAGATTTTAAAGAAGAAAGTTCACCGTCAACATCATAGTTTCTTAAGTCAAGAGTATCTGCACCAGCCATGATTTTGGCATAATGCTTATACTCAGGATGGGCTTGAAACTCCTGAAGTTCTTCTTCAGAAAGCTCTCCGCTAATCCATCTGGATAAGAATATATCGTCTTTTTTATCGTCTAACATAACTTTTATGTATATAATGAGAACGCCTCATCTTCATATTACCCTACCCTTATAGTGTTAAAAAAATCAAGTTTTTAATTTTACTTTTAAAAAATGTACTATTTATAATAACTTTTTTCTGTTGTATTATTGTTTTTGGGAACTAAATATTCCCAATTGTTTTCCTTAATGCTAATAACGCCTTGTGCATTAATTTTTCTATTGCTTTTACCGAAACTCCCGATAATTCGGCAATTTCTCGGTATGTTTTTTTATCAATTCTATTTAAAAGAAAAACTTCTCTTTGTCGTTCTGGCAAAGCTGCTATTGCATTTTTGAACTTTTCCATATACTCTTTTTCCAGCATTACAAATTCTGGAGATTCGTGATTCGTATCTGTTTTACGCTGTGTAATATAATCTTTATACTTAAACCTTACTTTTTGATGACGAGTAATACTAATTCCGAGGTTGGTAGCAACGGTATATACATAACTTTTGGCTTTATCCAAATTTACTTTCGAACAGTTGTTCCATAATTTGATAAAAGCATCTTGGACAATATCTTCTGCTTGCTCAAGATCTCCAAATTTGTAATAGACATAGTTTCGCAAAAGCTTAGCATGGCTTTTGAAAAACTCATCGAATACTTTTTCGTTACATGTGGAATTCTTATCAGACATCGGGGGTGTAAAATGAAGGTCAAAGCTAGATTTTTTTTCTAAGCTTTCAAAAAAATAAAGAAAAGATGGGGTAGGGTAAGTAAATTTTATCTCGTTCTATTTACGTTATAACATTTCACAACTCGATTGAGTAATTGCATAAATCTAGAACTTAATTTAAAAATTAAAATGAAAAATCTTAAAACTTTGAGCATACTTATGCTTGGACTTATCCTTACATTCTATTCTTGTGATGAAACCGATGATACGGATCCAAATCCCGATTGCCCGGCCTTAGAATTTACACAAGATGGTAAAGTGTTAACTGCCGACTTTGAAGGGATAGAAAATTTAGATGTTTACGAATGGTTTGTTGATGATCAGTTAGTTGAAACTGAAAATTCTCAAAATCAAAGAGACAATAAATTAAATTTAGAATCTTACAACCCTGGAACTTATAAGGTTTGTATAAAAGCCGAAACCGAAGATTGCCCAGAAGGAACAGAATTTTGTAAGGAAATTGTTATTGAAGAAGGTAATAATCAATCTTGCCCAGATCTAAAATATGAGAGAGACGGGGATTATCTAATCGCTGATTTTGATGGAATTGATACCTTAGAGTTTTATGCCTGGAGAGTTACCGGGGAGCCTTTAGGTAATGAGACTATTATTGAAAACGAAGGAACCGATAATCAAGGAGATAATAAATTTTCTCTTAAGAATCTACAACCGGGAGTGTATGATATTTGCCTAATTTCAGAAGGGCCCAACTGCACAAACGCAGAACCTTATTGTAGAGAAATAAAAATTGAAGATGGGAATACAAACGATTCTTGTCCTGACTTGTCATTTATAGTCGAAGGACAAATGTTGTTTGCTAATTTTGCAGGGATAGACCAATTACAGGTATACAAATGGTTTGTTGATGGGCAATTGGTAGAAACTGAGGATTTACAAAATCAGGATAGAGATGATCTGTTGGATCTTAGTTCCTACAACCCCGGTACGTATAAAGTTTGTATCAAAGCCGAAACCAATGACTGCCCTAATGGAGTAGAGTTTTGTGTAGATGTAGAGATTCCAACGCCACAACCTGTAGATTGCTCAGTTTTTGATATAATATATTTTGCGACCTCTAATGCAGAGTTTGTGGGAGCCAAAGTTATTAGTATTGGTGTAGATCCAAATACAGTAGTGTGGTCTATTGATGGTAATCAAGTTACACCGACTTCTGCTACTGGTCACATATTAATTTTACAGGATCACCTTACCCAAGTAGGTAAATATGAAGTGTGTTATAAGGCAGAATCACAATCTTGCGGCACCTTAGAAAAGTGTATTGAAATTGACTTTAAAGCAATTTAAAGTGTAAAATCCTGATACAAAATAAGTATAAATGTATAGTGAGGCAGTTTTCGAACTGCTTCACTTTTTTTATATAAAACGTGCGCCATTGGTGATCTATGAAAGATCATTAAGCTTCATTAAACATAAATATATGAGAGAATCATAATCATCCTCAAGCCTTGATTTTTGTACGAATTTAACAGGTTAGGAGTTTAAAATTAGTAATTTTTTGTAAGAAAGGGGGTAGGGTATGTTTTTTATCATGCGTTTCATATACAGAAGCCTACTATAGCTTTTGGAAAAACAAATAACCCTAAAATTATTTACGATGAAAAAATTTAGTACTTGGTTGATAACGATTTTTGCTGTGATATTAGGATTTACTTCTTGTGAGGTAAATGAAGAATTTGATTCTTGTCCTGAGATTAATGTTGTTATAGAAAATGACCCTGGTAGTGCAGTGTATCGTTTTATTGCACAATTAGATGAATTAGAAGACATACGATTTACATGGACAATTGACGGAGAAGAAATTGCTACTGGCAATATCGATAATATTATTGGTGAAATCTTGGATTATAGATTCGAACCAGGAAAACATACGGTATGTGTAAAAGTGGCCAGTGATAATTGTCCAATCGAAGTCTGTAAAGAAATTGATGTGGTGAGAGACGAAACAGATCCTTGTCCTGATTTGTTTTTTGAAAGTAGAACATATGAAAGACCATCAACCTATAAATTTATTGCCGATTTTGAAGGAATCGAAAGAGTAAATTATGGATGGTTTATTAATGGAGATTTGGTTGAAGATTCGAGTCCTGATGAGCGCAATTACCTGATTTGGAATTTTGAAGAGCCTGGAGTGTATGAGGTTTGTATTAAAACAGAAACAGACGAATGCCCTAACGGAGCTACCTATTGTAAAGAAATCGTGGTAAGAGAATCTGATCTTGCCTGTCCAGAAATTTCTTTTGAAAAAGAAAAGAAACCAGATACAGAGAATACGTATGTTTTTGAAGCTGTAATTGAAGGAACAGATGAGGTGAGTGAAATATTGTGGTATGTTAATGGAGAAGAAATAGAAGCATCTACGGATCAACAGGGTGGGGCAAGAGTATTAGAGCAAGAGTTCAGACCAGGAGCTTATGAAGTATGTCTTAAAGTAACTACTCCAGATTGTCCTGATGGTGTAACGTATTGTAAAGAAATTAGAATAGAAGGAGATTGCCCAGACTTGGCTTTTGAAGCAGAACAAGATGGAGATAATGCAGCTTATTACTTTTACCCAAGAGCTTTTGAAGGAATTGATGATGTTGCCTTAGAATGGTTTGTTAATGGTGATTATGTTGGTCGTTCACCAGAATTTCCTCACAATAATCCTTTTTACTACCAATTTGATGGACCTAGTAGATACGAAGTATGTTTAATGATCGAAACGCCAGAATGTCCTAATGGTACTTCTTTCTGTAAAGTAATCGAAATTGAAGTAGACTGTCCTGATTTATTTTTCGAATACGATCAAGAAGGTGATACACCAGGATATAATTTCCGTGCAAACTTTGATAGAATACAAGATACATCATACGAGTGGACTATTAACGGAGAGGTAGTCGATAGAGAAATTATAGATGGTAATGAAGATAAAGATGACTATATGTACTATCAATTCGCACCAGGGACTTATGAGATATGTATTATTGCAGAAACTCCTAATTGCCCACAAGGTGTTAGATATTGTAAAACATTAGTGATTGAATAGTAGCGCCTCGAAATAATATTAATAATAAGTTAGTTTAGGTTAGATTAATTAGGTTAGTCCCCGACAGTATGCCATATGCCGTCGGGGATTTTTATGTGATATTGATCGAATTAAAACGGTTAATTTGCAAGGTTCGTATTGATATTTTAAAATGTACTTTTTTGTATGTAACTAAAATTTTATACATTCATTGACTGTAATTTATGAAAAGATGGGGTAGGGTGTAATGTGTTTTGAACGTTACATATATATAAGATAAGTATATTTTGAAAGCAGATATAACATATTTTAAGGTAATTGTACTAGCATTTGTGATGATGGTGAGTTCTTGCGTAAGTGACGATTCGTTCTTTCCAGATGAGACGGGAGAGATAACATCAACAATAGCCTTGGTAACCATACTTAATGAACTTGGTTCTAATACAACATTAATTTCTGATAGTGATTTATGTTTTGCTTTTCAATACCCAATTGTGTTGGGATATAATAATGATTCTACCATTAGTATTGAAAGCTTTCGGGGATTGCTTAATGCGATTTCAGGACAAAGTGGTAATTTTAATATTACAGGATTACAATTTCCTTTACAAATCAAATATAGAGGAAACGATACATTGGTTACTATAGCTAATGAAGGTGATTTGTTGCAAGTTCTAAGAGAATGCGAATTCGATACTTTTCGAGATGATTTTGATGCTCTTTTCAGACAGTGTTTTAGGTTTGATTATCCTATAACCGTAATAAATACCGAAAATACAGAAGTTACTATAGAAAATCAGGAAAGCCTGGTAAGGTTTATAGGAGATCAAAACACCAACTACCAACCTAATTTCAAGTTTCCTTTAAATGTACTTGTTGGACCAAATTCAACAACGGTCCAAGTCGCTAGCTATTATGATTTTTATGAGGTTATTAATGATTGTGTAGGTTGCCCTAATATTAGATTTGAGATAGAATTGGAGGGTGATAATTTATATAGAATTATTTCCGGTTTTGAGATTAGAGATGATTTTCAAGTATCTCTTGTGATTAACGGAGAGACAATTAGTGATGCCATATTAGACGGTAATGTATTTACAAGGGAGTTATTGCCGGGAACCTATGAGGTATGCGTAAAGGTAATAAGCCCTGATTGCCCAGAGGGTAAGAAAGTGTGTCAACAACTTGTTGTTGAAGAAATATGCCCTGAGTTGGCATTTGTCTCTGAACAAGAACAAGGTACTTTGCAATACAATTTCACGGCTAATTTTTCTGGTATTGATCAAATATCCTATGATTGGTTAGTAGATGATCAAGTAATTGAAGGAAATGATGGTGGTGCTAATGGAGATAATATATTTACTTTTCAGTTTGCGCCGGGGATTCATAATGTATGTATAATGGCCGAAACCGAATTATGCCCTAATGGCACAAAATTTTGTCAGGAAATAATAGTATGCCCAGAGCTGTTTTTTGAAGCAGAGCAGCAGGGTGTTACAAATTCATATACATTTACGGCTAATTTCCCAGGTATACAAGATGTTACTTATAACTGGACAATTAATGATGAATTTCAGGAAACAGATGGCGGTGCTGACGGAGATAATATATTTACGTTCCAATTTAATCCCGGAGCTTCTTATGAGGTATGTATAGTTGCTGAAGTTGAAGGTTGTACCACACAAAATAAATTTTGCCGTACTATAGACGTTCCACAATAAAAAAGGAACTTAAAAGAATTAAAGGTAATCAATAGAATGAAGCACCTTATTTTATCGAAGAATTAATTTTTTAATCAACTCCTTGCCCAATTCTTCATTTAAATTAGTAAGAATTTTTTCTTTGCCATAACTCAATTCTTCCCTTAACACAGATGAGGTAAGCTGAACAAATAAAGTGTCTCTTTCGAGCTTGATATTTTGAGTGTATTTTGTAATAGCGGGCCCCATCACATTTTGCCAAACATCTTTTACAGCAACTTTGTCTAATCCTTTTTGAAGATTATTATCCGTTACGAAGTCTTTTAAAACTTCTTCCAAACTTTGATGTTCTTGATGACGTTTTGCCATTATAATTCGATCTTTTTATAGCGCTTATAAAAGTACGTATTTCCGCCTTCATTTTTTATAATAATTTGACTTTCTTTTGCAGAAACAATGGTCTCTTTCCATGAGTCAAGAGGTGTGTTGTAAAGTAGTCTTAAGCTATCATTTTCTACTTTTAAAATAAAAGTTTCACTGTCTTTGGTCACTATAAAACTTCCGTCAATTCTAGGCTGTACTTTTTTTCGAATACCAACAGAATCTTTCACTTCAAAAAAATCTATGGTTTGATTAAAACTGTATTTTTTTTCGGTTCCATCGCGTAACAAAACACGTTCAATTTCCCAATAACCATTAATATATGTTTTGTAACTCTCGGGATTGGGAGAATTACAAGAAAATACAGCACTACAAACAGCACATAATAATAAGATTCTTTTGATGTTAAACATGTTCGTTCTCGAGTTTAATTATCTTATACGATTGCGATATTTTTTTTACTACATCTTCGGTGCGATCAGCATGCGTATCACTAATAAAAAGCTGCCCAAAGTTTTGGTCATCTACCAATTTTATAATATGCTCTACTCGCTCTGCATCTAGCTTGTCAAAAATATCATCTAGTAAAAGTATTGGGTTAACACCGCTTTGATTTTTAATAAAATCAAATTGCGCTAGTTTTAAGGCAATCAAAAAAGATTTTTGTTGCCCCTGACTTCCAAATTTCTTGATAGGATGACCATTAATCTCAAAAGATAAGTCATCTTTGTGCACTCCAACACTGGTATATTGTAACATCCTATCTTTGGCAAGATTTTGCTCTAATAATGTAGCTAGGTCAGTTTCGGATAATTTACTTTGATACGATAACGAAACTTTTTCCTTGCCAGAACTAATGGCTTCATATCTGCTAACAAATATTGGGATAAACGTTTCTAGAAATGCAGCTCTTTTTTTATAGATAATACTGCCAAACTCATTAAGTTGGTCGTTATAGATTTCTAATTGAGTAGGATCAAAAGTATTGTTTGCATTAAAATATTTTAGCAAAGAGTTACGTTGTGATACAATTTTAGTATACTTTAATAAAGTGGTAAGGTAGGCCGTATCACTTTGCGAAATTACTCCATCAATAAATTTACGTCTTGTATCACTACCTTCTGTAATAAGGTCTCTATCTGCCGGAGAAATAAGTACTAACGGTAAAAAGCCAATATGTTCGCTAAAAGTGTCATATACCTTGGCATTACGTTTAATAACTTTTTTTTGACCTCTTTTAGCACTTACTATTACTTTTTCGTCACGATCATTCTTTTCGTAATGTCCGTCTACGACAAAAAAATCTGATGTGTGTCTTATATTTTGACTTGTAATTGGGTTAAAATAACTTTTACCAAAAGATAAATGGTAAATGGCATCAAGAATATTCGTTTTTCCGACTCCATTATTTCCGACAAGACAGTTTATCTTATGGTCAAATTCGAAATTGACGGATTCAAAATTTTTATAATTGATTAAAGAAAGAGATTTTAAAATCATAAAACACTGACGATCAAGGAGTCGTAACTTTAATAAAATTCGCAATTAATCTGTGCAAATTATTGAAAAATAATAAATAGTTGTGCTTTTAATTATGAATAAAAATTTTATTTTTGCCCTTCATTAAAGATAATTTATGGCAACTTACAAGAAACGAGGATACAAACCAAAAAATAAAGCTGAAGAAGTTGAACACGTTGAAGAGAATTCAACAACAGCTGAGGTATTTAATACCTTGGATGAAGGAGCTTCTAGAACCGAAGAATGGGTTGCGGCTAATCAAAAATATATACTTGGTACTGTTGGTGTAATTGCACTTGTGATATTAGGATATCTAGGATTTCAGAAATTCATTCAAGAACCAAAAGAACAAGAAGCGGCTAACGAAATGTTTAAAGCACAGCAATATTTTGACCTGGCAGTAAATGGAAATTCAAATACACGTGATTCTATTTACGGTTTAGCTCTTAATGGGGGAGAAGGTAAATATGGTTTTTTAGAGATTATAGAGAACTACGGAGGAACCAAAGCTGCTAACCTTGCAAATTATTATGCTGGATTTTCATATTTAAATACCAATAAATATCAAGAAGCTATTAATCACCTTGATGATTTTAAAAGTGATGATGAAATGTTAGGGCCTTTGGCTTTGGGAGGTATTGGAGATGCTTTTTCAGAATTAGATCAATTGGGAGAGGCATTAGGGTATTATGAAAAAGCTGCTAAAGCTAAAGAGAATAACTTTACAACTCCAAAGTTTTTGTTGAAAGCAGCGATTACTGCTATTTCTTTGGATAAGGGAGATATTGCAATTCAATATTTGGAACGTATTAAGAATGAATTTCCGAAGAGTGTAGAAGCTAACCAGGTTGATGTACATCTAGGAAAAGCTCAGGCTTTAAAAAAATAGTTGGCAGTTTGAAGTTTCAAGTTTTTTAGGCGAAACTTTAAACCTAAAACAGAAAACTTTAAACAAGTATGGCAACAGAAAATAAAAATTTATCACAATACGATAAAGCCACAATCCCAAACGCGAAGAATTTTCGGTTTGGGATTGTTGTTTCAGAATGGAATGAGACCATTACTCAAGGATTGTTTCAAGGAGCTTTTGATGCATTATTAGATTGCGGAGCAATAAAAGAGAATATTGTACGATGGAATGTTCCGGGTAGTTTCGAATTGATTTACGGGTGTAAAAAAATGCAAGAATCTTTTGATATGTTGGATGCGGTAATCGCCGTAGGATCTGTTATACAAGGAGAGACCAAACATTTTGATTTTGTATGCGATGGGGTTACTCAAGGAATCAAAGATCTTAATATCCAAAGTGATATACCTGTTATTTTTTGCGTACTAACCGATAATAATTTACAACAATCAATTGATCGGTCTGGAGGTAAACACGGCAATAAAGGTACCGAAGCTGCTATCGCTGCTATAAAAATGGCGCAGCTGCGCAAAGATGCTACCTTTTATAAATCGTAATTCAATACTTTCCCCAGGTCCTTAATCGCGGTATAATTGTTGATATTTTGATGTTATTGTAATGCTAAAAGCTTTACATTTCAATACATTTTTAAGTACCTTTGGTCTATTATGGGAATCTTCAAGACAAGAAAAAATAAAAAATTTAGTTATTCTCCCAGATATTGGGATGATAAAGGAGAGGGAAACCCTTATCAAATGGAACAAAAATTTGATAAGTTCCGATCTACCGTAGGAAAAAGCAAAAATATAAAAGGTACTTTCAATGATGCTTTGGATGACCTTAAAAATGGTGCGGATAAAACAGTAAACCGTAGGATTTTATGGATTGTTGCAGTACTGCTTTTCGCTTTTTTGTACCTCATAGACTTTGATTTATCCATATTCTTTACCAGTTCTTGATGTCAGATATCATACAACTATTACCAGATCATGTTGCTAACCAAATTGCTGCCGGAGAGGTTGTTCAAAGACCTGCTTCTGTAGTAAAAGAATTGTTAGAAAATGCAATAGATGCCCAAGCTTCATATATTAAGCTAATTATAAAAGAAGCAGGAAAAACACTAATCCAGGTTATTGATGATGGTGTTGGGATGAGTGTTACCGATGCTAGACTTAGCTTTGAGCGACATGCCACATCCAAAATTAAATCTGCCGAAGATCTTTTTCATTTAAACACCAAAGGTTTTAGAGGAGAAGCTCTAGCCTCTATTGCTGCTATTGCTCATGTGGAGTTAAAAACAAAGCAAGAAAAAGACGAAGTAGGAACCGAAATTAAGATAGAAGGAAGTAAAGTCGTATCGCAAGAAGTTTGTGCCACCCCAAAAGGAACTTCGATAAGTGTTAAGAATTTATTTTATAATATTCCGGCGCGGAGAAATTTTCTAAAATCGAATGCTGTAGAATTACGTCATATTATTGATGAGTTTCACAGAGTCGCTATGGCACATCCGGCTATACGATTTGATATGTATCATAATGGTTCTGAAATATTTAATTTACCAATTTCTAATCATCGGCAGCGTATAGTAAATATTTTTGGAGGAAAAACTAATGAAAAATTAGTTCCGATAGATGAAGAGACGGATCTAGTTACCATAAGCGGTTTTGTAGGTAAACCAGAGTATGCAAAAAGATCAAGAGGAGAACAGTTTTTCTTTGTGAATAATAGATTTATTAAGAGTTCTTATCTTAATCATGCTGTTAATGCAGCTTTTGAAGGTCTTTTGAAAGATAAATCAAACCCAAGTTATTTTATCTATCTAGAAGTAGACCCAATGTCTATTGATATTAATATCCATCCTACAAAAACTGAAATTAAATTTGAAGATGAGCATGCCTTGTACGCTATGCTACGCTCTACTATTAAACATAGTTTAGGGCAATTTAATGTAGCGCCAGTATTAGATTTTAATAGAGATGCATCTATGGATACGCCTTATGAGTATAAGGGTAAAGAAGCGCAAGCGCCTATGATAGAGGTGGACCGAAGTTTTAACCCGTTTACCGAAGAAAAAATAGAGAGTAGTGGTTCTTCCTCTTCCTCTTCTAGTAAACAGTATACTTCTTTTAAGAAAGAGCCCGTAGGTGATTGGGAAAATTTATATGTTGGATTAGAGTCAGAAGTAAGTAAGATCAATACAAAGGATAATGATTTCTCTTCTATAGAATTCGAGAGTGCCGAGGTAACGGGTAAATTGTTTGAAGAAGAGCAAAAAGATCTAGGACATCATACTACATATCAACTTAAAAGAAAATATATTGTAACAACCATCAAAAGCGGAATGGTGATTATACATCAGCATCGGGCACATCAACGAATATTGTATGAAGAATTACTTCGTAATATTACAATGGCCAGTGCCGCTAGCCAACAGTTGTTGTTTCCTTTAAAAATTTCATTTTCTAAACAAGAGATAACTCTTTTACAAACCGTAAAAGAACAATTGGAAAATGCAGGATTTGTTTTCGGAGATTTTTCGTTAGGAGAGATAGAGATTACTGCAACCCCTTCTGCAATACAAGAAAAAGAAGTCGCTATTGTACTGGAACAATTGCTTAGTGACTTAGAGAATGAAGTTCCGGATAGTGGATTTTCGCAAACCGATGCTTTGGCAAAATCAATAGCTAGGAGTTTGGCTATACGAACCGGAGTAGAACTAGCTCAAGAACAACAACAGTATATGGCAAATAGTTTATTTGCCTGTACAGAACCAACAATAACACCAGATAATAAGCCGACTTTCATCACGTTAACAGTAGATGAAATCGATAAGAAATTTTAAAAAATAAATGGGGAGAATTACAGAAACAGTAAAGGTCTTATTGATCATCAATGTGATTGTTTTTATAGGATCAATTTCTCTGGGGGATAATGCATTCGCATGGTTTGCATTATGGTTTCCCAAAAATGACAATTTTCAGTTATGGCAATTAATTAGTCATATGTTTATGCATGCAGATGCGGGACATATATTCTTCAATATGTTTGCATTGTATATGTTTGGAAGCCATTTAGAGAATTCTTTAGGTCAAAAAAGATTTATATTTATTTATCTATTTTCTGGTTTAGGGTCGGTAGGGTGCCAAATCTTGTTTACATATTTTCAGTTTAACCCTGGTTATGAAGCTTATCTAGAAGCAGGTTTATCATCTTCAGAAATAGGTACATTTATTCAGGATGCAATTTCTTCTGGGCAATATAAAGTATATCCTGGCATACCTCAAGATGTGACCGAAAAAATGATACGAGCTTATGTAACACCTATGGTAGGTGCATCAGGAGCTATTTTTGGAGTTTTAGCAGCATTCGCTGTATTATTTCCTAATCTACCCTTGTACATCATATTTATTCCAATTCCTATAAAAGCTAAATATTTAATAGGAGGCTATTTTTTATTAGATTTATATGGCGGTATAACTGGGCAGGCAATTTTAGGTCCTTCCAATGTAGCACATTGGGCTCATATTGGTGGTGCTGTAATTGGTTTTATTACCATGTGGTACTGGAAAAAGAATTCGTTTAATCAACATCGTTGGTATTAAAATGGCAACTCATAATATAACATATCAATTTAAAATAGCTAACATTATTGTTAAGCTAATAGTTATTAATGTTTTACTGTTTCTATTCGCCACTTTAGGTTCCTGGATTTTTAAGACTCAACCGGGTATTTTGATGAAATGGTTTGTATTGCCGGTAGAACCTGGGGCCTTGGTTATACAAATATGGAGTGTACTCACCTATAGTTTTTTGCACTTTGATTTTTGGCATATCTTCTGGAATATGTTAGTGTTATATTGGTTCGGACAATATGTGCTCAACCTTTTTACCGAAAAAAGATTCTTAACTATATATCTGTTAGGAGCCATATGTGGTGGATTATTATTTGTTTTGTCTTATAATGTATTCCCTGTATTATCGGGCAGTTTGGCATATCTTATTGGTGCTTCGGCGGCTGTTCGAGCGATTATGATTTTTATTGCTGCTTATACACCTAATGCCGAAGTGCGAATTATCTTTTTTAATGTAAAATTATGGCAAATAGGAGTTTTTGTGGTATTGTCGGATTTAATTCAAATACCAACCTCTGGTAATGCTGGTGGATTAATTGCACATCTGGGTGGTGCAGTATTTGGATACGTATATGCAATGCAGCTTAAAAAAGGAAATGATATAGGAGCTTGGTTTGAAAAAATGATGGATGGGTTGATAGGTTGGTTTACACCTAAAAAGAAGAGCCCCTTAAAGACAGTACATAAATCAAAAACGTATACAAAATCTTCTGTAAAAACTGCATCAGTAAAGAAAAAAGTAAAAAATGCTAATCAAGAGCAAATTGATGCTATTTTGGATAAGATCAGTAAAAGTGGATATGATAGTTTAACCAAAGAAGAAAAGGACTTTTTATTTAAGGCAGGTAAGGAATAGGAGTACGCATATGAGGAAATTAATAAATAAGTTTGTCTTTTTGATGAATTCTATAGCGGCAGGTACGCTATTACTGGCGTATTTATTGCCTTATGTCTCTCCAAAAACGTTTCCTCTGTTATCAGTATTAAGTCTGGCGGTACCCATATTGATTGTAATCAATGTGATTTTTTTGATATACTGGATTGTGTTATTAAATAAAAAGGGAATTCTATCTTTGGTGGTTTTGATATTGGGTATCTCACATGTTACGTCACTATATAAATTAAGTGGTAAGTCTACCGATGATACCCATGATAGTATTTCATTGATAAGTTTTAATGTTCGAAGTTTTAATAGGTTTCATTGGATAGATTCGGATGTGGTTCCTCAGGATATTTCTACAATGATACGAACCGAAGATCCTGATATTTTTTGTGCTCAAGAGTTTTATAATAATCCAGATACTGATTTTACGCAATACCCGCATAAATATCAGGATTTTAATAATGATAATGGCGAGTTGGCATTAGTGATTTTTTCCAAATACCCTATTATTAATAAAGGATCTTTACATTTTAAAAAGACGGCTAATAACATTATTTTTTCCGACATCGTAATTAAAGAAGATACGGTACGGGTATATAATGTGCACCTGCAATCTCATAAAATTAGCTCCAATACGGATAAACTAGCTAAAGAAGATTCTCAAAAGTTAATAAAAAGAATTCAAATTTCATTTGAGAGACAACAGGAGCAGGTACAAAAATTGATCAATCATATGAAAACCTCACCATACAAAAATATTGTAATGGGAGATTTTAATAATACGGCGTATTCGTATGTGTATAACAAAGTAGTTTCAAAAAAACTCCAGGATGCATTTAAAGAGGCCGGTCAGGGGTTTGGTACAACATTAGAGTTTGACTTATTTCCTGTACGTATAGACTTTATTTTAGTGCCTGAAGATTTTGAAGTGATAGAATTCAAAAATTTTGATCAAGAACTTTCTGACCACTATCCAATATCCTCAAAAATTCGATTGTAATTTTATACTTTTAATTTAAATAAACTACTCAAGTCGAGTAGCACTATTTGCCATTTTACCTTCCCAACCTTCAGGAAAGATAGCATGACCGTTTTTTGTCATTAGTTTCATTTTTTCTTTAATGATATTTTGCATTTTTTCGGATAACATATAAAACTTACTACTAATTTTAGTCAGTCTTCCTCCTTTTATATCACTATTTTGATGTCTAATGGTTATTCGCCTTTTATTATGATAAAGCATAATTTTTACCCTACCGTCTACATATCCATTTTGTCCCTTAGTTGCATATACTAATAATAAGTCTACGATGCCATCCTCATCCAAATCGGATATGGATGAGTATGTGTTCCAAAACTCTATAGAAGTTTCCCAATCCTTATCAATATCATCTTTTATAGAAGAACTTTTTTTAAACTGCCCATTTTTATTAGAAAATTTAAATGCTTGTATATGGTTGTATAAAGAATCATTTTCTTCGTCTGTACCCGAAAAATGATCTGTTAATAGTACATAATATTCTCCTAGTTGATCTTTGTACGAATACGCTTGGTAAATGGGATAGTCAATTCCTAATTGACCTTTCTTTCTTCTTGTAAATGTCGACGATAACTCTTTATCAGAAAGTTTACGCGCCATAGCCGGATCGTATGCAATAGTATCTTGCCTGTTTAACTCGACTTTGACGATAATATCTTCTTGTACCGTTTCTTGATCAGTATTGTTTTTGGATTCGTTAGCTTGTTTTTTACATGAAAAGACAACAATAATTGCAATAAAAAGTAAAATTTTTTTCATAGATAAAGGGTAGTTTAAAAATAGCAAGTTGGTATCTGTTACGTAATAAATGTAATCAATATTTTGTAAATGGATAATATAACGGTGATTACATCAACCAACAATCCAATTGATCAGTGATTATATGCCATAATAAAGCAAGACCTAATATGCGTGTTTTTCTGAAAAAAACAAGAATTCCGTAACTGGCTATGGCGTAATAAGTGTGTAAGGGATGAAATGCAATACTGCAACGATTAGGATCAAAGACAGGATCTGCAAAAAGGTGATCTAAATCGATAAGCATGGTTGACAAAAAGATGAGATATATCTCTTTCCATTTTTTGGGAAAAAATATCAAAGCGATAATAAGCGGTACAATTAAATGACAACCGTAATGAATAAGTGTACGAACCATCAAAAAATCGATTGGTGCTCAAGATAAGTTAATGTGTTGGTACCTTCATTAAATAGTAAATCTAATATCGAAAGGTTAGGTATAAAACCATATTTTTCTGAAAACACCTGTATATAAGTAGCTAACGGATGTGCATTTTCTTTTTTTGCATTAACCAAGTCTCTAAGATCTGTTATAGTTTCTGGGTCACTTTGAAAAGTAGAAGTTTTAGAAAAAGACAGATCTAGTTGAAGACAATCATGAATAACCTGCATACATTCATAATTAAAATCTAATAAAAATTCCTTTTTATGATTAAAAAGAGGAGCAAACTCATCTTCGTAATACTCAAAAAAAGGAGAAGTTCTGTAGGCCGTCTGCAATGATTTCCAATGCAAATCTTGCCATTCAAAATCATTTTCTATACGTACATCTTTATATAATTGTCGTTTCCCTTTGCCCAGATGTTTAATAGGGATGGTTAATAGCAATTTACCGTTTGCACCATAAATGTATGTTCGATTACGATACGTTTGTTTTTGATAGTTATCCTGATTTTCAAAAGTAACAGACTCTGATTGTGCAATAGCCACGTATTGCGCAATAGAACCAAAATACATGGGATGTAACAAAATGTTTTTCATGCTTATAAACTAATTACTTTACCTACTAGTTTAGATTTTGGAATTATTCCTAAGGCTCTAGAGTCTTCAGAGTTACCTCGATTATCTCCCATTACAAAATATTCATTTTCTTTTAAGATCAAAGGCCCAAAATAATCCATGTTCCATTCTTTATTGAATTTTGAAAATATAAATTGATCAACATCTTCTGGTTTACTTAATACCAGAGCGTCTTGTAATTTATGTTTTTCGGCACTAGAATTTGATAAGATTACCATTGCAGTATCATTTGCAGAGTAATAAAATAATTGATCATTAAAAAGAGGAACAAGTTCTTTTTCTATTTTTTTTGCAAGTTTTAGCGGTATCGAATAAAAATGCCCCGGATTAATTAGTTGATCTACATTTTTGGTGTTAACATATAGGTTGCCATTTTCAATTTTAATTGTATCCCCGGGAGTACCAACTAATCGATGAATTCTTTTGTGTTTGCCTAGTGCAGCGTCTTCGTGTTTATAAGAAACAAAATCTAACCTTTTAGGTTCAATCAAAGAAGAAACAAGCACTACACTACCCGCAGATAAATTTGGTTCATTAGCTGTTGTAGGGTTTTGGTAAAATTTAAAAATATCAGTTGCCTGAGATATATAAATGTATATCAAAAAAAGAAGTATAGATACTCCGATTAGTATCTTGTAACCTTTATTCATTATTTAGCTTTCTTCCTTTTCTTATATTGGTCATAGATGATCCAGCCGGCCAATAAAATCAAGAAGTACTTAAAATATGAAACAGGTTTACCGCTACCACCAACAGTTGTAAACATGCGATCCCATCGTATTTTATTAAATAAGCCTTTGGCATTGGTATCCCAGCTAAACCAAACAAAAACAGGTTTACCTACTATATGATTGGCAGGTACATATCCCCAAAGACGACTATCCTCACTATTATGACGGTTATCACCCATCATCCAATAATAATCTTGTTTAAAAGTATACGAGTCCAAAGGTTTTCCGTTTAATAATACTTGAGTTCCATTCACAGATAGCTTGTTGTCAATTCCTAATTCAGAACCTTCATAAACTTCAATAATTCTACGATAGAGTGAAAAACTTTTTAGATCCATTTTTACTGTTTTTCCAGCTTCGGGAAGATAAATAGGTCCAAAGTTGTCATTGTTCCAGTTTACTTTACCATTGTTAGGAAAAATACCGGGATTTTTCTGACCCTTTGGCGCTATCATTTTTTCTAAACTAACAACATTGGGATGATTTTTAAATTTTTCAGCAGCCTCGTCTGTCATTCCTGCAGATTGAAATTGTGAGGTGTTATACCCAAATTCATTTGGTTTGATCTTATATCTATTGTATAAATTCTGAGGATTAAAGTTACTTCCTTTAGTGTTTCCTAAATAAGAAAATTGCAATTGCGCGCGATCTGGTAATTCATTTTGTTTCCCATTAATATATACATACCCGTCAACAACAGATAATGAATCTCCAGGTACACCAACACATCGTTTTACGTAGTTTGATTTTTTGTCAATAGGTTTGTAATGATATTTTCCATCGCCATATGGCTTAAAAGCGTTTACGGTATCTACAGGCCAACTAAATACTACGATGTCGTTACGTTTAATCTTTTGAAAACCTGGTAATCTAAAATATGGGTACTGAAGACTACTTGTATATGATTTTGTTCTTACTAATGGTATAGTATCATGCACCATAGGAAAAGATACCGCTGTCATGGGTGTACGTGCGCCATAATGAAACTTACTTACAAATAAGAAATCGCCAACAAGTAAGGTTCTCTCTAATGAACCTGTAGGAATAGTATAAGGTTGCATAAAATAGGTATGCACAATAGTCGCCGCTACAACCGCAAATAATATAGAACTAATCCATTCTCCGGTTGCTGTTCTTGGCTTTAAACTACGATCTTGGATATAGGTAACATCCAGCATATAGTTTACATAATAGATATAAAAACCAAGTGTTACGATAACCAGTATGGTATCTGTAGTAGAATTTTTTCCAAAACTTCTAATGGTTTCTACCCAAATTACGGGTAACATGATTACATTAATAACGGGTATAAATAATAAGATGACCCACCACCATGGGCGGTTTATGATTTTCATTAAAACTACAGCATTATAGATAGGAACAATTGCTTCCCAAGGTTTTCTGCCAGCTTTTACATATAGCTTCCATGTTCCTAAAAAATGAATCACCTGTAGTATCAGGAAAAAAATAAACCATTCTGTGAGTATCATCTGTATTATATTTTTTTAGTATATGTACTTTTTATTTTCAAAGTGTTACACTTTTATAGACCTAAAACGTCTTTCATGCCAAAAACTCCTTTTTTATCCTTCAACCACTCGGCAGCAACTACAGCTCCCAACGCAAAGCCGTTTCGGTTATGTGCGGTATGTGTTATTTCTATGTCATCAACCTGAGAAGAGTAAGTTACGGTATGCGTTCCAGGAACTTGATCTATTCTTTTGGCAATTATCGGAATCGTATTTTCATCACCTTGATCCAATTGCCATGCACTTTGATTGGTGTTTTCGATAATTCCTTCAGCCAAAGTAATAGCAGTACCACTTGGGGCATCTAATTTTTCGGTATGATGAATTTCTTCCATAGCAACAGAATACCCTTCTAAAGGACTCATCATTTTGGCTAGTTTTTTGTTTAACTCAAAAAAAAGATTAACTCCAAGGCTATAATTAGAGGCATAAATAAAACTACCTTTTTTATCCTTACACAATCCTACAATCATATCGTAGTAGGATAACCAACCGGTGGTTCCAGAAACAATAGGCACTCCCGAGTTAAAACAATTGGTAATGTTATTTACAGCTGCAGATGGGATGCTAAAGTCAATAGCCACATCTGCTTCAGAAAGATCATAATTAGTATCATCTTTATCTACTTTTAATACGATGGTGTGGCCTCTTTCTATTGCTATTTTTTCTATGGTTTTACCCATTTTACCATATCCTAGCAGTGCAATTTTCATATGTTGATTGGTTGTTTTGAAAAATTAAGATGTTACATCTTAAAACTTAAAGTTTAATGAAACTCCATAATTAGGAGTGGCATCAAACTCATTAAAATTTATTTTTGGTTTAAAAGAAAGATCTTCAGAAATATTATATTGTTGTAGGTGAGCGGTAACATTTGCATCTACAATATTTAAAAGATAAGCGGCAACGGTAAGTAATAAAGCTAATTCCTGATCTCGTCTAAAACGATCTTGAAGATCAATTAATTGATCATTGGTTACCAATTCTACTCCTGTTTCTTGATTGATAAAACGATCATCTCTAAAACCTGCAAGTCGACGTTTAAAAATATCTCTAAACTCATTATATTGATTGTTATTATCGATATAGAAATAAATACCTGCACCTATGGCTCCATAAACAGCAGGTAGCCTCCAGTATAACCCTTTTCCGTTATATACTTGTCCTAAGCCGGGTAGTACTGCCGAATAAAACGCAGCTTTTGCAGGAGCAAGAGGTTTGTATGGTTTGATTTTATTCTTCTTCCTGTCTCTTCTTTTCTTTTTCTTCTTTTTTTTAACAGCTACTTCTTCAGTGGTAACCTTTAGCTCTTCATTTTCTTGTGCATGAATACCTTGAAATGAGAAAAGTATAAAAAATACGATATAATAACATTTAATCTTCACTATTGATAAGTTTCTTTATGCGTTTAAAATCTTCTTCAGAAGAAAATGGTATAATTAATTTTCCACTTCCTTTATTAGAAACTTTTACATCAATTTTTGCGCCAAAATACTCCGAAAAATCTTTAACTCCCTTGGCGATATGCTTTGGTAGTTGTTCAACTCGATTTGTAGATGTGTTTTCGTCGCTTTCTGATGCATTTAGAGATCGAACGGCTTTTTCGGTTTCCCGCACAGATAGGGATTTACTAATGATTTTTTCATAGATATCCAGCTGTTGTTGTTGATCTGTAATATTAATTAAAGCACGTCCGTGTCCCATCGAAATAAAACCATCGCGCATTCCGGTTTGTACAATAGGATCTAATTTTAATAACCTAAGATAGTTGGCGATCGTAGATCTTTTTTTACCAACACGATCACTTAATTGTTCTTGGGTTAAACTTATTTCATCTATAAGACGTTGATAAGATAATGCTATTTCAATAGGATCGAGATCCTGTCTTTGTATATTTTCGACCAAAGCCATAGTCAACGATTCCTGATCGTTGGCAATTCTAATATAAGCAGGGATAGTTTTTAAACCTGCTAATTTGGAGGCTCTAAAACGACGTTCACCACTAACAAGTTGGTAATTGTCAAAATCTAATTTCCTAACAGTAATAGGTTGTATGACTCCAACCTCTTTTATAGATGTTGCAAGTTCACGCAATGTTTCATCATTAAAACTGGTTCGAGGCTGAAAAGGATTAACATCGATACTTTCTAATTCTAACTCAATGATATTACCAACTACCTTATCTGCATTTTTATCTTCAACCGATTTTATATCATTATCTGGATCTTTTAACAGAGCCGATAATCCTCTTCCTAAAGCTTGTTTTTTTGTTGCTTTCGCCATGAATCCTTAACTGTTTTTCTTAATAATTTCGTGAGCCAAACTTAAGTAATTACTAGCTCCTTTACTCGAAGCGTCATAATTAATAATACTCTCACCATAACTTGGTGCTTCACTTAATCGTATATTTCTCTGAATGATTGTTTTAAATACCATTTCATTAAAGTGTTTTTGCACTTCTTCTACTACTTGGTTCGATAATCTTAATCGAGAGTCGTACATGGTTAATAACAATCCTTCTATATCTAGATTCGTATTGTGTACTTTTTGTACACTTTTAATGGTGTTCAATAATTTTCCTAAACCTTCCAAGGCAAAATATTCGCATTGTATAGGAATCATAACAGAATCTGCCGCTGTTAATGCATTTAATGTTAGTAAACCTAGAGAAGGAGCACAGTCAATTAAAATATAATCATATTCTGATCGTAATCCTTCGATCGCCTTTTTCATCATGTACTCTCGTTCATCTTTATCGACAAGCTCTATCTCGATAGCCACCAAATCAATATGCGACGGAATAATATGCACATTAGGAGATGTGGTTTCCATTATGGCATCTTCCGGTTTTACGGTATGTTCAAGAATTTGATACGTTCCTTTTTCAATACTTTCAACATCAAGGCCAAGTCCAGATGTGGCATTAGCTTGCGGATCGGCATCAATTAATAATACTTTTTTCTCTAATACGCCTAGAGAGGCTGCTAAATTTACAGAGGTAGTAGTTTTTCCTACACCTCCTTTTTGATTGGCAATCGCTATTATTTTACCCATGTGGGGAGATTTGGATTTAAGAGGTAAAAATACAATTTATTATATATTATAAAAATGAAAAATGTTAACAGTCGGATATAAAAAGACCATTCGCCTTTACGAATGGTCTATGTTAATTTTCTAATTGTTAATAAATACTTATTTATTGTTTTTAGATCGTATGGATGCCTCAAGCATGTCCCACATTTTTTCAGGAACTTGTTCTAGCATATTAAATTCTCCAGCTCCTTTCAACCATTCACCTCCATCTATGGTAACTACTTCACCATTCATATATGCAGAGAAATCAGAAACCAAATATGCTGCCAAATTCGCAAGTTCCTGGTGTTCACCTACACGTGCCAACGGCACTTGTTTTGTAATATCTAACTTTTCTTTTAGATCTCCGGGCATTAATCTATCCCAGGCCCCCTTGGTAGGGAATGGCCCTGGTGCAATAGCATTAAAACGCATACCATACTTGGCCCACTCAACAGCTAATGATCTGGTCATGGCAAGAACACCGGCTTTTGCAGTTGCACTTGGTACAACATAAGCAGAACCAGTCCAGGCATAGGTAGTTACGATATTTAAAACTACTGTGTTTTTATAGTTGGTATTGATCCAATTTTTCCCAAAGGCCAAAGTACAGTTTTTGGTACCTTTAAGAACGATGTCTATGATGGTGTCAAAGGCATTAGCAGATAAACGTTCGGTTGGAGAAATAAAATTACCTGCAGCATTGTTTAATAATATATCAACCGATCCAAATTCTTTGATAACCTGGTCTCGCATCGCTTCGACCTGATCATAGTGTCTCACATCACACTGAAGCGGAAGACAGATCCCACCGGTTTCTTGTTCAAGTTCTTTGGCGGTATTTTGCAGTTTTTCAAGATTACGTGAGGTTATAGCAACTTTTGCACCAAGTTCAAGAAAATACTTAGTCATTGCTTTTCCTAATCCGCTACCACCACCTGTAACTACTATATTTTTGCCATCTAGTGCTCCATCTCGAAGCATTTTATTTGTATAACTCATATGTGTATGCTTATCTAATATTTGCTGAAAGTTACAATTTATATTCTAAATACTATGCATGCATAGTATTTTTATTTCTATTCAAACGTAGAAATTAAAATTTCTAAAATTGTTATTGCCGCATCGCTAATCTTAGTACCAGGCCCAAAAATAGCTACAGCTCCAGCGTCGAAAAGGAAATCATAATCATCAGGAGGGATAACGCCTCCTACAATAACCATTATATCTTCTCTGCCATATTTTTTAAGTATCTCAATAATTTGGGGAACTAGTGTCTTATGACCTCCAGCCAAAGAAGAAACACCAACGATATGTACATCATTCTCTACAGCTTGTTTGGCCGCTTCTTCTGGTGTTTGAAAAAGAGGGCCAATATCAACATCGAAACCAACATCTGCATAACTTGTAGCGACTACTTTTGCCCCTCGATCATGCCCATCTTGCCCCATTTTGGCAATCATGATTCGAGGTCTACGTCCTTCTAATTCTGCAAACTGATTGGCTAGTTTTCTAGCATTTTCAAAGGATTCATCGTTTTTTATTTCTTTGGCATACACTCCAGTAAAAGATTTTATTTGTGCTTTATATCTTCCAAATTTTTTCTCCAGCGCATCACTAATTTCTCCTAGTGTAGCTCGTAATCTTGCTGCTTCTACAGCTAAAGCTAATAAATTTTGCGTATCATCGCTGGCCCCTTCGGTTAAATTGATAAGAGCTTGTTGTACTTTTTCTTCGTCTCTTGAAGCTTTTACCTTTTTTAAACCCTCTATTTGTTGTTTTCTTACCGCTTGATTATCTACTTTTAAGGTACTAATAGCTTCTTCTTCTTCGAGCTTAAATTTATTAACTCCTATAATTACATCTTGTTCACTATCAATTCGTGCTTGTTTCCTTGCGGCAGCTTCCTCAATCCTCATTTTTGGTATTCCAGCTTCTATCGCTTTGGTCATTCCGCCTAGTTCTTCAACTTCTTGGATTAATTTCCATGCTTTTTCTGCAATATCATTAGTAAGCGATTCTACATAGTAGCTTCCGGCCCATGGATCAACCGTTCTAGTGATCTGAGTCTCTTCTTGCAGGTATATCTGTGTATTTCTAGCTATTCTTGCCGAAAAGTCTGTGGGTAAGGCAATGGCTTCATCTAGCGCATTAGTGTGTAAACTTTGCGTACCACCAAAGGCTGCTGCACTTGCCTCGATACAAGTTCTGGCGACATTGTTAAAAGGATCTTGCGCCGTTAAACTCCAACCACTAGTTTGACAATGCGTTCTAAGCATTAGTGATTTAGGATTTTTCGGATTAAATTGTTTGATCAATTTGGCCCACAACATTCTGGCTGCTCTCATTTTGGCAATTTCCATAAAATGGTTCATACCTATCGCCCAAAAGAAAGATAAACGAGGAGCAAAGGAGTCAATATCCAAACCAGCTTCAATACCTTTTCTGATATATTCTAAACCATCTGCCAAAGTATATGCTAATTCGATATCACAAGTAGCACCTGCCTCTTGCATATGATATCCCGAAATACTGATCGGATTAAATCTAGGCATATTTTTAGAACAATATTTAAATATGTCACTAATAATTCGCATTGATGGAGTAGGAGGGTATATGTAGGTGTTACGAACCATAAATTCTTTCAGGATATCATTCTGGATAGTTCCCGAAAGAAGATTTTGATCAACACCTTGTTCTTGAGCGGCAACAATATAAAATGCCATGATCGGTAGTACTGCACCATTCATAGTCATCGATACAGACATTTTGTCGAGTGGGATCTGATCAAAAAGAACTTTCATATCCTCGACAGTATCTATGGCTACTCCGGCCATCCCTACATCTCCAAACACTCTTTCATGATCACTATCATAACCTCTATGTGTAGCAAGATCAAAAGCTACAGATAATCCTTTTTGTCCCGCGGCCAAATTTCTGCGATAGAAAGCATTACTTTCTTCGGCAGTCGAAAAACCGGCATATTGTCTTATAGTCCATGGTCTACGAACATACATGGTAGAATAAGGCCCTCTTAAATAAGGAGGAATTCCAGCAGAAAAATTTAAATGCTCAAGATTAGAGATATCACTTTTTTGATAAGTGGATTTAATATCTATTCCTTCAGAAGTATTAAACATAGAAACACTTGGTTCATGATTTGATACTGTTTTTTTCGGAAGTTGTATATGTTGTATGTCTTTTCTATTCATTATTCAAAGCTTCGTTTCGAATGCTAAATTAACGAGGCTATAAAATTACGCTTTTAGAAATGATTTTTATTTAAAAAAATGAAGCTATTTGGCACTTTAATGAGAATATGTTAAAAAATTACCCAAAAGCTTTTTCAATAACCATGAGGATAGAGTAGTAAATATCAAAGGCTATAAAGTTTTTGATTTGATTCGTGCCAAATTCTTTATTAGGGATGTAGTATATTTTTTGAGAGATTAAAGAAGTGCTAATATTTCCGTCCTGTTCGAGAGAGTTGATCAGTTCTTTAAAATCATCACTGCCACTTGAATTTTTGAGACATTGTATAAATCCACCTCTATAATTAAAGATTAGAATTTCCTCTTCATTTTTAGAACTAGAAGTAGAAGGATGGGATTTTTTGTAGGCTTCGTGATTTTCATATTCACTTAGTTTAATCCAAAGGGAGTTCTTATTATTTGCAATTTTTTTGAACTCACGAGCTAGTTGAATAGAATTATCCGAAGGAAGTTTTCTGAGATCTATTGATAAACTGGCTACTTCTGCCAGAAACGTTCTATAGGTTTTTATAGAATCATTCCCAAATTTGTAATAACTAAACAAATCATTTTCAAATGAAGCGAATGCTTTTTTTATTATTCCAGTTTCATCGACACTTTGACAATAATAATCCGATTGCGAATAAATAGCTTGTACGGATATAATCAAAAAAAGGACAATAATTCTAGATCCAATCTTAAGGGGCATTAATTTAGATTTAGTAATGTTAATGTATAGGCTAAACTTTATGATTTAGTATGCAAGTTAACAATAAGTTAGCAAATATTAACGTTTTATTGCATCTTTTTCTCCATAATCTCACTTAATCGCTGTTTTATCAGTGGTTCAAGTAGTACTTTTCTTACTTTTTTTTGTTGAAAAACCGATTTTTGAAGCGTGGGAATGACTTCTTCGGCGTTTTTATATTTATTTACACCGGTAAGAACAATTTTTTCTTTATCAAAAAGTTCTTGCTCTTTTTG
Source organism: uncultured Aquimarina sp. (assembly GCA_947489685.1). Lineage (GTDB taxonomy): Bacteria > Bacteroidota > Bacteroidia > Flavobacteriales > Flavobacteriaceae > Aquimarina. The sequence goes on along the minus strand of CANLEM010000005.1, from coordinate 263,478 downwards.
GGCACTTTCTTTTATTTTTTTCTGAATGACTCCAGACTTTAATTGAGATAAGAAACCGCCTCCTTTTTCGATATTTTTAAATAATGAAAGTGCTTTTTCGGCTAATTGATGAGTAATATTTTCTATATAGTAGGATCCAGAAGAAGCATTGGCTACCAAATCGAAGTAGCTTTCGTTTTTAAGAATCAAAAGTTGATTTAAAGAAATTCTTGTTCCAAAATCGTTTTCAAGATTATAGATATTATCATAAGGCAGGTTATAGATTGTATCTGCTCCGCCTAAGATCGAACTCATACATTCTGTTGTTGTACGAAGCATATTGACATTATAATCTAAAATAGTTTTATTGCGATTTGAGGGATATGCTATGATATGACATTCATTGGTTACTTGATATTCTGTAGCCAGCGTACTCCAAAGCATTCTCAAAGCTTTAAGTTTAGCAATTTCAAAAAAATAGTTTCCGCCTACCGCTACCTTGAACACAATTTTATTATGTGTTAGCGGATTGGTATCGCTATTTGTAAAATGATTAAGATATTCATTGGCATGAGATATGGCGTATGCTAGTTGTTGTACCATGGTAGCCCCTGCATTTTGATATAAACTAATATCAACACTTATGATACTTTTTAATTGTGAAGACTTTGCAATTGCATTCAAAGACTCATGATCTTCTTTTAATGTACTAAACCAATTACCCGTTTCGGCAAGATGATTTATAATATCTGTAAAGAGATATAAGGTAAAAGAATTTGCTTGACAAAGATCATTCAATTTAGAAATGTAGGTGGGAGATAGAAATTTTGTTTCTATATAAATGGGAGTCTTCGAATCCAAATTTTGTAAAAGAATGTTGATGTTAATATCCTCTTGTTCAATAACAAAAAATAAACTTTCGGCTCCTTTACCTACGGCTTCTATAGCTTTTTGATTACCTTCTTCTGCAATGCTAACCTCTATTTTAATAGCATTTTTCCATGATGTAGTATGAAAATGCGAATGGTCTATTTCGGTAAGATCTTCTTGATTGTAAAAAGGTTTTATATCAATACCTTCTAAAGACTTGAAAATTAAAGCTTCATTATAATCAGCGCCTTTAAGATCAAATTGAATTTTTTGTTTCCATTGTTTCGCAGAAACTCCATCAAAGCTATCAAATAAGGATTTAGTCATCTTTTGTGGTTTTAGGAAGGCTATCTTCATATTCGATGATGTAAATTTCTTCATCATCTTTTTTCATAAAATATTCTTCTCGAGCAAATTTCTCTAGCTCACTACTATCTTTTAATACGTCTATATCTTTCTGATCCTTTACAATTTCTTTAATGAAGTACTCTTTATTATCTTCTAATTCGTTAATTTCTTGATCAAGTTCTTTATGAATTAACCATGAATTCGTATCCAGAAATAACATCCAAATCACAAAAAGAAATACGATAAGTACATATTTATTTAAAAATATGGCAAATATCGGTATTAGTGCCGGCTTGTTTTTTAATTTCTGAAAATAACTTTTTAACTTCAATCTATGTAAGAATAATATTGGTTGTAAAGGTACAAAAGTTAATTCAAGCGTTCTTTTATAATTGTACGAACAATATCAACAGCTACATTATTATAATGATTATTTGGGATGATAAGATCAGCAAACTCTTTGGTAGGATCAATAAATTGTTGATGCATTGGTTTTAAAGTATTTTGATATCGGTCTAATACTTCGTCCATATCTCTACCACGTTCTGCAATATCTCGTTTTAATCTTCGTATCAAACGTTCATCACTATCCGTATGTACATATATCTTGATATCAAACATGTCTCTTATTTTGGCATTGGTCAAAATCAAAATCCCTTCTACGATCATCACCTTACTAGGTTGTGTTCGAATAGTTTCTTTTGTACGGTTATGTTCTACAAAGGAGTATACGGGTTGCTGTATAGTTTCTCCTTTTCTTAAAGATTGTAGGTGATCGCCTAATAAATCAAAATCTATTGACTGCGGATGATCAAAATTTATTTTCACTCTCTCATCATACGCAAGATGACTCGTGTCTTTGTAATATGAATCTTGAGAAATAACACATACTTCATTTTCGGGCAATTCATTTACGATTTGATTAACAACAGTCGTTTTTCCACAACCTGTTCCCCCGGCGATACCAATAATTAGCATTTATGTCTTTTTTTGTGGCAAATTTACAGAATGCAAATCAATCTTTGCTATAAAATTTTATTCAAGAAGGAATGTATATAATTCCCGAAGAGGAATCTTTGCTAGCTCCTGTTACCGATCGCAAACAGTTTATTTTATTTTGATCTCTCAAAACTCCCATAAAACCAAAGATTAAAGCTTCTTTGAAATCTATGATATCCATAGATGGGACAATTATCGTAGCTTTAGTACTCAGTTTTTGTTGAAGAGTATCGATTAGGAAATTATTTTTTGCACCACCGCCAGTTACTAATACCGAAGGCTTCATTTTTTTAGTGCTTTTTATCGCATTAGCTATTTGCTCGGCAATATGATGTACAGAAGTATGCAAAAGATTGTTTGTAGAATCATTTGTATTATCTAGTATAGGAACCACTTTATCCGTAAACCATTCGTAGCCTAAGGACTTAGGGTAGGGCAGTTTGTAATATGCTAAGTTGTTTAATTGTGCTAATAGCTGAGTGTTGATTGTGCCCGAAGCGCTAATTTTACCTCCTTCATCATATTGTAGATCAATACTTTTGCAAATATGGTTTAGTAGCATGTTTGCTGGCGATATATCGTACGCAATTCTTTTACCTTGATGATCAAAAGAAATATTGCTAATCCCACCAAGGTTAAGACAAAAATCATAGTTTGCAAACAATAATTGATCTCCAATGGGGACCAGAGGTGCTCCTTGCCCTCCTAGAGCGACATCATTTGTTCTATAATCGCAAATAACCTTTTGCTGACAAATATTGGCGAGATGTTGTCCAGATCCTATTTGATAAGTTAATCCAATCTGCGGTTGATGAAAAACGGTATGACCATGACTAGAAACAAAATCTACTTCGATCTTATTTGCATTTATAAAATTCTTGACCTGTTCTCCTAACCAAATGCCATATTGATTGTGAAAAGCTAACAATCTTGAAGCTTCCAAGTGCACCGTGTTTTTTAGTTTTTCTTTAAAATCAGTAGTGTAATCGATACTCTCGGTTTTTTCTATGGAGAAATTCCATGTATCCGTATTCTTTTCAAAATGACAATACGCTATATCCAGACCATCAAGAGATGTCCCAGACATTAAACCGATAACTTTATATGTATTTTGTGTGATCGCCATTGGGATACCAAACTAATGAAATAATTTCAATGATATTATTTTGGCACACTTATATTTTAGTAATGTATTGTAAATCGAGAATCTCTGGATTGATTTCGGGTAATGATTTTTTGTAGTAGAAATCGATAATTTGATTTTCGAGGTAGGGTTTAATTTTATCAAATCTCTTGTCATTATATAACCGATACACATGTACAGCTTCAGATTTTTTGAAAGCTTTCATCAGATCGTCAGGATACTTAACGATATCAAAACTTTTGTATTTCTCAAATTTATCCTTCATCCATCGGTGGCATGATAATTTGGTTTGATTATCAAGTAGGTCTTTTTTAAGTTGATCAAATTGTTCAATACTAATTACTTCTTCTTTTTTTGCACGATCTAATTTTACTTTACTTTTTGTGAATTGCCGTTCAAATTTGAAATCAACCACGTACATATCTTTTTTTACTTTTTTTACAACTTCATACAGTGCATTCTCATACGCATCTGCAAAATTTTCATAGCTATATAACGCATCTAGAAATACGATTGCTCGTTTTTTGTAATATTTGGGTATGGGTTGTTTCTTGGTAACAATAAAAAGAGAATGAAGTTCTTGTTCTATCTCATCGGGTATGTCTACAAATTTTGATTCGTTTTTTAAAGCTCTTAACTGCCCAGTTATCTGCAATCGGGTGCCTTTATATACTTCTGACCGATATTTAAATCGGTATTTATTAGGAGAATCTTCTTGATCTTGGGCATTAACTGCTTCAAAGGTTAATAACATAAAATAAAATGCTAAAAACCTCGTAAAGAGTGTTTTGATGATCGAAATTTTGCCCCTCATTGTGTGTGTAACGTATTTTACAAACGTATCATACGCTAAAATTGTTGTGTGATTATTTTTTTATATCTGTTACCTCTTGTATGGTCACTATATTTTTTTGAGTGTTACCCCAGCTATTCATTATATAATTCATTACATCTGCAATTTCTTCATCTTCTAAACCTAGAGAGGTCATAGCACTATTATAGGTTTTTCCATTTACTTTAATCGGGCCATTTAAGCCATATTTTATCGAATGGATACTCTCTGCTCGTTTATTTACTAACCAATCTGATCCTGCAAGCGGAGGAAATACATTAGGAGTTCCTTTACCATCAGGTAAATGGCACTGCATACAAAAGTCGGCATAAACTTCTTTTCCTCTCGCCATACTCTCTGATAGCTTATCTTGCATATCATCATCCATTACAATTGCATATTTTGTATCATTTTTTCCTTGTTGTGCAACAATAGAAATACTAATGATTAAGACAATCGCTTCTAATATAAAAAGACGTTTTATATGTTTTCTTATCTGCATTAGCTTAGTGTTTATTTTTTAATTTGCCTTGGGAATTATTTTTACAATCCCCTTATTTTCTAATGCCACATATATATAGCCATCTGGTCCTTGCCTTACATTTCTAACACGTCCCATTCCTTCTAGTAATTTTTTTCTACCCGTCACTTTGTTGTTGGTAAGTTCCAGTAGTTCAAGATATTGAAATTTTAGAGAACCTACAAGTAGATCATTTTTCCATTCGGGATATTTATCACTAGTTACAAAATCCATTCCACTGGGCGCTATAGACGGAACCCAATAATATAGAGGTTGTTCCATGTTCTCTTTTTTGGTAATATCGGTTATCGAAGTTCCACTATAATTAATACCATATGTAATTACTGGCCATCCGTAATTTATACCTTTTTTAATGGGATTAATTTCATCGCCACCTCTTGGACCATGTTCATGGACCCAAATAGTACCATCGGGATGTATGGCCATTCCTTGAGGGTTGCGATGACCGTAAGAAAAAATAGCTTTTTTGGCGTTCTCTTCGTTAACAAAAGGATTGTCTTTAGGAATGCTTCCATCGGCATGTAATCTATAAATTTTTCCACCATCTTTTGTAATGTCCTGAGGATTTACATCTCTATTTCCTCGATCGCCAATGCAAAAATATAGATACCCTTCGTTATCAAACTCAATACGCGATCCAAAATGATGTCCTCGAGTTGTATTAGGTGTTCCTTTATAAAGTTTTTCAATCTGTACCAATTGATTATCTTCTAGTTTGACTCGAATCAACGCGGTGTTTCCTCCTTTTTCACTACCTTCTTTAGAAGAGTATGTGATATAAATCCATCCATTTTTCTCGTATTTGGGATGCAATTCTATATCTAATAAGCCGCCTTGGTTTCTATTATAAACTTCGGGTACATTGGCGATCAGAGTCTTAGTGCCATCTTTAAAATGAATAAGCTCTCCACTTTTTTCGGTAATAAGCATACTGCCATCGGGTAACCATGTCATTCCCCAAGGAATTTGTAAGTCGGGAACTACTATTTCTGTGGTATAATTTTTCGGATCTGGTTGTAGCAGAACATCATTTTCTTTGGTTTCTTGGCCACAGGCCGAAAATACAATTGCCAAAAAAAATAAGAAAGAAGATAATCTCATTAATCTAGAGTGTTTGGTTCTTTCTCGAAAAATACGAAGAAATATTATTTATAATCTATATTTTATGTTAATCCCACCATATGCATTAAAGGGTAACCCTGGATAGAAAAATCGAGGTGCATTACCACCAAAACCTCTGGCATTAATCTGAATTTGAGATGCATATTCGGTATCTAAAATATTATTTATGCCAAAAAACACATCATAAAATAGATGATTTCCTATTTTATTTTTGAAACCCAACTTGCCATGCATTAATTCGTAACTTTTACTAAAAAGCGAATTGGCATCATTTACGGGTATCTCGCCGATGGTTTGATAATTTAGATTGCCATAAAATCCTTTGGTACTATTGAAATCGACGCCAATGTTTATTATTCCTGAAGGTACACCTGTAAGATCATTGCCTGAAAAATCATTTTCTAAATCAACAAAATCATCAAATTTATGGTCAAATAATGATGTATTGAAAAAGAATTTTACCAAGTTACCTCTCCTCTTTAGGATGTCAAAATTTAAATCGAATTCTATACCATTATGGATTGTTTTACCTGCATTGACGGCAAAGAAATTATCATCAATAGTTCTTCTTGAAACCAAAAGATCTCTTACCCGAAGCGTATATGCTGATAAGGTACCATAAATAAGATCATGAAATACACTATATCTGGCTCCAATTTCGTAATTCCATCCTATTTCAGGTTTTAGATCGGGGTTAAACAAACCGTCTGGTAATAATGTTTCTGAGGTAGTAGGAGTGGAGAAGCCATTAGCAATGTTTCCGAATACAGTTACATTATAATTCACTTTATAACTTAGACCTAGTTTTGGAGAAAAAATAGGTTCAAAATCAAAGTCACCAGAACTATCTTCGTTATCTGCTAAGAATCGATCTTTGATATTAAAAAATGTTTGATTAACATGTAAACCAATATTTACTCGTAAGTTTTTGGTCATGCTGTAGTTTGCTTCACCAAACAAATTGTAATAGTATCGTTTTTCGTCAAGATCAGAGAGCTGAACTCCTTGCACACTACCAGTGCCAGCAGGAAAATCCTGATACAGATTTTCGAACGTTTTACCATTATAATTATCCAAAAATAATTCTCCTCCAATTGTCCAGTTCAATTCCTTTTTGGTAATAGATGCAATTCCCGAAATTCGCGATCTAATTCCAATCCCTGTTGCCTCTTCTTCTAATATATTAAAGGGTCTGGGTTCGTAATTGTTTCTAAAAGAACCAAAAATACTAGTAGATTGCGATATTTGAGATGAGTATGCGTGTTTCCAGGTAATCCCCACAATACCATAGTCTACATCCTCAAAAGCTTGAGAGCGACCCCATGTAAAAGCTGCTTGTCTGGGATTATTGTCAAAATCTTCCTGACTTAATGAACTAGGAATTCCAGCTTTTAAGTCGACATAGCTTCCAAATATTGAAAAGCTATCATTTTTTCCGCTTTGTATAGTCGAAGTTAATGTTATCGTGTTCCTATCATATTCATTATTATCTCTATAGCCATCGGCATGATTATTACTATATAAAATATTAAGATTTGCTTTTTCTCCACTTGTAGATACCTTAACAAGATTTCTGCGTAATCCATAACTTCCATATGTGCTGGATAATTTAACCTCGGTTGCTTTATCCAAAGCAAATTCTGGATGTAATAAAATAGTACCTCCCAATCCTACGCCATAACTGCTGGACGAAGGTCCTTTTTGGATTTCGATATTTGATAAGGCTCCAAGTTCAAGATCTTCTATAGACGACTCTCCGTTTCCATCTGTTAATGGGATTTCGCCAAAATAAGCTTTGATGTTTGCGGTACCAAATAAGTTTCTGGCTCCAATACCTCTAATTGTAATTCTATTTGTATTGAGGGTACCATTCTGCATAAATACACCAGGAATTTTGTTTAAAATAGGATGTAATTCTATTGGATTTCCACGATTAATATCATTTTCAGAAATATAAGAAATAGCCTTGGTGGCATACCTGTCTTTATGCGGGTTAGCGTAATCTTCAATGAGTACTTCGGTCAAATTAGTGATGCTCGTTAAGGAAATAACAATAGGTTGGTTATGATCATACGTTTCTTTGCGTATTACTATTTGCATATTTTCATATCCTTCTTTGACAAAATTTATAGTTCCGTTAGTTTTTATAGAAAACATCCCATTGATATCTGTAAAAACCAAATTTTTAGATGTTTCGTCGATAACCCTTACATTTTTTATTGGAAGATTATCTATGCTGTTTTTGATAATCCCTTTTACATCAAATTGAGCGTATATAGATAAACTCGAGAGGCAGCATAAGAATAAGATTTGTTTTTTCAAGATTTGTTTTTGATCAAATATCGTAAACAAATGACAAATGATTTTAAAAATCATGATTGTATTATCTTTTTTAGCTTTTAATAAACTCCACAACCTCCAAAACCATTATTACTTCTTGAGATTTATAAATCTCAGGAATAAACCTTAACAACCGCTTTTCTTTTTCGCTAATTTTCGAAAAACAAAGCATGAACAAATGTAGTAAGTGTTCATTTTGTTTTTATGGAGGTTGCAGAAAATCCTATTAAGAATAGAGTATGCACTAAACTAAAATTATTAAAATGAAAAAATTAAAATCAGATTTAAAATTAGATTTAAAAAAACAAACTATTTCTGCGATCGATAGAAAAGAATTAATTACTGTTAAAGGTGGAGGTTCACGAGGGTGTCATGAGCGTTCACTATATATTACAAGTTGTCACGTACATTAATTAGTGATCCTTTTAGATAGTTGAGTAATGTATATAGTATTGCTTAACTGCACAGAAACATCTTATACTAAAAGAGATATGAAATACTCCAGAGTTTCGCTCTGGGGTATTTTTATATTAAAATTAAATTAAGGATTAATATTTATTTAAATTTTAGGCAAAAAAACAAATTGTATTACGTATATTTGCGCCCGCTAAGGCATAACCATATCGGGGTGTAGCGTAGCCCGGTTATCGCGCCGCGTTTGGGACGCGGAGGTCGCAGGTTCGAATCCTGCCACCCCGACTTTTTAAGAATCAAATAGATACAAAAACTTGGTAATTTTAAGATTATCAAGTTTTTGTGGTTTTAGGAGCTACATTTTAATTGATTTAATTTGTTTTAAAACGTGACCTATTCGGTTACCTTTTTAAAATTAACCAAAAAAGGTAACCGAATAAACTTGGTTTGGCTTTTGTTTTGATGTCTAATTATTAAAACAAAACGTATGAAAAATTCACACTCTTTCAGTATTCTATTTTGGTTAAAACTTGCCGCCGCCAAAAATGGAAAAGCACCACTCTATGCTCGTGTAACAGTAAATGGAAAACGAGCAGAAATTTCTTTAAAAAGAAAAGTGCCAGTTGCTCATTGGGATACCAATAAAAATAGGCTTAGAGGTATTACTGGTGAAACAAAGATGGTTAATACCTATCTAGAGCAAGTACATATAAAACTCTTTCAATGTTACAGAAAACTGCAAAGTGAAGGTAAACTGATCTCTTCTCGAATAGTAAAAGCTCATTTTTTAGGTATTGACGACAAAAGGTATTCTATATCTGATATAATTGAATATCATAATGTCCATATGAAAGATACACTGCGATGGGGAACTCAAAAAAACTATTTCACAACACATAAATACATTTTTCTATTTCTTAATGAAAACTTTAATACTAACAACATTTATTTATCTGAACTGAACTATAAGTTCATTATTGACTTTGAACGTTTTTTAAGACATCAAAAATCCATGGGTAATAATACTATAATGAAGCATATTGAACGTTTGCGTAAACTTGTCAATCTTGCTTTTAAAATGGAATGGATAGATAAAGACCCTTTTGTAAAGTTCAAAGCTAAATACAATAGGAAAGAAAGAGAATTTTTGACTTTAGACGAACTACAAAGAATTGAGCAAAAAGAGTTTTCAGTTTCTAGATTAGAACTCATTAAAGACTTATTTGTTTTTAGTTGTTATACTGGGTTGTCTTATGGAGATGTAATGAGTTTGTCAAAAGACAATATCATTATTGGTATTGATAGAAAGCAATGGATTTATTCTCAAAGACAAAAAACAAGAATTCCAGTAAAAATTCCATTATTAACTAAGGCACTAGAGATTATTAAAAAATATGAACTTCACCCCTCTTCAATTAATATTGAGAAATTGTTTCCTGCTATCTCTAATCAAAAGTTAAATTCTTACTTGAAAGAGATCGCAGATGTTTGTGGTATTACAAAGAATCTAACATTCCATATCGCTAGACATACATTTGCGACAACAGTAACTTTGAGTAATGGGGTACCAATAGAAACAGTATCAAAACTACTTGGGCATTCTAAAATCAGCACGACTCAAATCTATGCGAAAGTTATAGAAAGAAAAGTAAGTGAAGATATGATAAGACTAGAACAACGTTTTTAAAATAATAGATTCAGAGGATGGGTATCATCGATACCTTGAAGTATTAATGCCTTCTAAGATTGGAGAATCTATTGTTTTAAAAATGAACCAAATCCGCTTAGCGGATGCGGTAGTTTTCTCTCCTCCATTTCAAAGCAAATGGCAACAAATTTTAATTTTTTAGTAAAAAATTCCTTGATTTTACTTGGCGGAGCGCATTTTTTAGTAAAAATCTCTTCAAATAACACAAGATTGTTACAATTTTGCTGCAAATTTACTGTAAATAACTGCTGATTTTCAATGGGTTAGAGCTGATTTACTGTAAATTGCTGCAAATTCAATTTGAGATATTTTCGTAATCAATTGATTATAAGATAATTATAGGCTTGCAACATCGCGTAGCGTGTTACCCTCTTGCTTTACAGAACCTTGTCCTGTAAACACTCTTCAAACAAGGTATTAACCTTAAAGTTCATCTATTTGAATAGAAGTTATTTTAAATCCTTCGGGATTTATAGCCCCATTACGTTCGTATGGACTTATAGTAATAACATGTTGACCATTTGAACTTGTACCAAACACATAATTGATAGTTCTATTTGTGCTACTCACACTAGAAATTTGATCATTAATTAATATTTTGCCAGAACCTCTAACTTCTGCAAGATCAATCTTAACCCTATATTCTTTATTTATCTTAGCATTAAAAAGAATAAAACCACTATAAGTGTAATATTGGTTCTTCGAATGACTATTATTCGTATTTCCACTAAGTCTTGGACTAACAGTAAAGGCTTGCACAGAATAATTGCCATAAAAACTAAAGCTTAAACCATTATCGAAAGGTTTTTTCGGGGTAATACGGTATTTTTTGGAACTGGGTAACATTAGAACTTCTTTAGAAACATTTAAAGGCTTTGGATTTATTACACCTGTCTTTGCAAATTGCAGTTGGTTAAGACTAGCCTTCTTAAGTGTTGGTATTTTAGTTTTTATACTCACCATATCTACCGATTTAGAAGTTTTTTTCTTTGGGATAAGCTGACCTTGACACAAAAATGAATTTAAGAATAGTATTAGTAAGAGGTATTTGCTAATTGTTTTCATAATTAAATAATTTTTAAAATGTTAATCTATTATTTTGAAAAGGACGTAAGAATGGTACTACTTTGAAGTTTCCCTTTGTCATTGTAATCTTCACTCTTAACTAGTCCGACTCCTTCAGCCAGCCAAAACTTTTGATTGCTACTAAATTTAATCATCATTTTACCACTGCTTAACTGAGAAATAACAACACAATCGAAAGTGCCGGCAGGCGTTGTAATAGTTTCATTTCCCACTACTTTACGGTTGGTGATATTTGTTACCATGTTCATATTCATGCCTAACATTTTTATCTTTATTTTCACTCCAGCATCCGGCAAATTTTGTCCTTCAGATAGCTCATTAGGCAGATCAACGTTAGTTCCGGTAATTTCTGTTTCAAGATTATCAAATTGCTTTAACATATCTGCATTCATGAGTGATTTAAAGTCCATAATTACCGTACTTCCATCACACGTCATATTGTAATTAGTTACGATGACAGATTTACCTTTTTTGTCAAAAATCTCTGATTTTAACGTAGCTGTTGAACTCTCTCCGGCCTTGTTTACACCTTCTACCGTGGTGGTCATACTTCCGGTAACTTTGCCTTTTGAGTTTTGCATTTTATATTCTGTAATACCTCCTTCTTCAAAAGAATAATACTTACTACAATTACTCTGAGCTAAGGCAGTAATGGAAAATAATGCAAGAGTTAATTTGATAAATGTTTTCATAATTCTATATCTTATTTTAAAAGTTTAATTTCTACCCTTCGGTTTAGGGCACGTCCGGTTTTAGAACTATTGTCAGCCACAGGCTCAGTTTCACCGTATCCTTTGCTACTTAAATTGGCCGTAATTGCTTTATGATCTTTAAGCCATTTCAAGACAGCCTGAGCCCTTTTGTCTGATAATTCTAAATTATAGGAGTCATCGCCTTGTGAATCGGTATGGCCGCCAATTTCCAATTTCTGGTTAGGGTTATTGTTAATCAGTGCCAGAACTTGTTGAAGTGTCGATTCTGATTCTGGTTTCAAAATCGCCTTGTCACTATCGAAATAAATACCATAAAGTTCAATTTTACCTTTTTCTTCTAGTTCTTTTTCAAGATTTTCTTCAGTTTCTGGCTCTAATTTTATAGTTACTTTGGTCGTCTCACCTGCAATTAAGTCTTCGGTAACTTTGTTGCTTTTGTACCCAGCTTTACTCGCTTGTATAACAGATAATCCACTAGGAACCTCGTCATCTTTAAAAGAGCCATCTGATACCGTTGTAAGCGGATCGCTACCCGAAACTTTTACCATGGCATTCGCAATGGGTTTATCGGTTTTGGCATCCACCACCATGCCTTCTACAGAAGATGATGGAATATTTTTAGGATTGACCAATAATTGGATAAAATCCACGGCAAAGCCATCACCCACATTTTCATCAGGGCCGTCGATAAAAATTTCAAGTTTATTACTTTCAATTTCAGGGATAAACTCTGGAATAATTTGCACTGAAAGCAACTTGCCGATGGGACCGGTCTGTTCTACTTCGTTTAAAAGATTATTGATATAAATGGCTTCTTTGTTGTTAATCCAGATTCTAAATTTTGAACCGAAATTAGGCGCCTGAAAATCGTCTATAAATAATTGTAAAAGAGCAGATCGTACAGCGGTACCTTTTAGATCATAGGCTAAGACCATCTTTTTGGGTTGGTTTGCCGGTCTTTTGGTTCTCATAGTATACCCGTCTCTTTTTACCTTTTTATAACCTTCTTCACCACGGTATTTATAGGCAGAAACAACCATGATTTGATCTGTTCCCAAAGGGTCTGATGATTGAGGGTAGAATGGAAATCGATGTTTCGGAGTACTTTCTCCTGAAAAAGGATCAAAATCTTCCGGCCAGCCAAATCCAAAATTGTCAATATCGCCATAACGATAAACAACATCGGCAATCTCAGTTTGATAGGCTGTATGATAAGGTTGTTTCCAGACTTCAGGTATGTTTAGTTCTTTATTGGCCTGTTCATTTAGCGCTTCCACATCTGTATTCAGTCCTCCTGATTGCTCTAATAATTTTTCAAGATCTTCTATGGCGATTTCATCTTTTCCAGATAAATCACCCATTTTATCTAATTGCTTTTGAATTTCTTTTTTTTGGTCTTCGGATATTTGACTGTTATTGAGAAATTCTTGCATTTCATCAATATCAAGAAGATTATTAGTGCTCTTTTCTACTGTGTTATCTGAGGTATCTTCAAAACCTTCAAGCACTTTTTCTATTGACTCTTCTTTTGATTTCTCTGTATCTGATTTACAGGAAAAACCTAAAACCAAAATCAAGATCATACTTACTGAATATTTGATGTATTTCATGGTACTTTTTTCGTTCTATTTTTTATCCTTACGCTATTAACCAGGTCAATGTCCTCACATTTAAAAGGATATAATTTATCAATCTGTTCGTTGGTATTTATCCCGCATAAATTCAAAATACATATAACCAAATCGGTCAAACCAGTCTTCTACGCCATAACGAGCTTCACATTCACTAAGTTTAAGCATCGCATCAGAGAGACTTTGTAGTAATTCTGCATACTTTTTGTCGTAAGCATTTTCTAATTCGGATATTGATTTTTCTATATTCCGGCGTTCTGCTTGCCAAGCCATTCCTGCTACGGCATGTACACCTGAAGCATTATCCCCAAAGGACAAAGCTGCATTCGAAAAATTCTTGGTACACTTGTAAATTGTAGCCAATTGCTCAAATAGATAGCGGACATCATTAAATTCTTCGCGTGCTTTTAAGAAGCACTCAGCGCAGCCGTTTTCGTCACTAGAGCTGGGAATATCACAAAACGAAGGGATGCGTGGTTCGCCACGTGGAGGTACGGAATTGATACAATTTCCTAGACCTTTATAATTGTTGTATAGATTTACAGTTACGTCTAAAAATTCCTTTATCTTTTGTAATTTCCCGTATAGATTTTCTATATCTTTCTTCGGGTTATAACCGTCGCCCATTTCATTTTCCAGATCTTCTTCAAATTTGCCATTATCCAAGTCTTCACCGTTATAGTAACGATCTTTATAGAAGAAACCAGGAGTAGCTCCATTTTGTGCAGGAGCTTTAAGTGGTAGGGTAAGCAGTAAGACAATAATAGTTACAGACTTTTTACTCAAAAGTTTACCTACAAGCAACCCTATGACCAAAAGACAGATGCTTAAAATGATATATAAAACTTTATTGCTACTGCCCGACCCACCCGTATCGCCAACAGTAGAATTGCCTGCTTTCATTTCGCTATCCTTGATCTTTGAGAACGGACTACCCAGGTAGGTCTTTTGCTGCGGACTGGCACTTACCATAATGGTGAAATTGATGGCTTCATTCGAAGGTGAAATTATTTTTAATCCAAAAGATCCGAAAGCCCTTACCTTAAAATGGATTATCCCGTCTTTTGCCGATCGCATAGATTGCTTTTCCACCACGTCGTTCCAGTTGTCATACACTAAAGATGCTTCCAAAGAATTTTTGTTGCCAAACCCTTTCACTAAAACATCAACAAACTGGAACAAGTCATGACCTTTTACATAGTAATATTTTGTGGAATCCACTGTACTTAAAGTAGCTATGAACTTTCCTCCTTCATACCCTTTACGGGTATCTTTTTGTAACTTTAGTTCAACCGGTTTTATGTTCTTATCTAGTGTAAAAGGTTGGGCATAAACCTGAGTAATACCAGCCAATAAAAACACTAAAATCAACTTGCATCTACATATTTTCATGATTCTTAATTTTTATACTGATTAATGATGTAATTCGCAAGCTTATAGGTGTTCTGTTTACGCTCTTCTTGCTGCTCTGGTGTAGGTTTTGGTCCATTACGATTAAAATAACTGTAACTGACTTTAATCGTATTGGTATAATTTGGGTTGAGAAGTAAAAGAAAGCCTTGAACGGGATGTCTAGTAATATAGGTATCTCCTGTTTCGCTAAGCCGAATATCCATGAGTTCTTGTTTTTGTGCATTATTGATTTCTTGGTTTACTACGCTATTAGAAAATTTTTCTAAACTTATCCCATAGTTGGTTTCTAAATTATCAGGTCCCAAAACTTTGAACCAACAGCTTCCCTGATAGCTATTATTTGGGGTAACCTTATTTTCACTTATACCCAAAGCTTCGGCCAACTGTTCTGTGGTAATTTTACAATTCCCAGTTTCTACATAAAGTTCGGTATAATCGCCATTCTGTTTGAGGTTGATATCTCTTTCTTTTGAAGTTTTTACAGATTTTGTTTCTTCTTCTTTAAAATCTGTTCGCTTATCTTTTTTTTCTTTACTCCCACAGGCAAAACATAAGAGCAAGGTTATTGTAATAGCAAGTAAAGTGATTGATTTCATAATGTATAATTCTAGTGGTTTCTTCATTGCATGAGACATTATTAATGGTTTTTCAAAATTGATATTCAATATTTCATCAGAATTTTTTATTTTTATTTGATTATTCTTTATCAAATCGAGTTCTTTTTATGAGCTTGTTTTTATTAATAATATTTAATTCATAACTGCCTTTGTTCAAATGCTTAATGTTTAAGTAAATTTTATAAGAAGAAAGGCGCTTTAAATTCCCCAAATACTGTTTAGATTTGCTATTGTATTTTTTCATTAACGCCAAAGTTAAAGGGCACTTTTAGTATGCTCTTGAACATATGTAACAGATACTATGAAGAAATGTAACATGAAGTAAAATGACTCAAAAATTCCCTAGTGTAGCATGGGAAAATCAGTTATCCTTACGGAAGGCAGAAGGGGATAGACCATATACTTTTTTGAAACTCTTAGAAAAATAGGTCACTTCATTGAAACCAGTACTATAAGCAGCTTCTGCAATGCTTATATCGGTATTTTTAAGTAATTCTGCCGCAGATTTCAAGCGTTCATTACGTATAAACTCTGTTGTAGACAAACCCAATAGAGATTTTAGCTTTCTGTGCAATTGCATACGGCTCATTCCCATGAGCTTGCTTAACTCTTCTGTATTAAGAGAAGGTTCTGTCAATTTTTTATCTAATACAGTCTGCATTCTTTCCAAAAACTGTTCATCGAGATTGCTTATTGCAATATCTCTTGGCTTTAAAATGACTTCTTGACTGTAGCGATCTCGAAGAAGTTTTCTTGAAGCCACTAAATTTTGAACTCTGGTTTGTAAGAGTTTCAATTTAAATGGCTTCGTTATATAATCATCAGCACCGGTTTCTAAACCTCTGTACAGATCTTCTTCATCGGCTTTAGCAGTTAATAAAATAATTGGTATGTGACAGGTGCGTTCATCAAGCTTGATTTGTTTGCACAATTCTAACCCATTAGTCTCAGGCATCATGATATCAGAAATAATAATATCAGGCACAAATTTTATTGCTTTTTCAATACCGATTTTACCATTTTCGGCTTCTAGAATCTGAAATGAATTTGAAAATACTTGAATGACAAGCTTTCTAATATCTTCATTATCTTCTACGATGAGCAAAATAGGTTGATCAATATCAATTTCTTCATCTTTAGCTTTTGTAGCTTCAGTAATAATAAGCTCAGGCTCAAAATCTGTTGAAATCGAATCTAACTGTTCTAAACTAATTAATTCATCAGAATGAAAATCGTTTCTAGTACAAGGTAAAACGACTTTAAATCGTATTTTCTTGTTAGAAGTATTTTCTACGGAAATTTCACCATGTGATAAAGTGACTAATTCTTTAACCAATGACAAACCTATTCCAACACCATCAGCATTTGCATCAACTTGGTAAAACCTATTAAAAATTTGATCTATTTTTTCTTTAGACAGCACTGCTCCGGTATTTTCCAAAGAAATTTCTAATCGATCATTTTTTTGGCTAGCATCAAAATTTACATTGCCATTCTCTGGTGTATATTTAAAAGCATTAGACAATAAGTTGATGACAATTTTTTCAATAATACTTTCATCAAACCACACATTTTTTAAGTCATCAACTTTTACTGAATAATTAATGCTCTTCTGTTTTGCCAAATATTGGAATGAGGATGTAATAGCTTTTAGAAGAGGAGATAGATCACCTTGAGTCACGCCCAACTTTAGATTTCTTGACTCTAACTTAGAAAGGTCTAATAACTGGTCAACCAGACTCAATAACCTCTTAGAATTCCGGTCTATCATTTCAAATTCTGAGCGGTCAGCTTTGTTTAAATTTTCTGAAGCTAATTTTTTTTCAACAGGAGCAGATATTAATGTAAGTGGTGTTCGAAATTCATGCGAGATATTTGCAAAAAATTTAGACTTTAGCGTATCTAATTCTTTTAATTTTTTATTTGTCTTTTGCCGGTTGCGCAGTGTAAAAAATAAAAAGATACCTGCTATTGAAAATACTCCTAACCCAGCTATGAAAAGATTACGTTGATTGGATTTTTGAATTTCCACTGCTTTCTTTTCCGCCTCTAACCATGCGATTTCTTTTTCCTTTTTATCAGCTTGGTATTTTGCTTCTAAATTCTTGGATAGCTCTAAGTTATTCAGGCTATTGATACTATCATTTAATCCATTCCATTTTTTGCTGTACCGCAATGCTAGATCATACCTTCCTAAAGCCTCGTATGCTTTAGAATACCCCTCACTAACACCCTTAGCTCTATGAAGATATAGACTGCTATTTTCATTATTTAACAATTCTTCGGTCTTTTTGAGATAAGCTAGCGCTCTTTTGTTCTTCCCTTGATCCAAAAAGAACTGTATCGCATTTAAATAGGTTTCAAATTTCATATCAACCGAAGACGTGTTGGAAATTAAAGCTTCAGATTTTTTAAGATAATTCTCCGCTTTTTTATATTCACCTAGTGCGGAATAACAATTCAATAATTTCACATATATCGAATTCTTACTATAATCATTCCCATAGTTTTCGTAAAAGTTAGCGGATTTTAGAAACTCTTCTATCGACTTCTTATACTCCTTGTTTTTTTGAAAAAAAGTTCCACGGAGGTTTTGGGTATATGCAATTCCTTCTCCATCATCTAAGTCCGAATAAATGGCTTCAGATTCATTGATGTAATACAATGCTTTGGTATCTTTAAAATTAATGTAAATGTTGCCAATGTTATCATAAATCAAGGCTACATTTCTACTACATTCATTATTGGCTTTGTAAATTGAATCTGCAATTAAATAATGGTTTAATGCCTCATCGTAATTGTCTTTTTTATATAATTGGTTGGCAACCATTGTATTGGCCGAAGCTACCAACTCCCAATTTCCCGATTTGTTAGCGCTGTTCAGTGCTAATTTCCCAGTAATGACCGCCTCTTCAAGGTTTCCTTTACTACTTTGTAATATTGCGATTCTTCTGTAGGAATCTGATATTAAACTATCATTAGCTACTTTTTGAGCAATGTCCAGAATCAAATTCGTGTGATACAATGCACTATCCAATTCAAATTTGAAATAATAATATTTTGCCGACAAACTATGGGAAGATATCATAAGCTCGGGATTCTTTTTCGCTAAACGATGAATTTGCTTTCGATATAACCCTGCAGAATCAAGATTTTGATATAAGTAATATTCAAAAATTGAAACTAAATTTTCATACTTATTTTGCACATCCGTATTTTCTTTAAATCTTCTTTTTAAAGAATCAATCTTAGAGTATTGCTGACTGTAAATAAACGTAGCTACAAAAAATAGAGAAATGAATAGCTTGATTTTCATGCTTCTAAAATTAAATAAAATTTAATAATCAAATAGAAGGCTAATTACTTTTAGATTGGTTTACTCATTAGTATGATACTTAAAAGAATTCAATCCTATCTTCTTCTACATAACGAGTAGGATCCATCAATCAATAATAGATAATGAGCTACTTAATAATACATTATTAAATCTAACTGGTAGTAAACCATTTGATGAAGATCACCCAAATTCTTTATATTTACTCAAAAAATAACAGAACTGGTTTTAGCATTTCATCATCCTTAATCACTAAAGAAACCTTATAACGGAAATAATTTGGTGATGCTTTTTACAAAAGCTAAATTAATGTCGATTGAAATCTTATCGGTTTTGGTAAAACCCTATATCATGAAAAAACCATATATACTGCTCATCACCCTTTGCTTAATTATATCATGTAAGACTGAAAAAAAGTCGCAACAGTTTGAGGACAAATCAATTGGAATAGATACAGTTAGCACGCCTTCGTCCATTGAAAAAAATAGTGATTTAACAGAAATAGAAGAAGATGAAGAAGAAGACATTGAGGATGACATGAAATTTATGCCACCAATTGAAAATGATAGTTATTTAGGGGTTGTGGTAGGAAACAACATGAACGATCATCAAAATATTTTAAAACCAGGAACACTGCAAACTGGAGAAGGGGTTTTTGATGTTCACTATATCATTTATAAAGCTGACACCCTTGGCTATGCATACGGAAATGATATCATTGAATCTCTACATATCTGGGACCCAAGAGGCGCTACAAATAATGGTATCCGTGTTGGAACAACATTTGGTGAACTAAAAGATATTTTAAAGGAGCCTAAAGTACATGGGTCTGAAATTGAAGCACGAGTTCATGTTTTTAATGAAAAGCATATGTATCGACTCAATTACAACAGTATGGAATACAACTTAGACTACCTAAAGATTCCAGATACAGTAATGGTTCAAGAAATTATTATTACAAAATAGGAGGCTTTTATTTTCGTTTTGGTTTTATATTATGGAGTCACTCTCCGTTTTAATCCCTTAAATTAGTTCAAGGTACTGTAAATTACTAAAGAGCAAAAAAATATAATTTCTTTTATGTCTTTTTATTGTAAATTGTATATTTGCCCACCTTTAAAAAGGTAAATAACAACAAAAGTTCTTATCAAATAAGTTACCTATTCGGTTACCGAGTTGATTTAATAAAATGTAACTTTTTGATTTTTAAAAATATAGTGTGGCTTCATAACATTCTGCCACCCCGACAAAGAAAATCCAATCACTTTCTGTGATTGGATTTTTCTTTTTGTAATTAACTAAGCCTAAAAATATAACCGTTCTAGGTCAATACATATTTTTTTATTCTATCCTATACTTAAAGCTCTCTTTTTTATTGAACTACGTATTAAAATAAACTTGAAAAATTAATCAGGAAAATTGGTGTAATTCTACGTTTATTATACATATTCATGTAAGACCTCAAGAATATTGTCAAAACTGTTTATATCGATTAACTATTTTTAATTAAAAAGTAAATACTTATAAGTATAGACGATTAATTTGAGTTAAATTTCTTCTTTTGAACCAAAACCTATTCCAAAGTATTTAGAAATTTATTTGCAATTCATAAGTAAAAAATGAGTTCATCTAAACCAATAGGTTGGATATAAATTATTTTTTGAATTCTGCAAGGCATGATAACTTGAAAATTCAATTATTTTAAATATTTTAAAAAAATAATAAAATTTAAAAGGTATTATGATGTCAGAAATTTCAATAGACTTTTGGTCATTCATTCTTTTGGCCGGAAGTTTACAAGGCTTGCTTTTATCATTCATTTTGTTAAGCGGTAAAACACATAATTATTCTAATATCATATTATCTGCAATTATATGGTTTTTGGTTTGGGTACAAGTCGAGTTTTTTTTTGTAAGAAGTATTTCAGAACAATTAAGTTTTGATATCTTTTATGGCACTCGATATGGATCCTGGTTATTAATCGGCCCATTATTATTGTTGTATTCTAAATCTTTCATATCTGATAAGTTTAAGATTTACGCCTCTTATATATTTCATTTTTTGCCTTTTTTGATTTTTGCTATTACTATACCTTTATTGTTTTCAGAGGCTATTCCCGAGCGAGGCAAATTTTATGGAATGCTTACCGTAATAAAGAATACGAGCATGGGATTGACGCCTATCCAGAATTTATATGGTGTATTGTTTTTTCTTCAATTTATTCATGCGGGCATTTATGCATTTATTAGTGTAAAATATCTAACACACTTAAAAAAATCCAAAAAACCTTTTGCTCAACAAATTAAAATAGCTCGTACACAATGGTTAAAATATTGTTGTTTGGTCTTTGGCTTTGTTATGTTATCATCTCTACTATACTTTTATTTATTATTCTACTCTAATATTTACAAAAGATGGATGGATTATTTATACATACTTCCATCAACCGGTTTAATATATCTTCTAGCTGTAAATGCTTATAGAAAACCATATCTATTTCGTGATGATTTAAAATATATGTTAAGTAAAAAAAAATACGCCAAAACACCGATTGACACAAAGTTATCTCAAAAATATAAATCTCAAATATTAGAATATTTTGAATCAGAAAAAATATACCTTAATCCAAATATTAGACTTATTGATTTATCTGAAGTACTATCGATACCAAAACATCATTTGTCGAGAGTTATAAATGAACACTTTCATTGTAACTTTAATGAATTTGTAAATAAATATCGCATAGAAGAAGCTAAGAGAATGATGATGTCAAAAAGTAACAAGTCTAACTTTTTAAATATAGCATACGCAGTTGGTTTTAATAATAAGGCTTCTTTTAATAATTATTTCAAGAAATTCACTTCAATGACCCCAAAAGAATATCAAAAAAAAACTGAATCGAAAAAATAAAAAGTCAATGCTTATAAGTATTGGCGACTTTTTTAGAATTGGGCACTTACTTTAACCTTTAAAAATAAAGTATCATGTCTAAAACAATAAAAATCCTAATTTTTTGTGCCTGTTTTTCAACTTTCATTAATGCTCAGGTTAAAGCATATCCTATAGATGGATGGCATTCTAAAATTGAATTTAGCGTTAAGTTTGGCGGTTTACTTCCTATCAAGGGTCAATTTGATAAAATTAAAGGTACTATTTTAATCGATGAGAGTAATATGACAAATACATCATCAACGATCTATATCGATACAAATAGTATTAATACAGGGCTTGAAATGCGTGATAAACATTTAAAAGGAAAGGACTTTTTTGATGTAAAAAATCATCCAAAAATTTATTTTTCAAGTAAAAAAACAATAGAAAAAAATGGTCAATTGATAATGCTTGGAGATGTCCACATACACGATGTTAGTAAGCAAATTGAAGTTCCTATAAAGCTTTTGCATGGAGAGCAATTAGATTTGTGGAAGAATTATAGAGTTACACTAACAGGAGAATTTGAAATTAATCGATTGGATTTTGATGTAGGTGAAAATCAAAAGGGTATAGGAGAAAAAGTATGGATTACATTTATGATATCGGCACGAGTATTCAATACCGAAACGATAGCGCTTTTCAAACGTCAGTTTGGAGAAAAAATGATTAATTCTATTACAAATGGTCAAAAAAAAGATGCTCTTGAGCAATTTAATAAACTGTCTGAAGTGAATAATAAGGATGTTCAAAATCCTTCAAATTTTGAATTCCTGTATCTATATTTAAAACAAAATAATTATAATAAAGCCAGTAATGATATTGCAGAATTATATGTAGAATTGTTTCCTGAAGAATCTGAAGCACATAGCTTATTAGGAAACACTTATTTCGAAAAAGACGATTACAGAAAGGCAATTACTTCCTATAAGAAAGCCTTGGTTTATGATGATGAAAATACATTGGCAAAGGAAATGCTTAAACTGATAGATACATTAACAAAAAGTAAAGAATAAGTAGTAATCCTTTTGCAATTGCAAGTTTCAAAGTTAAACGCAATAGATTCTAAAATTCGGATAATATGAGAGGATTTACATATATTTTTATTGTAATCACGCTCATAATGTCCTCTTGCTTAAACGAGCAGAGTAGAAGAAAAGACTTAGAAAAACTACAAAAAATTTTGCAGCAATTTTAGAGAAGACAATATCTTCTAGCCATCCTGTTTGGAAAGGTTATAATTTTAAGTGATGCTTGTTTTATACCTAATGCAGGTACATAAATATAAAAAAGAGGGCCAGATTTATTTATGATATGGCCCTCTTTGTTTATTACTTATACACTTTTGGTAATAGTATTATGTATTACGCATGATAATAACGTTCTCTGTAAATTTTTCCATCTTTCCATTCGGTAACGACAGTTTGTTCAGATAGCATTGTATTACCATCTTTTAACTTTAATTCCATTACGGCGTCATAAAAAGAGTGGTTTCCGTTTACGGCATAATTGTTTACTTCATATCTAACGAATTCTTCCAGTTGATTATCTATAAAATCTTGTTCAAACTTAAGGTTAAAAACTTTTCCTTTTTTAGGAGTATCATTAGCTTCTTTTAATTCTACATCATCATGTAAATAAGTGTCCATAGCTTCTATAAATGCTCCTTTTGCTAGTAATTCATGAATATGTTTTAGATTTTTTTCAATTGTATTTTCCATGTCGATAATGTTTTAAGGTTAACTATATTATTGTCAATTATCTATTTCTGATAATTTGATATAACAAAAGTAGGGGAGATCCTTTTGCATAAAAATGTAGTTTTTGCCCTAAGTGTTATCAATTCTTCCTTTTGAAGCGGGGTTATATAGAAAGTAATACGAAAATATAAAAGAGATCATGTTTTTGTTTAACAAAGTTAATGTGAGGTCAACATAGAATTGGACTATTATTAATTGAGAGCTATTTTTTCGAACCATAAGTTACGTATGGCATTATTTCTTATATAAAATCCATTTATATTTTGACTATTATCTTTTGTAAACTCAATGCTTCGCATATACCACTTATCGCCTAAAAACAGCTCTGGTTTAACGGGTGTAAAATTCATGGTACCGTTTTTGGCATTACTAAGAATTAATTTACTGTTAGCGACTTCAACTCCAAAAGCAATATTATAGTCTTTATTTATATATATACCATTAAATAAGTTAGAGAGTTCTTTTTTATCCAATGTTGTTTTGTTGTATTTTTCGAATGCTATAGGTTCGGCGCCATCGTATTGATAGATCATTACATCAGTTTTTTCTCTGGGAAAATGAATATAGATCTTATCGTCAAATTGTACCTTCATTTGAAACTTATTATCGGTTAATGGTATTAAGGGTGTTGCATTGCCATTAGCCCTTATATAACGAAGAGTATCATTAACTACTTTGATTTCTCTGCTTAATTCTCCTAATCGATCCCAATAATGTCCTTCAAAAGTTTGAAGTAGCTTTTTGGGTATACTTTTGATCTTCACTTTATCGAAATCTGTTGTTTCTGGTTCTGTGAATGCAGAGCCTAATATATTGTGGGCAGATAATACTCCTAAATATCCATTATATCCATCTCCATTGTTACTTAGAGCAATTGCTGTGTAGTTTTGATTAGGAAATTTAAATATTGAACTATCATGGCCACTGGCGCTTCCTAAAATATAGGTAGAGAATAGGCCTCTTTCTTTATGACCATACAATTGCCCTAAAGTAAGCTCTCCAGAACTTGTACTATTTGCTCTTCCATTTTCTAATTTTATAATATTATCCATTAATTCGATCACTTCTTTGTTCTTACCCAAACCTTCATTCAAATGGTTTTCCCACAGAATTAAATCATCAATAGACGAATAGATATTATTAATCCCTAATATCGAATTTTCTGAGTTATTTATTACAATCGTATCCTCTTCTGTACGATATGAATTGGCTAGATTATGATATATAGTATTTGGATTTGCTTTTACGAATGTATGAGTCATACCTAGAGGGGCGAAAATGTTTTCTTCCATATAGGCTTTATAAGTTTTTCCAGTAGCACTTGCGATTACTTCGGTTAGTATAACAAAGTTGATATCAGCTTCTGAATAATCTGTACCTGGCTCAAAAATACTTTTGTTTTGAAGTGATACTAGTTTTAGAACATCTTTTTGATTGATTTTATCTGTATAGTCCCACCCACAAATCGATTTGAGAATTTGGTAATCATAAATACCGCTTGATCCGTATAATAGATTTTTAATAGTAATGGTTTGATCTAAACTGCGAAGTTCTTTTACAAAATTACTGGCATCATCTTTTAGCGATAGTTTACCTTCAACTACTAACTTTAAAAGCGCATAAGCTGTAAAATGAGCAGAGCTATGTGCTAAATTGAAACGTGTTTGTGAAGTGATAGGTATTTTGTTATTGATATCTGCGGACCCGCAATTTTTTTTATAAATCACCTGTCCATCTTTAATGATTGCAAACGATACGCCAGGTCCCTCAGAATTTGCCCATGGTTCAAATAGTTTATTTATTTTATCGGTTAAGTTTTCAGAAAGTGCCGATTGATTTTGTCCATATCCTTTAGAAACAAATAATAATACTGTAAAAGCCAGAGTAAAAGTTAGTATTCTCATAATCAGTTATGTTTAATTCGTTTTTTGATTGTTGATAATTTGGATAACAGTTCGTGCTACCACACTCGAACTAGAGGGGTCTTGACCAGTAACTATCCTGTCATCTTTTAAGTAATAGTTGTCCCATCCGTTTTTGGAGTATTTAAAATCACCTCCATTTTTGGCTATTCTTTCTTGAATAGAGAAAGGAAATTCTTTATAATATTTAGCCTTTTTATCTTCAAAGAGGTCCGGGAATCCGGTGATTTTTTTATCAGAGACCAAATAAGTGCTGTCAGATTTTTTGAGATTAGCTATACCTGCTGTTCCATGGCAAATGGCCGAAATTATACCTTTATTTTTTTCGTAGATATTTATCGATATATTTTGAATCTCATTGGATTCGGGAACGGTAAACATGGCACTGCCTCCACCACTATAATAAACAGCTATATAATCTTTGTAATTGATCTCCCTTGGAGCTTTGGTATTTTCCAATTTATCCATAAACTCACCATCAAACAGATATTTTTTAATAATAGAATCCGAACTATAAATATATCCTACGGCTATATCACCTCCATTAGGGCTTATAAAATCTATTGCAAATCCTTCTTTTACAAATTCGTCATAAGCATAAACAATCTCGGGGAAATGATTTGTAGATTCTATATTTGAGTCACCATAGAAATGCGCATTACTTGTTACAAATAATACCCGTTTTTTCTTTTCTACTTTTGTTGTTGATACATTAGACGTATCTTTTTTGTTGTTTTTATTTTTACAACTAATTATTATAAGCGAGATGAAGATGTAAAATATTACTGTTCTCATTTTTAAAACAATTTTAGAACAATTGTATCTAGTTTGTGTTTTAAAAAGATCTTGGGTAAAAAAATAGGAGTCCTATATTATAAATCAGGAATTTTTAAATCGCTATTTTAAAATTGATTTTTGATATTTTAAAGGTGTTGTTCCTGTATGTTTTTTAAAAGCTGCATAAAAAGTAGATTTTGAGTTAAACCCACAGTCATAGCCGATGGCTTCAAAAGAATAATTAGAGTTTGCATCAATCATTTTTTTTGCCATTTCGATACGCTTTCCATTTAAATAATCAGAAAAACTTATTTTCATATTATCATTTAAAAGCAACGATAATTTATTAGGTATAATGTTAAGCCTTTTTGCAACCTTTGATAAAGTAATATCAGAGTTTTTGTATAATTCACTTTCTATCATTACTTGTTCCAGATTGGATATAAGTACTTCTGCAATTTCTGTGTTAATACTTTTTTCACGATGTCTCTGAGGGTTTAAAAAAATAAGTTTATTACGTTGTTTTGCGAAGAAAAGTAACAATACAAGTAAATAAAAAATAAAAGAAAACGACAAGGCTCCGACTATGTAAGAAGTATAATTACCCGTAATAAAGGCGGTACAAATTATTGCATTACCTGTGTATATACTTAACAACCATAATCTAAAGGAGAGAAAACTTTTTTTAGATTGTCTAATCTTATTATAGTTCTGCCAAATAAAATATCCGGCGGCTATAACATATATTACCCATTGACCATAAATAAGGTATATAAATAAATTTAACCATTGTACTTCATAGTTGGATCTTGGAAAAGCTAAGAATAATGTAAGCCCTAATGAAATTAAAATACCAAAATGAATATTAACATTTCTATTGATTAAGTCATCAGCTTCTAAGGCAGATTTGACATAGAAATATAAAAGAGGTCCTATAAACCAACAAGCGAACAAACCTATTTGAATATAAATATCAGCCAAATCGTAATGAAAATAATAAAACACTGATTTTCCAATACGAACGCTTAAAGCGAGTAACAATAATCCCAGAAATAAATTGCTTCTATGTTTGGGTTTTACATAAAAAAGAAAAAACAATCCTACTATTATCCCATTGAATGCTCCAAGAGCGCTAAAAAAAAATAATAATTGAGATTGGACGTCCACTGCTTGATATGTTTAAAGTTCAAATATAAATAATCAAAAGCATATTCTGTATAAGTTCTAAGTAAGTGATAATTACCTCCAATTGCATTTAGATTAATCATGTAAAAATGCTTCCATCGATTTATTTAATGATTTTCATCTTTCATAAAGATGAAAAATTTGATTTTAAAAACACATCATTATATGAGAATGTTTTCAAATCTAAATAAACTTAGATATTCATAAAATCTACAAGGTTTATATAGGTAATATTCATTTTTTTAACGCAAAAGAAATTAAATATCAACACTCAAACGTTTGCGAAGAAAAATGGGACTTCTAAAGTTATCAAATACGATTTTTTTTTAGAAATATTTATTACAACGTTTGAGGAATTGATTAATAATTGATTCCCAGATGATTTTAATTATTAACACACAAACCATAAAAACTAATTATGAAAAAACGCTTACTTTATTTTGGATTGCTTTTAAGTATACTGCTTCCAAATATTAGTACAGGACAATCTCTAAGAGAGTTACCATTCTCTTGGGATAATGTTACCATTTACTTTTTGATCACGGATCGTTTTAATAACGGGGACCAGACAAATGATGTAAATTTTGATCGACAACAAAATAGTAGAAATAATGAAATTGATTTTCATGGCGGAGATATTGCGGGAGTTACAGAGAAAATCCGAGAGGGATATTTTGATAAACTTGGCGTAAGTGCAATTTGGGTTACGCCAGTTGTAGAAAATAGACATGGATTTAATAATCCCCCGGCAAATGATCCTTCTTTTAGAGATTACCCTTATCATGGATATCACACAAATGACTGGACCGCCTTTGATCCAAACTTTACTTCTGCAGCGCAGTTTGAAGAATTTATAGATGAGGCGCATGATCACGGAATTAGAGTATTATTGGATATCGTAATGAACCATACAGGCTACCGAACTTATAAGGAGGTTAATGGGCAATTAGAATTCGTAGACGAAGATTACCCTAATGATTGGGTAAGACTACAATGTCAAGAAGATGGTGAGCCTAATAATGGCGAATTATCTTGTGATGATCTAACGAGACCTCTTTTTGGATTACCCGATATAAGAACAGAATCATTTAACCAAGTTGCTTTACCACAATGGCTAATAGATAAATGGGAGGCCGAAGGAAGAAGACAACAAGAACTTGATGAACTTGATGCTTATTTTGCTCGAACAGGAAAACCAAGAGCACCAAGATATTACCTTATTAAATGGTTAACCGATTGGGTACGTGAGTATGGAATAGATGGATTTAGAGTAGATACAGAAAGACACGTGGGTGTTGATGCGTGGGCAGAACTAAAGGATGAAGCCGTTTTGGCGCTAAAAGAATGGAAACAAAATAACCCAGATAAAAAACCAGACGATCTTGATTTTTATATGACAGGTGAGCATTCTGGTGTAAATATTATTGGTAATGTCGGAGATCAATTACCAGATGATTTTACTGTAGGTAAGTTTAACAGTATGATCAATTTTCGTTCTCCAAAAGAAGCTTATACCAACTTGGGTCAGGAGGAGATATTTAGTTCTTTTGCTGCAAAACTTAACAATAATGACGGAGGTTTCGGAACACCAGGAGAATACAATATGGTGAGTTACCTTCGATCTCATGATTTTAGTGAGTTTTATACTGGGAATATGTTCTACGGAGGAACAACCTTACTTCTTTCTCCAGGGGGAGTTCAGATTTATTATGGAGATGAATCCGGGAGACAATTTTTTGATCCGCAAACGTATCCTGATGCCGGGTATCGAGGTGATATGAATTGGGATTCTATAGATGAGGGAATGTTGTTTCATTGGAGAAAGATTGGAACGTTTAGAAGACATCACATTTCTG
This sequence comes from uncultured Aquimarina sp., assembly GCA_947489685.1. GTDB lineage: Bacteria > Bacteroidota > Bacteroidia > Flavobacteriales > Flavobacteriaceae > Aquimarina. The sequence goes on along the minus strand of CANLEM010000005.1, from coordinate 233,956 downwards.
TAGGAGCAGGATCTCATCAAAAACTAAGTGATTCGCCATACATTTTTAAAAGAGAATACAATCGTAACAACGAAAGTGATAAAACATTAGTTTTTCAAGGACAAGACGGAGATTTTGTTGGAGCTCTTAATGTATTTGGATTATGGCCTGATGGTACAGTACTGAAAGATTATTTTTCTGACCTAACGGCTACTGTTTCTAATGGGACAGTAACTTTTGGAACTACATTTGGTTTGTTGTTGGTAGGAGAACCTTTGGATACATCAGCCTCTGTAAGCTTATCAATTGACCCCGCTTCAGGAGCATATACAAGTCCAATAAATGTAGAAATGACAGCATCATCTACAGCGCAAGGAGCCACGACAAGTATTCATTTTACTACAGATGGTACAATACCATCTGCTTCAAATCAAACGTATAACGTTCCTTTCGAAATAACTGAAACTACAACAGTAAAAGCAATTGCTATTGATGCTGAAGGAAATGAATCATCTGTCATAAGTCGAGATTATGTAATTGGAGATGTATCTGCTTTTGATATACATTTTAAAAAACCAACAGATTGGTCATCTGCTTATGTTTATATATTTGATAATAATACCGGTGCCGCATTACCAGGATTTCCTGCCTGGCCAGGAGTAGAAATGACACAAGAAGCTACTTCTCCCTGGTATAAGTATACCGTTGACCAAAATGTGCAAGTAGGTATTGTATTTAATGATAATGGTGGCGCACAAACCGATGATTTGACTAGAGTAGGAGAGGGTTGGTATGATAATGCTTGGTTTGATACTTGTCCAAGCGAATGTCCTGGTGATGTAGTGAATACACCATTTGATGTTTATTTCAAAAAGCCTAGTAATTGGAGTAGTGCGTTTGTTTATCTGTATGATAAAAATACAAACACCGCAATTCCTGGATTTCCGGCTTGGCCAGGCGCACCTATGCAACTAGTTAAAGATACACCATGGTATAGCTATACCATTGATCAAACTGTTGAAGTAGGTATAGTATTTAATGATAATGGGGGAGCACAGACCGATGATTTGTTTAGAACAACCGAGGGTTGGTATGATAATCAATGGACCGATACATGCCCCAGTGAGTGTCCTGGAGATGTTGTAGATACCTCATTTAATGTATATTTTAAGAAACCAGCATCATGGAACACGGCCTTTATATATTTGTATGATAAAAATGCAAATGCACCAATTCAAGGAGCACCGGCTTGGCCAGGAGAAGCAATGAAAGCGATTGTTGGATCACCTTGGTTTTCGGCTACAATTGATCAATCTGTCGAAGTAGGAATTGTATTTAATGATAGTGGAATTTCCCAAACTAGTGATGTATTTAGAACTACCGAGGGTTGGTATGACAATCAATGGTTTGATACTTGTCCTAGCGAATGCCCTGGATCTACAGCAAGACCAAGCGTGTCATTCATTAAAGAAAGAACAAATTTGATAAGTGCAGCACCAAATCCATTTAATCAAACTCTGGTACTAACTGTAAACGGTGATGCAAATAAAACCCCTGTACAAGTGGTAATGTATAACCTGAGAGGAGAGAATACCAACGTAATTCCAAAAGGAGAGTTACGATCCAATTCAATTATTTTAGATACTGCCGAATTGCCTAAAGGAATTTATATGATAAGAGTAACTTCTGGCAATAATTCTGAAGTGATCAAAATGGTGAAATAAATATTATTCTCAATTGTATTAAAGCCTGTTACTAATTTGGTGACAGGTTTTTTTAATACATTACTATTTCAAAATTATACCAAAAGACCTTTTTCAAAAGCCACGCGAATCAAGCCGGCTGTGTTGCGTACTCCCAACTTCTGAATAAGATTACTTCGATGTGCTTCTACAGTTTTTGCAGCAACGAATAATAGTTTTGCAATTTCTTCGGTAGTATGTTCTTTTGCGATTAATTGAAGTACCTCTTTTTCTCGTCTAGTAATCTTAGGGATAAATGATGAAGATGAAATTCCGATACTTTCATTCAATAATTTATTTTTTATAATGGAAGGAAGGTAAGTTTTTCCGCGATATACCATTTGTATAGCATGTTCTAATTCATCTTTTGAAGTGTTCTTCAATAAATATCCTTTTGCCCCATTGCGGATCATGTTTTTTATAAAACCGGTCTCACTATAATTTGACAAACCAATTATTGAAATAATCGGATAGGATTTGGTTATTATTTTACATAATTCTACCCCATTACTATCGGGTAAATTAATATCTAATAACAGCACATCTGGAGTGGTGTTTGTTAAATTATTCAACAATTCTTGTCCCAAGTTATAGGTCCCGATAACTTCAATTATTTCAGAATCTTCTAACATGGCTTCAAGTCCTTTCAGCACCATGGTGTGATCATCTAATATAGAAACTGTTACCATGTTGTTAGATTTTGTTAAGGTCGATGATGATATGAAATGAGGTTCCCTGATCTTCTGAAATAATATCCAGATCAGCCTTTAAAAAACTTACTCTAGATTTAATATTTTGCAATCCAATTCCGTCACTTTTGATATTGGGGTCAAACCCTTTTCCATTATCTTCAACAGTAATGTGAACTTTATTTTTATATTGGTTAACTTGTACTAATGCTTCTGAGGCTTCGGCATGTTTTACAACATTATTGATCAACTCTTGAACAATTCTGTAAATGGCATTTTCCTTTTGTTTGTCTAATTGTATTTTATTTCCAAAATGTTGAAAACTAACTTGCAAGGAGTGCGAAAAACTAATTTTATTACAAAACTGTTTTATGGTTTTTACCAAATCAAAATTTTGTAAGGACGAAGGAGCCAGGTTATGCGAAATTCTTCGCACTTGTTCCACCGTATTGTCAAGCATAGCTATCGCTTCTTTATGAATAACTTTTTCCTTTTTATCCAGTTTCGAACCTTTTATAGAAGTAAATTTATATTTAATAGCAGATAAATCCCCGTTAATCCCATCATGAAGATCTTGTGCCAGTCTGTTACGTTCTTTTTCTTCTCCCGAAATGAGTGATTCAAGCCTTATGATTTCCTGCCTACGTTGTAATGCTAATATTTCATTATCTTTTATTTTTTGACGTTGTCTATAAACAAAAAGCAATGAAATAAATGCAAGTATAGCCGACAAAATGGATATTGATAAATACGTTTGATGCTTTTTCTTTAGGAGTAGTTGATTTTCTTGCTCCTTAATTTTAAAATTTTGTAATGCTATTTCCTTATTCTTTTTAGCGAGTTGATATCTCTGGTCCAAGTCATAGGCCATATAGGTTTGTTGTCTAGTGTTGATTTTTTCTTTTATTTGAAGATGTTGATTTTGCGAATAGTAACTTTTTTCGAAATCTTTAATAGCCGCCCAGTAGATGGATGAAAGTTTATAAAAAGATTGTTTTGATTTCAATCCACTAATTTTTGAAGTTAGATGATCCAATTTTTCGATGAGCTCACCGGCCTCTTTCCAGGATGTATGGTAAATAGCTTGTTCTAACTTCAGGTTATAGAATTCGAATAAAGTACCAAAGGATATATTTTTATGCTTTTTAACAAAGAAATCTATGGAGGGAATTTTTTCGAATTGTTTTCTTTTTCGATAAAGTTTTGATAGTAAAATATTTGCCTGGGCCTTATACTCAGGTTGGTTTTTGTTTTTAATAAGAGCGGTAATAGAATTAGCACATTGTTCTACTTCAGTATACCTATTTAAGGACAATAAAATCTTTCCTTTTAAAATAAGAGCTCTGCATGTAGCTACGTCATAAGAATATGCTCCCATAGAGAGATAGTCAATGGATTTGTCAATGTAAATTAACGCTTTGGGTAAATCATTTACTGTATAAAAATTTTTTGCCAATATGGTGTAAGAAACACCTAAACCGTAGTAATCATCTTCGTTTGTTAGGGCAATTTTTTTAAATGTATAATGGAAGGAAGAATCAATTCGGCCTGCTAGACTGTGGGATATATCTTTTTCGTTATAAAAATATCTTAAATTCTTTTTTGACGTGGTATCAGTAATATATTTTCTGGATATAGTATTGAGTACGATTAAGCATGAATCTAATTTTCCCTCAGCCCTTAATATATTTGCAAGGTGAGCATTTAGGGCGACTAGGCTATTATATCGTTTATGTTCCTCATAAATTTGAATACTCTTTTTGACATATGCCTTTGCCTTGGGAAGATCTTGTCTAAACCGGTAAATCATTGTTTTAGCATCATAAGCATAAGCCAGAAAAAGACTGTTACTATTTTTAGCACCATATATTTCCATACTGTCCGTAATTATCAGGGCCTTTTTATAATTAGATTCGTCTAATAATTTATAAAGCTTATATTTTAATTTATTCTCGATACTAGAGGTATCCTGAATTTTTATATGCTGGGCAGAAACAACATAAAAATTGAATATTATGAAGCAGTATACATATATTGACCCTAGTTTCATGATTTTTTTTTAGAAAGCCCATTAGAAGAATTATACTTTCAAAGAAGTTCATAGATCATTATTAAAGATACGAATCTTTAAGTTGATTAGATAGGGGGTTATACCTGTATTTTTGAATGTAAATGAAGAGGATGTCCTTACAACGACATCCTCTTCTGAAATAAAAATTCAAAACAATAAATTATGAAATTGAAAAGTATCTAAAACTCTAATCTACCTGTTCCAATATTTCCCGTTTCAAAAATATCCCAATTTTGGGGATCAATATTATCTAATATTACATTGGGAAATGTAACTACACTAGAAAAACCTGTTGCACTGGCGGTTTGATCTACTCTTTTGATTTTTACTTTAAATTTTGTAACCAACCAACCATCTGTACCTTGTAAAGAGAGGGTAGCACTTTCTGCTTCTACCCAAGAAACAACTTGACCAGGATAAGTCCCTCTAAAAAGATATCTATCAGTTTGCCCTCGAACGTTACCTGCATCTTCTAAAACACCATAAGCCGGAATAGAACCTACATCAGTATTGAACGTGGCAGAAAATTGAACATCATTAAAAGTATTATTATTTGTTTGGTCACCGGTTGTTGTAATTATCTTGAAAAACCATTCTGAACTAACTTTGTTTTGTACAGGATTTTTTTTGATATAATCTATTACAGCCGATTCCCATTGAAGGTCTGCTTCTTTTTCGCTTATTTCCTTTCCGAAACTCATATGAAGTACAGGACGAAGTATTTTATTCTTTTTCTCCTCCAATATTTGATCGTGATTTCCAGTTGTACTGTTAAAATCTTCTTCATTGAATGATACAGTCTCTGGTATTATGTCATTTTTTTCGCATGAAAAGAATACTGCTCCCAGCATTATTATTAAAATTGAAAATTTAAAAATTGATTTTTTCATAATCTTGGTTTTAAGATGATCCTACTCTTTTTAACTATGGGTTTTCGGTTGCCCCCAATTTTTTGATAAAAGATAAATTAGCAATTAGCTCCAATACATATGCGAGCATCTCTAAATGTACAAGTACCTTCTCCAATACATTTATAATTTTTGTAATCTACTCCTAGAGTTCCGTACTCAATAGCAAGCCCCATGTATATTTCTCCTAAAATATGATCAATTTCGTTTTGGGTTGGGTACTTGATTTTAATACTTTCATAAGAAAAAGTTTTAAGCCCTCTTTGATTAAACTCCATTGTTTTTGTAACATCATTTAGAAGTTTTTTGTCAGAAAAAACTCTTTTTAACAAAGGGTTAGTGCGAACGTATCGTTTAAAATCATCAACGTTTCTAACAATATTCGCGTGGGGATTATCCATTATTTCAGATAATTCATTATCTGTAGTTGCAAGGGGGTAGTTTTGATTCCATGTGACTTTTTCTTTAACCAAAATTTGATCTCCTAATGGGGTTTCCAAATTTTCTGTAGATTCATTTTTATTGCAGGAAGCAAACAAGATTAATCCGGCAATAGGTAATACATAAAATAAATTTTTCATTTTGTTTTAGTTTTAAGAATAGTTAACCCACTGATTTTTATACAGACAGTGGGATATCATCTGTCATTAGAAAATTTGTTGGCGCCTTTTGTTTTCCCTCTTTAGATATTTACATATTGATTTTTCTAAAAAATTGTTTTTCTAATGTTTTATTTACGAAGCTAAATTATTGTAAATCAACAACTTATTTGTAAGTGAAAAACATAGAATTTAAAAATTAGGGTAAACCCTAAGTCCTTATATTTTTATTGACAAAAGTTTAACTCTATTTACTCAAAACTGTATCGCTTTTTTTTCTTAAAACCAGCTTTGAGGTGTATCTTTATAGTCATAATTGGAAATCAATTTCTTCTCTAAACTTTATCTATGGAAAACCTTGATGCAGCAAGACTCCAAATGGCATTTACCCTAATATTTCATATTGTTTTTGCTTGTATTGGTATGGTCATGCCTTTTTTTATGGTAGTATCTCATTACAAATGGCTAAAAACCCGGGATCAGATTTATTTAACATTAACCAAATCATGGCAAAAGGGAGTGGCTATTTTTTTTGTCACCGGAGCGGTGTCTGGTACAGCTTTATCTTTTGAATTGGGGCTATTGTGGCCAGAATTTATGAAGCATGCGGGCCCAATTATAGGAATGCCCTTCTCCTTGGAAGGAGCTGCGTTTTTTGTAGAAGCTATAGCTTTAGGGTTTTATCTATATGGATGGGGTAAGTTACCCGAAAGATTTCATTGGATTACAGGCATTATCATTGGATTATCAGGAGTCGCTTCAGGAATTTTGGTAGTTGCGGCAAATGGATGGATGAATGCTCCTAGTGGATTTGATTATGTGAATGGAGAATTTTTAAATATAGATCCAATACAAGCCATGTTAAACCCGGCATGGTTTACCCAGGCTTTGCACATGACATTAGCAGCTTTTACGGCTACAGGTTTTGCGGTAGCAGGTATTCATGCGTATCAGGTTTTTAAGAAAAGAAAAGTGGAATTACATAAGAAAGCGTTCAAGATAGCAATCACTTTTGGAGCGATAGCAGCAATTTTGCAACCTATAAGTGGTGATATATCGGCAAAGGATATTGCAAAAAGACAACCAGTAAAACTGGCTGCGATGGAGGCGCATTATAATACCGAAAAATCTGCACCGTTGTATATTGGAGGAATCGTAAATCCCAAAACGCAAGAAGTCAAATACAAGCTTGCACTGCCAGGGATGTTATCTTTTCTTGCCTTTGGAGATTTTGATGCAGAGGTAAAAGGGTTAAACGATTTTCCTGAGGATGAACATCCAAATGTGCCTATGGTACATTATGCTTTTCAAATTATGGTTGGGATAGGCTCAATACTGCTTTTTGCGGGAATATTATATTTTATTTCTTTAAAGAGAAAGAAATGGTTTAATAATCATAAATATTGGTTGTTTTTTGTTGTATTAGCTCCTATGGGATTCATCGCTTTAGAGGCGGGATGGATAGTAACCGAAGTAGGAAGACAACCGTGGATTATTCATAAAATTATGAGAACCAAAGATGCCGTTACCCCAATGCCAGGGATTGTATTTAGTTTTTATACCTATGTTGCCGTATACCTTACATTATCGGTTGCGGTTACCTGGTTAATGCTGCGTCAAATTAGAGTTTTAAATAATTCAAACTATTAAGTATGTTGTATGTTGTTTTATTCTTTTTGATATTTTCTCTGTTTCTCTATGTCGTTTTAGGAGGCGCAGATTATGGAGCAGGAATTGTAGAGCTTTTTTCATCAAAAGAAAACCAAAAAATCACCAAGAAAACAGTCTATAGAGTGATGGGGCCCGTTTGGGAAGCCAATCATATCTGGATTATTATTTTGATTGTAATACTATGGATTGCATTTCCTGTTTATTATAATATCATTGTTGTCAATCTTCATATTCCTATTACTATAGTGCTCTTGGGGGTTACCTTAAGAGGAGTCGCCTTTGTTTTTAGACATTATGATGCAGTAATAGATAACTCTCAGAAATTATATGACGGAATGTTTAAAGTATCAAGTTTGATAACGCCAATATTTCTTGGGATGGTTTTTGGAGGATTGATAAGTGGTCACATAAAAATTGTAGAAGATATAGCAACCTTATCTTTTTACGAAGCTTTTCTAAAACCATGGTTCAATATCTTTAGCTTATGTACGGGATTGTTTTTTGCTGCATTATGCGCTTTTTTATCTTCGGTTTTGTTAATTGGAGAATCCGAATCCGGTAATGAAAATATCTATGTTAGAAAATCTACAATTGCAACGATTGTAGTTTTTACTATGGGATTGCTAACATTTACATATGGATATATTTCTGGAAATATATTTGTAATAGATTTTATAAAGAATCCTTTCGCAATACTAGCTGTACTGCTTTCGGCAATATTATTGATTCCTTTATGGAAAACTATTAAAAAAGGAAACAAAGTTTGGAGTAGATTTTTTGCAGGATTACAGGTATTTTTGATTTTGATGGCAGCTTTGATTTCCCATTTTCCTGACATTATTATTACTCAAACCGGAAGTATAAGTCTTATCGAAAATATAGCTCCTGATAGTGTAATTAATGTCTTAGGAATATCGCTTATCATAGGAGGAACGGTGATTCTCCCGGGTTTATTTCATTTATTAAAGTCGTTTAAAATGATTAAAATTCTCGAACAACATAATAATCCATCGATTTAATCGTAGGATTATTATATTTGCATTCTGTTTTTTTCGGGTAGTAGCTTAGTCCGGTTAAAGTGCTGGTCTGGGGGACCAGAGATCGGAGGTTCGAATCCTCTCTACCCGACCACAAAAATCCATTTGCTACGGCAAGTGGATTTTTTATTGATATTTACCGTATTCTCTCATAATTTTCTGAGTGGTAGTAATGCCCTTCTTCGTTAATGTCGATTTGTTGATAGGTGTTGGCATCCAGTATAAACTCGAACCTAAACACCTTTGTTGTATCTATAATCTTCATCATGGGGCCAGAAGCATATTCTAATCTTTCTTCGAGAATACCATCTTTTAAGGTGTATGTTCCATAACCAAACCATTCATTATTATCCTTTGGGTCATAACGGGTCCACATAACTTTTCCTTTACTATACATTTTTACCTGGCGATATCCATTCTGATTTAAAATAGTATCGGCTATGTGGTTGTCTTCATAAATGAATTGATGTTTTAGTTCCCAAACACCATCTATGTTATAGGGTTCAATAGGAGATTTTTTATTTTCTTGTGTGATAGCGAGAAAAGAACACATTCCGATTAGAATAAGCATTGTAGTTTTCATGATTGATAGGTTTAAAGTCTGTATCTCATTAAGTTACAAAAATTTTATGAGATTAGACCTTTTTTAATTGGCTTTTAAGAAAGCTTTACAATAAGGATTCTATATCATGATTTAAATACTTCTGGAAATACGCCTATTTCAATTTCCCAAACATAAGGTAATATGAAATATATTATTATAGATGCAATTATTATGGATATAATATTCATCCAAAAACCAACTTTTACCATTTTGGGAATGGTGAGTAGTCCTGATCCAAAAACCACTGCATTTGGTGGGGTTGCTACAGGAAGCATAAAGGCACAAGAGGCGGCAACAGTAGCAGCAACCATAAGAAAATACGGGTGAATATCGATAGCCAGAGCAAGAGCGGCTAATATTGGCATTAACATAGATGCCGTGGCGACATTTGAAGTAATTTCTGTAAGAAAATTTACTACCGTAATAATGGCTATAATTAATAAAAAACTAGGTAAGATTTCAAAAATAGTGAGTTGACTTCCTATCCATTCTGCCAATTTTGATACTTTAAACCCTTCGGCTAGTGCCAGTCCTCCTCCAAAAAGTAATAAAATTCCCCAAGGAATGGTTTCTGCATTTTTCCAATTTATAATCCCGATTTTTTGTTTATCTCCAGAAGGAATAATAAAAAGTGCAATTGCACCAGCTATGGCTATTAATGAGTCATTAATTTCGGGGATGATTTTTTTTAGAACAAATGAACTCGTGATCCAGCATAATGCAACAATAATAAATACAGCGAGAACAGACTTTTCTTGATAGGACATTTTTCCTAATTCTTTGAGTTGTCCGGCAATAGCTTTTTTTCCTCCAGGAATACCTTCTACAGTTACCGGAAACATAACCCTTGTAAGGTACAACCAACCAATAACTAACATTACTAACGAAAAAGGAAGACCTATAGCAATCCATTGCGTAAAGGTGATGGTATGCCCATAAAGATCATCAACAACACCAATAAATATCGCATTTGTTGGAGTGCCAATAATAGTTGCAACTCCTCCGATAGAACATCCATAGGCTATTGCTAGCATTAGTGACCTTCCCATACTTCTTTTAAGATCCTCATTGGCTTTGATTTGAGAGGCAACAGCCAATCCAATGGGTAACATCATTACAGCAGTAGCAGTATTTGATATCCACATGCTTAAAAAAGCAGTTGCAATCATGAAACCTAATAATACGTTGTTCCAGTTACTACCTATTCGATAAATAATAGAAAGGGCTATTCTTTTATGAAGATTAGTTTTTTCTATGGCCGCTGCTATAATAAAGCCTCCTAAGAATAAGAAAATCATTTGATTTGCAAAGGCTCCTGTAACACCTTTTAGTGGCATGACCCCGGTTAACGGAAACAGCACTAATGGTAAAAGCGCCGTTGCTGCGATCGGAATAGCTTCGGTAAGCCACCAAACTGCAATCCAAGTGGCTATTGCTAATGTAGCAACACCTTCTGGAGATAACCCTTGAGGATGAAAGAAAAACAAAATCAATAAAAATAGTATTGGACCTGCAAAAAGACCTATCAATTTTGTTTTCATACTCTAGAAAGAATTAGGTTACACAGCCTTTACAGTAAAAATAGACCGATGCCGTAATTTAACAGAAATATTTGGATATGGTTTTATGAAGAAAAAGAAATTTGATGTAGTACCGAATATAACCTCAAAAATAAGTTGAATAACTATAATTCGGCGTAGAGTAGTTTGGGTAAAACATATAAACAAATCATTACGAAAATGACTTACATCCATTCTTTTCCACGCCGAAAATATAGTGTATCTTTTAATTTATTTTTATAACATCTTCATCTAAAGTTAATACCATCTGAATATTACAACGTTCATATGGAGTAGGATGACCAGCTATTTTTTTAAAACCTAATTTGTGGTATAGATTAATAGCGGGCTTAAGTATAGTGTTACTTTCGAGATATACATTTTGTGCTCCGTACGATTGTGCTTGTTGTATGACAGCTTTTCCCAATGACCAACCTATACCTTTGCCTTTTGCTTTGGGTGAAACCGCCATTTTGGCCAATTCGTAATCATATTTTGGGTCATCCATTTTGATTAAAGCACATACGCCCACAGGTTCATTTTCATATAGAGCAATAACAATACTTCCGCCTTTGTTTAAGATATACTCTTCGGGATTGTCCAATGCTTTGAGATCGGTATCCTCCACCTTAAAATAAGTAGTTATCCATGCTATATTTATATCTCTAAAGAATTTTCTATATTTCTCTTGATAAGAGATGATTTTCACTTTTTTATTTTCTCTAATTTTTTTTTGCTCTTTAACACGTTGTAGCATGGAGTTTTGATCTAATAAAAATTCAAACTCCTCGATAGCTTGCCACATATTATGTGTGCTCTGACTCAGCGTTTCTTCAACTGCGGTTTTAACATCCATATACTGCTCTCTGATTTGGATAGCCATTTCTTTACCTTTTGCAGTAAGTTGAATATTATTTTTTCTTCGATCATTCTTGTCTTTTTTTTCTAGAACAATTCCGGATTTCAACATTTCTCGTACAATTTTGCTTACCGACGGATGAGAATGTCCTATTTCTTGAGCAATTTGGGTAATGGATTTTTCTTCTTCTTCTTCTTCTTCTTCTTCTTCTTGTGATAAAACATAGAAGACAGGAAACCATTTGGGTTTTAATCCAACTCCGTACATTTCATATATTTTTGAAGCATCTTCATTCATTTTTTCACTCAGCATCCTTAATCTGGTTCCAATCGCCATGACACCTACTTTATCAAAAAAACTCATATCTAATATTAATTACGTAACTAGTTACGTAAATATACTAATTTTAATTTAAATCAAGCATATAAGGAATACGAATAGTAGGGGGTATAAAAAAAGCCGATCTATTTTGATCGGCTTTTAAATATATAAATATAGAGTTGTGTTTTTTATCCTTTGGAAGCGTTTTTCATATTGTCCTTAACTAGTCTAAAGAACTCGTCAAACTTTGGATCAATAATTATACGTGTAACAGTTTCTATTCCATCGGTGGCATATTCACTTTTACCTACAGCTTCCATACGTTTAGGATCTACTTTGTAATCTGTTTGTAAAATTCTTACGACTGATGCTGCTCGTCTTGCGCTAAGATCCCAATTATCAATCAATGTTTTACCATCAAGTTTAAGCGCATTGCTATTACCCTCAATAATAATTTTTAGATCTTTATTTTTGTTAAGCTCTGCAGCAATTTTTGCCAATAAAGGTTTTGCGCCATCATCAATCAAATAGCTTTTGTCGTTAGCACCAAAAAGCATGTCATTTGCTAGTTGAATATAAATTAAACCGTTTCCAATTTTTATATTATCACCACCAATAGCATTCTTAAAAGCACTAAAAGTTATTAATTTGGTGGAGTCGGCCTTGGTCAATGCATCATTTATAGTGATCAGTTGCCTGTCTTTTGCCTGAATAATTTCTTGAGATTTCTTTAAGTTTTCTGCTTTTTGATTAGATAACTGTGTGAAATTACTCATATTGGTCAATAAAGTAGCATTTGTCTCTTTAAGATCGTTTACCTGTAGCTCAATAGTCTTTACTTTGGTTAACGAGGCTCTTTCTTTGCTACGAGAGTCATTAAGCTCTCCCTTGGTAGTTTTCAGTTCCTGTCTTAATTTGTCAATCTCTTCAAGGAGGTCCTTTTTTTTCTGTGCATTTACAGATAAGGTGGTTACAAACAGTACAGTGGTAAATAAAATAATTTTTCTCATTGATTTAAGCGATTTGTTGCAACTGCTAAAGTAAAACTTTTTTATAAATTATATTGTACGGTATAATCAGGACTTTTCTAGTAGTTCTTTGGCATTTTTGATACTAGAGTTGATTTGATCTCTTAATTTTTTTACTTTAATATCTTCTTCTTTAAGTAATTTTATTTGCGATGACAGTTTTTCTTTACTTATTTTATCATCTGTTTCATGCGGAAATGTATTACTAAAGTCACCCATCCAAGTCATCATATAGTCATAAGCATCTTTTACATCCTGTTGGGTTTTGGCATACCTCTGTCCATTTGCGGTAGTGTCTATTTTAGCTTCTAATTCTCTTATTAGTGTACTCATTTCTCCCATTTTGGGCATTACTTCATCATGTACGTCTATTACCTGTTGCATAAGTATATCAAACTCTTGTTCTTCTTTAGAAAGTTGATTACAGGATGTAAAAAGTACTATTATTATTGCTATTGAATAAAAAAATGATGCTTTCATAATTAGTTTTATTTGTGTTTAAATATATTATTTTTCCTTTTCTATTTTGCGTTTTTCTTCTTTGTGCTGTTTTGCAATTTTATTCATTTTACATATCTGAATTACAATTTGAAAAATACAAAATACTATTGCGGCTATCAAAATATAAGTTACAATGTCCATGGTAATTTTAAAGTTTATTTTTTCACTAATAATGGAACCGAGGTTATATTCCAGGTTTAGAGGTGCAATTTTGACATATCTTGGTTTACCTATTAGCCATTTATACCATAGTTTTCTTTCTTTTATTTATTTTTTTAATATACTCTATTACTAATAAAGTGAGTAAGCTAGCTCCAAATAATGGAAAGACTAAAGAGAGTATTCCTATAAGGATCACTATTCCATACCCAACTTTAAATGCTATAGGAACTTTTGGGATACCCCATGTTCCTTTACGTTTTCTTAATACATAAGAAACAAGGGCCGAAATACTCATTACAGTTAATGCTGATGCTACACTTAACATCAATACCCAATTCCAAGTCCCGAACTCTCCTTGATGAAAAGCCATAACCCACATTCTGCCCTTCATTAATACACCAACATCTTCCCAATCATTGGATAAAATTTGTTGTCCCGAGTATTGATCAAAGTGTATTTTCTTCTGTGATTTAAGGTGAGACGGATTTTGATTAGAAACACTAAAAATACTTTTAGGCCCTTTTGGTAAATGAAGTGTTACTACACCAGGAAGGTATAGAGAATTAGCTTTGGCAACCATTTGATCTACCGTTAACGGTTTTCCTGTTGGTTTTGATTGTAATTGTGTTCCATTCCAAGATGCCGGATACCCAGTATTTGTGATTTTTTGGATTTGTTTAAAGTTTGAACCAAAAACATCTGTCCACGGAAAACCACCAGCAAGAATCAGGATGAGTAAACCCGATATCCAAAAACCGATTATGGCATGTAAATCTCTGAATAATATTCTTTTTCCCTGTCGTATTCTAGGAATAAATAAGCCTTTAACATTCCAACTGCGTATGGGCCACCAAATATATAATCCTGTAAGAATTAAAACTACCATCCAACTGGCAATAAGCTCAACGATTTTAGTACCAAATTTCCCCATTAATAATTCGCCATGTAATTTTCTGATTTTAAACATGTCGGTTTCTTTACTAATAATTTGCCCAGAAACGTTGCCAGAATATGGGTTTACATATAAACTGCTTTTTCCTCCAAAACGTCCAGAAATAAATTCTGTTGCTAGATTTGGTTTCGTCGAAACGATTAATGCATTTGGTTTTTTAAAAGCATTTTTGTTGGCTATTTGCAATTGTTTTTCAAAAGATATTGGGTTTCCTTGTACCATTACCTCTTTTATATGTTTCTGCCTAGGAGTTTCATAATCGGTTTTAAAGAGATAGATACCCCCGGTAATTGAAAGAACAAGTATAAAAGGGAGTGAAATCAATCCGGCTACAAAATGCCATTTCCAGAGCCATTTATTTAAATTTTCATTTTTTTTCATATCATATTTTTTAGATCTACGAGGCTATAGAACCCCGCAGCTCATATTTTTAAAAATTGTATCTGGCTCCCATATGAAATGCTATTGGATTGCCAATGGTAAAACTATTTTCTCCTCTAAAACGATTAAAAGAAGCTCTGGCGGCATACAATTCGTCAAAAATATTTAAGGCGTGCCCCCAAATTTCAAAACCTTTGTAGTTTACAGTGGCTCTTAGGTTAAACACATTATGCCCATCATAGGTAGCAGTATCAAAAGAACCATCTTCGTTAGCTACCTGTCCTTCAAAACTAGTATTATACTTACCTACGAGTTCATGTTCTGCCGTAATACTAAAACCCAAATATTGATTAATGTTTTTTCGGTATGTAATTAGTGAAGTCCCCAATAGGTTGGGAGCTGTTTCTCGATCGGTATCCGAAAAATCAACACCTCGATCAAAAAACTCAATATATCTATGATGTGCATAACTACCATTATGCGTTAGGGATAGTTCTTTTATCGGTGTCCAGGTAATACCATACTCTACTCCGTATGATCTGGTTTTACCAGCATTAGTATTGAAAAAATTATCATCTTGATCACGCAAAGTAATCAAAGTGTTTTTTCCTTCTAAAATATAAATGGCTCCGTCTAATTTGATTTTTGATGAAGCAAAATACCCTCCTATTTCATAATTATCATAACGACTAGGTTTTATACCTCTCAATGCATTTCTATTACGGTATAATGTTGAGACCTGCGGTGGAGTAAAACCTTGCGAGTAATTTGCATAAAATCCTGATTTTGTGGTAAAGTTATAGTTTACACCTAATTTGGGAGTAAGGTTATTAAAATTATCAACGGCGTCATTAACGCCAACAATATCATCTGCAAGATTGTTATAGTCATATTCGAAACCATCATAACGCAATGCAGCAGTTATTTTTAAGGCATTTAAAGGAGATATTTCGTATTGAAAAAAACCTGCATAATTAAAAATATTAGCTTCATAATTTAATATAAAATCTCCTGAGTTTATGGTGAAATCAATATTCCTCCCAGTTTCGGGATCTACAATTATATTGGTAGTCTCAGCAACATATTCTTGAGGAGAATAGTCGGCAGTTGCGCCAATAATTAAAGAAGAATTGGCAACATTAAAATCTAATTTATGTTGAATCAATCCAACAAAACTTTTAAATTGATTGGAGTTTATTTCTCCAGAACCAAAACCAGTTAATTGCCCCTGATCTCTAAACTGTCTAACTCTATATGATGGATTTTGATCCATTCGATTATCTCTAACAATAAAATTAAACGAAGTTTTATTGTAATTATTCCAGAAAGTACTAATGGTAGTTCTTACTCTAAAAGCAATCGCTTCTCGTTCTGTAAATGTTTGATCACTCTCAAAATTTCCACCATTAAAATCGGCTTCACTTAATGACCCTGTCATATCAGATCTATAATCGATAAGATCAAAAACTGTAGTCCAATTGGTGGTATCATTTATATCAAAAACGGTCTTGAATGTAATAACTATTTTTTCATAATCACTATGTTCTATTGGGCCATCTTGTCTTTTTGCATGAAAACCTCCTAGATAAAAGCCTATTTTTTCATTAACCCGATCTGAAATTTCGAACTCATAGCGCGAAAGCCCCAAATCGTTAGTCTGAAAACCTACACTACCACTTAATTTATCAGATGGTTCTTTGGTAATAAAATTAAAACTCCCCCCAATTGCCTCACTACCATAAATGCTGGAAGCTGGCCCTTTTAATACTTCTATTCGCTTATAAGAAACGTCATTCATTTCTAATAAGGCATTATGGTTAAAAACAGAAGTAGGTCTAATTTGTAACCCATCTTCGAGATATAAGAACAATGCTTTGGTCGATATTGGAGAACGCACGGCCATAAAATGTTGTTCATTGCTAGCGACTCTGGATGTCGACATAAATACACCTGGTACTTGATTCACTAATTGATCAATACCAAATGCTTTGGTTTCTTTAATTGCCTTTGCATTTATTGTAGCAATGGACCCTGGCACATCAGAACGTCTTTGCGTTTCTCTACTAGCCGAAGTTACTAGAACTTCTTCCAGAGTTTCAGTAGTACCAATGCTATCTGTAGGTTGCTCTTGAGGTGGCTCTTGGGCATACGCTATTTGTGTTGCCACTAGTGTTATTAGGGCATAGATATATTTTTTCATTGTATATAATGAATTGTCATGATGATCCCAATGGCCCAATGATTTTGGGCCATAGGAAATATCATCTTTATATTTTTAAAAGATTTGATTTTTATGATATTGACTTGTGGAATAGATGTACGAAAATCTATTCTCTGCAGGTATCAAAACATTGATTATTTAAGAAAGCCAACTGTCTGGCGGGTGATCAATATCGTTGGGAATTGATTTTGAATGGACACTCTTTAATTTCCAATTTTGTAATTGTTCAGAAAGAAAAGGGTGTGTGTTTTTTATTTGAATTGAATTGTCCTGAAAAAAAAGAGGAATAAAAGCTTCTGTACTAACCATAGATTCAGATGTTTCTTTGGAAGGCTGTGTTTTGGCTTTCATCTGGCTCATTAAATAGCATTTCCCATTACAGTTAAGTCTTGGTCGTTCTTTATTCACACAATATTTGTCTACGATATAATCAATATTAAGTTGATAGTACAGCACTGTGCTGACCTCCATCATAGGTCTAATCGTAAAAGTTAAAACTAATAATATCGAGAAAAGAACTCTCATTTATGAGTACTAAATTTCGGGCAAAAATACGAATTAGTATATTGATGTAATCATAAAAAGGAGATAAGTTGTTGTTAAATAGGTGCGATACTATAATTTGATCGATGTGCTATATATTTTACTTAATCCATTTTCATAAGCATTTAGTAACTTTAATAATTGTTCGAGATTTTTTGGTTGAGTTACATCTTGTTTGATGTTACTTCTTTTACTTGTAAAGTAAAGAGTTTGTGTTTTATGATCGTAAAAGGGGCAGTAATCCATTTTTTTAGAATTAATTTCTTTGGATAGGTTTTTTGCAGCACCCCATTTACCTTCTTTGTCCTTATAAGAAATGTATAAATCACCGCTTCCTAATCCATCTTTACGTTGATATCCTCCAAAGATTAAAAAGGATTCGTCCGGAGAGATATACGAATTATATTCATATCCGGGAGAATTCACAGCTTCACTTAATGAAATAGGAGGACTGTATTTTTCATTTTCCCATGTGCTCATAAAAATATCATCTTTTCCTTTTGACGTTTCGGCAGTACTGGTAAAATACAAATTTCCATTCGAGGCGATAGATGGATAAAACTCATCTCCAGAGGTATTTATTGGGCTTCCAATATTTTTAGGAGTTGACCAACTACCAGAAGTGGTTGCTCTTTCTATATACCAAATATCTTGATCTTTGGCTTCTGATTTGGTATTGTCAATAGGTCTGTTTGAGACGAAAAAAAGTTTTAGCCCATCCGGAGAAAACATTGCTTCGAGATCTGTGTATTGTCCAGAAAAAGGAGCAACCTCGGGTTTGGACCAAACACCATTTTCTTTAGTTACTTTTATTATTGTAGAGAGTTCTCCTAAGTATCCCTGAGCTGTAAAATATATTTCATTTTGATCAGGAGAGATGGTAAAGTCTCTAACAGTTGGTAATTGCGAAATAATTTCAGGAAATACGGATCGCACCTCAGCATTTTCTTGACTAAATACGGATATAGATATTACAAAAAATAGAAGTATTGATATTTTTTTCATAATTGATTTGATTGATAAAACGAAATATAGATATTATTCATCAAATCAATTATTAAGGTTATGATAAAATTAGAATCAAAAATGAAGTTTCATTCCTTCATGAGATGCCTTAAAACCAAGTTTTTTATAAAATTGAATAGCTTTTGGACGCTTTTTATCTGTGGTAAGTTGAAGTAAATGAGCACCTCTTTCTTGTGCGCGTACTATTGCCCATTTAAACATTTTTTCTCCTATACCTTTTCCTCTATGATCTTTTTGAACTCTAACTGCTTCGATTTGTGCACGGATGCCTCCTTTATAAGTTAGGTATTGAATAAAAGATAATTGTAATGTGCCTACTATTTTTGAATGTTCATCTTCTACGATAATCAATTCCTGATTATGATCATTTTGTATGTGATTAAAAGCATCGATATAGTCTTGTGGTAAGGGATCCTGATAATCTTCTCTGGTTTGCCCAAGATCATCATCGGCAATCATTTGTATGATTGTTGGAAGATCCAAAAAAGTTGCTTTTCTGAATATCATAAAAATCTGATTATTAGTTAGGTAGATATTCTTTCGGGATAGGGTTTTCTTCAGATTCTTGACTCCAGTATATATTTACGATCCACCATCTATTTCCGTCATTTAGTAATTGAATACTATTGATACCTCTCATAAAGGGTTCTTGATCTGTTTTACTTTTAAAAGATTCGTAGGTACTAAACACTTGAGTAATATTACCAAAAGTTTGTACGGTTCTATGAATTTCTTTTTCGAAAAAACCATTTTTTATTAGCCATGCTCCAGAGGTGCTAATATACTCATCAGGAGACATATATCGTATCCTGAAAATACCTTCTTTGTCTTTTCCCGAAGGAATAAGTTTGGCTTCTGGTTTAAAAAGAAATTTGAATAATTGCCAATCTCTTTCTTCACCCTTTTCGCCAGATATAACTGTATACAAAGTTTGGAGTGTACTCTCTAGCGATTGTACCTTATCTAGGTGTTTAGCGTTTTGTTCTTGTCCTTGTAAAAAGGTATTTGTGAAAATAAATACACTAATAATTAATATTTTTCTCATAATTAAAGGTATTAGACACTATTATGCGTCTTCAACAAAAAAAATGGCATTCTTATTAAGGTCATAAAAACTAAATTCATGTGTCCCCCATGGAGTATTGCGTCTTAATTTATTTGAAGGAACTGTTCCTATTTGAACAAACTCATCAAATAATTCTTGTACATTCTCTACAAAAATCTTGATTACAGATCCACCCAATAAGGGATCATCTTCGGTATCGGCATGCCATTGTAAGTGAATTTCTAAATTGCCTTTTCTTATACCTGCATACATATGATCACCAAATAAAGGTTCGAAACCTGTTTTTTCTTTGTACCATAAGAGATCTCTTTTAATATCTGCCGATGGCAAAACAGGTATAATAACGGGAAGTGAAATCGACATACTATTTATTTTTTAAAGAAGCACATTGGCAATTAATCTTTCTACCGTAGGGTGATCGTTTCCACCAGCAGGTTCTATGGTAATATTAATAGATTCTGCATGATCAATATATTTCATAGCAATCATTTCTTGACCTGCTGATATAACTCCCATATCAATCATTTCTCCTTCTACATCAGCCCACATTTGATACGTGTGTTCGCTATCTAATGTTGCAAGTCCTTGCGGGTTGAGCAATATCGTTTTTTCTTTATGATTTACATAAGTGATCGCACTAGAAGCAGGAGATACCTGATTACCATTAAGTACTAGTTTTAATGTATTTGGATTATTGATGGCTTGATACCATCCATTGGTTTTATTCAAGTTTTGTTCTAGAACGATGATACGTTCTTTTAAGTCGTTGGTTTCATTCTGTACAAGTTGCATATCATTTTTAGACTGCTGCCATTGCGTATATAACCAACCACTACCTATCATAAATAAAACAGCGAGACTTGCAGCTATTGCCAAATATGTTGAACGTTGATTTTTGACTTGTATAGAATCGGGCTGTGTTACAGATTGATTCTGAATAGTATCAAAAATGTTGTTTTTAATATGTGAAGGAGGAGTAATAGCATTTTCGAAAGCCATGCTTTCAAAATCATTCTCTATTTTGTTAAAATACGCTCGCAATTCGGCGTCTTCCCTCAGAATGTTTTCAACCTCGATTTGTTGATCTTCTGAAAGCTCACCTAATAAATACTGTTCTAGTATTCCTGTATCTTTTATAGAATTTCTATCCATCATATCATCATTTCTATAATTACCCACAATATAAAAAGTTCTTTCTGGTATACCTCTCTTAACTTTTTTAAAGCCTGCTTAATATAAGATTTAAATGTGCCCAAAGGTACATCCATTTCTTCATGAGCTTCTCTATGTGTTAATCCATTAAAATAAACCAGTTCTAACGCTTTTTGATGATGAGGTTCTAATTGTTTTAAAGAACCACTTAATTGTAATAGATCTATTTCGGACTCTTCTTGATCTTTATCTTTATATACACTCAAATCTTCATTTTGGATGAGCTTAGACGGACTACGCATAGAATTTAAGGCAAGATTTTTGGCTATTCTATAGGACCAGGTAAAAAATTTACCTTTTTCTGAGTTATACGAATTTGATTTTTGCCAAATCTTTATAAATGTTTCTTGCAATATATCCTGAGCTTTAGCTTCGTTTTTACAGATACGTAAAATAATACCATACAAGGCAGCAGAGTACTTATCATAAATCAATGATAATGCCATATTATCTTGATTTTGTAGTCGTTTAATAAGCTCTAAATCGTCTTGCATTTTATGGGTAAGGTTATTCAAATTTAAGAAAAAAATCATCTAACCTCATCCAAAACGATTAAACATGTGTATATGATAATATAAAGCGCGCAAAAAATGTTTAATTATTAAAATAGAAATCATGAAAAAATTAATTTTTATTATCTCAACTCTTTTTTTATTCTTTATCGCACAATCAGTATCTGCTCAAAAAAACAACAAAGATATTGTGGATGTAGCCGTATCTGTGGATGATTTTTCAACACTTGTAGCTGCATTGAAAGCTGCTGATTTGGTAGAGGCTTTAAAAGGAGATGGTCCTTTTACAGTATTTGCTCCCACTAATGATGCCTTTGGTAAGATTGATTCAAAAACACTTAACTCATTATTAGAACCAGCAAATAAAAAAACCTTAACATCAATTCTTACATACCATGTGGTAAGTGGAAAACTTGCGGCAAGTGATGTGGTAAATGCATTAAAGAAAGGCAAAGGAAAAACTGAAGTAACTACGCTTAATGGAGCGAAATTAAAAGTAGTTCAAAAAGAAGGTAAAATTTGGTTAAAAGATCAAAATGGGAAATACAGCCAAATCTTAAAAACTGATGTTATGGCAAAAAATGGAGTGATCCATATAATTAGCGATGTGGTGATGCCTAAGTAGGGCGATACGGTTAATGTTGATGAGAGAAAGCGCCACTATTTGTGGTGCTTTTTTTATTAATTTAATAGGTTTATGAATTAGAAAGGCAATAAATCGGGCTCTAAAAACTTTTGTTTACCCACTTTTGACGAGAAGATATCAAATCCATAGTGACAGCTTATTAATTCTTTAAAATTGAATTTTAATTTCGGAAACTCTTCAATAAAATCTTGAAAATTAGAGGACTTTGATTTTTTTAGAAAGTTGTTTACAATTTTTATAGCTGCAACAGTTACTGTTTTATTAAATTTACCAGGATCACCATTTATGGTTGCAAATTTTAATATTTGGGAGCTAATTGCTTCGCAAGCCTTAGTTTCGCCAGATGCATTTATATATATCCATGCCAAACGCAAATGTGCTTCATGACTAAATAGGGAAGGAGGTAAACTACAATCTTCAAATTGTTTTTCAAATTCATGATCTGTTAGCTCATAATGTTTTTCCATCGTTAAGAGTTATATTTTTTATCAGAACTATTTTTCAATTCGATTAACGTTAATTGCGAAACAGCACAAAGTTTTTCTTTTCCATTTTTACGGATAAAAATATCAGATTTGCAAATAGTTAATGTTCTGCCATGTTTTATAACATTGGATTTACCGATCAATACTTCACCATCTCCAGGGGCAATTAAATTAATTTTAAATTCTACGGTCAATACAGACGAGTTTTCTTCCATCAAAGAAAACCCCGCGTAACCAGCAGTATTATCGGCAATAGTGCTAATCACACCAGCATGAAAAAAACCATGTTGCTGGGTAAGACTTTCTTGATACGGTACGTGTATTTCGCAATACCCGGGTTGTACATCAACCAGTGACGCACAGATTAATTTCATGAATTCTTGTCGCTCAAAACTTTCTCTAACCTTTTCAATGTAGTTTTTGGATTTAGGAACAAATTTCATAACAATAAAATTAAAAAAGTAATATCAACATAATTAATGTAACGGAATAGTGTTACTTGGTTGTTTGATTTTTGACGGAAAACATAGGTAAAGTAACCTGATATTTAACTACTAATAATCGTATCAAGATAATACATAAAGTAGTGACTGTATAGGTTATATTTTGATGTATATCCAACGAATGCATTATCATAAAGCATACGCCACCCGCGATTGACGCTGTAGCATAGATCTCTTTTCGAAAAATAACAGGAATCTCATTACATAAGATATCTCGAATCACTCCTCCAAAACAACCTGTCATAGC
The DNA here is from genome assembly GCA_947489685.1 of uncultured Aquimarina sp. GTDB lineage: Bacteria > Bacteroidota > Bacteroidia > Flavobacteriales > Flavobacteriaceae > Aquimarina. The sequence continues at coordinate 210,432 of CANLEM010000005.1, read as the reverse complement.
TCCTAAGGCTACAGATACAATGGGCTCTAATCCTGAATGAATACCGGTTTCTACACCAATGATTGTAAAAATTCCTAACCCTATAGTATCAAAAAGAAAAAGAGAGGTTTTAAGGTAATTTAATTTATTTCTAAAAGTAATAGATAGAGCAGTGGCACCACCAATAAGGTAAATGTTTAATGTATTTTGCATCCAGGACACAGGAGTGTTTCCAATAAGTATATCTCTTATAGTTCCTCCTCCAATTGCCGTTACAAAAGCAATAATAAAAACCCCGAAAAGATCTAACCTTCGGTTCATAGCACTTAAAGCGCCAGATATAGCAAAAGCTATAGTACCCAAAATATCAAGAATGTCAAAAAATGTCATGACTTTTATTTTGGGAATAAATTTAGACTTTCTAGTTGGGATTATAATATTTCCATTTGTGTTTTGTGCTTTTTCCTTTTACTTCCATATATACAATACCGGTTTCCATCTTTAGGGTTTCTGGGATGATACCATATTTAGGTCCAATTCCCTGTAAGAAAAAATTGTTTAAATAATCTCTTGCTAATTTTAAATTCTCAAATAAATATGTTTCTCCAACGATTTTAGTTTCTGGGTTTATATGGTAATATTTAATTATTAAACCTTTTATTTTTGCCATTTCTTCGAGACTCTGATTAGAAATTTCGGTTAACTTATCTTGCGATATACTTGTTTTGAATTGTACATTCACAATAATTTTTTCATTCGACATTTAATGTTAAGTGTTTACTGTAATCTTTATTTATTTTCAGATTTGTGTGATGGTGAAGAAGAGGACCAGAAGATGTATACAGATAATACAATTACTGCCAATGCATTAATTTTGACAACCACATTACCTAAGCCAGAATCGTTAATAGTATTTCTAAATAGGTATAAGGAAATAATCAAAATTGCAGAAGAGCTTATAATTAATAATAGTTCTATTAGTCCTCTAGAATATTTGTTTTTTATTTTAGGGTGTAATATGTCTTTAGCGAACAATAACATGTTTAAAATGATGTAGAATAAAGTGATGTTATACACTTCTAGGTATAATAGTGTTCCGGAGTTAAGGTTTTTTTCTGATACTATATAAAACAATAACATACTATATGTAATTGTACATATAAAAGATCTTAATTCTAAAAATATACTCCAGATTTTATAATGTAAATTTTCTAATGATTCCATAATTTTCTTTATTTCTTTAGAAGTCACCCCTAATTTTTCTTATAACAGAAAAACCAGGAATGACCTTTGCAAACTCAACCCATTACTTTTTTTGAGATATATCTCTAAACAATAACATATCCTTTATTTTATTTGATCCACCTTGATAAAAACCAGTTTCATGGCTATATGTTTTAGGATTTTTAAATGTTCCGAATAGTATATCGATAATTGGAAAATCGGAGTAGTTGTGTGAATGAATTCCCTTTGCGTGATGATAGGTATGCGCTTCGGGTCTTTGAATAATATATCCTAGCCAACTTGGCGTTTTAATATTGCTATGCTGAAAAATAGCAAGAAATGTAGTACCTAAGATAATTATAGTAGTTGCTTCTGCTGTAAAACCGGTTATAACCACTAAACACAAACTTCCTAGAAGGGTAAAACCAACCATATCCAAAGGACTAAAATAAAAGGCTCCGTAACTGTCTAACCTTTCTGCGCTGTGATGCATTTGGTGAAACACTTTCCATAATAAATTGCTATTATGCATTGTTCTGTGCCATATGTATAGCCCTAATTCATATATGAAAATTCCTACTATGGCACCCTTTACAGTACCTAAACTTGTAAGGTCAAATACCTGATATTTTACGAGGTACTCATCCCATAGTAATGGAAAGTAGGTGGACAAATAGAAAAATGTAACAAATGCAATACTTCCTTTTAGTTTCCAATATTTAACTTTTGGTAATTGTCTGGCGGGTACTAGTGCCTCCCAAATCATTAGTACTGCGTACATTCCTAATATTATAAGTGATATTGGATCCAACAATATTTCAAGAGGGGTTGGTAGTGTTTTTATGATCTCTAACATGTTTTACTTTTTAATTCTGTTATACTTTAATTTGTTCTCCGAAACAAAAGTATAGACAGATGCATTTGCTTAGAAATAATTAGAGTATATCCTTGGTAAACAGCTGTTTATAAATAGTAGACGGTAATGGTATGAATCTTAATTTTAAGTAAACATTAAGTAGACAAATGTATTTATAGTGTTGATAGATAGATTTTTAACACCTGTTAAGCTTTAAGTGGAAATAATAATGAATTTTTCAGGATAAACATTTATTCTCCCTCAAGATCCAATAAATAAGTAAAAATTTCTTGTTCTTGAGAGAGCTCCAACTTTTTTCTGAGTCGATAACGAGCGGTTTTGGCACTTTCTGGAGAGATTCCCAAGATACTGGCGGTTTCTTTTATGTTAAGATTAAGTCGTGTGAGTGAGCACACTTTTAGGTCATTAGCACTTAAACTAGGGTGTTTGCTTTTTAGTTTTGTATAAAAATCAATGTGTACCTCTTCAAAAAAGCGTTTAAAATCTTCCCAGTTTTTATCAATATTTTGATGTACTCTAATAGTTTTATTGATTTCATTAATAAGCTTATCTTTTTCTTTTGGAGTAGCTTTTTTTGCTAAAAGCACAGTGCTTTGCAACTGCTCAAGTAATTCATTTTTTTGAAGAAAATTGATAGTGTATGAGGTAAGTTCTTTGTTTTTAAATTTTAATTGTTGTTTTAGCTCCTGTTCTTTCAAATGCGCATTTTCGATTGTTTGTTTTGCCAAAGTTGCTCTGGATTGAAGTAGTTCATTACTTTTTTCTAATAGATCTTTGCTTTTACGAGATTTTTGTTGAATGGTTTTTAGTATTAAAATACCTGCAATAATAACAACTAGTATCCCTAGTAATAAACTCCATTTGATTAAAGTATCTGTTTTTTCTTGATCCTGTAAAAATTTGAGTTCTTGATTTTGTTTTTCTAATTCATTTTCAAATTCGAGATAAGCAATTTGCTTAGATTTTTCGGTATTAAAAATAGAATCCCTGAGGGCAACATAGCGATCATAAAAGACTAAAGCCTCTTCAAAATTGTTTTGTTGCTTCCTTAGTTCTTTATATTCGTGATACGCCTGTAATTCGTATTTTTTTAAGTTATTTTCCCTGGCCCTATTTAGTCCTAATTCAAGATGAATATCGGCAGCTTCAAAATTGTTTTCTAACCGAAGTAATTTCCCGTATTGTATTAGGTTACTAGTGAGTCCGTCTTTGTCATCGATTTGTTTTCCTGTAGCAATAGATCTTTCGATGTGATACTTGGCTTGTACATATTCTCCTTCATTAAGATATAAAATACCCAGGCGGTTATGCGCTTCGGCTATACCATATGTAAAATTATCTTGATTATGTAGTTTTAAAGCATTTGAGATATATTCTTTAGCATCATAAAACAACCCTTTTTCTAGATAAACGGTACCTATTTTGGTAAATGTAGTTGCAATACGGCTTTTTAAATCTAATGCTGTAAAATGATCGATAGCAATATTGTAATTATATAAAGCCTTATCGTATTCCTTGAGATCTGCGTATACCATGCCTATATTGAGCATTGTATTTGCAATACCTTTTTCATTGTTCAGGTTCTGAAATTCTTTTTGAGAATTGATCAAAAACCGAAGAGCTTCATTTTGATTTCCTTGTGCCCAATGAGCAACACCTATTATGCGATTGGCTTTTGCTGTTCCTAGTGCATATCCTATTTCATGAGATAATTGTAAAGCATTTTGTCCATAAATAATAGACTGGTTGGCATCTGTAATCCAATATTCAAAACCTATTGCATTAAATAAATCTACTTTTTGGGTGTCATCTTTTTGATGCAGATTTAATAAATTAATTAAACTATCTGCTTTTTTATTCTGTGAATAAACATTTGTGCCAAATAATATCAAAAAAATGATGATTATGCTTCGCATTATTGTAAACTGATTGATTAACATACAAATATATAGTGGTCACCAAAGAATCGGCCTAGATTTAATAATTATTTAAGATGTCTATAGACGAATAATAATTCTTAATAACTTTAATGTAAGGTTTATGTGCAAATTGCTACTTTTACATCAGATAAAACATACTGATTATGTCTGATACAATAGAAAGAATAAAATGTCTTATAATAGGATCTGGGCCTGCAGGATATACTGCAGCAATATATGCAGCTAGAGCGGATCTAAAACCAATAATGTATACAGGAATGGAGCCTGGAGGTCAATTAACAACGACTACCGAAGTTGATAATTTCCCTGGATATCCAGAGGGTATTGATGGTCCAACGATGATGGTTCAATTACAACAACAAGCAGAACGTTTTGGTACAGAAGTACGTATTGGAATGGTAACATCTGTTAATTTTAGTAAAGAAGTAGGTGGTATACATAAAGTTACTGTTGATAATACTACAGAAATAGAAGCAGAAAGTGTGATCATTTCTACTGGTGCTACTGCAAAGTATTTAGGATTGCCCAGTGAGCAAAAATTACGTGGCGGCGGAGTTTCGGCATGTGCCGTTTGTGACGGGTTTTTCTACAAGGGTCAAGATGTAGCTATTGTAGGAGCTGGAGATACAGCTGCCGAAGAAGCTACGTATTTGTCTAATATTTGCTCCAGCGTTACCATGTTAGTGCGTAAAGATTATATGAGAGCATCAAAAGCAATGCAACATAGAGTAAACAATACTCCAAATCTTAAGGTGCTATACAATACCGAGGTTGATGAAGTTTTGGGTGATCAAGTGGTAGAAGGATTGCGTATGGTAAATAACCAGACCGGTGATAAGAGTGAGATTGAAATTACAGGGTTGTTTATAGCAATTGGGCACAAACCTAATACTGATATTTTTAAAGGGCAATTGGATATGGACGATACAGGATATTTGATTACCGAAGGTAAGTCTACCAGAACAAATATCCCTGGAGTTTTTGCTTCTGGAGATGTTCAGGATAAAGAATATAGACAAGCAGTTACTGCGGCAGGAACTGGATGTATGGCTGCTTTGGATGCAGAACGATATCTAGCTACTGTTGAAACCAATGAAAGTGTTTCGGCTTAGAAAATAAGTAGCATAAAAGGTCAAAAAAGGCATTCTAATACATATTTTTAGTATTAGAATGCCTTTTTTAATTTAATCTAAGTTTGCTAGGAACGTAATCAATATTCTTTTTGAATAAAGTAGCTTCGTTTGCAAAACCTTGGATTATAATCTTGGGTTCTCCAAGAAGAAATATCTCAGATTTATCTTTAGCTTCGATACTAATTTCTTCACTAGTTTGGATATAGCAGTCACTTGATCCTTCTGCAATTAGAGTAGTTTTTAATGCATTTAGTTTTTCACCAAAAAAATCAGAGGTATTATCAGCTCTAACCAACATAGATTTTACTTCACCTTCTAATTTTGAGGATCCTTTTTGATATAAATCAACCTTAAGATTATCCGCTGTTAAAATCCCTTTTAATTCTGAATTTTCATTTATTTGATATACTGCGTCTGTTGTTGTAGCATGTATTTCTGCAAAAGATTTTCCATTTGTAATACAACTCAATTTACCAGTTTCGGCCGATAAAAATAACTGAGCATAGTCATTGACCTCGATGGTAAGTTGATTTGTATGTATTGAAGATAATGATTTGGCATTTACCTTGTCATACAAAACAATTTTTTTAAGCTCAGAGCTATACAATATATCCAAATTTAATGCCTTTGCACGACGAAGGTCTTTGTCAGATTTTATGGTGAGAACGCTATCAACTACCTCTACTTGTATGACGCGTTGAATATTACTATCGGCTTCAATTTTTATTTGGCTATCACTACTTTCATCAAATGTAACTTCGAAGCCTTCATATATTTCTATTGTATGAAACCCTTCTACATCATATTCTTCGGTGCTAACTATTTTATTGCCTTTAACCTTTTCTCTTTGTCCATAGACACTTCCTAGTATAAGAAGTGAAAACAATATTAATAAGGATGTTCTCATTTGTGTGAAATTTATACTGTATAAACAGAATTTTTGATTTTTAAGTATGTACTTTTCAAAATAGGTTTACAAATATAAATAGACTGTATTATAAATGATACGTTACAGTGCTAAGATATTGGTTTGGCTATATGTAATTATTGAGAATGATTATTTTATTGTAGTTTTTAGAGCATTTTCAATTCGGGGAGCATGACTAACTCCCATAGTAACAAAAACAATCTCGCCTTTTTCAACTAATTCTGTGATTGCTTGAATAAGGTGAAAACCTCTGGATAAATTAGATGCGTTCCATATTTCGTATAGATAACCTTCGGGCCAACCTTGTTCGTCTGAGTAGTTTCTCCAATTAATTTCAGGGAAATCTTTCTGCCAAATACTATCCAATTCTTCCCAGGATTTAAATACACCTCTTATATAGTCATAATCTGTTCTGCTTTCTAAGTATTCTTGTAGCTTCTTTTCTGGATTTTCGGGTTTACCATGTCTTATGTTGCTAAAATACGGTCGGAATGAATAGAACATAGCTATTTGTTCAACGGGAAACTGTTTCATCAAAATTTCGACTTCGTCATTCCGAGTAGGTTCCCATGTATATAATGTAGTTCCCCTTTTTTTTGCCAATTCTGAAACTAATCCACTTTCGCCATATTTCTCTACAGGATCTTGAAGCCAGGTACATAAAAATCCTAATCTTCCTTCTACAAAAGCAAAAGAAGGATTAGCTTCATTCCATATATTTCGAATAGTGTTAAACTGTGGGTGGTTTTGATCGGTTAGATGTTCAAGACCAAGAATATAAGCTTTTCCTCCTGATGTCGAATTGATCGTATAACAATATGGCCTAGGATGGGTTTGCCAAATTTGTTCGTAGGATTCCATATTCATTATGAGGGCATTCAGTTTTCTATTTGTCTCGACATTGTAAAACGGGGGAGATTTCCAAATTACGTCACAAGCGAATAAAATTGCAATGAATATGAAAAATAGAACAATAAGAATTAAAATTTTCTTAACATGCTTCATGATTATTTATAAGTATGGTAACGATAATTTCTCAAAACTGCATCGTTATACTGTACATTAAATATGTAATAGAAGAGCATTAACATAGTAAAGCAAAAGCCAGTACAAGGGTGATTTTTTTTAATACCATTATATCGTTTTTTTTTAACCTAGTTTGAAGAGGTAAATTGATGAATTAAAGTTGTATCCCTCTTGGTTATATCTATGATGAGTAGATGAGAGAAAATAGTTAATGAATTAAAAAACTGCCCGAAAAAGATAATGTATAATAATCTATACTAAACAACAATGGGTATTTTTCGGGCAGTACTAATTTTGATTGGTTAATTGGTTGGTTAGGTGGTTAGGGGTTTAATGTCTTCTTACGTTACCTCCAGAGTTGTCGACTTCTGATACTTTTTCTGGTTTACCATAATAAATTACGTTACCTCCGCTAGTAGCTTTTCCTGTAAATTCATTTTGCGCATGTACTCTTACATTTGCGCCACTACTCGCTTTAGCTTCTGTTACCAGGCTTAAAAGATCTTCGGCTCTTAAATTAGCACCACTTGATGCACTTGCAATATGGTTTTGTACATTTCCTTCAAGATCAATGAATGCACCGCTTGATACAGATGAATTTACGGTTTGCGCTTTAATTTTTAATCTAAGATCGGCTCCACTAGTAGCAGTAAGGGCGATGTCTTTTTGTTTTACTTCTTGTTCCGAAGAGACACTGGCACCACTATTAACATGTATTTTATTCAGTTTATCATATGAAACGTAGACATTTTTTTCGTCTGCGAAATAAATATTTTCGTCTGATGTAACATGCAAGGTATTACCCTGAACATATACTTCTATATGTTCATGTAAATTTTCATTCGCTTCTACAACAATCCTTCCATCGTTACTGTCAATTAGGATCACATCTAATCCTCTGCTGGCTTTAACAGCATCAAATTCTGCGTTTATAGTTCTTTCCTTTTTGATTACTTCTCCCTGACCTTTAATTCCGTTAAAATTTATATTACAAGAGCAACAGGCTAAGGATAAGCAAAGTGTTATTAATATTTTGGCTAGTGTAGTCATAACTTAATGTTTTAATATGTTGATTTAATTGTTTGTTTTTGATTGATGTTCTGATTTTAAATCAGATACGTTTAATTTTCGGTTTTAATTTCTATCCCGTCCTCGTCTATTTTTACCTTTACAGGGTCATTGTTTAATTGCACACCATCTTCGTCTATTTTTAGGTTAAAATCGTTATCATCAGAATTTATTTTGATATTCACACCATCATCGTCATCGTCATCATCATCATCTTTATATTCCCATTCATCTTTTTCTGGACACTCATCACATTCAAATTTTCCATTAACAAGATGCAGATATTTTTCTTCTCGACCGTCTATAGCGATATAATCATCGAATTTCCATGAATTATTATATCCGGATGTGTTATCATTAGCAAATACGGTAATTCCTTCTGGTAATGATAAAATTACTTTTACTTCTTGATCTCTATATTTATTTGCATAATCCGTAATTGCAAATCCATCTAAGAATAGGGTAGTACCTTCTACTTCATAAGCATATTTTAATTCGCCTGCACGCTTTGATGCTTCTTCATACGATCTACCTTCTGCCTTTTTTTCGATTACGATGCTAGCAATCGAATCTTTGGTTGTAGGTTTTAAGTATATCTCAATATCCTGAACCACAATTACTTTATTGCCTTTATCATCTCTTTTGATTTTATAATCATGTCTGTGTTTAGGGTAATTAACATATCTATTATTGCCCTGCATTTTTATAGTAAGCGTGTCTTTACTAGTTATCTGTAATGGTTGTTCTTGAGAGATAACCTCGGCATCATATGCTTCGAGCGTAGCTTGTCGAATTCCTAAAACTCCTAATCCTATTAATGATAATATCCATACACCTAATAATCCTAATTTTGCGGGTGTACCTATAGATTTTAAGTTTTTTATTAAAATTTTTAACCCTAGTATAAAAAGGAAGAAAAAAGGAATTCCTACTGCAAAAAATGTAAGTAATGAAATCAACCATAATGGAGCTTCTGGGTGGCTGCCTACTTCAAAATATTCTACCCATGGGGTATCCATAAATCCAAAAGTACCTAGGGTGAATAATCCAACGAATAAACTAATTAATGTAATACCCGCAATGATGATAAAAAATACGCCTACAAACTTTATAAATATTTTAAGTAAGAATAGTAAAACATCACCAAGAGCATCAAAAAAAGTGGTCGAACTACTTTTTACCTTGTTACTGTATTTTTGGTAATCTACATTTTTTACGGTATCCGCTACATCATCAAGACCTTCTTTTATCTTTTTTTCTATATTACTTATGTTTACCGCTTCACCTTTCATAGCCAAAAAATCCGAAGTTGTTTTTGCTTCTGGAACAAAAATCCAAAAGGCTACATAGATTAATATAAAGGCTCCGCTAGAGAATATGGTAAATAATATCCAGGCTAATCTGATCCATATAGGTTCTATTCCCAAATAGTGACCTAATCCAGAACTTACCCCACCAACGTATGAGTTTGTGGTATCTCTAAATAACTGCTTAGCGTTTTTCGTTTTCTGATATGAAGCTTTTGGTTCGTCTTCGAAAATCTCTTCATCCAATCTATAATCTTCGGGTTGCCCCATAACTGTGATTACTTCATCCACTTCTTTGTCTCCGATTACCTGTCTTTCATCTTTTATTTTTTCACTAAACAATTCGGCTATACGAGCTTCAATATCTGCTATGATCTCATCTCTACCTTGTGAATCTGTAAAGGAACGTCGTATAGCATCAAGATATCGCTGTAACTTCAGATAGGCGTCTTCATCTATATGAAAAAATATACCTGCTAAATTTATATTGATTGTCTTATTCATTTTACTTCTTTTTTTGTTGGGTTACCAGGTTTACAGCATTCTGTAACTCATCCCAAGTACTATTTAATTCTTTTAGAAACAACTTTCCTGTTTCTGTGAGTCCATAATATTTGCGTGGTGGTCCAGAGGTTGATTCTTCCCAACGATAACTTAATAGTCCAGCGTTTTTTAACCTTGTAAGTAAGGGATATATAGTACCTTCTACCACAAGCATCTTTGCATCTTTAAGGGTTTCTAAAATTTCAGCTACATAAGCATCATCGTCCTTTAGGATAGAAAGTATGCAATATTCTAGAACACCTTTGCGCATTTGCGCTTTTGTGTTTTCGATCTTCATAAAACTAATTTTTAAAAGTTAAACTGTTCATTTTTTGATTGATGTTTGATTGATGATTATTTTAATAGATATTGATCTAAGAATACTACTGCCGTCACAAAGACGCTAGCTAAAAGATAATTGATTAGGTTAAATTTTAAATTGTATTCTTGTTCTTTTGATGTTTTTATTAATAGAAATAGTAATATAAAGCAAACCATTAATGGTAATATCCAATATCCTAGACCCAACCAGTAACTAATTCTTGCTTCATCGTTCGGCGTTATAATGGAAACCATCATAGCCATTAACCTAAAAACAAAAGCAAAGAACAGAAATGGATACCAGTATATGTTATTTGTTCTTCTAATTATATAAAAGAAAAAGAAAGCTGATAGTATTGTAAATATTGGTCCTGCAGCGCTTACAAGTTGTCCATGCCATTGTGATTGATACGTACCCTCTGATAAGTAAGCCGAATTAAGAGTCATCTTCATCGAATATCCTAGTAACTCTCCGGTAAGCAAATGTGCTAATTCATGAAAAAAGAATGAAAGCACTACCGCCAAGATAGTTATTAAGATATATTTTATATTGATAGATGACACCATATTACTATTTTATAAATCTTATACAAAGTGGATACCTATACGTTTCTCCTTTGTTAGCTTTTAAAGCTGCGGTTATGGTAAAAATAATTTCAAGGAAAAAACCAATTAAAGCAATAATACCTACAAAAGATGCACCTATTAATGTTCTAAACCCACCAGCCTCAGAAAAGTTAAATGAGATATCATGAAAATGAAATAGATCTGAAATAGAGGCGTCTCCAAGTACATTGAAAATAAAAAACGGAAATGAAAACATTGCCAATACAACTGTGTACAGTAAAATACTTAATTGAAAGTTAATGGCCTCCTTACCATTGTGATCGATAAATTCTGATTTATCCTTGTTTGTTGTCCATAACAGTATGGGAACGATATAATTTCCAAATGGGATAAAGTATTTGGAAAATGTCCCCAGATGCATGAAAGTTGCGATATTTTTATGGTTATTAGTTGACATTTTGAAAAGTATATAATAGTTTCTTATGCAAATATATGGTTAAAAAAAGGTATTATGCAAAACATAGTACCATATTTTAACATAAATTTAAGATTTAATATCTTTTCCAGACCTATTACTTTTGCCTATATTGTAACAACTAAAAGCTAAAACAATGAAAATTACTCCAAGACAACTTAATTCCTTTTTATTACTAAAGTTACCTTCGGCATGGATATGTGGAGTGCGAGTAAAAAATATCGATAGAAACTCTTGTACAGTTACGGTTAAACATCGCTGGGTCAATCAAAATCCGTTTAAATCTATGTTCTGGGCGGTACAGGGTATGGCCGCAGAACTTACTACAGGAGCATTGGTTACGGGATATATTAGGAATAGTGGAAAGAATATATCGATGCTAGTAGCTAATAACAATGCTACTTTTACTAAAAAGGCAACCGGAAGAATCACATTTGTATGTAATGATGGTGCTTTGGTACAAAAAGCTATTGAAAAAACAATTGAAACTGGTGAGGGCCAAACTGTATGGATGAAATCTGTAGGGACAAATAAGGATGGAGTAGAGGTGTCTACTTTTAATTTTGAATGGACACTTAAGGTGAAAAGCTAATCCAATATTCTGAAATGTATACTAATCTTTATTGTAACACTTTCTGAAAATTGTTTACTGATAAGGTAATTATTCATTAATCAATATAAATCAAACAATAAGAAAATGACAGCACACGAAATCGATTACGAAATCATAGGAGAAGAAATGCAATATGTAGAGATAGAGCTTGATCCTCAAGAAGGAGTTATTGCCGAAGCAGGAAGCTTTATGATGATGGACGATGGAATACAAATGGACACCATTTTTGGTGATGGTTCGAATAAGGATAAAGGAATCATGGGTAAGATTTTTGGTGCAGGAAAACGACTTTTGACAGGAGAAAGTTTGTTTATGACTGCCTTTTACAATCAGGTTGGAGGAAAGAAAAAGGTGAGTTTTGCTTCTCCTTATCCAGGTAAAATTATACCTATAGATTTAACCAACTATGGCGGTAAGTTTATTTGTCAAAAAGATGCCTTTTTATGTGCTGCAAAAGGAGTTTCTGTCGGAATTGAATTCTCTAGAAAATTAGGAAGAGGCCTTTTTGGAGGAGAAGGATTTATTATGCAAAAACTAGAAGGAGATGGTATGGCATTTGTTCATGCCGGGGGAACCACAGCACGTAAAGAATTACAACCAGGCGAAAAATTAAAAGTAGATACGGGATGTATCATAGGGTTTTCTCAAGGAGTAAATTATGATATCGAATTTGTAGGTGGAATAAAAAATACCATTTTTGGAGGAGAAGGATTATTTTTTGCTACCCTAACAGGGCCAGGAATTGTATACATACAATCATTACCATTTAGTAGGCTTGCTAATCGAGTATTGGCATTAGCCCCAAGAGGAGGAGGAAAAAGCAAAGGAGAAGGCAGTATTTTAGGAGGTTTGGGAGATATCCTGGATGGCGATAATAGTTTTTAATAATGTTAAATAAGCGCCAAAAAACTAATTTTATCGTTTTATTTGCATATATTAGATTATATAAACATTAAAAATGTAAGGTTTTTCCTACATTCATTTGTGTAAACCTAATATTTTAACCCCTATTAATTTATGGCTAGAGCAATGTTTGATTACACTAAAACTGTGCTTAAAAAAGTGAGTTTTGATGTTAATCTTTTTACAAAGGAAGTTCTAAAAGCACTAAACAGACTACTTCCGCATGAGATTGAAGAATTAAAAATTTGGATTCAATCTTTAACGGTTAAACAACCAGAATTAGAATCTTGTTTAATTTATTTAAAAACAGAATAAAAAAATAAAAGCGACTTTTTAGTCGCTTTTTATTTTTGAAAGAGGACTTATAATTTGTACGTTCTGAAAAGTTATCGCTCCTTTTACTACTCCGGCGATCGTAGATTGTAATGCTTCGATAATATGCATTTTTAATTCACTCTTGTTAAAAATTAAACTTACTTCTCTAGCGGGAGAAGGTTCGTTAAAATAATGAAGATTTATTTTTTCACTCTCTTTTATATCCATGGTATGTAAGTATGGCAGTAGTGTCATCCCCAGACCTTCGTTTGCTAGCTTTATTAAAGTCTCAAAACTTCCACTCTCCAGCTGGAAATGATCTTCTTCATAACTCTTTTGCGTTTTGCATAAGTTGATAATACCATCTCTAAAACAATGCCCATCTTCTAATAATAACATATCATCTATATCCAGATCAGTAACATCAATTTTTTTCTTTTGATTTAATCTGTGATTAGAAGGAATATATCCTACAAACGGTTCATAATACAGTACACGTTCTTTAATGTTTTCATGCTCGAGAGGCGTTGCTGCAATAGCTGCATCCAGATGTCCATCAAGTAGGCGCTCAATAAGCGTTTGTGTACTTAATTCTTCAATCTTTAACTTAATCTTTGGGTATTTTTTGATGAAATTATTCAAAAACATAGGTAATAGCGTAGGCATTACCGTAGGGATAATACCTAGTTTAAATTCACCACCTATAAACCCTTTTTGTTGATCTACGATATCTTGAATACGTTCACTTTCATCAACTATATTTCGAGCTTGTTGCACTAACTTTTTTCCAACTTCTGTAAGCTCGATAGGTTTCTTGCTACGATCAAAAATTAAGATATCCAACTCATCTTCTAATTTTTGAATTTGCATACTTAATGTCGGTTGAGTCACAAACGTCTTCTCTGCGGCTTTGGTAAAGTTTTTATGCTCAGCAACCGCAAGTACATATTTTAGTTGTGTAATGGTCATAGGTTATATTTTGAAGAACAAAAATAACAAAGCTATTGATATTATTTATCAATAAAATGTAAAAAATTTGTTTTGTCTATTGAAATCAAAAAAGAAATAGTGCCAAGTAAGCACTATTTCTTTTTGATTGATGAATTTTAAGTCGTATTACATTCTAATCTCAAGATTTAAGTCTTTATTTCCTACATCAAATTTTGCTTCGCTCCAGGTAGGAGGGCCATACAAATTCATTTGATTGTTAGAAACACCGTAGTTTTCTTTTGGCATTCCATTAGCTTCAAAATCCATACGGTCATTATCATTGGCATCATGTACGCATGAGATTGCATATACTCCTTCTGGGACATTGGTAAAGGTAATTTTGGCTATACCGTCTTTGATTTCACTTTTATCCGATTGAATAGGGCCAGCTTTCATAAAAGTGCTTTCGTCATATAAACCAAACATTACCTTGCCATCAGAGCTTGTTACATTAGGTACTGTTACTGTAATGGTAATTCCTTTAGTGTCTTTTTGGGCCTGAGCAACAAAATTGGAGATTATTAAGGCTACTAATAAGGCTAATGTTTTCATATGTTGTGATTTTTATAGTTATGTGATTATTGATGGTTCAAATGTCTATAAAAACTAACCTATTATATAAAGTAAAATACCGAACTGTAGATAAATGATGCTGAATCGTTATTTTATAAGTTTATGATATAAAAAGAGCATCCAAATACTATTGGGATGCTCTTCAAACCGTTTCTTATTATATAAAACTAGTTATGTGTTTTGCCTAGTTTGGTCCAGTTTTTATTAGCGACAGTTACTAGTTTGTTATGATTTTTTTCTGCAAGCCATAATTGCTGAGCATCTAATTCTATATTGTAGAGATATAAGAAATATTTTCCGTCTTTTACAATAAATTTGTTAGGATCAGGTCTAAATTTTGCTCCTGCATATACTCCAAAGGCACAAAAGCCACCATATTGAGGAGTGTACTTTGCAGGATTTTTATCGAACGCAGCTTTTTGATCTGCAGAAGTGAAATAATAAATCACCTTGTTATATTCTGATTTAAATTGTTTTACTCCTTTTTGTGCAATCCCAAGATCCAAATATGACACCGGGCTGTATCCTTGTAAAGCAATATTACTATTATCGATGTTGTTTGCCATTTTATCTTGCGCTACTATTGATGTGCTAACGAGTAGAGCACATGCTATAACTATTGTCTTTAAGGTATTCATTTTTTTATTTTTTTTTGAATTAAACTATTTTTATTGTGCGTTGAAATACGTTTCACTTATAACTTTTCCTTCTTCATTCCAGATTCTTCTGATGATTTCATGCCAATAAATTTTACTTCCATCCTTCATATTAAAATCAAACGTAAATTCTGAAGCAGATACGTTATTATCAACAATAGAATGATGATGTGTTATTCCATTTACTTGAGCGATTGCTCCGGCAAAGTTTTCCATTTTTTCTACCATCTCAGCTTTATTGGTAGTGGCAGTGCCGCCGTAGTCAGCAGTTGTTGCGTTATCGGCAAAAAATTGTTGTACAGCATCTACAATAGCACCTTGACTTACTATGGCATCCATACTTGTTACTTGTTCTTTGATATTCATCTTTTTATTTTTTTAGTGAATTAATAATTACACTACAAAGATGAGGCAAGGATAAGAGGATTAACCTACCAAAAAGACGCTAAAAATTGTACTTTTTATCTTTAAATTCTGAGGGGGATATGCCAGTATAATGTTTAAAGAACCTCGAAAAATGGTTAGGTTCTTCAAAATTTAATTTTTGAGAGACGGCAATAATACTCTCTCCTTCAAGAAGCATTGTTTTAGAAGAATTTATGAGTTCTAATCGGATAAGTTGACCAAGAGAAGCGTTCATTTTCTGCCGTACTTTTTTGGATAACGTCTTTACAGAGACGTGCATTTTTTGAGCATAAAACTCTAATGATCTTTCGTGTTCATGATGAGTTTTTAAAAGATCTACAATATTTTGAGTAAAAAGATCTTTATTTTGGTAATCGAAGTTTGTTCTAAATTCTAAAGGAGTTTGCCCTGTATTGTTTTTAAAGACTCGATTAAAGTAAGCAGTATCCTTATACCCTAATTCATAAGAGATTTCTTGAATATTCTTATCCGTAAAAGCAATTTCTTTTTGACTTTCGGTGAGGCGTTTTTTACCCAATAGATTTTTAACCGAAAGACCAACTTTATTTTTTATTAATGCCTGAGCATTATATCCTTTTGCATTTATAAAGGATACTAGTTCGGTATTGGTAAGATGATTCGAAAACTCATTATCTATCACATCCTTAATATCGAATATGATTTGATATTCGTCTTTATTAGCATGAAATGGATTTTGCCAAAACCACTGTTTGGAGGAGATATCAAGAATATCACTAGAGCGATCAGAAAAGACAGTATTTGTTAAATAATGCTGACAATCACTACATTCCATTAGATTGATATAACCCAGAGAAATCAAATGCTTAAACAAGACTCTAATTTCGGTATTTTGAAATTTTTCATGATTAGGGAATTCAATTTTTCTAACCACAAAATCTTCTGATAGAAACTTGATGTATTGTCCTTTCTCTAAATAAATAACTTTGTCTTCCCAGTCGTAATAATTTTTAAAATCTACTTCAATACTTCCGGTACCCGATAACACATGGATAAGGGTATAGGTATCCATAAAATAGATTTTATTAATTTCGGGAAACATTTTTTCTACCATTGGTGCAGTATTATGTATTCTCATATATGAATGTTTGATTGCTACCAAAAAATTAGCTTTTGTCCTGTATTTTAATAATTTGGTTGTCTTCAAACTCAAAAACTGATTGACCGTTTAACTTAATGGATTCCCCTGCTTTAAGGCCATTTGGTAAATCAATAGCCAAAACAGCATCGTAGGACACATCAATTATAATGGCATCATCCTGAAAGTTCCAGGCGGTAACAAGTTGTTTTCGTTCTTTAAAATATTCTTTTGCAGATGCTGCTTGGTTTCTAAATTGTTCAATCCCTTGAAGCATCAGATCTACCTGCCCATTTGTTATATTTTCGAATTCTATATCTTTATGTAAATCCTTAGTCATATTTTCAATATCAAACTCGTTGTATGCTTTGATATAGTTTTCGATAATTTTTTTTTGATTAGTTTCCATAGAACCAGATATATAATGTTAACAGACGGATAGCAACAAGAATAATTTAAAACAATAGCACTGTGACTTTGATAGGTCGAAGTTACTATATTGTCCTTAATTTTACTAAAAATTTGTACTACCACATATGTAAAGAATCATAAAAGACCTCGGGCTTTGATTTCGAGATATTTATTAATGGTATTTATGGTAAGGTCTTCGGGGGCTGTGAGAATACAATGAATACCATGTTTGTTTAATTCGTTAACAATCATTTTCTTTTCGTACACAAACTTTTCGGCGATTGTTTTTTCAAAAATTTGTTTCGTAGACACTGCAGGTTTACCCAAGAAAGATTCTAACTCTGTATTTTCAAAGAAAATCACTACCAAAAGGTGAGTTTTGGCAATGGCTTGTAAATATGGTAATTGCCTGTGCAAGCCATCTAAGGTTTCAAAATTTGTATATAATAATAAAAGGCTTCTTTGATTAATGTTTCTTTTTATATCAACATACAATCTAGCAAAATCCGATTCAGAAAAATCAGTATTGATATTATACAATGTTTCCAAAATCAAATTCATTTGACTTTTTCTACGTTGTGCGACAACCATATTTTCTACTTTCCGAGAAAAAGTAAACATACCCGCCTTATCTTGTTTTTTGATGGCTATATTAGAGATCACCAATGTCGCGTTAATGGCATAATCTAATAAGCTTAATTCATTAAACGGCATTTTCATAACTCTTCCGGTATCAATAACCGAATAGATAGGCTGTGATTTTTCATCTTGATATTGATTGACCATCAGATGATTTCTCTTGGCGGTAGCTTTCCAATTGATATTTCTTATATCATCGCCAGATACATATTCTTTAATCTGCTCAAATTCTAACGTATGGCCGATTCTTCTTATTTTTTTAAGCCCATAAAGTTTTAATCTATTGGTAAAAGCTATAAAATCATATTTCTTTAATTGTAAGAAAGAAGGATAGCTGGGAACCATTGCAGCCGCAGAAAACTGTTGTTTTCTTTCTATCAAGCCAATAGGTGATGAAGTAAAAATATTTAAATTTCCAAAATGATATTCACCTCTTAGAGTTGGACGTAAATGATAAGAAAATTTCTTTTGCTCTGAGGATTTTAGATTAGAATTAATTAAAAAATTTCTTTGCTGAAATTGAGTTGGCAATTCATCAATAATTCTTATGCTACTGTTAAATTGATACCTGTTGGTTGCTACAATCTCGATTATATTTTCATCTCCATTTGATAATTTTTCGGGTAAAGATCGGGATGCTTGAATTCCTAGTTTATTACGGTATAATAACAGGATATCAAATACAAGAGCAACAAGGAGAATAGTTAATAGTAATTTGGAGACACTTAATAAGTTTTCGAAGAAATAAGACACCACAAAGAGTACTGCAATCGAAAAGAAAGCGGCGAAAAATAATTTCTTCAGGTATAAACTTTTTAAAAAGGTCTTCACTAGCGTGGTATTTCAATAGTTTCGATAATCTGTGTTACGGCTTTTTCTGCTGTAAATCCTTCCATTTCTCTTTCTGGAGTTAATATGATACGATGTCTTAGTACGGCAGAAGCAACTTTTTTGATATCATCAGGAGTTACAAAATCCCTACCATTAATCGCTGCCATAGCTTTTGAAGCATTCATTATCGCAATTGATGCACGCGGAGAAGCACCTAAATATAGATTGCCATTGTCTCGGGTATTATTTACAATAGAGGCAATATATTTCATCAAATTATTTTCAATAATGATTCCTTTGATAATATCTTGATATTCTTGAATTTGTTTGGCATCCAGAATTGGTTTAATAATATCTGTTGGAATTGTATTTTTTCTCTGGTGATGCCCTTCTAGAATAGTTACTTCTTCTTCAATAGATGGATAGCCCACATTAATCTTGAACAAAAACCTATCTAGTTGTGCTTCGGGTAATGCATAAGTTCCTTCTTGCTCGATAGGGTTTTGCGTAGCAAATACCAGAAAAGGCAACTCCATTTTATTTTCAATTCCATCAATAGTTATTTGGCGCTCTGCCATAACCTCAAATAATGCTGCCTGGGTTTTTGCGGGTGCTCGATTGATCTCGTCGATTAGGATAATATTAGAAAATATAGGTCCTTTTTTAAATTCGAATTCTGATGTTTTTACATTAAATATAGATGTCCCTAAAATGTCACTAGGCATAAGATCGGGTGTGAACTGGATTCTGCTAAAATCTACATTCATGGTCTTTGCAAGTAGCTTAGCCGTAACCGTTTTGGCAACACCAGGAACACCCTCTATCAAAGAATGTCCGTTTGCCAGAATAGAGATGATTAACAATTCTATCATATCCTGTTGCCCAATAATTACTTTACCGAGTTCATTTTTTATGGTCTGAACTGCCTCTTGTAAGTTTTTTAGATCTATTCTGTTGTTAAACTCTAACGAATTGTCATTAGTTTCTTCCATAATCTATAGTGTAAATTCTTCTATTTTTTTATTTAATTCTACCAGATCTCCTTCGGTATGAAATGCTTTACTTTTTAAATCATTGATATAGCCAATAAATATAGCAGTTTCATCTATCGAATGGTTTGTTTTAACCGCAAGTCTGTCAATAAATTTTTTGTCCAAAGAGTTGGTGTTTATATAATATGTACTTCTTATTTTTTCAAGCAAATACGTAATCTTTTTAGATATAATATCGCTATAATCTTTATGTTGAAAATATAGGTCACCTATTGTCTTAGTAAATTCTATAGATGTGTTTTCTAAAGGTTTAATAATAGGAATAATGCGTTGTTCTCGTTTTCCGGTAAATATTACAAAAATTAAAATACCAATTACAAGCAAATAATAAGCCCATCGTAAAGGAACCTGATTGAGCACAAATCGCATAGGGGAGTCAATAATTTTTCGCCCGTCTTTTAAATAATCATCCCAATATATGGTTTCAGATTGATTTAAAAATGATAAACATATAGAAGCATAATTTTCGTTTCCGTTAAGCATATAATAATTAGAAAATGCTTGTGGTAAGGTGTTAAAATAGAAATTACCTTTTCCCTCTCGTACTTTAATAAAGTTTATCTCATCTACTGCATCTTGGTTTTGATCATTTTTGTAATATCCCAGCGCAGTGGTTTTAAGGGTGTCAAAATTTTTAAAAACAGTTTTATATATTTTCTTTTTAAACTTGGACAACGAGTCTTCTTTTATATAAGAAGAGAAGAAAGTAGGTGATATTTCTTCTTCCATAATTTGATAATCTATTTCTGTTTCTACATGAAGAGAGTCAGAGATAATGGTACCAAAATTTTGAGCCGCCATAAAAACAGAATTAC
Source organism: uncultured Aquimarina sp. (assembly GCA_947489685.1). Classification (GTDB taxonomy): domain Bacteria; phylum Bacteroidota; class Bacteroidia; order Flavobacteriales; family Flavobacteriaceae; genus Aquimarina. Next base: position 189,724 of record CANLEM010000005.1, on the reverse strand, counting down.
CATTGCGCACAAATGCTATTAGTTTCTCATACGAACGCTTATCCAGACCAATATTAGAGTTTATAAAAATGTAGGACGAATTATTCTGTAATTCTGAACTACTTAGAAAATCGTAAGGATTTTGAGTAATTAAATGAATGTTATTATCATCTTTTGTCTCTTTTAATTCTTCAAAAAGGATATAGCTTCCAAATGGTATCTTATCTGTAGAGGTATAACTAGCATTCCAATTAATAGGTTTAGGTCTTACTAATTCGGTCACAATAATGGCTAAAAGAGCAATTCCAAAAAGAATCAATATGTTTCGTGATCTTTTATCCAATAGTATTCATTTTTGTGTTAAGCTGATCAAATGATTTTTTTGCATTTTGATAACCAGATTCATCTAATTCAAACTTTCCGTACCATATATAATCGTACAGATACGAAACTCTACTAAAATTTTGTTTTAGCGAGACATCTGCAATTTCTCTGTAATAATCAGTATTAGTCTTCTCAAAATGATAATCAATCACTTTTTTTACAGACAAATCTTGTAGTGTCTTTAAATACATATAGCGTATTGCTAATCTGTAATTATTGTCTTTAAGGGCGTCTTTAATAAGATTATCCAAATTTATCTTTTCAATATGTTCTTCGGCAATATTTATGGGAGCTACAACGGTATTCTTTTTTCCAAAAAATGAAACAGCATCCTTTCCTGCCAAAACCCGTATAATAAGATAAATAGCAAAACCAATGAGTACTATATAAATTAGATTTTCTATGAGTTTGGTTAATCCTGGACTTACTTCTACACCAAATATACTTTGTAGTCCTTGAAAAAACCAATTAAGAATTCGAGCTAAGAAGTTCTGCGTTTCACCTTCGATAGTATCGTAGTCAAATTCTTCTCCGGTATATTTATTAGATAAATCTTCAGAAAAGTTCACAATTGATACTTTGCTACTATCTATCGCAACCTGTAAAGAATCCTTTTGCGCCCAGCAAGGTGTACTTAAAAAAAGTAGTAAAAAGCTAAATGCTATGTAGATCGTTTTTTTACTCACCAACACCAATTTGATCAATCTTTTCTCTTGTATTAATATTATATTTCTGTTCATGCAGTGAGAAATACAAAATCCCATTGATAAACTGAGATAGTGACTGCGAATATGCCATAACGATCAAGAAAATAGACAACGCGAGCGTATATATAATTTTTGAAACAGCGGACTCGGCAATTACAGTACCGTTTTCTACCACATGATAAGAATAAAACCCAACCAAAACTCCCGGAATCATTAATAAAAGTAGCAATAAAATCCCTACTAATAGTCCAAGAATAAAATTAACTCCAACACATTTCCAGAAATTACTTTTAACCAAATCCCAGCCTTCTCCCAGAGCATCTGTGGGGCTTTTGTTTTCGTATAACATAACCATAAAAGAAACCCCTATCCACGAAGTAACCCAAAATTGAATAACGTATTGTACTAGCGTTCCTAATAAAGGAATAATGGCCAAAATAATAGAAACGATAAAAAATACGATATAAATTAGGACTAATAAAATGATAAATACAATAATATTTCCGAAGTTACTTTTAACCAAATCCCATACTTCTTTTTTGTTTTCGATCACTTTTTTATTTTGATCGTACTTGATAATGTAAGCAGAAGCTAAGCTATAATTAAGGGTAGCGGTACCTATAAAAACAAAGAAAAATAATATAGCGCCAATTCCAATTAAAAAGCTTGAATCAATATCAGGAGTGCCTTCGAAACCGCTTTCTGAGCCAAATGCACCAATAAAACCTGTCACCATAAGATAACTGCAGCCTAATAAAAGTAATATAAAGATACCGTTATAGCTTATAAATATATTCGTAAAGCTTTTAAGGTTTTGCTTAAAAAAATCAAAATAGGTAGAAATAATCTCTCCTAGGTCTCTAATTTGTTTAAGTTCTATGTATTTATCGATCATAGGCTTTGTTTAAAATTATGGGGTAGATGATGTAATAAAATAAAATTAAGGCTAATGAGCCAAAAATAATTGACATGGCCAGCCACGTGGGCATATTAGAATATCGGGTTATAAATCCTTCTATAAAACCAGCAATAATAAAAAAGGGGATGGTACTAACCACTATTTTTAAACCACCTTTGGCACCTTTCATAAAGGAAACCCTTCTAGAATATGTTGTGGGAAATAAAATACTGTTTCCCATAACCAATCCTGCACAACCTGCAATAACAATAACCGATATTTCTATAGTTCCGTGAAGCCATACTGATTTCGAAGCTTCAAACAATACCCCTTTTGTATAGAAAAAGGTCATAAAAGCACCCAGCATAATACCGTTACTAAATAATATGTAACCCGTTCCTACAGATGTAATGACGCCAAAGGCATAAGCCAAAAAGGCTACTCTAATGTTATTAATGGTGATGCCTAAGAAAGAGCCAACCATGCTACCACTTTTATAGATTCCCGTAGGATCTCCTTTCTCAATATTATTAAGAGTTTCGTTTACGTATTCGTCTCCCAAAATCAGCCTAAGAAAAGAAGCATCATTTAAAGCCGAAATAATACCAATGCAACAGGCAGTACCAAAAATTAAGAAGGCGTATAATAGAGTTTTCTGGTGTTGGTAAAAGAATAAAGGAAATTCTGTTTTCCAAAAATTGACGACTCTATTCTTATTTTCTTTTTTGTTAATATAGATTTTTTGATGAGCTTGAGAAGCTAAAGAATTAAGGTATAATAACGTCTTACTATCTGGATAGTATGTTTGTGCATACGACAAATCATTGGTCAAATGAATATAGTAATCGGCTAACTTATCAGGGCTTATTTTTAAATTTTGGCTAATTGCTTTTTCAAAAGCGATCCATTTTTCTTTATTTTGCTTCACAAAAGCTGCTTCCCGCATCTATCAATTTTTTGGTTAAAGATAATGACTTACTCGTAAATGGCAAATTTAGCAATCAACACAACACAAAATGTTAACCTAGACTATAAAACAGTTAGTATAGGAGAAAGAATGTTAGCAGCACTAATAGATTTTGCCATATTCTGGCTATACTTATTTATCGTTAATTTTATCACATCACTTGTTGGTATTGCTTTTAAGGATAATTGGACGGTTTTTGGGATACAGTCTTTATTATTGTTACCCGTTATGTTCTATTCTCTCATTATGCATATCATTTTTAATGGTAGAACAGTCGGTAAAATGATCCTAAAAATACGAGTTGTACGTATTGATGGATTACCAGCACATTGGAGTAATTATATGGTAAGATGGATGTTGCGATTGGTTGATATATGGATTTTTCTGGCTTCGGTAGGTATTTTGACTATTTTATTTTCTGAAAAACGGCAACGGTTAGGAGATGCTGCTGCGGGAACGGTAGTTATATCCAATAAGCAGAAAGTGAAAATCTCGCATACTATTTTGGAAGATCTGACAGAAGATTATCAACCAAAATTCATGAACGTTACCAAATTATCGGATAAAGATGTTAGGTTAATAAAAGAGACCTATATCATTGCAAAAAAATCTAATGATTTTAAAACATTAACTGCTCTTAGAGATAAGGTCGAAGAGGTTTTGGAAGTCAAATCAGAACTCTATGATCGTCAATTTATCGATACTGTCCTTAAAGATTACAATTATTATACTCAACAATAATTATTTAAATAAAATTTAATTCATTGATAATGAGGTGTTAATAATTGATTTACGACATGGATAAACACTTTTTCTTAATAATTTTCATTTTATAGGGTAACACTTTTCTTTCCTTATTGATATGATAATATAAATCATAAAATTTTCATATCATGAAAAAAAACAATCTTAAAAAATTAGAACTAAGTAAAAAAGCAGTAGCACAATTAAGAGGAGGATTGGCACATCCAATGGGCGAATATAAGGAACGTGTAAAATGGTACGTGGGTACTAGAAACACCTGTCAATGTGAAACTATTGCTTCACCTTGTTAAACCTAAAAGGCGGACTTCGGTCCGCTTTTTTTGATTAAAAATTTATTGATGTAATTATTGATTATTTAATTACTTCGGCCTTAATAAATATATTTTCTTTGGGCCATTCACTACCATCTACAGGAACTTGTGATATTTTATCGGCTACATTCATGCCTTTTACAACTTTACCAAAAATGGTATGTTCACCATCCAAATGGTGCGCTCCTTTTTTGGCAAGAACTATAAAAAACTCGTATGGAGTAGAACGATTGGATGGATTATTAACCCATTGTTTTGATAAAGCTACTGCTCCACGAACATGCTTTAAGCCTTTTATTTGTTCTTGCGGAATCGAGTATTCGCCAATTTGAAAACGCCTTGTAGCCATTTCTTGTCGATCACTATTACCTCCCTGGATTACAAAACCTTTAGCAACACGGTAGAAAAATGTCTCGTCAAAATATTTTTGTTTTACCAAATAGATAAAATTGGCTCTGTGTATAGGAGTTTCTTTGTATAGTCTGATATGGATATCGCCGTAGCTTGTCTTTATACCCACAAGTGTTTCAGGGTTTTCTTTTCCATAATTTACCATAAACTCTATTAAGTTTTCATTAGTAAGTTTAAAGGGTTCCTTTTCATCAGCTTTTTCGGTTTTTTTACTATCCTTTTTTGGGGATGGAGTATTCGAGATATCTTCTTTTTTATCTGAAGCTGTTTTTAAAACATTCTCTTTATTTTTTTTAGAATGTGTATCTTCACAATTAGAGAATAAGAAAAAACAAAAGCAAAAGACTAAAATAGATCTGGTAAATGACATTTGAAACATTTAAAAAATTAATTCCAAAAATAAAGAAAATGTCAGTACCGGGAGACTCTTCGCATTTTATTATGGCTCCAGAGATTCGTGTAAAAGAGCTTAATCGTTTAAAAATAGAAGAAAGAAACCCGAGAAATGCTGCAGTAATGATGCTTTTTTATCCAAAAGAAAGTGTTACACATATTGTTTTAATTTTAAGACCTCAATATGAAGGAGTGCATTCCGGACAAATAGCATTACCAGGAGGCAAAGTAGAAACCTACGATCGGGATTATATTGAGACTGCTCTTAGAGAAACCTATGAAGAAGTAGGAGTGCATACTAAAACTGTAGAAGTTCTAAAAACACTGACAAAGGTGTATATACCACCTTCAAATTTTTGGGTACATCCTTTTTTTGGTTATACCGATAGTAGACCCAAATTTGTACTTCAAGAAGAAGAAGTAGCCGAAGTAATAGAAGTTGCATTGGATGATTTACTTAATGATGACAATATAGTTTTGCAGAAGTTATCCACTTCTTATGCAGAAAATATTGAAGTACCTTCCTTTAAATTAAATGGTTACACTGTTTGGGGTGCAACTGCAATGATGTTAAGTGAGCTTAAAATGTTTTTAAAGACCTCTATGGAATTATGATTTTGTATCTTTGGCAAGCTAAATACAACCTGTTTTCTACATATGGGATTATTTAAAAGAAATCCATTTGGTCATATATTGTTTTTAAAAACCTGGCTTATTCGTATTATGGGAGCCATGACTCATAGGCGTTATCGAGGTTTTAATGAACTACAAATAGAAGGAAGTGAGATCTTCAAAGACCTTCCTGATAATAATGTACTTTTTGTATCAAATCATCAAACTTATTTTGCGGATGTAGTAGCGATGTTTCATGTTTTTAATGCCAGTTTAAGTGGCCGTACAGATTCTATAAAAAATATAGGCTATTTATGGAAACCCAAGCTTAATCTGTACTATGTTGCGGCAAAAGAAACTATGAGAGCTGGTTTACTGGCTAGAATCTTGGCATATGCTGGAGCTATTACCGTAGAGCGTACCTGGAGAGAAAAAGGTAAGGATGTTAATCGCCAGGTAAAAATGAGCGATATAACCAATATAAAAAGAGCCCTAGAAGATGGTTGGGTAATTACTTTTCCGCAAGGAACTACAAAACCTTTTAAACCTATTAGAAAAGGAACTGCACATATTATCAGACAGTACAAGCCTATAGTTATTCCTATTGTTATTGATGGATTTAGAAGATCTTTTGATAAAAAGGGGATACGTATCAAAAAAAGAGGAATATTACAATCAATGGTTGTTAAAGAACCTTTGGATATTGATTACGAAAATGATTCGATAGATGATATCGTAGCTAAACTAGAATATGCTATAGAACAACATCAATCTTTTCTTAAAGTTATACCACAAGAAGAATTAGAAGCAGAAGAAGAGTTAAACAAAAAAAGACGCTGGGAATACTAGTATATCATTAGTTCTAAGGACTCTCTTTTTTGTTAGGTATCTAACATTAACCTTACACTAGAGCTGTTATAGTTATCTTATCGTTATGTTAATCTTTTTATAAAACAATAGTGATATCCACTTGGATTTATCTCCGTTTTGATTCTTGATATTGGATTTAAATATTTGTTTTACAGGGGTTTATGTTGTTTTTGCTCTGATTTTTTAATGTTCATCTTAATAAAAACATATTTTTTCTTCTGTAAGTTGAAAAACTACTTCCGTACCAACTGGTAGTCGAGAAAAATAAATGGCAACACACTATTTTTCTTGATCCTCACACAATTCGGCCGAATTTATAAAATGTGTAAGGTGTCTTATGAGCTTAATGCTAAAGATACTAGGTTAACATTAATTTATAAAACTCAAAAAAGATGAAAAATTTAAAATTCAACGTATTTGCGCTTTTGGCCGTGGCCCTAATATATACATCCTGTAGCGATGATGATGATACATTACCAGGAGAAGAACCCACTAATTTTGTTGGCGCCGTATATGCTATGACAAATGGAGATGGACAAGTAACTGGTACAAATATACAGGGACCTAATACGATCATCGCATACGGAAGAAGAGATGATGGTACCTTGACCCCAATAGGTCCAATCCTTACTGGAGGAAATGGAGGAGATTATGATGGAGGAGAAGGTTTAGATCCATTAATCTCTGCATACGCTCTTACAAAAACAGATGATAACGAAAATTTACTAGCAGTAAATGCAGGTAGTAATACAATTACTTCATTTAATATATTAGATGATTTTTCTTTAGAAATTGCGGGTTCATCACAACCCACAGGCGCTGTAGGACCAAATAGTATCGCATACTCCGCCCGCAATGCAGATGGGATAAAAGGGATTGTCTATGTGTCTAATATTACTCGTCAAGAATTTTTGGCAGGAGGAGAACCAGAACATCAGGGTACAGTAACCGGTTTTTGGTTATTAGAAGATGGGTCTTTATCTCCTATCGCCGGTTCTACAAGAAATTTATCTAATAGACCATCTGCTGTACAGTTTTCTCCTGATGGTAATTGGCTGGTAGTAGCTTCTATTAATTCTGGAGCGGCCGCTTTGGCATCTGGTAGTGAAGATGAATTGGTAGTGTACTCGGTAAATGCAGACGGTACATTATCAGCAAATCAAGTAAGCGGAGCAACATCTACTTTGAGAGGTAATACCGAAGGACGAAACTTGCCATCTGCCATAGGTTTCCAAATTGTTGGTAGTAATTATGTAGTGGTAACAGAAGCCAGAGAGTTTCAACCAGATGGTACACCTCCAGCTTTTCCGGCTTTACAAGATGGTTCGGTGTCTACATGGCAAATTCAAGGAGATGGTAGTTTAAGCCCGATAACTTTGGATGTAAGATCGGGAGAAAATAATACAGGAAGAACAGCTTGTTGGTTGGATTTTACGGCAGATGGTAATACATTTTTTGTGTCAAATGCAATTGAAGCAGGTCTAGCATCTTTCAGTTTTAATAACGGAGCTGTAGAGCTTATAAATCAAACAGCCGCTTCGGGAACAGGAACCGGCGGAGCGGATAATGGCCCAGAAGCCTTTGCCCGTACAGAAGGTTGGATTGATATGTGGATCAGTGATGATGGACAGTTTTTATACCAATTATATGGATTAGATGGTACTATCGGAATATATAGAGTAAATGGCGCTTCTTTAGAGTTTATTGGAGAAGAGTCAGGTAACCTTCCGGATACAAATACACAAGGTATAGTGGCAATTTAAATCAAAGGAGTGTTTTTTTTACACATTGCTTTTCCTTTTGATGCCAGGAGTCGTTTTGTACTCCTGGCATTGTTTTGAATACATAAATCTTCAGTCTGAAAATACTTCTGTTGAAGCGCATAAAAATTTTATTCTAACCATTCCTTAAAATCTTTTACCCGTTCTCGTGCCACGATAATTTCTTGCTCGGTGAAATGATTTAATTTTACTTGCAGTCTTGAATTGGTATAGGATATAATGTCTTTAATTGCATTGATGTTTACATAAAACTTTCGGCTAACCCTGAAAAACTGCTGCGGATTTAATTCATCTTCTAAAGATTCTAAGGTAGTATCAATTAAGTAATTTCTATTATCGGTAGTGTGTAAATACGTCCCTTTGTTTTCTGAATAGAAACATTCTATATCTTCGACCGCGAATATTTTGAGGTGCTGCCCAACTTTGGTAGTGAATCGTTTTTTATAGGTTCGATCCATAGGGTTGACAAGTAACTTTTTAATATCATCAAAGTCTATTTGGATTTGTTTCTTTGCAGGAACCTGCTCTTTGTATTTGGTAATGGCGGCTTCTAATTCTTCATCATCTATAGGTTTTAAAAGGTAATCAATACTATTTAATTTAAAAGCCTTAAGAGCATACTCATCATAGGCCGTAGTAAATATGATAGAACTTTTTATGGTAATGGTATCGAATATCTCAAACGATAATCCATCACTTAACTGAATGTCCAAAAAGATAAGATCCGGATGTTTGTTATTGCTAAACCATTCAATAGATTCTTGTACAGAATGTAACATAATGTTTACCTCGATGCCAAGATCGTTTAGCATTCTGTTTAACCGTCTAGCGGCCGGTTTCTCATCTTCAATAATAATAACATTCATAATTTAACTATATCTTTAAGTTTTGTACTTTTTTTATTTTTCGTTTAATCAAAATAGATCCTGTCATACAAACTACTGCGGTTCCGATCCCCAGAAACCATATACCATAGGACTCTGGGATAATTCGAGCTGCCATTTCGGATACAAAAGCTGCGTATAGGCCGACGATACTCCAGCTCATTACTCTTAAATGCTGGATATACCAATTTTTCACTTTTTTTCTATACAAAACAGGATACATTCCACCGCATAGGGCAAAGAGACTTATGAAAATCATAACATGAAAAATCCCGAAACCTCCAAAAAGATGATATATCCCGAAACCTGTTAAATTCATAATTAACATCGAAACAACATAAATGTAACCTACGTTTACATGCAATCTATTACCTTTTGTGGTTAAAATCACATATGTTCCTGTAATTAATGAAATAACTGCAAAAATGGTATGAATCAAACCTATTGTACTATGAATCATTGTTGATAGTATTTTACAGCGTTGACATTTGTTTGCGATTTACTCCCATAATTGTTTTTGGTCATCATCATCTTCTTCCATGTATTTTCTGATCTTACGCTCTTCCCAATCTTTATCAAATATGGGGTTTATTCTATAAGCTTTGGCAGCATGAAAAGCGATGCCGATACCCCAACCAAAGGCTGCCCATAAAAACCATGCATATCTCCATTCGTTCTGGTAATAATTTAACCCGGCAAGAAACCCTATTACAATGATATATGATACTAAGTTATTATAGAATTTTTTTAGTTCTTCAACGCGATCTTTGGCACGTTCGTACCTTTTTTGTTCTTCAAAATTTTTCATGATGGTTATTTTTTAAAGTTCTTCTTCGTCTAAAATTTTCTGTATTTTTTTCTTCTCCCATTTATCACTAAATAAAAATGTTTTTTTAAATGCCCATAACCAGTGAAACAACAATCCAATACCCCATAAGATCGGAGTCAATATATTACCGAGCCACCAAAATTCGATAAATTCTTTATCGCTTTGATCTGCATTAATGAATACTAGGATTTTCTGTTTAAAAATTAATATGGCAATATTTAAAATAATATATACAGTCAAGTGAGCATAGAAACCCTTTTCATTTTCTACTCTTTTTTTTGCATCATTATATATGTTTTGTTGTTTAATATTGTTCATTATAATGTGTTTAATTTTTTAGAAATCGTCCTTATCCATAAGTTCTTTAATCTTTCGTTGCTCCCATTCTTTATTAAAAAATATTCGTTTACCAAATACAGACATTCCATGAGCAAATAGGCCAATTCCCCAGAGTACAGGAGTAATATATAACTCCCATCGTAGTAAAGAGGATATGCCATTATCCAAGATATCTGCATTAATTAGAAGTAGTATAATGTTAATGACTAGGTAAACCATTAAATGCCCATAAAACCCTTTTTCATTTTCTACCCGTTTCTTCGCTTTTTCATATCGTTGTTGTTCGAAATTTTCCATTGTAGCAATTTTTAAAGTTCCAAATCGTCATCATTCATAAACTCTCTAATCTTACGCTCCTCCCATTGTTTATTATATATAGTATATTTTAACCACTTGATATTTCTTCTATACGTCCAAAGACCATGAATTACTACACCTATGCCCCATAAGAAAGGTCTAAGTGAACTAAGCCACCAAAAGGACCAGTTATCCAGATACTGCTTTGATGTCAAAAAGAATATTATCAAAGCTATATTAGTAACAACATATACTCCGACATGTACATAAAAAGCTCTTTCTTCTTTTAGCCTTAGTTTTGCTTGTTTATAGGCCTGTTCATTACTAAAATCAATCATAATGTTTTCTTTTTGATGCGTCCATGTATTTTTTTATTTTTCTTTTCTCCCATCCTTTACCAAATATTAAATGATGATCAAAAGCTTCCATATAATGAAATGTTAGACCAATTCCCCATCCTGCAATTGGAAAGATAACCCAAGGCAAATCGAACCCGGTTGTTTTATAATTTATAAAAGCTAAAAATGGAATTACAATACAATAAGAGGCAAGGTTACCATAGAATTCTTTAATTCTCTTAACCTGTTCTTTTGCACGTTTATATTTTAGATTTTTGGTATGTTCTATATTGTCTAATGTTTGTATTGCTTGCATGTCTGCGAATTTTATTTTTTTGGTTAATATGGGAAGCTCTGCAATGAATGCATGCTCTGTTTTGTATACCGAGAATTTTCTTTTGGTTAATAAAGCATATCTCTGTTGCACATTTCCTAATCCAACACCACTACTTTGTTTAATTACTTCTTTAGGTTGTAGGTTATTCTCTACAATTAGAAATCCATTTTTTTCATAGATTTTAATATGCAAAGGTTTTGAGGACATTACTATATTGTGTTTTATGGTGTTTTCTAACAAGATTTGTAATGATAATGGTACTACACGAGCCTCAGGGTTTGAAGCCCTTTCAGGAATATCAAATATGATACTATCTTCAAAGCGTAACTGTACCAGGGTCATATATGTTCTTGCAAAGTTTAATTCTTCATCTACAGTAACTAACTCCTTATCTTTTTGCTCTAAAACATATCGATATACTTTAGAAAGCGAAGTTGTAAACTTCTGAGCCATTTTGGGGTTTTCTTCAATCAAAGACGTTAGTACATTTAAACTGTTAAATAGGAAATGAGGATCTAATTGATTTTTTAAGGCTGCAAATTTTGCCGAAGCTGTTCCTGCAATTATTTTTTGCTCCGTAATTTTTTGTTTCTGAAGCTCTTTATAAAAATAGAATGCATGAAAAAACAACGTAAATATTAGTGTTATAATAAAGCCTACCATATAATAGCTTAGCCTTTCCTGCTGTATGAATTCCTTTAGAGGCTTGCCATAATAACCTACAACTAGTACGGTACGTATTAGTGCTAAAGTAATCATGGTTAAAATAATGGATCCTATCGCTCCAAACCATAATCTTTTCTGTGGTTGTTTTTCCCAGGTATATAATATTCCTAAAAATCTAAAGAAATAAGAATTTACCGCAGCCAAAGGAAAAGCAAAAGCAAAGTGTACAATGGTATCTTCTAATTCGCCTTTCCAGGTCATGGGGGTATCCAAATTGAATAGAACGTCAATTACCTCTATGACAATTGCAATGATGAAACTGATTTTCGCTATTTTTAGAATACCTCCGTCTTTCATGTGTATGGATCTTACTTTATTACTTACAATTTTGTTGAATCCTTTTTACTTGATTCATACCCCATTTTGGATAAAATGGCATCTTATTTTCTGGTTGTTTTTCAAAGTACAAGATAGCTTTTTCTACCTCGGGACAAAAGGCCTTTGGATCTTTACCCCAGAATTTTGCTCCGCCCATTTTCCATTCGGCGTGGTATAAAGTAGCTCTAGGATTTTCTGGTTCATATGTTTTTGCTGTTCTATATAATTCTTCAACCTTGCCAGAAAGTGTAGGTCCATATACCGAAGGTTTATAAGCAACATATGCGGTATTTAGCATTGCCTCCATAATTAAAATTTCGGCATTTTCTTTTGAAAACGTTTTGGCTTCATTCAAAAAATCTTGAGCTTTTTTTAATCGGGATTCAATTTCTTCGGCATCCTTTATTCCAAAAGTTGTAATGATATGTACTTGAGCGGCATAATAATATGGTAACCAGTTTTCTTTTTCGGCTTTGGCGATACGTTCAAAAAGATTGATAGCTTCATCTTGTTTTTTGGTTTCCCATAACTCAAAAGCTTTTTTCATTCCTTTTTCATAGCCGTTTTGCGCGCAAATAGTATTCATTACAAAAAATGTAAGTAGTATCGTTAATGTTCTCATAGTTGTGTATGTTTTTGATTATAGTATAAAGATCCTCAGTTCTGCACAAATTGGAAATTAAATAATACCGAAGTGTAGTTTTTTAAGGATAAATTGTATCAAAGAGCTATAGATTGAACTACTGTTTTTTCAGAAACAGAAAATTTGGCATCTACCCATTTTGGAGGGCCAAAACGTCCCTTTGCATTATTGCTGGTTCCGTAAGGTTCTTTGGGGATTCCAAAAAAGTTAGTATCTAATTCATTATTTCCGTTCTTATCATGATATAATGAAATAGCATATTCTCCTGCTGGGATATTTTTTAAAAATGCCTTCAAAACACCTTTTTTGGCTTTAATTGATATTGATTTGTAGGGCTTGTTCAAAAAACTATTTTCTGTATTATAAAGACCAATCATAATTGTTCCTTCTGCAGTTTTTACGTTACTGATTGTAATCTCAATATTTTGACTATTGCTTTGAGCTGTGCTGGTTAGTGTCACAAATAATGTAAGTGCCACTAAAATGTAATGTTTAGTTTTCATGTGTTCTTGCTTTTAAAATTTATAATTGATTTTTATAGATTATCCAATTGATTGTCATTTTTGTCATCACTAATCGTCCAGAAGAAACCAACGATAAAGAATCGATCTGCATTTGGTCTAATTGGTCTTCTGGCAAAATTGCCCGAAGGATCTGGATTATTGGCATACTGATAATTAAAAACATTATCAAAACCTAGTACATTTGAAACAGAGAAATACAGAATCTTTTGTTGACTAATTAAATAAGCCCAACTAAAATTGAGAGAATTAAATGTTCTCGTTTTTTGGTTTTGAAAGACACTTTCATTCGGATCGTTATATGGTCTTCCTGAGGCAAAATTATAAGTTGTGCTTAATAATGATTTCCAATCACTGATCCAGTATTTGGTCACCAACGATAAGTTGTGTTCTGCTGCAAAATTAGGGGCGGCTCTATTTGGATAGTTCCTGAAATCTCGTTCGGTATCTAGATAAGAGTAACTAAGCCAGTATTCAAGGTTTTTTATGGACTTATTGTCTCTCCAAAACACATCGACTCCTGTTGCGTACCCATCTCCATTATTACTATATACACTATCAAACTCTGGAATTTCTGTATCGAATTTGATTAAGCTTTTATAAGATTTATAATACCCTTCGGCTCTAAATGTTCGACCATTATTTTGATAGAGATAGTTTACTATATAATGAGATGATTTTTCTGGATCCAAATCAGAATCAAATTTGAGCACGTTTTGTTGAGGAGCCTGATAAAAATCTCCATATGCCAATGATATTTGAGATTTGGACGTAGTTTTATAAGCCAAAGAGGCTCGCGGTGACACCTTAGTATAATCTAATAAGTTGTTGTGCACTCCTCTAACTCCCAATTGCATAGCAAGTTTTTTACTGAAGAAAACATTAGCCTCTGTAAATACAGCAGTACTGTTATTGTCATAATTTGTTCTAAATGTTTCAAAAGATGAACCTTCTACCTTTTCAGAAAAAGTATTTATAAATTGTTCAGCGCCAAAATTCAACTTAACTCTATTACTAAATCTTTTTCGTAGTTTTAGTTTAGCATGAAAGTTATTTTCGTGATCAGTTATGCCTGTATCTATAATGTCAATGTTATTATAATCATTTGCATAACTAATACCTGTGGCTATGTTCCAATCATTACCTAGAGTGCCTTTGTATGATGTATTAAAATATAAGTTTCGATTTTTTAAACCAAAATTTACTCCTTCGGGTACATTAATATCTTCCTGAATAAATTGAAAATTGGCGTAGCTAAGCCCTCCATAGACTTTTAAAAGTCCATTGTTAAATTTATGACGGTAAACGGCTTCTCCTGATAAGGATTCGTAGGGTTTAATCCACTCTACACGCTGTGAAATGATTTCTTGATATGGTTTTAGGTTGACATAAAATGCATTTACGCTTAAAGAATTTTTACCCCATTTTTGAGTGTTTCCACCCCCTAATCCAACATTAATAAATTGAAGCTCGGTTTTTTCCTGGTCCGGTTCGTCGATTGTATTAAGTTGTAGAACACTGGATAACGCATCACCATATTCTGCAGAGTATCCACCAGTAGAAAAATTGGTTCCTTTAAAGAGAAAAGAAGAAAATCTACCTCTGGTCGGGAGGTTGGCGGTTGTTGCTGCAAAAGGCTGAAAAACTCTTAAACCATCTATATAAATATTAGTTTCATTAGCATCCCCACCTCGAACAAAAAGCCTTCCGTCCTCTTCATTATTAGATGTACCAGGTAATGTCTGCAAAGCACCAATAAAATCTCCATCCGCACCGGCCGTAGTTACAATATCTAAAGGAGTCAAAACAGAAGCCTTGCTATTATCACCAGCAGAGAATGTTCCTGCATTTAAAATTACACTATCTAATGAATTTACATCTTCTTTTAATACTATTTTTAAATCTGCCATTAAGGAAACATCTTGCATTAAGCTGTAAGTCTCAAAGGATAAAAATGAGATCACCAGGTTTTGTTGCCCGGTTTCTGAAGATGTAAAAGAGAAAGAGCCATGCTCATCAGATGAGGCGCCATCATAGGTTCCCTCTAGATATATATTCGCTCCCTGAATTGGAATTCCTGATGGATCTGTTACTATTCCCGTAATGTTGGTTTGGGCATGTGCAGAAAATAGAACAGAAAGAAAAATTAGGGTTAGTATTGATCTCATCTTTATATATGTTTGTTGATTGATGAGTCAAAAGTCTATGATGTTTGGAGAAAATAGAATTGTATTCTACCCAATTGTAGAAATTAGATGATGTAATGTAAATTTTGATTATAGTACTAAACTTTTTTTCTTGTGTCATCTTTATTCTTAAATGGCCGTACGATTAAGCGAGCAGCTTTGTCATAGTTGATATAATTGTATGTCCAATTAAAAAAAGTAACAAAACGATTTCTAAAACCTACCAAAAACCATAGGTGTATAAACATCCAGACAAACCAGGCAAAGAAACCACCAAATTTAAATTTTCCGATATCTACTACGGCTTTATTTCTACCAATCGTGGCCATTGATCCCTTATCCAAATATCGAAAAGGAATCATGGGTTTGCCTTTAAGATGGCGTTTTAGGTTTTTTGCCAGATGTTTACCCTGTTGTATAGCAGGTTGTGCAACCATTGGGTGTCCTTTGGGGTATATTTCTGTTTCCATTACCGAAATATCTCCTATGGCAAAAACATTTTCATAGCCTTCTATCTGATTATATTGATTTACTTTATAACGATTTGCTCTGGGAATTAATGAAGAAGCATTGATACCTGATATGGGTGCTCCTGTAACACCTGCAGACCAGATAAAGGTTGCTGTTTTTATTGTTAAATCGGTATTTGTGGTTACTATATTGTTATCATAGTTTTTAACCTGAGTATTGAGATGAATGTGTACTCCTAGTTTTCGTAAAAATTTGCTGGCTTTTTCCGAGGCATGTTCACTCATAGGAGGTAGCACTCTAGGAGCTCCTTCGATCAAGTGAATTTCCATCTCACTAAAATCCATATCGGGATAATCTCTGGGTAAAACATTTAATTTTAGTTCTGCTATTCCTCCAGCCAACTCAACTCCGGTAGGACCGGCACCAGCCAAGACAAAGCTTAACAGCTCTTTTCTTTTCTCGTGATCGGTTGTTATAACCGCTTGTTCAAGATTTTCGAGCATTAAACTACGTAAATTTAACGCTTGCGGTAGGTTTTTCATGCGCATAGCATTGTGTTCTATGGTTGTGTTCCCAAAAAAGTTTGTTCTTGCTCCTGTAGCAATAACCAAATAATCATAAGAAACGGTACCAATATTGGTATGCACTTTTTTAATAGAAGTATCAATAGAAGTAACTTCTGCCATTCTAAAAAAAGTATTCTTCGCCTTTTTCACAATTTTTCGTAAAGGATATGCTATAGAATCGGGTTCTAACGAAGAAGTTGAGACTTGATATAATAATGGTTGAAATGTATGATAATTATGACGGTCTAATAAAACTACTTGGAGATCTTCTTTTAATATTTTTCTTGCTAGGGCAACTCCTGCAAAACCACCACCGATGATAACTAATCGTGGTAAATTACTGAAAGGGATGTTCATATTGTATTCTAATTATTATACAAATATAAACTCTTGAGATGATAGATTTCTCTTTTTTTAAGAATCATTTAATGCGTATAAATAATAATTAGAGCATAAAAAGATGTGGTTTTCGAGTAACTTTTTTGTGTAATTTTTTGAAAAATATTGAAGATTGGAAATTATAACACATAAAAAACTATGGTTAAACCGTAATTGCCATACGTTAATGTTGTGGTTTGTAAATATTTGCAAATATTTTAGAAACGCAAAAACAACTACATAATAATTAGAAATACTTAAATAATTTACAAAAAGAACTAAATAATAATTAATTTTTTGTTAAAAAGGTATTAATCCCCAATTTAGTGTTAACGAATTCTTAACGTGTTTACCACGGCCCCAAAAATAGAATTTAAATGCTCTTTTTTACTTCGTCATAATGAAATTGGGATTAAGCCCAAATCTAAAAACTTGTTAAACCTAAAATATTTTATTATGAAAAAAAGTTACATTTTATTATTGATTTTTATTATTGCTTCGGCACTAACTGCGCATGAAGCTGATTTTCTAGCAGCGACTGATATACAGTCAGAACTAAATATCGAAAAAGATGCATATATAGTAGATCATGCTACTGACATTACGGTAATCGATACAAAAAAATAAAGTAATCTATTATAAAAGCTGATGCCAAATGTATCGGCTTTTATAATATCAAAACTAACTAATACAGGATGATCATGAAAAAAATAATCATGAAAAAGATGGATGGGTATGTGATATTTCTTGTAATGCTATCACTTTCAGTAGTGTATATAGTATTGAACTAACATATAATTAAAATTGGAATATAAATTTAAGAGTCAATACAATATATGGTTGTAGATGTTTTATTAGAAAAGCTATTATTAGGGTTAATAGCGATGAGTGCAACTATTGTGTGATTTATTTTGAGTTCAATTAGGGGTAGTAAAACCATTGTCATTTAGACAATGGTTTCCTTTTTATTCTAATATTAATCTCAAAAACTCTGTTTTTTTAGACCTGGAGACAGTAAGTATATCCCCATTGGTCATTAAAACTTGAGGAAGTTTTGTTTTAATAATTGTATTGATATAATTCAAATTAATGAGATACGATTGATGTATTCGATAAAATTCTTTGTTATTAATTAATTGTTGCTCAAAACTTTTTAAGGTTTTTGATACACACATGGATTTTTTATCTAAAATGTAAATCTGACAATAATTTATATCGGCTTCTATATATAAAATATCCTGTATAGGAATCATTTGTATTTGTTTTTCCTGTGCTATAGCAATTCTTTTCTTCGGAGCTGTATTACGTATTCTGGTTAAAATTTTCTGTAATTCTATTTCTTTAGATCTATTAATGTAGAGCGTATTAATACAAAACCGTAACTCGGTATAATCTATTGGTTTAATAAGGTGCGAAACACTCTTTTGCTTAAAAATGTCAATAATATGCTGATCTTTTGGGAAAATTAATAAATTATCGGTAGCGTATTTTTTTATTAGCTTAAGAAAACCAGTCGTTTGATCTATATCTAAAGTGATATCAACGATAGCCAAATCTGGTTTTGTTTTTTGGAGCATTTTTTCGGCTTCAGCATAAGAATCAAATCTTTCGCAAACCGTTATGTAAAAGAAATTGGCTTTTAAAAAAACTTCAATCTTTTCAAGTAAATCGTTATCGCTCCCTATCAGAAAACATTTCATTTTTTGTTAGGTTTAATAATTACATAAAAATGCATTTATCTCTTTAATAGAGAAGCTATAACAATGTGTTCGAATCTTTGCATTGGCCCAAAAAAGTTGTTCTAGTATTAATGCTGAAGAGTATGTATGAATTCATCAGAACGAGGGGCGATACTCATTAATACCAATTTGATTAGTCCTTAGCAAACAATTAAATGTAAGAAAAAAAGCGCGATTTATAATTTATCATGATTAAATAAATATAAAATGGTATTGTTATAAAATGATAATGAGATATTTACTTAAAGAATAAATTATAAATAAAATGAAAATTATATAGGCTGCATAATCTTTTATAATTAGGCTACTAAACTATCAAGAATTAATCTAGCTGTATTAGAATTAAAATTGGTTGGAGTTAGGTTTTTTAAATCAATTTGATCGTTTTTCAATATTTGATTGATCTCTTTTGCTGTAGTTTTTTTTAAAAGCATTTCCCAATCTTCATAATTTCTTGATTGTATTTCTCCCATATCCAATAGTTGTATAGAAGTATGTCTTTTGTCTTTTTCAATTTTTTGATAAAGTATATCAATGTCTTTCTCTGGCCCTTCTATGTATTGTAAGAACATATCATCTATGCGCAATAAAATACCAGTGATTTTATAGGTTTTATTGCTATGTCTTGCTTCCGTAATCAGATCATTAAGTTCTTTATTAGATAAGGTAATAGAAATTTTACTTGCGTAAATAATAAACTTTAACATATCGTTTCAGAAATGAGGGGTACATAAAATTATATTCAAATATAAAAAATAAATGTTCTGCTACAACAGGTTAATTTTCAGTAGATTTAAAAGAAACTCTTAAAACTTTTTTGCAAGATTGTAACAGAAATGCTTTCTTGACTACCTATAAGATGTAACCGACCGAAGTGAATAAAGAATTAGAACATAGTTTTGTAACGAATCTTGAACAAAATCAGAATATTGTGCACAAGGTGTGTCGTATTTATACAAGTGATCAGGATTCTCATAATGATTTGTTTCAGGAAATAACTATTCAACTTTGGAAAGCGTATCCCAAGTTTAGAGGGGATGCTAAGTTTAGTACCTGGATGTATAGAGTGGCTTTAAATACAGCTATTACACTATACCGAAAATCTAAAAGAAGTATCAAGACGGCGGATCTTGATACTATAAATTTTAGGATAAAGGCAGAGGAGTATGATGATGAGGTAGAGCAACAACTTAAATTGATGTATACTGCTGTAAAACAATTAAACGATATCGAAAAAGCATTAGTTTTTTTATATCTCGAAGACAAATCTTATAGAGAAATAGCGGATACTATGGGTATAAGCGAAGTAAATGCAAGAGTGAAGATGAATCGAGTTAAAACGAAATTAAAAAAAATATTAAATCCCTAACCTCATATGGATGAATTAGAATTATTAAAGCAAGATTGGAAGAAGCAAAATGAGGGGCTTCCAAAGCTATCGTACGACGAAATTTACCGGATGATTTTGAAAAAATCTTCATCAATGGTAAAGTGGATATTTATTATAAGTTTACTAGAGTTCTCTTTTTGGATACTATTGGAGATCATTTTTAGAGTAAACGGCTTTGCAGGAGAAGAAGCAATTGAAAAACACGGTATAGATAATAATGTAATTATACCGTATACAATTTTTTATTATTCAGTTATAGTATTTTTTATTGTTAGATTCTATCTCAATTACAAAAAAATACAAACTACAGATTCGGCAAAAATATTGATGAAGAATATTATTAATACCAGAAAAACAGTTAAATACTATGTGTGGTTTAATATTTGTTTTTTTGCAATGTCTGTGTTCTCCTTAGTCATATATTTGGCTTCTTTTACAACGTTTTACCAGGAACAAAGCGATTTAGAAACCATTCCGGTTAAAGTTTTTGTCATTTCGGCTATTGTATCTGGGTTATTCTTTGTGGGAATTGTAGCGTTATTCTATAGATTAATTTATGGGATTCTAACTCGTAGATTGAAAAGAAATTATGGCGAACTAGAAAAGTTAGAAGTATAAAACACTTATTTATTTTCGTTAAAGGCAGAGGGTAGCAATTGCGGAATAAATTTTATCAGTAGTGGTAGAAGCAAGCTTCCTCCGGGTAGAATAAAAATAGCAAGTGATGGTATTGTTTTACAAATATCTAATAATTGTTGTTTTACCTGTTGCTTTTCGTCTTTAGATAAGTCTCTTACCGCAGATTGACCTAATAATATCATAAGCTCTTTACTTTCGGTAATTTCTTTGATCAAGCGTTTCTTATTTCTTAGTACTAATACGCTAACCGTTCTTGAAGTTTGCTGGTAAAAATGTAAAGCAGGGTGTGAGTAATTAAAAAAGGCAATATTTTCTTTATGCTCGTTAATGAACTTTTGAACAAGATCTATAGATTCTATAACAATATCATTTTGTAACTCTAGTTCTGCTCCAAGAGCCGACATAAATATTTGTTCTCCCTGATCTAATTTTTCATCGTTCCAAACTGCTAGACTGGTAAGATCCAAAATATATCTTTTTTCAATCTCATCAGTATAACTATCAAATTCGATATAATCAAAACTGGCTTCTTCTTCTGTTGAGATATTGGTATATCTCACAGATGAAGCAAACAATTTTACCAAAAGTTGATCATAATCATCTTGTTCTTCTTTAGAATTTAAAGCTAAAAAGACAGTGTTTGTTAATGTTTCTTCCAATTTTGCAGCATACTCAAAAGGATTCTTATCGTGTATGAGGTAATAATCAAATGCTAGTATATCTATAAATAATAAGGCATTAGTTAGTAGATGACTAAAGTTTTTCTTAAAAATAGACTCATTCGTTTGGATTCGGGTGTGAATGATTTTTTCTAACTTTTCTGTTTTATTAGAAGCAAGTACATTCGAAAAAGAAAAAAAGGATTTTTTGGTATCCAAAAAACCATAATACTGCAACAAAGCGTCAATACAATCTGTTTTATTGGCATTTTCTATGGTATCATAATAGGTAATAACCAAACCTGTAAGCAAATTGATTTTTGTCTTTTCTTCCTCAGAATACGTGATATCCGAATCACTCGAAATGATAGTATCTACAGAAGTACCATAAATAAATCCTATTCTCCTTAAGTCGAAATACAAGTCATCCATAGATAATTGCAATAGACTAGGGTTAGTATCCAAATCCCGAAGAAACTTTTCTATCCAACCAGAAGTTGAAGGGTTCATTGATTATAGGTTTAGTACAAAGTTAGTTTTATTTTTTTCTATAAGGTAACGTATAAGTTATCAAGTTGATGATATTGTTTAACATTTTTTTAACAAATCAAAGAAAACCGTCATAAGATTAGCCTCGTATGTATGGGTGTAAACTTTTAAAATTAAAAAAATGTACAGTATTAAAAAAACAAATTTATTTATTATCGGAGGGCTCCTCTCTATAGGAGCCGTGCTAATGGCAGCTGATCATTTAGATGCACCTGCTGTTATGGGTACTACGGCGGATATAACAGATTTTTATGCTTTTGAGGGAGCAAATCAAGACAATACAGTTTTTGTGGCCAATGTGCAGAGTTCTTTGGCACCGGCTGGAGATTCTGCAACTTTTGACGAAAATGTATTAGTCGAGGTTAATATTGATAATGATGGTGATCTGGTAGAAGATCTAATTATTCAAGCTATACCTCGAAATGGTATCATGTATTTTTTTGGGCCATATGAACCTTCTCAAACGGGGTTAAATAGTGTTATTAATGAAGATGCACAATACTTAGGTCAGGTAGAAATTAGTACAGGATCAGAGGCGATTACTTCATCTTCTAATGGGATTTCATATTTCGCTGGATTAAGAGAAGATCCATTCTTTTTTGATTTCAGTCAGTTTAATGCGGTAATAGGAGGAATGGCTCCCAACGGGTTTAATAATCCGGGTAATGATGACTTTGACGGTACAAATGTACTTTCAATAGTGATAGAAGTTCCTAATTCTTTCTTAGGAGGAACATTTAGCCATCCTGCAGGAACGGGAGTAGAAGTATTTAATGCTTGGGTAGAAGCAAAAGGAAAACAATAATTAAAAACTTTCAAAAAGAGACATTATGAAATTTAATAATATAAAACATATAGTAGCATCTTTATTTCTCGCAATAGGACTTGTAAGCTGTAATAATGATGACGAAGGAGTAGGACCAGTAGTACTTTCTATAGATTTTTCAGGAACTTTTGCACAACAAGACCAAATGGGACGGCCAGGTATTAATACTGTGCTAAGTGGAACTTCAGAGATTAAGAATAATTTTAATGTTACTATTCCTTCAGAGCAAGGAGCAGTATTTCAACCTCTATTTTTAAACCAAGCGGTGGCATTGCATGATGCTTTTGGAGCTACCTACGAAACCAATATTTTAGGATTAGATGCAACTACATTAACAACCATATTGGCATCAGATGTATTACAAGTCGCTCCTAATGCACCTACGACTTATTTTGATGGTACCAATGTGCTAACCGGTAGAACGTTAACGGATGATGTGATTGATATTTCTTTAATACTAGTATTTGGTGGTGAAAACGGTGATCGATTTAATGGCCAAGACCTGGATAATGATGGCACCCCTGATTTACCGATTCTAGTAACAGATGGAGTAAGTAGTGCCGGAGAAACTCCACTTGCTATATTTCCTTATTTAGAAGTACCACATAACTAAATGTATTGATATTACCGATAACCAATATTTAATCTAAGCTTGTTGAAGTTGAGGTGATTTTTATCATCAAAAAACTTCAACAAGTTCTATAAAAAATTAAGAATAAAATCAAAAAAACAAACAGATGAAAATCAAAAACCTAATATATGTTTTAATGATTGGATTGATCATTACTTCATGCGATACCAAAAAGAGTACTATCATCAACCCAAAAGACTATAATGTATATCTGAATAGTAAGGAGAGCACCTCTCTGCAAAATTCTAAATTAAGATTACAATTTTGGAATAAAAAAATAAAAGAAGATAGTCTTCAGATTATGGCAATGGCTAACGCAGCACAAGTTTATGCGTCGTTGTTTCGTATAAATGGAGATATTACAAATTTAAAACTGGCAGAACAATTACTTGCCAAATCTGTCGATGTAGCAGCGATCAAAAAGGAAGGATACCTTTTGGCACTAGCTCAAAATTATATTTCACAACACCGATTTAAAGAAGCCAAAAATGTTGCATTTGGTGCTTATGTCTTAAATCCTAATGCCAGCTCAAAAATGGTGTTGTTTGATGTCTCTATGGAACTAGGAGAATACCAAAAAGCACAAGAATATCTTACCGAAATTGCTGATCAGAACGATTATAATTTTTTAATTCGATTGGCAAAATGGAATGATTACAAAGGTAATCTGGATGCTACGATACGCAATATGGAAAAGGCGAAAATAATAGCAGAACAAAGTAAAAAGGTTGGATTAATGCTATGGTCGTATACCAACCTTGCTGATTATTATGGGCATGCAGGAAGAATTCAGGATTCGTATAAGCATTATTTGAAGGCGCTAGAATTAGACCCTTCTAATGCATATGCAAAAAAGGGAATCGCATGGATTGCGTATTCATATGACAAGAATTCTGAGGAAGCCTTAAAGATTATCAATAAGGTTTTAAGAACGTATCGAAGTCCAGATTACTTTTTGTTAAAAGCAGAAATAGTAGAATTTCAAAATAACAAAAAAGAAAAAAAGAAGAATATTGAGGACTATCTCAATGCTGTAAAAGATCAAAGATATGGTGAAATGTATAATGTACATAATGCATTATTACTAGCTGAAGAATACCAAGAATATGATAAAGCATTACAGCTTGCACAAAAAGAAATTGATAATAGGCCAACACCACAGTCATATGATCTTAAAGCATATATTTTAAACTTAAAAGGGGCGTATAAAGAAGCTTTACATATTGCTAATACCTATGTAGTGGATCAAACTTTTGAACCCACAGCAAATTTACACATAGCACAGATATTTAAGTCAAATAAATTAGGCCAAAAAGTATCGAATTTAAAAGAAGAGTTATTAGAAAGCGCTTACGAACTTGGGCCAATTACTTACCAAGAAATTCAAAACCTATAAACATAAAAAAATGTTTTCTATGAGATCCTTATCCGTGTGTATACTGTTATTGTGCAGTGGGTTGATCAACGCACAATTTCTTGAAAAAGAATATGAAGTAAGTACTTCTATTTCGCAACAATGGTTTGAACAGAAAAAAAGTCCTATTGAAGGAAATATTTACACCTATTCGTATTACCCAGAAATGGTAGTAGTAGATAATGGGAGTGAAAATAAACCAATTTTGTTGGACCAGGATACAAACGTTTCTGGATCTTTTTATAAGGTTTTTGAGAAAAATAATTGGAAGTTCAACGCTCATTTTCTCTTACACCAAATTCAATACCTAGGAGATGATATTGAACAATTGCAATCTAAGAATGTTGAAATTCTGAGGTTAAAAAATGCTTATAGTTTGAACTCCGAATTTCAATTTTTTCTGAATTTGGGAGTTGGGTTTAGTACTAAAGATCGTTTATCATTAAACGCTAATAATAAAGGAGAGAGAGCTAATGCTTATGGATTGGATATGGGCATGACATGGAAACCAAATTCTAGATTTTCACTATTAACTTCCTTATGGATCTTTAATATAGATAGAGGTTTTGTTTATGTAGATGACGAAGGAATTATTAATACAGAAGATCTTAACCAAAGACTGGGGTTGGATATCGAAACACAATATATGATTAGCGATAATCTGATGCTAAATTCAAACTTTGCGTATGCTCAAAACCAAAACAGTGTGTCCAAAAGTTTAGAGTTGAGTAATGAAGGATACTTAGAAGTAATTTTTTCAAATAATATTTCGGGTAACGTAGGATATAGGTATGCATATCAAAACAGTATACGTAAAAGTAGTTTGGTTGGTGATATTGGTATTACCTACGAAGTACCTAATTTTTCTTTTGAAATAGGAATACAAAATTTATTAAATGATTCTTGGTATGAACCAGAGTTCGCGACAGCTTTGAGATTAACCAATGGTTTTGAAACTAAAGAAGGAAATTATTTTGTGCCAGACGATGCGCTCTTTTTCGGAGCATCGCTCACATATAATTTTTAAGATTGATTTTTGTTTTTTTTGATGTTTAAAAAAGCTTGTTTGCTGGGGCGCAGACAGGCTTTTTTTGTCTTACAAAAACCAACCAATTTTAGCTTAAATATGAAGATAGTCGAGTATATTTAACTTACGTCGTTTTTTGAACATATAAATATTTTTAGATCATTGTTTTTTATAATTTTGGGGACTTAGGGAGAAAATTATCAACTATAACCATTCATAAATATGAAAAAACATTACTTATTATTACGCTATTCATTTATTGCACTATTATTAGTTTTTGCTTCTTGTAGTAAAGATGAAGAAAATGAACTTACTGTTGATCCATTACAGGTGATCGAAGAATCTGATTTTGTTGAAAATGATGGTTCGATGGGATTATCAAAGGCCGAAGGTGGAGAAACCGAAGAAGAAAATGCTCCGGAAGAATTTGAAGGGAAAACATACTGGAATTATGATTACACTTTATTAAAACCTTCAGACTTATCTTCGGATGATGTAAAAGCTCGTGCTTGTGGAGAAACTAAAGTTATGCCTTTATTGGTTGGTTCTCGTAAGAAAAGAGTTGGTAGAGTAGAGGTGTCTAATGATGACGAAAACCTATACCTAACCTTTAGAGCTAATAAATCTAGGTATATGAAAAAAGTATACCTTTATATTGGAGAAAAAGGACAAATACCTTTTTACTCTAATGGTTTTCCTAACCTTCGTAAATTCAATTATAAGGCATTTCCTTATTACTACGGTGGATCTAAAAAAGCTACTTATGTTATTCCTTTATCTTCTATAAATTTAGATTGTTTCGAAATTGTTGCCTATTCTAAGATTTTCGATAAAAAGAGTAATTGTTTCTATTCTGCTTTTGCATACAATAAAAACCGTACTCAAAAATATAGCTATTCTGGTTATTCAGGATGTTACTACTATCAGGATTGGGTAAGATCTTTTGAGTATTGCACACAAAAATGTAAAGCCGAGTGCGTACAAGCTTATGGTTTTCATGAAGAATGTGGTTTCTGCGAGAATGATGTATTCAATACATTCTTGGCATATACATTTATCAATAGTCGCGGAGATGCTGGTGTAAACATAGAGCTTATTACCAATGTTAATGGATGTGATATTTCTGGTAGTACAGAAGTAGGACACATTAATGTTTCTGCAGCAAGTGATACAAAATTAAAAATAGAGTATCAAGTAGAAGCAGGTTATGAAATGTGTGAATTAAGCTTTAGTTATGGAACAGGTAGATTTAATACACCAAATAACTTTTCTCAGCAATTCGATACGCCTACTACTACTTTTAGTTTCGAAATAGATAGACTTGCAGGAGCAAATATCTATATGAACAGTGGTGCACAAATTACAGAGACAAACTAATTAATAATTAGTTTTAAAAATATTAAAGGAGCTAAGATTTATTTCTTAGCTCCTTTATTTTTTTATGATGTTACCGTACCTAGAGTATAAAGCATTTCTAAAGTTGGGGAGGCACTTCCTCCTTCCGGCTCAAGAGTAATTCCAAAAGCTTCAGAATCGTTTGGATTGGCCAGAGAAAAGATTTTAGTATCG
Source organism: uncultured Aquimarina sp. (assembly GCA_947489685.1). GTDB lineage: Bacteria > Bacteroidota > Bacteroidia > Flavobacteriales > Flavobacteriaceae > Aquimarina. Next base: position 162,370 of record CANLEM010000005.1, on the reverse strand, counting down.
TTTTCAGTAAATGTATCCAAAGTACCTAAACTAGTAGGGGTAAGAGGGTTTAGTTTTAATGACCAGACTTGGTATACTTTCCCCGGTGGAGGTGTTGGCAACCCGGCCACATCGATATATGCTTTTTCATTTTCTTTATCCCAGTACACTGCCGCATAAGCATTTGGATCCACTTGTTGCGGTTGTAATGGGACTTGAAGAATATCCTTATTTCTTAAAACACTTAATATCGCTTTTGTATTCGATAAGTCTTCTTCGGCAACATTAATTTTTCCTTCAAGTAATTGTTGTTCTATTTGATTTTTAACTATTTTATCACGTAGTACTCTATTCTTATTTACTTGGCTAAATAAGCCAATTAACAATGCAACAGAGGCCGCCCAACCAATATAAGTAGTCCAATTATTACGTTTTTGACCAATAGGAATTACTGTACTATTCTCTAGGGATATTTTACTTTCAATTTTAGAAAAAAGATGATCGCTCTGTTCTGGTGCTAATGCTCCCGACAATTGTTGTAGAGATTGTTCGATACGTTCTACTTCTGCAATAGCTTCGGGATATTTTTGTAATACTTGATATACTTCAGCATTCTCTTTTTCAGAAAGAGAACCATAAACATAAAGTTCTAAAATACCGGACGCTATGTATGCTTTAATATCCATTCTTACTTATATTTCTAAAACTTGCTTTAGTTTATCAATACAAATTCTATTCCTTGTTTTCACCGTTCCCAAAGGGATGTCTAATTCTTCAGAGGTTTCTTTTTGTGTAAAACCTTTAAAAAACAAAAGATCAATTACCTTTTTACACAATGGTTCTAAAGTTTCTATATACTTTTTAATCCCTATACTATCTATTTTACTAGAAAAATTAGTTTTGTCTTCTAATATATCTACGAAATAATCAACAGTAAGGTTTTGCGAAGAGTTCTTAAAATTTTTAGATCTCGTTTTATCGATTGCAGCATTACGTGCAATATTAAGTATCCAGGTAAAAAACCGCCCTTTTTTTTCAGAATAAGAGCTAGAGTTATTCCATATTTTAACAAATACATCCTGTACAACTTCTTCGGATAGCGTTTCGTCCTTAAGAATATTAAATACAATACCATATACATTAGCCGAGTACATATCATAGATGCGTTTTAAAGCAGCTTGATTTTTGTTCTGTAGCGCTATGATTAATTCGGTAGGTTGCATTTAGAGTAATGATCTACAAGAAGAGCAGAATTTATTAATGTTTGGATTATTGGATAATACCTCCACAACTCACACGGCTGCCCGCAGCACCTGAAGGTTGAGAAGTAAAGTCATCAATCCCTTGATGCACAATAATCGCTTTACCAAGAATATTTTTTTTATCATCATCACAACCGATACACCAATCTGTAGTAGCAAAATTGATACTGCCGTTTCCATTAGCATCAGCCTTAAAATTGCCAATATCTCCTTTATGATACCCTTCTTTTGCTCCCCACTTTCCATGAGGTTCCATAGTAGGGTTCCAATGCCCTCCGGTAGATTTACCATCAGGAGATGAACAATCTGCCTTTTCGTGTATATGTATTGCATGTTCGCCTTCGGTAAGTCCCGTTAATTCAGCTGTCATATTTACTAGACCTTCGGATTCCATAAAAGTTACCTTACCAGAAACATTACTATCACTTTTTGATTCTAAAGAAAATGTTATTGTCTGCGCAATATTTTTTTCCTTCTTAGAAGTTGTCTCAGTGGTTTCAGTATTATTTTCCTGATCTGTAGATTCTTTTTTCTCTCCTTTACAACTAAAAATGGTAATAGATATAATAGTAAGAACTATCAATTGTAGCGTTTTCATGATTTTAGGATTTGTGTTTTTCGTTTGCAGACGTAAGATAACGTAGTTTTAGTTTATGGCAAAAAATTAAGTATGAAATCTTGTAAGCCTTTTATTTAAAACTATGCATTGATTTATGTGTCATAAAAATAACATTTCATCTTTTTTGTACTAATTCTTTTTGATCCCTAATCCCAAGTTTTAAGTTATTGACAATTAATATAGAACGATCTATTCGAGTTTGAGAGGTTTTTATTTTTAAAATATAGTAGATCAAACTACGTTTTTTTCCATCTGTAAGGGATTCAAAAATATCAGAACCAATTGGGTCACTTTGTAAAACAGCTTCAAATTCTTCGGGCATTTCTACACCATATTTTGAAGTATCTTCAAATAATTCAACGTTGAAGTAATCCGAAGGAAAAATAGCAATACTCTTTTGATTTGCCTTATTAAAGGTAATATGATATTTGTTATGATATTTCTGTAAGGCTGCATGAAAATTTACAGCTTTGTTTTTAAACGTAATCTTGGTTATGACACGTTTATGTCCTTGTCTAATAAAATGTTGAGCAATATGTTCAGGAACAACTATACTGTGGTTAGAATTAAGTGAGGTTTCAAAAGTTAAACTCTTCATTTTGTTGATTATTTAGTAATTAGAAGATGAAAAGGATATCTAAACCAAGAATATCTTGTTTAGGGTTTTGAGGCTTTTGTTAATCAAAATTGATCTTTTTTGACTCAAATTAACGAATTATAAAAAAAAATTAAAAAAATATCGACACTTTAACCGTAATGCCAAAACGGTATTTTTATTTTTCATAAGTTAATGATTTATGTACGAACAAGATATCCATTTTTATTCAACTCAGTATCTATAATGCCTACCGGCTTTATAGATTTTAGAAATACCTATTTAACATATGTATTGAAAGAAGACCAGTATAAATGTTAATTTATGATAATTTAGCATGTGTTTCTAGATGAACGCAATAAAACCTTTAAAATTTGTTAATTTTGCTAGACACAAACTCAAAACTTATTTTTATGAAAAAAGTCTACTCGTTTGTCATTCTATTTTTTCTAATAGGGCAAACAACTTTTGCACAGGACTTCAATAGTGTAGTCCAAAATCATTTAAGCGATGCGGTATCAGTTTCTTCGAAATCCGCAAACACGATTAACGATTACTCAGGGTGGAAAATCACAGACGAAGTTCCATCGTTGAAAAAAGGTCTTACTCACGTTTATGTAAGGCAAATGTATAACAACATCCCGATTATGGATGGTAGTTATAAGCTATCTGTAGAAAATGGTCTGGTAACGTATACAATAGATCAATTTATTACCGAATTAAAAACCAAAGTATCTTCGGTTAAAGCTTCTATTACACCAGAAATGGCAATTAGAACGGTATTGAGTAAGCATAAATTAGCTGCTGCCAAAAACCTTTCTAGAACAGTAGGTAAGTCTAAACTCGGAGATGTGTTGGTTTATAAGAATTCTGGTGTGACTGCTTACGATGAGCCAATTACAGTACAACAGGTATACAGATTATATAAAGGTCAATTAAGACTTTCTTGGAACGTAAGTATTTATCAACAAGATGCGCAACACTGGTGGGTAAGTGATGTTGATGCAGAAACCAATACTGTGATTTATGAAACGGATAATGTAATTAGCTGTAGTTTTGATACACCAGATCATAAAAATCACGGGCATAGCGAATCAGTACTTTTTGATGCTAAAAAAGTGGGGCCTCTTACAAAATCAGAATCTGCAGCTTTAGCTCCTGATTCTTACAATGTTTACCCAATGCCAGTAGAGAGTCCAATTCATGGAGGGCGTTCTATCGTTACTGATCCTGCAAATGCTACGGCATCTCCTTTTGGATGGCACGATACCAATGGTGTTGCCGGTGCTGAGTTTACAACTACTCGAGGTAATAATGTAAGAGCACAAGATGATAGTAATGGTAATAACGGAACTGGTTTTTCTCCTGATGGAGGTTCTGGTTTGGATTTCGATTTTCCAGTTAACTTAAATCAAGCGCCAAGCAATTATTTAAGTGCTTCTATTACTAATTTATTTTATTGGAACAATATTATACACGATGTGTTCTACCAATATGGTTTTGATGAAGCTAGTGGAAACTTCCAGGAAAATAATTATGGTAAAGGAGGTGCAGGAAGTGATTCGGTAAATGCAGATGCTCAAGATGGTAGTGGTACTAATAACGCTAATTTTGCAACACCAGGTGACGGTAGTAATCCAAGAATGCAGATGTTCTTATGGAATAGAACTAATCCAGGAAGAGATGGATCTTTTGATAATGTAATTATTGTACACGAATATGGTCATGGTATCTCTACTCGTTTAGTAGGAGGACCATCATCAAATGTACTTGGTGGATCTGAGCAAATGGGTGAAGGATGGTCAGACTATTTTGGATTAATGCTTTCTATGAGAGCTGGAGATGTAGGTACCGATGGTAGAGGTGTAGGAGCTTATGTTCTTGGCCAAGCGACTGATGGGGCTGGTATTAGACCAACACGTTACTCTACTAACAGATCTATTAATGATACGGATTATGCAGATATAGGTGGATTAGCAAGACCTCATGGAGTTGGGTATGCTTTTGCAACCATTCTTTGGGATATGACATGGGCATTAATCGATCAAGAAGGTTTTGATGCAGATTTTTATAATGGAACAGGTGGGAACAATATTGCTATGGCTCTTGTTGTAGAAGGATTGAAAAACACAGCAAATAATCCAGGATTTGTTTCTGGTCGTGACGGTATCTTACAAGCTGATCAAGATCTATATGGAGGACAATACAATTGTCTTATCTGGAAAGCATTTGCAGAACGTGGTGTTGGAGAAGGTGCTAACGAAAATAATAATGGAGGATCTAATGGTCAAACAGATCAAACGGTTTCTTTTGTAAATCCTTGTGATAACCCAGGACCAGGACCAGGAACAGGAAACTGTTCTGGAGATGTGGCTTCTTTCCCATTCAGTGAAAGTTTTGAAGTTAATCTTGGAGAGTGGTCAAACGCTACAACAGGAGATGATTTAGATTGGACTAGAGATTCTGGAGGAACACCTTCTAATGGAACAGGACCAAGCAGTGCTATAGATGGTAATACTTACCTTTATGTAGAAGCTTCAGGAAACGGAACAGGATATCCTAATAAAAGAGCAATCTTAAATTCACCTTGTTTAAACTTTAGCGGATTAACATCTCCTAGCCTTACATTCCAATATCATATGGTAGGTAATGCAATCGGAAACTTAACCGTTGAAGCAAGAACAGATAATACAGGAAACTGGACTAGCGTATTTAGTAGAACAGGAGCTCAAGGAAGCAACTGGAATGCTGCTGATATTGATCTTTCTGCATATGCAGGAGAAGCAAGTGTTCAACTACGATTTAATACTGTTACTGGTACTAGCTGGCAAGGTGATGTAACTATCGATGCTGTAAGCATTCAAGATGGTACAGGTGGACCAGATCCAACTTGTGACTCATTAAACTTCAATGATTTCCAAATTATAGGATTCTCTAATCAAGATTCTGCAGGTGATTTCTCTGTAGGAAGTGGAGGAGCTTCGTTAGCTTTAACAAATAATACTTGGAAGTACATTGCATTAAATTATAATGTAACAGCAAGTACAGTTATAGAATTCGATTTTAGCAGCACATCGCAGGGAGAAATTCATGCAGTTGGATTCGAAAATGATAACAGTTTGACATCTTCTAGATATTTCAAGGTTCATGGTACTCAAAATTATGGAGTTACTAATTTTGATAACTATTCTGGTGGTACAACTACATATGTTATCCCAGTAGGTAATTTCTATACAGGTAGCATGGATAGACTTGTGTTTATCAATGATAATGATGCTGGTTCGGGTAATAACTCTACCTTCTCTAATGTGAAAATCTATGAAGGTTCTTGTGGTTCTTCTGCAGCTGTAGCGGCAGACTTTGGACCTACAACAGCGTTACTAGGTACAGAAGATGAGGATGCTTTCTCTACAATTAGAATAGCACCGAACCCGTTAAAAAGAGGAAACTTATTGCAGGTACTTATGCCTCGTAAAGATATTTCCGGTACTTCTTATTCTATTATTAACTTAATGGGACAAGTAGTTGGAAAAGGAAAGCTTAATAGTAATGGTTCTATCAATGTGGATTTCTTGAGATCGGGCATGTATATGCTTCAAATTCAAAATTCGCAGATTAAAACTGTGGAACAATTTATTATTAACTAATTGATTTGTTGAGAGAATTAATACTAAAAGGTCGTCGTAAGACGGCCTTTTTTAGTTTTACGAAGTTTTACTACGGTGTAGATTGAGGAAATATAATAGCGCCAAAGGAGTTAAACCATGCGGTAATCGATATAACACTTCATGAAAATTTTGGTGAATAGATTGTAAAGGAAAATCTATATAAAAATTAGCAACGATTCTGGCAAAAGCAGTAAGTAGTCCCCAAACTACGGCATACCATAGAGCATATTTTGCAAGTTTGGGAATAAAAATAAGGACTGCTAATATAAAATCTATAATACCTGCGATATATAAGAATGTAATTGCAATAGATTCAGAACATCCGAAAATTTGAATAACCATATCCACAAATTTCCCAGGTACTGGATAAAAACCAAAAGCATATAAACCATGAGAGAAAAAAGTAACGGCGATAAGTATTTTTAAAAAAGTTAATAAGCGTTTTGGGTTTATAGGTTTTTGATAACTATATATTAAAACAAACGGTAGTCCAAATTGGATACTATGTTCAAAAAACTGAGCGACATGATAGAATTTTTCTTTGGTCATTAATATAGAAAGGATAATGAGACTTATACCTCCGATCAGTATGGGGAGTCTTTGCCAAATTTTAATTTTTTCTTTGATGAACAAAACAGTAAAAGCGGTGATTGTATATAATACACCATTACACCGAATGATATTTTGGATTGTAGTATCGGCGGTGTTACTGGTAACATAATCTTTCCAGGTGGTGTTAAATATTCCTTCTATTACAGGCTTTAGTAAAGCTTCATCCCAAAAAAAAGAGCGGTATGGAGCATCCCAAAATAGATGTTGCCATGCTCGCCCAATAAAAATTAAAAAAACAGAAATTTTAAGAAGTAATTGCGCTTTTGATTTTTTCATAATACAAAGTAAATTCTATTCGCGTTAAAGACAATTGAAATCATTGTTATGTTTTAGAAAAGCTTTTGTTACCCGATTTAATTTTAGGTTAATATTCCTTTTAAAGTCAATTTTAATGCATCAGTAGAATTAATTTTATAACATTAAATATGTAATTGTACAATTAAAATCTTTTGAACCTGTTAAAGTAATATAATCAATGGCACATGTTGTTGATATTGAATAAAATTATAATAAAGCACCAACTTAATATAAACATTAACCTTTTAATTTGCACAAAATGAAAAGAATTCTTGTAATAGTAATCTCATTGCTATCAATTAATCTGTATTCATCCAATGGTAAATATCGATTAACATTGCGAGACAACCCCGCAACATCTATTGTAATTGGATGGGACCAAACATCTGGAAGTAACCCGAGGGTGTATTATGGAACAACAGATTTTGGAACTAATTATAATAACTATCCCAATTCAAAAACTCCAGATCGTACTGTTTCTTATAAGGGTATGAATAATAATTTTGCTCGACTCACTGGATTAACGCCAAATACGGCATATTACTTTGTGATAAGAGATAGTCAGGGAACTAGTGAACGGTTTTGGTTTAAAACGGCACCGGCAGATAATAGCAGGTTATCTTTTATTGCTGGCGGAGACTCTAGAAATAACAGAACACCAAGACAAAATGCAAATCGTTTGGTGGCTAAACTAAAACCCCACGCTGTTTTGTTTGGAGGGGATATGACTAATGGTGATAGTAATGGAGAATGGAGAGATTGGTTTAATGATTGGCAATTAACAATTGCCAGTGATAACAGAATGTTTCCGATTGTTGCTACAAGGGGTAATCATGAAGATAGTAATAATAGTATTTATCATCTTTTTGATGTACCATCATCTAGTGTATATTATGCACTAACTTTTGGTAATAACTTGATAAGAACTTATACTTTAAATACCGAAATTTCTATTTCTGGAAATCAAACAACATGGTTAAGAAATGATCTAAATGCAAATGCCAATACAATATGGAAAATGGCTCAATATCACAAGCCAATGCGACCACATGTTTCTTCAAAATCTGAAGGGAATAACCAGTATAACAATTGGGCTCAATTGTTTTATGACAAGGGAGTAAAATTGGTGGTAGAATGTGATGCACATACTGTAAAAACAACATGGCCAGTGCGCCCATCTACAGGATCGGGTAGTGACGAAGGTTTTATAAGAGATGACCAAAACGGTACCGTATATGCTGGTGAAGGTTGTTGGGGAGCTCCATTACGTTCTAATAACGATAATAAAAATTGGACGCGTAATTCGGCAAGATTTAATCAGTTTAAATGGATTTTTGTAGATGAAGATAAAATTGAAACAAGAACCATTAGAGTAGATAACGCCTCTCAAGTAGGGTCTGTTTCTAATACTAATGTTTTTAGTATTCCTAATAATTTAGATATCTGGAATCCTTCTAACGGAAGCGTTGTTACGATTAATAAAGGTACTGTGGTAGATCCAGACCCAGATAGTGGTACAGTTGATGTCGCAATTTCTTCAGGAAATGATGATGTTGAAGAACGAGAGAATGGAGATTTATATACTAATAGTAGTGACCTAGAGTTGGTATATGATAGTTATAGTAATTCGGGATACCAGGTAATTGGCTTGCGTTTTAGAGGTGTAGGTGTTCCTAAAAATGCTACAATTACTAATGCATACCTTCAGTTTACTGCAGACGAAAGTAATAGTACGGATGCAGAGTTAGAAATAGCATTACACGACAGTAGTAACTCTCCAGCTTTTTCGAATTCAAATAAGGTATCGAATAGAAGTACCTTGTCTAGTAAAATAATCTGGACACCAAACTCATGGTCAAGCAACCAAAGTGGAAATGCTCAACGTTCTCCAGATCTTAAAAACATGGTGCAAAGTTTGGTGAATAAAAGCAATTGGGTATCTGGAAATAATATAAGCTTTATTATCCGCGGAAAAGGAAGAAGCTTAACAGATACATCAGCTAAGAGAGTGGCCGATTCGTATGAAGGTGGATCAAGTAAGGCAGCAAGAATAGTCATAAATTATACGACAAGTAGTACGCCACAACCAGTTAGTATTTGTAACGGAATTGCAGCTTGGCAGAGTGGTGTAAGTTATGCCGTTGGTGATAAGGTAACATATCAAGGTAATTTATTTGAAAGAACCTCTGGAGGATGGCAGTTTATTGATTCTTGTGATGTTACAAGAAATAGTTCGGCTACTGTAAAATTTTCTACCCCACCAGTATATTCAGGATCAGATAAGGATGCTAGGATACACCCAAATCCATTTACAGATAAAATTAGTATTTCAAATAGTTCGTTTATTGAAGGACAAACGTATGCGCTTACTATTTATAACATCGCAGGAAAAATAATGTATAAAGAAAGTATTTCTACAAATTCTAAAAATCAAATTTTTACGATAACCCCTAAGATAAATAATGCGGGAATATATTTACTTTCTATTAGAGATGATAACGATACTATAATTAAGACAATGAGGTTAATTAAAAAATAAACCGCAAGAGTATAAATAAATCTCGAAAATATATCTTCAAGAAAAGCCGTGAATTTTATTTAAAATTGACGGTTTTTTTTAGTTAGAGAAAGGAAAATTCTTTTTTGATACTTTTTCCTTTCTTTTTATTACCTCAAGACTTACAAGAATAAAACAAGCAGCAGCAATAGTCAATAGAGCCCCAGGAATAATTCCTCCTAAATAAAATGCTAGCCCCGCATCGATCATAATAATTACTGAAAGAAGAGTTGAAATTTTTTTGTAATGATGATCTAAGAAAATGATCAAAATACCAAAAGCTGATAAGCTAATAAGATGAATAGAAGGATGTGCAAATAAAATAGGCACTATATCTTTAAGAAATTCTTCGGCATTTGAACTAATAATGGCTTCGCTAACATATGCAAAACCACTACCATGAAATAATGCCATGATAAGCAATAGAGTACTACCCGAGATACATAAGATATTACTCGCTATAGTTTTTTTTTTAATCTCTGTCATAACCTAAGATTTTCGGTTCGTATTGTATATAGTATACTATAATAGACGCGAGTTTTTCTTAAATGGTTGTCTAGAGAGGTCCTTCTTTTATTTTAAAAACAAATTATACATGTTGATCAATTAGGATAGCATTGCCGTCGGGATCGAGAACCACCATACTTGCGGGCCCAGTACTATTTTCATCAGCTTCGTTTTGTAGCACAATCTTTTTTTCTTTAAGTTTTTGCTGTATAACCCTTACATCGTCATAGGTTTCAAGAGGATTGGCACTTTGATCCCATCCCGGATTAAAAGTTAAAATGTTATTTTCGAACATACCTTGAAAAAGCCCTATTAATGAGTCTTCATTTTTCATGATGAGGTAGTTTTTTTCAATGTCGCCTGCAAAAACGTTAAACCCAAGTGTTTCATAAAATTCTTTTGAAGCCACAATGTCTTTGACACTAAGGCTAACTGAAAATGCACCTAATTTCATATAGATTTGTTTTGAATTTCTATTGTAGTATATAAATGTATTAAAAAAGCACAAGTTCATAAAACTTGTGCTTAATTCCTTAGGTAAATATGTTGATCATGAGTTTTTTATAGACTAACTAATCAATTTTGTGATTACCTGCGTCTCACTATGTAATGTTTTATGTACAGGACATTTATCTGCTATTTGTAATATTCTGGCGATTTGTTTTTCGTCCAAATTCCCTTCTAATTTAATTTCTCTTTCAAAAGTATCAATCTTAGCGGTAGGATCTTCACAGTTTTCACAATCTACCGCATGAGTTTTGCTATAACTGGTATGTACCTCTATATGCTGAAGATCCCAACCTTTTCTGGCTACATACATCTTTACGGTCATAGCTGTGCAAGAAGATAAACCAGCAGATACAAATTCATAAGGCGAGGGACCAAAATCATTACCTCCAACACTTTCGGGTTCATCGGCAAGCATATAATGATTCCCGACTTTCATTTGAGTGGTGTAGCCTTCGGCATTACCTAAACTAGCAACCACATGATGTTTGCTATTTATTTTTTGTACCTCAGGAATATCGATATACCGTGATGACCATCCCGCTATAACTTTACCTACGTATATAGAGTCTTCTTTTTTCATTAATAAATGATCTGCTCCATCCAACGTAACAAAACTTTTTGGATGCTTAGCGGCATGATAAATCTCTTCGGCATTAACTATGCTTACCGTTGTATCCTGGGGAGAATGCATTACCAAAATTGCTTTATTAAGATTTTTAGCTACCTCTGGCAATGATTTAGTTTCTAAATCATCTATAAATTGTTTTTTTATAGTAAAATCTCTACCACTTAAGTTTACTACTGCTTTACCATTAGCTTCAATTTCATCCAATCCACTTCTTAATAGATGCTTTACGTGTTTTGGATTCGAAGGAGCTCCAACAGTCGCAACTGCTTTAATAGAATCAATCTCTGCCGCAGCAAAAATTGAAGCAGCACCGCCTAACGAATGCCCGATAATTAATGTGGGAGCTTCGTATTCTTTTTTTAAAAAATTGGCGGCGGCAATAAGATCTTCAACATTACCAGAAAAATTTGTGTCGGCAAAATCACCTTCGCTTTCTCCAAGACCAGTAAAATCAAATCGTAATACTGCAAATCCTTGAGAGGTGAGTCCTCGACTTATATTTCTTACCGCACCTAGATTTTTATTACATGTAAAACAATGAGCAAATAGCACATAATTATGTGGATGTTGATCAGCAGGAAGTTCTAATCTCCCAGATAAGATTTGCCCTTCGGCATTAGTAAAGGTTACTTTGGATAAACTCATGAGTTTGATTTTTTAGTAATGTCGAATTTTTTATTCTAAAATAAACGATACAAGTATTAAAAATATGTTAAACTGAGTTGTTTTTGTATTACACAATTTATGTGGTCTTTTTTTAAAAATTTCATATTTAATGAATAGAAATAGTAATTTTAAGGGTAGAAATATTTTACCGTTTTGAAAACTAGAACTAAGATAATTTTTGGAGTTTGTGGTCTGTTGTTACTCACGCTGATTTTGTTTTATCGAAATAGTGTTTGCGAGTGTACAAATAGAATATCATACAAAACCATAAATATCAATGATAAAATATCTTTAAACAAGATTTATGCACCAGCAGATAGCATTGAACTATTAAATATTACAAATTCTTGGAATGACTTTTCTCCCCAAAGTGATTACTATATGATAGTAAACAAGAGTGCGTATTATTATGAACGAGTATTGGTGGTAATACGACATTTTACAGATGAGGCTAAACATTATGGAGCAGTAATATTACCTAGGAATTATGACGCTTCCAGGAGTTATCCAGCATTACTTTGGGCAAATGGCTTAGATCAATCTAATCCAGTAGTAGATATTCAAAATTTTGGGCCTCTATATAAAAGATTACAGGATTACTTCATTATTATTCCTTCTTATCGAGGTCAAGCATTAGTTGCAAATGGTAGGCGATATTGCTCAGATGGTTTTTTTGGAGATGCATTTGATGGAGCTACAGATGATGCCTTACGCTTATTAGAAGTAGCAAAAACAGAATTTAAAGGAATTGATAAAAAACGAGTGGTGGTAGGTGGTGCTAGCAGAGGAGGAACGGTAGCTTTATTGATGGGTATACGGGATAATAATATTAATGCTGTTATATCAATGGCCGCTCCAACAGATTTTTTTTCAGAAACAATGTACAACCGATATCGGAAACAATATAAATATCAATTTTTAAGTAAAAAGGTACCGCTTAAAGAGATCAGAGCAAAAATGATTAAAAGTTCGCCTATACATTTTATCGAAAATTATCCTAACCATCTGTTGTTAATTCATGGTAAAAATGATAAGGTTGTACCAGTTTCTCATGCCATACAAGTGATAGAAAAATTAAAAGAAAGGGAGCATTTTGAGTATCGACTTGTAAATGAAGGCCATAGTATTAATTATGAAACCGAACATATTTTTAAATGGCTTCGAACACATAATTAATTGGTTATATGTATCGTATTGTGCAGGCTTGTATCCTGGTACAAGCCTGCATATATGAGTTTATTGTCTATGGTTTTTGAATATTGTTCCATTCGTACGTCCGATCTTTTTTCCACTTACCCTTCTCAGATATATTATAAGAAGTAGTAATTAGTTTACTTTTTTCAAAAGTAGATCGATGGCCATGGATAGTTGTCTCTCCTTTTGTAGAAACGAACGCTTGGGTTAGCTCAAATACTTGACCCTTTTTCATGATCATTGCTCCAATCCCGATAGTTCCATCACCGCCATATTGTACGACCATAGCTTGATGTTTTTTTACATCCCAGTATTGTCTAAATTCCCAAAACAAACCTTGTCTTTTACCGGCAATAATACCATATAGTTTTCCAGTTATACTTTGTTTTCCAACGCCCCATACCCATTCCATTTCGTATTGATCAAATGGTTCATTTTGGTTTTTATAGACATCGTTATTGGTAATCCATGTACCGATAGATTTTTCCATGTTTTGGGTAAACCACTCCGGTACTTCTTGTTGAGCAATAGAGAGATTAATGAAAAAAATAACAGAAATAGTGGTTATAATTGTTCTCATAATGTTGATTTTGAAATTTGGTTATTGTTTTCGGCTAACTGTTGCCAATTATCCAATAGGTATTCGGTATCTTTTTTGGCCTGTTTCATGCCCATAGAGAGAAAATATCCACTTAAAAAAGGGCTTTTAAACTCATACGTAAAGTCTAATACCAATCTTGTCTGAATCGGACTTACTGTTTCTACTTTCCAAGAACCGGATAATGATTTTAAAGGAAAAGGGTAATCTTCTTTTTCGGTGTGTACCCTGAACTGAAATTCTTTACCGGGATTCCACACTGTACAGGTTTCTTCCCAACTACTACCATCGGGAGCGCTACATACACGTTTCATACCTAAACCTTGTCCCTCGATAACTACTACATGATGTATGTTTGAAGCGGTGACTTTGTGATAATTGCCCACATCGGCTATAATTTCCCAAACTTGATCTTTGGGAGCATGAATAATTCGCTCCGCAACAAAATGTTGTTCTCCTTTGGCCTTTGGATATTGTATGAACCCATAGGTTAACAAAAGCACAATATCTAATACTAAGAATAGCGCCAGAAATTTTAAAATTTTTCGTATCATAATTGTATGTTTTTATGACATAAAAGTACCTAAGAAAATAACCGAATCCCCTGTTAATAGGGTGTCCTTAATTAATTGATACTCTTTTTACATATATTCTTATTTGATTGGGTTCCTCATTTAATTAAGTAGTACTATTTTTATCCTATGAACAGTGTAGAGTCTTTTTCTTTTGTAATTACCTTTTTGTTAGGAGGGATAATTTTAATAGGGTGTTTCGTTATTTTGATCGTATTAAAAAGTACTTCTCTATATCGATCTAGATTTTTTTTGGCTATAGCGCTATTAGGATTACTACAACATTTATTTACATATCTTTTATTTACTACACAACTGATCAAACAATGGCCTAATTTATTGGGGATAGGGTATCCTTTATTATTTCTGGTAGGCCCTTGCTTTTATTTTTTTGTACGCAGTTATGGAGACATTTCTCATACATTTAAGAAGATTGATTGGTTACACACTTTACCATTTGCAGTAATGCTAGTCTTATTTTTACCGAGATATTTTCATAGTATAGAACAAAAGCAGGAAATTATTTCATACTACTACGAAATTTTACCTAATGGTCCAGTTGCTTTTTCAGACTGGTTACAAGCGAGTTTACACTTAATTTTGCTATTGATATACAGTATTGTTGCATTTGTTTTTATACAAAAAAGGGATAAGAAGAATAGTATTTTATTAAAACGATTTAGTGTATTATTAATCGTTTTATCTTTTGCCGAAATAGTAGTACAAACAGGGTTTTTATTTGCGGGAGCTTCTGCAATAACTACAGAGATTATTTTGGCAGGATTGATGTCAATTACAATACTTTTACTTGGGTACTGGATTGTAGATATAAAACAAGTCCTACCCGTTTTGGAAGGTAAAAAATATAAGACCTCCCCATTATCCGAAGACCAATCGGAACATATTCAAAAACAAATACATGATTTTTTTAAAGAGGATACTAAATATTTGGACCCTGATTTAAAGATTGCAGACATGGCAAATAGTATTAATGTGCCATCGCATCATATCTCCCAGGTTCTAAATGAAAAAATGAATTCTAGTTTTTACGAATTAGTAAACCAACACCGAATTTGTAAGGCCAAAGAGATGTTACGTTCTGGAGCAATAGAAAGACTGTCTGTACAAGCAATTGGTCAAGAGTGTGGTTTTAGTAGCAAGACTAGTTTTTATAGAGCTTTTAAAAAATATACTTCGATGACTCCGATAGCATATGTCAAAAAAATACCTTAATCAGGCGTATTAGCATATATCTTATTTAGATATCAAATCAACGATTATATCGGTAGAGATAATAGTGGCAAATTCATCTTTTAAACTGGCTATTGCAGTATCATGAATTAATTGAGCGCTATACTCTTGGCCATTGGCACCAACTTTATTAAAAGTAGCAACAGCATCTTCTATAAGATATGTTTTAAAACCAAAATTACCTGCCATTCTTGTAGTTGTTGATACACAGTGGTCCGTGGTAAGGCCTACAATAACAAGGGTGTCGATTTTATGATCGTTTAATTGCTGTTGGAGATCTGTACCTATAAATGCACTATTCACTTCCTTTTCAATAATAGGCTCATTAACCAAAGGGGTATTAAAATCCTGAAAATCATTTCCAGGATTTTTTTTCGATAAAGGAGAAATAGGATTTGTTGAACAATGTTTGATATGAAAAACGGGAAGTTCATTCTTTCGCCATAAATTCAGAATGATTTCCATATTTTTTTCGGCATCAGGGTTATTGCGTTCACCACCCCAGTATTTTATATCGTCAAAACCTTTTTGAATATCTATAAGCAGTAGGGCAGGCTTGTTTTCTTTTGTAATTGACATCATTTACTTTCTTTTTTTCTAAAGTCGGTATTATAAATTACTCCTAACTGCAGCCTGTCAAAATTGATTCCTGTAAAATGATTTTTAAGATACCCCAATTGGATACTAAAATTACTATGTACGTTATATCCTATTGCGCCATACAATCTATTTTGGCCAAAAATAGGCTCTTGTAAGTTGATAAACACTTCATCATAAGCATTTAAGAACCATTTGTCATTAATAGGATATGTTAGTTGCAAACGGTAACGAGCACGATGCTCAGTAAAATCATCAACCGGCGAGCTAATAAACCTTTGCTCAAGACGGTAACGATGCTCGAACTTAAATTTGCCTACTGTATTCTTTAAAATAAACTGTTCAAATATTCGATGTTCATTAGTGTTTTCTTCGTTGGGAACATCTTCAAAGGTTCCGTCGGTACTAATATATCCATAACCTAAAGTGGCAATCGCATTGTCATTAATATGATAGTTTAATCCCGTTCTTAAAAGTAATTGATTAAATGATGAGGCAGTTTCATAAAAACGAAATTGAGCTTCAGAATGAATACTTAATTTTTCAGTAATTCTATTGGTACCAAAATACATATACCATGCACCTAGTTCATTCTCACCGGTTTCCTGTGAGTGAGCATTAATAACCATTAAAAAAATAAATATCCCTAAAAATCTTTTCTGTAACATATGTAATTAAAGTTAAATATAATTTGCGAAATTTTCTTTATGCTTTTGATTATTCTAGATTAAAACGTTCGGTAGTTTTAAATGATGATATATCTAATTGTTCTATTTGTTTACGATAAGCTTTCCAGTCATTATCGAAAAAACTATTAGTTTTATTTAATGCTTCATTTAAAGCATCTTTAGCCTGTTTTAGAAGCACAGTTTCGGTATTGGTTATGCCATTTTGGCGACTACCTACATAGAACTCCGAACTTCTTAAACGTTGTATTACGTTAACCTCGGGATTACGTGTTATACCTTGACGTTTATCTTCTTTACCAATGTAAATCGCAACAATATTATCAATTTTTTTAGAAATTTCTTTAGACAATTTGATTTGATCTTTATACTTCTTTTTATCTAGTTTTTTAAACTCTTTTTGATATTTTGAAGCTATTTCTTTGCTTTCTACTAATTGTTTAACAGCATCGGTCGCAGCTTGTTTCATACCTTCGATACGTTTGGAAGCATCATATACTTCATCAATATTTTTTTGCGAGACTTGAAGTCTTGGGTCAGATTTAATTTCGATCATGGTTTGAGATTTTTGATCTCCATATTCCATTATCAACGTATATTTTCCTGGTTTTACAGCTACTCCTTCTGGTTCATTGTTTTGTTTTTGAATTTTCCTTGAAGGGTTTTCAACTCCTTTTTCATCCATAGCCCATGCGATTTTATGTAGTCCAGTAGAGTCAGGAGCTTTATGCTTAACTGTTCTTATTAAACGATCACCATCATATACCTTAAGTTTAAGAGAGTCCCATTTTACTTTTCTCTCTTCATTATCATCTTCTACACCATCTATTTCGTCATTCTCTTTAGATTTTTCAATTTCTTCTTTTAGTTTTTGATCTATCTGCACGTAATAAGTAATATGGGCTCCAGCTTTTCGATTTTCGGCACTGTATAATGCATCACCTCCAAAACGTGTACCTGTGGGTTGCTGATATGTCGCCTGATATCCTATTGGGGGTTCGAAAAGATGTAGTTTTTGTGCAAGTACATTTTTATTTTTTGCTAATGCTCTTAAGGGTCTGATATCATCTAGTACCCAAGCGGCTCGACCAAATGTACCAATTACCAAATCATGTTCTCTAGGTTGAATAACAAGGTCTTTTACAGAAACTGTAGGAAACCCCTTGGTCCATTTTGTCCAAGTGTTTCCTGCATTTAGTGAAATATATAATCCATCATCAGTACCTAAGAACAATAAATTCTTTTCAATAGGATCTTCAACAATACTAAGAGCATAGCTTTTTACATCATTGTTATCGACAATTCTATTCCAAGTCTTACCATAATCTTTGGTTCTAAACACGTATGGGGTATAGTTAAACCTTCTGTAATCATTAGCTACCAATAGCGCTTCTCCTTTTTGCTTGTTTGAAGCCTTGATTTGTACGATCCAACTTCCTTGCGGTAGACCTTTTATATTTTTAGAAACATCTACCCAGTTGGATCCACCATTTTGAGTTATATGTACGCGACCATCATCTGTACCTATCCAAAGCATATTTTGCTCAATAGGGGAGGGTTCTATTACTAAGATTGTACAATGATTTTCGGCACCAGTGGCATCCATAGTTAATCCACCACTTTCGGACTGTTTTTGCTTTTTCGGGTCGTTAGAGGTTAAATCTTTTGAAATTACATCCCATGTTAATCCTTTATCAGTGCTTTTGTGTACAAATTGACTTCCAAAATAAAGGGTGCTATTATCAAAAGGATCCATATTAATAGCAGAATTCCAATTAAAGCGCAATTTTACTTTAGGATCGGGATGTATGGGGCGTACAATATAATTATTACCCGTTTTCGAGTCATACCGTACTACAAAACCTTGTTGACTCATAGACCAACCAAATCTTGAATCGTCTTTATCGGGTACAACATCAAATCCATCACCGAACGAAATTTCTTGCCAATACGAATTTCTTATTCCTTGATCTTTCCATACATAGGCAGGACCTCTCCAGCTTCCGTTATCTTGCATACCTCCGTATACATTATAAGGAAATTCATTATCTACGCTAATATGATAGAATTGAGCAACAGGTAGGTTGCCTATAAATCGCCATGTCTTACCACCATCTCTTGTGATATTTAATCCTCCATCATTTCCATCAATCATAAAATTTCCATCATTTGGATGAATCCACCATGCATGATGATCTGGATGTACACCATTATCAACACCATAAGCAGGCATGAGTTGAGTGAAGTTTTTCCCTCCATCTTCTGAAACATTTACGTAAGTAAAAATCGAATATATACGATTTTCGTTTTCTGGATCTACATATATATCCGAGTAATAAAAAGGTCTGTTACCGATATCATCTTTATCATTTATTTTTGCCCAATTAAAGCCACCATCTTCAGATTTATATAAAGCATTTTTTTTAGCTTCAATTAAGGCATATATAATATTTGGCTTATTAGGAGCTATTGCTAACCCTATTCTACCTAAATCTCCTTTAGGAAGTCCATCTTTATCGGTTTTTTGTTCCCAGCTTTTACCTCCATCATGTGTAATATATAGCCCAGAGCCCTCACCACCAGATTTAAAAAACCAAGGATCTCGTTTATGTTCCCATAATGCAGCTATCAATTTATTCGGATTTTTTGGATCCATAATTAGGTCCGCAGCTCCGGTTTTATTGTTTGCAAATAGTATTTTGCTCCAGGTAACGCCACCATCTAAAGTTTTGTAAATTCCTCTCTCGGGATGCTCTCCCCAAGGTGAGCCAATGGCAGCAACATATACTGTGTTTGGGTCGGTAGGATCGACTATTATTCTATGGATATGCCTAGTTTTTTCGAGCCCCATAAGTTTCCAGTTTTTTCCTCCATCCAAAGACTTATATACTCCATAGCCTCCATTAAGACTATTTCGAGGATTTCCTTCTCCTGTTCCTACCCAAAGTACCGATGGGTTGGATTGTTGTATAGTTACGGCACCAATAGAGGCTGTTGCTTCATTATCAAATATAGGCTCCCATTTGATACCTCCCGACGCTGATTTCCAAAGTCCTCCCGATGCAGTTCCTGCATAGATTATATCGGGATTAGAAGTTACTACATCTATAGATGTTACACGCCCACTCATTCCTCCTGGACCAATGTTACGTGGAGTAAAATCTTGGATAAGATCCATAGAAAATTCTTGGGCAGATGTAAGAAGTGTTGTACTAATAAAGAATAAGAAAAGTAATTGTTTCATTATATAAGATGTGCGTTAATTATAATTGTATGTTTTCTTCGAGAGTGGTAAGAAAATAAGTGTTAGGATATTTTCTTTTTAGCTCGACTAATTCTTGAGGTTTTATTTTTGGGGAAATATGAGTAGCGACTATATGCTTAGGACTAATGTGTTTTTTGAGTAATTCGGTCGTGTTTTTATGCAACAACATCCAATACGGTAGAATGGCAATATCTATAGATTCATTGATTAGTTGCAAATGATCGAATAAATCGATTTCTTCTAACCAATTGGTATCACCCACATGTAATATTTTTACATCATCAAAATTAATGATGTACCCAACGTTTTGTACAGAGGTATGTCTTTTTCCGACATGATTTATTTTTACACCAGTAATATTAAAGTTATCAATACTGATAGTTTGTTTGGTATAATCTTTTGTTGAAATCGTATATACACGTTCTTTATAATTCGAAAAGTTTTTGGTGATTTGATCGGCACCAAAAAGAACTGCTTTTTTATTCGATTTTAAGTAGTTTTCGGATAATTGAGCACTAAAATGATCACCATGATGATGCGTAAATAAGATAGCATCAGGTTTAAGAACAGTGTTGATTTTATGAACCAAATCTTTAGTTGGGAATAAATAATCATCACCATATTTTGTATGTAAACCATCAATAAGTACAGATGAATTTTTATGTACAATATGGACACCCATATTACCAACATATGTAATGCTAATATTCTCTTGGGAAATACCTGAAACACTAAAAAGAAAAGTAGTAATAACTAAAACTATTCGATACACTTTTTTTGATGATTAATTTATAGCGCCTTAAAGTTAGTAAAATGTAAATACCAAACTCTTAAAGGGGTGTTAAGGTCAAATAATCACTACATTTGAAATAAAAATAAGGTATTGATGAAGTATATAGAACTCACTTTTAAGAATCATACAATCGTTCATGGTTTTGATGCCAGAAATCAAGAAATAATTGAAGAAGTAGAAGTAAAGGAATCTTCAAGAAAAATAATAGCAGTTGATAGAATATTATCTGTAAGCAAAAAATTTATCCTTATGAAATATGCTTATGATAGAATAATTTATTGGGAGTATGAAGAAGATTATGAATATGTAAAAGAAATCCTATCTAAAATAGATTAAAAAACTACATAACTTTAGAGTTATTCTTATCTCTGGCCGAAATTAGCTTAAAGTCTTTATCTACCTTCACAATAATTACTTTACCAGTGTGTAGATTAACCATTTTCCATCTAAAACCATATGATGTTTCAAAAATAGCTGATCTAGCCATTTTACGCAGATCTATTGCATCAATATTTCCGACAATTTCATTGGCAAGTAAATCAATTCCCCTTTCTTGAACTTCTTCAGGTGAAAGTTTACGATCACGAGGATTTTGAATTGTCTCGATAGAAGTACTTGTATGATGGGTAATAAAAATATTTGGGTACAGAAAGAAAGAAGAAAATATAAGCAGGGGTAGTATGTATTTTTTCATAATCTATGATTTAAAATTACATACTATGCCTAGCACATTATGCAATTATTGTCGAAATGTGTTTGTATTCATATTGTATTTGTAATACCGCTTTAACAATTATCTAACTAGGGGGTATTGTAAAATTACTGCTTAAATGACCTTTTTGTAATATTGTTTTGTTAAAAAAAACGAAATATTTCTTAAAGTTTGGATTATACAGAGGTTTATACACGCAAATTTTATGAAATCTGTAAAGGGTAAAGTGTGAAAAATACTTGTATTTTTTAATATGAAGATTGCTTTTTTACTTCTTTCTTCCTTTTTCTAACGCATAAATTCGCCTTCCTAGTTCTGCCAAAAAAGGAATGCCAATCTCATTATATTCATAAGTATTATCATTATAAATACCGTTTTTATTTACATGAATAGTAGCAGAAAGTATAAATTCTATATCATTTTTTGTATCCTGGATATAGGCAGAATCCGTTATGTAACCATAGGCATAACCTACCTTATTGTATATTTTTATATGTTGAGGTATATCATCTTTGCGATCCCCGAAAATGAAAAACTTACCATAGCCATCATAGTATTTCGTTTTGGCATATCCAGCCTCTCTTGGTAACATGCGCATAGCGTTTAATAAAAACTCCCGGTCATTATCATTTAAGTCAAAACTTTCTGGTATTTGATATAACTCAGAAAACTGTACTCGTTTCATCATTTCATGTAGAGACCTTAAGGGTAGGTAATTTTTTTTAGAAAAATCTTTTGGCTGCTCAATCAAATCATAATTATAGATATAGCCTTGCCCTTTTAATAGTTTTTTTAAAGATAATTCTTCTTGAGGAGAATTTTCAATACTTTCTTGTTTGTAGAGCGTATCATTGTTTTTGTGAAATAATATGGATTGAGTAGTCAAATTATGAGAATGAAATGCTGATAACCTATGCGAAATCCTACCAGTCAATTTTTTAGAATCTAAATTTTGATTGATATAATCCTGACCTAAAAATTCAAAAAGACGATTATATGCTTGATTATTACTTACGGCAAAAATTTTAATAATTTCTTTTTCGATTGAAGTGTGTAGCGTATCTTTTTTTGTTATAAAACTCGTTTTACGATCAATTTGAACTCCTTTTTTCTGTAATTCCTTTAATTTTTGAAGGCTCATTAACGCTATAGGAAATTTCACAGAACTTGCAGGATAGAAATATACATCTTCGGCTAGATTAAATGTATAATCTATAAAAGAGGGAATACCTTTTTCATTCCTATTGATTTGACTATATATGATTTGTACCTCATAATCCTCTGCATTTTGTATGACATTTTGAATAATTTTGCTATCCGAGGTTAAGACTTTTTCAAGAGGAGTTTTTTGAGTACAGGATATCATAAAGAAAAGCACAGTAAAAAGAAAACATACATTTTTCATTACGGTATTTTATTTATGAAAATGATCTCTACAAATTATTTTTTGTATAGCTTTTTTCCTGCCTCATAGTACTTGTCACCTTCGATCCAAAAAGGAGTTTCAGGATTATTTGCAATACTTCTACAAGCCAAAACATACGATTGGAAAAACTTGAATAAATAGTCATAGTCCAAAGTGTTTGGATTATCAGTAACTTGATGATAATACTTAGTAATTTGCTCATCAAAAGCAGAGAACCCCATGCTAAATGTAGGAGCAGGGATACCTTTTGCAGCAAAATTTACATTATCGGATCTATCAAATAAACCTTGCTCTGGTGCTGGATCGTCGATTGCTTTTAACCCAAATTGGGATACAGAATTGATAATATCTTTTTCTGCAGTAGTTCTACCCAAACCAATAATAGTGGCAAGAGAGGTGTCATTATATCCACCATTATCACTATTAAAACAATATACCATTTGATCTAATGGAATAACCGGATGTTCTACATACCATTTGCTGCCTAATAGGCCTTTTTCCTCGCCTGTAAAAAGAATGAATAACGCCGAACGCTTAGTTGGGTACTTGGCTATGTTTTCGGCAGCAGAAAGTACAGTAACAGTACCTACTGCATTATCTCTAGCTCCATTATATATAGAATCATTTTCTACCGGTTTACCAATACCCACATGATCATAATGTGCAGAGTAAATAACATATTCATTTTTAAGTTTTGGATCAGTTCCTTCTACAACACCTACCACGTTTTGAGAATAAATGATTTTTTTAGCAATACCTTCTACAGTAAGCGAAATTTCGGATTCTTTTTGTGTTGAGAATAATTTGTTTATTTCTTCATTTTGGTCATTCACCCAAAGATGCACAAAATCATCCTTTTTAGAATCGTTAGAACTAGAGATAGACATACCATCACCGTTCATATAATGAGACAATCTTGCCTGAGTAGCATCATCAACATTACAGATTTCTATGATACCAAGAGCACCCTTTGCTTTGGCTAGAGCACTTTTTTCTCTGGCCATAGAGAATGAGGCTCTAATTGCCTTTTCATCTTTGGTACCCATAATACAAATAACATATTTCCCCTTGACATCTACATTCTTATAATCTTCTTCTAAACCATAATTCACAAAAATTGCCTTATCATCGTAGTTCGCGTTAATCTTGTTAAGAGTAAATATTTGATCAAAACTAGAATTACCAATTTTTAAAGATGCATTACTAACACCGGTAGTTTTATTTAATTCTACGGTTTGAAGATAACTATCCGTATTTGGTATAGGTTTAACTCCATAACTACGCAACATATTTGCCAAATACTGTGCTGCAATTTTATTTTCTGAAGTACCCGTTTGCCTACCTTTTAACTCATCTGAAGCAAGAAAATATATATGAGCCTTTATTTCATTTTTGGACACTGTAGATTTAACTTTTTCGATATCATTTTGAGCATAAATAAATGCTGTGAACGTAAAAAGAAGTGTAAGTAGAATTGATTTTTTCATGATGAATATTAAAATAAAGTGTGTGATATGATCTATTTACTATTGAATTAAAAAACACAATATAACTATGCTTTTGTCTCAAAGATAATAATTGTATGGCATTTGCTTACAAATTACTTCGCATAAGAGGTCTATCTTTTTCAAATACTCCAAAACAAATGTTAATTCTCCTTGCTTCTGTACGATTAGAGTATCTATCTTTTACAAAATATGCTAACTTTATCTAATGGAAGAGAAAAGAAAATTATTTAAAAAAGGTTTTACTTTTAAAAAATATGAAGCCCCAGAACAATCTCCATTCGATAAACTTTTTGATATTTTTCAGGAAATTATAACACATACATCAGGAGATCTTGATGAAGCTCTTGATTGGATGAAAGAGTTAGATAAAGAGTATCAGTTAACAGACAAAGAATATACGCTCGATGATTTTGTTGAAGACCTGAAAAAGAAAGGATACATTCGCGAAGAAATAAATCCTGATGGTAAAGGTAAAATGGCCATTACTGCAAAGACAGAACAGGCTATTCGAAAAAGAGCATTAGATCAGATTTTCGGAAAACTGAAACGCAGCGGGGCAGGTAATCATAGAACAAACTATACTGGCCGAGGGGATGAACATGCGGGCGAATTTCGGAATTATCAATACGGAGATTCTCTAGAGCGAATTTCTATTACCGAAAGCCTTAAAAATGCACAAATTAATCATGGTATAGGAGATCTTAATTTGACCGAAGATGACCTGATAGTCGAAGAGACGCAATTTAAGGCGCAAATGAGTACAGTATTAATGATTGATATTAGCCACAGTATGATACTATATGGCGAAGATCGCATTACACCAGCAAAAAAAGTGGCCATGGCACTGGCCGAATTGATTACTACTCGATACCCTAAAGATACCTTGGATATTTTAGTATTTGGCAACGATGCATGGCCAATAGCCATAAAAGATTTACCATATTTACAGGTGGGGCCATACCATACCAATACAGTAGCAGGATTGCAATTGGCAATGGATATGTTGCGAAGAAAACGAAATACCAATAAACAAATATTTATGATTACAGATGGTAAACCCAGTTGTATGAGAATGTCCGATGGTCAATATTATAAAAACAGCAATGGTTTAGACCGACATATTGTAAATAAATGTTATATGATGGCACAGCAAGCGCGAAAATTACATATCCCAATTACCACTTTTATGATTGCGCAAGATCCTTATTTAATGCAATTTGTAAGAGAGTTTACTTATGCCAATCAAGGAAAAGCATTTTATACAGGACTTAAAGGCCTGGGAGAAATGATTTTCGAAGATTATGAAACCAACAGAAAAAAAAGAATAAAAGGATAATAAGCTTAAGACGTTAAGTTTATCATTGAATCGTTATAGAGAAAAATTTAAAATGAAAATAGAAAATATAAAAACACTAGGACAATTAAAAAAGTCTGGCTATACAACTACATCAATCAAAGATGAGTTAAGAAATAATTTGATAAAAAAGATAAGTAATAATGAAGCTACTTTTACAGGTATTCATGGATACGAAAACACAGTAATTCCCGAATTAGAAAGGGCCATACTTTCTAGGCATAATATTAATTTATTAGGATTACGAGGGCAGGCAAAAACTCGATTGGCCAGGCAAATGATTAACCTTTTGGATGAATGGGTTCCTATTGTTGAAGGATCAGAAATTAATGATGATCCATTATGCCCTATCTCAAGATATGCGGTAAGTTTAATAGCAGAAAGAGGAGATGATACTCCAATTAGTTGGTTGCATAGATCTGATCGTTTTGCCGAAAAACTGGCAACTCCCGATGTTACAGTAGCCGATATTATTGGAGATGTTGATCCTATAAAAGCTGCAAATCTTAAATTAAGTTATGCAGACGACCGGGTGATACATTTTGGAATGATACCAAGAGCAAACCGAAGCATTTTTGTTATTAATGAATTACCCGATTTACAAGCAAGAATACAAGTGGCGTTGTTTAATATTTTGCAAGAGGGAGATATCCAAATAAGAGGGTTTAAGTTACGATTACCTCTTGATATTCAGTTTGTATTTACGGCTAACCCAGAGGATTATACAAATAGAGGAAGTATAGTGACCCCGCTTAAAGATAGAATTGGTTCTCAGATTTTAACACATTATCCAGAGACTATAGAAATTGCCAAAACTATCACTCAGCAAGAAGCTAAATTAGATACGAGACAAAGTGATCTGGTACACGTGCCCGATATCGCCAAAAATTTATTAGAACAAATAAGCTTTCAGGCTAGAGAAAGTGAATTTATTGATCATAAAAGCGGCATCAGTGCTAGGATGAGTATAACTGCCTATGAGAATTTATTAAGTACAGCAGAACATAGATCGTTATTTTCTGGAGATAAAACAACGCTATTGCGATTAAGTGATTTTACAGGAGTTATTCCTTCAATTACAGGAAAGGTAGAATTGGTATACGAAGGAGAACAGGAAGGTGCGGCTTCTGTGGCAAATTCTTTATTAGTGGATGCCATTAAAACATTATTCCCTAGTTATTTTCCGAAAATTGAGAAATTGGAGAAGGAAAATGAGCAAAGTCCCTATCAAGAATTGGTAAATTGGTTTTTTGAAGAAAGTGGATTCGAATTGTTGGATGATATATCAGAAGCAGCATACAAAACAAAATTAGATAGCATAGTTCCGTTACAGGATTTGATTAAAGAATACCAACCAGATATTGATAAAAATGACAGTTATTTTATGAAAGAATTCTTGCTTTGGGGATTGGTAGAGTTTAAAAAATTGAGTAAATATAGATTATCCGAAGGGTTTAGGTTTAATGACCTTTACGGAAGCTATATTAGTGAGCTATAATTAGTGTAAACACTACAGTGATTACCACCAGACTATAAAAAAACGTTCAAAATGATCTGTACTGCTTTTCATCCATAACAGTACAGATTTTTTTTGATGTATCGCTGTTTGAATGGGTTCTTGTATATCATTATATGAATACCAATTTGTACAATATTTAGGATCTACAATCCAATCTTTTTTTTGCGGAATATAAAAGTAATAAGACCCATACGCTTTTAAGGTAAACTCTTTAGGTTTTATCCAAAATCCATTAATACATTGGTTGTTTAATATAGAGATTTTATGACCTTGCAAAGATCGAGGAATGAAAAGATGACCCATAAAGCAAACTTGTTGCTCTATCGTATCCAGATTAATTTTTAAATTTTCTACAATGGATTTGGTTTCTGGTTTAAAGAGTAGAGGAAATTGTTTAGTCTTTAGCTTTTCTATTTTTAGAGATAGACTGTCATTTCTATTGGGTCCAATCCACTTGTCTATTTCAACATTGATTTCGGGGTCGTAAACATAAAATTTATAAACCAGTTCTATATGAATTTGCTTTCCATTTATAGTATCTAATACTAGAAAATCCAGTTCTCCAATGGTAATTTTCTCCTTAAATACTTGAATGTTTTTGCCTATTAAGGTATAACGATTTGATTGCGAAATATAATATTCAAAAAAAGATTCAATTCGTTTGCCTAGTACTTCATTAGTAGGATTATAAATATTCAGATTTTCAGGGATAGAAGAAATCTCGGCATATGAGTCAAAATAAAATTGTGATAGTCCAATACTATTTTTTTCTTGCCATAAAGGTTTACTTGCTAAAAACCCTAAATACCGTTCCTTGATCCGCATTATTTAGAAAAAACAGAAAAATATTTACCAATAATAGGTCTTAATATTTTACGATCTACAGGTTTTGAAACAAAATCATCGCAACCCGCATCCAAGGCTTTTTGTATATCTTCTTCTGTAGAATATGCCGTTTGGGCAATTATTGGAAGTTTTGGCCTGATTTTTTTAATCCGTTTTGTAGCGGTATAACCATCCATTACGGGCATCCTGATATCCATAAGAATTAAATCAATATTTTCATTGTCTTCACAAATATCGACTGCTTGTTTTCCATTTTCTGCACGATGGATTACAAATTTATATCCTGTCATTTTTAATAAAACCGTTTTTAAGAATAGAAAATTGATATCCCCATCTTCGACGATTAATACAACTTGTTTAATAGGATTTTGTTTAGAATTTTCAGAAGCCACAATAGCAGTGTCTTTGTTAGGGTCAAAAATAGGATGATATGGCACAGTTAGGATAAAATTAGATCCCTTGTTAAGGGTAGATGTAAATGAAATAGCTCCTTTAATTAATTGAGCATTTTTTTGAGCAATGGATAACCCAAGACCTAGGCCATCATAACTTTTGGTGACTTCTTTTTCGGATTGAGAAAAATTTCTAAATATAATTTCTTGATCCTCGGATTTGATACCTATTCCTGTATCTCGAATACTTATTACTAAAAAATCGTCTTTGATTTGGGTAGAAATCTCAACGATCCCTTTTTTCGTAAACTTGATTGCATTATCGATTAAATTAGATAAAATTTTGTTCAATTTTGATCGATCCATAAGAATCGTTCCTTCTTCATCGGTGAGTTTATTGTCGAGATGTATAGCTATATTTTTAAGTATGGCTTTACTCTGAAATTTAGAAAATAATAATTGCAATAATTCATTAAAATTCACTTCTTCTAAATGTAATTTTACTTGATTGGTCTGCAATCTTGATATTTCGATGATATCGTCAATAATAGTAATGAGTTGATTACTACTGTCGATAATAATTTTGGAGTATTCTTTTTGCTTATCGGGAGTAATTTCGGGATCATTAAGTAGTTCTGAAAAACCAATAATCCCATTCATAGGAGTTCTTACTTCATGAGATATATTATGAATAAATGCTGTTTTTAGTTTGTTACTCTCTTCGGCATTTTCTTTGGCTATTTTAAGCTCTTTGGTCTTACGTTTAATTAGATATTTAAGGTACTTATTTAGAAGCAGTATGGCTATCAAGAAAAGTAAAATAATTACCGAAAGCAAAATCCAAAAATTTGCCTGTTTATAAAATGGAACTATTTCATGATACAACCAATTATCGAAAATTACCTTTTTCTCTTTATCGCTAATGCTATTATCTATTTTGGCAATAATTTGGTTTAAAACGCTGTTGTTTTTTTGAACCGCAATACTCGGGGCATAGTTATACTTGGTTTCTGCAACAATCTTTAAATTGTCCAGATTTTCGGTTTTTATAAGATAGTTGCTTACTGCTTTTGGGCCAATATATGCATCATATGTACCATTACTTACTTGTTTTAAACAGGTGAGGTCATCAATTTCTGTTACTATCCGCAGGCCTTTTTCTTTTTGTTCGAGTATTTCATGAATAGCATAGTCTTTAGGGACCGTAACTGTTTTATCATAATAATTTTCAATTTTAGACCCAAAATCATTGTCTTTTCTGATAACTATAGTATGACTTGATTTAAAAAGTTGTGCATAGAAATTTAAGTATGTATCTCGTTCTGATGTTTGTTGTATTTCTGAAACAATATCAACCTCATTATTTTTTGCATCATTTAACAATCTTTCCCAGTTAACATATAACCTCTTTTCAAATTTATGATCTATTTTTTCTTCTATAAGATTTATATAGTCAATGAGTATTCCATCAATTTGATTATTGTCATTAATAAATTGATACGGGGCATAATAAGGGAAGAAAGCTACAGATATGCTGTCATTATTGCGAAGCCATTCTTTTTCTTCTTGAGTAAGCGGAGATGAAGGTTTTGAACAAGAAAAAAACCAAATAGATAATATCGTAATGATAAAAGTAAGTCGTAATGTTTTGGACATAATTTTAGATTAATTAACTCCTTACTTTTTCCCTTCCTCTATTAAAGATACTATTTAATAGTTATACTTTCAAAAAAACGAGATTCTAATTTTATGAATATATCGTACACAATCTAATATAAACCCAAAATATTTTAGCATTGTAGACTGGTAGTCAGGTTTGTATTTAATATTTAGCTACAAGGTATTTTTGTAATATAGGTTTAAGAATTTTAGGGTCAACAGGCTTAGAAATAAAGTCATCACACCCGGCGGCATATGCATTTTGAATATCTTCTTTTGTAGAGTAAGCAGTTTGCGCAATGACCGGAAGTTTTGGCTCTATTTCTTTAATAAGTGCAGTAGCTTGATAACCATTCATTTCTGGCATTTTTATATCCATTAAGACAAGATCAATGTTTTTGTGTTCTTTACAAAAGGATACCGCTTCCTTACCGTTTTTGGCTCGATATATACTAAAATTATATCCTTCTATTTTGGTTAAGATTGTTTTGAGAAACAAAAAATTCACATCGCCATCTTCAGCGATCAATATAATATGTTCCTTTAATTGCTCTTTTATATGGATTTCATTAGAAACTATTTTATTATTTGTTTGCTTTATTTTAGTATAGGGGAGCTCTAGTCTAAATGTTGTGCCTTGATTTTCGATAGAAGAAAGAGATAATTCTCCGTTCATTAAATCAGTATTTTTTTTTGCAATGGTTAACCCCAATCCTAATCCTCCGTATTTTTTCGAAATTTGATTTTCTGACTTTGCAAAACTTTTAAATAAGATACGTTGATCTTTGGATGGGATACCTATTCCCGAGTCTCTAACAGAAACAACTAATGATGAATTTTGTATTGACCCCGAAATGAGAATGGCGCCTTTTTCTGTAAATTTTATAGAATTTTCAAGAATACCTCCAACAGTTTTTATGAGTTTAGATTTATCAATAACGACCAATCGTTTATTTTTGTCAATGGTATTGTTTAAGATAAGATCAATCCCCTTATTTTGAGCTTTCCTTTCAAAAAGAGATAGGATAGTAGCAAACACATCAAATAAATCAGTAGGTTCTGGATTAAGAGATACTTGTTTTGTTTGAAGTTTTGACACTTCGAGTATATTATCCATATTGGTAATAAGTTGCTTGCAACTTTGAATAATGTTATCGGTATATTTTCTTTTTTCTTTGGGGGTTATTTTGGGTTCATCCAGAAGTTTTGAAAAACCAATGATTCCATTCATAGGGCTTCTAATTTCATGAGATACATTGTTAATAAAAGCAGATTTGAGATTATTATCTTTTTCAGAACTTTCTTTGGCACCTCTTAACTCTTTTGTTCTTTGTTTTACGATAAAGCCTAAATAAAAATTTATGCCTATTGAAATAATTAAAAGTATCAATACAGATAAAACCAGAAGAATTATAAACTTCGAATTTTTGTAATAAGGTTTAGTTTCTTTAAATAACCAACGTTCAATAATGTTTTGATTTTCGGTGGTAGAAATGTCGCTGATGGCTTTGTTAATAATGCTGTTTAAAATTTTATTATTCTTATCAACGGCAATCCCTGGTTTATAGGTTAAATTGGTTTCCGAATCAATAGTTAAATTGGAGAGGTTCTTATTTTTTATTAAATAGTTAACTACTGCTTTTGGGCCTATAAACACATCATATTGACCCGCATTTAATTTTTGTAAGCAGGTTATGTCATTAACTTCTTCATAGATACTTAATTGAGGGTATAGGCGCTTTAAGTTTTCTGTAATAGCATAATCCTTTGGAACAACAATTTGTGCATTTTGAAGATCTTTAATTTTACTTCCTTTAAAAGAATTTTTTCTACTTACAATTACATGCTTGGATTCAAATGTTTTGGAATAAAATGTTAAGTATTGCTTGCGATTCTTGGTTTCTTGTATTTCAAAAAGGATGTCTACTTTTTTATCTTTTGCTTCCTGAAGCTCTATGGACCAATTAGAGTAATATTTTCGTTTGAATTTATGTTCAGTTTTTTCCTCAATTAAATCCAAATATTCTATAAAAATACCTTCTATAGAATTATCGTGATTTATAAACTGATAGGGAGGATAATAAGGAAATAAAGCAACAGTAATATGATCATTTTCTTTTAGCCATTCACGTTCGGATTCGGTAAGAATATTTTCTTTGGAACAGGACCATAACAATCCCAGAAATAATAATGACAAAAGAAAAGATTTTTTCATTAGATGCTATGGTACAGTTTTCCTACGCGAGAAAGGAACTAATAATAACTTTCATTGTTTTTAAAGATATGAATAATTTTTTTGTGAAAATTTACTTTGTTATTTCGGTTCCATCGGGATAGAGCGCAAACCTGCCCTTTGACTTATCATGAACGTGATCGTAACTTGGCCAAGGCCACCCTCCAAATTCGGTTTGTTGATATTCATGGATTGCTTCTCTGATCTCCATTTGGGTATTCATTACAAAAGGTCCTTGTTTAACTACCGGTTCATTGATAGGTTTGCCTTGTAGTAATAACAAATGCGATGCTGTATCTCCGTTTGTAATTGTTATTTCTTTATTAGCATTAAGAATGATTTCATGATTAACGGGTACGGTATAACCCTCAGAAAAGAGCTCTTTGCCTTTAAAAAAATATAAAGATCTATTTATGCCTTCAGAAGCTGTAGGTAAAGAATAAGAAGCATTGGGGGCCATTTTTATTGTCCATATGGCAACTTCATTGTCTGTATTTTTGGCCCAAGAGTTTGGAGCAGGAGCAGAAGCTTTGTGTTGATCTAATGAGCCCGCTATTAAAGTGATTTCGGTTATATTATCATGATCATCTTTAATGGATATTTTAGGTATTTCTTCACTCCATAACATTTTGAAATGAGGAGGAACCATTTTTTTATCTCTTGGAAGATTAAGCCATATTTGAAATAACAAAAATGGATTTTCTTTATCCTCATGAAGCAAAGGGAACATTTCTGAATGTTGTACCCCTTTACCGGCCGTCATCCATTGTACATCACCATTCCCAAATCTACCTGCAGCTCCCAATGAATCTGAGTGATCTACCAATCCTTTTTGAGCAATAGTTACAGTTTCGAAACCACGATGCGGATGTGCTGGAAATCCTGGAACTTTAGTGCCGTGATACATACGCCATCCATCCTTAAGCACAAAATCTTGCCCAAGATTACGACCTGCTAATGAAACAGCCGGTCCAAGAGTTTGATTACCCTTAGGGTAATGGTCCTCATGATAAGCACAGAAAAGAAAAGGGTCACTGGTTTCCCAAGGAAAACCTAAAGGTTTGATTTTAATAATTGCTGCCATAATTGATTACATAAAACTTACCTAAAATATAGATTTAATTCTTCTTTCCCTCTTAAAACCTAGTTAATAACATGAACTTATATAAATTATGATCTCGTATAAATTTTATTTTGACTTACTTCTCATGCTAATAGCATAAAACCAGTTGATACTTAGCCACATGTCGTTTTCTGACCCTGAATCTAAAAAATCACTTAAACGATAATCTATTCCTAGTTCTATTTTGTTTTTATGATTAATTTCATATCCTATAAATGGAAGAACTCTGATTTCTAATGTCACCTCATTACTTTGGTAGATACCCAAGTATTCATTACCAAGTTTTAAGTAAAATTCTTTAGGATCAACTTTATTTCCAGCCAATGGTTTTTCTAGTGATATTTTGTATCGTAATCTATATTGGGGAGGTATAGCGATATTAAAAGTTTGATCTGTGGCAAATCGATGCCCAATTCGTAATCTTTCAAAATCTTGAACCAGGTTATATTGTTGAATACTTCGATGAATTGCTGTACCATCTTGCAAACGTATCAAATACCCTATATTAAAAATTCCGTGAGCTCCTACTTTAATAGAAAATAAAGAAGAAATATCGGTAAGTATATATTCGTAATCAAGAGATTTTTCTTTAGTATTATCTATAAAAATTTGTCGGGATTGTATACTGTTAATCCATTTGAATTGATCTGATATTTTGGCTGACACCCTAATACCTGGTAATAAACCTGAAGAGAATTCGCTTTGCGCTTGTATTGTGCAATAACTAAGGATTACGAAAAAAATGAAAAAGATGTTTTTCATACATATAGAAATAAAAGATGGCCTTAATCTTAGAATTGCATATTATCACTATTTCGTTGTACAATTTCTAGAATTTTAATCATCTCCCCATTAGGAGTACATAATACTTCATATATACGATATCCTTTTTCCTTTTTTCCTTTGAGAACGATCTCATAATGCAAAGAATATTGTTTATTAGTATGTCCCTCTTTAATAAGAGAAATCAAAACATCATTATCAGCTTTCCATTGGATTTGAGTTTTAATAATTTTGTATTTACTAAAAAGCTTTTCTAACGTATACATTATTTTGCTTTTATGTTCAGGATTTAAATTACCAAATTTTATTTCTTTTTCTACATCCTGGATATCACCACTAGTTGTAAATTCGATACTATATTTATGCTTATGATAAAGTGTTTTTGCCTCAATTGTATTTCCTTCATGACTTTCTTCTGCATACCATTTTATTTTTTGATTCAAGAAACAGAGATCAGTAAAATCTTTAGCTTCTTGTGGAACATTTTCTACTTTGATGCGATACTCTCGTTCAAACTTTGTTTGCCCATATATGTTCGTGGTTAGGATTATACCTATAAGAGTTATGTAATATCGTATTTTACAGCAATAAGGGCACATATATATAATAGTGTTTAACTTTTAGGTTCATATGATTTTAATTCTTCAATCGAAAATCTACTTTTAAATGTAAACGCATAAGGTGTCTCTCCATGCTTACGAATATACTCTAACCTCAATTTAGCTTCCAGAGGGGTAGGGTGATGCCCATTTTCTACATACCAGAAAGCCATATGCATATTTTTCATATGATGGAACCACTCTTTTTTGCGTTTTAGGATTTCGACATGAGCAGTTTTGTAAGTAAAATCAAACAAGGTATCTATGTCTTCCCAAACAGACATATTAATGATAAGAAAATCATACTCAAATACTCTAATGGCTGTAGCATTACCTTCATCTCCTTTTAATCGCCATACAAAACCATTACTTTCTTCTGCTAATGCATTAATGCGATCAAGGTTATTTACAAATCCTGCCATAACCGGATCGTTTATAGGAGCTATCATTTCTGCAATATTTACCTGAGCTAGATGCATAATAGTTTATTTGTTTGATTAATATTTGGACCCTTTACTAATATGGGTAGATGATTTAATTATAAAAGTTCTTATGTCTTCGTTGGCTTGTATTAAATCTTCATTTCTTAAATACATCATATGCCCACTACGATATCCTTTAAAACTTAGTCTATCGGTTAGTTTTCCGTTAGCATTAAGTTGCCACATTACATATTTTGCATTAAAATATGTCGTGGCACCATCATAATATCCTGATTGTATCATGGTGTGTAGATTTGCATTCATGGCCATTGCTTTTCTAAGATTTTCTCCAGTATTGTTATCTTTACTACGATCCCAAGGTTGTACGGGTCCGAACATGTTATATTTTAAATCTGTTTTAAAACCTAGTTCCTGGCTGTAATAATAATTTATAGCAGGTGTAAAGGCATGTAACCAAGCTGTTAACTCGCTATTGTAATCGGGTTCACCTCCCGATTCTTTGATATCCATTCCTTTATACCTAGAATCTAACCTTCCAATGGTATAACCCTCACGATCTCTTAAAAGATCTTTCCAAAAATAGCTTTTAGGCACTTCGAGATTGTTTTGACGAATGGTTCTTTTGGATAATCCCGAATAATAGGCCATTTTATTAATAACCTCTTCTTTTTTTGCATCATCAAGATACCCGCTTTTTACAATTGCAGGTAATAATTCATTAATCGTATAGTTCTCAACTTCTGGAAGTACTTCTAATAAATCTTTGTTTTGAAGCTCAGCGGGCAACATTTTGTGATACCATGCGGCTGCAGCAAAATACGGCAATCTATTGGCAACTTCTACCGGACCGGCGAACTTAAAACCTATTTGCGTAGGAGAGACCAATATAACACCATTTAGGTACATCCATTGGCGATTTTGTAATTCTAATGCCAATCCAGAAACTCGCGTTGTACCATAGCTTTCTCCTATCAAATATTTTGGAGAACGCCATCTATTGTTTCTAGTCACAAAAGTATTGATCCATTCTGCCAGATAGGTAACATCAGCATTTACGCCAAAAAAAAGTTCTTTATCGGGCATTTTTCCGTCTTTTCCCGGGATCATTCTCGAGTACCCAGTGTTAACAGGATTGACAAAAACAATATCCGCAACATCTAAAACAGAGTTGGGGTTTGCCTTTATACCATATGGCTGAACAGGAAAACCTTCTTCATCTATTTTTAATATTCGAGGTCCTGTATAGGCAATATGCATCCATACAGATGCAGATCCCGGTCCACCATTAAAAGATATCAATAAAGGTCTGTTTTGATCATTCTTGATATCTGAACGCTTATAATAGGTATAACTTAAAGAAGCAATGGGCATGCGATTTTCATCCCATACAGGCTGAAAACCAGTTGTTGCTTTATAAGGGATTGTTTTCCCTTTAATAGTAGTCGTATGATTTGTGACTATAGTTGTATCAATGGGAACTTTTACTTTTTGAGCTATACTAACATGAGCACAAAATAGTAGGGTCAGAAAGAAGAGAATGTTTTTCATCTGTTTTTATTTAGAATCTACGCGAACTCAATCTATGGTCAAACAAATAGAGTTTTCGGGTATTAAAATTAGTTATTTGCAGCGTTTTTCGCTATTTCTTTTAGTTTAGTATCAATCATCTCTTTAGATTGCCAAATTCCTTTCACCATAACCCCATGAATTTGTTGTAATGATTTAATATCCTCTAAGGGATTGGCATTTAAAATGACTAAATCCGCATCTAACCCTTCTTTAACTTGCCCAAAAACCTCTTCTTTATTAAAAAAAGTAGCAGGATTTATGGTTCCGGATTGTAATATTTGAAGAGGAGTAGACCCCGTTTTGATCATACCATCAATCTCATGATGGATTGAAAATCCTGGTACATTAAATAATTGAGGCGCATCGGATCCTAATAACATACCATGACCATGATCTTGTAGTTCTTTGATCAATTTTCTTCGGATCTTGTTAAATTGAGTCCATTGCTCTTCATTAAAGTTAGGATTATCCTCTGTATATTGCCCTTTTCTTTGTTTCCAATTCTCTAATGTAGAGGCAGGCATATATTTCATTTCAGGATCTTTCAACAATGTATCCGCAGGTATTGGAGCAAACCATCGTTCATACAGACTTTGAGTTGGAACGATCCACACTTTATTATCTGCTGCTAGTTGTACCAATTCATCAATTTTGGATTCATCTGCTAGCGGAGTAAAATTATACCCAAAGAAACCATTATCTGCGGGGTTTACATTTTCAGATGCTGGAACCAGACCTTCTAAAAAACCATCTACATGATCAATAGAAGCATATTTACTTTTAAGAGCATGACGGACTCCAACATCTACAGGTACATGTCCCGAAAAAGGAATCCCTACTTCATTTGCAGTCGTTACGACCTGATTAAATACTTCTAATTTTATTCCAGGGTGTATTTTTAAAAAATCATACCCTTCTTTTTTATAAGTAGTAACTTTTGCAATAGCTTCTTCCTTAGTTTTAATAGAGTTTCCGTTTAATGAAGGACTGGATGTAAAGATTCTAGGGCTTAGAATTTTACCATTTTCAGCTTTTTCTCTTAAAATAAGGTGTGACGGGTGACCCAACATCCCCCTTATAGTGGTGATACCATTAGAAAGGTATAGATACAATACTTCTTCTATCCGTTTTTGAGAAGTTGTTGGTTGCGGAATATGGGCATGCATTTCGGCCAATCCAGGAATAATGTATTTTCGGTTACCATTGATTACGGTAGTATAACCCTCAGGATTTACAATGGTATCGGTAATACGTTTTATCTTCCCCGAATCAATTATTATGTTTTGTTTTTCTATAACAGAACCACTTTTTACATCAATAATATGAACATCTTTAATAAGCATTGCAGAAGGGCTAATTACCTCTTGCGCTCTTTGCGAACATCCGATAAAGGATATAGCAATAACTATAAATAAGTATCTTTTCATACCGCAGAATTTTAATTTTTATAGGTAAAACATTCAGAGCAATTGTATTGCTTCGCAATGGTAGCAGGGTTGTATATGTTACTTCCTTTAATTACTCGATAAATGTCTCGTGTATTTTTAATTTCTTGTAAAGGATTACTATTGAGTATAACTAGGTCTGAAGTTTTATTTATTTCAATAGTACCCACTTCAGTATCTTTTTTTAAGTATTTGGATCCGTTATAAGCCGAGGTTTGCAAGGCTTTAATTGGGGCAATTCCAGAATCTACCATCGCTTCTAATTCTTTATGTAATGACACTCCCGAATAGGTATACGAGTTATAAGCGCCACTATCAGAACCGGCAAGTAATGGTACATTAGCATCACTTAATGATTTGGTAAGTTTTTTGAAGAATGTATTTAATTCTTTCCTGGATTTTTTGGCATTATCCGAGGCGTTTAATGCTCTTTTGATGCGTCCCTCATACGTTTTTATGATTCCTTTTCCTACGATGTTTAAATATGGATCGTTTGAATGATCAACCTCGTCCAAATAACTTAAGATATCTCCAATATGAAGAGTAGGAACCACGTAGGTGTTTTTTTCTTTTAATAACCGAAAAGTGTTTTGCGCAGTCGAATCTTCATAACTTCCGATAAGATCATTCATTGCACTCCAAAAACCAAGCTTTTTATTGATAATCGCTTGAGTGATTTCGGGTTCTTTTGAAGAACAACCTTTCAAAACATAATACAAATGTTCAATTGCTCCAATTCCAGATGTAACCGCTTCATTAAGTTCTA
This sequence comes from uncultured Aquimarina sp., assembly GCA_947489685.1. Classification (GTDB taxonomy): domain Bacteria; phylum Bacteroidota; class Bacteroidia; order Flavobacteriales; family Flavobacteriaceae; genus Aquimarina. Next base: position 123,137 of record CANLEM010000005.1, on the reverse strand, counting down.
CAGTAAAAGGCATATGCCCAGAAGAGATCATTCCTCTCTGCTTTGCTTGTTTTAAAATCGCAAGATAATTCTCTCTTGAAATTTTACTATCATATATTTTTACAAAATCTGAAGGTATTTTTTCTAAAGAATCCAATGCCCTTGTTACACCTTCAACAGATTCTACAACAAGAGAACCTGCCCAAGTAGCATTATCACCATCTAGTTTAGGTCCAGAAGTATATATCGATGGACCAATCAAGGCGTTGTTCTCTATTTCTTTTCTCCATTGCAGTACTTGAGTGGTTAAATCACCTCCGGCATCTCTTACAGTGGTAATGCCATTGGCAATGAATAATGGTAGTAGATTTTTGTTTTCTTCAATAAGTGAGTCTCCACCTCTTAGATGAATATGATTGTCCCAAAACCCTGGTAAGACATATTTATTTGCGCCATCGATTACATTTTCGGATGTGGCGTTAACTAGACTATCTGGAATACGAATGTCAACTATTTTTCCATCATTGATATAAATCGTTTTATTAGTGATACTACCATCTTTTATATCAATCAAATTAATATTAGAAATGATAATATCAAATTGCATCTTTAATTTCTCTTTTTTGGCGCAACTTGCAATAACAGCAAGACATAAGATTAAAAGTATTTTTTTCATATCGTCTACTGCTTAGAATTAAAAGTATTATTGTTTACGTCTTTAATAAATTTGATTAACCCGGTAAAGAAATTTTTCTGATCATCAAACTGCGATAGATGACTTCCGTCGGGGCAATGAAGATATCTCCCATTTTGTACTTCATTGGCAATCCATTCCATTTCTTTTGGATCCATGGTATCATATGTAGCTCCAATAGTAAGGGTAGGTACACTAATTTTCGATAATTGATCTTTTACATCCCAGTCTTTTAAGGTAGCATCACCTTTAATTCCGAACTCACTTGGACCTTGCATAGTAACATATACATCAGGGTTAAGATGTTTGAATGAACGATTAATAGGTTCTGGCCATTGATCTACTGGCATTCTTATAATATGTTTGGTATAGTAATGTTGTACGATCAGGTCCAGATACCTTGGATTTTCATATGCTTCTTTTTCTTCATAACTCATAATCTCCTTTAATACTTCAGGATCTAATTGAGGCGCTAATACCTCGTCAGAATATTTTTGATATTCCGGAATAGAAGCTACCATATTAGAAATAACTAAGCCCTTAAGATTTTGTTGATATTTTAACGCATATTCCATAGCCAAAATACCTCCCCAGGATTGTCCGTACAAATAAAAATTATCATTTGTAAGTCCTAATGCGATTCGTACCTGTTCTACTTCTTCGACAAATCGCGGTAAGTCCCAAAGACTTTTATCTTTAGGTTGATCACTGTAATAGGATCCTAGTTGATCATAATAATAATATTCGATTCCTTCTTGAGGGAAAAAGCCATCAAAACATTCATAAATCTCATGAGTCATACCAGGCCCGCCATGGAGCAGGAGTACTTTTATTTTAGGGTTATTACCAACCCTTTTAGTCCATACATTAAATTCACCTTTTGGAGTAGTAATAGGAATCATTTTAATACCTCCCATAAATTGATCAGTACGACCTGTCTGATCAAAATAATCTATTTTTTCGGGTGTACTTCCCTTTTCAGTAACTACCGTTTCCTGTTTTGATTCTGCACAACTATGAAGGAAGAGTGAAAAACCAAAAATTAGAGATAATAAATTTTTCATGAGTTCGTGTTTTTAATATGTCCTTATATATAAAGACCTCATAAGTTTTTATATTTATGAGGTCTTTTTAAGCTTAGTTATGTCCGATATGACATCCGCATCCGGGACGCATAAAACTTTGGGATTCTTGATGCCATGGGAAAGCCTGGCTGTATTTATTGTTTTCAAACCAGAATTTACTTCTTTCCTTAGTGGTGTTGCCAATTTCATTCATGGTTTCGGTATCATATAATCTACCATTAACCATTGTATATTTTACAGTTTCGGTATTTCGAATGTTATCCAGTGGATTTTTATCCAAAACAATAAGATCAGCAAGTTTACCTTCTTTTAATGAACCGATATCATTTCCGGCTCCAATATATTGTGCACCATTAAGCGTTGCGGCTCTTAATGCTTCCATATTGGTCATACCGCCTTGGGTAAACATCCATAATTCCCAATGTGCTCCCAAACCTTGTAATTGACCATGAGCACCAAGATTTACTTTAACTCCCATATCGGTTAAAGCTTTACAGGTCTTAGAGACAAGCATGTGCCCGTTTTCATATTCTTCGTCTGGCACCATTGTTCTGTGCCTAGAACGAGCATCAACAATAGATCTTGGAGTATATTTTAGCAATCTTTCATTTTTCCAAACATCATCTTTTTGATAGAAATAATACTCTCCATTCATCCCTCCATAATTTACGATAAGTGTTGGAGTGTATGCTGTTTTACTAGTCTTCCATAACTGATTAACATCTTTATACACTGGTGCAACAGGAATATTATGTTCGATTCCGGTATGGCCATCCATAATCATAGACATGTTATGATAGAAGGTAGAGCCACCTTCTGGCACTACATTAATTTGCAGCTCACGAGCAGCTTGAATTACCTGTTGTCGTTGATCTCTACGAGGTTGATTATAACTTTTTACAGATTTAGCACCAAAAGCCTTGGTTCTACGAATAGCAGATCGGGCATCATCTAGTTTATTGACTACTGCCTTAAAATCACCATCCGCACCATATAAAATGATACCAGTAGAGTAGAGGCGAGGGCCAACCATGGTTCCATTTTTAATCATTTCCGACATGGTAAAAATAGACTCTGTATTCGCAGATGGATCATGAGATGTAGTAACTCCAAACGCTAAATTTGCGTATAACTGCCAATGTTTTTGGGTGTTAAGACCATATCTAAACCCTCCGATATGTGCATGAGCATCCACAATTCCCGGCATAATAGTTTTACCCGAAACGTCATATACTTTTGCGTCGGTAGGTATTGATATTTCTGATGCGTTTCCAATTTTTTCTATTCTATTTCTATTAATGATAATTGTACCATTTTCAATAACCTGATCTCCTTCCATGGTAATAATTCTTGCATTAGTAAATGCAATTTTACCCAAAGGATTATCTGTCTTTACCGTTAGATCTATTTTTATTCCTTTGGTAGTTACCTCACCTACTTTGTCTGGAGATCCTGGTAAAAATGTAAACCTATCTTTGATATCATTTGCGAAATATTCATCACCTAATGTCCAAAATACTTTTTTACTATCCTTGGACCAGTGTAGATTCATTCCTGCGTCTTTTGCAATTTGCGAAACGGGAACTAATTTGGATTTGTTATCCAAGTCTATTTCTTTACCATTAAGAAGTAGTGGGGCTATAAAAGCTTTATGTAAATTGGTAAACGCGATCCATTTGTTATCAGGACTTGGAACTAATCTATTTGCGTATTTAGATTTAACATGTGTTTTTTTATCTTTTCCGTTGAGATTAACTGAGGCTAATGTCTTGGTTAATCCACCAAAATAAGTTCCTCCGGTTTGATAAAAAATACGCTCACCGTTGGTCGAAAACATGGGATATTCGCCTTCTGAAGTTACTAACTTGGCATTTGCGCCAGTTGATGACATCGTATAAATACCTGTTTTTTTCGTAAAACTTAATCCTTGATCACTATTTCCTCTTTCTTTTCTAAAGGTAATTAATGATCCTTTTTGATTATAAGAGGGGGTACGATAAATTCCTTTTTCGTTAGTAAGTATGGTAGGTGAACCTCCCGAAAGGGAAACTTTATTTACAGATCCTAAATCTTCATCGTTCCAGGTAACATAAACAATCTGTTGTCCATCTGGAGAAAAATTAGGTTCGAATTCAAAATTAGTGGTTTGAGATGTGATACGCTGAGGTTTTCCTTTTGGAAGGCTTTTTTTCCATAATCGACCCAATGCACTAAATACAATTGTTTTTCCGTCGGGAGAAGTAACTGCATTACGAATTACTTTGGCCGTAAACTCTTCTGGTGCTACAGGAGAGTCATAATGTATTGTTTCTGCAATTTTTATAGTAGCATCAACTGTAAAAGGAATATTGGTAACCTTTTGTGTATTAATATTTATGGTGTTAATTTTTCCTCCCGACCAGAAAACTATTTCTTTGTTACCGGGCATCCAGCTAAAGTTGGGATATACTCCAAAAATAGCCCAAGCTTCTTGTTGGTCTTTGTTTAAAGCATCATAGATTGGCCATTCCTCTCCGGTTTGTAAATCATGAACAAATAATACCGATTTGGTACGTACTCTTTTAACAAAAGCCAACATTTTACCATCTCTTGATACTTGTGGTCTTGCGGCACCACCTGGACCTCCAGTTACTGTTGCGGTTTTTCCCGTTTCAAAATTATATCTTTTGATCGCATAAATTTGTTTGTTAGGATCTTTGTTATACTGAAAAGCTCCACCGGGGTACATATCTTCACTATAGTACATGTATTTTCCGTCGGGCGAAATATTTGGTTCATTAACATCTTGTTGATCGTTCTTTCTTTTGGTTAATTGAACACCCGATCCTCCTGTTACATGATATTGCCACATTTCTCCAGCCCCCAGAGAACGTTGTGATGTAAAGTGTTTTCTTGCTACCAAATAATTACCATCAGGCATCCAGGTAGCATTGTTTAGTAACCTGAAACTTTCTTTGGTAATTTGTTTAGCGTTGCTACCATCAGAATTCATAATCCAAATATTGTCTCCTCCTCCGGCATCACTGGTAAACGATATTTTTTTTCCACCTGGACTGAAACGAGGTTGCACTTCAAAAGGAATACCAGTACGTAATATTTTGGCTTTTCCTCCTGATACGGGAATACTATATATATCACCTAATAAATCAAAAACAATAGTTTTTCCGTCTGGGCTAACGTCTAGATTCATCCAGGTACCTTCATCTGTAGTAAACGTATGATCTGTATAATTAAATTCTCCTTTGGGATTAGAGACATCCCATTTTTCTTCTTCCTTTTTATCTTTTTTATTTTTTTGAGCCTGTGTGCTAAAACTAAGAAGTAACCCTAAAATTAGAGTGGTAATAATGTGTTTACGCATGATGTGTATTTTATCAGAATCGAAAATAAGGATTTATGATATAAATTATCTTAAAGTGGTGTTAATGCAACTTACCCCCAATTACCTATGCTTTTCTGATTGGATTCACAAAGCTCTATAATTGTTATAATTCTTTTATCTCGAGTTTCTTGTCGTTTGGCGTTGTGCAACCAATACAAATAACTTTTTCGGTACCCCTTGGCAAAATTCTGATAATTCTCAAAAGCTTTCGGGTTTTGATCAAATGCTTTTTTAAGGTCATTGGGGATAATACCATTTTCTACATCATCAAGAGCAATCCAGGAACCATTTTCTTTGGCAATATTGATACTATCCAAACCACTACTGTGTATAAGCCCATCTTTCCTAAGTTCTTTAATATGATTTTTATTGACTTTACTCCATGCACTTTTTGGTTTACGAGGACAAAAATATTGCCTGCGGCTTTCATCATCTAACTTTTTAACGGTAGAATCAATCCACCCATAACACAGGGCTACACGCACAGCTTCTTCCCAGCGCATACTTGGTTTTTTGCTTTCAACTTTATAAAAAATCAAATATATTCCATCCGACTTATTATAGTTTTTGTGTAGCCAAGAACGCCATTCTTGATCAGTTTTAAAATATAGTTCGGGTTTATCCTTCATAGTTATTATTATACAAATTACTGATCAAGATAGCCATTTTTAATATATTGTTATAAGCTTTGAATATAGAAAACCAGATACGAAATAGAAGTGCTATATCTAACTCTAATCTCCATTAGTTATTCTATTTTTTAAATCTACGATATCCAACAAATTTTGAATTTCTCGACGTATGCTTTTTCTTATTATTGGAATAAAAACACATGCACCCACTACATAAGAAACATCGATCAAGATCATTTGCCATGTGGTAAAATAAAGGCTAAACTCTGGTGTAATCATATAAAAGCCAATTGTATATAACACAAGTATGATTATTGTTATGGGGCCATGAATTTTTTTTCTGAATTTATAATAGGTAATCGTATTCTCTGAGGTTTCTAGAACATTATTTTTTATATCAATCTTTTTGGATTTGATAATGCTTACGATTTCTATAATGATTCTTAGAAGTAAACCAAAAATCATAAATCCTGCACCAATTCTACTTAGTATTTCTTTTACAGGAGCTACATAATAGAAAAAAGCACTAATAACTAATAAAGTGACGAGTAGGACAATTGCATTCCCATATTGAAATTGTACTGAAGCCTTTTTCTTCTTTTGAATCAAGAAAAATAGATCATTCATACTCGTAGTATCTCTCTTTATATCATCTTTGTTTTTTTGCCATTCGCGTTGAAGAGCTTCAAAATCAGTATTCATTGTTTACTATTTTTTTAAGTTTCTTTTTAATTCTATGAATTTTTACTCGAACATTGGTAGGTGTTATGCCTAAAACTTCTGATATCGTATCATAGTCTTGCTCCTCTAATACCATCATTATAATAAGTCTGTCTAAGTCCTCCAATTGGCCTATTGCGAGATATAATGTTTTGTTTTGATCTTGCTGTCGATCTTGTACATTATCGGTTAGGGTATTTTCTATTTTTTCTAAAGCTATTTCTTTTTGCTTTTTTTCTTTTCGTAGATATTGTAAACAAGTATTTACGGTGATACGATATACCCAGGTTTTATGTGTTGATTTACCTTTAAATGTTTCAAAAGCATTCCATATATTAATGAATACTTCTTGAGAAAGATCAAGAGCCAAATCATTATCTCCCTTCATAAAACCCAAGCACATTTGCAATACCATTGGATAACATTGCTTGTATATGGTTTCAAAAAGTTGTTGATTCTTTTTACTCATTTGTTAAGAACGTATTTACTTGATCGTAAAACCATTCTGGTTGATCAAACATGATAAAATGTTTGCTATTGGGTACCATCTTAATCGTCTTATTGGCTAAGTTAGCATATTGTTTCTCAAAATTGGATTGTGCTATTTCTAAGTTTGGAAAAGATGCTCCCAATATTAAGGTTTGTGTATTTATACCGTTTAGAGCCTGTCTGAGGTCAAGTTTTAACAAATCAGTATATCCGTATACATAGGTTTCACGATCTGATATCATAATCCAATTGATAAGAGTATTGATTTTTTCTTTGTTGTTAGTCATGTTTTGAGCCATCATAGTAGCTGTTTTCTTAAATTGCTCCTGGTCCATAGCAAGAGTTTGTTTATTATAAGGACTTTCATATTGTATTTGATCAGCAGCAACCCCTGGCATCATTAATTCACGCATACACGGAATTGCATCAACTATAATTAATTTATGAATATGCTCGGGGAGTTCTGAAGCTAGTTCTGTAGCCAAGTTGCCACCCATGCTGTGCCCTATGATCGTTATTTTTGTTAGTTTTTGATTTTTAATGTAATCGATCAATTCATTTTTAATCGTATCGTACCAAGGTGTGGCTATAGGTGCATTACCATTAAATCCGGCATAAGATATAAGATGTGCTTCATTTTTGACGGTGATATTGTTTAAAGTTTCTTTCCAAATGGATCCGGGAGTTGTAAATCCTGGTAAAAATAGAATTGGAGTCCCTTTTCCAATAATTTCTGATGTTATTGAAGTCGTTTGGCTAAAGCCAAGGCTAATTATTGCAAAAAATACAATTGTAATTTTAAATGTTTTCATCGTTTTCTTGTTTTGATTTTCCCCTTTGATGCAAAAATTTTATAAATGTTACATCAAGAAGAAAGAATAAAAACGAATTAAAAAAATATGAAGTTTGAAAATCTTTTTAAAAATTATGATAAAAATATAAAAACACGGTAGTTGAACGTATTTATTCTTGATTCGTAAATCACGTATTTATAGGCTGTTAAATAAAAATTTAATTCATGAAATTTGTAATAAAACGAATATTAACCAAAACATTTTTAATCATGAATAAAAACGATAATAACAGTATTGAAGAAGTAAAGAAAGACACTAGTGATATTTTAAATGTGTTAAAAGAACAACAGGAATCTCTCCAGGGAATTAAAGGATGGTTTCAAGAAATTATCCGAAAACTTAATTCAATCATCAATGGAGTTAAGGATTTACCCGGCTTAATCGTCAAAGAGCTTAAAAAGAGCCCTATAGTGAGTATTGTGGATAGTATTATGGGTTTTATACATAATATTAAGGAGATGGTAACTGCGGCAACTGGTTTTTTGAGTCAAACAAAAACTATCCCGCAAGCAGAAATGGAATTAAACAAAACTGCTGTTGAGAATTTTATAAGCGGAATAGGAGAACTAATCCAAGCAACCAATAGATTAATAGAGCGTAAAGAACTACCATTTATTAAACTCGTGTTTCCTGATTTGGATTGGCTATTTAAATTAATACCAAATTTTGTTTTGAATATTATTAGTATTGGACCTAATGCTTTAATGAAAGATTGGGATCAATTACCAGTAAGAATTGCTAAAAGAATTGATGGGATACAACAGTTTGAAAATGAGGAGGCCAAAGCTGGTAATCTAGTTTTAGAGTTAACTTCGATAATAGGTCTTTTAAAGTTATCCAAAATTATAGCCTCTACTATTAGGTCGTTTATTGCAAGAGATCTTACTTTGGGTGTAACTATTTTGGGAGAAGGATCACAGATGGAAGTTAGCGCTTCGCCAGCAAGTATGCCCTGGACCATATGCTACAATATAATTGATGCAGTGATTGTAATCCTTGAGATGTGCATACCAAACTCACAAACCAGATTGTTAACTTCATAATAGAAAGAGGAAATTCTGTAGTAAAAAAGTTGGATTTTTTTAATCTAACTTTTTTACTATTAAAGCATTATCTAATCTTCAATCTAAATCCATATACTCGCAAGTCATTTTGTGTAAAATCTAAATCAGCCGATCTTTTAAAACCGATTTTTTCGTACATTTTCCAGGCTATTTCCATGGCTTTTGTAGAGTGGATAATTATTTGATCTTGTTTTTCTTTTGTAGCCATTAGTATGCAATGGTTAGTTAATAATTTTCCGATACCTTTACCTCTTGTTGTAGGATCAACTGCCAATAATCTAAAACCTGCTGCATTTTTCTCTTTAGTAGCGGCCCCTCCAGAACCATAATATGCCATATTTCCAAAATATACTACAGCTCCCGCTATGTGTTTATTCTTTGATATAGCGATAAATAATCGTGCTTTGGGTTTCTGAGGCAAGCCACCAATATTGGCAAGTAATTTATAGTATTCGGGTTGTTCATCTTGGTTAGGAAATCCTTCTAGTTGTGAATATACTTGTGTCATAAGTCGTCCGATCTGGGGATACTCATCCGGAGTAGCGTCTCTTATTATATATTCTGGGATATTCATAATTTTAGATTGTGTTTTAGTTTTTTTCTTGATAAATAATGATTTGCAATCCATCAGGATCTCTTAAATAAAGGTATTGTGAACCCCATGGCCTAAGTACAGGGCCTCTTGCAGTCCAGTTTTCTTTTAGGTGAGTAGCCCAATATTGTATGTTGTCCGTTCTTAATTGTATGTCGATTTTATCATTTTCTAATGGGTTATCAAAAGGCTCTTGATAATAATAATGTTCAGGTGAAATTTCAGAGATTTCAAAAAATGCATTGCTATTTTCTTTACCGTACCTTAAAATAATTCCTCTGGATCCATCACCATCATTATATTTTTCGACTATTTCTAGATTAAGAATTTTGGTATAAAATTCTTTTGCGGCAATAAAATCTTTGGTTCTGATCACCGTTTTTAAACTTAATAAATTATTTTGAGAAGAAATATCTTTTTTAATGCTCATCGGATATCCTATTTTTTAGGAGTTACTGTACAAAGTAGTAAACAAGATACTAGTTATTCTATATATTTTCAACAGTTTAATTAGTCATTTATAAATGGGGATAACTCTGAAACCAGATCGTTAAAGTCTAATTCGTTTAAATTACTTTGTATGATCCTAAATATATGATGCTCATACGCAGAAAACTTATTTACCATTTCCCCTTTCATAGTATGATAATCACTTTCAGTCCATATACTTTCTCCTAGCAATACTTTTTTAGGGTTGATATTGTAGTATTGTGATAGCTCACGCTCATTCATTAGATATAGCCAGTATAAACAATATTCTGTCCAGGGTATTATAGAGAAATCCTTAATGTGTTTTGCTAGAGTTGTCATCCAATCATGCGTCTCAAAATGCTTTCTTATATGATTAACCAGAGCAATGACTAATTCTTTATTTAAGATTGCTGGTGTAACACCGGGACAACTATCAAGAGGGTTAAAATCCTGATGATATCCCATTAATTTTGCGGTATTTTGCCACCAGTCCAAATGGTATTGATACTTTTCTTGTTGAATGATTGGTTTTCCTTCTTCAAAAAAATCTTTATATGAAACGGAACTACATAAAATTAAATCAGAATCTAAGGTGAGGTAATGAGTAGATTTTACTTGCCCCGCAATAGCTAACTTTATAAGCTGTTGTTTAAACCACCCAATCACATATTTGTGTTTGCCAATAACTTCTTTATCAATAAACACGCGGTATTTAAAATCCAACAACCCTAAATCTTTTGGATCAAAATAGCTTAGATCTTCTTCGGGAGTGATAATAAGAAGCTCAATTTCTTCTTTATTAAGTAAATTCTTTTTTAATGATGGAATTAGAAGCTTTTTTAGCCTAAGGTAATCATCAAACTTTCTTCCACCTTTTAATCTAGTAGGTAAAACAAAAGTAAATTCAGGAGTATAAGGCATGAAGTATAGATATTACTTACTAGACCGTTTAGTGATTTTTCAAAAGAAGACTCTTTTGTTGATCAAACTCTTTTTGAGTAATAGCACCTTCGTCCAAGAGTTTTTTTAATTTGGTCAATTTATCAATTCCATCTTCTTTAACTTTAGGAGTTGTTTGTTTAACAACAATAGGTTGAGGTTTGTAATCACTAGATAAACTCCACACTAGGGCTACTACCCAGCCAATAAGACTCCATCCTAAAAAGAAGTTTAATGCGATAATAGCAAGTAGATTCTTTTTGCCCCTTAACAATGCAATAAGTGATGGTATAAAATAGAAAACAATACCCACGATAACCATAATAATAATTACCGTATCCTGATCAGGTAAATCTGATTTAGCTTGAAATAATAAGTGCATGAAAAATAGTTTTAATTTAGAATACGTGCTTTTGATCAAGAAAAATGTGTGGGTAGATATTTTCCTTAAGTATATACTAAGCTACAAAATATTCTTAAGTTTTATACTCCTAGTAAGTAATTATTTGCGAACTCTAAAAACTGTTATTTATGCAGGGATTTTACTTGTTTTGGTTTTTCTTTTCCAATATATGATATAAACTGTTCCCAAAATAGTAGGAGTAACCCAGGCAATAACATCTCCAATTCCCATTCCTGCAACTATAAAAGCTGTAATCGATGCAATAAAAGCCCCTATTATCTTACCTATATGATTGCTTAACCAGGCATTTTTCGAATTTGAAAAGGTTTTAAAAAATTGAAAATCTTTTATAGTAAGCCCTAGACCAATAGCACCAAAGAATAAAAACAAAATACTATTATTGATTTGGTTAAAAATTCCATAAATACCAATTATTACCATTATTCCAGATAAAAACAGCATGCTACCAGATATAGTTTTATCCCTCCAGTCGGCTTGTGTTTTGTGTTTAGATTTAAATGATAATGCTCTGTTTCCCGAAAGAACCAGATATATAGTAAATAGCCCTATTAAAAAAAGAAAAAGGTTATAATGATTAGGTAGCCAACATATTGGTAACGAAATTAACGAGCTGGTAATCATGCTAATTGAAAATAATTTACCAGCCTTTTTATGCAAAGCACCTCCTTTTTTTACGATTATGTTTATCATCCCTGTAATTAATCCTAAACCTCCAAAAAAAGCATGGATGTAGATGAAGATTTTAATTGTTTGTTCCATTAGTTAGTTATAAAATTATAATTTCAAAGATCATCTTTTTAAGGGATTGGCAAAATATTCGTTGCCCCAATTGTAAGTTTTTATGGATGAATATTAGAAATTGCATGCTGAGTCTGATGATGAGAATGATAATTTTTTGGTACTTGCAAAAAGGTTATACTTACTCTGCTAAGTATGCATTACGATCAATGGAATAGATTATATTATCCAAATTATCAGGATCGATTTTGCCGTCAACATAAGAAAAATCGTTCTTACTCAAAAGTATTTTCGAGGGTTCATTATTTCTATGTGTATACGCTTCAATTTGATCTAATTTTAATATGTTGAACCCAAGTTTTAAAACGGATTTTAGTGATTCACTCATGATTCCTTGACCATGAAAATTTGGATGTAAATCATAACCTACTTCTGCTATTTTTCGATTTTCAGAAAAATTCCATAAACATATCGTTCCTATAAGATCTGGTTGATTTTTAGGCCGAATAGCCCAAAATAACCAGTCTCCTTTTGCAATACCCGTATTTATTTTATCGATAAACTTTTCGGCTTCCTCGATTGTATTTGTCTGTGGCCTTTTTACAAATGCATTAACAGTTTTGTCGGATCTTAAAAATTGAATTGCTTTATCATCACTTTTTTCTAATTGTTCTAGTACTAATCGTTTTGTTTGAAGATGTGGAAGTGAGTTAGTGGTCATTATTTGAGCAAAATAATTGTATTAATTAATGTTCGAAAATAGCTAAAATTGAGAAAAATATGGCTAACTCTCTTCTTTAATATTAGGTTGGTTCTTGATATTGAGTTCGAAGATATCATTTCTTGAATAATGACCAATAACATCAAAATCAAGCTTACTATGATTAATTTCGTCCAGATCTAATTCTGCAATCAAAACCCCTGATTCATCAAAAAGAGGACCGGCTATTACCTTTCCCAGAGGAGAAACTATTATACTGCCTCCTGGGCACATGTTTTCTGTTTCATTTTCGACAATATGCTGATATTTGTCGGGATACATGGATTTTGTATAATACTGATTACAACCAAGAACGAAACATCTTCCTTCTAAGGCTATGTGTTTCATAGTTGAAGTCCATTCGTCTCTAGAGTCAGCAGTGGGAGCAATATAAATTTCAACTCCTTTTTGATACATCGCCATTCTTGCAAGAGGCATATAGTTTTCCCAACATATAAGTCCACCTATTTTTCCTATTTTGGATTTAAAAGTAACTAATGATTCCCCATCTGCTTCTGCCCAAAAAATCCTTTCGGTACCTGTTGGTTTAATTTTTCGATGTACTCCAAGTAATCCTTCTGTTGGAGAAATGTATAGCATTGAACAATACAAACTACCATTGGTATCTTGTTTTTCTGTAGCACCTATTACCAAATACACATTTTGAGATTTTGATAATTCTTCTAGTCGTTTAAGGTCATCACTTTCTAGATCAATACTGTTTTTATAGTATGTCTCATAAAGCGCTCTCCCCTCGGGAGTTCTTCTTCCTGTAGTAGCGCCAAAAGAAAAACCTCTTGGATATCCAGGAATGAAAGATTCTGGAAAGACTAATAATTCACATCCTTGTTTTGCATATGTTTTGGTAAGTTCCGCTATTTTTTCGATGGTTTTTGTTTTATCAAAAAAAACGGGACTATCCTGTACAACACCTACTTTTACTTTCATTTTTACTTTTTTAAAAAGAGTTAATTACCTGTATACCTTTGTTATCAAAAGAATTCATATTGGGTAAGGCAGTAATTGCATCTTCTAGTGTTATTGTACTTTGTATTAATTTTTCAGGCTGTAGTGTTCCATTTTTTATCATATTCAGCATTTCAGAGTATTTATAAGCCTGCATACCATGACTTCCAATAACTTCTAATTCATTGGCCAAAATCTGATCCATCGGTATTTTTGGATGTTGATGATCACCAGTCATTAATCCTACTTGGATATGCTTACCGCGTTTACGTAAATTAGCGATAGAATTAAAACAGGTAGTTGCGCTGCCCAAAGCATCAATCGATACATGTACGCCACCTTTCGTAAAGGATTTGATTTGTTCAACAACGTTTTCGTTCTGGGACGCATTGATCGTATGTATAGCGCCTAACGTTGATGCTAGTTTTAGATTCTCATCATTAATATCAATGGCAATTACTTGTGCCCCAAGAGCTTTTGCGATCATAATTGCAGATAAACCAACACCACCACACCCATGAATCGCAACAAATTGTCCTGCAGAGACTTTTCCTTGTGCTACAACAGCTCTAAATGAAGTGATAAATCTGCACCCAAGTGTAGCTGCCGTAATATCATTAATTTCTTCTGGAAGCTTTACAAGGTTAGTATCTGCATAATCTATACTCACAAACTCTGCAAAAGATCCCCAATGGGTAAATCCCGGTTGAGATTGATGATCACATACCTGATGATTTCCCGAGATACATTGTGTACATGAGCCACAACCACATACAAAAGGAACGGTGACTCGATCTTTGATATCAAAATGGGATACATTTTTTCCGATAGCAACAATTTCACCAGCTAATTCGTGACCAGGGATATGTGGTAATACGATATCAGGATCATGCCCCATCCAACCATGCCAATCACTTCGGCAAAGCCCGGTTGCCTTTACTTTAATAACAACACTGTTATCTTTTGGCGTAGGATCTGGAACATTTTGAATGGTCAAAGGACCTTGAAAAGATTCATATATAAGTGCTCTCATAGACTAAGATTATTGTATAGCATCCAAAAATGGTTTCATTTCTAATAATTCTATATCATCTCGTTTTCGCAACTCTCTAAGAAACCAGCCTTTGTGTCCAGCGCCATATGTTATAAGTATTCTTTTTCCTTTATATCGATGTTTCTCGAGCGCTTTTTCGATATTCCAATAATGCGCAATATTAATATTATCCCATCCTCCAAGACCAAGCTCTACATTAAAAAGTTTATTGTATACCTGTAAACTAATATCCTGTATACTATCATAGGTATGCGTATGTATAAAATAGGGGTCATTAACTTTTCCCGAGGATTTATAAATAGAATCTGCAAGCTTATTCGCTTTTCGGTAGGCTGTCCAATCCTTAACTCGCGAAGAATCTTGACTTATAGCTCTTAATTTTTGACTTCTTTCCTGAGCCATAGGCAATGTCCACCCAGCGGTAGGGATAATTTCAAAATTCATTTCTTTGGTTAACGGAAAAATAACATCTACGTACTCTGGAAAACGCTTTACTCTGGGTTCAGAAATGCTATCATCTTTTAAAAAACCAATAACAGCTTCTTCATACCTATCTGGTGGTATTTCGGTTAATATATAATCGGGGTTTATCTCTTTTATTAATTTCTTGAGGTAAGAAATATTGTAAACACTATCAGTAAGATGACCACCATGAATTGCTCCCAAAACAAGTACTTCATTTTTCGTCTTTTGATCAACTTTTTCTTTTTGATAAGACTGATTGCAACTAATGCATATGTTTACCAAAAAAAAGAGCATTAAATACTTAGTCATTCTAATCATATCTTAATTTGTCATTAACGTATTGATAATCCCTTCTATTGGTAGAAGTTCTTTGATATTAGTGGTTACTGATTCTAGCACACTACTACCTACTATATTAAAATTTTTTTGAAGTGCAGAAATACATAGTTCTGCATCTTTAATTAATAAACCATCCGGAACCTTATAATATGTCTTGTCATAATCTTTTGGTTCTAGGCAATCAAAGTCAAAGTGAAGATATAGATGGGTAATATTTTTTGAAGTTAATGTAGCTATAAGATCGTTAATATTGATCTGTCTGGGAGCATATATATTATCTATATCGATACGATTTTGTTCGGTGGTATCAATATCTCTTAATCCAACATAATGAATTTGAGAAGCGCTTATTGTTGAGAATAAAAGGGGAGTCATTTCTTGTTCTCCCTCACCCAAAAGAGTCCTTAGGGGCATACCATGAAAATTACAACTTGGAGAGTCACATGGGCGATTAATATCTGCATGTGCATCAAACCAGATCACACCTAAGTTAGTATATTTTTGATTGAGATAGGAGACAGGAACAATTTCTAAACCACAATCACCACCAATAATTTTAATTGTATTTGGTTGATAATGATCAATTTCTTTTTTTAATCGAGTTAATTGTTCTGTAATTGCATCATAATTATTAATATGATATTTCTGATCGGCATTTTCTCCTGCAGAAATATCGGATAATGGAATACTTATAAATTCTGGGTCATTTAAGTATTGTAGTATAGTTCTGGCACCAGGTTCAATATTTTGCCCGTTACCAGAACCTTGCCATTGTGGGAAATAAATTTTCATTGAGTTTAATTTTCTAATCCTTGTAATGTTCTTTTGAGCATACTTTTTACGATAATCTTATGGAATGGTTTTACAGGTAAAAAATACAATTTCCCCAACCAATTATTGAAGACTACGGCTGTCGAAATAGTTAATGTCTTCTCCATTTTCTTGGGCTCTAACAAAAGCGAAACTCTAAAATTAAGATGACTATCATCTTCTCCCATTACAATTTCATTATCATTTTTATCGTAGATTTTAAAAATGCCTATAGATTTGCCTTTTTGAAGATCAAAATCATTTTTAAGAATATCCTCGTGTTTTAGGTTATTTCCGGTTTTTAATCCAAAGATAGATACTATTTTATTGCGCAAAGTCATAAGAGTTCCTACCCATTTTGGGGCAGAAAGAAAAAAAGCTTTACCAATGTCGTTTTGCGTAATTATTTTATTTGATCGTGATAGACTACCACGATAACTATCGGTATAATCATGTGCAATACCTGATAACATTGAACCTTGAGGAAAAGGAATTTCAATAATTCTCATATCATGATTTCACATTTACATAAAAATTAGAATCTACTTCTATGACATCACCTTTAAATTCTTTGGTTTGCCATGTTGCATTGGGTTGAATCCAATGCGGCTTCTCATCTATAAAAATACGTACAGGCATATCAAATTTTTCGATAATATCGGTATACCTATACTCTAATTTTCCATTTTTAAATTGATATTCCAGAACCGGAATTTTGGTGGTTCTTAGATATTGATCAAAAAATTGAGTAAGATCAATACCAGTAGCTTTACTGATATAATCTTCAATTTGTTTTGTGGTTACTGTCTGATGATAAAAATCCTTATTAAGACCTCTTAAAATTGATCTCCATTTTTCGTCATCTTCAATGAGTTGTCGAAGCGTATGTAGCATATTGGCTCCCTTGTAATACATATCACTCGATCCTTCGTTATTTACATCATAGGCGCCGATTATTGGCTTGTCATTTTGAATATTTTTTCTCGTTCCAACAACGTATTCTGCAGACGCTTTTTTTCCATAATAATAATCTAAAAACAAATTCTCAGAATACGCGGTGAAACCTTCGTGAATCCACATATCTGCGGCATCTTTATAGGTAATGTTATTAGCAAACCACTCATGACCAGCTTCATGAATGATAATAAAATCGAATTTTAAACCCCATCCGGATTCTGAAAGATCACGTCCTAAATATCCATTACGATATTTATTCCCATAAGTAACAGAGCTTTGGTGTTCCATACCCAGATAAGGAACTTCAACTAACTTAAAGCTATCTTCATAAAAAGGATATGGACCAAACCAGTGCTCAAAAGCTTTCATCATTTTTGGAGCATCTTTAAATTGCTTTTTGGCTTTTTCGAGATTATCTCGTAATACATAATAATCCATATCTAAAGTGCCTTTTTCTCCTTTGTACTTTTCTCCAAAATGTACATAATCCCCAATATTAATATTTACGCCATAATTGTTAATAGGGTTATCTACAAACCAATGAAACGTTTTGGTATCATTGGGATAATCATAAACATCACGTAACCGACCATTTGATATATTCATTAGATTTTTGGGAACATTTACGCTAATCAATAAACTATCAACTTCATCATACATATGATCTTTATTGGGCCACCAAACGCTTGCACCCAGGCCTTGACAAGAAGAAGCTACGAAATGTTTTCCGTTAGTATCTTTTTTCCAAGAAATTCCGCCATCCCAAGGAGCGTTAACTGCCTCTCTTGGTTTTCCGCTATAGAATACATCTATAGCCTGAATACTATTTTCTTTTTGAGGTTCTTTAAGCGTTATAAAATGCGCATTACCTTCAGATTTTATTTCTAGTTCTTTATTATTTTGAAGTACTTTTTCAATTTTTAAAGGTGGTTGCAGGTCAATTTGGATGATATCATGCTCCTTTAATACTTTGTATAGTATTGTATTTTTTCCTGAAATTGTTTTTTTATCAGGATCAACGACTATATCAAGATGATAATACGTAAGGTCCCACCATGCCCTTTCGGGAGTGATTGATCCTCGAAGAGAGTCCTGTCGCGTAAATTTAGATTCCTGAGCAAAACCAATGGAAATCGTACATAGAAATAGAGCGAGTAAGTATATCTTTTGCATTTTTAAATAATCAAATTGTTATAAAATAATGGCTTTAATTTTACAACTTACTCAAAATGTAGGTGGCAACCATGAGAACTATTGTTAAAAAAAAGCAAATGTGTTAGTACAAAAAAACTTGAATAATAAATATCATCCTATTTTGTGGGGGTTGTTTATCTAAATATTTTTGAAGGAAATACAACTGGGCTTTCAAATCCGTTTTTCCCAACAGTGCTTATTCCAAATAAATAATTATCTATCACGATCCCACTGAGGACAAAATTATCTACATCTCCAACAAAACGGCTATGATCCCAAGTAGGAGAAGTCGTATCTCTCCAATATATTTTATACCCTTTTATGTTTGAGTCGTTAACTTTGGTCCATTTAAACTTAGCCGCAGGTTCTACGATACCACCAATTTCTAATTCGGCAACAGCCGGTGGAGCAGAAGCAATGCTTGCTAAGTTAATTGCATTTACAGCCGTTAATTTGGCAGCATAGTCAAAATTCACATGTTCTACAACATCTCCATATTTTATACCATTTTCTTCTCTAATATCTTGATGTTGTTGCGTATAATTTTCATGAGCTTCCATAATTCTAATCCCAGCAAATCCAGCATCATTAAAAGGTCTATGATGACCCCCTCTTCCAAAACGATCTAATCTGTATACCAGCATCGGGTTCATCTCTGGCATATATGTTTTAACAGTTTTATGGATGTAACGAGCCAATTGCCTGGATATACCATCTACTTCACCACCATAAAAACGTCTTGATCGTCGTTGCTCTTCTGTTTCGGTAGGAGGAACAGGTTCTGAGAATATTCTAAATGTTCTATTGTCGATTACCCCATCTACACCTTTAATATTACCGATCATATCGTTATTCATAATCCCAATAATATCCCATTTATTTTCTTTAGCGTATTTGGCTAATCCTTGTCCGCCAAATAAACCTTGTTCTTCGCCAGAGAGGCCTACGTAAATAATACTGTTTTCAAATTTATATTTTGAAAGCACACGAGCTGCTTCAATAGCTCCAACCATTCCAGTAGCATTATCATTGGCTCCCGGAGAATCATTAGTGTAATCCGTAGGATCAGATATACGCGAGTCAATATCCCCACTCATCATAATAAATCGATTTGGGTGCTTAGTGCCTCGTTGTATAGCAACTACATTAACGACCCAAACATCTTTGGTAATGCGCTGATTTGTGCCTTTTTTCACCAGGTCTTTTTGATAAAACACTTCAAGACAATTATTACAGTTTTTAGAGATATTATCAAACTCAGATTTAATCCATCTCCTGGCGGCGCCTATACCTCGGGTTTGGGATACAGTATCACTTAAAGTATGTCGTGTGCCAAAATCAGCTAGTTTTTTAATATCGGTTTCGATACGATTTGCTGATACTGCATCAATAATATCATAAATCTTTTGATCGGTTTGCGCAGTTACAATAATGGATAATAAAAGTAATGTTGAGGTAAAAAGTGTCTTCATTTTAACTATTTTGATCGCCTAATTTAAATAAAAGGTCTTAGGCACAGAGGTGTCTTAACAAATTTATAAGACCAATTTCGTTTGTATAACCGCTATTGACTAATAGAAACACTCTTTTTTTATTGCATCAAAATTATATAGAAGAGATTTTTTAGGCTAGTTATTTTCAATTACATTTTGAAATAAACTTATCAACACGAAAACGTTGTAGCTATTAATAGTATTAGGCTAACCAGATAATTCATAATACCTTAGAGACAGTGTTTTGGCAATTTCGGATTGAAATGCGAAGCCGAAACGGGATATAACACATTTTCTTGGGGTGAAAAATACAATTAGAATTCTTGACATAGTAAATCTTTTGATTTACCTATTATTTCCATGCTCGCTTTTTGGTCAAACAATTTCCGAAGAGGGGAGATATTACGTTTGGTTCGACCAGATACTTGGTGAGGAGCATACTGGTCTTTATAATGGGCGACAATATGTTGATTTGGATGTCAATAAAATATATGAGGACAAACACTCTTTTTTTAGTTCTGATAAAGTTCTATTTGGTACCGTACGTTATGATGATCAAACGTATTACAATGTAGGGATGAAATATAATCTAGAGACTGATGCCGTCCTCATTACATTAAAACTAGGTGCAGTTACTTCAATATTGCAATTAATACCAGATAAAATACAGTCTTTTATAATTGATGGACATTCATTTGTAAGATTAGAAAACCCATTAATAAGTGAAAATTTAGGTTCAGGGTTTTTCGAAATTATTACTAAAAATAACAACTTCACTTTATACAAGAAAAACAGAAAAGTACGAAGAAAACGCCTCGAAGACTTAGGAGGGAGTAAAATCTATTATGAGTTTAGCGAAAATAATAAATATTTGCTTTTTATCGATGGGACATATATTAACGTTACGTCAAAAAATAGTGTTACTAGCTTATTTCCTGAAATTAGACAAGAAATTAGATCTTTTTATAGTATTCATAAATCATTAAAAAAGTCAAGTATTGATGTTTTTATGAGAAGACTATTTCAACAAGTTATTCATACTACTCAATCTAAAAATAACTTGTAATATGTTAAAGAAATACCTTGTTATTATCTTTTTGTGTTGTCAAAATGTATGGACTCAAGAAAGCGATGCATTAATAACACTTTCGTATGAAAATGAAGATTTAGCTTTGATTCTGGCCAAAATAGAAAAACTCACGAACTATGATTTTTTCTATCAAGATAGTTGGTTAGCAGAGTACAAAGACTTATCTGGAAATTATGTTAACCAAAATGTTAAAAGCATCCTCAATAGCATTTTTGAGGATACACTTCTTAATTTTTTTGTTTTTGAGGATAGGGTAATAATCACTAAAAATAATAGTATTTATGATCATTTGCCTGATCATTTTTTTGGAAATACTAGGCGAGATAGCAGTGTACCGCAAATTAGAAATAATACCCGTGTTTCTCCTGTTTTTGAGACCTCAAGAATAGCTTCTCAGCAAGAGTCAATAGAGACCATAAAGATTGGTAAAAGTGTAATCAACTCCTCGAAAACCAATTTTGTTTTATCAGGATACCTTACTAATAATCAAACTCAAAAACCTTTGGAAAATGCCATTATTGTGATAAATGGAAAAGATTTAGGTGTCAAAACAGATAAAAGTGGATACTATGAGTTTGAGTTAAATCCTGGGATTAATATTTTAGAAATTAATGCTGTAGGAATGGAACAACAAAAGAAACGGGTTGTTATTTATAATGATGGGAAGCTGGATATCGCTATAAATGAGAAAATTGAGCTATTAGATGAAGTAATTCTTCAATCCGAAATAAATAATAATGTTGAAGAAGTAGTTACTAAAACTGAAATAGATGTAGAGGAATCTAAAAATATTCCTTTAGCTTTAGGAGAACGGGATGTTTTAAAAGTGGCAACTACCTTACCGGGTATTACTACAACGAGCGAAGGTTCTTCTGGGTATAACGTTCGAGGAGGGAAATCTGATCAAAATTTGATTTTATTGGACGACGCTGTTATATACAATCCGCAACATTTTTTTGGGATATTTTCTGCACTTAACCCATTTGCGTTAGGAGATGCTAATATATATAAAAGTAGTATTCCTGCCGAATATGGAGGGAGGTTGTCTTCAGTTTTTGACTTGACCACTAAAGATGCTAGTGATACCAATGTTAAAGTTGAAGGTTCTATTGGCCCTGTTACTGGTAATGTATTGATAGAAAGCCCTGTTGTTAAAGGTAAATCGGGCTTAATGATTGGTGGTAGAGGAGCCTATGCTAATTGGATATTGAATTCTCTAGATGAAGAATCCTTAAAAGATAGTGAAGCTTCATTTTATGACGCAATCGCTAAATATAATCATCAAATCACAGAAAAAGCAAAAATCGAAGCTACTGCGTATTGGAGTAGAGATGATTTTAGTATTACGTCGGATTCATTATATATTTACGGAAATAGAGCTTTATCCTTGAGCGGGACATATAGATTTAATGAAAATCATACCGCCAAATTAGTAGCGTCAAATAGTAAATACAGTTTTAATATCGAATTTGATGGAGATACAGATAATGACTTCGAACTTGGATATAGTATAGAAGAAACAGAATTGAAATTTCAATTTAAATATTTATTGAAAGAGAAGTTGAAATTTAATTATGGAGTTTCTGGTAAATTGTATGTGGTAGATCCAGGCAGTATACATCCAAGAGGAATAGAATCAACAATACAACCTTTGGAAGTTGAAAAGGAAAGAGGATTAGAATCAGCTATCTTTTTGGCATCTGAAGTAGATGTTACTGATAAACTAACATTAGATGTTGGTGTTCGATATTCAATTTTTAATTTATTGGGTAAAGGAAGTCAAAATGTATATCAGAGCGGCGTTCCTAGAAGTGAAGGTAGTATTGAAGAAACTTTGCTGTTTGATAAAAATGAAATTATTACAACCTATGGAGGACCAGAGGTAAGGGCATCTGCGAGATATTTAATAAAGGATGATTTTTCTGTTAAAGCGGCTTACAACAAAACTTTTCAGTTTATACATACATTATCCAATAATACTACAGCTTCTCCTATTGATACCTGGAAACTCTCGGATCTTAATATAGAGCCTCAAAGTTCACAACAATACTCTTTGGGGGTATTTAAAAACTTAGATGACGGGACTTATGAACTAAGTTTAGAAGGGTTTTATAAGAAATCAAAGAATATACTTGATTTTAAAACCGGAGCAGAAATACTTCTTAATGAGAATATTGAAACCGAAGTTTTACAAGGTAATGGTAAAGCATACGGAGTTGAATTTTTGATAAAAAAACAGAAAGGAAAACTATACGGTTGGCTTGGGTATACTTATTCAAGATCATTTTTGCAGTTAGACAGTGAGTTTAATGAAGAACGAGTTAATAATGGAGATTTCTTTCCTTCAAACTTCGATAAGCCTCATGACTTTAGTTTAGTGATAAATTACAAGTTCACGAAGCGATTTAGTTTGGCAACTAATTTTGTGTATCAGACAGGAAGGCCTGTTACGTTCCCAATAGGGAGTTTTAGTTTTGATGATGCAGAATTTGCTGTGTTTAGTGATCGCAATAAGTTTAGAATCCCAGATTTTTATAGACTAGATATAGGATTAAATATCGAAGGAAATCATAAAAAGAAAAAATTGGCACACAGTTTTTGGACAATCTCGGTATATAATGTTCTGGGTCGCAACAACCCACTTTCTGTATTTTTTGTTACCGAAAACGGACAAGTAAAAGGTTTACAAAGCTCTGTTTTTTCTATACCTGTCCCTTCAATAACCTATAATTTTAAATTTTAAGATATGATTATAGCCACAATATATAGTAAATGTAATAGAAAAGTGAAGCTACTATTACTTGTGTTTATAAGTGTAATAACCACAAATTGTGTAGATGAATTCGATATACAAACCGAAAATTTCGAAAGCATATTAGTAGTAAATACATCGATTACTAATGAACTGAAAAAACAGAAAGTGCTATTATCAAGAACCTTTAAATTTGAAGAAAATGGACCTAGTGCAGAACAAGGAGCTACGGTTAGAATCTCTGATAATAATGTTGATTATGTTTTTGAAGAAGTTTCTCCTGGGGTGTATATATCAATAGATGAGTTTAGTGCGATACCCGGAAGAGAATATCAATTATCGATAACTACTACAGATGGTACTTCTTATATTTCTGATAAGGCAACATTACCAACAGAAAACTCTTCTATTACCCAAGTGACTCCTGTACAAATGGTAAATAATAATGGAGTAGAAGGAGTTGGGATCTTGGTTGATAGTTTTGATCCAACGGGTAGCTCGGTTTATTACCGATATCAATATGAAGAAACATACAAGATAGTAGCTCGATTTTGGGTGCCAGTAGATTTAACCACTTCTTTCGAATTTGTTGATAGGCCAGATGGCCAAGAAATATGTTTTAATAGTAGAGCATCTAATTCTATCATTATTACCGATACACGGTCTCAAGAAGAGGATCGTGTAAATGATTTTTTGATTCGTTTTATCGAGGCCGAAGATATTAGTGTGGCCGAGCGATATAGTATATTGGTTCGACAAATAGTTCAATCAAGAGAGGCTTACGGATTTTATCAAACTCTTAGTAATTTCTCTGAGTCTGAAAGTCTTTTTTCTCAGGTCCAACCGGGATTTGTAAGTGGTAATATTATCTCTGAAAAAAATAAAAATGAACGGGTTTTGGGATTTTTTGAAGTAGCAGCTGTGTCCCAAGAACGTATATTTTTTGATCGAGAAGATATTATTAATGACTTACCTAGGTTTTCGCCAGGATGCGATAGAATAGCACCAGTACAATCTACCAGTGAGAGTATTGAAGAGTTCGAAAGACGTTTGCAGGATTTGATTCGATCAGGTAACGTAAAATTTCTGGAAGAACAGCGTGGTGAGGAAGATGAAGGAACTTTTGTTTTTGTTCCGCGGGGATGTGGTGATTGTTCTGTTTTTGGTAGTAGTGCAGTTCCTTCTTTTTGGGTGGATTAATGTTTTGAACGTATCATGAAATGAAATATAATTTAACATATAACTAAAACTATATTAGTGAGAATTAAACTTTTATCATTACTACTTTTATTTACTTTATCGTTGAGCGCACAGCATCAATCTGTGTTAAAAACGAATGAAGATGTAGCGGGGTATTATAAAATACCTCAAGAAGAGGTTTTTATACATTATAATACATCATTGCTATTTGCAGGAGAATATCTGTATTATAAGTTATACTGTATTAATGCAGATAGTAGACTTCTTAGTGA
Source organism: uncultured Aquimarina sp. (assembly GCA_947489685.1). Lineage (GTDB taxonomy): Bacteria > Bacteroidota > Bacteroidia > Flavobacteriales > Flavobacteriaceae > Aquimarina. The sequence goes on along the minus strand of CANLEM010000005.1, from coordinate 97,722 downwards.
TATAAGTAAAATAGCATATGTAAGCTTAATTGATGAAAAAGGGCAACGGATATTTGAACATAAAATAGCCCTCGAAAATGGAGTGGGACAAGGTGATTTTTTTGTTCCCGTTACTATTCCGTCAGGTAATTACAAATTAGTAGGATATACCCAATGGATGCTTAATGTAGAAGGAACTTATTTTTTTCATGGGGATGTTAGTATAATAAATCCTTATCAATCTGATCAAAAAGAGATTGTTTCTGGTGAATCGCATATCGATTCCCTTATACAAATATCAAACAATAGTAAGAATCCTGTAGCTTTTGTATACGATAAACAAGAAACTAAAGAAAGTGATAAAATTATACTAGATGCTACAACCTATAAGAAAAGATCTCCAGTTAGATTAACACTCAATAATATGAAATTGGAAGAGGGTAATTACTCAATTTCTATTAGAAAAAAGGATAAATTTAAAAAGGCTACCGTTCCTACGACCAAAACTTATTCTGCGATCTTTAATAAAAAAGGAAATAAAAGAATAAAATCAAAAGGGTCATTGATCTACCTTCCAGAAATGCGTGGTGAATTGATTTACGGAAAAATTATTTCAAAAGATTCTTCTATTCCTATTGCAGAAGTTAGGATAGGGAGTTCTATCGACGGGAACACAAGTGATGTACAAATAGTTTCAACCAATGCGAAAGGAGATTTTATAATAAATCTTCATAAACGATATCATGATAAGAAAGTGCGAATAGAAGTCTTGGGAGAACAAAAAGAAAATTATACTATTCTTTTAGAAGACATACCAAAAATCAATTCTTCTAAAATGAAATTCTATTCTTTTGAAATTAATACAGCATTAAAGGATGAAATTCTAGAACGAAGTATTTTTAATCAGATAGATAATAGTTTTTATAATTTGAAACCAGATACTATTCAAACTCCCAAAACTATGTCTTCTTTTTACGGTAATGATTATGAGAATTATGATTTGGATGACTATACCAGATTTGCAACTGTAAAAGAAACGATTATTGAAATTGTTGAAGGTGTAGGAACACGAAAAACGAAGAAAAAAGATGAAGTGTTTACTATACAAGGAAATTATTCTATAAAAAACAACAATAATTTTTTACCATTGGTATTGGTTGATGGTATAATTGTTCAGGATCATAACAGCGTGATTAATTTTGATGCTAGAAAAATTAAGAATATTGGTTTTATTAGAAACAAGTACTATTTAGGAACCAAAATATTTGATGGGATTTTAATCTTAAATTCTATAAACAAAGGATTTGTTACAAATTTGAAAGATCCTTATGGTACTAGTTATGAGTTACCTCGACCTCGATCAACAAAGAAGTATTTTAAACAAGTTTATAAAGATGAAAATAAATATAACCACATACCAGATTATAGAAACCAATTACTTTGGGAACCCGAAGTGGTCCTAAAAAATGAAGTAGACCAAATTTACGAGTTTTTTACATCTGATGTAGCGGGGGATTACGAAATATCTATACAGGGATTTACTAATACAGGATCTTCAATCTCTATAGGTAAGACTTTTAAAGTAGAATAATAAACAATTATTTACGCAATGCATACAACCCAAATGCAGGCCCGATTCCTAAAAATAAATACAACAACGTATGATCAATTTGATCAAGTAAAAATGATAATAATTGAATGCTAATAATTGTTACAGCAAACCCAATGGAATTCGTAATTGTTAAGGCAGTACCTCTTAACTCCGGAGGAGATGAGGCTGCTACCATAGTTGAGAATTGAGGAGAGTCGGAGATAACCAACATCCCCCAAATACATAAAGCAATAATAAAAAATTGAGGTTGCAATTGAAAAAGTAGAGGAGAGGCAATACAAAAAATTCCTGAAATTAGTAATGAGTTATAGGCTACTTTTCTGCTACCACTTCTCAAAGAAATTAACCCTCCGAGGATACATGAAATAGCTCCGATACCTATAATGATAAAAGACCAAAAAGCAATCTGTATCTGTATAGCATGCAGCGTAGCGTAGGTTTTAAGAATTACGGGAATAAACCCCCAGAATGCATACAACTCCCACATGTGCCCGAAATAACCAAAGGCAGCTTTTCTAAAATTAGGAATGCTGAACAATTGCGTTACTACTCCTAATTGTAATTTTGAAACGGGTCGCCTAAATGGGCCATCAGGAACTAAAAGCCACATACCTAGACCACCTATAACGGCTAGAACAGAAGTACTGATAATAACTACTGTATAATCACGGCTCCAGGATAATTCATTAATTAAATGAGGAAAGGCTGTGCCTAAGACTAGTGCACCTACTAGATAACCTAATGCTCTACCTAAACCACCTTTGTAATAATCCGATGCTATTTTCATGCCTACGGGATATATTCCGGCAAGAAAAAAACCTGTTCCAAAGCGAGCAGTGAGTAAATTGAACACCGTAATATTAGGAATTAAAATAAGCAAATTACAAATCGCTCCCAAAAAAGCACAGATCATAAAAATTCTGGAAGGAGAAAATCGATCGGCTAGAGTTAATAAGGCAAATGTAAGTGTACCCGCTATAAAACCAAATTGAACAAACGATAGGAGGTAACCCAAAATATTAAACTCTACATTAAATTGGGTAGCAAGATCATCAATAACCGCATTGCCTGCAAACCATAATGAGGTACAGAAAAACTGCGAAATAATAATAACTGGAAGTATGTAGAATTTTGGTTTCAGAGTAAAAGTATGTTTGAGTTCTAATATAGATGTTTATTCCCGAAGTATAATAGTCCCAAAAATATCGGCATTGATCCAGCCTTGATTTTTATCTTCTCCTGGAACAAAAACCGAACCTATGAAATTTTCACGCTCTTTGCTACCATCATTATCATTGTATGCAAGAGCAAAACCAAGTTTTTGATCTTTGGTTAATACTACAGGGTCATTAATTTGCCCTTCTTTATAAGTGTCATCATATACTATAATTTCAAACTCCCAAACCGAAACATCATTTTTGGTCACTCGTTTTGTGGTTACATGATTGTTATAAAGTAAAGGTTTTTGATCCTCCCCAAGATCAACCACATTACCATCTAATGCAACATGATATGCAAAAGCATTGTTATTGTATTGATGACCTCCGCCAGAGTTATCGGCATCTACAAAAATTTCGACACAGTCGTCATCCCACCAAAGTGTCAAAGGATCTTTATTTTGGTCATATAGTATATTATCTTTTATTTCTACCAAAAGATATAAAGCTTCGGGAGTCCAAACCAGTTTATATCGCCCAAAAAAATCATCAAATTTATAAGGTGCTCCAAGCCATTTTTGATCCAAACCATACCATATTACTTCGTTCCAAATAGGATCATTCATATCTCCATCAATTTTAGGAACAATGGTCGCTTTTTTTACTTCTCTTATTTGGTGATCAACCTTAGGACTGCGATCAGAAGAGTCTATAGTAGCTGTAAGAGCAAAAGATTTTTTTATCGCTGTTTTTGATTCATTATTACAGCCAAAAATTAATAGTAAGGCTATAAATAAAGGAAATATTGATTGATTCATAGGTTGGATTAACGTCTTAATTTCTTATAAAAGTAGTAAACAATATTTAAAAAGCGGTTGCTACTTATAAATAAGTAACAACCGCATACTTTTCAAACAGAATAATCACCGAAAGTGAAAATAAGAAAAAATGATTATTGTTTAATGGCTTTTAATTGGTCTAAAGTATTTCCGTTTAATTTTATGGTGTAGAAATATATTCCTGATTGTTTAATCGTATCACTGTTAATATCGATGATTTGATTACCAGGTTTAGCAATTTTGCTATAAATTGTTTTTGATTGCCCTAAAATATTTGAAACGGTTACTTCTAACATTCCCTTATTTTGAGTCGTTAAATACAATTTGGTTTGATTTGTAATTGGATTTGGTGAGAGTATTACTTCGCTAAGCGTAAGATCAATCTTACCATCATTATCTACAGATACTATTACACTTCTAGACGGACAACCTGTTGGGCAATTATTAGACCAAGTTCCTGTTCTTTTGCCATTTTGCGATCCCGTGACCCTAAACCAACCATCTATGCCCCTTGTTAGGTCAACTGTTTGCTGTCCGCTTCCATTGTTAAATACAACTCCGATATCATTTGGATTTACCCCATTTGGTATGGTAAATGTTTCTCTGCACCATGATGTGCCACTTACTGCATTCATTCTTTGTCCTGGCCATCCTGCAGTTCCTGATAAAGTGCTATTGGTTACTTTATTATATAGGTACATATTTGTAAGGTTACCCCAACCGCCACCGGGCTTTCTAAAGTTTAATGTAACATTATTAGGAGTCGTAGAACCACTACAGTTACTTGGACACGTATTTGACCAACTATTATCTTTGTACCACCCATCGGTACTTCTCGATAAGTTAGCAGTTTGATTATTACCATCATTAAAAATTACTCTAATATTGTTCGCGGCTGTTCCGGCTTGTGGTGTTACCGTATACGAATACCAATTGGTTCCTGCTATATTTGTCATAGATTGCCCTGGCCATCCCGAGGTTCCTGGTAAAGTTGCATTGGCATTAGCATCAAAGAAATATGCGTTGATGTTATTACCCCATCCATTTGGTTTGAAGAAATTAACTGTAAACGGATCGACCGTTTCACCTCCACCAGTTGTATCTCCTCCATTAGTCCAAACGGCATAATCTGTACCCGAAGTTCTCAATGTCCAACCGCTTCCATCAGGAGACCAGTTCCCACTTCCTAATTTCATAGCAATGGTACCGTTTCTTCCATCGATATACGCAGCATATAAATCATTTCTTGCTTCTGCAATATTTATCGAAGAACCAGAAAATACTCTTACATCTTTTCGAATGGCAATTAAATCTTTGATTGCATCACGTACACCTGATCCAGTATTAAAAAAGTGGGTCCAGAAAACCATAGGGATACCTGGATGTGTTAGAATATATGCATACCCTTTTCTGAGGTTGGTTTCTCCTCCAGGAAATACAAAGTTAGATCCACAACATTGTTGGGCTTCTCCAGTATCGTGGTTATCTAAAAAAGTTACAGATTTTGTCGGATTGATACCGATCATTCCTGAAGGGTTTCCAGAAAAATCTCTTAAATATGATAAATTATTATCTCTGATAGCATTCTGTAAACTTACCTTGGTATTAAAGTCAAACGCAGAAGAAGACCCTTGAGTCCAATTTACAAAGTTATTGGTTTGTACTCTACTACTTTCTAATAATTCACCAACGGCAAAATATGGATTTGTAGCATCGTTATATTCTTTGTTGTAGATAGGATTGTATCCATGAACAAAATCGTATCTCCATCCGTCAAATCCTAAATCATTTTTCAGGAAATTCATCCATCGAATAATTTCTTGACGTACTTCAGGATTTTCGTGATCTAAGTCTCTTGCTGCGGCAAACCCTCCGCTAGACCCATCTGCTTTTAAATCTGTACCAGGGAAAAAATCATTGTTGATACTGAAATTAACAGGGAAATTTACAAAATTTCTTCCTTCATCATCTGCAGTGATGTAATAGGTTGGCCATGCCGGATTTGTAAATGTAACAGCATCATTAGAACCTACTCTATGATTAATAACGATATCACTTATTACTCTTATGTCCAGAGAGTGGTATTGATTAATTAAATTTCTTAATTGAGCCTCTGTTCCGTAGGCACTGTCAAAATTATAAAGCTCTCTGGGTAAATAGCCCTGAGGTGCAGCAGAATTACTTGGTGGTGGCATCCATATGAGGTCAATGCCAGCATCATTAATTGCATTTCTACTTTGGGACACTACATCGTACCAAGTTTGACCAGCTGGTTGGTTTTGTACATTCCAGTCAAAAGCCTGGAACAATACGTCTTCGTCCTGCGCCTTGCTTATAAAAGGGAGTATAAATAGCAAGATCAGTACTATAATTGATTTTACATTTTTTCGTTTCATTTTTGCAATTTTTTAAGTTTAATTCGATGATAAATAAGAGTTTGTGTAAATGAGTAGAAATTGAATCTACTAACGATACTACAGGAAAATTTTCTGGAAAATAATATCTACATAAGTAAGATTATCATATACTGGTCAATTGTATTTAATTTGTAGAAAATTGACTTACAGTGCAGTAAGATTTATAATGATTCGAATGAATATAAATTTCTTACTTTTTTAAGCGTATACGTAACGATTAATTATTGCTGTTACAGAATGATTCTTTCTTGATATTAGATCTAAAAAATAAAAAAGAGTATTATTTTATCAAATTAAGAAGAGATATCTATGTTGTATGATAAAAGTGGCTCAAACAAATTTCCGATTTTCGTTGGAACATAAGTGAATTTCATAATTAATAGTTTTTTGTTTGTAAAAGTGTTTCTTGTGTTAAATTTTCACTAAGTTATTACGAAATATTCAATTTGTACGAGTTATTAAGTTACTACAACGTTTTCGTGTTGATAAATTATTAGAATTATACTTAAAAACGTATCAAAATCATGGTAATTGATTGTTATTTAGGTTTATAACCTGATTCTCGTATTGGGTTTGCAAGAAAAAATTGCCTATATATAAATAAAAAACCCGCCTTTTACCCAATATAAAAAGGCGGGTTCTTAAATCAAAATTAAACAACTCCCTAGTTTAATGCCATAGGGAGGGCAATATGACTTATAATTATCCTAAGAAATATCCGTTTTCTTCGGCAATTTTATCAGCAATTTTAGTTCTTAATGCTACAACATTAGGTTGATTAGCATATTTGGTAAAACGTTTAAGACCCATTAACATCATTCTCTGTTCATCACCTTCGGCGAAAGAAACGATAGCCTCTTTTCCTTTTTTGATTGCAATATCAACTGCATTGTACAGATATAATTGAGACATAGCGATCTGAATTTCCTGAGTATCTTCACCAAAACGTTTTGCGTTTTTCTCGGTACGCAGAATAGTAGATTCTGCCATATAGATTTCAATAAGAATATCTGAGGCTGCCATCAATAATTGTTGGTGCTCTTCTAATTTAGGTCCAAATTTTTGAACAGCAGATCCCGCAACCATTAAAAATACTTTCTTAAGTTTAGCTACAATCTCTTTTTCTTCAGCAAACAATGTAGAGTAGTCCGGAGTATCAAATGAAGGGATACCTGTTAATTCATCGGCTACCTTCATTGCAGGACCTAAAAGATCAACATGACCTTTCATTGCTTTTTTAACAAGCATACCTACGGCCAACATACGATTGATCTCATTAGTACCTTCATAAATACGAGAAATACGAGCATCTCTCCAAGCAGATTCCATAGGAGTATCTGCAGAGAATCCCATACCTCCAAAGATCTGAAGACCTTCGTCTGCAGTACTTTGTACATCTTCAGAAACTGCTACTTTTAGAATAGAACATTCTATAGCATATTCTTCAACTCCTTTTAATTCTGCTTCTTGATGCGTATTTCCTTCGGCTTGACGGATAGCAATTCTATCTTCAATATTTTTTGCTGCTCTATATGAAGCAGATTCTCCAGCGTATGTGCTTGTTGCCATTTCAGCAATTTTGGACTTAATAGCTCCAAAATTCATGATTGGTGTTTTAAACTGGATACGCTCATTTGCATATTTTGTTGCTTCACCAATTACTCTACGTTGTGCATCCAAACAAGCTGCAGCTAATTTGATACGACCAACGTTAAGTGCATTCATTGCAATTTTAAAACCGTTACCTCTTTCGGATAACATATTTTCTACTGGTACTTTGGTGTCACTAAAAAATACCTGACGAGTAGAAGAAGAGTGAATACCTAATTTCTTTTCTTCGTCACCAAGTGTAATTCCATTAGAAGGATCATTCTCTACAATAAATCCAGTAATGTTTTTGTCGTCCTCAATACGAGCAAAAACAATCATTACATTACAGAAGCCTGCATTAGAGATCCACATTTTCTGACCAGAAATTAAATAATGTTTTCCGTCGTCAGACAGTACAGCTTTGGTTTTACCAGAGTTAGCATCAGACCCAGCACCAGGCTCGGTCAAACAATATGCTCCCATCCACTCACCGGTTGCTAGTTTAGAAACGTATTTCTTCTTTTGCTCTTCATTCCCGTATAATGAGATAGGCATAGTACCAATACCGGTATGCGCACCAAAGGCAGTACTAAATGAACCTGTAGCTCCAGAGATATAATCACATACCAACATAGTAGACACAAATCCCATTCCTAATCCATCATAATCTTCAGGCACGGCAACACCCAAAAGACCAAGCTCACCAGCTTTTTTCATACACTGCTCTGTGTATGCGTAATCTTTTGATTCAAATTTTTCCCAATGCGCCCATAGTTCACGGTCTACAAATTCTCTAGCGCTATCACGCATCATTTTTTGCTCCTCAGAAAAATCCTCTGGAGTAAATACATCTTCAGCTTTGGTTTCTTTAACTAGGAATTGTCCTCCTCTAAGAATATCTTTATTTACAGTTTCAGTACTCATCTTATTCGTATTATTTTCTTTTATCTTTTTTTTAGTTCAAAAATTCATAGATACCAGCGGCACCTTGTCCAGTTCCTACACACATGGTAACCATACCATACTTTCCTTTCATGTCACGCTTACGCATTTCATCAAATAACTGTACCGATAGTTTAGCTCCGGTACATCCTAATGGGTGACCTAATGCAATAGCTCCACCATTTACATTTACAATATCTTGATTCAACCCAAGTTCTCTCATCACTGCAAGTGATTGAGAAGCAAAGGCTTCATTAAGCTCTATTAATTCAATATCTTCTTGTTTTAATCCAGCTTGTTTTAGTGCTTTAGGAATTGCTTTTACGGGACCAATACCCATAATTCTTGGCTCCACACCAGCAGCGGCATAGTTTACCATTCGTGCAATAGGCTCAAGATTTAATTCTTTTACCATTTCTTCACTCATTACCATCACAAATGCTGCACCATCACTCATTTGAGAAGAATTACCAGCGGTAACACTACCACCTGCAGCAAAAACAGGACGAAGTTTACCAAGAACTTCTTTGCTAGTTCCTGCACGAGGACCTTCGTCTTTGTTTACGGTATATGATTTTGTTGCTTTTTTACCGTTAGCATCAACATAAACCTGATCAACCGTAATAGGTACGATCTGATCCTGAAAACGATTTTCGGCTTGTGCTTTTAAAGCTTTCATATGTGAGTTATATGCAAATTCATCTTGATCAGCTCGCGATACTTTGAACTGGTCGGCAACAGCTTCTGCTGTATTACCCATTCCCCAGTAATAATCGGCATGACCAGAGTTTGCCAGGTCATAATTAAGTTCTGTTTTATATCCAGTCATAGGTACAGAACTCATACTTTCTGCTCCTCCGGCAATAATACAATCTGCCATTCCGGCTTGTATTTTTGCTGCTGCAATACCAATAGTTTCTATTCCCGAAGAACAAAATCTATTTACAGTTACTCCTGGTACATCAATAGAATTTAATCCCATTAACGAGATAAGACGTGCCATATTAAGTCCTTGCGATCCTTCTGGCATAGCATTACCAACAATTACATCATCGATACGAGCTTTATCTAATTGCGGTAGCTCTGTCATCATATGCTGAATAGTCTCTGCAGCAAGCTCATCTGTTCTTTTAAATCTGAACACTCCGCGAGGTGCTTTTCCTACGGCTGTTCTATATGCTTTTACTATATATGCTGTTTTCATTTCTTTTTTCTTTTTCGGTGTTCTAGTTTCTAAGAGGTTTTCCTTTCTTTAACATATGCTCGATACGTTCAAGAGTCTTACGTTCTGAACATAAAGACAAGAAAGCTTCACGTTCTAGGTCGAGTAAATATTGCTCTGTTACTAAAGTTGGCTCTGATAAATCTCCACCAGCCATTACATATCCAAGCTTATTAGCTATTTTATGATCGTGCTCAGAGATATATCTACTTGCTTCCATAGAGTCGGTACCTACTAAGAACATCCCAAGGGCTTGTTTTCCTAGTACTTTGATATCTTTACGACGTGGAGGCTGAGTATATCCTTGCTCGGCCATTAACTTGGCATGAGCCTTCGCTGTAGCTATTTGTCGATCTTTATTTACGACTACTATATCCTTTCCCTTTTGTAATAGATTAGTATCAAAAGCTTCATAAGCCGAAGTAGATACTTTTGCCATACCTATAGTTAAGAAGTGCTCTTGAAGTACATTAAGTTCTACATCATCTTTCTTGAAAAGATCTGCAGCTCTTAATGCCATCTCTTTAGATCCACCACCACCAGGGATTACACCAACACCAAACTCTACAAGTCCCATGTATGTTTCTGCAGCAGCAACTACTTTATCTGCATGAAGCGAAATCTCACATCCACCACCAAGTGCCATTCCGTGTGGAGCGACAACTGTTGGGATAGCAGAGTAACGCATACGCATCATAGAATCCTGGAAATATTTTATGGCCATGTTTAACTCGTCATACTCTTGCTCAACGGCCATCATAAAGATCATACCAATATTGGCTCCTACAGAGAAATTGGCAGCTTGATTACCAACTACTAATCCTTGGAAATCTTTTTCGGCAATATCTATCGCTTTATTTAATCCAGCCAGAACATCTCCTCCGATGGTATTCATCTTACTCTGGAATTCAACATTCAAAATTCCATCTCCAAGATCTTCTACGACAACACCACTATTTTTAAATACTTCAGCTGATTTGCGGATATTATCTAGGATAATAAATGAATCCTGACCAGGTATTTTTTCTTGTTTCTTGCTTGGTATATCATAAAAATACGTAGCTCCTTCTTTTACAGTATAGAAAGAAGTATTACCCGAAGCAATCATATCGGTTACCCAAGCTGCTGGTTCATAACCTTCAGCTTTCATCATTTCAATACCTTTTTCAACACCTATCGCGTCCCAAATCTGGAAAGGACCATGTTCCCATCCAAAACCAGCTTTCATAGCGTCATCTATCTTATATAAGTCATCGGTTATTTCTGGAATACGGTTAGATACATATGCAAATAGAGCAGAAAGATTTTTACGATAAAATTCTCCAGCTTTATCTTTTCCAGAAACTAAAACTTTAAAACGATCAATAACTTTATCGATAGTCTTAGTCATTTCTATAGTTGCAAAAGAAGCTCTTTTCTTTTCTCTATATTCTAATGTATCAAGATCTAAAGAAAGAATTTCTCTTTTCCCTTCGGCAGTTACATTCTTTTTGTAGAACCCTTGTTTTGACTTACTTCCCAACCATTTGTTTTCCATCATGGTATTGATGAAATCAGGTAGTTTAAATAACTCATGACGTTCATCATCAGGACAGTTGTCTGCAATTCCGTTAGCAACATGAACCAAAGTATCAAGACCAACTACATCAACAGTTCTAAACGTAGCTGATTTAGGACGACCAATTACTGGACCAGTAAGTTTGTCTACTTCCTCGATTGTTAATCCCATATCTTTTACCATATGGAATAAACTCATGATACTAAAAATACCAATTCTGTTACCAATAAAAGCCGGAGTATCTTTGGCAACTACCGAAGTTTTACCAAGATATTGTTCTCCATATCCATTAAGGAAATCTAATACTTCATTAGATGTATTAGGACCAGGAATAATTTCAAATAATTTTAAGTATCGAGCAGGGTTAAAGAAATGTGTTCCGCAGAAATGTTTCTGGAAATCTTCACTTCTTCCTTCACTCATAAATTTTATAGGGATACCAGATGTATTAGAAGTAATTAATGTACCTGGAGTTCTATGCTTTTCTAAACTTTCAAAAACTAGTTTTTTGATATCCAGTCTTTCGACTACAACCTCGATAATCCAATCTACATCAGCAACTTTAGCAATATCATCTTCAAGGTTTCCTGTAGTGATACGATTGGCAAATTTTTGACTGTAAATAGGAGAGGGTTTGGATTTAAGAGCGGCGGTAAGAGAATCATTCACTAACCGGTTACGGACTACCTTGTCTTCCAAAGTAAGACCTTTTGCTTTTTCTTTGTCGTTTAGTTCTCTCGGAACGATGTCTAATAAAAGTACTTCTGCACCAATATTAGCAAAATGACATGCAATGCCAGATCCCATAATTCCTGAACCGACAACTGCAACTTTTTTAATGACTCTTTTCATTTTTTAACTTCTGGTTGTTAAGATGTTATTGTATAGATTCTTTTTTTGTGTATATTTTTTTTGATGAAATCAGATCGTTTATTAATTGAAACACCTCTAAAAATGTATCTAGTTTCTCTTTTGGAATATGTTTTTTGACAGTATTGTCAAAGGTAAAGACAACTTCTTTCGAAAAATTCCTCATCTCTACACCAAAAGGAGTTAAATAGATCAATACACCTCGACCATCTTGAGGGTTCTTTTTTCTAAAAATTAATCCTTTTTCTTCCATGGTCTTTAAAGTACGCGATAAGCTAGTGGCTTCCATGCCCATTTTTGGGCCTAATGAAGTAGATGGAGTGCCATTTTCGGGGTCAATGCTTAAAAGAGCAAACCCAGTAGCCATCGTACTTCCTTTCTTGCTTGCTTCTTCGTTATACATTTTGGCAACTGCCATCCATGTGGCCCGAAGAGCATAATCAATTGTTTTTTCCCTCATTCAAAAATTATTGTGAATGTAAAGGTAAGAAAAATTTATTATGCGTGCATAATAAATATGATAAAAATTTAGGAAAAGATGAAGTAATTTACATTTTTTTGATGAATTAATAAAAAAACTCCTCATAAAATGAGGAGTTTACTGAATTACAGTTAAGCTTATGTATGATTAATAATGTAATCAGTAAATTGAATTAGCCATAAATCTTTGCGTATAATTCGCTATATTTTTCTTTGATTATTTTTCTTCTCAGTTTCATAGTAGGAGTGAGGTGACCAGCATCAATGCTCCATTCATCTGAGGTAAGTTCAAATTTCTTTACGCGTTCCCATTTACCAAACTTTTCATTATGCTCATCAATTTCTTCTTGATATCGATCAATTACTGTTTGGTTGGAGATAATTTCATCAAACGAATCACCTACAGTAAGCCCTTTACGCTCTGCCCATTCTTTTAAGAATTCAAAATTTGGTTGAACAAAAGCAGCAGGCATTTTTTCTCCTTCGCCAATAACCATTATTTGTTCAATAAAACGAGATTGTTTCATTGCGTTTTCGATTAATTGAGGAGCAACATATTTACCTCCAGAGGTTTTAAACATTTCCTTTTTACGATCAGTAATTCGTAAAAACCCAGCGCTATCAATTTCACCAATATCCCCTGTGTGGAAATACCCTCCTTTTAAAGCTTCATTTGTTTTTTCTTCATCTTTGTAATACCCTTGCATTACTTGAGGGCCTTTTATCAATATCTCTCCGTCATCTGCTATTTTAACTTCGGTGTTTGGTAGTATTCTTCCAACAGTACCCACTTTAAAACCTCTGTCTCTAGTATCATTTACAGAGATTACAGGTGATGTTTCGGTAAGACCATATCCTTCCATCACGGCTAGTCCGGCAGCATTAAATATTCTTGCCAATCTTGGTTGTAAGGCAGCACTTCCTGAAGCAATTACTTTAATGTTTCCACCTAAGGCTTCCTGCCATTTGCTAAATATTAATTTTCTAGCTAGACCAAGTTTCTTTTCATACCACCATCCATTAGCGCCATAGGGTTCATATTTTAGTCCTAAGTCAACGGCCCAGAAGAACAATTTCTTTTTAATTCCCGTAAGATCAGCACCTTTTGCGATAATTTTGTCGTATACTTTTTCTAATAATCTAGGTACAGCAGTCATTACATCTGGTTGTACTTCTTTAAGGTTATCACTAATTGTTTCAAGCGATTCGGCAAAATAGATAGAAGCACCAAGATATTGATAAAAATACATGGTCATTCTTTCGTAAATATGACAAACGGGTAAAAAGCTTAATGCTTTCGTTGTTCCTTCGGTAAGCGGAAATCTTGTTGAACTTGCAAGGGCGTTACTTACAATGTTTTTATGACTAAGCATTACACCTTTAGGTCTTCCGGTAGTTCCCGAAGTATATATTAATGTAGCGAGATCTTCTTCTTTAACAGAGGCCATTATTTTTTCTACCTCACCTTGATTGCTATCATCTTTTCCAAGTTCTAATACTTCATTCCAATTTTTACAACCTTCAATGTCATTAAAAGAATATACCTCTTTAAGCGAAGGTACATTGGCCTTAATGTTTTTTACTTTTTGGAAAACTTCTTCGTCAGAAACAAAACAATATACCGATTCTGAATGATTTAAAACATACTCATAATCATCCTGAGATATGGTCGGATAAATAGGTACATCCTGTGCGCCAATCTGCAGCACACCAATATCAGTAATGTTCCATTCGGTCCTGTTGTTGGTTGATATGATAGCTATTTTGTCATTTGGTTGTACTCCTAATTTTAGTAAACCACGACTAATTTGGTTTGCCTTTTCTACATACTCTGCAGAAGATGTGGCAACCCATTTACCATCATACTTGGTCACTAAGGCTTCGTCTAAATTGAATTTTTTTAGTTGATAGTGAGGGAAATCAAAAAGTCTAGTAATTGTTGTCATATGTTGTTTTAAAATATTTCTAGTAGTTTTTCAGGTTTTAAAAAACTACTATGCGTGCATAGTTTCGCAAATTATAAAAAATCTGATAATACGCAACTGTAATATATAAAAAAAGGAGTTGTTATTTGACAACTCCTTAATATTTTATTGTTTTTGTTGATATATTTATCTCTTATTCTTTCAAAAATTAGAGTTATCTGTGTTTTCTATCCATTTTCTTGCATTTACAAAAGCTTCGATCCAAGGAGATACTTCATCATGTCGTCCCTGAGGATAATTGGCCCAATTCCATTGAAAAATGGAACGTTCGATATGTGGCATCATTACCAGATGACGCCCAGTTTTATCAGCCATCATAGCTACATTATAATCAGACCCATTAGGGTTTGAAGGATATGCATCATATCCATACTTAGCAACAATATGATATTGATCCTCGGATAGTGGTAAATCGAATTTTCCTTCACCATGCGAAATCCAAACACCTAATGTGCTTCCTGCCAATGTGGATAGCATTACAGAGCTGTTATCTTGTACTGTAACCGAAGTAAAAGCACTTTCGTGCTTATGCGATTCGTTATGCACTAGCTTACCGTGTGTTTTGTGATCAGGATTGATTACTTCTAACTCCATAAACAATTGGCATCCGTTACAAATACCGACAGATAATGTATCTTCTCTTTTAAAGAAGTTTTTTAAAGCTGTATTCGCTTTTTCATTATACAAAAATGCTCCAGCCCAACCTTTGGCTGATCCTAATACATCACTATTAGAGAATCCTCCAACAGCACCTATAAATTGGATATCTTCTAGTGTTTCTCGTCCTGCTATCAGATCGGTCATATGCACATCCTTTACATCAAAACCAGCCAGATACATCGCATTAGCCATTTCACGCTCAGAATTACTTCCTTTTTCTCTAATGATTGCTGCCTTTGGTCTAGGTTTGGACGCATCTACAATAGGCTTTCGACCCATAAAATGTATAGGGAATGTATATTGTAAAGGTTGTTTGGCATAGTTTTCATACCGTGCCGTTGCCAAATTATTATCGGTTTGTTTTTGATCTAAAAGATAAGATGTTTTGTACCAGGTATTTCTTAGAGACTCGACATCTAGATCAAAAGTATCACTTCCATTTGTTATGTGTACCGAAGTTCCTTCTTGAGCTTTTCCAATATTGAAGAATTCAATACCGTTTTCTGAAAGCACCGATTCGATATTCGAATTTGGCGCACTTTGAAATACGATTCCCGAATTTTCGGCAAATAGAAGTTTTATAGAATCAGATTCTTCTATACTGGTTAGATCAAATTCTGCACCTAGGTTTACATCTGCAAAACATAATTCAAGTAAGGTAGTAATTAATCCACCTGATGCTACATCATGACCAGCAACAATTTTATGTTCGCGAATTAAATTTTGAACAACATTAAATGTGTTTTTAAAACTGGCAGCATCTTTGATATTCGGTGCTTGAGTTCCAATTTTGTTATGTATTTGTGCAAAAGAAGAGCCTCCTAACTGATGCTTGTCCTGAGACATGTTGATATAATAAATATCTCCGCCATATTTTTTTAATACAGGCTCAACTACCTTATTGATATCATTACAATTGGCAGCAGCAGATATAATCACTGTTCCGGGAGCAATAACCTCTTCATTGGGATATTTTTGTTTCATAGATAAAGAATCTTTACCCGTTGGAACATTGATGCCTAGATCGATTGCAAAATCAGAAATGGCTTTAACCGCTTGATATAAACGCGCATCTTCTCCTTCGTTTTTACATGGCCACATCCAGTTTGCTGATAAAGACACCGATTGTAAATTATCCTTGAGCGGTGCCCAAATAATATTGGTTAGTGCTTCAGCTATAGAGTTTTTACTACCAGCTTCAGGATTAATTAAACCCGAAATAGGAGAGTGCCCTATCGATGTAGCAATACCTTCGGTAGAGCTATAATCCAAAGCCATTACCCCACAATTGTTTAACGGTAGTTGCAGTGGTCCAGCACATTGTTGTTTTGCTACTTTACCGCCAACACATCGATCTACTTTATTTGTTAACCAGTCTTTGCAAGCAACTGCTTCTAGTTGTAATACTTGCTCCAGGTAGGTTTGGAAATCATCTATACGATATGTGACATTATCATAATTCCTGATGATCGTACGATCTTTCATTATCGTTTTGGGAGAGCTCCCAAACATATCTTCGAGCGCCAAATCCATAGGTGTATCTCCTTTGGTTTTGGAACTGAATGTAAACCGGTTATCCCCGGTTACATCACCTACTTGGTACATGGGTGACCGTTCACGTTCTGCTATACGTTCTAATGTTTCGATATCTTTTTGACCAATAACTAATCCCATTCTTTCTTGAGATTCGTTTCCTATAATTTCTTTTGCAGAAAGCGTAGGATCTCCCACTGGTAATTTATCTAAATCTATTTTACCGCCTGTTTCTTCAACAAGTTCGGACAAACAATTTAAATGCCCACCAGCACCATGATCATGAATAGAAACGATTGTATTTTCTTCACTTTCTACCATTCCGCGAATGGCATTTGCCGCTCGTTTTTGCATTTCGGGATTAGAACGTTGTATTGCATTCAATTCGATACCACTGCTAAACTCTCCTGTGTCTGCCGAGGATACTGCAGCGCCACCCATACCAATACGATAATTTTCACCACCTAAAATGATGATTTTATCGCCTGTTTCAGGCTTATCTTTTAGGGCTTGTTCGGCTTTGCCATATCCTATTCCACCGGCTTGCATGATTACTTTGTCGAAACCAAGTTTACGAGCATCTTCTTCGTGTTCAAAAGTGAGTATAGAACCTGTAATTAGAGGTTGACCAAATTTGTTTCCAAAGTCCGAAGCTCCGTTTGATGCTTTAATCAAAATATCAATTGGAGTTTGGTATAACCATTTTCTTTCGGGCATGGCCTGCTCCCAAGGTCTGTTTTCTTCTAATCTAGAATAAGAAGTCATATATACTGCTGTTCCTGCAAGAGGTAGAGAGCCTTTTCCTCCCGCCAAACGATCCCTGATTTCTCCTCCAGAACCTGTAGCGGCACCATTAAATGGTTCTACAGTTGTAGGAAAATTATGAGTCTCTGCTTTAAGCGAAATCACACTTTCAAATTCTTTCTCTTGATAAAAATCTGGTTTATCGGCAGTTTTTGGAGCAAACTGAGTTACTTTAGGGCCTTTGATAAAGGCTACATTATCTTTATACGCAGAAACAATATCATTGGGATGTGTTGCTGACGTTTTTTTGATCAATTTAAACAATGAAGAAGGCTGTTCTACATCGTCAATAATAAAGGTGCCGTTAAATATTTTATGACGACAATGCTCTGAGTTTACTTGAGAAAACCCAAACACTTCAGAATCTGTAAGTTTCCTTCCTATTTTCTTACTTACGTTTTCTAGGTATGTTATTTCTTCATCATTAAGAGCCAAACCTTCGCTACTATTATAAGCAGCAATATCTTCAATTTCCAGAATAGGTTCTGGTTGGATATCAATGGTATAAATGTTTTGATCTAAACCATTATACTTTTGAGAAAGCATAGGGTCAAAATCCGTATAGTCTTGTGAGACTGCTTCGAACTCTTCAATTCGAATAATTCCTTGGATTCCCATATTCTGGGTAATCTCTACGGCATTCGTACTCCATGGTGTGATCATTGCGGCACGTGGACCAACAAAAAAAGCGTCAATAGACGCCGATGTTACCTTAGGTTGGTTGCCAAATAACCAGATGAGTTTTTTACTATTTTCAGGTGAGATTTCACTGTCTGTTTGAACTGCAAATACTTTCTCGTTTGGGTTTCCGAAGAAATGAATCATACTTCGATTATTTGTGTTGTTTTTATTAAGCTGCAAATTTACTACTTTATATGTAAATTACTATATAAAATAGAGAATCAATAGTTGAGTTATTCACTAGTTTTTGAACAATTAAGACTCTGTTTTCTTCTCTAACAATGCCATATAGAAACCATCATAACCAGATTGATGTGATAGTATTTTTTTATCCTTTATCAATGTGAAGTCTTTACCAGCTTCTTTTGCTAAGAAATTATTAACCTGATCCTGATTTTCTGATGGCAGAATAGAACAAGTAGCGTATACCAATTTACCACCTGACTTCACCATCTTTGAATAACTCTCTAATATTTCGGACTGTGTTTGTTTTATCTTATCCATAAACTCTGGTTGTAATTTCCATTTTGCATCTGGATTTCTACTTAAAACACCTAATCCGCTACATGGGGCATCAATAAGAACACGATCTGCTTTACCATATAGTTTTTTAATATCTTTTGTGCTTTCGATTGGTCTGGGTTCGATATTGTGTGCCCCGGCTCTTCGGGCTCTTCTTTTAAGTTCCTTAAGTTTATTTGCATAAATGTCCATTGCTATAATTTGGCCTTTATTTTGCATTAAAGCGGCCAAATGAAGCGTTTTTCCCCCGGCTCCAGCACATGTGTCCACCACGCGCTGCCCAGGTTGTACATCAAGAAAATCGGCTACTAATTGAGATGAAGCGTCCTGCACTTCAAAAAAACCATTTTTAAAAGCTTCAGTGCTAAATACGTTTGCTCTTTCAACTAATTTTAAAGCATCTGCGTACCCTTTAATAAATTCGGTATCTATGTTTTCATCTTCGAGTACTCCTCTTAGTTTATCTCTTGATATTTTTAAAGTATTAGCTCTTAGAATTACTGGAGCTTGCTGATTAAGTGCATTAATCTCTGCTTCCCATTTTTTTCCTATTTCTTTTTCGCCCAATTGATCCATCCAGTCAGGAATAGACTCTCTATATTTTCTTATTTTGCTCAATTCATCAAAACGTCCCTTAATACGGCGAGTAGGAGTAGGTACAATTTGTTTCCAATCAGGTAACGGGATGCCCCTTAGAGTAGCCCATACAGCAAAAATCCGCCATAAATTTTCTCTGGAAAAAGGTTCTCTTACCTCGGCAATTTCGGCATAAAGCCTTTTCCATCTTACGATTTCATATACAGTTTCGGCAACAAAACTTCGATCCCGAGATCCCCATCTTTTATCCCTCTTTAGAAGTTTTTGCACAATTTTATCTGCATAAGCACCTTCATTGAATATTTCATGTAGTCCATCGATTACTGCAAAGACAAGATTTCTATGTAAACGCATCGTATTTTTTTTAAGGTTTGCAAAGGTAGACCTTTGTTGTCAAATACTATTATATTTGAGTAAAATTATTGAGAATGAGACTATTTATTTTAATCCTATTGGCTTCAATCTTTTCTTTTTGTGGCGAAAAAAACAACAATGTACTACATGATTTTTCTGAGGTTGATATACAGATACTTATAGAAGATTCTATTAGTATTAGAGCTGTAGAAGTATATAAGGATTCTTTAATTGGGTTTGGATATAATAAAGGATACGGTTTTTTAAATCTATACAATGACGATGTTACGTTTCATGAATTTAAAGTAACAGACAATACTCAAAATCATGATAATTGGATTACAGAACAGCGAGCGGTAGCTTTTTCTGACCAATCTTTTTATAGTCTTGGTATTGGTTCGCCGGCAAGATTAAGAAAGATAAACTTACAAGATAAAACTGAAAAAAATGTATATCAAGAGACTCATGAAAAGGCATTTTATGATGCTATAGCTTTTTGGAATACTACAGAAGGAATAGCTATGGGTGATCCTACAGATGGTTGTTTGTCAATCATTATTACGAGAGATGGGGGAGAAACATGGCGAAAAATACCTTGTAAAGATCTTCCAAGTACTGTTACCGGAGAAGCGGCTTTTGCCGCCAGTAATGGTAATATTAGTATTGTGGGTGATCATACCTGGATTATTTCAGGAGGTATGAAATCTAGAGTGTTTTATTCATCCGATAAAGGAGCAACATGGGAGGTTTTTGATACTCCAATTATGCAAGGAACTGCTACTACTGGTGGTTATTCGATACATTTTTATGATGAAAATAACGGGATCATTTTTGGTGGAGATTATACGCAACCCGAAAAAAACAAAGCAAATAAAGCAATAACAAAGGATAGAGGGAAGACATGGCAATTAATAGCTGATCAAAAAGAGCCTGGTTATAAAAGTTGTGTGCGTTATGTTCCTAATAGTGGAGGTAATGAGATTGTAGCCGTTGGATTTACAGGTATTTCAATTTCAAACGATAGGGGAACACATTGGAAAGAACTTAGCAAAGAAAGTTTTTATACATTACGATTTATTAATGATAGTACCGCCATTGCTGCTGGCAAAAACAGAATTGCCAAGTTAACGTTTAAATAAAAAAGAGAACCCCATGGTTCTCTTTTTTATCTATTTGTATACGTGCGCATTAATTCTTGTGTCGCCTACGTTCTCTAATTTTATCAAGTATACGTTTATTAAAATCATGTTCGGCTTTTATAAGCCTTAAGATCTTTTTATTAGGTAAAATTTGTTTTAGGTCTGTTATTAATTTTTTACGCGCTGCAGACTTTTGTTCTTCGGCATCAATATGTTGATCCAAAAAATCACCCGCTTGTGCATCACTCAATCCGTTAGCTCCGTTATGAGCTTCTTTTACCTGTTTAATTAGCCTTCGGCCTGTGGCTTTAAGCTTACCCACAGTTTTTTCATGCTCATTATAAATAGGCCAGAATTGCTGTGCTTCTTTGCTTGTTAAATTTAATTGCTCTGTGATATAGGCTACTTTAAGAGCTTTTATTCGTTCTCTAGGGCCATTTTGGGCAAAAGAGGCAAACGAAAAGCAAATTAAACAAATAAGTAATACGTTCTTTTTCATGTTTCTATTTCAATATTTACTGCGGTTTGTTATTCCACAAATATAATGTCATCTTCAATATTATCTTCTTCAGATAAATAGTCTAACAAATCCTCATCATTTACCAGGTCATCTTCAAAAGTTTCTGTGTAGCTAAGTTCTTCTCCTAATAGTGATGCCATTTCCTGATCACTTAGTTCTATATTTCCATCATCAAAATAAGAATGTAAATCGGCAATATCGATTTCATCAAAATTTAGTTTTGATTCTTCATTAATAGATAACGAAATAATAATAGCTATCATTGCTGCGATACCAGAGATAAACAGTATGTTTTGTTTAGAAAATAAAGAGACAACTTTACTTTTGGGTTTTACACCAATAGTATTTTGTAATATCTCGTCCTCTACAGTATCAAAATAACCCTCAGGAACTTTATGACCTGATTTTTTTGTGGTTTCTAGTAAAAACTTTTCACTGTCCTCAGAAGAAATAGCTTTAGAAAGTTTCTCTTCAAAAGAAGTAAAATAGTTTTCTGGTACTTTGAAACCACTTTTGTCGTTATGTAAATTATTTTTTTTCACTATATATATGACTGCTCAAATGTAAAAAGGTTTAACTAGCTTTTAAAAATTCTTCTATTTTTTTTGTAGCCAGATGATAAGAAGCTTTTAAAGCTCCCTCGCTTGTTTCCAGAATTTCTGAAATCTCTCTATATTTTAATTCCTGAAAATACTTCATATTAAATACCAATTGTTGCTTTTGTGGTAATGTAGCTATTGCATTTTGAAGTTTTAGCGCTATTTCGTCACCTTCATAATAAATGTCTGCTTCGAGATTCTGTATTAATTGTTGACATAGTTCCTCATTGCTAATATTGTGTTTTTTAGCTTTTTGGTTTAAAAAGGTAATAGATTCATTTGTTGCAATGCGGTATAACCAAGAGTATAGTTTGCTATCACCTTTAAAGTTTTTAATGTTCTTATATACTTTAATGAATACATTTTGTAATACATCATCGGTATCGTCATGGTTTTTGACCATATTACGTATATGCCAATATAAGCGTTGTTTGTACAAACGCACTAATTGGGTAAAGGCTGCATTAATATCCTTATCGGATTGCAGAGAAATAAGTAGGTGTTCTTCCTCTTTAGTATTCAATGGTAATTTTTTTGATTAGGAATAATTACGCTGTTTGTATCTGTTAGACTAATGTACGTAAAAAAGGTTTAATCTGAAGGCGAAAATGATGATAAATCCTTAATATTTGTAGGAAAATGTAAGAATATATGTTAAAATTAAAGGTTATTTACCTTTTTTATAGATAAAATACACTTTTTGTTTGGTGAATTGAAATATTGTAGTATCTTTACACTGTAATAATGAATTAACGCTTTCATTTCCCCCAAGATGAAAGAACTTTAATAAGAGTGAGTTTTAATTTTAGAGTAAGCCCCTAAATTAAGATGATTTGTGTGAAGAGAAAGAGTGCAATAGCACTCTTTTTTCTTTTATATAGGTTTTGTGATCAAAATAGTAAAAGTAGGAATAAGACTACATTTTGTGTTTGTTTATATTATTATAAACGTTAAAATGTGTTTTTTTTTAGATAAAAAACACTTTTTGTTTGGAAAATTAAAATATTGTAGTATCTTTACACTGTAATAATGAATTAACGCTTTCATTATCCCCAAGATGAAAGCATTTTAATAAGAGTGAGTTTTAATTTTAGAGTAAGCCCCTAAATTAAGATGATTTGTGTGAAGAGAAAGAGTGCAATAGCACTCTTTTTTCATTTGTATATGTTTCGTAATCAAAACAGTATAAGTAAGAATAAGACTACATTTTATGTGTTTTAAGGTTATTATAAACGTTAAAATGTATTTTTTTTAGATAAAAAGCACTTTTTGTTTGGAAAATTAAAATATTGTAGTATCTTTACACTGTAATAATGAATTAACGCTTTCATTATCCCCAAGATGAAGGCATTTTAATAAGAGTGAGTTTTAATTTTAGAGTAAGCCCCTAAATTAAGATGATTTGTGTGAAGAGAAAGAGTGCAATAGCACTCTTTTTTCATTTTAAATATTTGGCAGTCAGTAGTTTTTAATCAAAAGATTGCATGTTCACCAATTTTTGATACACACCATTTTTAGAAATGAGCTCGTCATGAGTTCCTTTTTCAACAATTTCTCCTTTTTGCATTACAACGATTAAATCTGAATTTTGTATTGTAGATAATCTATGAGCAATCACAATACTAGTTCTGTTCTTCATCATATTTTCTAAAGCGGACTGTACCAATCGTTCACTTTCGGTATCTAGGGCAGAGGTGGCCTCGTCTAATATCATGATAGGTGGGTTCTTTAATACTGCTCTGGCAATAGATAGACGCTGTTTTTGTCCACCACTTAGTTTGTTACCGCTATCACCAATATTAGTTTCGATACCTTGTGGTAAGTCTTTTACAAATTCCCAGGCATTTGCAACTTTAAGCGCATCTAGGACTTCTTCATCCGATGCGGTTTCATTACCCACTAATAAATTGTTTTTGATACTATCATTAAACAATATAGAATCTTGAGTGACCAATCCCATCATATCTCGAAGTGATGTTTTGGTTAGGTCTCTAATATCAGTATTATCTATTTTAATTGCACCTTTGTTAACATCATAAAAGCGAGTAACCAGATTGGCGATAGTAGATTTACCGCTACCTGATTGCCCTACCAGTGCTACCGCACTACCTTTTGGAACTTGAAGAGAGAAGTTACGCAGCACATAATCGTCTTCATATTTAAAAGAAATGTTATCAATATCTATACTATCTGTAAATTCTTTTTTGTTTTGAGCTCCTGGTTTATCCTGTAAAGGAGAAGTGATGTTTAATATTTCTAATACACGCTCTGCGGCTGCATTACCACGTTTTACACCATAACTGGCTTTTGATATGGCTTTGGCTGGAGTTAAAATATTGTAGGCAAGACCCATATATACAATAAAAAGTCCTGGGTCTAATGTTTTTTCGACCAACACCATTTGCCCACCGTACCATAATAATATGGCAATAACAGTAATTCCTAAAAACTCACTCGTTGGAGATGCTAAATTCTGTCTGTTTAATAAGATATTAGAAAAATTGTAGAAGCGAGATGTAGATGTTCTAAATTTATTTCCGAATATTTTCTCTGCATTAAATCCTTTGATGACTTTTAAACCTCCCAGAGTTTCTTCTACAATAGATAAAAAATAGCCTTGTTCTTTTTGTACTTTATCCGAATGTTTTTTTAATTTTTTTCCGATTAATGAAATTAAAAACCCAGATACCGGTATAAATATAAAGACAAATAAGGTGAGCTTAGGACTAATCAAGAGCATCGCAAAAATGGTAAACAAAATCATTAATGGTTCTCTTACAATTAGCTCTAGTATGGATAAAAAAGAATGTTGTATTTCTAGAACATCTGTAGAGATTCTTGCGATTGTATCTCCTTTTCTTTTTTCTGAGAAGAAAGATAGTGGGAGTTCTACTGTTTTTTGATATAATTCGTTACGTATATCTTTTAATACTCCGTTTCTTAAGAATGTAATAAAGTACATGGCTAGGTAACTAAAGATATTTTTTAGAAAAAACATGCTTATGACCAATACCACCATAAATATGAGTACATCATCATTACCTTGTTCTGCTTTTTGAGTCACAAAATGATTGAGGTAATTTTCGGCGTATTCTCTAACTTTTAATATACCTTCCCATTTAGGCTGCTCGGATACTCTTTTGGTTTTATCAAATAAAACATTAAGCATAGGAAATAGCGATACCATTGCTAGGGTACCAAATAGTGCATAAAAAATATTGGAAATAATATTTAGGATGGCATAAATCCTATATGGTTTCGCAAAGCGAAGAATTTGTTTAAAATAATTCATTAATGATTATATACAGCAATAACTGTGATTTAGGTTAATCTTAAATCTTTTTTGATGGCTACAATTTTATTCTCCAGTTTTTGTTCCACAGTTTCAAAACCTGACAAATCGTCAAGTGTATCTTGTACACTGATATAAAACTTAATTTTAGGTTCGGTTCCGCTAGGTCTGGCCGCGATCTTGCTTCCATCCTCGGTATAAAATATAAGTACGTTTGATTTTGGTATATCCATCGTACTTTCGGAATGATCCTGAGTATTTTTGGCTATACTGGTTTGATAATCTTCAATCAACACTACTTTTTGATCATTGATAGCAGTAGGAGGATTGTTTCTTAAATCCACCATGGTTTGTTTGATTTCTGCAGCGCCATCCATTCCTTTTTTGACCAAAGACACCAAATGTTCTTTATAAAATCCATGTTTGGTGTATAATTCTAATAAGGTATTATAAAAAGAGCTTCCTTTAGCTTTGGCAAACGCTACAATTTCACAAGCCAGTAGGGTAGAGGTTACTGCGTCTTTATCTCTCACAAAATCCCCAACCATAAACCCAAAACTTTCTTCGCCACCACCAATAAAATGCTCTTCAGGAAAATCTTTAATCAGTTTTGCAATCCATTTAAATCCGGTAAGTACTTCTTTATAGGTAACTCCGTAGGCATTAGACAAGCTTCGCATCATAGGAGTAGATACAATAGTAGAAGCAATAAACTCATTACCGGTAAGACCTTTGGTATTTTTATAATGCTCTAGTAAAAACCAGGTCATTACGATCATGGTTTGGTTTCCGTTAAGCAATTCTAAATCGCCATCGCTATTTCGCACAGCAATTCCTAATCGATCACAGTCAGGATCAGTGCCAATAACAATATCGGCATCAATCTTTTTTGCCAGTTGCATAGCCATCGTTAATGCTTCTGGTTCTTCGGGATTTGGTGATTTTACTGTCGGGAAATTACCATCGGGTTCTGCTTGTTCTTTTACAATATGTACATTTTGATACCCTGCTTTTTTGAGCGTTTCGGGTACTGCGGTGATAGAGGTGCCGTGTAATGATGTAAAAACAATGGTTGTATTATCTTTGGCTTCTTGCGAAGCAGCAAAACTTCCGTTTTTTACACTTTCTTTAATAAAGACATCATCTATAGTTTTGTCTATTTTTTCTATCAAATCTGCATTAGATCCAAATTGTATATCTGCATATTGCAATGCGTTGATTTCGGCAATAATTTCACTATCCTGCGGTGGTACTAATTGCCCGCCATCTTGCCAATACACTTTATACCCGTTATATTCTGGTGGATTATGACTTGCAGTAAGTACAATACCGCAGTGACAACCTAATTCTTTTACAGCAAACGATAATTCGGGAGTAGGACGTAGGTCTGAGAATAAATGCACTTTAATCCCATTGGCCGAAAATACATCGGCGACGATTTGAGCAAGTGTATCACTATTGTGTCTGCAATCGTACGCGATAACCGCCTTGGGTTGTTCACCTGCAAATTGTTTGATTAAGTAATTACTTAGCCCCTGAGTGCTTTTACCCAAAGTATATTTATTGATGCGATTGGTACCCACACCCATCACACCTCTCATACCACCGGTACCAAATTCGAGGTCTTTATAAAAACTTTCTGTTAGCTCTTCAGAAGTATTTTTTTGTAAGTGTTTGATTTTATTTTGTGTCTCTTCATCAAAAACTGGAGTTAACCATTCGCTAACCCTTTTGTTTATCTCTGAATCTGTGATTTGCATGAATATAATTTTGGTTTCAAAAATACGATTTATTTTTTTGGCGAGAGGCTAAGAATTTAGCTATTAGCCAATGCTGGGGTAACTATTTTGACAAGTGTAATGTATCTGAGATCTTATAACGCTCTTTGCTTCTTTTACTGGTTAGGATAATTTCTCCTAAGAACCCTGCAAGAAAAAATTGAGTACCCAAAATCATCGAAGTTAAGGCTACATAAAATTCTGGTCGTTGCGCAATCAATCGCCCTTTTGTTTCTATAAAAAGCTTATCGATACCCAGGTATAGCGAGAACGAAAATCCAATGATAAATAATATGGTGCCGATCAATCCAAAAAAGTGCATGGGTCGTTTCCCAAAGCGTGACATAAACCAAATGGTAATCAAATCTAGAAAACCATTTATAAAACGGCTCATCCCAAACTTGGTTTTACCATATTTTCTAGCTTGATGCAGTACTATTTTTTCTCCAATTTTGGTAAAACCTGCATTTTTGGCCAGTACCGGGATATAACGGTGCATCTCGCCATGTACATCAATATTTTTGACTACAATATTTTTGTATGCTTTTAAACCACAGTTAAAATCATTTAGCTTTACGCCCGAGGTACTTCTGGCTGCTGCATTAAATAATTTTGAAGGTAAATTTTTTGCAAGTACCGAGTCGTAGCGTTTTTTCTTCCAACCCGAGATTAGATCATATCCATCTTTAACGATCAAATCATATAGCTCTGGGATCTCTTCTGGGTTATCCTGCAAATCAGCATCCATTGTGATCACCACATCACCTGTTACCACACCAAAACCAGCGTGTAGGGCCTGCGATTTACCAAAGTTTTTTAAAAACCGAATACCTTTTATATTAGGATCTTTTTGCGAAAGCTCTGTAATGGTATCCCAAGAACCATCGGTACTACCATCATCGATAAACATAATCTCATAAGAAAAAGAATTGGACTGCATCACTTTTGCGATCCAATTATATAATTCGGTAAGTGATTCTTGCTCATTAAGCAGCGGTATGACCACAGATATATTCATATGCAATTATAACTCTTTTTTCTTATACAAAGTAACTCTACTTATTGAAAAAAGTAATAAACCAAAACAAGGATTGCAAAAACATTTGCAATCCTTGTTTTGGTTTCTGCCTATTGGGCAGAAGATTTATATACGCTAATATATTTCTTGTTTCTTTTGCATCACCAAACCGGCGACAAGAGAAATGATAAACCCAACAAATAAACTACCTACGATCCCTAACGCGAACGCAATAGGAGGACTTTGTAGTTTTTCGGGTATGGCAAACATTTGATCTACTTGTTCTTGTGTAAAATCTGGATTTTCTTCTAATAATTTATCTTTTTGTACTTGCATCACCTGCTCAGAGTAATCGGGCTCGATTACTGTAGTAAGCGTAAAGCTCCATACACTAGAAATAATACCACCAATTAATGCAGCGCCGATACCTACTTTTAGGGCATCTGTTAAATTAAGAAAACCACCATTGGCAGTTTTATAGGCTTTGATACCATATACCAAAACGACTATAGTAATCACAAACCCAAAGATACCAATAGACCAATGCGGATCCTTATAGATACCAGTAGCATATAAGATGGCACCAAATAGTACAGATACAATACCTAAGATAATACCATAATTGATAATAATCTTTTTTGATGATGTTTTTTCATTTTCCATTGTTGAATGTTGTTAAGGTTAATTATACACCATAAGTATCTAAATATACTAAAATGTTACAAGTTGAAGTAGAATTGTGTCTTGCTAACCAAAAATTCTTAGCCCTATATAAGATCATTTAATAGAGCATAATATTATTTTAAAGTACTAATGGACGTTAAAAGAAGCCCATATCCATCTTCTTTTATGAATAAATTAAAACAAGTTTGATATTAAATTTAGTGCAATAAAAAACTACTCAAATGGATCAGGGTTTTTTTGCATGATGGCCCCGGCAAAGAGAGAAATAATTAGCCCCAACAGAAGATTCCAGATTAGAACAATTAAGGATGTTAGATAAGATGAGCCAATTTCTTTCGTACTGGCGATTTTTTGATCAATCTGTTCTCCTGATAAATCAGGGTTCTGTTTTATGATATCCTCTTGACGGGATTGACGGATTTCATTAAATAATTCCGGTTCTAGTACATTTTCCAAAAAGACATTCCAGAGTATGGCTGTAACACCAGCTATTAAAGCCATACCAAGACCAATCATTATAGCTTCTCGCAATCTTAAGAAACCATAATTTGCATTCTTATATTTTTTTATAGCATAAAAAATTACTCCGATATGAATAGAGAATTCAATAATTGGAAGTAGCCAATTCCCGCCAGTTACGTAGCCAGTTATATATCTTATTACACTATATATAACCCATAGAATTCCTAAGATAACTCCATATATGATGATATATTTTTTAGTAGAAATAGTAGTTTCTCCCATACGTTGTTATAATATTTTTTAAATTTTAATAGCTGGTTGACAAATATACTAAAATGTTACAGATGTCATAAAAATAGCACTTTATCGGGTTATTTCATATTTTTATCGTATATTTATCAAATGTTTACGGTTTTTCCGTAGCTTAAATATGGTGTCAGCTAGCGTAAAATAAGGGGAAACGCTGATATGAAGCGTGAAATGTTAAATAGTTGATATCATGTGTTTTAAAGGTGTTAAAGTTTAAGTTTTATAAAAACACACCAAGATTTTTTTAAAAATTGTTCACCCCAATTTTAAAATTGTATAAAATATATTAACAAAACTCTTATTTATGAAAAAATTACTACTTTATATGATAGCCCTCATGGTTATAGGAGTATCATCCTGTACTAAAGATGAGGTTAATGAGATTTCTCAGGCCGAAAAAGAACTTTTGGTAAAACAAACACTTATTGAATTTAATAAAAGTGCTGTAAAGACAGGAAAATACGAAAAATTTGTAAATGTAATGTCCTTAAAAAACTCTTCGAATGAATTAAACGAGGAGGAAATAGAGGCATTAGTTCAGGAATTTTTAGGATCTCAGACACAAATGTTTTTAGATTTGTTTTATAAGTTAGAATCTCTAAATTTAACTGATGAAGAATTTTTTCATATCGCTAATCAATTAGAATCATTATTTATTAATGTATCCACAGGTGAAGGTAAACAAGCTACTTGTTGTGAGGAAGTTATCAATACCGGTAGTGATGGTTTAGATAGAATACTTACATGGTATTGTTGTATAGGTAGTGGCGATACTACTTCAGAAGAAGATGATTCAAATAATGGAGGATAGTTAAATATATTAGTACTTATTCTTATTATCACAAAAAAATATTTTGCAATTAAGAAATTAGTTGTAAATTTGCAGCTCGAAAAAAGAAAAGATAATACAATGAGAAAAGGTATTCACCCAGAAAATTATAGATTAGTAGCTTTTAAAGATATGTCTAACGATGAGGTTTTTTTAACTAAGTCTACTGCGAATACAAAAGAGACTATCGATGTTGATGGTGTAGAGTATCCGCTAGTAAAACTAGAGATTTCTAGAAGTTCTCATCCATTTTATACTGGTAAATCAAAACTTATCGATACTGCAGGACGTATCGACAAGTTCAAAAACAAATACGCCAAATTCAAAAAATAATTTGGTGATACAATTTATAAAAGCCTTTCTTTATGAAAGGCTTTTTTTATTTTTATACATTAAATAGCAAAGCTTGTTTTGTGAAAATGCTAAGATATTACGTTTCAAAACAATACTTTGATATGTGTTTACCAAAAATCAACGAAATAAAAGAAGTATACCAATGAATTATATTCTTTTTGATGGGGCTTCGCGCAAAGCACTCCTTCCTTTTACTTATACACGACCTGTAGCAGATATACGAATTGGTATTCTTACCATACGAGAAAAATGGGAACAATACTTGGGGTACGCCACTTCTACCGTAACCGAGGAGTATTTGAGTGATAAGTTCCCCATGGTGGAGTTGGTCGATAATATAATGATCAATGCAGCGTATGTGCCCTCCAAAAATCTTGTTAAAATTGTTAAAGAACTAGGGCCAAATCAAGCAATTTTTGATAATGATGAGCCTATTGCTTTTTATGTAAAAGAAGGGGAAGAAGTAGATTTTGATACCTACGAAATAATCACCTTTGATCAAGATGTGCTTACGGTTAAAAATACGTGGGATATATTTTCTAAAAATGAAGAGGCAATACGGCAGGATTTTGAATTCTTAACCGCGGGCAGAGAGGGGCAACCAATACCAGATAGTAATAAAGTGATCGCTCCAGAAAATGTGTTTATCGAAGAAGGAGCAACAGTTGAGTTTGCAATACTTAACGCAAGCAAAGGCCCGATATATATAGGTAAAGACGCCGAAATTATGGAAGGCAGTATGATACGTGGTCCTTTTGCCTTATGTGATCATGCTACCATAAAAATGGGAGCAAAAATATATGGCGGTACCACGGTAGGGCCGCACTCCAAAGTTGGGGGTGAGGTAAGCAACTCGGTGATATTTGGATACTCTAATAAAGGCCATGATGGTTTTATAGGTAACACGGTACTAGGAGAATGGTGTAATCTGGGAGCAGATACCAATACCTCTAATCTTAAAAATAATTATGCTCCTGTGCGTCTTTGGAGTTATGAAACCGAAGGCTTTGCAAAAACTGGATTGCAGTTTTGTGGTTTGATGATGGGTGATCACTCCAAATGTGGCATCAATACGATGTTTAATACCGGTACCGTAGTGGGAGTAAATGCAAATATCTTTGGTGGAGGTTTTCCGCGTAATTTTATCCCTAGTTATAGTTGGGGTGGTAGTGGTGGTTTTACAACTTATCTTACAAAAAAGGCTTTTGAGGTATGTAAAGTAGTTATGGCTAGACGAAAAGAAGAGTTCACCGAGCAAGACAAGGCGATTTTGGAACATATTTTTGAGGAAACTAAAACCTGGAGAAAAAACGATTAGTTTTCCTTTTTTTCTTTCCAGACTCTTTTTAGAATCAGAAAGTTTTGAGGGTTATTGGTTAATCCTCTCACATTTTTTTGTGTAAACCGAACCACTTCATCATAATACAGTGGTACAATAGGGGCGTGGGCTACAATAATCGAATCCATTTTGGCGTAATGTTGCTCCCGTAGTTTGGTATCGGTAATCAAAAAACTTTCTTCATATAGCCTATCAAAAGTTTCATTTTTAAAATGTGTATAGTTAGGGCCGTTAGGCGTATGATTTTTGCTATAGTACGGCGATAAAAAATTCTCTGCATCCGGGTAATCGGCAATCCAACTGGCTCTAAACGTATCTAGTTTACCAGCCCATTTTTTTTGTCGAATGGTGGACGAAGGCATCACATCTACAATGATATTGATTCCTACTTTTTCCAGCTCTCGTTGGATGTATTCACAAATACTTTGATAATTGGCATCGGTAGCGATTCTAATCGTTGGCTCAGTGTCACCAGTTTCTTTTTTATACGCTTCTACCAATTGTCTCGATTTTTCGGGATTGTATTCGTATCCTTTTATATTGTTGTATCCGGGTATCCCTTTGGGGATAAATCCATTGATGGCGGGCATACCAATACCATTTTTAAGATAAGTGATCATTTTTACTCTATCAAACCCATGATTTACCGCTTTACGCAGTAGGCTGGATTTAATCTCATCTTTATTGGTATCTAGATAAAAACCAAGATATTCGGAGTTTAAGTATGGCCCTTTGCTAATATTAACGCGATCTTTATAAGTATCTCGTAATTTACCCATAGGTGTCAATAATTCATCTTTATACGAAGCATCTAAACTATTGAGCAGGTCAATATTTCCTTTGGCAAATTGTAAAAACTCACTTTGTTTATCGGGTAAAAAAGTAACCGCTACGGCTTCTAGATAAGGAAGTTGTTTTCCGTTTTTATCTTTTTCAAAATACAATTCGTTTTTTCTAAAAACGAGTTTGACGTTTTCTTCCCATAATTTAAATTTAAAAGGTCCTGTACCAACAGGGTTGGCTCTAAATTGACTACCATGATGGGTAACGATCTCTTTAGGCACCACAGAACAATAGCGCATACTCATCAATCCCAAAAATGCCGGAAAAGGTTTTTTGAGACGAATTTCAAAAATAGTGTCGTTAACCGCTCTGTAGGATTCAACAGTTTTTAATACCCAATTTCCGGGAGAAGCTACCTTTGGATCGACTAATCTGTCAAAACTATACGCAAAATCCGTTGCGATAACGTTTCTGGTACTGTCTGCTGTATCGAATTGTGGGTGTTTATGAAACTTTACGTCATTTCTTAAGATAAATGAATAGTGCAATCCGTCTTCCGAAATTTCCCAGCGTTTGGCAATGTCAGGTATGATGTGTAAAGAATCATCTAATTGAACTAAGCCATTAAATAGTTGATTTGTTGACCAAATATTAGCCACATCTCGTGCAAAAGCAGGATCTAATGAGCTTACGTTCTCATACTGGTTATACCTAAATACCAAATGATCCTTACCGTCATTGTTACTTTTTGAACAGGATACTAAAGTAAAGAACAAGTAAAGTGTTGTTAAATAGCGAATTATAAAGAAAAGATGATTGTATTTCAATTTTAGTAAACGGATTATTGTTGGTATATTTGCACCCTCAAAAATTATTAAAGGTAAATATAGCGAGATTTCTATCTACACGGAAACAAGAAGAGGTTTTATGAGAAAAAAAGTTGCGTTTTATACATTGGGTTGTAAGCTGAATTTTTCAGAAACATCTACTATTGCTAGAAATTTTACAGATGAAGGATTTGATCGTGTTGATTTTTCTGAGAATGCAGATATCTATGTAATTAATACCTGTTCGGTCACCGAGAATGCCGATAAAAGATTTAAAACCATCGTAAAGCAAGCGCAAAAAGTAAATCCAGATGCCTTTGTTGCAGCTGTGGGATGCTATGCGCAGCTAAAGCCAAAAGAACTGGCAGATGTAGATGGTGTGGATCTTGTTTTGGGTGCTACCGAAAAATTTAAAATTACAGATTATATCCATGATCTTTCTAAAAATGATTTTGGAGAGGTACACTCTTGTGAAATCGAAGAAGCAGATTTTTATGTAGGAAGTTATTCGATAGGGGATAGAACCAGAGCTTTTTTGAAAGTACAAGACGGATGTGATTATAAATGTACCTATTGTACGATACCTCTGGCTCGTGGGATTTCGCGTAGTGATACCCTTGATAATGTATTAAAAAATGCAAAGGAGATTTCTGAGAAGGGGATTAAAGAAATTGTACTTACAGGAGTAAATATAGGAGATTACGGTAAGGGGGAGTTTGGTAATAAAAAACACGAACATACCTTTTTTGAACTTGTACAGGCATTGGATAAGGTTGATGGTATTGAGCGATTACGAATTTCGTCTATAGAACCAAATTTATTGAAAAACGAAACTATAGATTTTGTGGCGGGGTCACGTACTTTTGTTCCGCATTTTCATATTCCATTGCAATCTGGTAATGACGAAATCCTAAAATTAATGCGACGTAGATATTTATCTGGTTTGTATGTGGATCGTGTACGTAAGATCAAAGAAGTAATGCTGCATGCCTGTATTGGGGTTGATGTTATTGTTGGTTTTCCTGGAGAGACCGAAGATCATTTTTTGGATACGTATAATTTCCTGTCAGAACTTGATATTTCTTACCTTCATGTATTTACCTATTCTGAAAGAGATAATACCGTGGCAGCAGATTTGGATGGAGTAGTGCCAATGGATATTCGAAAGAAGAGAAGTAAGATGTTACGAGGGTTATCTGCCAAAAAGAGAAGGGCTTTTTATGAAAGTCAATTACATACAGAACGAGTAGTATTATTCGAATCCGAAAACAAAGAAGGGTATATCCATGGGTTTACAGAGAACTATGTAAAAGTAAAAATGCCATGGGATCCATCTTATGTAAATACACTACACACAGTAACGCTTACCGAGATAGCCGACGACGGAATGGTTCGGTTTGATTTTGTAAAAGAACAGATTAAGATCTAATACTATTAATTTAAATTCGGCGTAAGAAAATTGTATCGAAGACAAGGAAGTTTTCAATCAATCTCCTGGGGTTAATTGGATATTAGAAATAAAAAAAATCTGCGGTTAGGCAGATTTTTTTATGATTTGATATAGATGATACTATAGGTTGATTCCTACAGGTAACAAATCTTTGTATTTTCTTCTGTTTTTTCTCATAAATTTAGCAATAATCGGACTTGTTGGTACCAATCTGATATTGCGTTCTTGGATTAGGTTAAAAACTGCAACGATAAAATCTTGCTCATACCCTTTGTCAATTTGCTCTTCACTCATGATAAGCTTGGTGAGAAAAATTTTTCTTTCTTGAAGTGCGTACTCAATTTTTGCCTTTTGACCGTCAATTGTTGTTTCGAATTGTCTTAGAAATTCATTATCAGTAATTTCTAATGCAACATCACTCATGTTCTCCATATGTTTTAAAATTATGAGGTATTTAAATTGTACATAAGGGGAAAACCCCAGTTCTCTAACCACCAGCCAGGACAAAATAGATATTTTACATAACCGCAATTATTTCACAATAGAGGTAATATCTAAACGTTTCCTAACTAAGATTTGTTAGTTGAAAATTCCCTTTTATAAAAATTTAACTTAGTATTTCCTTTTTTCTAAAACGGGAATACTATAATTTTGAAGTGCAAAGATAAGAAAATTAGAACTTTAAACTTAAAATCTACTGTTAAAATACCTATGTCGCAGGATGTTAGCCATATTTATTTTGTTCCGGGAATGGCAGCAGATGTTTCGATTTTTGAACATATAAACTTACCCGAAGATCAATTTAAAACATATACCATTCCTTGGAAAATACCTAATAAAAAAGAGTCTATCGATGCCTATGCCCAAAGAATGTGCGAAGAAATCGAGCATGAAAATGCAATACTTATTGGTGTGTCGTTTGGAGGGGTTATTGTTCAGGAAATGAGTAAGTATTTAAAGCTAAAAAAACTAATCATCATCTCTAGCGTAAAAAGTAAGTACGAATTACCCAAACGTATGAGAATCGCCCGAAAAACCAAGCTGTATAAGCTTTTACCAACGTCGGTTGTTTCTAGAATTGATAATTGGGAGAAATTAGCTTTTGGAGATTTTGCAAAAAAAAGAGCGGCTATGTATCAACGGTATTTGTCTGTTAATGATAAAACATATTTGGATTGGGCGATAGAAAAGATGGTGTGCTGGGATCAAGAAAAACCACCCGAAGGACTTGTGCATATTCATGGCAATAAAGACATTGTTTTTCCGGTGTCAAATATTCAAAATTGTATTACCGTAGACAAGGGAACTCACGTTATGATTGTAAATCGTGCCCGGTGGTTTAACACAAATTTGCCCGAAATTATTAATGATAACTTGCAATAATCTAACTTTTTACGTTATATTGTGACTTAAAATTTTATTCCCCCAATAAAATCTACTATCGAAATGAAGATGATTAGAAAAGTATTAGTTTTTTTAGGTGTACTATTCACCTTTAGCATTTTAGTAAATGCAACGCAGGAAGCTCCAGAAAAATCCGTAGCCCAAGAAGTATTAGAAGAAAATCTGGTTAATGACTATAATGTCTATGCCATACCTATGCCTGATAATCTCAATTTTGCTGGAGAATTGGTTCCTATCGATAATCCGGATATTCGCGAAAGAATGGACCGAGAATTACTTGTTAATACCTATTGGCAATCTAATGGATTACTTCTTTTTAAGAGAGCAAATAAGTATTTCCCGATAATTGAACCTATTCTTAAAGAGCAAGGTGTTCCGGATGATTTTAAGTATTTGGCCGTAATAGAAAGTAGCTTAACACAAGCGGTATCCCCGGCTAGAGCTACCGGTTTTTGGCAAATATTGAAAGGAACTGCCAAAGAATATGGTTTAGAAGTAAATCAAAATGTAGATGAACGCTACCATATCGAAAAATCAACAGAGGTAGCTTGTAGATATCTAAAAAGTGCTAAAGAAAAATTTGGTTCCTGGACATTGGCTGCAGCTGCTTATAATGCTGGTCGTGCAGGAGTTAATCGACAATTAGAGCGACAAGACGCTTCTTCATACTATGATCTTTTGTTAGGAGAAGAAACAGGTCGCTATGTGTTTAGAATTGTTGCTGTAAAAGAAATTTTAAGTAATGCCAAGAAATACGGATTTAACTTCAGTCAAGAAGATCTGTATAAACATATCCCTACCTTTAATGTATTAGTCGACGAGCCTATAGCAGATTTTAATGAGTTTGCCAAGGTTCATGATATCAACTATAAAATTCTGAAACTACATAACCCTTGGTTAAGAGAAACTCATTTAAACAACAATACTGGTAAAGAATATCTGGTTAAGATACCAAGAGAAGGATATTATAAAACTACTACCGGTCAATAATAATATGTATAAATTACATTTCGAGTTTTTTTACCTAAGTTAGCCACTTATATGATATGGTTATGAATATAAGTGTATTTGTCTCATTAATCTTAATAGGACTATTAGCAGGTTTTTTTAGTGGTACTTTAGGGATAGGAGGTAGTGTAGTGATGATACCGCTCATGCTACTGTGGTTAAATTTCTCACAACATCAGGCTCAAGGTACCAGTTTGGCTGTTTTGGCAGTTCCGGTTACTTTGTTAGCTGCGTATAATTATTATCAAGAAGGACATGTAAACTGGAAATATGCCGCAATAATAGCCGTCACTTTTATTATTGGCGGTTATCTGGGAAGTAAACTGGCAATATCAATCAACCAAATGTTACTCAAAAAAATATTTGGAGGGATTCTTTTATTAGTAGCCTTAAAAATGATTTTCGGAAAATGAGCTATTTAAAAAAGAGACTAATTATTGTTGTTTAAAGAGTCTTTTTCTCGCTTATATCTTTCATATTCTTCATCAATTCTTCTTTCTTCGGCAGTACGTCCATCTTCGCCTACTTCATCATCTTTATCATCAGTTTTATTTTCGACAGATTCAGTATCGGGATTTAGCAGTCCCTTAGCATCAAGATCTGCAATAATAAGTGAGACTCCCTTGGATAACGAATTGAAATGAATGTTATAAGAATTACTTAAGGTTTCACTAGAGTGGTGTGTTTCAATTTTTTGAATATTCAGCACCTTTTTTTCTTCATCCATGAAATACATCATAGGAAAACCTAGCGCATGTTTCAGTTTATTTACGATATATGAATCCTGATTGGTTTTTTCATCAACATAAACCAACTGGATGTTTTTTGTGTATTCGCCACTTTTGTCTTTTAGGTTTTCTTTAGTATCCCAAAACAATACGATAAAGTCAATTTGATCATGAAATCTGTCTGCCAAATCATTAAGTGCAGGAATTTCTCCAACTCCAGGAACACACCACGCAGCATAGGTAATAAGAAACAAAGGTTTCTCATATTCATTAAAGGTAATGGGTTCTTCTTTAATAGAGTTTACCGTAAAATCATCCATGTAGGTCCCATTTAGGTGATTGGTGACCAAAGAATCAAATAAAAACTTTGCGCGCTCCAGATCACTTTGCCTGTAGGCGTCGTCCATTTTTTGATTATACTTTACGATATGCGCCGAGATAGCGGTAGAAAAAGGAATTCTAATCTCTTCTTGGGCATTTAAATTACCTAAAAAAGAAAAGAGTACTCCTAGAATTAATAATTTTCTCATTATACAACAATTACGATAGCTAATGTACTATAAAGTCTTTAAAAAACCCTTTTTTGCAATAAAAACTTCTTTTCCTTACTTCTTATTTCAAAACACGCGGGTATACCTAAACTTTGTAGATAACGTAATAATATAAACAATTAGTGTGCCTAAATTTTCTTCATTTGCTGTTTCATCATTGTTATTTGATCTTTCAGCATGTTGTGTTTGTCTAATTTCTTGGCTTCAGTCAATAGCATTTGTGCTTCTCTTTTTCTTCTTTTGGTCATAGCAATACCTGCTAAATTTAATTTAGCCACAGCCAAATCCTGATTCATGGATAAGCCTAGTTTGATTGCTTTTTTTAAGTATTTTTCGGCTTGCGTAATATTGGTTTGAGATAGCATAATACCTAACAAGTAGTTGTAATACCCCTGTTGTTTAGTAGTCAACGCCGTTTCTGGATTTTTAATTTTGTCCAACCATTTTTTGGCACCTTCAAAATCTTGTTTCCTTAATCGTAAAAATGCTAGAAGAATTAATTCGTTTTTGAAGTATAAAAAAACAAAAATTAGCGCCAACAAAACGAGCATAATTCCATTACCGATATATCCTTCTACTATTTGCCATACGGCTACTCCGATTACTAATACGGCTATTACTAATTTTATATTTTTATTATACATTGAAATGGTTTATTTTTAAAGTCGCGGCAAAGGTAATAAAAACAAATAAAAATATTTTGATATTTGGGTTTGTCAAAGTAAAAACTCTTCGTATATTTGCCCGCAGTTTTGGGAATAGATTCTCTAAAAATTCAAAATTAGATATTTCAAGAAGATATATAAAGATAGATAACAATGAAAAGAACGTTTCAACCATCGAAGAGAAAGAGAAAAAATAAACACGGTTTCAGAGAGCGTATGGCTTCTGTAAATGGTAGAAAGGTATTAGCTCGAAGAAGAGCTAAAGGAAGAAAGAAGTTATCTGTTTCTTCAGAGTTAAGACATAAGCACTAATGATAAATGTGCAGTTTAAAATATTAAAGGTGTTACTTTATAGGTAACGCCTTTTTTTATATCTGTTAGGAAAAGAAAAATTATATTCAACTATACTATACAATTTTAATTACATGCCAAAAAGAGAAGACCTTAAGAGTATACTAATTATTGGATCCGGACCTATTATTATTGGACAAGCTTGTGAATTTGATTATTCGGGATCGCAGGCATTACGTTCTTTGAGAGAAGACAAGATAGAGACTATACTGATTAACTCTAATCCTGCTACTATTATGACAGATCCGTCTATGGCGGATCATGTGTATTTGAAACCTTTAAACACAAAGTCAATTGTTGAAATCCTTAAGAAACACCCACAAATTGACGCGGTATTACCTACTATGGGAGGTCAGACTGCATTAAATCTTTGTATAGAGGCTGATGAAAAAGGAATTTGGGAAGATTTTGATGTAGAAATTATAGGCGTAGATATTGATGCTATTAATATAACCGAAGATAGAGAGAAGTTTAGAGAGTTAATGCTTAAAATAGGTATTCCTATGGCTCCACAAGCAACTGCCAATTCTTATCTAAAAGGTAAAGAAATTGCCCAGGAGTTTGGTTTTCCTTTGGTAATTCGTGCATCCTATACGCTTGGTGGAGCGGGAGCCTCTATTGTACATAAAGAAGAAGATTTTGACACCTTATTAACAAGAGGATTAGAGATCTCACCAATTCATGAGGTGATGATTGATAAAGCTTTGTTAGGGTGGAAAGAATATGAGTTAGAACTACTTAGAGATAATAATAATAATGTTGTTATTATTTGTACTATAGAAAATATGGATCCAATGGGGATTCATACAGGTGACTCTATTACCGTGGCGCCGGCCATGACACTTAGTGATAAGACTTTTCAGCGTATGCGGGATATGGCCATACATATGATGAGAAGCATAGGAGAATTTGCAGGAGGATGTAATGTGCAATTTGCCGTAAGTCCTGATGAAAAAGAAGATATTATCGCAATTGAAATAAATCCTCGTGTATCGCGTTCTTCGGCATTGGCATCAAAAGCAACGGGATATCCAATTGCGAAGATCGCGGCAAAATTAGCTATTGGGTATAACTTGGATGAGTTGGATAACCAGATCACAAAATCTACATCTGCCTTATTCGAACCTACTCTGGATTATGTAATCGTTAAAATTCCACGTTGGAATTTTGATAAATTTGAAGGATCAGATAGAACGCTGGGGTTACAGATGAAAGCCGTAGGAGAAGTTATGGCTATTGGTAGATCTTTTCAAGAAGCATTGCATAAAGCA
This sequence comes from uncultured Aquimarina sp., assembly GCA_947489685.1. GTDB lineage: Bacteria > Bacteroidota > Bacteroidia > Flavobacteriales > Flavobacteriaceae > Aquimarina. The sequence continues at coordinate 56,559 of CANLEM010000005.1, read as the reverse complement.
ACTCAATCTTTAGAGATCAAAAGAAATGGATTGGGAGCAGATGGTAAGGGGTATAAAAACTATGATCAAATTATAGATAAATTAACCCATGCCAGTTGGGATCGTGTTTTTGTAATTTATGATGCTATCCAAATGGGTATTCCATTAAGCAGGATTCATGAGATTACCAAAATTGATATGTGGTTCTTAAAACAATATGAAGAGCTATATAATCTCGAAAAAGAAATTTCTACATATACCATACAATCACTTACCAAAGAATTAATACTTGAAGCCAAACAAAAAGGATTTGCAGATAGACAAATTGCTCATATGGTGGGGAGCTACGAAAGTGAAGTATATAATAAAAGAGATGAGCTTGGTATCAAAAGAGTGTATAAATTAGTAGATACATGTGCCGCAGAATTTAAAGCACAAACTCCATATTTTTATTCAACTTTTGAAGCCGAAATAGAAACGTCTGAAGGTGTTGTGTCTGTAGCTAATGAAAGTGAAGTAACAGATAAAAAGAAAATTGTTGTTTTAGGATCAGGCCCTAACAGAATTGGTCAGGGAATTGAATTTGATTATTGTTGTGTACATGGTGTTTTGGCATCTGCAGAGTGTGGTTACGAAACAATTATGATCAATTGTAATCCTGAAACAGTTTCGACGGATTTTGATACTGCAGATAAACTGTATTTTGAACCTGTATTCTGGGAGCATATTTATGATATCATTAGGCATGAGAAGCCAGAAGGAGTAATTGTACAGCTAGGAGGGCAGACAGCACTAAAACTTGCAGAGAAATTAGATCGTTATGGTATTAAAATTATAGGTACTAGTTTTCAATCTCTAGATCTTGCAGAAGACAGAGGACATTTCTCCAAATTATTGCAAGATAATAATATTCCTTACCCAGAATTTGATACTGCTGAAACTGCAGATGAAGCTCTGGCGGTAGCGGATAAATTAGATTTCCCGATTTTGGTAAGACCATCATATGTACTTGGTGGCCAGGGGATGAAAATTGTAATCAATAAGCAAGAATTAGAAGAACACGTTGTCGATTTACTTCGTAAAATACCAAATAATAAACTCTTACTAGATCATTATCTAGATGGCGCTATTGAGGCAGAGGCAGATGCTATTTGCGATGGCGAAAATGTATACATTATAGGTATCATGGAGCATATAGAACCCTGTGGGATCCACTCTGGAGACTCAAATGCTACTTTACCTCCTTTTAACCTGGGCGAGTTTGTACTGCAACAGATAAAAGACCATACTCATAAAATTGCATTGGCGTTAAATACGGTTGGATTGATCAATATACAATTTGCAATAAAAGATGACATGGTATACATTATCGAAGCCAACCCAAGAGCATCTAGAACGGTACCTTTTATTGCAAAAGCTTATGGTGAGCCTTATGTAAATTATGCGACCAAAGTAATGCTTGGAGAGAAAAAGGTAACTGATTTTGATTTCAAACCTCACTTGGATGGATATGCAATTAAGCAACCTGTATTTTCATTCAATAAGTTTCCAAATGTAAATAAGAAACTAGGTCCAGAAATGAAAAGTACGGGAGAAAGTATTTTGTTTATTGATGATCTTAAAGATGATCAATTTTATGACTTATATTCAAGACGTAAAATGTACCTAAGTAAGTAACTTTAGTTCATTTAGATATAAAATAATTAAAAACCGGATCGCCGAAAGCGATCCGGTTTTTTTATGAATTTACTCAAACTTTTACATGATTTTTAAATAAAAATCAAAATTAGATGAAAAATGTTGTCTATGTTTCATAAAGTTGGTTCTCATTATAAGAAGTATCTCAAATTAATTTTATATTGATATGAAAATCAATGCATTTTTCACTATGCTAATAAGTGTTATTCTTTTTTCTTCCTGTTCTTTTAAAAAAGAAGATCTACAATCTTTGGATCCAATAGATATTAAAGTGTCCAAATTACTTTCTAGTATGACACTAGAAGAGAAAATAGGGCAGATGACACAAATTACGATCACAGCATTAGAGAAAAAGGGAGAGCCAGGGGTGCTAGATAAAAATAAACTTAAGGAGGCGATTCATAAATATAAAATAGGTTCAATCTTAAATGTTCCTAATCCTGGTGCACCAAAACCCAAAAGATGGAACGAGATTTTAAATGAGATATTAGAAGAAACTAATCAGACCGACAAAAAAATCCCCGTAATTTACGGTATAGATGCTGTTCATGGATCTAGTTATACCGACGGCGCTATTCTATTTCCGCAACAAATAGGTATGGCGGCAACCTGGGATACAGAATTGGTAGAAAAATGTGCGGCAATTTCGGCATATGAAACGAGAGCATCAGCAATACCGTGGGTTTTTTCGCCAGATCTTGATTTGCCTCGAAATCCAAATTGGTCCAGATTGTGGGAGTCTTTTGGAGAAGATACTTATTTATCTTCTCAGATGGGAGTGGCTATGGTAAAAGGTTTTCAAGGAGATGATATTGGCGCTTCGGATAAAGTTGCAGCATGTGTTAAACATTATATAGGTTATGGTAGTCCTCCTACCGGAAAAGATAGAACGCCAAGTATTATTCCCGAGAGAATTTTAAGACAGTATGATCTTCCAGTTTTTGCAAAAAGTATAGAAGCAGGAGCAAAAAGTGTGATGATTAGCTCGGGTGAAATTAACGGAACCCCTGTACATGCTAGTAAAAAGCTAATAACCGATATGTTAAAAGGTGAATTGGGTTTTGAAGGGTTCGTAGTCACCGATTGGCAAGATATTATCTACCTACACACCAGGCATAAAATTGCCGCTACAATGCGAGAAGCGGTAAAGAAATCTGTAATGGCAGGAATCGATATGAGTATGGTACCGGATAATTATTCTTTCTTCGAAGAATTGTTTTCTTTGGTTAGTGATGGAGAAGTACCTATCACAAGAATTGATGATGCCGTACGTAGGATTTTAAAAGTGAAATTTGAATTGGATTTGTTTAGAACACCAGTGACTCATCCAGAGGATTATCCTAATTTTGGTTCTTCCTCTTCTGAGGCAATGTCCTATATATCTGCTTCAGAATCAATTACCTTGTTAAAAAATAAGAAGGATATTTTACCTCTTTCTAAAGAGGATAAGGTACTTGTTACTGGCCCTACGGCGAACAGTATGAAATACCTAAATGGAGGTTGGTCATATACCTGGCAGGGAGAAAAAAGTGATCAATACCAAGAAGACAAGTTTACTATTCTTGAAGCCTTTCAAAATAAAATAGGAAAACAAAACGTAGAATATGCTCCAGGAGTTTCGATTTTTGAAGAGTTAGATATTGCAAAATCGGTTTTGTTAGCCCAAAAAGTAGATTATGTTATTTTGTGTTTAGGAGAACATAATTATACCGAAACTCCCGGAGATATTAATGATCTAACGATTACAGCGCCACAGATTAAGTTGGCAAAAGCGCTGGCTAAGTTGAATAAACCAATAATATTAGTGTTAAACGAGGGTAGGCCACGGATTATTAATGCGTTCGAAAAAGAAATGAATGCAGTATTACAATGTTATCTTCCAGGTAGTGAAGGAGCTCGAGCTTTGGTAGATATAGTATATGGAGATGTTAATCCCAGTGGGAAATTACCATATAATTACCCTAGATATACAAACTCGTTACAGAAATACAATAGGAAATATACCGAGAGCTTGGGTGATGATGAACAAAATGATGATGCAGATTATCAAAGAAGTTATAGTCCTCAGTACGAATTTGGTCATGGGTTATCCTATACTTCTTTTGAATATAAAAATTTGAGTTTGGATAAGATATTTATTAAAAAAGGAGATGAAGTTCAGGTTTCGGTAGATGTCCAAAATGTTGGTGTAAAAACAGGTAAAGAAGTCGTTCAACTTTATATTAGTGATTTGTATGCTAGTATAACTCCAGAGGTCAAAGTTCTAAAAAGATTTAAGAAAGTAGAGCTTCAACCCGGAGAAGTGAAAACCGTTTTATTCACGATAGATTTGGATGATCTAAAATTCGTTAATGAAAATAACGAATGGATATCCGAAAGTGGTGAGTTTGAAATTACTATAGGTAAACTTGCTAAGAAAATGGTTTTGGAAAAAGAGTTATAAACGTTTTTACTTATATTTATGTGAAGTTAATAGTGACAATGAAATAGTAAGATTAAATTTTTAGGAATATACGAATACACAAATCAGGTCAAATGCAATCCATCAAAAATGTAGATTCTATTTTATGGGCAAAAGTTAAATTAGGAGATCTAGATGCTTTTAATCAGCTTTATGATAATTACGTAGATAAATTATATGCGTTTGGTATACAACATACAAACGATAAGGAGTATGTGATGGACTGTATACATGATCTTTTTTTGGATATTTATAAGTATCGAAAAAAATTATCCGATGTGGATAATGTAAAATTTTATCTTTTTAAATCTTTAAAAAGAAAGATAAACAGAAAATTTAAGTCTAAGATTAGATTTTTTTCTACAGAAGATAATAAAAATGAAATCAGATCGGCAAATGCATCTGTTGAAGAATCTATAATTCAGACAGAAAATGCTAATGAGATTAGCGCTAAACTATCTCTGGCTATGGGGGCCCTTTCGAATAAACAAAGGAGAGGCTTGTCTTTAAAATTTGATGAAAAAAAATCCTATGAAGAAATTGCTGCTATTTTAGGAATCTCTATAGAATCCGTTCGAACACTTATCTACCGAGCGGTAAAAAAATTAAGAAGCGAAATAGAAGTGTAAAAAAAAATCAAAAAAGACATTTTTTTTTGTCTATACCTATTGAGGATGATGCTTTTATACAATATAGAACCTACGGTTTGAGCTTTATAAGCGAATCAATATTAAGATGTTCTTATGAAAAAGAAAAAGGAAAATAATTTAATGTATTTAATATCCCCAAGATGTTAACGGAAAAAGAAAAGGAATTTTTAAAAACTAGGATTAATACCTCTGTCGATACGTATCGAAAAAAGAGGAGAAGAAAAAGACTAACATTAGTTTTGGGTGCGGCAGCGGCAGTTTCTTTACTAGTTGTATCTGTAACCTATAAGAATGGTTTTAATAACTCTTCAAAGATTAAAAATTATGTAAATGTCAATAAAGTTGATATTAATAAAGAAGGAGATGTAAAATTAGTGCTTGGTAATAAAGACGAGGTAAAAATAAAAGAAAGAGTTTCGAGTATTTCGTATTCGAGTAATGGAAATGAAGTAGATATAAACAATTCAAAAAAAGTACAACAATCACCAAAAGATAGCTATAATACGATCATTGTGCCTTACGGTAAAAGAACAAAAATAACATTGTCTGAAGGTACAAAAGTATGGCTTAATTCGGGATCAAAATTAACCTATCCAGTATCTTTTAATGGCGATAAAAGAGAGGTTCATTTGGTGGGTGAGGCTATTTTTGATGTAAGACATAATAAAGAACAACCCTTTTATGTAATTACAAATGATTATGATATTAAAGTTTTAGGTACGGTCTTTAATGTAAGTAGTTACGAAGATGATTCGTATACTAGTACAGCTTTAGAAAGAGGAAAAGTAGAAATAAAATATTCAGATAATTCTATTTTTGGGAAATCAAAAATTAAAATTGCACCAGGTACTTTAGCCGTTTATAATAATAAAAATAATACGCTTCGTAGTAGTACTGTTGATGTCACAAAATATATGTCATGGCGTGATGGTAAGTTTATTTTCAAAAAGCAAAAATTAGAAGTTATAGTTAAAAAACTATCTAGGTATTATAATGTTCAGATTCTTATAAATAGTGAGGAGCTTCGTGCAGAGACTTTTTCGGGACATCTGGATTTGAAGGATAGTATAGAAAAAGTACTTGAGGTGTTAAAGGAAACAACCGATTTAAAATATAAAAAAGAAAATGGCAAAATTGTAATTAACTAAAAACACACAGATCATATGAAACAATAAACAACCACCCATTTATTTTATAAAAAAAGTCAGAAAATGCGGCAACATTTCCTGACCTAAATCAAAATATTGCGATAACGCAATACTTAATGTATAAAAAACAAAATTATGAATAAAAAAGCTAACTGTCTTTCTTTTTCATCTAAAAAGAGGACATTCAATTTTTTATTAACTATTATGAGAGTTTTTATTTTATTCCTGTGTCTCGGACTAACAAGCGCTTATGCTTACAACTCTTATTCGCAAACAAAACTAAATGTTAATGTAAAAAACGGAACTTTAGAAGATCTGTTTGACCAGATTCATTCGCAAAGTGAATTTATATTTTTTTATAAAGATGAGATTGTACAAACTAATCAAAAGGTAACACTTAATCTTCAGCAATCTACAGTTATTGAAATATTAGATAAGGCATTTCAAAAAACAAATCTCACTTACAAAATTATAGATCGGCAAATCGTAATTTCAAAACAAAAAAAAGAAATAGGTTCGAAAACGTTTTCAGAACCCGAAGAAATTATACAAAGCCTAGTAAATGGAGTTGTGTCTACGGCCGATGGATCTCCGCTACCGGGAGCTAGCGTAATTGTAAAAGGAACGAATAGAGGAAGTCAAACGGATTTTGATGGTAAGTATTCGTTAGAGGTTGCAAACGGAGAGATGTTAGTGTTTTCGTATATAGGGTTTGTAACAAAAGAAGTAGCGTATTCTGGTCAAGCCACTGTAAATACAACCTTGGTTGAAGACGCAAGTGAATTAAGCGAGGTTGTTGTAACCGGGTATACAAGACAGAGTGCCAGAAATATAACAGGTTCTGTAAGTATTGTACAATCCGAAGCTATTGCGGCTACTACACCTGCCAGCATTGAGCAAGCACTGCAAGGACAGGCTGCTGGTGTTACAGTAGGAATCGAAGGTGGACCCGGGGGTAACTCTGCAGTACGTATTAGAGGATATGGTACAATTAACGGTAATGATCCGTTATATGTTATTGATGGTGTGCAAACAGGACAGGGGTTAAATGACCTTAATCCTAGTGATATAAAATCAATTCAAGTACTAAAGGATGCGGCGGCAGCCTCAATTTATGGTATCGGTGCTGCAAATGGAGTAATTGTAATAACTACAAAAAATGGTAATAGAAATAATAAAGTTACTTTTAATTATAATGCACTAACCGGTATTGATTTTGTACCGGACTCAGTATTTCCAGAATTTGCTACACCGCAACAAATAGCAGATGCTAGATGGCAAGCTTTAACCAATGATGGACAAGCACTTTCTCATCCTCAATACGGATCAGGAACTAGTCCAGTATTACCAGATTATATATTACCCGAAGGGTTTTCAGGAAATTTGGATGAAAGTACATATAGCTTTCCAAATAACAGAATTACAAGAGCTAATAAAGCTGGAACAGATTGGTTTGATGAGTTTTTTGACGCTGCCTTTGTACAACAACATAATATCTCGGCAAATGGAGGAGGAGAAAACTCTAAATTGTATATAGGATTAGGATTATTAGATCAAGAAGGTGTAGGTAGAGCTACTAGTTTTGAGCGTTACAATTTAAGAGTAAACTCAGAATTTGATATTACCGATCGATTTAGAATCGGAGAAGCGGTAAATGTTTCATATTCAGAAAGAATAGGGTTTTTGGATCCAGTAGGTAGTTCGCGTAATCAGGGTAATGAAGGTCAAATTGCCTCGCTGTATAGAAGTAATCCCTTGATTCCTGTACGTGATATTCAAGGAAATTATGCAGGTACGGCATCTATTGGTGGTGTGGGTAATGCCTCTAATCCAATAGGGCAGGCAGATAGAAACGCTAATAACCCTACAGAAACAATTAGAGCACTTGGATCGGTATATGTAGAGTATGATATTATTGATGGATTATCTTTAAAATCAACATTTACTGCAGATATGAGTAGTTCTAATTTTACTTTCTTTAGACCTGTGGATGTTGAAAACTCTGCTGCTAGACAGGTAAATTTATTAAGAGAAACATCTACTGATATAATCAATACCAACTGGTATAACATTTTACAATACAACAAAACTATTGGTAATGTACATAGTATAGATGCATTTGTAGGAACAGAATTTAAGAAGAACAGATTTGATCAGTTTTTTGCACAGATCACTAATTTCTTACAAGATACACCTGACTTTACATTCTTAAGTGCGGGTACTGGAACACAGACAGTGGGCAGTGGACAATCAAAATCTTCGAGTTTTTCTGTTTTTGGAAAAGTAGATTATACTTATGATGATAAATATTTGGTAAGCGCAACGGTACGACAAGATCAATCATCTTTATTTGAAGGCGGAAACCAAGATGCTATATTTCCTGCTTTTAGTTTAGGGTGGAGAATGTCTAGTGAAGGTTTCTTACAAGACTCTTCTATAGTGAATAACTTGTTACTTAAGTTTAGTTGGGGACAGGTAGGAAATAATTCAATACCAGCTTTTAGAGGAGTTACTTCTTTTGCTTCTAACCTTAATTTTTATAATTATAATGGGCAAACAGGATTTTTCTTATCTAACATAGGAGATCCTAATTTAACTTGGGAAACAACAACAACAACAAACTTTGGTGTATCTGCTTCATTGTTTGATAATAGATTTGGTGTTGATCTGGATGTATATAATGCGGTAACTAAAGATATGTTGCTAGCGGTACCTGTAGACCCAACGGTTTTTGGTAATACCATTGGTTCAATTTTCAGAAACTTTGGTCAAATGACAAATACAGGTTTTGATTTAGGACTTAAATATTCTAATAGCCCAGATAAAGCTTTTTCATATACAGTTGGCGTAAATGTTTCACATTATAAAAATGAAGTTGATTTCTTAGATGAAAACAATCTGGATCAGGTAATCGCTAATCCTACTTTAGGATCGCAAACACGATTCGAAACGACCAATACTCTTGCAGGAGAGCCGATCTCTTCTTTTGTTGGGTTTACCTGGGAAGGAATCGATCCAAACACCGGAAGAGCTATTATCACTGGTGATGCCAGAGATATAATCGGTAATCCGCATCCGGATTTTACCTATGGGATAAATTTTGATGCAGAATATAAGAATTTTGATTTATCACTTCTTTTTCAAGGTTCACAAGGAAATGATATATATAATCTTACTAGATTCTGGACAGATTTCTCAAATTTTGAAGGTGCCAGAAGCTTAGATTATATACAAAACTCTTGGACTCCAACTAACACAGGAGGAACATTACCAGCATTTACACTAAGCGCAGACGAATCAGTAGGTTCTTCTTACTATATTGAAGATGGTTCTTATATAAGACTTAAAAATATAGCCGTTGGGTATACCCTTGGTAATGCGATAAGTTCTAAACTAAATGTTGACAAAATTAGAATCTTTTTACAAGGGAAGAATTTAATTACTATTACTGATTATAGTGGTTTAGATCCAGAGATTAACCTATCGAACTATACGAATCAACAACAGGCCAATTTAGAAATTGGAGTTGATAGAGGAGCTTACCCCGTTTCGAGATCAGTGAACATGGGATTGAACGTTTCATTTTAAAAAAAATTGTAATGATTAAGATATTTAAATTTTCAAATACCAAGCGAATCATATTAGCGATTGGTATTTTATTACAGATAGGAATTGTTTTTCAGTCATGTAAAGATGAATTGGAAGTTCCTTTACAAGGGCAGCTAAGTGAAGATGTTATTGTTTTTGATAGTAGTTGGGTTAGTTCTCAATTAACGGCTGCTTATGGTATGTTAGACTTAAATGTATCTACTTCAGATCCTTGGCGATCAGATCCTTCTCATTGGATTTATGGAGAGGTATCATCAGACAATGCTTATAAAGGTAGTGATCCTGGAGATCAGCCTATCATAGATAATGTTGAAGCTTACCAGGCTTTACCAACCGAGAATAGTTATTATGGTTTTTTATGGAATGCTATTTTTGAAGGAGTAGCTCGAAGTAATGAAGCCATTCGTGGTGCGCAAACCGGATTAGAGAATGGCGACTTAACAGCAGCAGAATCTGCCCAATTTGTGGCAGAAGGAAGGTTTTTAAGAGCGCACTATCATTTTGAAGCAAAGAAAATATGGGGTAAAATACCTTTTATAGATGAAACGGTTACAGAATCGCAGAGTAATGAAAATGTCGATTCATGGGGGTTAATAGAAGCAGATTTTCAGTTTGCAGTTGATAACCTTCCAGAAACTTCAAGATTTGTTGGAGCGGCAAATAGCTGGACAGCAAAGGCATATCTTGCAAAAACACATATGTATCAACTGGATTACGCCGCAGCAACACCTGTTCTTGATGATGTGATTAATGCAGGACCTTATAGTTTAACCACTAATTATTCTGATAACTTTAATGCCGCTACAAAAAACTCTAGCGAATCTATATTTGCGGTGCAACATACGGTGGCCGATGGAGCTGCAAATGATGATAATGGTAATTGGGGGCAAGCACTTAATTTTCCTAATGGAGCGCCGGTTGGTACTACAGGTGGAGCATGTTGTGGTTTTTTCCAGCCATCTCAGAATTTGGTTAATGCATACAAAACTGATGCATCAGGTTTACCTTTATTAGATACATTTAATGATGTTGATGTTACTAATGATGATGGTGTCGCTTCAGACGATCCTTTTACACCATATACAGGCGAATTGGATCCTAGGTTAGATTGGAAAGTTGGACGTAGAGGTATAGATTTTAATGGTTGGGGGATTATGCCTGGACAGTCATGGATCCGTAATCCTGCAAATGGAGGACCGTATTTGCAAAAAATTTCTGTGTTTAGACAAAGTCAATTCGAGGATGCAACTATAGATGCTCCTAGTGCATGGGCTCCAGCTGTAAGTGCCATAAATACTAATATTATCAGATTTGCCGAAATACTTTTGTGGAGAGCAGAGATAATGGCAGCAATGGGACAAGGTGACCTAGGTGCGTCTTTAGTAGATAGAGTGCGAATGCGTGCCGCAAATACTGATGACTTTGTTAAAGAACTGGATGCAGATGGTATGCCTACAGCTACACCAGCAGCTAACTATGTAATTAACCCTTACGGTACTTTCTCTGGTCAAGATCAGGCAATTAAAGCGGTTGCTCACGAATATAGAATCGAAACAGCTTTAGAGGGACATCGTTTCTTTGACCTGGCAAGAAGAGGAGAAGCAGTAAATGTTATAACAAGTTATTTGAGTGAAGAATCTACAAAAAGAACACATTTAAGCAGTGTGTCTTTTGCACCAAGAAGCGTAGTATATCCAATTGCACAAAGTGTAATAGATGTAAGTGGAGGTGTCATTAAACAAAATGATGGTTATTAAATTATTTTAGTTTGAATTGTTTTATAAAAACAGTATGTTAGGCATACTGTTTTTTTAATTTAGAATTGTATGTTAAGTAAATGGGGGAAAGTGCTTGTTGGTCTATTAATACTAGCGGGTTGCACACAAAAAGAAGAATTAATTGACGAAAAGATTTTTGTTACTCTGGTACATTCAGAAACAGGGATTGATTTTAATAATACGCTTACAGAAAATGATTCTTTAAACTACTTTACATATTCGTATTTGTACATGGGCGGTGGAGTATCAGTTGGCGATATTAATAATGATGGGCTTAAGGATATTTACTTTACCGGCAACCAAGTTTCTAATAAATTATACCTAAACAAAGGTAATCTCAAATTTGAGGATGTAACAGAAAAAGCGGGAGTATCTGGTGATAATAGATGGTATACCGGCGTTACAATGGTTGATATAAATGGGGATGGATTATTGGATATTTACTGTTCTGTTGGAGGTAAGTTCGAACCCAAACAAAATCAGTTATTTATAAATAATGGCGATACTACATTTTCTGAAAAAGCAGAAACATATGGTATTGCAGATATAGGTAATAGTGTACAAAGTACTTTCTTTGATTATGATAAAGATGGGGATTTAGATCTATACGTGGCTAATTATCCTCCAACTAGTTTTAATGCTCCTAATTTTTATTATTCTTTTAAAATGAAGAATATAAAAGATCATGAAACAGATCATTTATATAGAAATGATGGAGATACGTTTACAGATGTAACCGAAGCCGCAGGCGTTAAAAGCTTCGGACTTACTTTAAGTGCAACAGTAGGTGATTTAAATAATGATAGCTGGCCTGATATATATGTATCCAACGATTTTAGTACACCCGATTATTTATACATTAATAATCAAGATGGTACTTTTAAAGAAGTAGTTAAAGAGGCGACTGCACATACAGCTTTTTTTGGTATGGGTGCTGATATTGCAGATTATAATAATGATGGTAACCTGGATGTTTTTCAAGTCGATATGGATGCTCAATCCAATAGACGAAAAAAAGCAAATATGGCGAGTATGAATACTAGGTTATTTTGGAGCACAGTAAACTCTGGATTTCATTATCAATACATGCACAATTGCTTTCAGCTTAATACTGGAATAGTAGAAAATGGTATACCTAAATTTTCTAATGTATCTAGAATTACCGGGACATCATCTACAGACTGGAGTTGGGGACCACTTTTTGCAGATTTCGATAACGATGGATATAAAGATTTATTTATAAGTAACGGAACCAGGCGAGAAATTAATAATAACGATTATTTCAAAAGCTTATCTGGTACTAAGCTTCAAAAAGATAGTCTTTTGCAAAAAAGCTTAAGTATACCTTCGGAGAAGATAGATAATTTTATGTTTCAAAACAAAGGAGACCTGAGTTTTGAAAAGGCGAATGAGAAATGGGGTATACAATACGAAGGATTTTCTAATGGTGTAGTGTATGCCGATCTCGATAATGATGGTGATCTCGAAATAATAACTAGTAATATAGATGATTATGCTTCGGTTTTTGAAAATAGAAGTTCAAAAAAGAATAACTATATCTCGGTGGGATTTGAAGGGGATTCTAAAAATAAATTTGGGCTTGGAGCTAGAGTGTATGTTACTACAGATCTAGGTACTCAAATGCAAGAATTAACATTATCTCGAGGGTTTCAGTCTTCGGTTGCTCCAGAGTTACATTTTGGGTTAAATACTACAAATGCGATAAAAGAATTAAAAGTGGTGTGGCCTGATCAAAAATCTCAAATATTAAATAATGTCGAGGCCAATCAAAAATTTGTGGTTAAGTATAAGGATGCTTCTATAGATACTATTTTGGATAAAGAATATAAAACAACCTTATTTGCATCAGAGAGTAACGATTTTTTTCCGGAATATAAGCATAAAGAAAATACCTATAATGACTTTGGTAGACAAGTATTACTACCTCATAAAATGTCGTCTTTTGGTCCGGCCTTGGCCGTAGGAGACCTAAATAATGATGGATTGGATGATTACTTTTTTGGCGGAGCTGCAGAACAACCCGGAAGAATGTTTTATCAAACAGAAAAAGGTTTTGAAGAACAAGAAATGGCAGTTTTCGAATCGGATAAGTCGTACGAAGATGTGGGAGCTGTTGTTTTTGATGCTGATCAAGATGGAGATAATGATGTATATGTAGTAAGTGGTGGATACGAATTTTCACCAGATTCAGAGTTGTTACAAGATAGACTTTACATTAATGATGGGGCGGGTAATTTTGAGAAAGCTAATGATACTGTATTGCCTACAATGCTTACTAGTGGTTCTAGAGTATATACCATTGATTTTGACAAAGATGGAAAACAAGACTTGATCGTACTCGGTAGGCAAATACCCTGGCAGTATCCAATGCCGGCAAATACACATCTATTAAGAAATATAAGTAAAAATGATGAGGTCAGATTTGAAGATGTTACCGAAAGCACTGCACCTGATTTTCTAAACCTGGGTATGGCTACAAGTGCTGTGATTACAGATTATAACAAAGATGATTTATTAGATATTATCATTGTAGGAGAGTGGATGCCAATTCGTGTTTTTAAGAATACAAAAACCGGATTTGTTGAAGAGTCAGAAAAGTTGGGGTTAACAACAGATACTACAGGTTGGTGGTGGAGTATAGCCGAAGGTGATTTTGATAACGATGGCGATATGGATTACATTGTAGGTAATAATGGATTAAATTATAAATACCAAGCTACCGAAGATGAAACTTTTGATATTTATGTAAATGATTTTGACAAAAATAGTTCTTCGGATATTGTATTGAGTTATTATAATGAAGGGAAACAATTTCCTGTACGGGGCAGACAGTGCTCGTCTGAACAAATATCGGGAATCGAGTATAAATTTAAAGACTATAAAAGTTTTTCTGAAGCTACACTGGTCGATGTCTATACCAAAGAATCACTAGAGTCTTCATTGCATTATCAAGTTAAATCTTTTGCAAGTATATATCTTGAAAATACTGATGGCGAATTTAAAATCAAAAAATTACCATCTGCAGCACAATTATCTTCGATAAGTAAGACATTGGTCGATGATTTTGATAAAGATGGTTATCTAGATGCACTAGTAGCGGGTAATTTATATGTTTCTGAAGTTGAAACACCAAGAAATGATGCAGGTTACGGAGTATTTCTTAAAGGAGATGGCTCTGGAAATTTTTCACCTATTCCTGCAACTCAAAGCGGATTATATCTTCCTGGAGATATAAAAGATATGACCAAAATCAATGTAAAAGGTACTTCGTATATAATTGCAGGTAAAAATAATGATTACATGCAATCGGTTAGAGTGAATAACCTCAAGTAAATTAAAATTTTAAAAATAATTATCTTTCTAAGAACCCATCTGCTTCCCAGTCCAAAATAATATCTATGGTTTCCTGAGGAAGTCTACCTGAAGGAGGCATTACATTATTAATACTGGTAGATACCATTCTTAATACCAGATCACGGTTTACACCAACAATAACTTCGTCATAATTTCTCATAGGAAAAGGAGCACCTTCGGTCAAGGGAATTGTGTGACAGCGTAAACATTGTTGATCGATAATGGTCTTTACATCTGCTTCATATGTAGTAATTTTATCAGGGTTAGGATTTACATCGGGATCAGGATCAGGATCTGCACCGTCATCGTTACTACTACAACCTGCAAGAAATAATACGCATGCGGTAAATAAGATATACTTATGGATAACATTTTTCATAACTCGGGGTTTTTTATTGAAATATACGAAGATTCTAAGAATCGATAGTATAACGCAGACTTCGCGGTTTAATTATAACTGGATTTTTACGTTATATTCCTTTAATAATTCTACATGAGATTCAAATTCAAACTCTGAAGCTTTAAAACGATCGCGTCTTGCCTGAGCATCTTCTTTGCGAATGATACTACGAACAAAACGACGTATTGCTGTTTTGTTTTCTAAAACTAAACCAGGAACCGATACACTCTGTCCCTCATTGTTTTTGGCTACCATTGTAAAATAACTCGAGTTACAATGTTTCATTTTTCCAGTTTGTATATTCTCAGATTCTACACGTACACCCACTACCATTGATGTATTGCCTACGTGATTTACAGACGCCTTCATGGTAACGAGTTCTCCAACTTCAACAGGTTTTAAAAAATCTACTTTATCTACACTAGCCGTAACGCAATAGGCTTCAGAATGTTTGGATGCGCAAGCAAAAGCAATTTGATCCATTAAGGATAAAATGTATCCTCCATGTATTTTTCCACTAAAATTAGAATGAGAAGGTAACATCAATTCTGAGATAACTACTCTCGATTCTTTATTGGTTTTATATTTTTTCATACGCCTTCATTTATTTATTTCTAAAGTGTGGTGAAATTTCTTCAACCACATCGATAACAAAATATTTTGTGTCTCCTAGCCACGAAATTTGACCAAATCTTTCTTTGTATTTGAGTTTTACATATCTACCCTGAAATTTTTCAAGTTTTTGGATAATAGCTTTGTTTTTATCTTCTACCGAGAAACTAAATATTTGCGCACCAGAAATTCCCTGACTTATTTCTCCTTCCCAAGTTTTAAAAACGACACCTTTATTGCTAAACTTAATCAATTCGCCACTTCTGGTTCCTTCGCTATAACTAGCGTAATACACGAATGCATACCATCCTGCAAAAAGAGCAAGAATCACGATAATTATAATTGCTAATACTTTTTTCATAAGGCACTATAAACTTTGGTCATAAATTCATCTATTTGGTTAGGCTCTAACCACCTTGTTACTACAACTAGATTTTGTTGTTGATCGATAACAATAAAATTACCACCAAAACCGGCTGCATAATATAAATGTTCTGGTAACCCTTCCCAATGGCGTGTTCCCTTTTGGTTGAGCCACCACATAAAACCGTAATTAGGATTTGCTTGAGAGGGCGTGGTAGCTTCAGTAATCCAGTTTTTTGATAGTAATTGCTTTCCATCCCAATTTCCATTATTGAGAAACAATAAACCAAATCGAGCATGATCCAGGGTGTTGATAAACATCCCGCCACCAGAGTGTCCGCCACCACTAACTGATTGCATTTTTATACCATCCATGGTAATCCAAGAATTGTCATAACCAAACCATCTCCAGGTAGTAGAAGCCCCAATAGGATCCATTATTCTTTCTTTTAAGATTTGTGGTAATGGTCGTCTCCATACATTTAATAACGAATATGCGAGTACGTTTACTCTAACATCATTATATTCAAAAACGGTTCCTGGTTCATGTAATTTTCTTAGTTTCCAATCATCAATTCCTCCATCGCGTGGTGGTCGATCTGCCCAATCGTATCCCCCCCAGAGTTGACCGGACCAGTCTGAGGATTGTGTTAATAAATGTCTCCAGGTAATTTTTTTATTATGTACTCCATCAAAAGTGTGATCCCATACATGAGTGTAAGTATTACTATCCACAGATGGTATTAGTTTATCATCTAAGGCCAGTCCTGCCATAGTAGACAGATAACTTTTAGTAACGCTAAAAGTCATATCCACACGATCAATATCTCCCCATTTGGCAATAATGTATCCGTTTTTGATGATTAATCCTGCGGGACCGCCACGCTTTTTGGTAGGCCCCAGGATTTTGTGATAAGGTTCTCTTTCAAATCCTTTTACAATAGCTTGCCGTAAATCTTTGGCTCCAGAGTACTCGTGTTCTTTTGCAAATTGGACGGCTTGATCTATTTTTTGCGAATCGATATTAAATTCGGTTGGAGTCTTTTCTTCCCAATTTTGTTGGTCTGGAAAATAATTTTGTTGAGCATTTGTAATACACCCAATTAAAAATAATAAGATGAAGAGATGTTTTATTTTCATTGCACCGTGCTTATAATTTATTTTTTACAATTTTTCTAATTAATAAAAGTAACCCAATCACAAAGGCTAAGGATCCGATAAAAGAAATAATATTTATGACGGCAACCATATAAGAGTATGAAGTGGCTTCCCATTTTTGATAATGCACTAATTGTATAAATAGGATTTTACTTATGATTGTAGCAATAAGAACAATAATATTTCCTATTAACATTAAAATACCATCAATTTTGGCACCTTTTTTTATTATATAATACAAAATAATAAGTATTAATAATACGGTTGGGATTGCATAAAGTAATGCAATTAATAGTTGTATTATAATCTGTGATGAATCTATACTGTTCATATCGGTTCGTTTTTAAGAATCATTATCTTCTGTAGCTCTTTTAATAATGGTTTCGGGTAACGATTTTTTGGCTTTAGCCCCCATTTTCTTAAGCTTTTCTACACTAGTAATTAGGTTTCCTCGCCCTTCGACTAATTTATTCATCGCAGCAGAATAGTCTTTTTTAGCATCATCAATTTTTTTACCTACTCCGGTTAAATCTTTGACCAATCCTTCAAACTTGTCATACAAAGCTCCTGCTTGTCTTGCTATTTCAATAGCATTACGCTGTTGTTTCTCATTATTCCACATCGTATCTATAGTGCGTAATGTGGCAAGTAGAGTAGAGGGAGTTACGATAACAATGTTTTTCTCAAAAGCCTGATTATAAAGTTTGTTGTCTTCATTAATAGCGATGGCAAATGCAGGTTCTATGGGAACAAACAGCAATACGAAATCGGGTGATTCGATGTCATATAAATCTTGATAATTTTTTTCAGAAAGCTGATCTACATGTCGCTTTAAAGCGTTGATATGCTCCTTGAGATAACCCGCTTTAAGGATGTCATCTTCTTCATTAACAAATCGCTCGTATGCAGTTAGAGTTACTTTAGAATCGATAACCATTTTCTTGTTATCGGGTAGATAAATAACGACATCTGGTAATACGCGCTCTCCATTAGAGGTGGTAAAACTTTGCTGCACATAGTATTCTCGATCTTTCTCTAGTCCAGATTTTTCTAATACGCGTTCCAGCACAAGTTCGCCCCAGTTCCCTTGCATTTTATTATCACCTTTTAGTGCTTTTGTAAGGTTCGTAGCTTCCTTACTCATTTGTTCATTTAAATCCTTTAGTCCAAGAATCTGTTGGCGTAAAGCTGCATGATAATCAATACTTTCTTTATGAGTTTGTTCTACCTTTTTTTCGAAGGTGTTGATTTTTTCTTGTAAAGGAGTAAGAATATTCTTTATGTTTTCTTTATTCTGTTCGGTAAACTTATTTGATTTTTCATCAAGGATTTTATTGGCGAGATTCTCAAATTCTTTGGTGAATTTTTCTTGTAACTTTTCGACTTCTTCCTTCTGTTCAGTGTTTTTAAGTTGAAGATTTTCAAATTGTGCATTACGACGAGTAAGTTCGGTATGTACATGATCCTTCTCTCTTCGTATTTCTTCTCGTTCTTGATTGAGTATTGAAATTTGTTTTTCAGAAGATTTTTTTAATTCATCAAATTGATATTGCAATTGCGATGCTCTTTCATAAACAGTACTTTCATCACTTTTGTTTTTTAATGAAGCCACATATTTACCAATAAAAAACCCAATAACGATTGATATAATAATTGCCCCAATAGCAATAATGATCGGTGTGTATTCTAACATCTACTCTCTAATTTACTTTATTCAAAGATAAAGATTAGAAGTTAGAAAAGATTTATTTTGATCCAACTAATATCCTAAAGATATCATGTTTTTATGGAGTCTTAAGAATACGGATTAATAGTGCTTCAACTTGAGTAGCATTTAATCCTATTTCCATATCTGGATGATATAAAAGTTTGATAAGATCTTTATCAATTGTTGCATATCTGGTAGTTCTTGTCCATTCGGATTGAAAAATACTATCAGGAAACCTTGTAGAATCTCTTGCTAGCCCTAATGATTGTGTTAATTCTTCTCTTAGCAAATGTTTTTGCTCAGCGTCATTGGCACGGTTAATATCTACATACATATGGCCATTGTTAAGGGCATTAGATCCATCCCAAAAAATGCTAAACAATCCCCAATTATTCGCTACTAATGAAGATTGATCTGGATATAGGTTAGCATATTGGCCTCCAGTACCAAAGAAAACGTAGAAATTAGATTGATTAACATCATCAACAATTTCTATCTTGAAACCATCAGAGACCAAGGTGTTGATTTCGGAAACAATACGGTCTAATTCTGTTCTTAATGCAGTACTGGGAGTTCCGGCCACAAAGACCTTCATAGTTGTAGTCCACTTTCTGGTAATTTTACTTGCATTACCAAATTCGAATCCCAGGGCTACTTGCTTAAAATACGAAACCACACTGAGTTGATAATCGGTAAGGCCATTTTCGTTTGGATTGTCAATTTCGGGAGGTACCGAATTATCATCGCTAGAACATGAAGATACGAATAACGAAATAGCAAAAAGGTAGATTAAAAATTTATAATGATGAGGTCTCATAATAGTTTTTTTAAGTGCTTATGATCAATTTCTAACTTTATATCTTCCTGACTTGGAGTCAAAAAGTATTAAATCTTCAGGAAACAACCCAGAAAAAGCTCTTGCCTGTACTAGTTCTTTGGGGCGACCAAATTCAAAACCATCTGTATTCATAACGATCATCTTATCGCATAATTGTATGGCAAAATCTATTTCGTGGGTAGAAAACAAAATTGTTTTTTTAGTCTCGAATGCAAGACGTTTTAAGAGTTTTAAGATGTATGCTTTATGATATATATCCAAGTGCGTAGTAGGTTCGTCTAGCATGATAAAGGGTGTGTCTTGAGCAATAGCCCGAGCGATGAGTACTTTTTGTAGCTGCCCGTCACTAAGCTCGAAACACCTTTTGTTAACCAGATCAGAAATATGAGTTACTTCTATTGCTTTTCTGACTTTTTCGATATCTTCTTCGACCATTTTACCTACCCAATTGGTATATGGTTGTCGACCAAGAGCTACCAATTCTTGGACCGTAAGGTTTTTTGAGGCTATTTGTTCTGTTAACACAATGCTTAACTGCGAAGCCAGCTCTATTGATTTATACGATGCAATATCTTTGTCTGATAACAAAATACTGCCATGTAACGGTGGTTGTACTTTGGATAGAGTTCTTAATAATGTAGATTTACCAATTCCGTTTGCGCCAACCAAACCTACTAATTCTCCTTCATGAAGTTTTAAATTAATATCGGCCGATACCACATTTAATTCATTTTTGGTACGATATCCGATCGAGAGATTTTCGGTTTTTAATACAATATTTAGGTTTTCAGGGTCGATAGGTTTATGACTTTAAGATTTTGGCTTTCAATATCAAATATAAAAAATAGAATTTTAACCCGCTTTTATGTACTTTTTCTTTCTAATCAGGAAGAAAGCAATACCAAAAATTCCTAAAAGAATTAAAGGTCCCAAAATGTTAACTATCTGTATCAATGTTTTGTTAGAAACTACTTTTTCGACATCAAGAAATGGTATTTCGATTTCTTTACTGCGTACTCCTATCAATCCAGAATCATCTAGCAAATAGTTAACAGAATTTAATAAAAACTCTTTGTTGCCATATTTTAAGTTCATGTAAGGATCAAAACCTAATGTTATAGGTTGTCCTTGTCTTATTTTATTTTTAATAACATCGCCATCTGCAATTACAATCATTTTGGTAGTACTACTGTTATCCTTATGAGAAGTAAATTTAACTGGTTTGATTCTATCTTTATAGGTAGACTTAAATTGACCTTCTAATAAGACAGCTAGATTTTGTGGTCCCTCATTGTAACTATTAATATCAGGTTTTTGTCTAATAATATCAAGCCTAATTTCTTTGGGTACACCTTCCAATTTTGAGTTGTCCGAACTGGTAAGGAGAATAGTTTTTTTGATGTTGTTTTTAAGGGTATCGATTTGATTCGCAAATTCAAATTTTACCGATTCTGTGTTTTTAACTATCGGATGATTTCCATTGCTTTTGGTAAGAGATTCGTAAAACCATGGGTACGGTGTAAATTGTGTGTTTTCGCCTTGTCCAGATGCTAGTACCAAAGGGGCAGAGTATAAGTCGTTTACCAAAACAGGGTTCACTCTTACTCCATAAGAGAATAAAGCATCTCCTAACCTTAAATCTTGCATTAGTGCTACAGATGTACCTTCGGGATTCATAAGGCTATCAATTTCTATAGCTACAGACTCAATCATCCATAAGGATTTACCACCATTCATGATAAATTGATCCAAAACATATTTTTCTTTTTCGGAAAAAGCTTGTGTTGGCTTAGCATTAATGATCATATCAAATTTTTGAAGATCATTTAGAGTTTTTTCGGGATTACCAGATACAGAATCTAATGTAAAAGCACCTACAAAATAATACTCTTGAAGTGTTTTTATAAAATCGGCAATCATGATATCTGGTAATTGGCCATTACCTTTTAAAACTGCTATTTTATGTTTTTTTGGATGTAACAATTTTGTGAGCCCATCTGCAAAAGCATATTCTAATTGTTGAATCGAATTATTAACACGATCCTGAGACGTTGCGCCAATAGTATTTTTTATTAAAGGAACTTTTACACTTTTGTTTCCAAAACCCATGATTGCCCAGGGAACAACGGTTTCGATTTTAGTTTTTCCACTTTCTTGTACACTTACTTCCATTGGTGTAAGCCCAAAACGTTGTAATTCCGAAATCGTTTCTGATCGTAATACTTCTTCTTCTAAAGGGTTGGTGAAAATGTACTTTATATTTGGATTTATAGCATTGAACTCTTCCAGTAACTGTTCGGTTTCTTGTTGTAAACGCCTAAATTCGGACGGAAAATCGCCTTTTAATAATACATCAATAACGATAGGAGTTGCTACCTCAGAAACTAAAGCCTCGGTAGCTTTTGATAAAGTAAAACGATGATCTTGAGTAAGGTCAAACCTTTTGTAAAAAGAGTTTCCAAAAACGATACTACATAAAACGGCAGCCAGAGTAATCACAATAGGTTTGATCATTTGCTTTTTGCCACCTTTTTTTACACTTAAAATCGCTAAAACGATAAACAAAGCGATCACACTTATAAAATAAAAAATATCCCGGGTGTCTATAATTCCTTTACTGATACGATCATAATGAAACTGCATTCCTAATTGATCAATGCTATAGGACTCTGATGCTAGTATATTATAATTAGAAAGTTCGCTAAAGCTATAATACATTAGAAAACATAGCAGTAACGCTAATAAAAAAGCAATAATTTGATTTTTGGTAATAGCTGATGAGAAGATACCAATAGCGGTATATGTGGCACTTATTAAAACAAGAGCAATATAGGAGCCTAACGTGCTACCTACATCGATATTTCCGATTGGATCTCCTAACTTGTTGATAGTGATAACGTATAATAAACTTGGAATAAGCGCCATAATAATCAATGCTAGGCTTCCCAAGTATTTACCAAAAATTAACTGCCAGTATCGTATGGGTTTTGTAATTAATAACTCAAGAGTACCTTGTTTTTTTTCTTCGGCAATACTGCGCATAGTTACTGCCGGAATAAGAAATAATAATATCCACGGGGCAATTTGAAAGAAAGGCGAAAGGTCTGCAAACCCACTATCCAAAATATTGTATTGCCCTTTAAACACCCATAAAAATAGTCCGTTAAGGATTAAAAATATGGAAATAACAAGATATCCCGAGGCAGAGGAAAAAAAAGTACTAATCTCTTTTCTGATTAATGCAATCATATTTAGTATTAGGTTTTAGGTATAAACGTTAAGTCTGAGATATAAAAAACTATAAACTACAAACTTCATCTATACTCCAAGCTTCTGGCCTTTGATTAAACTTATTTTTGGTATTTGCCCAAACTCCTTTGAATAACGCAGAGTTTCTATAGTTATTGAGATGTTCTTCAGAATCCCAGTGGCTATAGGTAAAAAACTGATTACTATTATGTGTATCTCTTAATAATTTGAGGTGGTTACAACCTTCAAAATTTCTTATTTTATCTTTGTTCTGCTCAAAGTTTTCGAGAAAAGCGTCGATTTGATCTGGGATAAATCCCAGTTTTACTATTCTTATTATCATTTTATTCAAAATTAATACTTACCGTATCGCGATAGTGTAACCCAAAAAGACTGGAAGCACCGCCAACCGTTTTTGGATTACTTTTATAAATGGCGAGTTCAAGGTAACCCGAGGAGTTAAAAATAGCTAATTTTTTGCCATCCTCTTCTCTTTTACTTTTTTCGATTTCAAAATTAATAGCATCGCTATATCGATTATAAACACGCTCAAAAACTGCAGTTCTAGCAGTTATTTTAAACGATCTGCCTTTTCCTATTTTTTCAAAAAGTTTGCGTGTGATATTGGTAACAAGATTACCATAATTGTCGATGTATATAATGCTTCCTACAATTTGTTTGTCACCAAGATTAACAATAGGAGTAACACCTTTAATGGTTTTAATTTCGGTAATTGTTTTGCCGATCACTTCAAGAGTTCCTCCACGAGCAATATGACAGGCTACCGCAACAAACACATCTAAAACCGGAAAATTTGTTGCAATTGCATCATGAATATTTATTTCAACAATCTTTTCGGGATTAAATTCGGATGTGATCAAGCAGATTAGTCCATTATTTGCACAGATAAAATAATGATCATCTAGTTTTACCGCAATATGTTTATTCTCGGGGTTAAGCTCGCTATCGATACCTATGATATGAATACTACCTTTCGGGAAACTTTTATAAGCATTTTGTATAATATAAGCGGCTTCGGTGATATGAAAAGGCGAAATTTCATGCGATACATCTACCACTTTAGCTTCTGGCAATTCGGTATAGATTGCTCCTTTAACCGCAGACACAAAATGATCTTTGATTCCAAAATCTGTAGTTAACGTAATAATCGGCATGAACAATATTTGTTAATATCTTTTAGTTGTAAGCGCTTAAAAATATGTAAATTTGTTTCAAGTTATTTTAAGATTTTCTTTGTGTGGAAAAATAAAAGAAAATACCGTAACTTTTTAATGTAAACGGTAGTATGATCATATAGTAATTTGATCTGTTTTTATTTTCCCCAAAAAATCTCAAATAACTTTAGCAAACTTAGTCAATCCAAAAAACAATTCATACTAAAATTCGTATAGCTTTTGAACGAACTCATTATTGAACTTACAGAGATTAATCCGAGAGAGTTTTTCGGACTTCAGAATAGCAATATTCAATTATTAAAAAAATACTTTCCAAAACTTAAAATTGTCGCCAGAGGTAGCAAAATGAAAGTATATGGAGATGAAGACATGCTCGAAGAGTTTGACATGCGTCTTAATATGCTTTTGGAACATTTTGGAAAATATAATAAACTGGATGAAAATGTAATCGAACGCGTGCTTACTAGTGACAGTAAAGAAGATTATGAAACATCTGCGAATAGCGGAGAAACACTAGTGCATGGAGTAGGAGGTAAACTCATTAAGGCCCAAACAGCAAACCAACGTAAATTAGTGGAGTCTTGTAATAAAAACGATATGGTTTTTGCTATTGGACCTGCCGGTACCGGGAAAACGTATACCGGAGTTGCATTGGCCGTTAAAGCTCTGAAAGAAAAACAGGTTAAACGAATTATTCTTACTCGACCTGCGGTCGAGGCAGGAGAAAATCTTGGGTTTTTACCAGGAGATTTAAAAGAAAAACTGGATCCTTATATGCAACCATTGTACGATGCGTTAAGAGATATGATTCCAAACGAAAAACTAGATAGTTTTATCGAAAAAGGAGTCATCCAGATTGCTCCTATGGCGTTTATGAGAGGTAGAACATTGGACAATGCATTTGTAATACTAGATGAGGCCCAAAATACAACTCATGCACAGATGAAAATGTTTCTAACGCGTATGGGTAAAAATGCAAAATTTATTATTACTGGAGATCCTGGGCAGATTGATTTACCAAGAAGAGTGACTTCGGGTCTTAAAGAAGCTTTGTTAGTCTTAAAAAGTATTCAAGGAATCGGTATGATATATCTTGATGATAAAGATGTGATCCGTCACAAACTTGTGAAAAAGGTTATCTCGGCCTATAAAGAAATTGAAAATAGAAACGGATAAATATTTTTTAAAAAAATAAGTGAAAGGTATATAGATTAGTATTTGACCATAAGAAATACTAATATTTAACCATGGGACTTATGAATTTTGCATAATAACAAATGAATACAATAGTAGATACAAACTATAATTTTCCTAATCAAAAGTCTGTTTACAAAGGAAAAGTAAGAGAAGTATATAATATAAATGATGAGCTATTGGTAATGATTGCCACGGATCGCTTATCGGCTTTTGATGTGGTAATGCCCAAAGGAATTCCTTTTAAAGGTCAAATACTTAATCAAATTGCAACCAAAATGATGGGAGCTACCCAAGATTTGGTGCCTAATTGGCTTATCGCAACTCCAGATCCTAATGTTGCTGTGGGACATCTTTGCGAACCTTTTAAAGTTGAAATGGTTATCCGAGGATATTTATCTGGCCATGCAGCAAGAGAATATAAGGTTGGAAAAAGAATATTATGCGGAGTACCGATGCCCGAAGGAATGAAAGAAAATGATAAGTTTCCTGAACCTATTATTACGCCTTCAACCAAAGCGGATAACGGAGAACATGATGAAGATATTTCTAGAGAAGAAATTTTATCCCAAGGCATCGTTTCTGAAGAGGATTATCTAATCCTTGAAGATTACACACGTAAACTTTTTCAACGAGGAACAGAAATAGCTGCCGAGAGAGGATTAATTTTGGTGGATACAAAATACGAATTTGGTAAAACCAAAGAAGGCAAAATCGTACTTATCGACGAGATTCATACACCCGATTCTTCTCGTTATTTTTATGCTAACGGATACGAAGAGTTACAAGAAAAAGGAGAACCTCAAAAACAATTATCGAAAGAATTTGTTAGACAATGGTTAATTACCAATGGGTTTCAGGGTAAGGAAGGGCAACAAATTCCTGAAATGAATGACGAATATATTAGCTCAGTTTCTGACCGCTATATCGAGCTATACGAGAGTATTACAGGATCAGCATTTAACAAAGCCGATGTTTCTTCGGTAGCTAAACGAATTGAAGATAATGTGCTTATGTATCTTAAAGCACATTAAAATCAATTATATTTTTTGTTGATAGCGTTAAGCTACTTTACATTCTAAAAGCTGGATGCTATCTTGTAAACGTTCTCTTACAATGTTCATCATCCGTTTGTTTAGTGCAGACGAATTTTGTGTGTATGTAAGATATTCTTCTACAGTAAATTGACCGATAATCATTCCTTTAAGACTATTTCTAAATTTCATGTCTTTTTGAATCGCATTTTCAATAAAATCTAGTTTTTTTTCTAGATCTAGCTCATAAAAAGTATTTTTCCTTTTTTTAATATAATTTTTGAAAACCTCGATAAGCAAATCCCCTTGTAATTTGATAATTGGCCTTATCGTTTTATTCTGAAACTGTTCGTCATTAGACATGTTTTCAGAAACTCTAGCATTTAATAATTCTGGTCGCATTGCCAGTAAATTTGATTCCCTGTTTTCCATAATAAAGAAGGTTTACTAAAAATACTTAATAGTTTTATTCAAATTTCATTACTCATATTAGAGTTTTAAACTACTTATAAACAATAAAAGAGATCCGGTAATGGAAGAGATTGTTTATTTATAAACCCTATTTTTGTTAGGACGTATTAATCTATTAAAGAAATTATATGAAATTTGGTAAAGTTGAGCATCCCGAAACTATAGATTTTATTCTTCCCGAAGATCATCCCAATACAGCTTCAGTTTTAAAAAAGACAGATAATGGTGAACTATCTGTTTATGTAGGATGTGCCAAATGGAATAAGCAAGATTTAAAGGGTTTTTATCCCAGAGGAACCAAAGATGAGCTCGAATACTATTCTAGACAGTTTAATAGTATTGAACTTAATGCTACTTTTTACAGAATATTTCCTGAAGATCAGTTCAAAAAATGGTATGATAAAACACCAGATGATTTTAAATTCTTCCCAAAATTAGTGCAAAACATTTCTCATTTAAAAAGATTAAACGATGATGTACAACCTTATGTAGATTCGTACTTATCAAATGCTATCCATCTTAAAGAAAAACTAGGGACAATATTTTTGCAGATGCATGCTAATTTTGCACCCAAATATTTTGATAGGGTAGTGCGGTTTATCGAAAAATGGCCAAAAGAGATAAGGTTAGCAGTCGAGTTTAGACATACCGACTGGTTTACCGATGAGGTTGCTGCAAATGAACTCTATACGTTGTTAGAAGAAAACCACATAGCAAATATAATTACTGACTCGGCCGGTAGAAGAGATTTATTGCATATGCACTTAACCAATGATGAGGCATTTGTAAGATATGTTGGAGCAAATCACCCTACAGATTACACTAGACTAGATGATTGGGTAAAAAGATTAATAAACTGGAAGAAGCAAGGAATTAATAAAATCCATTTTTTTGTACACCAAAATATAGAAAAGGAATCTCCTTTATTATCTGGTTATTTAATTCGTAAATTGAATGAATCCTTGGGTGTAAAACTACATTTACCGGCTCATTTATCAGACGATTTAAAACTGTTTTAAACGAATAATTCATCATTTTTTATGGTTTTGCCCTCAAAAGCCAAATGTATTTCTTGCGAATTATGTTAAATCTTAATATTTAATTGCTTTTTAACGATTATATATGTATTTTGCCGATGTTTTTAAGAAGTATTGATAATAATTGTCGATTACTTTTTATCAGTTTAGGTACATTTATAACATAATTTAATTAACCCCCAACCTAAAATTTGACGTATGACTAAACCTTTACACAACCTATTTTTACTGACTTTTTTATCAATTTTTACTTTCGGAAAGGCGCAGGTAACTACTATGAACCTAAATCATGTTGATCACGACCACACTATAGAGTCAACAATCGAAAGCTTAGGGTTTGAAAAAAGTCATACTATTGAAAATAAGAACGAATTTTCTCACATATTAATAGTTGAAAAATCTAATTACGCTCATTTACATGTCGCTGTTGATCATGATCATAATAACGATGTGGTGCTATTAGATATTATTTCTTCAGATGAAGGTGCCGACTTTAATTGTCACGGTGGATTTTGTATGAACGAATTGCACTTTCACAAAAGAGGACTAAGCGTTAAGAAACAACTTTTTGGTTATTTTATGAGTATATCTTGCTAGTGCAAGATGTACTTTTACTACTTATTTTACAGATTAAGATGGGTTATTGATTTATTCAATTACTTTTGCAACTTAATCTGGCAATTATGACATTTTTAGAATTAGGCGTACCTAAAGACCTTAATAAAGGTCTTAAAGAAATGGGGATTATTACTCCGACCAAAATTCAGGAACAGGCAATACCTGTTTTAATGAATAATCAAACTGATTTTATAGGTAAAGCCCAAACCGGAACTGGAAAAACTGCTGCTTTTGGTATCCCATTATTATCTCGAATTGATCCTAGTAAACAATATATTCAGGCTTTAATTTTGGCCCCTACAAGAGAACTTGGACAACAAATCGCAAAGCAATTGTTTAAGTTCACCAAGCATACTGATAAAATTTTTACAGAATCGGTTTATGGAGGAGAAAAAATTGAAAAGCAAATTTCAAGATTAAATAGACCTACTCACATTGTTGTAGCAACGCCAGGAAGGCTTATTGATTTGATCCAAAGAAAAGTAGTAGATATTTCTAAAATTAATACGCTTGTCATGGATGAGGCTGATGAAATGTTAAGTATGGGCTTCAAAAAGGATCTAACCACCATTTTGAGTAAAACCAAAGGGTATAGAAACGTTTGGCTTTTTTCGGCAACAATACCACATTCATTGAATGATATTATTACTGATTATGTTCATAAAAATGCAGAACGCGTAACCATAGATAAAGACGATGCGGTTAATAAAGGTATAGATCATCAATTTGTAGTTGGTGATGAATCTGGTAAATTGGATACATTAATATATTTCCTGAAAACTCAGAAAGAAAATAGAGGAATAATATTTACAAAAACCAAAGTCGCGGCCCGAACACTTTCTAAGCAATTAAAAGCGAAAAATTATGATGTAGGGTTATTAGAAGGAGAAATGACCCAAAAAGAACGGGATAAGGTGATGCGTGCTTTTAGGAATAAGACCTTACAATTACTTGTTTCTACAGACGTTGCGGCAAGGGGAATCGATGTGGCTAATTTATCATTTGTACTTCATTATCAACTTCCTGATCAGGTAGATTATTATACGCATAGAAGTGGTAGAACAGCTCGAGCAGGAAAAACAGGAGTGTCACTGGCATTAATCACAAAATCAGAGATCAAAGCGATTAGAGACTTAGAAAAAGAGTTAGGAATACGATTTACTCAGATTAGATAATAAACAAAAAACAAGCTTTTTGAGAATTGAAATAGTATTACTTTTTTCGTAGGTTTAATTTATTTCAATTGTTGAGATCACAGAAAGTAATTTGTCAAAATTCACCGGTTTAGAAAAGTATTTGTCAAAACCCAGATTGATAAAACGCTGCTCATCCCCAGGCATGGCATAGGCAGTAACAGCAAAAACAGGAATACTATTTAAGATATCCAGTTTTCGAAACCTTTGCAACAATTCGCAACCATCCATTTGATTTAGACCAAGATTAATATCCACGAGAATAAGATCAAGAGCTTTCTCTTTAACTACCTTTAGGGCTTGCGAACCATTTTCTGCAATAATAACATTAGAGTTACTTTTGGATAACATTTTATCCATAACCATTGCATTTATTTTGTTGTCTTCAACGTAGAGTATATTCATACGCATTTTGGAATTATGATTATAAATTCGGTACCTTTTCCTAATTTACTTTTCACCTTTATTTTTCCGCCCAAGATTTCTATGTATCGTTTAGAAACACTAAGACCTATACCAGTGCCTTCATACTTTCGACTTAAACCAATACTTTCTTGAACAAAAGGATCGAATATTTTTTGATAGTTGCTTTTATCGATACCGATACCTGTATCTATAATATAAATATAAATATTTTTTTTAGATCGCTTGGTTTTAATTTTTATTCGTACACTACCTTCACTAGTATATTTTATAGCATTGTGTATAATATTATTGAGGGCAGTTTTGAAAAATTTTTCGTCAATAGAAGCCTGAGGACTTGATTCATCAAGATCTAAAGTATAATCTATTTTTTTTTTCTTTGCAATGTGTCGATATTCCCTATATGAGGTTTCGACTACATAATTAATGTCTTGTTTAGAATAGTTAAGATTTTTTTGAATACTTTCTACTTCGTTAAAGCTTCCTAACGTATTAAGAGTTTCGAATAATCGATCTTGACTTTCTTGAAGATATCCTGTTAACTTATTTCGCTCCTCCGCATCTACTTCATTTTGGAGTAGTGCACTAATTGCAATAATTCCGTTTAATGGTGTTCTGATTTCATGACTAAGGTTGGATAGAATGTTTGATTTTAAATCGCTTAATTCTTGTTCTTTGATATGCGCTTGTTTAATAGCTAATCGTGCAAGTTTTTCTTCGGTAATATCATGAAAAGTGATCAAAACAGAATCTACTTTTGAGTCATCATCCAAGATAGGGATATATTTGGTTTCTAGCCATTGATTGGTTCCATCATAAGTAATCCTTTCTATTTCCTTTTTTACAGTATTTCCTTTTAATGCTTCATTAAAATTATCTGCAAAAGATGGTTTGAAATTAACGGGCATTACATCTATAAATAACGATGTAGTTTCTGTAGGATCTACATTAAAATCTCGTTTAATTGTTTTTATCGAATCTTTATCGGTCATCAAGATCTCACCCTTGGTATTTAATAAAACGATGTAATCCATGCCATTATTGACCATGGCTTGAAGCCTTTTTTTATTTTCTTCAATGATTTTTTCATTAAGTTTCTTTTGATGTACATTGATCAGATTTCCGATCATTCTAATGGTTTTTCCATTTTCATTTTTAATTCTGAAACCGTGTACTTCATAATGCTTATAATCGCCATTTTTGTCGCGTAATCTATAGTGATTGTAATAGTGTTGATCATTATTTTTTAGTGCATCTTCTTTTCGTTGTAGTGCGTTATTAAGATCTTCAGGATGAATCATATCTCTATACGTTTCTTCGGTAAAATAATCCTCATCCGTTGGTAAATCCAACATTCGTTTAAAATCTCTACTATAAAATATTTTATTTTCTTCGATTTTATAATCAAACAATCCGGATTGTATACCTTTTAAAGCCAAATGCTTTATTTCTTCATTGTATTTTAATTTTTCAATATAATTATGCCTATCTGTAACATCCGCAATGGTTCCGTTCACATACACTACTTCATTTCTGTAAATTATCGGTTGCGCAACAACTTTTACCCATTTTTCATTTCCTTTTTTGGTGATTATCTTTTCGGTATATTCATAAGGTTTTTTACCTTCGATTAATGTACTTAAGTAATTTTCTACTCTTTCTCTGGATTCTTTGGGATAAAAACTAGCTCCAAGATCTCTTGTCATTGGCGTATCGGGATCAAGTTCTTTGATCAGATAACATCCTTTGGTCCAATACATTTCTTTGTTGATAACATCAAAGTACCAAGCTCCCGTTTTGGTAAGTTTAGAAATCGTAATTAGGGCTCTATGTTCCTTATATTCTTCAGTAGTGTCTATTCCTGCAACATAAACCAAATCATTATGTAATGTAAAATCGAACTTTAGAGATAGAACGCCAATTCTACTTAAAGGAAAAGTAAAAGATTCGTTGATAATTGGATTATCGATAGACAGCTTGGATATAGCTTTCATGAAAATAGGAACATCTTCATCAATAATAAAGTCGGTAATGTACTTACCTTTTATTCTTTCACACTCATTAGGAAATAATACTTTACATCTATTATTAAATGCAACGACTTGTCCATCTTTTTTCATTATAAAGAGAAAAAGCAATGTTTTTTCAGTCAGGATCCCGAATTGCTTTAGAGTGAAAGGCATAGATCTAAGGTATATATCTTTTAAAGTTACAAAATCATTTGTAAATGAAAATACGGAATACCATAATAAAGTTTAAGGATGTTTATTTACAATTCTTGATTGTCGAGGCAGTAATGTATTTCGGGTAAAGATTTTAGTGTTATAGCGGCTAGTTCTGCAGTAATATCCCTTTGGGGATCTGCAAACATTTCATAACCTACCATAAATTTTTTAATAGTCGAAGACCTCAATAAAGGGGGATAGAATGACATATGAAAATGCCATTCGGGATGTTCTTGTCCATCTGTAGGGGCTTGATGAATCCCTGCCGAATAAGGAAAACTCGTGTTAAACAAATTGTCATACTTTGTGGTTAATTTTTTGATAATAGCCGCAAATGATTGTATTTCATCATTGTTTAATTCGGAGATGTTTTTGAAATGTTTTTTTGGAAGAATCATAGTTTCATACGGCCATATTGCCCAATAGGGTACTAGTGCTACAAAATGTTCATTCTCAAGAATGATCCTTTCATTTAGTTCAAGTTCTTTTTCGAGGTATTCTTGTAATAGACTTTTGTTGTTATCCTTCCAAAAATCCGAAAACTGATGTGTCTTTTTTAAAACTTCCTCGGGGATAGATTCCTGAGCCCAAATCTGACCATGAGGGTGAGGATTGCTGCACCCCATGACATCTCCCTTGTTTTCAAAAATTTGAATGTGATTAATATATGATAGTTTGCCTAATTCTTGATATTCTTTTTTCCATAAAAATATTACATCTTGTATGTCCTCTACAGTCATTAACGGCAATGTTAACGAATGATCCGAAGAAAAACATACCACTTTGCAAATACCTCTTTCGGATTTACCTTTTAATAAACCATCATTATAATCTTTTTGCTCAATATCAACCAATAATGCCGAAAAATCATTGACAAACGAATGAGGTTTTGTGTATTTTGGATTTGAACTTCCGTTTGCTCTTGTATTGCCGGGGCAGAGATAACAATCTTTGTCGTATGATTTTCTCTTAATAGTATTGGAAACTTCTGTTTTTCCTTGCCAGGGTCGTTTTGTTCTATGTGGGGATACTAATACCCATTCTCCAGTCAATATATTATATCTTCTATGTGGATTTTCGTTCATCTATAATTTCTTTTGTGCGTAGTTCCTATACTAGGAGTAGTTTCAAAAGCACCTAAGGGTATACCAAATTGCTTTTCATAAGCTTTACTTACTTCATCTATATAATCGTCAATATGGACGTTCTCAATAATATTTATGGTACAGCCTCCAAATCCACCACCCATCATTCTCGAACCCAATATATATTCTTTGCTGCGGGAGTAATCGACCAGAAAATCTAATTCAGGGCAACTTACTTCATATTTATCCCGAAGCCCCTCATGACATTGATATAATAAGTTTCCGAACTCTTTGATTTTATCGTTTTTTAAGTACTCTATGGCATCGAGAACTCTTTGATTTTCTTCTACAATATAAAGGCATCGTTCAAAAATTACTGAAGGTAATTCGGTTTTTAATGCAGTGAGCATCTCTAGAGTTACGTCTCTAAGAGAAAAAATAGAGGGGTAGGTTTTTTGAATAATAGAGACTCCCTCTTCACATTGTTCTCTACGTATATTGTATTCGCTTGTAGAAAGGTTATGAGATACATTTGTGTTTAGTATTAAAATCTTGTGATTAGATAAATCCAGGGTAACCAAAGAGTGTTCTGTAGACTTACAATCAATAAACAACACTTTGTTGGATTCACTAAATACAGAAGCATATTGATCCATAATACCGCACTTGGTCCCTACATATTTATGTTCGGCATCTCGACTTAAGACTACGATATCTTTTTTTGAAATACCTAGACTGAATAACTCATTTATACCATAGGCAAGACCGCACTCTAATGCTGCCGAAGAGCTTAGCCCAGAACCTATAGCTAATTCGCTTTCTAATGTACAATCAAAACCTTTGATATCTTCAGTACGTTGGAGTAGTTGATCAAGAACTCCTAATATGTAGTTTTCCCAATCATGTTTGCTAGGTGAAATATTATTTAGATCAACAATAAAAGATTTATCATAATCTTTGGTGTAAAACTTGCATATAGCATCACTTTCATTTTTTCTAAAACTGAAGGTGATTTTTTTGTCAATAGCAGTAGGAAGTACAAAACCATTGTTGTAATCTGTGTGTCCTCCCATAAAATTTATCCTCCCTGGAGATAATACAACTAATTCCGGATCAAAGGTTTCTATGTTCTGCATTATGATATCAGTATTTTTAAGACAAATATAATAAATGTATTTTTTACGTTTATTATATTTGTCTTAAAAATAATAAAGGTTTTATGAAGAATCTTGAAAAAAATAAATGGTATAGCGGTAGAGAAAAATTGTTTGTGGCTGTAGATTGCGTAATTTTTGGATTTGATAAAGGAGTTCTTAAATTATTGGTTTTTAAGAGAGAGGTCGAACCGTTAAAAGGAGGATGGTCCTTAATAGGAAGTTTTATTCGTCCTGAGGAAGATGCAGATGGAGCCGCAAAGCGGGTGCTTAAAGAAATTACGGGCTTAGATCATATATATATGGAAGAGTTAAAAACGTATTCTCATGTTGATCGTGATCCCGGGGCGCGTTGTATATCTATTTCCCAATATGCCCTGATAAAGATTGAAGAGTATAATAAAGAACTGGTAAAGCAAAACGGAGCTTTTTGGTTTGCCGTAGATAACCTCCCTGATTTGGTCTTGGATCATAATAAAATGGTAATCGATGCTTTAGAATATTTACAACATAAAGTACAGTTCTTTCCTATTGGTTTTGAATTGTTATCAAATAGTTTTACGCTACCCCAATTACAATCATTATATGAAGAGATTTTTCAAAAAAAATTAGATTCAAGAAATTTTAGAAAAAAGATTCTTTCGCTGGACTTGTTAGAAAAAACAGCGGCAAAAGATAAGTCTTCATCAAAAAAAGGAGCGTATCTCTATAAGTTTGATCTTAAAAAATATAACAGATTACAAGAGAATGGGTTTAATTTCTTAATGTTGAAAAAGTAACCTTAATTACAGAAGAAATATTTGATTTATTCTAATTCGGATTTAGTAATTGTAGAATATACAATTAGTTGATTATTAAAATTATTGAATTCAAATATGAGAATATGTAGTAATCAATGATGTCTGTACTTTTTCTATACCTAAAGCAAAATTAGCGTTAGTTAATTGTATAGGGATATTCGATAAATTAGTAGTTAAGCAGGCACATATGTCATGATCAAAATACAACTCATTTAAGTACCATGTTTTACCCTTATAATGTACATTGTTATTCTCGATTATAATATCTAAAAGAGGAATTGACATCCCTCGACCGTCTGCCTTCATAACACTTTCTTTCATGGTCCATAAAGAGTAAAAAGATTTTATTGGGTTATCTGATCCTAAAATAAATTGCCATTGCGACTGGGTCATTACATTCTCAAAATCATCAAAATCAACATCTTCTATGACTTCAATGTCAATACCAAGTTGTACATTTTTTCCGATGGCGCAAACTACTTTTTCTCCACTATGCGATATATTAAAATCAATATCTTCTTCTAAAAATGGTTTACCATATTCTGTGTATTTTATTCTGGAAAAAACACTTTTATCGAATCCGTATTTAGAAAGCCCTTGAAGTAGTAATAACTTTCCGATAACATAAGTATGACGATCTTGCCATCTTCTATAGCTCAATGCTCTTTTTTTTAAATCATTTGGTAGTACATCCAGATACGCTAACCAATGCTCATTCGCAATAGGTTCATTAAATGTAGAATAAAAAACATCAACCATTTGTTTTGTGTTTTGAGCTAAATTAACATTTTTATTATCATTTGATTTGATTGTAGTAAAAATAATAGTACCGTTTCGGTAAAGAATTAGTACGTTAAAACTTATGTGTATAAGTTCCGAAACCTACTTTTTAATATTGAAAAAGATTAAAAACACTACCAATTAACTCTCCGTTGTGTTAAAACATAGTTAAAATTAGTATTTTATTTAAATCTCTATATTTCTATTTACGAATTATTGAGTAATATTAATTTATTGAAATTCAGTTTTTTATTATTGGTTATTGAATAATTCTAGATGTTTTAACAAAATCCTGTAATTATTTTTACTGAAATTTATGGTTTTAACATAGCTAATTTAAGATTAGACCTTCGTATATTTACAAAATCTATCCAGATAGATAAATTGAAATGTATTAAGATTTTTTAGAAAGTTTTTATTACAATGTGGATAAATTAGGATATAATAATTTTCAATTCTGTAAGATCAATTTTTCTTTTTATCTCATAAAATTTTTGAAATAAATATTCGTTATAATGTAGACTTTATGTGAGTCAACGAGGCGAAGCCATGTTTAATAGTTATATTATTGTAGTGTATCTAAGCCATTCTTAGGCTGTTTGAATGTTTGTTTAAATTTTAATATTAACTGAAATAATTGAGAGTTAACATTTAGAAACTTCATCATCTAGCACTTTTTATATCAATTACTATATTGATCTGAGATAAAAACTTACGGCGTTATCATTTTTCTCTTTTTAATAAAATGCTTTTTTGAGCATTTATACTTCAATCATATCTATAAAGTTATGTTTTCAGTATGTTAATGAGTTAAATAATTGTTTGCTATGATGATAATTTTTAACATCAATTCACCAACACTATTCTAATAAGTTTACCTGAAAGAAAATACCTTTTTTAAACCATTTAATGAATCAAAATGTAGGGTAATCTTTTAAATTATGATAACAAAAGATACCTGTACAAAAGTTAATTCAAATATGATACGCTATTTGGATTAGTTTTTTGGGTTTATTTAATACCTGTATCGTGTTCCAAGAGTAATGACATTCTAACAATATTTTATAGCTATGCTGATAAAACTGTTTGAATGTGCTTTTATTTATCTAAGATGTCAAGAAAACAATCAATATCGGACTTTAATTTTATAACACTTAACGAAATGTTGAGTGCTAGATCTAAATTGGACAATTTAGGAGTAACTTTTATTGAAGGAACTGATAGAGAGAGGTTTTTATCATATACAGATTTGTACAATGCTTCATTAAAGGTATTGGCGTTTCTGCAAAATATGGGAATTAGGCCAAAATCTGAATTGGTTATTCAATTAGAGGATAATAGAGACTTTATTTTAGTATTTTGGGCTTGTATTCTTGGCGGAATTATTCCTGTTCCTATTACTGTTGGATATAAAGATGAAGGCCTAACAAAGTTAATCAATATTTGGGGTATATTAAATGATCCGTACTTTGTAAGTACTCAAAGTAACGTAGAGAAAATCAATAACTTCATTTCTAAAGACGATACCGATGAAAGTTATACGTTTTTAAAAGATCGTTTTATTGATGTAAGTAATATTACTACTGAAACAAATAGGACTGCAATTCTTTTTGAAGCGAAAGAAAACGATTTAGCATTTATTCAGTTTTCATCAGGGTCTACTGGGAGTCCAAAAGGAGTTATGTTAACGCATAAAAACTTACTTACCAACCTTTATGATATTAGCACGTCTGCAAATTATGATATAAATGATAAAATGTTGAGTTGGATGCCTTTAACTCATGATATGGGGTTGATAGGATTTCATTTAAACCCTATGTTTATGGGGATACAGCACTATTTGATTCCAACTAATCTATTTGTAAGAAGACCTTTTTTGTGGTTAGAGAAAGTCTCAAGATATAGGGTAACTATTTCATGTTCACCTAATTTTGGGTATCATTATTTATTAAAGAATTGGAGAGGTATCAATAAAAATAACCTTGACTTATCTTGTTTACGAATAATATATAATGGGGCAGAACCTATTTCAGTTGATATAGCCACAAAGTTCATTTCTAAATTTGAAGAATATGGACTTAAGAATGGAGTAATTCGTCC
Organism: uncultured Aquimarina sp.; assembly: GCA_947489685.1. Taxonomy (GTDB): domain Bacteria; phylum Bacteroidota; class Bacteroidia; order Flavobacteriales; family Flavobacteriaceae; genus Aquimarina. The sequence continues at coordinate 18,223 of CANLEM010000005.1, read as the reverse complement.
AGTTTATGGATTGGCAGAAGCTTCATTGGCAGTATCAATGTCTAGTATAGGAGAACATATAAAATCTATTAATCTAGATAGAAATCATTTAGGAATTGGAGATAAGGTAAAACTAACGGTCGATACTGAAAAAAGTACATCTTTCGTTAACGTAGGAAACGTAATAGAGCATTGTAAAGTAAGAATTACAAATGTTGATAATGTAGAATTGTCCGATAATCATATTGGTATTGTACAAATAAAAGGAAATAACGTAACCAAAGGATATTATAATAATAAAACCAAAACAAGTAAGACTATTACTTCTAATAGTTGGTTAAATACAGAAGATTTAGGTTTTTTATCAAATGATGAATTATATATAACAGGTAGATCTAAAGATGTAATTTTTAAAAATGGGCAAAATTTTTATTGTCATGACATTGAACGAATTGCAGAAAATGTAGAAGATGTAGAATTGAATAAAATAGCAATCTCGGGTTACTTTAATCCTTCTACACAAGAAGAGGAAGTCATTGCTTTTGTCATTCACAAACAAAAATTGCTTGATTTTGTACCTATTGTAACTGCACTTAATGCCTTAATATCAACAAATTTTGGGATTACGTTTACACATGTTATTCCGGTTCGTAAAATCCCAAAAACTACAAGCGGAAAATTACAGCGATTCAAACTTTTACAACAATTCAAAAATGGATTTTTTGATGATGTTAGAGTAGAGTTAGATACTTTATTAAAAGTTTCTGATATAAAATCACCAGAGTCATTACCATTTTTCTCTTCTGATATAGAACAAAAACTCTATTTGATATGGCAAAAGGTTTTGTTAGTCGATAAAATAGAGATCACAGATGATTTTTTTTCAATAGGAGGTAATTCGTTACGCCTTGCCGAAGTAAGTATGCATATTTATGAGGAGTTTGACATAGAACTTCCTTTAAATATTTTATATGAAAATCGCACTATAACTTCTGCAGCAAAACAAATTAATGAATATTTAAAGAAGAAAAATACATCAATTTCTGTATCCACAGCAAAAGAGAAATATACTCTTTCATCTGCTCAAAAGATGTTGTTTTATGCCTGGGAAGTAAATAGAGATTCATTGGCATATAACAACCCTAATGCTTTTATCATTGGTAATGAAATTAATATTGAAAAACTTCAAAATTCTATACGATACCTGATTCGGAAAAGTAATACATTCAAAATGTGTTTTAATAGCTCAGAAGAATTAAGTTTTTCTTACTTACAGGAGGTTGATGTACATATTACACTAGATGAATGCGAAGAGAAAGAAAAGAATGATAAACTCAAGTCTTTAATTAAACCTTTTGATTTATCTAATCCTCCACTCTTTAGAATACATATATTATATATATCAAGGAAGTATTTTATATTGTTTTTGGATTTTCATCATATCATTTTTGATGGTATTTCTGTTTACAATTTTTTAGAAGACCTAGCAAAATTGTATGACGAAAGAAAGCCTCATGAATTAGTACATGAATATCAGGATTTTGTAGCGTGGGAGAAAGAGACTTTTCTTTCAGAACGATTTAAGCAACAAGAAGAGTATTGGAATAATTATTTATCAGATGCTATTCCTATTCTTAATCTACCTACAGATTTTAATAGGCCTTCAATTTTTTCGCAAAAAGGAGGCAAAATAAAATTTCTCTTAGAGGAAGAATTGGTTTCGAAATTAAAAATAATTGCAAGAGAAAACTCATGTACGACCTTTGTAGTTTTATTGACTATATACCAACTTTTTCTCTCCAAATATTGTCAACAAAAAAAGATAGTTATAGGAGTTCCTGTATCGGGTAGAAACCATATTGATCTACGCAAAATGTATGGCATGTTTGTTAATAATATTGTTGTGAAGAGTGTAGTCAATGATGAGGATAACTTCATTCAATTACTCGAAAAACAAAAACATAATATGATTGAAGGGTTAAAAAATCAAGAATACCCTTTTTATAAATTAATAGAGAATACTACCAAAGAGAGAGATGTAAGCCGTAATCCTATTTTTGACACTATGTTTGTGTTTCAAAATATGGGGATACCAAATTTAATATCACCTTCATTAACTTATAAAAGACATTTTTTTGATCCTGGATATTCAAAGTTCGATCTTTCATTAGAAATTTTTGATCAAGACAACATGATGGAGTGTGCTTTTGAATATAGCTCAAGCCTTTTTCGTGAAGAAACCATAAAACAATTTGTAGTATATTTTAAAAACTTGGTTTCTCTAGTTGTTAGTTCTTCGAATGGTCTTGCCTCAGAATTTCAACTAATGGATAAAAAAGAACATGATCAAAAGATTATAGGCTTTAATGATACAACAAGTATTTATCCTAAAAATAATAAGATTCATGAGCTTGTTGAAAAAATTGTAGCAAAAAAACCAGATGCAATAGCGATGGCATATGAGGGTACTCAAATAACATATGCAGAGCTTAATAGAGAAGCAAATCAATTAGCTCATCATATTTGCAACCAACATGATACGCAAGATCCAATAATTGTATTTATGGATAGAACACCTGATTTTTTGATAAGCATTTTGGCTATTTTGAAATCTGGAACATGTTTTTTACCTATTGACGTTGAAATTCCTAGAGATAGATTAGAGTTCATACTGACCGATAGCAAAAGTAAAATGGTCATAACAAATAGTAAATATTCTGATAAGTTTGATCATTTTGAGGGGCTTTATGTTGTAAACAAAGATAAAATTCGAGATAATCATAACCTGAATTTGAATTCTTTAGAAAAAGTGAAAACAGGGGATATAGCATATGTTATATACACCTCCGGAACCACGGGTAATCCCAAAGGAGTTGTTGTAGGACATAAATCATTGGTTAATTATAGTTCTTGGGCTGCTAATCACTACTTAAATAAAGAAGAAGCTTCATTTCCTCTTTTTACATCAGTAGCCTTTGATTTAAGTATAACTTCAATTTTCATTCCTCTAATAACAGGGAATAAAATCGTTATATATGAAGATATAAAGAACGAGGTTCTGATAAAAAAAGTAGTTTTAGATAATAAGGTTGATATTATTAAACTTACACCTTCTCATTTAAAAATATTAAAAGAAATTGGCTCAATATTCAAAAAATCAAGAATAAAAAAGATTATTGTTGGTGGAGAAAAGTTTGATGTTTCTTTGGCACATCAGATTTACGATATGAAAGCTGGCAAAATTGAGATCTATAACGAGTATGGACCAACAGAAGCCACAGTAGGTTGTATGATTTATGATTTTAATATTAAAGAAAACTTAGATTGTCAATCAGTACCTATTGGTAAACCCATTAATAATACAAGTATATATGTTTTAAATACATCTTTAGCTCCAGTTCCTTTGGGTGCAATAGGAGAAATTTATATTTCTGGAGATTGCTTGTCGATGGGATATTTATTTAATGAAAAATTAACTAATCAGACATTCATTCCGAGTCCTTTTGTTCAAGGACATTTTATGTATAAAACAGGTGATTTGGCCAAGTACCTAAGTGATGGAAATATTGAATATATAGGAAGAAGGGATAGTCAAATTAAGATAAATGGATATAGAGTAGAGTTATCAGCTATTGAAGAGTGCTTTAGAAACTGTACTATTGTTGAGGATGTTATCATTTGTCTTACTGCTTTAGGCGGAGAAGATGCACTAACAGCATATTATAAATTGGCATCAGATTTTAAAGGAAATTCTGTAAAGGAAATCCGAGCTTACTTAACTTTAAAATTACCCCGATATATGATTCCATCTCACCTAATAGCTATAGAATATATACCGCTTACGGTTAATGGAAAACCTGATTATAAGGCATTACCTTTGCCAATAATGAAGTTGGATAAATCTCAAAATGAGAAATCATATACTAAGTTAGAAGAATTATTGATTCAGGTATGGGAAGAAATACTACTTGTTGAGAATATTGCTTTAACAGATAATTTTTTCGAATTAGGAGGTGATTCGATCAAAGCGGTAAGAATAGCATCAATGCTAAGACAAAATGGTATCTCGATTGAAGGAAAGGATATTTTGACATTTCAAACTATAGATGTACTTAGTGGTCATGTCGATACTTTAAAGAATAAACCAATACTCGAACAGGATATACCCGTGGGTGATGTCGCATGGACACCAATATTAAGTTGGTTTTTTGAGAAACAACATCCAAATCCAAATTATTATAACCAATCCGTTTTATTAAACATAAACGATAGTTTAGAGATAGAAAATTTACAAAAAGTTTTTAGAGAGATTATAACTCATCATGATGCATTTCGGTTAAATTTCAATAAAGAGTTAAAAACCATTTATTATAATAATGATCTTTCGATTAATGATTTTGAATTAGAAGAAATTTTTATTGAAAATAGTAATGAGTTAAATAAAGCTTGTGAAACAATAAAAAAGTCAATAGATATTGAATGTTCTGAATTATTGAGAGCCGCCGTTTTTTATATAAATGGAAAACAAAAACATGTATTTATTACATCTCATCACCTGGCAGTAGATGGTATATCATGGCGCATTCTACTTACAGATCTTTACAAGGGTTATTTGCAGATGTCTAAATCAGAAAAAATAAGATTACCTAAGAAGTCTACTTCTTTTAAGATTTGGAGTCAAAAATTACATGAATTGGCCTCATCACCAAAATTTGAAGATGAATTAGAATACTGGAATAATATAGAATCAACCATATTCAAATTACCAAAGCATAGTTTAGAAAAAAAGATCCCAAGAGTAAATGATTCTGATCATATACAACGAAGGATGCATCAGGATTTTACTATGGATTTGCTTCACAATGTACATGACAAATTTGGGACAGATACTTCAATAATACTAATGGTGGCTTTAGTTATTACGCTCAACGAATGGAAACAATTTAAAGAAACCGTTATTTATATAGAAAATCACGGAAGATTTGTTGATGGAGTAGAAGTTTATAATACAATAGGATGGTTTACAAACTTGTATCCAGTCAAATTGCAGTACGATGAGGATATATCAGATGTTATTAAGAAAACGAAAGAAACATTGAAAGGAGTGCCCAGTAACGGAATAGGGTATGGAATAAATAAATACATAAAAAGAAAATTATCAACCTCTAATGAGGTGCCTGAAATAATTTTTAATTATTTGGGAAATTTTAATGAAGAAATTGAAAACGACCTATTTTCATTAAATAACCAGAAGTTAAGAGTGGATTCTGACCCTTTAAACTTTATTTCTGCTTATTGGGAATGGAATCTAATGATTGTAAACAATGAATTGAACTTCGAAGTTGTTTATGACAGTAATGCTTTTAGTAAAACAGATATGGATACCGTTGTTCAATTATTTGAGGATAATTTAGCAAACGTAATTCAATATATTAAGAAGGAAGAAAATATCCATTTCACGCCTTCCGATTTTAATACACTAGATTTAGATCAAACAGAACTTAATGCCTTGTTTGACTAAAATTGGATAAATGTTTTTTACGAAAACTCAAAACCATCTTGATATATTAATTTGAGGATTTGATTGTACTAAACCTCTCATATTTTTTTCTTTTTTATACATGCAATGTAAAAGCTTGTTTTAAATGTTGATTTCAACAAAGCAATGCCTTTTTATTTTTATTAAACATTCTATAAACACGAAATAATGTTATCAAACATTTTAAATAAAGTTGGAAACACACCTCTTGTGTCTCTGAAAATAGAGTCATTACCTAATATTAAGGTATTTGCGAAATTAGAATTTTACAATCCCACAGGAAGTGTTAAAGACAGAGCTGCATGCTATATCCTTAATAGAGGATTGAATGAAGGTATCATAAATGAAAATAGTGTAATTATAGAATCTTCATCCGGAAACTTTGGAGTCGCTTTATCGGCTTATGCTAAGTTACATGGATTACGTTTTATTTGTGTCATCGATAAAAATACATTGCCCGTAAATGAAATGTTGATTAGACTACAAGGAGCAGAAATTATTAAAATTACAGAGCCAGATAAGTACGGAGGGTATTTAATCAACAGAATTAACAAAATAAAAGCACTTCTTAAAGAACGTCAAGATTTATATTGGGTTAATCAATACGAAAACCCTTTAAATGCCGAAGCATATTATTCATCTTTAGGTAAAGAGATTTGTTTACAAGCACCTGGGCAAAGAGTGGAGTATGTATTTATGGGAGTGAGCTCTGGAGGTACTATAACAGGAGTATCAAGACGCGTTAAAAAGGAAAATCCCAATGCAAAAATTATTGCTGTAGATATTTATGGCTCGGTTATTTTTGGAGGTAAAGCACAAAAGCGATACATCCCAGGTATAGGTTCGAGTATAACCCCAACAATTCTGGAAGATGCATTTATTGATGAGGTAGTTATGGTTAGTGAATATGAAACTATAATTGCATGTAAAAAATTATTAGAAAAATATAGTTTGTATGCAGGAGGATCTTCTGGTTCGGTATACGCAGGTATTAATAAATATTTTAAAGAGTTAAATATAGATCATCCAGTAAATGTGATGTGCATTTTTGCTGATAGAGGCGAGAGGTACATAGAAACTATATTTAATGAAAAATGGTGCGAGAGAATAAAACCATATACAGAGGATGCTGCAATAATATCTGGATAGTATTGTAAAGTATATCACAACCTAAAAAAAACAAACTTTCAAAATCAATTCTTTTAAATTAATAATACAATGATCTACATAAGTGAAAAAAAACTGAGGAATACTGTGCCAGATTGGTCTCAAAATATTGATGTAATCGAAGACTGTGTAAGATGTATGCGTACAGAGGATTTTGTACAGCCCATAAAACCTTATTTGCGATTCAGAAATTTAACAAATCGAATAATTGCAATGCCAGCTTTTGTTGGAGGTGATATTAACATGTGTGGTATTAAGTGGATTTCGAGCTTTCCAGAAAATCCAAGTAAATTTAATGTTCCCAGAGCGAATTGCGCTGTAATAATAAACAATCCGGAAACAGGAGAGATAGATGGGATTATTAATAGTGCAAGAATTTCTTCACTAAGAACTGCTTCTGTGAGTGGTTTTGTGATTAGAAAATATTTAGATACTAAACATATTGACACTCCTACTATTGGTATTATTGGTTTTGGGCCTATTGGTCAATATCATCTTGATATGTGCGCTTCAATTGTAAAAACTAGCTCATTGAAAATATTGATATATGATTTGAAAGAGATAGATGAAGATAAAATTCCTGATGAAATTAGACACTGTGTGGAAATAGTAGATAGTTGGCAGAATGTTTATGATAATTCAGATATTTTTATGACCTGTACGGTTTCTAAAGAAAGATATATTGATAGAAAACCAAAACCAGGGTCTCTTCACTTAAATGTATCTTTAAGAGACTATAAATCTGATGTTTTTAGTTGGTTTAAAGATGGATTAATTGTTGATAATTGGGAAGAAGTTTGTAGAGAAAATACTGACATAGAGATGTTTCATCTCAAAAAAGGATTACAAAAAGCAGATGTTGTTTCGATGGATGAATTATTAGATTCTACTTGGATGAAATCTTTGTCAGATGAACAAGCCATTTTGTTTAACCCAATGGGAATGGCAATATTTGATATTGGTATTTCTCAGTACTATTTGGACCGAATGAAATTGAAAAATGAAGCTTTAATCCTAGAGGATTAGAAGAGTTTTCAATAGTAGTGCTAGGACATAAGCAGCATAATTTCTGATCTTTTAAAGTACAAGGAGCATAGATATTTTAGTGAAAAACTAAAACAACAGACTAAATATGGTCATTGTATACTTCATTTATAAAGAGATAAACATATTATAATATAATAAAGATGAATAAAAAAAAATATATTCTTACTTTTATAGTTCATGTGGTTTCATCCATATGTTGTTGTATACAATCTCAAAGTTTTCAGGTTGATGGTAGAGTAATAAATATCGAAGAACTAAATCAAAAGATTAATAAGATTTTAGATGAAACTGATATTCCAGGTCTTTCTTTTGCTGTGTTCGATGAGGGTGAAGTAGTTTTTTATAATGCGTATGGATATAAAGAATATGAAATCTCTAGTAACGGTGATGCAAAAGGAAAAGGGAAAATCGATAAAAATACAGTTTTTGAGGCCTGTTCTTTGTCAAAAAGTTATTTAGTTTTTGCTATACACAAACTTGTTGATCAAGGTATTTTGGATTTAGACAAACCGCTTCATGAGTATTTATCCCATCCTAGGTTAATACATGATAATAGATATAAAAAAATAACAGCAAGAATGGTTTTATCGCATTTTTCAGGAATAGAAAACTGGCAATTTTATAATAATCCAGATGTGCTTGAAATCATTAGTGAACCCGGTACAGCCTTTAATTATTCAGGAGAAGGATATATTTATTTATCAAAGATTATAGAGAAAATTATTGGACAGGATATTCAATCTTATATGAAAACTTTAGTTTATGAACCGCTTAAGTTAGAAAGAACTTTTACTACTTTCTCTTCTGATTCGAGCAAACCAAGTAACTATAGTGTTGGGCATAATGTACTTAGAAAACCTTTTCCAAAAATAAAAAATACCGAACCAGAGATAGCTTCTATGATAAGCACAACAGCGAAAGACTATGCAAAGTTATTGATAGGTATTTTTGATAACAAGCATTTATCAAAGGATAGAATTAATGATCTAGTTCGAACTGGATTAAAATTAGACAAAGACTCTTTTTATGGACCAGGCTTTCAAATTCATCATACTGAAACTTACAAAGATACAGTGGTATATCAAAGAGGAGATAATGACGGTTTTAAGGGTTTTGGGTTTTATTCTATAACACGGAATTCGGGTTATGCTATGTTCACAAATGGAGAACTGGGTGATAAAATTCAAAAGGTTTTAGACGATATTACATTGAATCACGGTTTATTTGGAGATGTACATCAATATCCTGACCCTAGTTTTGAAATTATAAGTATTTATAATGAATATGGATATTCTCAAGCTTTATCCAAATTCAAAGAATTAATTTTTCATCCTAATGAGGAGGTGTTGTCAAAAGAAAATATAGAAAGAATAATAGATGTTTTTATGTATAATGACCCCAAATTTGTAGAACAAATCGCAATACTTTATCACGAAAAAAAACCAGCTTCTCTTCGTCCATTGTTTTTTTTAGGTAAAGCAAAAATGGAGGACGGGCGTTATAATGAAGCGATTCTAGAATTTAAAAATGCTATGAAAAAAGATAGTACCTCTAATGCATTTTTTGAAGAAATGATATCTGTTTGTAATGAATTAATTAAAAAGAATAAATCACGAACTAACTGAATTTATACATAAAAATAAAAACTAATAAACTCTACTAAAATGTCAATAGAAATAAAAAAATATTTTAGAAGTATCAAACGTTCCAAAATCAGTTTCATCATTAATTTGATTGGTCTTTCTTTGGGTATGGTTTGTGTTTTACTAATTTACCTGTGGTCCAAGGATGAAATTGAGTATGATAAGTTTCATGAAAATGATAATCGATTGTACCAAATGATGATAAATCAAAAATTAAACAACGAATTTCAGACAAATAAATATAATTCGTTACCTTTTATAAATGCAATTGCCGAAAACATCCCCGAAATCGAGGATGTTGCCTCAGTAGTAAAATCATACTCAACTAATGTATTATCGCTAGGGCAAAAAAATATTAATGTAAAAGGGATTTACGCGAGTAAAGATTTTTTTAATCTTTTTTCCTTTGATTTATTAGAAGGTAGTAAAGCAAGTACTCTAAAGGACAAGTACAATATTGTGCTTTCTAAAAACCTAGCGGAAAAATTATTTGGGACATCAGAAAATGTTGTAGGAAAGTTTGTTAAGTTTGATAATAAACAAGAATTCTTGGTTACGGGAGTAACTGCTTCTTTTCCTAAAAACTCTTCTATCCAGTTTGATTATGTTATTCCTATTTCTTTGTATGAAGAGCATACAGGACTAGAATTAACATGGGGAGAGAATGTCGTTGAAGGTTTTTTTATTATGAACCCGAATACTGAATTGAATTTTGTTAATCGGAAGATCAAAACATTTTTGAGTGAGAATGGTATTGATACGAGTCAGACTTCTATTTTTATTAGGCGTTTTTCAAGAGGGTATTTATATGGAGATTATGAGAATGGTATCCAAAAAGGTGGGAGAATAGAATATGTTCGGCTTTTTATTATCATAGGTATCGTAATTTTGGTTATTGCTTGTATTAATTTTATTAGCCTCTCTACGGCAATGGCTATGGATAAAATGAAAGAAGTAGGAATTAAAAAAGTTCTTGGAGTCGAAAGAAAATCAATCATTGTACAATATCTTGGTGAGTCTACGCTGTTGTCTCTTTTTTCATTCTTAATTTCATTAATTTTTGTTTTTTTACTGCTTCCTTGGTTTAATCAGCTTACAAATAAAAATATGGCCTTAAGTCTTAATTATGACTTGATTCTGCCTTTTTTATTAATAGTATTAGCGGTAGGAATACTATCAGGGATTTATCCTGCACTTTATATTTCAAAATTTAAGCCTGCGCAAATACTTAGGAATAGTATCTTAAATGCAGGAGGAAACCAGATATTAAGAAAAGGTTTGGTGATAACGCAGTTTACAGCATCTATAATATTAGTTGTATTTACTTTGGTAACTTATGATCAGTTTTCAATGATTCAAAATAGAAACTTGGGATATGATAAAGACAATGTTTTATATTTTGAAATGGACGGCGAGGTTGTGAATAAACGAGAGACTTTCCTTACAGAACTAAGGCGTGTTCCGGGAGTTGCTCAAGCGTCCAGTGTATTTGTATTAAGGGATGGGATTTTAGGTCAAGATATGGTTACCAATGATATCACCTGGCCAACCAAACAAGCAGACGAAATCTTACTTATAGATTATAGGATTGTAAATTATGATTTCATTGAATCATTGGGTATTGAAATTTCAGAAGGAAGATCTTTTTCTAAGGAATTTCCGTCTTCAAATTCAGATGTTTACGAAATTGTTTTAAATGAGACCGCTGTAAAGATGTTAAGACTGGAACAGCCAGTTGGTAAGATCATCAATATATGGGGAGGGGATAAGGTGATTGTTGGTGTGGTTAAAGATTTTTCCGAATCTATTTATGATGGTAAAATTAAGCCAATGGTATTTATGCATTTGATTAATAGAGGTTTCGGAGCCTTCAATACAATTGTAACCAAAATTGATCCTAGTTTTAAATTATCAGAGACAATAAATAAAATAGAATCCTTCCATGCTGGTTTTAATCCAGGATTTCCTTTGAATTATAAATTCCTAGATCAAGATTTTCAAAACCAATATTCTTCGGAGAGAAGATTATCGGTGCTATCAAGATGTTTTACTGCACTGGCTATAATAATATCATGCTTAGGTTTATTTGGACTTACAGTTTTTACGGTAAATAAAAGAAAGAAAGAAATTAGCATTAGAAAAGTAATGGGATCTAGTGGCTCTCAAATTACCATATTATTGTTTAAGGATGTTTTCAGGTTGGTTATCGTTACATTATTAATTGGTATTCCAATATCTTATTTTTGGGCACAAAACTGGCTTGAGAATTTTGCTGTACGTGTTGATTTAAAGCCTTGGGTTTTTATTGTATCGGGACTTTTCTTTTTCGTTTTAGTAATTTTAATATCTGGTATTCAAGCATCCAGAATATCTTCGATTAACCCGGCAACAACTTTAAAGAACCAAACATAATTATCATCAGAGATGTTTTTTATCTCTATAAATTTTAAGTAATAGCTATGCTTACGATATTCGGTAAGCATAGCTATTACTTAAAATTTCTCTCTCTCTATTAAGTAAGCACACTTTAATGGAAACAGCTTTTATACCCTTAAATGATTTATTTATGTAGGATAGTTGGGTGTACCTAACCCTTTTATTTAAGCATGATTCATAAGGATGTAATCTTAATCACAAATTTATTTATATGAGTACCAAAATTTCCAAACAAAACGTTCAGGATATTTTTGAACTGAGTTTAGTACAGAAAGGTATGCTTTTTGGTCATTTACAAGATGATAAATCAAGTGTATATAATATTCAGTTAGTATTTGATATTGAGGGAAACCTAAATATTAATTTACTAGAGAGAGCTATCAACGAGGTTGTTTCTAAAAATGAAGTATTACGATCTGTTTTTACTTGGGAAATTATAGATAAACCGCTTCAAATAATTTTAAAGAGTATAAGACCTAGTATTACAGTTCTTGATTTAACACATCAAAACCAGACGAATAGAAATGCTTTTTTTGATTCCTACTTGGATAATGACAAACAAAGTAGATTTGATTTGACATCAACACCTATAAGGTTTGGAATAATAAAGTTTTCAGAAGTTCATTATAAATTGCATATAACACACCATCATATTCTTTATGATGGCTGGAGTACGGGAATTTTACTTAAAGAATTGTTTTCATTTTATAATTGTTTTACTGAGGATAACACTCCTCTAGAGTTTAAAAAAACAAGTTACAAAGATGTTCAAAAAGACATTAAAAATAAACTTGAAACTTATGATGGAACAGCGTATTGGAAAGATTATTTATTCGAGTACAATATAAATAATTTATCTGTAGAGAAATCATTAATAAATAATTCAGGAAATCTTCAAAAAATTTCTGTATCGTTCAACTCGGATATAGCATCTTATGCTACACGCAATAAAGTGACCAAAGCTGCTATAATCTATTCTGCATATGGTTTACTTTTACATAAATATCTTTTTACATCAGATATTGTTTTTGGAACCACAGTTTCTTGCAGAGAAGCAAGTGAAAAAAATTCTGAAGATGTTATTGGAAATTTCATAAATACAATCCCGTTTAGATTATCAGAAGTTGAAGATAAAACGTTGAAAGAAATTGTTCTTTCAACCCATCAGAACCTGATCAAACGAAATTCTTATCATAACACATCATATTTTGAGATTAAACAATTAATCGGGTTATCTCATCATAATGAACTTTTTGATTCTGTTGTTGTTATAGAAAATTACCCTGTAGATAAAAACATTCTTAATTATAATGAAGATTGTGAAATAAAATTAGATTCGGTCTACGAAAATGCAGGTATACCTTTACATATTACGGTATATACCGAAGATACATTAAAAATCGAACTTGTATTTGATACTAGTAAATTCTCTGACGAAATTATAAGAAAACTGTCTGTACATTTTGAAGTTATAATAGATGAGATTTTAAACAACTCAAATAAGCAACCTCGTGATATAAATATAAATTCAACAGAAGAGGTAGATCACTTGTTGAAATTAAACCCTTCTCCGGTAAGTTATCCAGATAATAAAAATATAATTGAATTATTTGAATCTTGTGTTCAAACAAACCCTAACAAAATAGCAGTATTCGATGATAAAGAATCTTATACGTACAGATCTTTAAATAATAAAATAAATCAACTAGCCAACTTCTTAATTGATAAAGATGTAAATAAAGGAGATGTTGTTGGTATTTTAATGGATCGATCAGTTGATTTTATAACATGTGTTTTTGCTATTTTGAAGGTGGGAGGTTCATACCTTCCTTTACCAATAGATTATCCTAATGACCGGTTAAATTACATGTTAAAAGATAGTGGAACCTCTTTTGTTTTGTGCAATAGATCTGTTATTGAGAAAAAGGAAATAGAAATACCATGTCGATACCATTATTATCAAGAAGATCAAGATCTTGTTACGTACAGTACAGATAATCTAAAGACGCAGATTCTTGAAGATATTTATATTATTTATACCTCTGGATCAACAGGAACACCTAAAGGAGTAAAAGGATCACATATAGGTCTCTTAAATAGACTCTATTGGGCATGGGATGAATATCCTATTAAAGAGGAGGAAATTCATTGTTTTAAAACTAATATTGGATTTGTAGATCATGTGGTCGAAGTATTTTTACCATTATTATCAGGAATACCTTTACGCGTTTGTAGCGAAGAAGAAATATTAGATGTATCAAAGATGTACAATGTTTTAGTTAAGGATAAGGTATCTCGTCTTACTGTAGTTCCTACCTATCTTACATCAATATTAGAAATAAAGAAAAGCATAGGGGCAAGAAAAAATCAACTTTCGTTACAATATGTATTTAGTAGTGGAGAATATTTACCTTTTCAGCTAGCTAAAGAATTTTATCAGGAATTTCCAGATACGCTATTAGTTAACATTTATGGCTCTACAGAGGTTGGAGCAGATGCGACGTATTATAATGTAGAAAGATATTATGTTGAAGACATCTTACGGTATTTTACGGATCAAAATACTCCTATAGACTATTTTGAGAATAGCGACTTTGAGAATTGTATTACAAGACCTAATGTCGAAATATTAGAGTTAACTAATAAGTTTAAAAATTATAAAATTCCCGATTACCCATCCAGCCCTCAAGAATATTATTCTAATTTTAAAAAAAGTATTCTACCATATTCAATAAACACGGCTTCTCCCAAATTTATCGGACATATGACTTCGGTTCTGCCTAACTATGTTCATGATATGAGCAAACTTATATCACAGCTTAATCAAAATTTGGTTAAAATAGAGACATCCAAATCACTAACATTTATGGAAAGAGAAGCAATAGCAATGCTTCATAGAATATTCTATTCTTTTCCAGATGGTTTTTATAGTGAGCATATTCAAAGATTAAACTCTAATTTAGGAATTGTTACAAGTGGAGGTAGTACAGCAAATATTTCGGCATTATTAAATGCAAGAAATAAATTACTTTTTGATAATGATAATACTAATGAAAGTGTATATCAAATAATTCAACAAAAAGGATATAATGATCTGGTTATTTTGGGCTCTAGATTAATGCATTATTCAATTGACAAAGCTGCATCCCTTCTTGGGTTAGGAACCAAAAACATTATCCACCTTAAAGATACTGTAGATGGCACACTTGATTTAGACGATTTAAAAAATAAAATCAACTATTGTAAAGATCAAAAACTTTTAATTGTCGCTCTAGTTGGAATCGCAGGATCTACAGAGACAGGAAGAATAGACCCATTAAAAGAAATGGGAGAAATTGCTAGAAACAATAATATACATTTTCATGTGGATGCCGCCTGGGGAGGTTTATTAAAATTTTCGGATAAATATGATCACCTAATTGATGGAATAGAATTGGCAGATTCGATTACTTTCTGCGGTCATAAACAACTCTTTTTACCCCAAGGAATAAGTGTTTGTTTATTTAAAGATCCATCAAGATTAAGTTATAATGCTACACAAGCTAGATACCAAGCGACAGCAGATTCATTTGATTTCGGACGTTATACGCCTAATGGATCTCGATCTGCATTGTCTCTGTGTTTGCATGGAGCACTCAATATTTTTGGTAAGAAGGGATATGGGTTGTTGATGGAAAAAGGAATTGAATTGGCAAAGGTTTTTGAGAGAATAATTGTAAATACCGAGGGCTTTGAGTTAATTTCAAGTCATATCAATATCATTAATTATAGATATATTCCAATCCGTTATAGAAATAATAAGTCATTAAATTCAAAAGAAATTGAGGATATAAATGAAATAAATTTAAAAATTCAGAAAGCGCAATTTTTTAAAGGAAAGACCTTTGTTTCTAAAACAAGAGTAACATATAAAGAGAAGGATTGTGTGGTTTTTCGAGTGGTGCTCTCTAATCCTTTGACTAAACTTGAAGATTTAGAAAGCGTGATTACTGATCAATTTAATATTATTGAAGAATTATATGATGAAAAGAACATACTTTCCTTAAAATATGATAATATAATTGATCAGAAATATCATCATAAAATCGAACTTGATGAACCAGAAATCCGTACTATACCTATAGGAGTTCCTATTTCTAATACTGAAATAACCATTCTTAATAAGCATGATCAATTACAAGTAGAAGGATTCATTGGAGAAATTTGCATATCGGGTCATGGTTTGGCTTCGGGTTACGCAAGCAAAATATCCACTTTTGATTATGCTTTAATTAATGGAAAACAATTTTATAGAACAGGAGATTTGGGTAGATGGATGTCTGATGGTCGTATAGATTTTTTAGGAAGATCAGATTTGCAAGTAAAGTTACGTGGTCAAAGAATTGAATTGAGTGAAATTGAAGCAAGTTTAACTAATCATACAGAGATTCAATCTAGTGCTGTTCTTGTTAAAGGGCGATATTCGTCGGGGAATTTAATAGCATATTATCAATCGAAAAAAGAACTGAAAGTATCTGAACTCATGGAGTTTTTAGCAGATAAATTACCTCCATACATGATTCCCGTTGATTATATCTGGCTTGAAAAAATGCCAATGATGCCTAATGGTAAAGTAGATAGAAAATCGTTACCTGATGATGTATTGATTTCAGGAATCAATTTTATTGAACCTGAGAGTAAAACCGAAAAAGAACTTTCTACTATATGGATGAAAATCCTCGAATTGGATGACAACTTTTTTGGAGTAAATACTAGTTTTTTTAAAGTAGGTGGCCATTCTCTAAATGCTATTGTTTTAGTAAATGAAATTCAAAGAAAATATAATGTAGAAGTATCTATAAGAGATGTTTTCTTTAGAAACACGATTTCATCATTGTCCGAGTTAATAGATACTAAAGTTTGGGTGCTAAGTGGCTGTGAATCTGATGGCAATGCAAATGATAAAGTTTTCATATAACATAGAGATAAATCTATTTACATCTCATGGATACACTATTATTAGAGTTAAGAAATAAAAATATAGGTGTTACCATTGTCGAAGGTAATATTCGGTTAGATGTACCTAAAGATATAGATGCCTCTGATTTGATCACTAAGGTCAAGGCCAATAAGTTAGAATTACTTGAATATTTAGATACTGTAAATCGGAAGACGAAGAATATCTCGAAATCCCCGATTAAGGATTATTATGCTTTATCAGCTGCTCAGCGTAGGTTGTATTTTTTATATGAATTAGATAAGGAATCGTTGGCGTATAATCAGTTTCAGGTACTTGATCTGAAAGGTGTTTTAGATAGCGCTAAGTTAAATTTAAGTTTTCAGGGTTTACTGGCACGACATGAAATATTGCGTACTAGTTTTGAGGTTGTAGATGATGCCATTTCTCAAAAAATAAACGAATCGGTTGATTTTGAGATTGAGTATTTTGAGTCATCATTAGATGACTATGAAGATATATTAGATGATTTTATTCGTCCCTTTGATTTAGGAGTTGCACCTTTATTTCGTGTAGGGGTTATTACACTATCAAAAGAGGAGCATCTATTAGTTGTAGATATGCATCATATTATTACCGATGGGGTCTCTCATGGTCTTATGGTTCGAGATTTTATATCGTTGTATGAGGGTAAAGATTTAGAGTCATTGTCATTACAGTATAGAGATTATTCAGAGTGGCAACAGAGTGAGGCATATCAATTAGGGATAGCATCACAACAAAAGTATTGGTTAGGCGAATATGCTGAAGAGTTATCGTTATTAGATCTTCCCACTGATTATGCTCGTCCAGAAATCAAGAGTTACGAAGGCGGTAATGTTTCACTTCACTTAAGTAGTGAAATTACAAGTTCCTTACGTCTATTGGGAGATAGAGAAGGAGCGACACTTTTTATGACCTTATTTTCGATTCTCAATATTTTATTGAGTAAGTTAAGTAGTCAAGAAGATATTGTAGTTGGGACAGGTGTGGCAGGTCGTTCTCATGCAGATTTAGAAGGTATTGTTGGTATGTTTGTCAACACCTTGGCGATTCGTAATTATCCCAAGGGAGATTTAAGTTTTAGAGATTTTTTAGAAAATGTAAAGGAGAAGGTTTTAAAGAGCTTGGAGTATCAGAATTATCCTTATGAGGAGTTGGTAAATCATTTAGATCTTCCAAGAGACACTGGTCGTAACCCTTTGTTTGATGTTGCATTTGTACTTCAAAATTTTGAAAGGAAAGAATTACATTTTTCAGATGTAAGGGCTAGTATAAAGGATGTAGAAAATAAAATTTCCAAGTTTGATTTGCAATTAACCGGATTGGAATCTGATAAGGGTTTAGATTTAGATTTTGAATATGCAACAGATCTATTTGATAAGGATACAATAGTTCGTTTTGTTACTTATTTTGAGCGTATCGTAGATACAGTAT
>CANLEM010000004.1 GCA_947489685.1 uncultured Aquimarina sp. | reverse complement strand
AATCGTGGGAGAGTAGGTCGCCGCCTTCTTTGAAAACCCTTCATTACTATAATGAAGGGTTTTTTTTATACCCAAAATAGTATCATAGAGAAAAGCTAATTTGTATACTAAACTTTTCCATAGTAACTTTAGCAATAGGTAATTACTTCATATTAAATAGGGTATAAGATAAAATGTATAATAGAGCTGTAAATAGGATACTACCTTCAAAGGATAAATTAATAATACCTATCCTATTTAGTAGTTTGGTCTTTTTACTCCTTATTTTATTTCAACCATTCGAATATAGATCATATACATTTTTTAAAACTCTTGGAGATTCGTTACTCTCTGCTTTTTTAGTGTTGCTAGTAACATTAATAACAAGAGTACTACTTCCTTATTTATTTCATGAACAATGGGATAAAAAGAATAAAAGAATTATAAATAATAGTATTGAAATTATTTGTGATGTAGTGTTATTTCTTACCCTTTCTTTTTTTGTAAACTTAAGTAATAATGGTTTTATAGATCAAAATTATATTGCTTGGTTTGGAGCATCATTGAAGTATATTTTGATTTTTGAAGTGTTATTTATTCCATTATCATTATTTGTTAAATATTATTATTTCTCAGGTAGGCCTATACAAAATAAAAAAGATGCTTTTTTCACTAAACAAAGCTTAGAAACTTCTTTAAAATCAACTTCAAAAAAAATATGTTTTACTTCCAAAACCGAACAAGAGCGTATAGAGATATTACCTCAAAATCTTATCATGATTAAAAGTTGGGGCAATTATATAGAAGTATTTTATATGAAAGATCATGAAGTTGTTTCTTCTTTATTAAGAAATACGCTTATTAATAGTAATGACTTAATAAAAAAACATTCTTTTTTGTTTCAATGTCATCGCTCTTATGTGATTAATGTTAATAAGGTTTTAATGGTAAAAGGTAATATTAGAGGATATCAACTTACAATTAAGGGGATATCGACTATAATTCCGGTTTCTAGATCACGGATTTCATTATTTAATTCAATATATAAATAATATCAACTTGTTATTTTACTATTAGTATTGAGTTTTCCTTCTCGGCACAAAAACTTCCCATTCATCCCATTTGTGAAAATAGCATAAATATTGTGCATTTATTTGTAGTGGTTTCATCTATAAATAATGTATTCATGAAAATTTTGCAAATCATAATACTCATAGGAGTATGTATATGTGTTACAAATTGTAAAACTGTAAAAACCGATAATTTACTAGAAGCTCCTGATACTTGGAGAACAGAGGTGCTGAAATTTCCATTACTATTTGCACGATCATTGCCTTATGAAGGAGAAGAGCATATACGTTTTGCTGAGGGCTGGGGAGATATTAATAGTGAAGCGTATTTTAGTTACGTTTTTTTATGGAGTTTGGACGACAATCCTGATTTAACGATTACAAAAGTTGAATCGGATATGAATATTTATTTTACTGGTTTGATGAAAATGGGACTGATTACAAAATTCCGATTTTTCAAAAAATTACCTAAAACGTTAACTTCTTTTAAAGAAGGAAATGATATCGATAAATCTTTGAAGGTACAGTTGAAGTATACGACGCTTTTTTTAAGAAAGAAATGATAATTCTAAACACTAAAATATCAATATCTTATTGTGATAAAATGAAGAAGTATTTTGTCTACTTTCGTTTATCACCCAAAACATATGGAGATCCTGTTTGGGATGAATTGTATAATGTAAGTGTGAAATTTGATTGCAATATAAACCCTTAAGACTATTTTTTGATAATTATAGGAAATTATAATTAGGAATTATTCCTAATTATTGGAATTATTCCAATAATTGATTTTTTTATTCTATTTTTGTACTTCCTAAAAAAAGTACAATGCAAGACCAATTATATTCAGTTATTGATGTCGAAACTACCGGAAAAGGTATTTTAGGGAATCGTATCACAGAGATTTGTATTGTATTATTACAAGGAGACAAAATCATTGATAAATTTACATCTTTGGTTAATCCAGAACAAGATATTCCGCCATTTATTACTGGGCTTACAGGTATTGATGACAATATGGTTAGAGATGCTCCTAAGTTTTATGAAATAGCAGACCGTATTATCGAAATGACTACAGGAGCCATTTTTGTAGCTCATAATGTTAACTTTGACTATAATGTAATCAGAGATGAGTTTAAAAATAACGGATACACTTTTACTAGAAAAAAACTATGTACGGTACGTTTATCTAGAAAATTAATTCCTGGATTATTTTCGTATAGTTTGGGGAAACTTTGTGCATCACTTTCGATACCATTAGTGGATCGACATCGTGCTCAAGGAGATACTGATGCTACTGTAATTTTATTTCAACGAATATTAGAACTTGACTCTGAGTTTGCGATAATAAATTCTTTTTTAAATGCGCGTTCTAAAGAAGCGACACTTCCTCCGCACCTTGATGCAAGTATAATCAATGCACTACCTATAGCAACAGGGATTTACTTATTTAAAGATCAAAAAGGAAAGGTTATTTACGCTGGTAAGGCAAAGAATATAAAACAACGAGTGGTTAGTCATTTTTATGATAAAAAGAATAAAGAATATGCGCTTGGACAAAATACATATACCATTGATTATGAGGTTACGGGTAATGAGTTGATTGCATTGTTACTAGAAGCAGATAAAATTCAAAAACACTATCCAAAATTTAATCGTGCTCAAAAAAAGGCAATAGCTCCATATCGGATCATACAGTATATAAATAGAAGAGGTGTTATACAACTTGCTATAGATAGATCAAAAGGAACAGATCATTCATTAGAAGTGTTTTATAAACAATCTGATGCTATAGAACAATTAGAGCGATTATGTTTTGATTATCAATTGTGTCCGCGGTATTGTAGTCTTCAAAATACTTCAACTCGATGTTCACATTATCGTATTAAGAATTGTAAAGGAATATGTCATGGTAAAGAATCAGTGGCATTATATAATATAAGAGTACAGCAAGCATTATCATCTTTAATGAAACAAAAAGAGACTTACCTAATAAAAGAAAAAGGTAGGACTATAGACGAGCATAGTTTTGTTATGATTAAAGATGGGATTTATAAAGGGTTTGGTTTTATACATCAATCAGAACAGGTATCACATTTTGATGATTTTGAAGCCTTTTTGGTATTGCAAAAACATACATACCATACCACACAAATTATTAAGAGTTACTTACGTAAACATGGGGAAAACAATGTTATATATATGTAAAAGGAATAATTATGAATACTACAATTGTACATTTCGATTTGGATACTTTTTTTGTGTCCTGCGAGCGTCTTTTGGATAGCAGACTAAACAATAAACCTGTGATTGTAGGGGGAACTGGAGATCGAGGGGTGGTTAGTGCGGCAAGTTATGAAACCAGAGCATATGGTGTTCATTCGGGAATGCCGATGAAAATGGCAAGACAGCTATGTCCTAATGCAATCTATATACGCGGTAATGCAGGGACATATACTAAGTTTTCAAAACAAGTGACTGAGATTTTGCAAAGCGAAGTACCGATCTTAGAAAAAGCTAGCGTAGATGAGTTTTATGCAGACCTTACTGGTATGGATCGGTTTTTTGGCTGTTACAAATTTGCTTCAGAATTACGAAATAAAATTATTCATGAAGCAGGACTACCAATATCTTTTGGGCTTTCGGTAAATAAAACAGTTTCTAAAGTTGCCACTAATGAGGCCAAACCAAATAATCAATTAAAAATTGATACGGGGTATGAAAAAACATTTCTGGCTCCATTATCGATCAAAAAAATCCCAATGGTAGGAGAGAAAACCTATCGTACTTTTTGTAATATGGGTATCAAAAATGTACATACAGTGCAACAAATGCCTGTTGAGATGATGACCTCTGTTTTTGGAAAAAATGGTAGCGTTATATGGAAACGAGCCAACGGGATTGATCATACACCTTTGGTAGAATATCACGAGCGTAAATCTATATCAAGTGAACGTACATATGGTCAAGATACGATTGATATTGTAACGCTTAAAACTACAATTACTGCAATGGCAGAGAATTTGGCTTTTCAGTTACGTAGAGGAGGCAAACTTACTTCTTGCGTAACAGTTAAGATTCGCTATTCAGATTTTCAAACCTATTCAAAACAACTTAAAATACCATATACCTCGGCAGATCATCATTTGATCCCTGTAGTCATGGAACTTTTTGATAAACTGTTTAGTAGGAGATTATTAATACGTCTTGTAGGTGTTCGGTATAGCAGTTTAACAGCTGGAACGTATCAAATTAACTTGTTTGATGATGAAAAGAAAACAGTAAACCTGTATAAGGCTATGGATAATATACGAGTGCGCTATGGAGACCGAAGTATCATGCGTGCAGCTACAATGGGAGAAGGAGCCCGTACTATCGGAAATTATATAAACCCATTTAATGGAGAACCACCTATTGTATTAGCTCATAGAACTCAATAATTTGAAATTAAATGTATTTAAACAATCATTCATACTATAGTTTGCGATACGGTACTATTTCAGAAATTGAACTTTTGGAAATGGCGCAACAGCATGAGTGTACTTATTTTCCTTTGACTGATATCAATAATACCTCTGCTTGTCTGAATTTTATAAGAAAAGCTCCCTCTTATGGTATTATACCTATTGTAGGTATTGATTTTCGTAATGATGCTCAACAATGTTATGTTTGCCTTGCAAAGAATAATCAAGGTTTTTTAGAATTGAATCAATTTCTATCTAAACATCTGCATGAAGAAAAGGTTTTTCCAGACCAAGCTCCTTCTTTTAATCATAGCGTAGTTATTTATCCATTCGAAAAGTTATTGACTATAGAAAAAACCAGTTTTTCTGATAATGAATTTATTGGTGTGGGATTTGCAGATATTAATAAATTGCATTTCTCTAAACTAAGTGAGTTTACTGATAAATTAGTGCTGCTACATACAGTCACTTTTCGTGGTAAGCGGGATTTTAACACTCATCGATTATTACGAGCTATCGATACTAATACTTTATTAAGCAAATTACCGGTATCGCAGCAAGGTATGCCCGAACATAAAATGTACACTCCAATAATTTTTAAAGAAGCTTTTAAAAGTTATCCTCATATTATTGAAAATACTGAAAAATTACTTGCACAATGCAGTATAGAATTTAATTTTTCAAAAGACAGGAAAAATCAAAATTTGAAAACCGTTTTTCAAAGTATTGATGCAGATTATAAAAAACTTGTATCTCTATGTAAATCAAAATTACCTGAACGTTATGAAGTAATAACCGATGCTATACGTGATCGTTTAGAGAAAGAGCTTTCTTTAATCAAGCAACAAAATTTTGTAAGCTTTTTTCTGATTAACTGGAAAATCATTCAGTATGCAAAATCCAAAGATTATTATCATGTAGGCCGCGGAAGCGGAGCAAATAGTATTGTAGCTTATTTATTAGAAATTACCGATGTAGATCCCATAGAGTTGGATTTATATTTTGAACGTTTTATGAATCTATATCGTGCTAGCCCTCCTGATTTTGATATTGATTTTTCTAGTTGGGATAGAGAAGATGTCACTCGTTTTATTTTTGAAGCTTTTGGCAGTAATGATCAAGTTGCTTTATTAGGAGCGTATGTGTCTTTTAAGCATAGTGGAGCAGTACGAGAATTAGGAAAAGTATTTGGGCTTCCTAAACATGAAATAGACAAGTTAAGTGATGGTAAATATGATGATCAAAAACTGGATCAACTTTCTAGATTAGTACTTAAATACGCAAAAATTCTGCATGGACGACCAAATTATATAAGTATCCATGCGGCCGGAATTATCATCTCAGAGCAACCTATCCATTATTTTTCTGCTACTCATTTACCGCCCAAAGGATTTTCTACAGTCCAGTTTGATATGCATATAGCAGAAGATGTAGGATTGTATAAGTTTGACATTTTGGGGCAACGAGGATTAGGGAAAATAAAAGATGCTATTGGTATTATCAAAGAAAACTATCCAGATGTTGTTTTGCCCAACATTCATAATGCAAAACCTTTTTTTGAAGATCCTAATATTAATGCAATGATTGAAAGAGCAGAATGTATAGGATGCTTTTATGTAGAATCTCCTGCAATGCGAATGTTATTAAAAAAACTAGGCGTACGTGATTATTTAACATTGGTGGCAGCAAGCTCTATCATACGCCCGGGAGTGGCCAAAAGCGGAATGATGCGAGAATATATCTTACGTCATAAAAACCCCGAACGACGAAAACAAGCACACCCAGTGTTGTGGGATATTATGCCAGATACATATGGGGTAATGGTATATCAAGAAGATGTGATCAAAGTGGCTCACCATTATGCCGGATTAGATTTAGGAGAAGCTGATGTATTAAGAAGAGGAATGAGTGGTAAATATAGATCGCGAGAAGAATTTCAAGCGGTGAAGGATAAATTTATTTCTAATTGTCGTGAGCGAGGAGAGGTCGATGAAGTAATTTTTGAAGTATGGCGACAGATAGAAAGTTTTGCGGGCTATGCTTTTGCAAAAGGACATTCGGCTTCTTATGCCGTAGAATCCTATCAAAGTTTATTTTTGAAATGTTATTACCCTTTAGAGTATATGGTAGCAACAATTAATAACGGTGGAGGGTTTTATCGTGTAGAGACGTATTTACATGAAGCACGAATAAATGGAGCAAGTATCTACGCACCTTGTATTAATAGTAGTTCAATAGAAACTACAATTCAAGGAAAAGAAATTTATTTAGGTTTTCAGCATTTACAAGGACTCGAAAAACGTACTATGCTAAAAATAATGGATGCCAAAGTAAGCGGTGTATTTACTTCTTTGGATGATTTTATGGAACGTACACCACTTTCTATTGAGCAACTGGATATTCTTATTCGAATTGATGCTTTTAGGTCTTTGAGTACGGATAAGCGAAGCTTATTATGGGAAGCACATTATAAATGTAATCATAGCAGTGTTAATGAATTGCAGAGACAATTGTTTAAGGTAAATGTAAAAGATTTTACATTACCTAAATTTACGATTACAGATTTAGAAAATGCTTTTGATCAATTAGAATTATTAAATTTTACACTTTATGATCCCTTTATTTTATTAGAAGAACTGCCGAGTACTAATTTGCTAAGTACCAATCTTGCTCTTTATTTAAATAAAATTATTGTGATTTATGGATACTTGATTACCGTTAAAAACACAAGTACTTCCAAAGGAGAGCGAATGTATTTTGGAACTTTTTTGGATCAGAAGGGAGAATGGATCGATACGGTACATTTTCCTCCAGTAGCCAAAAAATATCCTTTTAGGGGTAAAGGTATTTATCAGATTACCGGCAAGGTAGTTTCAGAATTTGACTTTTTAAGTATCGAAGTGATTAAACAGAAACGAATGTCTTATGTATCTGACCCTAGGTTTGATACTACATATAACCGTAAAGAAGTATCAGAAAAAGAAAAACCTTTTGGAATATTGAGATAAGTAATATATTTAAAAAATAAAAAACGACACCTAAAAGATGTCGTTTAGAAAAAATTTTATTTTGGGGCTACAAAATAAAATTCAATATTTTAATAACTAGTTTTCCATATTGTAGCTGGCAAACTGTTGCATAGCTGTTTGAGTAAGTTCTTTTGCTCTATTTACATAAAAACTTTTTGTATCATCCAAAGATTCGTTTTTCAACTCATTTTCACTTCTTAAATAATCAGCTTGAGATTCAAATCTAGATTCATCATTTAGTACAACACTTAGTTCTTGTAAAGCACTTTCAAGTTTTTTTAATGCAACTTCAGCTTTAGACTTTATTAAGGATTGCTCCTTGAATTCGGCAGCACGCCTTGCTTCAAACTCAGCTTTCTTTCTGTTTTGATCAGCAATTTGTTGTTCTAATTTTTGTTGTTCGATTTCTAATTGACGACGTTTTTCTTCTAACTCCTGTTGCTTCAAAGAAACCTCTTCAGTGATTTCGGCAATTTCATTTTCTTGGTTAGAAGCCTCTTCTGTATAGCTAATACTACCAGCGTTGGCTTGACAAAACGTTAATTCTTCTAATAATTTTGCTCCTAAGTCTTTAGCACGTTTAGCAAAGAATCTGCTACGCTCATATGTATCTTGCTCTAGCGAACTTACCATATCTTCTTTGGCCTGATATGCCGTTTCATTAGCCTGTTTACACCCACATTCGTCGGATAAACTTTCTACTTTTTCAAAGGCTTCTATAGCTTTATCAGCATATTCTTGAGTGTGATAAACATTATTTGCTCCATGCGCTTTCTTACTATGAGAATAAGCATAACTAGCTGCAGTTAAGGCATCTTCATATAAATCCTGAGCATTAATTTGGGAAATAAAACAAGATAAGAATAATATAAGTGAAACTTTCTTCATCATATGGGGGCTTTTAATTCACTAAGCAATAATACAATATTTTTTATGTAAAGTCCAAAAATAAATGTCATTAATCGATAAAATACGCACTTTATCTTAATTTTTACGGGTAAACCTTAGTTTTAGTGATATATATCCTACTGATTTGTAAGGGTGAACTATATTGTGACTTTTGGTATAGTATCCAAACGGTAATCTTTGTTTAATATTTTAAGGTGACAGTAAAAAAACAAATTTATTCTTCAGATAAATTTTTGTTGTAAGTTAATTATGTATATTACGTCTATATTTTCTATGAAACGACACATTATATCCGCAATCAATCACAACCTTAATAATGCTATTGCTCTATTAGACGCAATAGATTTAAAAACCTATCAAGATACTTCGATTGGTCCCTATTATTCTAGTATAGGCTCTCATATTAGGCATACCTTGGATTTTTTTGATTGTATTATTAGCGGTTTGGATACAAATGATATTGATTTAACAGCGCGTAAACGTGATGAAATTATATCGACCAATAAAAAGGCCGCAAAAGATCATATCTATAATTTGCAGGAAACATTAACTTCTTATGTAGATGTCAATACAGACTATCTGATTCATGTTACCGATAATATGGGGCAAGGTAAGGTTACTGTAAATTATACCTTAGAGAGTATTCTTTCTCATGCCAATAGCCATGCCGTACATCATTATGCAACTATCGGATATATATTGGATCAATTAGGAGTAGAAATTAAAATTCCGGGATTTGGTTATAATCCTACTACACCAGTAAATAAAAGAGAAGGTATTTGATTTTTGAATAAAGAATCTTTATTGATGAATGGTATTACTTTTTTTTACCAAACATGGATTCCATAATAGTTCTTAATCCTCTAAAAGCCATAAATATTGCAAATCCAGCACCAAGCAGACCCAATATCAATATAGGAATATATAATGGATGATCTTGGTTTTTGAATGCAGAGTGGATGATCACCGGGCTAATAAACATAAAAATCAGGGCAATCGCCATGCGTTGTATACCTTTGCCTAGTACTTCTTTATTAGTTCTATTTGGTTCTTCCATAATTATCAATTGCATTACGTACACTTCCATGATTTTTTAATAAATCAGCAGCTTTTTCTCGACTAACATTTAATTCTTCCATGATCATACGCGTTCCTCTGTCTACAAGCTTATTATTACTCAGTTGCATATCTACCATTTTATTGCCTTTTACACGACCTAATTGAATCATTGTGGCGGTAGAGATCATATTTAAGACTAATTTTTGAGCTGTACCGGCTTTCATACGCGAACTTCCGGTTACAAATTCGGGGCCAACCGTAACTACAACAGGAAACTTAGCTGTATTTGCTAAAGGGCTTCCTTGGTTACAAGTAATACAACCCGTAATAATATTACGTAGATTACACTGTTGTAATGCTCCTATAACATAGGGTGTGGTACCAGATGCAGCTATGCCGATAACTACATCATTTTCAGAAATGTGGTATTCTTGGAGATCATTCCATCCTTGATCCGTGCTGTCTTCCGCAAATTCTACGGCACTGCGTATAGCTGTATCCCCACCCGCAATTAATCCAATGACCAAATCATGAGAAACTCCAAAAGTAGGAGGGCATTCACTGGCATCAACAATACCTAGCCGACCGCTTGTTCCTGCTCCCATATAAAAAAGTCGCCCGCCATTTTTGAGTTTTTGTACAATTTGAGCAACTAAAACTTCAATCTGCGGAATTGATTTTTGCACAGCAATAGGGACTGATTTATCCTCGGTATTAATATTTGTAAGCAGCTCATTGATACTCATTTTTTCTAAATGATCATAATGAGAGGATTGTTCGGTAGTTTTTGTAAATGACATGCCTCAAAAATACTCATTTTTGATGTCACGAAAAATGGTTCTACTGTTTTATTACTAATACATTATTATTCCTGTATGATAAAATCTAGTCTGCTAGCTTCAGAAAGATTAAAATACCCTAATGGATAATTATCAGGGTTCGTGGTATTAATAATATTACCTCTTAATACTACCGGAGGTGTTAAAAAAGGGTTACCACCTTCTTGTTCACTTTGTTCTATTAATAGATTAGCGTAGTTAAAATAGCGTTCATCGATACCTAGTATTTTAATAGTAAGGTTTTGTCCGGCAATCATATCTTCGTAGAAATAAGAAAAATTAAAAGCTTCTCCTTGGTAGAAACGATCTTCGCTGGCTAGAAATAAACTAAAATCAAAATCAAAAAGATAATAGTCATCTCGAGTTCCATCGTCTGTGAAAAATATGATAACTTCGGTTTCATCACCATCAAAAAGAGTGGCGTCACCCTGTATAATATTGTCGATAGGAGCGGTAGGAACGAGCTCTGTAGTAGCCGTATAAGTTTCATTATCATGAATAACTGTTAGCGTATATGGTGTATTAAATTCTGGAATGAAGGTAGCTGTTTCTGGAGTATAAAACCCTAGTTCTAAAGATTCTGTAAAATTGATTATAGAATTGTCATTTTGATTAGTAATAAAAACTGTAGCATTGCTAACAGTGGGAACATCATCATCAAAAAATGGAGCGGATAATGTTAATCGAACACCACCTTCTGTATCGATAGGAGTTTCATTTAAATATAACTCAAAAGAAGCATCAATAACCAATTTTGGTTCGCCATTAGGTAGGTCGACATCTATTACATCCTCACAACTTGTAACGATTAGTGTTATGGCCAATATGTAAAGTAATTTCTTCATTTTCTAGAATTTAAAATTATAGGTCACGGCGGGTATAATACCAAAAATCGAAGTTCTGGTAGCTTCATTTACAAAAGTATCGGTATTTCTTGTAAAACTAATCGATGCCGCATTTCTACGATTATAGACATTATAGATACTAAAAACCCATTCTCCTTTCCATTTTCTATTTTTATTTTTCTTTGGTGTAAGAGTGGCAGAAATATCTATTCTGTGGTATGATGGTAGTCGTTCACTATTTCTGGGCGCATCAAATACAGGAACCACAAGACCTTGAAATTCAAATTGACCCGTAGGGTAATTTGTAGGTTGACCAGTTTGAAACACAAAATTAGTTCCGAATTTCCATTTATCATTTAATTCGTAATTACCATTAAATGAAATATCATGAGTTTTGTCGTATGGAGTGTTATACCATTCATTATTATTAATACCAGGTTCTTGAGGAGTTCTTCCCGGGGTTTTTTGTTCTGATTTGGATAAGGTATATGCCAGCCAGCCTTTAAACTTCCCTTCATTTTTTCTGAATAATAATTCTAATCCATACGCTCTGGCTTTACCATTAAGAATATCTTGCTCGATTGCATTATTGGCAATAAGTTCGGCCCCATCTATATAATCAATACGATTTTTAATGTCTTTGTAAAAAACTTCTGCCTCAAGAGAATACTCATTATCTCTTATACTTTTAAAATAACCTAGCGCATATTGATTAAGTAATTGCGGTTTTATATATTTTCCGCTGGGTGTCCATACATCTAAGGGAGTAGGGGAGCTTGTATTTGACAATAGATGTAAGTATTGAGCCATTCGATTATAACTAGCTTTTATTGAGGTGTTATCGTTAAAAGCATAGGCTAATGCAATCCGAGGTTCTATGTTTGTATAAGTTTCAATTTGATCACTTCGACTAAAGCTTTCTGTTCCTATGGGGTCTGCACCTTCATATATTTGAAGTTCTTCATTAAACAGGAGTGGGTTATCATTTTGATAGATATTAAACTCGTCTTGCCCTAATCGTATAAAATTACTTAGTCGAACTCCATATTGCAAGGTTAAATTATTAGAAACTTTATGCTCTGCATCGATATAGGCTCCAAATTCATTTGCGTATTTGTTTATTAGTTTCTCTCTTATAATTCCAGAATCTTCACTATTGGGTTTTATTTCGCCAGGATTAAATCTGAAATAAATGTTGTTTATTCCGTAATTCAATTTAAGATTGTCACTTAAGTAATGATTAAGATCATATTTAATATTGAAGTTTCTTATTCCCGAATCCCATTCAAAACCTACAAAATCCAGTTCAAGACCATAAAAATAATCCGAATAAATAACAGAGAGATTGGAGAATAGTTTGTCCGAGAATAGGTGATTCCATCTTAGGTTAAGTACAGTGTTTCCGTAGGTGTTCTCAAAGCTCTCACTTATAGCAAATACATCTCGTCCAAAGTATCCTGATAAATATAGATTGTTATTGTCATTTAATTTATAATTGAGTTTGGTATTAAGGTCATAAAAGAAAGCTACATTGTTATTTCCGTCGTCGACAATAGGTAAAAATAAATGTGCATAGGATGCTCTGCCTCCTATCAAAAATGCTCCCTTGTCTTTTACGATCGGCCCTTCTAGCAATAATCTACTCGCGACAGCTCCAATTCCGCCACTTGTTCTAAATTTTTTACTATTCCCTTCTTTTTGGTAAATGTCTAGTACTGATGATACACGACCTCCATATTTGGCTGGTATTCCTCCTTTGTAGAGTTTAATGTCTTTAATTGCATCGGGATTAAATACAGAGAAAAAACCAAATAGGTGAGAAGAATTAAAAATAGTAGCCTCGTCTAACAGGATAAGATTTTGATCTGCCGCTCCACCTCGTACGTTAAAACCAGAAGCTCCTTCACCACCACTTGTAACACCAGGGAGCAGAATGATTGATTTAATGACATCAGCTTCACCAAGAACTACCGGAATTTGTTTTATGGTTCCTGCTGTAAGTTTATTAAGACTCATTTGTGGAGTCTTGATATTTAACTTTTCAGCTTTTTCAGTTATAATTACTTCTTCGAGCATTTCAGAAGATTCACTTAACTGAAAATTAAACCTTTTATCTTCATTTAAATTAATTTCCTGAACAATGTCTCGAAATCCTAAATAGCTAACCTGTAATTTGTAATTGCCTTGTGGTAGTGTTATAGAATAAAAACCATACTCATTGGTTACAACTCCTTTTCCCATTTCTGGAAAAATAACATTAACCCCAATTAAGGTTTCGTTACTGGATTGTTCTGAAATTGTTCCACTTATGGTAAATTTTTCTTGACTGAATATTGAAAATTGTAATGTACAAATAGCCATAAGGCTAAATAAAATGTTCTTTTTCAAAAGCAATATTTTTAAGAATTGTAAGGTTAGGAAGGTGTTTTTGGAAATGTAACTATTTCAAATGTACTAAATAATCACCTTAAACTACAGTATGCGCACCTTAAATATATGTTATTTATTATAGTACTTATCATGATGCAAGGTCACTATGTAGTTACCCCTTCTGATAAAGAATATATAAATTAGCCTAGCTTAATTACCTATTAAACGTTTTTAAGGAAATATAAAAATAGGAATATAAGTAAAAAACATACTGCCTATAATTTATAGTATCGCAAAAAATCTAACAAATTACGTAGCTATCCATTTATGTATGGCTATAATTTCTTAATTAAGGTTTCCAGCAAAAGCTAATGGGCACCCATTTTTTGGAGTGTATATTATGACTACTTCTGGATTGACTACTGGTATCAGATTTAACATATACCTGGTTGTTTTCTGAAAATACATAGGCAGAATTGATTTTTTTGGTTTGTACTGTGCTTTTGTTTTTCATTTGGGGCCTTCTTAAAAAAATATTTAATTATAAGTATACTACCTATCAATTTCTGTGCCTAAAAATAGAAAAAGAAGATTTATAGAAAACAAAGTAGTCGTAATTTGATGCTTGTAGTTTTATTTTCGAATTTCTTTTTTGGAATTATAATGCTGCATAAATTGTATTTAATATAATTTACGCATTCTGCTCGTATGCTATTATAGCCGATATCCTAATCCGATTTTTAAAATATTTATATTAGTATTAAATTTAATATCTGGTACATTATCTTGTACTTGTGCAAAAATATTTTTGAAGATATCATATGCTATTCCAAAATTTAGGTTAAAACCATGTTGAGTATTACTCGAATCTGAAATATTTGTTCCTGATATATCAAAAAGCATAATTGTGTATCCAATATCCACGGAAGGGTGAAATTTTATAATAGATTTTAAGTTCAATTCCCCAAATAATAAAAGAAAAGGTTGCATTGGTGTGTTGAAAAAAAAATAATTTAAAGTATAAAAAAAGCCTGTGAATGAAATTCACAGGCTTTTAAAAGCATATTTTTCTTAGAAAATTTATCCTATAATCGTATTTAAAGTTTCACTAGGACGCATTGCGCTAGATACTTTGTTGGTGTCTGGCCAGTAATAACCACCCATATCTACAGTGCTTCCTTGTGCATCGATAAGTTCTTGGGTTATTTGTTTCTCGTTATCTGCCAATTCCTTTGCAACAGCAATAAACTCTTTTTGTAATTCTGTATCCTGAGTTTGTTCTGCAAGTTCTTGAGCCCAATATAGTGCCAGGTAAAAATGACTACCTCTATTATCAAGTTCATTTACTTTTCTGGATGGGGATTTTTTGTTATCCAAAAACTTAATGGTTGCCTGATCTAATGCTTCAGCAATAATAAGCGCTTTAGAGTTGTTGTTTGTTTCTCCCAGGTGTTCCAGGGAAACAGCCAAAGCAAGAAACTCTCCTAAAGAATCCCAACGTAAGTGCCCTTCTTTATTAAATTGTTGCACGTGCTTTGGGGCAGAACCACCGGCTCCTGTTTCAAAAAGCCCACCGCCATTCATAAGTGGTACAATGGATAACATTTTGGCACTGGTTCCTAATTCTAAAATAGGAAAGAGGTCTGTGTTATAATCACGTAATACATTTCCGGTAACTGAAATAGTATCTTTACCGTCTTTAATACGCTCTAATGAAAAACGTGTTGCTTCTACCGGAGACATGATTCTTATATCTAAGCCTGTTGTGTCATGCTCTGGTAAATATGTATTTACTTTTTTAATCAATTCTGCATCGTGCGCTCTATTTTTGTCCAACCAAAAAATTGCAGGAGTATTGGTAGCTTTAGCTCTATTTACTGCCAATTTTACCCAATCCTTAACCGGTGCATCTTTGGTTTGACACATACGCCAGATATCGCCTTGTTCTACACTATGTTCGATCAATATATTTCCAGAAGCATCTGTAACTCTTACAACTCCCTCTCCTTGGATTTCAAAAGTTTTATCATGAGATCCATACTCTTCGGCTTTTTTGGCCATTAAACCAACATTAGGAACTGTACCCATGGTCACCGGATCAAAAGCTCCATTTTGTTTACAAAAATCAATAGTTTCTTGATAGATCCCTGCGTAACTACTATCAGGTATCACTGCCTTGGTATCTTGAGTTTTTCCTTCTGCATCCCACATTTGACCCGAAGTACGAATCATAGCGGGCATAGAAGCATCTATAATAATATCACTAGGCACGTGTAAATTAGTAATTCCTAGATCCGAATTTACCATTGCTAATTTTGGCCTTTTTTCGTAACACGCTTGTATATCGGCTTGTATTTCTGCTCTTTTGGCATCAGGGACTCTTTTAAGTTTGTTTATAAGATCTCCAAAACCGTTATTTACTTCTACTCCTATTTCTTCTAATGTTTCGGCATGTTTTTCAAAAACATCTTTAAAAAAGACTTCTACTGCATGTCCAAATATTATAGGGTCAGAAACCTTCATCATGGTAGCTTTCATATGTAATGAAAACAATACATTTTTTTCTTTAGCATCTGCAACTTGCTCTTCAAGAAAAGAGATAAGTGCTTTTTTACTCATTACCGAAGCATCAATTACTTCTCCATTAAGTAATGCGGTTTTTTCTTTTAAAGTTATTTTGTTTCCGTTAACATCAATAAATTCGATTTTTACATCTCCAGCTTCTGAAACAGTAACAGATTTTTCATTTGATCTAAAATCACCACTAGACATGGTTGCAATATGAGTCTTAGAATCTGCACTCCAAGCTCCCATAGAATGTGGATTCTTTCGGGCGTATTGCTTTACTGGTTTAGGCGCTCTACGATCAGAGTTTCCTTCTCTTAGTACAGGATTTACTGCACTACCTTTTATTTTGTCATATCTGGATTTGATATCTTTTTCGATATCATTTTCGGGTTCTTCAGGATAATTTGGTAAATCAAAACCCTGAAGTTGTAGTTCTGCTATCGCCGCCTTTAACTGCGGTACAGAAGCACTAATATTTGGTAGCTTAATAATATTTGCTTCTTGCTTTTGTGCAAGTTCACCTAACTCTGTTAATGCATCACTTTGCTTTTGTTTATCCGAGAGTTTTTCAGGAAAATTAGCAAGAATTCTAGCCGCAAGAGAAATATCTTTTGTTTCTATAGTAATATTTGCCGATTGAGTGAATTTTCTAACTATTGGTAGAAAAGAATAAGTGGCTAAAGCAGGTGCTTCATCAGTTTTGGTGTAAACAATCTTTGAGGTATTAACTCCCATATTTTAGTTTTTTATTAAGGGGACTTTATTTTAATCAAAACCTAGTGATTATTAATATCCCTTTATTTATTGCTGAACTATTGTCTTGAAGAATAGTTAGTCGTTTCAGTTTTCTAAGACAAACAATATTGATAATACATCTAGGTATTATTGCAAAAGATCTGTTTTGCAATAGTATTGGTCATAGAATTTCCGAGCGCGAAGATACAAATCTAGTCAAGTAAATGCAACCTACTTGATGTTAGTTTTGCGTTAAAGGATTTGAATTATAATTTCTTGAAAATTAAAAAGGATATAATGCGGGGTAAGAAAAAATAGTTTTGTTTTTTTATGATTTTGGTCAAAAATTAAAAAGCCATATCAAGAATACGAATATTTTGATATGGCTTTATCGGAAATAATAATCTTATGTTAGCTGTTTTACCCGCAATAAAATAATAACTTTCGTTAATTTATACCACAAGTTTTACTTCCGGAGTTGAGTAGGTTTAAATTTATCAAATGAATCATCTGATATGATCTAATGCTACTCATACGACTAATACGAATGTCTGATTTTGTGTATTACTATTGTAATTTTCAATTTATCATCCGAATAGTCTAATGCCATCTAAAATTAAAAAGGTGTCAAAACTTAATTTTTTCCTTTGAATTTCATTTTGAAATGATTTTAAAGTAAACCCTTTAAAGTTATTTCAAGGATGTACTCAAAAAAATAACTTTCGTTCTATATTTATTTTAATTTCAAATTGGTCTTATAATGTTCAAAGAACGTATTGTGTGAATTACATATATCGGAATCCTTGTGTCATCACTAAAACATGTAATTTCTTAGTATAAAAATAAGGAAATTTGCTTAAACGATCAATAATTCTTATTTTATTAGTTATCAACCGTTTATGAACTTGAGTTATTAACTTTTGTTCATAAAAAAAGGCCGCCGTTAGGCAACCTTTTTCTTTATATAAAACCAAATATTAGTTTCTTTTTTCTCTAATACGAGCTTTTTTACCTGTAAGTCCTCTAAAGTAGAAGATACGAGCTCTACGAACCTTACCTCTTTTGTTTACTTCGATTTTTTGAAGTGCCGGTAAATTGATTGGGAAAATACGCTCAACACCTACTGTACCAGACATTTTTCTAATTGTAAAAGTTTCTGTTGATCCAGAACCTCTTCTTTGGATTACTACTC
Organism: uncultured Aquimarina sp.; assembly: GCA_947489685.1. Classification (GTDB taxonomy): domain Bacteria; phylum Bacteroidota; class Bacteroidia; order Flavobacteriales; family Flavobacteriaceae; genus Aquimarina. The sequence continues at coordinate 464,638 of CANLEM010000004.1, read as the reverse complement.
CTCTAAAAAACTGTGTACGTGTTTTGTTTCCTTCCTTAATTTCATAGTATACAGTAATTGTATCACCTGCTGAGAATTCAGGAAATTCTTTTGTTGTTACAAACTCGTCTTGAACGAATTTTACTAAATCTTCCATTTTCGATATAGTTTCTATTGATTTTATTAAAGCAACGTTCACGATTCTCGCCAGAGGTTGTTCTAATCAGGGTGCAAAAATAAGTATTATTTGATTATCTGCAACATTTTTAAAGGATTTATTATCAGGAATTAATCGTCTAATAAATCAGGACGGCGTTCTTTGGTTCTTTGATAGGCTTGTTCTTCTCTCCATTCCTCTATTTTGGGAAAATTTCCAGAAGTAAGAACTTCTGGTACTGCCCAGCCTTTGTATTCTGCCGGACGTGTATAGATAGGAGGGGCTAACAAATTATCCTGAAACGAATCCGTTAGGGCAGAAGTCTCATTTCCTAATACACCTGGGATCAGTCGAATGATCGCATCGCAAAGAATTAGTGCTCCTAACTCGCCTCCAGAAAGCACATAATCTCCTACAGATATTTCTTTGGTTACAAAATGATCTCGTACACGTTGATCGACTCCTTTATAATGCCCGCAAAGAATTATGATGTTTCCTTTAAGTGATAATTGATTTGCAATACTTTGATTTAGCGTTGCTCCATCGGGAGTCATATAAATAACTTCTTCGTAGTCCCTCTCAGATTTTAATTTAGAAATGCATTTATCGATAGGTTCTATCATCATTACCATTCCGGCACCTCCTCCAAATTGATAGTCATCAACTTGCTTGTAATTATTGGTGGTATAATCTCTTAAATTATGTAGATGAACTTCTACAAGACCTTTCTCAATTGACCGTTTCATTATAGAAGCTTCAAACGGGCTTTTTAGAATGTCGGGTACAACAGTAATAATATCTATACGCATCTTTCTTCAATTTCTCTAAGGATGCAAAGATGCAAAAGAATCTAATAAAAATCTAGAAATAAGAATTACTTAGCACCAGCTTTACGTTGTTTGTTGATTTCATCCTGAAGTTTACGCATTACTTTTTGTTCTCGTTCCAATGCTCTACGACGGTGATCTTCAAACTCTGCTTCAGTTTCGGCTAGAGCCTTTTTGGCTTGCACGGTTACGGCATTACTGTTTCTGAATTTGTAGATAAAGAAGCCTAGAAATAATAATAACCCACCAACGATAAGCCACATTACAGTCTTGTAACTTGATTTGGTGACAGATGCCCCCATAAAACTCATACTGTCCTTTTCTCCGGTAACAGAAGCAAGGTTTTCATTTGTCTTGGCCAATGATTCATTAAGACTGGCAATAGTGGATTTTTGCTCCGATATTTGGAGATTAGAAGTGTTTAATTTAGACTCTAAAGTTTTAATAGAATCAATAGTATTGGCTTTTAGTTTGTTTAACCATACTTGTTTTACAACCTTATATTCTTGGTATCTTCCAGATTTTCTTATTACCACATCAAATTGTCCTTTGATACTTTCTTGTTGCAAAGCTTGTTCTGCGGTAAGGCTTTCTTCTTGGGCAAGCGCTCTTGTAGAAAAAGAAAATAATAGTATGGTAAAAGCTAATAGGTACTGTGGTAATTTCATGTGAATAATCTTATTTTTTGGTAATTATGTCCAAAAATCAAAGTTACTTTTATGGTATTAAGATAAGACAATTATCGAACGTATAATTTGTGACTTACCTTAATGTAGCTATGACTTTTGTTTATGGTTAATTGCTTCTGTAACGGTAATAAATGTACGATATTGTGGGTAATTATAAAGTTTTTTTTGTAAGAAATTACAACGTATATAATTTAACGCTATATTTTTGATTATCAACCTGTTGTGTTTTTTGTAAAAAGATGTCTATGTTCCTTTAGAAATTATATAGAATAATAGATGGGCGGGGCTTGTTTTGATGAAGTTTTATAAAATAAAAAAGGGTCGTTAAGTATAACGACCCTTTTTGTTTTATGTGCTTTATTATTAGTAATAGGTAAAACGTCTTACTTTGGCAATATATTTCGATAATCTTATAACTTGATGGCTGTATCCATATTCGTTATCATACCATACATATAACACGGTATTTTGACCTTTAGGATCTACTATAGTTGCATTGCTATCATAAATTGAAGGAGCAGAAGAGCCAACAATATCTGAAGATACTAACTCGTTATCTAAAGAGTATTTAATTTGCTCAACCAAGTTGCCTTCTAGAGCATATTTTTTGATTACTGCATTCATACTTTCTTTAGAGGCTTTCTTTTCTAAATTAAGATTAAGAATAGCCAAAGATCCATTAGGAACAGGAACTCGAATCGCGTTAGAAGTTAGTTTACCTTCAAAACTTGGTAGTGCTTTAGAAACAGCTTTTCCTGCACCAGTTTCGGTAATAACCATATTTAATGCAGCTGCGCGACCTCTTCGGTACTTTTTATGCATATTATCAACTAGGTTCTGATCATTAGTATATGCATGAATAGTTTCTAAGTGCCCATTAATAACACCAAAACTATCGTCTACAGCCTGTAAAATAGGCGTGATCGCATTAGTTGTACAAGAAGCTGCAGAAAATATATTTACTTTATCAGGATCGTGTTCTTTGTGATTTACACCGTGTACAATATTAGGAACACCTTTTCCTGGAGCGGTAAGTAATACTTTGTCGATTCCTTTTGCAGTCAAATGTCTACTTAAGGCCTCATTATCTCTAAAAGCTCCTGTATTATCAATAACTAGTGCATCATTAATTCCGTAGGCAGTATAGTCTATGTCTTCGGGATTGTTTGCGCTAATAATGTGTACAGTTGTGCCATTAATGATAAGAGCGCTATTCGCGATATCTGTTTCTACAGTACCTGCAAAATCACCATGTACAGAGTCGTTTCTTAAAAGAGATGCTCTTTTTTCTAAGACTTCTTCTGTAACTGTTCCTCTAGTGACAATTGCTCTTAATCTAAGTTGACTTCCTTTACCGGTAATCGTCATTAATTCTCTGGCAACTAATCGCCCTATTCTACCAAATCCATAAAGTACAACGTCTTTTGGAGAAATAGGTTTAAATTCTTTGGCATCCTTAAGTTTATCCTGTACAAAACGATTTATAGAGCCAAACTCTTCGCTTGCTAAGTGATATTCGTAAGTTAATTTACCTATATCTAATTTTGACGGAGGTAAATCCATTAATTTGATAGCCTGTGCAATTTCTACAGAGTCAAAAATAGAGATCGGTTTTTGAACAAATTCGCCAGCATATTCATGTAAATTGATAATCTCACTTACATTTTTATCAATTAGTTGATTTCTGAAAAGTACCAATTCGATAGAATTGTCATACCATAAATCGCTTACTGTTTTGATAAATGCTACTGTTGCGCGACGCCTGTCTGCTTGAAAGGCGAGTTCTTTTTCATAAACTTCGTTAGAGCTCATAATATTGTTGTGTTTTTACAGTCTTGAAATTTCGTGCAAAAGTATATATTTCAATCGTTTTCGTGAAACCTTTTTTCATAAAAAATCCCATTACTTTTTTATAGTAACGGGATTTGCTGTTATATATCTGTTTTTTGAAGAGATTTTATTGAAATACAAACTCTCTTTTTTCGCCATTTCGATCAATAAGACTAATAGTAATATCTTCATCTTTATACTTGCTCTCAATAATTTCTTTTACTTCGAGAACATTCTTTACTTTTTTGCCATCTATCTCACTAATGATAAGGCCTTCAAGGTTATATCTCTGCATTCTAGAGCTCAGAGCTTTGCTTATCACAACCCCATGATCTAGTTTGAAGTTTTTTAAATAATCCACAGGGGGATTGGCAACTTCGACTCCTACATCTTTAATATTATAGCGTTGTATGATATATTTGGTAAGCTTGACGGGTAATGTTAATTCTTTAGTGCTTCTAATTATTTTAACATTAATAACATCATTAGGACTTTTACTGTTTACGTAGCCGGTTAGATCTGAAAATTTTCTTATTGGTTGTCCATCAATTTCTTTAATAAGATCTCCTTCCTTTAATCCCGCCTTATCGGCACCACTATTATTTTCAATCCCTGCGATAATAACTCCTTGAGATTCGCTAATGTTATATTCTTTCTTTGTGGCGGGGTTAATAGGCAGTGTATTAACTCCAATGATTGCTTTTTGTACATCTCCAAATTCTAATATGTCTTCAACTATTTTTCTTGCGTTATTAGATGGTACGGCAAAGGCATAGCCAACATAACTTCCTGTTTGCGAGGTGATGGCCGTGTTTATACCGATCAATTCGCCTCTCACATTTACAAGGGCACCACCACTGTTTCCTGGATTGATTGCGGCATCAGTTTGTATAAAGGATTGAAAATTAGCATCTGCTTCATTAAGATCTCTTGATTTGGCACTTATAATACCAGCGGTTACTGTAGAGGTAAGGTTAAAAGGATTACCAACGGCTAGCACCCATTCTCCGATTTTTGCTGTATTCGAATCTCCAAACGGGATGTAAGAGAGTTTTTCTTTTGCTTCTATTTTGATTAATGCGATATCGTTTTGAGGTGAAGTTCCAATAACGGTGGCTTTGTAAGACTTGTTATTATTTAAGGTAACTTCTAGGTCTGTAGCCCCGTCAATCACATGATTATTGGTTACAATATAGCCGTCTTCGGTTATAATTACACCCGAACCAGCTCCTTGAATTCTCCTTTCTTCAGAACCTCCATTTCTAAAAAATTCCATAAGATTTCTTGGAGTCTTAGAAACTCCATATTGTTTAACGTGTACTACGGCATTAACAGTTTTTTCTGCTGCTATTGTAAAATCGGCACCTGCCTCCAAAGGGCTAGTGTTTGTATTTGCTACAGTATATGTTGTGGGTATTAGGTTTGGTTCTACTTCGTTTTGGGTGATTATAGTAGCTTCCGGCTCTAAAAATATTTTATAGACTCCTAGGGTTATTCCTCCTGCTAGGATAGCTACAACCAATAAACTCAAAAATCTTTTCATCTCCTTATTTTTTTATTCTGTTTAACTATTACTCTATGTATAGACTATCAATAACTATTAAAATTACAATTATAGTATACTTTTTTTATGATTTTTAACTCACAATTAACAGCAGTTTTATGTAAACATTCTTTGTACCTTTGTTTTATAATTGAATACTAATGACCATTACATTTTATAAATATCAAGGCACAGGGAATGATTTTGTAATCATTGATAATCGTGAGTCTATACTCTCCAAAAATAATACCAAATTATTTGAGAAGTTATGTGACAGGAAATTTGGTATTGGAGCAGATGGTTTGATGCTTTTAGAACAACCTAATAATGATGAGGATGATTTCACGATGGTCTATTTTAATGCAGATGGAAACGAAAGCTCGATGTGTGGTAATGGAGGTAGATGTTTAGTAGCTTTTGCAGCTTTTCTAGGTGTTATTGAGGATAAAGCTACATTTACGGCAATAGATGGAAAACATAAGGCCGAAATTAAAGATGGATTAGTGTATTTACAGATGCAGGATGTCTCGGATATAGAAACCTATGATTCTCATTTGTTTTTAGATACCGGTTCTCCTCATCATGTAACTATGGTAGATGCTTTGTCGGATTTTGATGTGGAAAATGTGGGTAGAAAAATTAGAAATGGAGCCCCTTATTTTGAGGCAGGGAGTAATGTGAACTTCGTAGAAAAAAAGAACGGAAACATCTTTGCAGTGCGTACTTATGAAAGAGGAGTAGAGGATGAGACGTTGTCTTGTGGTACAGGGGTGACAGCAGTAGCACTTTCTATGCATGCTACAAATCAAACTAATGACGAAAATGTGAATATCCAGACACCTGGAGGGGAGTTAAAAGTAACGTTTAAAAACACTCAGGCGGGTGGTTACAAAGATGTTTTTTTAATAGGCCCCGCAGAACAGGTTTTTAAAGGAGAGATAGTATGTTAACTTTAAAAGGAAAAAACATATACTTACGCGCTCTCGAACCTGAAGATATTGATTTTATCTATACCATAGAGAATGACGAGCAAATTTGGGAAGTAAGTTCTACTCAAACACCTTATTCTCGTTTTTTGATTAAACAATATCTAGAGAATGCTCACCAAGATATTTATGAAATAAAGCAGTTGAGATTAGTGATTTGTTCTAATGATGATGCGTTATTAGGACTTATTGATTTATTTGATTTTGACCCTACACATAACCGAGCAGGAGTAGGGATTATTATTGCTGAAGATGAGAATAGAGGTAAGGGGTTTGGGGCAGAAGCTCTTGAGCTTATCATTAAATATGGAAAAACCCATCTTCGTCTTCATCAATTATATGCAAATATTTCTGAAAATAACATGGTAAGTGTTAAATTGTTCGAAAATCAAGGGTTTACTAAAATAGGAGTGAAAAAAGAGTGGAACTTGATAAATGACTCGTATCAAGATGAATTTTTATATCAATTAATATATGTACATTAAAAAAATATTATTAGCCATTGTATTAATAGGTTTGGTGGCCGGAGGGATTTTTGCGTATTATGTATATCAGGCAATTTTTTCTCCTAACACAAGTTTCGAATCCGAAACAGCTGTAGTATACATTCCAACTGAAGGTACTTATACCGAACTTATCGAGGAAATCAGTCCTCTTGTAAAAGACATTTATAGTTTTGATAGAATAGCCCGCAGAAAGGGGTATGTTGATCATATAAAGGCAGGGAGATTTGTTATACAAAAGGGATTAAATAATAACGAAATTATAAATACTTTACGTAGTAAAAATTCTCCTATCCAAGTAAGTTTTAATAATCAAGAAAGATTAGAGAATCTGGCAGGGCGTATTGCCAAACAAATTGAGGCAGACAGTATTTCTTTGATAAACGCTTTTAAAGATTCATCATTTATGCAGGCTAATGGTTTTTCTTCTCATTCGGCTCTTTCTATGTATCTTCCTAATAAGTATGAGTTTTTTTGGAATACATCTGCAGAGCAATTTCGAGAACGAATGCTGAAGGAGTACAAGCGATTTTGGAACGAAAAAAGAACAAGTAAAGCAAAAGAAATCGGTTTAACTCCTGTTCAGGTAATGACAATAGCTTCGATTGTTCAAAAAGAAACGGCTAAGGTGGATGAACGTCCAAGAGTGGCGGGGGTGTATATGAATAGGTATACCAATGGTTGGAAATTAGATGCCGATCCTACGGTAATCTATGCAATTAAAAAACATCGTGATGATTGGAGCACAGTTATTAAACGTGTTTTGTATAAAGATTTGGAGTTAGATAGTCCGTATAACACCTATAAATATGCTGCATTACCTCCGGGACCAATAACGATGCCTGATATTTCTTCTATAAACGCAGTACTTAATTATGAGAAACATGAGTACTACTTCTTTGTAGCTAATGTGGAGCATATGGGATATCATAAATTTGCAAAAACACTTGCGCAGCATAATCGTAACAAAAAACAGTATGTAAACTGGATAAACAAACAGGGTATAAAACGGTAAAATTCTAAGTCGGTTTTTTGTAAGAAAAAAACCTCTTTTTTTTGATCTCACCAAAAAAAAGAGATCAACTTGTTAACAAAATGATGTGTTTTTTGTGAATTACTAAAGCAATTTCATGATCAATTTCACTCGACTAAAATGCTTAATTCGACGTTTAAATACTCAATTCTTCTTTTTTAAGGCCTTTTTTAACCTTTTTTTTGATGTTTTAAATACGTAAATATCTGTTTTTCAGCATTATAATAGTTTTAACATTTGATAGGACGATAATCCAAAAAAAGCCGTATCTTTGCACGGCAAAAATTTAAGTAGAGGGGAACACTTTTTAAGTGGCTACTTAGAAATTTTTTATATGATAAAGAAGATAATAGGATTATCTATATTACTTACAATTGGGGGGATACTTTTGTTAAGTTTTACAACAAAAGAAAGCTTAGATCTTACATCTTATAGTACAGCAGGTTTGGATTTGTACTATATCGCACCTAATTTTAATGAAATAGAGGAGAGCAGTGTAGTAAATGTATCTCCTGAGCTTGGTAAATCTTATATAGGGTTTAAAGAAGCACTTGCTTTTAAAGAATCAAGAGGGGATTATGGGGTTGTTAATCAATTTGGTTACATGGGTAAATATCAATTTGGTAAAGGTACTTTGGCTCTTATTGGTGTTAAGAATGTAAATAAGAATGATTTTTTAGCTAACCCGGCACTTCAGGAAAAAGCATTTTATGCGTATACATCTAGAAATAAATGGGTTTTACGTAGAGATATCAAGTGGTTTGTTGGCAAAACAATGAATGGTGTAGAGGTTACCGAGTCTGGAATTCTTGCTGCTGCACATCTTGCGGGTCCAAATGCTGTGAAAAGATATCTGCGCAGTGGTGGTGTTGAGGGATTTGCTGATGCCTTTGGTACTACAATTCGCTATTATATGAAGCGATTTGGGGGGTACGATACTTCTTTTGTATTGCCTAATAGAAAAGCAAAGGCTATCTAGTTAGATAAATTAATAATCTCTTTGGATAATATAAATGGTAGGTCTTTTATGAAGATCTATCTCTTCCTTTTGCCACTCACTCATTTTCTTTGTAGTTATAAACTCTGTAGTAAGTGTTATATCGCTTGCAATACATAAATGTGTATTAGGGTGAAGTATGGTTTTGAGATCTGCAAACATCTTGTCGTTTCTGTATGGAGTTTCAATAAAAATTTGTGCTTGATTTTTTTCCAGTGATACCTTTTCTAGTTGTTTAATAGTTGATTTCCTGTCTGCTTTATCGATAGGAAGGTAGCCATTAAATGTGAAACTTTGTCCGTTCATTCCGCTACTCATCATAGCGAGTAGTATAGAGGATGGTCCTACTAGAGGGATAACTTTTATGCCTTTCTCGTGAGCTATTTTGATTACTTCGGCTCCTGGGTCTGCAATACCAGGGCAACCTGCATCAGACATTAGCCCAATAGATTCTCCGTTTAAACACGGAGAGAGATAAGCGGGTATTTCTGAAGAGTCAGTATATTTATTAACCGTTTGGATCACTAGCGAACGTTGAGACTTGCTAGGACTTACTTTTTTAATAAATCTTCTCGCAGGTTTTTCGTTTTCAACAATGTAGTGGTTGACCTGTTCAAGTACTTTTTTTATAGAAATAGGTAGAACTTCTAAGGGGACATCATCTCCTAATCTAGTTGGGATTAAGTATAGTTTTCCTTTGGGATCTAGGGGTTTAAGTTCCATAGGTTTTAAGATAACTTAGTTGTTTAAGCGGGTTTGATCTATATTGTTTTAAAATATGAATGCATATATAGAATTCTAAATATACAAAAACTTTATCTCCAAAAATGTTAATGATGTTCTTTGAATTGAGTAACAATCATATCGCAGGCCTTGTCTAGCATTTGAAATACATCTTCAAAACCTTGTGCTCCACCATAGTAAGGATCAGGAACATCCAAATTGTCATTGGGGTAGAGTTCATTAAGGATAAGTTTGACCTTGGTCTTGTCTTGATCTTTCTTTGCAAGTTTTAAAATGTTTTGATAATTAGAGTTGTCCATTGCATATATTAGATCATAAGTATCAAAATCACTTGCTATAAATTGCGCTGCTTTTTGATCGGTAATATCAATGTTGTATTTTTGTGCAACTTGTATAGAGCGTTGATCGGGAGAACCACCAATATGATAATTACTAGTGCCCGATGAAGAGACTATAAATTTGTTAGGATCTAATTTGGATTTTAGAATGCCTTCTGCCAATGGGGATCTGCAGATATTGCCTAAACATACCATTAGAATTTTGATTTTCATTCTGATAAGAGGGTTTTACAGAGTGAGCTTTTTTCCTAAATCTTCGACGTATTTTCTAAATTGTTTGTCAGTAGAAGAAAGATTGTCTACAGTTTTGCATGCATGTAATACCGTAGCATGATCTCTTTTTCCTATTTGAGTCCCGATACTCGCCAAAGAGGCTTTGGTAAGTTTTTTTGCAAAAAACATAGCCAATTGTCTCGCTTGTACGATGTGTCGTTTACGTGTTTTGGACTGAAGTGTTTCTACATCCATCTGGAAATAATCGCTTACTACTTTTTGGATATAGTCAATCGATACTTCGCGCTTAGTGTTTTTGACATAATTATCTACAATAGCCTTTGCGAGATCAATAGTAATATCTTTTTTGTTGAAAGAAGAATGTGCGATTAAAGAAATGATAGCACCTTCTAATTCTCGGATATTAGTTTTAATATTGTTAGCCAGGAATTCCACAATCTCTTCGGGCATTTCAACACCGTCACGATATAGTTTGTTTTTGATTATAGAAACTCTGGTTTCAAAATCTGGTTGATGCAACTCGGCAGATAATCCCCATTTAAAACGAGAAAGTAATCTCTGTTCGATATCTTGCATATCTACAGGTGCCTTGTCACTAGTTAGAATAACCTGCTTACCATTTTGGTGCAAATGATTAAATATGTGAAAGAATACATCTTGAGTTCCGGCTTTACCGGATAATAATTGTATATCATCAACAATAAGTACGTCTATAATCTGGTAAAAATGGATAAAATCATTTCTATTATTCTTTTTTACAGATTCTATATATTGTTGTGTGAATTTTTCTGCAGAGATATAAAGTACAGTTTTCTCTGGGTAATTGTCTTTTATGTTCACACCAATAGCATGGGCTAGATGTGTTTTTCCGAGTCCAACCCCTCCAAAGATTAATAATGGGTTAAAAGAGGTTCCTCCAGGTTTATTTGCTACAGCCATACCTGCAGAACGAGCAAGTCTATTAGAATCACCTTCTAGAAAATTCTCGAAATTGTAACTTGGATTTAGTTGAGATTCTATTTTTACGTTTCGAATCCCAGGAATCACAAAAGGATTTTTTAATTCGGGATTTTTACTTTTTATAGGTACATCAACTTCTTGAGAGTTAACAGCAGTGCGATTTGCACTAGGGATTTTTTCGGTAAATGGTTTTTTGTTACCATAGGTGTTTTCCATTTTGATAACATATACCAGTTTGGCGGTTTCTCCTAATTCACGAGTAAGAGATACCTTGAGCAAATTTACATAATGCTCTTCTAGCCACTCATAAAAAAACTTACTAGGTACTTGAATACTTAAAGCGCCATCTGTAAGTTTTACAGCCTTGATAGGTTCAAACCAAGTTTTAAAAGCTTGTGGTGTAATGTTATCTTCTATAAAAGATAGGCAATTATCCCAAACCGATTGCGCAGTTACATTCATTCGAGTGGTTAGATTTACTATTTTTACTAGGTTATTAAAAGAAATTGCTTGAAAAAACTCCTTACTGTTTTCGCATGACAAATATGTGAACAAAAAATGTAAAAAAAAAACGATTTAGGGGTTGAATTTTAATTATTTTTTTTGCATAATTTAATAGTCCTACTTTCGATATTGTTAATAATCATTCTATATAATATATGTTAATCACTTCAAATACTAAATTAAAAGTACGTTATTCCGAAACCGATCAGATGGGGGTTGTTCATCACGGTAACTATGCTCAGTACTTAGAATTAGCACGAATTGATTGGCTATCCCGATTAGGGATTTCATATAAATCGATGGAAGAAAATGGTATTATGCTTCCAGTGTTTACTTTAGACTTTAAATTTAAGAAATCTGCCTTCTTCGACGATGAATTGACTGTTAAAACTTCTTTGAAGAAAATTCCTACGGTTAAAATCATTTTTGATTATGAGATTTTTAATGGTCAACAAGAACTAATAACTACAGCATCTACAATTTTGGTCTTTGTTAATAGTGAAACAAGAAAACCTATTCAGTGTCCCTCTTATTTGCTTGATAAAATAAACAACTATTAATTCTCTACTTGTTTAATTTCTACCTCGTACAACGGGGAAAAAACATCTTTTATTTTATCAACTATGTTTTTTCTAACCGAAATGTAAATTTTGCAACTCAATTCAAGCTCCTGTTTAACAATATTGAGATTGTGTTCTTTTATGATTCGCATCACTTTGTTCATGTCTTTGTATTCGAAAATAAGAACAAATTTTTTGTCAATAGTCTTTTGGATAATTTTAGAGCTTTCAAGAGCGAGTTGCGCAGCGGTTTTATAGGCATTTATTAGTCCTCCAACTCCTAATTTGGTGCCCCCAAAATATCGAACCACCACTATTAATATGTTAGTGACATCAAAAGATTGAATTTGCCCATATATGGGTTGTCCTGCAGAGTTAGATGGCTCTCCATCATCATTTGCTCTATACTTTATATTTTCGGTCCCTATTTGCCATGCATAGCACCAGTGTCGTGCAGAATGGTGTTGCTTTATTAAGCCCTCTATAATTGATTTTACCTCTTCTTCAGAAGTAATAGGAAAAGCATATCCGAAAAACTTACTATTTCGATCCTTGAAAAGAGTTTCTTCGCTTACTGCATCAATGGTTCTATAAGTATCTTTGTTTTCCAAACAGTTAGTTTTGCATCGAAAATGTAACTAAAATAATACTAAGAATAGCTAAAGCAATACCTATCCAATTTTTAAGAATTAATCGTTCTTTAAAAAGCAGGATTCCGGCAAGAGTAGAAACTAAAAGAATCGCTACGTTGTTTATTGTAAATATGGTAGAGCTATCTATGTTTTCATAGCGTAATGCTTTTATCAAAAAGTAAATAGAGAAATAGTTAGGGACTCCTAACCCAATTCCGGCAATGATATTTTTAATCGATAATCGCAAAGATCCTTTTATAAGTTTATAGAGTAAGGTTAATATTCCTACAATTGCAGCAAATCCAAAAATGGTAGCCGAAAAAATGGGGACATCATTTTGAGCAACATAATTAGTTTCAAAAAATTTAAGACTGGTGTCAATAATTCCGCTCCCGAGAAAAACTAATAAAGGGAAAATTAAATTTTCTTTGGTAATAGATATTCCTTCGGCACTTTTCATCGAAGTCAGATAAACGGCTACTAATGCTATAATAATCCCAACAATTTTTAAAACCCCTGTGCTTTCGTGATACACGATAATGCCAAATATAATAGGGATTGCCAAGCTCATTTTTGTAGCTACTGCCGCTACCGATAATCCGTTTTTTTGTGTGGTGATCGCCATTAGATTGAATACAGATATAAAAATCACGCCCAAAACCATAGCACCATAAAACCATCCTTGGTCAGAGATGTAGCTTAGGCTTACAGGTTCAGAATAAGCAATCATTCCTGATATCGAAGCTACAATGTAATTTATGATTATAGCTTGTAGTGTATCTACATTATATTTCACAAAAAGTTTAAAAATGACAAAAATTAAACTCGATGCCAGGATGCTAAGAATTAAATAGATCAAAATAAATTAGATTTTATAGTAAATAGGTTTGTAATATCTTCTGTTTTGGGATTGTTGTTCCATGTATGAATCCCTGTTTTTATAGCCGAATCCGTATTTTCTTTGGTGTCATCAATAAAAATTGTTTCTGAAGGATTGATTTGATGTTGATCCAAAACAAACTTAAAAATAGCCGCACTAGGTTTTCTTAAATGAATTTCGTGTGATAGGTAAAAAGCATCAAAAGAAGATTTGAAATCTTCATAAAAGGCAACATTTTTCTTAATCCATTGGATGTGGAGTTCATTGGTGTTGCTCAATAAGATTAATTTGTATTCTCGTTTTGAAGCTAATTTTTGAATAAAATCAAATCGATGCTTGGGGAAATCGAGTAAAATAGCGTTCCATGCATCAATAAGTTCCTTTTTTGTAGCCTTGGGCAAAATGTCTTGATATGTTTGAATGAATTCTTGAGTAGAGATTTGTCCTACCTCATATTGGTTGTTGGTTTTTACAATTTCTGGGCTCATCTCAAAAGCTCCCAGTTTTAAGAGTGCTTTTGCCGTTGCGGTTTTGTCAAGGTTTATAAAAACATCTCCAAAATCAAAAATTAATGTTTTAATCATTTCGATATGTTTTTAGAGTGTCTTTCATTATTTGCTTTTCGGCTACTAATTTTGCTTGCAATTTTGGTGCTTCTATCCCCGCTTCAAATGTAGTATTTCCTATAAAAACCCTAGCTTCATCCCAAAGTTTTTTATTAATAAATGCATTGATTGTTTGTTGGCCACCTTCAACAATTACAGATTGAATATTATGTCGATAGAGAATTGAGCAGATTTCTTCTGCAATATTATTTGTAGTACTAACAGTTTCGTAGATGGTTAGGTCGGTATTATTTTTTTTATTTTTTTCAGAAGTGATGATAATTGTATCTGTTTTGTTGTCAAGAACCGAAGAGTTTGCAGGGATATTATTAGATCGATCTATAACAATTCGCGTAGGATGCTGGCCGGGCCAATCTCTGGTAGTGAGGCTTGGGTTGTCTTTGATAACAGTTGTACTACCGACCAAAATAGCCTGTTCTTCGGCACGCCACTTGTGCACGAGTTGTCTGCTTTCTGTGTTCGTAATCCAAACCGGTTCTCTTTTTTTACTAACCTTTGGTGCTATAAATCCATTCTTAGTTTCTGCCCATTTTAAAATGATGTAGGGCCTTTTTTTATTATGAAACGTAAAAAATCTCTTGTTAAGTTCTTGGCATTCTTTTTCTAGAACTCCTACAATCACATCGCAGCCAGCATTCATTAATTTTTGTATTCCTGAGCCTGATACTTTGGTAAAAGTATCGATGGTACCGATTACTACTTTTTTTATCCCTTTTTCGATAATAAGATCACTACATGGGGGTGTTTTTCCGTGATGACTACAAGGTTCTAGGCTTACATAAATGGTAGCTTCTTTTAGTAGCGAGGTGTCTTTAACAGAGTTTATAGCGTTTACCTCTGCATGAGGTTGTCCAGATTGATAATGCCATCCTTCGCCGATCACTTTGTTGTTATGCACCACTACACTGCCCACCAATGGGTTTGGGGAGGTTGTCCCTAGTCCATTTTTAGCGAGTTGAATACATCTTTGTATGTATTTTCCATGCATAATTATCGGCGTTGTTTTAATGATATTTTTTGTTCTTTGTTGATCTCATATGGGTATGAAAAATTTGCCAGATGATACCGGATAACACCTTTATATTGTATGTTTAAAGAATCGGTTTGAATAACTTTTAGAACACTTCCAAGAAGACCGTTTTTATTTTCTTCATATATTTTAGAAAGGGAGAAAGTGCCTTCTAACGGAATTGAAAACTCTTCCTTTGCAGGAACTTCAAATTCTTGAGATGAAATAGTTCCAATATCAATGTTATCAACAAAAACATGAATGTCCTCTATAGATAATTTTCCACTTAGATGGTTTGGGTTGTTAAAAACAGCATCAGCTTTAAGTGTTATATCACGCAAACCAACTTTTTTAACCAAAAGGTTATCAATGTATTTAAATTTTGGTTTTTCAGAAAATGAACACGCAATACAGAGTAAAAATATTGTTGATAATAATAGAAATTTCTTCATTGGTTCCTGATTAGATTTAACGTATATTTCAATATCCTAAATAGATGTTTTTTTTCTACAAAATACCAAAGAAACTATTCTTAGGAGCTTTTTTTTAGAACAAAGCAAAAGTAATATTAAAAATACAATGAGTATTGTAAAAATAAGGAAGATAGCATACAAAGATAACGAAACTATTGCCCAGCTTATTAGAGAAGTGTTAATAGAAATGGGTGTGCCCAAAGTGGGTACGGCTTATGAAGATGCATCGTTAGACAAAATGTACGAAAGTTATGATCAGTCGGGTTCGTCTTATTTTGTAGTCGAAGAAGAAGGTGTGGTTATTGGCGGGGCCGGGATTGCTCCTCTCGAGAATGGAGCTCCAGAGGTGTGTGAACTTCAGAAAATGTATTTTCTGTCAAAAGCTAGAGGTAAAGGTTTAGGTTTTAAAATGATACAAACTTGTCTTGATTTTGCCAAAAAAGAAGGATATGCTCAATGTTATTTGGAAACCATGCCTTATATGGAGGCTGCAAGAAAATTATATCATAAAGTAGGTTTTGCATCTTTGGATAAACCTATAGGTGATACGGGACATTATAGTTGTCAAGCCTGGATGATAAAAGAGTTGTAATTTAATCATTGGTAAATTGAAAATAAGCGACCTAAGAAATGATTTTTTAAAATCTTTATCCAAAATATATGATACCCAAGAGGTATTATCTTTTTTTTATATCCTTTCTGAAAAAAGATTAGGGTTAAAAAGAGTAGATATTGCTTTACAAATCAATAAAGAACTTGATGAAGAAGAGGTGTTGTATTTTACAGAAGCAGAAAACCGACTTAAGAATCAAGAACCAATACAGTATATCACAGGAGAAACTTGTTTTTACGGGCTATCTTTTTTGGTAAATAATCATGTGCTTATCCCTAGGCCAGAGACAGAAGAATTGGTAGACTGGATCATAAAAGACATGAAAAATGAAAAGCATGGTTTGAAAGTTCTTGATATAGGAACAGGAAGCGGGTGCATTGCAATTTCTTTAGCCAAAAATTTACCGCAATCAAAGGTATATGCCATTGATATTTCGGGTAAAGCAATAGAGGTGGCTAGGCAAAATGCAAAAACAAACGAAACTGAGGTAGAGTTTATTAACTCTGATATTTTGAATGAAGAAATTCTTGAAGGAGATTTTGATATAATAGTCTCTAACCCTCCTTATGTTCGAGAATTAGAGAAAAAAGAAATAAAACCTAATGTTCTGGATAATGAGCCTTCTCAAGCGCTTTTCGTTTCGGATAATAATCCTTTGCTTTTTTATAAAAAGATTACCACGCTGGCTTTAGAAAAGTTAAAACCCGATGGGTATTTGTATTTTGAGATAAATCAATATTTGGGAGATAAGACCAAAAAAATGATCGAAGTATCAAAGTTTAAGTCTGTAACATTAAAAAAAGACATATATAATAATGATCGCATGATACGCGCTCGCTTAAACTAAGTATTACGTATGAATAATTTGAACGCTATTTGTGTATTTTGTGGAAGCAGTGAGGGTAATGATACTCATATAATCTCTCAAGCATTTCTACTTGGCGAAAAACTGGCTCAACAAGAAATAACTTTGGTCTACGGAGCAGCCAAAATTGGTATTATGGGGCAAGTAGCTAAAGGAACTTTGGAGCATAAAGGAAAGGTAATTGGTGTTATTCCAGAATTTCTTAAATTAAAAGAGGTAATTCATCTGGGTTTAAGTGAGCTAATTATTACTAATAATATGCATGAACGAAAAATGAAAATGCATCAACTTAGTGATGGTTTTATAACGCTTCCGGGAGGTTTCGGAACATTAGAAGAGCTTTTTGAAATAATAACATGGTCGCAATTAGGATTACATCAAAAACCTATTGGGTTGCTCAATATAGGTGGTTTTTATGATGATTTATTAGGATTGCTGGAAAATATGGTTCGTAGAGGGTTTTTGAAAATGGAGAATTATGAGTTACTGCTGGTTGATGATCATATAGATGGATTATTGGCAAAAATGAAGGCTTTTAAACCTGTTGCAGTACCAAAATGGTTAAAGCCAGATAGAACATAAAGTAGTTTTTAATGTAAAAGCTGATTTAAAAAAAAGTAATTTAAAGGGATATGTATTACTAGTCGATATCATCGATAATTAAAAACAGAGTGTAAAAACAAATGACAATAGAACAACAAATCAATCAACTTAGACAAGAGTTAAGAGAGCATAATTATAATTATTACACACTTGATGCTCCGGTCATAAGTGATTATGAGTTTGATATGAAACTTAAAGAATTACAGAAGCTAGAAGAAGAGCATCCACAGTTTTATGATGCTAATTCTCCTACACTTCGGGTAGGTGGGCAAATCACCAAAAATTTCGAAACTGTAGTCCATGAACATCGTATGTATTCTTTGGACAATTCTTACTCAAAAGAAGATTTGTTGGATTGGGAAAAACGCATCAAGAAACTGGTTGATGGAGAAGTTAATTATACTTGTGAGTTAAAATATGATGGAGTTTCTATAAGTTTAACGTACATAGATGGGGAACTTGAAAAAGCAGTTACGAGAGGAGATGGTATTCAAGGGGATAATGTAACTACCAATGTGAAGACTATTAATTCGGTTCCTTTGAAATTAAAAGGGGATTTTCCTGCAAAATTTGATATTCGTGGAGAAATAGTATTGCCCTATGACGGTTTTGCAAAAATGAATCAAGAAAGAATTGATGCAGGAGAAGAACCCTATGCGAACCCTCGTAATACTGCCTCGGGAAGTCTTAAGCTTCAGGATAGTAGTGAGACAGCAAAGCGTCCATTAGATTGTTTGTTGTATAGTATACAAGGAGATCGGTTAGGGATTCTTACGCAGTATGATAATTTGAAAAAAGCTAGGGCCTGGGGGTTTAAAGTGCCTTCAGAATCTAAATTAGTAAATACGATAGACGAGGTTTTAGAATATGTAGCTTATTGGGATAAACATCGCCATGATCTCCCGTATGAAACCGATGGCATTGTGATTAAGGTTAACGATCTGCAACAACAGGAGGAACTTGGTTTTACTGCAAAGGCACCTCGATGGGCAATGGCTTATAAATTTAAGGCAGAGCAAGCGACTACAATTCTTAATGAGATTACGTATCAGGTAGGGAGAACTGGAGCTATTACTCCAGTTGCTAACTTACAAGCTGTTTCATTGGCTGGTACTACGGTAAAAAGGGCTTCGCTACATAATGCAGATCAAATTGAAAAATTAGATATAAGAGAAAAAGACACAGTATTTGTAGAAAAGGGGGGAGAAATCATCCCTAAAATTGTAGGTGTAGATTTTCAGAAAAGAAACGAGGATTCTAAACCTACACAATATATCGTTGAGTGTCCAGAGTGTCATAGTATATTGATTCGAAAAGAAGGAGAAGCGCAGCATTATTGTCCCAATTATGAAGGGTGTCCTCCACAAATTATTGGTCGCATACAACATTATATTTCGCGTAAAGCAATGGATATAGAGGGGTTAGGAGGAGAAACGGTAGCTCTTTTGGTAAATGAAGGTTTGATTACTAATTATGCTGATTTATATGATCTAAAAAAGGAAGAAGTGATTCCTTTAGAGAGAATGGCAGAGAAAAGTGCAGAAAATTTAGTTTTAGGAATAGAAAAATCTAAAGAAATACCTTTTGAACGAGTTTTATTTGCATTAGGTATACGTTATGTAGGAGAAACCGTAGCCAAAAAACTTGCAAAACATTATAAGACTATTGATGCTATTGTTGCTGCAACAGAAGAAGAACTGGTTAATGTAGATGAAATCGGAATTAAAATTGCTCAGAGTGTTCAAGAGTTTTTTGTTTCTGAAGAAAATCGAATTTTAGTAGATAGGCTAAAGGAGTATGGAGTGCAATTGGAGATTTCTGCAGAAAAATTAGCCAATCAAACAGATACCTTGAAAGGGCAGACATTTGTAGTGTCTGGTGTTTTTGAAAAAGTATCCCGAACCGAACTTAAAAAATTAATAGAAGATAATGGAGGGAAGGTTTCTAGCTCGATTTCTTCTAAAACTTCATATATTGTAGCTGGTGATAATATGGGACCCAGTAAGTTAGAAAAAGCAACCAAGTTAGGTGTACCTATTATTAGTGAAGATGAATTTCTCGTCAAGATCGTATGAAAATAAGAACGGTTATTAAAATACTATTAATAATTGCTGGGGCATTTTGTGTGTTAAGTACTGCATTGCAATTGCCAGAGCTAGAATTGTATGCAAAACCGGCAACTGTGCCTTTGTTTTTTATGCTTTATTGGTTCAATGTTAAAAAAGTAGATGGATTGTTTTTAATAATACTACTACTTTGTTTTCTTGGCGATATCTTTTTGTTGATCGATGTGCAAAATAGTTTTATTTATGTGCTTTTAAGTTACACTATATGTTATTTGATATTGTTCTATTATTTGTATAAAAACTACAAACCTATTGATTATGGTACCACAGATATTGCATATCTGGTAGTTTTTTTTGTGGCATGGACCTTTATTGCGTACGAAATTTATGATGTTACCCAAGAAGCAATGGGAGATATTAGACCTTTCGGGGTGGGGTATATTATCATATTGTATTTACTTCTAACAGGTGCTGTTTTTCATTATGTCAACGTTAGGTCCTCAAAATCATTATGGTTTTTAATTGCAGTGCTTAATTTTGTAATAAGTGACTCCTGCTTTGCACTCAATAAATTTTATATCCCTTCTTTAGAATTTGAAATAATAAATTCTATCTATCAATTGTTGGCGGTTTTTTTCCTTGTTCAATTTAAGATATCCAGTCCCGTTCCATTAAAATTAAAAGAGCTTTAGATTGCGTTTTACTGAAAACCGTAAGTCTTACTGAAATTTAGTATATTGTATACATAAAAATTACACGATTGATTAATTGGGCTTTACTTGTAACAAAGTATTTACTTTGAGTAGAGATAAAAATTTAATGAATGGAGAAAAACTACTAAAACTTTTAGTTTCTTTTTTAATTATCGCGCAAGTACTAGGGTTTGTGTTTAAAAACAATTTTTTTTATACATATGCCAAGTTGTTTCTTCCTATATCGATAATCGTGCTTTATTTTATTTGTACTAAAAAAAACAGAGCATATCATATACTGGTATTGTTAATACTTTGTTTAGGAGAGCTAGTTGTTTTCTGGAGCCTAGGAGATAGCATAAGAAATCAAATGATAATACGGATTATAGGATACATTATGCTTTTCTATTTTCTGTACTATAATCATAAATCATTTCTTTATAATAGTAGAGATGTTTTTACTCTTATACTGGGTAGTTCGTTGTATACTGTTCTTTTTTTTATAACGTATTCGGTTTTAAGAGAACCGATGAAAGATGATAGTTTGTTAGGGTTTGTTAATCTTCTATTGTTATACATTTTGTTGATAGTAGGGGCAATGCATTATATTAACATTAGGTCCGAAAAATCATTATGGTTTTTTCTATCTATACTCAATTTTGCATTTAGTGATTTTATGATACTTATAGAAGAGTTTTATGTGCATTCGTATGAGTTGAAAGTTCTGATATTAATTTGTAAGCCATTAGGATTAATTTTTTTGGTAAATTATATGATTACAAGATCATTAAAACTTAAAAGTGAAGAATTTGAAGGATTTTGATAAATAAACAACAATTTGAAAATAGAAAAGTATTCATATCAATTGTTTTATAGTACTGGATTGTTTTTTATAACGACATCAATTTTTGCGCAACATCTGTCTATTTTTTTTAAACCCCCTGTGATCTTGGCGTTATGTCTTATCTATCTGGTAAAAGTAAAAAAAAGGAATGCTCTTGTGTTGTTTACTATGATGTTGATATTGGTTTCAGAAGTGCTTTCTATGAAAGATTTTGTGAGATATTTTCGAGTAGTTAATGTTTTACTTTCGTTATATTATTTTTTGAATATAATTTTACTTTGGAAAAGCTTGAAAAAAATAAAAATACAGTTTAGTAAAGTATTTACAGTTCAGCTTTTAATTACCATGGGCTTGATCATTTATGTGTTGATTTCGGTGGCTAGACTTATTTTGCCTAGTGTTATCGAGGATAAGGTGTTTTTGGTGATACTTATTACGTTCTTTACCTTGTTTGTGTGTTCTTGTTATTACATTTATCTCAATAGTAAAACAGTTATTAGTTCTTCGCTTATGGTAGCTGCCTCTTGTTTTTTAATCGTAAATATTCTTACAGCTTTATATAAATTATATGTTTTTTTAGAAGTGTTTGTCGTTATTGCTAATCTTTTACAAATATTTGGACAATTCTTTCTTGTTAAATTCTTTATAGAGCAACATAAATTGGTTCCAAATCGGAAAGATTACTTTTGAAAAACACTAAATTTTTTTATTGTTTGAGCTAATCTTAAAATGAAATGAAGATTTATTCTAAAAACCTTTGAAAAAAAATAAACCTACATATCTGTTATTTTATTTTTTGTTTACATTGGTAATCGTGGTGGCAGTTTTTTTTGAAAAAGAACTTTTAATATATACTAAACCACTAGTATCAGTTTCTTTACTTGTGCTATATATAAAGTATGTAAAGATTGTGGATCCGTTTTTTGTAGTAAGCATATTCTTAATTATAGCAACAGATATATTTACCTACATAGATTTCCTAAAATATTATGATATCATTGCCGTACTTATTGCCATGTTTTATACTTTTTGTGTTTTATCTCTCAAAAGTTATATAATCAAGAAAGATATTGCATTACAAAAACTTATTTCTCCTCCCGTTATTATTAGTATAGTATTGATAGGATATCTTATATTTTCGATTACAGAATTGGTGTTGCCTAAGATTCAGAATTCTGTTGGTATGATTGTTATAATAGTAGTTAGTTTAGTTGTCTTTTCTGGGGTGAGTTTTTTTATCTATGTTGCCGATCGGTACGAGAAGTCAATTTACTTGTTTATAGCAGCATGTTGTACTTTGTTTGTAGATGCACTTTTGGCGATTAACGAATTGTATTATTATAATAGAGTTTTTACTGCACTAATAAACATAGCAGAAATCGCTGGCCTGTATTTTTTCACAAGCTTTTTTATAGAGACAAAAGAGATAACAAACAAGTCTATAGAAAAAGAATACTTTTGAGAAGTGTTGGTTTTCAGGGGTTTCCTTTTTCTTGAAGTGTACGGGGTGATTTTAAAATGTAAAATAGCTACATTTGTGACTTCTTAATCTTTTTTATAAATGATTTTAAAAGGTCTAAAAAGAAATGCCATAAAGAAAAATATGGAATCTCATTTGGAGAAAAGAAATTCTTCTAATGGTATTTCTAGCCTTAAAACATTGGCAATTCTTATTGATGCTTCTTTGCCTGTTAATATACTGGCTTTGGTCAAATTGGCAAATGAATTAGGAGTGACTTCAGAAAACTTAACTGTTGTTGGATACAAAGAAGATAAAGAAATTATTGATGATAAAGATGCTGCTTATTATAATGATAAGAGTTTTGCGGTTAACGGATCAGTAAAAAATAACGCTTTACAAGGTTTTATTGATAAGAATTATGACGTATTGATTAGTTTTTATACAGTTGATAAAATTGAATTAAATTTTGTGGCAGCGGCTTCCAAAGCAAAATTAAAGGTGGGTTTTGCAGAAATAGATCATAGAATTAATGATCTAATTATTGGAGCCACAATGAATAACACTAACCTTTTTATAATTGAACTTAAGAAGTACTTAAAAATTTTACAAATAATATGAGTGGTTTTCTCAGAGGAACTGGAGTTGCGCTAGCTACACCATTTAATGAAGATGGATCTATTGACTATAACGGAGTTACATCATTAGTTAATTTTTGCATTAATGGCAATATTGAATATTTAGTAGTATTAGGAACTACTGCAGAATCAGTAACATTGTCTAAAGAAGAAAAGAAGAAATTAGTAAGTCATATTCTCAAAGTAAACAATAATAAACTCCCTGTAGTACTAGGTATAGGTGGTAATAATACTGCAGCTGTTCTTGCAGAAATAAAAGAAACTAATTTATCAGATTTTGCAGCAGTACTTTCTGTAGTTCCTATGTACAATCGACCAAACCAAGAAGGTATTTATCAGCATTATAAAGCTATAAATGATGCTTGTCCGATACCTGTGTTATTATACAATGTGCCTTCACGTACGGGTACAAATATGACAGCAGAAACAACATTGCGTTTGGCACAATTAGATAAAATCGTTGGGGTTAAGGAGGCTGTTGGCGATTTTACCCAAGTGCTTAAAATTATTAAAGATAGGCCCAAAGATTTTCTTGTGATCTCAGGAGATGATGCTTTGGCTTTACCAGCAGTAGCTGCTGGAGGAGACGGTGTTATAAGTGTAGTGGGGCAAGGATTTCCTGAAGAGTTTTCTGAAATGATACGACTAGGATTATCTGGCGAAACAGAAAAAGCATTTAAAATACTCTACCCATTATTACCGGCCTTGGATTATGCTTTTGAAGAAGGAAATCCAGCTGGGATTAAAAATATCCTAAAAGTCAAAGGTATCTGCGAAGATTATGTTCGTTTACCATTGGTGTCTGTTTCCTCTAATTTGGCAAAAAAAATAAAAGCGTTTATTGAGTAAATATTTTATTAATGGCAAAAAAAATAAAAGATCCAGGAATCGGAAGATCTTCGAATCAATACGCTAGACGTTTCATAAACTCTGATGGATCTTTTAACATAAAACACATTAATAGATCGACTTCTTTGTCCGGGAGTTATGATTATTTGATTAGTATTAGTTGGACAAAGTTTTTTTTATGGGTGTTATTTGGGTATACCTTAATTAATACCATATTTGCTGTTATTTATACTTTTCTGGGGATATCAAGTATTATAGAGCCTTCAGGAAGTGTATTCAAAGATTTTTTAAATGCCTTCTTTTTTTCTGCTCAAACAATAACTACTGTTGGTTATGGAGCAATGGCACCAAAAGGGTTGTTGTTTGGTATTATTTCTTCTTTTGAAGCGCTTATAGGGTTGCTAAGCTTTTCATTTATTACAGGTTTGTTGTATGGTCGATTTTCAAAGCCTCGAGCAAATATTCAATTTAGCGATAGTATTATTTTAAAAGAACATAAAGGCGTTGATTGCATTATGTTTAGATTAATGAGTAGTAGTGCAAATGTAATGATACGACCACGCATTGAAGCTACCCTGTCATTGTCTCAAAAAGATAATACCGGAAAATATAATAATAGCTTTTATAACCTTAAACTAGAAAGAGATTCTATTACATACCTTCCTACAACTTGGACAGTAGTTCATCCTATGGTAGAATCTAGTCCATTGCATGAATTTGATAGAAGTCAGTTGAGTGAATTAAATGGTGAAATTTTGATATTGGTGTCGTATTACGACGAATCATTTTCTCAAGAAGTGCATCAAGTACATTCCTATGTTCTGAAAAATCTAAAAATTGACGAAAGTTTTGTTCCTGCGTTTTATTATGATAAAGATGGATATACAATCCTGGATCATGATAAACTGGATGAAACTAAAACCTTGCCATAAAATAACCGAGAAGTACTGTTTTTGTCTAATCTGTACTATTTCTGCAACAACCAATCAATTATGTAGTTATTGAAGTAAATGATAAATTAATTGGTGGATTCTGTTTAGATATCTATAAACAGGGAAATTGATTAAATTAATAGATAGATTAAAGTTTTTGTAATACAGCAGAAATATATATTTTTGCCAGATGTTTTTTTACCTATGAGAAGATTATTGTATTTACTTGTTTTTGTATTATTCTTAGGATCGTGTAGCGAGTACCAAAAGGTACTGCGAGGAGAAGATGCTGCGGTTAAGTATAAGATGGCTGAGAATCTGTATAAAGAAGAAAAGTACAAAAAGGCATTAAAGCTTTTTGAACAAGCTGTTCCTCAATATAGAGGTAAACCACAAGCAGAAAGAATAATGTTCTATTATGCTGATACATATTATCAGTTAGAAGATTATTATTTGGCAGGATATCAGTTTGAAAGATTTACAAAATCTTATCCTAATAGTGATAAGAGAAAAGAGGCAGCTTATAAGGGCGCTAAGAGTTATTATCACCTATCGCCCAGATATAGTTTGGATCAAACCGAGACTACTGATGCTATCGAAAAGCTTCAAGCATATATTAATGCCTATCCTGAGAGTGAAAACTTGAATGAGGCTAATACTCTGGTTACAGAACTGCGAGAAAAAAAGGAAAAGAAGGCTTATGAAATAGCTAAGCAATACCATCACAGACGAAATTATAAGGTTGCTATTTCGGCTTTTGATAACTATCTTATAGATTATCCTGGGTCAATTTTCAGGGAAAGAGTATTGTATTATAAGCTAGAATCAGAATACTTATTAGCCGTTGGAAGTTATGAAAGCTTGGTGAAAGAACGTTTGGAAACTGCAGAAAGCTATTATAATACATATAAAAAGTATTATAAAGAAGGAGAATATACCGAAAAAGCTGATGAAATAGCTGAAGATATTAAATTAAGACTAGAACAATATAAATAGAAAACAAGTAGAAGATGGATTTGAAAAAAAGTAATGCGCCGGTAAACACAACTACTATTGATAAGAATCGTATCGATCAACCTACGGATAATATTTACGAGGCTATTTCGATAATTTCAAAGAGAGCAACTCAGATCAATACTGATATTAAAAAAGAACTTTTAGAAAAATTAGACGAATTTGCTACTTATAATGATAGTCTAGAAGAGATTTTTGAAAATAAGGAGCAAATAGAGGTTTCTAAATTTTATGAAAGATTACCAAAACCACATGCATTGGCTGTACAAGAATGGTTAGAGGATAAAATCTACCACAGAAATACAAAGGCAGACTCAGAATCTCTATAAGTCTATGTCGATTTTAAGCGGTAAAAAGATTTTATTGGGTGTCACCGCTGGTATTGCTGCATACAAAACAGCTGCTCTGGTGCGTTTATTTATCAAGTCTGGAGCAGAGGTAAAAGTGGTTATGACTCCGGCAGCCAAAGATTTTGTTACTCCACTTACATTATCAACTTTATCAAAAAATCCGGTACACTCTTCGTTCTTTAATGAAGAAGATGAAGATGCTGTCTGGAATAATCATGTAGAATTAGGATTGTGGGCAGATATTATGGTCGTAGCACCAGCTACTGCAAATACATTGTCCAAAATGTCTAGTGGTAGTAGTGATAATTTATTACTAGCTACCTACTTGTCTGCCAAATGCCCTGTGTATTTTGCGCCAGCAATGGATTTGGACATGTACAATCATCCATCTTCTCATGAAACCTTCAAGAAATTACAGGAGTTTGGAAATATAATGATCCCTGCCGAATCTGGAGAGTTGGCAAGTGGATTAGTAGGTCAGGGTAGAATGGCAGAACCTGCCAATATTATTGATTTTATAGAAAATGATATTTTAGATAAACTTCCTTTAAAAGGGAAAAAGGTATTAATTACCGCTGGTCCGACCTACGAAGCAATTGATCCTGTTAGATTTATAGGAAATCACTCTAGTGGTAAAATGGGTATAGAATTAGCACTGGCTGCTGCAAATTTAGGGGCAAGTGTGGATCTAATATTGGGGCCATCTTCTCTTCATGTAGCACATGGTTTAATTAATGTAATTCCGGTAGTTAGTGCAGAGGATATGTATCAGGCAGTAGTTTCTGTTTATCACAATGTTGATATAGCTATTGCTTCTGCAGCTGTAGCAGATTATAGACCAAAACAAGTATCTACTCAAAAAATTAAGAAAGCAGACTCAGAGTTTTCTATACAATTAGAAAGAACACAAGATATCCTTAAATGGATGGGTGTTGAGAAGAAAAATCAGTTTTTAGTCGGTTTTGCTTTAGAAACTCAAAATGAAGAAGAAAATGCAATAGGTAAATTAAAAAAGAAAAACTTAGATTTGATTGTTCTTAATTCGCTCAATGATAAAGGAGCTGGTTTTAAAGGAGCTACAAATAAAGTAACTTTGATCAATCATAAATTAGAAATAAAAGCGTTTGAGTTAAAGACAAAGACCGAAGTTGCTAAAGATATATTCAACGAAATTAATCAACTTAAAAATGAATAGATTCTTTCTTTTTATATTGCTTGTATTTGGGAGTACCATTTATGCTCAGGAATTTAATGCCAGAGTAGTAGTTAATGCAGAGCAAACAGGAAATCCTAATCTTCAAGTGTTTAAAACGTTAGAACGTTCATTGGCCGAGTTTATAAATAATACCGTTTGGACATCTACAGATTACCGTACCGAGGAGCGTATTGATTGCAGTTTCTTCATTACAATTGCAGGTTATGATAATGATTTGTTTACAGCTACTTTGCAAGTACAAGCATCCAGACCTGTATATGGATCAAATTATTCGACCACCATTTTTAATGTAAATGATAGGCAATTTAATTTTGATTATCTCGAATTTCAACCACTAAACTATAATCCTAATAATTTTGAATCAAATCTTATTTCTGTAGTAGCATTTTACCTGTATACTATCCTTGGAGTAGATGCTGATACTTTTGAGTTAAATAGTGGAACAAACTATTTTGAAGAAGCTAAAAATATTGTCGGAAATGCTCAAAGTAGCAATACTCTTGGTTGGAATGCTCAGGATGGAACTCAATCTAGATTTAGATTAAATGATGATTTGTTATCTGGGACTTATGATGGCTATAGAACTGCCATGTATATGTATCATAGAGAGGGCTTGGATGTGATGCATAATAATTTAAAGAAAGGTAAAGAAACCATAACCGAGTCTATGAAATCTCTTGAAGAGGTTCATGGGGTTCGACCAAATTCTTATATAATGCGAGTCTTTTTTGATGCCAAAGCAGATGAGATTTCTAGCGTTCTTTCGGGAGGGCCATCTGTTAACATCGCGCAGACTGTACAGGTTCTTAATAAGATTGCACCTACTTATAACGAAAGTTGGAAAAATATTAAGTTCTAAAAACATTTTATTCCAAAATCTTTGAATGTATATTGTCTGGGATTAAAAAAAGTAAATACACATAACATCTTTTTTAAAACTATAGTATCTTTACTTTTTTAAAAATTTAAATTATTCTATCCGTTGCTTAGAGGTCTTTCTATAAAAAACTTCGCTTTAATAGAACAGTTGCAAGTTTCGTTTGATGCTGGTTTGGTTACAATTACAGGAGAAACGGGAGCAGGTAAATCTCTTCTGTTGGGTGCTCTTGGATTGTTGCTCGGAAAACGAGCCGATCTTAGCAGTGTTAAAGATAATTCTCAGAAATGTATAATCGAAGGAGTTTTTAGTATTCATAAATATGATCTGATTTCATTTTTTAAAGAAGAGGAGTTAGATTATGAAGAAGAGACTATAATTAGACGAGAAATTTTACCATCGGGCAAGTCCAGAGCCTTTATCAATGATACTCCTGTTACATTACAATCATTGGTGTCTCTTGGAGCTAGATTAATAGATATCCATAGTCAACATCAAACTTTAGAGGTAACAACCAATGATTTTCAGTTTGAAGTTCTTGATGCCTTGGCTAAGGTTGACCGAGAAATAAAATCTTATAAGAGAGGTTTGCTGTTACTAAAAGAAAAGGAAAAAGAAGTAAATGCACTCATAGAGAATCAAGAGACGTTTACAAAAGAATATGAGTATAATTCTTTTCTATTTAATGAGTTGGAAGAGGCGAAGTTGAAACCAGGTGAGTTAGAAGAAATTGAAGAACGTTATGAACGGCTTAATAATATTGAAGAAATTCAGGAGCGTTTATCAAGTTCGATTTCAATAGTCTCTTCAGAAGAGATGGGCGTATCGGATCAACTCAATACAATTAAAGGGAACCTTTCTAAGATAGCTTCGTATTCGGGTGGGTTAAAAGAAATTTCTGAGAGAATTGAAAGCCTTTATATCGAGTTAGATGATATACAGGTGTCATTAGTAAATGAATTAGAGAAACTAGAAGCAGATCCTCAGCAATTAGAAGAAACAAGTCAAAGATTGCAGTTGTTGCACCATCTTCAGGTTAAACACAATGTATCTAATATAGAAGAGCTCATTATTTTAAAAGATGAACTCCAACAAAAAGTATCTAAAACAGAATCTCTTTCTGAAGATATCGAAAAATTGCAGACTGAAATAGCAACTATTAAGGCTCAGTTAGATGAATTAGCTTTAAAGATTCATGAAAAAAGAAATAAGGCATTACCACTGTTGGTTAAAGAGCTCGAAGACATTCTTAAAGAACTAGGTATGCCAAATGCTAGCTTTAAAACATCGTTGGCATTGCAGGATAACTATTTGTCAAATGGTAAAGAGGTTTTAGAATTTTTATTTTCTGCTAATAAAGGCGGAACTTTTGGAGCATTAAAGAAAGTAGCGTCTGGAGGAGAGTTATCTAGAATTATGCTGGCAATTAAAACTATCCTTTCGAGATTTGCACATTTACCAACTATTATTTTTGATGAAATAGATACTGGTGTTTCGGGAGAGATTGCGCATAAAATGGCGGACCTAATGTTGGATATGAGCAAAAACCTTCAGGTTTTTAGTATTACGCATTTACCACAAATAGCAGCTAATGGGCAAAGTCATTATAAAGTATTTAAGGAAGATATAAATGATACCACGGTTACGCAACTTAAATTATTGACCGAAGAAGAACGAATTAATGAAATAGCCGAAATGATCGGAGGAAAGAGTATTTCAGATTCTGCGTTGACTCACGCAAAATCTTTATTATATAATTAAGCTAAAATTTACATTGTTTTACTTGCATTTGGGTCGTTTTGTTATCTTTACTGCTTGTATAAACATACTTTAATTTACATACTAAATGTCACACAATTTATTAAAAGGTAAAAGAGGGATTATTTTTGGAGCTCTTGATGAGAGTTCGATCGCCTGGAAAACTGCAGAACGTGTTTTTGAAGAAGGAGGAACTTTTGTGCTTACAAATGCTCCTGTAGCCATGAGAATGGGTGCTATTAATACTCTTGCAGAAAAAACTAATTCTCAGGTAATACCTGCAGATGCTACATCTTTAGAGGATTTAGAAAACCTTGTTGAAAAATCTATGGAGATTTTAGGAGGTAAAATAGATTTTGTTCTGCATTCTATTGGTATGTCTGTAAACGTTAGAAAAGGACGTCATTATACAGATCTTAATTATAGTTTTAGTGAAAAAGGCTGGGATGTATCGGCACTTTCTTTTCACAAAACAATGCAAACATTATATAAAAAAGATGCAATGAGTGAGTGGGGGAGTATTGTTGCCTTGACATATATGGCAGCGCAAAGAGTATTTCCTGATTATAATGATATGGCAGATAATAAAGCATATTTAGAATCTATAGGTCGTAGTTTTGGGTATTTCTTCGGTAGAGATAAAAAAGTTAGAGTAAATACAATTTCGCAATCACCAACACCTACCACTGCAGGGAAAGGAGTTAAAGGATTTGATGGATTTATAGAGTATGCAGATAAGATGTCTCCGCTGGGTAATGCCACTGCAGACGAATGTGCTGATTATACTATCACATTGTTTTCGGATTTGACCAAAAAAGTTACATTGCAAAATCTGTATCATGATGGTGGTTTCTCTAATATGGGAGTGAGCCAATTAGTGATGGACAAGTTTATGGATGAAGAGTAATTTATTGTTATAAGTATATATAAAAAACCTTAATCTTAATGATTAAGGTTTTTTGTTTTTAATCCAGAATTTAATTTTTTAAAATACTAATAAACTTCTCTTTATAGGTTTTGCCAATTGGAATGATGTCATTTTCAATAAAAACTTGATTACCCGAGACCTTTTCTATTCTATCCAAATTGACTATAAAAGAACGATGTGTTCGTATAAAATTATATTCTCGAAGCTTTACTTCCCAATTTTGTAAACTATCCAAAATCAAAATTTGTTTATCAGCAGTCACTACTTTTACATAATCCACTTCGGCTTTAAGATATAAAATGTCTTCTGCATTGGTTTTGTATATTGTCTTATCTGCATAAAGAAATAATTGCTTGTTTTTGTCATTTGGCTGGGTAAGCGTTTGTTCTCTTATTCGCATAATTGCTTTGTAAAAACGTTCATAAGAATAAGGTTTTACCAAATAATCTATCACCGCTTCTTCAAAGGCTTCGACGGCATATCCGGGAAAAGCCGACGTTACAATTACCTTTGGCGGTTGATGTAGTGTTTTTAAGAATGATAATCCGTTTAATTCGGGTAATTGTATATCCAAAAACAAAAGATCAGCTTTTTTTAGTTGAGAAGGAGGTATATCCAAACCACTTTCATAAACACCTAGAGCATTTAAGAATGGAGTTTTATCGATATAACCATTTAAAATCTCTACAGCCGAAGCTTCGTCTTCTAAAATTATACATTGTATCATAGTTGAATTTCTAACTTTATCTTAAATTGATTTTCGGCTTTAATGATCTGTAATTGATGCTTTTTTGGATATAATAACATTAACCTTTCTTTAGTGTTTCTTATCCCAATTCCGCTTTCTTTCCATTCATTATCAATCGTTTCTTTTATGTTTTCTTCAAAAGGATTTTGGCATAAAAAAGATAATATATTGCCTTTAACATTAATAATAATTTTGATGATATGGTTTTGGCCTTTTATGCTACTCGAATATTTAAAAGCGTTTTCTACAAAACTTATTAGTAAAAGAGGAGCTATTTTTTGTTTTTCGTTATCTACATGTTGCGAAAAATTGACAGTTATTTTGTTGGATAAACGCTCTTCCTGCAAGTTGATATAATCGTTGAGGTGTTGGAGTTCCTGATCTAATGAAACATATTCTTTTTGCCCTTCATGCAATACATATCTAAATGTGTTAGAAAGTTTTAATATCAGACTGGGAGTTTTGTCATCTTTTTTTAATGCGTTGGCGTATATCGTATTTAAGGTGTTGAATAAGAAATGTGGATTGACCTTAGCTTTTAAAACCTTTATTTCAGCCTTTTGTTTTTCTTGTATTAATCGATCTATCTCAACTTGTTTTTGATATACATTTTTTACTGAATAGATTGTGAAAAAAACAACTCCAAAACCTAGATAAGTAAGCGAATTTGCAATGAAATGAATCCAAAAATGAGTATCACCTTCATGAAAAAAACGATCAAAATACTCATAGGCAATAGTATTGGCAATGAAAACTAGAATCACAATTAGGATATATTTCGTTTTGTTTTTCTTTGGAAAAAACCATAGGTACAAGAAATACGATATTGTCATTTTAAAGAATAGAGAGTTTAACTCATGAGGTAATGACATCATATATCCTCCTTCTTTTTCTAAATATTTGATATATGGGTATATCAATACACTACTCCAGAGTAATACATGAAAATAGATTTCTATTTTTAGAAATTTTTGATAAATACTTTTACTTTCCATTCGTATGGGGAAGTTACATTTTATTGATAAGAAATTACAATGTCTTTTATGGCCGCTTTGGCAAAAATTGTTTTATCTCCTGTTGTGCCACTAATTCTAAATATAAGATGTCCCTCTGTTAATGGGTTGCAGTCCTGTACATCAAAAACTATCGTATTATTAAGTTTGAACCATAAACGAGTACCTGTTTTACCAATTTCGACATCATACCACTTTCCAACAGTCACAATGTTTTTAGGTAAACTTTGATAAAAACCTCTCGAAAAAGGAGATATGTTTTTGAAAAAAAATGGTTTGTTTCCATGAGATTTATTATTAAAAGTAAGGTTATAATGTTCTAAACTACTTCTCCATTCCCAAATTTCTTTGGGAGAAGCATCATTTTTAGGAAGGTCTAACTTGCCCGTATCGTCTCGTTGAGAAACAGAAAATAATGTTATTAAAACAGCAGATTCTGACATTGCTTTGACCTTATAGTTTAGTACGTAGTCACCTTTATATTTTTTTGGACTAATTAAAAAGTAACCATCAGAACCTTGTGTTTCTTCTAGTAAAAGAGCGTCATTTTTTATAGTACGCTTACCTTTATCTAATGTTTGCCAGGTATAAAGCTGTTGAGGACTAATTTTTTCTTGCTTAATTTTGTTTTGGCTATAACCAACCATTGAAATTAAGACTATTATCAATACTAAATTGTGTTGTTTTGCTTTCATCGTTTTGTGTTTTTAATTTTTTAATCTCGAGCTCCATTATGTTCGTAGTCTCGTTCTTTTCGATTTCTGATCTTTCCTTTATTTTGAAATAACTTGTAATTCATACTCCATAGGAACCCAAAAGTTTGAGATTGAAACTTCCAAGTTTCATTTTGAGTTACCTCTGGATTTATCGTCGTTCTGTGCATTAGATTATTGTCAAAGACATCAATTATCCTTAGGCTTGTTGTTAGTTTGTTACGTAGTAATTTTAACCGAATAGCCCAGTCAAAACGATTTCTTGGATTGATAAAATGAAATATATTTTGATTCTTTGGAGTGTGTCTATAGGTAATATCGGTACTAATATTATCAGTGATCTTAAAAGTGTTTTTTAAAATAATACTTGAAGAATATAAACGATCCCAAACTAGATCAATATCTTGATTAATATTGGTTTGGTAGTAATTGGCAGATACTTGGGCGTTCCAGTACCTAAATATTTTGTAACGAATATCCATTTCGATACCGTACGAATGTTTCTTGCCGATATTATCAAAGCCGATAGTTTGTACACCGTCTGCATTAATATTTCTTAACCATTCAATCACATTAGTGCGATAGCGATAAAATATAGAGGCAGACATATTTAGGTTGTTGCTACCATATAAATAATTGGTCTCAATATTGGTGCTAAATTCAGGTTCGAGACCTGGGTTTGCCTCCCATTGAAAATATTGATTACCTAACTGAAAAGCATTTATATGATGAAAGTTTGGTCTAGAAATTCGTCTGCTGTAGCCAACATTAACTGTATGTTCATTATTAATCTTATATGATACATGTGCAGATGGAAAGAAATTTGAAAACTCTTGATCCGTAGTTTGACCATTTAAGGTGTTGGCCGAATCAGAAATAAAATACTCGTATCGCAATCCGAATTGCCAATTTAATTTTCCGCTTTGTAATTGTGTTAACGCATATAATCCGATCAAACTTTCGTGGTAATCAAAAACATCATTCGTGGTTGTTCCCTGCCCAGGATTAAAAAAACGATAACTATTAAGAGTTCTATCGTTCCATGAAAAGCCCGTTTCTATCTTAGTATTATTTCCGATAGGTAAAGCATAATCTACCGCTAGAGAGTGAAGTGTATTTTTATTGTTATTTTCTTCATTAAAAAGAAATAGGCCATCTTCATAATCTGAAGCAGGAAGTGTATTTTTATTTTTAGTGAGGTTATAATCGAATTCGATAAAATGCTCTGGCTTTTTGAAATTAGTTCTATAATTAGCCGTAATAAGTGTTGTTTGATGTGTGTGAGATGAGTTTCTTGTATAAATGTAATCTTCTCTATCTGTTACATTAGAGTAAAAGGTGTTGTTATAAAAACTATGATAATCATTTGTGTGCTCAACGTCTAAAGAAACTTCGTTTGTAGGATTAATAAAAAAATCAATTCCTAAAGCTACTTTCCTAAGTAAGCCATTAAAGTCATGGGGAGCAAAAAAATCTCTAGTATTCCCGTTTAAGTAACGTTGCTGGATAGTTTGTTTACTATCCATTTCTCGTCCTGCCTGCGAAGCATTCCATCTCAGATTTACTGGTGTAAAATTATAATTGCCATCGATACCATAATTATATCGTTTTGTACCTACCCCAGAATTTAGAGACAGATTAAGGCCACTTGCTGTATTCTTTTTGAGGATGATATTGATAATCCCAGAGAGCCCATCTGCTTGATTTTTTACCGAAGGCGATGTAATAATTTCCATTTTTTGTACCGATGAAGCCGCTATTTGCTCCAAAACTTCGTTTGGATTTAAGGCAGATGGTTTACCATTGATAAGTAGCCTTACATTACCACTACCACGTAATGAAAGAGTTCCTGTACCCAAATCTGTTTGAATTTCAGAAATTTGATCAAGAGCTTCTAATACTGTTGCTCCAGACTGTTGTAGATCCGCTCCTAGGTTAATTATTTTTCTGTCTATCTTCAACTCAGTTGTAGTTCGTTCTGCCTGAATAACTACTTCGTCCAATGCGTTGGTGGCAGTTTTTAAGTAAATAATCAGGTTTGCAGGGTCATTGATTTCGGTAATTTTTAGTATCGAGGTTTCACTTCCTATAAAACTAAACTCAAGATGTGTGATTTCTTCTTTTATAATTAATTCAAACTCTCCCGAACTGTTTGTCGAAGTGCCGTCAATAAATTTATTGTTATGATAAGCAGCAATGGTGGCAAGGCTAATAATTTGCGAATCATCACCTTTTACAATACCCTTGTAGATTTGATTTTGTTGAGCCCAAATAAAGGTTGTTCCTATAAAAAAGAAATAAGCAAAAACTATTTTCTGCATTGTTTTTAAGTTTGAAACCAAATGTGAGAGGATTTCTTGATACTAAAAATTTTATTCTGTTAGTGTGTGTATTTGATCTGTTAATGTCTAGTTGTTAAAGAGAAATAAACGTATATCTTGTTGAAGTGATTTTTTATTGATCGTAGTATGACGTATATAAAATCTGATGATAAGATTACGGTTGATAAAAGAATAGATTAGCTACCTTTGCGGCATGCAAATACATTATTCTTTTATAATACCAGTGTATAACCGGCCAAATGAAATTGATGAGTTGTTGCAAAGCATGATGGCGATGGATTTTACTGATGAGTATGAAATTGTAATCATTGAAGATGGATCATCAGAGACCTCAGAAAATGTTATTAAAACATATAGTGATCGTTTGTCGATTAGCTATTATCAAAAAAACAATACCGGGCCTGGAGATTCTCGTAATTATGGGATGAAAAAAGCTAAAGGCAATTATTTTATTATTTTAGATAGTGATGTTATTCTTCCGAAAAATTATTTGTTTCAAGTGGATGATTTTTTGTCTAAACGATTTGTGCATTGCTTTGGGGGACCGGATGATGCGCACCAAAGTTTTTCTAATTTACAAAAGGCCATAAGCTATAGTATGACCTCTTATTTGACAACTGGGGGGATTAGAGGTCGAAAAAATACGATGGGTAAATTTCAGCCTCGAAGTTTTAATATGGGACTTTCCAAAAAGGCTTTTGAAGCTTCAAAAGGTTTTGGGAATATACACCCAGGAGAAGATCCTGATTTAACGATAAGGTTATGGAAATTGGGTTATGATACAGCACTAATTCCGGATGCAAAGGTGTTTCATAAAAGAAGAATTTCATGGAAAAAGTTTTATATTCAAGTCAATAAATTTGGATTAGTAAGACCTATTTTAAACAGGTGGCATCCAGAGACTGCAAAACTCACGTATTGGTTTCCTATTTTGTTTTTAATCTATACTTTGTTTTCGCTTGTAACCGCAGCTTTTGGATGGTGGTATTTTATAGCATTATTAGGCCTGTATTTTGTTTTTATTTTTGTTGGAGCATTGGCAATGTTCAAAAATCTAGCTATAGGTATACAATCAATTTTGGCAGTTTGGATTCAATTTTACGGGTATGGTACGGGATTCCTAAAATCTTATTATTATATTCATCTTCAGAAAAAAGCCCCCGAAAAGCAATTTAAAGCATTGTTTTTTTCAAAGTAATTGTTATGTCAAGTAGAAAAAAGAAGAGTTTTTCATTTAAAAGAGGTAATGTAAAGACCTTTGTGTTTTTTTTAGTATTCACTTCTCTTTTATGGTTGTTTATTCAGTTTTCCAAGAATTATACGAAAGAGGTAGAGGTTGGTATTCGATACACCAACCTACCTGCAGATAAAATTTTTAATGAAAATAGTGATCAAACCTTGAGAATGACACTTAACGGAAATGGTTTTAGGTTGTTAAATCATGATTGGAAAAAACCATTACTTGAGTTTAATGTAGAGGATGCCGTTTCTAATAATGAAAACCAATATTTTTTTTATGTGGATAAAGAGTCTTCCTTATTAAAAAGTAAATTGGATTTTAAAGGACGTGTTTTGGCTATACAAAAGGATACGGTAAAATTAAATTTGGATGCCAATTTAGAAAAGAAAGTACCTATTGTGATCGAAGAAGACGTACAATATGCAATAGGATACGGAAGTGATAAAGGGTTGGTTGTAACCCCAGATTCTGTTATTGTAAGTGGACCTTCTCAAATAATTGATACCATACAAAATGTAGGTACCGAATCTTTGAGCCTGGAAGGACTTAATATCGATTACAATACAGAACTAGATATAGACACAGAGAAGTTGCCGTCTAATATCTCGGTAGTTCCGCAAAAAGTAGCTGCACATATTGTTGTGAGCAAGTTTACTGAAGGTAGTCAAAAGATCCCCATAACTTTAAACAATGTTCCCGAAGGGATAGAAATCAAAATTTTCCCGAAAGAAATTTCGGTGGTCTATAGAGTGGGATTGGATAGGTATAATGAAATTAATGAAAGAGATTTTAGAATCGTTGCAGATTATGCCAAAGCTTCTGAAGAGAGTGCTTTTCTTACCTTAGAACTTACAGATAGACCATTATCTATTCATGATGTTCGTTTGCAAGAAAAACAAGTGCAATTTGTAGTCTTAAAATAAAACTTTGAATACATGAAAGTAGTTGGGCTTACAGGAGGTATCGGGAGTGGAAAATCCACTATAGCGAAAATGTTTAATAACTTGGGAGTAGCTGTGTACATAGCAGATGATGAGGCTAAAAAACTTATGAACACAGACGAGAGGATCAGAACCCAAATTATTTCATTGTTGGGAGAGGATTCTTATCGCGATGGTGAATTGAATAGACCATTTATTGCAGATGTGGTTTTTAACGACAAGTCGAAATTAAACAAACTAAATGCCATCGTTCATCCGGCGGTGGGTAATCATTTTGAGGCTTGGAAAAGTAAACAAATAGGCGAATACGTCATAAAAGAAGTTGCAATTTTATTCGAAAATGAAGGTCATAAACAATGTGACCATACAATTCTTGTTGTTGCTCCCTTAGAATTAAGAATCTCCAGGGTGCTTAATAGGGATAAAACTAGCAGAGAACAAGTGCTTTCTAGAGCAAACAATCAGTGGGATGATGATCAAAAAATCCCGTTGGCAGATTTTGTAATACATAATATAGATATGCAAGACTCTGAAAAACAGGTGTATAAAATACACAAGGAAATTACCTCCTAATACTTTTGTAATCCTAATCTTTCATTTTGTTAACATTTGGTTAAACCGTAAAGTAGCTAAATGTTAAAGTCTTACTTTTGAGTTATGAATAAAAGGTTATTCGTGTTACTGATAATCCTTATGAGTTTATCGCTAATTGGGATTATTTTCGTTCAGGGATATTGGATTAACAACACGGTTGAGAATAATGAAGAGCAGTTTTCTTTTAATGCTAAACAAATTCTAATTTCGGTATCCAACGGGATTCAGTATAGAGAATTTGAAGAAATGTTTTTCCCATTACGGGAAATTCTTGATAGCATAGAAGAGCCAGATAATAAAACGATTAGGCAACTTTTAAATATTAGTATTGATAATACTAAGAGATCATATGTATATGCAAATGATATTTTAGAAGAAGATTCGAAATTGTTCTCTTCGTTTATTAACTTTAATATAGATACGGTTAAATTAAAGAATATTTTAAATCGTAATGTTGATAATGCTATCGAGGACAATAAAAATAGTTCGAAACTTAGTACTAAATCTAAGTTAGAACAAAGAATAGAAGGCTTGACAGATCTCCAGAGAATGGATTATGAAATAGTAATTGGAGAGATAGCAAGTTTTATACCGATACATCGAAGAGTTCGAAAGAAAGAGATTGAATATTTGCTCAAAAAAGAACTCGAAGAAAGAGATATAAAAGTAGGTTTTGAGTATGCTATTTATAGCAAAACATTATCTACAAAAGTACGTTCTGACGATTTTAATTTGGATCACCCGGCCACATATGCAATACCCTTGTTTGTAGATGATCAGGGTGCTAGTGAGTATCAATTGCTGGTTAATTTCACGGGTAAAAAGCAATATGTATTGTCTACGATTAAAGGAATGGCAATACTATCAATAATTTTTACTTTAATTATTGTAGTTGCTTACTCGAGTGCATTATCGCAATTGATGCAGCAAAGGCAGATATCGCAAATTAAAACCGATTTTATTAATAACATGACGCATGAGCTAAAAACGCCTATTGCAACTATCAATTTGGCCTTGGATTCTATCAAGAATCCAAAAATAGAAGGGGACAAAGAAAAAGTGCAACGGTATATGAACATGATACGTGAAGAGAATAAAAGAATGCACGCTCAAGTCGAAAATGTATTAAGAATATCACAATTAGAGAAAAATGAGCTCAATATTAAAAAAGAAAAACAAGAGCTACATGATATTATTGAAGATGCTGTAACTCATGTTTCTTTGATTGTTGAAAATAGATATGGGTATATAAAAACGCATTTAGGAGCACTTAAAACTACCATACTGGCTAACGATAGTCATATGACTAATGTAGTAGTAAATGTTTTGGATAATGCAATTAAATATTCGGAAGAAGAACCGAAAATTGATATATATACCGAAAATGTAAAGAATAGTATTGTCCTTAAAATTCGTGATCAAGGAATTGGTATGAGTAAAGTGGCACAGAAGAAGATTTTCGAAAAATTCTTTAGAGAACATACTGGAGATCTTCATAATGTAAAGGGCCATGGATTAGGACTAACATATGTAAAAAGAATTATAGACGACCATCATGGTCAGATATGGGTGGAGAGTGAAAGGGGAAAAGGCTCCACGTTTATCATTAAATTACCGTTAATATCATAAAATATGGAAACAGAAAACAAAAAGATTTTGCTTGTAGAAGATGACCCTAACTTTGGAACAGTGTTAAAGGATTATCTAGTAATGAATGATTATGATGTTGTGCATGCTAAAAATGGTATGGAAGGCTTCGAAAAATTTAAGAAGGACGATTACGATATGTGTATTCTAGACGTAATGATGCCTTACAAGGATGGATTTACCTTGGCAAAAGAAATCAGGGATAAAAATGAAGAAATACCAATTATCTTTTTGACAGCAAAAGCGATGAAAGAGGATGTCCTTAAAGGATATAAGGTTGGAGCAGATGATTATCTTAATAAGCCTTTTGATAGTGAAGTGCTATTAATGAAAATCCAGGCTATCATGCAACGTAAAAGTACCGAGTCGGTTGCGGATAGCAAACAATTTGAATTTAAAATAGGAGGATTCCATTTAAATTCTAAACTTAGGTTTTTAACTTATAGAGAAGAAGATCCTATTAAGTTATCTCCTAAAGAAAATGAATTACTTCGTTTGTTAGCTTTACATCTTAATGATTTAATGCCTAGAGAACTAGCGTTAACAAAAATATGGAGAGATGATAATTATTTTACCTCGAGAAGTATGGATGTATATATTGCTAAGTTAAGAAAGTACCTTAAGAAAGATGAGAATGTAGAAATCCTTAATATCCACGGAGAAGGGTTTAGATTGGTAGTACGAGGAGAAGAAGCTTAAAATATATAACGGTAACTAAACTTTGAAAAGCACACTATGAAACATCATAGTGTGTTTTTATTTATATAGTCAATACAAGAGTCGATGTTTTCGGTATAGTCAAACCATTGTATTGCATTATCTTTTCTAAACCATGTAAGTTGTCTTTTTGCAAAACGCCGAGTATTCTTCTTAATCTCCGAAATGGCAAAATCAAGCTCCCATTCGTTGTCTAGATAATTAAATAATTCCTTATACCCTACAGTGTTTAAGGCATTTAATTTTCTATACTTAGAAAGAGATTTGACTTCATCAATTAACCCTTTTTCTACCATAATATCCACTCGTTGGTTGATACGATCGTAGATTATCTTACGATCTGCAGTAATCCCAATTTTTATAATATTAAATGGTCTTGTTTTTGAAGAAGATGTAATAAAAGAAGAATAAGGCTTTCCACTACTCATAGATACTTCTACGGCACGCATTACTCTATGCGTATTTTGCAAATCCACACTTTTATAGTACTCAGGGTCTAAAGTTTTAAGTTGTTCTTGTAGATAAAGAATACCTTTACTTTGATACTCTAATTGTAGTTTTTCTCTTATACTGGGATCTACTTCTGGAAAATAATCTAATCCCCGGGTAACCGCATCTACATACAAACCTGACCCTCCAACAAGAATAACGTATTTGTGATTTTCAAAAAGATCATTAAGTTTATCCAGCGCATCTTTTTCA
The DNA here is from genome assembly GCA_947489685.1 of uncultured Aquimarina sp. Classification (GTDB taxonomy): domain Bacteria; phylum Bacteroidota; class Bacteroidia; order Flavobacteriales; family Flavobacteriaceae; genus Aquimarina. The sequence continues at coordinate 422,773 of CANLEM010000004.1, read as the reverse complement.
AAATCGCCAACATTATAGACATCATGTATACTTTTATGTTGTATGAAATGATGCGGAGCTTGATCTAATTCTTCTTTTGAAGGAGGTGCAGTACCTATATCCATTTCTTTATAAAATTGCCTGCTATCTGCAGAGACAATTTCGCAATTGTAATGTTTAGCTAATTGTATGCTTAGGCTGGTTTTACCAATTGCCGTTGGTCCAATGATTACTATTAAATTGTTACTCATTGTTTAAGTCTTCTCCACATTTGTGACAAAATTTAGCTTTGTCAGAGTGTTTATCCTCGTTACAGCTGCTGCATGACTGAGTGTTTAAATGTACTTTTTTGGTTTGTTGAGAATATTCTGCACTAACAATACCCGTAGGCACAGCGATGATACCATATCCCATAATCATAATAATAGCGGCAAGAAATTGTCCTAAAGGCGTTACAGGAGCAATATCTCCATATCCAACAGTGGTGAGGGTAACAATACACCAATATACGCTGATAGGTATACTCTTAAAACCACTTTCTTCTCCTTCGATAATATACATCACAGTACCCATTATGATACATACTACCACTACAGCGAATAAAAACACTAATATTTTGGCACGACTATCTCTAATTGCCTTACCTAGTTTATTAGATTCGCCTATATAACGGGATATTTTTAAAATTCTAAATACCCGAAGTAATCGTAATGCACGTACAGTTAATAAAGCACTAGAGCCCGCTATAAAGAATGATAAGTATAAGGGAAGTGTTGATAACAAATCAATGATCCCATAAAAACTAAAAATATAAGAACTAGGTTTTTTTATAGAAACGATACGAGCAATATATTCAAAAGTAAAGAATATAGTAATTATCCATTCTGCGTAGTAAAGTAATTCGTAGGTTTTTGCAGGTAACCCCTTTACGCTTTCGAGCATTACAAAAATGATACTTAATACAATGAGTATAAGTAATATAACATCAAATATCTTTCCGACAGGAGTATCTGCCTCATAAATGATATCATGTAATCGATTTTTCCAACTTTTATGATATGAACTTTTTGTCAAATTTTCCGATTTTGATTAAAAATACTAAAACTTCGAAATTAATTTTTGGTAATGGGAACAATCTTTATCTTTTTATTTTGACGAATATAACTCTGGATAATATGTTGAGCATCTCGATTGTGATTCATAGGTGTTATTATAGATCGTAAAATTTCAATATTATTTATTTGATGGTTTAGATTAAAAAAACCGATGCCTTTAAATTTTCCTTGTTCTACTAGTACTATACCTTGTTCGTCAACATCCCTACCTCTGTCTATAATAAGCATGTCCTGATCCTCAAAAGAGTTTTGATGAATGAAATCTTGAACACGGGCATTATAATTTTCTGCACTTTCTGATAGAATACATGCTCCATGGCACTGTTTAATAGTATAGCTAAAGCAATTTCCGGTACCTTTTTCTAGTCCGATTAATTTTTGACATAAATTAAATTCTTCTGCCCATCGATGCATATAACTTTTTGCTTGCTGTCTATTTGTAAAAGTGGTAATGCTGTGATTTTGGTTATTTGCTTTGCTAACCTTTAGGTTGATATAACCATTATCATCAATAAATCGATATAGCGCCTGGTCAAACTTTGTTTTTCTTAAAGCCCGGTTATATTTTGGCTTATTGATCTTTATTTCTTCATTTTCCTTTAGTAAAGCCAGTAATTCACTTCCAGTAATTTCATAAGTTATAGTCGTAACTTCTTCTTGAATTCTTCTGGATTTCTTATTGTCGTTGGTAAAATGTTGATTGAGGCGTTTTTTAATATTTTTACTTTTACCAATGTATATAATTGTACCATCTTCTCGATGTATATAATAAACTCCAGTGGCTATTGGAGCTTGCTCCATTAGTTTAAGTAATTTATCATCAATCTGTTTTTTGGTATCGGCTTTAACCGTTTCTTTGATGATTTCTTTTTCTAGATCTTTACTTAATAGTAATTTGAAAAGCTTAACAGTTGCTTGTGCATCACCATTGGCACGATGTCTATCCGATAACGGAATCCCTAGTCCTCGTACCAATTTTCCTAAACTATACGAAGGTTGATCCGGAATCAATTTTTTAGAAAGTTCTACAGTACACAACGAAAATCTTTCAAAATCAAACCCTAACCGAGAAAATTCGGTCCTTAATATTCGGTAATCAAAACTAGCATTATGGGCTACAATTACGCAATCCGATGTGATTTCAACTATTCTTTTGGCTACTTCATAAAACTTAGGCGCATTACGAAGCATATCATTGTTGATTCCTGTGAGGTTCGCAACAAAGGGTTGTATAGGACGTTCGGGGTTAATGAGACTTATAAATTGATCCACCACTTTAAGGCCATCGAATTTATATATCGCAATTTCTGTAATCCCTTCTTCATTATACTTACCGCCGGTAGTTTCTATATCTAAAATTGCATACATAATTAATCTGTAGTGGGTAATCTGTAGAAGTTAGTAAATAGTATAATAATATTTTTTTTGATTAATTAATAATTTTTTTGTGTTTGCTTCAAATATAGTGGTTAAATATTAATAAGTAAAAGGTGTCTTCGTATTCAAACTGTTAGTTATAGTTTCTCGCACCAAAGATAGAGCTTCCTATCCTTACCATTGTACTACCACTATGTATAGCAGTTTCATAATCACCACTCATTCCTATAGAGAGTATTTTAAATTCTGCGTACTTAGGTTTTAATTGGTCAAAGAGCTTTTTGATGATGTTAAATTCATTTCTAATTTGTTCTTGATTATCTGTAAATGTTGCCATTCCCATAAGACCTTGAATATTAATATTTGAAAAGTCCTTTAATTCTTCAGAACTTAATAAGTTAGTTGCATCTGTTGCGCTCAATCCAAATTTACTTTCTTCTTTTGCAATTTTTATTTGAAGCAGGCAATTGATCACTCTATCATGTTTTTTGGCCTGTTTGTTTATTTCTTTCAATAATTTGATACTATCCACAGCATGTATTAAGCTAACAAAAGGCGCCATGTATTTCACCTTATTGGTTTGCACATGGCCAATCATATGCCACTCAATATCTTTAGGCATATGTTCCCATTTCTCTGCCATTTCCTGGATTTTATTCTCTCCAAAAACTCGTTGACCTGCATTATATGCTTTCAGTAATTCATCAATGGGTTTAGTTTTAGAAACAGCAACAAGAGTGACTCCTTCTGGGATTGTAGTTTTTATATTTTGAAGGTTCTTTTCAATAGCATTCATAGTGCGCAAAGATATCTAAATTCCGTTAAGTCCAAGGTACGGGTTAGGTGTTAAGGTTGAATGTATGGTAATACATTTTAAAGATAGTTCAAAAACTACTTCTAAAATTCGTATATAGTTATACCGCTTCTAAGTTTAGGCTCTATGTATGTGCTTTTTGGAGGCATTTTTAAACCCTGGTCAGCAATTTTTTTCATTTGCTCAACAGAAGCCGGAAATAAACCAAAGCCTACATTATACTCGTTATTATCAACTCTGCTTTTTACAGAAATAATATCATTTTTACCATGAGAATAGGCTATACGGGTATCTGTACGAAGATCATGTATTCCTAATATTGGTTTTAAAACTGTTTTGTACAAAATTTGAGCATCGAGTTCATCCAAGGCATCACCAAATTCGTAAATCGTTTTTCTAAGGTATAAAGAATAAAACTCGCCATCCAAATACATACTGAAATGATGCGGTTTAGAAGGTTTATATGCTTCAAGGCCTCTATTTTCTATTCGAAACCATTCATCAAGCCGAATCAAAAACTCTTCTTTAGTAAGGCCATTAAGATCTTTGACTAGACGATTGAACTCATAAATTTTTAAATCAGACTCCGGAATAAGGTAGCTCATAAAAAAATTGTAGGATTCATCTCCTTTGTGATTTGGATTATTTTCTTTAAGATCCTTGGCAAGAAGACATGAAGATGCAGAACGGTGATGGCCATCTGCAATATATATTGTTTCTATAGATGAAAATGCTTCTTGTATCTGGTTAATTAACTTTGGATCATCTACTTTCCATAGATAATGTGTATCGCGATATGTAGATGTAAATTCGTATTCGGCTCTGTTTTCAGCCATTTTTGCGACTATACCAGATATAATTTCATTATCGGGGTAGGTTAGTAAAACCGGCTCGGCATTAAATCCAACTGTTTTTAGATACTCTTTAAACGTGTTTTCACGATTTTTGATAGTATCCTCATGAATCTTTATCACATTATTTTCATAATCTTCGGCACTTGCTGCGGCTACAATTCCGCAAAAAGATTCATGTTCTCGATTAACAATTTTATATACATAATAACAGGGTGAGCCATCTTGTGTAAAAATCTCATCTTCTTTAAATTCTAGATATCTATTACGAACTAATTTATAGCGTTCTTCGCCAGAGATTTCCTTTTGGTATTTGTAGCCTGGATTTACAATATGCAAAAAAGAGTACGGATTATAATCCATCCTAGAATCACGTTCGTTAGCCGTATAACTTTGGTAGGATCGAGATGCAACCAAACTTACTTTATCTCGTGTTGGACGAACAGCTTTAAAAGGACGGATTTTTGCCATAATTAATGATTAAGTTGTAATACTTTAGAAATGCGATATAGTTAATTGTTACGCAAACTGATTAGCTACTTTTTCGGCCTTTCTACTTTCAGAATAGTCATAGAACCCTTCTCCGCTTTTTACACCAAGTTTACCGGCCATTACCATGTTTACTAATAGTGGGCAAGGTGCATATTTAGGGTTTTTAAAACCTTCATACATTACGTTAAGAATAGATAAGCATACATCAAGGCCAATAAAATCAGCCAGTTGTAAAGGACCCATTGGGTGAGCCATACCAAGTTTCATTACAGTATCTATTTCACTAACTCCAGCAACACCATTATATAATGTTTCTATGGACTCATTGATCATCGGCATTAATATTCTATTCGCTACAAATCCTGGATAGTCATTTACCTCTACAGGTATTTTACCAAGTTGTTTAGAAATATCCATAATGGTATTGGTAACTTCATCCGAAGTATTATAACCTCTTATAATTTCTACCAATTTCATGATAGGTACAGGGTTCATAAAGTGCATACCAATAACCATGTCAGGTCTATCGGTTACCGCCGCAATTTGTGTGATAGATATCGATGAGGTATTACTGGCCAAAATAGTATCCTCTGGGCAGGCCGCATTTAGTTCTTTAAAAATTTTGAGTTTAAGGTCTACATTTTCTGTAGCAGCTTCAACAACAAGTCCCGCATATTCTACTCCTTCTTTGATACTGGTAAATGTAGAAATGTTACTTAAGGTTGCCTCTTTATCAGCTTCAGATATTTTTTCTTTTGCAATCATTCTGTCCAAATTCTTAGTGATTGTTCCTAATCCTTTGTCTAATGCTTGTTGAGAGATATCTATAAGTTGTACTTTAAAACCTTTTTGGGCAAAAGTATGAGCAATACCATTCCCCATGGTTCCTGCACCGATTACTGCTATATTTTTCATGTATTGTGTATTATGAGTGTATGTATATGTTTAATTTCTAATGTGAGAAACATTCGATAACCTTTAAGGCTACTTCTAATGCTTTTTTTCCTTGCTCAAGAGAAACGATAGGAGTAGTATCATTTTCAATGGCCTTTGCAAAAGTATCCAGCTCATCTAATATTGCATTATTTGTTGGAATATTGGGATTGTCAAAATAGATTTGTTTTTTAACACCTTCGGCATTTTGTAAGATCATTGCAAAATCATCAGGTTTTTCTGGAGCATCTTTCATTTTTACTACCTCGCATTTTTTCTCGAAGAAATCCACAGATATATAAGCATCTTTTTGAAAAAACCTGGATTTCCTCATATTTTTTAGAGAGATTCTACTGGCAGTAAGATTAGCTACACATCCATTTTCAAACTCAATTCTTGCATTTGCAATATCCGGTGTCTCGCTGATCACAGAAACACCACTGGCACTTATGTGTTTTACCTCAGAATGTACTACACTTAATATGGCATCGATATCATGGATCATTAGGTCTAGTACAACAGGAACATCTGTTCCTCTGGGATTAAACTCAGCTAATCTATGCGCCTCAATAAACATTGGATTATCTATTTTATTGGCTACAGCGGTATATGCAGGATTAAAACGTTCTACATGACCTACTTGTCCTTTAACATTATGCGTTTTGGCAAGGCGAATTAATTCTTCGGCTTCAGATACAGTATTGGTTATTGGTTTTTCAATAAACACATGCTTACCAGCCTGTATAGCTTGTTTGGCAACATCAAAATGAGCAAATGTGGGGGTTACAATATCCACAACATCTACAGCATTAAATAATTCTTCAATCGAATCAAAAAGTCGATATCCAAATTCTTCTACAATAGCTTTTGCTTGTGTAGCACTAGCATCATAAAAACCAACTAGTTCATAATTTTCTGATTGTTCTAAAAGACGTAAATGGATTTTACCAAGGTGTCCCGCACCGAGTACTCCGGCTTTGAGCATAATTCAAGATTTTACACAAAAATAGTATTATTTATAAATTTTAAATCCTAATTATATCTAAAAAGCAAAATTTTAGTTCCTGGCAAAAAAAATATCTTTTTTATTATGTTTTTTGACATGAATAATCATATTACTTAGGATTTATTTTTTTTAATACATTTTTACGGTAAAAAAATATAATCAGACAAAATGTTTGTTTAATTTTAGCCTGCTAAATAACCCATATAAAAGTGAAAGATACCCTTAGACATGCCGGAAAAAGAAAACAGTTGGTTGACCTTTTGATTAAAAAAGGAATCAAGGATAAAACTGTTTTATCTGCTATTAATAAAATACCCAGGCATTTATTTATGGACTCGGGGTTTGAAGATCATGCGTATCAGGACAAAGCTTTTCCTATAGCGGCAGACCAAACAATTTCTCAACCGTATACAGTTGCTTTTCAGACTGAGCTATTACAGATTGAAAAAGGAGCAAATATCCTAGAAATAGGAACGGGATCTGGTTATCAAACTGCTGTGTTATGCGAAATAGGAGCTAAGGTATATAGTATCGAACGACAAAAGGAACTGTTTAAAAAAACGAAATTGTTTTTATCCAAATTAGGATATCGGCCAAAACATTTATCTTTTGGAGATGGATACAAGGGGCTAGAAGAGCATGCTCCGTACGATGGGATTATTGTTACCGCTGGAGCTCCTTATGTACCTAAACCTTTGTTAGGACAGTTAAAAATTAATGGCCGACTGGTGATACCTGTTGGTGATGATGTGCAGGTGATGACTCTTTTTATTCGTAAGAGTGATACAAAGTTTGAAAAGCACGAGTTTGGAGAATTTAGATTTGTGCCTCTACTTGAGAATAAGAATTAATACGACTTATTTATAATCTTTTTTTATTCTATCCAAGGCTCTTTTATTATCACGATCTTTTATAGTCTCACGTTTGTCATATGTTTTTTTACCACGTGCTAATACAATATCTAATTTGGCAAGCCCTCTATCGTTTATAAATAATCGAGTAGGAATAATGGTTAAACCCGAATTTTTCACCTCTTTTTCGAGTTTTTTAAGCTCTTTCTTGTTCAGAAGAAGTTTGCGTTCACTTTTTGGTTTGTGATTAAAGTAGGTCGCATGCGAATATTCTTCAACATGCATATTAATCACAAAAAGCTCGTTATTATTAAATTCACAAAAGCTTTCGGCAATATTCGCTTTTCCTTCACGAATGGCTTTGATCTCTGTTCCGGCAAGTTTAATCCCTGCGGTATACTTATCCAGAAATTCGTATTCGAATTTGGCTTTACGATTTAATATGTTGATCTTATTTGGATTCATCTGTAATTATAAACGCCTACAAAAGTACAAAGCTTTCTGAAAAGAAAGCTTTGAATAAAAAATGAATATTTTAATTTTTTATGGTTCCTGAAATTGAATAGTCGAAATTTTACCTTCGGCACTAAGTTGTAGCTCCATTACCAAGCTTATTTTTTCAAACGTGGCTGTATAACTATTAATTCCTTCAGCGGTTTCTATAAATGATAAACTCTTTAAATTTCCAAATTGCTCATGACAACCATTTACAAAACGGGAAACTCCTTCTTTGGTCATTGCTTCTTGCATTTCGGTGGTGTACAAATCAAAAATCACATCTACATTTTGAGCATTGAAATTCTCTTGAAAAGTTTGAGTGACTTTTTGGTATGCTCCTTCATCTTGAGCCATAATCGACTGCATGGCGCAGCAAAGTAGAAGTATGAGTATTCGTTTCATAGCGTTTTCATTTGGGATGTTTGGATATGCAAAATAATTATCTTTTTTAAAAATTAAAAAAATAGCATGAAAAAAAATACTGAAAAGCCAATATATATGAGGGAAAAGGGAATTTTTGAGTACTGATTAGTTTAACAAAATTGTCACAATTATTGAGGTTATATAGTTTAATTTCGCTGTTTTAAAGTACTATAATTATGAAGAAATATTGGTTTTTATGGGTGCCCTTACTTTTAACTTCTTTTACAATACTTTCGTTTCAAATTTCTGAGCAGAAAATTGTAGATAAAGCAATAGAAAATGCAGGAGGAACCAAGTACGATAATGCCATTATTCATTTTACTTTTAGAGGTAAACAATATCAAAGCACTAGAAAAAAGGGGAGCTATCAGTTGGAAAGATATGTAAGTACCGAAGATGGTTTAATACATGATGTGGTTAGTAATTTTGGTTTAGAGCGAACTATTGAAAATTGTCCGGTTAAAGTAGTGGATTCTATGGTTACAAGAATAAGTGATGGTGTTAATTCGGTACATTACTTCGCAGCTTTACCTTATGGACTTAATGCACCAGCCGTACAAAAAGAATTGGTAGGAGAATCTATCGTAAAAGGAATTGCTTATCACAAAATTAAAGTCACTTTTAAGAAAGAGGGTGGAGGAACGGATTTTGAAGATGAATTTTTATATTGGATACGTAAAGAAACATATACCGTAGATTACTTGGCATATAAGTACGCTGTAGATGGCGGTGGAATCCGTTTTAGAGAGGCGTATAACCCTAGAATGGTTAACGGCATTCGTTTTGCGGACTATAATAACTACAAAACACATGATTTAACAGTGCCGCTATTCGATTTGGATAAGTTGTTTGAAAAAAAAGAACTTAAACTATTATCAAAAATTGAATTAGAGGATGTTTATGTACATACCGATGTGAATTGTTGTTAATTAACAATAAGCATAGTATCGGTTATTGTTCCTCCTTTTATGGTAACAATATATAATTTGCCATATACTTTTTCGTCTATTGCCGAGTATTTGTCGTATCCTAATACTTTATTCACAAAATATGGTGTCGTATTGCTATGACCAACTATTACAGAGGTTTTTCCTTTAGTAATTTGCTTAAAATTTTCATTATATAGATCTCTAGGATTATAGAATGTTATTTCTTGATTTTGGTCCTCTGCAATGGGCATGGCCGTTTGTCGAGTTCTGTTATAATCGGTGCTAAACACCAGATCTATTTTGGTTTCTGCAAGCATTTTTGCCCAGTTCATAGATCTTGCCTTCCCTTGGTTGGTCAAATCCGGATTCCGGTTAGAAGGATCGCTTAAGTCCTTTTCGGCATGTCGTATAAAAAAATACTTGGTAGTTAACTCCTGTTTTTCCATATCTTGAGCAAGACCAGAAAATGAGAAGAAAACAACAAATAGAATAGATAGTAGTCTCATAAAATCATATTAATCCAACATTCCTGTTTGCCAAATAACAACAATCATAGAAAGAATGGCTATAATAAAAAAACCTACATAAATATAAGAGCTTCTCTTTTTATTAGAGGAGCCTAGATCCCCAGAAGATTTCATATGGTTAGATTTAAGTGGTTGTACGTCTATATAAGACGATAGAAAATATAAAGTGTTACACTTTCTGTGGTTTTAGATGTGCTATTCTTTCTTCAAAGTTTTTTGTGCCTACAGGGTGCAGTACACTTTTAAATAGAGCCATTAATTTTTCATCATGATTCCAACGTTTTTGTTTTAACAAGTTAAAATGTACAAAGGTGCTCCACATTACTGCTTTAAGCTCGGTTTTATCTTTGTTCCACATTCGTATCTCGACATGTAATTGATTTTCGTTAAAATGAAATAATTGCGAATCAATAACTACATCTTCCATAAGTAAAGCGGGTTTGAGGTAAGCAATTTGATTCGAGCCTACTACCCAGCTTATGCCTTGTGTTTTGGCTAATGAAAATATATCAAGCTTATAATACTGATCAATTTGATCTTCGCGTGCATTAATCATATAATTAATATATGCGGCATTATTAAGGTGATTAAAAGGATCACAATCCTGAAACCTTATTTTGGCTTTGCTCTCTAATGTTTTAGGTAATGTTTTCATAGTTTTTTATGTATTATACCAATCGGTATATTTTGAGTTAAAAAAATTATTGTTTTAGTTCTTTTTGTATCATTTGATCGATCTGATCCATTGTATCTAGCATATAACTATTATCATCCATAGTATGTGTCATAAAAATAGCTCCGGTAATCATACAGTATAAACGTTTGGCATACTGCATAGAGTCGATACTTGATTTAATTTCTCCTAATTTTTTACCAGCATCTATAAGTCTGGCAACATTATTTTGAATTTTATTAATAGAAAACTGTGCGTATTCAAAGAGTATGTCATTTTGATGTTTCGAATCTATAGACATATTAATCACAGGGCAACCGCCAATTTCTTGAGTATAATTATAATAATTTCTGTAAAAATCAGTAACCAAAAATAATTGTTCTATAGGGGAGTCACTTAACGATTGATGATCCGCAATACGCTTAAGCATTTTCTTTTCGGTCATTCTAAAAGCAGCAATAGCGAGCTCTTCTTTATTTTTAAAATTACCATAAATAGCGCCTTTGGTTAAACCGGTAGCCTTGGTTATATCACTCAAGCTAGTAGCTGCATAACCATTTTTGTTAAAAATGGGAGCTACCGTTTGGGTAATAAATTCAGCAGTTTGTTCGGCTTTGGTAAGCATAAAAGTTACTATTTATAATACAAATATATACAAAATATACCAATTGGTATATTTTGATAAATAAAAAATATTATTACCATTATCAAAATTCATAAAAGAGATAATTAATTAAGGCCTGTATTATTGTAAATAACTTCGCTTGGTTCGGTATTGGTAATACTTTTTGGTAAGTTGCAAGCATCTTCGATTTCGGATTCTTGATATTTCAGTAAAACATCAAATTTTTCTAATGCTTTTTGGGCTTGATCACATCCTATATTCTTGTTACGAACATATTGTGTTTTACGCGCTTTTGGATTTGTGCTGCGATTTTCAAAATCTTTGAATTGGCATTTTAAAATTGTTCTGTTTTTGAAGTAAAAGCGTTCTTCTAGTGTAAGTGTTACATTTACCTTTCGTAATCTTCCGGATTTACTTCTTTCATAATCCTTATACCAAATATTGTGTATTGCATATTGAAAAAACAACTCATTATCCCATACATAAAATTCATCTCGATATTTTACATGACCTTTTGTGTAGGTGTGTACAATATGTTTTAATTCGGTACCATTATAATAAAAACTCAATGCTCCTCGCTCTGCAGTCTCTTCGCAAGAATAATCTGTATGATGTTGTCTTAATGCATTAGTATCAACTAATTCTCTTATTAACTGATATTTATTTTTTATATCAGATAAGGCTCCCTTTTTGTTTTGACCAAAACAAAGGCATGTACACAGAAGAAGTAATACTATAGTTGGTTTCATTGCGAACGCAATGTAAGTAAAACGATCTTTTTTTCTTGATTTAGTTATTAACCATTGTAGGAATAATTCTGTTAATATCTACGGTAAAACCGTAATTTATTGGTATTTAGGTCATTTTTAAAATTGTTCGCTTTTTTATTTAAAATAGCAGAGCAACTGATTTTTAATACAAATCAATTGCTCTTAGTGCTTATTTTATATAGTTTTTGAGTTAAGAAACTAAATTCTCCTGATTTCGAAATACTAGATTACCATCAAATTGATCCAACAAAATTATGCTATCTACCGAAACTTTTCCGGCAAGGATTTCTTTTGACAACTTGTTTAACACTTCCTTTTGGATGGTTCGTTTTACAGGTCTAGCTCCGAACTCTGGTTGAAAACCTTTTTCTGAAAGGTAATCTATAGCTTCATCGGTAGCATCCAAAGTGATATTTTGTTTTTTAAGCATTGTCGAAACTTGTAAAAGTTGAAGTTTTACAATTTCATTAATATTTGATTTTGTTAGAGGAGAAAACATTACGATGTCATCAATTCTATTTAAAAACTCTGGCCTAACAGATTGTTTTAAAAGACCAAGCACATCCACCTTGGCGGCTTCCATTGCGGTATCCATATCCTTAATAGCTTCGAGCTTTTCTTGAATAATATGACTTCCCATATTACTGGTCATGATGATAATAGAATTCCTGAAATCAGCCGTTCTGCCTTTATTATCTGTAAGTCTACCTTCATCCAAGACCTGTAATAAAACATTAAACGTATCTGGATGTGCTTTTTCAATTTCATCAAGTAGTACAACAGAGTATGGTTTTCTTCTAACAGCTTCGGTTAATTGCCCACCTTCATCATACCCAACATATCCCGGAGGTGCCCCAACCAATCTGCTTACCGCATGACGTTCTTGGTACTCACTCATATCTATACGAGTCATTGCCGTTTCATCATTAAAAAGATATTCTGCCAAAGCTTTTGCCAGCTCTGTTTTACCAACACCAGTTGTTCCAAGAAATAAAAATGAACCGATAGGTTTTTTTTGATCTTGTAATCCTGCTCGACTTCTTCTAACCGCATCACTTACGGCTTGTATTGCCTCGGTTTGGCCCACAACGCGTTTTTGAAGTTCCTCTTCTAAAACTAAAAGTTTTTCTCGTTCGCTTTGCAACATTTTGGTTACAGGAACTCCGGTCCATTTGGCAACAACCTCTGCAATATCATCATTGGTGACTTCCTCTTTAATTAATGAAGAACTGCTTTGTTGTTCATTTAATTGTTTTTGTAACTCTTCAAGCTTTTCTTGCGACTCCTTTATTTTACCATATCGGATTTCTGCGACTTTGCCATAATCACCATTACGTTCTGCACGTTCTGCTTCGAGTTTATATTCTTCTATATCTTGTTTGGTACTTTGTATGGCGTCAACAACTTCTTTTTCGCTTTGCCATTTAGAAAATATCTCGTTTCGTTCTTCTTTTACATTTGCCAGATCCGAATTTAGAACTCTTAATTTGGTTTCATCATTTTCTCGTTTTATAGCTTCAATTTCGATTTCTAACTGCATTACTTTTCTATCCAATACATCGAGCTCTTCGGGCTTAGAATTGATTTCCATTCTTAGCTTGGCAGCCGCTTCATCCATTAAATCAATAGCCTTGTCCGGTAAGAATCTGTTCGTAATATATCGTTGCGACAGTTCTACTGCAGCAATAATAGCTTCATCTTTTATACGTACTTTATGATGAGTTTCGTATTTTTCTTTGATACCTCTAAGAATAGAAATAGCACTTTCGGTATCGGGCTCATCAACAACAACTTTTTGAAATCGTCTCTCGAGCGCTTTATCTTTTTCAAAGTACTTTTGATATTCATCCAGAGTTGTAGCACCAATAGCACGTAGTTCTCCGCGAGCCAATGCTGGTTTTAATATGTTTGCGGCATCCATAGCACCTTGACCGCCGCCAGCTCCTACCAGGGTATGAATTTCATCTATAAATAATACGATATCGCCATTGCTAGTTGTGACTTCTTTGACTACAGCTTTTAATCGTTCTTCAAACTCTCCTTTAAATTTGGCACCCGCGATTAGTGCGCCCATATCCAGGGAGAATATCCTTTTGTCTTTTAGGTTTTCTGGGATATCACCTGCGATAATTCTATGCGCTAGTCCTTCTGCAATTGCCGTTTTACCAACTCCAGGCTCACCTATTAGCATAGGATTGTTTTTGGTACGTCGAGAGAGAATTTGTAAAATCCTACGAATTTCTTCGTCACGACCAATAACTGGATCTAATTTGCCATTTTCGGCTAGGTCATTTAGGTTTTTTGCGTACTTATGTAATGCTTGATAAGTTTCTTCGGCATTTTGTGACGTTACCCGTTCTCCTTTTCTAATCTCATTAATCGCCTCGGTAAGGTGTTTTTCGGTAACGCCCTGATCTTTCAGTATTTGCGAGATCTTACTCTTAGATTTGAAAATAGCAATTACCAAATGTTCTATAGAAACATACTCATCATTCATTTTTTTGGCAATAATACTAGCTTCGTTAAGGGATTTTCCGGCTTCTCTTGATAGTTGTAATTCACCACCAGTTACTTTAGGAAAACTTTCTAATGTGCTATCCAAAACTTGTTGCAAAAGAGTAAGATTTACGTCCAACTTTTTTAATAAAAAGGGGAGAACATTTTCATCAACATCAAAAATAGCTTTAAAAATGTGCTCATTTTCGATTTGTTGATGTCCAAAACCTTGAGCGAGCTGTTGCGCTTGCTGTATGGTTTCTTGTGATTTTATAGTGAAATTATTAAAATTCATTTTCGTTATTTTGAGTTCATATCAATAAAATCAAATAGTATTCCTATCTGGTGTAAGTGTCAAAATGTCTTTCAACCCCTTGATTTGACTGACTTTTTGGCTTATTGTAATGTTGTTAAGGTTGCAACGACGAAAAAACGATAATTACTTAAATATAGGAATCATTTACTTAAGTTTGTAAATAAATTAAAGGAAAAGAAAAATGGGAATATTCGGAAAGCTATTTGGATCAGATGAACAGTCTAACGAAGAAGAAAAACAAGCATTGCCTTGGCAAAAATTAACATCAATGGAACAGTTAGATGATATCGAAAAAGCCTCTAAAGGAAAAACCCAAGCCATTTTCAAGCATTCTACTCGTTGTGGAATCAGTAAAATGGTGATTCGTAACTTTGAAAGTAGTTTCGACCTTACAGGTGATCAGGTAGATCTCTATTATTTGGATTTATTAAATTATAGAGAACTTTCTTCAGAGATAGCGGCCAGGTTTCAAGTTTTTCATGAATCTCCGCAGTTTATTGTGATTAGAAACGGTGTAACTGTACATCATTCTTCTCATAGTGCAATAACTCCACAAGTGCTGCATCAATTTATCTAGAAGAGAACAAATAATGTAAATAATAAAAAAGAGGCCCAATCGGACCTCTTTTTTATTATTTATTCTTACTAATTCGTTTATTTAAATCTGTAATTAGTAATGATATTTTTCAATTTATTCTTCAAATCTTCTCCAGAGTCATATACCATTTGCTCATTCGAAGGAAACTGTACTGCTTGTAATCCTAAGAAACGCACTAAGTCATCATCTAGAGCACGTTTATCCCCACTATAGTTCGCATAAATATGTTCAAAAATAAACTCACTACCTATAGGGAATGCTTCTAGTAATTGCTTTGTTCTTAGATTTTTGTATTGAACGTTTCCAACAACATTGGCTGCTTTGAATTGTTTAAATTCATAATACTCACAACGTACTTTTACCATTTTATCAACCTTGACCTTGTTACCTTCTTCATCTTTAACAACTTCTCCGTTGTCATCTAATAAATACTCCCAACCGTCTTTGATCAATTTTTCTTTTTCTAATTGACGTTCTCTTACTTGTTCAGGAGAGATATTAATTTCTCTAAATGTAACCTCCATAGCATAATCGTATGTAACTGATTTTTGAGGTTGACTATGATAGACTGTCCATAAATCATTTAGACCATAGGTGCCAAAATTTAATAAATCAGCCTCTAACCGTTTAGGAATTATAACATTTGTTCGATTTTTCATATCTACCTTCACAAAATCAGTTCCCTTAAAATGCGCTTCTTCGATCATTTGATTCGCATTTTTATAATTAGGAGTTATTTTGTTTAAGTATACCAAGTCATCATATACAGCTCTATAATCTGTTTTTCTTTTGGCATTAGATAATAATCCTTTTGCATTATTGTACAGATAAGTTGTCAACCTATCTTTAGTAGTAAGGATTTTTTGATCATAATTACTCATAGAAAAATTAGCATTACGCCCTTGTTCTACTAGATATAGCGGTAATAATGGTTTTATTTGTTCTTGTCTGTTTTTTAATGTTTGATAGGTATTGTAAATACGTTCAAGATTAGCAGGGTTGCCATCTTTTTCTAGATAATCGATAGCGCTCATATCTCGATCTACGACCTTTACATATGCTTCTTCAAGCATTTTAATGTAAGGCTGTTTACCCTTTTTTTCTTTGTTTGTCCTTAACTTATTTAAGGCAATATTTATTGCCTGATCATAGTTTCCGGTATTGAGTGCCTTTTCGGTTTGCTTGACACTACTACAAGAAGAGACTATCGCTAGTATTGTAAAAGTAAGTAGTAGTTTTTTCATGTCTTTGTTTTTTTAGATTTGGGATATAAAATCAACTTTGGTGCCAAAAGATAGCAAAAAAACCTCGAAATATTATTTTTCGAGGTTTTACAGTATCTACGAAGCATTATTTTTTGAAAACAGGAAGGAGTTTTGTAGAAACCTCTCCAAATCCTATTCTTACATTTTCTTTTTTACAGTACCCTCTCATAATAACAGTATCGTTATCTTCAATAAACTTACGACTGCCTCCGGAGTCTAGTTGTACTGGTTTTTCTCCTCTCCAGCTTAATTCTAGCATAGAACCATAAGAATCTGGTGTCGGGCCGGATAATGTACCACTACCCATCATGTCCCCAGAATTTATAGGACAGCCATTAACGGTATGATGCGTAAGCTGCTGAGCCATATTCCAGTACATGTATTTGAAGTTGCTCTGGCAAACTACAGTCTCTTTCTCGTTATTTGGTTGAATAGCAACTTCTAGATTGATATCAAAACTCTTTTTTCCTTTGTATTGTAAATATGGAAGTTGTTCTTTTAATGGTTTAGGGCCATTAGTTCTAAAAGGTTCCAAAGCATCTAGAGTAACTATCCACGGAGATATTGAAGAAGCAAAGTTTTTACCCAAAAACGGACCTAGAGGTACGTATTCCCATTTTTGAATATCTCGAGCACTCCAATCATTAAATAATACTAACCCAAAAATATAATCTTCGGCTTCATCTATAGGAATTGGTTCTCCTAGTTGATTAGCATCTGTAGTTATAAATGCCATTTCTAATTCAAAATCAACCAATCTAGATGGTCCAAAAATAGGTTCGGTAGCACCATTAGTTAGTTTTTGGCCTTGTGGGCGATGTACAGGGATATCTGACGGAATTATAGAACTACTGCGTCCATGGTAACCAACAGGTAAGTGCAACCAATTAGGCATTAAAGCATTATCTTTTCCTCTAAACATGGTACCCACATTAGTGGCATGTTCTATACTACTATAAAAATCGGTATAATCACCAATGCTTACCGGTAGTTGCATTTCAATTTCATCAAGAGAAAATAAAACTTCTTTTCGATGATCTTTATTGTTTTTTAAAGCTTCATTTTCTGCATCAAAAATATCGGCAATCCTATTTCTTACCAGTCTCCATGTTTTTTTTCCATCAGAAATAAAATCATTTAATGAGTCTTGTAAAAAAATATCATCGGTTAGTGGGATTCCTTCAAAATACCCAAGTTGATGAAGTGCACCAAGATCTATGGCAGTATCACCAATTCTAGTTCCTATAGTAATGATATCATCCCTTGTTAAAAATACTCCAAATGGAATGTTTTGTATAGGGAAATCCGTATTTGCAGGAGTTTTAATCCATGTCTTTCTGTTCGGATAATTTGCTGTTATGGGCATTGCGGTCTTTTTAATAAGTTGTTGGTAATTCCTATGATCAAATATATAATTTTCGAGCGGTAAAAAGTTTTTAATTTGATGAAAAATGTACAAAAAAAAGATAAGATATGGTATTACATTCATTTATGTATTGTTTTTGAAGGTTAAGAGGTAATTCTACGGCAATAATTAACTTTTTTACGAATACGTTATGCAAATTTTAACTGTGAACAAGTTGTTCATATTTATTAAGGTTTTTTTGAGTTGTTGTAAAGAATGTATTTCCTATTTTAGCAGCTTTATTAACAAACTAGAATTCATGCAACGCGACGAACAAATATTTGATTTAATTCAGGACGAAAAAGAACGTCAAATCAACGGATTAGAACTTATTGCATCCGAAAACTTTGTAAGTGAACAAGTAATGGAAGCAGCAGGTTCGGTATTAACTAATAAATACGCAGAAGGGTATCCCGGAAAACGATATTATGGCGGGTGTGCTGTTGTAGATGTCGTTGAACAAATAGCCATTGATCGCGCCAAAGAATTATTTGGAGCTGCGTATGCCAATGTACAACCTCACTCCGGATCACAAGCAAATACAGCTGTATATCATGCTTGTTTAAAACCAGGAGATAAAATATTAGGTTTTGATCTTTCTCATGGTGGTCATTTAACCCATGGGTCGCCAGTAAATTTCTCAGGTAAATTATACAATCCAGTTTTTTATGGAGTAGAGAAGGAGACTGGTAAATTAAACTATGATAAAATTCAGGAAATTGCAATTAAAGAAAAGCCTCAATTAATTATTGCTGGTGCTTCAGCCTATTCCCGCGAGATTGATTATAAGAGATTTAGAGAAATCGCAGATAGCGTAGGAGCTATTTTGATGGCGGATATAGCACACCCTGCTGGACTAATTGCCAAAGGAGTGATCTCGGATCCTGTACCATATTGTCATGTGGTTACAACAACTACACATAAGACACTTAGAGGGCCACGAGGTGGTTTGATTCTTATGGGAGAAGATTTTGAAAACCCATTTGGAATAACATTAAAAAGTGGTAAAAAGCGAATGATGTCTTCATTATTTGACAGTGCTGTATTTCCGGGTAATCAAGGAGGACCACTAGAGCATATTATTGCTGCCAAAGCAATTGCCTTTGGAGAAGCGCTAACAGATGAGTTTTTACATTATATAGTACAGGTTAAGAAAAACGCTGCTGTAATGGCCGATGCTTTTGTAAGTAAGGGATATGAAGTAATTTCTGGAGGTACGGATAATCATATGATGCTTATCGATTTACGTAATAAAAATGTAACTGGTAAGCAGGCAGAAGAAGCATTAGGTGTTGCAGAGATTACAGTAAATAAAAATATGGTTCCTTTTGATGATAAATCCCCTTTTGTAACTTCTGGTATTCGTATAGGAGTATCTGCTGTTACCACCAGAGGATTAAAAGAGAATGATATGTTGGCTATTGTAGAACTTATCGATAAGGTAATTGTTAATATTGAAAACGAAGAAGCGCTGCATGGTATAGCCGATGAGGTAAATGCAATGATGGCCGACAAACCCTTGTTTGTATAAGATTTTGATTATATATAATATAAAAAATGCGTGTTAATTAACACGCATTTTTTATAAACAGAAACTAGGAATGTTCCCAGTTTTCGGCATCATCACTATCGTTAGGAGAAAGCCCTATAATATCGCCATCGGTATTTACGCCTAAACCTACCACTGTTCTATTTACATAATTAAAATAGCTCACTACCTGGTTGATTTCAAGAATTTCACCATCAGTAAGTTGTTGTTTTCTAAGATGATGGATGTCAGATTCAACAATTTTGGAATGTGTTAGTGTTAACTTTTTTGCATACTCCATACCTGCGAGGTATTGAAATTTAAAACATTTGGCAATATCATCTTCGGTTATACATGATAGGATTTCCTGAAATTTAGTATCATCATTTAATAACCTTTTTAATCCTGCAGCGTGATGATCTACACAGTAACTACATTGATTAAGATGACTTACGTATACTCCAAGAGTTTCTAGATACCATTTTGGTAAGGTGTTATTAGAATTGTGTAAAACATTTTTATACAAGCCCATATGGCCGATTAGAGTATGAGGTCTTAAACTATGTATAGATAATACACTATCTATAGTGTTGTTTGGTCCTTTAACGCGATCATACGTTTTTTTTAATTGCCCTGTTGCTTCACTGTACGATATTTCTTTAATCCAACTCATGTTATTTTTTCTTTAAAAAAAGAACCTTTCTTATTAAAAACCGAACTTACTAATACCAAAATAGATCCAAGCATTACTGATACATCAGCCATATTAAATATTTCGGTCTTGATAATACCTAAATCCAAAATTAAAAAATCTGTTACAGAACCATATATGATACGGTCATACAGATTACCTATTCCACCACCGATAATAAAAGCAAAACCAATAATGGTTTCTTTAGAATAATGAGTTTTAACAAGAATCTGTTTCAGTAAAAATAATAATACCAATATTGGTATTATCTGCAAGAAAATTATTTTAAAAACAGGGCCTAAATTAGAACCTAAGCTATACGCAGCTCCTGTATTCTCTACCTTGGTCAATAAAAAATTGTCTTCAAAAACCTGTATGCGTTCATAAGGTTCTATGGTTTTACGAACCACATTTTTGGATATCTGATCACAACTAATATTTAATAATACCAGTACCAGGGTTAGTATGATTTTAATTTTTCGGGTAAGCTTCATTGTAAGAAAGAGGGATTTGTGTTTTCAAAAAAGTAATACGCGTATGCAATGATATTATTGTTTCCAATACTTTTTAAATTCAGAAATAGGAAAAGCAGTTTCAAAACTTTCTTTAGTAATTGTTTTATTCTCATTAGAGTCGTAATCCAAAACTATTTTCCAATTACCATCTTCGGGCTTTAATAATACATGAAATTGACCATAAGAAGTTTTCAATTGATTACTATTGTTAGTATAGATTACTTTGTATATCCCCCTGTCGGAAACTAATGAATCAGAATATATCCTCTCGAATAGTCTAAAATTGATAGTTGCAGTTTTTCTATTTGGATCACTCCATCTTTTTTTATATCCTTCTAAATAGGAAACTACATTTTTGATTTCTCCACCATTTCCTGAAATACGAATCATTTCTTTGCTGTGTATAGAGGCAAATAAATCATAATCTAAAGTTTCAAAGGCTTTAGAAAATTTTCCATACATATCAGCATTTATTTTATCATGAATAGACGCTTTTTGAGCTACAATCCCATTCATAAAAAATATTGAAATAATAAATAGAATACTATTTTTTTGAAACATGATTATTGTCAATTATAATTGATTGTATATACGTACAAGATACTAATTCTTGTTTATAGATGTACTTGAAGATGCTACTATTTTATGGTCCAAGGTTCAAACTATTTTCAATGAGATAGATAAATAATAGTTAGCTTTATGCAAGTATTAGTAAACAATAGAAATTCATATAATGGAAATAGTAACCAGAAAACCTATAATTCGGGAATATCTTGATAGATGTCTGAAAATATATCATACCAGGGGAGTTGCTATTTGCGTTCAAGAAGTGCAAAATCAAATACTGAATAAGAAAGTAAAATTTCCGCTTTTAGAATATTGCGGAAGAACTTTTTATGAAGAGATTGCAGAAAACGAACACCTTACCTTTTGTGACCATATTGAGGCATTAAAAACAGAAGGTGGGAATGTTCTTTTGGGAATTATGTTACAAGAAAGGCTAAAGAATCATTTCGATCAATCGCTACAAAAAGCTACAGAATATACTGCCAAAGCTCATATCTGGTATGTTTGTGATATTATAGGAGAACGAGTTTTTGGCTATGGGTTACTACACTATACCTCTAAAGCAATTCCCGAAATACAAAAATTATTTATGCACCCTACCAATTGGGTAGTACGCTCATTGGGAGCTGGTGTACATTATGCTATTAAAAAAGGTTTAGAAAAGGAAGATGTGAAAACAGTTTTTAAGCTTTTACTTTCTAAGGCAAACTCTAAAGATAAAGAAATATGCCAAGGAGTAGGGTGGGCAGCAAAGACAACGGCAAAATTTCATCCTGAGATAATTGATTTTTTTGAAAAAGAAATCGGTAATAACGATAGGGTTGCTCATTGGTTTAGAGCCAAAATTAAAATTGGTTTAAATAGAAATGCATATGCCAAAAGAAATTGAAGTCAAATCCGTATTAAATAAAACTAAAAGAAGAGATAGTTGGTTTCTAGATGACTATACGATTAATCTATATAGTAGTTGTTCTTTTAATTGCTTGTACTGTTATATTAGAGGTAGTAAATACGGAACTAATCTCGAAAAAAGCTTATCTGTTAAAACCAATGCTATAGAAGTATTGGATAAACAATTAACGAATAGAGCTAAGAAAAATCAATATGGAATAATTGTTTTGTCCTCGGCAACTGACCCGTATTTGCAAATAGAAAAAAAATATGAATTAACTAGAGCGGCTTTGCAGGTAATTCGCAAGCATAAATTCCCAGTCCATATCATTACAAAATCAGATTTAATAGAACGGGATTTTGATATCCTTCATGATATAAACCAATCTGCAGTTTTACCAGATGATCTAAAGTTATTAAAAAAAGGAGTAATGATTTCGTATTCGTTTTCTACTCTTAGAGATGATGTGGGTAAAATTTTTGAACCCGGAGCTACGCCTCCTTCTAAACGGTTAAAAACTCTTCAAAAAACAATAGATCAAGGTTTTTTAACAGGAGTAAGTATGATGCCACTGTTACCTTATATTTCTGACACAACAGAGCAACTCCATCATATGTTTTCTACCTTTAAAGAGAAAAAAGTAAACTATGTGTTACCGGCTACGATTACTTTATTTGGCAGCGGAAAAGCCGATAGTAAAACTTTAATGCTAGAAGCTATTAGAAAGCACTTTCCGGAGTTGGAGGAGAAATACAATAGATTTTTTAGTAATAGTTCTGAAATGCCAACATACTATAGAACAGCATTCTATAAAAAAATGGAAGAACTATGTAAAGCGTACGAGTTGAAAAACAATATTCTTAAAGCTGCTATAGATAAAGAATAATTTTTTGCTACTAGTTCACTTTTGATCAAAACAAATTGATACCTACACCTTAGATAACTTATAAAGAACACAATGTTTTAATCTGGAATCATCGATTAATTTGGGGTGTTCAAAAGTTTTTATTCTTTGCATTCCGATCTTTTTCATGATCAATTCGGATTTTGCGTTGACCTGAGGTGCTACAGAATAAATAGTATCCAACCCTATTTGATTAAAGCCAAAATCCAAACACCTTTTTGCACCTTCGGTAGCGTAACCTTGATTCCAGATACTTTTTTTAAGTCGCCATCCAATATCAACAAATGATCCCAAATCATCAAGATAAGTCTGCTCACATAATCCTATAAACCCAATAAACTCTTTGTTTTCAAGAATATCTACTGCAAAATAACAGAAGCCTTTTTCTTCTTGCATAGTTTGCATTCGTTGCATAAAATATTGAGTGTCCTTTTTGGAAGGTTTAAAAGGGAAAAATTTCATTACATCATCGTCTTGATTAATTTCGGATAGTGTGTTAAGATCACTATCTATCCAATTTCGGAAACCTAATCTTTCAGATGTAAATATATATGCTGGCATGGGGGACTATAGTTAAATTAGTTTCCTTCGTCAAAAACGACACTCTCATACGCACCAATATCGGGAGCAGTCGTACTACGAGTAGAACCTAAAATATCCGTACCAAAAGTTGGAATAGATGCGCGGCCATTTGCAGCAGAATTATCTCCTATGTTTAGCATATTTTCAAACGGTTCCTTAAAATCAGGATCTTCATTTAAAATAATATCTTCATACAAACTTGTGTTTGAGAAATCGTATAATGGATTGTCTGTAAACTGATTACCAAAATCATTAAACCGTATAAGGCAATTCTTAAAGTTGTAATTAAACGCCGTACCATCAACCTTACTTAATATAAGTTCGAGATCTTGATTGCCATATATGATACAATTCGTAAAATTGGCAGCTAATAAGTCGGCAACTACAACTTCGCTCTCACTAATTTGGATGTTATTGTCAATCAGTACTGTTGGTAATTGTCTAAATCCAGAGCCAATACTAGAGTAATTAGCAAAAGTGCAATGATTAAAATTGTAGGTACCACCAAGAGAGCAATTAAGAGATACTTGCCCCGCATTATTAATAACCAAATTTTCTCCCAAAATATTACCCGTACGAGCTAATAAACCTACATTGGCGCTATTATAAATTTGAGTATTCCTAATAGTTAGCGTAGGGATAGATCCACCATCGTTAGAATCCATTAAGATACCTGCAGTTGCATTTTTTATGGTAGCATGATTAATACTATGCCCCGTGCTACCCGCGGTAAGCCAGATAGTACCCCATTGTCCGGGGATATCACTAAAACCTGGTTCTAGACGATCACCTTCAAAAATTACTTCATTCTCCATAAGTTCTGGATCTGTACTAAGTTCTCCATTTACTTCAAGAGTACCATTATTTGCTACAATAATTCCAGAATTGGCATGAAAGTGTATTCTAGCCCCTGCATCTATGACTAATGTTTTTCCACCGGGTACAGCAGCATATCCATAAATAACATATGGCTTTTCATTAGTAAAATTAAGTTGATCATCTTCCAAAAAGAATCCTTCAATTCGAATTTCATTATTTTCATCATCAAGACCTAATAATAAGGTCTCTACTTGACCAGTCATGGCATCACGTGATGGAAATAAGAAAACGGCATCTTTTACCAGCGTTACTAAATCTACATCTTGTTGGCTTCCATTAGCATCAAAGAGTATGCGATCGGTATATATAAATTCTAAATCGTTGGTTTGATCCGTAATATCAGTAGTAGTTTCTACAAAAACAAAGATACTATCCTTGGCTAATACCTGTATGTTTTCGAAAGATTTACCCGGTATCCCATCAACATTAAGCCTGTAATTCGAGCTCTCTCCACGTTCTAATGCAATTGTTGGAATGGTAAAATCATCATTGGTTCGGTTATAGACCTTAAAGCTATAGGTACTAGAACCTATATTCGTAAAAACAGTATCCAAAAATAAAGTATCGGTAGAGAATTGTAAGTTACCCGTACTAGGACCTGATTCAAAATCATTACGGCATGAACTCCAAAAAATTATGATAACAAGTAAAAAAAGAGCAGATAAAAAGCGCATTGTATATTTCGGTTTTAGACATTCTAAATGTATAAATAATCAAAAGAATGTATTAGAAAATCGTAAGATTTCTAATTTGAGTTAAATGTATAACTTTTTATGTAGTAGTAATATTGCTTTTTAATAAAAATTTGAGAAGAACAGTGCTTCGGTAAGAAGTAAAACATTTGTACATTTGCTTTTCATAATTAATACCACAACATAATAATCTATTATGAGTATATATGATGTAGCCGTTATTGGCTCTGGACCTGGTGGATATGTAGCTGCAATACGATGCGCACAACTAGGAATGAAAACTGCAATAATCGAAAAATATTCGACCCTTGGAGGAACTTGTCTTAATGTTGGATGTATACCAAGTAAGGCACTATTAGATTCTTCTCACCATTATGAACATGCCGTAAAACATTTTGCTGATCACGGAATTGATATTCCGGGAGATGTAAAGATCAATCTTGAAAAAATGATTGCTCGTAAACAAGCAGTAGTGGATCAAACTACAGGCGGCGTTGATTTTTTGATGAAGAAGAATAATATTGATGTCTTTGAAGGAGTTGGATCTTTTAAAGATGCTACTCATGTTAATATAACCAAAGCAGATGGTGCAGTAGAAACTATAGAAGCAAAGCATACAATTATTGCTACAGGATCTAAACCTTCTACACTTCCATTTATTAAATTAGACAAGAAAAGAATAATTACTTCTACAGAAGCTCTAAAGCTTAAAGAAATACCGAAACACTTAGTTGTTATTGGTGGAGGAGTAATTGGATTGGAGTTAGGACAGGTATATCGTCGTCTAGGTGCCGAAGTTTCGGTAATTGAGTATATGGATAGAATTATCCCTGGGATGGATAAAGGACTCTCTAGAGAATTACAAAAGGCAATGAAAAAGCAAGGTGTAAAGTTTTACACTTCGCATAAAGTTACTGAAGTAAAAACTACGGTAAAACAAGTGACGATAACAGCCGATGATAAAAAAGGTAATCCAGTAGAATTTAAAGGAGATTATTGTCTGGTATCTGTAGGCCGTCGACCATATACCGATGGATTAAATGCAGAGGCGGCAGGAGTAAAGATTAATGATAGAGCTCAGGTTGAAGTAAATGATCATTTGCAAACTAGTGCGGCTAATATATATGCGATAGGAGATGTTATAAAAGGAGCAATGTTAGCTCATAAAGCCGAAGAAGAAGGTGTTTTTGTAGCAGAAACTTTGGCAGGACAAAAACCTCATATCGATTATAATTTGATACCTGGAGTAGTGTATACTTGGCCAGAGGTTGCGGCTGTAGGTAAAACAGAAGAAGAATTGAAAGAAGCAGGAGTAAAATACAAGTCTGGACAATTTCCGTTTAGAGCCTTAGGTAGGGCTAGAGCAAGTGCAGATTTGGATGGTTTTGTGAAAATCCTTGCCGATGAAAATACAGATGAGGTACTAGGTGTTCATATGGTAGGAGCACGTTGTGCAGATCTTATTGCCGAGGCTGTAACAGCTATGGAGTTTAGAGCTTCTGCCGAGGATATTTCTCGCATGTCTCACGCACATCCAACTTTTACTGAAGCTATAAAGGAAGCTGCATTAGCGGCAACAGATGATAGAGCATTACATGTCTAGTATATTTTTATTCTAATGATACAATTTAATCCCACTTTATCATAAAGTGGGATTTTTTTTACATGTTTTCTAGCCTAGCCAAAACCTCAGTTTTATAATTTCTACTTATGGGTATCGATTTATTATTTAGTATCAATTCTTCATTCGAAAAAGAATCTATTTTTTGTATCGCAATAATGAAAGACCTATGAGTCCGCATAAATTTTTGAAGAGGTAATTTAGCTTCAATATTACTGATAGTTTCTCGAGTTACAATAGTCTCATTAATGCAATAGATTTTTATATAGTCACTATGACTTTCGATATATATAATTTCGGCAAAATCTATTTTTTTCATCCTTCTATCAGAACGTACAAAAATAAAATCATTAGGCTTTGTTGTTTTAGTTTTTAGTGTCGTGGTTTTATGATGTATTTCGAAATAATTATTAATTGCTTTAAGAAGTCTTTCAAACGAAATGGGTTTTAATAAGTAATCTACAGCGTGTAGATCAAAACCATCTATAGCATATTCTCTATAAGCCGTGGTGAAAATAATTTTAATATCTTTATTGATAGATTTAGCAAACGAAATACCTGAAATTTCGGGCATATTGATATCCAAAAAGATAAGATTTATTTTTTGCGAGCTGATGCAGTTAAAAGCTTCTAATGCATTACCACATTTGGCCACAACTTCAATACGGTCAATTTTTGCTAAATGATCTGCGATAATGTCTCTGGCAGTAGGTTCATCATCTACTATGATACATGATATTTTAGAACTCATTTGTAGATATTTTTAAGTTTTTTAATGTTAACTCCACAGTATGATGATTGTTGTTTTTTGAAATTTTAAGTTCGTGATTATCTCCATAGACTAATGATAATCTTTTTTTGATATTTGTTAACCCAATACCATTTTTGTCCTCTTTATCAGAAGGATGGATAGAGTTTTTTATGGTAAAATGAATTTCATCATTAATACATTTAAGACATATGTATATTGATAATTTTTGATCTATAATTTGTCCATGCTTAAAACTATTTTCAACAAAAGGAATTAATATCATAGGAGCTATTTGTATAGTTTCTTTAATTTTTTCAATATTTAAAGCTATATCCAAAACATCACTAAATCTCATTTTTTCTAGAGCTATATAGTCATTAATATGATTTATTTCTTCTTGTAAAGAAACCAATGGTTTATCCGATTGGTATAAGAGATAATCTAGTAGATTAGAAAGTTTTAAAATCATTTCAGGAGTGTCTTCTGATTTTTTTAAAGCAAAACCATATAATGTATTTAAAGTATTAAATAGGAAGTGAGGATGAATTTGCATTTTTAGATAATTCAACTCTTGTTCTTTGAATTTTAGTTGGGTTTCAAGAATCCGATTTTTAAGCTCTTGATTTGCAGAGGTGGATTTAAAATTATGCTTTACCAAACTTAATGCACTGGCTATAAATACTACAAAATATACTGCAATAAATAGAAATAATGGACTACGAGTCATCGGAGCCATATTATCTATTTGCATTAAAGAAAGATATATCAATCCGTAAAAAAAAGAAATAACTATAAACAGTGCAGAAATAATTATGGTATAGATACAATACACTAAAAATTGAAAGTATTTTTCTAGGATTAAATATTTTGGGATTAAAAGACTAATAACCGTATAGGTGGTCCCCATAGTTACTGGCATTAGGAAAAGTGAAAAAGAAAAAATATAATTTATATTTTCGCTATTATAGCCAAAAAAATACGTGTAACAGAATAAAATCACTACCCAAAAAATGACGTGAAGTAATACTTTTGCGATTTTTTTTAAAATAAATTCTTTAGATAGCATATATAGGCTAATATCTATATTTTCTAAATGTAAAATAACATTTTGAGATGAATAACCATTTAAAGCTAGTTTTTGTCAGGTTTTATATCATAGACAGCCAAAAAGGTTTCTGATCTTGCGAAAAAACCTATTAATTTGGTTCCTGAACGCAAATTAATTATACTAAAGGTTTTGGATGTTAGTTTTGAGTATGTTTAATTCTAAATATAAATTCTACTATGATTTTACTTACTTTTTCATCACTGCATAATAAAATACTTTTTTTGGGCCCATTTGGTTTGTTGCACGATGGCGGGATGTTTTTTATGTTCCCAATACTGGTGCTACTGTTATTAGTGTTTTTCTTAACCGTGAAAAACTTTTTGGTAATAAGACAACAAGGGTTTCCTTCTGCAAAATATATAAAGCTTATTAATTCTGTTGGTTTAGTAACATTAGTATGGGGGGTCCTCGGGCAGTTAGTAGGGTTAGTAGAGGCGTTTGATAAGATCGAACTGCTGGGAGAGATTTCTACACCTATGTTGGCAGGAGGGCTAAAAATATCTGCTTTGCCGACCATATTTGGATTCTTTGTATTTGTTGTTTCTAGAATCGCCAGTATTATATTTACTTGGATGCAACAAGAAAAATCTAATCAATAAACCTTTTATGTATCACAAACAATTCCTAATTCATTTATATAAAATAGGAATTGGTCATTTTCCTAATTTTTATGAGACCCATCACAATACGGTGGGTTTTTAGTTTGTTTACAGGTGCATAAATACGCTTCTTTAGTTTCATCAACACTAAAAATGGTAGGAGGAGTACCTCCTTCTTTTTTATGACTGCCATTACAAAATGGTTGGTCAGTACTATGTCCGCAAGTACACCAAGCATAATTTTTATCGACTTCTAATTGGCAAGGTATGGGAGCATCACCACCTCTTATATTATTTTTCATAAGCTTGATTTTAAGTTCTCTAAAATTATCGAATCTAGAATTAAGATTGATTTTAAATAGAGAATCTTCAATAATCTTGCTTTTATAAGGGTTTTGATATGAACAAAGATTATTTGACGTACCTTTATAATCAATAAGAGTTCTTTACATATACTATTCATCATCCGATATAGGTTTTGCTTAATTGTGAATTAATAGGGAATCATGTGAAAATCATGAACTGTCGCGCAACTGTAAGTAACTATATAATTTTTATCAATTAAAATCCACTGTCATGTATGTGATGGGAAGGAAGATAAAAATGTTACAAGTCAGGAGACCTGCCTATCATCGAATTGACTATGCTTTCGCGGTTTAAAGTTTATGTTATAATCGATGTTACACCAATTAAAATAATTTTGATTGGTGCATTTTTGATTGAAATAACGTTACATTTTTTACCCTTGAGCATTTCGAATTTATCTAAAGAATTATAGAAAAATCTATTAATTTTTTAAAATTTAAATTATGCTTACACACAATTTAGGCTACCCGCGTATTGGTAGCAAAAGGGAGCTAAAAAAAGTTTCAGAAGAGTACTGGTCAGGAAAGACTACTCGTAAAAATTTGATTCAAGTAGCAAAAAACATTAGAAAAGAAAATTGGCTATTGCAAAAAAATATCGGAATAGATCTGATACCATCAAATGATTTTTCTCTTTACGACCAAGTTTTGGATATGTCTATGATGGTTGGCGCTATCCCTAATAGGTTTGAAGTATTATTGTCTGAAAAATTTAATCCATTGGACATATATTATGCAATGGCTAGAGGTTATCAAAAGGACAACCATGATATAAAAGCCATGGAAATGACAAAATGGTTCGATACCAATTACCATTATATTGTTCCTGAATTTTATGAGAATCAAGAGTTTCAATTGTTTTCGACAAAAGTGATTGACGAATTTTATGAAGCTAAGGAATTAGGGATTCTTACTAAGCCTGTATTAATAGGCCCAGTTTCCTACATTTTGTTAGGAAAAGAAAAAGAAGGGAATTTTGATAAAATTGAATTGATAAAAAAACTGATTCCTGTCTATGTTGAGGTTATTAAAAGATTAGAACCTTTAGGAGTAGAGTGGATTCAATTTGATGAACCTTTTTTAGGGCTTGACCTCTCTGATAAAGAGAAGGATGCTTATAAAGAAGTATATCTTATTTTGAAAAGTACTTTCCCAAAAATCAAAATAATGATAGCCACTTATTTTGAAGGTGTAACGGATAATATTTCTTTAATCGCCGATGATTTGTTAATTAATGCATTGCACATAGATTTAGTTAGAAACCCAGAGCAGTTGGAGCCTGTTTTAAACAAATTGCCTAATCGAATTCAACTTTCTTTAGGTATTGTAGACGGTCGAAATATTTGGAAAAACGAATATCAAAAATCACTACAGTTTATTTATAACACGATAAAATCGAGAGAAAAAAACACCACTTTGATTGCTCCTTCTTGTTCTTTATTGCATTCACCTTGTGACCTAGATTTAGAAAAAGAAGAAGGTACAGTTTTAGCCGAAATAAAGGATTGGATGGCTTTTGCAAAGCAGAAATTAAATGAAGTTGTTGTATTAAAAGAACTTGTGCTGAGTAATGAGCAAGATGAGTTGTTAACTAAATTAGAAAGTAATATACAATCTCATACCAATAGAAGAAATTCTAAATACATTCAAAATCTAAAAGTGAAAGATAGAGTGAGTTCTATTTCGCAAAAAGAAACCCATAGAGATAATTCTTTTAAAATCAGGAAAGAATTACAAGAAAAAGAATTGAAATTACCACTTTTTCCAACCACGACTATTGGTTCTTTCCCTCAAACAAAAGCGGTTAGGAATTGGAGATATAAATATAAAAAAGGAGAACTTTCGTTGGAAGAATATAATAATCATATCAAAAACGAAATAAGAAAGACTATCGATTGGCAAGAAAAAATAGACCTGGATGTTTTAGTACATGGCGAATTTGAACGTAATGATATGGTCGAATATTTTGGAGAACAATTAGAAGGATTTGCTTTTACAAAATTTGGATGGGTACAAAGTTATGGATCAAGATGTGTAAAACCACCGATTATTTATGGTAGTGTAGATAGACTTAAAGCAATGACTATTGATTGGACAGTTTTTGCACAATCCTTAACGTCAAAATTAGTTAAAGGTATGCTTACAGGGCCAATTACCATTTTACAATGGTCTTTTGTTCGAAACGATCAGCCAAGATCCTTAACTTGTAAAGAGATTGCACTTGCGATTAGAGATGAGGTAAGGGAATTAGAAGAAAACGGAATCAAGATTATTCAGATTGATGAACCTGCTTTAAGAGAGGGTTTGCCTTTACGAAGCAAAGACTGGAAAGCTTATTTGAAATGGGCTATCGAAGCATTTAAAATAACAGCAACAGTAGTTAAAAATGAAACGCAGATACATACGCATATGTGCTATTCAGAGTTTAACGATATTATTGATGATATAGCAAGAATGGATGCCGATGTAATCACGATAGAGTGTTCTAGATCTCAAATGGAACTATTAGATGCTTTTAAGGATTTTCAGTATCCTAATGATATTGGCCCTGGAGTATATGATATTCATGCTCCAAGAATTCCGAATACTTCTGAAATTGTAGATTTAATGCATAAAGCGCAACAGTATATTCCAATTAAACAATTATGGGTGAATCCCGACTGTGGTTTGAAAACCAGGGGATGGAAAGAAACTGAAGAATCATTAAAAGCAATGGTAGAAGCTGCAAAACAATTACGAGTAGAAATGACTCAAATGGTCTAACTTTAATTTATGCAAATGACTTCTCTTATTATATCTCAAGAGAAGTCATTTTCTTATCACTTCACTAATTTCACATCAGGAAATGCGGCTTTATAACCAAACCAAAAGGCATTATGAGTTGGTAAACGATTTAAGACCGTATTGGTTGTTATATTTCGTAATTCGTTTTCAAGTAGATCCCAAGTATTTCCATTTGCATCTATAGCTTTTGACCCTTTGTCGTATGAGATAAATTGAACATTTTCTGTGAAATATACTCTATGTGCACCACTTTTGTCTGTAAATACTGTAAAGTTTTTTGAGTTAATAGTGCCTTTATAAAGTACGTTTTTCTTTAAGAACTTTGAAGAAATAGCCAGATTTTCATCCGTTTCTTGAGGTAATCTAATAGCAAGAATTTCTTGCTTATTGAGTAGTCTACTGTCTCTTTTGGATACAGAAAACATAAGTTCATCTGTAGAGAAATAATCTTTATAGGCTACACCTTCGCCATAATCTCTACGATGCCCTGTTTTTTTTTGATAATACAGTAGTTTCGGGATGCAATTTTTTCCACTCACCCCAGGTGGTTGTGACCACGCTAAGATACTCTAGTTCTATTCCCGTACCAACCAAAGGACCAATCACTGGTTTTCCCCAAAGGGTATTCCACAGCGATTGTGTTTTTTGATCATACATTAGTTTATTAGATCGATACAAAAAACCACTTGTACCTAGTTGATACTTTACGCCGTCTTTTTCAGTTTTATAAATAATTACGGTTCCGCATAACGTACAATATACCCCAGCTACAGGTATGTTGCCCACTTGATCGGTAAACATTTCATGCCATGCAAGGATACGTTTAGGGTATGCGCGAGTATCTCCATTAACCGAAATACCAAAAACAATATCGTTGTCATTGAGGTAAGATGCGGCTTCTGCAGTAATCATTTTGGGGTTACGCAAAGGAGGAATTCCGTCTTGAATAACACCTCCCCATCGCACTTCATCTAATCTGATAGTAGATTGATGTTCTCGATCCAGAAAATACTTTCCAAAACGAGAATCAATTGCCTTATGTAATGTGGCTTTAAAAGTGTAGTAAGAAGGTTGGTACAAAACCTCTTTGTTCCATATATATTCGTACCACTTGTTAAAATCATACGAATAATACTTCTTGGTTTTCTTTTGAAGAATATTTAATAGTTTGACAGAAGTTGATGGGCTTTTAAGAAAGTACAAAGATTCAACAGCCAATATCTCAAAATGTTTCGACCAATTACGTTCTATATATCGTAATGCATTTTTATGAACTTGAGTATCACCCGAGGTAAAAAAATCTAGAAAATACTCGTAATCTCCTTTGTCATTTTGTATTGCGCTTTGCCCACTAATACAACCGATGTTCAAAACAAAAACTAAACCTATTAAAAACTTATTCATCTCTCTTACTTTAATAAGTAAGTCGTTTTAGATATTGAATTTCAACAGGTTTTAAGGAAATTTTGGCTAATTATATTCTCGCTTGATAGGTGTACAAGTCAAAATACCTTCCTTTTGAAGCTATTAACTCGTCGTGCGTACCTCGCTCTGCAATATTGCCAGCTTCGATAACCAAAATTTGATTGGCCTTTTTTATAGTACTTAATCTATGTGCAATAACAAAAGTAGTTCTACCTTTCATCAATTCGGCCAAGCTTTTTTGTATCAAAGCTTCGCTTTCAGTATCTAGATTAGATGTAGCCTCGTCTAGAATAATTATTTTGGGATCGGCTAGTATAGCTCTTGCGATTGCAATACGTTGTCGTTGTCCTCCGGATAGTTTTACTCCACGTTCACCAATTAGAGTATCTAATCCTTCGTCAAACCTATCTGTAAATTCATTAACATAGGCAGCTTTTACTGCTTGTAGTAAATGCTCTTCTGTGGCGTTGGGTCTTGGGAAAAGAATATTTTCTCTTATGGTTCCTTCAAACAAAAATTCATCTTGTAAAACTACTCCAAGGTTTTTACGATAACTTTTTAGTTTTACCTTAGAAATATCATGACTATCAATAGTAATTAAACCTGATTTTGGATTAAGAAAAGTTGCTGCTAATCCTGCAATTGTGGATTTACCAGAACCCGAACTACCTACTAAGGCAGTAACCGATCCCGAAGAAGCTCTAAAACTAATGTCATGTAGTACTTCTTTATCTTCTTCATAAGCAAAGGAAACATTATCAAAAATAATATCTCCCTTAATATCACCCAATTCAACCGTTCGATTTTCGATCTCTTCCTCGGGAGTCATATTCATTAATTCTTCTGTTCTATCAAGTCCCGCTAATGCTTCGGTTAATTGACTACCAATATTACTCATCTGTACAATAGGAGCAATCATAAATGCAAGGTACATCGTAAAGGATAAAAATTCTCCCGGAGTCATACTTCCTTCCATCATATAATATCCTCCTATACCCATAATTCCTGTTGAGGCCATTCCGGCCAATAAAAAAGTAGAAGAACTGGTCATTAAAGCTGTAGCAGTTAAACTCTTTTTTACGTTTTGAAATAATCGATCTACTCCTTTTTCGAATATCTTATTTTCTTGTTCTTCGGCATTAAAACCTTTGATTACTCTTACTCCGGCTAAAGTTTCGGTTAATCTACCTTTTACTTCGGCATTAATTTCTCCTCGAATCCTAAAAATCGGTCGAATATATTTAAAAGCTTTTAAGGCAACAATTCCAAATAGGGATACAGGAACCAATACGAATAATGTCATCCAAGGATTAATGTCAATAAGAAGGCCTACCGATACAATAGCAGTAAAAATACCACCCACCAATTGTACCAATCCGGTTCCTATTAGATTTCGTACTCCTTCTACATCACTCATGATTCTAGAAACTAGAGAGCCTGATTTGGTATTGTCAAAAAAACTAATGGGAAGTGATAATACTTTTTTCTGCACTTTGGCTCTCAGTTCAGAAATAAGAAATTGCGCCTGCACACTTAAAATTCGGGTCAATAAAAAAGAACTTGTTGCCTGCACAAGAATTGCAGTTCCTACAATAATCAATAGCTCGTATAGTTGCCCCATATCTTTACTTGGCACGACATCATCTAGAAGTGTTTTGCTTTTCCAAGGTAGTATAAGCCCTGCGACTCGATTAAAAATAATAAGTATTAAACCAATAAAAACAAGATTTCGTTTAGGCCAAATAATTGTTTTAAAAGCTTTAACGATACTTACTTTGGGTTTCTTTGATGAATTTTTTTCTTCTATTTTTTTCATTTACTAGATTCAGGATTAAAAAGAGCAATTGTATACTCCAAAAGGCTTTGGTCTCCATGCTTTCCGTGCCCTGGTATTACAACTTGCACATTAGGATATTTTTCTTTGATTTTAGAAACTGTCTTAGACCATACCAATACATTGGCATCTGCAAGATTTCCTTTTCGCGCATTAAGGCTTTTGATCATACATCCTCCAAAAATAAGTTGTTCTTCTGGGAAATAAGATATGATATTATCACGAGTATGGGCTTCGCCAAAGAAAGTATTTATGATGGTTTTATTTCCTAATTTTAATTCTAAATTATTTTCAAATGTGCGATCCGGAGCATCTGATTTATCCATTTCCATAAAAGAAGCTGTTTTTGTAGAAGCAATACAAGGGATGTCATGACTTTTAAAAATGTCCATCCCTTCTATACAATCTCGATGAAAGTGATTAAATATTACCCCTTTTATAGTAACTTTTTGATTGTTTTGAAGCCAGTCTATCAAGGCGATTGTAGCTTTGTCGTTCGCTGGAGTATCAAAAACATAAGCTTCAGTGTCGTTAATGTATACAAAACCATTGCTAAGAAACTTCTTTCCGTTTTCTAAATATATTTCAGAAACATGAATATAACTATGCTCATTAATTTTGATGAGTTGTAGATCTTCAGAGACCTTGATCACTTCTGGTTCGTTATTAATTTTACAAGAAACAAAAACAGAAGAAACAAACAGCAGTATTAAAAATTTACTTAGTGTTTTGGTCATTTGGTTGGGTAAAAGTTGTTTTACGGTTGCGGTAACGCATCACTAAGATATAAATACCTGCTGGAATTGCTATCCAGATCAGTTCACTTAACAATACTTTAATTCCCCAAACACTAAAAAACTTACTCGCTCCAATAGGAGAAACCTGGATTGGACGCCAAGGAAAGAAATATCTTGTATCATCAAAAGGGGAGAAAAATGCAATTCCTAACCCACCTGTGGTCATGGCATCTAAAATGCCATGTGACGCTGTGCATAATGAAAAATAAAGAATTAAGAGTACACCTGTTTTGCTAGCTATTTTTTTAGAATAAAATATAGAGGTAACTACTATTCCGAGTATGATTGCAAAAACTAAAGAGTGAGAGAACCCTCTGTGTCCCCAAAAATCTTCGTATGCGATACCAAATTTAAACCCTATTACGTCTGCGTCAGGTAGGATTGCACAAAGAATTCCTAAGAGCCATAATTTACGAGTTTTAATCTCCTTAGAGAAACCTTTACTCAAAGCGTAGGCAGTAAATGCATGTGCGAAGATAGAAGCCAATTAAAAGATGTGATTTTTGGTGGGTTATAACTTGATTACTTGTTCTAACTGTTTATTTGTTATAGTAAGTAATCCTGATTTTGGTAATCTTTTTGTGAGCTCTCTCCAATTATTATCTTTATCAAAAATGTATTTAAATATAGGTAAGGCTTCTTCGAGTTTTTTATTATTTGCCAGTGCTACAGCTTTCCAATACTTCATTTCTAAATTTTCTGGAAATAGTTTTTCGGCCGCGCCATATTCTTTTAAAGCACTGACCATATCTCCAACCTCTACGGCCAAGTCACCTTTATTCATATGCTCATATGCCTTATGGACCTGCAGTAACCGCTGTAACTCTTGCAACGGCTCTTTGTGATCATCTACTCTTAGATTTACTTTCTTATCCTCCCAAGAATTTTTGGCTGGCTTGGCATTTACAACGAGCAAGGCTGCCGATTGTTTACCTCTTATATCGCCTCCAGCTTTTTGGGCGGCTAGAAGTACTTTAACCACTCGATCAGCCAGAGGTAAGTTTTTATATTCTTCAAAAGCTTTTGCCATTGCGGGTACTACTTGGTCATTAAGCATCATATTAGCTTGTACAGAAAAGTTATCTCCTGTAATATGATGAGCAGATACGATACATTTTTTACCTGTAAAGGCCGAAACGTTACCATTAAGATCCAAAAATGCAACCTGTCTAAAATCTTTCCCTTCATCTTTTGAAACTAATATATCAAGAGCCTCTTTTGCTGTTTTGCCATCAGCCATCAGCTTTAGACCATCGGGTCCATAAGCTGGGTTAACAAAGGATTGTGTGGCAACAACACCTACGCCGGATTGCCCCCAGGAAACGATAGATCCAACAGAAAACCAATGGCTTTGAACTCCAACTGCCATCTCTCCAGTAACGGCGTCTCTTGCCACTATAGAAAATGTGTGGGCAAATTTTTCTTTATAAACTTGTTGAGCTTCTATCTGATGCGATATGAGAAAAGTAAGGAGAAATAAAAAATTTATGATTTGTGATTTCATCGTTCTATAGTATTACTGTACCGTTATTTTTTTCTTTGTTTTTTATTTCTAACATAAATTAACTTAGATTTTCCTTTTGCCGCTTCTCTTTGTTCTATTTCAAAGTTTTTGATCGATTTAATCAATGGTGTTAACTTTTGAAATCCATAGTTTCTAGAGTCAAAATTGGGTTGTTTTTTTTGAAGCAGACTACCTACATCTCCCAAAAAAGCCCATCCATCTTCATCGGTTATATCCGAAATTGTAGTAGAAATTAATTTTATCTCTTTTTGGGTTATTTTATCAATAGTATTTTTTGCCTCAGGCTTTTTATCAGTAGATGTTGACTCATCCTCGTCATCATCAGTTTTGTATTTCAGTATTTCGAGATATATAAATTTGTCACAAGCTACGATAAAAGGATTAGGTGTTTTCTTTTCTCCAATACCAAAAACTTTCATACCCGCTTCGCGAAGTCTGGTCGCCAAACGAGTAAAATCACTATCACTGGATACCAAACAAAATCCATTAACTTTTCCCGAATATAAAATATCCATGGCATCAATAATCATAGCAGAATCCGTAGCATTTTTCCCTCTGGTGTACCCATATTGTTGTATAGGTGTTATAGCATTTTCTAGAAGAATTTTCTTCCATTTAGAAAGATCTGGTTTGGTCCAGTCTCCATATATTCTTTTGATAGTAGGGTTACCGTATTTGGCAATTTCTTCCATCATTTCTTTAATATAGCTAGAAGGTATGTTATCACCGTCGATGAGTACTGCAAGGTTTAAATCCATAAAATTATTTTCTTTTGCTATAAGTATCCATATGTAATTTTCTTTAAACTTTTCAGGATTTATCGCTTCTTCCTTTTATTCTTTAAATTATAGGTTTTATCTCCTTTGGTCTTAGGTTTTTTGTATTTCTTTTTTATTTCTCTTTGATATGACCCTCCTAGGTTTACCTTTTTGTTTTTCTCCTTCTTTT
The DNA here is from genome assembly GCA_947489685.1 of uncultured Aquimarina sp. Taxonomy (GTDB): domain Bacteria; phylum Bacteroidota; class Bacteroidia; order Flavobacteriales; family Flavobacteriaceae; genus Aquimarina. The sequence continues at coordinate 383,823 of CANLEM010000004.1, read as the reverse complement.
CATGAAAAGCAGCACCAACCTCTTCATCATTAGGGCGTTTATGGGGATTGTTGATTTCTTTAATCTTAGGCTGTTCTTCTGGAGTAAGTTGTTTAGATATTTCAACTTCGGCAGGTAGCGGTAGCTGTTCAATAGTCATCTCCATTAAATTTTCTATACCTTCCAGATATTCCTGTTCTTTTTCGGTTGTAAGTACAAACGAAACACCCTCTTTTTCTGCGCGACCAGTTCTACCAATCCTGTGCATATAGTTCTCAGGGTATTCTGGTGTATCCAAATTGATAACCTGACTTACATTTTCTATATCCAGTCCTCTGGCCATGACATCAGTAGCGATCAGTATTCGGTTTTCACCTTTTCTAAATTGCTCTATACTTCGTAACCTATAGTTCTGAGTTTTGTTAGAGTGTATGATACAAATCTCATCAGCATATTTTCCTTCTAACTGTTCAAATAACCGATCAGCAATCTTCTTAAATCCAACAAATATTAATGTTTTATGAAAGGTCTCTTTGTCAGTAAGTAAGTGTTCTAATAGATTAACTTTGGTATAAAAATTAGGAACTTTATATCCATACTGTTTTATATTATCCAATGGTGTTCCGCTTTTTGCAACTGATATTTTTTGAGGTTTCACAAATGTTTCTGAGATCATCTGATCTACTTCTTCTGTCATTGTCGCAGAAAACATAATATTTTGCCTCTGTCGAGGAAGGATATCAAAAATATTCATTAGTTGGTGCCTAAACCCGAGATCCAGCATCACATCAACTTCATCAATGACTAATTTCTGAATAGATTTGAGTTGAAGTACTCTACTTACTGCCAAATCATACAATCTACCTGGAGTGGCAACAATAACATCGAGCCCTTGAGATACGGCTTGCTTTTGAGTATTGATATTGGTTCCACCATATACTCCGGTAATGCGTATATTGACATATGTGGATAGTTTTTCTATTTCGTCAACTACCTGTACAACCAATTCTCGTGTAGGTACTAAAACTAAAACTCGTGGATTTTGTTGCACAGAGTATTTTAGCATTCTTAATATTGGGAGCATATAGGCGTACGTTTTACCCGTACCGGTTTGCGCAATACCCACGACATCTTTACCAGACATAACTACCGAGAATGATTTTTCCTGGATTGGAGTAGGAGTAATAAACCCCAAATCATCAAGTGCATTAAGAAGGGGGGTACTTAAATTTAAATCTTGAAATCTCAAATTGATTCATTTTTTTGATGATACAAAGGTAGCCTTATTTTGCGACTGTTTACTTTTTGGTTATTTTTGATTTGTAATTATAAAAAAATGAAAAAAATTCTAGCCTTTGCAGGTTCTAATAGCAGTACTTCGATTAATCGTAAATTGGTAGAATTTGTAGCTTCCGAAATAAAAGAACACCATGTTAAAGTTATTGATCTAATCAATTATGATATGGTTATGTATAGTGAAGATGTAGAGAAGGATAAAGGTTTTCCGGGAATGGCAATGGGTCTAAAAAAAGAAATTTCTGAAGCGGATGCTTTAATCATTTCGGTAAGTGAACATAACGGAAGTTGGAGTGCTTTTTTCAAGAATATTATGGATTGGCTATCTCGTTTGGATAGAAATTTTCTAGAAGGAAAGAAAATTTTATTAATGAGCACATCTCCAGGAAAAAGAGGAGGAGTCGGTTCATTGGATTATGCGAAAAATCTGTTACCAAGGTTTGGAGCGGAGATTATCGAAAGTTTTAGTTTTCCTTCATTTTATGATAATTTTTCTGCTGAATCAAATACAGTAACCGATGAAACTATTTTATTGGGATTAAACGAAGTTCTAAGTACTTTTGCACAGCAAATTAAATGAGTCTGTGCGAATTATTCGAAAATATACTTTAGAAAACCCTCAAGATTTTAAATTTAAATTGTTGCAATGGGGGCAACAATTTGAGGATATCATTTGGTTAGATTCTAATCAATATAATCAGCTGTACTCGAGTTATGATGTTGTTCTTGGAGTAGAAGCTTTTACCTCTATTAAGACCGATTATGATAATGGTTTTGATAAATTAAAGGAATATCAAGAGCAAACCGCCGATTGGATTTTTGGGTATCTTTCTTATGATTTAAAAAACGATACCGAAGATTTATTATCCAAAAATTACGATAGGTTACATTTTCCGGATTTGTATTTTTTTCAACCCAAAAAATTATTTTTTGTTAAAGATAATGTACTAGAAATGCATTATTTAAGAATGGTAGATGATGAAATAGATGAAGATTTTGACTTGATTCAGACATTTTCGGCGCATTTAGAAGAGACAAAAGAGGATTCTCCTTGTGGTAAGATTAAGATAAGTCTTAGGATGACCAAAGATGTGTATAAAGAAAAGATCAATCAAATGTTGGCTCATATTCACCGAGGTGATATTTATGAGGCTAATTTTTGTCAAGAATTTTTTGCTAAAGACAGTTGTATTGATCCTTTACAAACCTATCATCATCTTAATACTATTTCTAAACCACCTTTTGCTGCTTTCTTGCGATTTGACAATTTATATTTATTATCGGCGTCACCAGAACGTTATATAAAAAAAGAAGGGAATAAAATAGTTTCTCAACCCATCAAAGGTACCGCGAAAAGATCAATAGATGATAATCTAGATGCTGAGCTTGCCAAAGTTTTGGCCAATGACCCGAAAGAAAGATCTGAAAATATCATGATTGTTGATTTGGTTAGAAATGATTTGTCAAAAACTGCAATTAAAGGTTCGGTTAATGTAGAAGAATTATGTAAAGTGTATAGCTTTAAACAAGTGCATCAAATGATATCTACGGTAGTCTCGCAGGTCGAAGATACTGTTTCGCCTGTTGATGTTATACGTAGTACTTTTCCGATGGGGAGTATGACAGGAGCACCAAAGATTTCGGCTATGCAAATTATAGAAGATCTAGAAGCTTCAAAACGAGGATTATATAGCGGGGCGGTGGGGTATTTCTCTCCCAGCGGTGATTTTGATTTTAATGTAGTAATTAGAAGTATCCTATATAATGCCTTAGAAAAGTACATTTCATACACAGTTGGAGGCGCTATCACAGCCAAATCTGACCCCGATAAAGAATATGAAGAATGCTTACTGAAGGCAAAAGCAATGAGAGAAGTGCTAGAAGGTGTGTAGGTTTTTGCACACCTAATACATTAAGTTATTGTCAATTTTGACATTCTTTTTTTGATTTCCTTTTTTTAATTGTACTTCATATCGCATTTTAAGAAATTTATTTTCCCTGTAAGACACCGAATAGATAGTACCTGTTACAGTCCAACCTGGGTGTTTTATGTAAATAGACTCGATTAGATGTTTTGGTAGTGCTATATTTTTAAATGCTTCTTCTACTGCAATTAAGTCCCCTTGTTTGTTGTATGTAGCAATAATTTGACCTTTAGGAGATTTAAAAGTTGTACTAAATGGTGCTTTAAATGTATCAAATTTATAAGCTTCTTTAATTCCCCATTCATAGGCTAAGTTTTCAAAGTATTTTGCATGATTTGGGGTATTATGATTTTGTACTTTATAAATAAAGTTGGATAGGACTTTTTTCTTTGATTTTGTTTTGGATGTAAAATTGTCAAAAACGGCTACTACTTCTTGCGAGTAACACATATTTGCAATCATTATAATCGATAAAGTTAGCATTGCTTTTTTCATGATATTTTGATTTAATAGATGAATATGGTACAAAGCAATGCGAAATGTGTAAGTGAATAAAATCAAGTTGACTAGATGCCTTTTATACTTGACAAAATTCAGTTTAAGACATAAAGAACAACATTGAGAGCAAAAAGTGATCAAAAAGTCATGTCATCAATAAAAATAGACTTGTCATCAATAAAATGATGCTATTGCTATGGGGTCATGAATTATTTGTGTTAAAATATCGTAAGTTTGATTAGAGTTATTTTTAAAACCTGTGAAAATTTGAATGTTTTCAAGCCTCTATATGATTGGATTATAAAATACAAGATATATCATCTTGTGTTTTGGTTTTTATATCATTTTACTTGGTGGATTGTTTTTAAAGGTGGGATCATAAAGGTTTTTAATCAAATCAGTCAACCCTCTGTTTTTATTTCTTTTTCCTCATTTATAATAGTTCAGGCATTTGGCGTATATTTTTGTTTGTATTACTTGATTCCAAAGTTTTTAGAAAAATCAAAATATGTAACATACATAGCACTTGTATTTTTGACTATTCTTTCTATGTCTGTATTAATTCTTATTCCTAATGCAATTTGGTCTTACTTTTTTCCTGTTGAGAAAATTTCGCCTGAAGGTTTATATGGGATTTTTTTGCATCACACATTACCATCTTCTATAGGATCTATGACTTTGGGTATGAGTATAAAACTAGCTAAGAATTGGTTATTGATACAAAAAAAGCAACAAGTATTAGAAAAAGAAAAGCTAGAAACCGAATTAAAATTTTTGAAATCTCAATTTAATCCGCACTTTTTGTTTAATACAATCAATTCTATTTTCGTATTAATTAATAAAAATACAACTATGGCTGCAGAGTCTTTGGCCAAGTTTTCAGAACTTTTGCGATATCAATTGTATGAGTGTGATGAACATCAAATCCTATTGGATAAAGAACTTTCTTATTTAAGAAGTTTTATAGAATTAGAAGAATTGAGGCAGAATGATCATGTCAAAATTATTGCGGAGTTACCAGTTGTATCCTCAAGAAATCTTTCTATAGCCCCTTTTTTATTAATGCCTTTTCTCGAAAATGCATTTAAACACGTATCTAAGGATAATGATAACCCAAATCTAATTGAGATTAAAGTTTGTTTAAAAGGAAACCAATTTGTATTTGATGTATTAAATACTGTGAGAAATGGAAATACCTCCAATGATGCGGTTATCCATGGAGGTTTAGGTTTAAAAAATGTGAAACGACGATTAGAATTGTTATATCCAAATAACTATGATCTGAAAATAGTACATATTGATAATAGATATAATGTTAAATTGATGCTTAATCTAGAGGAGTATACTGTGCCTCAATTAAAGCCATATCAACTATGATAAAATGTGTTGTTATTGATGATGAACCCTTGGCCAGAGAGTGTATTAATGATTATATAGCCAAAATAGATTTTCTTGAAGCCGTGGGTGAGGGGAATAGCCCAGTGGATTTAGTAAATATATTAAATAAACAAAAAGTTGATCTTATATTTTTGGATATACAAATGCCTACAATTAATGGTATAGATTTTTTAAGAACAACACCAGGTCTTCCCAAAGTTATTCTTACTACTGCTTATCCTAGCTATGCTTTAGAAGGTTTCGACTTGGATGTATTGGATTACCTTGTAAAACCAATTACGCTCAAACGGTTTATGAAAGCTGTAAACAAGGTCAATGATCTTTTTAAGTTGCAGTATATATCTACAGAGTTGATTTCAGATACTGTCGTAGAAGATTACTTTTTTGTGAAATGTGAACATAAATTTGAGAAGATTTATTTTGATAGTATTCTATTTGTTCAAGCTTTACAAAATTATGTAACTATCTATACTCAGGAGAAAAAGTATATACTCTTATTATCATTAAAGAGTGTTGAAGAAAAACTGAAACATAAAAATTTTACCAGAACACACAAATCATACCTCGTATCCATTTCTAAAATAGATACTCTTGAAAGTCATATGTTAAGAATCGGATCGTATGATATTCCTATTAGTCGAAATTATCGAAAAGAGGTAAAAGAAAAAGTGGTACAGGGTAAACTTTGGAGAAATGACTCAAAAAGTTAACCGTATAAATTGTCAAAACTATTTAATGTAGCATGGTTTTATAGTGCTACTATTAAATCAAATTACGTCTAAAACTCTTTCTAATGTTAATGATGGTTTCTTTAACCTCATTCGCGGTTATATCTCGAATAGTAGCGATTTCTTCAAAATTTAATTTTCCAAAAACAAATAAGTCAATTATTTTAGAAGTTTCTATAGGCAGCCAACTATAAAATTTACCTAATAATTTTTGTTTTCTAAAATCAGTAGATGGTTCTGTTTCTATAATTTTAAGCATATCAGAGTCCCGATCAGCATAAATAAAGCTTTGCTTGTTTTCTTCATTTTGATGATAACAAATATCATCCAAATCTTCTTTCATTACAAGTTCGTTATCGGCTTCTGCTGTGTAGTTTTCTTCCAATTTCTCGAGTTCGATTTTCAAAAAATGACTCGTACTAATGCTTCTTTGATGCCATCCTTCTTTTATATAGAGTTCATCTATTAAATCATCTGCAATCTTAAAGAGTTGAAGTTCTAAAGATAATGTATCTATTTCCATGTCCAGGTCATCATGGTATAATTTGAGTATGGCATCATCAATTATACCATTAGAGCAATACATGTTTTGAGGCAGAATGCCTATACTTTCTGCTATGTATAATCGGTGTTTTACGTATGGGTGTAAATGTGGAACAATGGACAGTAATTTTTTACTAAATTCCCTTTGGCTATCATCTCTATAAAATTTCTGTGGTTCATGTATCTTATTCATTGGTGAGTGATTTAAGAGTTCTCTCTTTAAAAATAACGAAAACAAACCAATTTAGGTGTTAAAAACTTGAAAATCAGTAAGTAAATCTATTTTTTGAGGTAATGGAGATAGCAGATCAAAATTGTATCTTTGAAAATTATTAAAACATACTCGCATCTTGTTACAAGAATTTAAAGACCATATTTCGAGCCATCTTCCTTTTTTGTTAAAGGGTAGGCTATTAATAGCCTGTAGTGGGGGAGTGGATAGCGTTGTTCTTACCCAACTATGTAATGGACTGTCTATCGAATTTGGAATTGCGCACTGCAATTTTAAGTTGAGAGATACCGAAAGTGATGCCGATGAGAAATTTGTAAAAACATTGGCGCATCAGATGAATGTTCCGTTTTTCAGCACTAATTTCGACACCGAAAACTATGCAAATGAGCAATCGTTGTCAATTCAAATGGCAGCCAGAGAGCTTAGGTATCGATGGTTTGACGAAGTAGCGCTCGAATATCAATACGATTATATTTTAACTGCTCATCATGCAGATGATAACCTAGAAACCTTTTTAATTAACCTGTCCAGAGGAACAGGGATTGATGGATTGACAGGTATTCCTGAGATTAATGACAAATATGTGCGACCATTATTACCTTTCTCAAGAGATCAGATGATAGCCTATGCCAAAGAGTATAAAGTACAGTGGAGAGAAGATAGTAGTAATCAAAGTACAAAATACCTGAGAAATAAAATTAGGCACGATGTAATCCCAGAATTAAAATTAATAACTCCCGAGTTTTTAGAGCGTTTTCGAACCACAATATCAAATTTAAAAGCAGGAAGTGATTTTATAAAAGGCCAACTATTTAAAATTAAAAATGAATTGCTCTCAATTTCAGATGATGAGAGTATCCGTATCTCTATTCCTAGATTGCAAGAATACGGAAACCCAAGAACCTGTCTGTTTTTTTTATTAAAGGATTATGGATTTAAAGCTTGGGATGATATCGAACAGATCATTAGTTCTCAATCTGGTAAACAAATCTTTTCTGCAACATATAGATTAGTCAAGGATAGGGATTATCTACTATTATCACGTATTGTTGAAAAAATCCCTGACCTTGTATATTCAATTCCTGAAGAAGAAAGTATGCTTATGTTTTCATCGGGAACCCTTAAATTCAAGGAAGTAGATGAAATGTATACTCCCGATCTTAAAACTATTTTTGTTGATAAGAAAAAGTTAAAATATCCATTATTTGTAAGAAAATGGAAAGAAGGCGACTATTTTTATCCCCTGGGTATGCAAGGTAAAAAGAAACTTAGTAAATATTTTAAAGATGAAAAGTTATCTTTACTTGCAAAAGAAAGGGTCTGGCTTTTATGTTCTGAAAATGAAATCGTTTGGATCATAAACTATAGAGCTGATAATAGATTTAAGATTTCGCCCCAAACTAAACAAATACTAAAAATAACCATTACCTAATGAGATATTACCTACTATCATTACTAGCATTAGTCTTTACATCAACGCTTTTTTCTCAAACTCTAGACCCAATTAAATGGGAAGCGAGTATTGAAAAAGAAGCCGAAGATGTCTTTATATTAACTTTTGAGGCAAAACTAGATAAAGGATGGCATCTGTATTCTCAAAATGAAGCAGAAACCGATGAAATAGCACCTACACCAACAGAGTTCTCATATAATAATACTCCAGAGACATACGAATTAATTGGAGAAACTATAGAGCCAAAAGGTATCGAGAAATATGATAATATTTTTGAGATGGAAGTGAAATACTTTGAAGACAAAGTTGCTTTTACTCAAAAAATTAAACGCGTTGACAAGAATTTAAAAGCAGTTAAGGCCGAAGTTTTTTTCTCTGTATGCGATGATGAACGCTGTCTTGCTCCCGAAGCTATAGAATTTGATATAAACCTTGCTGGTACTACCAAAGAAAATAAAGGAGATCTTACCACTATAACAGCAGAGGACAAAAGTAAATCCGAAGCATTGTTTGTAGATGTAAAAGGTAAAGAGGTTTTTCCTTCAGAACAGGTAGAAAAGAAAAGTTATTTGAATATTTTTATCTTGGGCTTTTTAGGAGGTTTAATAGCATTATTAACCCCATGTGTATTCCCTATGATCCCGCTTACGGTATCGTTTTTTACAAAAAGTGCGCAAGACAGAAAAAAGGGACTTTTTAATGCAGTTCTATACGGGCTGTTCATTTTTGCGATCTACGTGTTGCTAAGCTTACCATTTCATTTACTAGACTCGGTTGATCCCGAAATATTGAATAACATTTCGACCAATGTAACACTCAATGTTATTTTCTTTGTCGTTTTTATTGTTTTCGCAATATCTTTCTTTGGTTATTTTGAGATAACATTACCAGCATCATGGAGTAATAAAATGGATAGCAAAGCCACCAGTGTGGGTGGAATATTAGGAGTGTTTTTTATGGCACTTACCCTAGCTTTAGTTTCATTCTCTTGTACAGGTCCTATCTTAGGATCTTTATTAGGAGGTTCTTTAAGCAGTGATGGTGGCGCAATGCAACTAAGTTTTGGAATGGGAGGATTTGGATTAGCTCTTGCCTTACCATTTGGATTATTCGCACTATTCCCCAATTGGTTAAATTCTTTACCCAAAAGTGGTGGTTGGTTAAATACTGTCAAAGTAGTTCTTGGTTTTATTGAACTGGCTTTAGCATTCAAATTTTTATCAAATGCAGATCTTGTAGAGCATTGGGGGATCTTAAAACGCGAAATATTTATAGCAATCTGGATTATTATTGGGATTGGTATGGTTCTGTATCTATTCGGAAAAATACGCTTTCCACATGATAGCCCAATACAAAAACTTAGTAAAGCAAGAAAAACGTTGGGAGTAGTAACATTAGCATTTGTGATATATTTATTACCGGGGTTAACTAATACGGCATATGCAAATCTCAAACTATTGAGCGGTTTTCCACCTCCATTATTTTATAGTATCTATAAAAAAGAAGCTCATGGTCCATTAGGATTAAATGCATATACCGATTTTGAAGAAGGAGTAAAGGCTGCCAAACTTCAAAACAAACCGATAATAGTTGATTTTACAGGGTGGGCTTGTGTGAATTGTCGTAAAATGGAGGAACAAGTCTGGAGCAATCCTGAAATAATAGAGATTCTTAAAAATAAATATGTCCTTATCTCTTTGTACGTCGATGATCGTAAAAACTTATCTGAAGATGATCAATTTAAGTTTTTAAAACCAGATGGAAGAGTTAAAAATATTAAAACCATTGGGGATAAATGGGCTACTTTTCAAACATTGAATTTCCAAAATAATTCGCAACCTTATTATGTTTTATTAGATAGTAATATGAACTTATTAAACCGTACTACTGCATACACTCCGGATGTTGGCGAATACCTAAAGTGGTTACAAACTGGTTTAACTAACTATAAGGGTAAATAATAAAAATTAATAGTTAAATAGAATTTTATTATAGTCCATATGTAAGTGTGGAATAGTTTTTTCGACTTAACAAGCAATGCTAACCTAAAATAAGCAAACTAATGTTAAGTGAAAAAATTGAACTTTCCCAATGTTTTCCTTTTATCGAAAAAGATCTAAAAGATGAGCTGTTATCTTTTGGAGAACTTAAAAGCATACCCGAAGGTAAGTATGTGGTAAAACAAGGAAGTTACCTTAATTTTTTGCCTATTATTTTAGATGGCTTAATTAAAATGTATGCCGAAGAAGAAGAAGTAGAATTTCTTTTATACTACATACATCCTGGGCAATGTTGTATTCTTAGTTTTAATCATTTATTTAGTCCAGAGGCTGTTCGTTTCTCTGCGGTAACCGAGAAAGAAACAAAAGTACTTTGTTTGCCTATCGAAAAAGTAAAAGAATGGTTTGTAAAATATCCATCATTTACTCAGATTATTTTAAAAGATTTTCAAAGAAACTATGAGGATTTATTAAATACTACCAAACAAGTAGTTTGTTATAAGATTGAAGATAGGTTGGTAAATTATTTGACCGAAAAAGCAAAGCTTCAAAATTGTAATATGATTCAAATGTCTCATAAAGAAATCGCGTTAGATTTAGGTACCTCTCGAGAAGTAGTTTCGAGATTAACAAAAAAATTACAATCGACTAATTTATTAGTTCAACATAAAAGACATATAGAACTCAAAAATTTGAATTAGCCAAATAGAAATACTTCAATTTCTCACAAATATTTTGGATGCTTTTTAAGTGTCTAAAATATTTGTGTTTTTTCGTTGTAATAAACTGAATATCAGATAATTAAATAACATTTTTTTAACACATAACGGTGACTTTTGTCACCGTTTTTTATTGCATATCCCCTCTACATTTGTTTCAAATAAAATGAACAAATAAAAAGTTATGTATTATGAAAAAATTTAACCTTTATGTATTAATAGGTCTATTGGCTTTTGCTTCTTGTAGCGAGGATGATGATGTAATTACTCCTCCGGATAATGGACCAGACCCTGTTGAAAATAATGTGGTCTTAAATGAAGTAAGATACCAAGGAACTGATCTTGTTGAAATTTTTAACAGAGGAGATCAGGAAGCAGATCTTAATGATTATTGGCTATGTCTTGGACCAGGAACATATCAAAGAATAGGAGATCTTACTCCGCAAAGCGGAAATGTTGTAATCCCTGCAGGAGGGTATTTAGTATTATCGTATAACTTACCGGATACCGATGGTGGTTTAGGATTGTACTCGACCAATGAATTTGCAAACTCAGATGCCATTGTGGATTTCGTACAATATGGATCTGGAGGTAGTGCTAGAGAAGATGTTGCAGTAGCAGCAGGAATTTGGACTGCCGGTGAGTTTGTACCTACAGTAAGTAGTGCCGAAAACAGTATCATTTTTGATGGAGAAGGTGAAACCGCAGCAGATTGGGCAGAAACTACTACTGTTACTTTTGGAGAAGAAAATGTACTAACAGTACCAGTACAATTACGCTCTGTTGTATTTAATGAAGTACAATATGGTAACAGAAACTTGGTAGAGCTTTATAATAATGGTGATGTTACAGTAGATCTTAGCACTTATTGGTTATGCTTAGGCCCTGGAACATACGTACAAATAGGAAACGTTACTCCGGAGAGTGGAAATATACAACTAGCTTCTGGTGAGTTCTTAGTATTGCCATATGATATGCCTGACGTTGAAGGTGGTTTGGGATTATATTCTATGAATCAATTTGCCAACGCAGATGCAATTGTAGATTTTGTACAATGGGGTTCTGGTGGTAGCGCAAGAGAGGATGTAGCAGTAGCTGCAGGAATCTGGACAGCTGGAGAATTTGTACCTACAGTTGGATTAGACAGTTTTAGTATAGAGTATGATGGAGAAGGAGATGCAGCATCAGATTGGAATGAAGAAGTAAATCCATCTTTAGGATTGCCTAATGATACTCAAGGAGCAACAACAACATTCAATATTACAATTAAAAATACGATAAATTACTTGAATGTGCATACATTCACGACTCCGGTAGGAGCAGCTAGTCCAGGACCATTAACTACTAATGGGGCTCAATATCAAGTGTCTTTTAAAGCCGTAGCAGGAGCAAGATTTACTCCTGTAACTATGATGGGTAATAGTAATGATTGGTTCTTGGCACCAACAGATCTAGATGGGATTGATTTGTTTCCTAACGGTCAAGCGCTTAATGGTGTAGATATAGCAGATCAACTTTCTTTATATGATTTAGGAACCGAAGCAGACGGAGATCCAAGTACTTTCCCACCAGCAGGAGCTAATGTAGGACAAGCAGATCCTAATACATCTGTTCGTTTGGTTCCAGGAAGAGGAACTGGTGAGATTTATATGACAGCAGTATTAGATTATGCGGCGGGAGACGGAAGTTCTGCAGGGACATTTACATTAACGATCACTGCAATCAATACTCCTAACATGGCTCTGCCAGCTAGTCAAACCAACGGGTTTGTAATTACACCTGGAATTGTTGTGTTACATGCACAAACAGAACCATTATTTACACTAGGAGAAGAAGATAGAGGAGTAGGTCTTGAAGGTATTGCAGAAGATGGTATGCCTGGTGCATTATTTGACTGGTTTACCGAAACAGCATCTCAAGGAACTCCATTAAGATTATCATCATCACTAACTCCTTTTTCACCAGCGTTCATATATGCTTTTAATACCGATAGCGATCCATGGTTTACACAAGGAGGAGAGGCAAAACCATCTAGCGGTTTAGAAGAAATTGCAGAGGACGGAAACAGAATGATTGCTTATAATTATCTTAAAGATTTTGGTATTCCTGTGGCTTTACCAGCAGAGGCGGGACCAATCATGCCAGGAGGGTCATTTACATTTACACTTGAAGTTCCACAAGGGCAAAACTATAAATTAGGATTTGGAACCATGTTTGTAAAATCCAACGATTGGTTTATCAGTACTAATAATGTTGGTCTAACATTGTTTAATCAAGATGGAAGCCCATTCTCTGGTAATGAAGTAAGTTCAAATACGTACTTGTATGATGCAGGAACAGAAGAAGATCAACCGGTAGGCTTTGGAAATAACCAAGTAATGAATCAAGGAGGAGGAACTAATATAGGACCTGCAGATGCCAATACTACTATTAGAAGAGTATCATCTCTAGAAGATGTACAATTTGGTAAAGGGCCTATCAATAGCGCTCCTGGTGTAACCTGGTCAGGAGATCCAAGAGGAGGATATAATCTAATTGATGTAGATATCCAAGCTCAATAAGTAACTACCCCGGAAGCTGAACTATCTATGTTGGGGGATATAGATAACGTAATACCAGCTGGGATAAAACCTTTGGCATTCATATGGCCAAAGGTTTTTTTTATATTAATCAAATAAGCGATGTCCAAAACTTATGTATCATTAATTTTTTTTAGATACCTTTCAAAGAACTATATCTGTGTTAAAATCTCCTTAAACATGTGATCCTCGCAATTCCAATTTTTTATCTTCAGCGCTAAACTAAATTAACTTCAATGCAATTCGTTAAAATCAATTTTTTAAGACTTTTATGCTTCTTTTATATCGTTTCCGGATTTTCTCAGAAAACAGATTCTTATGATGTAAAAGAGCATTATACAAAACAAGAAGTAGATATCGCTATGCGGGACGGTACCAAACTGCATACTACGATTTATTCTCCTAAAGACACTTCAAAAAAATACCCTATCCTGATGCAAAGAACGCCTTATAGTTCTAGACCTTATGGAAAAGATCAATTTAGATCACAAATAGGGCCTAACAAGTTTATGATGCAAGAGGGCAATATTATTGTGTATCAAGATGTTCGTGGTCGATGGATGAGTGAAGGGGTATATGATAATATGCGAGCTTATATTCCTAATAAAAAAGGAAAGCAATTTGATGAGGCCAGTGATACCTACGATACCATTGATTGGTTGGTGAAGAACGTAGCTAATACTAATGGAAAAGTTGGTGTATGGGGGATTTCTTATCCAGGTTTTTATGCAACATATTCGCTATTAGATGCTCACCCTGCTTTAAAGGCAGTTTCTCCACAAGCATGTATTGGTGATTTCTTTTTTGACGATTTTCATCACAATGGAGCTTATTTGCTTAGTTATTGGAGAGTAACTGCTTTGTTTGGTCATGAAAAAACAAAACCGGTATCAGAACCTTGGTATAAATTTACAGATTTACCTAGTAAAGATCAATATCAATTCTTTTTGGATGCAGGACCCTTGAGCAATTTGGATAAGTACTACAAAGAGGATAATGTTTTTTGGACTCAACTTAAAGAACATCCAAATTATGATGAGTTCTGGCAAAAAAGAGGAATTATACAGCATTTAGAAAATATTAAACCTGCTGTTATGGTTGTAGGTGGGCTATTTGATGCTGAAGACCTGTATGGCCCTTTCGAGACTTATGAAAATATAGAAAAGCGTAGTAAGAATTATAATATTATGGTCTTTGGACCTTGGAGTCATGGTGATTGGGCGAGAGGTAAAGAACGTCAGGCAATTGGTAATGTTTATTTTGGAGATCGTATTTCAGAAAATTATCAAAAAAATGTAGAAGCAAAATTCTTTAATCATTTTCTAAAAGGTGAAGGTGATGGTAAAACACAATTACCCGAAATTCAGATTTTTGATACAGGTAAAAAAGAATGGAATTCTTATGAAAGCTGGCCTCCAAAAAATGTTGAAAAGAAAACATTTTATCTGGCGGATGACGATAAACTATCTGATAATGTAGGAGCAGGTTCTGCAGAATTTATTAGTGACCCTAAAAAACCAGTACCTTATTCTGAAGATGTGAAAATGGTGTTTACTCCTAGAAAATATATGACCGATGATCAAAGATTTGCTGGACGTCGACCAGATGTGCTAGTTTTTGAAACTGAGGCCCTTAATGAAAATGTTACCTTATCTGGTGAGATATTGGCAAAGCTAAAAGTAGCTACTACAGGAACCGATGCAGATTGGGTAGTAAAGTTAATTGATGTTTTCCCAAATGATGCCGAGGATACTCAAGAGACTCAGAAGTATCTTAAAATGGCAAACTATCATATGATGGTGCGTAGTGAGGTAATGAGAGGTAGATTTAGAAATGATTTTAGTAAACCAGAGGCATTTACGCCTAATCAAAAGACCGATGTAAATCTTAAATTACAAGATGTACATCATACGTTTAAGAAAGGGCATAAGATTCAAATTCAGGTACAGAGTACTTGGTTTCCATTAATTGATTTGAACCCTCAGACTTTTGTTCCTAATATTTTTAAGGCCAAAGAATCCGATTTTAAAAAACAAACACATAAAATTTATCATGACTCTGCTATAGAGGTTTCCATTTTAAAATAACCGCCTAATCTAACATACATGAAAAATAGAATTAAAATTAGTGCTCTATTAGGGATAGCATTTTTTACAATAACAAGTTGTAAACAGGACCCTAAAGAATCCAAAAATGATATAGCTTCAAGTGCTCAAGAAATCGAGGAACATTCTACAGATTTGAATAATTGGTTTGAGAAACAATTTCAGGAAGAAGTTGCAAAATCACCGATGACGCAAACCTATTTGGGAATTAAAACTCAGGATTACGGAAAATGGGATGATATATCTTCTAAGCAAGAAGCAAAAGACCTAGAACGAGCAAAAGAACGTTTGGCTTACTTAAAAGATTCTGTTGATACTTCAAAGTTAAACAAGGCAACAAAGCTTAGTTATACTTTGATGAAACAAGATCTTGAAAATGAAATTGATGATTTTGAATATAGATTCTATAACTATCCTGTTAATCAAATGCATGGTATGCAAGCAGAAATTCCTGCTTTTTTGATCAATATGCACAGAATTGCGGATAAAAGTGATGCCGAAGCTTATATCGCCAGATTAGATGGTGTTGATGAGTTGTTTGCTCAATTAATAGAGAATATGAAAATAAGAGAAAAGAACAGTATTCTTCCTCCTAAGTTTGTATTTGCCAAAGTTTTGGATGATAGTAGAAATATTATTACCGGACAACCTTTTGATAAATCAAATCAAGAAAGTACGTTATTTGCAGATTTTAAAGGTAAAATTTCTTCTATAGAATTACCAGAAGAAGAAAGCAAACAATTAATTGCAAATGCCGAAAAAGCTTTGCTAGAAGGAGTAAAGCCCGCTTTTGAAAACCTGATTGGTTTACTAGAACAACAACAGCAACGAGCAACAACCGAAGATGGTGCCTGGAAATTTCCAAAAGGGAATAAATTCTATAATATGGCATTGCAACGTACGACTACTACCGATATGACGGCTGATCAAATTCATGAATTAGGATTAAGCGAGGTTGCACGTATTCATGGCGAGATGAAGGATATTATGGCACAAGTTAAATATGAGGGTACTTTACAGGATTTCTTTAAATATATGAAGGAGGATAAAAAATTCTATTATGAAAATAACGAAGAAGGTAAAGCTGCATATTTAAAACGTGCTGTGGGACTAATTGATAATTTAAAATCTAGGTTAGATGAGTTATTCATTACAAAACCTAAAGCAGATATTATTGTAAAAGCAGTAGAGCCTTTTAGAGAGAAAAGCGCAGGAAAAGCTTTTTATCAAAGAGGAACACCCGATGGGGCCAGACCAGGAACATATTATGCTAATCTTTATGATATGGAAGCAATGCCAATATATCAAATGGAAGCGTTAGCATATCATGAGGGTATACCAGGGCACCATATGCAAATTTCAATTGCTCAGGAATTAGAGGATATTCCGAAGTTTAGAAAATTTGGAAGCTATACGGCTTATGTTGAAGGTTGGGGACTATATAATGAGTACTTACCCAAAGAAATAGGATTATATAACGATCCATATTCGGACTTTGGTAGATTGGCTATGGAATTATGGAGAGCATGTAGATTAGTTGTAGATACAGGAATTCATGCCAAGAAGTGGACACGAGAAGAGGGAATTAAGTATTATACGGATAATACTCCAAATGCAGAGAGTGATGCTATTAAAATGGTAGAAAGGCATATCGTAATGCCTAGCCAGGCAACCGCTTATAAAATAGGAATGAATAAAATTCTTGAACTACGTGAAGATGCAAGAAAGAAACTCGGAGATCAATTTGATATTAAAGAGTTTCATGATGTTGTGTTAACTAATGGAGCAGTGCCATTAAATATCTTAGAAAAATTGGTCAACGATTGGATTGTAACAAAAAACGATAGTTCTAAGAAAGAAAAAGAGTCGTAGGAACAAAAATAAGAATGTATTAAAAAATGAGTCTTTTGGTAAACGAGAGACTCATTTTTTGTTAAATGATCAATTTTTACGGTAAAACCATAAAAAATAAGTAAGAATAAGACTACAAAATAATGTTAAATAGTAAAATTTGTGTATTTTGCAGATTAAATAAGCTTTTTGTCATGTTTAATCCCCAAAATAAACAAAATGAAGAATACAGCCTTTACATTTTTGGTTCTGCTTCTGATTAGCTTTTCGACTTTTTCGCAAATTCGATTATCAGGAGTTGACCTTTCCGAGATACAAACATTAAAAGATTCTGTATTATTTAATAATGCGGTTAGTGACTTACAATGGTATGTAAACGAAGATCAGTTAGATAGAGCCCAACCTTTTGCAGATCAACTTATAGAGGTAGCTAATAAAATAGAATATGATAAAGGACTTGGTTTGGTCTATAGACTAAAAGGAGTTATGAGTAATACCTTGCAAAGGATAATTGAGTCGGATAAAAATTTTGACAAAGCCACTCACTATTTTAAAGGTATTAATGATCTAAATGGCCTTGCAATGGTCGGTAATGATCGGTTTATTATAGAGCAAAATAAGAAGAATCTAGAAAAAGCTGCCGATTACTTAATGGAGGCCAAGCTTTATAGAGAACAATTAAATGATAGTGTAGGTTTATCTGGGGTGTACAATAATTTGGCAATTATCTACAAAGAGCTTAAAAATGTATCAGATTCTGAAAAGTACTATTTAAAATCTATTGCTTTAAGAAAGCATTTAAAAATTACAGGGGTAGGGCTTGTAATCAATAATTTGGCATTGTTATATACCGAAAACGGAAATCTTACAAAAGCAATGCAATTATTGCCCGAGGCATTAAAAATTAATAAGGCAGAAAACGACTTAAGGCATACAGCCCAATCTTATAGCATAATGGCCAAAGCATTAATGTATAATAAAGAATATAAAGCTGCAAAAAAATACTATGATACCACGTTATGCGTAGGTGCTCGAGCCAACTTTAAACTTATTGTTACTAATGCAAAACAGCAATTGGGTATTATAGCTCTAGAAGAAAAACAGTATGCCAAGTCTGAAGAATTATTAAAAATTGCAAGAGAGGACTTCATCAAGGCTAACGTAACCTCTTTAATACTAAAAAATTATAAATATTCTTTTAAGCTAGATTCTACCAGAGGTAATCTTTTAGCCGCATTAGATTGGCAAAAAAAGTATCAGAGCCTTTCTGATCAAAAAATGAATGAAATAGCCGCAAAGAAAGTACAAAGAGCAAAGTCAAGATACGAAGCAGAATTAAAGCAATTAAAGTTGATAGATGCGCAAGAAAAAAGAGAACAACAAACTAGTGAGGAGCTGTTTAGATATAGAGTTTTAACTTTCGTTGCTTTGGGTTTACTTTTGATCTTTATGACGTTTTTGATATTGGTAATAAGAACAAGAAAAGAACGTAAAAGGTTAATTAGTAAATTAAATGAATCCAATCAAATTAAAAATAAACTGTTTTCGATCATATCACATGATTTAAAAAATGAGATACACGGTTTAGAGGGGAGTTTAAATTTATTGAAAGAAAATGAAATTAGCTCCGAAGAATTTCAGGAGATTGTACCACTATTGGCTAATAGAACACATCAAACGTCTATTTTATTACATAATTTATTGAACTGGTCAAAATCCCAGATGAAAGAACTTAATGCTCGGCCTATCACTTTTGATATCACAGAAGTTATTTCGAATAAATTTGCCTTTTTTAAGCCTAAAGCTGTTCAAAAAAATATTACCTTAATTAATAAACTCGATTCTACAAAAATATTTGCCGATAAGGATATGGTGGGTATTGTTGCTCAAAATCTAATAGCCAACGCCATTAAGTTTTGCGAACCGGGAGATTCTATAGCTTTAATATCCAGAGAAAAAGAAGATCATTACGAAATCGGTTTTGCAGATACTGGAGTAGGAATAGATCCTGCTAATATCAAAAAATTATTTGCAGAAGACACCTTTACAACTATTGGAACACAGAATGAATCAGGAACAGGTCTTGGACTTCGAATATGTAAAGAGCTAATAGAGCTTAATCAGGGTAACATAAAAGTAGAAAGTACGCTGGGTGAAGGCAGCACTTTCTTTATATCATTACCTAAAGCAGCGGCATAGTATACCTATTTCGACCCAAAACTGGTTTGATCAATGTACTATTTACTATTTATCCATTAGGTTTCTAAACTGATAGAAAAAACGCTCAATAAGTCTAAGGTCTTCAGTTATAATTTCTGCAATACCTCTCATTTCTTGTTTAAAAGGAATTTCTTTATTGTATGTAGTAATCAATTTATCCTGTAGTGTAACATCAATAAGATATAACCCATCTTTATCCGGAAAAAGAGAGATGTGTTGTACAGTTCCTTTTAAGGTACCGAATTCATTGTCAGGGAAATTTTCGAGTTTAATATTTGCAACTTGTCCGATTTTTATTTTTCCAGAGTTTTGCGAGGGAGCTTTAATACGAGCGATATACGAAGATTCTTTTATAGGAATAACTATAAACATCAAATCACCAGCAGATACATTTTGGTTTATATTTCTGTAATTAAGAAATGAAACTCTACCTTCGATATTAGATTTTAATACATATTGTAACTCCCAATCTCTAATACTTTTCTTTAATTGATCAAAAGATTGTAATACTTTTTTAAATAGACTAGTTTCTTCTTTTCGTTTATTTATTTCCGTGCCTTTTGAGGTTTTGGCAGCATTGCTTATATTTTCATTAATCTGTGATATCTGTAAAATATTACTTTCGTAATTACTTTTTGCCTGAGTAAATTCGAGCTCTTTTTTTTCAAAGGTTTGCTCAGAAATTACTTTTTTATCAAATAAATCCTTTTGGCGTTGTAACTCCTTTCGTTTAATATTTAATTCGGCCAAACCTAATCTTTTTTGGGCCTTTAGGCTTTCGAGTCTTCTGTATAATTCAGATAAAGAGGCTTCATTGGCAATTGCTTCATTTGAAAAAGGTTGCAATTCTTTATTCAATATATACTCAGAATAACTAGTCTCAAATAATGCAAAATTTGTTTCAATATCTCCCAAAAACAAAGATTGTAATTGATCAATAGGAAAAGTAAAGGATTGCGTATTTAATTTTATGGTGTCTACAATAGATTTTAAACGAAAAACATCTTTAAAATTGGCTGTATTTTCTATAATTGCAAGGGGAGTATTTTTAGGTACAATTTGATTATCCTCGACTAAGATAGATTGAATTTTCCCGTTGGTTTTAGCATATTCTTTTTGAGGAGGTATTTTTGTGGTAACGATTGCTTCTGCCGGAATTACATCCGGATACTTTATGAGCCATGAAAGAAATAATAAAAGAATGACCAAGGCCAAAATTAGAAGATTTCCCCATCTAATCATCCAATGCGGAACCCTAGTAAGAATCTCTTGTACCTCTTCACTTCTTATTTGTATGTCGTCTAATGTTTCTGGCATTTTACTTTCCTAATTCAAGTTGATTTTTTACTAAATTGAAATAATTCCCTTTGTTTTTTATCAGTTCCTCGTGATTTCCAACCTCTACAATTTCACCTTTATCAAGAACTACTATCTGGTGTGCATTCTTAACGGTACTAAGACGATGCGCTATAACCATAACCGTTTTGTCTTTGAAAAAGGTATCTAATTTTTCCATTATTACCTTTTCATTATTGGCATCCAAAGCCGAAGTTGCTTCATCAAAAAACAAAAACTTAGGGTTTTTATATACAGATCTTGCAATAAACAAGCGTTGCTTTTGCCCGGTACTAAGCCCCACACCTTCCATACCTATTTTTGTATTGTAGGAGAGAGGCAGGGATTCTATGAATTCTTTGATATTGGCTACATCAACAGCATGTGCTAGCTTTTTCTTATCTACGTAATCTTCTCCTACGGCTATATTATTAGCAATAGTATCATTAAAAATATATCCTTCTTGCATTACCACACCAAAGTGATCTCTCCATGATTTTTGAGAAACTTGCTTTAAATCATGCGAACCTATAAAAATTTGCCCGTCATCTGGTTCGTAAAACTTAAGCAGTAGTTTCATTAGGGTTGTCTTTCCGCTTCCACTAACACCAACCACCGCAGTAATTTTATTTGCCGGAATAGACAGGTTTAAATTTTCTAAGACAGGTTTATCCGCTCCTACATATCTAAAATTAAGATCTTTTACCTCAAATCCAGAGTTTTCAGGAATATCTTTAATTTTCTCATCTCCAGCTTTCTCTTCATCTTCTTTATTATGTATTTCTCCCAAACGCTCTAAAGAAATTTGCGCATCTTGTAACTCTCTCAAAAAGTTAATCAATTGTGCAATAGGAGCATTTAATTGTCCAACGATAGCCGTAATGGCAAGCATCATACCCAATGTGATCTCACCATCTATAACTAGTTTTGCAGAGAAAACAGTAATTAAAATGTTTTTAAGCTCATTAATAAAAGAAGATCCTACACTTTGATATTGTTCCAGCGCTAAATTTTCAATTGAGATTTTAAATAATTTAGCTTGCACAAACTCCCAGTTCCAGCGCTTTCTTTTTTCGGCATTATGCAGTTTTATTTCCTGCATACCATTAACAAGTTCAATAACCTTACTTTGTTCTTCACTAATTTGAGAAAAACGTTTATAATCTAATTTTTTACGTTTTTTAAAGAAGATAAGTATCCATGCAAAATAAATAGTACTTCCTACCGCAAAAATCCCAAAAATTGGAATGCTATAATACACCAGAACAATACTAAATATAATTAGATTAACCATCGAAAACAAAACATTTAACGATGACATAGTTAGTATTTGTTCAATACGTTTATGATCATTAATTCTTTGTAAAAGATCCCCTGTCATTTTTACATCAAAATAAGATATCGGTAGATTCATTAGTTTGATAAAAAAATCTGATATCAAAGAGATATTGATACGTGTACTTAAATGAAGTAAAATCCAGCTTCTAAGCACCTCAATTAATGTGCGTCCTAAAAATAAAGACAACATTGCAATAAGAACAAGGTAGATGAAATTTATATCTTGATTTTGAATCCCTACATCTACGATACTTTGCGTTAAAAAAGGAGTGATAAGCTGTAGTATACTTCCTGCACCAAGTCCTAGAGCTAATTGAAAGAGAAACTTCTTGTATTTAAAAACGTATTTAGAGATAAATTTGAAACCAAATTTTTCTTCATCTTCATCCAAATTATCATTATAAAAATTTGGAGTGGGTTCTATTAGTAGTGCTACACCTTCTTCGGTATTTTCATCAGCATTGTTTCCTATCCAGGCTTTAATAAACTCCTCTTTGGTGTAGGTAATTAAACCGTGTGCTGGATCAGAAACATAAACAGTTACAGCACCATTACGCTTTGTTTTTATTTTATAGACTACCACATAATGCACCTTATTCCAATGCACAATACAAGGTAACGGAACTTCATCTAGTTTGTTTAAAGATAGTTTTACTCCCAGCGATCTAAATCCTATGGTTTCTACAGCATCACTTAATCCTAATAAAGAACTTCCTTCTCTGGTAGTTTCGCTTAATGTTCGAAGTTTTTGTGTGTTAAGAATTCTTCCGTAATGTTTGGCAATTATCTTAATACAAGTAGGTCCGCAATCTTTAGATTCAGCTTGTTTGTAAAAGGGAAATTTTGGCATTAAGCTTTATTAATTAAATTGATTTTAAGTGTGATTAGATCGCTACAAAGTAAAGTAATTCTTTTTTATTATGCTATATAAATGATAATACTGGGACTATACCAATAATTTTCTTGAAATATTGAGTTGTTTTTGTAGTTAATAAAAAAACAAAAAAAGAGTGCTTATCAAGCACTCTTTAATCAATATTTGCTAATTCAATAACACTAAATGAATTTCTTATTCTTTGGTAATAGACCAAATAGCATAGCTACCAGCAGGAGCACTAAGAGTAGCGTTACCTTCTCCATCTGTAGTTGGAGTCGCCCTTGAGTTATCTGTATAGTCAACTAATTTTTTATTAGCCCAATTTGTTTTTACAACACGTTGCTTTGTTTGTCTGCTAATATTCATATACAGAATCAGTCCTGGATTATTACCACTACCGCTTCTTTTCATGATATATTCATCTTCATTTGCTTCAATGATTTCTACATCACCAACAGCCAAAGTGTTATATATTTGAATTAAAGTTTTAAGTTGACCTTTAAAAGCTTCATAATCAAGATAAAAAATGGTCGGATATCCATCATGAGTTAGAATATATGAATAGGCTAACAATTTATTAGCATAACTTATTCTGTTTTCTGGATTTTCATCTTTTTCGGTATCGTGATTAGCTACAAAGGTTACTGCTTTACTAGCATCCAATTTTCTTAACATATTACCAGCTTCACCTAAAGCAGTTAAATCATGTGCACGATCCAAAGTCTCATCAAGTCTATAAAAACAAGCAAAATCAAAAGCAGGAGAACCAGATGCATCAACCCAATCTTTAAGAACTTGCTGATTACCATCAAAATTTTCACCTACAGAGAATCCGCCTATTTTATCATTCCAGGCTTTTACCCATTTAGGAGCAAAACTCTTTACGTAATCAAAACGCCATCCATCAAAACCTAATGTGTTTTTGTAGAATGCGGCTACAGAATCATCTCTACCCCATAACCAATCCTGTACATATTGTTGATCATGACAAAGGTCGGTCTCTGCAAAGAATAAATCTTGCTCATCATTGTTATGTATGTCATTTGGATGAAAATGCTCGTTAGTACGATTAAATTTGCCAGAAGCATTACCATTTTCTTCATTAAATAATGAGTAAACTTCGTCACCACCTCGGAAAGGATTTGCTTGTAACCCTCCACCAGAATTATGACCCATAACGATATCAGCGATTACTTCTAGATCATTTGCATGAGCTTTTTCTATTAAATTTTCTAATTCTTCTCTAGAACCGAAACGTGTTTCTACAGTACCATGTTGTTCAAATTCACCTACATCAAAGTAGTCTGAAGGATCGTATCCCATTGAAAAACCGCCTGAAGCACCTTTTCCTGGAGCTGGTAACCAAATTCTATTAATTCCAGAAGCCTTATAGTCCTCAACTTTATCGGCTACGATATTATACCAATCACCTATAGGTTCTACATCCCAATAGAAAGCTTGCATAAAAACACCTGCATCATCTCTTTCAAATTGAGTAAGATCCATTTTTAGAGATTGGCTGGTGATAATCACCTCTCCATTATTGACAGCATCATCATCTTCAGAACAGCCTGTCAATCCAAGAACCATACCTCCAAGAAGGAGGATGGTTTTGGTTGATATATATTTAATTTTTTTCATTTCAATTTTTTAAGATTAGATACGATTATCCTTTTGGAATGAAAATATATCTTCCATCAAGATCACTAAACCAAATGTCATATGTTCCTGCTGTAACAGGGATATTAGGAGGATTTCCATCTGTAGTAGCTTGACCACTTACAGCCGTATCGGCTCCCCAGTTACCTGGCCAGTCATTGCTATGTCTAAATTTCATTTCTCCATCTACTAAACCAACATCTAAGATGTACCATAAATGCTCATTAAAAGGAGATTGAATCATATCTGTATCAGCATCCCATCCATCAGGAGTAGAATCTCCAATGATTCCTATGGTAGCATAAGAAGCAGCACCGGTTGCATCAAATGCACCAGCTTCAAAAGTTAGATTTTCAATATCTACAGTAATTTCATAGTAACCGTCTGCAGCTACAGATAAAACTCCTGGATCTCCACCTAAATCTTCACTACTTGCAATGGCTCCACCATTATCTCCCCATTGTGGTTGCCAAAAACCTGGAGTTTCTAGTAATTTAAATGCATTATCTCCACCACCTAAAAACCATCCGGTAAACTTAAATAGATTGTCATTATTAGGATCTCTTACCAAAGCTGTATTTGGGTGTTGTCCGGCTTCACTACCGTTATTCCATCCTGGAGCAGTAGCACTACCTACCAAGAAAAGATTTTTTCTTATAATAACCGTAGAATAAGGAGTAACTGTTAAAGAAATTACATTAGAATTAATAGCTAAACCACCATTAGTACCTAGAGAAGAAATAACTCTAAGTTCGAAAGAAGCTTCGGCATCAGGACTTAATTCTAATAATAATGCCAGGCCATTTAGTTCACCTATTGTCCAGCTATAAAAACGATCTGTAGTTGTTGCAACCTCAAGTGGTGATGCAAAATCTGTTCCTGCCGCAGCAGCTTCAATCGTATAACTAATTGGAGTATTTATATTATAACCTGCATCTTCCCAAACTAAAGTGAATCCTGGTAAATCGGCATTCTCTTTACTAAGCGCAAGAGTCGAATTTGCAGTTACTATTAAAGGACCTTCTGTTTGTTCTTGTTGAATTACAAAAGTAGGCTCTTCGTCTTCTACACATGCATTAAAGCATAACAATGCTATAAATGCAAACATTAAAATTGATATCTTTTTCATGACTGTATAAATTAAATTTTTCATAGTTTATTTTTAGAATCCTGGGTTTTGTCCTAAATTCGGATTTGCAGACCTGCTGGATTCTGGAACAGGAAATAATGCAAAGTTTTCTGAAATAGCAGATCCGTTTTGCGGACCACCTTTATACGTCCAGTTGTATGTACCACCAGTATAACGACCAAATCTTATTAAATCCTGTCTTCTATGGCATTCCCAATGTAATTCTCTGGCACGCTCATCAAGAATAAAATCAAGAGTAAGACTAGCATCTCCGATATTAGCCAAAGCATTACCAAAAGCTCTTTCTCTTAGTGCATTAACAAACCCAAGAGCTGTAGCACGATCTCCACCGCCGCCTCTTAATTGAGCTTCGGCATACATTAGAAAAACATCTGCAAGTCTAAATAATGGAAAATCTGTATCTACAAATGTGGCATCTTTTCCTGGCTGACCAGTAGAAGTAATGTTAGAATATTTGGCTAGTAAGTACCCGCCAGAAGTATCACTGATGTCGGCAATTTCTATAGGACGATCCTCTTGTGTAACAATACCGCCCATATCGTCTAATTCGATATCTTGAGTAACTACGGTATTTCTGGTATCGTTCTGGAAAAGTACATCGGTTACAAATAACTCCCCGAACTGTCTTCTTATTCTGTATAGATTACCAAACCCTCCTACACCCAATGATTGCGGAGTAGGTTGAAATCCTGATCTTGCATTTTGTTGTCCTTGGATAATTATCCCGGCACCACCAAAATTTCTTACCGAAGTTCCGTCTGCAATTACAGGAAAAATAATCTCATTTTGAGCACCATTGGTATCATTATCTGCATTAAAATTATTAAGATAATCAGGAGTTAAAGAATACCCACTATTTATAATTTCTTGACAAGTAGTTAAACAATCTGCATAACGTTGATTGCCCGATCCTAGATAAACTTCGGCATTCAGATATAGCTTGGCAAGAATCATTTTTGCAACACCTTTGTTGGCTCTTCCGTAATTTGAAGTATTACCAGGTGCAACATCTAATAAATCAGCATCAACAGCAAGTAACTCTTGTTCGATATAGTTAAACAGTTCTTGTCCTGCAATTTCTGGAACTCTTGTAAATCCTACAGGATCATTTTCAGTTGCAAAAGGAGCTCTTCTAAACAAATCTAATAGGTGATAGTTTGCTAAGGCTCTCATAACTCTGGCTTCAGCTCTATAAGCTCGGATTGTATTTCTTAAATCTCCAGAAACACCACGTCCGTCTAATTTATCATCTGTAGTCTGACGTAAAAATTCGTTTACCAAAGAGATTTGAAATGTAGCCCTAGCCCAGAAACCAAGTACTACCACATTGTTGGCATCCCAAGAGTTTCTTTGAATCTGGCGAATACCCGGATCATTTTCGAATGTCCAAATAGTCTCATCGGTTGATAAGTTCTGTAGATTAAATAATCCTCTTACATATTGCCCTGTACCGGCATCGATTCCTGCAATGTTAGAGTTTCCTGGTCCATCTAATCCTACTACCGAAAGGTTAGCATAAACTCCTCCAATAGCGCGGTCGTAAGCATCGGGACTACTAAATACGTCCTCGGCTAATAAATCATCATCATCTTCTAAGTCGATATTTAAGTCATTTTCACAAGATGCGAATATACCGATGAAAAGAAATGCGTATAAAAATATCTTATATAGTTTCATTTCCTAATTTTTTAATAATTATAGTTTATTCCTAACAAGTACGTACGTCCTCTAGGGAAGATCGTATTATCAACACCATTATTTTGGATTTCGGGATCAAGACCAGAATAATCTGTGATTACAAAAGCATTCTGTACACCTGCCCAAAGACGAAGACTTGAGACTCCTTTCATTACATCCCTAAGCGTATATCCTAATGTGATATTGTCCATTCTTAAGAAAGATGCATCTTCAACGTAAAAATCAGAAAGGATTACATCTGAAGTATTTTGAAAATTAGTTTCTAATACACTTACTGGTGTATTGTTAAATACATTTCTAAAAACATTACCTAACTGTGCATTTGAAGAGGCTACGTTATTATATATCTCATTTCCAATACTAGCTCTCATACTAAAACTAAAATCAAAGTTCTTGTAATTTAGACTTGACTGAAGTCCCATAGTGATATCTGCCACACCGTTACCAGAAACATAACGGTCATTATTATTGATAATACCATCCCCGTTTAAATCGGCATAAGCACCTTCGATAGGATTACCATTATCATCATATACCTGTGCAAACGTAAAGAACGAGAAAGGCGCTTCACCCTGTCTCTGAATTTGGATTGTATTACCAGTTCCTCCACCAATACCGGTAGTTAAGATATCTTGACCAAATGCTAATTCTTCAATTTCTCTATCAATGTATGTTGCGTTATAACTTAGATTCCAGTTTAAGTTACTGTTTCTAATAATATCTGCACTAATAGAAAATTCAGCACCTTGGGTAATAAATTTTCCAATGTTTTGGAACCCTTGGTTCGAGAAATTGGCTGCATCAGGTACTGGAGCTTGAGAAAGTAAGTCATCAGACTCTTTTCTAAAAACATCTATGGACCCGCTAATTCTATCATTAAAAAAACCGTAATCTAATCCAATGTTATATTCTGTTATTTTTTCCCACTCAATGTCTTCATTTCTAAATTGAGGTTGGACGATGTTTACTACTTCTCCGTTAAGGATATATTGAGTGTTAGGGCCACTACCTCTATATCTTTCTAAATATGCATATGCTTGCGAAATATCTTGTTGTCCTGTAATACCATATCCTAAACGTAACCTTAGATTACTTAAAGTAGAAGAGTTCTTTAGGAAATTTTCTTCACTAATTTGCCATCCAAAGGATGCAGAAGGAAAATAACCAAATCTATTATCTTCACTAAATCTTGACGTACCATCTCTACGTATAGATCCAGTTAAAAAGTACTTGTCGCTTAATTTAAGATTTGCTCTTAAAAAGTAAGCAAGTAATACTACATCTGGATTAATTGTTTCTTCTGGTAGAATATTTGGGTCACGTTGATCACCAGTAGTGGTTTTTTCTACTTCGAATTTCTGATATGAATATCCACCTGTTGCTTCGATATCTAATCCACCTATTTTTTTGTTATATACCAGATAAGCATCTAACAATTTATTTTCTGCTAAAAAATCGGTGTCGGATTTAAATCCATTAAACTCTCCTTGAGCCGAGTTAAAAGTATTTGCACTTTCTGTAGAGCGTTCTTCAAACCTTTTGGTTTCACTGGTATCCAATCCAAGATTTAAAACTGCTCTTAAATCAGGGAAGAAGTGTAATTGATAATCAAATTTTGCATTACCATAATATCTTCTTGTATTGGCAATATCTGTAGTTTGTAATAATTGCGCTACAGGGTTTCTTTGCACATTAGCTTGTGCGAACCCAGAACCCGAGTCGATATACTCAAAAAATCCTCCATACTGAGATCCAGCATCAAAAACAGGTTGCGTAGGGTCAAATGTTATAGCAGCACCTTCAACACCAGGAGCAAATCTGTTTTTCTCAAAATTAAGATTTGCATTAACATCTATTTTTAAATGATTATTAAAAAGCCTAGGGTTTAAAGAAAGAGATGTAGTTGTTCTCTCAAACTTTGAAGTTTTTCTAAGACCTTCTTGATCAGATCTACCAATAGTTAACCTTGTTGGTAATACTTCTAATATTGAACCACTTACCGATAAGTTATGATCTGATGAAAAAGCATCTCTATAAATTTCATCTTGCCAATCCGTATTCGCGTTACCAAGATCGGCTAAACGATCAGGGAAATTTTGAGCGATGAATGATCTATACTCATCCGCAGAAAATACATCAACCACTTCATTTGCAGTAGCTATACTGGTTTTGGAGTCTAGATTTATTTGCAAATTCTTTTTCCCTTTTTTGGTAGTAATAATAATTACCCCGTTTGCACCTCGGTTACCATAAATAGCGGCTGCCGAAGCATCTTTAAGAATCGAAAACGATTCGATATCGTTGGGGTTAATTGCAGATAATACGGATCTAGATCCATTATCTGTGTCTCGAGGATCATTTAATGGTAAGCCGTCTACAACAATAAGAGGATCGTTTGATGCATTTAAAGAAGCACCACCTCTAATTCTAATTTCCGAATTTCCTGCAGGGCCACCATTAGTGTTAATATTAACACCGGCAACTCTACCGTTAAATAAATTTTCTGCTGTTACGTTATTACCAGTATTGAAATTCTCTGATGTTACCAGAGCAACTGATCCCGTTAAATCCTTCTTTCTCGCAGCACCATAACCGATTAATACAACCTGTTCTAGTTCTGCAGCGTCTTCTTCTAATACTATGTCGATTGTTGCCTGGCCAGAGTACGCTACCTCTTGTGGGACAAAACCAACGTATGAGAAGATAATTATTTCCCCGTTGTTAACATTGCTTAAAGAATAAAGACCGTCAAAATCAGAAGAAGTTCCGTTTGCGGATTCTTTTACAATGATATTTACACCCGGAATGGGTTGACCACTTCCAGCGTCAGTTACCGTTCCAGTAACGGTTGACTGGGCAAAAAAGCTCATTGGTATCAACCACAATAAAAACAATGCGCTTTTAGTAAATGTTTTCATAAAATTAAATTAGTTTTTGATTGTTTTAAGTCTTATATTTTCACTTTCCTGCATCCAAAGTATGTAAATTTTGTGTTAATTTTTCATCAAGATGTAGTACGAACCTTACGCAAACGTTTGCGTGTGGAAAACTTTTAAAATTTCGTTAAAATTTTAAGGCTTATTTTGGCCATATGGCATATTTTCGTGGCAAAATTTGAGGAATTGCTGTAATAAGAATATGGTTGAAGTATATAATGTAAAATGTATTAATACTTTTTTAAGATTACTGTAATAAAACAATTGTAGATTCACAGAGTAAGAAAATTAAATAACAATAGAGGAGAATAAATGAAACAAAAAGTTACGTTAAAACAGATTGCAAAAGAGCTGGATGTTTCTATTTCTACAGTTTCGAAAGCTTTGAAAGATAGCGTAGAGATAAGCTTGGATACTCGTCAAAAGGTAAAAGCCTTTGCTAAACTGTATAATTATAAGCCAAATAATATTGCGTTAAGCCTTAAAAACAGGAAAACGAAAACTATTGGAGTGATTATTCCAGAAATTGTACATCACTTTTTTACTACGGTAATTGGAGGCGTAGAAAAGGTAGCTAATGAAAAAGGATATAATGTAATCATTTGTTCCTCGAATAATTCTTTTGATAAAGAAGTTATTAATATGGAAATGTTGGCCAGTGGCAGCGCAGATGGGTTTATTTTGTCGGTAGCCAAAGAAACGCAACTTAAGAAAGATTACCACCATATTGAAGAAACGATGAACCAGGGGATGCCTGTTGTACTTTTTGATAGAATTATTGATGAAATAGTTTGCGACAAGGTGATTATAGATGATGCAAAAGGAGCTCAAACTGCTACAAATCATTTATTGTCAATAGGATGCAAAAAGATAGCTATTCTTACTACAGTAGATTATATAAGCGTAGGTAAGTTACGTACCAATGGATATCTAAGAGCTTTAAGAGCGTATGATATACCAGAAAAAGAAGAGTATATTTTAAAAATAGAAGATATCGATAACTGTGAATCGGAAATCGAAGAATTTTTAAAAGATAAAGATATAGATGCAATTTTTGCGGTAAATGAGTTATTTGCGGTTACAGCAGCCAAAGTTCTTAATGGATATGGTAAAAAAATCCCGGATGACGTTGCAATAATCGGATTTACAGATGGTATTCTCTCAAAACATTTTATACCTAGTTTGACTACAATAAGTCAACATGGAGAGGACATGGGGATTAGGGCAGCAAAGCTTCTTATTGATAAACTCGAAGGTGATGAAACAATGACAGAAGAGTACCGCACTGTGATAATTGATACCAATTTGATTCATAGGCAATCCACAAAAAAAAATAAGGAGTGATCCTTTTAATTCAAAAATTATAATATCTTTGGCATCTATCAAAACTTATATTTTCACTTTCTACTGAATAAGTTTTGATAAGCAATATCGCTTATCAAGTTAATAATCAAAATATTACTTGATGAACAAGCGTAAGTTAAGTTTCTGGGAAATTTGGAACATGAGTTTCGGTTTTCTAGGAATTCAATTCGGCTTTGCATTGCAAGGCGGATTTATGTCTAGAATTTTCCAAACCCTTGGTGCCGAAAAGGATGCAATACCTTTACTATGGATTGCTGCTCCTTTAACAGGGCTGTTGGTACAACCTATTATAGGATATCTAAGTGATCGAACATGGAGCCCCAGATGGGGACGACGTAGACCTTATTTTTTAATTGGGGCTATACTAAGTTCGATAGCTTTGTTTTTAGTACCTCATTCTCCTGCTTTGTGGGTTGCTGCTGGATTTTTATGGATTTTGGATGCCTCAATTAACATTTCTATGGAGCCGTTTAGAGCATTGGTGGCAGATAAATTGCCAGAATCTCAGCGTTCTTATGGTTTTGTAACACAAACATTAATTATCGGGATTGGTACTTGGGTAGCAAGCAATTTACCTTGGATGGTGTCTCAAATGGGTGTTAGTGATGCGGCTCCAACAGGAGTTATCCCCATGTCTGTCAAAGTAGCATTTGCCATTGGGGCTTTTGTATTTCTTGCAAGTATTCTTTATACGGTTTTTACTACTTCTGAATATCCTCCTGAAGATATGGAGGAGTTTGAAAAGGAAAAAAAGAAGAAGAATAGTTTCGTTTCAGATATCTTAAACAATATAGGTAGCATGCCACTTACAATGAAAAAGTTGGGACTGATCCAATTTTTTAGCTGGTTTGCTTTTTTTACTATGTGGAGTTTGGCAAATCCAGCATTAACAGAGCATGTTTTTCAAACGCCAGTTCCTATTGAGGCTTCATTTAATATGGAAGTCCCGGCATCAGCCCAAGCATTTGAAGAGGCTAATACAGCTTTTCAAAAGGCGTCAAATGATGTCGGAAGATATATGGGAGTTTACGGTTTGTCATCTATGGCATTTGCCTTAATACTAACATTTTATACATCCCGCAAAAGGATCAATAGAAAAATGGTACACCTTGTATCCCTAATTTTAGGCGGGGTAGGTTTTATATCCATGTATTTTGTTCCTTCACCAGAATGGTTAATCTTCTCTTTTACCCTGATTGGATTTTCGTGGGGGAGTATATTGTCAATGCCATATGCCATGTTATCCAGTTCGGTTGATCCTAAGAAAATGGGAGTAATCATGGGCATATTTAATATGTTTATCGTAATCCCTCAAATCATTGCTGCTATAGGAGGAGTCAATTTTGCATATAAACTGATAGGAGACCAAACCATTAATGCAATGATAGTCGCTGGGATTAGTTTGATCATTGCAGGGCTTTGTAACCTATTAATTACAAATAAAGAAGCTATAACATATAACCCAAAAGAAGCAGTTGAATAATGAAGAAAGCATTTATATTTGATTTGGATGGTGTGATTGTTGATACTGCCAAATATCATTTTTTGGCATGGCAAAATCTTGCTCAAGGTTTAGGTATTTCTTTTACAGAAGAACAAAATGAACAACTAAAAGGAGTTAGCCGAGTACGGTCTTTAGAAAAAATATTAGAATGGGGTAATAAGACCCTTTCAGAAGAAGAATTTACCAAATTGATGACTGATAAAAATGAGGAATATCTTGCGTATATCTCAAAAATGGATGTCACAGAAATTTTACCCGATGTGCCTCGAGTTTTAGATTATTTGATTTCTCAGAACCAGGCTATAGCCCTAGGATCAGCAAGCAAAAATGCCAGAATTATATTAGATAAAGTAGCACTTACGAATAAATTCCACGCTATCGTCGATGGAACAAATGTATCTAAGGCAAAACCTGATCCCGAGGTGTTTCTTATAGGGGCAAAGGAATTAGGAGTAGCCTCTGAGAATTGTATTGTTTTTGAAGATTCGGTAGCTGGAATCCAAGCCGCAAATATTGCAAATATGACAAGTATTGGTATTGGTGATGCCTCGGTATTACATGAAGCGGACTACATTTTTAATGATTTTACAGAAATAAAAGAAGAGTTTATAAATACACTAGTTACAACTCAAAAAGTTTAACAATTATAGAAAGAAGATGAATCAGGATTATATAAAACCAGATAATTGGTCAATTATTGAAGAAGGATTTGATGTAGAACGAGTTAAATCCTCAGAAAGCCTTTTCAGTATTGGGAATGGAGCGATGGGGCAAAGAGCTAATTTTGAAGAAACATATTCAGGTCCTACATTTCAAGGAAGCTACATAGCAGGAGTATACTACCCAGATAAAACGCGAGTTGGCTGGTGGAAAAATGGATATCCAGAGTACTTTGCCAAAGTACTTAATGCTCCAAATTGGATCGGTATACATGTAGAAATCAATGGTGAAAAATTAGATTTATACAGATGTGACGCGATTACCAAATTTAGAAGAGAATTAAATATGAAAGAAGGTTGGTACCAACGTTCTTTTAATGCAGTTCTATTAAATGGTATTGAAATAGCAGTAAAATCTACACGTTTCCTTAGTCTTGACCTAGACGAAGTAGGAGCTATTAAATACGAAGTTACTCCCATAAACCAGGATGCTACTATAGTTTTTACACCATACCTTGATTCTGGTATTACAAATGAAGATACCAATTGGGATGATAAATTTTGGGATACGTATGATCTATCTCATAAAGGAGATTCTGCATATATTTTATCGAAGACTATGAAAACTGATTTCCATGTCTGTACCGGTATGTCAAATCAGTTATTTCTTGATGAAAAGTTAAAGAATGTATACCCAAAAGTAGAAACCAGCGGTACTTGTGTGCGACTGAGCTATGAGGTTGAGGTTGCTCAAGGAAAAACAACGAGTCTTGTTAAATTTGGAGGGTACGCAGTTTCACTTAATCATAAAAACGATGATTTAGTCTCTACGAGTACTACAGTACTGAAGCAAGCTTCAGAATCTGGATTTGATGCATTGTTAGATTTACAGAAAAAAGCATGGTCCAAGATATGGGAGATGGCAGATATAACTATCGAAGGAGATGTAAAAGCACAACAAGGGATACGATTTAATATTTTTCAACTTAATCAAACATATCTAGGTAAAGATGCGAGATTAAATATAGGACCAAAAGGGTTTACTGGCGAAAAGTATGGAGGAAGTACATATTGGGATACCGAAGCTTATTGTATTCCATTTTATATGGCTACCAAAGATCAACTTGTAGCGCGTAATTTACTAACCTATCGTTATCAACATCTAGAAAAAGCTATTGAAAATGCAGAATCACTTGGATTTACCAATGGAGCTGCTCTGTATCCTATGGTGACCATGAATGGAGAAGAATGTCATAACGAATGGGAGATTACTTTTGAAGAAATCCATCGTAATGGCGCTATGACTTTTGCAATCTATAATTATGTGCGATATACAGGAGATTATAGTTACATTCCCGAAAAAGGATTAGAAGTCATGATTGCTATAGCTCGTTTTTGGCATCAAAGAGCTACTTTTTCTACCAATAGAGATAAGTATGTAATCTTAGGGGTTACAGGCCCTAATGAGTATGAGAATAATATCAATAATAACTGGTATACTAATTATTTAGCAAAATGGTGTATTGAGTATTGCGTTGAAAATATCAATAAGGTAAAGGCCGAATATAAGAATGACTATGATAGGATTCTTGGCAAAACCAATATAGATCAGGAAGAAATAAATGCAATGCTAGAAGTAGCCGAAAAAATGTATTTTCCGTATTCAGAAAAACATCAGGTGTATCTGCAGCAAGATGGATTTTTGGATAAAGAATTGGTGCCAGTAACAGATCTAGATCAATCACAACGACCTATTAATCAAAAATGGAGTTGGGATCGAATTTTAAGATCTCCTTATATAAAACAAGCAGATACACTTCAAGGGTTTTATATGTTTGAAGACCATTTTACCAAAGAAGAATTAGCGCGTCATTTTGATTTTTATGAACCTTTTACGGTACATGAATCTTCTTTGTCTCCTTGTGTACATAGCATTCAGGCAGCAGTTTTGGATCGTATGGATCAGGCATATACGTTTTATTTAAGAACTTCTAGATTAGATCTGGATGACTATAATAAAGAGGTAGAAGAAGGACTACATATTACAAGTATGGCTGGAACATGGATGAGTATAGTCGAAGGTTTTGGAGGCCTAAGAATAAAGGATGATAAGCTATCATTTACCCCTCGAATCCCAAAAGAATGGAAAGGGTATACTTTTAATGTAAACTTTAGAAATCAAATTCTTAAAGTACGTGTTTCTCAAGAAGGAACTTCATTTACACTTGAAGGAGAAGAAGAACTTACAATTTGTGTGGATGGTAAAGATTTTACCATTTCACCTAATAGCTTAATTACAATTTAAACAAAATGTAATGATTAAAATAAACACCCCAAAAACGAGAGTCTTTGGGGTGTTTAATTCTATAAAATAGTATACAATTATTAAAATACTTAAGATGAAAAGTAAGCTAATATTATTGTTTTCATGTTTTCTTTTTTTATCTGCTTATGGGCAGGTAGAAAAAGTAGAGCCTCCCTTTTGGTGGAGTGGGATGCATCATAACGAACTTCAATTAATGTGTTATGGAAAAGATATTTCCAAATATGATGTGCAGATTGAAGATGTTACCATAAGTGATGTTACAAAAACTGAAAATCCAAATTATGTATTCATCACTTTAAATACTGAACAGATAAAAGAGGGAATGATCATTATCAATTTTAAAGAAAATGATAACGTAATGTTTTCTCAACCATATCAATTTAAAGCCAGAATAGAGAATTCATCAAAACGAAAAGGTTTTGATAGTAGTGATGTTATGTATCTTATTATGCCGGATCGTTTTGCAAACGGGAACTCAGAAAACGATACACATCCAGATACCGTTGAAAAAGCCGACCGATCTAACCCAGGAGGTCGTCATGGAGGTGATATTCAAGGGGTAATAGATCACTTAGATTACCTTAAAGAACTTGGCGTAACGGCGCTATGGAGTACCCCATTGCTAGAAGATAATGAACCTGTATATTCATATCATACCTATGCTCAAAGTGATTTATACAAAATAGATCCAAGATATGGAACTAATGAAGATTATAAACGTCTGTCTCTAGAGATGCATAAGTTGGATATGAAACTGATTATGGATTATGTAACTAATCATTGGGGGTCTAAACATTGGATGATTAAAGATTTACCTACAAAAAATTGGATTCACCAATGGCCAGAAGGATTTAGACGTAGTAATTATCGCATGACTACACAGTTTGATGTTAATGCTGCAAAAGTTGATGCCAAAGGATGTATGGATGGTTGGTTCGACACCACTATGCCCGATATGAATCAAAGTAACCCATTGCTTCTTACTTATATCATACAAAACGCAATATGGTGGATAGAATATGCAAATTTGGATGGTTTTAGAGTAGATACCTATTCATATAATGATAAAAATGGAATTGCGAAATGGACAAAAGCGATTATGGATGAATATCCCAGTTTCAATATAGTTGGCGAAGTCTGGATGCATGATCAAGCTCAAATGGCCTATTGGCAAAAGGATAGTAAAATTGGTGCGATAGATAATTTTAACTCTCACCTTCCTTCGGTTATGGATTTTACATTGCACGATGCATTAACGGTAATTTTTAATGAAGATGAGGGAGCCTGGGACAAAGGAATGATCAAGGCATATGATAATTTTACCAATGATTTTTTATATCCGGATATAAATAATATCCTAGTTTTTGCAGGTAATCATGATACCAATAGAATCAATGAGATATATCAAGGCGATATAGATAAATATAAGATGGCCATAACATTATTATGCACCACACGAGGTATTCCGCAATTGTATTATGGCGATGAAATTGGAATGCTTGGTAATCGAGATAAAAAAGGAGATGGTGACATCCGAAGAGATTTTCCCGGTGGATGGCAAGGAGATCAACAAAACGCATTTTTGACTGCCGATACAAAAAACGGTAGAACCAATGATCAGGAAGCTTTCTACTCTTTTACAAAAAAAGTGTTGAATTGGAGAAAGAATACACCAGTAATCCACACGGGTAAGCTATTGCAATTCATTCCTTTTAACAACGTGTATGTTTATTTTAGATATACCCAGGAGAAAACTGTAATGATAATACTTAATAATAGTACAACCGATCAAGAAATAGATGTAGCTCGTTTTACAGAAGGAATTAAAAACTTCAAAATAGGAACCGATATCATTAGTGATTCTAATATTGACATTTCCGAAAATTTCACCATAAAATCTAAAGGGTCTATGATCCTGGAATTAAAGTAATATTCAAATACAAAATATTTTTATTACCATGAAAAAAATAATTTTAAGCTTATTAGCTTTAGGAACTTTATTTTCCTGTGGGAAGGCAAAAAAAGGAGAAGTTTTAGCCGAAACTAAAGTAGAAATTAAAGATGAAGCAAAAGAAATCCTTACGCCGGTTAGTGACGCAATGATGGAGAATGCAGTTATTTATGAAGCAAATATCCGTCAATATTCTGAAGAAGGTTCATTTAAGGCCTTCACCAAGGATATTCCGGTATTGAAACAATTAGGAGTTAAAATTCTTTGGATAATGCCTATTTATCCTATATCCACTACAAAGAGCAAAGGATCATTAGGTAGTTATTATGCAATTTCGGACTACACCAAAGTAAATCCGGAGTTTGGTACTATCGAGGATTTTAGAGACCTTGTAAAAACCGCTCATGATAATGGTATCTATGTGGTTCTTGATTGGGTGGCGAACCATACGGGATGGGATCATGTTTGGTTAAAAGAACACCCGGAGTATTATACAAAAGATGCAGCAGGTAATATTACACATACCGTTGGAACAGATTGGACTGATGTTGCAGATCTTAATTATGATAATCAAGAAATGCGCGCACAGATGTTAAAAGATATGACATACTGGGTCAAAGAAGAAGGAATAGATGGGTTTCGTTGTGACGTAGCTGGAATGGTACCTACTAATTTTTGGAATGCTACTGTAGCAGAACTCAAAAAAATCAAACCAATATTTATGCTTGCCGAAGGTTGGGAGCCAGAGTTGTTAGAAGAGGCATTTGATATGGGGTATGGTTGGGATACACATCACAAAATGAACGATATTGCCCAAGGAAAAGCAAATGTAAATGAGTGGGATAAGAGAATGAATCAAATTGATAGTCTATATGCTAAAGATGATATCTTGATGAATTTTACATCTAACCATGACGAAAATTCCTGGAATGGGACTGTAGATGAACGAATGGGAGAGGCTAAAGAGTTGTTTGCGGCCTTGGCGTATGTAGCTCCTGGAATGCCTTTGATATATTCTGGTCAGGAATATGATATGAATAAACGATTATTATTTTTTGAAAAAGATACCATAATAAAGAAAAAAGGTGTCTTCTTTCCTTTATATGAAAAACTAGGTCAATTAAAGAATAATAATCCTGCATTACACGGTGGTAAAAACGCTGCTTCTTACATTCGACTACAGACTGGCGTAGATGATAAGGTTTTAGCGTTTAAAAGAGAAAAAGAAGGAAACAAAGTTATTTTCATTGCAAATATGACTAACGAGTCTGTTGAGTTTTCATTAAAATATGACGGAAAACTTGTTGATTACCTCTCTGGAGAATCATATACAACAAAATCGGAAGATGCACATAGCTTGGCAGGTTGGAAATACCGTATTCTTATTCAAGAATAAAGTACACTTGTAACATTAAAAAAAACGACTTGCCATTGGCAAGTCGTTTTTTTTATAAATAATCTTTCTCAATAAGCCTTTTGATATATCGTGATATTTTTAATGGTATCCCTATAAAATGTGTTAAAATAATGCTTTTTTTATGATTATACCCTGAATTTATTAACCGAAAACGTTTTAGTTTTTTTGCAAATTAGGTTATTATGGTCATTAACGATAGATTTGGCTTCAATGACAAAAGAAGTTAAAAATATAGCCGTATTAACCTCTGGTGGAGATGCTCCAGGAATGAATGCTGCCATTCGAGCAGTAGTTCGTGCATGCAGTTTTTATAAGGTAAATTGTTTTGGAGTATATAAAGGATATGAAGGTTTAATTCATAATGAAATTGAAAGTTTAAACGCTCGATCTGTTCGTAATATTATTAATAAAGGAGGTACTTTTTTAAAGTCGGCTCGTTCTAAAGAATTTAGAACTCTAGAAGGCAGGCAAAAAGCATACGAAAATTTAGTTAAGAATAATATCGACGCTCTTGTTGTAATAGGAGGGGATGGTAGTTTTACAGGAGCTTTAAAACTCTCAGAAGAATTTAATTTTCCCGTGGTGGGTATTCCTGGTACTATTGATAATGATATTAATGGTACAGATTATACGATAGGATACGATACAGCACTCAATACAGTTGTAGAGGCTATCGATAAGATTAGAGATACTGCAAGCTCACATAATCGATTATTTCTTATAGAAGTAATGGGTCGTGATGCAGGAGATATTGCCCTAAATGCAGGGATTGGTGCCGGGGCAGAAGAAATACTTATTCCTGAAGAGAATATGGGAGTAGACAGGCTAATAGACTCTCTTAAAAAAAGTAAAAAGACAGGCAAGACTTCTAGTATTATAGTAGTAGCAGAAGGAGATAAATCAGGAAAAAATATTTTCGAATTAGGAGAATATGTAGAAGAAAACCTGGATGATTATGAGGTCAGGGTGTCTGTTTTGGGGCATATTCAGCGAGGAGGAGCGCCAAGCTGTTATGATAGAGTATTGGCCAGCAAATTAGGAGTTGGAGCCGTTGAATCTTTAATGGAAGGAAGACGAGAGGTAATGATTGGTATAGTGCATAAAACAGTTACTATTGTACCTCTCAAAAAAGCATTAGATAAAAGATCACACAGTCACGATGGTCTTATAAAAGTAGCAGATATCACTTCGGTGTAAAAATAATAACCACATTTTATATTAAAAACAACTAAAAAATTTAGATATGAGTACGTTAAAAATTGGAATTAACGGTTTCGGAAGAATTGGAAGAATCGCCTTTAGAATAGCTTCTAAGCGTGATAATGTAGAGATTGTAGCTATTAATGACTTACTGGATGTAGACCATTTGGCTTATTTATTAGAGTACGATTCTGTTCATGGAAGATTTGATGGTACCGTTGAAGTTAAAAATGGAAACTTAGTAGTAAACGGAAAAGAGATTCGTGTAACTGCAGAGCGTAATCCAGAAGACCTTAAATGGGATGCTGTTGGAGTAGAAGTTGTTATGGATTGTACGGGTATATTTACAACTTTAGGAACAGCTGATTCTCATTTAAAAGCTGGTGCGAAGAAAGTTGTAATTTCTGCACCCTCAAAGGATGCGCCGATGTTTGTGATGGGTGTAAATCATAATGATGTAAAAGAATCGGATACTATTGTATCTAATGCTTCTTGTACAACAAACTGCTTAGCACCATTAGCCAAAGTAATTGATGATAATTTTGGTATCGAAGAAGGGTTAATGACTACAGTACATGCTTCTACAGCTACACAATCAACTGTAGATACACCATCAAGAAAAAACTATAGATTAGGACGTAGTGCATTAAACAATATTATACCTTCTACAACGGGAGCAGCTGTTGCGGTAACCAAAGTAATTCCATCATTAAAAGGTAAATTAACTGGGATGGCATTTAGAATACCTACAGCGGATGTTTCTGTGGT
The DNA here is from genome assembly GCA_947489685.1 of uncultured Aquimarina sp. GTDB lineage: Bacteria > Bacteroidota > Bacteroidia > Flavobacteriales > Flavobacteriaceae > Aquimarina. The sequence continues at coordinate 342,114 of CANLEM010000004.1, read as the reverse complement.
TGATTTAACTGTAAAGACAAAAAAATCAGTATCTTATGATGAGCTTAAAGCGGTTGTAAAGAAGGCTTCAGAGAATGAATTAAACGGGATTTTAGGGTATACAGAACAAGATGTAGTATCTCAGGATTTTGTTGGAGAAACTCAAACTTCAGTTTTTGATGCCAATGCAGGAATTGCACTTAACGATAACTTTTTCAAACTGGTTTCATGGTATGATAATGAATATGGATATTCTACAAAATTAGTTGATTTATCAACTCATGTAGGTAGTTTAAAAGCTGCTTACGCGGTTTAATATATAGGTAACAATCATATTGAGCGAAGTCGAAATGTATAGGTAGTAATTATGTAATTGCTGTCGACTACGCTCAATTAGATTGTATATTTAAAATTTTTGTTCTCTTTTGCTAACAACAAACAAATTTTCAAATGATTTTATTAGCCGATGGTGGTTCTACTAAATGTGATTGGATTCTTCTAGACGAATCTGGAGAGATTGTGTTTAAAACTCGAACACAAGGTTTGAATCCCGCTGTTTTTGAAAAATCTCTTCTTGAGCAAAGAATAAGAGATAATGAGGAGCTTTATTCAAACCTGGATAAAATTGATGTAATTCATTTTTATGGTGCAGGATGTGGGACTAAGAAACCTGCTGCTATGTTGACAAAGGTATTTGAAGATTTCTTTACAAATGCTACAGAAATTGTTGTAAAAGAGGATATGGTAGCGGCGGTATATGCAGCTACTACAGAACCCGGTATTATTTGTATTTTGGGTACAGGATCTAATAGTTGTTATTATGATGGTGATGATATACACATGGTCGTAGATTCTTTAGGTTATATCCTTATGGATGAGGCAAGTGGAAACCATTTCGGTAAACGCTTGATAAAAGATTACTATTACAAGCGTATGCCTCCCGAAGTAGCTTCAGAATTCGAAAAACGCTTTGATCTTTCTTCGGATTCTATTAAAGAAAATTTGTATAAAAAAGAGAACCCAAATACGTATTTGGCCTCTTTTGCAGAGTTTATTTTTACAAGCGAGCGCAACGGTTATTTTTATAAAATAGTGACCGAAGGCATACAAGAATTTGTTGAGAATAGAGTACTGTGCTTTCCTGAAGCGCAAAATGTACCTATACACTTTATCGGTTCGATAGCTCATTTTAGTGAAGATATTATTCGAGCCGCTGTATGGCCTTATAATCTTACCGTAGGAAATATTGTAAGAAGACCTATTGATGGTATTATTGATTATTATAGAAACGAAATCATTAAAAAGAAACCTAACAAAGTATAAGAAGGAGGCTAGTTTTCTTGAAGATTATAGTTTAGAGTTATTTTAGTTCCTTCTCCAGGGATAGCGTTTAAAAACAGCCTTCCGTTTATGTATTGCATGCGTTCCCTCATAAAAAACAACCCCATTCCACCCTCTGCATTGTTTTTGGGCTTAGAAGGTATTTTTGTAATATCAAATCCTTGACCATTATCAGTAATAGTGATACTTAATATAGTTTCAGAATGGTTGATAGTGATTATAATATATTCAGAATTTGCATATTTAATAGCATTATTTACTGCCTCTTGGGTAACCCTGTATAAATTGGTTTCTACGAGTGTGTCAAATCTTTGATCAAAATTAGAAGTGTTTTCACACAAAATCTGTTTACCTGTCAATTTTGAAAGCTCTTTGGCCATTTTTTGAAGAGCAATAGAAATGCCATAATCTTTAAGCTCGGGAGGAGTAAGATTAAAAGTTGCAATTCTTATTCCTTGAATAAGATCATTAGATAACTGTTTTAGGCCTTCAATTTTTAGAGTTGTTTTTTCTAAATTCTTTAAATTTATAGATTCAATATTAAATTTTAATGCGGTTAGCATTTGACCAATACTATCATGAATTTCTTTGGCAATTCTTTTTCTTTCTTCCTCCTGCGCCTCTACTATCTGACTCGCATTTGATTTTTGAGTATCTTCTTTTTCTTTATATCTGGCAGCATTTAATCGCTCTATTTCATTTTGAGCTTCTTTTCTTCTAGAAACATCAGAACATAAAATAAGACGTTCAGAGTTTCCGGATGCTTTAAATATCGTTAGTATAGAAATATCTAACCATATATTCTGCTTAGTATTTGTAATGAGTTCAAATTCTTCATTAAATACACCTCCCTTATTTTGCGCTATAAGCTGAAGCAATCTGTTTTTTTGAACCTCACTCAAGTTCATAAGGTCGGCAAGATTTTTTCTAGTGTAATTTTGATCAATGGTCAGTGTTTTTGCAAAACGTTCTCCTAGATTAATTATAAGACCTTGAGCAGTAGTTCTTGCATATAAAACCGTTTGATCCATTGCATAATTTAATGCAGATAATTCTTGAATATTTTGGTCCTTAGATATTTGACTTGTTTTTAACCGATCTAAATCATTTAATGCTTGTTGTTCCTTTTCTTTTAATCTTACGATATAAGAATAGAGCTTGAAGAACAAAATGCCTGTAGAAACTAAAAGACCGATACATAAAATGATCAATAATGCAAGAAAATAAGTTGTTGATATTGTAGAAGAAAGACCTAATAATAGTACAACAAGACATAGTACTAAGCTTATAAAAAGAAACAGCTTTATTTTTTTCTTACAATCAGAGATATTCATTAAAAATTATCCTTTTAAGGCTTTTTGAATCAAAGTCAATGCTTTTTCTGAATAAGAAAGCTTGAGAGCAGCTCTATGACCATTTTCAGACATTTTACGCCAGGTTTTTTGTAAGATATCTATAATTTTTTCTTCGGTATGTTTTTTTAAAAATGGTTCGTAATAAAAATTAAGAAAGACCAGGCAAATTACGTCCTCAAGAACTTGAGTTTCGTTATCTTTTTTTAGTTTCTTTTTTTGAAGCAAAAATGACACCCTATCTATGATTTCAGAATCATAATTAATATCGCCAAGAATTTTGGAAGCTTTTTCTGCATGAAATTTTTTTAACTCTTCTCTCCATTTTAGATATCCTACACGATCCATTGGGTAATTATCTCTGGGGATCTCCCACCTGCAAATATGTTGGGATCTTGCGGCTAATTTTAATGCCTCGGATGCTTCGGGTTCAAATTTCTCCAAAGTTTGGGTCATACGTTGCCCATAGATCAGCTCTTTGGGTACAAGTTCGCCTTTAAAACTTTCTTTATTAGGGTCTTTAGCATTAGCCTCGTCAAATAAAGCGTATGCGTTTTTTAATGTATCGGTAGCTGGCATAAAAGTATCTGTATGATATACCTACAAAGTTAAGTTTTTTTGCACTAGAAACGAACTGCTTTTTATAGGTAATAGTTATTCAGAGAAACCTATGTATACCATGTCACCTTCTATTTTTACAGGATATGTAGCAATAGGAGTAAGGTCACCATTTAAGTTTTCACCGTTTTCTAGTGAGAACGTTTTTTTATGCATAGGGCAAGCAACTTTCGGAATCCCGTTTTGATCGCCGATCATTCCGCGACTTAATACCATTTCCATTTTATGAGGGCATACGTTCTGACAGGCATACCAAGCATTTTTTCTTTCAAAGTTAAAAACAGCGATTTGCTTTTCTTTATATTTTATACATGCTCCTCCGTTTTTTGGGAAATCACTTACTTTGGCAGCTTCGAACCATACAGTTACTTCTTTTTTTGAAATGGTTTTATAGATATCTAAAAGTTCTTCCATGATTTTATATTTTGAGTTTTTGGTTTTGTTTTACAATTGTCATTTTTTTAGTTGATTATTGTAAAACAATTTATTTCCAATGTTCGGGCATTTTTTGATCTCTTAATGGTACAAAAGCTAAGTTGTTATCGGTTTCGTCACTATTCACGAAGTGATTAAACCTTTTCATGATTTCTTCATTTTGAATTGCCTGTGTCCATTCGCATTGAAATGTATTCACAAGTGTTGCCATTTCTGCCTCTAACTCTTCGGCTAATTCTAGTTTATCATCAATAACTACACTTTTTAAGTAGTCGATACCTCCGTCTAGCTTATCTAACCACTTAGCCGTTCTTTGTAATGGTTCGGCGGTTCGTATATAAAACATTAAAAACCTATCCAGATATTTAATTACAGTTTCATTATCGATTTGCTCTGCGAGGAGTTCTGCATGTTTTGGGTTAGCGCCACCGTTACCACAGACATATAAATTCCACCCGCCTTCTACGGCAATTACTCCAAAATCTTTACATCGCGCTTCTGCACATTCTCTAATGCATCCCGATACACCACCTTTTATCTTATGAGGAGATCTAAGACCTTTATAGCGTTCTTCTAATTCAATGGCAAAACTTACACTTTCATCCATTCCATAACGACACCAAGTGGATCCTACGCAACTTTTAACTGTTCTTAAGGATTTTCCATAGGCATGACCACTTTCAAAACCATGATCAATTAAGTCTTTCCATATTTTTGGTAATTGATCTAATCGGGCACCAAAAAAATCTACACGTTGCCCACCCGTAATTTTTGTGTATAAATCATATTTTTTCCCTACTTGACCTAGTACGATTAGTTTTTCTGGAGTAATTTCTCCTCCAGGTATTCTAGGTACTACAGAGTAGGTGCCATTACGCTGGATATTAGCGAGAAATCGATCATTAGAGTCCTGTATTGCGGCTTCTTCATTTGCAGTATCGGCATATATACTTGCCATGATTGATGCCACCAAAGGCTTGCAGGTTTCACACCCATCACCAGTACCATGATGATCTAATACTTCATCATATTTTCGGTATCCTTTTAATTTGATAATATCAAAAAGCTCTTGTCTATTGTATTCAAAATGTTCGCATATTGTATCTTTTACTTCTTTGCCTAAAGACTTTAAAGTAGCATCAACCAAATCCTTAACCATAGGCTTACACCCACCACATCCTGTTCCGGCTTTGGTACATGAAATTACATCTCCGAGATTGTCACAAGTACCATCTTTAATAGCATTGCAAATAGCTCCTTTACTAACACTCTCGCAGGAACATATTTGAGCAGTATCCGGAAGGTCCATGATATCTCCTAGTAATGAGGTGTTATCATCTCCTCGACTGCCTAAAATAAGATCCTCTGGGTTCTCCGGCAATTGCATGCCAGTCTGATACATTTGGAACAAAGCATTATAATCTGATGCATCTCCAACGAGAATCCCTCCCAATAATTTTGTTCCATCGGCAGATACATTTATGCGCTTGTACGTGCCTTTTCTTTTGTTTTCGTATGTTATAGCATCTACAGTATTATTATCAATTAAAGCATCTCCAAAGCTTGCAACCTCGGTACCAATAAGTTTTAGTTGAGTAGACATATCAATATGTTCTTCCATGGTATGGGTTTGATCCCCTGTGATTTGAGATACAGCTACCTGAGCCATATCATATCCAGGAGCTACAAGTCCATAAATCATATTGTTATACAGAGCAACTTCTCCTATTGCAAAAATTGAATCATCTGAGGTTTTCATAGTATTGTCTACAATTACCCCACCACGTATTCCTGTTTTAAGCCCACTTTCTTTTGCAACTTCATCTCTAGGACGTATACCTGCAGAAATGACAAGCATATCAATTTTAAGCTCCGTCCCATCGATATATTGTAAGCCTTCAATAGCCTTATCACCTTGAATAAATTCGGTTTGTTTGTTTAGATGTACAGATAACCCAAGTTTTTCAATTTTGGCTTGCAACATATTGCTACCACCTTGGTCTAATTGTCTAGGCATTAATCTAGGTGCAAATTCTACTACATGGGCTTGGAGTCCCAGTTCTTTAACGGCATTGGCTGCTTCAAGTCCTAATAATCCTCCTCCTAAAACAGCAGCCTGTATTTTTCCTTCAGATTTTAGTTTCTTGGCATAAGCTTCAATAGTTTCAAGATCTTCAATAGTTCTGTAGACAAATACGCCTTCTTTTTCGACTCCAGAAATAGGGGGCACAAAAGCAGATGATCCCGTAGCCAATACCAGGTAATCATAAGAATATTTGGCACCTCGGTGGTTTGCTACTGTTTTATCCTCTCTATTAATTTCGGTAATCATTTCGGAGGTATGCAGATCAATATTGTTTTCTTGATACCAGGTCGCAGAACACATGCTTAAGTCTTCGGCAGTTTTTCCTGAATAATATTCGCTTAAATGAACACGATCATATGCTCTTCTCGGTTCTTCTCCAAAGACAATAAGTTTATAACTTTCAAATTTTTGGGAGTTAACAAATTTTTCGCAAAACTTGTATCCTACCATTCCGTTACCTATTACAACTACCTTCTTCATAAATTACGTATTTTAAAATTCAAAATTAAGTATTAGTACGTATTTTTGTGATAAGAATTACGTAATTATAGGGGTAGTAATTTGAGGATTTCAAAAAAATAAATGTCAATCCCTGCAAAAATCATTTTTGCAGGGATAGGGGGTGGGCCTATTAAGGCTTAAAGAAAATTATTGCTCTTTAGCTGGTTTTGGACTCCATTTCAAGAAGTTTGGTTTTACGATTAACATTGCCCATCCCCAATTTTGGGCGGACGCCGGATCTGTTACTCCTTTTAAGATCTCCATAGAATCTGAAGCGAACATATGAGAGTACCCGATTTTTAAAGTTGCGAAAGGGAGTAGTTTTTGAGTGAACACCAGATCAATCTCTGTGCCTAAGTAATCATCTATATCATCGCCTAAGCTTTCGGCTCCAGCAAAATAGTGGGCTTTTATAAGTAAACTTGATTTTTCTCCTGTTTTAATAACAGTTTTTGCATAGATATCATTTAGTCCAATATTGTTAGCATGGTTTCCTACAAAAAAGTAATCCATGTACCCATTAAATTTATGATTTGTTCCGAAAATTGGGAAGAACGATTTGATTTTGCCATCTGTCCCTCCATTATCATCACCGCTTAGTGTTTCAAAACCGAGCCCAAATAATGTTTTCCCAGGTTTATAAGTAATTTCTAATAATGCATTGTATGCCGATAAGTCAATATCTTCAGTAAATTCTCCAGTTTGTCCATATATATTAGCCATAATAGAAAGGCCTTTTATGGGTTTTGCAACTAAATGAGCTCCAAAAGTTTGTCTGTTTACTGTACCATCTATTGGGGTTTGGTTATCCGTAGGATCAAGATTCTGATAAGAATTATTGGCTAAAAGGATACTTCCCGAAAATTTCTCCCAGTCTTTGTGCATCCAAGCATATACCATTCCTTTGTAGTCAAATACTGCTCTGGCATTACCTGCATTGTTGGGATCAAATAGTGTAGTTTGTCTACTTAGACCGTTTTGATTAAATGCTATACCAATATCCAATTTAAACCCTTCTTTGGTATATTTTAATAATCCGGCATCATGAAATCTACCTTGCATTGCCCAATCTAAACCTCCAAAAATTCGTTGATCATCATAAGAGAGGGCTTGTCGTCCTAATTTAGTAGACCAACCATTTCCAAATTTGAAATCGATCCATGCTTGAGCCAATGAAAAACTGTTATTACCATCACTAGGCGAAATCTGAGGGGTATCTCCCCAAACACTTACATCCTGAACACTCAAATAAGTAGAGAATTTTTCTTGTTGATATCCCAATTTTATTCTAGAACGTTGTTGTACGAATATCCCAGCATCAACACCATCGGGAATTAGGTTCCCGAAACCGTTAGTGTATTCTAATCTAGGCCTGATATCAGCATCGATACTTAGTTCTTGTGCTTTTACCTGAAACGTGAATACTAACATGAGTAGTATAAAGTATAGTTTGTTTATCATAGAAATAATTTTGTTTTAAATACAACAAGACTATGGTATAGGTTGTTGTTGTTTTAAAATGATTAAATTTTTCGAATAATGAGTTTATTCGTATAACTGAGGTCAAAATTAAGTATAAATACGTATTTTTTGTATGTTTTTTACGTAAAAATACCTATCAATAATTTAGGTTTTTTAAAATTTATTTAGATGTTTTTGAAATATTCCTATATTTTAGCACAGATACACAAAGTTCTAGGTATCCTAATATTTTGACTATGATTAAAATAGTGTTAGTTGATGATCATTTTTTGGTAAGAGATGGTATTCGATCTCTTTTAGAGGATGAGGAGCAATATGAAGTAATTGGAGAAGCGTCTAATGGCGTTACGGGGATCGAATTGGTGCAATCTCTGCAACCTGATATAGTTATTTGTGATATCAGAATGCCCGAAATGTCGGGTATAGAAATGGTTAAGAAATTGACATCACTTGGTGTTTCTTCAAAAACTGTTATGTTGTCCATGCACGATTCAGATGAATATATATTGCAGTCTATCTACGCTGGTGCAGATGGGTATCTTCTTAAAGGTGCTGGAAAAGAGGAATTCTTAAAAGCACTAACTACGGTTGGTAAAGGAGATAAATATTTTAGTGGAGATGTCTCGTCTATCTTAATAAAAAAATTAAGAAATGATGGAAATGTTGATTATAACATAGAGAAAACTAATGGTCACTTGAATGATAATTCTAAAGTGTACGACAATACATCTAATCCCTTTGATCTTACTAAACGAGAACGTCAAATTCTTCATTTGGCAATATCAGGGAAAACGAATAGAGATATAGCTGCCGAACTTGAAATTAGTAAACGCACAACCGAAGTGCATCGCTTTAACTTAATGAAAAAGATGGGTGTAAAGAATGCGCTTGAATTAATTAATAAAGCTAGAGAATATGGAATGATTTCTTAGCTTGTATCTTAGGAATTTTTGGCAATAATCTCATAAATCCCTGTGATTTTATTAAAACTTTTAGTTAATTCATTAGTTGTTTTGTAAACTTCTTCTAGGGTGAAATCACCATTAAGGAATGCTCTTTTATTACGTTGAAATTTTTCCCATATTGACATTACTATTCCGAGCTCTTCTTCGACCTCTGTATTGTTATAGCTACAAATAAGTAAATTTCCTATTACACCATCAAATTCTTCAAATATGGGATTCATAATATCATTATTTTCTTTTCTTTTGCTGGGAAATATAGTTGAAGCGGTATAATATAGACATAGCCTTTGTGAAAGCATACGTTGTTTTCCGGAAATGTTGATCGTATTAACCAGATCCTGGCTTTTGTTTTTAAAAAATTGATTACTATAATTCGAGCTTGCCTCGATACTAAGTACTAATTCATGGCATGCTTTTAATAATTTAGTATTAAGTCTTAAAATATCGGCAGAGCCTGTAATATTTGGCGTTGAGTTAATTATGCCTTTAAATTCATTCCAGGTTTTTCTTACATTTTTTATAGATAGTTTAATTAATGAGCCAGACGCATTTTGACTTAAAATGTCTAATTGCTTTTCGAAGATAAATTTGCCAGAGCTTAATTCCCTTTCAATATCTTTATTCCTAATTCCCTTTGCAATCAATAAATATGATTTCGACATTTTTTGTGATAGCATACGCTGTTTTCCGGAAATGTTTATTGCTTTGTTAAAGCTTATTGAGCCGTAGTTTTGTGATTGAGCTGAAGCTAAATAAGTGAATAATAGATTAACTATTAAACTCATAATCGTTATTTGTGTTTTCATGAGCAATTTTTTAGAAGGTTAATAAAATATACGTAAAAATACTTATTTTTTTTTAGATTGTGAAAAATGAAATTAAGTACTACGTTAATGTTATTTTATTTAAGTTGTAAAACAATTGTTTTATGCAACGTTAGTTGATGCAAAGTTTGTTAAGCTTTAATTTTATTGATATTTTGAAGTTGTTTAAGTTTGAGGATTGGTTATTCGGTAATTTTATACACTCTTAATTATGGAATAAATAATTTATAGTAATTATAATTTTGATATACATAATAATTTTGTTTATACGTATTTTTTAAAGTTAAAAATATTAGATAGTACGTAATAATACTTAGTTTTGATGCTTCGTACAAGCAAATTTTTCAAAAAACAGAATTATGAAAAAAGTATATCTAAGAATTATAATGATTATGACCATAGTGATTTTAGGATCTTGTGGTGGTAAAAAAGAAAAAGGAATCGCTTCTGGTGATTCTGTCAAAAAGGAAGAAACATCAGAGTTGTTAATAGAAAAGCCTCAGTTAACTTTTGGTTTTATAAAGCTAACAGATATGGCACCTCTTGCGATTGCTAAAGAAAAGGGCTTTTTTGAAGATGAAGGTCTTTTTGTTTCAGTCGAGGCCCAATCAAATTGGAAAAATGTGCTTGATCGTGTAATCGATGGCCAATTAGACGGCTCTCATATGTTAGCCGGACAGCCAATAGCGGCAGGAGCAGGGTTTGGCAGGCAGGCTGAATTAGTTACTGCGTTTTCAATGGATCTTAATGGTAATGGTATTACTGTTTCGAATGATGTTTGGAAGAAAATGAAACCTAATGTACCTGTAGGGGATGATGGAAAGCCGGTTCATCCAATTTCGGCAACAGCTCTTAAGCCCGTAATCGATAGTTATAAGAATGATGGCAAAGCATTTAAAATGGGAATGGTGTTTCCTGTTTCGACTCATAATTATGAAATCAGATATTGGTTAGCAGCAGCAGGAATTAATCCTGGAATGTATTCTAAGAATAATATCCAAGGGCAAATTGATGCAGAAGTTCTGCTCTCTGTTACTCCACCGCCACAAATGCCTGCAACTCTAGAAGCAGGAACAATCTATGGATATTGTGTAGGAGAACCTTGGAATCAACAAGCCGTTTTTAAGGGAATTGGCGTTCCCGTTGTTACTAATTATGATATCTGGAAGAACAATCCAGAAAAAGTATTTGTGATGACCAAAAAGTTTGTAGAGAAGTATCCTAACACAGCTATTGCGGTTACCAAAGCATTGATTAGAGCCGGGAAATGGTTAGATGCTCCCGGAAACCGAAAAGAGGCCGTTAAAATTTTATCCATGCCAGAATATGTTGGAGCAGATGAGGTGGTGTTGGCCAATTCGATGACAGGTACTTTCGAGTTTGAAAAAGGTGATAAAAGGGAGATGCCAGATTTCAATGTTTTTTATAGACATGATGCTACTTATCCATTTTATTCAGACGGAATTTGGTTTTTAACTCAAATGAGAAGATGGGGGCAAATTCCGGATAGTAAACCTGCTGAGTGGTATGAAAAAACAATTAAGGATATATATCGACCCGATATATGGACTAAAGCTGCCAAGCTGTTGGTAGATCAAGGTCACATAGAAGAATCTGAATTACCTAAAACCGATGGTTATAAACCTGTGACAACCGACTTTATTGATGGTAAAAAATATGATGCTAAAGACCCGATAGGTTACATCAATAGTTTTGAGATTGGAAATAAAGAGAACACAGAAGGAATTTCAAGTATTGAATAATTCTAATTGTTAACTAAAAGTGCATTCAGGTCATCTAGCATGAAATAAATACTTGATGAATGGATTATAGAAAAAATAAAAAGATTAAGAGAAATGAAAGATCGATCGATTCATATACTAAATTTTGTAGGCTTAGGTTTTTTTGAACCTGCAATTAGAATAGCAACTGGTGAGGAAGTAAAGAAAAATTTGGCGGCATTATTCAAGAAAGTTATTTTACCAATTTTATCAATAGTATTGTTTTTGATTGTATGGCATTCAGGAGCAAAATATCTTTATGATATTGAAAAAAATGCCCGAATAGAAAAGGCCTTAGTGGATAGAGGTGAAATTGCTGCTAATGAAATGCGAGTATGTATTGAATCTGGAGATATTAGTTGTCAGCCTAATACGTTACCTTCTCCAACACAAGTGTGGATCGCTTATAGATCATTATTATCTGATCATAGGATTATTTCGGAGAAGAAAGTTGCATTTGCCGAAAAAGTGGCAGCAACAAATGCAAAAAGAGAAGAACAAGGCTTAGCGGCAATAAGATATACCGGTCGACCTTCATTCGTTGATCAAATCTTTACAAGTTTAAAAACAGTATTTGCAGGCTTTTTACTAGCTCTTTTTATAGCAGTACCTATTGGTGTAATGCTCGGTTTAAGCGAAACTCTAAGGTCTTCTGTAAACTGGCTAATACAAATCTTTAAACCTGTGTCTCCTGTAGTTTGGTTGCTTCTTGTGTTTATGATCGTGAAAACATTGACTAGGAATTCTGATACAGATAGTTCATTTATCATTTCATTTATTAGTGTAGGACTATGTTCAATGTGGGCAACATTGGTGAATACAAGTATGGGAGTGTCTTCAGTGGATAAAGATTATATAAATGTTGCCAAGGTACTACAGCTTAGTGTAGGACAAAAAATATTTAAAATTATTCTGCCATCCTCTTTTCCTTTAATTTTCACAGGGCTTAGAATAACATTATCCGTAGCATGGATGGTATTAATAGCTATTGAGTTATTGGCACAAAGCCCTGGTTTGGGTTCGTTTGTTTGGGAAGAATTTCAAAATGGAGCAAATGATTCCAACTCCAAAATCATTGTCGCAATGTTTATTATAGGTATTATAGGTTTTTTATTAGATAGAATAATGTTGACAATACAGAAGTTTGTAACATTTACAGAAGAAACTACTACATAAGTTTAAAATTATGGCATATATAGAATTAAAAAATGTATCAAAATCTTTTGGTGTTGGTAAATCTAGAACAAAGGTATTATCTAATATAAATCTTAAAATTGAGGAAGGAGAATTTGTTGCTATAGTAGGCTTTACCGGAAGTGGTAAAACAACTTTAATTAATCTTATTTCGGGTTTGATAATGCCTGATGAAGGTCAAGTTTTGTTTAAGGGTGAGCCTGTAACTGGTCCAAGTCATGAACGTGGGGTGATTTTTCAAAACTATTCACTATTACCCTGGTTGAATGTTAAAAATAACGTTGGGATGGCGGTAAAAGAAGCATTTAAAAAAATGTCAAGAAAAGATAGAGGTAAACGTGTTGAGGAATATGTTGAAATGGTAAATCTTTCGCCTGCCATACATAAATTACCAAAAGAACTTTCTGGAGGAATGCGACAAAGAGTCTCTGTTACTAGGGCTCTATCTATGAGTCCCGAAGTTATCTTGATGGATGAGCCATTAAGTGCACTCGATGCGTTAACCAGAGGAAATCTTCAGCAAGAAATTCTTAAGATCTGGAATAAAGATAAAAAAACTGCATTGTTGATTACTAACGATGTTGATGAGGGGATTTTGATGGCCGATCGTATTATCCCCCTAAAACCAGGACCTAAAGCTACCTTGGGGCCAGAATATAAAGTTGATCTAAAACGACCTAGGAATAAAACAGCTTTAAATCATAACGATGAATACAAAAAATTAAGAAATGGGATAATAGAATATTTGATTCGGATAGGAGAGCAACGAGCTTCAAAAAAAGAGAATAACTATATATTACCAGACATCAAACCTAAAATGAAACCTACCCCTTTTAGAAGACTTAGTCTGAGTTAAAAAACAATTTGATATGGAAGAGATACTAGAAAAATCAGTGGTACGTAGGACGGATAATGGGCTGTTTTCTGATAAATATATGATGGATATTTCTCAGTTAACCAAAATTTATCCTACACCAAATGGTGATTATGTTGTGCTAGATGATTTAGATCTAAAGATTGAACACGAAGAATTTATTTCTATAATTGGCCATTCGGGTTGTGGTAAATCTACATTATTAACTATGATCGCGGGATTAAATCCTATTTCAAAAGGCACTATTGTGGTTAATAATCAGACAGTTAAAGGTCCCGGGCCTGATAGAGGTGTGATTTTTCAATCTCCGAGCCTTTTACCTTGGATGACAGCCTATGAAAATGTAATGTTAGGTGTAAAACAAGTCTTTGGCCATGGTACCAAAAAGGAAAGAGATGATATTGTTAAGTATTATTTGGCTAAAGTTGGGCTAGAAAATGATATGCACAAAAAGGCAAAAGAATTATCGCAAGGAATGCAACAAAGGGTTGGAATAGCAAGGGCGTTTGCTATAAAACCAAAAGTGTTATTATTAGATGAACCTTTTGGTATGTTGGATTCACTAACCCGTGGAGAGTTGCAGGATGTATTGATCGAAGTATGGAATCAAGAAAAAATTACAGCTATTATGATTACTCATGATGTGGATGAATCCATATTTTTGGCAGATAGGGTAATAATGATGACTAGTGGACCTAGGGCAAAAGTTGGAGATATTTTGGATATTGATTTTGAAAGACCTCGTTTAAGAAAAGATGTGTTAGATCATCCTGATTACTACAAATATAGAGAGCATCTAATCAATTTTCTAGAACATTAAAAATAAGACTTTAAATTCTGTAATAGCACAATGAAAAGAGGTAGTAAGTGATTTTTATTAAAAATCATTTTGCCTTTAATAAGTTCCAAGATTGTTGTATCTTTAAATTAGCAATTAAGGGTATACTCCATATTCTATTTGGGGTATTTTTTTATAACTAAATTGTTTTCTTATGCATTATAGATAGCTTAGATTAGGTAAATAATTATATACATATTGAAAACTTAGTGTTGAAACCTTAAAGAACAAAAGTTGCTTTAAGTGTTTCTTGTGTTGCCGGTTACAACAATGTTGTGACCGGTTTTTTTGTACTTAGAATTTGATAAAAGTAAGTGCTGCATAATTTGAAAATCATTTTTTATATAACCCGATTTTGTCGAATCCATAATTCTTTTCCCTTTACTAGAGAAAAGAGTTTTCAATCTATGATTAATACGTATTAATACTTAGTTTTGAAGGAAAGAAATGAGTATTTAAGGATAGTATGTCGGCATTCAAATCATATAAAACAACGTGTTCATATTGTGGTGTAGGCTGTGGTATTGTTGTAAAAAAAGACCATAGAGGGACAGTTACAGTTGAAGGAGATAAAAAGCATCCTGTTAATAAAGGGATGTTATGTTCAAAAGGGATGAATTTACACCATGTCGTTAATGATAAGAGTGATCGTATTTTATATCCCGAAATGCGTTGGAGTAAAGGACACCAAAGACAAAAAGTATCGTGGGATCAAGCTATGGAAAGGGCAACTGCGGTTTTTAATTCGGTAATAAAAAAATATGGGCCTGATAGTGTTGGTTTTTATGTTTCGGGACAATGTCTAACCGAAGAATATTACTTAATTAATAAATTAGCAAAAGGTTTTGTTGGTACAAATAATATAGATACCAACTCCAGATTATGTATGAGTTCTGCGGTGGTAGGGTACAAACAAGCGCTAGGAGAAGATAGTGTTCCTATTGCCTATAGCGATATAGAGCTAGCAGATTGTTTTATGATTGCCGGAGCCAACCCTGCATGGTGCCATCCTATTTTGTATAGAAGAATTGAAGCTCATAAAGAGAAAAACCCTAATACCAAAATCATTGTTGTAGATCCTAGAAAAACACAATCTTGTGATATTGCAGATTTACATTTACAGATCCTGCCTGGTACGGATGTGATACTATATAATGCTATAGCAAAAAGATTAATTGATCGAAAAAAAATCGACAAAAGTTTTATAGCGAACCATACCGATAATTATGAGACTCTTAAAAAATCCTTAGAAAATTTATCATTAAGCGAAGCTTCTAAAATTTGTGGAGTACCTGTTTCGAATATTAAGAAAGCCGCTTCTTATATAGCAGATGCCAGAGGTTTCATAACGCTATGGGCCATGGGATTAAATCAAAGTTCTATTGGTGTATATAAAAACAATGCGCTACTAAACTTATCATTACTTACCGGGCATATTGGTAAACCTGGCTCTGGACCTTTTTCTTTAACGGGACAACCTAATGCCATGGGAGGTAGAGAAGTTGGCGGAATGGCAAATCTTTTGGCTGCTCATAAAGATTTGTCTAATGAAGAGCATAGAAGAGAAGTCGCTAATTTTTGGAGAGGTAAAGAGATTTCTGCCAAACCAGGATTAACCGCTACCGAAATGTTTGATGCACTCGAAGAAGGAAAGCTAAAAGTAATATGGATCATATGTACTAATCCTCTAGTTAGTTTACCAAACGCTAATAAGATTGAAAAAGCACTAAAAAAAGCAAAATTTGTAATTGTACAGGATATATCGCATCGATCAGAGACTTTAGAATATGCTGATTTAGTATTTCCCGCTGCCGGATGGGCAGAAAAAGAAGGGACTATGACTAACAGTGAGCGAAGAATTACATATTTGAATGCCGCAATAGATCCACCTGGAGAAGCTTTACCCGATGCAGAGATAATTTGGAATTTTGCCCGGAAAATGGGCTATAGAGGGTTCGATTATAATTCGGTAGAGGAAGTATACAAAGAACATTGTATGTTAACCAAAGGCACAAATATTGACATATCGGGATTGGATTATAATCGCTTAAAAACAGAAGGAAGTTTTCAATGGCCGGTACCAGAAAATAGCCATTCAGGAACCATTCGTTTATTTGAAGATAAACGGTTTTATACCGATACAGGAAATGCAAAATTTATGCTACCTAGATTTACCAAGCCAACATCAGAATTAATTACTCAGGAGTATCCATTAATACTAACTACCGGTAGAGTGCGCGATCAATGGCATACGAGAACCAAAACGGGTAAAGTAAATAGGTTGTTATCGCATATCCCTTATCCGTTTTTAGAAATGAACCACGTGGATGCTTTTTTAAAGAATCTAAAAGATGGAGATATTGCAGTTGTAGAAAGTAAACGAGGTACGGTACAGGTTAAACTAAAAATTACTGATACCATTAATAAAGGAGTCGTTTTCTTACCTATGCATTGGGGGAAGATCCTAGGAAACGATTATGGTAGAGCTAATAATTTAACTACTAATATTATAGATCCAATATCTAAAGAGCCAGACTTTAAATTCTCTGCCGTAAAAGTTAATAAGTTCGTTAAACCGAAACAAAAAATATGTGTCATAGGCGCGGGAACGGCTGCGTATAGATTTATTCAAACATATCGAGAGCACAATACTACAGATGAGATAGTCGTATTCTCCAAAGAGCCATATCCATTTTATAATAGAGTGTTATTGCCAGAATATGTAAGCGAAGAATTAAAATGGGAACAACTTCAAAAAATGCGCGAGGGAAGTTTGGAGTCTTTAAATATAACCTTGCTAACCAGTAATCCCGTTGAACAAATTAATAGAAACGAGAAGTATATCGTTGATAGCAAAGGAGAAAAGCATAACTATGACCTGATTTTAATGGCAACAGGGAGTCGGGCATTTGTTCCAAAAGAAGTACCGGTTCACCTTCCAGGAAGATTTACTATGAGAGATCGAGGAGATGCAGATAAACTTAAAACATATCTCGATCAAACCGGATTGCCAGAAAACGAACAGCATGTAACCATAGTAGGAGGTGGATTATTAGGGTTAGAGTTGGCAGCTGCACTAAGAAAAAAAGAAGTCAAAATTACCATTGTGCAAAGAGGTAATCGTTTGATGGAGCGTCAATTAGATATTGTTGCAAGTCGTTTGTTGGCAGAAGATGTTAGAGAAAAGGGAATCCAGATTCATTTCGATAATGAAGTAGATACAGTATTTAATCGAGAACCGGGTAATCTGGAAGTAAATTTGAAATCCGGTAAATCATTTAGTTGTAACGCTGTGGTATATTCTATAGGTACTATCCCGAACATCGATTTGGCAAAAAAAATCGGAGTAGATTGTCGTCGTGGGATTTTGGTAAATCAATATTTACAATCGGTTGATCCTAATATTTTTGCCGTAGGAGAGATTGCCGAGTTTGAAGGAAATCTATATGGTATAACAGCAGCAGCCGAGCAGCAAGCGGATATAGTTGCAAAATATTTATTAGGAGATTATAGTGCTATTTATAAAGGTTCGGTTTTTATGAATATTCTAAAATTTGAAGACCTGGATCTTTGCAGTATCGGTAATATTGATGTTCCCAAAAATGATCCCATGTATGAAGAAGTTATCTTTATGGATGTGCGTAAACGATTTTATAAAAAATGTATCGTAAAAGATGATAGACTTGTTGGCGCTATATTGATGGGAGATAAGAGTGAGTTTGCGGATTTTAAAAGATTAATCGAAGAAAAAATTGAGTTATCTGAGAAAAGAGATGAATTATTGAGATCTTCAAAACCTGATGAACCTGTATTAGGAAAACTTATTTGTTCTTGTAGCCAAGTTGGTGAAGGAAATCTTGAAAAAGTGATTAGATCTGGTTGTGAAGATTTCTCTGAGCTTTGTAACAAAACAGGAGCTGGATTGGGTTGTGGTAGCTGTAAGCCTGAGGTAAAGGAAGTATTAGAGAGTGTAATGCAAATGGCGTGATTATGAACAATGAACCACTATTACATAGAACTTATATTAAAGGAGGGATTTTATCTCCTGTAGAACTGCAGCAGATTATAGAATATGCTCAAAAACTGAATTTGGATACCTTTCATTTTGGATCAAGACAAGATATTGTTTTTCCTCTAAAAGATAAAGATGGAAAGATTTTAAAAGAACATGATTCGTTTGATTCTTCTTTTTTCACTTCAGAAAATCAACAAAATATAAGTTGCTCGTATGTCTCGATTGATATTTTTGATGCAACCGTTTGGTTACGAGGCACAACATATTTATATGTTTTAGAAGAATTTAGGTACAATCCCACTTTAAAAATAAACATTACAGATCCCAAACAACAAATGGTTCCTTTGTTTTCAGGAAACTTGAATTTTATCGCTTCACCTCATGAAGATTATTGGTATTTGTATTTAAAATTACCAGGTTGGGACGAGGTATATTATCCAGCATTGATTTACACATGGGATATTGCAAAGATTGCAGAAGCTATAGAGAAAGAATATGAAAAAGTAAATGATATCGAAGTACTTTTTCAATTGCTTAACGAGATACTGGATACTAACAATCGAATAATCGAGAAACCTTTACAGGTAGCGTTTAATCCTTTTCCATATTATGAAGGGATGAATAAGATGGGGATTAATCAGTATTGGTTAGGATTATACTGGAGAAATAATAAATACGATTTGAAATTTCTGAAAATGCTATGCGAGTTTTGCGTAGAACATAGAATAGGAAAAATATGCCTAACACCATGGAAATCTTTTGTTATTAAGGGCATACCTAGAGAGAGTAAATTGGCTTTAGAAAAACTGTTAGGGCAGTCGGGAATAAATGTGCGTCATTCGGCTTTAGAGCTAAATTGGCACTTACCAGTTGGAAATACAAAGGCATTAGAGCTCAAAAAATTCTTGGTCATGAATTTTGACCAAAATGATATTAGTACCTATGGATTAACATTCAGTATTACCACTCATCAAAATCAAAAAAGTTATTTTACCTCGATAGTAATTGAAGAAAATAAGACTCCTGAACGTATTAAAGATTTTGTGACCAGATCTACCTATAATATTTTATATGCCAGAAATTTTGACCCTAATACCAGAAATTATATTGTATATGCTCAAGATATAGATCAAATTGATTTACCTGGATTATTGTTAGAGTTAACAAAGGCATATTTTCAAAATTTAGGCTCAGAAAAAGAAGGTCAAAGCATAGAAACAATTGCAAAGAAAGAGGTCCTAGAAATTGATGTATACCAATGTAAAGATTGTAAAACAATATACGACCCTACTATTGGTGATGCTTTAAGAGAAATCCCAGAAGGTACTGATTTTAAAGACTTACCTACAGATTATAATTGTTCTCTATGCGAAGCACCAATTGATAATTTCGAAAAAACAATTTTAGAAATAGTTTAAAGACTAAAGAAAGAATTAAAGACAATGATTATACGCAATAACAAATTAAACTTATAACATATACCAAATCTTGTACTTATGAATTTAGAAGAATTAATTATGGCATCAATAGCCGAGTTTTTGGATGTAGAAGTGCATAAGGATACAGAATCCTTAAATTTATCTTCCAAAATTGAAATCGTGCAGAAAAGAATAGCAGATAAAATAAAGAATAAGGTTAATCCGGGAATTGATGATAATGGGTCAATAGATTATGAATATGAAATGTTTTTTAGAAGTAACCCTAACGATATGATTAAAATTGATGGTTGGGTACCCATAGAAACCAATAAAATAAAAAAAATAGATAAAATTTCAGAGTATATAGAAATTGGTCTTTTGAGAAAAAAAGAAGTTGTTTATAGCTAACAAACATTAGTTTTTTAAGCATTGGTTTTATCTCCATTATTCTGGTGTTTAGAGATTGGGTTTCTGTATTTTCAAAACAATAAGATGTATTATTTTACCAATGAAAATCTCTATTCTTCACTTCAATGTTTTCAGTTACAAAAGTATCAATAAATGTACTTTTGGAAGAAAATTGTTTATGTCTAAATTGTAGCTGTAGTGTGTCTTTGGTTAATTGAAGAATTTTAAAATATTTATAGCTTTTTTTTATGTTCATTAACTCTGGGAGCTGATTACTATGGTATTTAAGGTATGAGTTCCCTTTTTTATCTTCGGTTATTTCCCAATTTGCTATTAATGAAGGACCACAATCATCCTGTTCCCCATTATTATCGTTTAGTGTCATGTTTGGTAAATATGTGATTCTGTAAGAAAGAAAACAACTTGCCATATTCATCCGTGTTCCATTATTATATCGTTTAGCCAACTTCCATGTTTTTCCGGCACCATTTGTTCCAGCAATTAATTCTACAGAGTTTTTAGGTAACTTATAAGGCTCTTTCGGGGTTTTTGAACAGGAAATAATAACAATACTGATGATTATACAGGATGAATATAAAATACGGTGTTTCATGATGGTTAAATAGTTTATTTTGTTTTTCTCAAAAATCATACCTTGTATGCTACTATATAACAATTGTTAATACTTCTGTGTAAAAGTATTGTTTGAATTTTTAATCCATATTTCTTAAAATTCTATTTTAGTCGTGTTAATTATTATTTAGTATGACAGAATACGTGCTTTTAACAGAAAATGAGGATTATTTTGTAGAATACCTTATAGGTGAACTTGTAGTATCAAATAGTATTAGTGAAGCTATGAAATTTAATGATGAAAATATAGCCCTTAGATTTAAACAAATGTTACACAGTTCGTGTGAACTAATAACAAGTGTAAATACATACATTGATTAGTCTTGAGTCCTTGTATGCTCAATTGGGGTTATCTACCCTTAATTAACCGATAGACGTAGTCTAATACTGCATCTTTACCCGAAATTAAATCTTCACGAGAGATAGAAACATATTTATCTGGTAACACTCCAGACCCTTTAGGTATTTTTTGATCGCTTACATAATGATTTACTCGTTCCATAAACATGGCAAACTTAATTTTAGAGTTGGGTAGTTCGTAATATACGGGAAACTCACCATTATGGAAATAGTATCCACCTCCCGTTTCTTCACCGATCAGAGTACTATTGGCATCATTTTTTACATTTAAAGCAAAAGTGGCGGCAGCAGAAAAACAAGTGCCTCCTGCTAAGACATATACTTTTCCGTTAAATCTATTCTCATCAGGAACCATTATAGTTTCCATATCATCAAAAGGTAATTTCCAACCATCATACACAGGATGATTCTTAAATTTATCTTCTAAAAATTGCCTTTCATTTAAGAAAGTCCTACTTATGTGTTTTTTTTCAGGAATCGATAATGAGGTGACATAAGAACTGGTAACCTGTTTAAACATTTTTTGAGTAATAAAAGAGAATAAATGAACGGCATTTGCTCTAAAACCTCCATCATTTTGTCTGATATCAATAATAAGGTGTCGAATTTTCTTATCATTAATTTCTTTAAATATTTTGGTAAGATGAGATTGAAATATACGAATATCTCCACTAAAGCTATTTATAGTCAATATAGCCGTACTCAGATGTTCTTTGTAATAAACAAATGGGGTTTTGTTTCCGATATACTTATCAAAAAAATCAAAACCATTTTCTTGATTGTGATACTTTGCAAAATATGAGTTTCGTTTTGTATTACGCAATTTTACTTTTACAAAAGGTTCTGCATCCAACACTATCGTTTTTTCTATTCCATCTGGTTGCGTATATACCACTTCGAATTTTTTTGTAATACCATATTCGTAGGTGTAAAATTGCCCGAATTTTAATTCGATATCTCTATATTTTTTGGTGAGATTATACCCATCTGTTGATGCATATTTCTTAAAACGTTCAAGAATATTGGCAGTATTTACGGTATTAATTTTGTGTATTTTAGAGCCTATAGGTATTCCAAAATCATCTGTATCGATGTAAAACTCGGTATTGATTATTTTTAGAATTAAAGGAAAATAATACTGGTCGGTTTTTATCGTATTAGGAGCAAAAAAAACCAGATGACCATCCTTTATCTGATCTTTTATATTGAGTATGTTTTTATACAAATCAATGTCCGTAAATTCGTTATTAATTGATTCTTTTTGGGTTATTACAAGTTGATCCAAAGAATCTTGCGAGATATATTCATACAAACTTGGATGCCCTTTTTTAATAATTTTTTCAAAAATATCCAGATCAGCTCTAGCAGCTGTAGAGTCAATTTTTTTTTGCCCGTATGCCGATAGGACGGCACCCCAGCAAAATATAATGAATAGTGTTTTTTGCATTACGTGATTCGGAAATATAAAATTTCTGTATTACTAACTCAATTTGTTTAATTGATATTGTAATAGTATACGTTTTTCCCGTGTGTAAAATTACTAAAATTGTGCCACGAATTTGTTTTGAAGAAAATTATTATACTAGTCACAAAAAAAAAGAATGCACAATTACGTGCATTCTTAAGTTTATTATGAGTGTACTATTTTCTAATTTAGTTTCCGTAATTGCTTTTGTATTTTTTTAATAGCAGATTCAATAGATTTTTCAGGTTCTATTACATTGTATTCTCCCCAGAATTTGGGATCCGAAAAGCCTGCTGCTTCATCATTAATTACAACAGAGGATTTTAATCTGTCTTTAGCTTTTAATGTAGCTTTCTCTAGATTTTTTTTCCAGTCAGTAACGGCCATTTCAACATTTAATTTATATATAGAATTAAATAATTTTTTCTTCCAGTTTATTTTTATGGCCAAATCGATTCTTCCATATCCATAGTACCATTTACCATCTTTTTCTCTATAATCTATGTTATAACTAGCTTGAGTTGGTAAAACTTTAGCGTTTCGGGGTTTTTTTCGAACAAACATTCTGCTAACCTCTTCTTTATTATCCATATTTAAACTAAAAACAGCTTTTTTCATAGCAAGAGTTTCTGCATCTATATAGAGCTTGCCAAAATATAGTGGTTCTACAATAAAAGGTCGTTGTTTAAATTTCAACACATAAATATATTTATCATTAATTTTTGTGGTTTTGCCAAAACTAAACTCATAGGTTTCCAGCATATTTTCAGTAAATAGAATTTCTGGGTTTTTCATTACATCGATATACAATGTACTTGTAGGTCCTCCTTGTAGTTTTACGGTTAAGGTATCCAATTTTTTATAATCAGCACTTTTACGAGCCTTGTATAATTTAATAGCATCTGTTTTGGGTGATTTATAAGGGTTTTTATAAACATCTACGACAGCTTCTGAAAGCGATACATAGCTTCTGCGTTTTTTGATCGTTTCTCTATAAAAAGCAGTCATTATGGTATTGTCACTTAAATAATTATCACCCTTTTTTTTCATTACAGCACGAATAAGAGCTTCGGGATCTCTGGGGTCTATATTAACCTCAGATAGTTCGGTGATCGACAGGTTGAGTTTTATTTTGGTGGATTCATCACTCAATTGTGAAAGGGGCATTGTTTCATCATTATAACCCAAATGTGATATTGTAATTTCTCCATCACTTTTATCTTTGGGTACTTTTAATAAAAATTCACCTTCATCGTTGGTCACTGTAGAAATATTAGTTCCATTTAGAGAGACTGTAGCAGATATAAGTGGTTTATTGGTTTCACTGTCGACTACTAACCCTTTATACTCGTTGTGATTTATAGTGTTTGTTTGAGTATTATCCTGAAGATAGGTTGCAGCTTGTACATTAGTAGCATATGCAGTAATAAAAAAAATAAACCAATAAAAAATGAAATGCTTTTTGAACGATAGTATACTTTTTTTGTTCATAGCTATAGTTTTTAGGTTTAACTTCTTTGTTGTAAAGTTTAATCTTACCTTACAATATAATAAAATTTAATGAGTCAAATGACTATAAAATAGTTAAAACCTGTGGTTTGTATAACTATTTTAGGGTTAAATTGTATTAATGATAATCAAAATGATCTCCAAACCAATTTCTAAGTTTAATATTTAAAATTTCGGTAGTAAACGGCTTCATAATATAATCATCTAAACCTTTGGCAATAAAGCGCTCAGCATCTCCTGGTAGGGCATTCGAGGTCAATGCTATTATAGGAGGAACATTTTTATGATTTTTCCTGATTTGTGAAGAGGTTTGTACTCCATCTATATCGGGTAAGTTAATATCCATCAAAATAACATCGTAAAGATTCTCTTCGAACATTTCTATAGCTTGTTTGCCTGTTTTGGCGATATCAGCAGTGCATCCTAGATATTTGAGTATTTGTTGAGATACAAGAATATTGGTTTCAGAATCTTCTACCAATAATATATGCAAGTTGTATTTTTGATCACTTGGCTCACTTAAAATTTTGCTAGGTTTTGCTGGTATGATGTTTGAAAGACTGCAAGTAAAAGTAAACCAAAAATTACTTCCTTGTCCTAATTCACTTTTTACACCTAGTTTACCATCCATTAGATGTACCAGTTTTTTGCTTATAGTAAGACCTAATCCACTGCCTTTACCCGCTAATATTGTTTCATCATGAAACTGACTAAAACGACTAAATAAATCCTCCTGGTCTTTTTTGCTTATCCCTATACCCGAATCAATTACTTCTATTTTTAAAGTTAGTTTTGTGTCTTTTTGAGATTGTTTAGATACCTTAACTATTATATTTCCTTCTTGGGTAAACTTAATCGCATTACCAATAAGGTTAGATATAATCTGGGTCAGTCTATTACTATCCCCAATAATATATTCTGGTAATTCTTCTGAATATTCGTTGATAATCTCAATTCCTTTTGCTTTTGATGTAGCTAGGAATAGATTTATATTTTGTTCGATGGTTTCTTTTAGATTGAAGTTTTTTGCAATTAATTTGAATTTTCCAGCTTCAATCTTCGACAAATCCAAAATCTGATTTAGAATTTCTAGTAGATTATGAGATGACTGTTGAATTGTTGTGACATATTCTTTTTGTAGATCATTAAGTTCAGTGTTTTTAAAAAGCAAATCAATCATACCAATAACACCCACCATAGGGGTCCTAATTTCATGGCTCATATTGGCAAGAAAATCTTGTTTAAATTTTGAAGCTTTAAGTATTTCTGAGTTCTTTTTTTTAAGCTTATCAAGATTCCTACCGCCATACATGGCAAACAGGCCTAAAAAGATGGGAGCGGTATCAATGATATAATGTATTGGGTAATTTTTTTGAACAAAAATGACAGATTGCCACGTATACTCCAGACCTAAATTGGTGATATCAATATTCGTTGCCAAAATAGGAAACACAAATCCAAATAAAATTCCGTAGAATAGGTACTTAGCAGCTTCAGTTTTGAACCAAGATGTTCGCATAATACAATTTGGTTTAATACTTTAAACGAATTAGATTAAAGATATAAGGGGTAAGGTGGGATCGGTGAGATCCTATTTTGATAAATATAGGTTTTTTGAAATAGTAGACCAAATATCTCCGAGATATGTAGAGTTTTTATAATAGTAAAAGAAAAAAATCCGTAGCAGATATTGCTACGGACTTAAACCTTACTTTTAATGAGTGTGCTTATCCTTTAAACACTATTTTTCTTAATTTGTATCCTTCTATTTTGATTAAATACGTTTTTGGATCTACCAAATAATGGATATAATCATCAATTTGTCCTTTATCCAATAATCTACCATCCAAAGTGTATAAACTATAGCTTAATCCTTGTGGTACTTCTATGATATGCCTGAACGTTTTTTGATCTGTAGTTTGTTGGCAAGTATCATCTGCCAAAATTCTATTGATAAATGTTACTCTTCCTTGTTCTTCACCTTCAAGGGTTACAGTAGCTGTATTATCGATGTCAATAATTCCGTTTCCAGTAAGATCTCCAAGAATTATTAGACATGCGTTTCTTATTTTAATCCGTACTCCATCTTCAATATGTAGGCTTTCGGTAATGAAAATAACGCCTTCTTCGGTGTTTTCGTCAAGGCCATTAATTACGGTGTTTTCTGTCACTGACATTAGTTTATACGAAATGTCAATTTTTGTATTCGCAAATACAATGCTTGTTACTAACAAGGCAAAAATGGGTAGTAGTGTTTTCATAAAGTTTGGTTTTAGGGTTAAACCTTCATTCATTGTGTAAGTAAAATCTTACTTGATCTTGTATTTTATCGTTGTAAAACACAAAATCAACGACAATATACAATAAATTATGTTAAAAACATACTTTTATTATGTAGTATGCCGATTTTAAACGGCATATTTTATGATAAAATTCGATGTACACCCTATATTTACTATAGGTAAGGCAAATGTTAATTTTTTTGTTTTTTTTAACAAGATCTATAGTTTATAAGAATATTTTACTGGTTTTAAGATAGATAACAGGATAAATTGACCAACCAGTGGCATTTTATCTTGCAATGTACAATTTGAGTATACAATTAATTTCTTTCAGTAGCTAAAATGTTAACAATTAAGAGGTTAGTTTTTGTTAAATCTTATATTTTAGTTAAAACTATAGATTTTACTGCTCAGGATGTTCCATTTTATATAAATTACGCGCTCATTATGCGTAACGAATCCTCAATTCTTACGTCATATTACGGATAACTAATCTTAATTTACTAATAGAATGAGTTTAAAAATGAAAAATGTGTATTTTTTGGCTGTGTTCGCTCTAGCGTTTGTGAGTTGTAAAAACGAAGCAAAAAAAGATCAGAGTGATGAAGTTGCTGAAGTTGAAAAAATTCCAGGAATAGTTCTTGAAAATATGGATACTTCAGTCAGTCCAAAAGAAGATTTTTACAATTACGTTAACGGTAATTGGATGAAAAATACCAAAATTCCAGAAGATAGAACCCGATGGGGTGGTTTTGGAGTTTTGAGAAAGAAAACTGATGATGATGTTTTAAAAATTTTGGAAGAAGCAAAATCTAGTGGCAAATATGCAGCTGGTACAGATCAAGCCAAAGCACTTGCAATTTTTGATACTAAATTAGATACAGTAGCAAGAAATGAAGCTGGATTAAAACCTTTGCAGCCTGCTTTGGATGACATTGCCTCAATCAAAAATTTAGAAGATCTTCAAACAGTGTTAGCTAAGAATCCTTCAGTTTCTTCACCTTTTATGAATATTGGTGTACAAGGAGACCTAAATAATAGTGACATGAACGCTGTATATTTAGGAGCAAATGGATTGGGATTACCTGATCGAGATTATTATTTGGATCAAGACGAAAAATCAAAAGAAATTCGTGCCGAATATAAAAAGCATATTGTAAGAATGTTACAAATGTTAGGAGATTCTGAGGCGGATGCTACGGCAGCTTCAGAGAAAATACTTAAGTTAGAAACTGCATTGGCAGAGCCTAGATTGAATAAGGTAGAAAGAAGAGATGCACGTAACTACAATAACCCTAGAACAATTGCGGAAGCAGATGAGATGCTTTCTTCTATTGATTTTAATAAATTGGTAACCGATCTTGGTATAACTAAAAAATTTGATACCATTATTGTTACTCAATTACGTTTTACTAAAAGCTTGGATGGATTCTTGAAGAATACACCTATCGAAGATTTAAAAACATTAGTAAGATGGGATACCTTTAATAGCGCTACGGGTAGATTAAGTACTGCAGTAGAGGATGCTAATTGGGAGTTTTATAGTAAGTACCTTAGAGGACAAAAAGAACAACGACCGGCAGAAGAACGTGCCCTTGCAACTGTAAATAGATCAGTTGGAGAAGCTTTAGGTAAATTATATGTTGATGAAAAATTTCCGCCAGAAGCTAAAGCTAAAGCAGAAAAAATGATCGCTAATGTGATAGACGCGTACAAAGCACGTATCCAAAAGTTAGATTGGATGAGCGATGAAACAAAAACCAAAGCAATTGAAAAACTGAATAAGTTTACAGTTAAAATTGGATACCCAGACTCTTGGGAGGATTATTCGAAAATGGAAGTGTCGGCAGATAAGACGTATTTCGAAAATATGGCAGCTGTAGGTAAATGGGCCAGAGATAAGAATTTTGCCGAAATAGGAGAGCCAGTAGATAAAACCGAATGGGGAATGTCTCCACAAACGGTTAATGCATACTTTAATCCATTAAATAATGAGATTGTTTTTCCAGCTGCAATTTTACAACCACCGTTTTACAATTATACAGCAGATGAAGCTGTGAATTATGGAGGAATAGGTGCGGTTATTGGACATGAGATTTCTCATGCTTTTGATGATTCTGGAGCACGTTTTGACAGTGATGGAAATCTTAAGAACTGGTGGACAGATGAAGATCTTGCTGCTTTTACTGAAAGAGGAAATGCATTAGCAGAGCAATATGATGCTATTGAGGTTCTTGATAGTGTATTTATCAATGGTAAATTTACATTAGGAGAGAATATTGGAGATTTAGGAGGAGTATTAGGTGCTTATGATGGATTACAGAAGCATTTTGCAGAGAACGGTCGACCTGAAGATATTGATGGATTTACAGCAGAGCAACGATTCTTTATGTCTTGGGCAACTGTATGGAGAACAAAAATACGCGAAGATGCATTGAGAACTCAAATCAAGACAGATCCGCATTCTCCAGGAGATACTAGAGCAATTCAACCATTATTAAATGTTGAAGAATTTTATAAAGCTTTTGATATAAAAGAAGGAGATAAAATGTATTTGGCACCAGAAAAAAGAGTACATATCTGGTAAGAAATGCATAAAATATAATCAATTAAAAACCCTGCTACTAGCAGGGTTTTTTCTTTAATTTTCTTTAATTTCATTCATTAGCAAAAAAGCTTGATTCACATAATCTTTTTCCAAAAACAACGTAAAGTAATTTGAGGTCGAAATAACTTCAAATACAGGAATACCCTCATAAGCTAATAATTTGAAAATGTAAAAATACAACCCAATTACTTTGGAGTTGTCCTCGGGTAAAGCAATAGACATAGATGATAAGTTATCCGCAACCGAAATCCGGGTCTCATTTTTAAAATGTTTCTCTACAATATCCTTAAGTGACGAAGTAACCAAAATGTTACTTTCTTGAAAATTACTAGAATAAGTAAAGTAAGCCTTGGCTTCATTTTTTACACTATTTAATAGATTTGCCTGACTCGTTAAAATAGTATTCGAATTTAAAAAAGTATATTCTGTGATTCCTGATCTTACGACAATATCACCGAGATTTCTTAAATTATCAATATGTTTAATTCTTCTGGGATGATATCGTCTTAAAGCCATGACAATCGATCCTGGTTTAACAGGTTTCCGCATAACTTTTTCTACTTGAGGTAAAAGATCAATTGCCAGAGAACTAAAATTAATAATATCCCTAGACAAAGCATCTTCAAGAAAAGGTTGATGCCTTAAAATATTATGTACACAATCAGTAATAGTTTTCATTGTTATATATTTAACAGGTTGTGCTAATTTATGCTTTTTCTTTTAAATTATTTATAATATGTGTGTAATTAATTAATTATGCACCGTAAAAAGAAAATATCAAAAAAGAAATTGATGAAAATTTTAAAGTTTGGCGGGACGTCTGTAGGGTCGGTAGAAAATTTACGAAGAGTTAAGGATATTCTAATTTCTGATCAGGAAAACAAAATTGTAGTATGCTCTGCAATGTCAGGAGTAACAGATCAATTAGTTAGTTTGGTAGAGAATATAAAGTTAGAAGATGCCGAGGCCATCACACGAAATATACATAGGTTAGAAAGCAAACATACTGATGTAATCGATGAGTTGGTAGAGAGTACAGAAATTAAAAACGTTCTTAAAGATGGTTTGACTTTATTGATTACCGAATTGTTTGAAATTGCCAATCAAGAATATTCCGAAATTGTAAACTCTCAGATCATAACTTATGGAGAGACTCTTTTAACGTATATTTTTTCGGGCTTCCTAAAATCTCTACAAATTGAAAACGTACTTTTGGATGCCAAAGATTTTATGCATGTGGGTACTGCCGAAAATCCTGATATATTAGAAGTAAGTAGGAGAATTAACAAAATGTTCGAAGAAGGTGTTCAATCGTCAATTTATATTACTCAAGGTTTTGTGTGTAGAAACCTTGAAGGAGACATTAGTCATTTAAAAAGAGGAGGAAGTGATTATACGGCTACTATTATAGGTGCTGCGGTTAATGCTTCCGAAATCCAAATATGGACCGATATCGATGGGTTGCATAATAACGACCCAAGATATGTAGAGGAGACGCAACCGATAGCGCATCTTACCTATAATGAGGCAGCAGAACTGGCTTACTTTGGAGCTAAAATTTTGCACCCTCAAACCGTATCCCCGGTCGTGGATAAAGAAATCCCTGTACTGTTAAAAAATACTTTTGACCCAGAAGCTTCTGGAACTATAATTTCTAATAAAACCTATAGAAAAGGACTCAAAGCTATTTCTGCAAAAGACGGTATTACAGCGATCAAAATTAAATCTAACAGGATGCTAATGGCTCATGGGTATTTGAGGAGAATTTTTGAGGTTTTTGATAATTATCATACCTCTATAGATATGATTACTACTTCCGAAATAGCAATATCATTAACTATAGATAATATAAGTAACCTCGACGAGATTGTTAGAGAAATAGAAACATATGCCGAAGTTACAGTCGAACAAAACCATAGTATTATATGCATTGTTGGAGAATCTGTAATTAACGATAGAAACTCCTATAAGTTATTCGAAATTCTAAATTATATTCCTGTAAGAATGGTCTCATACGGAGGAAGCAATAATAACATCTCATTATTGGTAGATACAAAAGATAAGATACCAACTTTACGATTTTTGAATGAAAAACTATTTCATGTGCCGCATGAAATAGTGGTATAATTGTTTGTTATGTAATTTGTACAAAAGTAGGGTGAGGGCTTCGATATCATGCGTAATATATCGTCTAGAAGCTTAAGCCCTATTTTTTTTATACAATACAAAATGATTTGGTCAATAAAATCAACGGGTAATTTAAAAAATAATTTATCATCCTATAAATTGTAACTCTCTTCAGTTTTAACTGTAGAGTTTTTTTTGTTCTCGACTCTTTAAGAATGAGTTTGGTATATGTATCTGTTAAAATACCAATTTATAAGGGTAACATTTATAAAAACGGAGCACATTATATTGTGGGAGCATGTGTTTTATGCTTTCTTTGAATTAGATAAATAATAAAAGTTACATTTCATGTAATTAATACCGCGTTAGACGCAACTATATCAAACTTTAAAGTCTTACATATGTTAATGGGGTAATTAATAATCCGATGGATATTTAAGATCGTGTTAAGGTTATGTTATTTTACTGATACGGTATCCTTATTTATGGGTTAAACGTATATATTTATTTCAAATAGTCAGGGAAATTATAAAAGACATATAGATTTATTTTTTTGTTTTTAGATAATAAAAACAAAGTTATAGTCTGTAAATCGCTTTTATGAGTAAATTTTAAGTGTGTGAAAAACAATTACAAGATTTTTATAGGGTTGCTCTTTGTTTTATTTCTAAACCTCAAATTTAACATTGCGCATGGGCAAACTGCCTCTAGTAAAGAAAAGTACTACCAATGGTTTGATGCTTCTGTAAAAAATGAAAATACAGGTCTTTACAACGGGACCGTATTTGTAAACAGGTACAGAGTAGTAGGTGAAAAACATCGATTTTTTACAACAAATGATTTTTTGACAGGGACAATTACGTATGATGGACAAACGTATTATGATCTCCCAATACAGTATGATATATATCAAGATGAACTTATTGTAAAACTAAAACAAGGATATAGAGATGTAGCCTTGCAGCTTATCAAGGATAAAGTACAAAGTTTTGTAATAGACAATACTCCTTTTATAAATGTTGTTAATGATAGTCTATCGCAAAATGATAAAGATGGTTTTTATGAAGAGTTACTAGAAACCTCTACGCTATCTCTCTTGAAAAAATATAATAAAGGAAGAAGAAAAAGAGTAAAAAATGGGCAAGCATTTTATGAGTTTTCGGCTTCTTATGATCATGTTCTTTTGTATGATCAAAAATATTTTGACGTAAGAAACAAAAATGAAATTGTAGATATTTTTCCTCAATTTAAAGAAGAAATTAATTCCTTTTTCAATACTTCCAGGAAATTGAAAAAATCGGATCCCGATGCGCATAAGATAGCGTTATTCAAAAAAATACATGTTTTAATTTCTAATGCTAATAATTTATAAAAGATGAAGAAGTTATTGTTCATTGTATTTTTGGTAAACTCTTTCATGGCCTTAGGTCAACAACAGGAAGAAAAAATTTCAGTAAACTTTAGCGATTCTAGTTTATCAGAAGCTCTTGATAAGATAGAATCTGTTACAGGTTATCATTTTTATTATGTCGAAGATTGGTTAGGAGATAAACGTATTTCGGGTTCATATGATAATGTGTCCTTAAAAACTCTTTTGGATGCTATATTTAATAATACTGTTATCAACTATTATGTGTTAGAAAATAACGAAGTCGTACTAGTACGAAATAATGTTATTTATGATAATTTACCGCAAGGTTTTTTTGGTAAAGAAATCAAAAAAAATGAAGAGGTTGTTCAAAACACAAAACGAAAAATTAATCCCTCGTTTTATGTGGATCAAAAATCAGCTATAAAAACTGAAACAATTCGAATAGGTAGAGAAGATAAAAACAATCCCAAAAACAGTTTTACCTTAAGCGGATATGTTACAAATTTAAGAACCGGCAAACCTATTTCTAATCTGGCCATTGTAGTACCGGGAACAGATCTAGGTACGCAAACCAATAAAAGCGGGTTTTATCAAATAGAACTACCACAAGGACAGAACATTATAGAAACGAGTTCGGTAGGGATTCAGGATTCTAAAAAACGCATTATTATTTATAATGATGGAGAATTAGATTTTGAATTAGATGAAAGTTTAGAATTATTAGATGAGGTAATTTTAGAAGGTAAAGTCAGTAAAAATGTAACCGAAACCATAACAGGAGCAGAGAAGATTGACGTTGAGGAATCAAAAAACATCCCTTTGGTTCTAGGAGAAAGAGACGTTTTTAAAGTAGCTACAACATTACCGGGTATTACCACAGCAGGAGAAGGATCGGCAGGATTTAATGTTAGAGGAGGTAAAACGGATCAAAATCTAATATTGGTAGATGATGCCGTGATTTATAGTCCGCAACACTTTTTTGGGATTTTCTCAGCGTTAAACCCTTTTGCTATAGAAGATGTAACGATATATAAAGGAAGTATCCCGGCTGAGTATGGAGGAAGATTATCTTCTGTATTCGATATCCAACTAAAAGATGCAAATACCAAAAAATTTGGAGGAGAAGCTTCAATAGGACCCGTAACAGGAAACGTATTACTCGATATTCCCGTTATAAAAGATAAATCGGGACTATTAGTAGGAGGACGAGGAGCTTATGCCAATTACATTCTTAAATCTTTGGATGATGAATCTTTAAAAGATAGTCAGGCTTCCTTTTATGATGCTAACCTTAAATATACTCATAGATTTAATGAGAATAATAAACTTAGTGCTAATGCCTATATAAGTCGTGATGATTTTAGTATCACTTCTGATTCATTATACGTATATAACAACAGGTTACTATCATTAAAATGGGATCATACGTTTAATGATAAAAATAAAGGAAGCCTAATCCTTGCTAATAGCCAGTACAAATTTAATATCGAATTTGATGGTGGTGCAAATAATAATTTTGATTTAGGGTTTTCGATAGATGAAACCGAAGCTAAATTAAAAATGAATCATGCCTTTAATGACAAGTACCAACTTGATTATGGAGTATCAAGTAAGCTATATGTAATTGATCCGGGTTCTATAGATCCGCTCGATGATCAATCTATCGTATCG
Organism: uncultured Aquimarina sp.; assembly: GCA_947489685.1. Lineage (GTDB taxonomy): Bacteria > Bacteroidota > Bacteroidia > Flavobacteriales > Flavobacteriaceae > Aquimarina. The sequence goes on along the minus strand of CANLEM010000004.1, from coordinate 307,976 downwards.
CCATTTGCAATACCCAAAGAAAGGGCTTTAGAATCTGCTGCATTTATATCGGGTAAATTAGATTTTACAGATAAGTTTTCGGTAGATGCAGGAGTAAGGTTTTCGGTATATAATGCTTTGGGAGAAGGTCAACAAAGGGTTTTTGAAGAAGGAAGACCAAGAAGTGAGGCAACAGTCATAAATACACTAAATTTTGAAAAAAATGAGGTTATCGAAACTTATGGAGGCCCCGAAGCGCGTTTATCAGCCAGATACCTGCTTAGACCCGATCTGTCTATAAAAGCTAGTTTTAATAATACTTTTCAATACATTCATAGACTTTCTAATAATACAACAGTATCCCCAATAGATACCTGGAAACTTTCGGATTTGAATATAGAACCCCAAAGGGCGAATCAGTATTCTTTTGGAGTGTATAAAAACTTCAATGATGATATTTACGAATTGAGTGTAGAGGGATTCTATAAAACTTCAGAAAATATTCTGGACTTCAAAACTGGGGCGCAGATTTTATTAAACGAAACTATCGAGGCAGAAGTGCTTCAAGGAGAAGGTAAGGCATATGGTGTAGAGTTTTTATTAAAAAAGAACAAAGGTAAATTTAATGGTTGGTTAGGGTATACGTATTCTAGGTCTTTTATCAAATTAGATAGTCAATTTCCTGAAGAAGTAGTTAATAATGGAGAGTTTTTTCCTTCTAATTTTGATAAACCTCATGATATTAGTGCGGTGGCTAATTATAAGTTTACCAAAAGATTTAGTCTTTCTGCTAATTTTGTGTATCAAACAGGAAGACCAGTTACTTTTCCGGTAGGAAACTTTATTTTTAATGGTTCTGAAACAGTGGTTTTTAGTGATCGTAATAGATTTAGAATACCAGATTTTTATCGTTTAGATCTTGGGTTTAATATCGAAGGAAATCATAAAAAGAAGAAACTTGCACATAGTTTTTGGACAATTTCCATTTATAATGTTCTAGGCAGGAATAATCCTTTCTCGGTATTTTTTGTTACCGAAGATGGAGAGGTAAAATCTCTGAAGAGTTCGATATTCTCGATTCCAGTCCCTTCAATAACGTATAACTTTAAATTCTAATCAAAAAAGTGTTTGTTAAGAAAACATATCTATTAGTAGTACTTATAGCCCTTGCTTCGGTAAGTAATAGTTGTGTTGAGGAATTTGAGTTTGGTACCCAAAATTTTGAAGATATTCTTGTGGTACAGGCAAGACTTACTGATGAGTTGAAAAATCAGGAGGTAATACTTTCGCGATCTTTTCGATTAGAAAATGAAGGTCCTGTTCCTGAAGTAGGAGCAACTGTAAGTATTATTGATGATCAACAAATGACCTATCAATTTACCGAGGTTGCTGAAGGTCAATATATCTCTAATGATATGTTTGCCGCCATGACAGACCGTAACTATCAATTAATGATTACTTCTCAAGATGGGCAATCATACACTTCACGTTCCGTTAGTTTGCCACAAAAAGTACAAATTGATGATCTGTATGCCGAACGAGTTATTAATGATGATGGAGTAGAGGGTATAGGGATATTTGTGGATAGTTTTGATGCTACGGGTAATGCAAGTTTTTATAGATATGAGTATGAAGAAACATATCAAATACTTCCTCCTTTTTGGTTCGATTTGGATATAGAAGTGATATCCGAAGAACCGCCAGAAATAGCTGTCGTTTCGAGAACAAGAGAAGAACGAGTATGTTATAAAACGGATTTATCTAAAAATATATTATTAACAACAACCAATAATTTGGCAGAGAGTCGTGTAGAGAAATTTATGGTTAATTTTGTTACACCAGATGAGGAAATACTAAGAGGTAGATATAGTATTTTGGTAAAACAATTTGTGCAATCTCTAGAAGCGCATGAATTTTACGAAACACTAAGAGATTTTTCAGATTCTGAAAGCTTATTTTCTCAAATACAACCGGGGTTTATAAACGGTAATGTTCTGTCAGTAGATAATCCAAATGAAAATGTTTTAGGGTATTTTGAAGTTACTTCTGTATCAGTAAAACGAATATTTGTTAATAGAGAAGATTTATTCCCAAATTCAATTCGCCCCGAGTTTTCTGCGAATTGTCCTTTTTTTTTCGTGTCAGGATCAGATCCAAGAGCTGTAATCGATGCTGTAACTCGCAGAGGACTTAAGTTAGTAGCTGTTCAGGGTGCTTTAGATTTTGACACCTATACTTTTACATTTCGAATCTGTAGTGATTGTAATGTTTTAGGAAGTAATATAAGGCCTGACTTTTGGGTAGATTAAATGAGTGGAAAAAGAGATGAATTATGAAAGTATTGAATAATTAAGCAATATGTATTTTAGGATACATGACTTTAAATTCTAATGATTAGGATATGATAATGATAGTAAAAAAAATATATCGGTTATATATACTCATAGGCGTTGGGCTTTTGTGTAATAATTGTGTTGATGAATTTGAATTTGGTACGCAAAATTTTGAGGATATATTGGTTGTCGAATCTACAGTTACCGATGAACTTAAATTTCATGAAGTATTGATATCAAGAACATTTAGACTTGAGAATGATGGCCCGTTACCAGAAAGCGGCGCTACTGTAAGTGTGGTCGATGATCAACAAGTAGTGTATGCGTTTAATGAGGCCGAGCCAGGTAAATACGTTTCTGTTAATATGTTCGAAGCCGAAGCTGGAAGAAGTTATCAATTGCGAATTACTACAAATGATGGTGTGTCTTATAGTTCAAGATCAGCTGCCCTACCGCAAAAAACACAAATAGATGATCTATATGCCGAACGAATTATCAATGATGATGGGGTAGAAGGGATCGGTATTTTTGTCGACAGTTTTGACCCTACAGGTAATGCTAGTTTTTACCGATATACATTTGATGAAACCTATCAAGTTATTCCGCCGTTTTGGGCGCCTATTGATTTAGAAATTATATCAGATAATCCGCCTGAAGTAGCGATTGTACCTAGAGAAAGAGAAGAGAGAACCTGCTATAAAACAGAATCTTCTAATAACATTATACTTACTACTACCAATAACTTGACAGAAAATAGAATAGATCGTTTTATGGTACACTTTATAGAACCTGATAATGTTGTGTTAAGAGATCGTTATAGTATTTTGGTGAGGCAATTTGTACAATCGGCCGAAGCGCAAGAGTTTTATAGTACCTTAAAAGATTTTTCGGATTCTGAGAGTTTATTCTCGCAGGTACAACCAGGATTTATTAATGGTAATATTTTTTCAGTTGATACTCCAAATGAGAATGTTTTAGGATTCTTTGAAGTTGTATCTGTTTCTTCTGATAGAATATTTATTAACCGAAGAGACCTTATTCCAAACACTGTTCGCCCCGAATTTGAGGCTAATTGTACCGAAGGGTCCCTGTTTGTAGAAACCAATGTAGGTATTGTTATAGACTTGGTGAGAAGAAGAGGACTTAGGTTGGTTGCATTTGAACCTTCCCTAACAGATCCTAATAGGGGAGAATACACATTAACTATTCCAGTGTGTACCGATTGTACAGTTTCTGGAACTAATATTCGTCCAGATTTTTGGGAAGATTAAAATATAAAAGATGATAAGATTTACATTGATATTCGTTTTTGTTATTTTGTTTGTTGGTACTGCAATAGGTCAGTCAACAACGCAAGAGTATAAAAATATTCCTGAAGAAAAGATTTTTATGCATCATAATACCTCATTTTTATTTACTGGAGAGTATTTATACTATAGTGTGTATTGTCTCAATTCAGAATCTAAAAATTTAAGTGATATTAGTAAGGTGGCTTATGTTGAGTTGGTGAGTGAAAATAAAAAAGTAATCTTTACGCATAAAGTAAAATTAGAAAACGGAGTAGGACAAGGAGATTTCTTCTTGCCAGTATCTTTGCAGTCAGGAAATTATAAGCTCTTGGCGTATACGCAATGGATGAAAAATTATGGAATACAAAATTTTTTTCAGGCAGATATGGCGATAGTAAATCCATATCAGGGAGATCAAAAATCTATAGTAACTGATTCAATTTCTTATCAAGAAAAAAAGAAGGCGTATTTAAACGAAAAAATAAAAACTAATAAAACGACATCCAAAATTTCTTTAGCCATAAATAAAAATGTTTTTGGAAAAAGGGAAGCTGTTAATTTAAAAATTAAGAACCTTGATAAATCAATTGCCGGTGGTCGATTTTCGATTTCAGTAAGAAAAATAGATACTATAAAGACACCATATCAAAAAACTACATTAGATTTTAATACGTTTTTGAGCAAAAATGCTGTACAAATAAAAGATAAGCCTATTGCTTTACCCGAATTGCGAGGTGAGCTAATATGTGGAAAAATAACTTCAAAAGACTCAAATTTTAAAGTAAATGATAAAAAGGTAGGATTTTCAATTCCCGGGAAAGATTATGAAATAAAAATAGCTACTACAGATAATGAAGGTAATTTTTGTTTTAATCTGGATAAGGAATATGAAGAAAATGATGCGTTTTTACAAGTTTTAGGGTTTGAAGATAAGTTTAGTGTAGAACTTATTAATTCTGAAGCATTGGGGTATGATCAATTAGAGTTTAATGACTTCAAGATTACCCGTGCGATGAAAGATATGATTATTAAACGTAGTGTATATAATCAGATTCGGAATAGGTATTTTAGTGTAAAACCAGACACCTTAACCCCATTACAAGAAATACCTCCTTTTTACGGAGGGGTTGCCGAAATATATGATTTAGACGATTATACTCGATTTCCAACGATTAGAGAAACTCTGGTCGAGGTGGTAAATAATGTATGGGCTAAGAAAATCGAAAATGATAGATATGTTTTCCAGGTGCGTTATAAATATCCGCCTTTTAATGAACCAGAATACCTTCCTTTGGTGATCGTTGATGGTATGATTATACAGGATCATACGGATCTTGTGGAGTACGATGCCCGAAAAGTGAAAAGGATTTCAGTATCTAGAGATAAGCATTATTTAGGGTCTCAAATTTTTCAGGGTGTTGTAGATATCGAAACAGAAAAGGGAGATTACTATAAATTGATCAACAAAAGTTACGTTGATAAAGTAAGTTTATTTAAGCCACTTCCAAAGAAAAAATATTTTATTCAACAGTATAATCAGGATGGTGCAAATGATTCAGACCGCATACCTGATTATAGAAATCAATTGCTGTGGCTTCCCGATGTTGTATTTAATGATACAGAAACTACGATTAATTTTTTTACTTCAAATAACCTTGGTGAGTATGAGATTCGTATAGAAGGGTATGCAAATAATGGTTTGCCTATTTCGACTATAGAACGTATAAAAGTACAGTAATTTACTTTCGGTTTTTGATACACATGGTTTTGTAAATCCAGTTTCATTTTTTGAAACTCTCTAGCTCTATTTTTGTTTTTGCAAAAAATAGAGACATGCTAATTAAAGTATTTGGGAGTGCTGTTTTTGGTGTTGAAGCCACAACAGTTACGGTAGAAGTAAATATTGATAAAGGAATAGGGTATCATTTGGTAGGGTTGCCTGACAATGCGATTAGAGAAAGTAGTTATCGTATAGCGGCAGCACTTCAAAATAATGGATATAAACTTCCTGGTAAAAAGATTACGATCAATATGGCCCCTGCCGATTTACGAAAAGAAGGATCTGCATATGATTTAACATTGGCCATTGGGATCTTGGCTGCAAGTTCACAAATTAAAGGAGATAAAGTTTCAGAGTATTTAATTATGGGTGAGTTGTCTCTGGATGGAAATTTACAACCCATTAAAGGAGCGCTTCCTATTGCGATCAAGGCAAGAGAAGAGGGTTATAAAGGATTTATACTTCCCAAACAAAATGCCAAAGAAGCAGCTATTGTAGATCATCTCGAAGTATTTGGTGTAGAAAACATAAAAGAAGTTATAGACTTTTTTGACAATAAAACAGTGTTAAAACCTACAGCAGTAGATACTCGAGAAGAGTTTTTTGCAGCGTTAGATAATCCCGAGTTTGATTTTGCCGACGTAAAAGGGCAAGAGAGTATAAAACGATGCATGGAAATCGCTGCCGCAGGAGGTCATAATATTATACTTGTTGGTCCTCCCGGAAGTGGAAAAACGATGCTTAGTAAGAGGTTACCCAGTATATTGCCACCGATGTCTTTACAAGAAGCTCTCGAAACAACCAAAATTCACAGTGTGGTTGGTCGTATTAAGGATAATATTGGTTTGATGGCACAACGGCCATTTAGAAGTCCTCATCATACTATATCCAATGTAGCATTAGTCGGCGGCGGTAGTTATCCGCAACCCGGTGAAATTTCATTATCGCATAACGGTGTATTGTTTTTGGATGAATTACCCGAGTTTAAAAGAGAAGTGCTTGAGGTAATGCGACAACCACTAGAAGATAGAGAGGTGACTATCTCAAGAGCAAAATTTACGGTGACTTATCCATCTAGTTTTATGCTGGTAGCAAGTATGAATCCAAGTCCGGGAGGTTATTTTAATGATCCAAATGCACCCGTTACATCATCACCAGCCGAGATGCAACGATATCTTAGTAAAATATCGGGTCCTTTATTGGATAGAATTGATATTCATATCGAAGTCACCCCAGTACCATTTGACAAGCTAAGCGAAGAAAGAAGAGGAGAGGCTAGCATTGATATTCGAAAAAGAGTCATTGCTGCCAGAGATATTCAAACCAAAAGATATTCAAAATTATCTAATATTCATTATAATGCTCAAATGGGAGTACAGCAAATCAGGATGTTTTGCGAACTGGATAATTCTTCCAAGCAATTATTAAAGACCGCTATGGAGCGTTTAAATCTTTCGGCAAGAGCATATGATCGCATTTTAAAAGTATCAAGAACTATTGCAGACCTCGAAGGAACAGAATCCATCCATGGAGATCATATTTCTGAAGCGATTCAATATCGCAGTTTGGATAGAGATGGATGGCTGGGATAGGAATTTATAAACTATTTCCTCTTCTTATTAACAATACATTTATTATCCTTTTGGAAATCAATATTTTTAAGAAAATACCTGCGTTCAAATTTTAAATATTGATTATGAATCGAATCCTTTTTTTGATGTTGATACTCGCTTTTTCCAATTGTAATAAACAAGATAATACTCAAAAAGAAACATCTAAACGTGCAGAGTCGGATAAAGTAATATCAAATCCAATTGAAAAACCGTTAGAACTTACTTTAAAACAAGCCAATTCGTTGGCAGATTTACCTTTAACTTGTTTGCAGATTGAGTACCCTAATAAATTAAATCAAACTTTGGGAAGTAAAGAAAATTTAGGCGAACCTAAAGAATTGCATCCTACTTTTTATGGTTGTTTTGATTGGCATTCTTCAGTTCATGGTCATTGGTCGTTGGTAAGGCTCTTAAGGGCTTTTCCGGATTTAGAAAAAAGAGAAGAGGCGATTACCAAATTACGTCAAAATATAACTAAAGAAAATATTGCAGTTGAGGTTAGTTATTTTGCCGAAAAGCATAATAAATCTTTCGAAAGAACCTATGGTTGGGCTTGGTTACTTAAACTTGCCGAAGAATTACATCATTGGGAAGATCCAGTGGCAAGAGAGCTCGAAGAAAACCTAGAACCATTAACGGCTGTAATAGTACAAAAATACCTAGAGTTTTTACCCAAACTTACATACCCGATTAGAGTCGGAGAACATACAAATACAGCGTTTGGATTATCCTTTGCATGGGATTATGCCAGTAGCTTAGAGCATCAAGGATTAAAAAATAGTATTACCTCTAAAGCCAAGGAATTTTATCAAAATGATAAAGATTGTCCCCTTGGGTGGGAGCCTAGTGGTTATGATTTTTTATCTCCTTGTTTTGAAGAAGTCGATCTTATGCGAAGGGTGTTGTCTAACAAAGAATTTGATCTATGGATAACAGATTTTATGCCTCAACTTAAGGCAAAAGATTTTTCTGTCGAAGTGGGTAAGGTGTCTGATCGAACCGATGGTAAATTGGTACACTTAGATGGTCTTAATTTTAGCAGGGCATGGGTGTTATATGGATTAGCCAAACAATATGATGGTTATGAGCATCTTTTTGCAGTGGCTAATACTCATATAAAACATTCATTACCGAATCTGGTGGGCGATAGTTATGAAGGTGGACATTGGTTAGGTTCATTTGCTATTTATACACTAGACACAAACACGAAATAAATGAAAAAGTGGTTATCTAATATAGGTCCGGGAACACTCGTTACAGCGGCCTTCATTGGTCCTGGAACTGTGACTGTTTGTACACTGGCAGGAGTTAATTTTGGTTTTACTTTGTTATGGGCATTGGTTTTGTCGATAGTGGCTTGTATTGTATTACAAGAAATGGCGGCAAGACTGGGAGTGATCACTCAAAATGGACTTAGCGAAGTAGTACGATCTCAATTTGCAAATAATGTAGCTGTTAGATGGGTGTTTATTGGTATTATCATCTCTGCGATTTTTGTAGGTAACGCTGCTTATGAGGCGGGTAATATTAGTGGAGGAGTATTAGGGTTGTCTACAATTCTTGGATCGCCAAATTTAGATTTGGGGGGTGTTACTATTAATTATATGAGTATAATAATAGGTGTAATTGCCTTTGTTTTGCTTTACATTGGTAATTATAAAGTGTTAGAGCGTAGTTTAATTGTGTTAGTGCTTTTGATGAGTATAGCCTTTATAGTAACTGCAATTGCAACCAAACCCGATTTATCTCTTGTTTTCAAAGGTTTTGTTCCTAAAATCGAATCCGAAAAACTGTTTACTATAATAGGATTAATAGGTACAACGGTAGTGCCTTATAATCTATTTCTTCATGCATCTTTGGTTAAGGAAAAATGGAATAACCCAAATCAACTTCCCCTCGCTAGAAAAGATACGATTGTGGCCATAGTAGTGGGAGGGATTATGTCTATGGCAATAATCATAGCGGGTGCTGCGATACAAAATACCGAAGTTAATAATGCTGCCGATCTGGCAAAAAGTATGGAACCTATTTTTGGCTCTGCTGCAAAGTATATTTTATCACTCGGTCTGTTTGCCGCCGGAATTACTTCTGCAATAACTGCACCACTTGCTGCGGCATATGTAGTAAAAGGTTGTTTAGGGTGGGAGGCCGGATTAAAAAGCATAAAATTTAGAGCAGTATGGATATTTATTCTTCTCCTGGGTGTTGTCTTTTCGTCACTAGGAATTAAGTCAATCGAGATCATTCAATTTGCGCAAATCACTAATGGAATTTTGCTACCCGTGATAGCTGGATTTTTATTATGGGTAATGAACAGAAAAGAAGTATTAGGAAAATATATTAATTCCAAAACTCAAAATGCAATTGGATTTTTGATACTTGTGGTCACTTTGTTTTTAGGAGTTAGAAGTATTTGGAAAGTTATTGAGAATTTATAGGAATAATTTAATTCATTTTGTAAGAATGAAAAAAATAATTTTTAACGCAGATGTTGGAGAAGAAGCTGGTTTTGATGACCAGATTATGCCATATATCTCATGGTGTAATATTGCTTGTGGGGCACATGCAGGAAATGATCAGGTTATCGAAAAAACGATAAAATTGGCCATGAAGCACAATGTGAAAATTGGAGCACATCCTTCGTATCCGGATCGTGAAAATTTTGGACGAGTAAGTGTGGAGATATCTCAAGGCGACTTAATCCAAACGCTTACCGATCAAATCCAAAAAGTAAAACTGAAAGCAGAAGAATTAGGAGGAGCGTTACACCATGTCAAACCTCATGGGGCATTATATAACGATGCTATTAAAAATGAGGCTATAGCAAATTCGATTTTTAATGTAGTTCAAAATATCGATAAAAGTTTATCTATAATAACGTTAAAAGAATCTAAATTATCATATCTTTGTAAAGATGTTTTGGTAGTAAAACAAGAAGCTTTTGCAGATAGAAATTACAACGAAGATTTGTCGTTGGTTTCGCGATCCAAAAAGGGAGCTGTAATAACGGATCCAGTTCAAGTTTTTGATCATGTTTTTAAAATGGTTTCTGAAGGTAAGATTAAAACAATAGAAGGAGAGGAGAAGGTGGCTTTTTTTGACACTATTTGTGTGCATGGTGATAATCCAAAATCTGTTGACATTTTGAAGTGTTTACATAGTGAATTTTCGAAGCGAAATTTTGTTTTAAAATAGGTTACATGAAATTTGAATTGCAATATAAAAGGTATTCTGAAAATTCAATTTTAATACAATGGCCAGCAAAAATTGATCAAAATATACTCCAGAACTTACTTTTTTACAAAAAATCTATTGAAAATTATTATAATAAAGTAATTGTTGAGATAATCTCATCTTATCACTCGATGTTAATTTGTTATGTATGTACTATAGAGGATTTCTATAGTGAGGTTTCTGCACTAAAATCGTTGTACAATTCTCATCAAGAGGTCGAAATCATAAAAAAACGACTCTGGGAGATACCTGTTTGTTACTCTACTACTCGTGCTCCCGATTTAATTGATTTTTCTAAGAAAAAATCACTCAGTATTGAGCAGGTTATTTCGTTACATACTACTCCATTATATACCGTATTTTTTTTAGGTTTTTTGCCTGGATTTTTTTACTTGGGTGGTCTTGATAAAAAGTTACATTTGCCAAGAAAGCGAACTCCTGTAAGAGAAGTGAAAAAAGGCTCTGTTGCTATAGGGGGAAATCAAACCGGAGTATACCCAATACATAGCCCTGGTGGTTGGCATGTTATTGGGCAATCACCTATTGATTTTTTCAATCCAAATTTAGACACTCCGTGTTTTGTAAGTGCAGGTGATAAAATTAAATTTATGTCGATAGAAGATAGTGAATATAACGACATAAATAATAGAATAAAAAATAATGATTTCGAACTAAAACCTATTTTTTTGTGAAAGGTATTGTCGAAATATTGAAGCCAGGGTTGAGTACTACTATTCAGGACAAAGGTCGATTGGGATACTCAAAATTTGGTGTTCCTAAAAGTGGACCTATGGATGAAGTTGCTTTTGGTTTTGCAAATTTACTTTTAGGAAATGATGAAAATTGTGCTTGTATAGAATGGACACTACAACCTCCTGTTTTAAAATTTAATGCACCTACCCAAATATGTTTAACAGGAGCCATTACAGATGCTTTTTTAAATGATGATAAAATTGAAATGTATCGACAGGTCGAAGTTGAAAAAAATGATATTTTATCCATGTATTTTTGTAAGAATAATTTGTATGGTTATGTAGGAATTTATCAAGGATTTCAATCAGCTATAAGTTTAAAAAGTAGATCTTTCTATACATCAATTACTCAAAATGCTACCTTAAAGAAGCATGATAAAGTACCATTTGTAATATCAAATGGTACCGAAAATCGATTTTCAAACTTGATACTTCCAGAACAAGATAATCTTAATTATCATTTGGATGTGTATAGAGGTATGGAGTTTGATTTACTATCAAATGATCAAAAGGACTTTTTGTTCAATACCGAATTTAGCATATCCAATATTCGCAATCGAATGGCCATTCAGATAAATGAAGAATTAAAAAATACCTTACCTTCAATAATCACCTCTCCTGTTTTACCCGGTACCATACAATTAACACCATCCGGTAAATTGATTGTTTTAATGCGTGATTGCCAAACCACGGGTGGTTATCCTAGGATATTGCAATTAAGCGCACATGCTATTAATCAAATTGCTCAAAAAAGAACTAATGAGACGATACAATTTAAGTTGATCGATTTTTAATATGGTAGGCTAGCTCATTAAATAAGAGGGGATAATCCCCTTGATGCTGTAGGGGGAAATTCCCCTGCGCATTTTTTTTAACGGAGTTATAAATATGAATACATGCATTGTCAACAGTAATGTTAAAGTATAGTTAAGTCCTAGACTATTGTAGTAAAAGGTAGGGGAGATTTGCTTTAAAGTACCATTTTTGGATATATTAGCAGTAATTAACCTAAATATGTATTGTAATGGGAAAAAAAAGACCGGAAAAATGTATTAGTGTAGAAGAAGCTAAAGAGCTTCAACAAGTATGGTGTGATACCAGAACACCAGAAATTGATAAATGTCTAGGCTTTGAGGATACTCGAGAGTTTTGGTGGAGTGTAGAAGACCTACAGGAATACTTAAAGTATGTAAAAAAAATGTCTAGAAAGCAGGGTATTGATAACCCTGGAATAAGAATGTACTTTGGGGCGTATCCTGAAACCAAGTGTAAAATGAAAAAAGGGTATGCTACTTTATTTTTGGCGCCGACTGGGGCTCCAGCTGGAGGTTTAGGTAAAGATGGAGATAATTCGCCAAATAACTACAATATTGAATCTCTGAATGGAGGTTCGAGTAGAATTCCTCCAAAGGTATATTAAACATGATAATATTTGAATACTCTTATTTGCTATTTGAATTAATATCAGCTATAGCAGGTTATTTGTATATAATTAAATACCGAGAAGATAAAAAATCTCGGTATTTTGTTTGGTTTTTATGGGTAACTTTTTTTGTGGAATTATTCGGAACGCTCCCTTCCTTGATTTATTATTTTAATTTATTTCCTTCATTAAAAGGTACTTTTTTAGAAAATAACGACTGGCTATTTAATGTTTTTTTTATTTTTAATTTTTGTTTTTATGTATATTATTTTTGGATACATTATAAAACAAAATGGTTTAAAACTTTCATGAAGACATTAACCGTGGTTTATGTATTGGGGGCTATTATAAATCTAATCTTAACTGATATATATTTTAAGGGCATTTCATCTTTTACATATGTAATAGGTACTATCTTACTTTTCGTCGGAGGGATATTGTATTTATATGAGATGTTACAAAGTGATAAAATATTGGCTTTTTATAAGACAGTACCGTTTTATATTGCTATAGGTTCAATTATTTTTCATTTAGTAGTTACACCCTTGTTTATCTATGACAAATATTATGACTTAGAAAAGAATCCAGAACTAGTTGGTGTTTCTCGAATAATTTTTAATAGTGCAATTATTTTTCTTTATACTTGTTACACCATTGGCTTTTTAGTATGCTTGAAAAGGAACAAATCTTACTCATAGTTTATTTTACCGTTATTATTTTATTTTTTATAATATTCGGTATCGTATTTTTTATTGCCTTTCAGCGCCGTAAAAATAAACTTTTGCTTGAAAAATTAAAGGCAGAACAACGGTTCGAAGATGAGATTTTTAAATCTAGGATAGAGATCCAGGAACAAGCCCTTAAAAATGTAAGTTGGGAGCTACATGATAATATTGGTCAATTACTATCTACAGCAGTAATGCAAATCAATATCATGGGGACTACTATTGATAATAAGACATCAGAATCCCTACAAGATGTACGTAAATTAGTTGGAGATAGTCTTCAGGAAATACGAAACTTATCCAAAACCCTTAATCACGAAGTGATCCAAAACGTAGGATTAGAGAAATCCATAAGAGTAGAGCTTAAACGATTCGAAAAACTTAATTTCTTAACTACCAAATTTGAGGTCAAAGGAGAAGAGGTGCATATCGACCCCAAAGATGAGATCATTTTATATCGTATCGTACAAGAATTCTTTTCAAACTCTATAAAACATGCCGAGGCCTCTAATATGTATGTAGAGTTAGCCTATACTCCAAAGGAGTTAAAAATCACCATACAAGATGATGGTGTTGGTTTCGATATAAAATCTGTACAAGCCAACTCTGGATTGTTAAACATGAAAAGCCGTGCATCATTGGTTAAAGCAAGTTTTGATCTAGAAACTGCTCCCGGAAAAGGAGTTTTGCTTATCTTGTCTTATCCTATAAAGCGTAAAGATTGATTTAAATACATTTGCCTGATGAAGAAAAAGACTATTGTTATTGTTGATGATCATCTATTGTTTGCCCAATCTTTGGAGAGTCTAATATCTAAGTTAGAAGAGTACGAAGTACTTGCTATTCTTAAAAACGGAAAAGAGCTTACCCAATATTATTTACACAAAAGAAAAATACCAGATCTTATTCTGTTGGATGTAAAGATGCCTGTGATGGATGGGGTGCAAACCATGCAATGGCTTAAAGAAAATCAGCCAGATCAAAAAGTATTGGCACTTACGATGGAGGATGATGAGGAAACCATTATCCGAATGCTTAGAGCTGGTGCCAAAGGGTACTTATTAAAAGATATTCATCCCGAGAACTTTGAGTTTGCTATGAAAATGGTGATCGAACAAGGGTTTTATTATTCGGGAAAAATAGAAACCGCATTACGACACTCAGAGCAATTTGATCATAAGATCAATCTCGAAGAAAAGTTAACCGATAAAGAACGTGTTTTCCTGAAATGGGCATGTTCTGAGCTTACCTACAAGGATATTGCTGGTGAAATGGGACTTAGTCCTAAAACAGTGGAGAATTATAGAGAAACGGTGTTTAAAAAACTCGAGGTAAAAACAAGAGTTGGATTGGTGATTTATTGTATGAAAAATAAACTTTTTAAAGTAGAATAGTATTTTCAAAAGAAAAAAATCTATATTTGAACCATCAAAATGAATAGAAAAAACATAAATAGTATTCAGGTCTCAATTATTGAGGTGATTATTTCACCTTGATAAGGGATGTGATATATACTAAAACCATATAGTTAAAATCCCTTTACAAATCGTAAAGGGATTTTTTATTTTATAGATATGAGTATACAGAAAAACATAATTATCAATGTCATTAGTATTGTGGTGATTCGTTCACCATAAGAAGGGTCGTTGATATACAATATGTATTAAAATCCCTTCATTTTCTGAAGGGATTTTTTTTGATTTATAAACAAGATGAAACAAAAAATAATGAGTAGTGATTGTAAAAGAAGTCAATGTAATTACTTGATTAACAGTAGTTAATGAAATTGAAGTTATGATTGGATGTTGTAAGGATATTGAATTATATGTAACGGTTTAGTTATAACGAAATAATTTTATATCGTGAATTGTTTTTAAGGTAAGAATACCTTAAAAAAACAGTTAAAATTTTAAAGAATTATCAAAAAATATAAGCTCAAAGCAAATGGGTATTAATAAATATAGTAAACAAGTTACACAAGATGATACGCAACCTGCTGCGCAGGCAATGCTTCATGCTATTGGATTAACAGATGAAGATTTTCTTAAACCTTTGGTAGGAATAGCCAGTACAGGTTACGAAGGTAACCCATGCAATATGCATCTTAACGATCTTGCAAAATTAGTGAAAGAAGGTACCATTGAAGAAGATGTGGTAGGATTGATTTTTAATACTATTGGAGTTAGTGATGGGATTTCTATGGGGACTCCGGGAATGCGATTTTCTTTGCCCTCTCGAGATGTGATTGCCGATTCGATGGAAACTGTAGTGCAAGCTATGTCGTACGATGGAATGGTGACTGTAGTAGGATGCGATAAAAATATGCCAGGGGCATTAATGGCAATGTTACGATTAAACCGACCTGCAATATTAGTATATGGAGGAACGATAGCTTCAGGTTGCCATGAAGGTAAAAAACTAGATGTAGTATCTGCTTTCGAAGCGTGGGGAGAAAAGGTAGCTGGAACTATTACCCAAACCGAGTATAAAAATGTGATAGAAAAAGCTTGTCCGGGAGCAGGAGCTTGTGGCGGTATGTACACTGCAAATACAATGGCTTCGGCCATTGAAGCTTTAGGGATGTCATTACCTTTTAATTCTTCAAACCCGGCAATTAGTAAAGAAAAAGAACAAGAGAGTATTGCTGCAGGTCGCGCTATGCGATTGCTGCTCGAAAAAGATATCAAACCAAAGGATATAGTGACCAAAAAGGCACTCGAAAATGCAATACGATTAGTAACTGTTTTAGGTGGTTCTACAAATGCAGTATTGCACTTTTTGGCTATTGCCAGAGCAGCAGATGTAGAATTTACGTTAGCTGATTTTCAAAGAATAAGTGATGAAACTCCGTTTTTGGCGGATCTAAAGCCTAGCGGGAAATACTTAATGGAAGATGTACATCATGTTGGAGGAATTCCTGCGGTACTCAAATATTTATTAAAAAAAGGATTATTGCATGGAGATTGTTTAACGGTAACAGGAAAAACACTAGCCGAAAACCTATTGGATGTTCAGGACCTTGAAGAAGGCCAAGATGTGATTAAACCTGTAGAAAATCCGATTAAGCCTACAGGACATTTACGAATCATGTTCGGTAACCTGGCTAAAGAGGGCTGTGTAGCCAAAATTACAGGAAAAGAAGGACTACGTTTTAGCGGAAAAGCAAAAGTGTTTGATAGCGAATATGATGCCAATGATGGGATTAGAGATGGTAAGGTGGAGAAAGGAAATGTCGTCGTTATCCGGTATGAAGGACCAAAAGGAGGTCCCGGAATGCCGGAAATGTTAAAACCTACAGCCGCTATAATGGGTGCAGGTTTAGGAAAAGACGTAGCCCTGATTACCGACGGAAGATTTTCTGGAGGAACGCATGGCTTTGTTGTGGGGCATATTACCCCCGAAGCGCAAGAAGGAGGCGTAATAGCCTTGGTTCAGGATGGAGATATCATCACTATTGATGCCGAAACAAATTCTATTGAGGTAGCTATTGATCCTGCAGAAATGGAAAGAAGAAAAGCATCCTGGGTGCAGCCCGAGTTAAAATTTAACAAGGGAGTATTGTATAAATATGCAAAAACCGTTTCATCGGCATCACAAGGGTGTGTAACCGATGAATTTTAAAAAACAAGAGAACATCCTTGCTATTAAAAAAAGGATGCTAAAAATAAAAGAAAGCGTATGGAAACACAAACGCAAACCATTAAAAAGAAGGCCGTTAAGACTACCGAGCGTATGACAGGTGCAGAGGCTGTGATTCGCTGTCTTTTGGCAGAAGGAGTAGACTTGATTTATGGATATCCAGGAGGAGCAATTATGCCGGTTTATGATGAATTATATAAATATCAAGATCAATTGCACCACGTGCTAACACGACACGAGCAAGGTGCAACGCACGCAGCTCAGGGATATGCAAGAACCAGTGGGAAAGTAGGAGTGGCCATTGCAACTTCTGGTCCGGGAGCTACGAACCTTGTTACAGGTATTGCTGATGCTCAAATTGATTCTACACCTATGGTATGCATTACCGGGCAAGTAGGGTCGCATCTACTAGGGTCTGATGCGTTTCAGGAAACGGATATTATCGGAATCTCAACACCGGTTACCAAATGGAACCATCAGGTAACCAAAGCCGAAGATATACCTACAGTATTGGCTAAAGCTTTTTATATAGCGCGTTCTGGTCGCCCCGGTCCGGTACTAATCGATATTACAAAAGATGCACAGTTTGGTGCATTAGACTTTCGTTATTCAAAATGTAAAGGAGTACGAAGCTATAAGCCAGTTCCTGATACAGATCCCAAAAGTCTAGCAGCAGCAGCAGAATTGATCAATAAAGCTAAAAAACCGATGATTGTTTTTGGGCAAGGAGTGATTTTGGGAGAAGCAGAACAAGAACTGAAAAATTTTATAGAGAAATCCGGAATCCCATCAGCATGGACAATTCTTGGACTATCGGCACTACCCACAGCACATCCCTTAAATGTAGGTATGGTAGGCATGCATGGTAATTATGGACCTAATAAATTAACGAACGAATGTGATTTGCTTTTGGCTATAGGAATGCGTTTTGATGATCGGGTAACAGGTAACCTCGAAACTTATGCTAAACAAGCAAAAGTTGTACATTTTGAAATAGATCCTGCCGAGGTTGATAAAAATGTAAAAGCCGATGTTGCTGTAATGGGTAATGTAAAAGATACTTTGACTCAATTATCTCCCTTAATACAACCTAATTCTCATGAATCCTGGTTAAAAGAATTTAAGGATTATGATGTAGTAGAATACGATAAGGTTATAAAAGATGAATTGTTTCCTCCAAAAGAAGGACTCTCTATGGGAGAAGTACTACGAGGAATCAATGAAGAAACAAAAGGAGACGCTGTTATAGTCTCTGATGTTGGACAACATCAAATGATCGCTTGCCGATATGCCGAGTTTACACAATCAAAAAGTAACGTTACCTCTGGTGGCCTAGGAACAATGGGGTTTGCATTACCAGCTGCTATTGGTGCAAAGATGGGAGCACCAGATAGAGAAGTTGTAGCTATAATAGGTGATGGAGGATATCAAATGACGATTCAGGAGTTAGGTACAATTTTTCAGACAGGAGTGCCCGTAAAAATTGTAGTGCTCAATAATGACTTTTTGGGAATGGTACGCCAGTGGCAACAATTGTTTTTTGATAAACGATATGCTTCTACAGAGATGGTGAATCCTGATTTTATAAAAATAGCCGAAGGTTATCATATAAAATCAACCAAAGTGACCGAGAGAGAACAGCTAAAAGGAGCCATCGCCGAGATGATTGCAAGTGATAAACCTTACTTCTTAGAAGTATGTGTAGAGAAAGAAAATAATGTATTCCCGATGATACCAACTGGAGCATCAGTTTCTGATATAAGATTAGAGTAATTATGGAAAAAGAAAATTTTACAATATCGGTATATACCGAAAACAATATAGGATTGCTCAATAGGATTTCTGCTATTTTTTTAAAAAGGCATATTAATCTGGACAGCATGACAGCTTCGCAATCTGAAATCAAGGATGTGTTTCGTTTTACGATAGCAATCAAAGTAACCGAGGAGCAGGTTAAAAAGATTGTTGGACAAATTGAAAAGCAAATTGAAGTGATTAAAGCTTTTTATCATAAAGAAGAAGACATTATCTATCAGGAGACTGCCTTGTTTAAAGTAGCATCAAAATTGTTGTTTGAAGAACGTCAAATACAAAATGTAATCAAGAATAGTAATGCAAATATTGTCACGGTTACTCCAGAGTTTTTTGTATTAGAAAAGACAGGGAGACGCAGAGAGGTAGATGCATTGTATCGCAAATTAGAACCGTATGGACTAATGCAGTTTGTACGCTCGGGCAGGATTGCAGTAACCAAAGAAAAAATGCATATATCTAAATTATTAGAAAGTTTTGCAGAAGAAACCGTGTAAGGGATAGTAACGACATCCTTTTGATGTTATCGCGATAGCATCATAAAGATATAGTGAATAGCCCGACCCCAATATGTTGGGGATACACCAAAAAGAAACAATTAAAATCAAAATTAAATCAAATTTCCGAACGGAAAAGACAACTAATTAAGAAGGAAATGGCAAATTATTTTAATACGCTATCGTTAAGAGATCAATTGACACAATTGGGAAAATGTAGATTTATGAATGCCGAAGAGTTTTCGGCTGGAGTAGATGCATTAAAAGGAAAAAAAATCGTTATTGTTGGTTGTGGCGCTCAAGGGCTGAACCAGGGATTGAATATGAGAGATTCTGGACTGGATATTTCTTATGCACTAAGAGAAGCAGCGATCAATGAAAAAAGACAATCATTTATCAACGCATCTGATAACAAGTTTGATGTAGGAACTTATGAGAACTTGATTCCTGAGGCAGATGTGGTTATTAATCTTACCCCCGATAAGCAGCATACCAACGTAGTGAACACTGTAATGCCTTTGATGAAAAAAGGAGCAACACTATCATACTCTCATGGTTTTAATATCGTAGAAGAAGGAATGAAGGTGCGAGAAGATCTTACTGTAATTATGGTTGCTCCAAAATGTCCTGGTTCTGAGGTGAGAGAGGAGTATAAAAGAGGATTTGGGGTACCTACATTAATTGCAGTACACCCCGAAAATGACCCTAAGAATAATGGTTTGGATCAAGCAAAAGCTTATGCAGCAGCAACAGGAGGACACAGAGCAGGAGTTCTAGAATCGTCTTTTGTAGCCGAGGTAAAATCGGACCTTATGGGTGAACAAACCATTCTTTGCGGTCTGTTACAGACTGGATCTATTTTATGCTTTGATAAGATGGTAGAGAAAGGAATTGACCCCGGGTACGCATCAAAATTTATTCAATATGGATGGGAAACCATTACTGAAGGAATGAAGTATGGTGGAATTACCAATATGATGGATCGATTATCGAATGTGTCTAAAATTAAAGCATTCGAGTTATCTGAAGAGTTAAAAGAGATTATGCGACCGTTGTTTCAAAAACATATGGATGATATCATGACGGGGCATTTTTCTAAAACAATGATGGAGGACTGGGCTAATGATGATAAAAATCTGCTTTCATGGAGAGCAGCTACAGGAGAGACGGCGTTTGAGAAAACACCAGCAGGAGATGTTGAAATTACAGAACAAGAATTTTATGACAATGGTGTGTTAATGCTTGCTTTTGTAAGAGCAGGAGTAGAGCTAGCTTTTGAAGCTATGACTGATTCTGGAATTATTGAAGAGTCTGCATATTATGAATCCTTGCATGAGACGCCTCTAATTGCAAATACTATTGCTAGAAAAAAGCTTTTTGAGATGAATCGTGTGATATCAGATACGGCAGAGTATGGATGCTACTTGTTTGATCATGCCTGTAAACCATTATTAACCGATTTTATGAAAGGTATAGATACAGATGTTATCGGAAAATCTTATGATGCTACGCATAAAAATGAAGTTGACAATGCCAAATTAATTGAGGTAAATGCAACACTAAGAAATCACCCCATCGAAGTTGTAGGAGCTCGTTTAAGAGCTTCGATGACAGCGATGAAACCTATAGTTTAACCAACTAAATTTTTGTATGGCCGGATCTGTTAAAGTTTTGAGATGTGTATTGTGTATTCTTTGATAGATCCAGGCTAACAAAAACTAAATGAAATTTACCTAAGGAATTATGAGTACTATAACCACAACTTATTTTCCAGAATTAGAGGATATCCAAAAGGCAGCTTCTACCATAAAAGAAGTGGCGATGGTTACTCCTTTGGTGAACAGTATCCGATATTCTAAACAGTATGGAGCTAACATTTTATTAAAGCGTGAAGATTTACAACGTGTACGATCTTATAAAATTAGAGGCGCTTTTAATAAAATAAACTCTCTAACCAAAGAAGAGTTAGAAAGAGGTGTTGTTTGTGCGAGTGCCGGAAACCATGCTCAAGGAGTAGCATTTGCATGTAACCATCTCGGGATTGAAGGTACTATTTATATGCCATCTGTTACGCCAAAACAAAAAGTAGAACAAACTCAGATGTTTGGCGGTGATTATGTTAAAATTATACTCGAAGGAGATACATTTGATGATTCTTCTAAAGCCGCTAAGGAAGCCTGTATATCTCAGAAAAAGACATTTGTTCATCCTTTTGAAGATCCAAAAACTATCGAAGGTCAAGGAACTATTGGTTTAGAGATATTCAAGCAAAGTGATGTTGCTATAGACTATGTTTTTGTGGCTATTGGAGGTGGGGGATTAGCTTCTGGGCTTTGTGGAGCGCTTAAAGCATTGTCGCCAAAAACAAAAATTATTGGAGTAGAACCTCAGGGAGCACCATCTATGCTCACATCTATCCAAAATAATAAAAATACTGAAATTGTAGATATCGATAAGTTTATTGATGGCGCGGCAGTACAAAAGGTAGGAGATCTTAATTTTGATATTTGTAAAGAACATTTATCCGATATGTTTACCGTACCCGAAGGTTTGGTATGTCAAACCATTTTGGATTTGTATAATAGGGATGCCATAGTAGTAGAACCTGCGGGGGCACTAACTTTGGCGGCATTAGAGTTTTATAAAGATAAAATAAAGGATAAAAATGTGGTTTGCATTGTGAGTGGGAGTAATAATGATATTACCCGTACTGCAGAGATTAAAGAGAGGGCATTATTGTATGCCGATCTTAAACATTATTTTATCATACGATTTCCACAAAGGGCGGGAGCGCTAAAGCAATTTGTAGGAGACGTATTAGGACCTAATGATGATATAACTCATTTTGAATATTCTAAAAAATCCAGTAGAGAAAATGGTCCTGCTGTGGTAGGCATTGAGTTAAAAGATAAAAATGACCTTGACCCTCTTATTACTAGAATGAAAGAACTTAATTTCTTTGGAGATTATTTGAATGATAAACCAGATCTTTTTCAGTTTTTGGTTTAAGGTAGCTAGGTTTTATTTCATTTACAGCTTAAAAACACTATTTCAATCTATTTTACAAGTAAATTAATTTTAATCATAAGTACCTAATTATTAGGTATTTATGGTTTTGAGTTAAATTTTTTATTAAAAAAATTTGTTAAATCGTGTATTTTATCGATATATTCGTTCACTTAAACGATAAAACCTAAAATCTATTATGAAAAAAATTTTACTTTTCGCTGCAGTTGCAGTATTAGGATTAACTGCTACAAATGCTCAAGTTAAACTTGGTTTTGGTGCTGGATATGCAATACCTTCTGGAGATGTTGCAGATTTCACCGATGGTGGTCTTTCTGCTCATTTTGAACTTGGATATGGTGTGACAGAAAATATTGATGTTTCCTTCCTTTATAGTGGAGATTTCTTAGTTGGAGCTGATCTTGCTGCAGGACAAATTACAGGATCTATCGGAAATGTTGCTGTAGGGACGTATATGGTTAACGGACGTTACTATTTTACAGAATCAGGGTTTAGACCATACGGTAGTCTTGGTTTAGGTCTTGCTACTATTGGTGCTATTGAAGTAGATGGAACTTCAGCAGAGTTAGCTGCCAGTACTTCTAACTTTGCATTTCGTCCAGCCTTAGGATTTAAGTATGGAGTCCTGAATGTTAATGCTGCGTATTTAAGTGCAGGTAAAACAGGAGATGCTTCTGTAGGAGATATTTCCTTCAATTTAGGATTATTATTTACTTTCGGAGGAAAGTAAAATTGTATACCTTATAATATTAAAAAGACGATCTACTAAGATCGTCTTTTTTGTATAAAGATTTTACTAAAAAAAGAATCCCCTGTAATTGACTTTACAAGGGATCTTTTGACAATTATGATAATTCAGATTGTCAAGAGTAATCTAATATTAGTTTTGGGTATTTACATAACTTACACAACCTACTCGATTAGATTTCTTTTTTAATAGTTTTGATCATTTGAATCGAATTTTGGGTTAATTCGGTAATCTTTTTATAGTCATAGCCTTCATCAGCATTTTTGATAATAAGTTTTGATCCCATACCCACGCAATATGCTCCGGATTGAAACCAACGGGTTAGGTTCTCTTTTTCGGGAGATACACCACCACTGGCCATTATACTGGACCAAGGACATGGAGCTTTAATACTTTTGATAAAATCGGGCCCACCAATTTGAGCTGCAGGAAATATTTTTACAATTTCGGCACCTAATTCCTCGGCATAATTAATTTCTGACAAGGTTGCACAACCCGGTAGCCAAGCGATTTTTCTTCGATTACAAATTTTAGCTATTTCGGGATTTAGTAATGGCGAAACGATAAAATTGGCTCCTTTTTGTATGTATAGGGCAGCTGTTGCATCATCTACAATAGATCCAATACCTAACATCATATCAGGAATCGTGCTACACACCCATTTAGAAACTTCAGAAAATACGCTATCCGCGTGATCTCCTCTATTAGTAAATTCGAATACTCGGGCACCACCATCGTAGCAGGCTTGGATTACTTTCTTTACAATAGCTACATCATAATGGTAAAATAAGGGTACAATTCCTGTATCTCCCATTGCTTGTATAACTTCTATTCTGGTATATTGCGCCATTTTATCTAACTATTCTTCCTGCCAGGTTACCCTGGATGATGTTTAACACTTCTTTTTCCGAAACCAAATTGGCATCACCTTCAATAGTATGTTTTAATGCACAAGCTGCGTTTGCAAATTCTAGCGCTTTGTGGTCATCAAAGTGTAATAATCCATGAATTAGTCCGGCGGCATAAGCATCACCTGTTCCAATTCTATCTATAACATGAGTGATTTCTAATTCATCAGTTTCTAGAAACTCTATCCCGTTCCAGGCTCGTGCTTTTATTTTATGCCAATTAGCATTACGGGACACTCTTTCTTTGTCAAAAACCTTTTTGATGTTTGGGTGCTCTTTGGTTAATAATTTACTAGCAGGTATAAAACCTTCTTTACTATTTAAAAATGTTGTGCCCAGAAGTTCGTTAATTTCATTTACACCTCCTATAAATATTGTGGATAATTCGATGAGTTCATTGAGGATCTCGTGAGCTTTTTTTCCATAATTCCATAAGTTGCTGCGATATGCAGGGTCTGCCGATATTGTTATTCCTTTTTTATTCGCTAATAACAACCCTTCTTTTAAGGTTTCATAAGCACTATGAGATAGGGCAGGAGTAATACCTGTCCAATGAAACCATGTACAATTTTCTAAAACTTTATCCCATTCAACATGTTCGGGTTTAATATTTGCGAATGCAGAGTGAGATCTATTATAAGAAATTGTGCTTGGTCGCATTACAGCTCCAACCTCAAGAAAATATAATCCCAAAGGATGGTCTGAGTCAATAATATAATCAATGTTTACGCCATATTTTTTCAAATAACTTTTGGCAGCATCTCCAACAAAATCATTGGATACAGCACCTATATGTTGTGTATGATTACCTAATTGAGAAAGAGATATAGCTACATTAGCTTCGGTCCCCCCAAAGTAGTATTCTAATTGGTTAGATTGTTTCAGTTTTTTATTTCCCAGAGGAGCAATACGCATCAAAACTTCTCCAAAGGTTACTACTTTATCCATTTCGTTATTTTAATTTATACAGATACTATTTAATTAGAAAAGTAGTCTGCAAATTATATAGGTATTCGTCTTTGTAATTTACGAAAATTTGTTTCCGGCTAAATACCTCTTACTTATATTCCTAATGCTTGTCCGCCTCCAATTTGAATAGTTTCGGCTGTAATAAAAGCTGCATTATCACTTGCTAAGAAGGAAACAACAGAAGCTACATCTTCTGGTTGACCTAATCTGCCTAATAATATATTATTTTTCCATGAAGCAAAGACTTCAGGTTTTGTTGATTTAATTTGTGCATGAAAAGGTGTATCGATTGTACCAGGAGATACTGCATTTACTCTTATACCATACTCTGCAAGATCTTTTGCCAAGGCTCTGGTTATTGCATTTACTGCTGCTTTTGATGTTCCGTAAATTCCTGCTCCGGGTCCTCCTGCTGTCCATCCCGCATTTGACGTGTAATTAATAATTGAAGTGTTTTCTCCTTTTTTAAGGAATGGAATAGCGGCTCTAGAAGCAAAAAATGTGGAGTCAAGATTTAAAGCCATTACTGATCTATAAAATTCTGTTGTCATTCCTTCAAATCTGGATCTTCCGCCTAATCCGCCAGCATTATTTACCAATACATCAATTTTGCCATATTTTTCTCCAATTGCATTTATGTTTGAAGTTACGGCATCTTCGTTTGTAACATCAAAACCAAGATACTCGGCAGTTATTCCTTCAGCGGCTAATTCTTCTACTCTTTGGGCTCCTTTTTCATCTTCTATACCATTTAAAACTACGGTATATCCATCATTACCTAGTCTTTTTGCAACTTCGAAACCAATACCACCAGTAGCTCCAGTTACTACGGCTATTTTTCTTTTTAAATTCATTTTTTTAAATATTATTTAAGTTGTTTATTTTTCTTTTAAAGGTTTTATTTCTTTAATCAGTACAAAAATTGATAGTACCGATAGTGGTGCCAATACTGCCAGAATAATAAATGCCGGAGTATAAGACACAGTCGTTATTTTGGGTATAATAAAATTCATGATAGCTACAGAGATTGCTCCTATAGTTCCTGCTAATCCAGCTAAAGCTCCTACAGATTTGCTTTTTAAAATATCACTAGATAGTGTCTGTATATTGCTAATCGAAAATTGAAATCCGAATAGTACTATAAATACAAATGACACGAATTTTTCGGGAGTGTTTGCAAATAAGATAGCGCAGATTATGGCAACAAAAATAATAACACCTCCTATGGCAATAACTCTTTTCCTTGCTTTGTCAAGGCTCAATCTTTTCATTAATTTTTGAACATACCATCCACCAGCAATACTACCAATAGCAGCTCCTACATAAGGAAACCATGCGTACAAGCCAATTTCTTTTACATTAAAACCATATTGTTTGTTAAGGTAAATGGGCATCCAGAATACGAATAACCACCAAATAGGTTCTATAAAGAATCGTGATGCAAGGATACCCCATGCTTCTTTATGTTGTAATATTTCGAATAACGGAAGTCCTTTTTCCTGATCATTTTGATTGGATAGAGGTCGTCCTGATAAAATAAGATCCTTTTCTTTATCTGTAATCCAAGGGTGTTCTTTGGGTTGTTTTTTATTAAAAATTAACCACGGAATGATCCATAAAAAACCGATAACCCCAATGATTATAAAAGTCCATCTCCATCCATATCCTTCAAATAGTTTAGCAATTGTAGGCGCGGCAACTATAGAACCTATAGCTGCACCGGCATTAAAAATACCTTGAGCGATGGCTCGTTCTTTTATAGGAAACCATTCGGCATTGTTTTTTACGGCTCCTGGCCAGTTCCCGGCCTCAGAAACACCAAGTATACCTCTATATAAACCAAGAGAAGCTAGCCCTTTGGCAAAAAAGTGTAATAAAGAAGCGAGTGACCAGAAAAATATAGAGAGTACAAACCCTATTTTGGTACCTACTTTGTCATATACCCATCCCGAGATAAATTTACCGGCAGCATAGGTGATAGTGAATATATTTATAATCCAAGCATAGTCTTCTTCTGTTAACCCCAAATCCTTTTGCATTTCGGGCCACATGATACCAAGAGCAGATCTATCAATATAATTAATAATCGTTGCCAAGCATACCAAGCCTATTATCCACCATCTTAATCCTTTAATTTTCATAGAGATTTTTTGTGTTTAGTTGAAAATGTTGATTGTTTATATTTAAGTTTTAAATAGTTTGGTTATAACAGTATTGATATAATATTTTAAAATGGGCTTTCATTTTTTCTTTTGCTAGCTTGGGTTTTTGATTTTTTATAGCTTCATAAATATCATTATGTTCCTGAATTCCTTGAAAAGTTTGATCGCTATCACAAACATGATATTTTTCAAAGTTTGTTATTATTCCGGGAGTAATAATTAACATGAACGTATTCATGGTACTATTACCACTGGCTTTGGCAATTGCCAAATGAAATAACAAATCTTCCTGAACCGCATCTTCTCCTTTAAGAACCTTATTTGCGTAAGCATCAAGAGCTTCTTTCATAAGTTTTAAGTCATCATCGGTTCTTCTAAGCGCTGCTAATTGAGCAGTTTTTAATTCTAATAAAATCCGTGTTTCTACCAAAGACTTAAAATCAGGGTCGTCTAATCTTAGAATATCTTCAATCATACCATTCATAGCGGTGACTCCTATATCGGCAACAAATGTTCCGCTTTGAGGGATTGATTCTAACAGACCATAAAACTCTAACTTCTGAATAGCTTCACGAATATTACCTCTACTAACCTCGAATTTTTCGGATAAAGATCGTTCGGAAGGCAGTTTGTCACCAGGCTCAAGATTTTTGTAATTTATTAGATCCCTGATTTTCGAAATAATTTGCTTCTGGATATCCCGATTTTCATTTTTAGTTAGTATCTCTAGTTTCATAAGCTACATTGGTATTACATAAATTGAGTATTTCTACTCTGTGTTATTAATAGAGTTTGTTATCCTTTTTTTGAGTCTAACAAACTCTATAATATTTGGCTAATTCAAGTCTATTTATCTATTATTAAGGCTGATTAATGATTTACTTCAAGTTGATAATAATTTACTTTTGCAAATGCTCCTTTATCGGTAGTGGTTAAATAATTACCTGCTTTAAAATAGTTTTCAAATATTCCCCATCGTCTAATATTGTTATCCTTATACACGGCATATTCGTTATCATTTAAGGATACGACCATTTTACCACTAGAAACTTTTACTTCTAAAGTGAATTTTTTAAAGCCTACTTCTTCCTTAAAAGTATACCCTTCGTCATCTGTCCAGGCATCAGTTTTTAATATTTCTGTCTGAGAGATGTTGGGATTTTTAAGCACTTTTGTTTTTACTCTAATTTTTCCGTCCTTCCAATATATTTTTAATATTGGCGGAGCATTATTATCTTTTTGCCCGATGAGGTCACGTTGCTTGTTGGATAACCTACCATGAATTTGCATGATGATGGTTTTGTGATATTTCCCTTTTTTGTTTTTTGAAATAGCACTAACCTTTAGTTTTCCTCTCATGGTTCCTCCTTGTGCAAATGTCCAATTCATTTTGTTATTACCAGGAATCATTTGCTCTCTCAATTCTGACCTGGAGTATTTGGTATTTGCCGTTTTGGAATTAGGAAAAGCATAAAAAACCAGAGCACCCTGTACAGAATCGTTGTACATGTATTTTTTGAGTACTTCGTTATTTGCGTAATCCAAAATTTCGGGTGGGGCTACTTCATCAGGCTTACCCACTGGCAAAGTGACTTTCCAATGACTTAAGTCTATTTTGGGTAACCGATATTTCTTTTTCTTTTTTTTCCTTTCTTTTTTAACACTCAAATCTGAAACGCTACTTTTTTGAGCATGGCAAGTAGCGCTAACAGATAGAAATACGATTACTAAAAGTGATACTATATTTTTTTGAATGTTTTTCATTTCGCAGATTAATTTATAGCTGAAATAGTTAGAGAATCAACTCGTATTTCTTCATCTCCACTGTTATATCCAAAATCACCACCGCCACCTCCAGTAGCAGGACCTCCTATACCTCTTATAAAAAGTGCAACACTGTCATTAGCTCCGGCATTAAATGTATATGTATAGGTAATGTAACCGTCATCATTTGGATTACTTTGCGTCTCAATTAAAAGATTATTTGCAGGATCTTCGACTTGCGAAACAGAAGCATAACCAAAATCATCCTGAGGAAAATCTACAGTTTCTGTATAATAAGTTGGAGTGTAACCACTCGTATAACCAACACCCCCTAAAACTCTTAACTCGAGCATGCTAGGAAATGAACCACCCTCTGGGCTTTTAAAAGATGTAACTATTTGTATTGTATAATCTGCGTTTGGTACAACTTCAAACTCTTGATATAAATGATCAGGTTCATTATTGTCAAGCTTAACAACGTTATCAGAACCTCCATTACCAGAACTAGATTCTCCTTGATCACCAATACTTTTATTAATCCAAGCAGAACAAGAACAATCAGAACCCGAAGATTTAGGAAGTTTATCAAAGTCCGTGTTAACCAAAACAGGATCAGGAACATCTGGAGCTTGAGGTTCTACTATGGTTATATCTTCAGCAAAAGTACTAGTAACGCCCAAGGCATCCGAGGCTGTTAAAGTAACAGTATAGGTACCTTCAGCCGAATATGTGTTTTCTCCATCTAATTCGGCGGAAGAATTACCATCTCCGAAATCCCACGCAAATGTAGTTGCGCTAGTCGAAAGATTAGAAAAGGTATACTTTAGAAAATCCGTTTCGCTTTGCGATGCAGTAAAATTAGCTACTGGTGGTGTCTCATCGGCGATTGATCCGGCTTCAGGTAAATCAAATTCGTAATCACATGCTGTAGTGAGTATCGTTAAGATAAATATTGAAACAAACAATACTCCTGTATTGATTGATTTCTTTTTGTTAATATAATTGATCATAATGACTTTTTTTAAATACTTTTAGTAACCAGGGTTTTGTGTTAATAAACCATTACTCAATCCTCTTTCGATTTGAGGAATAGGCAATAAAAGATCTGTAGCACTAAAGCCTAGCCCATTGGCGTCGGAAAAAGCTGATAGTACATCTTGAGCAGTATTAAACCTTACCAAATCAAAGAAACGATGATTTTCGAAAGCAAGTTCTACACGTCTCTCATCTAGTAATTCTTGTTTGGTAATATTGGTAACGATATCTGTTAATCCTGCTCTGTTACGAATTAATTGAAAAGAATTTAAAGCCGCCTGAACCGAGGTTTCTTGCCCTCCTGCCATAATTGCTTCTACATGCATAAGTAATACATCTGCATATCTCAAGACAATCCAATCATTTCCGGCTAGGGTAGGATCGTTTGAAGTAGGAGCAATACCAAGGTTATCATCTCCATTTGGGATGTATTTTGCCACCTGAAATTGAGATGGTTGAATAGCATCTTGTCTATACGAAAACTGAGTTCGATCTCCTCCCAGAGCGTCCAGTGCTTCTCTAGCTTCGGTAGTAACGTAATTAACTCCACTAGTTCGCCCTACAGCATTTAACCATTCTGCAGAGAAATTTTGACTGTCATCATTAACATCGGGAATAAATCCTATCGAAAATATGATTTCATCATTTAATTCGTTGTAGAATACATCTTTAAAATTAGATTCTAATGAAAAACCACTGTTCATTACAGCTTCCAAAAGCTGTTGAGCCTCACTATAGTTTGTGCCTAATGTAAGATATACTTTTGCCAAAAGTGTTTGAGCAGCTGCTCTTGAAGCTCTGTTTTTATACGTATTGTCTAAATTAGCAACAGCAGTTTCAAGATCACTTATAATTAGTTCATAAACAGTAGCTGTAGGAACACGAGTAAATTGAATATCAATCTCAGATGGTTTTATAACTCTGTCTACTAATGGTAAGTCACCAAATAATCGTACCAAATTGAAATAAGAATAGGCTCTTATAAACTTAGCTTCTCCTTCAAATTTACCTCTATTTTGATCAGAGGCAACGTCTAGGTTTTGAAGAACAATGTTAGATCTGAAAATAACATTGTAAAAACTTCTGTAGTAATCTGCTACAATACCATTTGTAGTTTCGATATTAAAATTTTCAAATTGAGCAGCTTCGCCTTCACTACTTTTGGTTCTGGTATTATCGCTACGCATTTCGGTAACATAAAACTCTACCTGTATTGCGTGATTTGAATCGGCTCGAGTATCATTTATACCTTGAATACCATCATACATATTAATTACTCCAGATTCTAATTCTTCTTCATTTGAGTAAAATGTAG
This sequence comes from uncultured Aquimarina sp., assembly GCA_947489685.1. Lineage (GTDB taxonomy): Bacteria > Bacteroidota > Bacteroidia > Flavobacteriales > Flavobacteriaceae > Aquimarina. Next base: position 276,972 of record CANLEM010000004.1, on the reverse strand, counting down.
AAGAACTTACTGCCCCGGTAGGTGCTGGCTCTAAGAAGTCATCTTCGCAAGAAGCTACTCCTAAGGCTAATAATAGCACCATTATATATTTAAGTTGTTTCATAATGTTTTTATCTTATGTTGTTTTTGTCCAATTAAAATTCCATGTTTACGCCAACCGATATTGTTCTAAATATTGGTGAACCAGCTCTTTGATAACCAAAGGTTAATGCGGCAGGCCTTGTGTTTTCTACAAACTCGGGATTAAAACCGGTATAACCATCAGCTGTTAAATACATTAAGTTTTGTCCGGATCCATAAAACCTTACCTTTGTGAAAACACCTATTCGATCTAAAACATCTTTTGGTATAGAATACCCTATATTCACATTACGTAGAGCTACATATGAAGCATCTTGTATTATGTCATCGGTAAATATTTTTTGACGAATAAATTCTTGATCAGGTGTATCGGCAGTAAAATCTTGCGAACTATTAAATTGGTTAAAAAGGTATTGATCTCCCATATTTCTTACTTCGGCACCATGACTACCTTGAAATTGAAAGCTAAAATCTACATTGCCAATTTGAAACTCATTTGTCACACTCCATACGATATCAGGATAAGGATTTCCGAGTATAGTTTTGTCATCATCATCGATCAAACCGTCTCCATTTAAATCCTTGACATAAACGTCTTGCGCTTCTCCTCCGATAGGATGATAAGGGTCATTAATAAACTCTAATGGTATGTCTCTGTCTACTACCCAACCATAAAAAGAAGAGATGGGTTGCCCCTCCAGATTAATCCACTCTGCGGCACGTTTACTATCGACATTTAAAATTTGTCCATTTGAATCTGCAAAATCTATTAATTCATTCTCATTTCTTGAAGCGATTATCGAGGTTGACCAGCGGAATTTTTCAGTAGAAATATTTCTAGTTCGTAATTCTAATTCAATCCCTTTATTTTCCACTTCCCCAAGGTTAACTAGAGCTTCATTAAATCCAGTAGTCGAAGAAATTGGATTGTCTAATAATAATTGATCACTGGTTCTGGTATAATAATCCACAGATCCTGATATTCGGTTATTAAAGAAACCAAAATCAACACCAAAATTAATTTCCCTAGAGCGTTCCCATTTTAATTCTGGATTAGCAATGTTTAAAGGGTTTAATGAAGATACAGCACTACCACCGACAACTGCAGTTGTTGATCCTAGTAATGCTAATGAAGGATAATTGTCTACGATAACCGTACCTGTATTTAATCTATTGTTTCCTGTAAAACCGTAACTAAACCTGAATTTTAGATTGTTGATAATATTACTGTCACTTAAGAAGTTTTCGTTGGATACTACCCAACCTATAGATGCAGCAGGAAAATCTCCAAATTTGTTATCAGGACCAAAAATTGAACTACCATCTCTACGATAACTTAAAGAAAAAAGATATTTGCTGTCAAAAGCATAGTTCAACCGACCAAAGAACGACATGAAACTATTTTCTAGTTCAAAAGAACTGGCATCAGCAATTTGTGTTGCGGCAGACAATGTTCTTAATAAATCAGAATCGTACCCTGTTCCTGTTGCACTTTCATCTGAAGTATCAAATTTTTCTGCAGAAAACCCTACAACAGCATTTATATTATGTCGATCAGTTACTTTGTTATAAGAAAAATAATTATCTGTAACCAAATGAATTCTATTTTGAGAAGAAATAGTAAGTGAAGCTGCAGATGCCCCATTTCTATTGGATTTTACACCTTGCCAACGAAAACGTTCTGTGTTCTGATAATCTCCGGATAGAGCAGTTCTAAAATTTAAGTTATCGGTAATATTATATTGTCCATATACACTACCAAACATTTTAAATCTTCGTTCTCTACGATCTCTTTCTAATACTTTTGCAGCTGGGTTTGTATTTGATGTATTACTAATATCAGTTCCTCCAGAAGCAACAGGTTGACCAGTCGTTAAATCAAAATCATCAAAGTGCCTTTGAGTTGCATAATCTCCTATTTGAACATCGGGATGATTAAATCTGTTTACGAATTGAATAGTATTTGCATCATGATAAACTGGCAACCAAGGTGTTTGTCTTAAAATATCATGAACAGAACCATCAAATCTTCTTCGAGTAGTATAAGATGGAGCAAGACTACCTCCAAATGAAAACTTGTCATTTGCTTTAGTGTCTACCTTAATCTTGTAAGTGTATTTTTTAAAATCATCAGTTAGTAAAACTCCTTCGTCATGGATATAGTTGAAAGCTGTGCTAAATTTTGTTTTTTTACTTCCGCCTCTGGCACTAAATGCATGACTTGTTATTGTTCCGCCATCAAAAATTACATCTTGCCAATCACGATCAACACCAATTAATTGTTTGTAACGTGTACGGTCCGACAAGGTTCCTGTTGCAGCAAGTTCTGCTGCGGCAGTTTCTGCAACCGAAAAATAGTATGCATCACTCTGTCTAGCTTCCTTTATACCGGTATATGTACTATACGAAAATTTCGTTTTTCCTTCTTTTCCTTGTTTGGTGGTAATTATGATAACACCATTACCTCCTCGAGAACCATAAATAGCAGCAGATGCAGCATCTTTTAAGACACTAAATGACTCAACATCATTCATGTCAAGAGACCCTAAAAAGTCATTATCAACAATTAATCCATCTACAACGATTGCCGGACTAGAGTCACCCGAGATAGATCCCGTACCACGAATACGAATGGTAGGAGCGGACCCTGCTTCTCCTTCGGTGGCTTGTACGTTAACTCCGGATACCTGCCCAACAAGAGCATCATCAACCCTAGATACTGGTAACTGTTCTAAATCTTCATTTACTACTAAAGATATTGCCCCTGTAAGGCTTGATTTTTTCTGAGTACCATAACCCACAACAACTATTTCGTCAAGTACTGTAGAATCTTCTTGCAATACTATATCTAGTGTTTTTTGGTTGGTAATAATGACAGTTTGAGCAATGTACCCAACGTAAGAAATTTGAAGTACATCATCGCTTTTTACCTGAATTTGAAATCCCCCGTCAAAATCAGTTGAAGTACCATTGGTGGTATTAGCGATGATTACATTCACTCCCGGAATAGGTACGTTTTTTTGATCTGCAATCCTACCGGATAGCAAATAAGTGTCCTGCGCTAGCAAAGGTATTTGGCATAAAACCAGGACAATAAAAATTAGTTTAATTTTAAAATTCATTTTAATTATGTTATGTTCCTACAATTAGATGGATATCTATAGAAGATATCTTGATGAAGAATTAATAGAAGTATTCCCTATTTCCCCTTTGTAACTTATCACATAACCTTACGATTCTAATAAAATTTCGTATTTTTGCGAGGCATGTGATTGATAAAGTTCATGCATTTCAAATATTACTTCTGTGCGAAAGAAGTAATTCAAAAAGGATAGGTGTGTACCTGTCCTTTTTTTGTTATTTACTTTTTGGTTTCATATGATATAAGTTTGATTGTTTATTAGAGTGATTGTTTGTTTTAATTTGGTAAACCAAACTGGATAACCAAATTGGTTTACCAAATATATGTTATTTTAATGTTAATAAAAAAAATATTAGCATTTTAAATGTTAAAATTTTGAATAACAGATAGTTTATTGGTATTTATTTTGAAGAGATGCTCTTTCTACATGGATATAACGTGCAAGATATTATTGATTTATTCCATAAAATCTTCGCGGATAGGGCTAAATACATCAATCAGAAAACCAGAAGCCAAGCAAATGGCTCCATGCATTACATTGGGAGGGATATAGAACGAATCCCCACCTTTTAAGATTTTGGTTTCATCGCCAATAGTTACTTTAAATTCACCACTAACAACATGAGTAACTTGAGAGTGATAATGTTTGTGCATTACTCCAATCCCTCCTTTATCAAACTTTACATTCACGAGCATAATTTGGTCATCATACCCCATAATTTGGCGCTGAACTCCCTCGCCAACGGTTTGCCATTCTATTTCTTTTCCTATTATAAACTCTTTACTTGACCCAAAACTTTTCATGTGATGATATATTTAGTGTTTAGATTATTTTTTTATTGTATGCTTATATGCACCCACCCAAGTATGGGTTTGTCCATTTACCGTTATTGTATGCGATTTTGTATGATTTGGATTTGTAGTACATAATATAAACATATGTGTACTCCCTTTTTTTGTTAAAATTGACCAAGCCGTATAGTTTTGATTTTCAATTTTGATTTTTTGTACTTCTTTAATAGCACTACGTGTATTAGTTGCTATTTCAGTAACTGGATTATATGAGCCATGTGTTTCGATAACATGGATAAAAGAATCATTTTTGGACTTTGGTTTTCGAATCATAAATCCAGGATCTCTTCTTAGATTATATTGAGGGTCATTAGCGCCAATTCGAGTAAATAAAAATTCATCGTCTATAGCCGTAAAACTTGATAAGGTGTAAAACGTATTATTTGATAACCATGTAACTTGCGCTGTGTTATTTTTGATAGTGGCCTTACCTTCTACCCATAGATGTTGATATCCATTTTTGGTTCCTAATGCAGAAAGTTGATCAGTGTGCTTATAATCAAAATTAGTATCTATAATTTGACCATGATAATAAAAAGGCATATCAAATTGATGTATGGCGTTTGACGAAAATGACATAACATCAATTAATACGGGATTTTCAAAATCTTCATCCTCTAACATAATCATGGTGCGATGAAGTTTGGTATTTGGGTATGCGTTTTCTTCTTTTGCGCTTACTATTTGCAATTTCGACTTTGAAACGTCAAATAGATATTTGTCTGAATGATGGATATTTCCTATTTCAAATTTTCCACCAAAATGAGAGGTTTCATCTTGAATGATTGTATTGTGGGCGATACTTTGTTTGGCCCAGGTTTTATTTTCTTTAAGGTAACCTCCTCCATTTTTTTGTTCGATATTAACAAACCTTGCCAAACCATAATCCTGAAGTACTTCTTTACCATTGTGATAATAAGAAAAAGATAATTTATCATAATGCCCATGGCTTAAACCTTGCGCTGTATATTTCATAATCAAACTTGTGCGTTGATCAGAAGAGCGAAGTATTCCTATACCACCTTCTTTACCATCTGAACCATCTTTAAGTTCGATCGACTTTTTTACAAAAGGTGTAGCTTGATTATCTTTAATGCCTTTGGCTACGGCCAAACCAGTATCGTCTAATTGTACGCTATTTTGTTTTTTAGCAATACTGAGTAGAGAAGTGTCCTTTCCTCCATAATGAAAAGCGATATCTACGGCAGATATTAATTCTTTAGAGAAATAAGACATTCCTTTTTGACCATCATTAAGAGGAAAAAACTCACCGTCCATATTTGTCAAATTAAGCAATGCATATACGGCTTTTATCAATACCCCTTTCTTATATTCAAAAATTTTTAATTCTGGTTTTTTGTTTTGCAATGCTTGCGCAAATATCATAAAGGGGTACATGGCATACCTTTGATAATATGGCCCTTCTGTATAGTAACCATCAGGCGAAAAAGGTTTGTCCAGATTTGCCAAAAAGCCTGCTTTTTGATCTTTTTCTATAATTAAACCTCCATCATTGTCTTTTAGATTGAGGTTTATGTTCGCTTTTTTTAATCCATATAGTGCTTTGTTGACCAGTTCGTCATTATCCATAACCAAACCAATCATACCAACAGCAACATTACCCCAAGTACTATGGTTATGAATGCGATTAAAAAATTGAGGATTTTCTTCAGAAAGGAAATTGGCAAATGGAACAAATAAGTTTTTTTCTAAATAATCTCTTTCTTTACGCGATAAATAATCATAAATACAATCATAAGCTTGGCTTACGTATACTAACCAATTGGCATCATTTAGACATTGCCAAAATATTTTTCCTCTTGCATATGAGCGTTCTTGTGGATGCAACGGAAGTGTTGGATACATCTCTGCATATGCTTTTAGAACATTGTGCACATAAGTTGCATACTTTTCATCTTCTAATAACTGATATAATATACCTGCCTTTTGAAGCGTGTTCCAATTTTTTTTATGTTGATCATGAGTATAACCCCCAGCCATATCTTTTGGAATTGGCACACTAATACCTTTGGCAATTTCTAAGTCAATTTCATTCTTTGTTTTTGATAGGCTTTTATCAAATACAGGAATCTGCCCGAGTTGTTTTTTAATATTTGCTACGCCATTTTTGGTTAAAATTAAATTTGGATGGTTTTGCGCAGAAATTTGCAATCCAATCAATAACAAAAGCAACAACGAGAACGGTTTACCTAAATTAACGAATATAATAGGGGTTGTCTTTTTCATGTTTTATCTATTGATTACCCCTATAGATCGATTATCATCACCTTTGTTTTGTAAACTTGAATCTTCTCGAAGAGTGTAAGTTGTATTATTCTCAAATTTTGGATCAACCTCCCAAAGAGTATCAATTTCATACTTTTGATCACCAGTTACAGATATTTTTTCGGAATTAAAAAAGTCGTTATGATGTATTTTGGCTATGGGTCCACCAACAACCAGATGTATTTGTATGCCCTTACTATTTCTGAAAATACTGTTTTTGATCTCGGCATTTTGTACCCCTATCAAAGAAATTGATTTTTTGTTTTTATTTCTTTTTCCATTTCCTACATTGTCTAGTGTATTATGATCAAAACTAAGAAAAGGCCCAAAAGTACTTTCATCCTTTCCATCTCTAACCAAATTTAAAACAGCACCGTCTATATTAGAAAAAATATTGTTTTTTAGAATTACGAATTCAGCATTAAAAATTCCATTTTCTCCTATTTCCTTATCTAGAGAAAGAATATTGCCTGTAATATCTTTAAAAACAGAGTTTGTAATACTGATAGTATCCGCAACTGTGTTCTTAAAAACTTTAATGGCGTCATAAGAGTGGTTAATATTTAGATTCTTAAAATCGCAATTGTTAATGATTAGTTTATAATTTTTGTTCATCGAATATTTACTGGTTCTTATTACCGCGTTACCCGAATAATCCGGAGCCTCTTTTCCGTCAAAAATTAACTTGTTTAATTCTAAACTCCCACCATTTTGAATATCAAACAATGATTTTTTCTCAAAAGTTAAAGTGGATTTTTCAAGAAAAGAAGTAATTGTAATTGGATGACTGATATCAATTGTTTTGGTAGTCAAATATCCATGAGCAGCTGTTAGTTCAATTATATCTCCCGGAGACGATGTTTTTATAGCATCAAATAATGTGTTAATTCCTGGAGCTACAGGGATTACTTTTCCAGTATTAAAACGAACATTTGAGTTGTTCTTGGGATACCATGAAGCACCTGTATTTTCTTTTGATGGAATATCGAACGTTAATTGCGCACCTGCATTTACATCATTTTCTATAGGAGATAGTAATTTGTGTACACCTTCTTTTAAAGAAAGTTTTCTAGAGAAAAAACCTTTGGGTAGGGTAGAAGATGTATTTGGGCTTATAATATTATTGTTAAACTCAATACCACTAATATCATCATAAATGGTAAAGGAATCGTTTTTGAGTTCATTATAAAAAATGTTATTTTCTATAGTAGAGTTTATAGGTGTTGCGCTTCGTTCATTATCACTTCCTGCACATAATTGTATATAATCACAATTAATAAAAGTATTATTTTTAATATTGGCATCAGCTACTTGAAAGTACCTGTTTAGTGGTGAATTAGGAACACCGTTCATAACCACTAATGCCCCACCAAAACGATATCCAGTAAGTCCGATTGCATAGTTGTTTTCTACAGTTTGTTGCCCATTAATTACACGAATACCTCCTGTACTAGGTATTTTATTTCCTATAAACACATTATTTTTTACCATAGTTTCATTACCATGGCGCATTGTAAGTGTACCTCTACATTCATAAAAAACATTATTACGAAATGTATTTTGACAAGATTTATTAGAAATAATTTCTAATTCGCCCCCACAACGATCAAAATAATTATGTTCTACAATTGTATTAGAATTACTTAACGAATGATGACTGGTGCCAATCCTAAGAGTTTCGCCACCATTAGATCCAAGAGTTTGTCTAGGACCAAAATAATTGTGATCAATCTGATGGTGATTTTCTATAAATTTTTCTGAGTTTAAACGTACAGCCATGGTAACGCCAAGGTTTCCTTTACCTTCGAAATGATTATGATCTATGCGATTATTTTTTCCATAAATACCAATCCAATAATCTTGTTCTCTCCTTTCGGGATTGGTATAATTATCAATAACGCATTCGGTTAATCTACAATTAGATGCAAAATTGTTTTTATCTTTTTTGAATGAAATTACTTCGGAAGTAGGAGTGAAGCCATTTTTAAAAACTAACCCGCTAATAATTAAATGTTCTCCGGCTATACGTAAATAAGATTGCCCTTCTAATACAGTTTGCCCCTTTTCTTCGACCGTTAATGTTATTGGTTTATCTTTTGTTCCTGTAGCTTGAAAAAGTAATTCGGCATCTTTCCAAATTCCTTTGGCAAGTATAATAGAATCTCCAGGCTTTACATTTTTAATAGTTTCATTAAAAGCATCAACAGAGGTAATAATGTTGGATAAAGGTTCTTTCTGTGTAGTATGCTTACATGAATAAAAAGATATCCCTAAACACAAATAAAATAGTATATTTTTCATAAAACTAATCTGGTTAACCAATTTGGTTAACCAAAAATAGCGATATAAATTAATAATCAAAGAAAGTAGAAGCTTTTTTTTAAAGAAATATTAAAAAAACACTTAATTTTATACGAAAATCAATAAAAATTATTCTAAAAGCTGCGATAAACTACTATTACTGTTTAAAAAGTACCATTATTCATTGCAATAGATATATAAATCCCTAAAGTGATCTTGTAGACATGCTACTGCTTTGTCAGGATCTTTTTCTTTAATAGCATTAACAATGTTTTGATGTTCTTTAATTAGTAAATAATTTTCTTCTTTATTACAGACTTTGTTTTTTATGAAGTGACTAATGATTTCTGGAGTGATAATTAACATTAAAGAATTTACAACGCTATTATTGCTAGCTTCGGCTAACTTTATATGAAACATTAAATCTTCTTCTACGGCGTCTATTCCCTTTATCGCTTTTGTACTATATGCCTCGTGTGCTTTTTGGATTTCAACAATTTGCGCCTCAGTTCTTCTTGTTGCGGCTAATCTTACGGCATTAGTTTCTAATATTATTCTAGTTTCTACCAGGGATTTAAAATCGGGTTCCTGTAGTTGTAAAATATCAGACATCATACCATTTAATGCGGTAACTCCAATATTAGAAATACGAGTACCACTTTGAGGGTATTTTTTAACTAATCCATAGAACTCTAAACGTTGAATTGCCTGACGTAATTGGTTACGACTAACGCCAAACTTTTGTGCAAGATCCCTCTCGGCAGGTAAACGATCTCCCGGCTCCAAATGTTTAGATACAATAAGTTCCTTGATCTTTGAAATGATAGTTTCTTCTATACTTACCTTATTTTCAGGCTTTTTTTCAATCTTTTCCATGAAATTTAATTTCGTAACACTATTAATTGGTTGACCATCTAAGTTAACTAAAAAAAATGTTTCCAACACATATGGTTACATATTTATGTTCTTGTTAAAAATAATAACATGTAATTTTTCGTTTAGTTAGCTTTTATAGGCATCATCTACTTGAATCAATGAATCTTTGAAAATATAAAAAACCATTAATCAGGTTGTTTTTTGTTTGGTAAAACTTGGAAATATCAATCCTTTATTTATTAACATAACAAATTGATAATATGAGAGTTATTTTGAAGTTTTTTTACGAAAACGTTTGCGTTGTGTCATAAAATTGTTATCATTGTATAAAATTGGTTGACCAATTTAATGTTTTTGGTTTACCATTATATCTAACACAAACTTTTATTAACGCTCTAATTTTTTACAAGATGAAAAATAAATCAACCGATCATAGAGAAACATCTTTCTCTTTAATTAGTAAACTGCTATTAGCGTTTATTTTTTTGATGACCCTATCCTGCGAAACAGAAAGTTTTGATAATGAAACTTCTCAATTAACAGATGACAGTACTTTAATTAAAGCTATTGTTGCACCAGTTGGAGTATCTGCCAATGGTGATGACGGTAATGTTCCGGCAAATACTTTGGACGGAAATCTAAACACCCGTTGGTCGTCAAAAGGATACTCGGGTAAGTATATTACTTACGATTTGGGCACTCCTAAGACAATTTCTAGCCTCAAAATTGCATGGTATAAAGGAAATCAAAGAAAAGCATTTTTTAAAATTAGAGTAGGAAACTCTACTTCTAGTTTAAGCACCATATACGATGCCAAAAGAACAGGAAGTAGTGGAAATACTACTAATCTTGAAACCTATAGTTTTGACGATGTAACTGTGCGATATGTTAGGATATCTTGTTTTGGTAACTCTAGTAGTGCATGGAATAGTATTACAGAAACACAAATACATTCATCAGGTAGCACACCGCCACCTCCACCACCGCCTGGAGGAAATTCTCCAGGAGATGTATTAGGACTTACTTCAAATACTTGGAAATTAAATTGCTTTACCGGTAACCCTGGTTCTTCGGCTACTTATCGGGATGATGTATTAGATGCCACAGGCCAAACCTTTAGTACTTACGAAGATCCTAATTACTTCTACACCGATGGCGAATGGACTTACTTTAAGTGTTACCGGGGCCTAGGAGGTTCGGCAAACTCTAGTAACCCAAGAGTAGAACTTAGAGAGTTGATTAACGGTAATTTGGCCAATTGGGATGCAAAAAATGGTAATAATACCATGACCTGGACAGTAAGAGTAGATCAGTTACCAAGAAGTACCAGTGGAAAAGATGGAGTATTGTGTTTTGGACAAATACATGGTCCAAGTAGCACTGTTGATGATGTTATTAGAGTACAGTTTATAGGCGATCCTGATCAATCTTCAGGAAATGTGAGAATTAAAATTAGCGGTTATATCACCGAAGAGGTTCTAGGCGGAAGTAGAATTCTTAGTGGTACCTATAAATTAGACACGAGTTATACATTTAAATTAGTGTACAATGATGGTCTCGTTGAGCTTTTTGAAGGAAATAATAGAATATTTAACCAACAAATGGATACCAGCACCGAAGGGAATTATTTTAAAGTTGGAAACTACCTGCAATCTGTAAAAGGAGCTTCTTATACTGGATCTCATGGGATTGTTAGAGTAAAAAATCTAAGCATAACTCATTAATATAGGATTTCTTAGATTTTTTAAGGTAAAGAAAACGGAAAGTCAAGGCTTTCCGTTTTTTTATTTATGTATATCACAAATTTTCAGGTCTTATTTTATGAAAATCACATTTTTATAAAATTTTATGATTCATCTCATGATCTGTATTTAGTTTTTATGTAATATTGCACTATCTAGTTAACGAAAGGGGCTACGGCCGACGATTTAGAGTTACTATTATGAAAACGGCAAATTTTATTTATTCAGAAGTTAAAGTTCAATCCTCGAACAAGGTAGGTAATATTACCATACCCGTACGCCGCTTTCGTCGCCCCTTGGGGGTCTAATTTTCTTTTGAAGCAGGTGCGCCCTACTTCCCCTAGAGACATCCAATGATTTAGAAAAGTATAGCAAATTCTTTAGCTAAGGATTTATTATCAGCTATTTGTTTTTCTGAATACAACTACGGATACCATTACATCAAATTCAATTTTAACTATCAAAACTTTTTGATAAACGGAAATACGTTTATGCAACAGGTACATATTATAATCGCTAATAATAGTCATCTTCACTATGCTCAGGAAATATGTGAAGTAATATCCGATTCGGCAAAAGTACGAGGAACCGGTATTGCCAAACGAACACCAAACTATGTGCAAAATAAGATGATTAACGGAAATGCAATAATTGCATTATCCGGCAATCAATTTGCAGGTTTTTGTTATATCGAAGTTTGGGGACATGAGAAATATGTCGCTCACTCCGGATTGATTGTACATCCCGATTTTAGAAATCAGGGATTGGCAAAAAAGATTAAAGAATTTACATTCAATTACTCTTTGTCAAAATATCCTGCTTCAAAAGTATTCGGAATTACGACAGGCTTGGCAGTAATGAAAATAAATTCTGATTTGGGATATAAACCAGTTACTTTTTCTGAACTAACAGATGATCCCAAATTTTGGGCAGGTTGTAAAACATGCACCAATTATGATATTCTTACCTCAAAAGATCACAAAATGTGCCTTTGCACAGGAATGTTATATGACCCGGATCAGAAGAGAAAGAAAAAAGAAAAATGGTACAACAAAAAAGTGCTTAAAAGATTAAAAAATATCAAGCAAACAATGCTTGCAACCAATAAACAATTAGTGCTATGGAAAAAGTAGTATTGGCATATAGTGGGGGACTAGATACCTCATATTGTGTGAAATATTTAATTCATGAAAAAAACCTTGAAGTTCACACCATACTAGTAAATACCGGAGGATTTTCGGATAAAGAATTAGAAGAAACAGAGAAGAGAGCATATGAATTAGGAAGCACCTCTCATATGAACAAAACGATTTTAGATGAGTTTTATCAAAAAGCAATCAAGTATTTGATTTTTGGTAATGTTTTAAAAAATAATACGTACCCACTTTCGGTAAGTGCAGAACGAATTTTTCAAGCGATTGAGGTAATTAATTATGCCAAAAAAGTAGGTGCTAAATATATTGCTCATGGTAGTACCGGAGCCGGAAACGATCAAATACGATTTGATGTAATTTTTCAAACTTTAGCTCCAGAAATTCAAATTATTACACCAATTAGAGATTTAAAACTGTCTAGACAAGACGAAGTAGCATATCTAAAAACGCATGATGTACATTATAATTGGGAAAAAGCTCAGTATTCTATAAACAAAGGTATTTGGGGTACCAGTGTCGGAGGAAAAGAAACCTTGACTTCTCATGGTGCTTTACCCGAGTCTGCTTATCCAAGTCAATTGCAAAAAGATAAAGAAGAGATGATTACTCTCAATTTTGAAAAAGGAGAATTGATCGGATTGGATGGTGTTATAGATACTCCCGTTAAAAATATTCAAAAACTAGAAGAACTGGCCAGTTCATTTGCCATAGGTAGAGATATTCATGTTGGCGATACTATTATTGGAATTAAAGGAAGAGTAGGCTTTGAGGCTGCTGCCCCAATTGTAATTATCAAAGCACACCATTTATTAGAGAAACATGTGTTAACAAAATGGCAGCAATACTGGAAAGAACAACTGGCTAACTGGTATGGGATGTTGTTGCACGAAGGAAATTATCTGGATCCGGTCATGAGAAATATTGAAGTCTTTATGGAGGATTCTCAAAAAACAGTTACCGGTAATGTACACATAAAACTGAAACCATATCATTTTAGCTTAGAAGGAATAGCATCTGATTTTGATATGATGAAATCTGATTTTGGTCAGTATGGAGAAATGAATAATTCCTGGACCTCTGAAGACGCTAAAGGTTTTATTAAAATCTATGGCAATGCAAATAAAATATACCATAACATAAACTCAGAAAAATGAAGATCAAAGTAGGTATTATTGGTGGATCAGGATATACGGCAGGAGAGTTGTTAAGGTTACTTGTTCATCATCCAAATGTAGAACTGAATTTTGTGTTTAGTACAACAAACGCGGGTAAGTTTATCTATGAGCAACATCCTGATTTGATAGGAGAAACAACTCTTAAGTTTACAGATAACATAAATGCATTAGTGGATGTATTATTTCTTTGCTTAGGTCATGGGAGGTCCAAATCATTTTTGGAAGCAAATAGTTTTTCGGAAACTACCAAAATCATTGATTTAGGAAATGATTTTAGATTAGAAAAAGATCAAAATTTTCAAAATAGGAATTTTGTATATGGTCTTTCCGAATTACAAAAGGAAAAAATTAAATCGGCTCAAAACATAGCAAATCCGGGATGCTTTGCAACGGCGATTCAAATCGGACTATTACCATTAGCAAGTGCAGGCAAATTAAATAATACCGTGCATATTAATGCTACCACAGGTAGTACGGGTGCAGGTGTTATGCCAGGAGGTACAACACATTTTAGTTGGAGAGATAATAATTTTTCGAGCTATAAAGTATTTACTCACCAGCATTTGGATGAGATCGAACAAAGCATTAAAACGGTACAAACTAATTTCGAAAGTCCAATTTTCTTTATTCCCAACAGAGGTAATTTCAGTAAAGGGATTTATGCCACAATGTATACCGAGTATAAAGATAGCGAAGAGAGCGCAATACAGTTGTTTAAAAACTTTTATAAAGATGCCGAATTTACGGTAGTCTCCGACAGTGAAATTCATCTCAAACAAGTAGTAAATACTAATAAATGTATTCTTCATATTCGTAAAAAAAACGGGATGTTATTGATCACTTCAGTAATAGATAATCTAATAAAAGGTGCATCCGGGCAAGCTATTCATAATATGAATTTAATGTTTGGATTAAAAGAAAAAACAGGACTAGCATTAAAGGCAAGTGCTTTTTAATAAAAAGAAATAAAATGAATACAATAACAATTATAGGAGGCGGTAACTTAGGAAAATCCATCATATCAGGATTGGCAAATAGTGATCTTTTTCAAGCCAAGAATATTACGGTTGTAGATAAATCGAAATATAATTTAAAAGAAGTTGAAGAAAAACTTGGAGTTGCAACTTCGCAAAATTGTATCGAATCTATAAAAAATGTGAAATGGATTATTTTATGTGTACAACCCAGACAATTGGATGCTGTGTTACAAGAAATTAAAGATGTTTTGACATTAGATCAGGTTCTTATTTCTACAGTTACAGGAACATCAATAGCCGAAATCAATACTGTTGTGCCAGATAATAAGGTAGTTAGGGTAATGCCAAATACAGGAGCTTCAAAAAAACTCTCAATGACCTGTATAGCTGCTAATGAAGATGTAAAAGAGGAATTAGCAATGGTAGAAAAGATGTTCGATACTATTGGCCAGACTTTGATTATAGAAGAAAGATTAATGCAGGCAGCCACTGTTCTTGGAGCAAGTGGGATAGCATTTTTTCTACGATTTTTAAGAGCCATGATTCAAGGAGGTATACAAATGGGGTTTCATCCTCACGAAGCACAAATTATAGCCGTACAAACGGCAATAGGTGCGGCTACCTTAGTAGCTAAAAATGGAACTCATCCCGAAAGAGAGATTGATAAAGTGACGACTCCGCAAGGTTGCACCATCGAGGGGTTAAATGAGATGGAGCATCAAGGACTAAGCTCTTCAGTAATAAAAGGAGTTATGGCTTCATATGAAAAAATAAACACTATAAAATAAACGTGATGAAACTATTTGATGTATATCCACTGTATGATGTAGAACCAGTGAAAGCTTATGATAGCATAGTAGTAGATAAAAACGGTACAGAATATCTTGATTTATACGGAGGACATGCTGTAATCTCTATTGGTCATTCGCATCCGCATTATGTCAAGAAATTAAAAGAACAAGTAGATAAAATTGGTTTTTATTCTAATGCAGTACACAATAATTTGCAACAACAATTGGCTCAAAAATTAGGAGAAGTTTCTGGGTATAACGATTATCAATTGTTTTTATGCAATTCTGGAGCAGAAGCTAATGAGAATGCTTTAAAGTTAGCTTCTTTTCAAACAGGGAAATCAAGGGTAGTTGCTTTTCAAAATGGATTTCACGGAAGGACATCTGCGGCAGTTGCAGTTACAGATAATGATAAAATTAATGCGCCTCTAAACAAACAACAAGACGTTACTTTTTTACCTCTTAATCAATTAGAATTGGTGCAAAATGAATTAAAAAAAGAAGACGTATGTGCAGTGATTATAGAGCCTATCCAAGGAGTGGGAGGACTAGACGAGGGTACTGCCGATTTTTTTAAAGGATTGGAAGTTCTGTGTCATGAATATGGAGTGGTTTTAATTTTGGATGAGATCCAATCTGGATACGGAAGAACAGGAAAGTTCTTTGCTCATCAATATCACGGCATAACTCCGGATATTATTTCTGTAGCCAAAGGTATGGGTAACGGTTTCCCTATTGGAGGAGTTTTAATTGCTCCTCATATTAAACCAAGTTATGGGTTGTTGGGTACCACTTTTGGAGGTAACCACCTGGCATGTGCTGCGGCACTATCGGTTTTAGAAGTTATAGAAATCGAAAGTTTAATTGATAATGCAATGCAAACCGGAGCATATTTTATGTCTTGTTCGGCAAACATTCCGGGTGTAAAAAAAATAAAAGGAAAAGGGTTAATGCTGGGGTTAGAGTTTGATTTTGAAGTAGCAGATTTACGCAAGAAATTAATACATGACGAACATATTTTTACAGGTGGGGCAATGAATAAAAACTTGTTGCGAATTCTACCTCCACTAAGCATAGGTAAAAAGGAAATAGATCAATTTATAAAAGCATTACAAAATGCTTTGGTACCAGAAAAGGTTTAATCATGAGTAGTACACTATATATAGATCAAGAAATAGGGTCTATTTATAAGAATAACTAATGCAATACACTATGAATAATTATTTTTCGATACAGGATATAGATTGCCTTAATGAATGGATAGAAGAAGCTATCAAAATAAAAAACAAGCCTTTGGTAGATAAGACGTTGGGAGAGGATAAAACAATAGGATTACTGTTTTTTAACCCAAGTTTACGTACACGTTTAAGTACTCAAAAGGCGGCTTTTAATTTGGGGATGAATGTTATAGTAATGAATTTTACCGACCAGGGATGGTCGTTAGAATATGGCGACGGAACCGTAATGGATCAAGGAAACTCTGAACATATTAAAGAAGCTGCACAAGTGGTGTCTCAATATTGCGATGTGCTGGCAATTCGAGCTTTTGCGAAATTAGAAAATAGGGAGGATGATTATAGCGAGAATGTATTGAAAAGTTTTATCAAATATGCTTCGGTACCTGTCATAAATATGGAAAGTGCTACAAGTCATCCTTTACAAGCATTAACCGATGCTATTACGATTACCGAACATAAAATAATAGATAAACCAAAGGTTGTGTTATCATGGGCGCCGCATCCAAAAGCTTTGCCCCAGGCTGTTGCCAATTCATTTGTAGAAATGATGCAACGAATGGACGCAGATTTTGTAATTACCCACCCTAAGGGATATGAGTTAGCCAGTCAGATTACTAAAGAGGTGCCCATTGATTACAACCAAGAAAATGCACTAAAAGATGCCGATTTTGTGTACGTAAAAAACTGGAGTTCTTATGAAGATTATGGAGCAATACTACATCAAGATCCTGCGTGGAGAATTACCGAAAAAAAAATGAAATTAACAAACGATGCAAAGTTCATGCATTGTTTGCCGGTAAGAAGAAATGTAGTGGTAGATGATGCTGTTATAGATAGTCAAAACTCAATTGTTATTGAGCAAGCTAATAACAGAACGTATGCGGCGCAGTTGGTATTAAAGAAAATTCTTGAAAAAGTTTAAAAAAATGGAAAAACCAAAATTACTTGTTGCCAAAATAGGAGGCAATATTATAGAAAACCAAGAAGCTTTGGATTCATTTCTAAAAGATTTTTCTAAAGTTGAAGGGCCTAAAATCCTGGTTCATGGAGGAGGTAAATCGGCTACACTAATGGCAAATAAATTAGGGGTTAAGACAGAAATGATAGATGGTAGAAGAATTACTTCTGCACAAAACTTGGACATTGTTATTATGACCTATGCTGGTTTGGTAAACAAGACCATTGTTTCTGGTTTGCAAAAAAACGATTGTAATGCTCTTGGTTTAACAGGATCAGATGCCAATATCATCATGGCAGAAAAAAGACCAATACAGTTTATTGATTATGGATATGTCGGAGATATATTAAAAGTAGATGACAAAGTAATAAAAGGGTTTTTAAAATTAGGGATTACACCAATTTTTTGTGCAGTTACCCATGATGGTAACGGTCAATTATTAAACACTAATGCGGATACAATCGCATCAGAAATTGCAGTTGCAATGAGTAAGAGTTTTGAAGTCTCTCTTTTTTATTGTTTTGAATTAAAAGGAGTATTAGAAAACATTAATGATAAAGATTCTGTAATCGAACACATTGATCTCAACAAGTATTCAAAGTTAAGAGATAAAGAGATCATTGCAGATGGTATGTTACCTAAACTTCAAAACTGTTTTGATGCATTACAAAAAAATGTAAATAAAGTACACATAGCTAATGCAGATTTTATAAAAGATCATACGATTAAACACACAATACTTAGTCTATAAAATTATGATACAAGAATTAACAACCGAAGCCATATCACTTTTAAATAGATTAATAGAGACTCCATCTTTCTCTTCCGAAGAGGAAAAGACGGCTCAATGGATCGAAAATTGGTTTATGAAATATGATATTTCTTTTGAAAGAGAAAATAATAACATCTGGGCTTATAATAAATACTTCGATGAAGCTAAACCGACTATTTTATTAAACTCCCATCATGATACCGTAAAGCCCAATGACAATTATACAAATGATCCTTTTAAAGCTTTTGTACAAGACGGAAAACTGCATGGTTTAGGAAGTAATGATGCTGGAGGATGTTTGGTGTCTTTGATGGCGGCTTTTACACATTTTTATAATAAGAAAAATTTAAAATACAACTTTGTAATAGTAGCATCTGCAGAGGAGGAGAGTAGTGGGCCTTTAGGGTTAAAAAGTGTATTGAAATATTTAAAAAACGTAGAGTTTGGTATTGTTGGAGAACCTACCTTAATGCAGTTGGCAGTTGCCGAAAAAGGGCTATTGGTATTAGATGTTTCGGTAAAAGGAACTGCCAGCCATGCCGCACACCCAAATAATGATAATTCGATATATAATGCGATTAGAGTAATAGAATGGTTCGAAACCTTTGAGTTTGAAAAAAACTCTGAAACTTTGGGGAAAGTTAAAATGACCGTTACCCAGATAAACGCAGGAAAACAACATAATGTAGTACCGGCTCATTGTGATTTTGTGGTGGATATTCGCGTAAATGATAAATACCAAAATGAAGAGATTTTGGATATTGTAAAACAAGCAATGCCAAAAGAGGTAGAAATAAAACCCAGGTCGCTACATTTAGGTTCTTCATCCATACCAATAGATCATCCAATAGTACAATCAGGAATCAAATTGGGGAGACAAACTTATGGCTCACCTACATTGTCTGACCAATCTGTATTGAGTTGCCCTTCGTTAAAATTAGGCCCGGGAGACTCTACCAGATCTCACTCTGCAAACGAATTTATTTATGTAAACGAAATTAAAGAAGGAGTCGAGTTATATATAAAAATTTTAGAAGATATAGTATAAGCAAGTATAATAAGATTACAATACGAATAATATGAAACTTTGGGATAAAGGATTACCAACAGATCAAAAGATAGATAGGTTTACCGTAGGTAATGATAGAGAGTTGGATTTGGTAATCGCCAAATACGATATACAAGCAACATTAGCGCATGCCAAAATGCTGCATAGTATAAATTTAATTTCCGAAAAAGAATCTGTCGCAATTCATAAAGTGCTCAATGATTTACAAAATCAAATTGAAGAAGGAACTTTTGTGATCGAGGAGGAGTTTGAAGATGTGCATTCGAAAATTGAATTTGAATTAACGCATAAAATAGGAGATGCGGGAAAGAGAATCCATACGGCGAGATCTCGTAATGATCAGGTTTTGGTAGCAATGCATTTGTACTTAAAAGAAGAATTATCTCAAATTAAATCCATGGTAAAGGAGTTATCAGCAAATCTTTTGACTTCAGCAAAAAAGAATAAAGATATCTTACTCCCTGGGTATACTCATCTTCAGGTTGCTATGCCATCATCATTTGGATTATGGTTTTCGGCATATGCCGAGAGTTTTGTAGATGATTTGTTTTTTGTGAATGCTGCATTAAAAGTGGTAGATCAAAATCCTTTGGGTAGTGCGGCAGGTTATGGTAGTTCTTTTCCTATCGATAGAGAGTTTACTACCAAAGAGTTAGGCTTCGAAACATTAAAATATAATGTCGTTGCTGCGCAGATGAGCAGAGGTAAATCTGAAAAATCGGCTGCTTTTGCAATTAGTAGCATTGCGGGAACTTTATCTAAACTCGCTATGGATATATGTTTGTATATGAGTCAGAATTTTGATTTCATGACGATTCCTTCAGAGTTTACTACAGGTTCTAGTATTATGCCACATAAAAAGAATCCCGATGTTTTTGAATTAATAAGAGGAAAGTGTAATAAAATTCAGGCGTTGCCATACGAACTTACCCTTCTAACCAATAATCTACCTAGTGGATATCATAGAGATTTACAATTACTAAAAGAAGGTATTATTCCTGCTATTCAGAACCTAAAAGGATCTCTCGAAATGGCAATGTATGCTTTACCTCAAATAATGGTAAACAAAGACATTTTAAATGACTCTAAATATGATTACTTATTTAGTGTCGATACATTAAACGAATTAGTAATGCAAGGTATGTCGTTTAGAGATGCTTATGTTAAAATAGGACAAGACATCGAAAAGGGAACCTATGCCCCAGAAAAAAACACAAAACATAGTCATATAGGTAGTATTAATAATTTATGCCTTGAACATATAGAAGAGAAGCTGAAGCAGATTTAATTGAGTGTAAGTTGAGTTAGTTTAATTTTTTAGTTTCAGCCTAGACCCTCAGAGGAGTTGTTAACCACTGAGGGTTGTTTTTTAATACTATTATAAGTAGTATCTTGATATAAAATTGTAGCAAATGAAAATAACCTGTTTCGGAGAAGTGTTGTGGGACATATTTCCAGAACATAAAAAGATAGGAGGAGCACCGCTTAACGTTGCTTTACGATTACATACTATGGGGATTAATTCTTCAATGATCACAAGAATTGGAGATGATATTTTAGGAAAAGATATACTACGCTATATCGAAGAACGGGGTATGCCCACTCATACTTTTCAAAAAGATAGTATGTATAAAACAGGTGAAGTTCAAGTATTGCTTGATAAGGAGAATACGGCTACTTATACTATAAATAAACCCGTAGCTTGGGATTTTATAGTATGTACAGAAGCTCTTCGGGATGAGGTAAAACAAGCTGATGCTTTTATATTTGGAAGCTTAGCAGGGAGAAATGAGGTTTCTAAAAAGACATTATTACAACTTTTGGATATTGCCAACTATAAGGTGTTAGATGCCAATTTAAGGCCTCCTCATTATACTGTAGAACTCCTTGTAGAATTAATGAACAGAGCAAATTTTATAAAATTAAATGACGAAGAATTAGACGAAATATGTACTCATTTCGATATTCATAAAAGCTCATTTATTGATAAAATTAGTGCAATTGCGTCATACACCAGTACCAATCATGTATGTGTCACAAGAGGCGGAAAAGGTGCTACTCTATATTATAAGAATCGTTTTTATCACAATAATGGTTATAAAATAAAAGTAGTTGATACCGTAGGTGCAGGGGATTCTTTTCTTGCCACATTAGTTTCTGAATTAATTAAAGGGAGCTTACCACAGGCAGCTATTGATTATGCGTGTGCTGTAGGTGCAATGGTAGCTGCTTCTGAAGGAGCAAATACTGTATTTACGCAAAAAGAGGTGATGGATTTTATGACAAGTCAAATGTGATTTTTAATTGGTATCTTTAATAAGATCACAATTGAAAACATCGGTATGGCAGCAAATAAAATTAAACGTAGAGAAGCATTAAAAAACATAGCACTTGGTGTTGGCGCAATGGGCATAAGTGGATCTGTTTTTGGGCAATACGCTAATGACAATAATGAAGGTGTGGAACACAATATGCCTATAAAGTTAAAAGGCAATATTAATCATTCAGCATGTAGATGGTGCTATCAAAAAATTCCTTTGGCCGAATTTGCCGAAAAAGGAAAAGAAATAGGACTTAAAGCTATAGACTTATTAAAACCTGATGAGTGGAAAATCGTACAAAATATTGGGTTAGAATGTTCTTTGGGTACAGATACTTTTGCTAGTATTACAGAAGGATTCAATAATCCTAAAAACCACGAAAAATTACAAAAACAGTATACAGATCTTATTTCTAAAGCATCTAGCTCCGGAATAAAACAGGTTATCGTTTTTTCAGGAAATAGAAATGGAATTTCTGAAGAAGAAGGTATAGAAAATTGCGCAAAAGGGTTGGACAACCTCGTAAAACATGCAGAAAAAAATAAGGTTACTCTTGTTATGGAACTACTTAATAGTAAAGTAGATCACAAAGACTATCAATGTGATCATACTCCTTGGGGCGTGACTTTGGTTGATAAAATAGGATCATCAAATTTTAAACTTTTATACGACATTTATCATATGCAGATTATGGAAGGAGATATTATTGCGACAATCAGAAAATATCATACTTACATAAATCATTACCATACAGGAGGAGTGCCCGGTAGAAATGAAATAAATGACCATCAAGAACTTAATTACCCTGCAATAATGCAAGCAATAGTAGACACAGGTTTTAAAGGGTACGTTGCTCAAGAATTTATCCCAACTTACGATAACCCATTAAAAGCATTAGCCGAAGGAATCTCAATTTGTGATGTCTAATTGTAGCCGACCTATGGGATTAATGCTTTTAGATCTTCAATTACATCTATATTATGCCTTAAATGAGCATAAAGAATAAATAAGATAAAAATGGCAATGGTAAAACCCAATAAAGTACCATTTTTATTAGATGACATTTTTTTTGAAGTTTTCATATATGCTTTAGATAACTTTTTGGTGTATTTGGTGACCAAAGCAAATGCGGGAGCAAAAATTAAAATAACAATGATCATATCGATCAGTACCAAAAGATACCCTTGCTGATCTACATGTTTTTTTACATACTTTATAATATATTCATTAATCAAAGCTGCACATAAAACAGCCACGGCATATATAGCATATTTGGTAGTTTGTCGATTACTCATAATAATAGGGCACTTTTTTGCGTAAAACGATTCGTATAATTTAATTGTCTCCCAAGGTAAAATCTTATATTTGATATTCAAAGAAAAGATACTTTTTTGAAAAATAAAACAAGAAGAAATTAAAGCCATATTTAATGAGTAATTATCACATAAAACATCTAGAAGAGTATTATCAGGTTTATCGAAAATCGGTAAGAGATCCAGAAACGTTTTGGGCCGAAATTGCTGAAGAACATTTTATGTGGCGTAAGAAATGGGACGATGTATTGAGTTGGGATTTCACAAAGCCAGAAATTAAATGGTTTGAAGGAGCACAACTTAATATAACAGAAAACTGCATTGACAGACATCTTCAAAACAGAGGGCATAAAACAGCTATTCTTTTTGAGCCAAATGACCCTAATGAAGATGCTCAACACATCACCTATAAACAACTACATGAACGAGTATGTAAATTCGCAAACGTACTTAAAGCACAAGGTGTTCAAAAAGGAGATCGAGTATGCATTTATTTACCGATGATACCAGAATTAGCGGTATCGGTATTGGCTTGTGCTAGGATTGGAGCAGTCCATTCGGTAGTTTTTGCTGGGTTTTCGGCAACCGCACTTGCAACAAGGATAAATGATTGTGATGCCAAAATGGTGATTACTTCAGATGGATCCTATCGAGGCGCAAAAACTATTGATCTTAAAGGTATTGTTGATGATGCTTTAGAAAATTGCCCAGGGATTAAATCTGTATTGGTTGCTAAACGAATCAATACTGATATTAACATGAAACCAGAACGAGATCATTGGTTGCAACCTTTGTTGGATAATGCCGATAAAGAATGCCTGCCGGAGATTATGGATGCCGAAGATCCGTTGTTTATACTATATACCTCGGGGTCTACAGGGATGCCAAAGGGAATGTTACATACTACAGCTGGTTATATGGTATATACAGCCTATACCTTTAAGAATGTATTTCAATATCAAGAAGATGATATCTATTGGTGTACTGCTGATATAGGTTGGATTACCGGGCACTCATATATAGTTTACGGTCCCTTGGCAAATGGTGCGACAACTGTGATGTTTGAGGGAGTACCTTCTTATCCAGATTTTGGACGATTTTGGGATATTGTGCAAAAACATAAAATTACACAGTTTTATACGGCACCAACAGCAATTAGAGCGTTGGCCAAAGAAAACCTTGATTATGTTACTAATCATGACCTTTCTAGTCTTAAAGTATTAGGAACTGTAGGAGAGCCAATTAATGAAGAAGCCTGGCATTGGTATAATGATCATGTAGGTAAAAAAAAGAGTCCTATTGTAGATACCTGGTGGCAAACTGAAACAGGAGGGATTATGATTTCTCCGATACCATACTCAACTCCGACAAAACCTACATACGCTACGCTACCTATGCCAGGGATTCAACCTGCTTTGATGGACGAAAATGGTATAGAAATAAAAGGAAATCAAGTTGATGGTCGTTTATGTATTAAGTTTCCGTGGCCATCGATGGCAAGAACTATATGGGGAAATCATCAGCGATATAAAGACACTTATTTTTCTGCTTTCGAGAACAAATATTTTACAGGCGATGGAGCATTACGTGATGAGGTTGGCTATTATAGGATTACAGGTAGAGTAGACGATGTAATTATCGTTTCTGGTCACAATTTGGGTACTGCTCCTATAGAGGATGCTATTAACGAACACCCTGCTGTTGCCGAATCTGCAATAGTAGGTTTTCCTCATGATATTAAAGGAAATGCATTGTATGGCTATGTTATCTTAAAAGAAACTGGAGAAAATCGTGATCGTGATAATTTAAGTCGAGAGGTGAATCAACAAATAACAGAACGTATTGGCCCTATAGCCAAGTTAGATAAAATACAATTTGTTCCTGGGCTTCCTAAAACGCGAAGTGGTAAAATTATGAGGCGTATTTTACGTAAAATTGCTTCCAAAGAAACGAGTAACCTAGGTGATACAAGTACTTTGCTAAATCCAGAAGTGGTGCAGAAAATTATGGATAAAGCATTGTAATTATATCAAAAAGTGAGTTTGATAGATAGCAAAAACGAATCAATCCATATTAACTTAAATAATTGTGGAAAACAATAAAATTGGTTTAAGAAAACTTCAAATCGATGATGCTTCTCAATTAGCAACACTGGCTAATAATAAGAAGGTATGGGATAATGTAAGAGATTATTTTCCGTATCCATATACCAAAGAAGACGCTTTGTTTTTTATCAATTTAACCCATAAACAAACTCCGTTACAAAGTTTTGGAATTACTTTCAACGATACGCTATGTGGTGTGATAAGTTTAATTATTCAAAAGGATGTATATAAAAAATCTGCAGAGGTTGGATATTGGATTGGACAACCGTTTTGGGGAAAAGGAATAATGACCCAAGCATTAGCATTAATAACACACTATGGTTTTGATGAGTTACATCTTATTAGAATTTATACTGGTGTCTTTGAATATAATACAGCCTCGATGAAAGTTCTTGAGAAAAATGGATTCTTGAAAGAAGGAGTATTTAAAAAAGCAATATATAAGAACGATCAAATTTGGGATGAACATCGCTATTATTTACTAAGTAGAGCGTAATATTTTTTTAGAATAAAATCATAAAAAAATATGATAAACCTATACGATCTCTGTAAAACCGTATAGGTTTTTAATATGTTTTAGGGTAAATAATCATGAAGTTAGTTCTTTAAAATTTTTCTTATTAAAAGAAATAGCATTAGATATTAAAAATTATCCTGCCTTTGATTTTATAAAATTATCAACCTGATCATGTGGAACCTCTTTAACATCTACCAAGAAGTCTCCATTAGATCCCGAAATTGTTATTTTATTAGAAAACTGACCTGGAAATGAGTTCTTTACCGTATATGAAGAGGTCCCTTCGCTCATTGGTCCGGTCCAACCCATAACATTTACTTTTAATCCACCTACAAAATCTGAATCACGAACCAAACTAAAACCATATGAAAAGTTTGGAGCATCCCCCTTGGCCGTGACTAAGAATATTCCTGGAGTTCGTAAACCTGTCCAAATATAAGTCACTTCGCATTTAGCCGGGTCTACCGGTTCTTTACCATAAAATCCCATAATAAAATGTTTTTAATTCCTACTCTATTTAATATTGGCTTTTCAGAATCCGCCTTTATTGTGTAATCATAACTTGTGTCCTCGATTACGTAACAAATGTAGCGGCTTAAAAACGTTTTTAACTTGGTAGAATTACCCCTTTTATAAAAATGAGTAGAAATACCTAAACTCGAATGCACTTTGCTGTCATATAACAAATACATAGAAATTACTTAGGTTGAAATTTTATGCATTTACATAACCAATTAATCAAATAATAACATTGATTTTATAGTTAATACATTGATGATGTGCTCTTTTATGGAATAGAATTTAATTAAAGTAAAGTTAATTAACAGTTAAATGATGTTAATTTTACTTTTGATAATTTTGCAATGTTTTCTGCTTGTTTTGATACCTTCTTTTTTTCTGCTTAACCCCTTAATATTCAATAATGCAACACTGTTGCATTATTGAATATTAAGGGATGTTTTTCTAATTTAGAAACAGTTAAATCAAAGATAACCCTTATTGGGCTACGCTTTAGCCGTATTTCTGTGTAAGAATTAATCTATACTTTTAATCCACTAATTTAATGAGATCTCAACAAATTTTAACATTAATTATTTAACACAAAAATTAAAAATCAATGAAAACTCAACTTAGGATTTTAAGTGCGATTACAGTTTTTTCTTTTCTCTTTTATAGTTGTGAAAAGGATACTGATGAATTCACAGATTTAGAAACAGGAATTGAAATAGATACCTCAGGAAACATTGGTGCTGATCAAGCAATACCAGGAGAGTATATCGTAGTTTATAAGGAAAATAAATCTATGTATGGAGAAAGTGCTAAAATGCAAACGAAATCCCAACAAACATTAGCGAAATATTCGATATCGAATAGTGACATAAAACAAATTTATAGTAATGCTATTCAGGGTTTTGCAGTTTCAAACTTAAGTGACAAACAAGCAGAAATGCTTAGAAACGATTCTGAAGTAGCATTTATAGAACCAAACTATATTCATAAGTTGGATGTAGAAATGGGTAAACCTGTAAGCTCACTTCCTGCAACAGTAGACGAGAAAGGAGCTACTAAGGATGTTGGACTTCCTAATGGAGATTTTTTACCTTGGGGTGTACAATTAGTAGGAAGAGCTAATGGTAGTGGCAGAACCTGTTGGATTATCGATAGTGGTATTGCACCACATAGTGATCTAAATATTAATACTGGTAGAAGTAGAAGTTTTGTCGGTGGGTCTTGGGTAGATCAAAACGGACATGGAACTCACGTAGCAGGAACCGTAGCTGCAAGAAATAATGGCTCAGGAGTTGTAGGTGTAGCTTATGGGGCTACCGTAGTTTCTATTAGAGTATTGGATGCGAGAGGTAGTGGTGCTACTTCCGGGATTCTTTCTGGTGTAGACTATGTAGCTAGAAATGCTGGAAATGGAGATACCTGGAACTACAGTGTAGGATTCCGTAATCGAGCTACCTCTCAGGCCATTGATAATGCCTTTAGAAATCTTGAAGGTAGAGCGATTGGAGCTATGGCTGCAGGAAATAGTAATGATGATACACAATTTTATTCACCACAAAGATTACGTACAGGTAACTCTTGGTGTGTTGGTAATATGACCCGTTCAAGAACTGCTGCTGGTACTTCAAACTACGGATCAAGTGTAGATCGTTGGGCTCCTGGTACTGCAGTATGGTCTACTTGGTTAAATGGCCAG
This sequence comes from uncultured Aquimarina sp., assembly GCA_947489685.1. Classification (GTDB taxonomy): domain Bacteria; phylum Bacteroidota; class Bacteroidia; order Flavobacteriales; family Flavobacteriaceae; genus Aquimarina. The sequence goes on along the minus strand of CANLEM010000004.1, from coordinate 249,096 downwards.
TTTAATAGAATCTCTGGTACTTCTATGGCATCACCACATGTAGCAGGAATATTATTACTAAGAGGAAACAGTACAGGTACAAGTGGATCTGTATCAAAAAGAGGAACTAGCGCTCCTGTAGCTACCTTGAATTAAAAAAAAGAGAGATAATTCTCATATTATTTGCAATAAAGAGGTTGGAGTATTCCAACCTCTTTTTTATTTTGATAAAATTAAATCAGCGTAATTCTGACGTTGACGGTCGAAAAAGAAAGATTTTTCTAATGTGAATTTTGTACATTCACATTATAAATTAACCCGTTGAATTACTAAATTTAAATGAAAATAATCGACCTCTCAAAACCAATTCAATACAATAAAAATGACCCTTGGTTTATGAGGGTTAAGATTAAACATAAACCTCATAAAAAAGCAAAATGGTTGATCCGTATATTTGGATTACCTTTTAAATTATTTCCCAAAAACTTTGTAGGATGGGCGGATGATAGTATCCAAAAAATGGGAGTACATGCCACTACTCATATAGACGCACCGTGGCATTATTCGCCAACAACAAATGGAGAAAAATCCAAAACTATTGATGAGGTACCGTTAGATTGGTGCTACGGAGAAGGGATAGTAATCGATATGAAACACAAAGTAGATTTTGACCCTATTACAGTCTTGGATATAACATCTTTTTTAAAAGAAAACAATTTGTCACTTACCGCCGGAATGATCGTACTTATTAAAACAGGGCGCGATAAATATAACGGCACCAAAAATTTCCATAAAATAGGTACAGGTATGAGTGCAGAAGCTACCTCCTGGTTGATCGATCAAGGGATTAAAGTAATGGGTATAGATTCTTGGGGATGGGATTTACCATTGCCATACATGGTTAAAAAAGCAAAAGAAACTAATAATCCTAATTTATTTTGGGAAGCCCATTTGGTAGGGCAGGATAAAGAATACTGCCATATGGAGCAATTGGTAAATCTTGATGCATTACCTTATACAGGATTTAAAGTAGCCGTATTTCCGTTAAAAATTGTCGGGGCCTCTGCTGCGCCAGCAAGAGTAGTGGCAATGTTAGAGTAGATTCTTATATAAAACGACTAAAGTATGAATTCACTTTTTTTTAGATATGCAAACATCTTTAATATAGGGATATTGGTCATCGTACTTTTGAGTTGCAACAGAACAAGATCATCGACCCAGATACAAGATGGTGGTATAAAAAAAGTAGAAGAAGCTTTTGTTAATGCCTTCAACCATGGAAAAATTGAAGAATTTAGGGCAATGTTTGATAAGAAGCTGAAGCAAAGAAATTCAACTAAAAAATTAAAAAATAGCTTTAATCAAATTGCATCTCAGATTGGGGAAATACGTTTGTTAACTCTTGATAAGGTCAATGACCTATCTTTTGTTTATCGAAGCGACCATCAAAAAATGGTTGCTTTAAAAGTTCTTTTCGAAGTAAATAAAAAGGGAGAGGTCTCGAAAATGGAAATAAGTAGTGACTATGTGTATAAAAATACTCCTTTACTAGAAAGGAATATATCAGATCTAATACTGCCTTTTAATGGCGAATGGTACGTGTTTTGGGGAGGCAAGAAACAAAACGATAACTATCATAATGCATATCCAAGTATGCGAGGAGCATTTGATTTTTGGGTGATGGGGAGCAATGGTAAATCACATCGTAGTGGGGCAACCAAAAATGAAGATTTTTATGCTTTCGGAAAAGAAATTATAGCCCCGACCGATGCAAAAGTGGTCTACGTCTTTGATAAAGTGCCAGATAATGATTGGCCAAAAATGAACCCAAAAGCAGGTACTGGTAATGTGGTTCTTTTAGAAACGAAAAACAAGGAATATATAATTCTGGGACATCTAAAACACAACTCCATTGTCGTAAAGAAAGGGCAATATGTACGGCAAGGGCAAATATTAGGATTATGCGGAAACTCTGGTAATTCTACCGAACCTCATCTCCATTTTCAAGTGCAAAATCTACCAGATTTTGCAGCTGCTACAGGAGCTTGGGTGCATTTTCGGAAAATTAATGTAAAAGGTGAGATCAAAGAAGATTATATCCCAAAACGAGGAGATAAAATAAGTAATTAGGAGATGATATGATAGTATCTCGGATAAGTCAAATAAACAGATATGATTAATAGAGTGATTTTTGTAATTATAACTTTTGTCATGTTATCATGCCAAAAACCTGTAGATATAGCCCTGGAGAAAAAGAAAATCCAAGCACAAATTGATTTGGTAGAACAGGCACATTATAATAAAGATGCCATTCAGTTTTTTGAACCTAATACTGATCAATGGTATGATGTAAGAAACGGAATAATACAATTGATTGATAAATCAGAAAGAATCCCTACAACCCAAAAATATCTGGATAATATGGATTTTCATGAAATGATACAACATAACGATCCTGTTATCCAAATCTCGGATGATGCAACTATGGCTAGCTATTTAGGTTCGGCAATGATCAAAGGAGTACTTGATAAATCGCCAATTCTTTGGGTAGTATCATGGCAAAGTGTACTGAAAAAAGCAAATGGAGAATGGAAAATAATCAGTACCGCTAATACAGAAGGTAATACCAAAGTTACAGCTAAGGTGTTATTAGATCATATTAGAAAAAAAATGGGAATTCTCGAGAATAATGACCTTTCTTCAATCTATGCATATGCCAAATGCCGTGGACCAGAGCGATCATTCGAAACCTTAATATTATCCAATGAAAAGAATGGGAGAATGGAACAAATCTATGGAGAGCAACATATGTTATTAAAGCATGGAGAAGAAACGTCCTGGACGTTTAACCTATCTCAAAAATCGGGAGAAGATAAGATTAATGATGAAACGGCCATGTTTATTAAAGGACACGAATTGCATTGGTTAAGTTTTTGGCCAGAACATAGATATACAGATCCTATTTTTAAGGGGATTTCGAAATTCAATGATAAAACCGCTTTTCAAATAGAATTTAAAGATGTATTTGATAGACCTATACAGTTTTATTATTCTTTTGACAGTTATCTTCCTTTAGGGTTTGTTTTAGTTACTAATACCAATGGAGACAAAGTAAATGTAACTTATGATTCTTGGGAATCTATGGATAACTTGAAAATCTTTAAAAAAGCAGTTTTTAAACAAGAAAACGATATTTTTGAATATGATTTTATAGATGTTAAAGTAAATGAATTAAGAAATCAAGATTTTGAAAGTAAAACAGGGTTGATTAAATAATGTAAATAGCACATAAAATGACCATACGCGGTATTATAAATAACTTAGCAATTTGTATCCTACTTACATTATCATCGTGTAGTAAAAAGATTTCAACGGCTATAAATTCAACGACTACTATTAATTCTGAAGCTTCGATGAAAAAGCCGTACGTTATCTTGATTTCGTTAGACGGTTTTCGTTGGGATTACGTAGATAGGTTTAGCCCACCTAATTTAAGCAAATTTATAAAAAATGGGACAAAAGCAGAATCTTTAATCCCTTCTTTTCCTTCCAAAACTTTCCCCAATCATTACACTATTGCAACGGGTATGTATCCAGATAAGCATGGGATAATTGGCAATACTTTTTATAGCTACGATAAAAACTCAATTTATCGCATACGAGATAGAAAAATGGTAGAGGATGGAAGCTTTTATAAAGGTTCACCAATTTGGATTCAAGCAAATAAGGCAAATATGGTTACTGCCAGTTATTTTTTTGTGGGTTCTGAAGCTAATATCCAAGGAGTGAAGCCTACATATTATTATACATATAACAGAGATGTCAAAAATGAAGCGCGTGTTGAACAAGCATTGAAATGGCTACGAATGCCCGAAAAGAAAAGACCGCACATGATCACGATGTATTTTTCGGATATGGATAACGTAGGACATAGATTTGGACCCAATAATGACGAAAAATTAAGTGAAAAATTATATGAATTAGATAGTGTTTTAGGTAATTTATTTGATGGTGTGGCAAAAACAGAATTACCGGTACATATAATCATTGTATCTGATCATGGAATGTTAGAAGTGCCTTTTGAAAAATATATTCCTATCGAAGATCTTATGAATGATGAATTATACAGGACTATTAATAATGGAGTTATTGTAAATATTCATCCAAAAGATAAGAGCAAAACGAATATGGTTTATAATGATTTGAAGAATAAAGAAGAGCATTTTAAGGTGTATAAAACAAAAGATGCACCTTATTTTGAATATGTACCTGAAGATAAAAATTGGGGAGGCATTCAGATCATTCCAGATGAAGGTTATTTTTTTAGTGCTAGAGATAGGATAGTTTCTGCAAAAGAGAATTCAAGAAAAATATCTGGTCAGCATGGTTTTGATCCTCAATTGAAAGAAATGCATGGTATTTTTTATGCAAATGGGCCTACAATAAAAAAAGGGTATACAATACCTTCGATCAAAAATATTCATATCTATCCTTTATTATGTCAAATATTGGGATTAGAAATTCCGGATAATATTGATGGCGAGTTGAAGGAAATAGAAAGTGTTCTCGTTACCGATGAATAATTTCTAAATAACAAAATGGTAAAAAAACACAAACCCCGATAAGAAAAATATTCTTTTCGAGGTTTATAGGTTTAACAAATTATTGAGTCTGCTTAAATACCTAATTAGTTAGGAAATTCTCTAAGAAAAATAGCTGGGTCGCCGCCAGAGACTACAGTACAATTGATTTGAGAAAATCTACTCCCATCTTTAGTTTTACCCGAAATAATTATATTCTTCATACCGGCTGTCATTTGTCCAAATCTTTCGCCTTTATCCACTTGTACTCCCATTTCGTGGGGTGTACCAATTCTGGTAGCTATAATATTACCACTACCATTACTAATTAGTATACGTTGCCCAATTGCAGGTGCGGGAAATAACTGACTTACAGTAATATCGGTTAAAGGGCCTAATGTAATATAATCAGCTTTGTTTGTAGCGGTTACACCTATATCTGTCGTATCGGTTACAGATGGTTTATGGTTAATCGTTCTTCCAAACTCTGGCTTATTAGAATTATCCAAACAGTACATCCATGGTGTGGTAAATTTATGTCCTGATTCTGTTTCTCCTGTGGCATAATATTTTCCATGAACATTTAGAGGATTCTCTTTTTTACCATCATTGTCAATATTCAGGTTGTAAAAAGAACTCATCATCAATGTGCCAACGGCATAGGTACCCGATGCTCCTTTTAAGATGACTTCGGTCAGTGGTTCTAGAGGATTAAAATAAGCATAAACAGTTACGTTTTTAACTTTTACTGGTATCGCTTGCATAGTGTTAATTTTTAGAGATTAATTAATGTTTTGGATGCCAATAATATGTGCTTCTCCATCTAACGGTTTGTAAATACTTACGATTGCTATTCCATCAACAGGATATAAAGTAACCGTCTCTGTATTACAAAAGAATTTGTAGTTTGTACCCGCTACCAATTGTTTAGATACTGCGACAGGCGAGTATCGAACACCAGTGAAATTCTTAAAAGCTTCATCAAAAGCTTTTTGATCCTCGTTGCTAATTTTGCTTGTGTAAGGCGTATAAGCTCCTACAAGATTTGTCGTGTTGGCCATTTTAATATTGTTATATATTTTTCCTACTCTAAAGACTTTTCGGATTCCGTCGTTGTAATTAGCACAAATAGAAAGAGTATTTTAATTCGACTTTTATGTAATTACATTACAAAGTTCAGGGGATGAATCCAGTTAAAATAGAGTGTAATTACCAGTTTTGTAAAAACTAGTATAATTACCTAGAGAGCTTCTAGCTATGCTCGAAGAAGGTTTTTATGTAAAGAAAAGCAAGAAGGTTTGATAGAATGTTATGTAACCTATGAGATCTTCCGTTTAAAATTAATATGATTTTAAAACCTATATATGACCCAAATCATTTTGATGATGTGCAGAGAAAAAAGATTGATTTTAGAATCTAGGTTAGGTGTTGATAGTGATAATCAATTCGTATTAATTGCTATAGGTACGCGTTATATTAAATAACTCGAATATTAAGAAGAGTAGTAACTCATTGTACACAAAAATGCACAATGAGTTACTATTGTATTTACAAAGGAATGTTGCCGTGTTTACGTTTCGGTCTGTTAACTTCTTTGTTTTCAAGCATACTAAATGCTTTAATGAGTTTTCTCCTTGTATTTTGTGGTAGAATAACTTCATCGATAAACCCTCTTTGGGCGGCGCGATATGGATTTGCAAATTTATCCGCATATTCGGCTTCTTTTTCCACAAGTTTTGCCTCTGGATCATCTGCAGCTTGTATTTCTCTTCTAAAAATGATCTCACTAGCTCCTTTTGCTCCCATAACAGCAATCTCGGCTGTTGGCCATGCAAAATTAAGGTCAGCACCAATATGTTTAGAATTCATAACATCATACGCACCTCCATAGGCTTTTCGAGTAATTACGGTAACACGTGGTACTGTAGCTTCACTTAGTGCATAGAGCAATTTGGCACCATGTACAATAATTCCATTCCACTCTTGATCCGTACCTGGTAAAAACCCTGGTACATCTTCTAATACCAATAGAGGAATATTAAAACAATCACAGAAACGAGTAAAACGTGCCGCTTTTTTTGAACTGTTTACATCCAAAACACCGGCCAAGAATAATGGCTGATTAGCAATAACGCCTATACTGCGGCCTCCCAAACGAGCAAAACCTACAATAATGTTTTCGGCATAATCTTTATGAATTTCATAAAACGAATCATCATCTATAATTCCGCCGATAACCTCATGCATGTCATAAGGTTTGTTAGGGTTGTCAGGTACAATGGTAGAAAGCTCATCACGTACTTCATCAGTAAGAGTATATGGTAGTGATTTAGGTGTCTCTGTATTACTTTGTGGCAGGTAACTCAATAATTTTTTTAGATCTTCAAGGCATTCGATATCATTAGCTGAAGTAACGTGGGCAACACCGGATTTTGTTGAGTGTGTACTTGCACCCCCTAATTCTTCAGAAGTAACCTCTTCATTAGTTACAGTTTTTACCACATTAGGCCCAGTTACAAACATATAACTCGTATCTTCTACCATCATCGTAAAATCCGTCATAGCAGGAGAATATACAGCTCCACCGGCACATGGCCCCATAATTGCCGAAATTTGTGGGACTACCCCAGAGGCTTGAACATTTCTATAAAAAATATCAGCATATCCTCCTAGAGAACGTACACCTTCTTGGATACGCGCTCCTCCCGAATCATTTAAACCAATAATTGGCGCTCCTACCTTTACAGCAAGATCCATGATTTTGCATATTTTTTCTGCATGAGTTTCAGATAAAGCGCCTCCAAAAACTGTGAAATCTTGAGCGTAGATATAGATCAATCTTCCGTTTACCGTTCCGTAACCGGTAACCACACCATCTCCATAATACATCTCTTTATCCATGCCAAAGTCAGTAGTTCTATGGGTTACCAAAATACCGATTTCTTCAAAAGAACCTTCATCCAGTAAGTATGCCACTCTTTCGCGTGCAGTAAGTTTTTTCTTGGCATGTTGCTTTTCGATACGTTGCTCACCACCACCTAATTTTGCCTTAGCAATTTTGTCTTGTAATGTTTTAATTTTAGTATCCATAGTTTAGTGAGTTGGTATTCGTAATGTTTCTTGATCTTTACTATATTGTTTTAAGGCAATCATAGCTGCTATTCTGGCATTTTTCTCCGAATCTGCATGTATCTTCTCTGGAGAATAATATTTCTTTACAAAATGGGTATCAAAGTCTCCCGAAGTAAAAGCCTTATGTTCACAAACAAATTTTCCAAATGGAAGCGTTGTTTGAACACCTTCAACATGATAATTATCTATTGCTTTGATCATTAATTGAATAGCTTCTTCGCGACTACTGCCATATGTTATAAGTTTAGCGAGCATGGGGTCGTAATAAATGGGGATATCCATACCTTCTTCAAAACCGTTATCTACACGTATACCTTCTCCTGTAGGTATACGATATACATCTAGATGTCCAACACTTGGTAAAAAGTCATTCAAAGGGTCTTCGGCATACACTCGTAATTCTAGAGCATGGCCTGTTATCGTGAGGTCTTCTTGTTGTATAGAAAGTTGTTCTCCTCTTGCAACCTTAATTTGTAACTCGACTAGATCAATATCTGTAATGAGTTCTGTAACAGGATGTTCTACCTGTAATCGGGTGTTCATTTCCAGAAAGTAAAAGTTATGGTTTTCATCTAATAAAAACTCGACTGTTCCTGCTCCTAGATAATCACATGCTTTGGCAACTTTTACAGCCGCCTGACCCATTTTGGTACGTAATTCTGGTGTTAATACAGCAGATGGAGCTTCTTCTACAACTTTTTGATGTCGTCGTTGTACACTACATTCTCTTTCAAAGAGATGGATTACATTACCATGGCTATCCGCCATAACTTGTATTTCGATATGTCTTGGTGAGGCCACATATTTTTCAATAAATACAGACCCATCACCAAAGGCAGAGGTTGCTTCACTAATCGCACGTTGCATTTGCGATTCTAAATCTTCTTCTTTTTCTACAACACGCATACCTTTTCCACCACCACCGGCAGAAGCTTTTATTAAAATCGGAAAACCGATATCTTTGGCAATAGCTTTTGCTTTGATAACATCAGTGATTGCTTCGTCGATTCCTGGTACCATGGGGATATCATAAGCTTTAACTGCATCTTTGGCAGCTAGCTTACTTCCCATAACTTGTATAGCTTTGGATTTAGGACCAATAAAAACAAGGTTGTTTTTTTCTACTTCTTCTGCAAAATCAGCATTCTCACTTAAAAATCCATACCCCGGATGAATGGCATCAACATCTAACTTTTTTGCAACTTCGATAATCTTAGAACCTAATAAATAGGATTGATTAGATGGTGCTTCACCAATACAAACCGCTTCATCAGCAAATTTGACATGAGGAGCGTTTCGATCAACGGTAGAATATATAGCTACTGTTTTAATTCCCATTTTTTTCGCGGTACTCATTACCCTAATGGCAATTTCACCTCTATTGGCAACCAATATTTTTTTCATAATGTAATATCTTAGAACAAATAATTAAAAGTTATTTTTATCCCTTGTCTTATTCAAATTCTATTAATAGTTGTCCTTTGTCTACAGCATCACCTTGAGAGACAGCAACAGATTTAATGATCCCTTCTCGAGGAGAAACGATAACATTTTCCATTTTCATAGCTTCCAAAATCAACAAAGGATCATCTTCTTGCACTTCTTGACCTTCTTTGACATGAATATCTAATAGTAGCCCTGGCATTGGTGCTTTGATAGCATTAACTTGTTTTGCAGATCCGATAGTGAAGCCCATTGCTGCAATTTGCATATCAAGAGCATCAGCTATATCTACATGATAATTAACGTTATTCACTTTTATCGTATACTGTTTCTTATCGAAATCTGATGTTACAATTTCGGTATGGTAAGAAATGTTATCTTCAAGGATATGATATTGTGTGTCAGAGATATGCACCGCATCGATGTTTGCAATGTCTTTTTCGGTAAGGTCAAATTCAAATTGATTATTTACCTTAACCTTCTTTGTACTGCCCATAATAGCTTTTTATTTACTTGATAAAAATACGGCCTAAAGAGAATAATTTCTTGTGGTAAAAACAAATTAATTATGAATTTATTGAGGATATAATAATAACTTTTGTAATCACAATTTAAAAATAAGTACTTCTCGAATTTAGACTTTAGAGACATTTAATATGGTTTCGTATATATTTACAATTATTTTATAAATATTTGCTACTCATGTCATTTATAGAAGGTTTTGCGATAGGTTTAGGAATGGTCATTTTTGTGGGGCCAGTTTTTTTTCTATTGCTAAACAGTAGTTTTCAATCTGGTACAAGGGCAGGTATTGCTGTAGCATTGGGCATAATTGTTAGTGATATGGTATGTCTAGCATTATGTTATTATGGGCTTTCTTCAATTTTTAATGCTGAAGAAAATAAATTATGGATAGGCGTAATTGGAGCTATGATTGTTTTGGCTTTAGGGATCAATTATTTGCTTAAAAGGGCAAAGATCACTTCTGAAATTTCAACAGCTTCAATGGGGTTTCAAGCTTTTTTTTTGAAAGGTTTTAGCGTTAATTTTTTTAATCCTTTTGTTTTTGCAGTATGGATTGGAGTTTTTAATTATGGACAACAAAAATTTCCAGAAACTCAATCCTTAATAATCTTTTTAATATCGGTCTTATTGGGGATTTTTACTACAGATCTATTAAAAGTTTTTTTGTCTAAAAAAGTTAAGAAATTTCTCTCTATAGAACGACTAACTATTTTTTTTAGAATCACCGGTGTTGTTCTTATTCTTTTCGCTATCAGGTTGGTATATGCTGTATGGTAAGAAGGCATCAAAATAGTTTTACTTATATTTGAGAAACAACTTTAAATACTAATCAATATGGAATTTAATTTTTTGATTGCTGCTGTAGCTGCACTAATCCCAATGGTTTTAGGCTTTATTTGGTATAATCCAAAAGTATTTGGAACAGCATGGATGAATGCTTGCGGATTTACTGCAGAAGATTTAAAAGGAGGTAATATGGCTTTGATTTTTATTCTGAGTTATGTGTTCAGTTTTTTCTTGGCAATGATGGTAAACATGTTGGTAATTCATCAATTTGGTTTTTTCTCTACTTTAATGAATGATCCGGATTTGCTAAAAGAGGGAACCGAAACCTATCAATATGCTCAAGATTTTATGACAAAATATGGTAGTGAATTTAGAACATTTAAACATGGTGTATTTCATGGCGCATTAACGGGAATATTTTTTGTGTTGCCTGTACTCGGAACTAATGCTTTATTTGAAAGAAAAGGATTTAAATATATCGCTGTTAATGTAGGCTACTGGACTGTATGCTTGGCATTAATGGGTGGAGTTATTTGCCAGTTTGCATAAAGAATTTTTTAAAAAAAATACTAGTAGGGCCCGTAATGTGTTTTCGGGCCTTTTTTATGATTTATTACCTAGTATTCGATTAAAAAGTTTTTTCAATAAAGGAGATGCATCTTCTGGATTACGCGCTCTTTCTTTTGCATTTAATACTCCACTATCATCATAATACAATTCGTAGCTAAATACAAAACGATTTGCATCTGTACCCATTCCTAATTGTCCAAATCTAAGATCATTAAAATAAATCATATTATCTTTTCTTTCGATAGTATACCACCCTTCGGTAAGTTTAATTAATCTTGATATCAGTGGATCATTTTTCATATCCTCCAGTAAGTGATGGTTTTTAGGAAATTTTAGAAATTGGATGTTATCATCTTCATCTAATAAAGAATAGTAGCCGATAAGAAAAGAATCGTTAGTTTCTATATTAGCAGTCCATAAAATACTATTTAATGGGGTAGGGCGGGTTTGTATGTCGTTATATTGAATATGTTGCCTTTCTAAATTAGAAGAAAAATTAGCCTTTGCACTCTGTTGTAATACAAGCGTAATCAGCATATAAAAACTACTGATGTATAATCCAAAACGATTAAATTTTTCTCTTTTGGGATTTGTCCTTTTATAAAACATAGCCATAACTACAAAAATCAAAAAAGGTATGGTGTATAAAGGATCTACCACAAAAATATTATTTATGGCAACTTTGTAATCTAGGGGCCAGAAAAGTTGTGTGCCCCAAGTAGTAAATGCATCAAGTATGGGATGTGTAAACAATCCTAGAAACATGAGTTTGGACCAATCTTTCCAATTAGCTTCACTGTTGATATGTATTTTTGAAATCAACCACCCCAATATCGGAGCTGCAAGAATACTAAACAAAAGGGAATGAGAAAAGCCTCTGTGCAGTTCGTTAGCAGTAACATTATCTACAAAGAGTTTTGAAAGTACATCCAGGTCGGGGATGGTTCCTGCTATTGCGCCCCATAACATGGCCTTGTTACCTACTTTTTTTCCAAGAACAATCTCTCCAACAGCGGCTCCTAATACAATTTGCGTTAACGAATCCATAGGATTTAATCTAGTTGAAGTTTAAAAGGATTTCTTACTTCATATTCGCTAGGCGAAATTAATTCTACCAAGGGTTTAAGTATAGTGTTAGAAACAGAATTACCATGTCGAACGTATAATTTCATCTCTACTGGTTTGGCTCCTACACAACTTTTTATGATCTCTGCGGTTCTTCCCAATCGAAGTTCTTTTGTCTTATTAGAGATCGCCAGCGCAACATAGTCGTATAACATTTTTTGATAAATATCATGTTCTTTATTGTAGGTGTAATCTATACCAATATGATTAGCTTCTATAACTTCACCAAGAATAAATGAAGTAGTAAATCCTACTAGTTTTTGATCAAGAAAATAACCTTTAAAAACAAAAGAATCTTGTAAAGTTTGCTTTAACTGCTTAAATGTAGAAGCATTTAATTTTCCTATTTTAAAATCTGCTTTTTCGATAACCGACAAGTATAATTTATTTATCTCTTTGGTATAGGTTTGGATATCGTTATCATCAAAATCTTTTACCACTATTTTTTTAGAGTTCTTAAAAACTTTTTTTGCACGAGTTCTAAACTTGGTGCGCATACTTGATAGATAATCTTCAAAAGTATGCCAATCCTTAGATATGTCAAGTACCATATTTACATCTATCGTAAATTCTCTAAAATCATGTTCTTTAATATGATCGCTATTGTTAAAAGATTGTGGCCAAAACTCTTTAAGTAAAATAAAGGATGGTTTATTAGAGTTTTCAGATTTCCGAATATCTCTTAACGCAATTGATAAACTATCAAAAGCATCTTTTGCATTAATTCGCTCCGGATCATATACAAAACCATGCTCACCACATGAAAATAAATTACCACAGACCAGTACTCTGACCTCTAGGTTTTTAAATAAAATATTTTTGATAGTATCACTTATTTTGCAAGGAAATTCATGATACTTTAATTGTGCCGAATTAAATTTAATGAGTTGTGCTGCAGCCAATGCAACAGGAGTTTTTTTATCATAAAATATAATATACCGAAACTTTATATTTTCATGAAGAGTGTCCTCAAGAGTTTTTAAATAGGCTAGGGATAAAAACAAATTGTTTTTTGAATGTATCGAATTCCAATCATCTATAGGTATGTCATCAATATGAGTATAACTGTCATAATGTAACGATTTGGCTTTGCACCTATTTTTTATTTTTTCTAGCATAAATCCCTTACCAAAATTCCGAATTAATGAAAGTTTGATTTATTTCAAAATTACGTTTATTTTTTGATTACCAGCTGTTAAAGATTTATCAAAAAAAATTGGAAATGCTTAGCCTTGCTTTTTTGATGAAATCTTAAGTTTTTAGGATACTTGTAAATTCATAATATCATTTGATCGTGAAAATCAAGTTTTTAAACGAAAACTACTTCATAAATTTTAATTTTGTGATGGAAAATTGAAATAAGTTTATTTCCTTTGAGTGTAATTGGAAAAGTTTTATGGGAAAATCTGTGAATTGTGTCTTATTAGTGGATGATGATAAGGCAACGAATTTTTTTAATGAACGGGTTGTAACCAGGCATCAGGGATTTCATCAAGTTAATACAGTGCAAAGTGGTATGGCTGCTCTTGAATATCTAAAGGCCGTGGGCAAAAATTCAACAATAAAACCTGATCTTATTTTTTTGGATATAAATATGCCAGCAATGAACGGTTGGGAGTTTTTGATCGAATTTTCAAAATTAGACGCTACTGTAACTAATGGAATTAAAGTGATTTTATTGTCAACTTCTTCTAACCCCGATGATGTTAAAGAATCTGCAAAAAATCACTCTGTTGATGATTTTATTAATAAACCCTTATCCCTGGATTTACTCGATAATGTATTGAGAAATCATTTTGACGATTAGTCTTTAGACGGATTAGAATTATTATTGTAGATTTTTAAAAAGAATACGCTGTTAATCGTATTTTAGAGTGTTTCGTCGATAATAATATTGTTTTTATTTTATACTTTATATAGCCTTCAATTCTTTTAAGTTGTTTTGCTCCCAAAATAAGGAAAACCAATGTTTCGAACATATTGTAAATAATAATGATGTTTAAAACTATGTAGAAGATTTTTACGTTTTGTAACTATGGGGAAAATTAAATATGCTCTTTTAGTAGATGATAGTGATGCTACTAATTTTTTTAATAAAAGAATGATCCAAAAAACTGATTGTGTTGAGGAAATATTGATAGCAAAAAATGGTAAAGAAGCCATCGATTATATCGAATCAGGAATAATCCCTGAAATTATTTTTCTTGATATTAATATGCCCATTATGAATGGTTGGGAGTTCATTGCAGAATATCAAAAGTTAAGTGAAATAAATAAGAACTCAGTGATTGTTTTGATGATAGGAGCAGCATTAAGCGAAAATGAAAGAAAACTAGCAGAAAGTATCCCTGAAATTAAAGAGTTTCGGGACAAAATTTTAACTGTAGAGGTTGTTTGTGAAATGATGGTAAAATATTTTGATCATGTTACATCAGAAGTATGTTCGTGACATATTAAAATTGGATACCTGTATTGTGGTATCTTATTACTCGAAAAAGTTTGCATATTGTAGTAACTTATATTAGTTTTAATTACCCCTTAAAAGAATTAAGATTAAAGTATAAAAAACATAATCGCATCAAAACTGCAACTAAAAACACACTGCGTAAAGTATTGGTAAAGTGTAAGCTATGCTTTACTATCTCCATTATATTTTGTTTTGTTTCTAATGTTTATTGTCAATCCAGAGCCACAATATCAGGAAATGTCTCAGATCAATTTGGAAGCTTACCTGGTGCCCGAGTATCTATCGAAGGTACTGGTATGACCACTACAACAGATGTTAACGGTAATTATACTTTTGGAGTTGATGATGGAGAATATGTTGTTAACGCTGGATTTGTGATGTATACGTCGGTTTCCAAAAATGTAATTGTAAAGGTCGGAGAAACAATTCAATTAGATTTTGTTTTAGAAACAGGATTCTCTATGGATCAACCTGTTTCGTTAGGCTCTAGGGCCAAACCAAAATCTCTTTTAAAAAATACTTCAGCCGTCGACATCATTTCACCACAGCAATTAACCAATTCATCACAAATAGAATTAAGTCATATACTACATTATCTAATACCTTCATTTCATTCTACAAATCAAACAATTGCAGATGGAACAGATCATATTGATCCTGCAACGTTAAGAGGGCTAGGTCCAGATCAGGTTTTGGTATTGATTAATGGTAAAAGAAGACATAGTAGCTCACTGCTTAATGTTAATGGTACTATAGGAAGAGGGTCTGTAGGAACTGATTTTAATGCAATACCCATAGCAGCAATAGAACGTATCGAAGTTTTAAGAGATGGAGCAACTTCGCAATATGGTTCTGATGCAATTGCAGGGGTAATTAATATCATTCTCAAGAAACAAACCGAAATTATTCAAATAGACAATAGAGTTGGAGTTACCACCGAAAGAGACGGGCTTAGTGTATACTCCTCGGCTAATTTTGGATTAAAAATAGGAACAGAAGGATATATAAATGTAACCGCAGAATATCGAGATCGGGATGCTATAAATAGAGCTGGTGATTATACAGGTACTGTTTATACTGATAATGTTGTTGATGATCAGGTGTTGATCGATCAGAATGGTTTTTTTGAACAAACGGGATATTCAGATAGAAGAGTAATGGAAATTGGAAACGCAGAGACCCAAAATCTTACTCTGGCTTTTAATAGTGAGATAAAAATGTCTGAATCTGCTACCTTTTATGTACACGGAGGCAGAAATTATAGAGAAGGAAAATCAAAAGGGTTTTATCGTTTTCCAAAAGATCAGGATAGGGTTGTTTTAGAATTATTTCCCAACGGTTTTTCTCCCGAGATACTTACAGATATACAAGATGATGCGATTGCTGGAGGAATAAAAGGAATAAAAAATGATTGGAATGTAGATTTTAGCCATTCTATTGGTATTAATACATTAGATTATACAGTTAACAATTCTAATAATGCCTCTTTGGGTGTTGCATCACCGAGAACTTTTTACGCGGGCGGATTTGCTTATAAACAAAATACGACTAACCTTGATATTTCGAGAACATTTGATTGGCTTAGTGGAGTAAATATAGCTTTTGGAGCAGAGTTACGTGTAGAAAATTATCAAATTATTGCAGGAGAAGAGGCTTCATATATTAATGGAGGAAGTACTTTTATTAATGAATTAGGGGTAGAACTACCCAGGACAGCAGGAGCTCAGGTTTTTCCTGGATTTCAGCCAGAAAGTGAATTAAATCGTTTTAGAACAAATACTTCTGGCTACCTGGATGTTGAGGCAAATGTATCGGATAAATTATTACTTAGAGGGGCAGTGCGCTATGAAGCGTATAATAATTTTGGAGGTCAAACCATAGGTAAACTGTCTGGTCGATATAGAATCAATGATGATGTAAGTGTACGTGCTGGATTTTCTACAGGGTTTAGAGCGCCATCATTGCATCAGGTATTTTTTCAAAATATTAGTACACAGTTTGTTAACGGAGAGATTTTACAGGTGGGCACCTTTAATAATGAAAGTGCTATTGTAACTGAAGCTTTTGATATAGGGCAACTAAAACCAGAATTGTCAAGTCATTTTAGTGCAGGATTAAGTGGCAAGTTTAATGATAATTTCACTTATAGTTTGGATTATTATTTGATTGATATTGAAGATAGGATTGTACTTTCTGGTAGATTTGCCGAAGGATACGAAACGATTCTAGAGCCCTTTGATGTGGGCGCTGCACAATTTTTTACTAATGCAATTGATTCTAAGACATCAGGCATAGATGCTGTTTTGTTTTTTAAGACTCCTTTAAGCAGTGGTGAATTTAATGCATCATTAGGTGTAAATATTACAAAAACTAGAGTAAAAGGCCCTATTAAAGTTTCGCCTGCGTTAATAGGACAAGAAGAGGTGCTGTTTAATAGAGAAGAAATCGCGAGAGTAGAGTATGGGCAACCAAATTATAAAATGAATTCTTTGTTTTCTTATGATTATAATAAATTTAGATTTCAGATGGTAAACACTCTTTTTGGAGAAGTTAAATTTATGCATCCACAAGATGGAGAAGTCGCCAACTGGGTCTTAAATGAATTTACTAATACTATTGAAACCAGGGATCAGACATTTTCTCCCAAAATGATTACAGATGCTTCTATTTCTTATCAAGTCAATGACTATTTAAAATGCACAATAGGAGGAAATAATGTTTTTAACGTGTTTCCTGATAAACATAAACATTCTGCTAATACCGAGGATGGAAATTTTATTTATAGCCGTAGAGTACAGCAATTTGGAATAAACGGAGCGAATTATTTTGTAAGAGCACTACTTAGATTATGATGTCTACATATAGAAACATATGCTGTATTAGTTCTACTATTAAAACAATAGTATTAGGTGTTCTTACGATATTTTTGACGATTAATATTTCTGCTCAAGACTCAGGAAATGAAGAGGTCAAACGACTTCAGAGAGCAATTTTTGTTTTTAATTTTGCGCAACAAGTAGGTTGGCCTAATATCGATGAGCAAAAAGTTTTTAAAATCGGAGTTTTGGGTGCCGATCGAACAATTATCGATCTTCGGGCAATGGCTCAAAAACGGAAGATATATAATAAATCAGTGGAAGTAGTGCGTTTTCAACGAATCACTGAAATTAAAAACGTAAATCTTTTATATGTAAATCATAAATATAATTATGATATGCATTATTTGTTAAGAAAAATATCAGGAAAGCACATTCTCCTTGTGGGTGAAGATTATAACTTCAACTCCTCTATGATAAATATGGTAAATGTTGGGGATTCTTTTGAATACGAAATTAATGCTAATCGTATAGAAAAAGAAGGATTTGTGATTGCTCCAACATTAAAGAGGTACGCTATTTCTTCTTCCGAAAAATGGAAAAAACTGTATAGAAATACCGAAAAATCGTTACATGTAGCTAAACAAGAAAATAAAGCAAAACAATCACTTTTAGATAACAAAGAAAAAGAAATCCAAGATCAGAAAAAGAGAATAGATGTTAAGGAAGAAGAAATCAATGAACAGCATAAACAAATAGAAAATCTATACACAGAGGGGCAATTACAACAAAAAAAATATGAAGAAAAGGTTCTGATAGAAGAAGAATTAGAACGGAGTATACAAGAACAGATTTTATTTATTGAGAACCAAAAAGAAAGAATAAAAAACAGCAACGAAGAGATACAAAAACAAGGTGAAATTCTTGAAGATCAAAAATCTAAAATTGTTGATCAAGAAGAAATTCTTGCTCAACAAAATTCGGAACTTAAAAAGCAAAAGAGAATCAATATATTACTCATTAGCCTTGTGACACTTTTTTTGTTTGTTGGTTTTATAATTTATAGAGGGTATTTGGCGAAGAAAAGATTTAGTAAAGAATTGCAAGAAAAGAACCTTGCCATTTATGAGCAATCATTAGAACTTGAAGCCAAAAATAAAGAGCTTGAGCAATTTGCGTACATTGCTAGTCATGATTTACAGGAACCCTTAAATACAATCTCTAGTTTTATTGGTTTGATCTCTGAGGATTATGGAGAGAGTTTTGATGAAGTAGGAAAAGAAAGCCTTACTTTTATTAAAGATGCTAGTATAAGAATGAAAAAACTTATTGATGCACTATTAGAATATTCTAGACTGGGTAGAGGTACGGAGTATACTGCAGTTGATTGCAATAGAGTGTTTTTAGAACTACAAAAAGATCTTCAAAATGTTATCGAAAAAAATAAAGCCAAAATTACAGTAAAAAACCTACCTACTGTTAAAGGGTCAGAAATAGAGCTTCGTTTATTGTTGCAAAACTTAATCAGTAATGCAATTAAATTTAGAGAATCAAATGTAGCTCCGTTAATAGATATTTCGTGTGTTAAAGTTACGGATATAAGCGAAGGAGCTAAAGGGTTTTGGAAATTTGCAGTAAAGGATAATGGGATTGGTATTCCTGAGGAGCATAAAGAACGAATATTTGCTATTTTTCAAAGATTGCATTCTAGAGAAAAATATAAAGGAACAGGTATTGGTTTGGCACACTGTAAAAAAATTGTAGAATCTCACGGAGGTAAAATATGGTTAACCTCAGAATATGGAAAAGGAAGTACTTTTTATTTTACAATTCCGATAAAAAATGATTAACAATGAATTGGTATTTTAATAATGCAAGTTTTTCATTAAAAAGCATTTAGGATTTTTGGTCACCTCATGAAAAAGAGATAATTTCGCGCTTCAATCCTAGGAAAAAACTAACATTTGGTCCCAAAATTACTTTGTTATATTTTCTTTTTATGCATTCCTACTATCGCTTTGTCCCAGGATTTAGGCCAAATAGGTAAAGCTAAGTTATTCAAGTTAACCGGGGGAGTAGCTGCAAATACTGTTTTTTACGAAGGCGAGGCTAATAGAGATCCCTTTACATATTTTCTTACTGGAAATGTAAACTTGAATATTAGCGGTGTTTATAATATTCCATTTTCATTTTCTTATTCAAATCAAAAATTTGAAAACAGTAACCCTTTTTCTTTTAATAGACTAAGTATTCACCCTTCATATAAATGGGTAACCGCGCACATAGGGGATGTAAGTATGACATTTTCTCCATATACGTTAAGCGGACATCAATTTACAGGATTGGGAGTTGATCTTACTCCAGAAGGAAAATTTAAAGTAAGCGCAATGTATGGGCGTTTACTAAAAGAATCAGAATATGTTGAAGAAGATCCACAATCAGAACCGGCTTTTAAACGTATTGGGTATGGACTTAAAACATTGTACACCGCCGATCAATTTTCGGTTGGACTTACCTTTTTTAAAGCGTCTGATGATAAAAACTCTCTAGACACTCCTGTACCTATAGAATTGGAGTTGCAAGCCAAAGAAAATATTGTAGCAAGTATCGAAGGATCTGTAAAACTTTTTGATAAGGGAGAAATTCGTATAGAAGCGGCGTCATCTGCAATTACAGAAGATATTGATGCGCAAGGTGATGAAGAAAGTCCGTTTATTTTATCAGCACTATTAAATAGTAACTCGACCACGCAACATTTTAAGGCATATAATGCTAATCTAACCTATCAAGTTGGTCAGGGTAGTATCGGTGTTGGGTACGAACATATAGATCCGCAGTACAGAACATTTGGAGCTTATTTTTTTAATAATGACCTTGAAAACATAACGCTTAATGCAACGCAAACACTTTTTTCAGATAAGGTAAACCTGTCTTTTAATGGAGGATTACAAAAGGATGATCTTGATAATACCAAGAGTTCTCAGTTACAACGCGTAGTAAGTGCAGTAAATGTTACCTATACAGCATCAGAGAAACTTAATTTTTCTGGTGGGTATTCAAATTTTCAATCTTTTACCAATATTAAAGATCAATTTGATTTTATCAACGAAGTATCGCAGATAGATAATTTGGATACGCTAGATTTTCAGCAAATATCCCAAAATGCTAACCTTAATGCCAATTATATACTTAAAGACACCGAGGCCAAAAGGCAAAATTTAAATATGGCATTATCATTTCAAAATGCTATTAATAAACAAGGAGGAGAGGTTACCGAAAACGGAGATTCAAATTTCTACAACGGTAGTGCAGCATACTCAATGGGATATCCCAAAAAGAATCTAAATATTTCTACAGCAGTTAACCTTAGTTATAGCACCATTGGAGCGGATAATAGTTTGACTTTTGGACCTACTGTTTCGGTTAATAAACAGTTTTTCGAAAAAAAATTACGAACTACAGGTTCTGTAAGCTACAATCAGTCTAATAATAACGGAGAAAAACAAGCAGAAGTCACAAATATTCGACTTAGTGGTAATTACACCTATTTAAAAAAACATAATTTTAGTTTAAACTTATTAACACAACTTAGAAACAACACTACTTCTTCTAATCAAGATTTTACAGCCACCTTTGCTTATAATTATACCTTTGATAAATTTAAACCTAGAATAAAACTGCCTAAACGAAAAGAAAAGGAGAAAAAAGAAAAACCAAAGAAAGATAAAAAGGCAAACAAGGATGAAATCATCCAGTTTAGATATAGAGATTCTGTTTATCAAGGAACAATGCCCGAAATCAATGATAAGCTAAAAATATTACAAAACAATTCTCATTTCAATCATATTCCTGGGTATAAAAAAGGAGAATTGACTATGCTTCGAGAAATAGTTGCCGATGAAAAAGATCCTAGAGAGTATAAGCCAAAAGCAATTGATTATTTAAAAGAATTATATAGTTATGAGGACTTTTTGTCTGAATATCATGAAGTTGTTTTTGAAACCATGTTAGAATTGCGTAGGGATATGCAGCGTTTGGATTATGCGTTTGAGAAGGCATTTGTAAAGGCCAAAGTAGCATTTGATAATCACGAACTACATGGAGAACCGCTTGAGAAAAGAGAAAATGCACCAAAAGATGTTCAGAAAGAATATAGTCGCCTTGAGCGAAATAGCACAATAGCTTTGGGACGTTTGATAGGTCATCGATGGATGTTACCTATTATCAAAAAATATAAAAGCCTAGATAAGATTGAGAAATCGGATCCTTATTTAAGCGATTTGATGGAGCAAGAGAAGGAGAATATTTTTCAGATGAGAGATAAAGGAGAAGATGCTCAAAAAATTCAGTTATATTTGATTACCCAGATTATCGATTTTTATATGAAAGAATCTATAAATCATACAGATCCAGATAAATTTGATTTAAAGTATATAGAAAAGAACTAACCTATGAAGAAACTATTACTTACCCTTGTTCTTATTGCCAGTTGTGTGCTACAAGCTAATGCACAGCGATTTCCTATTACTGTGGTGCCTCAGGTTAATTCACCAGCACCCGTGAATTTTTATAACTATGCCGATGGAACCACAATTAATAGTCCACTTCGAGTTCAATTACTCCTTAGTGATATTTCTATAAGTAATCTTCAAATTCGTTTGAAAGTTTCTTTTGAAGGACAGGGAATTGCTTTCGAAAGCAGAGATTTGGTAGTAGGAGGAAATCCATTGTTTATTGATGGGGGAGCACCTTTGGTATTACGAAATACAGAATTAGCACCCTATTTTGAATTCCAAAACCTTCAAGGGATTAATGCCAATGTATATGGGCAAACTATTCCCGAGGGGAGTTATCAGTTTTGTTTTGAAGTTTTTGATTTTACAACCGGTAATCGCCTTTCTTCAAAAACATGTGCCACAACATTTATCTTTAAAAATGAGCCCCCGTTACTTAACTTACCATTGGATGGAACCAATATGGAACCTCAGCCAGTAGATAATATTGTGTTTCAATGGACACCCAGGCATATTAATGTAAGTAATGTAGAATACGAATTAAGTATAGTCGAGATTTGGGATGATGGTGTAGATCCGCAAACTGCTTTTTTATCTTCCCCTCCAGTATTTCAGACTACTACTCGAGCTAATTCTTTTGTATATGGACCGGGACAACCTTTGTTGTTAAACAACAAGCGATATGCTTGGCAGGTACAGGCCAAGGCTTTGCAAGGGGCAGAAGAAATAGGGCTATTTAAAAACGAAGGAAAAAGTGAAATCTTTTGGTTTTCTAAAACCGAACCTTGCGCAACGCCTCTTAATGTATATGCAGAACCAAAGGGGATCTCTAAAATAAATGTATTTTGGGATGAAGATCCTTCGGTATATACAGAATATACAATAGCTTACCGCGAGGCTGATAAAAGTGGAGCCCAGTGGTTTACCATGCGTACCAACAGTGGTTGGGCTACAGTTTGGGATTTAAAACCTAATACTACCTATGAGTATAAAGTAAGCGGTAAATGTAAATACCAATACGGAGAATACAGTCAGCCACAACGTATCTCTACAGAAGCCGCTCAGGATGAAACTGCCAATTATAATTGTGGTATCGTTCCAGATGAAATAGCCATTACCAATAGAGAGCCCATCGATGGGATATTGATTGGAGACCGAATAACCGCTGGAGATTTTGTGGTAACAATCACAGAAATTGATAGTGAGTCGGGAGGTAGGCTAACAGGTAAAGGATACGTACGGGTACCATATTTCGAATTTGCGAGATTTGGAGTAACCTTTAATGGTATATTGGTAAATACAGATTATCAATTAGCCGAAGGAGAGATAGTTACTTTGTATGACCCTACTTTTGGAGAAGGTGCTACGATGACTGTTGATGTAAATACTAATATTGGAGAAGGTGTTACAGGAGATCAGGGAGGTACAGACAATCAGGAAGTTGATTTTGTAATAACAGCTGTCGAGATTGATGAAAATGGAGCTATTGTAATTACTGGAGAAAATGGCGAAGAAGCTATTATCCCTGGGGGTAGAGATATTACTATTACAGATAGCGAAGGTACTCCTTGGACTGTAGGAGAGGATGGAACTATAACCAAGGGAGAAAAAGGAGAAGGAGGAGCCGCTACTACTGATAATACTACGGGTATGGATCAAAATGGAGCTTCTCAAATATCTGCAAAAGGTGTTCGCATAGATTTTGAGGAATCTGGCTATTATTATTTTGATGCCGCGCCTAGTGGTATAGCAGATAAAGTAAAGGGTGAATATAAAACAATCACTGTGTCTGATGGTGGAGAATATACAATACCATATAAGGTAGTAGCAAGTATAGCTGGGCACGAAGAAGATGTTGTCACTGCCAAAGCTACATTTTCGGATAATACAATTACCAAAGATGATATCGCTTTTAAGACTAAAGATGGGGTAAAAGTAAATGCAACGTGGAGTGGTGATGTTGCTACATTAAAGCTTCAGAAAAAATTTGATTATGCGATCGAAGAGGTATTGGCAACACTAAAACCAAAGGATTCTGACGGTAAATATGCAATAGCTGGGGTATTTAATATGGTGCACTTGGCCTCTCAAGAAGTAAAAGATATTAATGTTTCTATAGTACCTATTAATACTACAGTTTCAAATACTGTAATTGCAGGTGTTAATGAAATTTACAATAAGGCCGGAGTTAATTTCAATATTAAAATAGAAAATCCTTTAAATATTGGTAAAAGTATTTGGGATATTGATGGTGACAATGCAATAGATGTAGGTGATAGTAGCCTATTGGCTCAGTATACGGCAGAGGAAAGAGCGATTAATCAATACTACAAGGATAGGGGAAACTATGAAAAAAACCGATATTATATTTTCGTTTTAGGAAATGATATAAAGCCTTCTGATCCAGATATACAAGGGTTTATGCCTCTGAAAAGACAATATGGTTTTGCCTTTAATCCAAGCAATGTAGTAAAAACCATTGCTCATGAATTAGGTCATGGAATATTTGGTTTAGAACATCCTTGGGAAACGTATGGATTTACTGGGGGTAGCACCAATTGGTTAATGGATAGCAAAAATAATGGTACTGTATTGAATCATATGGATTGGAAAAAAATCCACGCTCCTGGGCTGAAATTGTATATTTTCCAGAATGATGAGGAGGGACAGTACGTATCTCAGTTGTTTGAAACAGATGAACTTATTGAAGGTTCGGGTAATGAGTTTGCTGCAGATGGACTTTCTTTGACACAGGGAATTCATCCTAATGGTAAAATTGTTAAACGAATTAAAACCAATGGAGCTAATACTTTTGGTATTGTATCTATATCAAAAAATTTCAAGTATTTAATAGCTGGAATTAGTGTCTATGAAAAAGAAGGTAGTGGAGAAAATTTAAAAATAACCAAAAAGGGGTTCTACAAAGCATATACAAAAGGAGATAAATTTGAAGGATATAAAAATAAGGAAACAGGAAAGTATTTTTCAAAAGTTGGTGGTTCTTTTGAATATGGTAGCGGTAATATAGTTAGAGTTGGAATTTCTGCAGAGAATGGGTGTAACTACTATTCTCAAGACATTTCATGGGATTCACCTAGTGGTTTGTCGATTAGTGAATTACAAAAAAGAATAGAGGGGCAATTAAAACCAAATGCAGGAATTGTAAAATATTATTATAATGCTGGATCAAAACCAGAATGTTCTTCGGTTAAATTATTGGCAGATATATTAAAACATGATGCAAGTTCAGAATGTCAAAATCAGGCAACCGTTGAGGCGGGTTATAATAGTTTGTTAACCACCTTCACAAACGCGTCTGCAACACAAGATGAGCTTGTAAAAGCTATTAATGATGCATGTTTGAGTTCTTTAAGAAAGTTCGTTTATAATGATGTGATAAGTGTATTCAAGAAATTAGCTAGTTCTGATTCTATCCCTGAGGATAAAGAAATAGCGATTCTAAGGATAATGACTGTCATTAAATCTAATGATTATGTTACATTTTTTGATGAGTTGAAAGAAGGGGAGAATAAAATTTACCTGAATCTACTACAAAAGATGAATGATTCTTCGATCTATTGGTTTGACGGAAATAATTTATCAAATTTCTTGGATGTTATTTTATACATGCATAATAATAGTGAGACTAAAGAAGTTAGGGTTGATCTAATTAAGGCATTGATCGAAATCCAATCACTAAATGCTAATGCTTCTAAAATTCCTGATTTACTTTCAGAAAGTAATGTGGATAAAATATTTAATTCTAATATAAAAGAAGCTGAAAAAGAGTTTTACTATAATGCACTTCAAGAAAATAATTTCAAATTATTTCATGATTTTCATGAAAGCTTGTTTAAAAGAAGATTTGAAGATTCTTTTTGGAATAAAATGTATGATACTGTAATTACACTTATTGCAGAAAAAGGAACGACTAATGATGTCATTTACTTATTGGAAAATGTAAAAATTAGAAATGTTGGTTTTACGGGTAATGGATATTGGAATAAAATTTTTAAATCGTTCTTATTTACAAAATTCCCTAGTGATAAGAAAAAGCTATATGAATACCTGTCAAAGGATAGCTTTGATAATTTTTTACTTTTTGTAAAGTCAATTGGGGAGCATCCTCCTCATAATAAAGCAGAAGAGTTAATAGGAAGAGCAGTAACTGGTTTTTCTAAACTAATTGATGAAGAAGGTAAAATAATAGATAAAATATTACTTGTGCGTTGGGTCTTGGATAATCCAAGTGCCTTGTCCGGAGAAGGAGATTCTTTAGGGGCCTTATTGGGTAATATTTTAAATAATATAAGCAGTCCAGAAGATAAAGAATTTGTCTACCAAGAACTTTCGAAGGACGGTCATGATCTCTTTATTAAATGTGCTGATGCACTTAGTGGATCTTCCGATTTTCTGTTCAAATTTACGAGTACGTATTCTAAGTTGATATCAGAAGCTAAATCTGGTAAAGTACAAGATAGGATTGACATCATCCAGCATGCAATTGGCGAAGGAGATGACTGGAGTTGGTTCTGGTTTTCGGATACCGAGGATGTTATATCTGCAATGTTTAACGACATGTCTAGTAGCCAGGCAAGAGATTTTATAGATTACTTTAAAAAAGATGGTTATAAGTTGTTTTTCCAGATTTGGGATGTCCTTAAAAATAAGAATTGGTGGGGTTCTATTGATAATGATAATAAACGTTTTGAGAATTTTGTTACCTCGCTGGCCAAAAATTTTATTCTTTCTGGTCAACTGGCAGAAAATCAGTTTCCTGAAAATTTAACTGAGTATAGAAATGAAAGACAAAACTATTTAACTGCAAAAATTGGAGATATTAAATTAGTCAGCGGTAATTATGTGCCAATGACTAGGGCTAGTTTTTTTAATGGAACAGGAAAGAAAAATGATTATAAACTAGTAGCTGGTCCCGAAGGGAAAGAAATTAAAGTCACTGTTAATATAACCGATACTGATGATAAAAGTAAGAAGGTTGTTGATGAAAGCTTTGCTCCTTTTGATTATATTTTTATTGAGTTACTGGAGGAAGTAAAAGTTACACCAGAGCTAACGTATAAGGCGGGTGATATTCTTGCTATCCCGGCATTTTATCTCGCATGGATGGATGGTTATATTGGTTCTGATCAATTGGCAACTGCTATCAGAGTAGGAGTAGATGGGGTAGTGATAGTTTTATCTGTGATAGCAGCACCAGGTACAGGGGGTGCATCTCTAGCAGCTTTGGGAGCAGAGATCGTATTTGCTACAACAGATGCAACAATTGCCTTGTATGGCGATGAGATGAAAAAGGCATTTGGAGAAAATTTTGTTGCAGGATTAGAAACGGCTAATATATTATGGGGAATAGCTAATTTACCCTCGGCTGTTGCTAATTTACCTAAAGGATTGGCTAAGTTGAAAACGGGTGCAGGAAAAGTTTTAGAATCGGGAACCGAAGCCTTTAAAACTTTTGTGAAAAATGCGAAAAACCTTGATGGTATAGAAGTTACTTTGGATTTAAAGAAATTCGCGAGCGCTATCCAATCTTTGAAAAAAGTTGATCGTGTAGCTTATATAAATAAGTTATCAGAGCATATAGCCGCAATAGGAATTAAATACGACAATCTTGTTGCAAGCGGCATTAATCCTGTTGATGAAATTAAAAATTTCTATCAAGGTTCTATGAGGACCATGTCAAAATTCTATCTGGAAAATGCAGGAAGTGCTTTTGCAAAATCAATAGATTTATTGCCTAGCGGAACCCTTCAACAAAAAATTGTAAATAAGTTATTGCATCTTCAGTTTGACGGTAAAACATTCTGTAAAATTAGCCCTGATGGTATTTTAAGTGAAGTTGAAATTTTCTCAAAAGTAGAGAATTATACACAACTCGCGGGAGAGTTTACAGCGACGATTTCTGTTAACGGTAAGAATTATACCGAAGTAGTATCTGTTCTTAAGGATTATAGAGGTAAACCGCTTTTTAGAGCCAAATTTTCGGCAGGAAATACACACGATGGTGATTTAATTAATTATGTGTTTACCAAAAACGGGAACTTTCCACCATATGCTTCAGGAGTAGATAATGTAAGTGATGTCGTTCTTAAACCTGGAGATAAGGTGTTTATAGTAGAATACGATGGACAAAAAGTGCCAGGTGGTTTTGGTTCCAAAGATGCGATTACTTCAATAGATGAATTGAGAAATGATTTAGCTGTATTGGTAAGTTGGAAAAATCCAGCAGATGATCTTTTGGTTATAAGAGAGTATGAAATACTTCAACCAATTCAAGTAAGAAGTGGACCAATTGGTCCTCAGGTTGATGTCGATGGAACTGCTTATAAAGGAGGAGCACATCAATATGAATTTATGGATAATTGGTACAGTACTAATTCGTCAAATTATCTAAAAGTTGTAAAGAGAACAATTTTAAATCCAACTGCTGCTTCTGGGACAAATGCTTTAACATTTAATAAGCTCACGGATGACATAGTTAATTTGGCTGGCTCGGATCTCAATGTATTAAAAAATGGAATTAAGTTTAATACTACAGATAATTTTGTAGATGTTGTAATTCATGCGATTCCTAATGAATCTGGTAAATTTGTAATAAAAACAGATATAACCGAAACAATAGCCGAGGCTTCTGCATTGGCAGAAAAACTTCAGGATATCGATCCTTCAAAAACTATTCGTTTGTTATCTTGCGATGATGGTACTTCTGCTCTCGAAATTAGTAAATCTCTAGGTAGAGATATTGTGTACTCTACGGGAGAGGTAAATATATATGCAGATGGGGCTATCCAAACGGATAAATGGTATGTTGCTAGGCCTAATAATGTAATAGAAGATCTTAATATAAATTCTCCAAATGTTTCAGGTAATCCTGTATTAAGATTAGGGAAAGGATCAAGTAAGATTGGAAAGATAATAAACAAGTTAAACGAGTTAGGTGGTCTTGAAAATGCTAGAAATTTCTTAAATCGTTTAGACGAAGTAACAGATGCAGATTTAATTTCGCGAATTGAAAAACTCACAGATACTCAGCTTCAAAAACTAGATGAGTTGTATGCTTCTAAAAATTTCCAGTTACCAGGAAATAGACCAATTGTAGATGGGAAAAAGGTAACAGGGGACTTTACGGTTAAGACTAGAAATGATAAATACGATGTGTATTTTAATAAATATGGGTATTCAGATTTTATAGATTCTAAATTTGGGCCTGGTAAAGAGTTTGCTCTTAAAACAGATGATTTAACAGGTGGTCATGAAGATTTCTCAACGGCTACAAAGTGGTTGAAAAATAAATTTAAGAATGATCCAAATATTAAAATAAAATCAAAATCTACTAATGTAGAATTAACAATAAACGGACAAAAAAACACCTATACATGGCATCATCATGAAGACGGAAAAACAATAATGCTAGTTGTATCTGATGCTCATAATCAAGTAGCACATACCGGAGGAGCATCTATTATTACTAAATATTTGAAAGGACTTTTTGAGTCGCCATTTTAATTAGTATCTAATGAAAAAGGGATTTGATTTTTTAAGAACAAAGGATCTAAATTTAGATCTAGATATAAACAAAAAGGAAAAGGAATTCGGTATTAACTTGCCACCTTTTTATAGAAAATTTATTGATTTGTTTGAATTGGGTGAAGATAAATTTAATCTAGATCATTATCTAGATGAGGATGAGGATTTAGCTCAGTTGGGTAGCATTTGTTTTTATTTAAATGATGAAAAAATTTACCTTAATGATTTTTTAGATGTTGATCAACTTTTTACTCAATGGAAAAATTCTAAGGAGGATATAGAATGGAAAGATAACAAACTCTTAAGGATAGCCTATTTGGGTCAGGCTGGATTTGGCGGACTTTATGTAGGGTGTAACGAAAATCTAAATTGGGATCAAATTTGGGTGTACAATGCAGATAATGAGGTGAAATTTATTAAAATAACGGATGATATTTTCTCGTTTATTTCTAGGTTGCATTTTACAAAAGATTTTAGTGATCTAGATGAAGAAGCTTATAGTAATTTATATAAAGAGTGGGAAGAGGATTTTTGGAGATTAAGGAACGATGCAGAATAATATAGAATAGCAGAAAAATATTAACTTAACTTTCGAATAGATGTACCTTATATATAGAAAATGGTAATAGAAAATCTTTCATTTTATACTAGAGATGGATCTCGATTGAATTATGATCAATTGGATCAAATATGGGCATTACGTAATTATCCTGTTAAGATTGTTTGGTATTTTGATGGAGATAAAATTGTTGTTGAAGATGAAGGGAACACATTTTTTTTTGAAACTTTCAATAATTATGTAGTTGTTTTGTTTGAAGGAAATTGGTCAAAAAAGCATGCGCACCCACATAATTTGGTTGTTTATAAATATGACGGTACTATAAGGCATGTTATTGAAGCCCCGGTCTTTAGGACAAATGAAATGATACATGGTGTTTCTGGAGATAATTTGTCTAATGAATCAGATGTAACTACTTGGGTGGTTCCTCCACATAAAAAAGAGATTAAAACATTATGGGGTAAGATAAAAGAAACTGTTGTAATGCATGGAGTCATGGATGTTTTAAGAAAGAAGAAAGGAAAAATAGCTGTAACAGTATCTGATAAAATGTTTTTCGAAACTCAGTATTTGGATGTTGAAAAAGGGAAATTTCTTGGTAAGGCTAATTTTGGAGGAAAGTATTAAATATGATTTTTAGAATAATAAATTATAATATAAAATAATATCAATAATAACTTAGAAACGTAAAAATGAAATTGTTTTATAGGTAATTAGAATAATTATATTTTTCTTAAAAAATTGGTTTACTAACGTTTAGCTTAAAAAATGCCCTAAAAATTGTTAAGATGTCGTTAATTTTCGTATTTTCGCTCTTCCAATTTTGGCCCCAAAATTATGACATTAGAATTACTATTTCTTATAGGTATATTCGCTTTAGAAATCTTTATGATTTTGTGCATTGCCAAATCGGCTACTTCTACATTGTATACTATCTTAAAACCTAATTATCAATTTTTTATAAACTAACCTAATTATGAATAAAATTGTACTCTTTTTATTTGCTACTGTTTTTATAACTACTCTTTCAGAAGCGCAAGAAATTAAATTTGGAATTAAAGGAGGGTTAAACCTGGCAAGCTTGTCTGGGGATACTCCCGATATTAGTGGTAGAACTTCTTTTCATGCTGGTGCTGTACTAGAAGTTAAGTTTAACGATAAGTTTGCGCTCCAGCCAGAATTATTGTACTCGGCTCAAGGAGCATCTGCAGAAACTCAAGGTATTGCAGACATCGAAACAGAATTAAGATTAAACTATATAAATCTGCCTGTATTAGCAAAATACTATTTGGTAAAAGGACTTAGTATCGAAGCGGGTCCGCAATTAGGGATTTTGATCGATGCCGGTACTCAGGATACTATAAATGGTGTACTACAAGGAGAAGAAGATGCAAAGGATCAATTCAAGAGTATTGATTTTAGTTTTGATTTTGGTGTGGGGTATAATTTTACAGAACACTTTTTTGCACAAGCTAGATACAATGTAGGATTATCTGATATATACGATATTGATAATAACTTTGAAGATACGAATGGTGTCTTTCAACTATCTGTGGGATATTTATTTTAAATAAATGATCTTATAGAAAAGAACAAAATATTAATACTAATTAGGGTCTCTTATTTATGACAAGACAATTACGATTCCTTACATTTATATACCTTTTACTATCTGTAACTGCTAATGCGGCTACAGATTTTGGTAGTATTATTAATACTACACCGATAAACTTTGAATATTCAAAAGGTATATCCGAAACCGAAATTACCAATAACGATAGGAATAAAGATACTTTATCAGAGCCTATTGAGATTTCGGCAATAAAAAAAACTGCATTACCTGTAAAGGCTTTTCGAAGTTTTTCATCATTAGATAGATTTGATACTCCCGAGGTAGTTTCTAAACCCATGATCGAGGAGATAAAAGAAGGTTTTCAGTTCAATACCCAAGACTCTCTTAAAAATAAGAAATGGTTAGATATGGCAGAAAATACATTTGCCACAATTGACCAAACCCAAAATTATGTAGACCTGCTTACCGAGGATGTTCTTCAGGAACTACCTGTAGCGATCAGCCCACAAAAAATTAGCAATGTTACTTATACAGTCGGTATTGCAAAAGCCGTATTTAAGCCAGCATTTACCGAATTAACTGTTTTTCTTAAAGTAGTAACACCGAAAGGAGTCCTTATTTTAGGAGGAAATGATATTAAATTATCTCATGAAGGAGGAATCGTTGGCGATGCAAAACTAGCTTTGATTTCACAATTCACTTTTAATTTTGATAGTGGTAAAGTACTAGTTACCCTAAAAGGAAGTTTTGAAGAACCGGCTACCTATGCCTTGATAGATTGTTCGGGTTTTAAGGAATTAGGAATTGATGCCGACATTAAATTTTCAAATACTTTTTTATATCCAGTAGATAAAGATGGTAAAGAAAAATTGGGGTATGTAGAATCTAGTTTTAGAACCGTTATAGGAGACTGGAATGATATTGTTGTAAATATATCATTACCCGAGTTTGGTGTAAAAGGTTTAAAAGGAACAACGTTTAGATTAAATACGGCTATTCTGGACTTTAGTGATTTGCGTAATGATCCTGCGATGCCAGGAAGTTATTTAAGTAAATACTATAGCGAAAACCCTGATTTATGGAGAGGAGTATATATCAATACTCTCGAGGTAGTATTGCCCAAAGAATTTAAAAAGAAAAATCAAGATAAAAGGGTGGCTTTTGGTGCCTCTAATTTAATAATTGATTCGCAAGGGGTTACCGGAAAGTTTACAGGAGAAAATATAATCTCTATCGATGAAGGATCTGCCTCCAAATGGAAATTCTCGTTAGACAAGTTTTTAATCGATATCGAAACCAATAGATTACGAGCAGGAGAGTTTAATGGAGAACTTGTACTGCCTGTTTCCAAGATCGATCGCTTGGCTTATGCTGCTGTTATT
The DNA here is from genome assembly GCA_947489685.1 of uncultured Aquimarina sp. Taxonomy (GTDB): domain Bacteria; phylum Bacteroidota; class Bacteroidia; order Flavobacteriales; family Flavobacteriaceae; genus Aquimarina. The sequence goes on along the minus strand of CANLEM010000004.1, from coordinate 216,100 downwards.
CAACCGGACGAATATACACTAAGAGTGACTAGTACAAAGGATATTGATTTTGATGTTTGGAGTGCCAAGGTGATTTTAACCAAAGATTCTTTTATAGAGATGAAGGTTAAAGATGGTAAGTTTAGACCAAAAGCCAATTTAAATGGTACAGTAAATATTGCTTCAGGTCTAAAAGGCGGAGGTGATGATAATAATTCTGGAGCTACAGAATCACAAGATAAAACAGTAGATTTTAAAGGGATCGTATTTGAAAATATGCTGTTACAAACAGAATCTCCAAAATTCTCGGTAACCTATTTTGGATATCGAGGAGAGATGAAAATTGCTAATTTTCCGCTAACAGTAAATGAAATTGGATTAAGAACTCCCGCAGGAGGTAAAACAGCAGAACTTCTGTTTAACTTTAACATTAACCTTACATCAGAGAGTGATGGAGGTAATGGTGGTGGATCTACTCTTATTGTAAAAGGAAAATTAGACGAAACCGATGGAAGAGACAAATGGAAGTTTGATGGTGTCAAGCTAGAACGTGTATTTATCCAGATGGAAGTTGCTGGAATGGAACTTAAAGGAGCCATTTTTATCTTTGATAATGATCCAACATACGGAAAAGGATTTGCAGGTGCAGTAGGAGCTAAGTTTACAAAAGGAGTACAACTAGACGTAGAAGCAAAAGCACTATTTGGTAGGACTCCAGAGTTTCGATATTGGTTTGCCGATGCCAGTGTAACCATACCTTCAGGAATACCAATTTTTACGGGGTTCGCGCTTAACTCCTTTGGCGGAGGGGCATCCAACCGTATGAAAATGGCAGGAGTAACCAATGATCCAAATGCAGCCTATACTCAAATAGGCGCATCTACATCGGGGGTGATATATAAACCCGATGTTAATAGTGGATTAGGTTTAAAAGCCTCGGTAGGGATTATTACACAAAACTCCGAAGAATTATTTCACGCTACTGTAGAGTTCGGAATGACGTTCTTGAAATCTGGAGGCCTTCAAGATATTTATTTCAAAGGTCATGGTGAGCTGGTAGCTGCTTTACCCGGTGATTTCTTCGAAACTCTAACAGATAACCTGGGAGATATCGCATCAGTAGGTGGGGCTATAGGATTACCTGCACAATCACCAAGTGGTGCAATGACCGTTGATGTATTTATTGGTTATGACTTTGTAAATAATATTTTTCACTCAACTTCAGAAATCTATATCAATTTCGGAATCCTAAAAGGAGTAGGCCCCGGAGGAAGAGCAGGGTGGATGGATTTTTATGTCGCACCAGATGAGTGGCATATACTAATAGGTACGCCAGATGACCCTGTAGGTATTGCTTTAAACTTAGGAATCCTTAAACTCGAAACGCGTAGTTATTTTATGGCAGGAGATGGTCTACCTGGTAGTCCGCCGCCGCCATCTATTGTGGCAGAAATACTAGGTATAGATGCTTCAGAATTGGACTATACGCGTGATCTTAATGCTTTAGAATCAGGAAAAGGATTAGCCTTTGGTGCACATTTAAGTGTGACTACAGGAGATCTTTCATTCTTGATATTCTATGCTCGTTTTGATGCCGGAATCGGTTTCGATATTATGGTTAAAGATTATGGTGATGCGCGCTGTAAAGGAAGTACAGAACAAATAGGTCTTAATGGATGGTATGCCAACGGACAATCATACGCATATCTTCAAGGAGAATTGGGACTTACCTTTAAATTATTCGGGTCCAAGAAAAAAATTCCGATCATAAAAGGAGGAGGAGCCGTAATTCTTCAAGCTAGATTACCTAACCCGGTTTGGTTTAGAGGATATCTAGGAGGGCATTATAATCTGCTCGGCGGTTTAATCAAAGGTCGATTTAGATTCAAAGTCGAACTCGGAGAGAAATGTGAAATTGTTGGAGGTAGTGTTCTTGACGGAATCGTTGTAATCGGTGATATGACACCAAAAGAAGGATCGGCAGATGTGGATGTATTTGCTGCACCACAAGTAGTCTTTAATCTACAGATTAATAAGGTGTTCGAAATTCCTGATGAGACAGGTGACAGAAAATATAGAATATTATTAGATAAGTTTGATGTTTCTAAAGATGGTAGTCCTATCGTTGGAGAGGTGAAATGGAATAATAAAAATGATGTAGCCGTATTTTATTCTCATGAGATCTTACCGCCAAATTCTGGATTAAAAGGATATGTTCAAGTTCATTTTGAAGAATATGTAAATGGGAATTGGCAAAATATCATGGATGAAGGTAAAGTAGCAATAGAAACCAAGGAGATTAACTTTACAACTGGTGAAGCGCCAAAAACTATCCCTTTAAACAATATAGCGTATATGTATCCTGCTGTTGGACAAAAGAATTTCTTTATAGATGAATACAAAACGGGATATATTAACCTGAAACGAGGACAGTCTTATCTATTTGATGCAGTGCCTAATTGGAAGAAAACCATGATTATGAATGGTAATAATGGGGTAGAAGCTCGTGAAAACTTTGGATATAATAAAGGCAAAAAACAAGTAACCTTTAGTCTACCTAAGAATATGAATACGCAGGTAGGGTATTCGGTTCAAATTCAGTTAATTCCTCCGCAAAGTGATATTTCGGCCAATGTAAAAGAGTCATATTCCAAAGAGAATTTGGGTGGTGACGTCGCTTCCGACGGTGATAAAACAGGATCCTTTGCCGGAACATCCGGTGGTAATGTATCGGGTTCTGATGTTGAGCTAAAAAACAGAACTGCAGATGGAGTAATTACTCAAGGTGATGAAAGAGAGTTATTGGCCTTCGAATTTGGAACCAGTCAATACACCACTTTTGATAAGAAAATGAGACAAATGAGAGAAAATAAAGAATTGTATGAGCATGTTACTTATCCATATGGATTAACATTGTCTTCTGCGATAGACCCTTTAGAACCATTTGATCTTTCAGAATTAGTAGGAAGTGATTATACAGGTAATGTACCATTGGTTATCGTAAGAGCAATTCCTGAAGACTCGTACTATAAAAATCAAATTTATCCAATGTTGTATCAAAATTATCCATTAGAAGGTACAATCACTGTGGATCGAGATACAGAAAGAGTAGGCGTTCCTCCGCTAGAAGGAGTAGAACCGCAGTCGTGGTATTTAACCTATCTCGAAAATGAATATACGGGCGAGACAGAATTGTATAATCCATATCGATATAATTTAACACATTACTATCATCAGGATTACGAAGATTTGAGATATAAATTGGTGAATTCCGAAACCGCGATTAACGAAAGTAAATATGCGAAACTAATTACAGAACCATTTCCATTAATGAGGAAAGGAAAATACAAAACAGAGTTAAAATATGTACTACCTGGACAAGTTAAATCAGGTAAGGCACAAACGGTAAAATACACGAATCCGTTATATGATTAAATTGATAAAAAACATACAATATATAGTAATACTTCTGGTATTTGTTTCTTCTTGGACTATCGAAGCACAAGAGCCTATTGGAGAAGAAAAACCCGAAATTAAAGTAATAGGTAGAGCTACCAAGGATGCTATTATGTTGCGATGGGGAGTAACGACACCTTTGGCTTGGAAATATGCCAACCAATATGGGTTTACTATAGAACGTAAAACTATTGTAAGAGCTGGTGTAATTTTGCAAGACCCTCCTGTAGAAAAACTAACGGCCACACCAATCTTACCTAAACCCATGATGGAATGGGAAGAATTTAGTAATCGTGATAATAATGCGGCTATTGCAGCACAAGCAATATACGGAGAGAGCTTTAATGTAGAACTCGAACAAGGAGGAGACGATATAATTAGCATCATCAATAAAGCAGAAGCTTTAGAACAACGGTTTTCTTTTGCTCTTTTTGCAGCTGATCAAAACTTTGAAGTGGCAAAATATTCGGGATTGGCATTTATAGATACAAATGTAAAGCCTGATGAGCAATATCTCTATAGAGTATATGCAGCAATACCTACAGAAAAACAACAAGTAAAATTTGGAGGAGTATATATAGGATTAGCAGATTTTCAGCCCTTACCAGAACCCAAGGATTTTGTGGGAGTATTTAATGATAAAAGCGTTATGCTAAGTTGGAATTTTGTATTACTAAAAAGGCAATACAACAACTATATTATCGAACGATCAGAAGATAATGGTAATACGTTTAAATCGCTTGAAGATGTTCCCATTGCGAATCTTGGTGAACGCGAAAAAAATCCTTCTGATCGAATGTTTTATGTAGATAGTTTACCTAGAAATGATAAAGATTACCATTATAGAATCAAAGGGATATCTCCTTTTGGAGAAGTAGGTCCTCCTTCAAAAACCGTTTATGGGTCAGGAAGAAAAGCATTGGTATATAATCCAGCAATAACAGAAGCCAAATTACAATCAGATAATAGTAGTGCTATAATTACTTGGGAGTTTCCCGACGAAGGCATGGTTTCTCTATCCCATTTCGAATTAAATAGATCAGACCTGGTAAAAGGAAACTATCAAGTTGTGAATACTAAAATATCCAAAGATTCTAGAAGTACATCATTCTCGAACCTCAATGTAGTAAATTATTTTACGATAACAGCAGTAGGGTTGGATGGTAGTAAACGAGTATCATTTCCGCAAATGGTGCAACCTGTTGATGATGTACCACCTGCCATTCCTGTAGGGATAACAGGAACTATTGATTCTACAGGAATTGTTCAGTTAAGTTGGCAGCGTAATGTTGAAGCCGATTTTTTAGGGTATAGAGTATTTAGAGCAAATTTGGAAAATGAAGAATATACGCAGATCACTTTCCGACCTATCCCAGAAAGTAAAATTATCGATACTGTAAATATAAAAACCTTGAATAGCAAGGTATATTATAAGGTTCAATCTTTTGATCAACGATATAACCCTTCTGGATTTTCGGAAGTCTTAGAGCTTAAAAAACCAGATATTATACCACCAACTAAACCAGTATTTACATCATTTGAGGCGGATCAGGGTGTTGTAGAATTAAAGTGGATTACCAGTAGTAGTGAAGATGCGGTAAAAACCTTAATCTATAGAAAAGAAAAAGGAGGAGAACTACCCTGGGAATTGATAGCAGATATAAGCTTGCCCGAAAATACTTTTAAGGATACTACGGCAAAACCAGTAGTAGTTTATTTGTACACTATGGTAACTATGGATGATTCGGGGTTAGAATCAGAACCAGTAACACCTCTTACAATAAGTTTACCAGATAATAAGCCTAAACCAGAGATTGATAGATTTTCGGCATTAGTAAACCGTGAAGAGAAAAAGATTGGTTTAAGTTGGAGATATAAGGAAGAAGAAGTTACCGAGTTTTCTTTGTACCGGGCCGAAGAAGAAAAGAAACCGACATTATATAAGGTTTTTAAGGCAGATAAAGGAAATTTTGTAGATACAGATTTAAGAATTAATTCTAAATATACCTATTTGTTACAGGCATCATTTAGTTCGGGAGCAAAGTCTCCAATTAAAAAAATTGAAGTGGAATATTAAAGGGAAAATATGAAACGATTATTGTTATTATTAATTACGATTTTATCATTTTATACTGAAGATACTGCAGCTCAGGATCAGTATAAAATTAGATATGAACTAAGTTATAATGATAGGAACAGACATTATCGCTGCCCGACGTATTACGTAAAAGTTAGGTATGTTGGCCAAGCCAATTTTGAAACTGTTGGTGAAGGTGGTTGGTCTGAAGGAGCGAGGACATTAAAAGGGTCAATAATTGTACCCGCAAATAAGCGAATAGCCGAATGGCAAGTAAGAGCTACTCGACATGTTAGAAGGTCCTGTAGATCTGGAAGTAGAAGAAGAAGAACATTAACTATAGAAGGAGTTTCCCACTCTTTTTGTAGAACCTATAGTTATGATTTGTCCTTTTTAGGCACAGCCATGGGCGGAGCGAGTATAAAAATATTTACAGAACCATTACTTAAAATCAAATTCTCGGATAATTCTAGTGTAACTGGAACCAGAACCGCTTGTGAATCTGAAGGGATAGGAATTCAGGACCCAAGTGTTTTTCCGGCATGGAATAGCATATATAGATGGGAATTTGAAGAAAGATCCAGAAGAGTTGAAACAGAAGAGTTTAAGAGAGCTAGACAACGAGCTCAAGATGCTTATGACGAATATGTCTTATGTCTAGATGGAGGAGGTACTCCTTTTATAAGAGCCGGAGCAGATCCTAATCCAATACCAAATGTTAAGGAAACACCATCGGTTCGAATGGCGCCACCAGATGGAGCATGTGAGTTTTATTATTTTGCTTGGCAGTTGGCCCAGCAAGATGTGCAAGACTTAATCAATAATGGACAGCAATATAGAAACGAACCGGTATATAAAGAACTTACAAAATATAGAGGAGATAAAAACATAAGTCTGAAATTATCAGATATGTTTACCTATAATTCGGCAGCATATAGACAAAAGATTAATAAGCCTATTAGAGTAAGGCTTAACCCTAATTGTAGTCCAGAGGATAAAGTTTCGAATGTGGTTACAGTTTTGTATTTACCAGAAGCTCCAGAGGTTGCAAGAGTTCCCGAATTTACACAACCTAAATGTTTTGGAGGTGATGATGCAACCTTAAAGTTGTTTTTCAAAAGACAGATTTATGCCCCTGAAGAGATGTACTTTAATCTTTTCAAAAAGTTTCAGGATGGTTCTTTTCAACCGGTGGATAATAATACCGGAATAAGATCATTCGTGCAGGAAGGAAGTAATTGGACCTATACATGGGTGCCAAGTCCAGGGAAAGGTTTAGGTGCTGGAGATTATAGAATAGTTGTTACAGGTTACGATAGATCGATTGGTCAAGGAGCTCCTTTTTGTAATGAGTATACTTATCCCGCGGATGATGATGATCCTATTTATTTTACTATAACTCCCCCTGAAGCAATTTCTTTCAATGCAATCAAAGAAAGTGATGAAACCTGCTTTGAGAGTAATGACGGTTCTTTAAAAATAACAGCTTCAAATGGTACAGGACCATATACGTATAGCTTGGATAATGGAGCGACATGGAGCACAGAATCGTTTACCGCTGCACAATCACCATTTTTGGTAAGTGGCATTTCTGTAGGAACAAAAAATGTAAAGGTTCGAGATAACAATGGGTGTATAACACCTACAGCAGTAGAAATTGAAATCGAAAGGAAAGATCAAATAGCTCATAGTATTATTGAAATTGCAACAGGGAGTGATCCAAATCCTTTACAACCTGGAGGACCGGGGCTTAGTGATGCCAAAATTGCAATTGATGAAGTCACCGGAGGAAACCCAATAGTAGATGGTAGTTTACAATATTATGACTATGAAGTTTGGCTGGATGGTAACTCTATGACCATTAAAGAAACGGGTAAAGCTTATACCAACGGTTTTGATATCATAGGACTACGTGCAGGAAAACACAAAATCAAATATACTGATGATAAAGATTGTTTCATAATCCTAGATCTTCCGGAGATTGTGGATCCTGAAAAAATTACTTTTAAAATTGAAGAAACTGCACCGAGTTGTGCTGGGGGCAATGATGGTACAATAAGAGTTTATGACATAGCGGGTGGATATGCGCCATACAGTATTTCTTGGAAGAAAGATGCTTCTGATTATGGAACAGGAGTAAGTATTACAGGAGAAGAGGCTGTGTATGCAGTAACAGTAACAGATGCAAGAAGTGGTAGCGAAAGTAAAACTGATATAAGATTCACCAATATTCCTCTACCTATAAGAATTACAAATATTGATGATCAGCCGATCACGTGCTTTGGAGATAATGCGGCGGTTACAATAACTGCGGTTGGAGGTAAATCAGGAACATATCAATATGCCGTTTGGAATGGACCAACCAATACAACATGGCAAGATAGTAATGTATTCGCTTTAGCTTCAAGAACAGCTCCTTATCGTTTTGTTGCCCGTGATAGAGATGTAACCACATGTAGATCAGAAATTGCTGGAAATTTAACGATAGGTCAACCATTAGAAATAAATATCACTCCAACAAATGTTGTGGATAACAATATTTTTGGTGATAATATAGGAGCCATTCAGATATCTGTATCGGGAGGTACACCTGGCCCATCTGGTGCCGAGTATACAATTACTTGGACTAGGAATGGCGCTTCGATTCCAGATACAGGAGTTAGTATTTCTGGTCTTTTGGCTGGAGATTATGTAGCCACCGTGACCGATGGCACAGGAACATGTTCTAAACCATCTGAAGTTATTAAAGTTGATGAACCCGATGAGTTGATAGTTTCTATAAAAGTAGATACAGCTATACCTTGTGATCAAGGAGTAGGAGTTCTATTGGCAGAGCCTATTGGAGGTTCTGAAACATATACCTACATATGGTACGAAGATGGAGTACCGATACCCGGTGAGACAAATCAAAGTATTGCAAATAGACAAGCAGGAAATTATAGAGTACGAGTAAACGATGGATTTACTTTTAAAGAAGATAATATCGTATTTGATGATCCCGATCCATTAACTTTAAGTTTAGGGAAAACAGATGTGGATTGTTTTGGGAAAAACACTGGAGAAATTATTCTAACTCCAGGAGGAGGAACACGACCTTATTATTTTTCAATAGATAATAAAGCGACCTACGTTTCTGAGGATGATTTAACGAGTCTTACTATAGAAGGACTAGTACAAGGAACATATCAGGTATGGATCAAAGATGCCAATGATTGCGAGTTGGATACCTCAAAATCAATTACTATTGATGAGCCTGATGAAATTAAAATTACTCGAGTTTCATTTGAGCACGCAACATCTATAGGAGGAACTGATGGTAATATTTTGATTGATGTAGTAGGAGGAACGGGTAATCATACTTTAACCTGGACCAAGGAAGGAGATGCTACTTTTACAGGAAACACATTATTTATAGATAACTTATCTCAAGGATCATATACCGTAACTGTTAAAGATGAAAATGATTGTGAAGTAGACGAAACTTTTGTCGTATTACAACCATTACCAATAACTGTAAAAATCGAAGGAGTTACGCCGATATTATGTCATGATGATGCTCTGGGAGAAATAAAAGCGGTAGTTAGTGGTGGCTTCCCTATTGAATCTGTACCTGCTGATTTTGATTATCAATGGTATTTGGTCGAAGGTGCAACCGAGACACCAATAAATACGGATCTTACTTTGGATCAAATTTCTGATTTAAAAGCGGGAGTGTACAAAATTGTTGCTACAGACTCTAAAGGAGAAAGTGCAGATGATACGTTTAATCTTTTGCAACCTGATGATTTGGTGGTTACCTTAAACGGTGAGCCTACAAATGTAAATTGTCATGGAGAATCTACTGGTGCCATTAATATAACTGTTGTTGGTGGACCTAAGGATGAAGTTACAGGAGCATATCTCCCTTATACGTTTAGTTGGACAAAAGTTGAAGACCCAGATTTTGAAGAAACAACCGAGGATTTAACTGGTTTATCTTCCGGAACATATGAAGTGGTGGTTATTGACGATAATTTATGTACAACCTCACTTCCGGCGAGTGTTGTTATTACTCAACCCGATGCGCCGTTAGAAATCACAGCAGTGAATCCTGTAAACCTAACTGGTTTTGAAACCAATAACGGAGAAATTACCCTAGATGTAAATGGAGGAACTACTCCATATACCTATGCATGGATAGATTTAGATGATCCTACATTTTCTGCCTCGACAGAAGATATAGAGGATGTACCTATTGGTAATTATAGATTGGTAGTTACTGATGCTAATGATTGTACAGCTTCGATTACTGAAAGGATAACACAACCAGATGAGTTAATTGTTGAAATTCAACCAATTAATTTAGAAGAAGGAATTCAGTGTTTTGGAGAACAAACGCAAATACCATTAACAACCACTACGGTTGGTGGTTTTGGTGAATATACGTATCAGTGGTTTGAAGAAAATGACCCAACTACAATATTGTTTACGACGCCCGATACCGATACTACTTTACCATATGGAGTATATACCGTTGTCGTAACAGATGAAAATGGTAATACTCATAACGATACCTATACAGTTCAACAACCAGATTTGTTAGAAATTAATGAGACTGTAACTGATTTGTTATGTAATGGAGATACCGATGGAGCTATAGATATTACGGTAATTGGAGGTGTAGAACCCTATACATATAGTTGGACCAATGGTGATCTTACAGAAGATATATCTTCTCTTAGAGCTGGTTTCTATACCATTACAGTAACCGATGCAAATGATTGTGTTGTAGAGAAAGAAATCCATGTAAAACAACCTCAGAGCTTGTTTGTTATTGGCGGTACTATAGATCGTGAATATCCTTCTTCTGCTGGAGCAACAGATGGTCGTATTAGAGTAAATATAGGAGGAGGAACCCTACCATACACTTTTGAGTGGTTTGATTTTAATGGAGTACCTCAAGCTTCTACAACAAATGAATTAAATAATATCGGAGCAGAGAAGTATTCTCTTACGGTAACAGATGCCAATATGTGTGTATTGCAAATAGATGATGTAGATCTATTCGAACCACCGGTGTTAGAGGTAAGAATAGAACCGATTAGTGTAATTTCATGTTTTGGAAGTGCAACCTCAGGAAGCCTTACAGCAGTTGTACAAGGAGGAGTGCCTTTTAATTCTACAAAGCAATATAATTATCAGTGGTATAACGCCGATACAGCTACACCAATTGGTATAGATGGCTTCTTATTGCAAGGTATACCTGCAGGTAACTATTATATTGTAGTTTCCGATGCGGTAAGTACTTCGGTAACCAGTGATGTATTTGAGCTAAGAGAACCCGATGCATTGCAATTAGAACTATCTTCGGATTTTGTAAATTGTGGAGATCAAAACGATTGGTCAATAACTTCTGTAGTAAACGGCGGTACAGCACCATATCGATATCTATGGAATACTGGTGCGGTTTCGGAGACCTTAGAAAGTGTAGTTGCAGGAACCTATACTTTGGATATTATTGATGCCAGAGGATGTACTACCTCAGCAACTGTTATATTAGTTGCTCCGGCCCCATTGACCTCTGATCACACAGCTACAAATCCTACATGTTATGCTGGGTGTGATGGTCAGATTTTATTAGAAACAACGGGAGGCACACCGCCATATAATTATCAATGGAGTAATGGTAGTACTTCGGAAGATATACTAGATATATGTGCAAATTCATATCAGGTTACTATTACAGATGCCAAAGGGTGTCAAATTAGTAAAGAGATTTTGATAACCAATCCAGAGGAATTCATAGTCAATATAGGCGAAGATATTACATTATGTCAGGATCAAGTAGCAGAAATAAACGCTACTGTCACGGATCCGGGAGCAACTTATCTTTGGACATCCGAAAATGGATTTACAAGTACAGATCCCGTAATAGAAGTAGATGCAATAGGTATTTATACCGTTGAGGTAACAGATACCAAAGGCTGTATTGCAACAGATGATATTTTTATTGATAGAACTACAGATACAGTAGCAGCTCAATTTATAGCTTCTACACAGGTTTTTGTTAACGAACAGTTTGTTATTGTAAATATAAGCGATCCATTACCGGATAATTTAGAATGGACATTCCCCGAAGAGGCTCAGGTTATTTTTGCCGATGACAATTATGCAGAGCTGGTATTTGATGCTCCTGGAGAGTACGAAATTACCGTTACTACTTATCGTGGATTGTGTAGTGCTACCCAGACAAAAAAGGTAGTTGTTGTAGAAAAAGAATTTGACGAAAACGAAGATGAAAATGAAGACGACGAATCAATTAGTTCGGTAATAGAGTATAAAGTATATCCTAACCCATCAAATGGTATATTCAAAGTTGATGTAAACTTACCAAAACCATTACCGATAAGCGTTAAGATTTTTAATATGGTCAATAACAACTTAATTGACTCGCGAAATGATCAAGGAAAAGATGCATACATATTTGATTATGATATGTCTTCTCTAAACTCTGGTATTTACTTTATCTTATTAGAGACTAATTCTGGAAGTCAGGTTCGTAAATTAATAATGGAATAATTACTTAAATAACCATCAATAAAAAAGGGGAAGCTACATTATGAAGCTTCCCCTTTTATTTTTTAGACGATATGTTGTGTTAAATAAACTTGATCCACACCAAATTTTTCCACCGTTTGTATTCTCTGAGAATCAATACCACATTGACCAAAAAATACCCTCCGGTCAAAAACAGTTCTCCGATCTCATCCAATTCCAGAAATAAATGGAATAAAAAAATATGTAAAGTTATAGGAAGTAAAAAAAGAGCTCCGATAAATCCGGTTCCTTGCACAATTAATAATATCCCAAATATAATTTCACAAATCCCTAGAACTTGCCAAAAATATCCGGTTTGCTTCATACCACTGATATAAAGAATCTTTTGCAAGGTATTTCTCTGTTCTGGTTCTTGAAATTTCTGAGCTTTCTCTACGACTTCTACTGGAGAAGGGTCGAAGCTTTTAAATTTTTGAACTCCGCCGTATACCATCATTCCGCCCAGAGCGAGACGAAGAACGATAAAAATAATACTAATTATTTTACTCATTATTCTAAGTTTTGATCACCCACATTAGGGTTATATACATAATTAAAGGTGTAATATCTTGACTCATCTGTTGAACCATCAGGAGTAGCAGGTGCATCTTTGTAATAACTCACTATTTGGACCTTTGCATATTTCCCGTCTCGAGTTCTAAAAACTAATACTTTACCAGGGATTGGTGATACAACATTGGTCATAAAATTATAGTTGTACCAACCATTATCACTTCCTGTGGGTATGGCAAAAGAAGCATTGGCGTCTTGATTAAAAGTTAACCCTTCTGCAGTAGTTACACTACTAAAAGTATCATCGATAATAACCGCAGCGGCATTTCCGTTTCGAGCAGGTTCATCGGCACTTCCGGTGACAACTCCACCATTAACAGCAATAGTTGTAGCTCTAAAAGCAATATCCCAATCGGTATCACTCGTGGTAACTTCTCCAGTTTCAAAATCGAATTTAGTAAAAGGTCCAGCTTGTTGACCTGGTTGACCTGTAGAAGGAGCAAAAATATTTACAGCTTGTTTTGACTGAACGGGTTCTATTACAGGGCCATTGTCATCGTCATCGCTGCAAGAGATAAATACTAGTGTACACACTAAAAATAAAAATGATAATTTTTTCATCGCTATGATTTTTGAATATTAAATTTGAACATATAATTAAAATTGGTAATTGAACCTGGCAAATAATTGAATACCAGGGTTTACTAATATTGTATTTTCATTTGTAGAAAAAGGACTAACTCCTTTGTAATCGAATAAGTTATTGGCTCCTATTTGAAGTCGATAGTTTTTATAAAAGGCTTTTTCTAAAGTGGCATTAACCAAAGCAAAACCCTCTACAAAAGAATTATCAAAATCATCAATAATACCATTTCCATTAAAATCTGTTAAGCCAAAACGACTTCTGTAGATAACTCTAATGCTTGTATTCGTTTTCCATTTTGGAATATTATAAAATGCTTTAAAATTTAAAGTATGCCTTGATCTATTTTCTAATCCAAAATATTGTGATTTGCTTAGGCGAATATCTTGTAATGTTAGAGGGTCTCTGGCAAAAATCTCTCCATTTTCTATAGCATCTATCTTGTCTTTATCAAAGGCGTATAATAACTGGTAACCTGCGGATAGCAATAAATCTTGTATAACTTCATGCTTTATATCTACTTCTAATCCTTGTGTGTATATCCTGTCACGATTAACATAACCAAATACGTTGGCACCATTACTCTTTGGAGTTAAAATCCGGGTATCAATTAGATTTTTGAAATCATTACGGAAGAAATTCATTTCTGTCGAGAACTTTCCCTTTTTATAATTAAATCCCAAATTATATCCTATAGAACTTTCGGCATCCAGAGGTGTACCTAATTCTGAAATCGCAACACTAAGATTATTGGGGTTCACCTCACCGTTATCTATTAACCTCTGGATACCTGCTGCCTCAACTTCTTTACCAAATACAGTATATCCACCTCCAAGAGCATTGGTGAAATCTAAATACAATTGCCTGAAATCTGGAGCTTTAAAACCACTACCAATTGAGGCTTTTACCGATAAACTGGAATTGAAATCGTATTTGAAAGAAATTTTGGGACTTAATTGTGAATTGTATTCACTGTGATTATCAAAGCGAGTACCGACTATTACATTTAATTTCTTAAATGGTTTGAAGTCAAATTGACCAAAGACATATTGAGAATCAAAAGTTACATCATCCTCAAAAAGTGTACGTTCAAGGCTTTCAAAAGTATACCCACCACCAAAAGTTAGTGTACTATTAGGTTTCACTTTATAGTTGAATCGTAACTCTGGCCTTAATAATTTTTGATTAAAATCATTCTCAAAAAGCAAGTTATTGTTGATAGGATCTAAAGCTTGCTCGTCGGTAATATAGTTAGTATAGTATAGTTCATACTGCAAATCAATTTTTTTTGATTGATCATGATCAATTCTCAGATGAGCATTCAGATCTTTTTCTTCACTTGTACTTGGAGAAACATCAAACTCTTGAAAGAAATAACGTCCCGAAGCAAAAATTTTCAACTTCTTAGAAATGTCGAAAAAAAGTCGACCATTAAAGGTGTAATTAAAGTATGGATTAATTGTTTGATTTTCTTGTTGGGGAGCAAGGTCGTAACCATCTGTACTTAGACGATCAAGAAAGATAGAATACCCTACATTATTAATCTTTTGGTTAAGACTAAAATTTGTATTTTGGTTATTAAAACTAGCAGAACGATGGGATATTTGTCCGCTAACTTTATCCGAATCCGGTTTTTCTGTAATGATATTAATTACACCACCTAGGGCTTCGGAGCCAAATAAACTTGACGAAGGCCCTTTAACAACTTCAATCTGTTTTATATTACCGATCGCAATGCGACTTAAGTCAAGATTTCCAGAACTCCTCCCAATAATAGGAACACCATCTATTAAAACAAGAATATAATCTGCAGCAATACCCTGTATTTGAACTCCATCGCTAGAACCAACGGTTACATCGGGGGTCATAATAATTCCCGTCTGCTCATTCAAAACTTCATTTAATCGAACATTTCCGCTTTGAATGATTTGAGATTTTGGTATTAAAAGAACAGGTAAGGGGAGAGAGGAGAGTTGTCTTTGAGTACGTGTGGCACTAATAATAACTTCTTCTAGATTTTGATGTAAAATCGAATCATTAGCTTTTTTTGAACTTTCAGTTTGACTGTAAATAGCTGATTTTAAAAGAAATAAAACCCAAAATACTCTCCTCATACTATTTAGACTAATTCTTAATAATTTATGTTGAGGCAAATATATAAATCTTATTTTTATTAAATCTAAATAAAATTAATTATTTTTGACCTCAAATTTCTTAACTATAAATTATCTTAAAATGAAAACCGAAAAAATTAGTGCGTTACTTCTGTTACTTAGTTCTATTATAATGAGTGCACAAGTAGATAACAAGCAACAAGATATCGAAGCGATTAAAGCAATGTGTGGTTGTTATGAAGTAACTTTTAAGTATTCTGAAACTTTTTCGCCGAAAGAAGGGTATGAAAAATCTAAGGATTATACTGCTGGAGGCCTAGAATGGGCAGAGTTGATTACCGATGAGGACAACAAATTATCTATTCAACATTTGTTAATTGTTAGAGATTCGATGCTTGTAAAGCATTGGAGGCAAGATTGGTTATATGAAAACACCGATATATATGATTATCATAAAGATAATTTATGGAAATATACTTCTTTAACACCAGAAGAAGTTAAAGGGCAATGGACTCAAAAGGTGTATCAAGTAGACGATAGTCCAAGATATTCTGGTTCTTCTACTTGGGTACATGTAGATGGAAAGCACTATTGGGAAAATAAAACTAGCGCGCCTTTACCTAGACGAGAATATACCAAGCGTAGCGATTATAATGTAATGCTACGCGGAAACAGGCACGAAATCACAGAGTATGGATGGATACATGAGCAAGATAATGATAAAATTATTCGAGAAGATCAAAAAGAAGATGTACTCTTAGCCAAAGAAAAAGGCTATAATATCTATACCAAAGTTGCTGACGAAAAATGCAAACTAGCAAAAACCTGGTGGAAAGAGCATCAAGTCTTTTGGGCCTCGGTACGTGCCGAATGGGATCAAATTTATAATAGAAACACTGACCTTAGTTTAAAAAAATCTGTAGACGAGAAACCGTTGTATAAATTTTTATTTGGAATGGATGTAAAAACAAAACGAAAAGATATTGCTGGAGTCGTAAGCAAGTTTTTGGAAGAATAGAAACAATAGTATTGTGTTTAAAAAGGATTATGGATGCATTAGTGTTAATTGCATGCCATGATCCTTTTGTTTTTTGGATATCATAATTCTCTAACCCAGATGTTACGATATTGAACAAGATTGCCATGATCTTGTAGTTTGATAGGTCCTTTTTCGTGTGCTTCATTTTTAGGAGGACCAATATATTCGGTAGACCCTAAAATTTCTACATGATTCTGAACAAGTACTCCGTTGTGGATCACAGTAAACGAACCTGATTTGGTTTTATTTCCGTCTATATCAAATACGGGAGCATGAAAAATGATATCGTAAGTCTGCCATTGATCAGGAGCTTTTGTAGCATTTACCAATGGGATATGCTGTTTGTAAATTGATGTTGCCTGACCATTAGCATAAGTTCGGTTTTGGTAGCTATCCAGAATTTGCACTTCATATTTATTTTGGAAAAAAACACCACTATTTCCACGACCTTGACCTTCTCCTTCTACAACATCTGGCGCGCTCCATTCTAGGTGTAATTGTACGCTGCCAAAATTTTGTTTGGTTTGTATATCTCCTGTTCCCGGGCCAACGGTCATTGTTTTATCAGGATGCACGTCCCATTTAACTACCGAAGAATCTTTGGTAGAGATCCATTGATCTAAATTAGTTCCGTTAAACAGTATTACAGCATCAGATGGAACATTATTTTCATTAAATGTAATGGCTTTTGGTTCGGGATCCCAAACCTCGGTTTCTTTAGGGTCGGTAATTTTTTTGACTTCAGAAATTTTTGTTGCGTCTATAGTTTGTTTTATTTCAGTAGGTTCTGCTTTTTTCTTGCAAGAAAAAGTTAAACCTAGTATCAAGAAAAAATAAGCGATTGTTCTCATTACAGTATTATTTTTGATCGGCTAAAGCCCTAATATTTTTTTTAATTGTGCTTTATCAATATCTGCTCCGGCAAAGTCATCAAATGATTTTTGAGTAGCTTCTATAATATGATTTTTAATAAATGCTGCTCCTTCACGAGCGCCTTGTTCTGGTGATTTGATGCAACATTCCCATTCCATTACTGCCCAAACATCACAGCCATATTCGGTTAGTTTAGAAAATATAGTTTTAAAATCAATCTGTCCATCACCTGGAGATCGATATCTTCCTGCGCGATCTTTCCAATCACTATACCCTCCAAAGACACCTTTTTTACCAGTGGGATTAAATTCTGAATCTTTTACATGAAAAGCCTTAATAAATTCATGATAGTGATCGATATACTCAATATAATCTAATTGTTGTAATACAAAATGACTAGGGTCGTATAATATGTTTACACGTGTATGATTACCCGTAGCTTCTAAGAAACGTTCAAAAGTAACACCATCATGCAAATCTTCTCCTGGATGAATTTCATAACATACATCAACACCTTCTTGATCAAAATGATTAAGAATGGGGAGCCATCTTTTGGCAAGTTCTGCAAATCCCATTTCTACTAACCCATCAGGTCTTTGTGGCCAGGGATGCATGGTATGCCAAAGTAAAGATCCAGAAAATGTAGCATGTACAGAAAGTCCTAGTCTTTTACTTGCAGTAGCCGCATTTTTAACTTGTTGTATAGCCCATTCTGTTCTTTTTTTTGGATTGTTTTTACAATTATCAGGAGCAAAATTATCAAACATGATATCATACGCGGGGTGTACTGCTACCAATTGACCTTGCAAATGAGTCGAAAGTTCGGTTATCTCTAATCCATAATCCCCAATTTTACCTTTTAACTCATCACAATACGTTTGACTGTTTGCGGCTTTGTCAAGATCAATTAATCTGGTTTCCCAGGTCGGAATTTGAATACCCTTATATCCTAAGTCAGATGCCCATTTACATAATCCGTCAAGCGAATTAAATGGAGCTTTTTCATCCATAAACTGAGCTAAAAATATTGCGGGACCTTTAATGGTTTTCATATATAATTGTTATAAAAGGTGGTTCTATTTTTACTTTCTTCCGAAAGTATACTAATCAATCATTAAAGAGTTGTCCAGACATTTCCTTTGCGATGTGATTGTATTGCTTTTTCAATAAAATTCATACCTCGTACACCATCTGTCATCCCGGGAAACTCTCCTTCTTGAAATTCTTCTTTTCTTATCGCTCTGGCGACACCTCTATAAATATTACCCATAGCATCAAAAATACCTTCAGGATGACCTGGAGGTAGTTTTGTGCCGTCTAATGAAAAAGCACTATTATAAGAATGCCCGGGTTTTAAAACCTGTAAGGGTTTTTCTTCTTCTAGTAAATATAGAAAATTTGGATTTTCTTGTTCCCATTTTAAAGCCCCCTTTTTACCGTATATAGCTACCGTAAAGTTATTTTCTTCTCCAGTTGCAATTTGACTTGTTCGTAAAACACCTTTTACATACTCATCTAAGCGAAGCAATATTGTACCATCAATATCCATTTGATTATCGGCATACAAATGATTTAAATCAGCCAAAATAGACTTAATTTTCTTTCCTGTAACATATTCCAACATTTGATAAGCATGTACTCCAATGTCGCCCATGCAACAACTTATTCCTGATTTCTCGGGATTAAGTCTCCAGGTAGATTTACGTTGGTTTTTATCATGTATTATAGGATTGATCCACCCTTGGTAATATTGTACATCTACTTTTTGAATAGCTCCTATTTCATCATTGGCAATCATGGCTTTCATTTGTCGAACCATAGGATACCCCGTATACGTATGTGTTAAGGCAAAAATATTTTTATTTTTTTGTTGAATAGATTGCAATTCTAGAGCTTCCTGGTACGTCATGGTCATAGGCTTTTCACAAATCACATGAAATCCGGCTTCTAATAATTGTTTGGCCATAGGGAAATGCAAAAAATTGGGTGTTAAAACAGAAAACACCTGTATTCGATCCTTTTCTGGTAGTGCAAGTTCTGCTGCAATCATTTCATGCAGACTGGCATATATGCGATCGGTAGGGATACCAATTTCTGAGGCAAAATCAAGACTAATATTTACATCGGGATTAAAAACGGCACCAGTAAGTTGATATGCATCAAACATACTTGCAGCTACCCTATGTAATACTCCGATCAAACTATCACCTCCGCCTCCTAAGACACCCCATTTTATTTTGTTACTCATGATTATTCTTTATATTCTATTTCTTCATTCTTAAAAAATACTGCAAAAAGAACCATTACTGCTCCTGCAAACATGGCCGGAAATATCCAGATACTATGCCAGTCATGTTCTCCTTCGGCTATTAGATTAGAGTTTGTGATTTTTCCTGCTACATAAAAACCAACTAACATTCCTACTCCATAAGTAGCCAAGGTAATGAGACCTTGTGCGGCACTTTTAAATTTTTCTCCTGCTTTGCTATCCGTATATATTTGACCAGAAACAAAGAAGAAATCATAGCATATCCCATGTAGCGCAATTCCAACAATTAACATAAGCGCAAGTTCTCCCGAATTTCCATAGGCAAATAACAAATATCTAACGGTCCATGCGAGCATACCCACAAGTAACGTTTTTTTGAACCCATATTTTTTGAAGAAAAAAGGAAGTAAAAGCATAAAAACAACTTCAGAAACTTGTCCTATAGTCATCTTGGCGGCAGGATTTGATGCTCCAATTTCGCCTAAGAATTGACCTGCATGTTGGTAATAAAAAGCTAGTGGGATACAGATCAATATAGATGACAGGAAAAAGAATAAGAAATTTCTATCTTTTAAAAGACGAAGCGCATCTAGTCCTAAAATTTCTGAAATACTTGGTTTTTGACCTTTCCCAATTTTGGGTGGAGTTTTTGGTAAAAAGAAACTAAATACCCCTAAAATTATAGAGGCCAAAGATGTCATTAAAAAAGTGTTTTTTAGCATGCCACTAGCTACGCCTTCTTGAGAATCCCAATGAAAAGCATAACTAATAAGTAACCCTGCAACTATCCATCCAATAGTTCCAAAAACTCGAACATAAGAGAATTGCTTGGTAGGATCCTCCATTTGATTAAACGATACCGAATTAACCAATGCCAAGGTGGGCATATAGATGATCATATATCCCAATACATAAGGGAAAAAAGCCGCAAAATCACTAGCATTAGCCATTTGATACATTAAAACGGCACCTATAATATGAAGAACACCCAAAATCTTTTCGGCATTAAAAAAACGATCAGCAATTAAACCAATAATAAATGGAGCAATAATAGCACCCCAAGATTGTGTTGAGTATGCCATGGCTATTTCTCCATCGCTTGTGTTTAATGTATTAGGTAGATATATACCCATTGTAACAAACCAACCACCCCAAATAAAGAATTCTAAAAACATCATTACGGAAAGTTGGACCTGAGTTGTAGTTTTCATAAAAGATGATATTGATTAGTTAATTTGTTTGGCAAGATGAATAAGTAAATTTTTTGTGGCTGTAATACCTTCGACTTCGCTTAAACGTTCACCTTCATATTCTACTCCAATAAACCCTGTATATCCTGATTTTTGTATAATCTCTAGCATTTTGGAGTAATCAATAGATGTTTCATTACCATCAGTATCAAAATCATAAGATTTGGCACTTACTGCCTTGGCATATGGCATCATTTCTTGTACGCCTTGATATTTAGGGTATTCTTTAACGCACTTAGTACCCCAACGTTCACCATCTTCTCGTTCGAGACAAAAATTACCAAAATCAGGTAATGTTCCGCAGTTTGACATGTTTACCTTTTTCATTACTTCGACTAATAAAGCAGCATTTGATGACAAGTAACCGTGGTTTTCTACAATGACATTAATGTTTTTGGTGGCTGCATATTTCGACAGCTTTGTTAAACCATCAACAGCGACACCTACCCATTTTTCAGGATCATTAGTTCCAAACAAATTAACACGAATAGAGTGACAGCCTAAAAACTGCGCTGCATCTACCCATTTTTTATGTTTTTCTACAGTGTTATTTCGTTCTTCTTCGTCTGTTACAGCTAGATCACCTTCATGATCTACCATTATGATTAGGTTTTGGATATTATAAGTCTCGCTTTTAGATTTTAAAACATCCAAGAGTTGTTGCATAGCAATTTTAGGATCGGCATCTTTTTTAAGTTCCTCGGTATATAATTGACTTACATATTCTACACCTTCAAACCCTAGTTCTTTTGCTTTTTGCGCAAAGTCTAATGGACTTAAATCTCCTGATTTGATAGCCTTGTGTAGAGACCATTGCGCCAGAGATAATTTAAAAAAAGGAGTCTGTTCTTTTTTAGAGATTTCCATTTTTGGTTTTTCATTTGAAACTTTGGCATTTTGATTTTCTGAGGTACTATTTTTACAAGAACCCATAAACATAAGCACTATGAATCCTTTTACAATAAATTTTTGCATGATGTTATTTTTATACTGAAATAAAATTTTATAATGACCAGTCTTTTCCTTGAGTTAACGTATCCAGAGATTCGCATCCAATTTGTTCTCCGGGAACAGGTAAATACGCTAGTACATTTTTTCCGATATGCTCATTAGTTTTAAACCCCCATATCGAAAGACCTCGAACCCAAGCTAGATAGGAAAAGATCAATGCATCTTTAGATATATTTTCTATATCTTCGGGATTTTCTATCGTTTCCATTTCTTTTTCATAAGCCTCTTGTTGTTCTTTTGAAGATCGAAGATATTTGGTCAAAAGCGCATCATACTCTTCGACCTTGATTTTTTTAACTGGTTTTTCTTCATTTATGCCAAACGTTTCTACAACAATGCCGGCGAGACTTTTAAACATTTGCGTTTCTTCGGCCTTTGCAGCCTTATTCATATATGTATCGATAAACATAGGTACATTAAGCGATTTTGCACCTGGGATTTCGGTTTCGGGAATAATTAAATCAACAAGTTGATCTAAAATTTTTGCTTCATCTTCTGAAAGTAGTTCAGGAACCCAAGTAAGTTTAATTTCTCTGGTACAACTCTGAAGAATTCCGATTAGAGTTGGAGTAACGGCAATATATCCTGCTGACAACCCTATATTTTTTAAAGCTTCTCTTCTGTTCATAATGGATGAATTAAGCGTTTTTTTTGATTTGATTTGCTGCATGTTCTGCTGCTCTTGCTGTAAATGCCATATATGTAAGTGATGGATTTACACAACTTGCAGATGTCATAAAAGAACCATCTGTGACATATACATTAGGAACCGAATGGATCTGATTATGCTTGTTAAGTACAGATGTTTTAGGATCATTCCCCATTCGGGCAGTCCCCATCTCATGAATCCCTAAACCAATCCCCCCGATGTCATCCCAAGGTTCGACATCTTTAAAGCCAGATTTTTTAAGCATTTCCATAGCTTGAGAGATCATATCCTTTCGCATTTCTAACTCATTTTCTTTAAACTCGGCATCAAAAGTGACTGTGGGTAATCCCCATTCATCTAATTTATCATAGTCCAAGGTCATTTTATTTTCATGATACGGCAGGCATTCTCCAAATCCCATTAGTCCCATTCTCCATTTACCGGGTTTTAGAATATTTTCTTTTAATTGTGCACCATAACCAAGTTCTGCAACAGTTTCTTTCCAATCTTGTCTACTGGCACCCCCTTGATAACCATATCCCCGTTTAAAAGTTTCTTGATCAGTATCACCTCCAATATTCCTAAATCTTGGAATATAAATACCATTAGGTCTTCGGCCTTTGTAAAACTTATCTTCAAAACCATCAAAGCTAGCTTGCGCTCCTGCCTTAAAATGATGATCCATAATATTGTGACCTAATTCACCTGAGTCATTTCCCATTCCGTTGGGAAACCGTTCTGATTTGGATTGTAATAAAATACTTGTCGAAGCAATTGCAGAGGCGCATAAGAAAATAATTTTAGCGGTAAATTCTATTTTTTCCTTAGTTTCTGCGTCAATTACTTTTACTCCTGTTGCTTTTCCAGTTTTATCATCATATACTACTTCATGAACTATAGAATTTGGACGAAGTGTCATATTACCAGTTCGTTCGGCCGCCGGAAGTGTTGAAGAATTACTACTAAAATAAGCTCCAAAAGGACACCCTCTCATACAACGATCTCTATACTGGCAGTTCATACGGCCTTCAAAAGTTTTGGTGCCTGTTATATGAGCGGTTCGTCCGATAGTCATCACTCGATCATCATAGTTTTGAGCAATATTTGCTTTTAGATGATCCTCGACACAGTTAAGTTCCATAGGTGGCAAGAATTGGCCATCTGGTAATTGATTCAAACCTAATTTTTCGCCACTAACCCCTATATATTCTTCTACCTTATCATACCAAGGGGCTATATCTTTATATCTAACGGGCCAATCTATAGCGATTCCGTCTTTTTTATTGGCTTCGAAATCGAAATCAGAAAGTCTATAACTTTGTCTCCCCCACATCAATGATCGTCCGCCTACATGATACCCACGTATCCAATCAAAACGTTTGGTTTCGTTATAGGGGTGTTTGTTATCATTTACAAAAAAATGACGATTTGCTTTTGATGTAACGTATCCCGTTCTATGTTGTTTTGGTTGTTCTGCTATTTCTTCTCTAGAAGGTTGCCCTTTTAATTCATAATCCCAAGGGTCATCATTCATGGTAGGGTAATCTTCGATATGGCGAACCATTCTGCCACGTTCTAAAACCAAGGTTTTTAATCCTTTTTCACAAAGTTCTTTTGCTGCCCAACCGCCACTGATTCCGGTTCCAACTATAATTACATCGTATTGAGGTTCTTTTTGCATAGTAAAAGCTAATTTTTTTGAGTTTAATTTGATTATTCTAGAGTTCTAAACCATTCGACCATTGCTCTAGCTTCGTCCTCAGGGATATTTTGATTAAGCATAATAGTATTGTTGTATGCCTTTAATAATGCTATGGCAACGGGATCTTTTTTTAACATCTCATCTGGATTCATGATCATATTCATTACCCATTCTGGACTACGTTTATTATAAATACCTGCCATTGGTGGGCCAATAAATTTTTGAGAAGCTTTGTGACAGGCAAGACATTTTGACTTAAAGAGTTGCTCGCCTTTGGCCGCCATTGTTTGATTTATGTTTTTTTCGAAAGAAACTGATTTTATCGGACCAATTCCTTTGTTTTCTAACATTACAGGAACCGAAGACGCTTCTTTCTTTATAGTCGTAGTTTCAGTTTTTTTAGAACCAATTTTAATGGTTTCTTTTTCTTTTTTTTCTTTAGAACAACTACCGCATAAAATAATGCAGATAATTCCTAAATTCAGACAAAATGATTTCATGTGTTTTTGATATTCTTTGTTCCTATAACTTTGAGAACAATTATTTTTTCCTTTAATGTTTACCTACTATTTAAGAAAGGCAGATTAACTCAAAACATAGACATTGTGATTTTATATGTTTTTCTATTTGTGTCGGATAAGCTGTAAATGACTGATTATATGTCAAATTTATTGTGAAAATTTTACAGTATTTTTAACTTATTGTGCTTTTTTTTGCATTAAATTGTCCTTTAGTTTTGGTGTAATAGATAATTGAGAGTATGAAAAAAGCTTCTTTCGAAAAAGTAATTCCGCCTAAAGGATCTTCATTTAGAATGTTTTATTTTAAAGCTCCGTTCTGGCCTTATGAAGGACGATGGCATTTTCATCCCGAGTTCGAAATTGTATACCTACCATCGGGTAAAGGGAGAAGGTTTATAGGTACAAGAATTAGCCAGTTTACCGACGGAGATTTGGTATTATTAGGCCCTAATATCCCTCATAATTGTTTTAATGTTGGTTTTGAATCTGATAAATATGAAGAATATGTAATTCAGTTTAATGGCCAGGATATTAAAGAAGCCAGTAAATTTTTTACTGAGTTTGCCAGTATCCAAAACTTATTGATAGCTGCAAATGCCGGTTTAACGGTAACAACTTCCGAAAAGCATAAGATAGGAGAGGTTATTAAGAAAATGGTAGATCTTTCGCCTCTCGAAAAATTATTACAGTTATTTAGAGTTCTTCAAGAGTTTACAAAGGTTTCTTATGAAAGTTTAGAGGCCAAACAGTATTTGGCTTTATCGGTTATTAATACCGAAAGAGTTAGAGAAGTATATAAAATCATTCAGGCAAGCTATCATGCAAATATTTCTACACGACAAGTAGCACAAAAAATTGGAATGACTGAAAGTTCTTTTTGTCGTTTCTTTTTAAAAAGTACAGGAAAAACATTTAAGCAAGCATTGACCGAAGTGCGAATTCAAAATGCATGTAATTTATTGGTAAATACTGATGCTAGTATTACTAATATAGCATTTGATTGCGGTTTTAATAGTTTATCACTTTTTAATCGTCTTTTTAAAAGAATTATAGACAATACTCCCAACAGATATAGACAACAATATGTTAATCATTTGCAAGTGTCGTTTTCTTAGGATTTTTCTTTTTTTACAGATAGTTAGGTTGAATGAAATAAACTGTTGTAATTGATGTATACTGCCCAATCTCTTTCTTCCGAAATATACCTCGAAAACATATATTTAGTTTATAAACATTCCTTGTTTTGGGTAGTATTTCAACGTAAAAAAACCTTGATTTGAGTTATAATTTACATCTAATTTGCATTCTTCAATCTTGGGCGAGGTAATTACAGAGATTGTTAGTTAAAGTATTGATTTTGAGTTATTTTAACTTTTTTTATTGCCTCAAATTACATGTTTAAATTTATAAATATCACCAAACTTAGTTTGTGTTTTACTCTATGATTGATGTAATTTATAGTGACTAAATACTATAAGTTAACCAATTAAATAACAACCAAAAAATTGAAATATGAGAAAAACATTAGTTATTATCTCTATTCTATTCTTAACAATTTCCTGTAATGACAATAGCATAAAAGGAGAGTATAACTGCGAGAGGTCAAATGGAAAGTTTGGTTCTGTATTACGTTTTAAAAGTGGAGGAAAACTATTTTTGGACCTAGTCCCTGATAAGATCGTTCAGAGAAATCCAGAATTAGGAAGCAAACTAAACGTAGCAGGCGAGTATGAAGTGATTGATGATCAAATTGTGGTGAAATACTTTGAAGGATATCAAACGCATACACTTACCAAGATAGATGATAAATTAACGTCGACTACAGATATCTTTAAGTTGTGCACATGTCAGACAAAGTAAACCGATAATCAAGGTTTAATTAAAAAAACCATACCACGGTTCACAAATATTATTGTTAAATAATGTATTTGCTTTGAAAATTAATACACCCGTAACATGAATTCTAATTTCAGCATAATCCCAAAAGTCATATTTGTGCCTTTCTGTTGTTATAAACACAATATATACGATAAGAGTATATAGGTATCATTTGATCTTCATTTTATCATATCAAAAAATGTTAAGCTAAGCACAAAAAAAATTGACAACTAAAAGTCTAATAAAAATACTTTTGATTACGGCATTCAAAATATCAATAATCCATGCGCAAAGCCTGGATCAAATTGGAAAAGTACCTCTATTGAAAGTTGGTGGAAGTATTTCGGCCAACGGAACATATTATGAAGGTACCGCCAATCGTGATCCATTTTCTTTTAATGTTAATGGTAATCTTAATTTTAATATAAGCGGACTTTATAATATTCCATTATCTTTTTCATACACCAGCCAAAGTTTTAGTTATAATACACCTTTTAAAATTAATAGACTTAGCATTCACCCTTCTTATAAATGGATTACAACACATATTGGAGATGTAAATATGACATTTTCTCCTTATACCGTTAGTGGTCATCAATTTACAGGGGCGGGAGTAGATGCAACGCCTAACGGACCGTTTAGAATTAGTGCTTTGTATGGTAGATTTTTACGAGCAACAGAATACGATAATGAGTTTCCAGCTATTTTGCCTGTTTACGAACGCTATGGATATGGAATAAAATCATCATATAGTTTTAGAAAATTAGATGTAGAGTTGATTTTTTTTAAGGCCAAAGACAAACCTTCTTCTCTTACAACCGCGATCCCTTTAGAACTGGGAGTTACTCCAAAAGAAAACCTGGTAGTTTCTCTCAAGAGTGGTATAAATCTTATAAAAAACCTTTCCTTTAATTTTGAAATAGCACAAAGCGCAGTTACAGAAAATATAGATAGTCCGACCACAGGAGAAAATAGTAATCTGCTTGGTTTTTTGATAGATGAAAAAACCTCTACAGATTTTTATAAAGCATATAATGCCAATTTTTCGTACACCTTATTTAACGGTAGTGTTGGGGTAGGTTATGAACGCATAGATCCAGGCTATAGAACATTTGGAGCTTATTTTTTTAATAATGATTTAGAAAATATTACGCTAAATGCATCACAAAATTTATTTAAAAGTAAATTATCTCTTTCTGTTAATGCAGGTTTGCAAAGAGATGATTTAAAAAATGAAAAAGAAACGCAGCTACAACGGGTAGTATCTTCGGTAAACGCCTCCTTGATCGTTTCAGAAAAAGTGGATATCAATGCTTCGTACTCTAATTTTCAGTCATATACAAACATAAGAAATCAGTTTGATGAGATAAATCAGATAGACGAGCTTAATAGTAGAGATACTTTGAATTTTACCCAGATATCTCAAAATGCATCTTTGGGAGGGACGTATAAGATTATGAATACAGAGGATAAAAGACAGGGTCTTTCTGCTCAATTAAACTATCAAACATCAAAAGAAGACAGTGGAGATCTTAATACAAATTCCTCAGATTTTTATAATGGTTCTACGACATATACGATAGAATTTCCGAATAAGAGTTTACAGTACAACGGAGCTATGAACTTTGCATATAACCAAGCTGTAGAAGAAAGTGTTTTTACCTACGGACCTACATTATCTGTAAGAAAAAGGTTTTTTGATAAAACTTTGAGTACGGGATTGTCCAGCTCCTATAATATTACAAGTTCAGAAGGAGAAATTCAGAACGAAATTTTTAGCAACAGATTTACTGCCCAATATTCATATCAAAAACGACATAATTTTTCATTTAGTGCAATTTTCTTGTTGCGAAAGGCCGTACAACGCGTTTCTAATGATCTTACTATACGTCTGGGATATGCATATTCTTTTGATGTTAAAAGGCCAAAATTAAAATTCGGAAAAAGAGATAAAACGGCAGTAACAGAAGAAAAGCAAAAGGAAAAAAGAGATGATCATTTCTATAGATTTAGATATCGGGATATTATTTATAAAGGATATGCCAACGATATTATTTCTCAACTTTTGGTCACATCCAAGAAAGAATATTTACGTGATTCAGAAGTTTTTGGAAGGACCGAGTTGTTAACTATGCTTAGCGATTTAAAGGAAAGAAAGAATCCTTTGGCTTTTCAGGACAATGCTATTACCTATTTAGAAAATCTCTATCAATACATTGATTTTGCTATAGCCTATAAAGAAAAACTTGTAGAGGTATGGTCAGATCTTAAAGTTGATACAAAGAAAAAAGATGAGGAAATACAAATGAGTTTTAGGATTGCCAAGTTTAAAATGGAAAGAAATTCTTTGCATAAAATGACCCCTTCAGAAAGGTCAAATATGCATAAAGATTCTATAGCTGGATATGCAGAATTAGTAGAGGAACATCAAAAACAATCCGAAAAATATGATGCGCACCATTATATAACCAATCGAGTATTTGAAATTAATAATAAGAAAAACGAAAACAAAAAGGAAATTGAAGATATACGATTAAAGGCGATAAGGAATACGTTCGAAATCTATAAATCAGATGGTAGTTTATTAAATAGCAATGAGTATTTGGAAGGCGAAATAGTCCTGTACCTCGATATGGAATATAGAGCCAGAAAACAATTCGAATGATTAACACTATAAATATGATAAAAAGGATACTATTAGTTTTATGTTTATTATGTTGTATACAACAAATAACTGCGCAGAACTTTCCGGTTCAGATCAATCCAATAGGATCTAGACCGTATCCCAATAATTTATCTGCATTTGCGGCATCAACATCACCTATCAATCCTTTACAATTACGTTTATTACTTACCGATATAACTACCGGAAATCAAAGACCAATTAATTTACGAATTAGTATCCGAGGTAATGGAGTTAATGTAGTAAGCAATCCGGTTTTTATTCAAAATCAACAACTTACTTTAGATGCCGGAATTCCTTTAACATTAGGAGCAATAGATCTGGCTCCTTATTTCGAATTTCAAAATTTAATAGGTATTTCACCTGATCAGTATCAAACACCGTTAAGAGATGGGAGTTATGATTTTTGTTTTGAAGTGATCGATGCCCATTCTAGTGTGCAGATATCCGAAACCAAATGTGTAAATCTCCCGATATCCCGTATAAATCCGCCTTTTTTAACATGGCCTATTCATGAGTCAAAAATAACAGCCACCGACCCGCCACCGCAAATTAATTTTAATTGGAGTCCGGCCTCTGGAGGTAATGTAACCGGGGTGAAGTATAAATTTAGATTGGTACAAGTTCCCTTTGGTACACAAGATATTCAAGGATTTATGTTAGGTACTCAAGGAGGTAATAACTGCGATTCGAATAATGATGATTATAGTGTAATTTGTAGAGATAATATTACAGGAACCAGTCTTCCTTATAATTGGTATGCTAATCCTCAAGACAATCCATTGCTCGAAGATCATATTTATGCCTGGCAAGTACAAGCATATATTGATCAGGACGGTGAACAAATAAGTACATTTTTTGAAAACTTTGGACTAAGCCAAGTATTTTGGTTTAGATATCAGACTCCCTGTGTGGCACCAAACAATGTAGAAACAAAACAGGTAGGAGCGCGTACTGCTTCTATTGGTTGGGATCTGGAAAGCACCCATATTGATTACATTATAAATTATCGAGAAAAAGGTGGCGATTCAAAATGGTACCCCATAACAACACCTAGAAATGCTACTGCCTTATCCAATCTTAAGCCCGCTACGCGATACGAATATAAAGTTGCAGGTAATTGCGATGCCGAAAATGTTGCTTACGGGCAGGTAATGGAGTTTGAAACCGTTACCGAAGATGTCGCAATGTATCAAGGATGTGGTATCGAACCTAATCCCTATACTGTTGATCCTAGCTCTCCTAATCTGGACAGAATATTTCCTGGTTTTGTAATTATAGCCGGGGACTTTCCGATTACGGTTACTAAACTAGAAAAAAATGATTCCCCCTTTAAGGGATATGGTTATGCAGGTATTCCCTGGCTTGGTCTACCGGTCGTAGCAGTAGAGTTTGAAGGAATCACGGTAAATTCGAAATTACAATTAACAAGCGGTGTAATTACTACTACTTATGATCCTACTTTTAGTAATTTTCCAGGTTTTGATCCTCCTGATAATCCAGACGACCCAGGAGATGGAACAGATCAAGATGTAACACATAATATAGATGGTGTTATTACCAATTTGGAGGTAGATCCTAATCCAGATGCACGTACGATTACTATTTATGGTGATAATGGCGAAGTCTTGGATGTTGTTACAATGCCAGAAGGAGATGCCACGGTTACATTGGTGGATGAAGAAGGCAATACATGGGTAGTAGATTCTGAGGGTAATGTACAAACACCAACCGATACGAATCCGGGAGATGATAATCCCGATGTACCTACTGATGATCTTACAGCAGAAAATATTCAGGTTAATTTTTTACCATCGGGAACCTATGCTTTTGATCAAATACCAAGTAGACAAACTGGTAATTTATTAAATAATTCATCAAATAGGTATGTAGCAATAAAAGAGGCAGATAGCCTTACAGATTATTTTATACCACATAAAGCAATACTGGCTAACAAGAATGATGAAATCATTGCAACACTTCGAGTTACCGATGAATCTGATGTAAGCAATCTAACATTTAAAAATGAGGAAGATGTAAAAATTGAAGCCACAATAAGTCAGGATAATACATTAGTAACTTTAAATTTAAATGGTGCCAGTAGCTTTAAAAGAGAAATGATTAAAGCGGTTGTATCCAAAGACGGTAAGGAAAAATTGGCTGG
Organism: uncultured Aquimarina sp.; assembly: GCA_947489685.1. Classification (GTDB taxonomy): domain Bacteria; phylum Bacteroidota; class Bacteroidia; order Flavobacteriales; family Flavobacteriaceae; genus Aquimarina. The sequence goes on along the minus strand of CANLEM010000004.1, from coordinate 184,703 downwards.
GCAATTTACTCTATGGCATCTGCCGCAAGTAGCTCCAATTAATGTAACCATAGTCCCAGTTAACCTTAGTGAGGTTCCGAGTAAAGTTGCGATTCAAAAAGAATTGGATAATATTTTTAATCCTGGTGCAGTCAAAATAAATCTTACTGTAAGTGATCGATTCTTTCCAGAATCTGGCTTGTATAGAGAAAAATTAAAAGTCTGGGATGCTGATGCATCATCGCCAAAGTATTCGTACGAACTTAGGAAGTTTTATATAGGAGAACTAGCTAAGAATAGATTTATAGAACAAGATCAATATTATATATTTATTAGTGACGAGACTCCTGATATAGCAGTAACAGGAGCGATGCTCACCAAAAATCAATTCGGATTTATTTTTGAAGATCAAATTACCAATAGCAGTGCGTTAGGGTTTAAAAATAATTTAGGGCAAATCATAGGGTATCATATCGGTAAAGGTATACTTGGTTTACAGAATGCTACAGATTTGGGAGTAGATAATGGGTCGACCCAATGGCTTATGGATACGGGTAGTACAGGCGTGAAATTACCACACATGCATTGGGATAAAATACAAAAGGATTTTACTGCATACAATTTCCCAAGTCCAGATCAAGATGCATTATTTGATTTACCAGAAGAAGAGCAGTTTGCTAGTCTTAATTTCGGAAAAAATGGGAATGATACCTATACATTCTTAAGTCCATCTCTAGAGGGAGTTATCCTACCTCCTAAGGTAGGTAGAATAGAATTCTTTTATGGGTATAACGGAAGAGCTTCTCAAGGCGATTTTATACAATTTATGGATTTTATTCCAGGAACATTAAAAGCATTTGCTATAGGTAATCAGACTTTTGAAGCTGATATAGAACGAGTAGGTAACGAATGGGTTTTTAAAGGGTATAAATCTGGTGATGAATATTATACGTACGAGAAGTATAACATTGAAAGAGATGATGTCACATGGGGTAGTTTTGAGGATAGTCCAATAGTTCTTTTGCATAATAAATTAGTAAAACTCGGTACTACAGAAATTGATGCTACTCCTTATTCGTATACTGCTAAGAACCTTAAAACTGTATTTGATTTTCAAGCAAATGTACAGGCACATAATCAGCGTAAAGAGTTAAGTTCAAATCAAAAAGTCGTCCTGAGAAATACGGTTACACCAGTTACACAAGATGCAGTTGATTGGGCTTTTAAAAACAAGAATTTCGGACAAGGACATTTGTTTGCATACTACAAAATAGCTGAACTAAGAACGGCATTTCCTCATATTCTTGATGAGAATTTAAGAAGTGAAAATACATACAACAAATGGCATTCGGTAGAAAAAAGTTGTAAAGAAAAATTTGGCGCTCGAGGAGGAGTTAGATCGAGATTTATATCTCAATTATTACAAAAGCATTGTGATTGTGATATTCCAATTACCGGACCTCAGGTGATAGCGATATTGGTTTGTGAAGAAAAAGCAAATCCAACCGATCCAAAACCTGAAACTCAATACGATTATATTATAGAATTCTTGAAGTTTATTAGAGACGATATAGAAGAGATTATTGGAAATGAAGTCCAAGATTTTTATTCTAAGGTATCCCCTCCATACTCGACAGAGGCTATTTATCAATATCTAGAAAATATCTCTTTCGAAGAAATGACTCCTGCACTTACTGCAGGTACAAAAACTGACTTGAAAAACCTTAGCGCAGATGTAGTAATTCGTATTCTTTCGAGATATGCAGATAGTTTTATAACGCAGGGTGGGTCTTATGAAAATGACGAAGAACTAGCGGTAGTTCGACTAATGGAAAATATAGATGTTCCTCAGGCAAAAGGAGTAATCCAGGGATTGCAGAGTGCAAATATTTATGATTCGGAAAAAATACTCTACAAACAACTTTTTGATAAGGTAGATGATAGCTTTTTAGGCTTTTTCAAAAACAATAGAAAGGCATTTATTAACTCCTTAATTAGATTGTGCTTTCTTGATCGAGAATTTTATGATGAGCAGTTATCAAAATATTTTAATGATTTCGAAAGGAGAAATTTTGTACAACAATATAGAAATATTGTTCGAAGACTTGTAGAAGAAAGAGTTCCTTTTAATGATTTCATATTAGCATTAGAAGCACAAAACTTAGAAGAAAACGAAGAAGGGTTTTTAAAATCAAAATTTGGATACTTAGATATCGAAACTGATTATAAAGAAACTACGGGAACATTCGATGCAACTCAAGTAATTAAACAAGGAATATCTCCAGGAGTACCGGTAAGTGCTTCTGTCGAAGGATTGACTCCTTTTGATTTGGTTCGTTTTTCAGATAAAACTAGCCTTAGCATTATAGGAGACCCTAAGGCAAGTATCATGAATTATCCATTGCCAGCGATCGTATTATTGTATTCAGATAATAAATTGTTTAATCGTACAGTAGCGCAGTCAATTAATACTACTATAGATGTAGCATCACTTACGTTAACTTTGGGTACAGCCACAGTGGCAACAAGAGCAGGTCGATACGCACTTGCGTGGAATATTTCTGACGATATAGGCTCATTAGCTATTACAGGGTTAAGTGATCAGGTAAATAACCCTTATGTACAACAATTAAGTAATGCGTTAGCACTTAAAAGTCTTCTTACTATATCACATTGGGGTTACAACAAAATTAAAAGCACCAAAGTAAATGAACATACTTTAAATCCTCCAAAAGTACAAGACGTAGCAGATGATATTATTAGAATGTCAACAGATTCGGGAGAATTATTAAAATCGATTACAAATGATGATAGAGCTTATATAGCCATTAATTATTATTTGAGAAGAGGAAAAATAGAAGCTGTTGAAACGAACAATAGTGCAGTTTTAAGCAAAATCAATGAAGCCCTTAAGATTACTCAAAGGACAAGAAACGCTGCTTCTGCTTTACCAGTTGGAGTAGTAGTAAAAGGGCAAGCTAAGTTTGAATATTTTAAAGATGTTGCTTCTATTGCTGGTGAGTTTAGAGCTTTCTCTGTTAAAGAGCTAAGAGATGGAAAACATGTTATTATTAGGCAAAGTAGAGCCGGTACCTTTTGGAAAACGCAAGGAGAAAACCGCCCAGATATCGCTCAATATACCAGTAAAGATGGGCTGTTTTATGTAAGGCACAATCAGGAAAAAGGGGAGCTATTGTTTTTTGATGTAACTACAAAAAAAGCTATTAGTTGGGCGAAAGACAGAGACGAAGATCAATTATTTAAAAAATTACTGCAAAAACATGCACATCTTAATGCTGTAGAACAAGAAGTTGCAGCCTATGAAGAGTTAATCGAAAATCTTAAAAGAATACACGGGTATACCAACAAAAATATTATATACCTACCTAATGGTAATGTGGTATTAAGCCCGGACAAAGTCAACGTAATTTTAGGAAAATGGAATCCAAACAAATCTCCTGGCGTAAGTGGAGAAATTGGTACAGATGATATCCTTGAAGAATTAACGATTTTTAAAAATTACTCTTTTGCAGACAAAGCACAAGAGTTAAGAAAAGGGAGCATACAAATGTTAAACCTCCCTGATGAGGTTATAGATTATAACACTTTCTTCAGAGAATTTAATCTGCCATTTTTAGAATTCATAAAGAAAAATAAAGATAAAATGCGAATTACTCTGGTTACTGATCCTAGGAAAAAAAATGTACTACGAGATCATAAAGATGGTGAATCTACCAAAAGACCTACAGGATTTGGAAGAGAGATTAAATATTTATTAGATAATGATATTAAAACAGTATACCTAAAAGATGGAAGTACAATTAATCTTGAAGATGTGGACCTTTCAGGAATAAACTGGGATTTATGAAAAAAATAGAAGGATTATATAGAATAAATAACCCCCAAACAACAGAGGATAAGCATGGTGGAATGACTATCATAAATGAAGTGTATTGGTATCTCGCATTTTATGAAAAAGATAACATGATTGGACTCTATGGAAGCTCAAAAGAAGATTATGAGGATTTTTTTACCAAGAGTTTTGAACTGAAAGGGAGTTACACTTTTGATAATGATAAAATAGTGTTCGAAATAATAAGCCCGTACACCGATGAATCCATTGATTTTACTGGAATAGTTTCTAAGGATGAGAATGAAATAACGATACAGGCAATAAAAGGATCAAATAATGAACAAAAGTGGATTGATGACACTTTTAAAAAAGTTGAAATAGACGATATATCATAGGAAAATGCTGTTTTTTAAAAACCAATGTTAACACCTACAGAATGAAAAAAATATACCTCTTCATACTACTATTATCTTGTGTCTCTTCGGTAACATGGAGCAATACGAGTAAAGATACATTAAGGATTAAAAAGGGAAGAACTATTCATCCTGCTGGCAAAATGGTATTGCAAACAAGAACTTTTGCAAACTTGGATAAAGAAATAGAAAAAAACTTTGCTCATCATCTATCTCCAAAAGCACTAGATAGACCCAAAGAAAAAGTAAAAATAAGTTCGCAAAGCCGGGATCTACTGCAAGAAGCCAAAGGTACATTTGATATATTAGAAGAAACTCAAAATTATATAGAACAGTTAGTCACGTACGATGATATAAAAACCTTGCCCGTAGGAATAAGTAGAGAAATTGGAAATGTACGTTATGATTTGGGAATTAGTAAGGTAACTTTTTATCAAAATTATGCCGAGATGACCGCTTTTGTTCGTATTAGAACACCAATGGCTGGTGCTAGTGCTGATGATATAGATGCAGAAGGAAATACGATATTGTTTTTTGGATTAGATAAGATAAAATTATCGTTAACTGGTGGATTGGTGGGTATCAATAACAACCTAGTCCTACTCAAAGATTACGAACTTCTTAATAATGGTCAAAATCAAAATGGAACAGGAAAAGGATATTCCTTATCACTCAAAGGAGGGTTTGATAGAGCTACAGGTCAAGTTAACTTAGACAATGCATCCTATGTTACTATAGATTGTGATGGTTTTAATAGCCTAACTCTTAATGCAGAAGTGTTGTTTTCTCGTTCGATGCTCGAACCTGTTGATGCAAATAATAACGTTGTTCCTGATGAGAGAGTTTCAGCTTCCTTTAAAGTAACGGCAAAGGATTGGAACGATATTTTGGTAGAAAACTTGACGTTCCAAAAATTCCAAATGACATCGTTTAGGGGATTGGTTTTTGAGATAAAAAATGCAGCATTTGATTTTAGTGATATTCGGAATCCTGGAATTACCTTTCCTGATGGATATGCAGTACAAGGGGGTGATGTTTCTAATACCTGGCGGGGAGTACATATACAAAGCGCTACCGTTATTTTACCTAAAACATTTAAAAAGAGAAATTCAAATGATCGCATAACGCTTAGTGCTATGAATCTTTTGATTGACCGGCAAGGAGTTTCGGGATTGTTTAAAGCCGAAAACTTAATTCAACTCAATGAAGGAGATGCTTCAAAATGGCAATTCTCGGTAGATACTTTAGAAGTTGCCTTAATCGCCAATTCTATTGATGGAGCTGGTTTTGCAGGAAAAATAGTATTACCGCTCTCAAAAGATGCGGTAGAAAATCAAAACGAAGATGGAACGGTACTAAGCTATGAGGCCGTGATTTTTGATGCTCAAGATTATAAACTTACCGTAGGTAACATAGATAAAGAATTAAAATTTGATTTATGGAAAGCAAAGGCAGTGATCCGAGAAGGTTCTTATGTAGAGTTTAAGGTCGAAGACGATAAGTTTATGCCCAAAGCAGTATTGAGTGGTGAACTATCGATAGGAACTGATCAGGGTAATGATGATGAATCTGGGAATTCTAATGATATAACCGATAAAATAATTGAAATACCAAAGGTTGGGTTTGAAAACTTACAAATACAAGCAAAACAACCCTATATACAGGTTGGAGCTGATACCGATCAAGGATTTGTAGGTGGCTCTTTTTCGTTTGGAGAAGGCGAACAAGCCAGATTAACTGGTTTTCCTGTAACGATATCCAATTTAAATTTAAAAACAGAAGAAAACAAGACTGCAGAACTAGTCTTTAGAGTGGGTATCAATTTAATGAAAGATAAGATTTCGGCAAAAACCAATATTCATATTAAAGGGGAGTTTACCGAAGAAGAAGGAATTCAACGTTGGAAATATGATTCTTTTGAAATAAAAGATATGTTCCTCGAAGCAGATTTAGAAGCATTAGAGTTTCAGGGGCAAGTCGAATTCATGACCGATGACCCTGTATATGGAAATGGTTTTAAAGGGAAAATAACAGCAATATTTAAAAAAGGAATTAAAGTAAGTTTAAGCGCTACCGCCATTTTTGGTCGTACCAAGGACGAGGGAGATGTACCAGGGTTTAGATATTGGTATATTGATGCATATGCCGGTAAACTAAGTAAGAATAATAGTTATTCAAAATTAGCAGTAAGTGCTTTTGGAGGAGGAGCTTTTTATCGAATGGATAGAGCAGGTTTTACTTCTTTAAACAATGTTACTGGTCTGGATTATAAACCCGATCGTTCTGTAGGGTTAGGAATAAAAGCAATGGTCGAATTTAATAACCTCGCTACATCCCAATTGTTTAATGGTACGGCCGCATTCGAAATTGTGTTTTATAAAGCAGGAGGGATGAAACGTATTTCATACTACGGCGAAGCGCATATCTTATCAGAAACTGACAGTGACCCTAAAGAAAAAATAATCGGTGGATTAAAAAATGTGATTACAAAAGAAGAAGGGTATTCTGGTGATCTGGAAGCAGATAAAGAAGGAAACCTAAATGAAGTAGCAGAAAATATTTTTGGGAGTGATAATGTAAAAGGACGAGATGGGATACATTCTTTTGTTGCTTTACAATATGATTTTGGAAATAACGGATCACGAAGCTCTTTACACGGAGTATTAGATGTATACTTTAAAATGAAAGGTGGTACTATAAGAGGAGGAGGACCTGATAATCATGCCGGAAGAATAGAATTTCATTTCGAAAAAAATAATTGGAGCGTATTTCTAGGAAAACCAGAGCATCCGCTAGCTTTAACTCTGGAAATAGGAGGATATACCATTACAACAACAGGGTATTATATGGCAGGATATAATATACCAGACTTAACACTGCCCAAAAATAACCCTGTAACCAAGATATTAAACCTTACTGATAATGAACGCAGGTTTAATAATGAATCCATTTCAAATTCTAGGGGCCAAAATCTTCTAGAAAAAGGTCGAGGATATGCATACGGTATAGGATACCATTTGGATACAGGTCCTATTGATGTAGGATACTACTTTTATCAGTTAACTGCGGGTATTGGATTTGATTTGATGGTGCAAAACGTGGGGGATAATGTCTGTGCGCATAACAATGAATCTCCAGGAGTAAATGGATGGTATATGTCGGGACGATTATGGGCTTATGTAACCGGAAGCTTTGGTATCGTCATTAACCTCTATTTTTGGGAAGCCAGAGCGACCTTAATTACTATAGGTGTTGCGGTAGAATTAAAAGCAGAATTACCTAATCCATGGTGGTTTAAAGGAAGAATTGGTGTATATGCAGAAGTTTTGGGAGGTGTTATTACTGTTAATATTCGAGCTGAAGTAGAATGGGGTACACGCTGTGAGTTAATACGACCAACAGGGCTTGATTTTGCCATTATTTCGGATATAAGCCCCCCTGAAGATGACACAGAAGTAGATGTATTTACCTCTCCCGAAGTTGGATTTAATATTAAAATCGATGAACCTTTTGAGTATGTAGAAGAAGATGAAACAGTGAAACAATATAAAGTTAGATTGGATGAATTCTCCGTAAAGCAAGGAGGGAATGTTTTACCTGGTAAATTGAAATGGAATAAAGAAAAAGATCTGGTGACCTATGTAACGGATGATATATTACCACCTCAAAAAGAAATTAATATAAAAGTAGGGGTAGTGGTACAAGAATTAAAAGGAAATGAATGGGTCGATATTGTAAATGACGGAAAATTAGCAGAAGAAACAAGAGAACAAAAGTTTACTACCGGGATTGCGCCAGATTATATTCCTTTTCATAATATCGAATACGCCTATCCTGTGATCGATCAAAAATACCTATATCCTAAACAACATAATAATGGATATTTAAAACTAAAAAAAGGGCAGGATTATCTATTCTCGAGTAGTGCTTTTAATAAAGTTGCTGTTTTCGAAGGGAATGGAAACGATGTGAAAAAGAGTTTTGGCTATAATAATGCAACGAATAAAATTTCGTTTGCTTTACCCAAATTAATTAATGAACAAGAATACTCTTTGGTTTTAAATAATGAACCCAAAGGCAATAATCGAAGTACCTTGTCTAGAGAAAATAAAGTCATAGATGGAGGATTTAAGGTTAAGCCTGGAGATGATGAAGATGGAACCATTTCTGTTAGAAACACAAAAATCCAAGGAAAAAGCACCAGTGCAGAGGCAATCGAATTGTTGCGATATGATTTTGGAGTTAGTATTTATGATACATTTAGAGAAAAAGTTAATGTAAAAAAACAGATAAGATCTTTAATAGATATTGCTAAAACTTTAAATCCCAATACCGAGCAAGAAGAGTATGTGTGGGATGCTCATTTTTTACTTGCCATAACAGAAGAGTCTGAACCATTTGATCTTCCAGAATTAGAAGGAAATGAGTATACAGGAGCCGATGAAGAAGGTATTAATATGCCACTCATTAGTATCGAAGCCAACCTAAGAGGCAACCGATATTACAACAACTATATCTATCCTTTGGTGTATCAGGGCTATCCATTACGAGAGGATTTTACGGTAACTAGAGATGTTGAAGAGATGGGAATGCCGCCCACCAAGGCTGTTTTAGTAATTTCGCATTATACGCATAGTTTAGAGAATGACCCTAGAGATTGGTGGATCAAAGAACGTATGCCACATCGCTATCACTTGCCATATTATTATAAAAAGGATTTTGTAGACATACGATACAAAATTGTAAATGCATTTTTTCCAAATGCAGCTAATCATCAAGGGCAGATAGCTCAATATGATTACATTATTAATGGTGAGTTTCCAGTCATCCGAAAAGGAGATTATAGAACTCAAATTAAGTATGTGTTACCAGGAGGAGTAACTAGCGATTCAAAAAACTATACCTATACATTTGATTAATTTTAACATGAACATAAGACTATATCTCATATTAATTTCCTTTTTAACTGTCACTACCATATGTCAGGCACAAAGCGGTATTTCTAAAAGTGAAATTAAAGTAATATCCAGAGTGCAAAAAGGGCGTATTTTGTTGCGATGGGCACCCGATAAACCAGCGGCCTGGAAACTTTTGAATACTTATGGATATGCGATTAGTAGAACTACCGTTTCTCGAGATGGTAAAACACTAATTGATGGAGAAACAAAAATACTCAATTCATTGTTATCTCCTGGTAAAAAGGAAGAATGGGAAGAGATGGCGAAGGCAAATGATAATGCGGCGATTGTTGCTCAAGCTATTTTTGGAGATACATTTATGGTGGCGCATAATTCATCCAGCACAAATCCTTTTGAGCGTATAGTAAAAAAATCTGAAGAACTAAAACAACGATTTAGTTTCGCATTATTAGTCGCTGATCAGGATTTTGAGGTGGCTCAAAAAGCGGGCTTAGGTTTTATCGATACAGATGTAAAAGTCAATGAAAAATACCTCTATCAAGTAAAATCCAATGTTCCTGATGGTATACATGCCATAGCATATGGTGGGGTATTTACTGGATTAACAGAGTATGAAGAATTACCAAAACCGGTTGATTTTACAGCGTCTTTCAAGGATAAAGAGGTAATACTTAGTTGGAATTCTGGAATATTATATGATTACTACAATAAGTATAAAATAGAAAAATCTACCGATGGGGTACATTTTTCTTCAATAACCGAAAAACCATATACGGTAAACAAAAAACAATCAAGAGATGGTAGTACCATGTTCACAGATTCTATTAATAATCTTACCACATTTTATTATAGGATCAAAGGCTTATCCTCTTTTGGAGAACTAGGCCCTCCTTCCAAAATCATAAAAGGGCAGGCAAAACCTTTCTTGACTATCAACCCTATTTTGACTACACAAAAAATAAATGACAAATCAGTGCTAATTAATTGGGAGTTTCCTGTAGATAAAAACAAGATGATCGTTGGGTTTAAATTGCAACGTTCGGACACAAAAACAGGCACCTATAAAACAGTAATTGATAATATCTCAAAAGATAAACGAAATATAACTTATGATAATCTTGATGCATCAAATTATTTTAAAATTATTGCAATAGGTAAGTATGGTAAAGAAAGAGCATCTTTTTCTATGTTGGTACAACCCGATGATGAGGAACCTCCAGCGCCTCCAACTGGCTTTAGTGGTGTGATTGATACTTTGGGCGTTGTTCGGTTATCATGGCAACAAAATATAGAGAACGATCTTTTGGGATATAGAGTGTATACTGCTAATAATCCAAATCATGAATTTAGCCTTATCACACCAAATACCCTGGTCGAAAACGAATTTACCGATACAATTTCTATGGCAAATTCAAATCGTAAAATTTACTATAAAATTAATGCATTGGATCAAAGAGCAAATCCTTCAGAATTTTCGGAAATCCTTGAACTCGTTAAACCTGATCTAATACCACCAGGTCAACCTGTGATCAAAAAAGCACATCAAACCACCAATAATACACTCGAATTGTCATGGACTGCAAGCCCTAGTGCGGATGTAGAGCATTATTTGATATATAGAAAAGAAGATGATATAAAAGACTGGGAATTAATTTTTTCTGGTTCAAAAGAAGATAGAAACTACATCGACGCGAATGTAAAGGTTGAAAAATTATATAGCTATACCATCATAGCCAAAGATAAAACAGGATTAGAGTCTCCTCCTGTAGCTCCAGTTTCTATTGTTACTAGATATATTGGTGCACGACCCGAGATAAAAAACTTTAATGCGATCGCCAATATTGAAGAACATTTTGTACAACTTAACTGGCGATATAACGAAGATAATATCACCCAGTTTGAAATCTATAAAGCAAAAGAAGAAGAACCACTTAAATTATATAAAACATTATCTGCAAATAGCAGAACAACGCGAGATACAGATTTAAGCATTAATACCAATTATAAATATGCCATTAGAGCAGTATTTATGGATGGAGGGTTATCAAAAAAAACTGAGTTAACCATAAAATATTAAGGTTATGAAGAAATTAAAGATTGTTTTAATCATTGCTATAGTACTTAATTTTAGTGCGGTTTTCGCGCAAGATTATGTGGTTAAAATAACTCCTACAGGGCCGCCAGTTGGCGCTGATGTGCGTTTTAGTATTACCAATGCCAATTACAGGTTATTCAATGGCGGTACTTTGGTTGATAGCTACAATGTTGTAGGTGATGTTGGATTTCCTACAGCTATTATGACCACTAATCAGCGTATAACTAGAATTCAAGTAGAATTTTCATATCGAGTCTCTAGTAGTTGTTGTCCATACTCATGTAGTATAACAGAAGATATTATTTTATCGGGAACAGAACAAGATTGTTACAAAAGAACTTTTACAAATAGTAGATGCACTTTGGATGTTGAACTAGTACATACAAAGGCTGCTATATCTCAACCTGTAAATGATAGTTTTTGTTTAGATGATGGATTAACATTTACTAGAATAAATGATTGTACCAATGCTAGTTATCGCTGGTTCTATAATATTGATAGCTCAGGTACATTTAGAGACACAGGAGTAAGTACAGTAGGAAGACAACCAGCTGTTATTCCTTTTGGTAGATTAATACCTAGTAGTTATAGAGGAAGTATCCGACTAAGGGCAAGAATAACTATAAGAGGGGTCAATTATAATTCTAATATTGTTGTATTTAACACATTACCCTGCGCGCCCGAAATTTCTAGAATCATCCCAAGAAGTGCAACTTGCGGAAGAAGCAATGGTGGACTTACCATCAATTTTAGAGAAACCGTAAATCAGGAAATGTTATTTATTATAAGGGAAAGAGGTAGGCCCGTAGAAAGCGTACAGCAATATGTATCAGGATCTAGTTTTGTATGGCCAGCAAATAAAGGACTACGTTCGGGTAGATATACACTTACCTATCAACCTTTTCCAGGTGAGGCAATTGATCAACCTGGTACAATTGTTATAGGAGATACGCCAAAGATTCGTTTCTCTGCAGCTAAAACTGAAGATGTTCAATGTTTTGGAGAGACTACAGGAAGATTAACAATAACAGCAAGTAATGGTAATGGTCTATATCAATATAAAGTTAATGGTGGGCCATGGCGTAACTTTACAAGTGGAAACAGACATGTTTTAACGGGACTGGCTGGACGTCAAAATTATAGAATAGAAGTACGGGATACCAGTGGTTGTGAGGGAGAAACAGCTTCAGGAAATGTAGGAGAAAATGTGTTTATTAATGGACCCATAGATGGTGTAACTTTTTCAAATATTCGAATAACCCCAGTTTCATTTCGAGGAGATGATACAGGAGCCATTAATTTGGCTGTGTCAGGAGGTGCAAGACCATATAGATATCAATGGAGTAATGGAAGTACTACAGAAGATATATCGGGATTACGAGCAGGGTTTTATACACTTGTTGTAACTGATAATAAAGAATGTGTATTTACCTCTCCAAGATTTGAAGTTACAGAACCCGATGCCCTTGGTGTAAACATTGAGATTGATCAAGTCGTATCGTGTACCGATAATACCAATGGTGTTTTGGAAGCTAACCCTAGTGGAGGAACGGCCTCAGCAGGATATCAATACCTATGGACCAAAGATGGAGATCCATCATTTAGCAGGACAACAAAAAGAATTACTAATCTTTCTGCAGGAACATATAGCGTGGCACTTAGTAATATAGGTGCTCCAGGCACATCAGATACCGAAATATTAATTAATCCAACTCCCTTATCGTTTTCGTCATTTAATGTGCAAGATGTACTTTGTTTTGGAGAACGTACAGGGGCTATTAGATTTACCATTTCAGGGGGAAGACCACCATACACCATCAATTGGAGTAATGGTGTTACACAAACCACAAATGGTCCTGTAGCATTTATCGATCAACCAAAAGGAGATTATAGTTTTCAAATTTTAGATATCGAAGATTGTTCTATAAGTAGTACAACATCCATTACCATTGAAGAAGAAGATGAAATTATTATCGATGTAGAGGGCTTAGGAATACAAGGCCCTACTATGGTTAGCGGAACCAATGGAGCTATAGATATCCAAGTAACAGGAGGTACTGGTGTTGGTACATATGCGTATGCATGGACTAGTGATCAATTTGCAGGCACCAGAACTACAGAAGATCTATCTAACCTAACAGAAGGAAACTATAGTGTTACGATTACAGATGCAAATAATTGTCCGAAAATTAGAAATTTCGAATTAAGAGACCCAGAACCTCTAGAGGCTAGAATACAAATAGATCAAGATATATTGTGTTTTGGTCAAAAGGCAAACTTAACAGCCATTGTTCAGGGAGGAGTTACAAACTCTGCTCAGAGTTATAGTTACCAATGGTATGTAATTGAATCAGGAGTGCCTGTAGCAATTTCAGGCGAAACTAATCGAACAATTACGGGTCTAGACGAAGGAATATACGAAGTAATGGCTACCGATATTGTTGATGTCTCTAAAATAAGTGATAGGGAGACCTTTGTCGAACCTTTAGAAATTATATTGGGAGGTACTCATGTAGATGTACTTTGTAACGGGGGTAATAACGGAAGTATTGATCTGACAGCTACCGGAGGTACAGGGATATTGACCTATAGTTGGAGTAAACAAGAGGATGTTTTATTTAGCAGTACAGATCAAGATTTAAACAATCTAACTTTTGGTACCTATACGGTAGAGGTTCGTGATGAAAACCTGGAATGTGTAAAGGGTAAAACTTTTGTGGTCACACAACCTGATAATCCATTAGCCATTACAGACTCCTCACAAGAAAACGTAAAAATATTTGATCAAAGTACAGGTGCAATTTCTATTACGGTTTCTGGCGGAACTTTAGATTATATCTATAAATGGACAAAACTGGAAGATCCAAGTTTTTTATCTACCGATGAAGATTTAACCAATATTAAAGCCGGTAATTATACAGTAGAGATAACCGATGCTAATGTAAATGCAACCACATCTAATGCCGGGTGTATGACCTCTATGGATTTTGAAATTACACAACCGGATAAGTTAGAGGTAGATATTACCATTGGTAATCCATTGGATTGTTTTGGGTTTGTAAATGGTATTCTGGATGCTAATGCGATTGGAGGTATAGAAGATGAGCCTTATAGTTATCAGTGGTTTAAAATTGTAGATGGTCAGGAGGTAGATATTACACAAGATACATCCTTAGCTTTTGCAGAGGATTTAGGCAGTGGTACTTATAAAGTGGTAGTAGAGGATGTAAATGGAGCGATAGCCGAAGATACTTTCGTTTTTGAAGAACCCGAAAAAATAGTAGTTTCATTAATAGACACAGCCGGAGTAAAATGTTTTGGAGAATCTAATGGAAGTCTAGAACTCAATATAGTAGGCGGAACGCCTTTTGATGATGATACTTATGTATTAGAGTTATATAGAGATGGAAACTTTTATACCAATGGATCCTTCCCGATCGGAAATGTACTATTTGATGATCTACCCGAGGGAGATTATGAGATTACGGTCCAAGATAAAAATGGCTGCCCTCAGATCGAAGTACCGGATGAGATGAAAGTTGTGCAACCTGAGGCTGCTCTAAGTATTTCTGATGTTGATGTAATTGATCTAACAGGGTTCGAAACGCAAAATGGTATAATTACAATTACCGTATCCGGCGGAACTACACCATATAGATATGAGTGGCGAAGACAAAATGAGACCAATATTATCGGTAGAGAGAGTACTATAGATAATCTACCTATAGGAAATTATGAAGTGGCCGTGATTGATGCCAATGATTGTACTACAGAAGGGATGTACACACTAGAACAACCAGATAAGTTAGAGGTTGTCGTAGACTATCCAACCATAGGGGGTAGAGTATCTTGTAATGGAGTTAAAGATGCCATATTAGAAACTACCGTAACCGGAGGTGTGCCTTTTGATTTGGATACAAACCCATATTACCAATACGAATGGTATAATAATAATGATCTTAATACAATTATCGGAACGAATCCTAATCTTGAAGATATTGGAAAAGGAAGTTATTTTGTAATCATTACAGATGCAAATAATAATATTACCAAATCTGAGGTTTTTGAAGTAGAAGAACCACCAGTTATCGCAATTAATATTACAGGAAGAACTAATGTGTCTTGTTTTAATGATGCTTCAGGTAGCATAACAGTAGAGGTTTCAGGAGGAACGCCATTTGACGACGGAACATATTTATACAATTGGAGTAATGGAGATACTACAAAGGATATTTCGGGTCTTTTGGCAGGAAATTATTTTTTAACAGTGACCGATAGAAATAGCTGTCAGATGAGTACAGCCGATATAACTATTACCGAACCAGGGCCATTGACTATTACAGAAATAAGTAGAGTACAGGCTTCTTCAGCAACGGCTAGAGATGGATCTATTACGATAAATGTTGTAAGTGGAACCCCGCCATATAATTATGAATGGTTTAATGCCAATGGAGCACAGCTTCCCTCAAATACAAATACACTTAATAATACAGATAATGGACAGTATTTTGTTACGATTACCGATGCAAACCTCTGTACTATCGAAAGAAGAGACATAGATGATCCTATAGCTGGCCTTTCTGTAGAAATTGTTCAGATAAATCCTGTATTATGTCAAGGTTCTAATACAGCCAGTTTACGGGCAAATGTATCAGGAGGTATTCCGTTTGTTGGTGATGCACCATTTAGTTATACGTGGTTTGAAGAAGGAAACCCTAATTCTATAGGAACGGGTAGAGTATTGTATGAACTTCCAATTGGTAATTATTATGTGATCATTGAAGATGCTGTTGGAGATTCAATTCAGAGTGAATTGTATGAGATAGATGGACCTCCGGTAGAGTTAGAAGTGACTCTTGATGCTGATTATAGTAACTGTGGAGATCAAAACGATTGGGACATTACGGCAACAGTAGTAGGAGGAGTGCAGCCATATACTTATTTTTGGCAAAATGGGTTTAGTATTGATCAAGAACTAAATGATGTTCCTCCAGGGACATATACACTAGTCATTCA
Organism: uncultured Aquimarina sp.; assembly: GCA_947489685.1. Lineage (GTDB taxonomy): Bacteria > Bacteroidota > Bacteroidia > Flavobacteriales > Flavobacteriaceae > Aquimarina. The sequence continues at coordinate 168,428 of CANLEM010000004.1, read as the reverse complement.
AGATGCTCGAGGATGTATTGCCCAAACCTCGATAACAACATTTGAACCTGTTCCTTTAGAGGCACAGATTTTTGGAACAGATCCGTTATGCTATCAAGATAATACAGGTACAGCAAGAATAGAACCTACAGGTGGAGTTCCTCCGTACACCTACGCATGGAGCACAGGGGCTACTACCGCTGAAATTTCAGATATTCCACAAGGTGATTATTTTGTAGAGGTAATGGATAGCAAAGGGTGTACTATTATTGAAGAAATTACATTGATTGATCCTGATGAAATCTTATTGGATATTGGTCCAAACAGTAAAATATTATGTCAAGGACAAACGTATACTGTTGATGCTAGTATCGACGACCCCGATGCAACATATATATGGACCTCAGACAAAGGATTCGAGAGTTTTGATGCCGAAGTAACTTTATCCGAAGAGGCAAATTATCAAATAGAAATTACTACCGGACTAGGGTGTATTGCTATCGCAAATCTCGCAATCACAGTTAGAGAAACACCATTAATAGCCGAATTCTTATTGTCTTCGGATGTATTTGTAAATCAATCGTTTGTATTGGCTAATGTGAGTTATCCCGCTCCGGATCGTGTTGAATGGGCACTTCCTGATGAAGCTCAGATTGTAGATATTGATGATACATATGCCGAAATTCAATTTAGTGAGATAGGAGAATATGAAGTGAGTATGACTGTTTTTCTTGATGGTTGTCGAGAAACGTATGAAGAAACGATTATTGTTCGAGAACAATCTACCTCATCTGATGATGGTACAGGTAATTTTTTAAAGAATTTTACGATTTATCCTATTCCAACAGATGGTAATTTTACTATAGAAATCGGATTTAAAGAAGTTGTACCTATTTCATTTAATATATATAGTGTGGTAAGTAATACCCCGGTATTAGGAACGGCATATCAAAATGATGGAGCTTCAGAGTATGCAATACCAATGAATTTGAAAGGACAAAATTTACCTCCCGGAGTGTATTTTATTATTCTGGAAATCCCAGGAAAACGTTATGTACATAAAATCGTAGTGGAGTAATCATATGTTCAATAAATACGGTTAAATTGGTTTTAAACAGAAGGTTTCTCAGGTTTTAAATTTGCCTAATCTTCTGTTAAACAAAAACCGATTACACATTTTTTTGTAATTTTGTTGTTCTAATGAAAAAGGTAATTCATAATATATCGTCAATTTTGATGGCTTTTGTAGTATTGTTTTCTACAATGTCTTTCACTATAAATATGCATTATTGTGGGACTACCTTGGTAAATGTTGCACTATATAAAGAAGCTAAATCCTGTGCTATGGAAATGGGACAGCAGGCACCATTTTCGAGTCAGGAGATGAATAAAAAAAGTTGTTGTACAGATAAACAACTGCATTTTGAAGGTCAGGACGAATTGAAGACTTCGTTTGATAAGCTCACATTTGATCAACAAATTTATATCGCTTCTTTCTTCTATACTTATGTAAATCTTTTTAAAAGTTTAGAAGAAAATAGTATTCCTTTTAAAGAATATCCCCCTCCTTTGTTGGTGAAAGATATTCATCTACTAAACGAAACTTTTCTCATTTGATTTTTAAACTATTTATATAGTATTTCGGGTGTATCCGAGAGTGCTGTATTATTCGTGTATTGTGTTTTTTAAAACCAATGTTTAATAGTTTAATTGTCATACTATGCTAAATAAAAGCATAAAATTTATAATAGAGAATAAGCTTATTGCCATACTTATGCTGCTAGTTTTTGTAGGATGGGGTATTGTAAATTCACCTTTTAATTGGGATACCGGTTTTTTGCCACAACATCCGGTTGCTGTTGATGCTATACCTGATATTGGCGAAAATCAACAAATCGTTTTCACGAAATGGGCAGGGCGTTCACCACAAGATATCGAAGATCAAATAACCTATCCTTTAACAACGGCTTTATTAGGAGTTCCTGGGGTAAAAACAATTCGAAGTTCTTCGATGTTTGGATTCTCGACTATCTATATTATTTTCGAGGAAAACACAGAGTTTTATTGGAGCCGGAGCCGTATTCTCGAAAAAATTAATGCACTACCCACTGGATTATTACCAAATGGTGTACAACCATCTTTAGGACCCGACGCCACAGGTTTAGGTCAGATCTTTTGGTACACTCTCGAAGGACGGGATGAGCAAGGCAAAGTAACAGGGGGATGGGATTTACAAGAGTTAAGAAGTATCCAAGATTATTATGTGAAATTTGGATTATCATCTGCAGGTGGCGTAGCAGAAGTAGCCTCTATAGGAGGTTATGTTCAAGAGTATCAAGTAGATGTGGATCCAGAGCTGATGTTACAATATAATATTACATTACCTCAGGTTGTTAAAGCCGTTAAAGAGAGTAATAAAGATATTGGTGCCCAGACTATAGAGATCAATCGAGCTGAGTATTTTGTACGGGGTTTGGGGTATGTAAAATCTATTGATGATATCCAAAACGCAGTAATAACTTCCGAAGATTTTACTTCGATACGCGTTGGCGATGTCGCCTCAGTCTCACTTGGGCCAGCAGCCAGACGCGGAATGCTGGATAAAGAAGGGGCCGAAGTTGTAGGCGGAGTAGTTGTAGCAAGGTATGGAGAAAACCCGTTGCGGGTTATTAAAAATGTAAAGCTCAAAATTAATGAATTGAGCCCCGGTCTACCTTCTAAAAAACTCGAAGACGGACGTACTTCTCAATTAACAATAGTCCCATTTTATGATCGCGCAGAATTAATTACTGAAACTTTAGGAACACTCAGAGACGCACTTACGTTAGAAATATTAATTACGATTTTCGTGATCGTAATAATGGTATACAATCTTAAAGCATCAGTGCTTATTTCGGGATTGCTTCCCGTTGCTGTATTAATAGTGTTTATTGCTATGAAACAGTTTGGCGTAGATGCCAACATTGTAGCTTTATCAGGTATAGCAATTGCTATAGGTACTATGGTCGATGTAGGAGTGATATTATCCGAAAATATAATCAAACATGTAGAAAAGGATAAAGAAAAACTTCCAATTAATACCATAGTTTATAACGCAACCACAGAGGTTTCGGGAGCGGTGTTAACTGCTGTTTTTACTACGATTATTAGTTTTATACCAGTATTTATAATGATTGGGGCAGAGGGTAAATTGTTTAGGCCATTGGCTTTTACCAAAACCATAGCCCTTATTGCTTCGCTTGTGATAGCACTATTTATAATTCCACCATTCGCGGCATTCATATTTAAAGAAAGAAGTGTCAAAAATTATATGAAATATGGTATTCAGGTTACTTTGATAGCGTTAGGATTAATCACTGTTTTTAAAGGAATTTTTCTGGGGTTATTACTTATCATTTTCGGTACTATCGGAATTCTTAAGGAAAAAGAAATACTTTCTTCGCAAATTGCTGGTAGACTCAAGATATGGATTACTGTTAGTACAATTATCTATTTGTTAAGTGTGTACTGGAGACCTTTGGGAGTGGATAAAAGTATATTCTCGAATTTAGTCTTTGTTGGCGGTATTGGTTTTGCTTTGCTGGGAGTATTTGTGATGTTCAAAAAGTACTATTCCTTCATTCTAGCATGGGCCTTACAAAATAAAATGCTCTTCTTATCAATACCAATAACTATGATTATTCTTGGTTTTTTAATCATGAAAAACATTGATAAAGAATTTATGCCTTCGCTTGATGAAGGATCTTTTCTTTTGATGCCTACATCGATGCCTCATGCAGGTATAGAAGAAAATAAGAAGGTGTTAAGGCAGTTGGATATGGCTGTTGCCGTTATTCCAGAGATACAAACTGTAGTAGGTAAGGCGGGACGTGTTACCTCTGCCTTGGATCCAGCACCGATATCGATGTATGAAAATATGATAAAGTACTGGCCAGAGTATATGCTTAATGATCAAGGAAAACGTCAACGATTTAAAACAGATAAGGACGGGTTTTTTATACTGGCAAATGATACCCTGGTGTATAATGAAAATAATACAGTGCGTACCCGTTTAGGAAAAAAAGTTTCCAAAAAAGAATACTACAATATTGATCGAAAACTCCTTATTCCTGATACTAATGGTGAATTTTATCGTAATTGGAGACCTAAAATAAAATCTGCGGATGATATTTGGAGCGAAATAATTAGAGTTACACAATTACCGGGAGTTACCTCAGCTCCAAAGCTACAGCCTATAGAGACACGTTTGATTATGCTACAAACTGGTATGCGCGCTCCTATGGGAATAAAGATTAAAGGGCAAAGTCTGGCAGAAATTGAGCTTTTTGGCTTTAAACTAGAGCAGATTCTTAAGCAAGTAGAAGGAGTAAAGAAAGAAGCAGTTTTTGCAGATAGAATCGTTGGTAAACCTTACGTGGTTATTGATATCGATAGAGACCAATTGGTACGATATGGGCTTTCTATTGAAGAAGTTCAACATACTCTAGAAATTGCGATAGGAGGAGTGCCAATTACGCAAACTGTTGAAGGCAGAGCCCGATACAATATTAGAGTGCGCTACCCTAGAGAACTTCGTTCTAATCCAACAGATTTGGATAAGATATATGTGGCCTTAAGAAACGGAAGTCAAATACCCTTGGCTGAACTAGCCACTATAACATATGAACAGGGACCACAAGTAATCAAAAGTGAAGATACTTTTCTTATCGGTTATGTGTTATTTGATAAACAGGTTGAATATGCCGAAATAGATGTGGTGCAACGAGCTCAGAAACGTATTAAACAACATATAGAAAACGCAGAGTTGATCGTGCCAAACGGAATTAGTTATGCATTTACAGGAACTTATGAAAATCAATTACGAGCAGAAAAAACTCTTGGCGTAGTCATCCCTCTAGTGCTACTGCTTATTTTCGTGATCTTATTTTTTCAGTTTCGCTCGATATCAACATCTTTAATGGTGTTTGGCGGCATTGCCGTAGCGTTTGCAGGAGGATTTATCATGATTTGGTTATATGGTCAGGATTGGTTTCTAAACGTTACCCTTTTTGGAGAAAACTTAAGAGACCTTTTCCAGATACATACCATAAACCTAAGCGTTGCTGTTTGGGTCGGTTTTATAGCACTATTTGGTATTGCTACAGATGATGGGGTGCTTATGGCTACTTATCTTACCCAAACTTTTGACAGAAACAAACCAAAATCTTTAAATGAAATACGAACATCGGTTATAGAGGCTGGTGAAAAAAGAATACGACCGTGTTTAATGACAACAGCTACAACAATATTAGCATTATTACCAATATTGACTTCTACGGGTAGGGGGAGTGATATTATGATTCCAATGGCGATTCCGTCTTTTGGCGGAATGCTGGTAGCATTAATTACTCTATTTATTGTACCTGTACTTTATAGTTGGAGGAAAGAAATTCAAATAAAACAATTGTCGAAATGAAAACATTAAAGTATAGATATACCATGCATTTTCCATTTTTACATGTTAGAAAAGGATACATTTACTGCTTTTTCTTTTTTACCGCTCATTTTTGTATTGGTCAACAATTGGCATCATATATCCAATATGCTGAGCAGAACAATCTAAATATTCAGGCTTTTGAATTAAAGCACTCTATTGCAGCCGAAAAAGTAAATGAAGCAAATACATTATCCGATACACAAATTTCATTAGGATATTTTGTTAGCGAACCAGAAACCAGAACCGGGCCACAAAGAGCTAGGTTATCCGTAAGGCAGATGTTACCTTGGTTTGGAACCATTACCGCAAGAGAAAATTATGCAAATTCACTAGCAGAAACACAATATCTGGATATTGCAATTGCCAAGAGAAAATTAGGACTTTCTATTTCGCAATCGTATTATACGTTATTTGCTATCAAGGCAAAACAAGAAGTACTACGGGAACAGATTGATCTGTTACAAACCTATGAGAAATTGGCATTAACAGCAGTTACCGTTGGTAAGGCATCGGCAGTAGATGTATTACAGTTACAAATACGACAAAATGAGTTACAACAACGGTTTGATATTTTGGCTCAAGAATACATAACAGAACGCTCTTTGTTTAATACGATGCTTAATGTAGATCCAAATGCAGATATAGAAATAGTGGATCAAATAAATATACCAGAAAAAGATCCGGTAATATATAACGATAAACTACTGGTACATCCAGAACTACTTAAATACGATAAGCTATACGAATCTGTATCCAAGTCTGAATTGGTAAATCAAAAGCAGAAAAACCCCGATATAGGTTTTGGTTTGGATTATGTTCCGGTTTCAGAAAGAACAGATGTTAATATCGAAGACAATGGAAAAGATATTTTAATGCCTATGATATCGATTTCTATTCCAATTTTTAATAAAAAATATAACTCTCAAACAAAACAGAATAAGCTAAAGCAAGAAGAAATTCAATTAAAAAAGACTGATCGGCAAAATCATTTACAATCGCTATTAATTAAAGCGATTTCTTTGAGAAATACAGCAAGAATAAAGTATAAAACACAAGAAAAAAATATACAACAAGCAAAGAATGCCGAACAAATTCTTACAAAAAATTATGAAACTGGAACAGTAGATTTTAATGCAATTTTAGACGTACAAGAATTACAATTAAAGTTTCAGATGGATCGAATAAAATCTATACGAGATTATTTTATGCAATCTACAATCATTAATTATTTAAGTCAGTAATATTATGAAACATATATATAAAATATCAGGAATGACCTGCGGTGGTTGCCGAAATAGTGTCGAACAAAAACTGAGTGGGCACGATGAGGTGATCAACGTAACGGTTGATTTGGAACAATCTGAAGCCACAATCGAAACAAAGTCGCATATTCCCGTTGAGCAATTACAGGCAATTTTGCCCAATAAGTATGCGATTTCAGAAAAACAGGAACAAATCGTTCATGCTACTTCTAAAAATGAGAATACATCCTTAAATCAAACAAAAACAAAGTTGCAAGAGCTTCGTCCGCTATTTCTAATTTTTGGTTACATAAGCATAGCTAGTGTTTTACTTAATTATAAAGACTGGAATACTGAAGAATTTATGTTGGATTTTATGGGGTTGTTTTATATTGTATTTAGTTTTTTTAAGTTTTTGGATCTAAAAGGGTTTTCTCAATCCTTTGCTATGTATGACCCTTTGGCACGAGTTTCTTCGGTATATGCCTGGGTATATCCATTTATAGAGTTAGGACTGGCATTATTGTTCCTGATGAGATTTCAAATACCTATCGCACTTGTGGTGACTATTATAATTTTGGGTATTTCGACCTTTGGAGTAACCAAAATATTGTTGGATAAAAAATCCATTCAATGTGCCTGCCTGGGTACGGTACTTAAGTTACCAATGACTCAAGCAACATTTATCGAAAACTCCATAATGATCTGTATGGCGATCGTTATGCTAACCCAAATCTTTTAGTTATGAAAAGAAACAGTATATATATAATTATATCCGTATTGACGGGATTATTAGGAGGGTATTTCATTTTTGGAGGAGATCAAATGCGATCAAATGATACACATGATCACTCAAAAGATGGAGTAGAAGAAAGATGGACCTGCTCTATGCATCCTCAGATTAATTTACCAGAATCGGGTGATTGCCCTATTTGCGGAATGGACTTAATTGCTGTGCAAGAAACTAATGATGCAGTTTCTCAAAACCAATTTAAAATGACCGAAAATGCAATCGCATTGGCGAATATTCAAACTACTATTATTGGTAAAACAAATATAGAAGATGATGTATTGAAACTATCTGGAAAAATTACCGAAAACGAAGAAAATAAAGCCGTACAAGTGAGTTATTTTAATGGCAGGGTAGAGCGGCTTTATGCAAATACTTCTGGAGAGAATATTCGAAAAGGGCAGTTATTGGCTTCAGTTTTTTCTCCAGAATTGGTTGCCACACAACAAGAACTGATTACCGCAGCCGCTATAAAAAACGAGCAACCACAACTTTATCAAGCGGTTCGAAACAAACTTCGCCTACTAAAAATATCAGAAACACAGATAGATCAAATTGAAAAAACAGGAAAAATAAAAGAAAGTTTCCCTGTTTATGCAACCGTATCGGGTACAATTTCTGAGAAAATGGTGGCTCAGGGTGATTACATAAAACAAGGACAACCTTTGTATAAAATAGCTAATCTTAGTACGGTTTGGGTAGTGTTAGATGCCTACGAAAATCAAATTTCTAAATTAAAAATAGGGCAGAAAATAGTCATTGCATCCAAAGCATATCCCAATCAAAAACACGAAGCAAAGATTTTACTTATCAATCCAATTGTTAATACCAAAACTAGAACGGTAAAAGTAAGAGCTACTCTTGATAATGACCAAAGCTTGTTTAAACCAGGAATGTTTGTGTTAGGTTATGTACAAAGTAATACTCAAAAGCATGCACAAAGTTTAACTATTCCTGCAAGTGCCGTATTATGGACTGGTAAACGTTCTTTGGTGTATATTAAAACAAATCCTGATCAACCCGTTTTTGAAATGAGAGAAGTAACAGTCGAGAGTAAAGATGGAAAAACATATATGGTGCATGATGGATTACAAAAGGGCGAGGAAATAGTAATAAACGGTACTTTTACAGTAGATGCTGCGGCGCAATTACAAGGTAAAAAATCTATGATGAATAGAAAAAGATCGATGATATCTGATATTGTAGATCAAAAAAATGGTAAAGAAGATGTGCTAGGGAGATTACCAGAGTCATTTCAGGAAAAATTTTCAAAAACACTTCCTTTTTATTTCGAAATGAAAAATGCATTCATAGCTTCTGATGTAAATGCAGTATCAATGTCGGCCAAAAAAATTAAAGAAATGCTAGAGGTTTTAAATTTAAATGGATTAGGCAAAAATGAAAGCTTAGATGTAAAGAATAGCCAAAAATTAATATCCGAAATTGTAGGTAGCCAGAATATCGACACTCAGCGTAAGCATTTTATTATTTTCAATGAGCATATGATAAACTTAGTTAAACTTCTCGATCGGGTAGAGGATCGTTTTTATGTTCAAAAATGCTCTATGGCTAATGAGAATAAAGGTGCCATATGGTTGAGTTTAGAGAAGGAGGTGAAAAATCCGTATTACGGAAATATGATGTTAAATTGTGGGGATGTTGTAGGTACGATTCAGAAAAAGAGTTTTTAGCATATTATGCAATATTACTAGGCAGCGGTATCGTTTTTATCTGTTTTGGTAAGGTTTTTTGCCCAGACAATAGCATCTGTAAGATTATCAAAACTTTGTAATTTATTACGCATAAAAAGTTTTTCTAATAGAGTATTCAGCAATCCTTTTTGATTATAACTTACAATAGCATATCCTTTTAATAGATATTTACTTTTATAAAAATTGATCCAATCACTGGGGACAACAGAGTAAGGATGAATACGATTGGTGATATAGACCAGATCTTTTCCATTTTGATCATATAACTCAGTAAGCTCCTCAACAACTATTTTTGCATGGTTATGCCACGTGAAAACAACATCCTTATTAATTTCTCCAACTACAAAATTTTCAAATAGGTAGTAGTTTCCAAATGGATAATTGATCTCTTGGATTGCATCTTGATAAAAAACAGAATTTTTTATACTTCCCATGATAGTAAGATAAGAATATTATTTCAACAAATCTTTAGTATCAATATAAAATAAGGGAATAAATGGACGAAAGTAACTTTTGAGAGATAAAATACATACCGAAAGGTAATCCAATATAAGATTTATGGTATTAAAACAGAGTAGATAGCTAAACCTGCTTAATAATTTAACCTTTTTTATGATTTAAATTACCATAAAAGACTTAAAGTACAGTATCTTTGTTGGCCTTAAAAAATGAACTGTGATTCGGGATTTAGTTATTGCTATGTTATGGAGTATTTCTCCATTTGGAGAAGCAAAAGTAGGAATACCTTATGGGTTAGTTAGTGGAGCAAATATATATGCAGTTTTTGTATTTTGCTTTCTTGCTAATGTATTGGTTTTTCCTTTGATGATGTTTTTTCTTGAAAAAATCAATAATTATCTCCTACGTTGGAATCCCTATAAAAAGGCAGCTATTTTTGTGGCAAGAAGAGCAAAAACGGGATCAGGTGATAAAATCGAAAAATACGGATTTTGGGGTCTACTATTTTTTGTGATGCTACCCTTGCCAGGAACGGGAGTATATGCAGGTAGTATAGCTACATATTTATTTAAAATAAAAAGGAGAAAAGCCTTTGTAGCCAATACAGTAGGTATTTTCTTTTCTTCTCTTATCGTATGGTTTACCACGATACTTACCATGAAAGGAATTGCATAATCAATTGGATTACCTATAAAGTTTTTCCAATAATTTGGTATAATCCTTGTTAGACCTATTGTAATAGGTGCTGTGAGTACATACCACTTAGTGTCTTAAACAATTTTGATAAGAATCCCTGAAATCTTAACTTTAACCCAGGAAAAATAATAAAAAAGAATATGTACAGAAGTAATAACAATACCCTAGGACAACTGTTATTTATGGTAATAGCGGTATGTTCATGTTTTGTCATGCAAGCTCAAAACGAACAGATTTCTATAGAACTGATTGGTGAGAACAAATTTGGTGTTAGTAGTACAAATGGAATACCATATACTGTAGTGTTAGAATCTAGTAATAACGATGGGCAATTTAATTTGGCAAGTACTGGTAACATTACTTTTAAGGTAGCGGATATAATACCAAATAAAAGTACCCTTAAAATTATTTTTGAGGAAGACATATTTCATACTTTTGAAGAGAATCTTATTCAACAATATCATTCGGATATAGAATGGGTTGCCTCTTCGCTCGATATCCCTAAAAATGAACTTAAGATGTTTTCAATCCGTTTAGAATATAACGACGAAACTCTAGAAGCGCTTAAGGCCAAAGTTTTTGAGTATGCCGAGACTGATCAAAAAGAAAACTCCTTTAACCAATGGATTGAAAAAATAAATTATTCATATGGTGCTATTGGCTATATAAGAGAATTGTATGCAGCATCTTCTGGCGAAGATAACTCTCAAAGACATAATTTTTTGCCAATTGTAGTTTCTAAAGAACTTGAGGGTAAATAATTAAAATGATAGTGTAGGGATTTGTATCAGCACATATGGTTTGTAAAACTAATTTTGTTTATAAAACAGGTGCGCTTTCTCAATATTTTTCCGAATCCTTTTTCGCAATTGACGAGGTTGTATAACCTCAATCGTTGATCCAAAACCTAGTATAAGTCTTTCAAGTTCGAAATTAAGATGAACATAGAGCTTAATAATAGTACTCCCATCTTTAAGCTTTTCTACAACCTCTTGAGAATGATGAAAAGGTTTTGTAAGTACATAAGGCGCATTATTTTTATCAATCCTTAGGATCACTTCTTGCAATTGCTCCTCGTTTAAGACCGTAACACCTATGGTGTTTTTGTAATATGTATCACCATTAAAATTTTCTTTCAGATATGGGATAGTAGTATCAAAATCTATATCAATAATTCGATCAAGTGCTAGGGTAACGATAGATTGTTTGTTTTTGGTATTGGGTTTGCCAACCAAAAACCATCGGTTATTAAACTCTTTAAGTATAAAGGGGTGAAACACGAATTCTGAAGCCTGTCTGGCAGTAAATGATCGATACGTAATTTTTAAAACTATTTTTTTTAAAACCGCTTGGTATAGCGTATCAAGATGTTCAAGGCCTTTGAGTTCTTCGTTTTTGTCTAAATGAATTATAGAGGACTGGTGTGTTTTTTCTGTATATACTTTATCTTCTAGTCGTTGGATAATACCACCAAGTTCAGAAAATAATGAAAAATCTTTAAACTGTTTTAGCATCTCTACAGTTTCAGATAATACATTCATATCATTTTCTGTTAATGGGATATCGGTGATAGAATACTCTTCATTAGCATATCTATAATACTTTTTGTTATAAACTTCTATAGGTGCATTATATCCCAATTTATCACTGCGCATCATTTGGATATCTAATTGTACGGTACGTTTACTTACATTAATATCTCTTCCTTCATATTCGTATAACGCATCAGAACAGGCTTCTATTAAATGCTCCAATGTCCATTGCCTATGATAGTTTTGTAAACATTTATCAATAGTTTTATACCGAATTAGTGCGTTCTTATTTTGTGCCATTGCCAAATATTTCTTGAAAAATAGAAATTATTTTTATCTACGCAAAATTATTGCGTACTTATAAGGAACATTTGTATCCAAATTTAAAAGCTAGGATCTATTTATTTTAAAAGAACGCTCCGCTTGCCAGGGAGTCGTAAGAGTTTAAGAAGAAAGAATTATGAAAAACAAAACGAACATAACAGGAAAAACATTAATCGATTTGGGGTTTAGATCCGGAAAATGGTTTCCTGAGGCCATAGCATATATCAATACGAATCAATTAAAAGGCGAAGCACTGCATGCGTACCTGGAACAATTTAAGTCTCCGCCAATGCTGTCTTTGCATGAAAACGCAGTTCCCTTTGCAATCAATATAAAGGCTGAGAACGAATTAGAAAAAACGAACGTCAATTCGGTGATCGAATCCATGAATACCTTGATGAAAACCCCAACACTTGTTGATGGAGCTATAATGCCAGATGCTTGCCCAACTGGTCCTAATGGCACTATACCCGTAGGAGGTATTGCAGTTGCAAAAAATGCGATTCACCCAGGGATGCATAGCGCAGATATTTGTTGTTCGGTAATGCTTACTGATTTTGGTAATATAGATCCTAAAAAAGTATTAGATGCTGCGCATCAAAACACACATTTCGGACCCGGAGGAAGAGATAGAAATACCCAATATAGATTTCCGGATGAATTATTAGCCGATTTTAAAGGAAATTACATGCTCAATAATGAAAAGATGATCCAAGCTGCGAGATCTCATTTGGGAACTCAGGGAGATGGAAATCACTTTTTGTTCATTGGTACCTCTAAAAATACAGGTAATACAATGATGATTACCCATCATGGGTCTAGAGGACCAGGAGCAAACTTGTATACCCAGGGGATGAAAATTGCAGAACGTTTTAGAAAAGAATTATCTCCTTCAACGTTGAAACAAAATGCTTGGATACCTTTTGATACCGAAGAAGGACAAATCTACTGGGAAGCATTGCAAATCATAAGAAAATGGACAAAAACGAATCATGAAGTTATTCATAACGCCACGCTTGAAGCTTTGCAGGTAGCAGCAAAAGATCGGTATTGGAACGAACATAATTTTGTATTTAAAGATGAAGATTTGTTCTACCACGCCAAAGGAGCAACGCCATTAGATGCCAAATTTATGCCGGATATTACAGGACCTCGATTAATTCCGCTAAATATGTCTGAACCCGTTTTGATCGTAGATGGAGAAACCACTACGACCAATCTGGGTTTTGCACCGCATGGAGCAGGACGTAATGTGAGTAGAACGCAACATCGAAGAAGTAAAGAAAACAGAACTAATGAAGAAGTTTTTCAAGAAGAAACACAAGGTTTGGATATTCGTTTCTTTTCTAATGAGATTGATGTTACCGAATTGCCTAGTGCCTATAAAAATGCAAAAACGGTAAGAAATCAAATGGATGAATATGGTCTGGGTAATGTGATAGATGAGGTATTGCCTTATGGGTGTATCATGGCAGGAGATTGGCAAAAGAATGCACCTTGGCGAAAAAAGAAAAGAAGGAAATAGTTTCAATTTTGAAAATAAATTTGGAATGAATTGAATAATAATCTCATATTTGCACCAGTTCATTGAAAATTACTCTTTTGAAATTTTATGGGATATGTACCCCAATAATGGGTTACATAACTTATAAAATGAAGATTATGAATTGGAAAATTCAAAAACTAAGTAATGGAGAGACCATTATTTCAAAAGAGCCCGGTAATTCTATGCTACCACTTTTAAAATCTAAACAGCCAGTTAGGCTTCAACCTATTGATTGGGAAGATTGCGAAGTAGGAGATATTGTTTATTGTAAAGTTCGTGGAAACTGCTTTACACATCTGGTAAAAGGAAAAAACGATAAACGTGGATTATTAATTGGTAATAATCACGGTAGAATTAACGGATGGACAAAAAATGTTTATGGTAAAGTAATAGAAATATTACCGATGTCATAGACATTCGTTAATTGAATAAAAGTAAAATTAGATATATGAATTTTGTTACACTACATAAAAAGGACGCTAAACAGCTGTTTGTATATCGTGAATATAGATAGAAAACCAAGAAGAAGATAAATATAACAGAAGCGTCCAAGAAATTGGACGCTTTTTTTTTATACGTTTTTTTAGAAAATTAATAATACCAAATCAAATGTCATTTGAAAGATAAGTTTCAGGACAACAGTTGATTACGAAATAGGTCGATATCCGTCAAAGTACGGACAGGTATTCTTTTGTCTTTTTTTGCCACAACTTCTTGATAATCAATAAAATAAATTCAATTTTTATTTGTGTAATTCAAAAACTAGATTCATATTTGCACCGCAGTTAGCGAATTGCAAACAATAATAATAGTTAACCTTTAATAACCGAAGTGCAATGATTTCTGTAAAGCATTATACGATTACTCCAAAAGAACAAGGTTCTTATATGAGTATGCTTCGGGACTTCAGAAATACATAAGTTTTCTTATCTATGAATAGAAGTCCGAAGCCTTAAAGTTTCGGATTTTTTTGTTCTAGATCTTCTTAAACATCATTAGGCAACATGTATTAATGCCTGTTTGTAAAGATCACAATCTCCCGAAACATTGTATTAGATTTAAATTAATAACAAAAACCGTTATATGCAGGAATTGATAAATAATCAATTTTGTGCCAATGACGAAATCAAATCATAATTGATTTACTTGATCAATTAAAGAAGTAGAAAAAATGAGCAATTTATTAGACAAATATTTATTTCAAGCATTAGATGCGTATCCGTATAATTTGGAAGAAGCGGTAGAGTCTTTAAACTATGCTTTATCATATGATGAAAAAAATCCAATAGCTTTATGCCTTTTGGGTCAGATATATGCAGAGAGTTTAAAAAATTATGAAACTGCAAAAGAGTATTATCAGCAGGCTTTGGCCGAAGATATATACGCTTTGGATGTATACCCAAAATATATCAACGTTTTATTATGGAACGAGGATTATGAGGAAGCCGAAAAGTTAATCGACTTTGCTTTAACCGTAAAAGGAACAGACAAAGCAGTATTGTATCTTAAAAAAGCAATTCTTTTTGAACAAAAAAGAGAGTATAAAAAAGGATTGCAGTGCATAAAACGCGCAAAAGAAAATGCATATAACACTCGATTTATTAATGATTTGAAAGAAGAAAAGAGAAGAATTGAAGAAAAAATGCCAGAGAAAAAGAAGGCGAAAAAAAAGGTTTCTAAATCTTCTTCAAAAAAATCAAAAAAGAATAAAAAGAAAGCGTAGTGCAACGTGAATTGGAACAAGTGTATTAGGAAAATATCCGAAAATTTAGTATATTAATAGAACAAATGAAACACAATAGTACACATAACGAACCAACATCACTGCTAACGCAGTTTGATACACGATGGATTACTAAAATATCCAGTAGTGATTGGACACTTGTAGGCTATATTGAATCTTTTACCTAGATAGGTTGAAGAAACTAGAAATAACTTATAAAGCGTTCAAGAAATTGAACGCTTTTTTTAATGCCTTTATCAAAAATGAATCGACACTAATCAATACATAATAGTTAGGATTTTGAATCATAAACATCTAACCAATAAGTGGTAACGAAACCCCAAATATCTGTATAAAAACGGACAGGTATATCTTTGCTTAGTTTCAATGTAACTAATTGATTATCAATAAAATAAGTGTTAAAAAATTTGTAAATATTCCAAAATATTTTAACCTTTGTATAACAATAATAATAAAAAAATCATCAGTATTATTTAATTACGCATAATGATTGCGTAGTAAGCACGGAGATTTGTATAACATATAACACAATTAACAACTAAACGATAAAAAAATGAAGTATAATCAATTTTCTAACAAGGGTCTGGAGACTAGAGTACATCCGCTAGCGGGTGCGTTCGAAAGCATCCTTGAAGTGGATATCGATACTTCGGTTGTTGATCCTCTTCAAAAAACGATAACCAAGGCAAGTGGTATCAAAAGATTACAAAGAGTACTTATGTGTATATGTAACAACTCTTGTGGAGCTATAATTAATACAAATTATACTTCTCGCAAGGCTTTAGTTTCATAAGCTTTTAAAAAAGTAATCACCTCAAATATGATGTTCTGGATAAGATCAAGTATTTGAGAGATCACAACTATCATTGGTCAATACGTTCTAACCGATTGAGATTTTGTACATCAATATCATGCTTTAAGAATACAACTTCTTAAAAATTGTAATGGGATACATATGCCTGATCTAATTAGCATTTCGAATACCTAATTAGACAAAGCTTACATATCGAATAGAACATATCGAAAACTGATCCACCAAAAAGTCCAAGTACGGATCGCTGCTACCCGAAAAAGGGGAAAGTAGGGTATTACGCGATCACAAAGGACTTCACTTTCCCGAATACGATCAATTATTTCCCATGGGTATTGGGTATGTGCAACATACTTATCTGGGGTTACAACCTATGGGCATACCCCAAATTATGGAAAACAAAAAAACTAACGACATGAAAAATTTAAAATACATACTATTAGCTATCCTTTTAGGAATCAACTTAGTTGCTTGTGAAGCTCCTCCTATCAATGAAGAAATTGGAGTTGAGGAAGTGGAAACTATTTCTATAACAGAGGATGAAGAAGAGGAAGTTCCTCAAACTTCCAATTAATAAATTGGATTCTTTATGGAATACTTTTGAATCAATAAAGGAGTCTAAACTTAAAAAGGCTCCTTTTTTTATATTTTTGATCACAAGTAAACAATATCAATTCATTACATTTAAGTTTACTTATGAAGATTAAGTCTATGTTTAAAGATTATAGAATTCCAATATTAATTATAGTTATTTTGTCTATTGAAATAATCGTTAGTTGTGACAACCGATCTTTATCGACAGAAGTAGATAATGGAGAACCTGAGCCGATAGAGGAGTATATTTCTATGGCCAAAAATAAAGGAAAACATAAAGATGAAAGAGATAGGTATCTTAACAAAGCACTAGAATTATATTCGGAACTAGATGATAACGAGTATAAAAGAAAAAAAATAAGTCAAATTTCCACAATTTTTTTCTCTGAAAAAAAATATGAAATGGCGGAATCACTTAATAAAGAAATGTTAAGGTTGTCACTAAAAATTAATGATTCATTTGGTATAGCAAAATCATATAACAATTTCGGAATATATTCTAGACAGAAAACCTTTTTAGATAGTGCATATAGATATTTTCAGCAAGCTAATAAAATTTATAATTCATTCGATAAGAAGGGATTAGATCCTGATGAATATTCTTTTAGTCATGGATCGGTATTAATTGAATTAGCTAAATTATCTAGGAAAGTAAAGAATTATATTGAAAGTGAGGAACTTACCACAAAAGCCATTAAAAAATTCGAACTATCTGGTGATCATAGATTCATACCTTTATCCTATAGTAACCTTGGGATTATAGCCAAATATCTTGGGCGCTATGAAGATGCTGTTGAGTATCATGAAAAAGCAATAGAATATACAGAAAACACTGAGAAAAGTGTTTTTTATAAAATAATATCCTATAACAATATAGGAACAGTTTATAAATCGAAAGGAGATTATAAAAAATCGGAAGAGTATTATTTAAAAGCTCTTTCATTTAATGATTTTTTAAGTAAGAAACCTAAAAGACGCGCTCGATTATTAAATAACTTAGGTTATGTGAAATTTTTAGCAAATAAAGAAGATAAAACTGTTTTAAAGCTATTTGATGAAGCATATTCCATACGTGATAGTATAAATGATATTATAAATATTTCGACGAGTAATTTGCACTATGCTGAATACTATCAATCATTTGGGAATGATGTTTTATCTAAAAATTATGCATTGAAAGTTGAAAATGATTCTCCCATTGTTAAAGATAATGATGAACTTTTACGGACTTATCAAATTTTATCAGAAGTATCTGAAAATGAAAAAGGTTTAGCGTACGCTCAGAAGTACATAAAACTAAGTGACAGTTTGGTTAAAGAAGAACGTTTGTTTAGAGATAAATTTGCCCGTATTCGTTTTGAAACAGAAGAAAAAGAACAACAAATTGTAGAGAAAGATCAACAAATTGTACACGTTCAAAACCAAAATACGATCTATTTGTTAGGCATGTTACTCTTACTCTCTGGTATTGGGTTTGCGATTTATTTTTTTAGACAACGCACCAAATATCTGGCGCAACAAAATCAGATTGTACAGTTTCAGGCAAGTTACGAGACAGAAACTCGTATTTCTAAACGATTACATGATGAGTTGGGTAATGATATCTTTCAGGTTATGTTGCAATATCAAAACGATCCCCATGATCCACAAATCAAAGATAAACTTAATACTACCTATCATAAAGCACGTGATATCTCTCGCGAAAACAATGAGTTTGATACCGATGAAACCTTTGCCGAAGAGTTACGTAATATGTTGCAAAACTATAGCAAAAATGGAATTCAATTAATGGTTAGAGGGTTAGATAAAATCCAGTGGGATCTTAAAGAAAAACCTGTAAAAATAACAGTATACAGAGTACTACAAGAATTAATGACCAATATGCAAAAACATAGTAAGGCTAGTTTGGTGGTTTTGGTATTTTCTAATGTGGATCAGATAATGCAGATTAAGTATTCGGATAATGGAATTGGGATTGCAAAAGAACAGCTAAAATCTAAAAATGGATTGCGCAATACAGAAAAGCGTATTGGCGCTATTGGTGGAACACTTATCTTTGAATCAGAAAAAGAAAAAGGTTTTAAAGCCGAAATTAAAATCCCTAATTAAAAATTAGCACGATGTTTACTAAAGTATTGGTGGCCGAAGATTATGAGATAGCCAATCAAGGAATTATAAAAATACTTAACGATCAAATTGGAATATCCCATATTGAGGAGGCCAAATATTGCGATGATGCGTACCTAAAATTTAGAAAAGCACATCAGGATGATAGTCCTTTCGAATTACTTATAACAGATCTTTCTTTTAAAGAAGATCATAAAGTGCAAACCAGAACTTCTGGTATAGAACTTATAAGAGATATAAGAAATATCCAACCAGACATTAAGGTTATTGTGTATTCTCAAGAGGATCGACCGGACAAAATCAATATGCTGTTCGAAAAGTATAACATCAATGGGTATGTGTGCAAAGGTCAGGACGCCATAAAAGAATTGACCAATTGTATCGATGGAGTGTATCAAGAAAAAATAATGTTTCCTAAAGCGTTAACCGATAACACTAATGCCAATCAAATGGTACATCTGGATGATTTGGATATGATTTTGCTCGAAGAGTTAGCTAAAGGATTTACCAAGAAAGAAATCAGACTTAAATTAAAAGAACAAAAAATCACACCCAATAGCGAAAGCTCTATCGATAAAAAAGTAAGCAAACTTTTTGATGATTTTAAAGCCAAAAATACTACACATTTGGTAGCGATTGTTAAGGATCTGGGATTGCTATAGTCCTATTAAAAGCTACACATAGGCCATTTTTAGATTTGATTTTTTCACCCTTGGAAGGAATACTTTAACAGACTCGATTTTCTTATATCAAAATCACACTATTTTTCTAAAAAATACTATCGCTTTACAGAAATCTGTAAGGATATGCACCATAGTCGATTTATGTTTGTGCCGTAAAAGCAGATGAATAAGAAATGAGAATGAGTTTATTCTAATTACAGAAACTACACAAACACACTATAACAATGAATAAAGATCAAGTGCTCATAGCCGGGATCATCGATGGGGATGAAAGAATATTAACACGTTTTTATAGAGATAATATACGCTATATCCAAGGGTATATTTTACGTAATTATGGAAATTTTGAGGATGTCGAAGATGTTTTTCAAGATGCATTGGTAGTACTGTATCAAAAGCTGAAATCGGGTATTTTGGAGATCAGAGTGCCGATTACCACGTATTTTTATGGAATCTGCAAAAACCTTTGGAGAAATAGGTTACGAAAAAAACAGAGATTGATTTTAGAAAATGAGCAAAGTCGTTTCGAAGGAGTTAATGATACAATTATGAATGATATAGAAAATCAAGAACGAGAACACTTGTACAGAAAACACTTTCAAAAACTAAGCACTGATAACAAAAGATTGTTACAGCTATTTTTTGAAGGAAGATCTATGAAAGAAATTTCGAACATTACAGGATACACCGAAGGATACACTCGAAAGAAAAAATTCATGGCCAAAAAACAACTATTACAAATGATCGAAAAAGATCCTATGTACCAAGAATTGGTGGTTGCTTAAGGGTAGGAGGTGTTAACAAGAATCATTTCCCATTAGGTATGTATTGAATCTTTACAAATAAAGGGTAAGAGAGTAATAAGTATGCTAGTATTGAAGACTTTTGTTAGTACGTAAAGCTTTGTTTCGAGTTTATATGAGAAATTTAAAGTTTCATTATCTAATAAATCAGCTAATCAGTATTGTTTTTAATAATCCCGAAAAACTCATTTCTGAGTGCAGTTTCTTTAAATGCGCCCCCAAACTCCATTGTGGTGGTATAGGTACTTTTATCTTTAATGCCTCTAGAAGAAACACATAAATGTTTCGCATTTACTATAACAATTACATCTTCTGTTTCTAAAGTTTGTTGTAAATCCTCTAGAATCTGCAAACAAAGTCTTTCTTGTACTTGTGGCCGATGGGCATAATAATCTACTAACCTATTAATTTTTGACAATCCCACTACTTTATCTTTTGGAATATACCCTACATGTGCTGTACCTACTATGGGTAAAAAATGATGTTCACAAGCAGAGTCGATAATAATATTTTGTTCTACCAGCATTTTCTGATACCCATACTTATTATCGAAAGTTGAAATTTTGGGACGATTTTTTGGATTCAAGCCATAAAAAAGCTCTTTTACGTACATTTTGGCTACCCTATACGGAGTTCCCGAAAGGCTGTCATCTGTTAGATCGAGACCCAACTCTTTCATGATCTCCGAAAAATGATATTGGATATTTGCGATTTTATCAGTATCAGATTTTTCAAAAGCATCTTTTCGCAAAGGGGTTTCTACAGTATCAGAAATATGAGCGTTTCCTATTGATTCTATTTCCTCTTTAGTCATTTTCATAACCCTATTTAGTTTTTACAACATTCTTGTTGACATTGACAATATTTTAAATTGTATACATGCAAGACCACCAATAATATAGATACTACATATATTGCTTCTTCGGCTAGAGGAAACGCGGTTAGTTTTTCATTAACGACAATAACAAATAACAGTAACCAGCTTATCCAAAAAGCGTATTTAATGTTTGGTTTTGAAGTGGTTTTAATAGACTTTCGAATTGCTATAAAAGAAAGCCCTAAAAAAATAATATCTAAAGATTTCCACCAGGCAGGATGCTCCCCTTGAAAGATTACTGATCCAGTATGAGCCATAAAAAGAAAAGGAGTAACCAGGCAATGTGCTAAACATAAACCGCTTGCTACGATTCCCAAGGTATCCGAGTTGTTACGTATACGAGATATATTCACAAAAATATGTATTTGTTTAAGTTGGCAAAGATAATATTATTTTATAAATGCAACTTTGTTGCGTTAATATTTTTTTACAGTTGTGAAATCAAAAATGAGAGTCACTTCTTTCTTTGATTTAAAGAACATTTTTACACACTTTTAGAATTTGAAATAGTTAAATTTTAGTTAACACGAGTTAAATTAAGTTAAAAATAGAATTGAATTTTGATTAAAATAAACCAAGAATTTTAAGATCATAAATAAGCTCGTAAATACCGTATTTGTTAAAGCAACAACATTGCAATAACTAAATTTGTTTTGTTTTTGTAGCGCAAAATACTGTAAATTAATAGTTTGAGATACGGTTTTTCCATAATGAACTTTTTATTTGAATTTATATTTTTGGGGACTAATCACAAATTTTAACTCAAATGCTAAATTTTCAGAAACTAAGTTTTAGTGCTATACTAATTACTTCCTGTGAGGATGAAAATGTTTCTGATAATGTGGTAGAATTGGTTGTAGAACCAACATGTACTGAAGGAAAAGTTAGTCCAGATCAATACATTATTGTTTTTAAAAACTCTAAGACTGAACCAATCGATGTTATTGCCACCAGTAGCAGTGTTACAAGTACCCATTTGGATGGCGGATATGCAACATTAAGCGGTACTTCTTTGACTTCGCCACATGTAGTGGGAATCATGGATGCCAGAGGAAGTGGACCTAGAACATCTGGTACGGTACGTAGTAGAGAAGAAAACTATCCTATAGCAGTAAGATAAAAGATATTTGTCATTTTACTTACGTCGAGGATGTGTAGTTACGAAACCGTTAGCTGGAGAGCTAGCGGTTTAACTTTATTTACATTTATTACAAACGCCAATGACCAAAAACTGGGTTTCCTGAATGGTAAACCCTTCTAGGTTTGGTACATTTAATGTATTTGGTTGACAAGTTACCTCCTCACATACTTTACACTCGAAATGAATATGATTATGAATTTTATGAGATGTTCCGCAACCATCACAAAGAGCATAATAAGCCTTACCATTTTTACCAGTGATAAAATGAACTTCGCCTTTTTCTGCAAATCGATCTAAGATCCTATAAATGGTGGTTTTATTAACTTTTACAGGCATAGCGCCTATAATATCTTCAGCAGACATCGTATGCTCAGTTTTGGATAAAATATCTCTTACAAGATTTTGCTTTTCGGTATTTCTTGTCTTTTTGATTTCCATAATGCAATATTCAAACTTCTTTTTACAATATCTAAAATAATGACTATAAGTCTAAATATATGTAAAGGAACTTTTTAAATTACGTAAATATTTCCAAAATGATATTATAAAATATTTTATAAAAAAAATAGTTTTATATATACTTGAATTGTAAACCAATTAACCAAAATCATGAAAACACTTAGTAAATTAACAGTAATTGCATCGGTTCTTTTCTTCGTTTCTTGTAAACAAAACCCAGCTGAAGCACCAGAGCACAAAGCCTTGGTCGCTGAACATTCTGAAATGGAAGAGTCTCATAATAAAATGGAAGCAGAACACAATGCTATGAAAGATGATCACCAGCAAATGGTATCAGCTCATAAATCCATCGAAAATGATTCTATTCATGTAGTAACCGAAAAGAATCACACAGCGTTATTAGCTAAACATGGTGAACTTATCTCGGCTCACAAAGCATTAATAGAAAAACATGCCGAATTAGAGACAAAACATGCTTCTGGAGAGATTACATTAGAACAAATGACTACAGAACATGAATCTATGAAGAGCGAGCATGAAAATATGGAAAGTGAGCATAAAAATATAGCTTCTGAACACAAACGCATTACAGATGAAGATGAAAAGATGATGAAAGAGGATCAAGAAAAAACTAAGGAGGCTGAATCTGATCAAAAATAAATAATTATAGATATAGTTATTTAAAATCAGTAAATAAAAAATATTTTTTATTTACTGATTTTTTTATGCTCTTAATTAGAACACTACTAAAAATATAACGACTAGAAATAATCTTTTAAACAAAGAAAAACCTATTTCTTAATATGGAAATTGGCTAAAATGTTTTGCGATAAGTCATCACCAAAAAAATCTCAACAATAAAACATATTATAATATTATATTGCAGAAAGAAAACTGCGAATCGATGATAATTTCATTTAAAGTTATCTCTTAAATATAAATTATAGAATGAGTAAAGCATCCTTTATTAAAGAATTAACATTACCTGCCATAGCGGCGCCAATGTTTTTGATATCAGGACCTCAATTGGTTATTGAGTGTTGTAAGAATGGAATTGTAGGCACATTTCCTGCATTAAACCAACGAACGTCTGAAGGATTTGAAGAATGGCTGATCGAAATAAAAACGGCACTTTCAGATTTTGAAAAAGAAACAGGTAAAAAAGCAGCACCATTTGGTGTGAACCTAATTGTTCATCATTCGAACCCAAGATTAAAGGCAGATCTAGCCTTGTGTGTTAAACATAAAGTTCCGTTAATTATAACATCGCTGGGTGCTGTTTCAGAATTGGTGGATACTGTTCATGCTTATGGAGGATTAGTATTTCATGATGTGATTAAAAAACGTCATGCAGAAAAAGCTAATGAAGCTGGTGTAGATGGACTAATTCTTGTTTCGGCAGGCGCCGGAGGACATGCAGGAACAATAAACCCTATGCCTTTGGTTACAGAAATTAAAAAATTCTTTAATAAAACTATATTACTTTCGGGTTGTATAAGTACCGGAAGAGATATAGCCTCTGCTATGCAAATGGGAGCAGATTTGGCGTATATGGGAACTCGTTTTATTAATACTGAAGAAAGTAAGGCACCAAAAGCATATAGGGATATGATTATAGATTGTGGAGCGAGTGATATTGTGTACACTGCTGCCATTTCTGGTGTTTCTGCCAATTTTTTGGGACCAAGTCTGAAAGCGATGGGAATTACAGAAGAAATGTTGGCACAAAAAAGTAAGGTAGATTTTGGTGAAGAATTAACCGTTAATGAAGATGAGGCTAAAGCTTGGGCTACTATTTGGTCGGCTGGTCAAGGGGTAACCGCTATTAATAATTCACTTAGTGTAAGAGATTTAGTTTTAAACCTAAAAACGGAATTCACAAGTGCTATCCAAGAACAGTTTAAATTATTAGAAACGTATAAATAATAACTTAGCGGAGTATTAGATTATACAATACACAAAGTTTCAGAATAATTAACATATAAAAACTCTAAAGCCTATATATAATGATATAGGCTTTAGAGTTTTTATATGTATGTATTTCAGATATTTCTGACATAATGAATAGTAGAAATATATACGTGGCGTGGTATGATAACCAATTATTTTCCTCCTGTAACGAGCAGAGGAACGCTTATTTTTTCAATAATACCATCCATTTTCGACTTTCTGTTAAAAAGTCGGTCCATCCATCCTTTTTCTGTGCTAAAACGTCCCATACACAATAACTCTACATTGTTTTTAGAAACGTAGTTTTCCAGACCTTCGAGCGAATAAGAGTTTTCTTCGAATTCGTATTCTACAGTATTGTGATCATTGAAAACAGTTTTTATTTGGTCAATTGTAGATTTTGTTACAGCTGCAGCAGACTTCTTACGGATGCTGAAGAATTTTATGGGATTTTTAGAATGCTTGTTAAGATCTTTAGTGATTTGTAGGGTATGATCATCTATAGCATTACTATAAAAACCTAATGAAATCTCTCTATCTGCTTGGATTTCGTTACCTTCTCCTACAATCAAAATAGGGCCCGAATGTTTGTTTAATAAAAACTTTGTTACTCCATCTTCTAAGAAATCCACTAGTTTTTTCTTCCTTTTTCCGATAACTACAATATCTGGATTGGTTTTCTTAATATGATGTTGGATTTCGTTTTTCACATTACCCAAAGTAAAACCATAGGAAACAGCAATATTTTCCTCTTTTGAGATAAGATGTGCTAAATCCCGTAGCTTTTTTTCAGTGGCAATGCGTTTCTTAGCGATTTCGCGCATAGAAGAAACTTGATTTTCATATTTTACAACATCTAAGGGTGAACCTACATGGTATATTTCAATACTTCCATCTATTGCTTTTGCCATGTTAATAGCATTTCTCAATGCTGTGTCAGACTTTTGAGTTAGGTCTGTTAAGACTAATAATTGATATTTATTTTTCTGATTTTGGGTGTTCATGGTTTCGAGTTTAATTGTTCTTTTTGTATAGAATATAGTCAATAAAACTTCTACACAAATTAAAAATACCAAAGGATGATACTATGCAATACTAATAGCTCAATTTTCGGATTTTTAAAAACATTTATTTTTTTTATACGGTTGATATATGGTTATATGATGTAATCTTATTAAGCAGATCTTTATAATTTTTCAATTAACAACGACAGATTTTTATTGATAAGTCTTTTTAAGAAAAACATGTCTGCACATGTAAACACGGTATCCGGTTTTTGACATAATTAATAAGAATGTATAGAATTATACCTGTTCAGGAGGAGGAATAGGGATTTCTAGATGAACATCCCAGAGAGAAGCTTGTTTCCAATAACACAATGGTTTTTTATTACAAGTAAAGAGATACGGATATTCATTAACAACCTGATTTTCTATCTTCTCATCTTTACTATCCTTTTCTTTTTTTTCTTTTTTCTTTTTAGAATCATTATCCCAATCATAATTTACTAATTCATAGTCACCTTGAACAAAAAAAGCAAAAGTTTGAGTAGCCGGTTGAAAGACCATAGTAAGTACTAGAATAATAAAGGTTATTTGCCTTATAAAATTTCTGCTATTTTGTTTTTCGTCATTCATTATTATAAACTGTAATCTATGATATATTAAAAGTAGACTTTATAACTTTCCAATATTCGAACCATAAATATGTTAGTATTTATGTCTTATTAGATAGAGGTGTTCTTTATTAATCGAATTCTAAATATACTAAAAATCATGGTTTTAGAGGTTTAATTTTGAAAAATAATGAGGAATATATAAGATTTTAAAATGAACGTTTGTTAATAAAACGACAATTAACGGAACACTTAACAAAATGCGTATGGGTAAAAGTTTATCTCAAATTCTAATTTTGAAAAGGAAAGTTTTAATCCTTCCTAAATAAAATTAAGCGAAATGAAACAAAAGAAAACCCATTTCCTGATACAATAGCTAATAACTCTTTATCGATAAATATGTGGTAGAGTAGGAGTTGTACTAATGGAGGAGCTTTTGTTTACTTTTACTAGGGTTTTGTTAGGGTTTTGAGTGAATAATAGGCTCTATTTTAAACAGTACTATTTTTAGAGAAGGTTATATTTTTTACGCCAAACAATATTGTAGATAAAAAAGTAATATTTGTTGCCATATAGTCATGTAAAAATATACTATAATACAATAACCATTACTCCAGATACGCCTGTGTTTTATCAAAACAGACCTTATTTTCCCATTTATTACATCAATGCTCTCACTTATTACTTGATTGTATGCCAAATAGCACTACACCGAATAGATTTGTAGTAGTTAAAAACTTTAAAAATATAGAAATCATGGCATACGGAGAAGAATTATATAATGAAAAGCATGTTATTGGGTATACCGGAGAACTTGGTCAAAATCCGACATTTTATTTTAAGAGAGACCTTGGAGGTGGAAAAATTTCCTTCGGACATATTACGCAGCATCATCGTTTAAAATCTAATATCGGTAGAGAAGAAATTATTGAAAAAAATAGTAAAAGGTACGAGATCAAAAATGATGGCGTACTTTATCGTACTGACACGGATGATAGCAAGACTATAGAGGAAAACTATAAAAACAAAGAAGCGATTTTAAAGAATTGCACACTCTCGAAGGAAAAAAATGAGAATGTTACCATGGGGGATTCCATTAGAAATACAACTTATAACGATGAAAATGGTGAAAAATGGACGTTAATACAATCTTCGGTAGAAATTGTGGATGGAAAGCTACATCACGCAAGCAGAAATTTAATAAATTTCGTTAATGCAGGTAGTTTAAGTAAAAGAGAATCTGCTGCACTAACACAAGCTTTAGAAAACCCCATGTGTTTTGAAATGAAGGATTCTGAAGAGGTGATGAAGGAGACCCAAAGGAATATACTTGGTGAAGAGGGAGTGAAAAAAGTTAATAGGGAAATAGATGAAATGTTATTAGGTAATAAAGATAACCTAGTAACAAATACACCTCAAAAAAGAGATACAGATCAAACTGCAATAGGCAATACAATCCCTCAAGTTCATGAACAGGATGAAGATATCGCTATGCTTGATGCGTTAGTAGCGGCGCATACTCCAAAAAAGGAGGTCAATAATCAAAAAGTATTGAATGGGTTGTCAACTCCTCCTAAAGTACAAGGAAAATCAAGTAAACCAAAAAAAACCGACACAAGAAAGAAAGACAATAATAAAAAAGAAACGATATCTAGAAAGCTTAGTGGATAACCTGATTAGCGCAGTAATATCCCGACATTAATCGGTTATAATATTAAAACGATACACAGCAGGGTGCTTATTATTGTTCTTAAAATGCGAGTTAATACATTAAAGGAGGTAATTAAAATAAGAAAGTCATCATAAAAAGATAGTGGATGTTTAATAGATAAGATGCCCTTTAAAAAAATGAGGATAGTTAGATCATAGTCTATTTTGTTTAGTGTTTTGTGGGAACACAGAAACTTTGATAAGAAACATGGAAGAAATCTAAATAGATCTAAAAAATTAATAAATCAATTTTTATGTAGTAAAAGAAGCTAAAGGATATATGAAGGCAAAATGTAATTACTTCCCGATACAGAAATTGGCAAAAATATTACCGAGTAAATCATCACTAGATATTTCACCGGTAATTTCTCCAAAATGATACAATGCCTGGCGTATATCAATGGCCATAAGATCACCAGAAAGTCCAGAGTCAAGACCATACTGTACTTTTTGGATTTCTTCCAAAGCTTTTAGTAAAGCATCATAATGCCTGGTATTGGTCACAATGGTTTCATTATTACGTAATGCACCGGTATTTACAAATTCAAGAAGTTTATTTTGTAATTCATCAACACCTATATCTTGTTTGGCAGATAATAATTGTAATACAGATCCTTCAATTTTGCCTAAGTGTATTTTTAGTTGTTCTAATTCTTGCGTATTGAGTTTATCAATCTTATTGGCAACAATTATTAAAGGTTTTTGAGGGTATTTGTTTTTAATTTTTTCAATTTCTACGACAAATTTTGATTGTGCATCCAAAAATTTATCAGCCTCGAGCAGATAGATGACTACTTGTGCCTGTTCAATTTTTTCAAATGTTTTCTGGATTCCAATACTTTCTACCACATCCTTAGTATCTCGTATCCCTGCTGTATCGATAAATCGAAATCCAATACCGCCGATATTGATCTCGTCTTCAATAGTATCACGTGTGGTACCTGCTATATCAGATACAATAGCTCTCTCTTCATTAAGAAGGGCATTAAGTAATGTAGATTTTCCAACATTAGGTTCTCCAACTATTGCTACCGGAATACCGTTTTTAATCACATTACCCACAGCAAACGAATCGATTAAGCGTTTTAAAACCTTAGTGATTCGGGCAATTAGATCTTTAAATTGTGTTCGATCGGCAAACTCTACATCCTCTTCGGCAAAATCAAGTTCTAGTTCGATTAGAGAGGCAAAATTCAATAATTCTTCACGTAATGCTTTGATCTCATTTGAGAATCCTCCACGCATTTGTTGCATTGCTATTTGGTGTGAAGCTTCAGAATCTGATGCGATCAAATCTGCAACCGCTTCGGCTTGCGAAAGATCCAGTTTTCCGTTAATAAAAGCGCGTAAAGTAAATTCACCGGCATTTGCCATTCTGCATCCCTTACGTAGTAATAGTTGAATGATTTCCTGTTGTATATATGTAGAGCCATGACAAGAGATTTCTATTGTAGGTTCTCCTGTATATGAATTACTTCCTTTAAATATGGATACTAAAACTTCATCCAATACCCGATCTTCATCAATAATATGTCCTAAATGTATCGTATGGCTTTTTTGTTTTTCTAATTCTTTTCCGCTAACAGATTTAAATAAAGGAGAGCAAAGTGTAATTGCACTTTTTCCTGAAACCCGAATAACCGCAATGGCACCCGCGCCAGATGGTGTCGCTAATGCTACAATTGTATCTTGTGAAATCATACTCTTTTACTGAATGGCAAAAATAGAGATTAATATATACACTTTAAAAACGCAAGGTCAAACTTTTTTTGAGGAGTAGTTTTTCTTTCCTATCTTGTGCTTTAAATTAGTGAAAACACTTTTTTGAATCTACCCCAAATTCCCTTTAGGGAAAAGAATTAGGAGAAAAATTGGATGCTGGATTGAGAGAAATTCTCATTAAGGTATTCGTTGGGAAACAAGATTGTTGTAATAAAATTTACAACAATCTTATGTACGTTAAATTTAATGTCTAACCAATAATAACTAATTCTTATTCGTATGAATTTTTACAACACAAACTCAATTAAATTTACGGGTAAGCTATTGCTGAAAAACTTCAGTATTATAGCTTTTTTACTCTTACCCTTTATCAATTTTGCCCAAGAGGAATTACCTCGGCGCTATGTAAATACAGATATAGATATTATATCTGAATCCAGCAGGGCAAAAAGCAGCCAAGAAGTAATAACACAAACCATTTCTGAAAAAGGAGCCACATGGTTACGTTTATTTTTTAAAGATGTAAATCTTGGAAATAATAGTACATTAACAATCACCTCAGATCTTGATGGTGCGTCGCAAACATTGAGCGGTGCTTCTATCAAAAATTGGCAAAACGCAAGTGCCTATTTTAATGGAGATAAGGTTACTGTTACACTTACAATAGCTCCAGGAGAAAGCGCTATTGGTCTTAATATTCACGAAATAG
Organism: uncultured Aquimarina sp.; assembly: GCA_947489685.1. Classification (GTDB taxonomy): domain Bacteria; phylum Bacteroidota; class Bacteroidia; order Flavobacteriales; family Flavobacteriaceae; genus Aquimarina. The sequence goes on along the minus strand of CANLEM010000004.1, from coordinate 137,728 downwards.
GAGTAGGGGAACAAGACCCTAATACCAAATCTCAATGTGGATCAAATGATGATAGAGTAGATTCTACTGATGATGCGATCGGTAGAATAGTACCTATCGGGTGTACCGGTTGGATTATTACTAATGGTAGATTGGTAACCGCCGGACATTGTGTAGGGAGCAGAGCACAAATTATAGAATTTAATGTGCCTAAGTCTAATCCAGATAGAACTATCGTACACCCAGGCCCCGAGGATCAGTATCCGATAGGTAACTTTGTATCACCATATCCAAATAGTCCTAGTCAGGCTAATGACTGGGCGGTATTTACGGCAAGTGCAAATTCGCAAACGGGTCAAACACCAATACAAGCACAAGGGAAATCTTATAATGTAGTACAAAGTGCTCCTGTGGGTAATATAACGATTACTGGTTTTGGAACAGATACTGGTATTGATAATCAAACACAACAAACGCATACCGGTCCGCAATCTTCGGTGACCAATACTTTTGTACGTTACAGAACAGATACTACAGGAGGTAACTCTGGTAGTCCTATTATAGATGCTAATGGCAATGCTGTAGGAGTACATGCCTATGGAGGTTGCTCTGGATCAGGAGGATCTAATTCTGGTGAGCGCGCAACAATTCCTGCTTTTTGGGATGCTATGGGTCTTGGTGGAACACCACCGCCACCACCAAGTGAAGACTGCTCAGGAAATGTAACTTCTTTTCCTTTTGGAGAGAGTTTCGAGAGTAATCTTGGTCAATGGGCGCAAGCTACGTCTGGCGACGATTTAAACTGGACAAGAAATTCTGGAGGAACACCTTCTAACGGAACAGGACCGGGAAGTGCTGCTGATGGGAGCTTTTATCTTTATGTTGAAGCTTCGGGTAATGGTACGGGGTATCCAAATAAAAGAGCTATTTTAAATTCACCTTGTTTAAACTTTAGTGGGGTTTCCAGCCCAACAATTTCTTTTCAATACCATATGTTAGGTAGTGCGATTAATAGTTTGACTGTCGAGGCAAGAACCAATAATTCTGGAAACTGGACAAGTGTGTTTACGCAAACAGGTGAACAAGGAAATAGTTGGAATGCCGCTAATGTAGATTTATCTGCATATGCAGGGCAAAGCAGTGTGCAACTACGATTTAATGTAGTTACTGGTTCTGGCGGAAGCGGATGGCAGAGTGATATTGCTATTGATGATGTGAGCATCCAAAATGGTACAGTAACACCACCACCTACCTGTGATACGTTAAACTTTAATAACTTACAGATTACCTCATTCTCTAATCAGGATGCTGCCGGTAATTCTTCAATAGGAAATGGAGGAAACTCGTTATCATTAACCAATAACACCTGGAAATCTATTGCATTGAGCTATAATGTTACTTCAAGTACAGTTATAGAATTCGAGTTTAGTAGTACTTCTCAAGGAGAAATTCATGCAGTTGGTTTTGAGGATGATAACTCACTTACATCTTCTAGATATTTTAAGGTTCATGGTACTCAAAATTATGGAGTTACTAATTTTGATAATTACTCTGGCGGTACGACTACTTACATTATTCCTGTTGGGAATTTCTATACGGGTAACATGGATAAATTAGTATTTATTAACGATAATGATGCAGGTTCTGGTAATAACTCTACCTTCTCTAATGTTAAAATTTACGAAGGATCTTGTGGTCAATCTGCAAGTACAGAAAATGTGTTAGCAGCCTTCGAAAATGTAACCCCAATTATGGGTGACGAAGATGAGGGTGATTTATTAGGATTAAAAATCACACCAAATCCAGCTCAAGGCATTTTCTCCATTTATTTAAGCAGATATACTACCGGAACAACCAATGCTATTATTTATGATATTTTAGGTAGAAAACAAGCTCAATTACAACTACAACCAGGAGAAAATAGAATTTCTGCACGTAATTTGTCCTTAGGGCAAGGGATCTATATGATCAAGTTTAATAATAGTAAAGGAGAAGGAATTACCCGAAAACTAATTTTAAACTAAATTAACAAAATAGACAGGCATTAAATTTAAATTAAAGAGCATCTCGGCATTTGTCGAGATGCTTTTTTTATGGTTTTAATATGTAACAAAACAGACTTATTTTCGTCATATAAGTACAATTGCTAAAAATATTAGCAAAATCATCAATCAATCAAAAAGTAAAGAAATCATGAGAGAAGACAAATCAGTAATAGTCGTTACACATTTATCACAATTATTGGACCTCATTACGGGGTTTGGAGGATTTTTGGTGCCATTGATATTATGGCTAACTCAAAGAGAACGAGTAATGGCAATGGATGAACATGGTAAATCCATTATGAATTTTCAAATAAGTATGTTTATTTATGCTTTGATTTGCGCACCGTTAATCTTGTTATTTGGTTTAGGGCTTTTGGGATTAGCAGTAATCGCTATACTGTGTTTTGTATTTCCAATTGTTAATGCAATACGGGCAAGTAATAATGAAAGGCCTTCTTATCCATTATCGATGAGAATTATAAAATAATATAAAAGAAAATAGGGTGGTATAAAACCACCCTATTTTATATAAAAACACTATTTAAGGTTTAGTGTTGGTTAATTCTAAAATCTGGGTAAGCATCCATTCCGTGCTCATGACCATCAAGACCGTCAATTTCTTCTTTTTCTGAAACTCTGATTCCTATAGTTTTCTTAAGGGCAAAGATTATGATAAAAGAAGTAATTATACAAAACCCACCCGCAGCTAATACTCCAACTCCTTGAACAAGAAACTGATCAAAACCGGCTTTTGCTCCAAAGATTCCAACTGCTAGGGTACCCCAGATTCCACAGATTAAGTGTACTGCAATAGCTCCAACAGGGTCATCAAGCCTTATCTTATCGATTAGAGCTACTCCAAATACGATAATTGCTCCGGCAATAGCGCCTATCAATACAGCATCAGTAGGAGACATTTGATCTGCTCCTGCAGTAATACCTACTAATCCACCTAAGATTCCGTTAAGAAACATCGTGAGATCATAGTTTTTATACATTAGTGTTGATACCAAAAAGGCAACCACTCCACCAGCTGCTGCTGCCAAAGATGTAGTTACCAAGGTCAACGATGTTCCTGCTGCATCGGCAGAAAGAACTGATCCACCGTTAAAACCAAACCATCCTAACCATAAAATAAGAACACCAGCTGCTGCAAGTGGTATATTATGTCCAGGAATAGCCTGTGGTTTACCTTCAGAACTAAATTTACCAATTCTAGACCCTAATAAATATACTGCTACTAATGCAGCCCATCCACCTACAGAGTGTACCAGAGTAGAACCGGCAAAGTCATAAAATCCCTCAGCTTCGCCAATTGTAAAAGTAGATAAGAATCCACCTCCCCATTGCCAAGAACCTACAATTGGATATACCACACCTACATAAATAATGGTAAAAACCATAAATGCTCCAAGTTTAATACGTTCTGCCACCGCTCCAGAAACTATGGTAGCTGCAGTAGCTGCAAACATTCCCTGAAATAGAAAATCTGTCCAATAAGTGTATCCTTCATTATAGGCAAGATCCAAACCTCCTTCTGCTGTTAGAGGAGCATCTAATCCAAAACCTGCGAAACCTAAGAATCCAGTAGCTCCTTCTTCGAAACCAGGGTACATTAGGTTAAAACCTACCAGGCAATATAATAATAGACCCACGCAAATGATGAATACATTTTTGAAAAGTATATTGATTGTGTTTTTTTGACGAGTTAATCCTATTTCTAAAAAAGAAAATCCTAAGTGCATGAAAAAAACGAGTGCTGTACACACCATCATCCATACATTATTGATAGTTAACATTTCCATTGTTTAATTACTATTAAAATTATTTTTTCGTTTTCGGTTGGTTGATATGAATTGCTATGAGTAGAAGTTAACTTAAAGTGCCTCCACCTTTTTCAGATGTACGAATTCGGTATGCTTCTTTAATATCAGAAACAAATATTTTTCCGTCTCCCACTTCACCAGTTTTTGCAGCTTCTAGAATGGCAGATATAGCAGCCTCTTCAAAATCATCGTTTACCACAATAGATAAGAAACGTCTTTGAATATCTGTAGTACTATATGACACACCTCTATATACACTTCCTTTTTGTTCATTTCCTACTCCGGTAACATCCCAATATGAGAAAAACGTGATCCCTTTTTCATGTAGAGCTTCTTTTACTACCCTGTATTTTGATCTTCTGATTATTGCTTCTATTTTCTTCATAAAGAATAAAAGTTAAAATTAATGTTAAATTCTGATCAAAAATATGCGAATTTATTTTTTACACCCAAATTAATTGGGGTAATAGTGTAATTTTTATCATTTTAAAATATTTACCCCCTAAAAATTAGGGGTATTAATTTTTTTTGACAGAAAAATGATAATTTAACAGTACGGTAGATTAGATATTTTACGAAAACGTTTTCATAAAAAAATATTGATAATCAATAGACTATCGTTTTACGTAAAGCCCTGTTTTATTTGAGTTTTTTTGCGAAAATCGCATTATCAAATTCGTAAATAGAAGTCTTTATTTTGTGATTACTTTATTATCAATGCCGTTTTTTTAGAGAGCTCAGAAAAGTAATGTTGAAAGCCTTGTTTTTCTTTTTCAGTCCTTAATGATTTGTTAATTTCATGAACTTGAAACAGTAAATGATCTTAAAATTTTTAATACAAGGCGTTAGATTATGATTTCGTTTTTTGATAAAAATTAAGATTAGTTCACATTTAAGTTGGAAAATATTATGAAGAAACAAGGAATGTATCTCCCAGAATTTGAGCACGATGCTTGTGGTGCCGGATTTATATGTAGCCTCGAAGGAAAAAAGTCGAATGACATTATTCATAAAGCTCTAGAGATTTTAGAGAAATTAGAGCATAGAGGAGCGGTTAGTGCTGATGGAAAGACGGGGGACGGTGCAGGTATACTTATAGATATCCCGCATGATTTCTTTATAGAAAATTGTGGCTTTGAACTGCCTGAAGCTGGAGAATATGCAGTAAGTAATGTATTCTTACCTAAAAAAGAAAACCAAAGAAAGTTTTGCATTGATACATTTGAGAAGAGTATAACGGATCAAGGGCTTGTGTTGTTGGGATGGAGAGATGTGCCGGTTGATCATATACATTTGGGAGAGATAGCTGCAACAACAGAACCTTTTATTAAACAAATATTTATCGGTAAAAAAGACAAGAATCAAAGTTATTTTGATTTCAATCTTAAATTATTTACCGCAAGAAAAATTACCGAACATACCATATATAGTTCTAAACTGTCTGAGAGTAAATTCTTCTACCTACCTAGTTTATCCACAAAAACTTTAATATTTAAAGGACTTTTAATGCCCGAAGATATTAAATTGTATTATCAAGATTTATTAGATCCAAGAGTAGTTACCCGATTGGCTTTAGTGCATCAGCGATTCTCTACCAATACTTTTCCGACCTGGGATTTGGCGCAACCTTTTCGCTATATGTGTCATAACGGAGAAATTAATACGTTAAGAGGGAATGTAACCAGAATGCGATCTAGAGAAGAACTTCTAGAAAGTGATTGGTTTGGAGAGGATATCAAAAAAATACTCCCAGTGGTATTAAAAGGGAAATCGGATTCTGCTTCTATGGATATGGTAGTAGAGTTGTTATTAATGACTGGTAGATCTTTACCCGAAGTGATGATGATGATGGTTCCCGAAGCCTGGGAGAAAAACCCAGAAATGTCTGAAGCAAAGAAAGCATTCTATGAATATAACTCTTGTGCTATGGAGCCTTGGGATGGACCAGCTTCGATACCATTTACAGATGGTAATTATATCGGTGCGGTATTAGATAGAAATGGTTTACGTCCATCCAGATATAGTGTCACCAAAGATGGTTATGTGATCATGTCATCTGAAACAGGAGTGGTTGATATAGAACCTGCAAATATTTCATATCACGGAAGGCTGGAACCAGGAAAAATGTTCTTGGTAAACATGGAAGAAGGTAGGATTGTAAATGATGAAGAAATTAAAGAAGAAATAGCTAATAGACATCCTTATAGAGAATGGTTAGATCATAATTTGGTGCACTTAAGAGATATACCATATAATGATTGTCCTTTATTTTTGGGTGAAGAAACTATTACTAAGCGAAAAGAAGTATTTGGATATACACAAGAAGATATAGATACCATCATTGCTCCGATGGGGCAATTAGGTAAAGAGCCAATAGGGTCGATGGGATCAGATACTCCCATTGCTGTACTGTCTGAACGTCCGCAATTGATCTATAACTATTTTAAACAATTATTTGCTCAAGTTACCAATCCGCCATTAGATGGTATTCGTGAAGAACTGATCACCGATATAAGCCTAACATTAGGATCTGATCATAATATCTTTGATATTAACGAAAAACATTGTAATAAGTTAAAGATCAATAACCCGGTTATTTCTAAAGAAGATCTGGATAAGATCAAAACATTTACTGATAAAGGTTTCAAAGTTACATCTATCCCAATGTTATATAATATCAACAGAGGGCTAAATGGATTAGAAGATGCTCTCGAAGCTATGCTACAAAATGTTTCAGATGTAATTGATGAAGGGACTAATGTGGTTATTCTTTCCGACAGAAATGTAAGTAAACATAGAGCACCGATCCCAGCATTATTAGCATGTTCATATGTAAATAGTGGTTTGCAAAAATTAGGCAAACGTTCTAAAGTAAGTATTATTATTGAATCAGCAGAGCCTAGAGAAGTACATCATTTTGCGTTATTGTTTGGGTATGGAGCAAGTGCTATTAATCCATATATGGTAAACGAAATCATAGGAGAGCAACTTGAAGAAAGTAATATTACGGGAATCGATTTTGATGAGGCTATAAAAAACTATAACAAAGCAGTTGGTAAGGGAGTACTCAAGGTTATGAATAAGATAGGTATCTCTACACTTAACTCGTACCGAAGCTCGCAGTTGTTTGAGTGTATTGGTATAAATACTAAGGTAGTAGATCAATATTTTCCCAATACAGCTACTCGAATAGAGGGAATAGGACTCTATGAACTTGAGAAAGAAATTGCAAAACGTCATAAGCGTGCATATGTAGAACAAGAAGTTGCCGCTAATTTGGATCTTGAAATAGGAGGGCAGTATCGATGGAGGCGAAATGGAGAGAAACATCAGTTTAATCCACTATCTGTGGCAAAGTTGCAGAAATCTGTTAGAGATAATGATCCAGAAACATATAAGGAATATGCTAATCTAATCAATGAGCAGTCAAAGAGTTTAATGACCATTCGGGGATTGTTAGAATTCTCTAATTACGATCCAATTTCTATCGATGAGGTAGAACCATGGACAGAGATTGTAAAACGTTTTAAAACCGGAGCAATGTCATATGGATCTATTAGTAAAGAAGCTCATGAAAACCTTGCGGTGGCAATGAACCGTATTGGTGGAAAAAGTAATTCTGGAGAAGGAGGAGAGAATCCTCTTCGGTTTTATAAAGATGTGAATGGCGATTGGAAAAATAGTGCGATCAAGCAAGTAGCATCGGGTAGATTTGGAGTATCTTCAAACTATTTAACCAGTGCTGCCGAAATTCAGATAAAAATGGCTCAAGGAGCCAAACCAGGAGAAGGAGGGCAGTTACCAGGACCAAAAGTGAATCCCGAGATTGCCAAAACACGTAATTCTACACCATATGTAGGGTTAATTTCACCACCTCCACATCATGATATTTATTCTATCGAGGATTTATCTCAACTCATTTATGACTTGAAATCGGCCAACAGACAAGCTAGAATCAATGTAAAATTAGTTTCAGAAGTAGGAGTAGGAACTGTTGCGGCTGGTGTGGCAAAAGCGAAAGCCGATGTAGTTCTTATTTCGGGATTTGATGGAGGTACAGGAGCGTCGCCTTTAACATCGTTAAAACATGCCGGATTACCCTGGGAACTTGGTATTGCCGAAGCACAACAAACATTAGTTGGCAATGATCTACGTAGTCGTATTGTATTAGAATGTGATGGCCAATTAAAAACGGGTCGTGATGTCGCAGTAGCATGTTTATTAGGAGCCGAAGAGTTTGGTTTTGCAACTGCACCCTTAGTAGCATCGGGATGTGTTATGATGCGGGTATGTCATTTAAACACATGTCCGGTAGGTATCGCAACGCAAAACCCAGAACTACGTAAAAAGTTTAAAGGTAAACCAGAGCACGTAGTTAATTATATGTATTTCGTAGCGCAAGAGTTACGGGAGATTATGGCGCAGCTAGGTTTCCGTACAGTAAATGAGATGGTGGGGCAGGTACATAAATTGGATCATAACAAAGCAATAGCTCATTACAAAGCAGCAGGAATTGATTTAACTCCAATTTTACATCAAGTCGATGCACCTGCAGGAGTTGAGGTATACAACACCGATACTCAAGATCATGGATTGGGTAAATCCATTGATTTTGAAATTATAGAACAAGCCCACCCTGCATTATTCCGTAAAGAAAAAACAACATTAGATTTTGATATCACCAATACAGATCGAGCAGTAGGAGCAATACTAAGTAATGAAATTTCTAAGATTTATGGCGCTCAAGGATTACCGGATAACACATTAAAGTTGAACTTTACAGGAGCGGCCGGACAGAGTTTTGGGGCTTTTGCTACCAAGGGGTTAACCATGGTGGTTAATGGTAATACGAATGACTATTTAGGAAAAGGATTATCCGGAGCTAAGGTGGTCATTAAAGTTCCTGAAGAGGCGACAATTGTTCCCGAAGACAATGTAATTACCGGTAACGTTACACTGTATGGTGCAACAGCAGGAGAAGTTTATATCAATGGTAAAGCGGGTGAGCGATTCTGTGTTCGAAATTCTGGAGCAAAAGCCGTTGTAGAAGGAATTGGTGATCACGGATGTGAATATATGACTGGTGGGATAGCTGTTATTCTGGGTGAAGTAGGAAGAAATTTCGGAGCAGGAATGTCTGGAGGTATCGCTTACATTTATGATGATAAAAAAACCTTTGAAGCACATTGTAATAAAGAAGCTTTGAACCTTGATCCGGTAGAAGAGCAACAAGATATTGAAGAATTAAAAACATTAATTGAAAATCATTATAACGCTACGTTAAGTCCATTGGCGCAAAGAATATTAGAAAATTGGGAGAAAGAATTGCCAAAATTCATCAAAATATTCCCAGAGGAGTATAAGCAAGCATTGATACGATTAGAAGAAGAGAAATTAGCACAAGCATAAAACGAGATTAACATGGGAAAGATAACTGGATTTTTAGAATTTGAAAGAGAGATCGAACAGTACCAACCTGTTAAAGATCGTATAAAAGGGTATAATGAGTTTACAGTGGCGATGCCAGAGAAAAAACTTAAAGATCAAGGGGCGCGTTGTATGGATTGCGGAATCCCATTTTGTCACAGTGGATGTCCACTTGGCAATTTGATACCTGATTTTAATGATGCGGTATATCGTGGTAAATGGGAAAAAGCAGCTACAATACTGCATTCTACCAATAATTTCCCTGAGTTTACAGGTAGATTATGTCCCGCACCTTGCGAAGAAGCTTGCGTTTTAGGTATCAATGAAGATCCCGTTACTATCGAAAATATTGAAAAAAATATTGTCGAAGAAGCGTTTAAAAATGGATGGGTAAAAGCCAACCCGCCAAAAGAAAGAACAGGGAAAACAGTAGCAGTAATAGGTTCTGGGCCTGCGGGATTAGCAACGGCACAACAATTAAATCGCGCAGGACATTTGGTAACTGTTTTTGAAAGAGATGAAAAAGTAGGAGGATTGTTACGTTATGGTATTCCTGATTTTAAGATGGAAAAGCATGTGATTGATCGTCGTGTTGATGTTTTAGAAGAAGAAGGAATTGAATTTAAGACAAATACTGCTATAGGAAAAGATATCAAAGCCAATCAATTAAAAGAAGATTTTGACGCTGTAGTATTATGTACAGGGGCAACAGTACGTCGTAATTTGCCAGTAAAAGGATCTGATTTAAAAGGTGTGGTACAGGCTATGGATTTTTTACCACAAAATAATAGGAGAGTGGATGGGATAACAGATTTGGGTGAAGAAATTTTGGCAACAGATAAAGATGTTATCGTAATAGGAGGAGGAGATACAGGTTCTGATTGTATTGGTACCTCTGTGAGGCATGGAGCAACTTCGGTAACGAATTTTGAAATTATGGGTAAAGGTACAACCGCAAGACCTGCAAATCAGCCTTGGCCATTTTGGCCAATGCGATTGCGTACAAGCTCTTCGCATGAAGAAGGAGTAGAGCGCAATTGGAGTATTTCTACTAAAGAATTTGTAGGAGATGAGAATGGTAATTTAAAAGGACTAATTACCACAGAGGTAGAGTGGGTAAAGGAGAATGGTAGGTTTACACTAAAAGAAAACCCAAATACTGAAAAAGAATGGAAATGTGAATTGGCATTATTAGCATTAGGATTTACAGGATCTGAATCTACTATTGCAGAACAATTGGGTGTCGATATGGATGCTAGGACCAATATCCAGGCCACCGAAGATACTTACGAAACAAATGTAAAAGGAGTGTTTGCAGCTGGCGATACTCGACGAGGACAGTCTCTAATTGTTTGGGCTATTGCCGAAGGCAGACAGGCCGCACATCACATCGATGCATATTTGATGGGAAGTTCTAACTTACCATTAAAAGGAGATGGAGATTTACCAAGAATTTAAAACAAGTGTTATTCTAATATTTTAATCATTAGTGTTAAGAAAAAAGGCTGCTAATCATAGATTAGTAGCCTTTTTTAATGATTGATGAAATATTTTTTTATCCTTTGATAATCTTAAAGCTATTTCGAGAGCGTTCTACGAACAAATTTCGAATAGATGTAGTTTCCTCGTCGCTAATATAGTTTTCATATTTTTCTAAGGAATACCCCGTAGTTTTATGAAGCATTTCGTAATAAAAAATAATAATTTCATTTTTTCGATCTTTACTGGCTAATCCTACAAAACGCGACATCATAAATTGATCTTCAAGTGTATATCCTTTTTGTTCTAAAAAAGTTCTTGTTTTGGCTCCTTCTCCGTTCGGATTTTCTGTTTCCGATTTTTTGCTATCGTAAAACCAGGTGTTGTGACGATATTTATTATTGCCAATGTAGTCTGCATTACTGAAATCATAATTATAGATTAAATCATTTTCGGATAAAAATCCTTCAAATTGAACAACGAACAACTTGTTTATCGACTGGTTTTCATCTATTGAAACAAAAACATATCTTTTGCCCGTAGCAACGGGTTTCCCTTGCATATCCTCTGCATATTCATCTGAAGAAGCTATTATTTCAAAATCAAATTTACCGACATAATTAAATTCTGAAGCTACAGTAATCTCAATTACAGGTAATTTATAAGAGATCAAAGTATTGCCTTTAACGAATCTTTTTAATGGTTTATCAGATGAAGCATTTTGAACATCTTCTTTAAGCTCTTTCTTTTTAGTATGGCAACCCAGTAATAGGGCCGAAACCATTAGTGCTATGTATAGGCGTTTCATTTAAGTGTGTTTATAATATATATAGTCCAGTGTAAAAAAAAGCTGCTAACCTTATTAAACTAGCAGCTTTTTAATGATTGATGAATACTGGTGGTTGGCTATTTCGAATTATACACTTAAAAATGTATTTTTATGCGTATTGCCTGGTCCAGGGATATATCTTTATCCTGCTCTTTCAAAGATTTTACAAATTCTGGAGTTACCCGATGAATTTTTAGACTTTGTGCTTGCGCGGCAGTAATATTTTTGTATCCAATATCTTCGAAAGATTTTACAAATTCTGGCGTTACTCTATGAATTTTGAAAGAGATAATTTCATCTAAAGGAAGATTTCCAAAACGGGTTTTCTTAAATGCCTGTAAATACTCTGGAGATACATTATGAATTTTTAGAGAGATTAATTCATCAATACCAATATCTTTATATCCAAGCTTGTTATATTCTGCGGCAGTATCTGGAGATACATTATGTATTCTTAAAGCCGAAGCCTTGTCTAAAGAAATGTTTTTATAACCCGCTTTTTTAAAGGAATTGATGAATTCTGGAGTCACATTATGTATTTTAAGTCCAATTACATCATCAATAGGAATATTTTTATATCCAGCTGTATTGAACTTTTTTATAAACTCTGGAGTCACATTATGAATCTTAAGAGCAATAATTTGATCTACAGAAATGTTCTTGTATCCTAATTCTTTAAATTGTTTAATAAACTCATTAGGATCACCCTTGCTATCTTGATAGCTTTTGCCATAACTATTGGTAGAACTCGATTGCGAATCCGAATTATCGAAAACATCAGAGTGGTTATGAGAACCTCTTGATTGACCAGGAGTTACATTATGAATTTTTAATTTAACTATATCCTGTATGCTGAGGTTGGATTGCCCAGATTTTTTATAAGATTGTATAAGATCACTAGTGATATTATGAATCTTTAGTTTTTTGGCTTCCTTTAATGTAATATTAGGATAGCCAATTTTCTTTAGACTAGTAATATACTCTGGTGATACATTGTGAATTTTTAATTCTTTTGCTTCTTTTAAAGAAACATTGGGGTATCCGATTTTTTTGATAGACTTAATGTATTTTGGGGTTACATTATGGATTTTAAGATTTTTGGCTTCTTTGGTAGATATGTCGCCATAACCTTCCTTTTTAAACGAAGTTATAAAATCTGGAGTTACATTATGAATTTTTAATTTCATATAATCATCCAAAGACATTTTACCATATCCTTTACTCGTATACGAGGTTATGAACTCTGGTGTTACATTATGTATTTTGGCTTTGATGATTTTCTTTAGCGAAGCTTTTGTAGTATTTATTTTATTTACAAAATTGATGTATTTAATATCAACATCAAATAGATTTAATTTGCTGATCTCTTCCATAGTATAATCGGTATAACCTAATGAAGCAAGTTCTTTTCGATACATCTTTAGCTTATCAAGAGGAAGAGATTTATGAATGATATCTTCAAAATCATCTTGGTTGATATTGAGATTTTCCTTTTTCAGGTATGCGAGATAAGCATTGTCAAAACCTGTAAGAAAACAATGTACAAGATCTCTATTATTACCCTCTAATCCATACGCTTTGAGAGATTTAGTGAAGCTTTGGTCCGGTTCAAAAGTATACCTTCCGTCTCCAAGATTATTTTCAAATTGCCCGATATAGGTCATGGTTCCAGCATCTTTGGTAATGACTAGTTGTTGTCTGTCACCTGTAGGGAAACCATTAAAATATTCAGGCTCATAACATCGTGTTGTAGACCAGAAATTTCGTTTTAAAGGTTCTGCACTTCGGTACATGATACATAGTTTTCCTCCTCCAACTTCGGCATCCCAAACACCTTTGGTGTAATCCATTTTTAAAACAGAAATTTTGTCGGTTTTTACGATAGGATCATCAATGGTTTCTATGGTAGTATCTACCAAAGATACATTTGGTTTTATTGGATTAAAAGAAAGCACGGTAATTGCCAGTAATGGAATAATGATTAGGTATTTCCATCCTGATTTTGCAGTTGATTTTTTTGAATTCATCATGAGTATTCGTTTTTTGAGAAATGATTGATTGTAACTTGTTGCCAAGCCAGTAGGCATATTAGGGGTTGAGACTTTTAAAAGATTCATTTGATACGCTTCTTTATTTTCACCTATGTTAAGCATACCATCATCGGTAAGATATTCGAGGTTATTATCAATTGCCTTTCGGTACAACCAAGCAAATGGGTTAAACCATTGTAGCATAACTAATAATTCTACCAGGAGCATATCTACAGTGTGTTTACCTTTGATATGCATTTGTTCATGTTTTAAAATCTGTAAATATGTATCAGGATTGTACTGACTGGGGTTCATGAATATGCGATTTAAAAAAGAATAAGGAGCGTGATTTTTGTCGGTCTCGATGATTTTATAATCATCGACTTCTACCGTAGGATATTTTAAAATCCGATACACTAATACTCCTAGTTGAATAAGAAAATGAATACCAAATACAAGTATTCCTAATATATAAATGTAAAAAACTATGGTTTTCCAATCTAAGCTTATACTATTCGAATGGGTAGCTGTAGCTACTGTTTCGGAAGAGGTAGAGGGTATTTTTGATTCTTGCGAAATAACTGACTGTTGCGATAATTCAATTGTATTACTAGAGATTTCGGATAAATTTGATGTGCTTAAAGTCTCTTGTGTCAAAAGATTTCTAAAAGATAAATTTTCGGGAACAGTAATAAAAGGCAATGTAAATGACAATACAATAAGAGTTAGCAATACCCATCTGTTTAAACCATAAAATGTTTCTTTTGAAAGAAAAAAGCGATAAATGATATAAGACAATGCTATTAAGGCCGAACTATGAATGATGTAATCCATTATTTTTTGCTTTTAATAAGTTGAATAATTTCTTCTAATTCTTCGGTGTTGATTTTTTCTTCCTTAGCAAAAAACTTAACCAAGGCTAGAGGAGAGTTATCAAAATAATTATGCACTACTTCACCCAAAACTTCTTTTTGATAGGCATCTTTGGATATTAATGGATAGTATTGAAAGCTATTGCCATAGGCAACATGGTTAATAAATCCTTTTTCTTCTAAAATTTTAACAATGGTCGCAGTAGTGTTGTAATGAGGTTTAGGATCTGTTAGTTCCTCAATGATCTCTTTTATAAAAGCTTTCTCAAGTTTCCATAAACTTTGCATGATTTGTTCTTCTCTTTTGGCTAACTTTTGCATAGTAATTATTTTACAAAACAAACCTACTACTAATTTATTAGTTTCACAACTAATCTATTAGTAGTTCTCCTAATTAATTAGGAGATTTCCTTGTGGATCATTGATTTTAAAAAGGATTAGCGGTATTGTTAAATATTTGTAAAATGTATTTTAGAATGGTAATTTTTCTAAATCTACATTGCCTCCAGAAAGAACAATTCCTATTTTTTTATGTTCAAAGCGATGCTTTTCTCGTAAAAGTGCGGCAAACGGAACTGCGCAAGAAGGTTCTATAATTATTTTCATCCTTTCCCAGATTAACTTCATAGCCTTTATAATTTCCTGTTCTTCTACTCGTATGATTTCAGAGACATGTTTTTGAATAATTGGAAAATTGATATCACCTAGTTGAGTTTTAAGTCCATCGGCAATTGTATTGGCAGTTGCATTAGTTTCAATTGTACCACTCAACAAGGATCGATATGCATCATCAACCTCGAATGGTTCCCCGCCGATAACTTTACAATCTTTTCCAAAATAGTGCGCGGCCAGAGCAGTGCCAGCTATTAAGCCACCTCCACCAACTGGAGTAAAAATATATTCAAGATTTGGATGATCTTCTAATAATTCAAGAGCCGCAGTGCCTTGCCCGAGGATAACATCAAGATCATTTGACGGGTGTAAAAAAGTCGCTCCTTTTTCTTTTTGAATATGAGCCGCGGCTTTTTCTCGGTTTTCTAGAGTAGGAGGACATTCAATAATTTCACCACCATATCCTTTTACTGCATCCTTTTTTACTTGAGGTGCAGTAGAAGGCATAACGATATAAGCTTTTACACCAAGACTCTTTGCCGCAAGAGATAGTGCCTGAGCAAAATTTCCTGACGAATGAGTTACCACACCTTTTGACTGTTGTTGTTTTGATAATTGTAGGATTGCATTAGCCGCACCCCTCATTTTGAAAGCTCCCATACGTTGAAAATTTTCACATTTAAAAAAGATAGATGCTCCAGAGATTTCATTAAGTAGAGAAGAAGTAAGGACTGAAGTTCTGTGAATGTACGGTTGTATTCTTTTACTGCAATCGGCAAGATCTATTTTTGTCATTTTATGTATTACATTTTTTTATTTAGGATTATGATATAGCATCAAACCATTGCAATGTTTTTACCCATAGTGAGTCTTTAAATTTTCGACTAAAAAAACCAAAATGACCAATTTTTTGAGTTGGGACATCGGCTAACTTTATCATTTCTAATTTTTTGTCAGAGTTCTCAAAAAGATCATGGATTCTTCTAATAGCAACTTCGGTTCCTATGGGATCATCTTCGATGCCCAAAGTGAGCAATTTTGCCATACACTTATGATAAAAGAATTGTACTCCTTTACGCTCCAATTGTATTTTCATGTTTTCATGATGTCTCCTGTTATGCCATTGTTTGATAACACCTTTTGGGACATCCTCTAACATTCTAAGTCTTTTTCCGGGAAAATACCCTACAATATATGTAATCATGGGTAATAACATATGCCATAATATATAGATTTTGGTTTTATGTTTTTTTGCCCAATCTTTATAATAAGCGGTTTGTGCACCTATTGTAATGATACCGCTAATATCCTTGTTTTTTTCTGTCATCCCTATAATGGTACCTCCAATACTATGACCTAATACAATTATAGTATGGTCGGTAAACCTGGTTTTGGCATAATCTAGTATTGCAGAGAAATCTTGTTGTCCCCATTCTAAAAATGAAGTTTCGAACCCTCTTAAACGCTTTGGTCTAGAGTTTGCGATACCACGATAATCATAGGTTATTACATTATATCCTTGGTTAGACATAAACAATGCGTAATGATGATATAGTTTCTTGCTTACAGCCGTTGCCGAATTAACGATTAAAACTTTATTTTTTGGCATTGATGCTTCTGTAATGTACACTTTTGCAGAAAGTGAGTAATCATCTATGGTTTGGATATTGATCATCAAATCGATTTGTTACTATTAGTTTTTGATATAGTTATTTGACTTAAACCAAGTAATTGTTTTTTCTAAAGCAGTATCTACGGATGTTTTTGGTGTGTAGTTTAATTCTTTTTTTGCTTTATTCCCATCCAAAAACTGTCCGGCAGACATTACTGCGATTGCCGTGTCATCAAGCAAAGGTAATTCACCTCCAAAAAGCCTATACTTTGTAATTTTGATTTTTGAAACTAGTTTGGCTAGCCAAAGCGAAACTTCTTTAGGCATTATATTGATGCCTTCGATTTCAATTATTTTTTGAATGATATCTTTCATCGAAATATTTTCTCCGGTGATTAGATAACGTTCGCCAATACGACCATGAATACAAGCAGACAGAAGTCCTTTTGCGGCATCTCTTGCATAAACCACATTTCTATCGCCATTTACAAAACCAGGTAAGGTTTGATTAGCGGTATTGGTGATAATCCGCCCAGTAGAAGGACCATAGTCATATTCTCCAAAAGTCATGGATGGTATACCAATGACTATGGGGATTCCCGATTGCCCCGCTTCTCTTGCCATCTTGTCCATGATCCATTTTACTTGAACATAAGCAGATTTATTTTTTGGAGCACTCGTATATATTCCGCTTTCATTGGCGGTGCCGCTATTAGATTTTGGGATGGCAATTGCACCGCCCAAATAAAGCCCTTTTTTGACAGCACTCTTTTTTATGGCATTGATAAAATTACTCATTTGCGATTGAGCAATTTTTATTTCATCTTTTAATTTTTTGGGAATACTGGGGTAATAAGCACCGCAATTAAGTACATAATCTAGCCCGTCAAAAGATTTGATAAGACTTTCTTGGTCATTTAAATCAGCTACTCTACCGGTATACTTTAGGTCGGTAATTGACGAAAGATCTGAAGTTTCTCTGTGTATAACATAAAGCAAGTTATTTGGATCTTCTAAGATGTGTTTGGCGACATGATGCCCTAACATACCTGTTGCTCCTATAACTGCAATTTTTTTCATATCAGTATACTTTGATCTATGATTAAAATAAAAAAAACCGACCACTATATAGAGGCCGGATATATCATTTGGTACTGATCAATATCTATTCCTTAGTTAATTAATTATACTATCACAGATGATCAGATCAATATTACAATATCTATTGTGCAGCTCTATATTCACCACCCGGACCAGCTTGTAACTCTATTACTTTTGTTCTTTCGTTTTTAGAAGATGCCCAACCTTTCTTTTCGCCATTTTGAACACCTACCACCATACCTTCAATAGATGCATCATCTTTATCCGATGTTATGGTAATGACATGTTTACCATTACCTAATTCTTTCTCAAATGGAGTTTGTACAGCTTTTAATATTGTTTCTTTTGGTTCTTTGCTGGTATTTGAAAAACTTAAGATTTTCAGATCAAAAGTTTCGATACTACCTTTAACAGATTTTACTGTAAGAATATATGTATATCCTTCATTTATATTTATGGTTGTAAAACTTGTGCCAATACATCCTATAACAACAAGTAGTGCGATTATTTTAATTTTCATAATGATACTTTTTTAAGTTAAGTAATTTTATAATTAGGGTTTTGTTTATTTTTCGAATTTCAACATCTTCATGTGTAAAAAAAATCAAGTTACCAATCTGTAAGTACTCCAGTTTGACCTTCGGGACCAGCCTGAAGCTTTATCATTTTGTGATCTTTGTTAGAATACACTGCCCATGTCCATTTTTTTTTATTCAATATTCCTGCCACATTTGCCTCAATAGATGCATCGGCGACACCTTTATCCACTATAATATCATAAGTGCCGACACCAAGCTCTTTTTCATAAGGAGTTTTTAGATCTTTAAGTACGATTTCTTTTGCATTGTGTTTTTTTATAGTAAGATCAAAGTTTTGTGTTTGATTATTAAGGGATACAACCGTTAATTTATACGTGTATTCATCATTTTTATGTGTGGGTGAAATAAATCCCATAGCAGCAATGCTGATACATATCAATAAGGTTATGAGCTTAGTGTTCATGTTTTAATAACTTTAATTGGGGTAAAAACTGCTTTATTAATGTTTAAATCTCGTTATTTTTTTTTAAATCTTTAAAAAAAAGCCAATTTATTTGCACTGGAAGGTTGTTTTTAACAAAAAAACCAACCCGTTTTCAGGTTGGTTTTTCTATGTTTTATGTAAAATGACAATTAATTATTGAGCATCACTGGCATAACTAGCATAGTAACATGTTCACCTTCATCCAAACCATCTACAGGAGTTAGAATTCCTGCTCTATTTGGTAAGGACATTTCTAACTGAACATCATCTGCATTTAGGTTATTAAGCATTTCGCTAAGAAAGCGAGAATTAAATCCGATTTGCATATCATCACCTTGGTAATCACATGTTAATCGTTCTTCGGCTTTATTAGAGTAGTCAATATCCTCTGCAGATACATTTAATTCTGCACCAGCAATCTTTAATCTAATCTGATGTGTTGTTTTATTAGAGAAAATCGACACCCTTCTAACAGAGTTTAAGAATTGTGTACGAGCAATCGTTAATTTATTAGGATTTTCTTTTGGGATTACTGCTTCGTAATTAGGGTATTTTCCATCAATCAGTCTACAAATTAATTGAGTTTCATCAAAAGAGAATTTGGCGTTAGACTCATTGTACTCTATTAATACTTCACTGTCACTACCTGCCAAAATTCCTTTTAATAAGTTTAAAGGTTTTTTGGGCATAATAAACTCAGCAGCTTGAGAAGCTTGTACATCTCCTCGAGTATATTTTACAAGCTTATGCGCATCTGTAGCTACAAAGGTTAATCCTTCTGTAGAAAACTGAAAGAATACTCCGCTCATTACAGGTCTAAGATCGTCATTACCTGTTGCAAAAATAGTTTTACTCACGGCAGTAGCCAAAATATCACCAAGAAGGGTAGTAGCGCTAGGGTCTTCTAACTCTACAGCTTTTGGGAATTCTTCTCCATTTGCATATGCCAGTGCATATTTACCATGATTAGAACTAATCTCTACAGTATTATTATCACCAGCTACAAATGTTAATGGTTGCTCTGGGAACGTCTTTAACGTTTCTAATAACAATTTAGCCGGTACAGCTATTACACCTTGATCCGAAGATTCTACTTCTAGTTTTGTAGACATCGTAGTCTCCAAATCTGATGCAGAAACGGTTAATGCGTTGTTATCTAATTCAAACAAAAAATTATCTAATATAGGTAAGGTGTTGCTGTTATTAATTACCCCGCCTAATACCTGGAGTTGTTTTAATAAGTATGAACTGGATACTATAAATTTCATTGGTATTTCTTTATTGTTTGTTAGTCGTAAAACAAATTAAACCGTAATACATTGCTACTAATTAAAGTTGCTTAGTAATAGGTTATTTTAAATTTGTGAGTGATAATTTTACTCAGTCGTACGCAAATATAATTGTAATCCATAAGGATTTTGGTATGCATAAAACCATAGTTATTAACAAACCTAAGGGAGTTATTGACTATCTGCCATGAATTGTAAATGCCTAGGTGTGATTTTGGATTTATTGATCGGAGGTATTATCCATAAGTTTATCGGTATAATGTGCCTTATGTTTAGGTTGCTCGAAACGTTTTTTGTTATATAAAGATGAATCTCCCTTTGGGATAGAGAGGCTTTGCCATGATTGACCAGCGATCATTTTTCCGATAAAAACAATTTGCCCAACATGATATGAATAATGTGCCAATTGCCTATTAATAGCTTCGGTAATACTGTGCTCGATATTACGTATATAAACGGGAGTATTGAAATTAGTTTCATTAATACTTCCTAGAGCTTCAAAAAGACATTGCCAACCATCATTCCATTTTATTAATAATTCTTCTTTGGTCTTAATATCATCTTCAAATTCGGCATCGCGCATTCTCCATTCTTTTTCTCCGTCTGTGGTTAAAAAATCGGTCCATCGGGATTTCATATTTCCCCAAAGGTGCTTACTAATAATCGCAATACTATTACTATCTTCATTATATTGCCAAAAAAGTTGTTCTTCGGTTAGTTGAGCCATCGTTCTTTCTCCTAAAGATTGATAGTATTTAAATTGCTTGTGTATTCCTTCAAGGTATTCGGTAGGATTCATATAACGTATACGGTTTGTTTTAAAGATACTGATTTTGTAGCTTATTAAAAATCAGCATATGCATTATTCTTATTAAAACAGCATTTTTCGTTTTCTTACCAAAAGCCATATAACCACGGGAGCTCCTATCAAGGAGGTAATTGCATTTATTGGCAAGGTATACTGACTTGAAGGAAGTTGGGCTATGGTATCACAAACCAACATAACGATACTTCCGATTAATATAACAGCAGGAATAAGCGTTTTATGGTTGGATGTATGAAAAAGTTGTCGTGTAAGATGGGGTACCGCTAAGCCAATAAAAGCAATGGGTCCCGCAAAGGCAGTACTGCTTCCGGCTAATAGCCCTGTTGCCATAATGATAAGAAATCTACTATTCTTAATACTCAATCCAAGGCTTCGAGCATAATTTTCACCTAATAATAATGTGTTTAGCGGCTTGATAGCAAGTATGGATAATAATAACCCTAATAAAGATATTCCGCAAAACACCAGAACGTCACTCCACGAAAGATTTCCTAAACTGCCAAACCCCCAAAAAATATACTGTTGTAATTGATCTGCAGGAGCAAAATAGGAAAGAACACTCACAATCGCAGATGTAATACTACCAAACATGAGTCCAATAATAAGTATTGCCATTGTATCTCTTACTCGAACAGATACAAGCATAACTGTAATTAATACCAATATACTACCCAAACTTGCTGCGATAACTAATCCCCATTTAGAAATTAGAAAAGCCGATAGGGCAGCACCCGCAAAAGAACTACTAAGAATAAGAATAGCGACACCTAGGCTAGCACCAGAACTAATTCCTAAAACAAAAGGACCAGCAAGAGGATTTCTAAACAAGGTTTGCATCAATAGACCAGAGACACCTAATCCACTACCCACAATTATGGCAGTAACTGCTTTTGGTAACCGATAATTGATAATAATATGTTTCCAGGATTCTTTTTCGACAGCCCCATCAAAAAGGCTACTTAGTGTATCTAGCCAAGGAATAATTACCGAGCCCAAACTTATATTGGTGATAAAGCAAATAACCAAAAGCACACTAATACCAATAAAAACTTTTTTATATGATTTGTTTGGGGTCAATTATTTAAGTTTTTCGAAAAAATAAGGTTCGTAATCGGTTAAAAGTTCTGGATGCGCAATTTTGATAATATCTTTAAGTATCAAATCGGGCCTCATTGGTCCTAATTCATAATAAATTAATCCACCTTTGGCTCCAAGTTTTAATGTTGAAGAATATACGGTTTTATTTTTAAATGCGTCGAATAATGTATACTGATGGTTTTTCTCTTTTAATTCCAAAAGAGATTTAGAATTTCCAGATCCGATCCATAAATCTGCATTTTGCCCTTTTTCGAGTACACTTTCAAAACTTAAAGGGATACTTCCTGTTTTTTTAGTGTCTTCCCAGAGGTAATCTGTATGCGCATCTTTTAAAAACTTTGCCACAAAACTATTTCCTCCGGGCACGTGCCATACATCTTTAAACATGTTTCCAGACAAAACTGTTGGTGATTTGGTGGTGCTTCGCGCCAAAGTTGTAGCTTCATTATACTCTTTTTTTATCGTTTGAAAAATTTCTTCTGCGGCAGTTTCTTTACCAAAAAAAGCGGCAACAAATTTTATCCATTCTGCTCTTCCCAGAGGGTGTTCCTCCATCCAGGAACCGTTTATAACAACAGGAATTCCGGTTTTTTGAATAAGATCATATGCTTTTGTGTTTCCGGTAGCCGAAAACCCGATAATAAGTTCTGGATTAAGTTCTAATACAACTTCGGTATTTAGATTGTATTCTTTTCCAAGTTCTTTAATGGTACCATTATCGACGAGCGTCCTCGTTTTTTCAGAAGAAATATAATCCGTGTGCGGAAAACCCACTAATCTCTCTTCTAGATTTAGGTATTCTAGCATTGGTATATCAGTAGTTGATGTAACTACAACTCTGTCGATAGGAACTTCAATAAAAATCGTATTCGGATCAGAAAAAGGTTTATCGGTACCCTTTGGATGTAATATATAGGTAAGTTCTTTTTTTGCATTAGGCCAGGGAGAGGTAACCTTTATTTCTTTATGGGTTGTATGGTGCTTTACAGAAAATCCTTTGGCATATTCGATGTTTTGAGGAGCCAGGTACATCACCGTGAGCTCACTTGTGTTTTGTTTTACTTTTTTACAAGAAATACACAGAAATAATACCAGTGAAAATGCAAAAATATTGCGCATAGTATAAACGTTTGTGTAAAAGTAATAAATCAAGATAAGTTTAAACTTAAAACAAATTTAAATCATCAAGAGTTTAATGAAAACATTCACTTGATTTAGCGTTAATTTGCAATACTAGTAATGATGTAGTAGCGTATTAATAATTTTAAATGAATAAAAAAACATTTATGTGTTCCTGGAGCGGCGGTAAAGACAGTTGCTATGCACTTCATCTGGCAAAAGATCAAGGTATGATACCTACAGTGCTGCTAAATGTACTAAATGAATATGGGGATAGATCACGATCTCATGGTATCCCAAAAGATATTTTAATGGCTCAGGCCGCTGCAATGAACCTACCCATTCACTTTTTTGAGAGTACCTGGAATGATTATGAGCGGTTATATATTGAAAACCTTGTTTCTCTCGCAGAAACCTATGAGATTGATACTTCAGTTTTTGGCGATATTGATATAGTATCACACCGAGCATGGGAAGAAAAAGTATCTAAAGCAGCTCACCTCGATCCAATCCTTCCCTTATGGCAACAATCCAGGAAAAAGTTAGTATTGGATATGATTGATTACAATATCGAAGCTATAATTGTCTCGTGCAATCATCAACTAGGAAAAGAATTTCTGGGCAGGCCTATAAACCACAAGCTTATTGACGATTTAGAAGATATGGGAGTAGATGCCTGTGGTGAGAATGGAGAATATCATACTTTGGTAATTAATGCTCCGTTTTTTAATAATAGAATTAATGTAAAAATTCTGGATAAAGAGGCAACATCCAATTATAATTTTTTGAAATTAGAATTGTCTTAGCGTTTCAAGATTATAATTTAATGACTTCGCCATAGTTTATTTTGATGGTAAAAGAATCTTTAAGATCTATTTGTCTAATGTGAGCTAGTAAAGCCCTTATTGGTCCCGCATGAGAGACGATAATAGTTTTTTCGGAAGCATGGTCTAGTGAAGAAAAAAAGGATAGCATGCGTTGTTGAAGTTGTACATAAGATTCTCCATTTGGAACTTGAACATTCACAAAATCATCCATCCATGGTTGTATGTCATTTTTTGGAATAGCATCCCAGGGTTGAAGTTCCCAATCCCCAAAATTTAATTCTTTAAGACGGTTATCAAAAATCACTTCTTTTTCAAAGGTTTTAGCCAATAGTTTACATCTTTGCAAAGGGCTACTGTATATTGTAGAGATTTCAGAAATAGGAATTTGTTGATGTATTTTTTCAACCTCGGTTTGAAAAGAATCTGTTATGCCAATATCACTTTGGCCATAACAAATACCCTTTTCGATATTTGGAGTGGTATGTCTTACCAAATATATTTCCATAGCCCGAGTATTGAAAGGTAAAATATCACTTCACTTAATTGTTGAACGGCTCCTGCACAATCACCGGTTTGTCCACCAATCCATTTTTTAAATTTATGCCCTAACCACATTTTGGATAAGTATAAGGGAATCAATGTAATAAATATCCATGGATTTTTAAATAGAAACAAAGGAGCAATCCCAAAAACACCACTAATTAACAAGGTTGAGAATCCGATACTTTTTGCGGCTGGTTTGGCTTTACTATCATCGGTGTCTCTAACATAAGGATGTGTATAGATAAGTGTTGTTGCGATAAAACGACTGATAGTATGTCCCGAAATAATTACCAAGGGGATAAAGTATGGCTCCATTTCTCTTAGCGCAGCAAATTTTACAGATAGCAATAACAGTATTCCGATAGTTCCGTACGTACCTAATCGAGAATCTTTCATGATTAATAAAATCTTGTCTTTGGTCCACCCGCCACCAAAACCATCACATACATCTGCAAAACCATCCTCATGAAAAGCTCCTGTAGCATAAATAGTAGAAAACATAGATAATAATAAAGCTATTTCAACAGAAAAAATGAACGAAAACCCGTAAAATACAACTGCTCCAATACTACCAACAATACCACCAATAAGTGGAAAATACTTTGCACTTAATCTTAGGTATTCAGGATCGTGATTGACCCATTTAGGACAAGGAATCCTAGTAAAAAACATAAGGGCAGTAAAAAATATATGAATCTCCTTTTTCATTGTATTGAAAATCTATTTACTGGTCTATATAAAGAACGATAGTCATGATTACTTATTGGATACTCCTGCGCTTTCAAAACTAGCCATGTTGTTTAAAAAAGTAATAGCAGAATTAATGATTGGATATGCAACCGCTACTCCAGTTCCTTCTCCCAATCTCATGCCTAAATTTATCAACGGTTTTTTGTTTACATATTCCAGCATTTTTTGATGTCCTTGTTCTCCAGAGGTATGTGCGAATATACAATAGTCAATCACTTCGGGATACATGTCGATTGCTGCAAGAAAGGCAGCGGTTACTATAAAACCATCTATAATAATTGTCATTTTAAGTTCTGCAGCTCTTAAAATTGCACCAACAATCATGGTTATCTCAAAACCTCCATAATAAGTTAACGCATCTATACTGGTTGTTGGTGTGTATGTATGAAATACTTTTGATAAAATCTCTTGCTTTAAAGCGATAGCTTTGTCTTCAAGCCCTGTACCCGAGCCAACACATTCTTTTATTGGGATTTTAGTGTAGTGCGACATTAAAAGTGAGGCAGAAGAAGTGTTACTTATTCCCATTTCTCCAAAACCGATACTATTACAGCCATTATTAAATACGGTACTTACAATATCTGCTCCTTTTTTTATTGCTTCGTTACATTGTTGAAGACTCATGGCAGGTTCTTCTTGATAGTTTTTAGTACCAAAATCAATTTTTGCATCGATTAGCCCTGCAACTCCTTCAAAATCATGGTTAACCCCTGCATCTACTATTTTTAAATCAATATTGTTTTGTTCACAGAATACATTGATAGCGGCTCCTTTATTTAAGAAATTATAGACCATTTGAGCAGTGACTTCTTGTGGATAAGGATTAACCCGCATACCTTTTGCGATTCCATGATCTCCTGCAAAAACAACTATAGTAGGATGAGTAAGTTTAGGTTGATCTGTATTTTGAATCATACCTATTTGCATGGCTAACTCTTCTAATGTTCCAAGAGCTCCAATTGGCTTTGTTTTTTGATCTATCTTTGATTGAAGTGCTTCTTTCAATAAATCATTCGAAACGGGTTCGATATTAAAATCCATATGCCTTTTTTAATTTGAACTTTTAATTTCTACAGGTATCCCAGAAACCATTAATATAGCCTTATTGGCATGTTTGGCAATGTGTTGATTCATCCAACCTTGCAACTCTGTAAATTTCCGCCCTATTTCGGTAGTAGCGTGAACTCCCATTCCGATTTCATTAGAGATAATAATTATGGTAGCGTTAATTTGGAGTAATTTATTAAATTCTTTTTTAGCCAATTCAAGAGATTCGTCGACATCATTTTTGGTGTCTACAAAAAAGTTGGTTAGCCATAACGTAACACAATCAATAACTACTACACTTCCAGTTTTGATAACTTTTGCAATTTCTTTTTCTTCTTCGATAGAGGTCCATCGTTCATCTCTATCCGCAATATGTCTATCTATTCGTTCTCGATGATTACCATCCCAAATACGAGAAGTCGCCAGATAATACGGTGTGTCACTGAGCTCCAATGCTAGATTTTGAGCGTAACTACTTTTTCCCGAGCGTTCTCCTCCTGTGATGTAATATAACATGTACATTGGGTTTTATAAGATCGCAAAGGTAGTTCTATAAATTATTTATTTGTTAAAGTAATCTCAAATTCCATAAAATATGATACATTCGCGCTGAATTTTGGTTCTGATACTCTTTATATAAGAGTTGATGATTAAAAGGGAATCAGGTGAAATGATACATTGATAGTATAGTGTGTAAATAATTATTCCTGAGCTGTTCCCGCAACTGTAAGCTTTGCCGATTGATTTGTGATAGTAATGTATGACTTTGAGATTGGTGCTTGTTGTTAGTTCTGCTAGAACCACTGTTTCGAATAGTTTCGGAATGGGAAGGTAAACAACAAGACGCGAGCCAGGAGACCTGCCTTTATTCGCTAGTATCAAACTTTCGGGATAAAGGTTTGGGTATGGGTAAACTACATACTTTTTTCCGGTTATTGTAAAAAATTAAGTATTTAAGTAATGAACAAAAAAGTTTTTTTTGGGGCAACATTTTTGATGTTGGGATCTTCTATTGCAATAGGGCAAGAGATTCAAGAAAACGAAACTGTAAACGAATTAGAAGAAGTAGTTATTTCTGATTCAAAATTTAGTTTAAAACGAGAACAAAGTGGTAAGGTAATCACCAAGATTACTGCCGAAGAGCTTGGTCGTTATCAAGGAGAATCTGTAGCTACAGTGTTGACTAGAACAGCAGGTTTGTTTATCAATGGTAATGGTAGTGCACCTGGTCAAAACCTGGGCGTATATATCCGTGGGGGTAGAAATCGTCAAGTGGTTATTAGAGTAGATGGGTTAACTGTAAGTGATCCATCAACATCCGGAGGTGATTTTGACCTTAGACTATTATCTGTTAATCAAATACAGGAAATCGAAATTCTTAAAGGAGCATCAAGCACCTTATATGGATCTGGTGCAGCAACTGCAGTGATTAATATTACTACAAAATCAGGTAGTAAGGAACAAATTTCGGCTAATTTTCAATCTAGTATCGGAACAAACCAGTCGCAAGAAGATCAGGATTATGACATTAATGATTTTGTAAACTTTGCTTCGGTTAATGGTACAGTAGGAAAAGTAAGCTATGTTGCCAATTTTGGAAACCAATTTACCGATGGTATTTCTGCTGCAGAAGCAGAAGGGGCAGAGAGCGATGCATTTTCAAAATATAACGTATATACCAAATTAGGGTATCAGTGGAACAAAAATTTCAAATTTCACTTTTTTGGGAATATAGATAGATACAAAAATGATTTTGATGCTGGAGCTGGAGTGGATGGAGATAATCGTTTTGATAGTGAGCAACTACGCGGAGGGTTTGCTTTTGAACTAAAATATAAAAACGGAAGTTTTAACGCTGTAAATAGTTATGCTTTACTTGAGCGCGAATTTACGTCAAGTTTCCCGTCACGTTATGAAAGTAAGATCTATACATTTGATGTGTATAATAAATATAACTTTAATAATACATTTTACACGGTTTTAGGAATTAATGGATCTAATAGTGATTTCAATTTATTTAATATTCCTTTCGGAAGTGATGCTCTGGTACAAACCATTAATGATAATGATGCAGATTTTGATATTGTAGATCCATATGTTAACGTTGTGTATACTTCTGATTTTGGATTGAATGTTAACGCTGGAGCTCGTTTCAATATCCATAGCACCTACGGCAATCAGTTAGTATATAGTATTAACCCATCATTTACGCATACGTTTGGGAGCAATTATATAAAAGGTTTAGCTTCGTATAGTACGGCGTATATTACACCGTCATTATTTCAGTTATTTGATACTGCTTTCTTTACTGGTAATCCTGACTTGGACCCAGAAGAGAGTACAACAATCGAGGCTGGAATAGAACTATCACATGAAAAAAGAGCTACAGTAAGTGTGGTTTACTTTAACAGAAAATCTGAGAATTTTATCACTTTTGACCCTACCACTTTTGTGAATTTTAACTCACCTACCGATATTGATGTAGATGGAGTAGAGTTAGAGACTACAGCAAAGTTAGTAGATGATAAGTTAGTTATTCGAGCAAACTACACCTACACTAATATCGATAAACTAGATGATAATATCAGAATACCTGAGCATATGTTTAATGCAAATATTGGGTATCAATGGAACGATAAAACCTATACTTCTTTAAGTTATCAATTTAATACAGAAAGAGCAGATAATGATTTTGCCAATGTAGATCCGGTTACTTTTGCCCCAACACCAGTTTCTTTGGATAGTTATGGTTTATTAGATTTTTATGTAAGTCACCAATTAATGAAAAGATTAAGTGTATATGCTTCTTTAAGCAATATTACCAATGAAGATTATCAAGAAATCTTAGGATTTAGCACAAAAGGAAGAAATGCAAGAATAGGATTTAATCTGGAGTTCTAAATCATTGTTGTAAATAACAAACAATAAAAAACCCGTTCTAAAATTTAGAACGGGTTTTTTTTGGTGTCTTTTTATAGTAAAATAATATTAATCATTCGAAGCTCCTCTTAAAATAGGATTGCTTTCTACATCAATATACATTTTTTGATATGTTGGTAACAATGATTGTGGATCCCAGCTAATTTGCTCGTCCATGAATCCTGTTTGACTCTTCCCATTAGCAACAGTAACACCAGTAATGTTATCTAAAGCCGCTTTTAAGAAACGCTCATCTACATCTCCTAAAACTCCTAAGTCCAATACACTTTCGGTAAGTGCAATATCTGGAAATAAACCAGCAGCATAATCTGTTACGCCATCTGCATTGGCTGATTTTAAAACTAAGGGTTGAATAGCATATGTATGGGTTTGATCCAGATTAGCTCCATTTCTTCCAAAACCATCAGAATCATAAAGCGTAATAGATGCTTGATATTTACCAGAAGTAGTACCTCCAATTTGAATTACATCAATATATGGTTCAAGACCGTTAATTACTAATTCACTTGCCGATGCACTTCTACTTGTTGTAAGTACGTAAACTCTGTTTAATCCTAAAGTGTTAAGTGCAGTACCGCCTAATGTTTGATTAGTAAAATTATTAACTAGACGTCCTGGGTTATTCGCTTGAAAATCGGCTTGCAATTCGGCATTCCAGGTTTCTGTCGAGAATACTTGATCAGTAGCTGTTCCAGAAATTAAACTTGATAAAATAATTGCACTAGATACACGTCCACCACCATTATATCTTAAATCAAGAACAAGATCTGTTATACCATCTGCTTGAAACTGTGCAAATGCATCGTTAAGTTGCTCATCAAAGTTAAAAACAAAACTATTATACATTAAGTATCCTATTTTTTGCCCCATATGATCAATAGTCTTAGAGATAAAAATTGGATTTTCAGTATACTCGGCTTTGGTAAGAGAAATTGTTGATCCGGTAGGTGTTACTGTACCTCCACTAAATGTTACCAAGTCTATTGAATAGGTATCTGGGCTAAAAACAGCATTAAAATCTGTGCTTGTAGTTAATCTAACTCCATTTACAGCATTAAAAAGAACTCCTCTAGTTAATCCTTTCGCTTCTGCATCTGTTCCTGGTAGGACTAAACGTACAAATCCTAAAACATCAGATGAACCTTGAGAAACTAGGATTAAACCAAAATCCATTCCGTTACTTTTAGATACACCACTAAACGCTTGTTCTAATGCTACGTAGTCATCTACAATAAAACTAAAAGGATCTACGTCAAAGGATTGATTGTTAATTGTTAAAGTGTTTGTGGATAATAATCCGTCAAAAGTAGCTTCTGGTGTATCGAAATCTGCTAAAAATCTAAATAAATCTTGATCCGTAGCAAATCTGTCATTAGCTAAGTTATTTACATCTGCTTTATACAAATAAACGGCGTTAAGGCCTTGCCAGATAAATTGGTCAATGTTCTGATCGGGGTTATTAATTACTTCTGGTTCTGGGGTGGGAGTGTCATCATCACTAGAACAAGAAAAAATTAATAGTAAAGAAAATAGTAATACTAATTTTGTTCCTATTGCTTTCATACGTTAAATGTTAAATTTTTGTAAAAATATAGTTTATAATTCATATATACAATACTAACAAATGTTAATTAGTGCAGTATCTTTGGGTTTTTCTCATTTGTACATAAGCTCATAATCACTATTAAACATGTTGCTATTTCCAACACTTTTTAATCTTAATGTGTTATAATCATGAAGACTTCTGTTACCTACAATATTATCAATTGCCGCTTTTAATAAAGGTTCATTAAGCTCACCAATCGTGCCAGGATTTGCAAAATCTTCTTCTATAAGAATTTCTGGAGCGAATCCATTAAAATAATCGGTAAATCCAACAGAGTTTATGGATTTAAGGACTAAAGGTTGCATGGCATACGTATGGCCTATATTAGCTCCTAATCTGCCAAAATCATTAGAATCATAGAGTGTTATAGAAGCCTGGAACTTACCTCTGGTTGTAGCTCCCACTTGTATTACATCTATATAAGGATCAAGGCCATTAATCACCAATTCACTTGCAGACGCTGAACTTCTGGTTGTTAAAATATATAATCGAGACAGGTTTAGATTGTTTATGGCTTCTCCTGTTCTAATTTGATTATCAAATAAATTAATTTCTCCTCGTTGATTTTGTAATTCACTATTCCACTCTTCAGTAGTAAAAACCTGACCATTAAACTGGCCGGTAATCATACTTGATAAATCAATAGCCGAAGTTACCGATCCACCACCATTGTATCTTACATCTAGAATCAAATCGGTTATCCCATCCGATTTAAATTGACCAAATGCAGTATTAAGTTGAGCATCAAAATCTGCTGTAAATGCATTATACATTATATATCCTACAGGGCTACCATTGACATCAATGGTTTTCGAGACAAAAATTGGATTTTCGGTGTATTGCGCCTTAGTAAGTTCAATGGATTGACCAGTGGGTGTCACATTTGTGCCATCAAAGGTTGCAAGGCCAATTGTATAGGTGTCAGGTTCTAATAATTGCCTGAAATTGTTTTCGGTAATTTGAGTACCATCAATGGTATTAAAAATATAACCTCGTTGTATCCCTTTTGTTTGCGCATCTGTATTAGGGAGTACGTAACGTACAAATCCAAATATGTTGGATGGAGCATTAGGGTAGCGCACTAAGCCAAATTCCATCCCGTTATTCATAGTTAATCCATCAAAAGCTTGTTCTAAGGCGATATAGTCATCGACCAGAAAACTAAATTCGTCAATATCCGATTTTAGCGCTTCAAAAATAGCTTCTGGAGAATCAAAACTACTTATAAAAGAATTGTATTCTTGATCGGAAGCAAACCGATCATTGGCCAAATCTGCCACATCATCCTTATAAAGATAAAATACGTTCATCCCTCTCCAGATAAAATTATTAATATCTGTAGTAGTGGCAATCTGAGGAACATCATCTTTATCATCAAAGCACCCTGTATTCAGGCTTCCAATAATAAACAGTAGCATAAAATACCTGAAGTATGACATAGTATCTTTTTAAGTATATAGCGTTAAAAGTACCTACTTTATTGTAATTTTAAAAAAGAATGTAACAAATTATAAGTATAGTCGTCTCCCTAATATAAGACTAACAAAGTTTTATACATCAACCAATCAAAAAATGAAAGAAAGAGCATTTATAACGCTTACTAACGGATTTAAGGATAAGCTTTTTAGGCTAGCCAAACGTCTACTGGTAAGTAATGAAGAAGCAGAGGATGCTACCCAGGAAGTATTGCTCAAGTTATGGAGAAACAAAAGCAAGATGGCCGAATACAAAAATGTAGAAGCTTTTGCTATGACAATGACCAAGAATTATTGTTATGATAAACTAAAGGCCAAGGAAACTGGGAATCTGAAGATCGTACATAGTAATTATAAGGATGAGCGACCTTCGTTACAAAGACAAGTTGAAGCTAAAGATAGTCTGGATTGGGTAGGTAAAATTATGAACGGTTTGCCAGAACAACAGCGAATGATTATTCAACTTAGAGATATAGAACAATATAATAATGCAGAGATTGCGGATATGTTGGGACTTAACGAAACAGCAGTAAGAGTTGCATTATCAAGAGGAAGAAAAAAAATAAGAGAAGAATTATTAAAAAAACACAATTATGGAGTTGGCTAAACTAGAAAAATTACTGGAGAAGTATTTCGAAGGCGAAACGACCATTTCTGAAGAAAAAGAATTAAAGGTTTATTTTACCAGAGAAACTGTGCCGTCGCATTTGGAGAGATACAAAGATTTGTTTCAGTTTTTTTCTGAAGAAAGCAACATAACTGCTACTAAGGATATAAAAATTCCGACAAGTAAAACTTCTTGGTATAAATGGGTAGGAGTTGCCGCATCGGTAGCTTTGATTGCAGGGATCTTTTTTACAAGGACCTCACCAAAACCAGAAGAGTTAGGAACTTTTGAAGATCCTGAAATAGCTTTACAAGAAACCAAGAAAATCCTCAATATGGTTTCTCAAATAATGAATGAGGGTAAAGAGGACCTGGTGTACCTGAACGAATTTGATAATGCCAAAAAGAATTTGGTGTATCTCAATGAGTTCGAAAATACTACAAACGAGTTAATAAAATAGATAAAAACGATTTTTCCGGAATAGAATAAACAACAACAGTTCCGGTATTTTAAATGTAAATATTATGAAAAAGTTAGTGATTATTTTAGTTTTTGCAATTGCACCATACATTACCAGTGCTCAAAATGGGTTTGATAAGTATGAGAACATGAAAGATGTATCTTCTGTGATTGTAACTAGCAAAATGTTTAAATTATTAAGTAAAATAGACTTAGAAACTAATGATAAAGAGGTTCAGGAATATATGAATCTGGTAGAAAAAATTAAAAATATTAAGGTTTTTGCTACTAGTAATGAGGAGATAGCTAAGAAAATGAAGGCAGATGTTGCTTCATATCTTAAAAGCTCTACACTAGATGAATTAATGAGGGTAAACAGTGATGGTAAAAACGTGAAGTTTTATTCTAAACCAGGAAAAGATGATGATCATGTAAGTGAATTATTCATGTTCTTGGATGGGATAAAGGAAGAGGCAGAAGGGCCTGATACAGTGGTATTGACCATTACAGGAGATATCGATTTAAAACAAGTATCCAAAATTGCAGATCACCTTAACGTACCTGGAGGCGAAGAGTTAAAAAATGTAAAAAAAGGTAACTAGTATCTTTTTATATCACAACGACCAAATTTCTTTTAGCACTGGCTAAAAGAAATTTGGTCTTCATCAATCAATCAATCAAAAACAATCAACCATCTCTAGTATATGCTAGGGACAAAAAAATGAAGAACATGAAAAATGTATTTAAAATCTTGGGTATAGTAGGTGTATTATGCCTTATAAGTTGTAATAACGAACGATCCCTACAACAATATTTTGTAGATCACCAAAATGATAACGCTTTTATAGCAGTAGATATTCCTTCTAGTCTTTTGGATAAAGATGAGGTAGAACTCACACAAGAAGAAAAAGAGACCCTGGAGAGTATCAAAAAAGTAAACTTTTTGGCGTTAAAACTCAATGATGATTTGAAAGTGAAGTATGAAGAAGAAAGTGAAGCTATTAATACCATACTGAGCAATGAGAAATATGAAACATTAATGAGAATGGGGTCTAATGGTACCAAAGCGGTAATAAAGTTTTTGGGCGACGACGAAGAAATTGATGAGGTTATCGTATTTGCCAAAAATGATGAAAAAGGATTGGCATTAGTGCGGGTATTAGGTAATAATATGAAACCAGAGAAGATTGCCAAATTGGTAAAATCTGTAGAAAAAATGGATCTAAGTGCGTTTAAACAAATTGCAGATAATTTTGATTAGAGTCATATCACACTAAGCTTATATGAATGTCATATCGAGCTCGTTCAGATCATGCTGAGCTCGTTTGGGTCATGCTGAGCTTTTCGAAACATGAGAAAAGCCTTGTAATACAATAATTACAAGGCTTTTTTTATAAAATATATTTATGTAATATCTATATCCCCGTATAATTAGCAGGAGTAATCTGTTTTAGTTCAGATTTAATAGTATCCGATACCTCCAAGGTCTCGATAAAACTGGCAATAGCGTTTTGATTAATAGCTTCATTGGTTCTGGTTAATCCTTTTAAAGCCTCATAAGGGTTTGGATAACCTTCTCGTCGCAATATAGTTTGTATGGCTTCTGCCACTACCGCCCAATTGTTTTCAAGATCCTGGGCAAACTTTTCTTCATTTAACAACAATTTGTTTAGCCCTTTTAGCGTAGCTTGAAAAGCAATAAGTGTGTGACCAAAAGGAACACCTACATTTCTAAGCACTGTACTATCGGTTAGATCACGTTGCAATCTACTTACGGGTAATTTGGCAGCTAGATGCTCAAATAAGGCATTAGCAATACCCAGGTTACCTTCACTATTTTCAAAATCAATAGGATTAACCTTATGTGGCATTGCAGATGATCCTACTTCGCCTTTTTTAATTTTTTGTTTAAAATAGTCCATAGAGACATAGGTCCATACATCTCTGTCAAGATCTAATAGTATGGTATTGATTCTTTTTAATCCATCAAACAATGCCGCCATATGATCGTAATGTTCGATTTGAGTAGTAGGAAAAGAATGGTGTAATCCTAATTTTTCTTGAACAAAATGAGTGCCGAAAGCTTTCCAGTCTATTGCAGGATAAGCCACTTGATGTGCGTTATAATTACCAGTGGCACCACCAAATTTTGCAGCGCTTGGGATATCTTTTAGTAAATCAAATTGAGCTTCGAGTCGGGTAACATATACCTGAAACTCTTTTCCTAATCGAGTAGGAGAGGCCGGTTGTCCGTGGGTACGTGCTAGCATTGGTACTGCAGCCCACTCGGTTACCAGCGCTTTTAATTTGTCTAATACTTCTTGATATTGAGGAATATATACATTACTAATTGCTTCTTTAATACTTAAAGGAATTGCCGTATTGTTAATATCCTGAGAGGTTAATCCAAAATGGATAAACTCTTTGTATTTTTCTAGTCCAAGTGTATCAAATTTATCTTTGATAAAATATTCTACAGCTTTCACATCATGATTGGTAACTTTTTCTATGTCTTTAATCGCTATGGCATCATCACTAGAAAAAGTCGTATAAACCTCTCGAAGCTTATTAAATAAAGAGGTGTCTATATCCTGTAATTGGGGTAACGGTTGTTCGCATAAAGCAATAAAATATTCGATCTCTACTAATACACGATACTTAATAAGGGCTTCTTCGCTAAAAAAAGCACTTAAGCTTTGAGTTTTTGATGCATAACGGCCATCTATAGGAGAAATCGCTTGCAAAGGAAATATAGACATAATGTTGTGTTTTTTTGAAAGGTGCAAAGATAAAGTTTATGTTTCGATTTACGATTCTGGATTTAGGATTTTTCACAGTTTAAGAACCTCTTTCGTTCTATAGGTAATAAAGAAAGGATTATGAGATCTTTTTTAAAATCATTCTAGACCTTGCTTTGTAGGCAGCACTGCCATTGTGATAGTTGTTTTCTAATGTAATTTTTAATTCGGGATGTACCCAATCAAACTCAGTACCTAATAAGTATAAAGATGTCATAGAGTAGGCTTTGGGTGCTACCTTTTGGTCTGTAATCAACCAATCAAAACAAGTTTCGGTAATTTGCTCCCGATGTATTCGGGTAAGGTATTCTTGTACTACGGGATCTTTTTTTTGGTAATACGCTACTGTAAGATACTCGTATATTTTTGCAACGGGCCGTACGGCAGGATGTTGATGTACCTTTGGAGCTAAGGCCACCAAATCATCAAGATAGGGTAAAATCACTTCTAAGTTCTTTTTACATAAAAACTCTAAACCCCATGATGCTCTACAAGAAATTTCATCATCGACTCTGCTACATATTTGTAGCAGCTCAGGTATTAATTCTGGAGTATTAAGGATCAAATTGGCAAAGGATCCTCTTTGTTCTCGAGAATGGTTAATGTTGTCGATTGTATCTTCTAGCGATATCATAGTGTAGCGTGCTTACAATTTCAAAAATAAAGAATAATACGTATAATCTATAGGATCAGGTGGGTAATATAAGTGCTCATATTCTAATTTCTTTCGGCTTTTTTAAAATAATGTATACTTATGATCATATGGGTTTTAATAATAATTACTTGTTAAAAACGTTATCACTTCTGTAATAGCATATAACTATGTTACTTTAATAACCACACAATGCTTAAAAATATTTTTATTCTATTACTATTGGTTTTGGTGATTTCACAATTTCTAAGACCAGATAAAAACGAAGCCAGCTATGATAGTATTGCTACTTTCGAGGAGCAAGCAATGGTACCACAAGAGGTGAAAACTATTTTACAAGTGCAATGTTATGATTGCCATAGTAATGTAACTAGGTACCCATGGTATATGGAAGTAAGTCCAGTTTCACATTGGATGGCACACCATATTGATGAAGGAAAAGAACATTTTAATGTCTCTGAATGGGAGACATATACCGATAAACGAAAACTTCATAAACTAGAAGAATTTATAGAAGAGATCGAAAGCAAAGAAATGCCATTAAAACCGTATACCTGGATTCATGGCGACTTATCCAGTGGTGATGCCCAAAAACTAATCGATTGGGCAAAGCAGCTTCAAGAACGAGGTGTAACACCTGTTATAGACACGCTAGATGTTAAAGTAAAGGACTCTTTAAAAGTGTCACCAACAAATACCGAAACCACAGAATAATACCAATATATAAACGATTTGCTTATTTTGAAGCGCCCAGTCATTCTTGGCCTGTTATTTCCAACAGGCTTGGAGTGACTTTTTAGTACACTGTCAGCTTGAGTCCGTTGTCAATCTGAGCTTGTCGAAGATTGTTTATTATCGCAGAACCCTTTGTCAACCTTAGCCTGTCGAAGGTTACATTTCTCAAAGCTCGAATATCAAACATTTAACAACTCTTGCACAACCTTGGGAACACCCGTAGTTGCTTTTTCGGCAAGGATAGTAAGACGATCCGACGGTGCTATAGATGGGTTTGGGTCAATAAAATAAACAGGAGTGTGTTGCTGGATATATTGTATTAAACCAGCTGCAGGATATACTTGCATAGAGGTACCGATAATAAGTAAAATATCAGCTTGTTCGGTAATTGCAATGGCTTGATCCATCATCGGTACGTCCTCGCCAAACCAAACAATATGCGGCCGTAATTGCGAATTGTGTTCGCAAAAATCTCCAAGGTGTAGATCCTCTTTCCAATCCAATACCAGATGTTCATCAAATTGGCTTCGTACTTTTAATAACTCACCGTGCAAATGGATCACACGTTTACTCCCCGCTTGCTCATGCAGGTTATCTACATTTTGAGTAATAATGGTTACTTCGTAGTCTTTTTCGAGATCTACCAGGGCCAAATGCCCTAGGTTGGGGGCAACGGTTAATAGTTGACTACGCCGCTTGTTATAAAAATCCAATACGAGTTCGGGGTTGTTTTGCCAGCCAATAGGCGAAGCCACCTCCATAATATCATGACCTTCCCAAAGTCCATCGGCATCTCTAAAAGTATTGATGCCGCTTTCGGCACTAATTCCTGCTCCTGTAAGTATCACTATTTTTTTCATAATCAAATGTAGGTCGTATGAATGTATCTGTAAACTGGTTTAAAATTATTCAAAATAGTTGAAGAACCGTAACCAAAAATAATATGATTTTTTTAATACCAAAATATCCAAGAATTATAGTCAAAAAAGGGTGAAATCCTATTTAAATACCTAAAAACACCTGTTTTTACAAATATATGCTACTCTGGTATACTTAATTTAAGTTTTGAACGTTGTAAGTCATCGAAGGTTTTTTGTCGATAAAAAGTGATGAAAGACCGACAAAAAGCACTTTGTAACTACCTGATTACAAAAGGTTTCCGTATTAAAATTACGGTAAAACCGTATATGAAAAAACCATGAAAACCCTATCTTGTAAGTAGATATTTACAATGCTTATCAACCAACATTAATTTTTTAATCTCATACCCTATGAAATATCCTTATGTAATTATTGATAATGATCAAAAAATTGCAGATTCTATTCAGATTGCTTTAGACGAGAAAACAGATTATATCTGTACAGGGATCGCTAAAGACGAGCAAGAAGCATTGGATTTAATTTTAGAGAGAAAACCTAGATTAGTCTTTTTAGAACCAGAAGTACCAGGCACAAATTGCGACAAAACGCAATACGCGTTAATGACAGAATTAGGCAAATACATGTCCGAATTACCAGAGTTTATTGTGGTCACAAATACCTCGGAGTATGCTATCGAGGGGATACGTA
This sequence comes from uncultured Aquimarina sp., assembly GCA_947489685.1. GTDB lineage: Bacteria > Bacteroidota > Bacteroidia > Flavobacteriales > Flavobacteriaceae > Aquimarina. The sequence goes on along the minus strand of CANLEM010000004.1, from coordinate 98,553 downwards.
ATAGGATTTTAGACTATATCCTTAAGCCATTAAGTAAAAGCCAATTAGTAAGAACATTATTACGATTCGAAAAAGACTTTGATCCGGTAGTAGACAGTACTTTATGTTTTAAATCATATGGCGATTATCGCTTTGTAGATGTCGAAGAAGTATTGTACCTCAAAGCAGATAATAACACTACAGATTTTATCATGAGTAACGGTAATAAGGTAGAGGCGTTTAAAACCTTAAAGCATTTCCAGAACCTATTGCCAGACCATTTTGTACGCATTCATAATAGCTATATTATCAACACACATTATGTATCCAGGATCCATTTTGGTAAAGCAAAATGCTCAATTAAAAATACCAATGATATGATCCCTTTTTCAAAATCGTACAAAACTAATGTCGAAGAAATAAAAGATAATTTGGCCAAGAAAAGTTTGGTGCAAATTTGATTTAACATACCATTATTTAAATATTAACCGATAGATAACAGCATCTATCGGTTTTTTTTGTTATGTATGGTACTAGTATAAAATAACAATAATTGTAGTCTGTATCCTACAGTTGTTTGTGGGGTTTTTTAAAATCCATCCATCCACTCGTGTAATTGGTACAAGTACTTCTCACATAGGGTCATTTACTAAACATACCTTAATATATTGGGCGCGCGAGGCAAGGCGGCGTACATTTGTAGTGTACAATTAGAGAAGCACATTTTGCTTAAGTAATCTAAGACATAATTCACCTGCGCAGTGAGTGCCCCGTTAAAATAAAATTAAAAGTAAAACCCCCGAAAAACGGCTATGTTTTTCACAAAAAAACAACGTATTAAACTGTTAAAAAGACAACTATGAAAACTATAAAGACATTATTCGCAATATTATTTTTAAGTACATTTTTTATCGCTTGTGAAGCAGACTCAGTAAATGATGAAGTAGGGATCGATGATATAGAAGTTCTTTCAACTGAAGATGATACTCAGGAAACAACACCAGAATAATTATAATTAGAAAATAACTAAAAACAACTTTTGTTGAAATAATAATAAAATAAATTATTTATATAAAGAATATCACTATGAAAACTATAAAGACATTATTCGCAATATTATTTTTAATGACAATGTTTCTTGCATGTGAAACAGAATCGGCCGATGATCAGATAGGGTTAGAAGTTGTAGATAATGAACAATCCTCTACTGAAGATGATACTCAACAAGTACAACCGGGAAATTAAATATTAATATGTTATAAGGATTAACATAATAATTCTACCGAAGAAAAAAGAAGTTCTAATTTTGTTTTAGAACTTTTTTTGTTTCTTAGTAATTGATTATTTTAGAGTGAAAATTAAAAAAGATGGGTAAGTTTTTTGTTAAATGTAATATGTTAGTTATTCTGTTAGTGATTCTAGTAGGCTGTACTGATTCTAATAATTTAATAGAAAAAGATCAATTAAAGTCAAATTTAATACAATCTCATATTGATCAAGCAAAAAACACAAAAAATTCCGTAGAAGTAAGAAGAAATTACTTAGATAAAGCATATGGGATATATTCTACTCTTAAAGATGATAGTTACAAAATAAGAAAAATCCATGAAATTTCGTTTGGATATTATGGTTTGAAAGATTACGAGAATTATAAAGATATGAATGAAAAGGCGTTGAAATTGTCTATTTCTATTAATGATTCTCTGAATATAGCTAAATCCTATGGCTACTTAGGCATTTATTATAGACCAATAAAGTTGGATGTTTCATTTCGACATTTTTATGAAGCAGAAAAAATATATTCTTCTTTAGAAAAGAGAGATATTGATAAAAAGAAAATAGCTTATGATCATGGAAAGGTATTAATTGATATGGCTCAATTGTTGCAAAGAACCAAAAATTACAGTGAAAGCGAAGAAATTACGATTCAAGCAATAGAGAGTTTTAAATTATCTGAAGACGAAAAGTATCTATCTATTTGCTATACAAACTTGGGAACTTTGGCGAAATATATGGAAAGATATGATGATGCTGTGGAGTTTCAATTAGAAGCAATTGAATATGATAAAGGTACAGAACGAGAGACTTTACAAAGGACCATTTCTTATAATAATATTGGCACAGTATATAAATCACAAAAAGAATATACAAAAGCGAAGGAGTATTATAACAAAGCATTGTCTTATAAGAGTTTTTTATCTAAAAACCCTAAACGCTATGCGCGACTTTTGGATAACTTAGGATATGTGAATTTTTTATCTAAAGATACTACAGGGATACCAGATCTTTTTTATGAAGCTCTGAGAATTAGAGATAGTATTAATGACACTAGAGGGTCAATAGCAAACTTTTTACATTTATCAGAATATTATAAATCAATAGGCAATGATAGTTTAGCTATAGTGAATGGAAAACGATCAAGAGATATAGCATTAGAATTAAAAGAGAATGAAGACTTGCTTAAGTCTTATGAAGTTTTATCTGAAGTTTCTTCAAATAGTAAAGAGGCCTTAAAATATGCAAGAGCGCATATGCGACTTAATGATAGTATTCAAAATCAAGAAAGATTAAGTAGAGATAAGTTTGCCCGCATTAGGTTTCAAACTAACCAAATAGCAGAAGAAAACCTTCAGATCAGTAAAGAAAATCAAATCTTAATTATCGCAATCTTGGGGTTAACCGCTTTATTTTTATTAGGGTATATTATTTTTAGGCAACAGCAAAGTAATAAAGAGCTGTTATTTGCTCAAACCCAGCAAGAAGCCAATCAAGAAATATATCGATTACTACTTAATCAGCAAATGAAACTCGAAGAAGGCCGCCAACTCGAACAGCAACGTATGTCTGAAGAGTTACATGATGGGGTACTGGGTAGATTATTTGGAGTGCGATTAAGTTTGGATGGGATCAACCAACGTGCCAATGATGGCTTTACCGAGGCACGAAACAAATATATCGATGAGCTCAAATCTATAGAAAAAGAAATACGCCTGATCTCTCATGATCTGGGTACCGAAGCGATCCCATCTGATGTGGCTTATATCGATGCGGTAGAAAGTTTGATTAGTGATTTGTGCGAGATTAATAAAATACAATTTGAGTTTAATAATGACGAGGATATCGATTGGGAGCACATTAATGATGAGAAAAAGGTGAATTTCTTTAGAATTTTACAAGAATCGCTGCAAAATATTTTTAAGCATGCCAGTGCAGAAAATATAAAAATTAGTTTTGATTATATAGAGGATAAAATAAATCTTACTATCTTGGATGATGGAATAGGATTTAAAAGTAATAAGGTCAAAAAGGGAATTGGTTTAAAAAATATTACTTCGAGAGTTAGTCAGATGAGTGGAGTAGTTCAGTTTTTAAGTAACAATAATGCGGGTACTACGGTATCTGTAAGCGTACCAATTTAAATGTTCATACAATAATTCTTTGGTAGTGTTCATACTTTTTTGTTTTTTATCAAGTTAGATAGTATGATAAGCTGTTCGAAGACTAAAACAACAAATTTTTGAAATGAAAAAAAAGCTAAAAGTTCTTATGATCGATGATCACCCGATGATTATTGAAGGGTATAAGAATACCTTATTAGGAGAAAACCAAAAAGAATATCAAATTAAAATTGATATAGCGTCTAATTGTGATGATGCATACGATAATATTGTAAAATCTTCAGAGTCTACTCCATATGATATGCTTTTTGTAGATATCAAACTACCACCTTCTTCAGATGGTAGTATCACTTCGGGAGAGGATTTGGCAAAACATGCCAAAGAATTGTTACCAAAGGCAAAAGTGATTATCCTAACTATGCATAGAGAAGATCATAGGATTCATAACATCCTTAAAAATATTAACCCGGCTGGATTTTTAATAAAAAGTGATCTTACATCTAGCGAGCTGCTATTGGCTTTTAATAATATTGTAAAAGGTAAAGCATACTATAGTGCAACTGTAAATGATCATTTTAGAAAAATGATGACCAATAAGTTTTCTTTGGATGAGAAGAACCTTAAGATATTGTATCATTTATCTCGTGGTGTAAAAACCAAGAACTTGCCTAATTATGTAAGTTTATCACTAAGTGCTATCGAGAAAAGAAAGAACCAGATCAAAGAAATGTTCTCTATTGCCAAAGCAGATGATCAAAAATTACTCGAAGAAGCTCGTAAAAGAGGATTTATATAGTGTAGATCACTCAAAAAAATATAATTATCAAAGGTCAGCCAAGTTGTGCTGGCCTTTTTTGTTAGATAATCTACTAGTCTTCGATACTGTTTTCTTACACCCAATTCGGTTTAATAACCTTGCTCTTAATTGTATTAAGAAAAAACCACAAAAAGATTATGGTTTTGCAGCGATAGTTGTTTTTTTTTTGAAAAATTATCGATACTTTTATTCCCGATTTAATTTTTGTAGAAATACGTAATACTTATTAAAAATTATTACTTTTTAGAGATATCATTTTAACTTACCCCTAAAAAAGCCTTGCCCTGGCTTATATAAGTGATTCTTGATTGTATGTTATAAGTTTTAAGAATTAAATCACAATTATGTGCAGTAATACACGTCTTCCCCCTTTGATGTATTATGTAAGCACACAAATTTCTGATAGGTAATAGTTAATCGGTAAGGATGAGTAAACGTAACGTATTGTCAAAATATGTAACCTTATTTTTAAGGAATACCCTGTTGTCTATTTATTTCTTTGCACCCCCAAGCACACATATCTTTAGGTTTCCACAATTTTTATGCATTTCAAGAGGCTCAAAAAACGAGTTTTCAGCACCTCTCTCATTTTATTATTTGTCAAAATGTTACACCCTTGAAAAAAGGCTAGGCTTATGAGAATACTTTACATTGTCAAAAACAAAATTACCCTGTTCGCAATTATGATGGTATGTACTATACCACTAATAGGTCAGGAGGCAGGAATTATTATAAATGAAGTTTCTAATGGTAGCGGAGGCTCTGAAGATTGGGTCGAGCTTTTGGTTATAGGAGACCCCTTAAACCCTACCAATCCGGTTGATCTTACGGGGTGGATATACGATGATAATAATGGTGAGTTTGCTGGTAGTTCTTCAGGAGTAGGGATCTCTCCCGGATATATTGTTTTTGGGCCTACTTTTAATAGTGTTCCGCCCGGGTCGTTAATTGTGATTTATAATCAATCAGACAAAGATCCCAATATCGCGGCAGATGACCCTGATGATATGAGCACTCCCGATGGAGTTTATATTTTACCGGGTAATCATCCTTTTTTAAGCGGGTGTAGTGGGTTGCCATCAACCTCGGATCCAAGTTATTTGCCTTGTACCCCGGCTACAAGTACGTGGACAAGAACTGCATTATCTAATACAGGAGATGTGGCACAAACCCGGAAACCGGATGGATCATTTTTTCATGGGTTCTCATACGGTAGTCTGGGAGCACCTTTCCCTACTTTTCCAATTGGTGGAGGAGCTTCGTTTAATGCTGGATCGGGTGGTGTAGGTAGTACATTTGCTTTTCAGAGTGGGAACTGGGAAAGTAGCGCTAATATACTGCGATCCGACGCTACGGGTAGAACTCCTGGGGCACCAAATGCCACTGTAAACCAAAATTTTATTGATAATATATCAGGAGGAACCTTGGATTACACCAATCTTGATAATCCTTTAAATAGTATAGCCTTTATTGATACAGATAATGATATGGTAGTAGATTCTGTAGATGCCGATAATGATAATGACGGAATACCAGATGCTGTAGAATGCGCAGCCGAATATATTGATCTAAGCGCTGTTGTGATTTCGGGTATTTCTGGCCCGATAGAAACAATGACCGGAATCGATTTTACCTCATTAAATACGACTGCCGACCTAACTGTAACCGAAAATGGAGGTGATCTTTCTGATCTTACAACAGCTGGCCCGGCGGGTATTTTTAATACTGTAGAACATACCCCTATGGCGGGATCGGCTGTACGATATGTCTCCGTTAGAGCAGATACAGGAAATACGCTAGGAAATAATGTGGATTTTGAACTCTCTTTTGATAGACCGGTTTTCGAAATCATCATGCATTTCAGAAGTACAGAACGTTCGAATATTCAATTTACAGGAGCTCAACATACAGAAGAGTTAGTGTCTTCAAATGCAGTGATAACTTATATCCCCGGAACAAGAACTTTGGATAATACATCGATTAATCCGCCCGAAATAGGAGGGAATGGAAGTGTGCGAATCACCACTACCAACCCAGCTGGGATGACCCAAATTGCATGGTCATTGATCGATAACCCTTCAAACTCTAATGCAGCAGATGTGATTAGCATATTTACATTTTCTTCGGACTGTGATTTTGATGGAGATGGTATACTCAATCGTTTTGATTTGGATAGTGATAATGATGGTATCTATGATGTTGTAGAGGCAGGCGGAGATGATGCTGATAATGATGGAAGACATGATGACGATGATAATAATGCAGATAATACATTAACAGGCGGAATACCATTTGATGCCAATTTTGGAACAGGAATTAATGTACCAACAGATACCGGAGCAGATGGGAGTGATGATTATCTTAATCTGGATAGTGATGGCGATGGTTGTAGTGATGCTAACGAAGCCTATGATAACGCTAATGCAGATGGAGGGGATACTGGAGTTTTTGGTATAGATCCAGTAGATGCTACTACGATCGTAAATACCAATGGAGTTGTTACTGCCGCATTACCCTATGCTATTCCCGCCAATACGGATGGTAATGCCTTTGATGATTATCAAGAAATAGGACCTGATGATGATGGCGATGGTATATCAAATACCTGTGATCCATTCTTTAATGATGTGGATAGAGATGGAGTAGGTGATGGCCTGGATGTTGATGATGATAATGATGGTATTTTGGACATAACCGAAAATAGTTTGGCCGTAAATCCATCTGCCGATGCAGATGATGATAAAATACCTAATTATCAAGATGCTACTAATAATGGAAGTATAATAGCGCCAGTATGCGCAGATGTGGACCTTAATGGTATTTGTGATACGCTAGACCCTGCTTTTGATACAGATGGTGATGGTGTAGCTAATCATTTTGATTTGGATAGTGATAACGATGGTATTCCTGATAATATTGAAGCACAAACAACCGGCGGATATATAGCTCCAGCAGCAACTACACCTGCAGAATATATAGCGAACAATGGTTTAAATAATGCCTACATAGCAGGACCAGGATTAACCCTAGCGAATACCGATAACCCTTTGGATACAACGCCAGATTATTTGGATAACGATAGTGATAATGATACCATTTTGGATATTGCCGAAAACGGGGATGCAGATAACGCAATAGTAGTTTTTGTCGATGATGATGGCGATGGTATTGATAATTTGTTCGATACTATTGATAATACCGTTACTTGGGATGTAAATGACGCTGTTACGACAGGAGTTGTAACTAATTTACAATCTGTATATGGTGATTTTGATAACGATGCCGCTCCCATTCCGGTTCCATTAGTAAGTGACTTATCGTTTAGAGATAATTGTCAGATAATTGCGGGGATAATAGCAACAGATCAAACTATTTGTAATGGCGCAAATCCAGTTGCTTTTACCGAAACAACTGCCGCTAGCATAGATGCTGGTTTAATTACGCATCAGTGGCAAATAAGTACTACTAGTGCAACGGCAGGATTTACTAATATAATTGGTGAAGTAGGTACTGTTTATGATAGTGGTTCGATCACTCAGGATACATGGTTTAAACGTATAGATACAAACACTTTAAACGGTAACTCATGCTCGGTAGAGACCAATGTAATCGCTGTAACCGTAAATGATATTACAGCGGGAATTATTGAAGCAGACCAAACCATTTGCGAAGGGGATGACCCCATAGTTTTTACCGAAGATACAAGCACCACAGCCGATGGTACAATAACGTATCAATGGCAGAGTAGTACTACAGCCGCTACTGGGCCATTTACGGATATTACGGGCGCTACAACTGCCAGTTACGATAGCCCGGCATTGACTCAAGACACTTGGTTTCAACGAATAGATACAAGTACTTTAAATAGTATTGCTTGTACCGCAACAACTAATGTAGTTGCAGTTACCATAAACAATATTACTGCAGGAGTAATTGCTGCAGATCAAACCGTTTGTGAAGGAGCCGATCCAACTGCTTTTACCGAAACTACGGCTACAGTCACCAATGGTACAATAACATATCAATGGCAGAGTAGTACAATAGCAGCTACAGGACCTTTTACAGATATTACAGGTGCTACAAATGCAATTTATGATAGTTCTACATTAACTCAAGATACCTGGTTTCAAAGAATAGATATCAGTACTTTAAATGGTGTTATTTGTAACGCTACAACTAATGTAATTGCAATAACAGTTAATAATTTGACTGCCGGAGTAATTGCTGCAGAACAAACCGTTTGTGAAGGAGCTGATCCAGATGCTTTTACCGAAACTACTGCTACCGTAGCCGGTGGGACTGTAACATATCAATGGCAGAGTAGTGTAACTGCCGCAACTGGACCTTTTACGAATATCATAGGAGCTACAAGTGCCATTTATGATAGTCCTGCTTTAACTCAAGATACTTGGTTTCAAAGAATAGACACCAGTACTTTGAATAGTGAAATATGCACTGCAATAACCAACGTAATTGCAATTACGGTCAATAACTTAACGGCTGGAGAGATTGCAGGAGATGAAACAATTTGCGAAGGAGATGATCCGATTACTTTTACCGAGATTACAGGCACCATTGCCGATGGCGTAATCACTTATCAGTGGCAGAGTAGTATAAGTGGACCAACCGGGCCGTTTACCGATATTTCTGGGGCGATGAGTAGTGTTTATGATAGCCCCGCGTTAACACAAGATACTTGGTTTCAAAGAATTGATAGGAGTATATTAAATGGTGAGACGTGTAATGAAACAACAAATGTGATTGCGGTTACTGTAAACAATGTAATAGCTGGAGTTATAGCTGCAGATCAAATTATTGTAAATGCACAAGATCCGGTGGCCTTTACCGAAACTACAGCTACAATGGCTGATGGTACTATAACTTATCAATGGCAGAGCAGTACAAGTGGACCAGTGGGACCATTTACAGATATACCTGGAGCAACCAATGCTACATATGATAGCCCTCCGCTTACACAAGATACCTGGTTTCAGCGGGTAGATACTAGTACCTTAAATGGGGTGATGTGCTCAGCAATCACCAATGTATTGTCTGTTGTTTTGGATAGTGATAATGATGGTATTAACGATGCTGTTGATATCGATGATGACAATGATGGTATCACTGATGAGGAAGAACAAAATGGAGATCCAAATTTGGATACCGATCAAGATGGAGTTATCGATCGACTGGATTTGGATGCCGACGCAGATGGGGTTAATGATGTTTTTGAAGCAGGACATGGTCAATTGGATATGGATGGAGACGGAAGATTAGAAGGACCATTTGGTACCGATGGGATTCCCGATGTGGTACAAGATGATCCCGATAGTGGAATTGTAAATTATGCGGTGCAAGAAACAGACGGAGATGGAATAGACGATTTTCAGGATATCGATGATGACGGAGATAATGTCCTTACCGCAGATGAAAATCCGAATCCAGATGCCGATGGAGATCCCGATACAGGAGATACTCAGGATAGTGATGGTGACGGATTATATGATTATCTGGATATTGATGATGATAATGATGGTGTATATACCGTTTATGAAGATTATGATGGCGATGATAATCCTTTAAATCAGGATAGTGATGGAGATACAATTCCGGATTATTTGGATATCGATGATGATGGCGATGGTGTAGAAACGCAGTTCGAAGGAGTAAACCCGGATAATGACGGAAACCCGAATACTGGTAACACGCAAGATACAGATTGTGCTATCGATAATAATTGTGATAATGTTCCGGATTATTTAGATAATGATGATGACGGAGATTCTTTCTTGACCGAAGATGAAAGCCCTGATCCTAATGGTGATGGTGATCCAGAAGATGCTTTAGATTCTGATCTAAATGGTATACCCGATTATCTTCAACCTAATGATAATACCATTCCCGAAGAAGAAGATGGAGTTACAGTTTTTACGGCAATGTCTCCAAATGGAGATGGAATAAATGATATGTTTACCATTACCGGTATACAAGGTTTAGAAAATACAGTAGAGATATTTAATCGTTGGGGAGGAAAAGTATTCGAATCTAGAAATTATGGGCAAAATGATAACTTTTTCAGAGGTGCTTCTACCGAAGGAGTTACTGTTCAAGAAAACGATCAATTACCAGTAGGTACCTATTATTACGTATTAGAGTATGTTCTTGATACTGGCGAACGTAAAAGTCGAGCAGGCTACTTATACATTAACAGATAATTGTAAAATTTAAGTGATTACATGTATAAAGCATGAGATCCCAATAAAGAATACTAAAGCATATTGAATGAGAAAAATAAAAATAATCCTACTGGCATTTTTAAGCCTTATGATTCATCAAACAAATGCGCAACAAGATGCTCAATACACACAATATATGTACAATACTATTAGCGTTAACCCAGCCTATGCTGGTAGTCGTGGAGTAATGAGTATTATGGGATTACACAGAAGCCAATGGGTAGGTCTTGATGGAGCACCCAGAACGCAAACTCTAACATTAAATACCCCAATAGGAGGGTATGAACGTTTAGGGTTAGGTCTGTCTATAATCAATGATGAAATTGGCCCCACAGATGAAACGTATATCGATGTTGATTTTTCGTATTCGATACCTACCTCTGATTACGGTAAGTTAAGTTTCGGACTCAAAGCAGGAGCACATTTACTAAATGTAGACTTACAGCAATTATCTAGATTTAATCAAAATGATGTATTATTCGAAAACAATATTGATAATAAATTTAGTCCTCAGGTAGGTATAGGCGTATATTATCATACTAATAAATTCTATGTTGGTTTAAGTGCTCCTAATTTATTAGAAACAGATCATTTTGATGAAAGTACAACCAGCAGCGATAGTGATGCCGTTAGTTTTTTGGCCGAAGAAAGAATCAACTATTATTTAATTGCTGGTCATGTATTTGATCTTAATGATGATTTAAAATTTAAACCTGCGGTCTTAACCAAACTCGTTTTTGGAGCACCGTTGCAGGTAGATGTTTCAGCAAATTTTTTACTCTATCAAAGATTAACTTTGGGTGTTGCATATCGTTGGAGTGCTGCCGTTACAGGTCAAGTTGGTTTTCAAGTTTCAGATTCGATGATGATTGGTTTTGCATACGATCGAGAGACAACTCAACTAGGTCAATCTCAATTTAATGATGGTAGTTATGAAGTAATGTTACGTTTCGAATTATTCAAAAAATACAATCGAATGTTGACTCCGCGTTTCTTCTGAGACAATAATAAACGGGATACTAAATTAGTATAAATACTACTACATTTAATCAAGTATAGATATTGAACATAGAAATAATTATTTGGGTTATGGTATGTGGTTTTGCCATAAACCCCTTATAATTTATCATCATATGGGGGTCGAAAAACGGATTTTTTTCGAATTAATACCTTGAGAATACGGGGTTTCTGAATGTTTTTGTGGTAAAACCATAATTTTTTTGAGGTCAAAAAACATAGAAATGTAAAGTTTTATATATAAATTTATAATGTTAAAAAAAACTTAATGTTTTAAATGCTGTATTAATGAATGAAGTATTATAGAAACTTAATTTCTTACCCCTATACTATAAACTATTCGTTATAAAAGAACAGATTAATTTAATTCTATTTCACGTAAACTTGTCAAAATGCAGATAATTCTATCCATGTGCCCCATATACATGTATAGTTAATTAAAACAATGTATTAATTTAAATAACTGCTTATGTACAACTTTACTTTTTCTTTTGTTTTAAAAATGGTGCAAAGATTTTTTCTTTTGCCATCTTGCTTTTTGCTCATTATATATTCCAGTTATTATGGTTATAATGCTATAATGAAATCCGAAAAAGACTTTTTGGAAACCATAGTGAGCACAATTGATTTCAAAAACAATTACGACACGTATTATTATATAAGTTAAATAGGCAATCTAGCATACATCTGGTATGTTACATTACTAATAACAACCCTATAATTGCAAAACTTTGGCGAGCCAGTAAGAGTAAGGTTTGAGTAATAGTTTTAGAATCTGAATAAGCTAGTATTTTGTTGCGGTATTTGCGTAGATATTTTGAGGTTTTGTGATTCGGGATATCAAACTTTTATATCTACATTTATAATGTTATAGAAAATAGTTTTTAAAAAAAGATCTTGAAAAGAGTTATATATAAAGAAAATTGTGCTCGATTTTGTATTTGTTTTTTTAAACCATTCTAATACTATACTTTTTATTTAAGTATATCTTGAAAAGAACTAATATATCAAAAAATAGTATTACATAATTTATGATATGATTAAAATGAAAACATAAAAAAGTATAATGGCTTTACAAAAGCTAAATACTAAAAAAAACACCCCTGCCATTGCAAAACTTTGGCGAGCCAGCAAAGACAGGGATATGAATAACGATTAATTTATAACACAATCAACCATTATGAAGTTATATTCTTTTATTTCAAAAGATATACCAAAATCTTCTGTATCAAAAGCTATTAATTCATGTTTAGATAGCTATACCGTATCCAAGCAAATTGGCAACAAATTTAAATATAATAGATTATTTCTGTTGTGGTGGATAACCGTATTTTTACTTGGGATTTATTTGTTGGTGGCCTATTCGTTTTTAAATATTTCTTCCAGTATTTCCGAAAAAAAACGATATAAATATAAACAATGTACACCTATACTTTCTCTACACAAAGACGCTTTACATTACAATAGTTTATCAAAGAATAAAAGTAATCTAAATTCGATTCCTATAATTTATCAACCAGATTTTAAACTCAATCTGAAGAACAATAAGTTTTGGGTATACTCCCATGTATCTCAAAAGTTTTTAAGAGGGTTTGATTTGGAACAATCTAATTCATGTTACTTTTTGCTAGTGCGATAAATTTATCCAATCGCCTTAAAATAGTTAAAACAAAATTGCTTATGAAAATTTTTACACCATTCCGTTTTTTTCAACATAATGCTTCCATAGAACACAACGAAAGGGAATTGTTTTCAAGCTTCATTAATAAATCTGAAAATCATAGCACTAAGATTATGAGAAACGATATACTTCCTTTTAGTTTAGAAGAGTTCAAACTAATACCAAGCAAAAGAGTTTTCTTATGTATTCCCCTCTTTTTTATGGCAATCTATATGGGGCAAGCTCAGAACTGTACATCTTGTGATACCGCTGTATGCACCGCAGCACCAATTACGGATCAATTGTCGGTATTTAATAATGTCGATGGTATTGGCAATGATGACCAGCAATGTCATCCGGCATTACAGATTGCTGTAACCGATGGTGATACTACTACCTTTTGTGCTACCTTCACTACACCTACCGTGTTAGACGAGAATTTTATGAGCTTTCTTGGGTCCACTCCAATAGCAGATGTAGGTTGTGATGCCACATTGATTAGTAATTGGCAATTAACCAGTGGGTGTACTCCAATTACCCCAGCATCTTTTACTACGGTAGAACCTAATCTACCAGCCAATACTCCAAGACCCGTATGGCCAATTACACCTAATACAACCTATGAACTTTGTTATGATGTAACGGTTGTAGGAACTCCTTGTTCTGAGGTGTCCAATCCTTGTTTTGCACCACATTATGTACCTGTTCCTTGTGAGTTGGTAGTAAGTACCGCATCTCAAGACTGCTCTGCAAATGATGGTACTTATGATGTTTCAATAGATTTTACTAATGGAGGTCAAGGAGCAGGAACTTATATAATTACAACAGATGTGGGAACTATCGGAGGAGACGACCCTAATTTAGTTGCATCTGGGTCTATTGTTATTAATGATATAACTGATGGTTCTAGTTATAATATAGAGATAAATGGTAATGGCGTAACTTCGGGATGTGGCTTTACTGTGGTAAGCCCTGGTTATACGTGCTCGTTTTGTCCTAAAATTATAGCCGCAACAGTTGAAGAAGATCAATGTGAAGGTAACACAGTTACCTTATCGGCTACGGTAGATCTTGGTGTAGAAGGGCAAGACTATTATATTCAATGGTTACGTAATGGTGTTCCAATTGCTGATGATAATGCTTCTACGGTTGGAGGTGATGGTGTTTTTGGAACAGCGGATGACCCAGCATCGGCACTTACTTATGTGCATACGTTGGGATTTGATGTTTTCCCAGGTTCTTGTGGTTTTGAAGATCAAGTGTTTACAGCTCAATTATATTGTAAAACCTCAGATGAATTAAATCAAGGTAATAGCGCTTTAGGCGGTACCCTCACAGGAGGAGGTGTCACAGTGATCTCTAGTTATGATGCAGAAAATGAAACCTGTATTAATTTGGATTTAACTAGTCTGCCTGCCGGTGCATTGGCAGAAAGTTTTACCTATCAATATAGAGTATCTTCTGGACCTCCTTTTGGATTTAGTTGGATTTGTGAAGCCGTGGTTAATGTAAAAACACCCACAGCTACAGCGGGTCCTTTTTGCCATCCCTATTGGGCTGATAATGGATTTAATTGCCCATCCCAACCCGCAGGTGCTGGAGGCGTTAATAATTTAACATGTGCTAATTTTTCATCCGGGGGTCCCGATGGACCGGGAAATACCGATGGAACACTTTTGGTTCCTGATACAGGTCCTGCTACAGATGATTTTGGAGGTATTACTTCCACAATACCGGCAAACGGATTATGGCAAATATGTGTGTATGATTCCTTTAATGATAATAGTGGAGCTACTGAAGGAGTATTAAACTATGCTTTACTTAGAGTAAATTATTTTCTTCCTCCTGGTTTAGGGGTTAATTTTCCTAATTATTCGATAGTAGATGCTGTAAATATTACGACTCCAGCACCGGCAGCCGATAGCCCAGTAACTACCAATACTAATCCTAATGGTCCAGATTTAGTGACCGCAGTACGAGTATGTAATTCGCCTGTTGTGGGAGTAGATTTTACAGAGCCCAATGTAGCAGTTTGTGAAAATACCATTGTAACGGTATGCGCTGATGCTATAGTAAGATATTCTAATGATGGTGGAGCAACATATACACTAACTGCACCACCAGGGTATGCACTTGCCGGTCAAACTATTTTTTATGAAGTAACTACGCCTGACTGTGCAAGACTTTGCGGTACACAGGGAAGTTATACACTTGCCAGTTGTACAATAGATTCAGATGGTGATGATGTGCCAGATGATATCGATTTAGATGATGATAATGATGGTATTTTAGATACCGCAGAAAATACATTAGGAGTAGATCCATCTGCAGATGCGGATAGTGATGGAATTCCTAACTACCAGGATTTTGATAATAACGGTTCTGTAACGCCACCTGTATGTTTAGATGGTGATCTTAATGGGATTTGTGATACATTGGACCCTGCTTTTGATGCAGATGGAAATAATTCAGCTAACCATTTAGATACTGATAGTGATGGTGATGGATGTAGTGATGCTAATGAAGCCTATGACGATGATAATGCTGATGGAGGTGACGGTGGTATTTATAATCCGGGTAATGCAGCCGCAGAACCACTTAGCACAAGTGCCGGGACAAGTAATAGTGATGGTACTGTAGTAGCGGCCTCTTATGATAGCCCTGTTGATAGTGACGGTACCGGAGGTTTGGATTTCTTACAAATAGGAGGACCTGATAGTGATGGAGATGGTGTAATGGATGCCTGTGATACTTCATTTGATGATATAGATAGCGATGGAGTAGGAGACATAGTAGATCTTGATGATGACAATGATGGTATTTTAGATACCGCAGAAAATACGTTGGGAGTAGACCCATCTGCAGATGCAGATAGTGATGGGATTCCTAACTACCAAGATTTTGATAATAACGGGTCAGCCATTGCACCCGTATGTATAGATGGCGATTTAAATGGGATTTGTGATACATTGGATCCCGCATTTGATAATGATGGGGATCAAGTGCCAGATTATTTGGATTTAGATAGTGATAACGATGGTATCTACGATGTCGTAGAAGCAGGAGGAACACCTAGTGCAGCTTCTGGACAAGAAGGTCGTGCTAATGATGATGATAATAATGTAGATAATACAGGTAGTATAGCACCTGGAGTACCAACCAGTGCAGGTGCAGGTTTAAGTCCTACCGATACCGGTAGCGATGGTAGTTTTGATTTTTTAACCTTAGATAGCGATGGTGATGGGTGTAGTGATGCTAATGAAGCCTATGCAGATGCCAATGCAGATGGTGGAGATGGTGGAGTATATAACCCTGGAAATACTGCAACAGAGCCTTTAACAGATGTTGCAGGTACAGTAACCAGTGATGGATTAGTAGTAGCAGCTGCGTATACTGACCCAGTGGATAGTGATACCAATAGTACGGATGATTATCAACAGATTGGAGGTCCTGATGCAGATTTTGACGGTATATCCGATGCCTGTGATCTTACTTTTGATAATAATGATGGAGATAATGTTGGGGATAATTTAGATTTAGATGATGACAATGATGGTATTCCTGATGTTGCCGAAAATTCTTTAGGAGTTGATCCTTCTGCTGATATAGATATGGATGGGATACCAAATTATCAGGATTTTGATAATAACGGTAGCGCAACACTACCAGTATGTTTAGATGCTGATCTCAACGGTATTTGTGACACATTGGATCCTGTATTCGATTTTGATGGTGATGGAGTGCCTAATCACTTTGATCTGGATAGTGATAATGACGGAATTCTTGATATTATAGAAGCTGGAGGAGTAGATATAAATTTTGATGGAGAAGTTGATTACCCTACTCCTGGAGATCCTACTTCAATGATCGATGTAGATCTTGATGGATTAGATGATGCGTTAGATAATATTGGAGGTACAGTAACTACAGGAACACCTTTACCAACTCCAAATACAGATAGTAATGTAAATGATGGTCCTGATTTTCTGGATATAGATGCGGATGATGATGGAATTGTAGATAATATTGAAGGACAAACTACTGCTGATTACCTTGCTCCTTTTGGTAATGATACAGACAATGATGGTATAGATGATCAATATGATGCTGATTGTACTTTTGGTACTTGTGGAATTATAGGGATGCCAATAGTTCCTGTTAATACAGATATTGCTAATTTGAATAGTGATGCAGATCCTGATTATATTGATTTAGACTCTGACGGAGATGGAGAATCAGACACCATAGAAGCTTATGATAGTAATGATGATGGGGTTGTTGATGGTACAGATACTATTGGAACAACTCCTGATCTTGGGGTCTTAGGTACAGATAGTGATAATGATGGTTTAGATGATGAATTTGATACGGATACATCAAATCCGGATTCTACAAACGGAGGGCAAACAGCAACCAATCCATTCCCTGATACAGATGTTGCTGGAGGAGATCCAAATTGGAGAGAAGATATTCAGGAAATCACCTTTACTAAGACCTTTGCTACTGCGGTAGATGTAAATGCCAATGGTATTGTTGATGCCGGGGATACGATAGAATATACGTTGAGTGTTACCAATAGTGGTAATGTAAGTGTAACGGGAGCCAATGTTACAGATACGAAGTTAGGTTTAGCTGCTGCTGCAGTTACACCAGCGAATTTGGCTCCAGGAGCTACCGGTAGTTTAACATCAGTGTATACGATTTTACAGTTAGATGTTGATGCCGGAGGAATAGAGAACACGGCTACGGGAAGTGCTACGCCACCAAATTTACCAGATGGTAGTGCCGCTACACCAATTACAGATACGTCGGATACCGATGTTGATGGAGACGGAGTTGTTGTTCCGAATAATGAGACAGTTGAGACGCCACTATTAGATGGTAGTACTCCTGGAGATGGTACAGATAATGACCCTACGGTGAGTTTGATTCCTGCAGTCCCACAAATTACTTTTACTAAGACCTTTGCTACTGCGGTAGATGTAAATGCCAATGGTATTGTTGATGCTGGGGATACGATAGAATATACGTTGAGTGTTACCAATAGTGGTAATGTAAGTTTGACAGGAGCCAATGTTACAGATACGAAGTTAGGTTTAGCTGCAGCTGCGGTTGCACCAGCGAATTTAGCTCCAGGAGCTACCGGTAGTTTAACATCAGTGTATACGATTTTACAGTTAGATGTTGATGCCGGAGGAATAGAGAACACGGCTACGGGAAGTGCTACGCCACCAAACTTACCGGATGGTACCCCAGCCACTCCAATTACAGATACTTCTGATACCGATGTTGATGGAGACGGAGTTGTTGTTCCGAATAATGAGACAGTTGAGACGCCACTATTAGATGGTAGTACTCCAGGAGATGGTACAGATAATGATCCTACGGTGAGTTTGATTCCACCAGTTCCTGAAATCACCTTTACCAAGACCTTTGCTACTGCGGTAGATGTAAATGCCAATGGTATTGTTGATGCAGGAGATACGATAGAATATACGTTGAGTGTTACCAATAGTGGTAATGTAAGTGTAACGGGAGCCAATGTTACAGATACGAAGTTAGGATTGGCTGCTGCTGCAGTTACTCCAGCTAGCTTAGCTCCTGGAGCTACCGGTAGTTTAACATCAGTATATACGATTTTACAGTTAGATGTTGATGCCGGAGGAATAGAGAACACGGCTACGGGAAGTGCTACGCCACCAAACTTACCGGATGGTACCCCAGCCACTCCAATTACAGATACGTCGGATACCGATGTTGATGGGGATGGAGTTGCTGTTCCGAATAATGAGACAGTTGAGACGCCACTATTAGATGGTACTACTCCAGGAGATGGTACAGATAATGATCCTACGGTGAGTTTGATTCCTGCAGTTCCTGAAATCACCTTTACCAAGACCTTTGCTACTGCGGTAGATGTAAATGCCAATGGTATTGTTGATGCCGGGGATACGATAGAATATACTTTGAGTGTTACCAATAGTGGTAATGTAAGTGTAACGGGAGCCAATGTTACAGATACGAAGTTAGGTTTAGCTGCTGCTGCAGTTACACCAGCGAATTTAGCTCCTGGAGCTACCGGTAGTTTAACATCAGTATATACGATTTTACAGTTAGATGTTGATGCCGGAGGAATAGAGAACACGGCTACGGGAAGTGCTACGCCACCAAATTTACCGGATGGTAGTGCCGCTACACCAATTACTGATACTTCTGATACAGATGTTGATGGGGATGGAGTTGCTGTTCCAAATAATGAAACTGTAGAGACGCCACTATTAGATGGTACGACTCCTGGAGATGGTACAGATAATGATCCTACGGTGAGTTTGATTCCTGCAGTCCCACAAATTACTTTTACTAAGACCTTTGCTACTGCGGTAGATGTAAATGCCAACGGTATTGTTGATGCAGGGGATACGATAGAATATACCTTGAGTGTTACCAATAGTGGTAATGTAAGTCTAACAGCTGCCAATGTTACAGATACTAAATTAGGAGTTACAGGTTCTTTAGTTACACCAGCGAATTTAGCTCCAGGAGCTACCGGTAGTTTAACATCAGTATATACGATATTACAATCAGATGTTGATGCCGGAGGAATCGAGAACACGGCTACGGGAAGTGCTACGCCACCAAATTTACCGGATGGTACCCCAGCCACTCCAATTACAGATACGTCGGATACAGATGTTGATGGAGACGGAGTTGCTGTTCCGAATAATGAAACAGTTGAGACGCCACTATTAGATGGTACGACTCCAGGAGATGGTACAGATAATGATCCTACGGTGAGTTTGATTCCTGCAGTCCCACAAATTACTTTTACTAAGACCTTTGCTGCTGCGGTAGATGTAAATGCTAACGGTATTGTTGATGCCGGGGATACGATAGAATATACGTTGAGTGTTACCAATAGTGGTAATGTAAGTGTAACGGGAGCCAATGTTACAGATACGAAGTTAGGATTGGCTGCTGCTGCGGTTACACCAGCGAATTTAGCTCCTGGAGCTACCGGTAGTTTGACATCAGTATATACGATTTTACAGTTAGATGTTGATGCCGGAGGAATAGAGAACACGGCTACGGGAAGTGCTACGCCACCAAACCTACCGGATGGTACCCCAGCCACTCCAATTACAGATACGTCGGATACCGATGTTGATGGAGACGGAGTTGCTGTTCCGAATAATGAAACAGTTGAGACGCCACTATTAGATGGTACGACTCCAGGAGATGGTACAGATAATGACCCTACGGTGAGTTTGATTCCTGCAGTCCCACAAATTACTTTTACTAAGACCTTTGCTACTGCGGTAGATGTAAATGCCAACGGTATTGTTGATGCCGGGGATACGATAGAATATACTTTGAGTGTTACCAATAGTGGTAATGTGAGTGTAACGGGAGCCAATGTTACAGATACGAAGTTAGGTTTAGCTGCTGCTGCAGTTACACCAGCGAATTTAGCTCCTGGAGCTACCGGTAGTTTGACATCAGTGTATACGATTTTACAGTTAGATGTTGATGCCGGAGGAATAGAGAACACGGCTACGGGAAGTGCTACGCCACCAAATTTACCGGATGGTACCCCAGCCACTCCAATTACAGATACGTCAGATACCGATGTTGATGGAGACGGAGTTGCTGTTCCGAATAATGAGACTGTAGAGACACCGCTATTAGATGGTAGTACTCCAGGAGATGGTACAGATAATGATCCTACGGTGAGTTTGATTCCTGCAGTCCCACAAATTACTTTTACTAAGACCTTTGCTACTGCGGTAGATGTAAATGCCAATGGTATTGTTGATGCCGGGGATACGATAGAATATACGTTGAGTGTTACCAATAGTGGTAATGTAAGTGTCACGGGAGCCAATGTTACAGATACGAAGTTAGGTTTAGCTGCTGCTGCAGTTACACCAGCGAATTTAGCTCCAGGAGCTACCGGTAGTTTGACATCAGTGTATACGATTTTACAGTTAGATGTTGATGCCGGAGGAATAGAGAACACGGCTACGGGAAGTGCTACGCCACCAAACTTACCGGATGGTACCCCAGCCACTCCAATTACAGATACTTCGGATACCGATGTTGATGGAGACGGAGTTGCTGTTCCGAATAATGAGACAGTTGAGACGCCACTATTAGATGGTACGACTCCTGGAGATGGTACAGATAATGATCCTACGGTGAGTTTGATTCCTGCAGTCCCACAAATTACTTTTACTAAGACCTTTGCTACTGCGGTAGATGTAAATGCCAACGGTATTGTTGATGCAGGAGATACGATAGAATATACCTTGAGTGTTACCAATAGTGGTAATGTAAGTGTCACGGGAGCCAATGTTACAGATACGAAGTTAGGTTTAGCTGCTGCTGCAGTTACTCCAGCTAGCTTAGCTCCTGGAGCTACCGGTAGTTTAACATCAGTGTATACGATTTTACAGTTAGATGTTGATGCCGGAGGAATAGAGAACACGGCTACGGGAAGTGCTACGCCACCAAATTTACCGGATGGTACCCCAGCCACTCCAATTACAGATACGTCGGATACCGATGTTGATGGAGACGGAGTTGCTGTTCCAAATAATGAGACAGTTGAGACGCCACTATTAGATGGTACGACTCCAGGAGATGGTACAGATAATGACCCTACGGTGAGTTTGATTCCTGCAGTCCCACAAATTACTTTTACTAAGACCTTTGCTACTGCGGTAGATGTAAATGCTAACGGTATTGTTGATGCAGGAGATACGATAGAATATACGTTGAGTGTTACCAATAGTGGTAATGTAAGTTTGACAGGAGCCAATGTTACAGATACGAAGTTAGGTTTAGCTGCTGCTGCAGTTACACCAGCGAATTTAGCTCCTGGAACTACCGGTAGTTTGACATCAGTGTATACGATTTTACAGTTAGATGTTGATGCCGGAGGAATAGAGAACACGGCTACGGGAAGTGCTACGCCACCAAATTTACCGGATGGTACCCCAGCCACTCCAATTACAGATACGTCAGATACCGATGTTGATGGAGACGGAGTTGCTGTTCCGAATAATGAGACTGTAGAGACACCACTATTAGATGGTACGACTCCTGGAGATGGTACAGATAATGATCCTACGGTGAGTTTGATTCCTGCAGTCCCACAAATTACTTTTACTAAGACCTTTGCTACTGCGGTAGATGTAAATGCCAACGGTATTGTTGATGCAGGGGATACGATAGAATATACCTTGAGTGTTACCAATAGTGGTAATGTAAGTGTCACGGGAGCCAATGTTACAGATACGAAGTTAGGTTTAGCTGCTGCTGCAGTTACTCCAGCTAGCTTAACTCCAGGAGCTACCGGTAGTTTAACATCAGTATATACGATATTACAATCAGATGTTGATGCCGGAGGAATCGAGAACACGGCTACGGGAAGTGCTACGCCACCAAATTTACCGGATGGTACCCCAGCCACTCCAATTACAGATACGTCGGATACAGATGTTGATGGAGACGGAGTTGCTGTTCCGAATAATGAAACAGTTGAGACGCCACTATTAGATGGTACGACTCCAGGAGATGGTACAGATAATGATCCTACGGTGAGTTTGATTCCTGCAGTCCCACAAATTACTTTTACTAAGACCTTTGCTGCTGCGGTAGATGTAAATGCCAATGGTATTGTTGATGCCGGGGATACGATAGAATATACCTTGAGTGTTACCAATAGTGGTAATGTAAGTGTCACGGGAGCCAATGTTACAGATACGAAGTTAGGTTTAGCTGCTGCTGCAGTTACACCAGCGAATTTAGCTCCTGGAGCTACCGGTAGTTTAACATCAGTATATACGATTTTACAGTTAGATGTTGATGCCGGAGGAATAGAGAACACGGCTACAGGAAGTGCTACGCCACCAAATTTACCAGATGGTAGTGCCGCTACACCAATTACTGATACTTCTGATACAGATGTTGATGGGGATGGAGTTGCTGTTCCAAATAATGAGACAGTTGAGACTCCACTATTAGATGGTACGACTCCTGGAGATGGTACAGATAATGACCCTACGGTGAGTTTGATTCCTGCAGTCCCACAAATTACTTTTACTAAGACCTTTGCTACTGCGGTAGATGTAAATGCCAACGGTATTGTTGATGCAGGAGATACGATAGAATATACCTTGAGTGTTACCAATAGTGGTAATGTAAGTCTAACAGCTGCCAATGTTACAGATACTAAATTAGGAGTTACAGGTTCTTTAGTTACACCAGCGAATTTAGCTCCAGGAGCTACCGGTAGTTTAACATCAGTATATACGATATTACAATCAGATGTTGATGCCGGAGGAATAGAGAATACAGCTACAGGAGAGGCTACTCCTCCAAACCTACCGGATGGTAGTGCTTCTACACCAATTACTGATACGTCGGATACAGATGTTGATGGGGATGGAGTTGCTGTTCCGAATAATGAGACAGTTGAGACGCCACTATTAGATGGTACGACTCCAGGAGATGGTACAGATAATGACCCTACGGTGAGTTTGATTCCTGCAGTCCCACAAATTACTTTTACTAAGACCTTTGCTACTGCGGTAGATGTAAATGCTAACGGTATTGTTGATGCAGGAGATACGATAGAATATACGTTGAGTGTTACCAATAGTGGTAATGTAAGTTTGACAGGAGCCAATGTTACAGATACGAAGTTAGGTTTAGCTGCTGCTGCAGTTACACCAGCGAATTTAGCTCCTGGAACTACCGGTAGTTTGACATCAGTGTATACGATTTTACAGTTAGATGTTGATGCCGGAGGAATCGAGAACACGGCTACGGGAAGTGCTACGCCACCAAATTTACCGGATGGTACCCCAGCCACTCCAATTACAGATACGTCAGATACCGATGTTGATGGAGACGGAGTTGCTGTTCCAAATAATGAAACTGTTGAGACGCCACTATTAGATGGTACGACTCCTGGAGATGGTACAGATAATGATCCTACGGTGAGTTTGATTCCTGCGGTCCCACAAATTACTTTTACTAAGACCTTTGCTACTGCGGTAGATGTAAATGCCAACGGTATTGTTGATGCAGGAGATACGATAGAATATACCTTGAGTGTTACCAATAGTGGTAATGTAAGTGTCACGGGAGCCAATGTTACAGATACGAAGTTAGGTTTAGCTGCTGCTGCAGTTACTCCAGCTAGCTTAGCTCCTGGAGCTACCGGTAGTTTGACATCAGTGTATACGATTTTACAGTTAGATGTTGATGCCGGAGGAATAGAGAACACGGCTACGGGAAGTGCTACGCCACCAAACTTACCGGATGGTACCCCAGCCACTCCAATTACAGATACGTCGGATACCGATGTTGATGGAGACGGAGTTGTTGTTCCGAATAATGAGACAGTTGAGACACCACTATTAGATGGTACGACTCCTGGAGATGGTACAGATAATGATCCTACGGTGAGTTTGATTCCTGCAGTCCCACAAATTACTTTTACTAAGACCTTTGCTACTGCGGTAGATGTAAATGCCAATGGTATTGTTGATGCCGGGGATACGATAGAATATACCTTGAGTGTTACCAATAGTGGTAATGTAAGTGTCACGGGAGCCAATGTTACAGATACGAAGTTAGGTTTAGCTGCTGCTGCAGTTACACCAGCGAATTTAGCTCCTGGAGCTACCGGTAGTTTAACATCAGTATATACGATTTTACAGTTAGATGTTGATGCCGGAGGAATAGAGAACACGGCTACAGGAAGTGCTACGCCACCAAATTTACCGGATGGTACCCCAGCCACTCCAATTACAGATACGTCGGATACCGATGTTGATGGAGACGGAGTTGTTGTTCCGAATAATGAGACAGTTGAGACACCACTATTAGATGGTACTACTCCAGGAGATGGTACAGATAATGATCCTACGGTGAGTTTGATAGATCGTTTACCAGAAATTATATTACTAAAAGAAGGATTAGTGGCAAGTGATGGCGCTTACGACACCGTAGGAGAGCAGATTTCATATCAAATTACTGTGACCAATTCTGGAAACGTAACGCTTAGTGATATTTTAGTAACCGATCCTAATGCAGATACAGGAAGTATTACGCCGGCTACTATAGCAACTTTGGCTCCGGGAACAAGTACTATTGTAACTGCTACACATACAATTACTTTGCAGGATCTGAATACAGGAAGTGTAACGAATACAGCACAAGTAACATCCGATGATCCTGTTGGAAACCCTATAACGGATGATTCTGATGATCCAAATACACCAGCTCCAGATGATGCTACGGTAACTCCTATTGATCAAAACCCTTCTATAGTAATTACCAAGATCGACAATCCAGCTGCTGATGGATCTTATAATACTTTGGGAGAGTTGATTACCTATACAATTGATATAACTAATGATGGAAATGTAACACTTATTAATGCTACAATTACGGATCCTAATGCAGATACCGTTGTACCTGGAACAATTCCGAGTATTGATCCTGGACAAACTATTACAGTATCTGCTACTCATGTAATTACTCAGGTAGATTTGGATGCTGGAAATGTAACTAATATAGCTAGTGTATCAGCAGAAGACCCTAATGGAACTACAATAACAGATGATTCTGATGATCCGGATACACTAGCTCCAGATGATGCTACGGTCACAACAATTGATCAAAGCCCTGAACTCACATTAACCAAGTTGGACGATCCTGCACCAGACGGTGCATATGATGCAGTAGGAGAAGTAATTACGTATACAATGGAAGTCATTAATACAGGTACCGTTACACTTACAAATATTGTAGTGTCTGATGCCAATGCAGATGTGGGTAGCATTCTTCCAGCTTCTATCGCAACAATAGCACCGGGAGATAGAGTTACTGTAACTGCATCACATACAATCACCCAAGCCGATCTTGATGCAGGAATGGTGATTAACCGTGCCGATGTAGTAGGAGATGCTCCAGATGGTAGTCAGGTAATGGATATGTCTGATGATCCTTCAACACCAGATCCTGATGATGCAACAGAAACAAATACAGGATTGGTGACTACCGGAAGATTAGCAGTTACAAAAGCTGCAGACCCAAGAGTATTTGGTGCAGTGGGAGATATAATTACATATACCATTGAAATAGAAAATACGGGTACTGTAACCTTAAGTAACATTACTGTAATAGATAATAATGCAACAATAGTTTCAGGATTACCAATAACTACATTGGCGACTGGTGATATAGCAATGGTCTTAGCAGAACATGTAGTAACACAAGCTGACGTTTTAGCGGGTCAGGTGATCAATGTTGCCGAGGTAACAGGAATGACACCAGGAGGTGAAGTGATTACAGAAACTTCAGATGATCCGAATAATAATGCTGATGTAGATCCGGATGCAGATGGAGATCCAGACGATGCTACCATAAGTGCTATTGATTCTGATGGTGATGGAATAGTAGATCCAGACGATCTGGATGATGATAATGATGGAATTTTAGATTCTGAAGAACAAAACGGAGATCCTAACCTAGATACAGATGGAGATGGTACCATAGATCGCTTAGATTTAGATGCAGATGGGGATGGAGTGCTGGATGTATATGAATCTGGAGCAGACGTTGATGTGCTGATCATTTCACCTGAAGGAAGAATAGAAGGAAATGTCGGTGTAGATGGAGTTCCGGATGGAGTGCAAAATGAAGGAGAATTTGACAGAGGTACAATAAATTATTCTATACAAGATACCGATGGTGATGGTAGAGATGATTTTCAGGATGTAGATGATGATGATGATGGTTTGCTTACTGTAGATGAAAATGCAGATCCTAATGGTGATGGTAACCCAGAAGATGCCATCGACACAGACGGAAATGGAATTCCAAATTATTTAGAACCTAATGAACCTTCAACCGGAGAGGACGGTATTACCGTATTTACAGGATTATCTCCAAATGGCGATGGAGTCAATGATGTCTTTGTGATTAGTGGAATAGAAAACCTTGAAAATAACCTGGAGATTTTTAATAGATGGGGAATAAAGGTGTATGGATCCAAAAATTATGGAAGAGACAGTAATTTCTTTAGAGGGATTTCTAACGGGAGAACTACTATAGAAGAAAAAGATGAACTTCCGGTAGGTACATATTATTATGTTCTGGAATATGTTCTCGAAAATGGGGAACGTAAGAGCAGAGCAGGATATCTATACATTAACAGATAATCAATTAAAATTATAAAACTCCCATGAGTACTGCATTCATGGGGGTTATTAAGAAAATAAATTAAAGCGGATGAAAAAAATACACATAACAATTGCTATGGTACTCTTAAGCTTTGTGTTTCACTGCACATATGCACAACAGGATGCTCAATACACACAATATATGTATAATACCATTAGTGTGAATCCTGCTTATGCTGGTAGTCGCGGTGTGATGAGTATAATGGGTTTACATCGAAGCCAATGGGTGGGTTTGGATGGAGCACCTCGTACACAAACCTTAACCTTAAATACTCCACTTGGAAGTGAAGGACGAGTAGGGTTGGGGTTATCCTTAGTCAATGATGATATTGGTCCCACAGATGAAACGTATATAGATGTAGATTTTTCATATACTATACCTATGTCGGATACAGGTGAGTTAAGCTTTGGGTTAAAGGGTGGAGTACATTTATTAAATATAGATTTTCAGGAATTGAGCACTTTTAATGCTAATGATGCTTTGTTCGAAAACAGTGTAGATAATAAGCTAAGCCCTCAGATTGGAGTTGGAGTGTATTATCATACCGCAAAAACATATTTTGGTTTGAGTGCGCCAAATATTTTAGAAACAGATCATTTTGATGAAAGTACAACTGTAAGTGGTAGTGATGCAGTTAGTTTTTTGGCAGAAGAACGTATTAATTATTATTTCATTGCAGGACATGTTTTTGATCTTACCAACGAACTTAAATTTAAACCTGCAGTACTGAGTAAACTGGTGTTCGGAGCACCATTACAGGTAGATGTGTCGGCTAATTTTTTGTTGTACGAACGTTTGACTCTAGGAGTAGCGTATCGTTGGAGTGCTGCGGTTACTGGTCAGGTAGGATTTCAGATATCTGATTCAATGATGATTGGTTTTGCATATGATAGAGAGACTACAGAGTTAGGACAATCCCAATTTAATGATGGTAGTTACGAAGTAATGTTACGCTTCGAACTTTTTAGAAAATATGGTAGAATGTTAACACCTCGTTTCTTTTAAGTGAGGTTTTTAAAAGAAATATCCTGAAAATATCAATATAGCCCATTCTTCTAAAATGGGAATAAAAAAATAAACAAATTGATTATGAACTTTAAAAATTACATTGTCAATATATCATTAAGTCTTTTGGTTTTTGTAAATGGATATAGCCAAGATAAACGTTTAGAAAAAGCGGATGAAAATTTTAATCGGTTTGCTTTTGTAGACGCAAGAGAAATATATCTTAAAGTAGCAAACAGTGGGTATGAATCTTTGGATCTATTCAAAAAAATAGGGGATTCTTATTATTTTAATGCGCAATTAGAGGATGCTGTTCCTTGGTACGAAAAATTAGCAACTAATTATCCAGAAGAAATAGATCCCGAATATTTGTTTAGATATTCTCAAAGCTTAAAAAGTGTTAAGCGCTATGATGAATCTGATCAAGTGATGGAAAAATTTAACGAGGCTACAGGAAATGATCAACGTGCAGAGTATTTCGTAAATACCAGAGATTATTTAAAGTTTATTGAAATGCAATCAGGACGTTATACCTTAAAACGATTGTATGTTAATTCAAAATACTCTGATTATGCACCAAGTTTTAATAATTTGGGACAATTGGTTTTTGCATCCTCCAGGGGCAAGGGAGAAAACATGATAAAAACAATACATGAATGGAATGAAATGCCTTTTCTTGACTTATATATATCCGATATAATAGGAGAACGTAGAGCTTTAACAACTCCCCAAAAGGTAAAAGGAAAAATTAATACACGTTTTCATGAATCTTCAACATCTTTTAGTAAAGATGGTAAAACGGTATATTTTACCCGAAATAATTTTACCAAAAAGAAACTAGGCGCAAACCAAAATGGTACCATATTATTAAAATTGTATAGAGCAACATTAGAAAATGATAAATGGGTTAATGTAGAGGAGTTACCTTTTAATAGCGACGAATACTCGGTGGCCCATCCTGCTCTTAGTGCAGATGGAAGAAAATTGTATTTTGCCAGCGATATGTCTGATAGTAAAGGGTTATCCGATTTGTATGTGGTCGATATCTATGATGATGGTACGTTTGGAGAGCCGAAAAACTTAGGAGATAAAATTAATACCGAAGGCCGAGAAACCTTTCCTTATATTAGTGATTCTGGACGTTTGTATTTTGCTAGTGATGGACATGTAGGTTTGGGAGGACTGGATGTATTTGTTTCGGTTCCCGAAGGGTTGGGATTGTTTTCTATTCCGTACAATATAGGTAAACCGGTTAATAGTTCTGAGGATGATTTTACTTTTGTTCTTGATGAATCAACAAAAATCGGATACTTTTCAAGCAATCGTGTAGGAGGTAAAGGAAATGATGATATTTATAGTTTTAAACAAACTAAAGATTTAATAACAGAATGTAATCAATATGTAACGGGTTTAATCACAGATGCCACTACAAGAGAAAGATTAGTAGAAGCGGATGTGATATTAATGGATGATAATAATAAAGAATTACAACGCACTAAAACGGATGATAAGGGGCGATATACTTTTGATTTGGAATGTGATACTCCTTATATCGTTAGGGCTACAAAAACAAAGTATAGTCCAACCGAAACTTTGCTAACTACAAATACTGTTTTAGAATATGAACATAATTTGGCCTTGCAACTTGGGGAAGGAGGATTAGAAGCTGGAGAAATTAAACCAGGAGATGATCTGGCAAAATTACTTAGATTACAAATTATATATTTTGATCTGGATAAATCAAATATTCGATCCGATGCCGAAATAGAATTACAAAAAATAATTGCAACCTTAAAAGAACACCCACAGTTAAAAATAGATGTGCGTTCTCATACAGATAGTAGAGCAAAGGATAATTATAATATGTACCTTAGTGAACGAAGAGCCAAAAGTACCATAGCCTATATTGTTAATAAAGGAGGGATAGATAAATCTAGAGTATCTGGCAGAGGATATGGAGAAACAAGCTTGATAAATGATTGTGCGAATGGAGTAAAATGTAGTGAAGAAGAACATCAAAGTAACCGAAGAAGTGAATTTATAGTATTACAATAATATCTATTTACAATAAAAGTCCTTTTTTGAAATAATTTTGATGACATTTCACTATGGTTAAACAAGTTTCTGAACAAAGAAGAAGAATTTGAGTATTTTTTGATAAAAAATAGAGGATCATTAGGGGATATGTAGAAGAATTAGCGTAACCATCAGATTATAAGCGTTAAATGTTTTTGTTTAGCATTTTTTTTATGGAATATCAGTAAGCAAAGAAGGTTTTTTTTTGAAAACAATAAGAGGTTAAAAAGTATAAGCTCAAGGTAAAAAACTTAAGGATAGGCCTTGCTAAGATGTATTACTCTATCGTTTTTTAAATAAAGCTGACGCTTAGAAATGGATATGTCTATGTAAACATATGTAAATAAGCTTTTTAGGTTTTTTTTGGGATATGCATCGAGCCATAATTGTGCTATTAGTATTCAAAAATCAATAAATAATGGTAAAACCATAATAATTATGAGGTTTTTAAGTAAGTTGATTTAACAAATAGTAGTTATATTTAGATATTGTTTTTTTAAAGAAAACAATCAAATTAAGAAATAGTACAAAAGCTTACTTTCTTACCCCACCCTGAGCTTTGGTATTTGGTGTAGTTTTGTATTCATTTATAAGACTAATGTTGTATTATGGTATGTTAATTATATCATTTTATGGCAAGAACCGAGCATTAATATATAAGTTCTAGCTAGAGTGGGATTAAGTTAATATTAACAAATATGTGGTATGGATAACAATTTATAGTTATAAATAGTACGTACTTAAAATAAAGTTTATAAATGACAGTTTTGAGATTAGCTATTCTTTTACATCTGTCTACATTAAATTATTGAATAAAAACAACCCCGCTATTTGTAAAACTTTGGCGAGCCAACAAAAGCAGGGTCTGAATAACGATTAATAATTAAATTAACCATTATGAGTGGATTTTTACTTCTTGTGTTTAATAGATATATCCTATATCTAAGTAACATTTATATTTTTCTTAAAGAAGAATATGTACTTCCTGTATGTATCGAATTTAGATCGAAATATAGGAATTCTATCTCTCATTTACGGTATTGCCTTATTTACTTTAAGACTTTGTTAACAAAGTTTTTGACGCCTATGACTTTTGGGAAATACACTCATTTACCTAAAGAGTACTCAGATAAATTATATAACAGAAACGCTATATTTTTTTTAACCCTTATTCGCCTTAACCATGAAAAAAAGTTTTTAATGGTAGACTGCCCAACAACGATATATGGTATACCATAAAATATGATAAAAAAATAAAGAAATGAAATAGAAACTAAGGATTAAGCTATCGACTGATGACAGTAAATAGCTATAATGATGCATTTTGACGATGTGTTTACTTTAAACCCCTCGGCTTTAGGGGTAATTCCGGGGGGTTTTACTTTTACAAAATTGTTTACATATTAATTCTTAAGAAATACATAGTTTAAAGTTTAAGTGTTTTTTGATTTAAATGTAGATTTAGGATGACCGTTGGATTGTATAATTCAACGGTTTTTTTAGTGAATAAATAAGGGTTATTTTTATATTTTAGCGTTTATGGTGGATATAAAACTTCTGGAATACCTAGAGTCCTTTCTTACGCCAAGGCGACTGGCATTGTATAAAAAGGTAGTAGATAAAAGAACGAATCATTTTACTGTTGCGGTTGAGGATGTGTATCAATTACATAATACTAGTGCTGTGATTAGAAGTTGTGATGTTTTTGGAGTCCAAAATGTGCATGTGATTGAAGAGATTAATGCCAAACGTATTGATAGAGAAATTGCAATGGGAGCACAGAAATGGGTAGATATTAATAGATACGCAACTACCAAAGAATGCTTAACAACATTACAAGAAAAAGGATATCAAATTGTAGCAACATCACCACATGATGATTCTAAAACATTACAGGATTTTGATGTTACTAGACCATCTGCTTTTTTCTTTGGACAAGAGCAACAAGGTTTAAGTGATACAGTGCTTGAAGCTGCCGATTGCAAACTTCATATCCCTATGGTGGGCTTTACAGAGAGTCTTAATATTTCGGTTTCTGCGGCTATTATTTTACAAGATGTTACTGCCAAATTAAGAGCCTCGGGAGTGGATTGGCAATTGTCGGAAAAAGAAAAACTCGAAAAACGAATGCAATGGGCTAAGAAAGTGATTAAAAGTCATGAAAAAATTATTGAAAGATACCATGAAGATCATAAGTGATAATCCATTAATCAGTTTTCACATAAAAATAATGCCAGTTCGTATATTTTGTTTCTAATATAAATGAATACTTAGTATATTTCTGAATACTAAAAAAAGACAATTATGATAGCATGGTTCGAAATTCCGGTTATTCAAATGGCTAGAGCAAAATCTTTTTATGAAGAAGTATTTGAGATTGAGATAACACATCACAAATTAGAGGGTATAGAAATGGGGTGGTTTCCGAACAAAAACCAAATAGGAGTAGCTACAGGAACCCTTATCAAGGCAGATGAGCATTATGTTCCTAGCGAAAATGGTGTTTTGGTTTACTTTTCTTGTGATGACGTTGCAAAAGAGATTAGTAGGGTAGATGCGGCAGGAGGAAAGGTAATATCTGGTAAAAAGCAAATATCCGAGAATCATGGATATATGGCTTTTTTTATTGATTCTGAAGGAAATAGAATAGCTCTACATTCTTCAAAGTAAGATATACTATTTCTTCTTTTACTTTCTATCTAAAACTTTATACTCCTCGTAACACTCGCTTATAGCATCAAGAATTTGAAGATCATTCGCAAATTTTATAAAGTCTACCGAGTAATTACAATTACGTAATATTTCGTCTATATCGAGGCGTTCTACCTGAAGAAGCGCCATTAGTGTAGCACGGTCAAATTTATTCTCGAGCAAGTTTCTAATTTCATCATCCTTCTTCATTTTACGAAGCTTCCTAAGCTCTTTGGATCGTTTGCTAAAGATATTGTATAAAAAATCTGCTGGATTAAATATGGCACCTAAAACTTTATTAACTGCTCCAGGTTGCCTACTTCCTCCTTCATATCCAGAACTAAGACCCGCGATACTGTATCGGTAATTATTATAAACGGGAATTCTTTTGGCATCGATCTCCAGATATCCTGTTAATTGTACATCTGCAACAACAACTTCTTCTAAGGCGATTCCTAGTTCGGTCATTTTAATTTTTACATCCCCAAACTTAACCCAGTCATTGGTTACTCTAACCCGTAAGGGTTTATATCCTATATAAGAAAAATACAACGTATCATTTACATTTGCCTTTATGGTAAAATCTCCATCTTTATTTGTAATTGTACCAATTACCTGACTTAAATTAACAATATGTACGTTTTCTAACTTTTGGTCAGTAGCTGCATTTAGTACCTTACCCGATACCATACCAGGGTCTTCCTGAGCAAAAGAAGTTATACCACAAATAAGCAATATGTAAAATAATATGTTCTTCATATACTATAAGACGTTCAATTTATTAGAATATAACATAAAAATCGCGCCAAAATTTGGATATAGCTGTTAAAAGCCATAAAACTTATCTTCGATCACTACGTTTTCTACGATCTCTTCTTTGGTTACCGCCACCATCGCGGCTATCATTTTTATCAAAACGTTTTTTGCCTTTAGGTTTAAATCCATCGCTTCTACGTTTTCCTTTAAATCCGCCACCTCCGTTATTATCACGACGACGTCTTCCACCTCCTCTACGGCCACTAGAACCTGAACCTTTAGAGATTTCTACATTAACTTTACGACCTTCCATTTTGAAATCTTCGAAAATAGAAAGAACACGTTCCTGATATTCTGCGCTCGTATTAAAGAAAGAAAAACTTTCTTTTACATCTACACGTGATAGGGAGTCGCCCCCTAATTCAAGGACTTCTTTAAGGAAATCCTTAAGGGTCATCCAATCAAACCCATCTTTTTCTCCTACATTAATAAAGTATCTTGTACTACCATCGCCGCTGTCTGAATCTCTTCCTCTATCTCCTGCAGAAGCATTAAGATCTCTTGCGTTTTTATAATAATTATGAAAACGAGAGAATTCTACAGAAAAGAATTTTTTTATAAGTTCTTCTTTAGAGAAATCCTCTAATACTTCATTAATAGAAGGTAAGTAACTATCGATTTCATGATTTATTTCAGCTTTTCCGATGTCACTGGCCAGATGAAATAATTGTACCTGACATATTTCTTCGCCATTAGGAATTTCTTTTTTCTCGAAACTCTTTTTAATAATACGCTCTACAGATTTAATTTTTCTAACCTCGCTTTTGGATACAATGACCATAGAGACTCCACTTTTACCAGCTCGTCCCGTTCTACCACTTCGGTGCGTATAGGTCTCAATCTCATCAGGGAGTTGATAATTAATTACATGTGTAACATCGTCAACATCAATTCCACGAGCGGCAACATCTGTTGCTACCAGCATTTGTATTTGTCGGTTTCTAAAACTTTTCATCACCAAATCACGTTGATTCTGACTTAGATCTCCGTGCAATGCTGCGGCGTTATACCCATCTCCGATTAAATTTTCAGCAACTTTTTGTGTATCTCTTTTGGTACGACAAAAAATTACAGAAAAAATGTCTGGATTGGCATCTGCTAATCGTTTTAAGGCTGCGTAACGGTCTCGAGAGTTTACGATGTAATACTCGTGAGAAACGTTCTTAGAACCAGTATTTTTATGTCCTACGGTTATTTCTACCGGAGTACTCATAAATCGTTTAGCTATTGTAGCTACTTCTTTGGGCATTGTAGCCGAAAATAACCATGTGCTTTTCTCTTCGGGAGTATGAGATAAGATAGCGTTGATATCTTCATAGAACCCCATGTTTAACATTTCATCCGCCTCATCCAATACGCAATAACCAATATTAGAAATATCAACCATTTTACGGTTGATCATATCTTGCATACGTCCAGGAGTAGCTACAATGATTTGTGCACCTCTTTTGATTTGTTTGGCTTGATCAGTAATACTAGCACCACCATAAATGGCTACAGTATGTAATCCAGAGATATATTTAGAGTAGTTTTTTAACTCATTGGTAATTTGTAAACAAAGTTCACGAGTTGGGGATAAAATTAACCCTTGTGTAATTCTACTGTTACTATCGATTTTTTCAATTAACGGAAAACCAAAAGCTGCCGTTTTTCCGGTACCGGTTTGGGCCAAAGCCACAATATCCGTATCCTCATTAAGTAATATAGGAATAGCCTTTTCTTGCACCTCACTTGGGGTCTCAAACCCCATATCATTCACCGCCTTTAGAATTTCATCACCGAGGCCTAAAGCTTCAAATTTGTTCATATAAATAAAAATAAGCCGCAAAGGTACGGTTTATTATCTGTCTATTACAATAACGAGGTAGTTATTATGATGTTGCAATAGCGTAATCGAAAATATTGCGAATATTTATGCAGTAGCTATTTAATAATTTCTATTTCGAAAAGTTTATCCCAATTTTTACCAGTAATAAATAGTTGCTTTGTATCTGCTTTATACGCAATACCATTTAAAACATCAAGATCTGGATGTTGAGTAACTTTATCGCGTAGCCCTCTTAAATCTACAACGGCCTCTATGGCTCCGTTTTTTGGGTTAATGACTGTAATACTGGTTTTGAGATTAGATTTGTTCGTAGACCCATGTCTTGGCCAGGTGTTTGCATATATTTTTCCGTCTACCCATTCTAATTCATTAAATTTTGTTTTGACTCCTTTATTAGTAACCACTTGGATATATTCTTTTTCGGCCAATGTTTCTGGATCTAGAATCCAGATTTTTTCGGTACCATCACTTTTATATATACGTTGACCATCATTACATAAGCCCCAACCTTCTTTACTTTTATTATAAGCAAAACTTCCTGTTTTTTCTAATGTTGAAAGATCGTATATGAAACCTTCTTTTGCCAACCAGGTAAGTTGGTACACCTTATTATTTATGATGGTGATACCTTCTGCAAAATAGTCATTAGAAATATCTTTTTTAATTAGCACTTCTCCGGTGGTATAGTTTACTTTTCTTAATGAGGATTTTCCTTTTTTTCCGGTACTTTCATACAAGGTGTCACCAAAAAATTCTAACCCTTGAGTAAAAGCTCCTTTGTC
Source organism: uncultured Aquimarina sp. (assembly GCA_947489685.1). Taxonomy (GTDB): domain Bacteria; phylum Bacteroidota; class Bacteroidia; order Flavobacteriales; family Flavobacteriaceae; genus Aquimarina. Next base: position 61,989 of record CANLEM010000004.1, on the reverse strand, counting down.
ATGAGGATATTCGGCAATAATCTTGTAGGAGTATAATTTTGGAGATGCATTGTTAAGTAAAGTGATTTTTTTGGTTATAGTGTCAATATTACCATCATAAAAGACATGAGCTTTAAGTATATGTGTACCTAGTTTTTCGGTATCTATTTTTTCTTCAAAACTATAATTTGATGTTGAAGGGGTTGATGTATTATCCAAAACATAAGTTACCGAATCGACAGTAATATTTTGATCATTTTTTATAGTGGCTTTTATCGTTTCGCCAAGTTTAAATATAGCCTGATTATTTTCGGTAACTATAGAAAAATATTTTTTTTTCTTGTCCTGGTTACTTCCGCAAGAAAAAATGAATATGCTTAATGTTATGATGAATAAGGAGTTACGAATGTTCATTACGAGGTTTTAATTTGAAGCAAGATATTTATTTTAATTGGGTTTAAAAAATCGTTGTTTTATATAGTAAAGATTGTATCTTTGCAGTGGCAAGTCCTACACAACTAGCTCCTGTTGAATCCTCCAGGGCGGGAACGCAGCAAAGGTAAACGGTTGTAGCGGTGTGATGTAGGTAGCTTGCCTTTTTTTGTGCCCTTATTTTTCCTTTATCTCTTTTTTAATTTCGTAATAAATCAGTATTTTTTTAGGTATTATTCGTAAATCATAATTGTATATTTGCAATCATGAATACAGATCAAAAATCTCCTGTTGTTTTAATTACTGGTGGTTCTTCGGGAATAGGAAAATCAATAGGTACGTTTCTTAAAGAGAAAGGATATATTGTATATGGTACAAGTCGGAATCCATCTAGATTTCCAAATTTTGAACCTTTTACTTTATTAAAGTTGGATGTAGCAGATACGATCACAATTCGATCAGCAATAGACGAGATCCAAAAGGAGCATGGGCGTATAGATATTTTGATAAATAATGCAGGTGCGGGAATTACTGGACCAATGGAAGAAATTCCTGAAGAAGAAATACAGCGCAATTTCATGACGAATTATTTTGGAGCTATTAATGTTACTAAAGCTGTGCTGCCTTTAATGCGAGAGCAAAAAAGTGGTCTTATTATTAATATCACTTCTATTGCAGGGTATATGGGATTACCTTTTAGAGGAGTTTATAGCGCTTCTAAGGCAGCGTTAGAAGTTACTACCGAGGCTTGGCGTATGGAACTAAAAAGTTTTAATATAAAAATGACCAATATTGCTCCGGGTGATTTTGCAACAAATATTGCTGCAGGACGATATCATGCACCCGTACTTTCTGATTCGCCATATAAAAAATCCTACGGTGATTCGCTGACTCTAATGGATGATCACGTAGATTCGGGAAGTGATCCTCTAGAAATGGCAAGGGTAGTTTATAAAGTGATACAAACCAAAAACCCTAAAGTGCATTATAAAGTAGGAGTATTTATGCAAAAATTCTCTATTGTTCTAAAAAGAATATTGCCAGATAAAGTATATGAGAGATTATTAATGAATCATTACAAGTTATAGCACGTTTTATTTAAAAAATATAAGCCTTTACGTGCAATTAATTAAGGATATTATCAATCAACAAGGAATATCTTTATATTCGCACCAATATTAAAAACATATAATTACTATACACAACAAATTAAATACAATACTATGAAGTTTTTTATTGATACTGCAAACCTTGATCAGATTAAAGAAGCACAAGATCTTGGTGTTTTGGATGGAGTTACCACAAACCCATCTTTGATGGCTAAAGAAGGTATCACAGGAAAAGAAAATATAACAAATCACTATAAAAAAATATGTGATATTGTAACCGGAGATGTAAGTGCAGAGGTTATTTCGACAGATTTTGAAGGTATTATTAAGGAAGGAGAGGAACTGGCTAAACTTCATGATCAGATTATTGTGAAGGTTCCGATGATTAAAGATGGCGTAAAAGCGATCAAATATTTTAGTGATAAGGGTATTAAGACCAACTGTACGCTAGTATTTTCTGCGGGCCAGGCGTTGTTGGCGGCAAAAGCAGGTGCGACATATGTATCTCCTTTTATCGGAAGATTGGATGATATCTCTACAGATGGACTTAATCTTATTGCAGAAATTAGACTAATTTATGATAATTATGGGTTCGATACGCAAATTTTGGCTGCTTCGGTAAGGCATACAATGCACGTAATTGATTGTGCGAAGATTGGCGCAGATGTAATGACAGGACCTCTTTCTTCGATTGAAGGGCTATTAAAACATCCATTAACAGATATCGGATTAGCAAAGTTTCTTGCAGATTATAAAAAAGGAAACTAACCTTTAGGTATACCAAAAACATATAAATTGATTAAAGCTACTTTGAAAAGAGTAGCTTTTTTTAGTTATCCAAACTCGCTAATCTGGTATATTGCATAAGTTGTTTTTCGAAAACAGAAGAAAATAAATTCGCTTTTTCATTTATTATTTTTCCGTCTTGGTCAACAAGAATTACTTTGTTACTAGAATGTATAACAAGTTCTGCTGAAGAGCATTTAGGGTATTTAAATTCATATTCTTTGCCCAAATTATAATGATGCCTTTTAATAGTTTTTAACCAATTTTTTGTTTGGTCATCATCGGTATTTATAGCAATAAAATCAATCTCGGGATATAAAGCACTTAGATAAGAGGCTTTTTTATGAGCTCGAATATAATGATCTTTACTTTCCATAGACCAAAAATACAGAGCGGTAATTGATTTATTGAAAAGAGAAGAAAGTTTAATTCGATCTCCATTGGATGTAATTAATTCTTGATCAGGAATAGTTTTATTAGGTCTTAACCTTGATATCGCTTTGGATAGTTTTATGAGTTCTTTTTGTGATTTTTTATTAGAACTAACGGATAAGTAATGCTTTAATACCTTACTCGACTCATGATTTTTTTTACTGTCTAATAAAAAATTAGTAGTTACTCTTCTTAAGAGGTTATTTTTGATATAAGGATGTTTTACTAAACTATCGATTAAGTCTAATCTATAAATTACGTTTCCGATTCGCGCTCTATAATAAGAGAATTCTTTATTATAATTTGACAACGAAGAATTCGTAACATAATAATTCAAGTATCTATTATAGGCATACAAATTTTTAAGATCATCATCATTAAAATTAATGTCTTTTCTAAAATCAAAGAAAGACTTCTGCAGGTCTTTTGCAGAATCCATGCCTCCAATACCATAACGACTATGAAAATATAATTCGTGACGCGTATAGTAATCAAATATAAAACTAGCTTGCGTAAGTTTTTTTGCAAGTGCACTCAACTTGTACTTAGAGGTAAGTTTGGTATAGGCTTTAACTTTCTGTGCTAATAAAGAATCTTGATTTTTTTTAAAATAAGAAGGAGATAATTGTAGATCTGTTCTTTCTAATTTTGCTCTCTCTTGCTCATTTTGTAAGAACATATCGATTAAAAAATTGTTTTTTCTAGAGCCATCACCAGTAAACACGAGAGATTCATCAAACTCTAAGGTGTTAAGCCGGATAAGTAAACTGTCTCCTTTTTCTAAAATCACCAGTTGATTTTCGGGTTTGTGCTTAAACGAATAAAGCCCTTCTTCTAGATTTTTTATTTTGTAGAAAAATCGATTGTTTTTATCCAAGGGTATGGTGTCTCCAGGTTCGTCACCTTTAGAAATGATGACATAGTCCGAATTAGGGTTTACAATTTCACCACCAAAATAGGTGTATTCCCTGATTACTTTATCAGAAGATTCACAACTACATAAACAGCAGCATAGAATCGATAATACGGCAATATATCTTAATGGGTAGAACTGCATTTTGGGAACCTAATTAACTGACCAACTGCCCAAAAATAAATGGAAACTCTTTCTACATTTGTTAACTATTAGTTAATTCTTTACTAATTAAGATTCTATCCAAATTATAAATTTCGTAAAACTGAACAAAAGCATGGTTTAAAATGATATGCTTAGCCCAAAAACATAATAAATAAACCCTTGTAAATTAATGATAGATTGTTTCAGGTTCTGGAACCATTTTTCTACTTTTGCGCCGAATTCGAATTAACAATCTATTTTATCATGTTATCAGTTTCTAATCTTTCAGTTCAGTTTGGTAAGCGCATACTTTTTGACGAAGTAAATACCGCATTTACTCAAGGTAATTGCTACGGTATTATTGGGGCCAATGGAGCCGGAAAATCTACTTTTCTTAAAATTCTTTCGGGAACAATGGAGGCAACTTCAGGTCATGTGCATCTGGAACCGGGAAAGCGAATGTCGGTTTTGGAACAAAACCATTATGCATATGATGAATTTACTGTGCTAGAGACAGTGATTATGGGTAATAAACCGTTGTACAAGATAAAAACTGAAATTGATGCACTTTATGCGGATTATACTGATGAAAATGCAGAAAAAATAGGAGAGCTTCAAGTAGAATTTGAAGAGATGAATGGTTGGAATGCGGATAGCGATGCAGCAGCGATGCTTTCAAATTTAGGTATAAAAGAAGATCTTCATTACACGCAAATGTCGGATCTTGATACAAAACAAAGAGTACGAGTATTATTAGCACAATGTCTTTTTGGTAACCCAGACGTACTAATTATGGATGAGCCTACCAATGATTTGGATTACGAAACGATCACCTGGTTAGAGACCTTTTTGGCTAATTATGATAATACGGTCATCGTCGTATCTCACGACCGTCACTTTTTGGATGCTGTATGTACGCATATATCAGATATCGATTTTTCTAAAATTAATCACTTTAGTGGTAATTATACATTTTGGTATGAATCTTCTCAATTAGCTGCAAGACAAAGAGCACAGCAAAACAAAAAAGCAGAAGAAAAGAAAAAAGAATTACAAGAGTTTATTGCTAGATTTAGTGCCAATGTCGCCAAATCAAAACAAGCAACCTCTCGTAAAAAAATGATCGAGAAACTTAATATCGAAGATATCAAGCCATCGAGTCGCCGTTATCCAGCGATTATATTCGAAAGAGATAGAGAAGCGGGAGATCAAATCCTTAATGTTGAAGGTTTAACGGCTAGTATTGAAGGAGAAACATTGTTTAAAGGGATCGATGTTAATTTAAATAAAGGTGACAAAGTTGTTATCTTCTCAAAAGACTCTAGAGCTACCACAGCATTTTATCAGATATTGAACGATAAACAGAAAGCAGATTCAGGAAAATTTGCTTGGGGTATTACTACTACGCAATCCTACTTGCCAGCTGATAATAGTGAACATTTTCAGAATGATTTATCACTTGTGGATTGGTTAAGACAATGGGCCACCACCGAAGAAGAACGAGAAGAAGTATTTATTAGAGGTTTCTTAGGTAAAATGATTTTTAGTGGAGAAGAGGCACTCAAAAAATCTAATGTACTATCGGGAGGAGAAAAAGTGCGTTGTATGTTATCAAAAATGATGATGACCAGAGCTAATGTATTAATGTTAGATGAGCCTACCAATCACTTGGATCTTGAATCTATTACAGCGTTTAATAACTCTTTAAAGAAATTTAAGGGTACAGTGCTTTTTACAACTCATGATCATGAATTTGCACAAACGGTGGGTAATCGTGTTATCGAACTTACACCAAACGGAGTAATAGATCGTTATAGCACTTTTGATGAATATATGAGTGACCCTAAGATAAAAGAGCTGCGAGAAAAGATGTATACCGTAGGTGTATGATAACTTCTGTTGCAACAGGTTAAAATTTTTATCGTATTTTGTTTTGGGTATACTAGTTGTACATTGATAACGTTACATTTATATTCACACAAACTAACCTTTATAAATCTACGCTGAGCGATCAACTTATCATAGAGCAAATTCGAAACAAAAACGAAAAGGTTTTTGAATCTGTATTTAAAGAATATTTTAAGGTACTTACTATATATGCCAAAAAGTATGTACTTGATTTGGATACTGCCAAGGATATTACTCAAGAGACTTTTGTTAAACTTTACGAAAAAAGAGATGAGTTAGTAATACACACTTCCCTAAAGTCTTTTTTGTATACCGCTGTTCGAAATCGTTGTTTAGATTATATTAAACTGCATAAAATTAGACAGCAGCATAAAGACGCTATTCTTTATGAATCTTCAACATATACCGAAGATGAGGATACGGATCTTATTAGGTATACAGAATTGCAAGAGAAAATCCATAAAATCATAAAAACACTTCCTGCACAAAATCAGAAAATTTTTATACTAAGTAGATTTGGTGGCAAAAGCAATCAAGAGATTGCCGATGAGCTTAGTTTGAGTAAAAGAACGGTTGAGACTCATATCAGTAATGCTCTTAAAAAGATAAAAATCTCTGTCGCTATAAGTTTTATTTATTTGATTATTAAGTTTTTATAAAAAATAACGCATTTTTTTATACTACCCTTACGTGTATTTGGTTTGTTGTTCGTCATAACATATGAATAAACAGCGGTAGCGTAATTTTTATGCCTCTACTGCAAAAACAAACCAGTTATGAACATGCAAAGTCAAAGTAGTTTAGAGTATTCGTTAATTAAATATTTTTCTGGAAAATCTACTCCTGAAGAAGAAACATTCGTACAACACTGGAAATCTCAAAGTGAAGACAATACTTTTTATTATCAAAAGCTTCAAAGATTATGGTTTCAAAGAATAGTACTGTGATGCTATAAGTTGAGAAAAGACACAATCAGAACAAGCCAAAAATAATCATAAAAACATATAGTAAATTGAGAACAAAACAAGTAATCCTTGCTTTTTGGGTACTATTAGTGAATGTTAATGTACTATTTAGTCAATCAAACACAACCGATTCATTATCAGAAAAACATACAATAAGCGGGTATATTAAGGAATCAGGGAGCCAAGAATATTTACCAATGGTATCTATTTATATTCCAACCAGTAAGGTAGGAACGACAACAAATGATTATGGTTTCTTTTCACTTACAATTCCTGAAGGTACTCATGAATTAATTATTTCTTTTGTTGGCTACGGAACCGTAAAGAAAACGATAGAACTTGTGGATGATATTAAGCTCAATATTGATATGGAGTTGTCTACAGAAAGCCTCGACGAGGTAATAATAGATGCAGATCGAGGGGTAAATGAAAGTCAGGTAACACAAATGAGTGTGGTTACAATTAAACCTTCAGAAATACAGGATATTCCGGCAATTTTGGGAGAGAAAGACGTTATTAAAGCGTTACAATTAATGCCAGGAATACAAAGAGGTAATGAGGGTAGTGCAGGTTTTTTTGTAAGAGGGGGTACACCGGATCAAAATCTAATCATATTAGATGAAGCTCCGGTGTATAACTCTAATCATTTATTTGGTATCTTTTCGGTATTTAATGGAGATGCTATAAAATCTATAGAAACTTTTAAAGGTGGATTTCCAGCTAGATTTGGGGGTAGGTTGTCTTCTGTTTTAAAAATAGACACCAAAAATGGAAACAAGGAACGATTAACAGGAAAAGTAAATGTTGGTTTGATATCTTCGTCATTGTTACTAGAGGGACCCATAAAAAAAGGAAAAACGTCGTTTATTTTTAGTGGCCGTAGAACGTATGCTGATTTGTTGTCAAAACCATTTCAAAGTTCAGATTTTAAAGCGGGATTCTATTTTATGGATTTAAATTTTAAAATCCATCATGTTTTTAATGAAAAAAATAAATTGTATTGGAGTAATTATTTTGGACAAGATAGATTTACAGGGGATGAAAAATCGAATGGTGAGCGCTTTAAAACTCGATTGTTTTGGGGTAATATAACATCTACGTTACGATGGAATCATCAGTTTAGCGATAAATTTTTCTCGAATACATCTCTTATTTTTAGCAATTACAATTTTGGACTTAAATATGACGAAAAACTTAATGACAATCGTTTTTTGTTTAAACTAAACTCAGGAATTAACGATTATGGTATTAAAGCAGATTTTGATTATTATCCAAATCCACAACATTCTATACGTTTTGGAGTAGCGTCTACCTATCATAATTTTGTTCCAAAGCAATCTAGGTTAAGGGCTACAGATGAAGATAACACAGATGTTAAGCAAGAAATTAAATCTATAGAAAGTGCAGTATATGCCGAGGATAATTGGAAAATTTCTAATACCCTGAGTTTTAATCCCGGAGTACGAGTTACCCATTTTAATTTTAAATCAAAAAGTTATCTCAATTTTGAACCCAGAGCTACGATAGCCTGGAATATAAAACCGGACCTGGCTCTAAAGGCTTCATATGCAAAAATGAACCAGTATATCCATTTACTCTCTAATTCAGGAATCGGTCTTCCCACAGATCTTTGGGTATCTTCTACAGATAAGTTAAAACCACAAGTATCTCAACAGTATGCAATAGGTTTAGCAAAAGATTTTTTCGAAGAAGGTTACTCTATAACTTTAGAGGGATATTATAAGAAAATGGATGATGTTATTTCTTATAAAGAAGGAGCGTCATTCTTATTATTAGAAGATTTGGAGACGGGAAGAGAAATTGATTGGGAAGAAAATATTACTACAGGAGAAGGCTGGGCTTATGGCGCAGAATTGTTATTAAGAAAAAAGACCGGAAAGCTAACCGGTTGGTTAGGATATACTTTATCCTGGTCCGAAAGACAATTTGATGAATTAAATCAAGGACGAAAATTCTTTTCGAGATATGATAGACGACATGATTTGTCTTTGGTAGGAATTTACAAACCAAATGATAAAATTACGCTTTCAGGATCTTGGGTGTTTTCTACAGGGAACAACTTTAATTTACCAGATAGAGAGGCGTTATCCAACACAAGTAATTTTCCGATTCCTATTGGACTGTTTAACACCGGCGGAACAACATCCTTTAGTACTGAACGAAATAATTTTAGAGGCGAAAGCTATCATCGTTTCGATCTAGGAGTGCAATTTCATAAAAAGTTTGCAAAAAATAGAGAACGTACTTGGGCATTCTCTGTATATAATATTTATGGAAGAAAAAACCCATTCTTTTATTATTTTGATGATACACAGCTTAAAAAAGTATCCATATTACAATTTATACCATCTATTAATTATACCTATAAATTTTAGATCATGAAATCAATCGAATCAAACTCATTAAAAAATTACACAAAGAGATTAATGAAATACTCTCAATACCTGCTAATGGGATCCTTGTGGGTTACATTTCTTAGTTGTGAAACAAGTGTAGATGCCAGTGACTTATTAGAAAAAGAGCAATTTGTGGTAATCAATGGATATTTATCACCACAAGATACTACATTGAAGGTGCAAATTTCTAAATCTAAATCGAGAGCAGAGAGTACAGTCACAAACAATGTTGATTTAGTAATTAACAATGCCACGGTAACGATTACAGATGAAAACGATAATCAAGTAACTCTTACGTACTCAAATACCTCGTTTAGCTATGAGGTGCCCGCGGCAGATTTAGCTATTTTACCCGGTAGAAAATATTTTCTAGCCGTAACAGCAGAAGGGAAAGAATATAAATCATCTTGCGTTATACCAGCAGAGTTGGTAGAGAATATAGAAAGTGAAATAACAAATAATAACGATGTTGACTCTTTTGGGAACAAAAAACTCAAATTAAAAATTGATGATATAGCAGATAAAAGAAATTTTTACATTGTAGGAGCAAAGGTAACGCAAACATTTAGTAGTGGAGAAGATAGTGTTACTGATGTGGATTTTGAGTTTGAACAATTTACTACCGATAGTAATAGAGAAAACTCTATTGTTGCCGTAGATGGTATTTTTAACGAATTTTTTGATTCTCAAAGTAGTAAAGCGAATGTACAAGTGGCAAATGCAGAAGAGATATTATACGATGCTTTACGGGCTACATTTTTAAATGATTATAATGAAGATGATCCCTTTTTTGAACCTGTTATAGCACCAACAAATATAGAAGGTGAAAATGGATTTGGTGTTTTTGCAGGGTATCAGTTAACAGAACAAGAAATCACTTTTTAGAAGTAAAAGAACCTGATATTTTAACTTCCTCTTGTTTTATGAGGTAATGACAAATAATTTGGTTCATAAATAGAATCATTTATAATACAAAAAGAAAAGGGCTTTACTATTTTAAAGTAAACATGATCAGGACATATATTATTTATTTGCTATTTTAGAACCGGATTTTGATTTTGAATATGAATATTGAACAGGAAGATCAGATATTACCAATAATAACACGTTATTTAAAAGATGATGTGCAAGAAGATGAACGAAAGTTTGTGAACGATTGGATTGCCCAATCTGAAATAAATAAAGCTTATTTTGAAGAAATTAAACAAGTTTGGGATGCTTCAGGAGAGATAGCAGATTTTGATGCTATAGATGTTGATCAGGAATGGAGTGCATTTTCTTCAAAAAAAATAAATTCTACGGACTCGAAACCCAAACAAAAGTGGAATTCGAACATCCTAAAAATAGCAGCATCCATTGCAATTATTTTTGGTGTCGGGATGTATTTTGCCAACTTTAATACTGAAGTAACCTTAATTGCCCAAGCGGGAGAAGAAAATAAGTTTATACTACCTGATCAATCGGTGGTATGGTTAAATGCGGGTAGTGAACTAACCTATAAAAAAAGCTTTAAAGGAAAAACCAGAGCTACTCAACTCCAAGGAGAAGGTTTTTTTGAGGTTACCGAAAACCCAGAAAAACCATTTATTGTTACTGCTAATAATACCGAAACTAAAGTTTTGGGTACATCTTTTAATTTAAAAGCAGATATAAAAACTAAAGAAACTAAACTTGTTTTAATTACTGGTAAAGTGCAATTTACTGCTGATGGAAATCAGGAAATTCTGAGCCCGGGTGAAAAAGTTACGGCAAAAGAGAATGGCGAATTGCTTAAACAAAAGAATGATAATCCTAATTTTATTTCTTGGAAATCAAAAGTACTGAAATTTGAAGATGTCATTATGAGCAATGTAGTTAACGATATTGAACAATTTTATAATGTTGAACTCGTAATTGAAAACCCGCAATTGAAAAATTGCACATTAACATCGGTCTTTGAAAATGAATCCTTGGATGATATTTTAGAAACACTTACTGTATTATTTGATATTACCTATGAAAAAGTTGGAGCAAATCGTATCCTTATTAAGGGAGGAGATTGTAGTTCATAAAAAAAACATTCTTTATAATTGCAATAAAATATTCTTGAATGTTTGATTCAATTGTAAAGATGAACATGGTAAAAAGGTGGCTTATACTTATTACTTTATTACCCTTAAGTAGTTATGCGCAACAAACTATTCTCAATAAAAAATTAAACCTGGTTAGAGAAAATATCCCTATAGCCGATATTCTTAAAGAGCTAGAAAGTAAATTCGAATTTACTACCAGTTATTCGGGCAATTCAATAGATTTATCTCAAAAAAAATCGATTAATGCTAGTAACCAAACCCTTAATCAGGTGCTTAGGGTATTGTTTCCTTCTAAAATTTATCGCTTTAAAGTTTTGGGTAAAAAACTATTGATTTACAAAAGAGTTCAAAAATATACGATTAGCGGATATGCTTTTGAAAAAGGTAGTCAGGAATATTTAAGTAACGTTTCGATATATATTAAAGAACAAAGTATAGGAACTATTAGTAATGATTATGGTTTTTATTCTCTGTCTGTACCCGAAGGTAAACACGAGGTTTTAATAACCTTTGTTGGATATAAGGCTATTACCAAAAATATTGATTTTAAAGAAGATGTTATTCTAAATTTTATTTTAGAACCCGACACACAATATCTGGACGAAATTGTAATAAATTCTGATCGCGGTTCTTTAAAGAGTGAGACTACGCAAATGAGTTCAGAAAGTATTACTCCAGCGGTAATAGAGGATACCCCCGCTATTTTTGGAGAAAAAGATGCTGTCAAAACCTTACAGTTATTGCCGGGTGTTCAGTCTGGTAATGAAGGTTCTGCTGGGTTTTATGTAAGAGGTGGAACTCCGGATCAAAACCTCATTATTTTAGATGAATCAATCGTATATAATTCAAATCACCTTTTTGGTGTTTTTTCTATTTTCAATGGTGATGCAATTAAAACCGTTGAGATGTTTAAAGGCGGTTTTCCTGCGCGATATGGAGGTAGATTATCCTCGGTAGTAAAAATAGATACGAAGAACGGAAATAAAGAAAAACTAAAAGGAAATGTGAATTTAAGCCTTATTTCCTCTTCTTTTATGCTAGAAGGACCTCTTAAAAAAGGTAAAACTTCATTTGTATTAAGTGGCAGAAGAACCTATCTAGATTTGTTGTTTCGTCCTTTTTTAGAAAGTAATAATGATATTAGTTATAATTTTAGTGATATAAACACAAAAATCCATCATGTTTTTAATGAAAAAAACAAACTGTATTGGAGTTTGTATTTTGGAGAAGACAAATATAAAAGTAAAATAAGGACTGAAGGTGAAGGAGTGAATGATAAAACCAATGAAAAAATACAATGGGGTAATATCACTTCTACATTACGTTGGAACCATGAATTTAATAATAAACTCTTTTCTAATACATCCTTAATATTTAGCAACTATAGATTCAAAAATGAACGATTTGATAGTAACATTGATAATACGTCTTTTAATAGCTCTAATTCAGGAATAGATGATTATGGCTTAAAATTGGATTTTAATTATTATCCCACTCCCAGTCATACCTTAAAATTTGGTATGCTTTCTACCTATCACAATTTTACTCCAAAAGCAATTACTATTAGAGATAGCGAAGATGTTGATATTTCTAACACTCAAAAAATCAAAACTTTTGAAAGTGCCTTGTATATTGAAGATAACTGGGAGGTTAACGAAAAATTAAGCGTCAATCCTGGATTGCGATTAAGTTATTTTCAGCATAAGTCAAAGGTGTATTTTAAACCTGAGATACGATTTTCAGTAGCTTATCGCTTAAAACCTTCATTAGCAATAAAAGCTTCGTATGCAAAAATGAACCAATATATTCATCGATTATCAAATAGTGGATTAGGACTACCTACAGATTTATGGATATCTTCTACAGATGGGCTAAAGCCTCAACTATCGGAACAAGTGGCATTAGGCTTGGCCAAGGATTTTGGTGAAGACATGTATGAAGCAACGGTAGAAGCCTACTATAAGAAAATGGATGATATTATTGAATTTAAAGAAGGGGCATCTTTTGCCACTATAAATGATTTATCAAACATAGCGAACTCGATCCAAACGGTTGATTTTGTAAATGGCTTGACAACAGGCCAGGGGTGGGCATATGGATCAGAATTTTTGTTGCGTAAGAAAAGAGGGAAACTTACTGGTTGGCTGGGATATACATTATCTTGGTCCGAAAGACAATTCGACGAATTAAATCAAGGCAGAAGGTTTAGAGATCGTTTTGATCGAAGACATGACATCTCTTTGGTGACCGTTTATAAATTGGATAGACCCAAAAAACCAAATAAAAGAACAACACTATCTGCAAACTGGGTATTTTCTTCGGGAATTAATTTTAATGTACCGAATACAACAGGTATTGATCCTACGATAGATTTTCCTGTTGGAGATGGAAGCACGCCAGGTCTGTTTGTTTTTAATGATGAAAAGAACAATTTTAAAGGTGAAGATTTTCACAGGTTAGTATTGGGAGTGCAATTTCATAAGACCACAAAACGTAAACGAGAACGAACCTGGGGTTTTTCTTTTTATAATGTATATGCAAGAAAAAACCCTTTCTTTTATACAGTAGAAAATGCAGATGTTCAGAATAATAGAAGAGTGTTAAGTAAAGGGTATGTTTTCCTGTTTGTGCCTTCATTTAACTATAATCTAAAATTTTAAAAATAGTACCGATGAAATACTATATCATATTTTTTGTCATACTAATATTTTCGGGATGTACAGAGTTTGTAGATGATCAGATACGGCAACCCGATGGAAAAGAGTTAACTCTTATTTATGGGTTTATTTCTCCGGAAGAGGAACAAATTAAAGTTTCGGTTTCGGAAACTCGATCTATTTTTGATGAAAATCTTGGTTTCGAATCTGGAATTGAAGATAATCTGATTATTAAGGATGCTGTTGTAACTATAGGAAATGAAGATGACACCGAGATAGAATTAATATATGATGACGCATTACGGAGATATGTAATATCATCTAATTTATTTGCTATAGAACCAGGCAAAAGGTATACGTTAAGTGTTTTGGTTGAAGGAAAAGAGTTTACAGCAACATGTACCGTTCCTACAGAAAAGGTTGAAGAGATAAATACTTCTTTGGGTTTTAGAATTGATGAGTTTGGTGAAAGAAGACAGAATCTTAGAGTTCAGTTTACCGATATCACAGGTACAAACAACTTTTATATTGTAGGAGCTCAATATAAACCCGTAGGATTACCTGACGAAGTATTTGCCAATTCTTTTTTTGATTTACAAAGATTCGCAACCGACATTACTGGTGATGGGTTTCCTGTTATTTCTAATGGCTTGGTTTTTTTTAATGCAGATGATGGACTTGAAGTTGTGACAAAAGTAGCCCATGTAGATGAGTTGATTCATGGAACCTTAAAAGCAAATTTTATAAACTCCAGAAGATCTGATGATGGCGATCCTTTTTTTAGACCAATTATACCGCCTAGCAATATTATTGGAGAAGATGGATATGGTGTATTTGCGGGTTTTAGACTTACCGAAAAGCAGGAAGAATTAAGACTTTGATTTATTTCATTAATCCTTCAAATTTTAAGAACATATAATCTTTTATAGTCGACTCCAATGTTTCTTTACTTTGATTAAAAAAGGCATCATCAGTAATCAACCTCAGGATAAAAAATTCATCCATTTTAATGAGTAGCTCCGTAGAAACAGGCTTAAATTGTTTGCTTTCTATACCAAAAATATAGAATTGCTTTAAATCCTCTAACAGGGCAAATAAGAAGTCTTCTATAATTTTCCATGCCGTTGGGTAATACTCTTGTAGTTGCCTTAGATAAAACGCAGAGATATCTTTAGCACCCTCGGTAAGAATAGTAACCAAGGTACTGTATTGATAATCAAGTTGTACAATTTCTTGAGTGATTTCATTTTTGTATTCGTACAACTTGCTTATTCGTACTTCGGTGATATATTCAAAAATCTCTTCTTTGGTAGTAAAATATTGATAAATAGTAGACTTACTCTTGTTCATTAAAATAGCAAGATCGTCCATAGTTAGATTGCCTAAGTCAACCTGTTTCAATTTTGGCAATATTGCCTGCGTCCATTTTTCTACTTTTTTGTTTTTTTCCTTCCTGTTTCTAGAAATAGATTTTCTTCCCATATTTGGTAATTTACAAAAATCGAACTATATTTGATTAAATAGTTCGATAGTTATTTCAACTTCAAACTTAATCATTTACTTAATGAAAAATCAAGCAGTATGGCAAAAATATACAGGAAAGGTGGCATGGCCAACCCTATTCTTGTTTTTTGGCCTCTTAATAGGATATGGTTTTTTGTGGTTAGCCTATAAAAATGGATTATTCTGGGGTTGGACTTCGTGCATTGGAGCTTCATTGGCGTATGGTATGTTTACAATAGCGCACGAAGCATGTCATGGTAATATTTCTGGAGGAGTAAAATCGTTTGTAGGTATTGAAAAAATATTGGGTTGGATATCTTCACTTTTTTTAATGTTTCCGTATTGTGCTTTTGTGGTTATCCATCTTCGTCATCATGCACATACCAATGACCCCGTAAAAGATCCTGATAATTATGTAAATGGATCTAACGCTTTTTCTATCTTTTTTAGATGTACAACATTAATTGCCCATTATTTTGGACTAACTCTTGGTAAAGACAGTAAAAATGATCCGGCAATGAAATCAATTCGCGGGCAATCGATTCTTTTTACCCTTTTTGTAATTGCACTAATAACAACCCTGATTCTTATTGGCGAAGGACAAGCATTATTATATGTATGTATCATATCGGCGTTGATTGCCGCGCCAATCTTGGCATTTTCTTTTGACTGGATACCGCATTATCCTCATCATAATACAGGAAAGTATCATAATACAAGAGTAATCACGATTCCGGGACTCGAATTGGTATCATTATATCAAAGTTATCATTTGATGCATCATTTATACCCAAGAGTGCCATTTTATAAATATAAAAGTTGCTTTTTGGATTACGAGAAAGAACTTTTAAGTCATAAATCTCCTATAGAGGGCTTTAGGGATCAGGATGCTCATCTAATGCAAAAGAAAAATACTTATACCGACTTGCTTACCGGAAAAAAATGGAGTTATATCCTGGAGGTAGAAAATGTGTTCAAAGAGACTCACGATTCTATAAAAATTACATTTAAAAACCTGGATACTATTCCTTTCACTTTTCAAGCAGGGCAATATGTTGTGGTCTCAGATTATGTACAAAACCAATTGATCAGAAGATGCTATTCTATATGTGAAAACCCATCTACTGGCAAGCTTTCTATAGGAGTAAAACGTGTTACTCACGGTAAACTATCTAATCACTTACTGGATACAGTAAAAGAGAATTATAAACTACAGGTCGCCGGACCTTATGGTAATTTTGTATTACCTGAAACGATACATACTTCCTTAATTTTAATTGCGGGCGGTAGCGGAATTACGCCGTTACTTTCCATTCTAAAATTTGTTTTAACAACGTCAAGCACTCATGTAACCTTACTTTATGGTTGTAAAAGTGATAAAGATATCATCTTTAAAAAAGATATTGATATGTTAGCATTGTCATATCCAAATCAATTTAATTGTATAGTAGCGTTAGATGTATTAACAGAAGAAAAGCAGTATAAGTATTTAGAGCATGTAAACAATGATGTGTTATGTTATGTTTGTGGCCCATCACCAATGATGAGCGCCTCAAAAAGAGCCTTACAAAAAATCGGAATTGCAAATCATCAGATCATTACGGAAGAGTTTTCTTTTGAAACAAAGCAACTTTCGGGGAAAAAGCATACTATAACCTCAGTAATACATCAAAATAAAATATCCTTTTCTGCAGATTGCTCAGAGACAATCCTTGAAGCATCAATGAGAGAGGAAAAGGAAATTCCATACGCTTGCGGAATGGGACAATGTGGTACCTGTAAATTAAAGCTTGATGAAGGAGAAGTTGTATGGAATACCATTGAAGAAATCGCATTATTAAAAAATGAACGTGATCAAGGATACATTTTACCATGTATCTGTAGTGCCAAAACAAATTTAACCTTAAGTTCATGAATACAGAAACATACGATTATGTAATTATCGGTAGCGGTTTTGGAGGATCTGTAAGTGCGCTACGTTTATCCGAAAAAGGATACAAGGTATTAGTGATCGAAAAAGGAAAATGGTATAAATCCAAGGATTTTCCAAAATCAAACTGGAATCTCAAAAAATGGTTATGGATGCCTTTTTTTAGATGGTTTGGTATCATGAAAATGTCTTTCTTTAAACATGTCGTTGTGATTTCGGGTACTGGCGTAGGAGGAGGCTCTCTGGTGTATGCAAATACATTACCAGTTCCTAAAAAAGAATTCTTTACTTCTGGCAGTTGGAGTGATTTAGCCAATTGGCAAACCGAACTAACTCCGTTTTATAAAACTGCACTTCATATGCTCGGTGCTCAAAAAAACCCAAAGTTTTTTGATGGTGATAGAATATTAGAGGAATTAGCCGAAAATATGGGTATAGAAGATAAGTTCGAAGCTACAGATGTAGCGGTCTTTTTTGGAAAACCTAATACAACTGTTTCGGATCCGTACTTTGATGGCAAAGGTCCTGATCGTACTGGTTGCAATTATTGCGGAGGATGTATGACCGGGTGTAGAATTGGTGCAAAAAATACATTGGATAAGAACTATCTCTATTTGGCTCAAGGGTTAGGAGCAGAGATTCTGGCAGAGCAAGAGGTGTATGACGTAATCCCGACAAATGTTGGGTATGAAGTGAAGTTTAAGTCTTCTACAAAGGTCTTCAAAACCAAAAAGTCTGTAAAGACAAAAGGAGTTATTTTTTCTGGTGGTGTACTAGGGACAGTGAAATTGTTATTAAAATTGAAACAAAAATCATTACCCAAACTATCTGATCGTTTGGGGTATGATATTAGAACAAACAACGAGAGTTTAATTAGTGTAACTAATCTTGATGGACAAAAGGATATGTCCAAAGGAGTGGCTATTGGATCCATCCTCAATACTGATAAAAATAGTCATCTAGAGATCGTTAGGTATGCAAAAGGTTCTGGGTTTTGGCGTTTATCACATTTACCATTAACGCATGGCAAAAATACTATAGTCCGAATAGCCAAAATGGTTACAAGTTTTATAAAACATCCTTTGGCTTATCTTAAACTATATACTTCAAGAGATTGGGCAAAAAGTACAACCGTATTGTTGTTTATGCAAACCTTAGATAGTACATTAAAATTTAGAATAAATTCTTTGGGTAAAATGAATACTACAGTAGCCGAAGGTAAAAAACCATCGGCATTTATTCCCGAATCTTTAAACCTGGCAAAACAATATGCATCAATTGCTAAAGGAAAAGAAACTGTTTTTGGATTAGAACCATTAGCAGGAATACCATCTACAGCTCATATTTTGGGTGGCGCAGTTATGGGTGCAGATAGTACAAAAGGAGTTATTGATAAGAATAATCAGGTTTTTGGATACCAAAATATGTATATATGTGATGGTGCCATGATATCTGCTAACCCTGGCGTAAATCCCTCTTTATCAATTACGGCTATAACTGAGCATGCTATGAGTAAAATTCCTAAAAAGAAAGATTAATTTTTTGAAGAACTTTTAAAGTGTCGAAAAATTAAAAAAGCGCCATAGAGCACAAGTGAAATCGTAAATATCGCTCTAAAACTCCATTCCTGATCATTTTGTAAACGATTGTAAAGTCTTAAGCTTCCAAATATAACCAGTGCAATACCGATCATCAAATCCCATGTTCTACGAGGGTTATTCTCTTTATTTTCTTCCATAGCCTAGGATAAACTTTTTTCGATAATAGGAATAGCTTCTTCTACATCATTCTTTTTTACAAAAAGCTGTATGTGATCGGGGATACCACCACCAAAACCGGCAAGCATACCAGATTTCATATCGTCTCTGGTAATAGAATTGATACCACTATCCTGAAGTAATGTTTGCAAGAATTGCACATTGATTAAACTGCCGGTGTATACTCTTTCGTATTCGCTTTCGGGAAACATATAATATGATTAAGCATTAAAATATTTACTGTTCCAAATAGCCGTATTAAAGTTTTTACCTAGGGCAAACCCATAAAAAAGTACTACAGCAGCTACAGATTTAAACATGAAGAAAAAGATCATGATAAATGTAGAAGTATTACTGGTTTTACTAAACAAACCATTTGGAACCATAAAAGTAAGTAAAAGACTCACTAAAAAGGTAAGAACCAATAAATTTTCAAAACTTTTAAAAAACCACATCATTATTTTACGTAGTGGATGTAAATCATTGCCCCATTTATGAATCAAATAAAAATAATCATTACCTATTGGAGCAAAGAGTAGGGGATCATCCGCATTCTCAAGTTTAAAAAGTTTAGACGGTGCGATAATTTTAAAACCTTTAAGGGTTGTATCGTGTTTTTTTTCTAACTGTTTGATTGCACTTATAGCAGATTTAGGTAATTTTCCTTTAAAATATTTAGTATCTAGAAAGCGTAAACGATAATCAATACAAATTTTTTTAATCTGATCAAGGTGATATATCTTTTGAGTTTCTAATAGATCAAAATCGTAGTTATTAGTAACCTCATGAGATGATGTATCGAGATTGTGTAGAATTCTTTCTTCATGATCTGTATCTTCCCGAAAAACTCTTTGTATTTGAACTCTCCAAGTAGAAGGGTCAAATTCCTTATTTCGAAGTTTATTTAATCTTTGTTCTATATTAGTTCTCGGAAATAACATATTTCTTCTTTTTCTTAAGCTCTACTAAATTAAGAATAAACGTCTAGCTTTAAAAGAATTGTGTGCGTTAAAGTTTTGTTTTTGAGTGGTTTTAATAATTGTTAAGGGTATGTGGAAAATAAAAAGACTGTCTTTTCAGACAGCCTCTTTAAAACAGAATATATGATTATACTAGATAATCGTAGATTGTCCTACATGGATATTTTCAAAATTGATATTCGAGTCTTCAGGATTTAAAATATAATCAGCAATAAAATCGCCTACTTTTTCGGTAGACAAAGGGTTGGTTGTATTCAAATCAGGAGTAGTAAGATTTAACTCTAAGGCTTTTTCTACGGCATCCTTAATTGCATTTGCTTCGTCTATTAAATCAAAATGTTCTAATAACATGGCGGCAGATAATATGGCAGCAATAGGATTTGCAATTCCTTTACCTGTTGCTTGCGGATATGAACCATGAATGGGTTCAAACATACAGCAAGTATCGCCAATAGATGCAGAAGCTAGCATACCAATTGATCCACCAATAACGCTGGCCTCATCAGAAATAATATCACCAAACATATTTTCGGTTAAAATCACATCAAATTGACTAGGGTTTAGTATCATTTGCATTGCGGCATTATCTACAAACAAGAAATCTAAAGATACATCTTGATATTCTTTGGCGATTTCGGTAACTACTTTTCTCCAAAGACGAGAAGATTCTAACACATTGGCTTTATCAACCAGAGTAAGTTTTTTTCTGCGTTTTTGAGCAGATTGAAATGCCAGATGCGCGATACGCTCTATTTCTTTCTTGGAATATTCACACAGGTCTGAGGCGACTGTAC
Source organism: uncultured Aquimarina sp. (assembly GCA_947489685.1). GTDB lineage: Bacteria > Bacteroidota > Bacteroidia > Flavobacteriales > Flavobacteriaceae > Aquimarina. The sequence goes on along the minus strand of CANLEM010000004.1, from coordinate 41,211 downwards.
CATCTTCGCTTAATTCTTTTTTCCCAAAGTAGATACCGCCTGTAAGTTCTCTATAAATCGAAATATCCGTACCACTTATAATCTCAGGCTTTAGAGGAGACTTGTCTATTAACGTGGTATATGCTTTTACGGGTCTTATATTGGCGTAGAGTCCAAGTTCTTTTCTTAGTTTTAATAACCCTTGCTCTGGTCTAACTGGAGCACTTGGATTGTTGTCATATTTTGGATCTCCGATGGCTCCAAATAAAACGGCGTCGGTATTGGAACAAAGCTCCAAAGTGTCGTCAGGCAGTGGGTTCCCTGTTTTGTCAATTGCAATAGCTCCGACCAATGCTTCTTTAAATAAAAAAGTATGATCAAAACTGTGAGATACAGCTTCTAAAGCTTTAATGGCTTGAGCGGTTACTTCGGGTCCTATACCATCTCCTGATAATACTGCGATATCTAATTTCATAGATTATAATCTGTTTTTTTATGTTCTGTTGCTTTCAAATACTTCTATGGCTTCTTTATTGCTAATCAAAAAATCAATATCGTCATAGCCGTTTATCAAGCATGTTTTTTTGTAACTATTAATTTCAAAATCTGAAGAAGATCCAGTACTTAAAATAACTATTTTTTGAGTGTCTAAATCTACTTCAATTTCGGTATTTGGATCTTTTTCTATTTCCTTAAAAAGTTCTTGCAAATATTCTGGAGAAACCTGCACGGGTAGCACTCCATTGTTTAAAGCATTTCCTTTAAAAATATCCGCAAAAAAACTTGAGACAACTACCTTGAAACCATAATCATGAATGGCCCATGCTGCATGCTCTCTACTAGATCCACAACCAAAATTATCTCCAGCAACAAGAATACGTCCTTGATATGTTGGGTTATTAAATATAAATTCAGGGTTTATACTACCATCTTTCCTAAATCGCCAATCTTTAAACAGATTTTCTCCAAACCCATCACGACTAGTCGCCTTTAAAAAACGCGCTGGGATGATTTGATCAGTATCTACATTTTCAATAGATAAAGGTATCGCCGAGGATGTTAGCTTTGTAAACTTATCCATGATATTAGTTCAATTGTTTAGTGATGTCAATAATTTTTCCTTCGATTGCTGTTGCAGCAGCCACCAGAGGGCTAGCCAAAATGGTTCTTGCTCCTTGTCCTTGTCGTCCTTCAAAATTTCTGTTCGAAGTTGATACACAATATTCACCTTCGGGTATTTTGTCATCGTTCATGGCAAGACATGCAGAACAACCTGGTTGTCGCAGTTTAAAACCTGCTTCTTCAAAAACTTCATTCAAGCCTTCGGCAACAATTTGCTGAGCTACTTGTTGTGAACCAGGAACAAACCATGCCGTTACATTATCGGCTTTCTTTTTTCCTTTGACAAAATGAGCCGCAACTCTAAAATCTTCTATTCTACTATTGGTACAACTGCCAATGAATACAAAATTTACTTTTTGATTAATTAATGATTGCCCTTTTTCAAAATTCATATATGCCAATGATTTTTCGAACGATGCATTATTTTCAATTGGGATATTTTCCGAAATTTTTATTCCCATTCCTGGGTTAGTACCATAGGTGATCATAGGTTCGATATCTGCAGCATCAAAATGATACTCTTTATCAAACACGGCACCTTCATCTGTAGGTAGAGTTTTCCAATAAGCTACCTTTTTTTCATATTCTTCTCCTTGGGGAGCAAACTTTCTTCCTTTTACATACTCAAAAGTAGTTTCGTCTGGTGCTATCATACCTCCTCGAGCACCCATCTCGATGCTCATATTACATACGGTCATTCTACCTTCCATAGACATTTCTTCGAATACGTTACCGGCATATTCGCAAAAATACCCTGTACCTGCATTCGTACCTAATTTTGAGATAATATATAGGATTACATCCTTGGGTAATACCCCCGGTTTTAGGTCTCCATTTACACTCACGCGAAGGCTTTTTGGTTTTTGAAGCAAAAGACACTGACTTGCAAATACTTGAGCTACCTGACTGGTACCTATTCCAAAAGCTATGGTTCCAAATGCTCCATGAGTAGAGGTGTGACTATCTCCACAAACCATTGTCATTCCGGGTTGTGTAATACCTAGCTCGGGAGCCATAACGTGTACGATGCCATTATATTGATGACCTAGCCCATATAAAGTAATATTATTTTTTTCGCAATTTTTGGTTAATTGACTTAGCTGATTTCTGGATAAATCATCCTTTACCGGGAGATGTTGATCTATAGTCGGTGTATTATGATCTGCAGTGGCAACAATTTGATCAGGTCTAAAAACAGGAATTTCACGTTGTTCCAATTCTCCAAATGCTTGCGGACTGGTTACTTCGTGGATAAGATGCTTGTCGATATATAATATCTGAGGACCGTTTTGCACTTCCTTTACTACATGTGCATCCCAAACTTTATCAAATAAGGTTTTCTTCATTAATTAACTTTTTAGACCTGTTAGATGTAAAAATCTAACAGGTCTGTTATAAAGATGTTTTATGGTTAGGCTACTATAGCAGCAGTTACGTTAGTGTTTTTCATGATGATGTGAATATCTGAATCCACTACCTCTTTTTTGCAATCCGCAAAGTTTAGGAATTCTTTATACACATCGTCCAGCTGAAGTTTGGTTAATTCATACCCAACCTTTTTCGCTCTATAGGCTAATGCCGCTCGACCGCTTCGGGCTGTGAGAACAATGGCTGATTCAGTAACTCCAACTTCAGCCGGATCGATAATTTCGTATGTTTCACGATTTTTAATTACTCCATCTTGATGAATCCCAGAACTATGGGCAAAAGCGTTAGCTCCTACGATGGCTTTATTCGGTTGTACCATCATACCCATATGATCAGATACCATAAGACTGGTTTCATATAATAATTTAGAATTAATATCGGTATTTAAATTTAGGTAAGGATGCTGTTTCATGATCATAACCACTTCTTCTAAAGAAGTATTTCCCGCGCGCTCACCGATTCCATTAATCGTACATTCGATTTGCCTCGCTCCATGAACAGCTCCTGCAATAGAATTGGCAGTTGCTAATCCTAAATCGTTATGACAATGACAAGAAATTGTTACATTGTCAATTCCTTTCACATTTTCTTTTAGATATTTGATTTTAGCACCATACTCTTCGGGTAAACAGTATCCCGTTGTATCGGGTATGTTAAGAACGGTCGCCCCGGCTTTGATCATAGCTTCACAAACTCGCGCTAAAAACTCATTGTCGGTGCGACCAGCATCTTCTGCATAAAATTCAACATCTTCAACAAAAGATTTGGCATATTTAACCGCTGCAATACCGCGTTCTATAACTTTATCTTGAGTAGTGTTGAATTTATATTTTATATGGGAGTCAGAAGTCCCAATTCCAGTATGTATTCTGGGCCTCTTGGCATATTTAAGAGCTTCTGCCGCTACTTTAATATCGTTTTCTACAGCTCTTGTAAGTCCGCATACTACGGCATTATTAACTATTTTTGCTATTTCGTTCACCGAAGTAAAATCTCCAGGACTAGAAACCGGAAACCCTGCTTCTATAATATCAACGCCTAGTAAATCAAGTTGTCGAGCGATGACCAATTTCTGTTTTGTGTTCAACTTACACCCAGGGACTTGTTCACCGTCTCTTAGGGTTGTATCAAATATTTGTACTTTATTATCACTCATAAGAATTGCGCGAATTATGAATTTAGTGCTTCGTTTAAAACAACATCTTTTGAAATATTCTCTACAGATGTTTCATTAATCTCTTACGAATTTATATTTTGGGAATTCAAAAGGGGAGTATTCTTATTGATGTTTTACAATGCTAAAATGTTTTTAAAAAAACTTAACTTTCTTTTAATCAGTTAATTATAATATATATTCTTACAATGACTAATGATCAAAAAGATCCTTTGTTTGTTTTACTAAAGTCGCTATCTAAATCAGAGAAACGACAATTTAAAGTGTATGTAGGCCGATTAGGAGTCAATACAGATTCAAAATTTTTGGCTTTGTTTAATCATCTTGATAAAAGTGATGTATTAGATGAAGATTTGATTGTTAAAAAGGGAATTGTTAAAAAACAACAACTGTCAAATCTGAAGGCCCACTTGTATAAGCAAATATTAATTAGTCTTAGGCTAAGTCCTCTTCATCAAAATATACGATCTCAAATAAGAGAGCAATTAGACTTTGCATCAATTCTGTATCATAAAGGTTTGTATAAGCAAAGTTTAAAAATTCTTGATAAGGCTAAGGCGTTAGCAAAAGAAAACGAAGAGCATAATATAGCCTATGAAATTGTTGAGCTAGAGAAAATTATAGAAACGCAATACATTACCCGAAGTATTAATAACAGAGCCGATGAGTTAACCGTAGAAGCGAAAATGTTGAGCATGAAAAATGTATTAACAAGTAAGCTCTCTAATTTGTCCCTACAGTTATATGGTTTAATGCTAAAAAGTGGTTACGTAAGAAATGATAAAGAACACCATATAATTACTAATTATTTTCATGGTAAGCTTCCATCCTATGAATGGAATATGTTGGGTTTTAGAGAAAAACTTTGGCTGTATAAAGCACATTTGTGGTATAGCTTTATTATTCAAGATTTTTTATCCTGCTATAAGTATTCAAAAAAATGGGTGGATCTGTTTTACGAACACCCAAAAATGATAGGTCTTAACCCTGTGTTTTTCTTAAGGGGTAATCATTATTTATTAGAATCGCTTTTTTTAATTAAGGATAAGACACAATTGCAAACTACCTTAGATACATTAGAAAAGACTATCGCAAAAGAAACTTTTCCTATGGACGATAATATCGAGGTACTTTCTTTTCAATTTATCTATAATAATAAACTAAATATTCATTTTCTTGAAGGTACTTTTGAAGAAGGAGAATATCTGGTTAATGAGATTCTTAAAGGGATAGCTAATTTTAAAAATCGTATAGATGATCATCATATCATGGTATTGTACTACAAAATAGGTTGTTTATATTTTGGAATGGCAAATCATAGAAAGTGTATTGAATATCTCACAAAAATTATTAATAACAAAGCTTTAAAAATGCGAGAGGATTTAATGTGTTTTTCGCGAGTACTAAGTTTGGTAGCACATTATGAAGCCGGAATGGATTATCATCTCGAAAGTCAGTTAAAAGAGACCTATAGATTTTTAATAAAAATGGATGATTTGTATGAAGTGCAAAAAGAAATGATTAAGTTTTTAAGAAACTTAGGAGATATCTATCCGCATCAGATCAAAGAAGAGTTTAGAAAACTACACACTACATTAAAAAAGTATGAAGACCATCCGTATGAAAAAAGAGCTTTTTTATATCTGGATATTCTATCCTGGTTAGAAAGTAATATTGAAGGAAGACCAGTAGCCGAAATTATTAAAGAAAAAGCTAAGACTCTTGTTCGGTAAACTAATATGTTAATCTTTATAAATAAAATAGGGTGTTTTATTTTTAATTTGTTGTTTAATAAGGATATTGCGCATTTTATAAATAAAAAAGTTCTATTGCGTATGACAATTAGAAATACCCATAATGATAGATAAATTACTATTACTTATTTTATTAATCTTTACCTATACATTGCAAGCACAGATACTTGTGGATGATAGTTCTTTTACGGCAGAACAATTGGTTGAAGATATCTTGATCGATAGCCCTTGCGCAACGGTAGAGAATATTTCTTCATTTACAGGGTCAAATTTTGGATTTAACGGGATTGGCTATTTTGAGTCTAATGGTTCTGGTTTTGAAATTGACAAAGGGATAATTTTAAGTACCGGAAATGCAAGAAGTGCCGTTGGCCCCAATGGTACGATAGCATTATCCGAAGGAAATGATACTGGATGGGGTGGGGATAATGATTTAGGAACTATTACTAATACTCCTAATCTTTTTAACGCTTCTTATCTTCAATTCGATTTTGTTCCGACTATTGATTTTATAAGCTTTGATTTTTTATTCGCTTCTGAGGAGTATTTTGGAGGATTTCCTTGTAGTTTTTCTGATGTTTTTGCTTTTATTCTTACCGATTCTTCAGGAAATTCTAGAAATCTTGCAGTTGTACCTGGTACAAATACTGCCATAAAAGTTACTACAGTTAACGAAGGAGTTGATCTAAATAATGATGGAGATTTTGAAGATGTAATTGATGGGGTCTCAGAATGTGCACCGCAAAATCAAAATTTTTATAACAGAACAATTCCCCCTGGCGCTGCTGCACCAATTGATTTTAACGGTTATACCAAAGTTTTTACGGCCTCGGGAGATGTGATCATAGGGGAGCGGTACACCATAAAATTAGTTATTGCAGAAAATAGAGATGGAGCATTCGATTCGGCAGTATTTTTATCTGCCGGAAGTTTTAAAATAGGAGGAGACCTTGGAGATGACAGAACCTTGGCTTCTGGCAATCCTGGCTGTATTGGTACTCCAATTGTTTTGGATGCTTCTACAGGAAATAGTGTTACCTATACCTGGACGAGAGATGGGTTACCCTTAATGTCTGGCGATGGAACGACCTTATTGGCAGGTGGCGCTCAATTAGAAATTACGCAAAGCGGAGTTTATAGTGTTGAGATAGAAATCGCTAGTGGGTGCACCTCGACAGATTCAATAACTGTAGAATTTGTAGCCCCGCCTACGGTGGCAAACGCGGTTTCTTTATTACAGTGTGATGATGATACTGATGGTTTTTCGATGTTTAATTTATCCGAAGCAAATTCATTAATATCGTCCAGCGCAACCAATGAAACTTTTACATATTATGTAACCGAACAACAAGCAATTACTGGGGATATAGCAGATCAAATCACTAATTTTACTACGTATACTAATCCAGTTGTACAAAATAGCATTGTATATGCCCGAGTAACATCTCCTGTTACAAACTGTTTTTCGACATCTCGAATAGATCTAGAGGTTTCTACTACGCAGATTCCGGCCAGTTTTAATCTTACTTATGTGATATGCGAAGCAGATGATGATGATCCTACCGATGGGATAGCAGTGTTTAATTTTAGCGATGCCACCAATCAGATTCTACAATTATTCCCCGGAGGTCAAAACTTAACAATCGAGTATTACGAAAATGAACAAGATGCATTATCCGAACAAAATGAAATAACAGATATATCTAATTATAGAAATACAACCTCTCCTTTTATAGCAAATCTTTATGTTAGAGTAGAGAATAACATAGCAAATTCATGTTTAGGACTAGGGCAACATATTACATTAATAGCTAATCCTTTTGATCCAATTGAGTTTGAAGAGGAATACATATCCTGCATCGAAGGTGATGGTACGCAAATAAATTTGTTACCTACAGATCGAATTGAAACGGGATTAAATCCTTTGGACTATACTTTTCAGTGGTTTACGGGTAGTACACCTATTGCGGCAAATGAGATTATAGGAGAAACAGGAGATTCTTTTTTACCTAGTAATGAAGGCAAATATACCGTACTTGCAACAAGTATCATTAGTGGATGTACCCTATCCAAAAGTACGATAGTCATAAATTCTTATCCACCAGAAAGTATTACTGCAGAACTACTGTCTGGGGCATTTTCTAATAATGCTACTATTGAAGTGACAGTAGTAGGTAATGGAGAATACGAGTTTAGGTTAGATAATAGAAGTTGGCAATCATCGAATATTTTTACTGGTGTTCCCAGAGGAGAGCATGTAGTATTTGTTAGAGATTTGCTTATGTGTGGAGAACTAGAGTTTAATGTTGGGATTGTTGTAGATTACCCAAGATATTTTACACCTAATGGAGATGGATTTCATGATTCTTGGGGGATAGTAGGAAATACAAATGTTAGTATACTGCAAATCTTAATTTTTGATAGATATGGTAAGCTTCTTAAAGATTTGGGGGCAACAGGAAATTGGGATGGTACATATAATGGTAATCTATTACCGGCAAGTGATTATTGGTTTAAAGTGCTATATATTGAAGAGGGTATACAAAAAGTGTTTAATTCTAATTTTTCTTTAATCCGATAACCGTTGTCTAAAAATAATCAACATTTAAGAAATATACTAGAGCTCAATTTAGCGATGCTTTTAATAAGTACTTCTGGTGCTTTGGGTAGGTATATTGATATGCCTGTTCCTGTAATAATAGGTTTTAGAGCTATTTTGGCAGGAGTTTTACTTTTCATCTATTGTAAATGGAGAGGGATGTCATTTAATTCGAGTAGTAAAGATCGCCCCGTAATTATTTTGAGCGGTGTATTAATGGGACTACATTGGATTACCTATTTTTATGCACTAAAATTATCCAATGTAGCAATTGGGATGTTATCCATTTTTACGTATCCCGTTATTACAGCTTTATTAGAACCTGTTTTATTGAAAACTAAATTTCAAAAAATTCATATTCTTCTTGCTCTTTTGGTGTTGGTTGGTATTTATTTCCTGGTTCCTGATTTAGATTTTAGTAATTCATATACCAAAGCAGTTCTTCTTGGAATCATTTCTGCAGTGTGTTATTCATTACGTAATCTTATCATGAAAACCAAAGTAGGAAATTATAACGGTTCGGTGTTAATGTGGTATCAATTACTGGTGGTGAGTATAGTTTTGTTACCATTTATAATTGTAATGGACAGTTCGGGGATTAAAACACAATGGTTGCCAACCCTTACTTTGGCATTATTAACAACTGCGATAGGTCATACCTTGTTTTTGCAAAGTTTTAAACGATTTTCAATCACAACGGCGAGTATCATAAGTAGTGTTCAACCGGTTTACGGAATCATTATTGGGATACTATTTTTACATGAAATTCCTGTTCTTTCGACAATAATTGGTGGAGTCTTAATACTCACCTCTGTTATTATTGAAAGCATAAGAACCTACAAATAATTAAAGTGTATGATCCCAAATAGGGTCAGAAGGAGGAGGAGCAATAATAGTTAATTCTTCTTTTTTAACAGGATGCATAAATGTAAGTTTTCGAGCATGAAGGTGTATACTACCGTTTGGATTACTTCTTTTTGCGCCGTATTTTAAATCTCCTTTTATAGCACAACCAATACTCGAAAGTTGAGAACGTATTTGATGATGTCTCCCTGTGTGAAGATCAATTTCAAGCACATAATAATAATCTAATTTTTTAGTCACCGTATAATCTAAAATTGCCTTTTTACTATCCGGCACCTCATTTTTATGAGCGTATGATTTATTTTGTTTAGGATTTCTTTTTAACCAGTGAATAAGGGTGTCATTTTCTTTTTGGGGCTTATCTTTTACCACTGCCCAATACGTTTTTTGTGCTTCTTTATTTGCGAAAATTTTATTAAGTCTTGGCAAAGCTTTACTTGTTCTTGCAAACACAACAATACCACTAGTCGGGCGATCTAATCGGTGTACTACGCCAAGATATACCGCACCAGGTTTATTGTATTTTTTTGCAATGTATTCTTTTACGACCTCACTCAGCGGTTTGTCACCAGTTTTATCTCCTTGAACAATATCTCCAGATCGTTTATTAACGATAATGATATGATTGTCCTCATAAAGAACCTGAAGGTTGGAGGCGGTGGAGATCGTTTTGGACATTTAATCTGCTATGTAAGAATCAGGTTTTTTCTATTTAGTACTGTTCATTTTCGTTAGGGAAATCAACAGCTTTTACATCAATAACGTATTTTTTGAATGCATTTGTCATTTCGGTATAGAGATCCAGATACCTTCTTAAAAAACGAGGGTTAAATTCGTGAGTCATACCCAACATGTCATGTGTTACCAAAACTTGTCCATCCACACCATTTCCTGCTCCGATTCCTATAATAGGAATGGTTAAACTCTCTGCCACTTCTTTAGCAAGTTTGGCAGGAACTTTTTCAAGCACTACAGCAAAACATCCTATTTTCTCCAACATAAGAGCATCTTCTTTTAATTTCCTGGCTTCTTCTTCTTCTTTGGCACGAACGGTATAGGTTCCAAATTTGTATATAGATTGAGGCGTTAAACCCAAATGCCCCATTACAGGAATCCCAGCATTTAAAGTTCTTTTAATAGATTCTTTAACTTCTTTTCCTCCTTCCATCTTTACAGCATGAGCACCTGATTCTTTCATTATTCTAATAGCAGAACGCAGTGCTTCTTTTGGATCACTTTGATAGCTTCCAAAAGGAATATCTACAACAATAAGAGCACGATCAATAGCTCTAATTACGGATGATGCATGATATATCATTTGATCCAAAGTGATTGGTAAAGTGGTCTCGTGACCAGCCATTACGTTTGAGGCAGAATCACCTACCAAGATTACATCTACACCAGCTCCATCTACAATTTTGGCCATGGTATAATCATAAGCAGTTAACATGGAAATTTTTTCTCCATTTGCTTTCATCTCTACCAGAGATTTTACGGTTACACGTTTGTAATCTTTCTTTGCTGTAGACATTTTGTATGAATTTTGTGCTGTAAAAGTAATCATTTACCCATATGAGAACAAGTGTATTTTCTTTTATAGCGTATAAATAAAATGAAGTTGATAAAGAAAGCAATTAAAATCATACATTTATAGGAATCAAAAAACGATATTATGTATAAATCACTTGCCTCTGTTTTGTTATTTTTTGCCTTTTTAAGTACGGGATATGCTCAAAAAGAAGTTTCTAAAGATGAAAGTACTCGTTATCAAAAAGAAGTAAAAGCAACTATATTAGAATTTTTCGAAGGATTTCATTCTGGAGATACAGCAAAAATGAAAAAGACAATCGATCCTAATATAGCAATACAAACCATTGCTAAGAATAAAGCGGGAGAATTAAAGACCGTTAAAGTGGCTGTAGAAAAATTATTAGGAGCAATTCAAAATAGACCTGCAGATCAAAAATGGGATGAGCGATTACTACTTTTTAAAATTGATGCAGATGCAAACATTGCAAATGCTTGGACACCCTACGAGTTTTATCTTAATGGCAATTTTAGTCATTGCGGAGTTAATGTTTTTCAGTTATATAATGATGGGAATTCTTGGAAAATAATTGCCCTAGCCGACACCCGAAAAAGAGAAGGCTGTAAACAAGAATAAAAGTTTAATTGTTCGTTAGCAATCGCTTAAACTTACTTTAATAGCCAAACCTCCTTCACTGGTTTCCTTATATTTGGTATTCATGTCCAGCGCTGTCTCCCACATGGTCTCTATAACCTTGTCTAATGGTACTTTGGCATTAGCGGCATCAGTATCCAGAGCCATCTCGCATGCGTTAATGGCTTTAATTGCTCCCATTGCGTTTCTTTCTATACAAGGAACTTGTACGAGTCCTCCTATAGGGTCGCAGGTTAAACCGAGATGATGTTCCATTGCAATTTCACTGGCCATTAGTACTTGTTCGGGAGTTCCTCCCATTAACTCTGTAAGAGCACCTGCTGCCATAGCAGAAGACACACCAATTTCTGCTTGACATCCTCCCATTGCAGCAGATATAGTAGCTCCTTTTTTGAATAGACTACCGATTTCTCCGGCAACCAGCATAAATTGTTTAACGTCATCAAAATTGGCATCATGGTTTTCGATAACCATATAATACATCATAACCGCAGGAATAACCCCAGCACTACCATTGGTCGGTGCAGTTACTACTCTCCCCAGAGATGCATTTACTTCATTTACTGCCAGAGCAAAACAAGATACCCATTTTAATATCTGTCGAAATTTAACTTCGGTATTTCTAATAGCTTCGATCCATTCTTTAGGAGAAGTATACGGCGTGTCACCAATCAATTTTTTATGCGTGTCAAAAGCTCTACGCCTTACATTTAATCCGCCAGGAAGTGTACCTTCTGTATGACAACCAATGTACATAGACTCAAGCATTACATCCCACACCTTGGCGATTCTTTCATCTATTTCCTGATCATTAAGTAGTGATCTTTCGTTTTCTAGAACGATTTCAGAAACTTTCTTCTTTTTGTCAGTACAATAAGCTAACAGATCTGTTGCTTTTTGAATTGGTAAAGGAAAATACTCAAATGCTTCTAGTTTTTTTTCTTTCCTTTTTCGTTCTTCTTTTACTACAAATCCACCTCCAATAGAATAAAAAGAAGAAGAAATTTTTTGGTTGTCTTTTAATGTAGCATGAAATGTCATTCCATTCGGATGAAAATCTTTAAACTCTCGATTAAAGATAATTTGCGTAGCTGGATCAAATGGCACGGCAAATTCATTATTGAATTTAAGTTCTTTTGAATCGGTAATAAGATCAATAATAGAGGAAATAGCCGAAACATCAATAGTTTGTGGGTCATAACCACATAAACCCAAAATCACTGCAATATCTGTGGCATGCCCTTTTCCGGTTAGTGATAATGAACCAAAAAGATCGACGGTAATCGACGTAACAGATTCGAAGTTATTATCTTTCTTTAATTCTGCGATCCATCGTCTTCCGGCACGCCAAGGCCCTAATGTATGCGAACTTGAAGGCCCAACGCCTATCTTCAGCATGTCAAAAATACTGATACATTCCATAATTCGTAATTATTGAAACAATTTAAAGGGTAAATATAGTTTTTTGGTAATAAATACGGTTGTTTTTTGAAGAATAGTTGATCTTGTTTTTTGTGCAAAGAATAGCTATTTGTTTATGTATATGTTCTTATAAGAGAATGACATCCTGTCAGATAGATGGCAATGGCATAATCATTGACCTAACAGCATTAAATTATTATGAACAAATAGTATAACAATTTAGTATAAAATGAGTAAAATAATAGGAATAGACTTAGGGACAACCAACTCTTGTGTTTCTGTAATGGAAGGTAATGAGCCTGTAGTAATCCCTAATGCTGAAGGTAAAAGAACTACTCCATCTGTAATTGCGTTTGTAGAAGGAGGAGAAATTAAAGTAGGGGACCCTGCAAAACGTCAAGCAGTTACTAATCCAACTAAGACTATATCTTCTATAAAGAGATTTATGGGAAATAAATTCTCTGAATCTGCTAAAGAGGCTAAAAGAGCTGCTTACAAAGTGGTAAAAGGAGATAATGATACGCCAAGAGTAGATATTGACGGTCGTTTATATACTCCTCAAGAATTATCTGCGATGACACTTCAGAAAATGAAGAAAACGGCAGAGGATTATTTAGGACAAGACGTTTCTAGAGCAGTAATTACAGTTCCTGCGTATTTTAATGATGCACAACGTCAAGCTACTAAAGAAGCTGGTGAAATAGCAGGACTTAAAGTTGAAAGAATCATTAATGAGCCTACTGCAGCAGCATTGGCTTATGGTTTAGATAAAAAAGGAACAGATCAAAAGATCGTTGTATTTGATTTTGGTGGAGGTACGCATGATGTATCTATCCTTGAATTAGGAGATGGTGTATTTGAAGTGTTGTCTACAGATGGAGATACGCACTTAGGAGGAGATGATGTGGATCAAAAAATCATTGATTGGTTGGCTGAAGAATTTAAGGCCGATGAGAATATGGATCTTCGTGAAGACCCAATGGCATTACAACGTCTTAAAGAAGCGGCAGAAAAAGCGAAGATAGAATTATCTTCTTCTTCACAAACAGAAATCAATTTACCATATGTTACAGCTACCGCTAGCGGTCCTAAGCACTTGGTAAGAACGTTAAGCAGATCAAAGTTTGATCAATTAATAGATGATCTGGTAAAACGTACAGTAGAGCCATGTCGTACTGCACTTGATGCTGCCGGACTTTCTACTAGCGATATCGATGAAATTATATTGGTTGGTGGATCTACTCGTATTCCTGCAGTACAGGAAGCGGTAGAGAAGTTTTTTGGAAAATCACCAAGTAAAGGAGTAAATCCAGATGAGGTTGTGGCCGTTGGAGCTGCTATCCAAGGTGGTGTATTAACAGGAGATGTTAAAGATGTATTGTTATTAGATGTAACTCCTCTTTCTTTAGGGATTGAGACAATGGGTAATGTAATGACAAAGCTTATCGATGCCAATACTACTATCCCAACCAAGAAATCACAAGTGTTTTCTACTGCAGCAGATAATCAGCCATCTGTAGAGATCCATGTGTTACAAGGAGAACGTCCTATGGCGGCAGATAATAAAACTATTGGTCGTTTCCACTTAGATGGTATTCCACCAGCGCAAAGAGGAACACCGCAAATCGAGGTTACTTTTGATATCGATGCCAATGGTATTATCAAAGTATCTGCTACTGATAAAGCAACAAACAAGTCTCAGGATATTCGTATCGAAGCATCTTCTGGATTAACTGAAGAAGAAATCGAGAAAATGAAGCAAGAAGCTGAAGCGAATGCTGAAGCCGATAAGACTGCAAAAGAAACTGCTGATAAGCTGAATGAAGCAGATGGAATGATTTTTCAGACAGAAAAGCAATTAACAGAGTTTGGTGATAAATTATCTGATGATAAGAAAAAACCAATCGAAGAAGCTTTAGAAGAATTGAAAAAAGCTTATGAATCTAAAGATCTTGCAGTAATCCAACCAGCTCTTGATAAAATCAATGAAGCATGGAAAGTTGCTAGTGAAGAGATGTACAAAGCTCAAGCCGAAGCTCAACAAAATGGACAACCAGGTCCTGATGCAGGAGCAGACCAATCAGGAGGAGATTCTGAAGGTAGCGATGTAGAAGATGTTGATTTTGAAGAGGTGAAGTAATTACATTTTATGTAAATCACTAAGTTTAACGAGAATCTAATTCTTAAATAAACTTTTCATAAAAATTAAAACTCGTGAAATTATGATTTCACGAGTTTTTTATTTTTCATATTCTGTATGTAGAAAAGGGAGAGTCGTTTTTATTTTGACTCCCAATCAGGTGGTTTAACAAATACTAAAATTTTGTTTTTGAGCCCATTAGTTTTTTTGACTTTGTCATATAATCTAGTCAAACCATGAAAAAATACCTTTATAGGATTATTTGAATCTAAAGGTTCAGAAATACCATATTTCACTTTTTCAACTTCCGGCTCAAAAGTGCCTAATATTCTATCCCAAATGATTAATATTCCGGCATAATTTTTATCCCAGTATTGCTTGTTCGATCCATGATGTACCCTATGGTGCGAAGGCGTATTAAAAATATATTCAACTGGTTTTACCAATTTTCCTATAATTTCTGTGTGTAGCAGTGTCTGAAATACCTGAACAAAAATTTCAGATAATAAGACCAAAATAGGGTCATAACCTAATAATACGATGGGTAGCGAAAATAGTATTGGTAAAATAGCATCTAATGGGCCAAAGCGATAAGCAACAGACATATTGAAATGAGGAGAACTATGGTGTACCGTATGGGTAGCCCAACCAATACCTATACGATGCATCATTCGATGTTCCCAATAATAGGCTAAATCGGCTAACAAAACGCAGGTGATTATGGTTACCAAATTTAACTCTAAATGGGGTAAGCTAAAATTGTTGTATAACCAAAAATAAACTTTGGTGATGGCTAGTAAACCTAATACTATTTCAATAATAAAAAAGGCTCCAAATGTTATAATATTGGCTATAGAATCTAGAATTAAATCTTTTGTAAGACGTTTTAAGTATGCATAGCGAATCAACTCCAATACAAAAAAAGGAAGAATGATGTAAATTAAACTTAGATCATTTAAGATATAAAACCAGTATTCTACATCCAACCAGTTAAGCTTTTTTGATAATAATTCAATCATAAATTATAATTTTTTCCAAGTTTCTGTATCACTATAACCGTAATAATCATAACTTAATTTAAAAGTGTTTTCATCAATCATATCAATGGTACAGGGTACATCGTATTGTTTCCCTTCATACTCAATATTATAAATACCTTCACCTTTATGGCCATCAAATTTTTCAATACTAAGAATTTTAGAACTTTTAGCATGTTCTGTGTTTCCATTTTGATCTTGATATTCATAGGTATAGGCATTAAAAATGTGTTGCTCTTTTTTTAGGTCATAAATAACCGCGCCGTTAAAATCTTTAGAATGGTAATTTACCTTCCACTTTCCTATGATATAATCGGTTGTATTGTCAAAGCCTTCTTGATTTTTTATTTCTGCAGCGGATGAGTTTTCGGTACTATTAATTTCTGAGTTAGTATCCACGCCTTCTTTTAACTTAAGTTTTGACTTCGAATTTTCTGAATGTATTGATGTATAGCTCACCAAATGTGCAGATCCTGCAATGAGAATAACAATGGCTAGACTTCTAAATAACAATGTAGATGACTTCATAATTTTATTTTAGCACAAAACTAATTAACTTAAAAAAGCGATTTTTTGATTTAAATCAAAAAATCACATCTCAAAATATTTTTAGTTTCCTCGAATTCTACTCAATGTTTCCTGACTAATCCCAATCATTGAAGCAATATGGCCAAGATTAGCTCTTTGCGTAATATCCCGAAAAACAGAAACAAGAAGGTCATACAGATAGCTATGCCATGACGTAGCCATTTAAAAAAGAAGAGCATTCACGTTTTAAAAACCGTGTTTTAGTAGTAAATTATTTATTTAATCCTTTTTAAAGCTTCCTTTTCGGATAACGGTTTAAGAGATGCTGTTGCAACATACGATCCAACGGCTTTAGGGTTTACTTTTGAATATTCTCTCAATGCCCAACCAATAGCTTTTTTAATAAAAAACTCATCAGATGATTTATGTTGATCGCATAGCCTAAACAATAATTTAGAATCGGTTTTTGCCTTATAACCTAATTGGAATAATATAGCACTTCGGTTTAACCACATATGTTCTGAGGTAGAAAACTTTTGTATTACCTGCGATGTTTGATTAGGAAATTGAAGTAAATAATTACCCAAAATATGTTTGGCAATAAAATCTACAGAATCCCACCAAGAATTGGTGGTGATCAACTTTTGTATAAATTGAATATCATCAACCTTATATTTTTTCTTTAAAAAACGGTCTACTAACTCTATAGCGCAATAATGTAATTCTCGTTGTTTTTTTTGATACAACAAACTTGCAATATGGATGATGTTTTCGCAAGTCAATTCGGCTTTAAAGTGGTTTGTAACTTCCTTAAATATTTTTTTGCGAATAGGAGCTTTTATGCCGTAGAGAGGAAAAAGATTTTTTAAATACGCCTCCATGGCAACAGCATTGTCGGTATCCGAATGCTCTTCAAACCTTAAAATCAAAGTGGGTATAAAGTCCATTTTTAGTGTTTAAAAACCAACGGCTGTATCATCGCCACGTTTATCGGCTCCTCCTTCCAGAGTTCCGTCGGGTAATACGAGAATACCATCTACTTTTCCTATTATTTTAGAAGTTTCTTCATCTATAGTATATCCTTTTTGTTCTAAATCATGTAATAATTTTTTATCAAATGATTCTGGTTCGAAAACAACTACATCGGGTAACCATTGATGATGAAATCGAGGAGCGTTTACAGCTTCCTGCATGGTCATACCAAACTCTTTTACATTAAGAATAGTTTGCAAAACAGAAGTTATAATAGTCGATCCTCCTGGCGTACCAACCGACATCCAAAATTCACCCTCTTTTTCTACAATGGTAGGCGTCATGGAGCTTAACATTCTTTTTTCTGGAGCGATAGCATTTGCTTCGGCACCAATAAGGCCAAACATATTAGGTACTCCTGGTTTAGCGCTAAAATCATCCATTTCGTTATTTAGAAAAAAACCTAATTCATCAACATACAATTTTGATCCATATGCTCCGTTAAGTGTCGTGGTAACTGAGATAGCATTTCCAAATTGATCAACGATAGAGTAGTGGGTAGTTTCTTCACTCTCATAACCAGGAATATTTCCGCAGTTTATCTCAGAAGAAGGAGTGGCCTTATCGAAACTAAAATCTTCCATTCTGTATGTTAAATAGGATTCGCCAATTAAGGTGTCTATAGGTATTTTTACAAAATCAGGGTCCCCAAGATAGTAGCTTCTATCGGCATAAGCTCTTCGTTCGGCTTCGGTGATAACCTGAATAGTTTTGAGTTTATTGTGACCATAAGATGCTAGATCATAGGGTTCGATCATATTCATGATTTGTGCTAAACAAACACCACCACTAGATGGAGGAGACATAGAAATGACGCTTAAATCTTTGTAGTTAAATCGTACAGGTTGCCTCCATACGGCCTCATATTTTTTTAAATCTTCCATGGTGATAATTCCTCCTTTGGATTGAATATAATTCACCAATTTTTGACCTGTTTCACCGTTATAAAACTCATCTTTGCCATGTTCTACAATTCGTTGAAGCGTCTGTGCCAATTTTTCATTCTTCAAAGTGTCATTAGCTTTATATCCTTTCAGAATAGGAATCGTATCCTCATTAACTTTAAAGAAGAGGTCTTTATATTTTAGAAATCGTTTTTCTTGTTTTTTGGTTACTACAAATCCTTTTTGAGCGAGAGAGATTACAGGATTTAAAATATCCTCTATCGGTAAGGTGCCAAATTTTTGATGTACTGCAAAAATACCAGCAATCGTACCAGGCACTCCTACTGCCAAACCTCCTAACTGACTTTTTTCGGCAATGGCATCTCCATTTTCATCCAGATACATGTCTTTTGATGCCGCTAGTGGCGCTTTTTCACGATAGTCTAATGCTCCAGTTTCTCCGTTGCCTTTTCGGTAGACCATAAAACCGCCTCCTCCTAAATTACCAGCATAAGGATAAGCTACAGCCAAAGCCATCTCTGTAGCTACCATAGCATCAAAGGCATTACCTCCTTTTTGCATTATTTCTTTTCCGATTCTAGAAGCTTCCTCTCTAGCAGATACGACCATGGCTTTTTCTGCAACTACCCCTATAACAGGTTCTTTTTTGGATTCTTGTTCAATATTGGTTTTACAAGAAAAACTTATAATAAGTAATAAGAGATATACTATTGGTCTCATAATGTTATCATTTCATTTTTTGTATATAATTCAAGTTCTTCAAAAAAAGAACGAAACTCTGTTTCGAATTGTGAATAATATTGCTCCAGTTCTATTACGGCAAGATTCATTTTGGATATGTTCTTAGTTCTTCGATTCATACCAGAAAGTACATTGCCAATCCCTGAGATGGTTGCATAGCTTAATAACCAATTATCTTGCTCCATATAAGGAAGCAATTTTTGAATTTGCTTAGGTAAAATTTCATGATATTCATAAAGTAAGCTATAAAAATCTAGCGAATACTTTTGAAGAGGTATGTCTGAATATTCAGTCCAATTAGCAGCCAGAAAATGATCGTATAAAATATCAACAATCACTGTGCTGTAGTGTCTGTATTTTGGAAATAGTCTGGATACACTTTGCTTTACGATAGGGTGAGAATCGGTGTACGAATCGATTTTACGATGTAAAATAATCCCTTGACTAATGCGTTCTGGAAATTCTAAAAATTTTTTTCCTTTTACAGAGTCGGCTATAAAGTTGCCTATTTTAAGTTCGGGGTCTTCACCAGATAAGTAGATATGAGCTAAAAAATTCATTAGCGAAATTTACAATTTTTTAGATTGCCAGTATTGTTTTTGTATAAACTTTATCAGTTAAGTTGGAGTAATGTATGATACCTTGTACATTTGCCATCGTATAAAAGAATCAAAATAACATATGACATTAATAAAATCAATTTCGGGTATACGAGGTACTATAGGAGGTACAGTAGGAGATAACCTTACACCGGTAGATGCTGTAAAATTTGCTTCGGCTTACGGTAGTTGGCTTAAAAAAGAGTCAAATAAACAACATCCTATTGTTGTTGTTGGGCGTGATGCTCGAATTTCGGGATCAATGATACAACAATTGGTAATGAATAGCCTTGTTGGGTTAGGGATACATGTAATTGATTTAGGACTTTCTACAACACCTACGGTAGAAGTGGCTGTGCCCATTGAAAAAGCAGATGGAGGAATCATATTAACAGCAAGTCATAATCCGAAACAATGGAATGCTTTAAAATTACTTAATCATAAAGGAGAGTTTTTGAATGCAGAAAATGGAAAGATGATTTTGGATATTGCAGAGAACGATGATTATATTTTTGCCGAGGTTGATGACCTTGGTAGTATAACCGTTAACGATACTTATATTGATAAGCATATCGATGAGGTGCTAAATCTATCGCTTGTAAATGCGTCACTGGTAAAAGAGGCTAATTTTAAGGTTGTCGTTGATGCGGTAAATTCTACAGGAGGGATTGCAATACCAAGATTACTTAACAAAATGGGAGTAGAGGTAGTAGAGTTGTATTGCGAACCAAATGGGCATTTTCCGCATAATCCTGAACCTCTAAAAGAACACTTAACTGATCTGTCCGAATTGGTAGTTAAAGAAAAAGCGGATTTTGGGCTAACAGTAGATCCCGATGTGGATCGCTTGGCTTTTATGAGCGAAGATGGAGAAATGTTTGGTGAGGAATATACTTTGGTGGCCTGCGCGGATTTTGTATTAGGAAAAACACCTGGAAATACTGTGTCTAATTTATCATCAAGTAGAGCACTAAGAGATGTTACTCAAAAACATAACGGAACTTATGAGGCTAGCGCAGTTGGTGAGGTGAATGTAGTGTCGATGATGAAAGAAAATAAAGCAGTTATAGGAGGAGAAGGTAATGGAGGAATTATTTATCCCGAGTTACATTATGGGCGTGATTCTCTTGTAGGAGTAGCTTTGTTTCTAACACATTTGGCAGAAAAAAAATGTAGTGTTAGCGAATTAAGAAATAGCTATCCATCGTATTTTATGAGTAAAAATAAAATACAATTAACTCCTGGTCTGGATGTTGATGCAATCTTAAGCGGTTTTCATAAAAAACATGCTTCAGAAGAAGTGTCTACTGTGGATGGTGTAAAAGTTGATTTTGCTGACTGTTGGGTTCATTTACGTAAGAGTAATACAGAGCCGATCATAAGAATTTATACAGAAGCCTTAAGCCAGCAAAAAGCCGATCAATTGGCCGAAGATACTATTGCTACGTTAAAAGAAATAGCAGGAATTTAATAAGATAACATAAAAGCACCTATGTGATTTTTCATGTAGGTGCTAATCTACGATGGCACCTTCGGGTTTTGGAGTATCTTTATGTTTCCATCGTTTGTGTGTCCATAAATAATACTGAGGTTTTTCTCTAATTTGTTTTTCTAGATGTCTTAGGTATGTTTTGATCACAAAATATTTTTCTTCCTCTTTACTATTTTCTGTAATAGGAATAAACTTTACTTCGTAATGTCCTCTTTTTACTTTTTCTACATGTAGGTATAAAACAATAACATCAAGACGTTGAGCCAAGAACTCCCCACCTAAAAATATAGGAACTTTAACACCTAAAAAATCGGTCCAGTATTTTGCATTATTAATTTTAGGAGATTGATCAGAAATCATACCGTATGCACAGATTCTATTTTCTTGTTTGTCTTTAATAATTTGCCGTGCTACTTTGTGACTTGCAATTAACCTTGAATTAAATCGCCCGCGAATACGATGTGCCAAGTTATCAAAATGTTTGTTTTTAATTTGTTTATATATCCCTACGCATGGATTTAAAGAGACTAAATCAATTGCATTAGACCATTCAAAACTTCCGTAGTGCCCCATTAAGGTAATTATGCTCTTGCCTTTTTTTTCATATTCATGAAACTCATCGAGGTTTACAACCTTATATCGTTTTATTAATTCTTCCCTAGAAATAGAAAGAGATTTTGTCATTTCCAGAAACATATCACACATATGTTTGTAGAAATTCTTTCTGATAATTCGGATTTCTTTTTCGGATTTTTCGGGGAAGACTAGGATTAGATTTTCGGTTACTGTTTTACGTCTATACCTAATAATATAGTAAGTCAATAGATAACAACAGGTCGAAAAAGCATAAAATAATCGCCAGGGTAATTTAGAGATGCCTAGTATTATGGGATAAACCAGGCTATAGATCAATAATTGCATGAATGGATAGTTAGAAGTTGATAAAGGTAAACTTATTTGCCAGTATTAAAAGGTTATAAGCAATTAATCTATTGTAGCACCTTCAGGTCTCTCGGCATTTCTATGTTTCCATCGTTTATGAGACCAAAGATAATACTGGGGATTATCTTTAATTTGTTTTTCAAGAATCCTTAGATAACCTTTTACTAGGGAGTAATCTTCACAATTTTTAGAATCTTCGGTGATAGTAACAAATTCAGCTTCGTAATACCCTCTTTTTACCTTTTCTACCTTTAGGTAATATGCATTAAGGTTAAGACGTTTTGCTAATACTTCGGCCCCCATAAAAGTAGGCACTTTTATACCCATAAAATCTGTCCAATACATAGCATTACTAATTTTGGGAGATTGATCCGAAGCCAATCCATACATATACAAACCATCTGTATCTTGATCTTCGGTAATTACTTTCATTGCATTTTTGGTGGTAACCACCCTAGAACCAAACCTAGCCCTGATGTCATGGACTAGTTTGTCAAAATACTTATTACCAATTTGTTTATAGATTCCTACCGCTTGAAAATCCGTTTGGATATCGGTTACGTTGGACCATTCATAACTCGCATAATGCGCCATGAAAACAATGATGTTTTGTTTTTTTGTTTCTAATTGATGTAATTTCTCAATATTGGCGATTTTAAAACGTTTCATCATTTCCTCATTAGAAATAGAGATGGATTTAATCATCTCTAGAAACATATCACACATGTGCTGATAAAATCCTTTTCTTATGGTACTAATTTCTTTTTTTGACTTCTCCGGAAAAACAAGTTCCATATTTTCGGTTACTGTTTTTCTGCGATAGCGTATGATATAATATATAAAGAGAAAAACTACTGTTGAGAAAGCATAGAACAGCCGCCAGGGTAATTTTGAAATAACCCAAAGAACGGGATAAACTAACCAGTAAATAATAAATTGCATAAAATAGGTCGAGTTTGCCGCGAAAATAAGATATTTCGTTAAAACGAACCTGAATTATGTTAAGGAATTCTAAAAAATACATTTAAATTCTTCGCTTTACAAGAGATATTAGCAATCGTATTTTAGATAACTTAATCGATAATAGCTCCTTTTGGAATGGTTGCATTTCTATGTTTCCAACGCTTGTGAGTCCACAGGTAATGTTCGGGTTTAGCATAGATTTGTGCTTCTAACATCCTGAGATAAGTTTTGGTTATAAAATGATCCTCACAATCTTTCGCATTATCTGTGATCTTAATAAATCTAGCTTGATAATGGCCTCTTTTTATTTTTTCAACTTTTAAGTACATAACAGGTAGATCCATTCTTTTTGCCAAAACTTCACCACCTAATATAACAGGAACTTTAATGCCCATAAAATCGGTCCAATAAGCAGCATTTTTTAACCTTGGGGATTGATCAGATAATAATCCGTAGGCAGAAAGCTTGTGTTGTGTTTTGTCTCGTATTACTTCTTTAATGACATTATGACTATGAATCAAACGAGTATCAAATTTTTTCCTGATACGTCGTACAAGACGATCAAAATGTTTGTTTTTAATTTTTTTGTATACTGCTACAATTGGGAAATCCATTACAAACTGTGCAGCAATTGCCCATTCATAACTGGCATAATGCCCCATTAAAACAATAATACTTTTGTTTTTTGCTTGTATTTCTTTAAAAGTATCTATGTCAAGAACTTCAAACCTTTTGGTCATCTCCTCTTTGGTAATAGATAAGCTTTTTATCATTTCTAGAAATAAATCACACATGTGTTTATAAAACCCTCGTCGGATTCTAGAAATTTCTTTCTTTGTTTTTTCGGGAAAAACAAGAGTAAGGTTTTCGGTTACGACACTCTTTCTATATTGTATAATGTAATAAGTAAATAAGTATACTCCACTTGAAAACATATAAAATATAGGCCAGGGAAGAATTGAAATAAACCATAATATGGGGTAAACAAGACGATATGCTAGCAACTGCATTGTAATCAAAATTAAAGCATACAAAGATAAAATTATTAGGACCTATTTTTCATAAACTTTTCCTAATTACTGCATAGATATTACCAAGTGTTTTATGCAATAAAATATGGTATATTTGAGCAAAAATATAGCTTAATGCAGACACTTGATATTGTACTAATTGTAATTATAGGAGCAAATGTATTGATGTCATTAAAGGGTTTTAGTGACTTTTCTTTTTTCGAGAAATACAAATTTAATATAGGCGGAATTAGACGTGGAGAACAAATACGGATGGTCACATCAGGTTTTTTGCATGTAGATACGATGCACCTGTTTTTTAACATGTTTACGTTGTATTTTTTTGCTCCTGTTGTACTCGATTTTGTGGGCAATGTTAAGTTTTTGGTGGTGTATTTTGGTAGCCTTTTATTTGGAAATTTATTTTCGTTGTTTTTTCATAAAAATGAATATCATTATAGTGCTGTTGGAGCCAGTGGGGCTGTTTCGGGCATTATATATGCAGGTATATTGTTTAGACCAGACATGAGTTTATATTTAATGTTTATACCAATTCCTATTCCCGCTTATATTTTTGGGATTGGATATCTTTTGTACTCTATTTTTGGAATGAAAAATAAAATCGGAAATATTGGTCACGATGCCCATTTTGGAGGCGCAGTAGGAGGGTACGTAATTACATTAATTTTGGCACCATGGTTATTTCAGGAAAATCTATTTATGATAGGTTTATTAGCCGTTCCAATTATCATATTATTTATATTACAGCGATTGGGTAAATTGTAAAACCTATAATTACTTTTTTGTTAGTTAATGATCACATTTCGAGATAACTTATTATCATTATTGAAAGTGGGTGTATTTCCTCTTATAACTAAATGATCAATATTAAATACTACCTTTTTTTAGTTAATTCATATAACTATTAATTACTATTAGATCTGGTTTTGTATACTGGTACAGGGTGAATATAAATTAAGACCACCACCTATTACCAGAATGTTACCGTTTATTACTTTCTAGATACAACTGCATCTTATTGCACTATACTTTAGTGGTATACAAAAATTTATAAAAGTAAATAATAACTAAAACGAAAAATTATGAGCGGTTACAGAGACGATTTTTATGTACCAGAAAATATCATTGGTTATACCGGTGAATTAGGAAAGAGTGCAACAGTTTATTTTGAAAAACAAGAGGGAGATACAATAACTTTTGGGCGTATAACACAGGATCATCTAAATAAAGAAAACGAAGGGCGGGAGATGGTTCGAGTTAGACCAAAAAATAATTACGAAGGTGAAAATATACGTGCTGCACAGGTCGGCGGAAAAAATGTAAGTCGTAAAGACTATCTTGAAGAAAATAAAGGTAAAATTAAGTTAATAGGGCCTGATAAATATCAAAACATAAAAACTGGTGAAGAAGTAACGTTTAAAAAGGTATATGTAGAAAAATATGATCATGGAATACCACATATAAGTCGTACTGCTTTGAAAAAAACTACTCCTGTTAATATAGAAACGTTGAGAGAAGCAATTGGAGATTTTACTGATAAAAAACTTATACATACCGAAGAAGATATCAGAAAAGAAAACGAGATACAAGAATTAATAGGAAAGAGCTTTGAAGATTTATTCGAAGATGAAGATGAAAAACAAGAACAGGATAGGGTTGAAGGAACATCAAAGAATCAAGCTGGCGATGTTGATAATATACCCGAAAAAGTTAATTATGTAAGATTTGCAGAACAGCCACAGCGAGTTAATGCACCTAACCGCCAAAGAAGAAATACTCCTGTAAATAATAACGCTCAAGAAAAAAGCACAAAACCAAGGCTATAATGCTAACCAGATAGTAGTTAACGTGCTTTATTAGCGCTAATGATATGCTCCATATAAGCATTAAAAAAATAATACCCCAAAAATAGTAATTAACTTTTTGGGGTACTATAGTAGTATATTGTAAGCTTATAAAGCCTTTTCATCAAGCAATTCTGAGATTTTCTTCTCTAAAGCTGGTCCGCGTAGGTTTTTTGCAATTACGTTTCCTTTTTCATCTAAGATAAACGTAGCAGGAATAGATCGAACTCCATAAGCACGAGCAATAGGGTCTTGCCAAAATTGTAAATTAGATACATGATTCCAATCTAGATTGTCATCCGCAATAGCTTTGGTCCATGACTCTTGTTTTTTATCCAAAGAAACTCCTATAATATTTAATCCTTTATCATGATACTTGTTGTAAACTTTAACCACATTTGGATTCTCCATTCTACAAGGTTTGCACCAAGAGGCCCAGAAATCAATGATTGTAACTTTGCCCATAGATCCTTTTAAGGATAACGTTTGTCCGTTAGGAGAAGGAGCTGAGAAATCTTCTGCTTCACTACCGATGTCTATTCTTTTTTGCATAGCAACGGCAGTTGCATTACTGATTAGTCGATCCAGGTTTTTACCCAATCTCGAAGTCTTAAGTGTATCCGAAAGCGCCGTAAATTGATCCTTTGCTTCCTTTGCAGAAACTACTTTTAAGTTCAATAAATCCGTTAATGCCATTACAGCAACGATAGAAGAATTGTTTTTCTCTGCAAAATCTATTCGATACTGCTTTTCTTTTTCAATTAATTCTTCTCTTTGCGAAGCAATTTTTAATGCTTTATCCGCTTCTTTTAGTTTTGAAGCAATTTGATATTGTCTATTTAAGTCTAATTTTTCGTCATTATATGCTTTTAAAGAGCTTAAGTACTCAAAAAACAACTTATTTTCGATTCCGCCTTTAACAACTGAAGATCGTAAACTGTCTTTGTAAATTGTGATATGTAGCGGATTATTTTCTGCCAAAAACAATACGTTTCCTGATAGGTTTTTAAATGTTAGGTAATTAAAGTCATTACTTTCGGCTGGGGGTAAATCAATTTTAAATTTACCATCTTTTACCGTAGCAGTATCAATAACAACAGGTCGATTTGATTTGCTAATAGCATTAACATAAACTTCAGAACCATCTGCTAGACCTTGAGCATCTGCGGTAATAGAATATCCTTTTTCTTCTTTTTGACAAGCAGCAATCAATAGTATTGAGGCTAGTAGTGCAATTCTTTTCATTTGTATATTTTTTATTTTGTAAATGCAACAAAAATGGTACACTTACGAATTGGTAAATTAATAAAAAATCTATTAACCATATTAATTTACCGCGTTCACAGTATTTGGATTTATGGCGTTAAAAATAAAGAATCCATTGTATAAACACCAAAAATTAACTTTTTCATATCATAGATTTATGTTTATTTTTTTTTCATACCGAAAAAAACTTTTGTAAATTGAGGGTATAGGTGTAACAAATTATATGGATAAGGAGTCTAATAGATGACAGTTGTACCCATAAATAGTGTCAATTTTGTACAAATATGTTCGTATTTTGATTTTGGGTCCAATTATTGATAATTGATTCGTTATTGTGATATAATTAATTGTTAATATCTAGTTACGCAATTTGCGTTTGTAGTATTTTTGTTAAAACTAGCATAAAAGATCGAGTATGATGGGGTTAGATCAAGATTTTCCATTAGACATATGGATTAGCTTCTCTAAGTTTTTTGAACAGTACAGAGGGTTTCTAGAAAGCGACAATGCTCTTCTTAGAGACCGAGCTGAGCGCGTTCTGAAAATTGCTGAAGAATACCCAGAGTTAGATGAAGGAATACAGGAAGAGGAAAGAATGCTAGAATTACTTCCGCAGATCGATCTGGTATTAGAAGATTCTTTTGCTCAACTACTACAGCAAAATGAAATAAAGATTGCTACTATACCTTTTCATAATACTGTTTTCAAATCTACAAGTAGATATCAGAATATTATAGAAACTGCTGGTAAGGATTTTGAGCCTCAAATCAAAAATCTTGATGAGGATCACTATTATATCATGGGCTGTAGTATTATTTTGGGCACATATTATGGCTATAATATCGATTTTAGAAGACCTTTCTTTTATGATATTCCGGATGCAAACGGAATAATGAGGCACTATAGGATCCTATATAACGGGGATTTTATAGAAATTATTAAAACAGATAAGGCCATAGATATTACAGACGAGGATGTTGCCGAATTGCTGGACAATTTTGGTAATATTGAGGTCTGGAAAGAGAAATTTCCTCCAAACAGCTGGATTTTTAAGGGAGTAATCATAGCCAATATGTTTGATGTTACGACCGATGTTTCTCTATCTGATTTTAAAACAAGTCTGATCAAGTATGATAAGACTCAGGGAGATTTTGTAGGGAGTTTTCAAGAAATATTTAGAGCAATATTTAATCTTACCGAAATTAAAGTAGGGTTTTCTAATTATAATCATGAAGATGATGTTTTTGAAAGAGTTCCGTTTAAAAATATAGATAGTTATATACTATATGATCAGTATTCGGATAGTTGTGAAGCGGCACTTTGTAAAGGAACATATTATTATTTGTTTGAAAAGTCTACGTACTTCGCAATTTCTGATGTGAAAAGATATCAGAAATCTACTCCAGACGAAAAAATGTACAAAAACCTTGTCGATCAAGGTATTAATAGTGCAATTATTGCTCCTATAAAGAGTGAAGGAAAACTGTTGGGTATTCTCGAGATTGTATCGCCAAATGTTCAAGAGCTTAATAGTATTAATGCTAATAAATTGCAAGATGTAATGCCTTATCTTATTGATTCGGTATTGAGATCAAAAGCAAAAGCCGAAAATGAACTCGAATTAGTTATACAACAAGAATGTACTTCAATACATCCTAGTGTACATTGGAAGTTTAGACAAGAGGCAAAACGCTTTATGCGGGCTTTGGTTGATGAAAACCCGGTTTCGTTTAGAGAAGTGGTTTTCGAAAATGTGTACCCGTTATATGGTCAGATTGATATTAAAGGATCGTCTGATGCTCGTAATGTAGCGATACAAAAAGATTTGGTGCTACAGCTTAAAGGAATAGCTAAGGTCATAAATAAAGTAATAGAGTTAGAACCATTACCAATTTATGAGCAATTAAGTTATAGAACAAGTCAATATATCGATATTATAATCGAACAGTTGCAAGTTCATAGTGAACAAACAATAATTAATTTTATTAAAGAAGAAATCACTCCATTATTTAAACATCTTAAAAAGAAGAATGAGGAGTTAAGTGCACTTATAGATCAGTATGATGATATGCTGGATAAGGGCATTAAAACAGTATACCAACATCGTAAAGCTTATGATGAATCTGTAATGCTTATTAATAAAAAAATGGCAGCATTATTAGATCAAAAGCAAGATGAAGCTCAAGGAATGTACCCGCATTATTTTGAACGTTTCAAATCTGATGGTGTAGAACATAACATGTATATTGGTGAATCTATAACCAAACAAAAGAGTTTTAATAAGGTATATCTTTATAATCTTAGATTATGGCAGCTGCAGGTAATGTGCGAGATGGAAAATGCATATTATCAAATGAAAAAAGATTTACCTGTTGCTTTGGATGTAGCATCGATGGTGTTAGTATTTAACACCTCTCTTTCGGTTCGATTTAGAATGGATGAAAAACGTTTTGATGTAGACGGCACTTATAATGCAAGGTATGAAGTAGTCAAAAAGCGAGTTGATAAATCTAAAATAAAAGGCACAGATCAGCGTGTTACCGAAAAAGGAAAGTTGGTAGTTATTTATTCACAACGATCTGATGAAGTAGAGTATGTTAAATATATTAATTTTCTTCAATCCAAAAATTATCTCGAAAATGAGATAGAAATTGTAGAACTCGATGATTTACAAGGTGTAACAGGATTAAAAGCACTACGAGTAAATATTCTTTACAATAAAGATGAAGAGGATAAAGAATACTATACCTACGAGGATTTGATGAAAGAAATCAACTAACTAATTAACATATTTTATTGTAGGGTATTAAAAGCTATTAAAAATGAGATAGCCGAACTCAATATACCGATCATAAATACAGTATAAGTGATACGAAGGAGTTTGTATTTTCGATGTAATACTTTTCCCAGAAAATATAAATCCTTTATCATAGTATCGTATATGTAATCTTTATCATCCATAAGCTCGTGCATTGCAGACTTATAATCATTCAATGGCATTTTATGGAAATTTCCAAAGAACAATAAATTTACTTTTTTCTCTTCTACCTCTTTTCTGGTAAACTCACCACTCGTTACATTTGGTCTTGTAGCAAGTACAGAAAGCATCATCGAGGCAATACTAAATACAATAAACACCAGGGTAGGAAATATTAGGTATTGATTAGATGGGTTATCCAATTTGGGAATCAGATTAGATAATGCCAATGATATAATAATAGCATTTACCGAAAGAAGGATATTGGCTTTGGTATCGGCAATATCACTAAGCTTAAGATGATTTCTTAGTGTTACTCTAAATAACGTTTGTATCCCTTTCTCAGGACTCTCTTCCTTTAGTGCTTTTTTAAGTTTTTCTTTTTCTTTTTTCTTTTTCTTTTTTAATTGTTCCCGCTCCTCAAGCATTTTTGAAAGGTTTTCTTCTTTTTTGGGTTGCCAATTTTTGATAGCGTATTCAGTATAATACCTGTGTTGATTTTGAAATAAATCAATATTTGCTTTTAACCAATCCGAAGTATTTAAATTTTTCACATTATTGAGTTTGAATTCTTGTCTCAATAATTCACTAGTCTCTCCATAATATTCTTTTGCAAAATGCGAAGCATCTGCATCCCTAATAATCTCTTCCAAAAGATTGGTTGGTGTATGTTCCATTTTGGTAGCCATGATCTGGATAGAGACTTTATCAATAATTTCTTGAGAAACATTTTGTTTGCTCAAAAAATCTTTAGCAATCTCTACGCTTCGTTCTTCATGATTATCAGAGCTTTTAGAATATCCAGTATCATGCAAAAGAGCAGTCAGCAATAAAACTTCTTTATCTTCATCAGATAAATTAGTGCTATCAATGATTTCTTTTGTACTTTTAAATACTCTTTTGGTATGATCATAATTATGATACATACAAGAATGTGGTAGTTCTTTTTCAAAAAGTTCTGAAACGAAATCATCCGTTTTTTCTAAAAGAGTAGGCATATTAATAATTTTTCGATAACCAAAGTAATTAAAAAAAAGATATTGTACTTCACAACAATGAATAAATATAAAAACATTCTAGTTTTTTTTGCTGCTTTACTACTTAGTTCGTGCGCAACTTACTCACCTCAATACAAAGTCGAAAATTTTACTCAAACATTACCGAGCACCCCTATAGAAAAAACCTTTTACCTAGTAGGAGATGCTGGTTATGCAAAGTTGAATGAAAGTACCAAAGGACTTACAGCATTAAAAAGAGTACTAGATACTGCGCAAACAAAAGGAAACTATTTATTATTTCTGGGAGATAATATTTATCAAAAAGGAATGCCGTCTAAAGATGCCGTTGATAGAAATTTGGCAGAACATAGAATCAATGCTCAAATTGATATTGCAAAAGATTTTGAGGGAGATGCGATATTTATTCCGGGTAATCATGATTGGTATAATAATGGAGTAGAAGGCTTACGTCGGGAAGAGAAATACATTCAAAAACAGTTAGAGAAAAAAGAATCCTTTTTGCCTAATAAAGGTTGTCCTATCGAAAGTGTAGAAATTAATGATAAAGTTCATTTAATCGTACTAGATACACAATGGTATCTGGCCAATTGGGATAAATACCCTACAATTAATGATGACTGCGAGATAAAAACGAGAGACAAATTTTTTGTTGAACTAGAGGGAGAGCTCAAAAAACATAGTAAGAAAACAATTATTGTGGCTATGCATCACCCCATGTATACCAATGGACCTCATGGAGGAAAGTTTAGCTTTGATAAACATATTTTTCCTTCAAAAAAGAAGATTCCATTACCTATTTTGGGATCGTTAGCAACTTTGATACGCGCTCAAGGCGGTGTTACTACTCAGGATTTATCCAATACGCATTATAATAAATTCATGCGTAGACTATCTACCATGGCCCGAGGAGTAGATAAGGTGGTATTTGTATCTGGGCATGAGCATTCTTTACAGTATATCGATAATGATGGACTTAAGCAAATAGTCTCTGGATCCGGGTCTAAGGTTTCTGCCGCGTCACTGGGTAAAGATGGTTTGTTTTCTTATCCAGGGCAAGGATTTGCTGTGCTGGATGTATACACAGATGGTTCCTCAAATGTTCGTTTTTATGGTAATGAAAATGATAATGCCAAATTGGTATATCAAACCGAATTGCACTCAAAAGAAAAAGAGTTTGACGTAAGCGGCTTGTCCAACACTTTTGAAAAAGAAACAACAGCTTCGATATATAATAAGGATGAGGTAAAGAAATCTGGAGCATATAAATTATTGTGGGGTGATCACTATAGAGATGTCTACGGTAAAGATTTAAAAGTACCGATAGCTACATTGGATACGCTTATGGGTGGTTTTACGATCGATAGGCAAGGTGGAGGGCAGGTAACCAGATCTTTACGGTTGATTGATAAAGATGGAAAACGATATAGCCTAAGAGCAATGCGAAAAAGCGTTACTCAGTTTTTACAAAAGGGAGCCTTTAAATTTACCTACCTTGATGACGGTTTTGACGATACCTATACCGAAGATATACTGGCAGATTTTTATACATCAAGTTACCCATATGCATTTTTGGCAGTAGGCACATTGGCAGATGCAGCAGGTGTATACCATACCAATCCTAAAATTTACTATATACCTAAACATCCAGCTTTAGGTAAATACAATAAGAATTTTGGAAACGAAATTTATTTTTTAGAAGAACGTCCTGGTAAAGAATATAGTGATACCGATTCTTTTGGTAAACCAGATGATATTGAGAGTACCGATGATATGCTCAGTAAATTGCGTAAAGATGAAAAGTATCAAATTGATGAAGAAAGTTACATTAGAGCAAGATTATTTGATATGATCCTGGGGGACTGGGATCGTCACCCTGATCAATGGAGATGGGCACAGTTCAATACAGAGAAAGGGAAAATATACAGACCCATCCCTAGAGATAGAGATCAGGTATTTTGTAATTATGACGGATTGATTTTGAATATCGTCAAATTTATATCGCCATTATCGCGTAAGTTTCAGGTGTATGATGATGAGATCAAAAAAATAAGATGGATCAACCAATCAGGACTTCGCTTAGATAAGGCTCTGATCCAAAATGCAGATGAAGAAGTTTGGTTATCTCAAGCCAAACATATTAAGGATAACCTTACCGATAAGGATATCGAAGAAGCTTTTGATAACCTTCCTCAAGAATTGAAAGATGAGACAATAACAAAAATCAAAGGGTTTTTAAAGAATAGAAGAAATAGCCTAGAAGATATAGCCTCTCGTTACTACAAATATCTTTCTAAGCATGTTATTATTACAGGTACCGATAAAGATGATCTCTTCGAAATTACTCGAAAAGACAATGAAACAACAATAAAAATATCGAGGATTAAAAAAGGAGAGGCATCTGTACCTTTTAGAGAGGCCACCTATAGTTCTAAGAAAACAAAAGAAATTTGGGTATATGGTTTGGATGATGATGATCAATTTGTAGTAAAAGGAAAGGGCAAAAATCCAATCAAAATACGCATTGTTGGAGGGCAAAATAATGATGAGTATACTGTTGAAAATGGAAGAAAATTGCAGATATATGACCACAAATCAAAATCTAATACCATAAAGAAAAAAGGAAGCGCCAAAGTGCGATTAACAGATATTTATAATTACAATGTATATGATTATAACAAGTTTATAGATAAAACCAACGTTATTACTCCTTTTATTGGTTTTAACCCTGACGACGGAGTTAATATAAATCTTACAGATATATATACCGTAAAAGGATTTAAGAACAATCCGTACCAAAGTAAACATAGAATAAGGGCAGCATATTATTTTCAGACAGAGGGATATGATATTTCTTATTCGGGAGAATTTATGAATGCTTTTGGTAATTGGAACTTCTTAATTGATGGAGTGTATACTAGTGAAAATTTTGCTCAAAACTTTTTTGGTTTCGGAAATGAAACACCCAATTTTGATGATGAACTTGGTTTAGATTTTAATAGGGTTAAAACAGGAATATGGTCTATAGGAATTGGCGTAGCGAGAAGAAATAATTATGGAAGTCAATTTTCTATTAAAGGAAAGTATGAAGGAGTAGAAATCAATGACTCTCCAGATAGATTTATTACCTCTGGGCTCGATTTTGTAACAGCAGATCCTGATTTTTTTGAGAGAAAGTTTTTTGCAAACTTAGATGTGCATTATAAATTCGAGAGTTATGATAACAAAGTCAATCCAACTAGGGGTATGTTATTTAGCTTGCAAGTTGGAGCTACGGCAAATGTAGATAATACAGATACGATGTTTGGGTATGTTATTCCTAAATTAGGTTTTTATAATGCGATCTCAAAAAACCGAAAACTAGTACTCAAAACAGATCTTATAGCTCAAATAAATATTGGTGATGACTTTGAGCTGTATCAAGCAGCAACTTTAGGAGGTGTCAAAGGGCTAAGAGGTTTTCGATTAGAAAGATTTACTGGCGAAAGTGCATTGGCATTTAGCAATGATCTTAGGTATAGTTTCAATAGATTCAAAACAGGTTTGTTACCATTACAAATAGGAGTATTTGGAGGTGCCGATTTAGGAAGAGTATGGCTAGACGGAGAAGATTCGGACAAATGGCATAACTCTTTTGGAGGAGGAATGTGGCTAAATGCCATGGATGCAATAGGAGGGCAGTTGGGGTTATTTAATAGCGATGACGGAGTGCGATTTACTTTTGGGCTCGGTTTGGATTTTTAAGTTTGATGTTAATCCAAATAATATTCATACAATCCAGCGCTCTTGTGTTTTGCTTTTTCATCAGTAATTATTAATACAGAATCATTTTTAAAACTTATACCTTCTTTTTGAGAATGATGATTAAGTTTTATTTTTTGTATCGTGCCGTCAAAAAAATGATCTTTTTTAAAATCTGAAATAACAAAGAGTTTATTATAAGTAAGTAAAGCTATTTTATTTTTCTTTTTGTTAATAGCGGCACCGGTAATAAAACAATCAGAAGAGTCATTACACGTATTGTATTTGCCTATTAGTTTGGCTACCTGTTTACCAGGAGTAGCAGAAAGTTTATATAACTTGGTAGTTCCTTCAAACTTTGAGCTTCTATTTTTTGAGAATAAATAGAAGCTTCCGTCTAAATAGATAAAAGCTTCTATGTCAAAATTTAAATTCTTTTTCTTAGGCGGAAATTTTTTTTGATCTTCAAGAAAAAAATGAATCTCCGAAACTATAATTTTGTTAGATGATAGACCAGAGATTTTATAAATAGTCAAATCTTTTCGATCATTTGTGTTGTTACCAAAATCTCCAATATATATGTTGCCTTTATGATCATATGCCAAATCTTCCCAATCAACATTTTTAGCACCCGGAATTCGAATTTCTTCAAGGATTTTCCCTTCTTGGTTTAGTTTAAAGAGTGTATTCTTATTGCCAGAATCATTTATAGCAAATATTTGATTTTTGGATAATGCAACAACGCCCGATATTTCTCCTATCCTATTAGAAAGGGCGGTTACTTTTTTAAGTTTAGTATCCTTAATTTTTTGACAACTTACGGTAAAAGAAGCCAATACCATTAGGCATGATAGAGTATATATTTTAATTTCTTTGATTCCAAGCATTGAGCATCCAACTGGTTTTTTCTAATTCTCCAATATAAGTTCCTGTAATATCTAATGTTCCATCATCCTTAAGTTCTTCTGCCTCTACGTTTACGCTTTTGAGTTGCGTCAAAAGAGCCTTGTGATCCTCTAATATTGCCGATACCATTTGATGATCTGCCAAAGTGTTATCTGATTCTTCGATATTAGAAGCTTTTAAATAAGAGCTAAAATTGCTTAGTGGCGTACCTCTTAAGGTTAATATTCTTTCCGCAATTTCGTCAATTTTTAGCTTAGCATCTTCATAAAGTTCTTCAAATTTAAGATGAAGTTCAAAAAAGTGCGGTCCGGTAATGTTCCAATGAAAGTTTCTGAGCTTTTGATAATGCATATGATAGTCTGCTAGTAAGATATTTAAAGTATCTATTGTCTTTTTATTTGAATTTTCCATAGTTTTTGTTTATTGATTATTTATTTTCAATACAAAATTACTATAGTTTGTTTGGTTAATAGCTATTTTTAATAGTTAGTTGCAATAGCTATATCAGGATATTCGATGTTTAATTTCTTTAAAAATCATCTCAAAGTACTTTTTGTCATGAGGTACATATTCTTTAGATCTTTCAGTATCTTTCAAAATATCCACCAATTCATCAAGTTTAATTAAAGCAATATCCGATACTTCTTCTTGTTGCAATTGTAAAGATGTCATAGGAGTTTTTAATTGTGTAATATAAATATGATGAAACTCATTATCAAAAATAGAAGGGGTAGGTATCTTCTTTGCTATATAGTTACCTATAAATAAGAGTTCTTTGGAGTCAATAGTAATACCGATCTCTTCCGAAATCTCTCTAATGGCCGAAGTTTTTGGAGACTCATTAGTGCTTATATGACCAGCTACCGATACATCCCATAATCCTGGATAGGTATCTTTACCATCTGCACGTTTTTGCAATAATACTTCTCCATTTTGAGTATACAGCCAAATATGAACACTAGCATGAAAAAGACCCAAACGATGTGCATCAGATTTCAGGCGTACTTCACCAGTAGGATTTCCGGCATCATTTAATATGTCTATTAATTCATCAGGCACTTTTAAAAGGTAAAATCTTTTCTAAAATTAGAGAATATACCAATACAAGCCATAATAATGGGATGAATTTTAAAGAAGAAAAATATGGTAACCGGATATCTAATTTATATTAATTAAATTCATTGACTCAATTTCACACTTTTTAATTCAAAACTATGTCTGAAAAACAGGATAAAGCTAAAGCATATTGGAAACAAAATTTAAAATACCTAATTATTCTATTAGGTATTTGGTTTATGGTATCCTATGGAGCAGGAATTTTATTTAAAGATACACTAAATCAAATTCGTATAGGAGGCTTTAAACTTGGTTTTTGGTTTGCTCAACAAGGTTCTATTTATGTATTTGTGATTCTAATTTTTATTTATGTCAGGTTAATGAATAACCTCGACAGGAAATATGGATATGATCAGGATAACAAAAAAGAAATCAATAAATAGGGTATTATGAGTGTACAAATATGGACATATATTTTGGTGGGATTAACTTTTACCCTCTATATAGGTATTGCAATTTGGTCTAAAGCTTCTTCAACAAAAGAATTCTACGTTGCAGGAGGAGGGGTTTCTCCATTGGCTAACGGAATGGCAACAGCTGCCGATTGGATGAGCGCAGCTTCATTTATTTCTATGGCAGGTATAATTGCTTTTGCTGGGTATGATGGTTCTGTGTATCTCATGGGTTGGACAGGAGGATATGTGCTATTAGCACTGTTACTTGCTCCTTATTTACGGAAATTCGGAAAATTTACTGTGCCAGATTTTATAGGAGATCGTTATTATTCAAAAACAGCTAGATCTGTAGCTGTGTTTTGTGCACTATTGGTATCATTTACATATGTAGCTGGGCAGATGAGAGGAGTTGGGATAGTATTCTCTAGATTTCTAGAAGTAGATATTAATACCGGGGTATTTATAGGGATGATTATCGTTCTCTTTTATGCGGTCTTAGGTGGGATGAAAGGGATTACATATACACAGGTAGCACAATATTGTGTGTTAATTTTTGCATTTATGGTCCCGGCTATTTTTATCTCTATCCAGATGACAGGCAACCCTATTCCGCAATTAGGGTTTGGAGATAAAATGGCAGATGGTTCGGGCGTGTATTTATTAGATAAGTTGGATGGATTAAGTACCGAATTAGGGTTTGAAGAATATACCAATGGTTCTAAATCTCTATTGGATGTATTTGCCATAACTCTGGCCCTTATGGTAGGAACCGCTGGATTACCTCATGTTATTGTACGTTTTTTTACAGTTAAACGAGTAAAAGACGCTCGTAAATCTGCTGGTTATGCATTACTTTTAATTGCAATATTGTATACAACAGCTCCTGCTGTGGCGGTTTTTGCCAAAACAAATCTTATATCATCAGTACACGGCAAAGGGTATGAAGAATTACCAGTGTGGTTTAAAAATTGGGAAGACACAGCATTACTAGGTTGGATTGATAAGAATGGAGATGGAAAATTACAATATCATAACGGACCTGCGGTAAAAGGAAATAAAAACAAACCAATCTTTGATGGAGAAAAACGAGGAGAATACGGCGAACGTATAATCTCCAATGCAGATGCATCTACAAAGAATGAGTTATTTGTGGACAGGGATATTATGGTATTAGCAAATCCAGAAATAGCTAGGCTTCCCAATTGGGTCATTGCTCTGGTAGCAGCTGGTGGTTTGGCTGCGGCCCTATCTACAGCAGCTGGATTGTTGCTAGTTATATCTTCTTCGGTTTCTCATGATTTGATTAAAAAAATGATAAAACCAAGTATTTCAGAAAAAGGAGAACTTATTGCAGCACGCATTTCGGCTATAGCGGCAGTATGTGTGGCTGGTTATTTTGGGATAAATCCACCTGGTTTTGTAGCCGCGGTTGTGGCTTTGGCATTTGGTTTGGCGGCGGCATCTTTTTTTCCAGCTATTGTTCTTGGGATATTTTATAAACGAATGAATAAGGAAGGAGCCATTGCGGGTATGATCGTGGGGATATTTTGCATGTTACTATATATGATAAAATATAAGTTAGGATGGTTTGATGATGTTTTACCTCCTAAAGAAGAGTGGTGGCTGGGTATTTCCCCAGAGGGGTTTGGGGCCATTGCAATGCTGATTAATTTTTCAGTCTCTTTAATCGTTTGTCGTTTTACTCAAGCTCCACCCAAGGAGGTTCAGGATATTGTAGAGGATATTAGAATTCCTAATAATGCAGGAAAATCAGTAGGTCATTAAATATAAAAGCTGCTTCCAAAAGAAACAGCTCCATATAATTTTATCAGCAATTAGTTTTACTTTTCGAAATAACTGAAAGTAGCTCCCGATTTTATGTTAAGTAAACTTTCATAAATTAATTTAATCACATTTTCTACATCATCTCTATGTACCATTTCGACAGTAGTATGCATATATCGCAGCGGTAAAGATATTAAGGCAGAAGCAACGCCACCATTACTATATGCAAAAGCATCGGTATCGGTACCTGTCATTCTACTAGAAGCCATTCGCTGAAAAGGTATTTTTTTATCCTCGGCAGTATCGATAAGCAGCTCTCTTAATCTATTTTGAACAGCGGGAGCATACGAAATTACAGGTCCATCCCCAATTTTAGTTTCTCCCTGAGTTTTCTTTTCAATCATAGGGGTAGTGGTGTCATGACAAACGTCCGTTACTATCGCAACGTCCGGTTTTATAGTTTGGGTAATCATCTCAGCACCTCTCAAACCAATTTCTTCTTGTACAGAGTTAGTAATGTACAATCCAAACGGTAGTTTCTTCTTGTTTTCTTTTAGTAACCGAGCCACTTCGGCAATCATAAAACCACCCATACGGTTATCTAATGCTCGACAAACAAATTTATCTTTATTCAATATAAAAAACTCATCGGGATATGTAATAACGCAACCTACATGTACTCCTAATTTAAGTACTTCTTCTTTGGTAGAACACCCTACATCAATACAGATATTACTTAATTTAGGAGCTTCTTCTTTGGCTTTGTTCCTAGTATGTATAGCGGGCCATCCAAATACGCCTTTTACAATCCCTTTTTTGGTATGTATATTTACTCGTTTAGAAGTTGCTATTTGATGATCACTTCCTCCGTTCCTAATAACATATATCAAACCATTATCAGTAATGTAATTTACATACCACGATATTTCATCCGCATGTCCTTCAATAACTACTTTGTATTTTGCTTTAGGGTTTATTACACCTACCGCAGTTCCGTAGGTATCAGTAATAAAATCATCAACATAAGGTTTTAGGTAGTTCATCCAGATTTTTTGCCCTTCCCATTCATATCCTGTCGGAGCAGCATTGTTCAAATATTTTTCGAGAAAAGTCAATGACTTTTTATTAAGTATGCTTTTTTTAGCCATAGTATTATATAATCAAGTTTTGTTTTTACGAATTTAATAATATTCACATAGATTTAGCGATTTAAAATATGTTAATTACTAATTTTGGAATAATTTTGGAAGACCTAAATTTACTATGTTAAGACAGTTGCTACATATCTTCATATTTTTTTATGCCGGAGTTCTTTTGGCACAAAAAGAAGTGAAACCTAGAATTGACTCCTCTAAGGTAGATACAACAGCGTATGTTCAATACTATATTATAGAAGGAGATACGATTCCTCATGAAGCTATTGATCTAGACGAAGTTGTTATATTAGGTAGGCTTAAATTTGATGATAAATTGGCAAGGAGGCGGTACCTTATTTTAAGACGTAAGACACGAAAAGTGTATCCTTATGCCAAACTTGCTGCTGATAGATTGATTTCGCTTAATGAAAGGTTAGAAAACATAAACTCTAAAAGAGGGAAGAAAAAATATATAAAAATTCTTCAAAAATATATGGAAGAAGAATTTACAGCAGAATTAAAAAAACTTACAAGAACCGAAGGACAAATCTTAGTGAAATTAATTAATCGCCAAACGGGAAAGACCATGTTCGAACTTGTAAAAGAATACAGAAGTGGTTGGCGAGCTTTTTGGTATAATAAGACAGCCAGTCTTTTTAGTATATCCTTAAAAGAAAAATATGATCCAATTAATATAGAAGAAGATTATTGGATAGAAGATATACTACAGCGTGGTTTTCAGGCGAATGTTTTAAAAGAGCAAAAGACAGCCTTAGATTTTAGCTTTTATGATCTTCGAAACAAATGGTCAGATACCACTAAAACAAAAGCAACCAAGAATTAAATAGTATTAGTTTTTTATTAGTTGAATTTTGAAGGGTATTCTTGACTAAAGAAAAATTGTAAAAAACGCATCTTCAGTTTCAATAATTTTATTATCTTCGCTTTCTATCTTTTTTAAAATCAGGGCTTTTCTTTATTTCTGAAAATTTTCTTTAAAAAAGTCATTGTTGGTTTATAAAATGGTTATATGTTTGCACCCGCAAAACGGGTTTTTAGTTTTGTTTAGTTCATTGAAGATATATTGGATTTTGT
>CANLEM010000003.1 GCA_947489685.1 uncultured Aquimarina sp. | reverse complement strand
GTACTAATGGACAAGTATTAGTTACAGATGGAAGTGGAAACTATAGCTGGGTAAATGATAATGTAAACGATGCCGATACCGATGCTACCAACGAAATCGAATTACCAACAGGTGGAACCAATGGACAAGTATTAGTTACAGATGGAAGCGGAAGCTATAGCTGGGTAAATGATAAGGTAGAAGTATATACGGCAGGAACCGGAATAGATATTACAAATAACGTGGTCAGTACTACGAATGCTTGCGGTTTGTCTATAGGAGACACACACCAGGGTGGTATTATATTTTATCTCGATCCATCAGGATGTCATGGGTTGATAAGCATGGCAACGGATCAAAGTACAGGAATCCAATGGTATAATGGAAGCGATGTAGATACCTATGCATATGGAAATGGTATTGTAAGTGGTGAGGGTAATAGTCAAGGCATAAGAAGGTGGCAGGGGGAGTGTAACGCTTGTTACGCAAGTGAATTATGTCAGGATCTATCTTCAGGTGGTTACGATGATTGGTACCTTCCATCAAAATATGAGTTAAATTTAATGTACCAAAATATTGGTAAGGGAAATGCTTTAGGGCTAGGAAATTTAGGGAATTTCCCGGATAGTATCTATTGGAGTTCTACAGAGTACTCAAATAACAGGGCGTGGTGGCAGTTTTTTCGTAATGGTAACCAAGGTGATGGACTTAAGGTTAACCCATTTGCAGTACGTGCAATACGTTCTTTTTAGTTAATGTACTTTTTGGATAGATCCGATATAGTAGAAAAACTTCATATTTATGGGGCCTAATTTCTGCACTTTATTTTGTGTGATAAAATAGGTATGGAAAGTGAATTAGACAGATTGAAAATTTCGTGAAATTATAGAAGTCAATACTAATCCGATTCCGATAAATGATCCTTTGATCAAATCGGAAAACTCAAACAATCGAGAAAACATTAAAGAAGCCGAAAATACCAACATCCCCATAGATAGTAAGATTAAAGTTTTTCGTTTCATTATTTTTTTCATCGTATTACCTTTTTATAATTAGTTCTTCGTTTTTATAATCAATATTTACTGATTATAAATTTTGAGAAGTTCTTCAAGTCTATCAAATACAGATCCCCATCCATTCATTATCCCCATTTTTTCTTGTTGAATTTTATATTCCTCTGTTGCATGAACAACATTAAATATAAAGTTGGTTTTGTCTCCGTTTGCCTCGAATAATGATTGGATTTCAACATCCTCTGTCATAGGTTTAAAACTTGCAGAAGAAACAATTTTTTCAAATTCAATAATTTCTGTGTATTGCCCTTCTGCAATAAATTCTTGACCATTTGGCATTGGCATAATATACTTCCATTTTCCACCAACTTTAAAATTGTGTTCAACAACTTCAGTTTTAATTCCTTTGGGACTCCACCATTCGGCAATATGTTCAGCCTGTGTCCAAGCTTCCCAAACTACATGTATAGGAGCATTAAAAGTTCGTTTTAGTGTTGTTG
Organism: uncultured Aquimarina sp.; assembly: GCA_947489685.1. Lineage (GTDB taxonomy): Bacteria > Bacteroidota > Bacteroidia > Flavobacteriales > Flavobacteriaceae > Aquimarina. The sequence continues at coordinate 847,790 of CANLEM010000003.1, read as the reverse complement.
TTCTATTATTCATATGATGTTATTTTTTTTCTGATTGTAATTTGTTTAAATACTTGTCAAAAGAATCTAATTGATCTTCCCAGAGTTGTTTATATTTTTCAATCCACATAAAAGCAGGGATTAGATTTTTTGGTTTAATAAAGCACAACCGTTCTCTACCTTCTTTTTTAAAGTCAATGATATCGCACTCTTTTAAAATTTTTAGGTGCTTAGAAATCGCAGGTCGACTGATTTCGAACTTTTCGGCGATGGTGTTTACGGTAAGTGTCTCTTCTGCTAAGAGTTCGATAATTTCTCGTCTAACGGGGTCGGCAATGGCCTGAAAAACATCTCTTCGCATAATTTAAGTAACTAATTGGTTACAAATATAAATGTAACTATTCGGTTACGCAAATGTTTTTAAAAATACTTCATCTATTAGTCTAACATTATCAAATGATAGAGGATAGTTCTTAATTCTTTGCAAAAGCTTATCGTACAGTTCGATTTGTAGTTTACCTAATAGAATATTCCGATGAGCTCCATAAGATATTAAAACTGTAAATAATTTAGAAACACTTAAAGTTTCTCGTTACAATGCTATAAATAATATTAATTCGAAAATATGGATATATAAAAATTGTCTGTTTCAGAAATTTTATCATTAGTTTCTTTATAATCCTTCAATTTGAAATTTTCTGATTTTCTTACTTCCGGAAAAACTTTGCCTAAAAAGATTAAAAAAACTTTTTGTTCTTTTGATTTGATTGATTCTGTCAATTTTCGAAAAAGTGATCCGAATGTAACTTCATCAATTGGCTCCCAAAAGTATAATACCAAACATTTAGATTCGGGCAAATCAAAATTTAATACATCTCCGCAAAATGAGTTAATATTTGTACACTTTTGAGTTTCTGTTTTATAGATACGAATATTTTTTTCGGCAATTTCATTGAGATATTCGGAAATCTCTATGCCAATAATTTTTTTGAACGGATATTCTGATGCTATTAACAAATTTCGACCCATTCCAGATCCTACATCTATAAATATTGAATCGTTATAATTTATATTATGTTTTTTTAGAGAATCAAGAGCTAAATACATTGATTTTATGGGCGTAGGATGGTATCTAGCAGAATTCTCATATCTTTCCATTGAAATTGAATCATGTAACATAAACTGTTCTTTTATTACTCCAGTTAAAGTACCAAACTTTTCATCGAAAGCATCTTCAGTTTCTCTTTCAAGAGTTATAATATCAAATGCACTATTGCCTTTTTCTTTAATAACATTAATTAAATCTAGAACATCGACCTTTTTATAGAATAGGTAATACTTGACTATATTATATACATTTTCTATAATAATTGGATTGTACTCACTTAATGATGTATGAATTAGGGGAGATATAAAATCATTTTCAGATTCAAAATTTGAAATATTTCTAATTTTATCTTGGTTGTCTTCAAGAACTCTTAGAAGTTTTGACCATAATTTATGTTGACTCATTTTCTTAAGAATGTTTAAGGTGTGTTTAATGTAAACTAATACGTTCTGTTTTATTATTCAAATTTTAGAAAAACTCAAAAGAACTATCTTTTATCTTTACAACCATTTTACTGATAAAGAATACAAATAGTCATAGTTGTATACGTTATTCTTCTATTCGATTATATTTTTTTAGTGTTTCAATAAGTAAATCATGAGGAATTGCATATACCTTATTTCCATTAATACCTTCCATATCTTCTGCAGCTATCATGGCATTTATGACCGCTTCTTCTACTGCTTGTACCGTACTTTGAAAAAACCAGCTAATTTGGTCATTTGACATACTTTCTATGCTCACAGTTTTTTGTCTATTAAAGGCATTTTCATTAGCAGTGGAAAAAGCAATAAAAATATCGCCAGAACCATTGGCACCTCGCCCACCTACGTTTCCGATCCCTATTGGAACCCTTTGCGCAATTCTCTTAAGTTGATGTGGAAGTAATGGTGCGTCGGTTGCAACAACAACAATAACAGAACCATCTCCTTCATTTCTATTTGGTATTGCAGGTTTTTTTAATTCGTAATTTAATGTATCACTTAGTTCACGGCCCACAGGAACACCAGCTATTGTAAGGTTAAATTTGGCTCCAAAATTTGCTTGGACTAATACACCCACCGTATACGTTGAGTCTCCGACTTTGAACTGTCTAGAAGATGTTCCAGTACCTCCTTTAAAACCTAGGCACATCATCCCAGTTCCGCCACCTACATTACCTTCTTCTATTTTACCACTAGATGCATTATTAATAGCTTCTAATACATGTTTTTCTTTAACATGAAAACCGTAGATGTCGTTTAGAAAACCATCATAAGTTTCTGCTACTACAGGATAGGTATACCACCAATTTTCACCACTATACCAGTTTGTATCTACATACCATTTTAAAACCGCGTCTCTAACTACACCTACACTATTTGTATTTGTTATCATTATGGGAGTTTCAAGAAAACCAGATTCGGTTACCCAAGTTGTACCTGTCATTTCACCGTTACCATTTAGGCTATACCAATTTGCATAAACCGGACTAAACTTTTTTGCTTTTCCTCTTGGAAATATAGCTGTAACTCCAGTTCTGATAGGTCCTTTTCCGAGGATGTTTTCTCCTTGTCCAGAAATGATTGTAGAATAACCTACCTCGACACCTTTTACATCTGTTATCGAGTTTAATTCACCAGGGTTACCAAAAAAAGGAATGCCTAGATCTCTGGCCCTGGGTTTTTGCCCAAATGATTGTAAACAAATTGCCCCAATTGCTAAAAGTGTAACTACTTTATTCATGTTTGTTGATTTTATGTGGTATTAAGATTTAATATATGTGTCTTCGTAAAGAAAAATGTTACCAAGCATTAACTTTTTAAGTTGATTTTGTAAAAGCTTCCGTTCAAAATCTTTCCGCGACTACTAATATACAAGATCCGTTGGATTGATTATTTACCATCTCAAAAAATTACAATCCTTTTTTTGTAAGTTTCTTTCTTAAGTAAAAAAAGTTAGTTTTAAAAAACCGTAACGAAGCTATTATTTTTTATATAGAAATAGGGTTTCAGATACTATTTGTTAATTGCATCTTTTAAAAATTTTATGATTATTCCAAGTTGTCCCAAATGATAAAGATCGTGATGCAACATTCCGTTAATTATAAAGCTATATTTATAATTTCCTTTAAAATCGGTATCAAAGTATTCTTTATTTAGAAATTCATCATCTTTTGATTTTAACAAATCGATTAGTTTAGTTAGAGTTTTATCATATTCAGATTTGATATAGGGCCAGCCTAATAATTCGAGTTTATCATTGGGTAGCCAGTTTTCTTCGCAATCATCAGTTTTATTTCCCGTTCCTGTCTGGATTTTTAAGATTGTTTCTTTCCTCCACAATGTCAAATGCGAAATTATTTCTGCAATACTATGTAAACCTGTTAATGGTCGTATAAATACCATACTTTCATCAACTTGATTCAATTTGCTGGTATATGTGCTACCTATCCACAATTTCCCATTTTGAACTTCTTGATATTGCTGAATAATATTATCGATTAGATTTCTCATTATAATAAATAATAGCGGTTCTGTATATGAAAAGTATTAAATTTTGATCATTAACTTTTCAGTTACAAACAAAGATAGTAGATAAGAAAATAAACTTTTAGTTCACCTATTATTTGTTAATACAATATTGAGATAATCCGATAAGATTTCATTAATTTGATTCATTTCAGAGTTATTTACATCTACCTCGATTGCATTAGTATTCTGCTCCAAATATTTTAAAACCCTAGCGAGTGCTAATTGCGAAGTTGAAATTCTTTTATTTGGCACATTTATAAGTAAACACAATCCTTTCGACTAATTATAAAGACTTTTTATATTCGTATACATGATTTGAGATAACCTTTTTGTGTTCAGATTGTCACACTTCGTATCTTTTACTTGTCTAATTAATAGAATATGAAAGATACTTTAGAAATTTTAGTACAAAAGGCAAATTCGGGCGACAGAAAGGCGTTAGAAGTTGTAGTCTTAAAAATTAAGGATTATGTTTATAACCTATCCTTAAAAATGTTGCTTTATCCCGAGGATGCTGAAGACGCAACGCAAGAAATACTGATTAAGATCATAACCCATTTGAGTACTTTCAATCATAAAAGTAAATTTATGACTTGGGTCTATCGGGTTACAACGAATTATTTGTTAACCTATAAAGGCCAAAATACCAAAGAGTTTGCTATGCCTTTTGATGATTATGCCGATTTAATCGACACCGGTCATTCTGATACAGTTAGATATTCGACCAACGAAGGTGAACTTTCTCTTTTAGAAGAAGAAGTAAAGGTAAGTTGTACACAAGGTTTGTTACTTTGTTTGAACTCCGTTGACAGAATGGTTTATATTTTGTCAGAAATACTGGAGTTCAATAGCGTTGAAGGCTCTGAAATAATGCAAATAACAGCTGAGAATTTTAGAAAAAAATTATCCCGTTCAAGAACCAAAATCCGAAACTTTTTGAACAATAAATGTGGGTTGGCAAATCCTAAAAATCCTTGTCGTTGCGTTAAGAAGGTTGATTTTTTAATTGATCAAAAAATTATAAACCCAATAGATTTACGGTTTGCAGGGTTTTCTCAACGCAGTATCGATTTGGTCGAAAAATTAGGCGAATTAGAGAAGTCTATTGCGATTTACCGTTCTGTACCGCAAGTAAAAGCTCCCCTGACAATTTTGAACAATATAAAACAAACACTAGCACTAGATTAAATATGAATTCTGAAAAATTCCACTTCAAAAACTTTATTATCATTACTCTTTTGACTAGCATTTGGATTAATATTTCGGAGGTTTTTCGCTATTTCGTACTGGTAATACCAAGAGTGAAATTATTTTTTGATAATAAACCGGGTGTTGCAGATATGGATTTTGGCATTTTTATTATTTGGGGCTTTTGGGATATTCTTTTAACAGGCGCTCTAGTTTTTGTTTTTTGGCTTTATGCAGAAATTTTTGGTAATTCCAATCGGTCGGTCTTGATTTCGGGTACGATAGTTTGGTTGATTGTTTTTGTTGTTTTTTGGGTGGCGACAGCAAATATGGGACTGTCAGAATGGAATATTTTATGGATTACTTTACCATTAAGTTGGTTAGAAATGATTGTTGGTACTTGGTTGGCCTCTAAACTTTATAAAAAAATACGATAATGACTAAGCCTAAGATTGTAGATATTCCTGTAAAAATGGAAAAATTTTATGGAAAAGGTAAGATGTTACACCCTTCTGTCGAAGAAATCGAGGAACTTGTAAAGATAATTCCAAAAGGATTTGTCGTAACAATAGATGCGATTGCAAAACGTTTGGCACAAGATTTCGGTACAGATGTAACTTGTCCTATGAGAACAGGAAACGCTATAAAGAAAATAGCCGAACGTTATTCAAATGATCATATCGATTATCGAATTCCGTTTTGGAGAGTAATTCGTTCTGATAAATTAGTTATCAAGTCTAAAAATTTTGAATTTTGGGCCTCCAAAATCGAGGATGAAGGATTCAAGTTACTTTATACAAAATCTGGTGCTATAAAATTGGATGTCGATTCTAGTAGAATGTTCGTTTTTTAATCAAATTTCTCTTGCGTTTTATTTTTTTAAACGCTTTGCCCAAATGTCAATAAGTTGGTATCTGGGTCAAGTATAGAAAATTCCTTTTGTCCCCATGGTTTGGATTCCAATTTTCCATTTGGATGAATAGCGATTTTTCGATCTAATAATGTCTGATAAAAATCATCAATAGTATTAGTCCTAATATAAACTTGTCCATAATTCTCTTTGGGGTCAAGCTCCTTAAACAGAAAGAAATGAATTTCTATTTTATCTTTTTTGATCATTAAATATTCTTCATAGTCACCAATTTCTTCAAAACCCAGTTTATTTATATAAAATTCTCTAGTAACATTCTTGTCACGCATTGGTAATTTTGGATTGATATCGGTTAACATAATTTCAATATTAGCATTTATATATTCCTATTTTCTATTTGTGACGTATTCTTAAATGTTCGTTAGGGGAGGTGGTTTACACAATTAACCCCAATAGATTAAGCTACGCATTATGTTTTTAGGTTCAGTTCGGCTTTTGAGAGTTCAATTTATATATCACTAATTATCTTTTTTCGGATTTTATTTTTTGAAATACGACCATCATGATCACTACAAGAATACCTGCAAAAATTGCACGAATCCAATTAATACTATCATGAGCGAAATAATCATAAATCACATTACCTAATACCAATCCTATTCCAAGTCCAAGTATTGTTTTTAAATCCCATTTTTTCATTTTCTTCTGTTTAATTATTTTATTCTGATTTGTTTTTCAAATTATTATAACCTTTAATCGCAATTCCGGCACTAGCTATGGAGCCAAAGATTCCAATTAAATTGTTTCCAGAAAATATTAAAAATACCCCCGCAATAATTCCAAGTATTCCTAGTGTTAGTGCAATTTTGGATTCGTTGTTTTTGTTTTTTTTCATTTATTAAACTTCAATTTCAATTTGATGAGCAATTCCTATGTCAGCTAGGTTTTCTTAATTTAGATTATGGTTTTAAGAACCGAATGAGTACAACTCCGCGATTTTTATCTAACTTTTGAGTTTGGATTCAGGCATGCTTATAAATGTTGTTCCTGTCAATATTCCTGCTACTAAATATAAACTTTTCTTACACATAGGTCGTTAACTTCCCTTTCTAAAAGGTGTTATGTTTCGCAAATGATACAATATACGATTTATCAGTTAGCTAATATGAACATATAATGTTATCTCCTTTTAAGTTGATGAGTCCATCCAAGCAATTAATTTCTCCATAAATTTAATTATATTCAAAATTTGAAGTTGATTCATTCGTTCGGTTAAATTGTGTAGAACGTCGGGTTCAAAATGCGTTTCAAAGAATTTTTAAACTTTATTAGCATTTTTTTTATACTCTAATCTTAATTCCCTTAATTTAAAATAAAAATAAGGTTTATCCAATATGTTTATATTCTTTAGAATCCAATGTGGATTTTGCTTTCTTAAATATGCCGTTTGTATAATTGTTTCTTTTATGGTCCATTGATTAATATATCCGACTTTTGACTTGGTTTTATGATCACCAAAATGAGTATTATTTTCTTTATAACCTCTAAGTAGAAAAAAACCGAACCCACAATATATTGCGTTGATCTCTGTAAGAAGTTCATTCTCTTCCTTTCGATCTTTAATTATCTTATGTTTACTGATTAAATGATAATGGGACATTTCATGAATTAGAATAGCTATCTTTTGTTCTATTGTTTGTGTGACAGGATTTGCGTTTATAAAGATGCAATTCAAATTATCAATTATTTCAAACTTTCCAGCTTCAATATTATCTAGTGTCAGTATTTTTATAGGTTCATTAATCTCTAAATGGATCCTAATTAAATCTGCGACTTTTTGAAGTCTTCCCTGAAGATTGTCGCGCAAAGTAAATATCTTTAATAATTGTAATTGGTCATTAGTTAGTTGGTAATTATTTTTAGTAGGTTTTTTTGGTAAATTTGATCTCAAGAAATTAAGACAATCTTTTATCTTAATTTTATCTATTGAATTGAAGTATTCTGTAAATCCTCTTTCGCTCATTTTGTAGCCTCTATACTTTTTTATTTAAAAGGTTTAATGTAAGACCTAATTACGATATCATTTTTATACATAACTGTTTAGAATTATGTGGCCTATATTCGGGACGAGTCACAATTAATGCCAACGGTAGGTTATGATTCTGTTACGGATAATTCCGAAGTAATTGTCCGCTTGTGCGCAAGCCGATTAAAAGTAGTGATTTTTATTAAGAGTACTGTAGCAACAATGGATTAAAGCCATTGTTGTAGCCAGTTTATTTATCTCTTGGCATGAAATAATTCTCCTAAGTCAACTTGCATGATCTTACCATCCAACTCATAAAAAAAGTAGTTTCCTTCTGGAGACAAAGTTGGTGTCAACTCCCATTTCGTTGGAGAGTTGATTTTGTCCAGTGGTATTGGTTTTCCCCAATCATTTCCTTCTCTGAAGGAAATATATAAATCTATAGTCTTAGTAGAATCAATATATCTATTAAAAACGATAAATTTCTCTTCTGGATCAACGACTAAATCGTTCTCAACCTGATCAGAATTCAGGTTTTGAAGATTAATAGGGACTTGATATTTACCATTAACATAATTAGAAACATAAATGTCCATTCCTCCCATACCACCCGCTCGATCCGAATTGAAATACAAGTTGTTATTTTTGGCTAGCGATGGATAGGAGTCATATCGTTCACTATTTATTCCTTTCAGCATCTCTGCTGAAGACCAGCCAGATGCGGTTTTTTTGGAAAACCAAATATTATGGGGTATTGATGTATTTGTAGAATCTGGACTAGATCTTGAATTGAAATACAAGGTTTCATTATCTATTGACAAAACAGGATGATAGGCATCAATATTTCGTCCGAATTGAATTAATTCGGGGCCATTCCATTTGTCATTTTTATAGGCGTATTTAAAAATTCCTGCATACTTTTTGCCATTTTCAAATATTTTATCAATAGATTTTGAGATGTAAAGAACCTTTCCATTTTTTGAAAAACTAATGCCATTGGTTGTTGTTATTTTTCCATTTGCAAATTCTACAGGAGATTTTAAAGGATATGGTACATTATAAGGAGCTTGGACAGCTGTAGCCTCCTTTGAATCTTTACAACCTATCGCAAAGATTAAAAGCAAAACGTATATCAAATATTTCATTATCAAATTGGCTACAACGTACTCGTGTATGGTTACTTTATTAATCATATTATATTTATCTATTGGCTAATCGAGAGGCGTGTTTGGATTCTTCGATTCCCTGCTAGTCGCCTGATTTTATGTGCATAATGTTAGCATAATTTTTTATTCATCTATTAGTCTTCTATGATAATTTATTTGTCCAAGGTGATAAGTAAGATGACTTATCAAATGAACTAGTAAGTATTCGTTTGTTTCTACTTTCGTAAACTTCAAAATTGGATACTCTTTTTTCAATTCTTGGTTTGTAAGAAAAGCTAGTGATTTCTTAACCATTTCTATAGTATCATTTATACTATCAATCAATTCTTTTCTTGGAACATTGTTTTGAGTAAACTCAAGCTCTCTATTTCTAAAATAGTTTGTTTTTCCTATTTCTTTTCCGATAAATGTGTGCAAGTTTCCAATTAAATGTAAGGTTAAATTTCCTGCCGAATTAGAGATGTTTTTTTCTACTCGCCAAATATTTTCTTCCTTTTTGTAGAGTTCTATTTCGGTGATTAATTTGTTCAGGTCTCTTTCAAAAAAAGTTGTTAATTCATCTGTATTCATTTGTTTAATTCTAGATTTTTCAAAAATTACGATTTGCGGTTAGAATAAATACCTGTTTTAGTACTGTTTATTTGGTGTCATGATCTTTTTTTGCTTTGGTTACAATTATTTTTTTGGATACATACTCCACAAATTAGTTGTCCCACTAAATTGCCAAAAATCCATTAAATACATGTTTTGCTTATTTCCACCCCCGAATAGCACAACACATTTTTCGAAGTTGTTATACATTAACCCTGGCTTTCCGGCTCTGGAAGGGCCATTTACTGCTCTTAATATCCATTTTTTACCGTTCCAACTCCATGTATCTCCTAAGTATCCCTGGTTATAACCCCCAAATAGAATAGTAGTTTTTGATTCAGGATCATAAACCATGGCATGATGATCTCTGGCTATTTTCTCATTCTTATCCTTTAATTTCCAACCTTGTGCTGAGCTCCATTCCCAGGTATCGCCATAAATAATTTTCTTTTCTTCAGTTTTATCAAAACCACCAAATAATACAATTTTTTTCCTCAGTTGATCGTAGATTAGTGTGTGTTGTAATCGAGGAGGGGGAGAATTTTGTCTATTCAATTTTGTCCACTTTCCATGATTAAAAACCCATGTGTCATTTAGTGATTGTTTTGCGGCGTTAGAACCCCCAAAAAGGAAAATATCACCATTGTCGTTATTAAAAATCATTCGATGAGACTGTCTTGGAGGTGGACCACTATTGTTTAGCAGCAGCCAATTGGTACCATTCCAGGACCACAAGTCGTTGAGTAATTCTCCTTTTTCATTTTTTCCACCAAATACTAATAGACGCTCCCCGAATGAGTCGTATATCATTGAATGTCCACTTCGTGGTTCGGGAGCAGTTTTTACATTAATTGATTCCCAACGCATACCATCAAATGCCCAAAGATCATTTAATCGTTTTTTTTCAGTGCTACAATAACCTCCAAACAGAAAAATTTTATTTTCTTTAATATGATAAGCAGTAACGGGTTGATTTCTGAGACATGGACTCCTTTCTGCCCGAGAATAAATTAAGCTTATTGGAAATATGAGTATTATTAAAGCTATTTTCGATATTAAGTTTCTATTAATAGTATTAATCATAACGTCTTGATTATGGTTAGTACGGGAATTAAAAGTAGTGAACTTTTGATTAAGCACTTAGGCAATTTTTTTTATTTTAACGTAATACTCTTAAAATTCGATTTTAATAATTTGAGATTTTCGTAGATAATAATTCATACGATTTGACACATACTAGCCAAACACTATATATTTTATTGGTAGTTATGTTTTTACAATTCCTCTACCAACTGAATATTATTTCCGCAGGTATCATTTAAAACAGCAACTTTTACAGTTCCCATTTCGGTTGGTTTCATACTAAATTCTACACCAATTTTCGTCAATCTTTCATATTGGGCGTCAACATTGTCAACATCAAATTGCGTGTACGGAAATCCTGCTTCCATTAATGCATCTTGAAATACCTTACATGGTTCGAAATGGTTGGGTGCAGGTTCTAATAATAATTCGGGCCCATCCTGCCATTCTGCAGAAACTAGGGTCAACCACCTATTACCACCTTCTAATGGTACATCCTTCTTTTTTAAGAAGCCTAATTTCTCAGTATAAAATTTTAAAGCTTTTTCTTGGTCCCTAACGGGAATACTAATTAGTGTTACTTTCATCTTTGTTTATTTATACGTCAAAGTTCAGAATTCCGAATATATTTTACTTCTTGAAAGTTGCTCTTTTAGAAATTCCGTAGGTGATTGTCCTGTTTTTGTTTTAAATAAAGTGCTGAACGAACCTACACTTTCAAATCCAACAGCAAAACAGGTTTCAGTTACCGACAATCCATTTATCAAATGCTCTTTAGATTTTTTGATTCGTTTGTCAATTAAGTACTGTCTTGGAGTTAGTCCATAATATTTTTTAAACAAGCGTAACATATGATATTTGGAAACAAAATGTATATGAGACAATAAGTCCAAATTTAAATTTACATCATAATTATTGTCGATATAATTTCGGATTCCAATTACGGTATTAATTTGTCCTACATTTGAATAAATAATGCTACGAATCCTACTAAGTTCTTTTTCGTAATATGTCATTATTTTGTTTACTTAAGTTACTCCCAGCGATGGTGCGTATGAAATGTAGCGATTTTTTAAAACGATACTTTTTCGATAAAGAAAGATAATAAAAAAATGCAAACCAAATGACTTAAGTTCCCCTGATGGATGACTTGGTGTGCTTTAATGACTACATTATTATAAAACATTTCTTGGGTTTTTAAGTGCACGTTTTAGCGATACAAAAGTTTTGTTTTCTTGAGGCTTAACCCCAGCCATTGTATATAAATAGTAAAGCAACGGTGTCAAAAAAACCGTGAGCAGCGATATTGAACCACAAATCGTTCTTACGAACATGAAAAATGATAGCAAAGAGCATACCTAGAATACCTGTTACTATTTGACCACTTATTCCTTGATACGAGTGAATCCATCCAAAAATAAAGCCAAAGATTAGTATGTTAACTACAAGACTTATTTTGCTTGACCCAAAAAACTTAGTAAACTGCCTCATTAAATACCCTCTAAACACAATTTCTTCGCAGAACGCTGCGGATATCCATATAAAAACAAGTAAATTCATTGTGGCAGGCAAGTTCCCCGTATAAGTTTCGAAAACAGAAAAGTCCATGGGTTGTCCTGTAAGATAAGTAACACTTGGCACCATTACATAGAAATAAAACAGAAAAAGAATTGCACCAAATAGGGGAGCTGTTATTAATAGACTTTTTACCTGTATTCTTTTGCGTTGAAAGCCTAAAGATCTAAATATATCTTTTTTATACTCTATAGCACTCGCTAATAATAATATTAAAGCCGCTAGGATCACTTGAAAATATCCCGATAGGAATAGAATACAACAAAGAATAATAGCGATTACAGGTGTTAATTTTGTAGTTAAAAAGGTCTTAGTCATTTTTTTATCGTTTTTAATTTTAAGCGAAGTAAAAACGATAAACCAAGATTAACAGTGATGTACAGCTTATTTTTACTGAATGGTATCAAAATAACAGCTGAATAATCATTACATTTTATAGCTTACCCTTAAACCAGTTCATAAATTCTTGTTTTTTATATCTACTAATGTTTATTTGAAAAGTTTTTTTGCCAGCAATAGTAGATTTAAGTATTACAGATAATTTTCCGTTTTCTATTGACTGAACTTGTTCAATAGAATGAATATGAAGAATGGTTTGTCTATTTGCTCTATAAAAACTTTGTTCACTTACTTCATTTTCAACTTCATTGAGTGTGAAGTCTGTAATGATTGTAGTTCCGTCGGTTTTTGCAATGTAAACTATTTTATTTTCACTATAAATAAAAGCAATTTCGGTATAGTTGATCAAGGTTATTTTACTGCCTTGCTGGACTTTAAGTTTTCCATATATGGATGCAAGTTTGTGAAGTTTGTAAATGTCTTTTGAGAATAAAATAGCGATTGCGATTGTGCTCAAAAGTAATGAGATAGAAATACCTATTAAAAAACCGTATACATCATAATTTTCATTTACCAGCTTCACTACAACAAGATAAAATAGAATATATGCAATGGAAATATAACCTAAGGTTGAAAATAGAAAGCGTAAAAGTATTTGAGTATTGATTTTTTGAACAAAGTACTTACCTTTATAATACCTAAAATTAAAGTTGCCAATAACTATTATCATACTTCCTATCAAAATTGAAATTAGAATAGAGAGCCAAGGGAAGCTATAGGAGTCATTTAAAGGGAAATTTTTGGGATCTGTGAGGTGATTAACCACCAGAGAAAGAATTAGAAGATTAAATCCGTTTCGTATCCAGAAATTCGAAAAGTTGATATTTTCTTTTAGAAATTTAATGATATTCATTGAAAATTTGAATCTATTTTTTTAAAGGTTTTTTAGTTTATGTATAACGTCTCGTATAAGAAACGCAGGGCAGGTGATAGGCAATACGATTCGAATTGGCACTAAGCCAAATATAAATATTTTACTTGTATCATCTTTTTTAAATACCTACCGAAGGATTACAGTTACCAAAATATAAAATAAAAACGAACCGTAAATTTTATAGTTGGCGACTTTGCAAATAAATGCAGACCTTTGGATTACACCCAAAACTCCTATGTTCTCTTATACATTGTTGACAGGAGTTTTTCTTCTATTCCCAGATTTTCGGTAGTCTTACATATTTATATTTTTTTTGAGAAAACTATATTTTCGTAGCCTTTTCCATTAACTATAAAATTTAATTCTCCAGCGTTTTTAAATTCATTTCTTTCATAAAATCTAATGGCTCTATTGTTTTTTATGTAAACGGTGAGCCACATGGTATCAAATTGCAATTTTTTGGCTTGCTCTTCAACAAAAGTTAGTAACTGTTGTCCAATCTTTAAGGGGATAAAATCATTTAGGATGAAAATTCGTTCTAATTGACAACTGTTTTGTGATGTAACATTTTGGTTTGATGCATTTACTACTAGTTTTGCATAACCAACAGGTAAATCATCAACATAAATAATATAGAAAAGTTGCTTAGGATTGTTTATATTCTGTTTCGTTTTAAAAACAGAAAAATTCTCTTTAAGGTATTTTGATACATCGTTTTTATCTTCGATATAATGCCCATGAGATTCGGCCCATGTTAGTCGACCTAGAAGTGCCAGAACTTCTATATCTGCTTTGGTAGCTTTTTTTATTTTAATCATTGCTATTCTTATTTGTTCGTAATCTTCTTATATGATAACCATGAAGCAATACAGCAATTGTGCAGCCTACAATTATTGGTGTAGCACTAATTAATGCACCATATAAAATGTAACCTGTATTTGCGATTAGTGATATTAAACGTAGTTTATATTCGCCTTTGGCGGACATAGAATATAGATTGATAACCAGCGCTATATAACCAATACTATCAATTAAATATGGACTCATGTTTTATCTTTTTCTGTTTGATTAATTTATACTAAAAACTATTCTGTTTAAATAGTGTAATACAAATATAGAATGCATTATCTTTTTTTTAGTTTATAATCGAATTAATAATTGTATATTTGAATTCGATATTATCGAATATGGATTAATTAAATTACGATTGTAAATGGATGTGTTAGACAAAAAAATACTTGAAATGCTAAAAATTAATGCTAGAGAAAGCTTTGCTAATATTGGAAAAGAAGTAGGGTTATCTGCTCCCGCCATAGGCAAGCGTGTTAGGCAAATGGAAGAAGAAGGCATAATCGAGGGCTATGCTCTAAAAGTGAATCATGAAAAATTGGGCATTGAGACTAAGGCCTATATAACATTAGTAATACACCGAGGGCAAAGAGGATCAAATGATGCTCAAAAACAAATACAAGCAATGGAAGAGGTGCAAAGTTGTGATAGGATTACTGGTGATGATTGCTTATGCGTTTTAGGTTATTTTAGAAACAATAAGCATCTTATTTCCTTTCTTGAAAAAATCTCAGAGTATGGTGCTTCAAAAACGAGTATTATTTTAGAAGCGTAATTTATTTCCTTGAAATGTGGCGTTTTTTATTATTCAAGTATATCTCTAAGTTCTGTTATAAACTTCATTGATTCCTTTTCAATTTTTTCAGTTAAACTTTTTTTAGTATTAAAATTTGGTTCTTTAACAATAGTTTGATCTATAATCGATAAACTGTTATCAATTGACTCAGCCAAATGATATTTATTCCAATCACTATCGTCAAAAATTTTCCAATACTTTTTTCGAATACTTTTGTTTTGACCTGAAAGACAAATTGAAAAACACAAAGTTTTGTGATCTAAGATGATAACAAATTTAAGTTTTTGTTTTTTTAACTTCTCTGTAGTTAATGAAAAATAGGAGTAATCTGGACTTTCTCGATAAATATTTCCAAGTTTAAAGGAAGTTTCATATTCTTTATGAAAAAAAGCTCTTAATTCTTTCATATAGTCTATCAACTGATGATAGTTTATGTTTTTTTTGTATTGGTTATTATTTTTCTCATTGCTCGAAAAGTCTACATTTCTTGTTTCTCCAAGTTTAATATTATTTGTTTTTTCAAGTGGAATACAAATGTCTATTATGAATTTTTGTTCAGGGTGAGTTCTGTGATCATTATAATATATTTCAAAATAATCTCCATCTCTAAATTCATGACCATTCTCAATTACACAAATACACATGCTTTTCCACGCTTTGGAAATTTCCTCTGCCTTAATTTCAAAATGTCCAACTGCATAAACTCCCATATTTAATGTTAGTTGTCTAATTTCTCCATCTGTTTTGATGCTTTCTTTAATGGTTACACAAGTACTGAATCTTAATTTTGATGTTTGAGTAACATTAGGATTATCGTGATAAACAGTAATTGCTTTGAAATTTGAAGTATCTAATACTCTTTTTTGATGTCCCCATTCCATTAATCTATGAAACATATTGCCAACTTTATCAAATTCTCCTATATGAGATATACTAGCAAGTTTTAGTTCAGGAAGTTCCTTTATTGTTATTTGTGCATTCACCTTAGTCCAGTTTTTACTATTGTTAATTGAACAAATGTATTTTTCAGATGAAAAAGGTTCTATACCAATCTTGCTAAGTATTTTTTTACCTTCAGATTTAAATTTAGTAGGACTAACACCATAGTATTTTTTAAATGCTCTCGAAAAAGAATTATCACTATTAAAACCGTATTTATAAGCTAAATCTTTTAAGGGAATGTTAGGTTTAACAAGTAGAATTGAAGCTATACGTTCAATCCGTTTTCTATTGACAAATTGGTTTAATCTTTCGTCAACCACTGTTAAAAATACTCTATGGAAGTGATAAGGTGAATAATTGGCTTTCTCAGATAAATATTCAAGTGACAAGTCAGCGTCAAGGTTCTTTTCAATGAAATCTAATACGAAGTTTATTCGTTTGAGATATTCTGGTCTTGATTCGTTCACTTCATTTCAGTTTTTCAAATGCCACACAGTGGTTTGGCCATGTGCAGTGTCCCGAAAGACATTGCCTATAGGTATTATTAGCATCAGTTTCTACTTTTTTTCTTCACGCAAAATTTTCTCCATTTTACGACCTCTTGCCAATTCATCAATCAGCTTTTCCATACGTCTGCATTGTTTATACAATTCAAATTCATCTTCTATTTCTTCAATTCGATAACCACAAACGACTCCTTTAATCAAATGTGCGTTTGGATTTATTTTAGCATTTTCAAAAAATGTTCCAAAAGTTACTTTTTCATCAATAAGTACTTGTAAGGCATCTTGATCAAATCCAGTAAACCATTTAATTACTTGGTTGAGTTCTTCTTTTGTTCTACCCTTTTTTTCCAATTTATTTAGGTAAAGCGGATAAATGGTTGCAAATATCATGTTGGCAACCTTTTCATTTTTTTCGACTGTAACTTTCATTTTTGTTTGATTTTGAATTGATTGGTGCTAACGTTTAATGCATGTGTCGTAGCAGAGTAAATTGTTACCTTGTTTTTCGTTTAAATACAGACCTTTTTTTATAATAACATGACTTCGTTTTAGTAATTAAGCGCTATTATTTTTTATACATTGTTGGGAACTGTTTTTAATAAACTTCCACATTTTCAATCTTCACTGCATTAGTATTTGGTAGGATTTCATAACCTAATTTACTGCCTATTATTTTGACAAATGATGCACGCAAAAAGATAATCTGCGAAGTATAATATACCCAAAGCATTAATAAAGCTAAAACACTCGCCGAACCAAAGGTCGAAGATATATGACTATGCGCTATATACATTCCTATACCTATTTTTCCAAAAATAAAAAGGAATGCAGTAAAAATTCCTCCGAGAATTGTGGCCCTCCAATGTACTTTAGCATCGCCTAAGAATTTAAACATTATAGCAAAAACAAGACTTAGTACTAAAAAAGATGCAAGATGTTCATATATGTAAGAAAATTTATAATCATGATGAAAGCTATCGGCATGCTTTACTAAAAAGGTGTTGACAGCTGTGCTAGTTAAAATAATCAAGAACAATCCAATTAATATTAAAAAGGATGCTAAATGTTTAGATAAATATTTTAGAATACTACTTTTTGGTTTGGCCTTAATATTCCAAATACTATTAAATGAATTGTGGATTTGACTAAACATTCCTGATGCACTAAAAGCCAAAGTAGCGAATCCAATAATTGAGGTTAGGACACTGTTGTACTTTGTGTGCTGGTTTTTTATAATATCCTGTAATTGTAATGAAGCATCATTACCTAAAACTTCTTTTAATTGAGTGTAAATTTCTCCTGAAACGGCTTGTTTACCAAAAAACAAACCTAAAAGAGAAGTGATAATAATTATCATTGGTAATAGAGAAAATACAGCATAATATGCTAATGATGCGCCTTTTTGAAAAGTATTACTATCAAAGAAATGATTAAAAACCTCTTTTATAAACGTTGTCATTAAGAATTAGTTTTTGAGGGTTGCACTTTAATTGGGCTATCAAATAAATTTACACCTCCTTTTACTCCAAAATCTAATGTCGTTACAGAATAAGCAATGGAAATATCTTCTTCTTCAAAACGCTTTTTGATATGTAATATAGTTTCACTCATAGCATTTAAGTAATCTTTTTGATGTGAGAAATGAATCCAAAAACGGACCTCAAAATTATACGTAGAATTGCCAATACTTGTAAAATAAAAATCAATGACTTCATCTGTTAGTAGTGAATCAATTTTCTTTATTTCATCTAAAGCGACTTCTTTTACATGTTCTAAATTATCGCCATAAGAAACTCCACTTTTCAGAATAACACGACGTTTTTTAAATGTTGAATAATTAGTAAAAGTGTTGTTATAAATTACTTGATTAGGTACAAAGACTTCTTGTCCTTCAATTGTTTTTATAGTTGTTGTAATCCAGCCAATTTCTTTTATGGTTCCAAAATTATTATCAATTTCTACCCAATCCTCAGGTTTAAAAGGACGCTGAACGTTTAATAAAAACCCAGCAAAAGCATTAGAAGCAATATCTTTAAAAGCAAAACCTGCAACAATACCGATAATTCCAGCTCCAGCTAACAATTTAGTCAAAACGCTTTCTAATCCTAACACTTCTAAAGCTAAAAATACGCCAGATAGTAGAAAGAAAAAGTAGATAACTACTGATATTATCTTTGCGATATCCGATTGTTTTTTAAATACTCTTGAATAGAATTTCAAGCTTAAATTCCGAAATAGTTTAGCAATAAAATAAAAGGTAATAAGTACTAATATAGCAAGAACTATTTTTGGTAAATAATCAAATATTGAATGTTCCCATTTTTCTAAAAGTTCTTCGATGTCTTTAATGCTATCCATTATAATTATAGGCTTGTCCTTAAATTGTTGCCAACGGTTTGTGTATATTCTGCTAACGAAATATACAAAGTTTTTGGGTTGTAAGAGCTAACTAAAAGGAAACAATGAACTATATACGTTGTAAGCAATAGTTATCTTAATTCTATTACCGAAATGAAGTATTTATGCTCTTTATGGTTTCCTCTTGGGATATAAAGTTTATTTTTTTTCCGGATAAATTCTAAATCTCCAAAGTAAGAATCAGCTTCTTTTAGTTTTGTTATTTGCTCACCATTTAAATGCCAAATAGCCTTTTTCTCAACGGTTGTTACAAAGTAATTTCCCAAACCATCAGAGACTATGCCATCAAAATCTTGCACCTCAGGGGTCAAGTTTAATTTATGAATTTTCTTAGAATTTATGTTTATAGTATTTAATTGCATGCCAGCTACAATAACATTTTCTTTTTCTACCATAATACCATTTGCCCATTTAAGTTTTTCGTTATGATTAAGCCATAATTCTAGTTTTCCTTCATTAACATGATATATTGAGTGTATAAAAGATGCTGTTACAAAAATTTCTCCATCATTGCTAATCGCAACATCATTGAGTCCAGAATTTTTTATTGGCTCAATTAATTTTTGAACAACCTCACCATTATGTACATTGATAATTACTAAAGCATTTACATCCGCTACATAAAGTAAATTATTATGGATTGCCATACCAGTAGGTCTATTGAGCCCTTTTATCCATTTTAGTTTTTTGAGTTCTCCATTTTTGGATATTTTGGAAATAAACCCGTCATTACCAATTTTATAATCTATTCCATTGGACGCATAAAAGAATTGATTTTCATGGTCATAAATAATACTTTCTACATTAATTAATCCCTTATCTAAAAGCCAGGTATTCTCATGCGAAAATTTGCTTGTTCTTATTTGTTTTATTTCACCTTCAATTACATTGTCAGTTTGTTTTTTTGAACTGTTTTTACAACCAAAATAGAAAATCAGAAAAAGTGATACTATTAAAAATCGTGATTTCATTATTGCTAACGGTCTTGTGTATGAAACGTAGGGCAGGAGGTAAGCACTATCGTTTCGGTTTATTGCTTAGCTAAATATAAATATTTTGTTTTTATCTGTTCAATTGTAAATGCCAATTTTTATATTTAGCGAACTTGGTTAATATTCACATACCGCTCAGTTTAGTACAAACGCCTTATGTTTTTTATACATTATTAGCGGCTGGCTTTTTTATCTAACAAATCCTTTCCAAATTTTTCAAGCTGGTCAATAATCGGAATAATCTTTTGTCCTTCTTTCGTTAAAGAGTATTCGACCTTTGGCGGAATCTCCTTGAACGCTTTTCTTTTTAACACTCCAAGCTGTGTTAACTTTTTTAATTCTTGAATTAACATCTTCTCGCTTATGGAGGGAATTAGCCTTTTTAGCTCGCCGAACCTTCTTTTTTCATCACCTAAATGAAAGATTATTAGCAAACTCCATTTACCGCCGATAACGGTTAATGCTTCAGCAACTGGGCAATCAATGAAGGAAACAATTTTATTTTTTTTTATTTTCATTTTTAATGTATTGATTATCAGTAATACATACAAATTGGTATGTATATTACATTTTGGTAGGTACTTGCTAAATGTCTGGTAAATATAGAACTTTGTAAATAGTAATTAAAAGATAAAATAATGAATAAGAAAATTTTTGTAACAGGAGCGACAGGGTTTCAAGGTGGAAATATTGCAAAAGTATTGTTGGATAAAAACTATTCGGTATCAACTTTAAAACGTTCCGAGGGCCAAGGGCAACCTGCAAATCCAGATATAGAAGTTATCAAAGGTGGTTTAGAAAATAAAGAAGCATTAGTCAAAGTATTAAAAGGTGTTGATGTAGCTGTCTATACCTTTCCACTAATCTTTGATTTAGAATTGGCAAAAGAATATACTTCTAATTTTATTTCCGCTGCAAAAGAACAAGAAGTCTCATTAATAGTTTGGAATACGGGCTTTGATTTGCCTAACAAAAATTCTGATTTATTGACGATGAATTTAAAATTAGAAATAAAAAAAATATTTGATGAATCTGGATTGAAAGTAACAACTTTAGTACCGGACATTTATATTGACAATATAGCGGCTCCTTGGTCTATACCTGTTATTTTAAATAATAATATTGTGCCTTACCCCGTAGCTTCTGGTATGAAAGTGCCATGGATAAGTCATAGTGATTTAGCAAAATATATGGCTGAAGCAGTCGATAAACCTGAATTAGCTGGCCAAATCTTACCAATAGGTGGGAACCTGCTTTCGGGTGAGGAAATAACGAGTGCAATTTCAAAGGAAATAGGAAAAACTTTAGATTATGTGCCTTTGACACCAACCGCTTTCGAAGAACAACTAGTACCTGCTTTTGGTCCTTTGGCAGGAAAAGAAATTTCAAACCTTTATAGATACGTTGAGTCAAATCAAAGTAATCTAATTGCAAAGGATTTTAAGCGAACACAAGAAATCTTAAATGTAAAACCTCAAAGTCTTACAGAGTGGGTTCAATCAGTTAAATGGCAATAAGTAAGCTCATATGTATTTAAAAAAGTGTATTCCTATTTTACTTATAGAAAAATAAATTGAATTCCTCAAGTAAGTAGTAAGGTCTTGGGTTTTACGAATCCAAGGCCTATTTAGCTTACGGTTAAGGGCTAGGCTATGATTAGTGCGCGAATTAAAAGTAGTAAACTTTCGATTAAGCACTTACCAAAGCAATTGATTACACACGTTATTTTTATAATTTAGATAAACTATAACTCAAATTTACGAATCAAAAAATAGATGTCGTAGATATTTATATCTAGTATTGCAGTAGTTTTGGATTGCGAGAACCTTACATTACAAAATTGAGTAGAAGTGTATAACTTAAATAATTATCTTAGCTAACCTAACCATTGGAATACCTTATATTTTTATTATGAGAAAATCAATCTTTCTATTTTTTGCCTTCATTTTTTTATACCAAATTTCATCAGCCCAAGAGAGTTCTCAATGGCTGCGTTTCCCTGCATTATCTCCTGATGGTAAAACTATAGCCTTTAGTTATCATGGTGATATTTATACGGTACCATCTACTGGAGGAAGAGCTACTATTCTTACAATAAGCGATGGCTATGATTATATGCCTATATGGTCTCATGATGGCACTCTAATTGCTTTTGCATCAAATAGGCATGGTAATTTCGATGTTTTTGTGATGCCATCAAAAGGAGGTGCCTCTAAACGACTAACTTTCCACTCTTCTAATGATAGTCCAAGCGATTTTAGCCCTGATGGTAATTCCGTCTTATTTTCATCTTCACGTTTAGACTTACATACAAATCAACAATTTCCGTCTGGGGTATTACCAGAATTATACCAGGTACCCATTACCGGAGGTAGAGTAGCACAAGTTCTAACGACTCCTGCGGTTAACACCAAGATGAGCAGTGACGGAAAGACATTACTTTTTCAAGACTCAAAAGGATATGAAGATCCACTTCGTAAGCACCATACATCATCCGTTACTCGAGATATTTGGAAATATGATGTAGAATCTAAAGCGTACACACAACTTAGTACGTTTAATGGAGAAGACATGAACCCCGTTTTTGCGAAAGATGGAAATTCTTACTATTTCTTGAGCGAATCTTCGGGTAGTTTTAATGTATACAAAGGAAGCCTATCTGGAGGAGCTGCTCAACAAATTTCAAATTTCACCAAACATCCTGTTCGTCATCTCAGCATAGCTTCAGATGGTAAGCTCTGTTACGGCTATCATGGAAGAATATTTTTACAAACCGAAGGATCAGAACCTCAACTTGTAGAAATAGATATCCGTTCGGACTTACGTAATCTACCTGTAAAAACAATATCTGTTAATAACAACCTTAGTGAGTTTGATGTTTCTTCCAATGGAAAAGAAATAGTTTTTATTAAACGTGGTGAAGTATTCGTTAGTTCGATTAAAGATGGAACCACAAAACGAATTACCAATACTCCAGAACAAGAGCGTAATGTATCCTTTAGCCCCGATGGAAGAGCTATATTATACGCGGGTGAACGCAACGGAAGCTGGAATCTGTACGAAACTTCATTGAGTCGTGAAGAAGAAAAGTATTTTTTTAATTCGACAATTTTAGAGGAGAAAGTCATTCTCAACTCAGCTGCTGAAACTTTTCAAGCGAGCTATTCTCCTGATGGTATGGAAATCGCTTTTCTTGAAGAACGCACCAATCTGAAGGTCATCAACTTAGAAAGTAAGGAAGTACGCGAGATTATGCCCGGCAATAATAACTATTCTTATGCAGATGGGGATCAGTTTTATGAGTGGTCTCCTGATAGCAAATGGTTCTTGGTAAATTATTTAAGAGATGGTCAATGGATAGATCAGGCGGGCCTAGTTAATGCCTCTGGTAAGGAACCTGTTATTAATATTGTTCCTACTGGTTATGGAGCACATATTCCGCAGTGGATGATGGGTGGTAAAATGATCACATGGTATTCTAGCAGAAATGGAATGAAAAATCATGCAAGTTGGGGAACCGAAATGGATTTTTATGGTATGTTTTTAACACAAGCTGCCTGGGATGATTTCAACTTAAGTGAACTTGAGTCAGAGTTAATGTCTGAAGAGAAGAAAAATTCAGATTCTGAAGGTGATAAGGATACTTCAAAAGATAAAAAGAAAGGTGAGGATAAAGAAAAGAAAGTAGATCCTATTGAGTTTGAGCTTGATGGACGAAAAGATAGAATCACTCGATTGACCACTCATTCTTCGGATCTTGGAGCTGCAATTATTTCAAAAGACGGTAAAATGCTCTACTACCTTGCCAAATTTGAGAAAGGTTACAATCTATGGAAAACTAACCTTCGTACTAAGGAAACAGAAATTCTTGCTTCATTAAATGCCAAAAATCCAGGAGATATAGAGATGGGACCAAAAGGAGAAAACCTTTATATCCTATCAAACGGTAAAATAAGTAAAGTTGATCTGAAAAAAGGAAAGACAGAAGGTATTTCTATAAAAGGTGAAATGTTACTTGACGAAATGGCGGAGCGTGCTTACTTGGCTGAGCACATTTGGCGCCAAACGAAAAAGAAGTTTTACCGTAAAGATATGCAAGGCGTAGATTGGGATTTTTATAAAGAAGCTTATTTTGTTAAACTGAAGGATATCAACAATAATTTTGATTTTGCAGAGCTAATGAGTGAGATGTTAGGTGAACTAAATGCTTCTCATACAGGTGCAGGCTATAGAGATTCTAAACCAAATGGAGATCAAACCGCTTCATTAGGAATCTTCCTGGATCCATCGTACACTGGTGATGGATTAAAGATTATTGAAATTATGGACAAGAGTCCGTTAAAGAGTAAAGACAACAAATCCAAAGCCGGTCACATCATACAAGCTATAGACGGTATAAAAATTAATAAGGATATGAATTATTACCCACTCCTTAACCGTAAGGCTGATAAAAATACACTGCTTACTTTCTATGATCCTGAATCAAAAAAAGAATGGAAGGAAACCGTAAAACCAATTAATAGAAGAAAATTAAGCCAACTGTTGTATGAAAGATGGGTTAAAAATTGTAATCGTCTTGTCGAACAACTTTCTGATGGGAAATTAGGCTATGTGCATGTTCGCGGAATGAATGATGAGAGTTTTAGAAAAGTATATGACGATGCTTTAGGAAAGCATTACAATAAAAAAGGATTGATTGTAGACACTAGATTTAATGGTGGAGGTTGGCTTCATGATGATCTTGCCACATTTCTAAATGGAAAACCTTATATGGATTTTAGACCTAGAGGTCAAAATTTAGGATCAGAACCTCAATTTAAATGGAGTAAGCCATCCGTTGTAGTAATGAGTGAAAGTAATTATTCGGATGCTCACATGTTTCCTGTTACATATCGAGCAATGGGTATTGGAATGCTTGTAGGTATGCCAGTACCTGGAACAGGTACGGCTGTATGGTGGGAAAGGTTACAAAATGGATCTAGGTTCGGGATACCAATGGTTGGTATTCTGGATACTAAAGGTAAATATCTTGAAAATCAACAATTAGAGCCAGATATTAAAGTTGCATTAGACCCGGAGGTTGTAATTACAGGAAGAGATCAACAACTAGAAACTGCAGTCAATGTGTTGTTGAAGAATTAATTTTAAATTATGCTAGTAAAATACTAGAACTAGTTTTGTTATAACAATTAAGGCTATGTAACGAATTTAACCTATAAGCCGGAAATTCAGCCGTAATTTATTGTGTTTTCATAATTCTAAATGTTCTAATTCTTTCTCGATACTTGCTTTTGTTTTCAGTTGAAAATTTTTGTCTAATTTTTCTAAAGAATTTTATCATTAACTAGCGGTTTGTAATAATGTAGCACAACGTTTAGTATAAAAGGTCGTTTTAATGCCTTTTATACATTGTTGTACGTTCGTTTTATATCTTTTTATTCAGTCGGAATTGGTAGGTTATGCATTTTTAGAAATGACAATTTATCCCAATATCCTCGTTGAAATTTGATTTTCCCATCAATAACTTGAAAAAATCCACATCCTCTTAATCCTAAAGGGTCTTTCCATTCTAAAATCGCCCATTCTCCATCCTCAAATATGTTTTCAGGAATACAGGTCATATCAGCTGTGTTGAATTCGATCGAAAACATTTCTTTAATAGCATTTCTTCCTTCAATTGGTTCGTTAGCCACTTGGTGATTAATTGCATCCAAATGGTATAGTTCTGCAATTTTATCCGCATTTCCATCATTGAATATTTCAATCCACTTTTCAATCAATTCCTTTGGTCTCATTTTTTTCAGAATGTGTTTTTATATGACATACAACGTTTAATATATGTGTCGTAGCAGAGCAAAATGTTACTCTGTTTTTCGACTTTTCTGCGCATTGGTTGCTTCCCGAAGTGTCGGGATTCCATTCTGCAAGCATTGCGCCTTTATAAATATACAACAACCTTTCGATTGATTACTTTGCTGCTATGGCACATATATCGTGTTATCGTGCGTTTATTTTTTCAGTCTCTAACCTTAGCAAACAAGCCAAGCAAGGTGATATTACTTGCGTAATTACTCAGTCAACTTTATTTTTCTTTTCTCGCGATCACCTTGCAATCATCTGTTAGGAGACAGGTGTTACCAAATTAGCCTGAACTTTTTTTTATTCCGATGGTGATCAGCCAAAAAAGCGATTTTTTAGCACGTTACTACTCCGTAATCCTCCTCAATTTTGGTTTTTTTATCGCTTTTTCCTCGATTATACACTAACCATCACAAAAATACTCAGATCATTGGGTGGTTAACCGTTCGTTGCTTTCGTTCTACTTTTCAGATTCCAAAATGTGGCGATAACGTTAAATATATGGCAAGTTGGGCAGAAAATATGCAATTACTTTCGGATTAGCCACAAGCCAAATCTTTTGTATTTTGTTTTAATTTTTCTCATTGAACACCAAATCAAAAGATTTGGCGACTTTGCAAATAGACAACAACATTTCGATTAAACACTAATCGCCCTATTTGCTATATATAGTGTTATGCACTAGGTTTTTTTTCTTTCCAAATGATTAATTCCGATTCTGATTTTTTTCGATATTCAAAACCAATTTCATTCCAGAAATTAATAAGTCGTTTAACTGCTTCTTTATTGTCAGTATTGATTACTTCGTGAGGCTCGTCTTTTAATTCGTTAACCCAAGTAGAATAAAATTTTAATGAGCCTAGTTCTTGTTCCAATATATATCCTAAATATCCTATATCCTCACTATTTACATACTGTCGTCGTAAAATTCCAGCTTTTATTTGTTCTAAGCTTGGGATTTCATCATCATGTTCCTCAACTCCTTCATTTAAATAATCCATATAATCTCCGTGAATCATTTCTCCACTACCAAGAAGTTTATATTCTTTTGTCAGTTTATTATACGCTACAGGTCCAACTCCAATACGATGTCCTCTTTCATCATCAGCATCATATTTTTTATGTTTCCAATCAACAAAAATATATTTGCTGGAATCATGAATTCCATTAATCATAAATTCAGAACCTAAAACTTCTTCGATTAATTTTTGAACTATTTTTTTATCGATATTCATTAGAAAGAGTTTTTCTCAACTTGTGCATAACGTCTCTTGTATGGTGCGTTTGCTTCCCGAAGGAAGCAAATGAACTATACAAATTGTTATCTTCTTTTTTCTTATTCAAATATATTCCATTTTTCTCCAATTGAGTTTCTCTCCGCAGATTCTCCGTAATTCAGATAATAAATTTCGTTTAGGGTAGGGTCTTTTTTTACAAGCTCCTCTAGGCATACTATTTTTGCATCATCTAGATTGGGTTCTTGCTTAGAGTGGAATTGCCAATCTCCATCTTCGTTATGATAAACAAATCTTATAGGCTCTCCATTTAAAACCTCAGAAGTTGTAAATACTCCAAGATTTCGTTCTTCAAGAAACTTAAATTCTGTATTTCTATCCAGTAATGGCTGTTTGAATTTAAAATTTTGATTGAATTCCTGTTCCCAAGGAAATTTACCTTCTCTATCGGGCCAAGCTATTTGAAGCGTTGGAAAATCTACTGAATTGTCATTGTACCAACTTGCATAGCCTAAATAATCGGGATAATGTTCTTTCTCTACATTAACAAACTGAACAGGAAGTTCGACAAGAAAATCCATATAATTAACTCCTTCAATAAACCTAGTTCCTTTTTCAATTTCGTCCTTTGCATTATTTATAAGAGCTCCAGTTGATTCAGGGTCAAGTCCAATTATTATCAATTCAGGGTGATTGAATTCCTTATAAAGTCCAATTGAATATCCGAACCTCGGACAATATCCATCACTTTCCACAAAAGCAATATGTACTCTACGTTCTTCAATGTCTTTGAGGATATTGGTCGTAATTTGTTTGTCGTGTTCGTAATGTTCGCTCATTTATGTAATTGAAGATAACGGTTAATGTATGATTTCGTAGCGGGATAATCTAAAACAAATATTCCGCACTAGCTCAAAGTTAGTAAACGCGCGTGAAATTCCGTTAGGAATTTCCGCCGCTATGAATTATACATCTTGTTATGCACTGGCTTTTTTATTCAGCCGTTACTTTGCAAAGTTGCCAAAGCAAAGTGATGATTGCTTGCGAACTATTTGCGTTATGCTTTTTTAAATCCCGCGATCGCTTTGCGACTTTGGGTTTAGCGATTACCATCACAAAATTGGGATGACCTTTATTCCGTCAGATGCTGATCAGTGGGAAACTTTGTATCAGCAAAACCCTTTGCAAAAACACTCAGGTCTTTGATTTTTAGCCCGTCCGATTATTCGTCCTGCTTTTCAGATTCCACTAGCTTGTGCATAACGGTTGATGTATGGAATGTGCGGTTTTGTGTGCGAGGATTTTCCGAAGGAAAATCAGACGCAAGCAAACACGCATTAGCCATTGGTTGAGCACTAAAATAAGCATTTTCTATACATATTGTTGTGCACAGGTTATTTTATGTTTTAAAAGTTTTATAATCCGTTTTTTTGCGCAATAAAGAGAGAAATCAGAAAACACGGTTGAGTAAAATCAGCGTATAAAAGCAAGAGTAATATCCGATTAAAAAGGCTGAGTGCGTTTTAAATCCGTTTGGGGATTGAGTGAAATCAGAAAGGAGCTGAGTGTTTTTTTTACATTTAATATACACTTTTTTTAGCTCGAGTGAGCACTTGTGCACAACGTTTAATATATGTGTCGTAGCAGAGTAAAATGTTACCTTGTTTATTGATTTTTCTGCGCATTGGTTGCTAACTTTTACTTTTTGCAAGTATTGCGCTTAACCAAAAATACAACAACCATTTGATTGATTACTTAGCTGCTATGATCACATATATGGTGTTAGCATTAGTTATTTTGACTTTTTATTAATTCCATTGTTGCTTCGTAATCTGCGTTTTTTTTCCATTCTAAGTATGGCTTAGGGAACTTGAGAATATTTAAAATCTCATCAGAGTATTCTTTTAGGAGGTCATATTCGAATTCAAAATCATAGAAAGATTTCAATTTATTATACTTTCTGAAAATTGGGGTTGACTCGTTCAAATAATACTCCAAAATATGACTAGGGCTCAATAATTTTTTGTTCTTTTTGTTGCCAATATAGATATACGGCATATCATATCCGCCGTGCTGAATTGTGATTAATATTTTTTCTTTAGATACAAATAGAGTTTGTCCGCTCTCGGAATTAATCTTTTCAAAACCTAATTTAGGTAAAAGTAAAGATGCTTTTTCAGATAGCTTATCATATAACGGATGATGTGGCCAATCAAAGGACATATTTTTTGTTTATTAATGCTAACGGTAAATATAACAAACGTTGTTGTCCCCAAGGGCAACTATGTTTTGTTATATAATGTTACAAGCTTTTTTTAATTATTCCAATCACCAATTAAAATTTTTGAATATTCAAAATTAGTTGTAATTAAGTTTGGTGTTTCAAATTCAGCTGAGGACGGATTATATTTTAATAAGAATACATCATTAGAATTATCAATTACCAATAAATCTGGATATTGATCTCCTGTGAACTCTCCAATGTAATAATCTTTGTATAAACTCCCATCAAAAACTTTGACCGGGTTTGACTTTCCGCCAATTGTCTGAGCGTAAAAAGTAACTCCATTAAATTTGTTGATAAAAATATCACCACTTAGATTTATCATAAGCAAATCGCTAATATTATCATTTGTCCAATCCGCTACAAGAAACTTAGAATACGATTCGTCAATTCCGTGAGCAACTTTGGGAAAGCTTTCTCCATTAATTGTCTGTCCATAAAAAGTACTTCCGTTGAATTTAAGTGCCCGCAATTCCCCTTGAGTATTTCTAACGATCAAATCGGATGTTCCATTCCCTGTCCAATTACCAACTAAATAGTCAGAATAGTTGGTCTGAGAAAAACCGTTTGCAACAACTGGAAAACTTACACCGTTAATGGTTTGTCCGTAAAAAGTGCTTCCGTTGAATTTAAGTGCACGCAATTCTCCTTGAGTATTTCTGACTATCAAATCTGATGTTCCATTTCCTGTCCAATCACCAACTAAATAGTCAGAATAGTTGGTCTGAGAAAAACCGTTTGCAACAACTGGAAAACTTACACCGTTAATGGTTTGTCCGTAAAAAGTACTTCCGTTGAATTTAAGTGCCCGTAATTCTCCTTGAGTATTTCTAACGATCAAATCTGATGTTCCATTTCCTGTCCAATCACCAACTAAATAGTCAGAATAATTGGCCTGAGAAAAACCATTTCCAACAAGAATTCCGTTTCCTTTTAAGTCATTAAGCATGGGGTAATTAATTAAGTCTCCATTTTCTTTAAGAACGATTAAATTTTTAGTTAGACTAGGAAAGGGTCCATTATTTGCCATATTTCCTTCTACAATAATGTTTTTGAATTGATCATCGGAACAATTTGAAATTATCAATGAAATATCTCCAGATGATTGTTTCAAGTTATCAAATCCACTTCCATTTGGAAAAATATTATTTCTAACATATGAGCATTCCCTTGGAATTCCTCTTATAGAAATAATTTTATTATTGTTTGAGGCAAAACTTCTATTATTATAAAAAACATTCTCTTCTATTACAAATGTTCCTGTAGACCCTCCTTCTCCGTTAATACCCGAACCATGTGCGTCAAAATGGTGAATAGAACTTAGATTGTTCAATAAGGTTTCCTTTTCGCTATAATTTCTTATTATAGGATCATTATTATATTCTTGCAAAACAGTATTGCCTCGAGCAATGTAATGTGAATTTTCTGTTTTATTAGAAGAAGCTATAGCATGTCTATTATATAAAAAATGATTGTTTAATGCCTGTACAGTACTTCCATTTGCTACACTTATTCCATACCCTAAGCCACCTGTTCTACATTCTTCGGTATCACAAGTACCAAAATTATGATGAATGTAATTATTTTCCACAAAAACATTTTTTGCGAAAAAAATATCTATTGCCGCTCTGTTATTTCCAGAAATATCACAATTCTTTATTGTAACATTATTTATAATTTGACTGGAGTCACCAAGTATTTTAATACCTATCTGAAGGGGGTAGTTGTGTTCTGTAATATTTTTAAAAACTATACCGTCAATTGTTATATTACTTTCCGTAATCAAAGCAAAAATTATGTTGTAAGCACCTTGTTGGCTTTTAAAAATAGCACCGTTACCTTTAATTATGACATTTGAAGGGACTTTAAAGAAATACCATTCAGATAGGGGCCTGTCATCCTTATTAAATTCTATAACAACATCATTTTCAATACATATGGTTTTTGTTGAATTGTCTCCATTATCTCTTAAATTTTGAATGTTATTCAAGGCAGTATAAAAGGTATTCTTGCTATCATTTGAAGTTATATGATAATCCGCAGACGAACAGCTATTACTAGAATCTGTTGAATTTTTTGAATAATTTTCTTCACCTACTATCAAATCTTCTTTCGAACAGCTGATCAATAGAAGAAGTGTTGTTAAAAAGACTAATTTCAGAAGTTTCATAATTTTTATTTACAAGTATTTTTTTGATTAATTGCTTGTAACGTTTTATATATGTGTTGTAGCAGGGCAAAATGTTACCTTACTTTTCGGTTTTTCTGCGCATTGGTTGCTAACTTTTACTTTCTGCAAGCATTGTGCCTTACCAAATATACAACAACCTTTCGATTGATTACTTTGCTGCTATGGCACATATATCGTGTTATCGTGCGTTTATTTTTTTCGGTCACTAACCTTAGCAAATATGACAAGCAAGGTGATATTACTTGCATAATTATTCCGTCAACTTTATTTTTTCTTCTCGCGATCACCTTGCAATCATCGAGTAGGGAACAGACCATACCAAATGAACCTGAACTTTTTTTCGTCCGTCGCTGATCAGCCAAAAAAGCGATTTTTTAGCACGTTTTACTTGCGGAAACCTCCTCAATTTTGGTTTTTCTTATCGCTTTTTCTTCGATTTGACATTAACCATCACAAAAATACTCAGGTCATTGGATGGTTAACCGTTCGTTGCTTTCGTTCTATTTTTCAGACTCCAACAATGTGGCGATAACGTTGCGTGTATGAATCGTTGTGGCTTTTAGCCACTATGAATTTATACACCTTGTTACCAGTTGTTTTTTATTCATCTTCAGGAAGAAGTAACACCAGAAAGTCAATTACCAATGATACTATTTTTCCATTTTTATTTATTCCCCAATATGCTGGGTACAATCCATCTCCATAACCAGAATGAAACATCGTTATGTTTAGTTCCGAATTCGGAAGTTGAAAATTTATCCAATCGCCAATATCATTTGGATCATCTTGGTCAACAGCATTTTTTTTGAATTCCGCTGCAAAAAAGTCGTCATAAATATTACCATCAGGATTTTGATTCATAAAATCTTTTTCGAATTTTTGATATTCAATTCCGGATTCATAATCGTAGAATCCTCCCAATCCTGCATCCACGGGAAACCCAAAATAATCATTGTCGTCAGTTAATTCGGTAATATCATCTATATCTCTTAGAGCCATTACCCATTTTTCGGCTTTCTCTTCACTAAATTCCAATTTTGCTATAGCATATCGATTTCCAGAACTTTTGGTTTTTGCTATGTAGATCTTAATTGGATATTCTCCAGGTTTTACAGTTCTTGAAAGGGGAGGAGTATCTGAATAAACTAGAGGATCGCAAACAACTATTCTTCCGCTTGGGATTTTAAGATTTCCAATTTTAAGTAATTCAATTGGTGTATCTTCTACAATTTGATTTTCAAAAATAATGTTATAATCTGCATGCGATAGTATCTCCGTTTTCTTTTCAGCTTTTTTCTTAAACAATCCGAACATTTCGTCGTTATTTTTTTGTTCGCTTTTATTGCCTGAAACATTACAGGATAAAATGCTAATTACTATTCCGAATAAAATTATGCTTTTCAAGATTTTTCCAATTACTGGTAACAATTGTGTATGTGTAAAAGTACATATATTTTAATTATGTGAATGTTAGTCCAAAGGGTTTTTGATGGTGCTAAACACATTGGTTGCAACATGAGTATAGATTTCTGTGGTTTTGGTAGAGTTATGACCCAATAATCGTTGTATATATCTTAGATCCGTACCATTTTCTAATAAATGTGTTGCAAAACTATGACGCAACATATGCGGACTTACTTTTACTTTTATTCCTGCTTTACTAGCCGCCTTAGATACCACTTTTACGATACTTCCAGATGAGTATTGCGCCCTTTTATGTCCTTCAAATAGATAATGCACAGGCTTATATTCTTTATAATACTTACGTAAATCTTGTAAAACAGTAGTGGATAATAATGTTAACCGGGTTTTTCCGCCTTTTCCATTTATAACTTTGATTACCATTCGGTTACTGTCAATATCTTCGATTTTTAAATGTTGCAATTCGCTTCGTCTTAATCCCGAAGAATATAATAACCCTATTATACATCGGTGTTTTATGTTATTAGTACACTCGATCATTTGTAAAATTTCGGCTTTACTAATTACCTTCGGAAGAGTTTCTTGTTTTCTGGGACGCTCTATACTATAAAAGCGATTGGGCATTTCTAAAACAATTTCATAATAAAACTTAATAGCATTGATTGCCAGGTTTATTGTAGAGTTGGATTTATGTTCTTGAATTAAATGTTGTAAGTAAGATCTAACATCATTTTCATTCAGATCCATAACCTCACACTTAGGATAATAATTAATAAATGCTTCAAAAGCCAATACATAGTTTTTTACGGTACTGTTAGAATATCTTTTAAGTTCAAGTTTTTGTAAATATGCTTCAGGGCAAGAACGATAAGAGGTGTGATGTTTTCGATTTCTAAACCATTGCACATCAATATTTTGTTTTTCTCTATTTACGACCTGATTTTTATAAAAGAAATTGCAATTAATCCATGCAACCCCTTTAAATAATTTGAAAATCATATCTAGATGTTCTTTGGTGTTGGGGATATAGGCCATTCCAAATTTTTCACTCCAACGTGCATCTGGGAGCTCTTTTACCAAGGCTTGTAAAACTTTATCCTGGCGAAATTGCATACCGATCATCTTTTGATTACGAATCAATAAATGTTTTAAAGTGATGTGCTTAGGGTGTTTCACATGTCAAAAATGGATTAAATAATTACTTTAACAGATTATTATACGGATAATATTCGTATATTATACTTTTATTATAAAATTCACATGAAAAAATGCAATTTTTGTGATAGCGAAATCATAGGCAGATCCGATAAAAAGTATTGTTCTGTACATTGTAAATCTGCACACCAATATGAAAAAAGGAAACAAGAAGAAGGGCAATATTATACTATAGATAAACAACTTAAAACCAATAGAAAAATATTAAAAGCTTATAATAAATCCGGATTATCTACAGTAAGAAAAGAAAAATTGATAAGCGAGGGTTTTAATCCCAAGTACTTTACCCATTACTGGAAAAATCAAAAAGGGCAGGTGTATCTTTTTTGTTATGAATATGGATTTATGGCTTTAAAAGAACATCAAAAAGAAAAATATGTGCTTGTAAAATGGCAACCTTATATGGATTCTTAAAACTATCAGGATTTAGTCTTGGCAAATAGTAAATGGGTGCCTTGATTTTCTGTAATATCCAATTTCACCGCAATAGTTGCTGTAGGGGATTCAAAAATGTGAGTTACCGATCGTTGTCCTTGTTGATCAGAGGTTACCCGCGTATATTCCGAAATAAATTTTGAAAGCAATTTCAATACATAGTTTTGATCATTGGTCATATATGTTACTTGCCCCGATTTTTTATTTACCCGTACCCCGTAAAAGAAATGATCGGTTTTTTTCCAGCTATAGAATGTATACTTTTCATTGGCTTCCTCAGCTTTTAAAAATTCTTTTTGAGTCAAAAATTTCTCAAACTCCTGGTTATTGCCAGAACTAACATACCCAGAAAGTGTAGTCCATTCATGTTCGTCTAAATATTGCCCAAAACTGAAGCTAGACAAAAACACCATAAAACAAACAATTACTACAGTTCTCATATTAGTATGGGATTGATTATAATATGTATAACATAAATGCTTCAAAAATAGTATGGATTAACTAATATAGTTCCAGATATTCTTATGCTTTGCCATTTGTTGATAGGTGTATAGCAAGATTTTATTTTTTTCAGATGATAAAGAGGGGTCTTCTTTAAGTATTTTTACAGCATAATATCGTGCAGTTTTCAAAATATCATTATCCCTCACGATATCGGCTATTTTAAGATTAAGTACTCCACTTTGTT
The DNA here is from genome assembly GCA_947489685.1 of uncultured Aquimarina sp. Classification (GTDB taxonomy): domain Bacteria; phylum Bacteroidota; class Bacteroidia; order Flavobacteriales; family Flavobacteriaceae; genus Aquimarina. The sequence goes on along the minus strand of CANLEM010000003.1, from coordinate 812,585 downwards.
GGGTTCCCATAATATCACCAGGACCTCGAAGCTTTAAATCTACTTCGGCAATATCAAAACCATCATTGGTACGTGTCATGGTTTCTAATCTGGTTTTACTATCTGCGGATAGTTTAAAACTGGTCATCAAAATACAAAAACTTTGTTCTGCTCCTCGACCTACACGACCTCGTAACTGATGTAATTGGGATAACCCAAAGCGTTCGGCGCTTTCAATAATCATCACACTAGCATTAGGAACATTTACACCTACTTCGATAACGGTGGTAGCCACCATGATTTGAGTTTCGCCCTTTACAAACCGATCCATTTCGTAATCTTTGTCTGCAGGTTTCATTTTACCATGTACAATAGAGATCTGAAACTCTGGAGCAGGAAATGAACGAGCAATACTTTCATAACCATCCATAAGATCTTTATAATCCATAGCTTCAGATTCTTGTATCAAAGGGTATACAATATAAATCTGTCGTCCCTTTTTTATCTCATCAGCAATAAATTTAAATACCTTTAAACGGTTACTATCATAACGATGTACAGTTTTAATAGCTTTACGCCCTGGCGGAAGTTCGTCTATGACCGAAATATCAAGATCTCCATACAAACTCATGGCCAGTGTGCGTGGGATAGGAGTAGCTGTCATTACCAGAATATGCGGCGGATAGGTGTTTTTATGCCATAATTTTGACCGTTGCGCAACTCCAAACCGATGTTGTTCATCGATAATGGCCAATCCTAGGTTTTTAAACTTTACCTTGTCTTCCAAAACGGCATGGGTACCAATAAGAATATGTAAAGAGCCATCTTCTAGTCCTTCATGAATTTCTCTACGTTCTTTGGTAGTAGAACTCCCCATTAATAATTTTACAGTGATATCAAGTTGATCAGTAAGCTCTTTGATACCTTGGTAGTGCTGATTTGCTAATATGGCTGTCGGCGCCATTAAACATGCCTGAAAACCATTATCTATTGCCAACAACATCGTCATAAGCCCCACAATAGTTTTACCAGATCCTACATCACCTTGCAATAATCGGTTCATTTGTGCACTACTACCAATATCGTTTCGAATTTCTTTAATTACCCGTTTTTGAGCATTGGTAAGGTCAAATGGAAGATGGTTTTTGTAAAAATTATTGAAATGAGCTCCCACTTCGGTAAAGGGGAAACCTTTAATTTTTTGTTTGCGAATAAGTTTTTTGGTAATTAATTGTAACTGAATATAGAATAACTCTTCAAATTTTAATCTGTATTGCGCTTTAGCCAACAATTCTTGGCTTTTCGGAAAATGAACATTAAAAACAGCTTCGTTTTTAGGAAGAAGTTGTAGTTCATCTAATATTTCTTTAGAAAGGGTGTCGTAAAAACGTACTTTGGTTTCGATAAACAATTGCTGCATCATCTTTGACATCGCCCGATTGGTAACTCCTTTATTTACCAGTTTCTCGGTAGATGGATAAACAGGTTGCATAGCCGTTCTTAGATTTTGCTCATGTTCATCCATCAATTCCATCTCGGGATGGGGTATATTAAAACCCTGATAATATTTTGGTTTTCCAGAGACAACGTAGGTAGTGTTTAATTTAATATGTTCTCTAATCCATTTATGACCGCGAAACCAAACCAACTCCATCTGGCCGGTATCATCTATAAATTTTGCTACTAGTCGTTTTCCCCGCTTTTGTTCTACTGTTTTGATATTGATGATCTTACCAATAATTTGAACTTCAGAAGAGGTTTTTTGTAATTGATTGATTTTGTAATATTGGGTTTTATCGATATATCGATTTGGGAATAGATTTACCAAATCCTGATATGTACGTATACCTAATTCTGATCGTAATAGATCTGCTCGAGATGGCCCCACGCCTTTAAGATAGTCTATAGGTGTTTGTAGAACATTAGGATTCATAACAGCTAATATAAGAGCATATAGATTTGTTCACAAACAAAAATGAGCAATTATAAAGAAATCCATATTTCTTTACTTTACTCACCTATATTTGCTACCCTGCATCATAGTTTATGCAGAAAAAGATAAAATAGTGGCAAATTTGCCAATAGCTTGGTAACATTTTACCTTGTAACAACACATGCTTATAACCAGATGTTTTTTATATTTTGTAATACATCATCAAAACGCATTATGAAACAAATTATTTTGATTCTTTTATTGGGATTGAACTTTGCAAGTGTATGGTCTCAAAAGTATTATTTGCCAAAAGAAATAAAAGCAAATTCTTCTATATTAAATGAAAAGATTTCTGAAATATCAGCATTAATTCTGAAAGACTATTCTGAAAAAAATAAAGAGACGTATTATCAAAATAAGAGCATCGCACAAATGCTATTACAAGATTATGCCCAAGCTGTAGTATCTATAGATAGTTTAAGAAATATATCCGGAAAAGAATATCCACAAGAAGCTGCACTTATCTCGATCGAAAACTATCTCTATGCTCAAGCAAAGTTGACCCAAAATACAACTTTTGACGAGGCATATACTTCGGCTTTTTATAAACTGTATAATGCTTTAACAGATAAAACAAAACTTAGAGTGCCAATACGTTTCGATAAAACTATCGATGGTCAACATAAAAGAATAACCAAGATTTTAGAAAATCGGAAAATAGAAGATAGTATTTCGCAAAGAGATTTCTTTGCATTGTCATCTGCATATCTTTCAAAAAAAGTAATAGAAAAAACAAAGTCTATAGCCGTTGGATTAATAGACAAGGAGGACCAAAAACGCTATGTAACAAGAGATAGTGTATCACTCAAAACAAGGGATGGAGCCACTATTGCGCTAAGAATTGGTCATAAAAAAGGAGATACTAAACCAAAACCTACCATGTTAATTTTTAGTATTTATCCTTATGAAAGTGGAGTAGTAGATGACTTTTTGGTTAAAGAAGCCGCTTACTACGGATATGTAGGTGTGATTGCAAATACAAGAGGTAAACGCTTTAGTCCAGAAACTATAGAGCCGTTTGAGCATGATGCCAAAGATGCTTATGAAGTCATAGATTGGATTAGTAAACAGCCTTGGAGCAATGGAGAAGTAGGTATGATGGGCGGAAGTTACCTTGGATTTAGTCAATGGGCAGCCGCCAAAGGGTTACATCCTGCATTAAAAACAATTGTACCTCAAGTTTCGGTGGGTATTGGCAACGATTATCCGATGGAGAATAATGTTTTTATGAGCTACATGATCCGATGGATTAATTTTGTTACGGCGCATGATTTTATTGATTTAGAAAACTTTTTGGATTCAAAGAGATGGAATAAGTTATATAAAAAATGGTACAAGAGCGGAAAATCCTTTCGTGCTCTTGACTCTTTGGATGGTGCACCTAATGCTATATTTCAGCGTTGGTTAGACCATCCTAGTTATGATAGTTACTGGAGAAATATGACTCCTAATCAAGAAGAATTTTCTAAAATTAACATACCAGTACTTACTACCACGGGATATTTTGATAGTGATCAAGTGGGAGCGTTACATTATTATAATAAGCATACCGAATACAATAAAAATGCTAATCACTATTTGGTAATTGGTCCATACAATCATAGTAGTGCTGCCGGAAGAACCGCCAAAAAAGTAGGAAGATATACCGTAGACAGCATATCCAAAATGGATATGGATGTATTGGCATATCAATGGTTCGACTATATTTTTAAGGGAGCTAAGAAACCTGATATTCTAAAAGATAAGGTTAATTATCAAGTCATGGAGGCTAATGTTTGGAAACATAAACCTACTTTAAAAGCAATGAATACTGATACTCTAGTATTTTATTTAAAAAATGTTCTCAAAGAAAATGAATACGGATTGACTACTCAAAAACTAGACAAAAAAGAATTTATAACTCAAGAAATAGATTATCAATATCGAGGAGATAGCCTACAAAAAACAAATTCTTTCTTTCAAGAAAAACTTAAAATACATAATAAAGTATCTTTCATATCCGAACCGTTTAAAGAGTCTTTTGATGTAAACGGACGATTTTTGGGTGATATATATGCCGAAATCAATAAAAAAGATATGGATATTGAGATTGAGATATTCGAAATGAAAGAAGATAGTAGCTATATAAGATTAACAAACTATCTCGGCAGAGCAAGCTATGCCAAAGATCCAAGTGTTCGTAATTTATTAGAACCTGGAAAACGAGAATATATTCCGATTAAGAATTCGTTGTTTATGAGTAAACGAATCCAAAAGGGAAGTCGTTTGGTTATACTTTTGGGGATACATAAAAGCCCTAGATGGCAAATTAACTACGGTACCGGTAAGAATGTTAGTGATGAAACAATTGCCGACGGAAAAATACCATTGAAAATCAAATGGTTCTGTAATAGCGCTATTAAAATACCAATAAGTAAAATTAAAGAATAGATTAATTTTTCTTACTCAGTAGTTCTGTCACATAACTGTTCTAAAATCGTTATTTTGGCAGAACATTTGATTATCTTATACTATGCGTATTATTTTTTATCTATTTATTCTTTTATTTTCTTTTGAAAGTATGGCTCAACAAAAGGATCATGTGGATTTTTTGTTGGGTAAAGTAAATATTACGGTCGATGCAAAAACTAAAGAAATTAAGGGAGAAGTAGGCTATACATTTAACGTTTTGAAAACTGTACCATCAATTTATATTGATGCTCAAAAAATGAAAATCGTAAAAGTCTTATTGGATAAAAAAGAAATAGATTTTGAGTATGATAATCAAAAAATAGAAATCACTTCTGATTTTAAAATCAACGCCAATCACAATATTACAATTCAATACGTGGCTACCCCCAAAAAAGCAGTATACTTTGTAAATGATTATCAAGGTAATCCGCAAATATGGACTCAAGGACAAGGAAAATATACATCAAATTGGCTACCAAGTTTTGATGATATGAATGAAAAAGTAGAATTTGACCTGGTCATTAATTATGCAAAAGAAGCCGAGGTAATAGCAAATGGTAAATTACTGAGTATAGAACCTGTAAATGATTCTATCCAAAGTTGGACCTATGATATGCAACAACCAATGAGTAGTTACTTATTGGCATTTGTGATAGGTACATATGAAAAAGTTGTAGAAACTTCTGCCAGTGGGATTCCGTTAGAAATGTATTACTACCCAGATGCCAAAGATAGGTTTGAGTCTACTTATAAACACAGCAAAAAGATTTTTGATTTTCTTGAAAAAGAAATCGGATATGCTTTTCCTTGGCAAAACTATAAACAAATACCAGTAAAAGATTTTTTATATGCCGGTATGGAAAATACGGGAACTACAATCTTCTCTGATGCATTTGTAATTGATGAAACTGCTTTTATAGATCGCAATTATATCAATGTTAACGCTCATGAATTAGCACATCAGTGGTTTGGTGACCTCGTTACAGAGACCGAAGGAACTCATCATTGGTTGCAAGAGGGATTTGCTACTTATTATGCGCTTTTGGCAGAAAAGGAAATTTTTGGTGAAGATTATTTTTTGTTCAAATTGTATGAAAGTGCCGAGCAACTTACCGAATTATCCAAAACACCACAAGCCACTTCATTATTAGATCCAAAGGCAAGTTCATTAACCTTTTATCAAAGAGGAGCATGGGCAATTCATGCACTTAGAGATAGGATAGGGGATACCAGTTTTAAAATAACGATACACAATTTTCTTGAAAAATATAAATTTAAAAATGCGACTACAGATGACTTTATAGCCGTTGCCGAAGAGGTTAGTGGTGAAGACCTAAAAGAATTCGCTACCTTATGGTTAGAAAATGTTGCTTTTCCGTCACAGTCTGCATTGGATATACTTACAAAATCAGATTTTATATCTAGTTATCTAAGTCTGGCCCAGGAACGTACGCAACCCATAGCTGGTAAATGGGGAACTCTGGCAAAAGCACTTACTTTTCCTGCAAATGATTATATAGGCCAAGAAGTAATATATCAATTAGCAGGTACAACATCGCCCGAGGTTATTGCATTGTATGATAAAGCCTTTGAAAGTAATAACATTTTTATTCGCCAGGCAATAGCAAATACATTAAGTACCATACCTAAAGATTTACAAGAGCAATACGAATCGCTATTAAAAGATCCGTCGTATGCGACCGTAGAGCCTGCTCTATATCATTTATGGGCCAGTTTTCCTGAGAAAAGAAATGAATATCTAGATCTTACCAAAGAAATTATCGGGTTTAATGATAAAAATGTAAGAATTTTATGGTTAGTCTTGGCCTTAAGTACAAGAGAGTATCAAACCGATCAACATCAGCAATTTTATAGCGAATTATCAAAATATACATCTCCACAATTTAGCTTTAATACCAGAGAGAATGCATTTACTTATTTAGAAAGTTTACAAGCTTTTTCCGACCAAACTCTAACAGATCTTGTTGATGGAGCTACACATCATAACTGGAGATTTAGAAATTCGTGCAGAAAAATTTTGGATAAACTATTAAAGCAAGAGAAATATCAAAAGAAATATGTAGCTTTAATGCATAATTTACCAAAGAATCAACAAGATTTTTTACAAAAAAAATTAACCCCATAAGGTAAAATATGCGAGCATTGGTGATTTCTGGTGGAGGCAGCAAAGGAGCCTTTGCAGGAGGTGTTGCACAACACCTGATTCAAGATCTTGATAGAAAATACGATTTGTTTATAGGTACTTCTACCGGAAGCTTATTGGTCTCTCATTTGGCACTATCAAAGATTGAAGAGATAAAGAAATTCTATACTTCGGTTAATCAGTCTTCAATCTTTAGAAATTGCCCGTTTATTATCAAGAAAAAAAGAGGTTATAATGATATTAGTATCAATCATTTTAATGTACTGCGAAATTTAATAAAAGGGAAAAAATCTTTTGGTGATAGTAGAAATCTAAGAAATTTAATACATAATGCAATTTCAGAATCTTATTTTGAACAATTAAAATCCGGAAATCCAGATGTAATTGTTACAGTTACTAATCTTTCTACAAATACAGTAGAGTATAAGTCATTAAAAGAATGTGCGTACGAAGATTTTTTGGATTGGATTTGGATCTCATGTAATTATCCACCTTTTATGAGTTTGGTAAGAAAAAATAACTGCGATTATGTTGATGGGGGATTGGGATCCATGGTACCTATCGAAGAGGCCATCAAAAGAGGGGCAACAGAGTTAGATGTTATCGTTTTAGAAACCGAAGTAAATTATTTGAACCGTATGCCTACAAAAGATCCATTTTCTTTGATTACCAATATGGTAAATTTTATGATGGATCAGATAGAACACCAAAATATACGAATAGGAAAATTTCAGGCCCGAGAAAAAGATGTGGCAATGGATTTATATTACACGCCCACAGTACTTACGACCAATTCATTGGTTTTTGATAAAGAAAAAATGACAGAATGGTGGAAAAGAGGATACGAATTTGCGAAAGAAAAAAATACATTTAATAGATTGTAATATGCGGGCATTAGTAATTTCAGGAGGTGGTAGTAAAGGTGCATATGCAGGCGGGGTCGCACAGTATTTAATGCAAGAACAAGGCAAGAAATATGATTTGTTTTTGGGTACTTCTACAGGAAGTTTATTAATACCGCAACTGGCATTAGGTAATATTGATAAGACCTATGATATTTATACTAATGTAAGTCAACGTACAATCTTTAATGTTAATCCTTTTAGAGTGCGTAAAAAGGGAAATAGGGAGTATGTTTCTATCAACTTTCTATCATCGCTTTGGCAATTTATAAAATTCAAACGTACGTTTGGAGAGAGTAAAAACCTAAGAAGATCTATTCGAAGAAGTTTTTCTGAATCAGAGTTTGAACAAGCCAGACAAATGACTCAGGATGTTGTGGTCACAGTTTCTAACCTTACCAAAAACAAAACCGAATATAAATCTATTAATGATTTTTCTTACGACGATTTTTGTGATTGGATATGGATATCCTGTAATTATGTTCCTTTTATGAGTTTAGTAACAAAAGAAGGTTGTGAGTATGCCGATGGCGGTTTTGGTTGTATGGTACCTATTAGAGAGGCAATTAGAAGAGGTGCTACAGAGGTAGATGCTATTATTCTGGAGTCTGAGAATATGGAACAAAATAAAGTTTTGGGTAAGAATCCTTTCTCGCTAATGGTAAATCTCTTTAGCTATATGCTAGATCAGGTTGAAGGCCATGATACGGTCTTGGGTAAGCTTGCAGCTATCAATAAAGATGTGCCTTTAAATTTATACTATACACCATCAAAACTAACAGAAAACTCTTTGGTTTTTAACAAAAAACTAATGACCAATTGGTGGCAACAGGGATTTGACTATGCAGCCCAAAAGGCAAAACTAGCAGAAGAAAATAAATTAAAGGATATAGATATGGCGGGATAATATACCTTAGTCTTTTTTAGATAGCGGTAGTAATCTATCTTCAAAATATTTTTCCCAGATATTATTTTCTAGCTTTTCGCCATATTCATGAAATTCGCCATCTTTAGTTTTTTCAAATACTAACCTTCTTTGATCATTAAAATACACGACAAATTGATTGGCTTGGAATTGCCCTTTATATTTTCCAGACCCTGTTTTAGAAAATGGTTGATAATAATAGGTGCTATCTTTTAAACTATAATTAATAATAGTATGCAATTGTATATTAGGAGATTTTACATTCAAAATCAGTAAATTTCCGTCCATGATATATTTAACTTCCTCATAAACAGTAACACTACTTTGAGTACCATTTTTAAAACTTGTAGACGAACCTTTCCAATTACCTATCAAAAAAGATAATTTAGACATTGCTTCTTTCTCACTTTGTTGCGCATAAGTGCGTTTAGATGATAACAATGAAATGAAAAGAATTGCTACAAAAATTTTAAAAATATATTCGGGTTTGTTGTGATGTAAAGGCATAACAAAAATCGTTTAAAACATATCGCCTACTTCATTTTTGATTCTTGCCAAAGCAGTATCACTAGGAGCACCTTTTTCGATAAGTTGTGTTAGAATAACTTCTCTCATTTTATCTGCAGAGTCTACGGATTCATCTTTAGAAGCTCTTCTAATCATAGCTATAGTTGCATTTTTTGCAGCAATAATGGTATTCCAACATTCACTAGAGACATAAATTTGTTGCGTAAGATTATGTTCAAATTCTTGATCAATAGTGTTGGCTAATAAAGATTCATAACTAGCTTTATCTTCTCCTACTGGTGCCATTCTGGTTAATAATTTCCCCGGAGATATTCTTTCCAAAAACAAGGCCATACGTTCATAGGCTTGTAATCTTAAAGGAAAGGCCTGTTTTTGATTTTCTTGATGTAATAAAAATCGTCGACGTCTTTCTTCATTATCGGTGTGTAGTTTAAAAAAATAAATAGCCACCAAAGTAATTAAGGTTGCAGGAATTAGGGAAATAACAAGAGGTATAATTTCAATATCCATGAGTAATGATAAAAGTAAGGTTATGCGTGTTGTTGTTTAACAGAATCTTTATAATAGCCACCAAGATACGTACAATCTTTTAAATCCTGAGCACAAGTATAGGTTACTGGAGTTTTTGTATACTTAAAAGACTCTTCTAACGTCTTAGTCAATTCTCCGTCATCTACATTAAGATCAACATCTTGCATTGTAAATTGGCTGGGGTGCTCATAACCAGCTGCATGGGTTATTTCTATAAGTTCTTTTCTAAACGTTTTAAAATATTGAGATAAACGATCTGATTTTAAAGGAACATTAATTCCTTTTTGCAACCATTTACTTTGTGTTGCTACTCCACTAGGGCAACGATTAGTATGGCACACTTGTGCTTGTATACAACCAATACTCATCATCGCTTCTCTTGCTACATTAATACAATCCACACCCATAGCAAATGCCATAGCGGCTTTGGCAGGAAAGCCTAACTTACCGCTACCAATAAATACAACCCGATCGGTAAGGTTGTGTTTTTGAAAAATCTTATATATCGCAGTAAAACCATAAATCCAGGGTAATGACACATGATCCGCAAAACTCGGCGGAGCAGCACCAGTTCCGCCTTCACCACCATCAATAGTTATAAAATCTGGACCACGATTGGATTTAGCCATTAATTCGGCCAATAACTCCCATTGTTCGGTTTTACCAATTGCAGCTTTGATCCCCACAGGAAGTCCTGTTACTTTGGCAATATCTTCTATGAACTGTAATAATTCTGGAACACTAGAAAAAGCAGTATGCGACGAAGGAGAAAGTACGTCTTTTCCAACTTCAACACCACGAATTTTTGCAATTTCAGGAGTAATCTTAGCACCGGGCAGTACACCTCCCTTACCAGGTTTGGCACCTTGGGAAAGCTTTATTTCAATGGCCCGAATAAAAGGATTTTTTTCGACCAACTTTTTCATTTTTTCAATAGAAAAATTACCGTGCTCGTCTCGAACTCCAAAGTATCCTGTTCCGAAATGAAAAATAACATCACCACCATTACTGTGATAAGGAGAAAGCCCGCCTTCTCCCGTATTGTGATATGCATTGGCTTTTTGAATTCCTATATTCAGTGATTCAACAGCTCTGGCAGATAAGGATCCAAAACTCATTGCCGAAACATTAATTATAGATCCAGGTCGGTATGGTTTTTTACGTTGATTGTATAATCCCATTACCTTTGCACAAGGTAAAAATGTTTTATCCTTTTTGTTTGGATGATCTTTATCAATTTTAAAAGGAATTAAGCAATTTTTTACAAAAATATGTTGGTGCTCATAGATATCTCGATCCGTTCCGAATCCTTCATAATTATTCTCGTTTTTAGAAGAGGCATATACCCAGCCTCTCTCGATTCGATTAAAAGGAAGTTCCTCGCGATTATTCGCTACAAAATATTGCCTTATTTCGGGGCCAATACTTTCTAATAGATACCTGAGATGACCAACAATAGGAAAGTTATGACTAATAGTATGTCTTTTATTAAAAAACACATCTCTAATTCCAATTAATAGAATAACAATGATAACCCATAACCACCATGGTATCGATCCTAAAAAATGAAGTATGCTTTCCATTATGTTTTACTTATTGAGCGTTGAGATAATCTAAAGTTAATTGCGACATTACTTTTACTCCTAATAATAATCCACTTTCGTCGATGTAAAAATCTGGAGTATGGTGAGAAGGAGCTTTCTCGGTACCTTGTGATTTACCGCCTAAAAAGAAATAAAACCCAGGAACAACCTCTTGAAAATAAGAAAAATCTTCTCCTCCCGTAGTAGCTTTAGATAAGATCACATTTTCTTTTCCGGCAATACCTTGTATAGTTGGTAGCATTTTCTTTACCAGATCCGGATCATTATACGTTATTGATGTATTGTTTTGAAATGTAATCGTAGCCTCGGCACCGTATGCTTTGGCAATGGCAGGTACCATCTCGTTCATTCGTTTAATGATTAATTCTCGCATACTTGGATCCAATGTACGTACCGTACCAATCATTTCGGCACTTTCAGGAATAATATTAAAACGTACTCCACTTGTAATTTTACCAACAGTGATTACCGCAGCTTCATTTACCAATGGTGCTTCTCTACTGATTATGGTCTGTAGTCCATCGATTATTTTGGCCGAGATTAATATAGGATCTACGCCTGTCCAGGGAGCCGAACCATGAGTTTGTTTTCCTTTTACATCAATAACAAAACGTTCTACCGCTGCCATTGTTCCTCCTGGTTTGTATCGTATTTTTCCAACTGAAGTTCCTGAATTGATATGTAAACCAAAAATGGCATCTACATCAGGGTTTTTTAATACTCCTTCTTTGATCATTAGTTTTGCACCACCTTCTTCTCCTGGAGGTGGTCCTTCTTCTGCTGGTTGAAAAATAAACTTTACAGTACCTGTAATCTTATCTTTATGCTTGGCAAGTATTTCGGCAACACCCATTAATATAGCCGTATGTGTATCATGCCCGCAAGCGTGGCTTACTCCAACCTCGGTATCCAAAAAGGTAGTTTTTACTGTTGATTTAAACGGCACATCGGCTCTTTCGGTTACTGGTAGCGCATCAATATCTGCTCTAAGTGCTACAGTTTTACCTGGTTTATTGCCTTTTAAAATAGCTACTACTCCTGTTTTTGCAACATTTTCGGTTACTTCGAGACCAAGATCTTTAAGGTGTTTTGCAATTTTTTTTGCAGTTTCGAATTCTCGATTCGAAAGCTCTGGGTTTTGATGAAAATCTCTTCTCCATTCGATTACTTTGGGTTCTATTTCTTTGGCCATAGTATCAATATCCGGATCGATCTGTTGGGCCTGTATAGAACAGAAAGAAAATAAAATTAGGAGTAAGAGTGATTGTGTGTTTGAGTTCATTAGGTTAAAAATTAATAAGTCTGTAGTTTTCATTTTGTAATTGTACCAAAGCAGTCATTGCTGATAATGCTAATTTTATTTCTGGATGTATATCTTGTCTAGAAATATTACGATGTGCAGCTGTTTGACCGCAAAGAATAATCTGTACTCCTTTTTCTGATAAAGCGGTAATAAGAGGAGTATTAGGGTTATCTATACCATAAATGTTTTTGTATTTTATATCATTTAAAATATCATTGGCAGCTGCACCATGAATCACCAAGGCAACACTAAGTTTATCAAAAGATACTCCCGTCTTAATATGCATGTTAAGGTATCTGGCGGCAGTGTGGATAAGTGGATTCACTTTGGTGCTATCAGGAAAACTTCTACCTACATCAAAAACGGCTTTCAGCTCATGTTGCAGATCAGTTTTAAAGTCAGGCTTGGATACCTCGTAGGTTTTGCCAAATTCGGATATGAATTGCTTTTTATTTTGAGAAAAGCCCAATACAGGCAAAAAAGCAATACTATACGTTAAGATTATGTGTTTCAAATTAGAAATTTTGGTTTCTAAAGATATTCAAAAATCTATTAAAGGAAAGTTAAAATAATACTTAGATTTTGTACAAATAATAAGGCTCATTTGCATATCATGCAAATGAGCCTTATTTATAGGTATTTAAAATAGGATTATTGTTTTACAAATTTCCCGATATTTTTATTATTAATTAAAAGAAAATAAAGTCCTGGTGATAAATCAGATAGATTTAATTCATTACCCGGAGTAGATTGAAAAACTATTTGACCAAGAGTGTCTACTACTCTAAGGTCGAAATCATTTATAGTCACCCCGTCGATATTAAGAAAATCTGTTCCTTTAAGAGGGTTAGGGTAGAAGGTAAAAGATCTACTATCTAAACTTAAATTAAGTTGAGACCTATCTACTGTATACGTTGCCGAAATGGTACTACAACCTGTTTCATTAAATACTTGAACCGTATAATCTCCAATTGCTTGCGGAAGATATTCAGGCTGATTACCTTCTCCTAGAGCTTCTCCATCTAAGAACCATTGGTAGTTAGAGAATTCTGCAGGTACAGATAACCGTTGCGAATCATTTACCGTAATAGTAGGTTGATCCGGTATCGGCACAACAATAGCTTTTATTTCGGTTCTTGTTTCGGTAGTACAATCATTGATATAGCCCGAAACGTAATAGGTTTGAGTCGCATCTAGAGATGGTGTCTTATATTCTGATCCGATCGAGAGAACAATTCCCCCTGTTGGTTCGCTATACCATGTAAACTCACTATTTCCTGATATGGTTAATGTAGCTGATTCTCCGGGGCAAATACTGATATTATCTCCTGTTGGTTGATCTGGTACACTAATAGTTATAAAATTAGATTTCTCATTAGTATTTTGCCCAACATCATTTGTAGCGGTTAGTGATACCGTATAATTTCCGCCAGATGCATAGTCATGAGTAGGGTTTTGTTCTGTAGAGGTGGTACCATCACCAAAATTCCATAAGTAAGAATTTACTTTATTGATAGAAGTACTTTTAAATACTATCTGTGTACAACCATTTTTATCAGCTTCAAAGTTGGCAATTGGCGGTTGGTTATTATCTCCAGGAGTATACTTTCCAGAAATAGTGTAATTTCCTAAAGAAGCATAATCAGAATATCCCGTTATTGGATTTCCTTCACCAACACCATCGATTTCAATAAAATAGGTACCGCCAGATAGGTTTGTGTTGATTGCGGCACTAAGCCCTTCTGGATCCGAAAGCGCAACTTCTTCGCCCAAAGGATCTAGTATTCGTGCTTGTATATTTAAATTTGGATAATTAGGATCTGGTTCAAAATTAAAAGATACATCTCCTGGCTCGACTACAAACGAAAATATGTCTTTATCGTCACGTTTGCCTATAAAACCAAAATTTTGATCAGTACTTACATTACCATCGGCATCAGCTTTTATTGGTGTTGCATCGGTAATAATATCAGCGTGATCATCTGTTCTAAAACCAACACCATTTCTATTATCGGCCATAACGGCTATATCATCTTGTGTTTGATTGGCATTTTCGAATTCTCCTTGACTCCATTGTCCAATTTGTTTATTCACACTCCAACCCATAATAGGACTCCAGGTACCATGCCCTGCGTAATATTCGGTATCCCCCTGACTATCATGAGATAATCCTAGAGTATGTCCAACCTCATGAGAACCTGTTTCTCCGGCTGCTCTAACCGATCTTACATTATATACCCAGCAAGGGTTATCTGTTGAGTTTGAAGAAAAAGATCGAATATAGGCCACTCCTCCAGAATCAGGTCGCGCGTCTGTAGTCGTAGTAAAAATACACATCATTCTACGGTTTTGAGGCGCAGCATCAAAAAGATCTCTTCTGGTCGTTACATTAAGGTTAAAAGGACGAAAATCTTCTGCCATAATTTGCCAAATCTCAGTGATTTGTTGTTCTGTAAAATTAGGGGCTTTAGCATCGATAGTATCTCCACCAAGCCAACTTGTTCCAGAAACCACTTCGCCATCAAAATCTAAATAAATAATACCTTCTGCTCCAGGAAGGCTTTCCAGAACAACATTCATTTTTGTATTAGTAGCAGTGGTTTGTTCTTTACTATTTCCTTCCACCTTTTCAAAATCAACACATAGTACATTATTGATATCTGTTTTTTCAAGAAATACTTTACCCGAGGTATCGCTTGTAATTTTGTAGGCTCTTTTTGGGTTTTGTAATAAAATAGTACCTGTTAAGTTATCGTTGTCTAAGGCAAAAGTGAAAGTAGATAATTTCTTGTCATTTACAATTCCAATCAATGTAAGATTACCATCATGTTGTTTCTTTACATTGATTTTTAAGTCAATAAATTCACTTTTTGAAATTTTTACTTGAGTAGGTTGACCGTTCTTTTGACCGATAAGACTATTGATAAAGGCTTCTTTATCAGTAGAGATTAACGTTTGTTTTGCGCCCTGGGCAAACAAACCGGAACCATGTATGATCATGGTAAGTACAAGAATACAATTGAATATTTTTTTGTTCATTACGTAGGGGGGGTATCAATTTTATGAGATTTGGTAATAATAGTTTTGCTAAGCAAAACTAAATAATTATGATTTTATTTATTAATAAATGATTTATATTCTATTATTTGTCACTATTTAATTAGTAAAGACGTATTCTGTTTGAGAATACGTCTTAACATCACTCTTATAAAAGAGTATAGATTAAAAAATAACTACATCTTTTTAATCTAGGAATAGTCGTTATTTGGGTCATGAAATGCTAATAATTCTTTCTAATGGTATTATGGTTGATTGTTTAAGTATTACTTCTTTATCTGTAATACCCCAAATTGTCGTTTCTACTTTTTTAAAACCAGAATCATCTACAAAAACAATTCTTACTTTTTGTCGTTCGAGATTTCCTAATGAAAGGGCTCGTTGTAATTCCAAAAAACGATCTATTTGATCTTTTCTTTTATTGAGAACATCTTCTTTCGGAAATTTCAAAAATTTAATTTGTTCTTTTTCAATAAACTGTACATTCATATTTGGGGCCATAATATTGAGTTTGGGGTTAATTTCTTAGGTCGTATAAATTCGGGTTTAATTTAAAAATTTCCTAAATATAATACATTTAAACCTAAAATATTGCATTTTATCTATAAAAGTTATCAATATTTTGTTGATATGTAGGAATGTTAAATATTGAATAACCGAAACTTTTAATGTCAAACCTTCTACCAACGAACCATTATTTGCTACAACAACCTTCTAGAATACCAAACACGTAAAAGGCTGAAAAAGAGCTGTATTTCTAATTCTGAAACGTTCTTAAAAAGGTTTTATGATGTGGTATGCTCAATTTTTTGATTTGGTGTATATACTAATACAAAAGTTATTGACTAAAGTTTGTTTACAAAATTCTCGTATTACACTTCCATAAACGTTGTTGTTTCATTACTTTTCACTTTTAAAATTGTTACGTTGGAAGAATATTTAGCCGAGTTGAATGATGCGCAACGAGCCCCAGTACTTCAAAAAGAGGGGCCAATGATTGTAATTGCTGGAGCGGGCTCCGGAAAGACACGTGTACTTACATATAGAATTGCATATTTAATGCATCTGGGAGTGGATTCGTTTAATATATTATCATTGACCTTTACCAACAAGGCCGCCAGAGAGATGAAAAAACGTATAGCCACTATTGTAGGAGCAAGTGAGGCTAAAAATTTATGGATGGGAACGTTTCATTCTATATTTGCCAAGATTTTGAGATTTGAAGCAGATAAATTAGGATACCCATCTAACTTTACTATTTATGATACACAGGATTCTCAGCGTTTGATTGCTTCTATCATTAAAGAGATGGGCTTAGACAAAGATATCTATAAATATAAGCAGGTATATTCCAGAATATCTTCCTATAAAAATAGTCTAATCACCGTAAAAGCATATTTTCAAAATGCAGAATTGGTAGAGGCAGATGCGATGGCAAAACGCCCGAGATTAGGAGAGATTTATGAACATTATGTGGATCGATGTTTTAAAGCTGGCGCTATGGATTTTGATGATCTACTATTAAAAACCAATGAGTTATTAAATCGATTTCCTGATGTACTAGCCAAGTACCAAAATCGTTTCCGATATATATTGGTGGATGAGTATCAGGATACAAATCATTCGCAGTACCTTATTGTACGAGCATTATCCGATAAGTTCCAAAATATATGCGTTGTAGGCGATGATGCTCAAAGTATATATGCTTTTCGAGGAGCGAACATTAATAATATTCTCAATTTCCAGAGAGATTATGACAATGTACAACAATACAGATTGGAACAAAATTATAGATCGACCAAAAATATTGTTGAAGCAGCCAATTCTATAATTGATAAAAACAAAACCAAATTGGATAAGGTGGTTTGGACCGCCAATGACCCAGGGGCAAAAATAATAGTAAATCGATTGCTTACCGATGGTGACGAAGGACGATATGTAGCAAGTTCGATATTCGAAAATCAAATGCAACACCAGCTTGGTAATGGAAATTTTGCAGTGTTGTATAGAACTAATGCGCAATCCAGAGCTATTGAAGATGCCCTGCGAAAACGAGATATAAAGTATAGAATATACGGAGGTTTATCATTTTATCAACGTAAAGAAATCAAGGATGTATTGGGGTATTTACGTTTAATAATTAACCCAAAAGACGAAGAAGCTTTAAAACGGATTATTAATTATCCAGCTAGAGGTATTGGTGCAACTACAGTAGATAAGCTTATAGTTGCTGCTAATCACTACGATCGCTCTATTTTTGAAGTTATCGAAAACCTTGATCGGATCAACCTGAAAATTAATAGTGGCACCAAGACCAGATTAGAAAACTTTATGACGATGATCAAAAGTTTTCAGGTTACTAATCAAACTTCGGATGCATTTGTATTAGCAGAAACAGTAGCCAAAAAAACGGGATTACTCCAAGAGTTAAAAAAAGATGGTACTCCCGAAGGTATTGCCAGAATAGAAAATATAGAAGAGTTGCTTAACGGTATTCGTGATTTTGTCGAAGGTCAAAAAGAGCTTGCAGATGCCAGTGGATCTTTGGCAGAGTTCCTAGAAGATGTTGCATTGGCAACGGATCTTGATCAAGATACTGGTGATGATGACCGAGTGGCATTAATGACCATACATCTAGCAAAGGGATTAGAGTTTCCGTATGTGTACATTGTAGGTATGGAAGAAGATCTATTTCCTTCGGGAATGAGTATGAATACCCGTAGTGAACTAGAGGAGGAGAGGCGACTGTTTTATGTGGCACTAACCAGAGCCGAAAAACAAGCTTATCTTACCTATACGCAATCTCGTTATCGATGGGGTAAGCTTGTAGATGCAGAACCTAGTAGATTTATCGAGGAAATCGACGACCAATTTTTAGAATATTTAACTCCGGTCGAGAATTATCGTTACCAACCTTTGATTGATTCGGATATTTTTGGAGATGTGGATAAAAGTAAACTACGTCTTAAAAAACCAATATCAGGATCACCTCCATTAGCACATAAACCTAATGAAGAGCAATTGCAAAAATTAAGAAAGCTTAGGCCAGTTTCTAATGGATCTTCTAATCAATCAAATGCTAACCTGTTTGATAGCGATTTGGTGCCTGGCACCATAGTAGAACATATGCGTTTTGGGAAAGGTAAAGTTTTAAAACTCGAAGGAGTAGGGCAAGATAAAAAAGCCGAAATTCACTTCGAAAAAGGAGGGATAAAAAAACTATTGCTTCGATTTGCAAAGCTTAAAATCTTATAAATACGTAAATTGCATATGCTTTTAATGAGCGCATCCTATGGCAGAGTTTGTAAAACTATATAACGAAAACCCTAATCCTCGCGAAATTCAACAAGTAGTGAATTGTTTGCGCAATGGAGGTCTGGTTATTTATCCGACAGATACGGTATATGGTTTGGGTTGTGATATTACTAATACAAGAGCTCTCGAGAAAATTGCGCATATAAAAGGAATAAAACTTGCCAAAGCAAATTTTTCGTTTATTTGTAAGGATCTGAGTAATCTATCGGATTATGTGAGACAGATAGATAACAGTACTTTTAAATTGTTAAAAAGAACATTGCCAGGTCCGTATACCTTTATTCTTCCGGGAAGTAATAATTTACCAACCGTATTTAAGAAAAAGAAAACTGTAGGTATTAGAGTGCCTGATAATAACATTTGTACGGCAATAGTTGAAGAATTAGGCAATCCAATTGTATCTACATCCATATATGATGAAGATGAAGTAATCGAATATACAACAGACCCAGAGTTGATATTAGAAAAGTGGGATAATCTGGTAGATATGGTTGTAGATGGCGGTTATGGCGATAATATACCATCGACAGTGATTGACCTTACTAGCGGAGACCCTATTTTGCTTAGAGAAGGTAAAGGTGCAATAGATATTATCTAAGATAACCCGTTAAGATATTACATATTTGAGCTCATTTCTATACATACTGGGCGTTTTGCCCGTAAACTCTTTAAACAACCTACTAAAATGAGAGAAGTTACTAAAACCACTCTCGTAGCAAATATCCGTAATACTAGTTTGTTTTTCATGTAATAATTTGGCCGCATGTACTAATCTATACTCGTTTACGAATTGCGTAAAAGTCTTTCCGGTTACTTTTTTAAAATATCTACAAAATCCAGGAACGCTCATACTTACTTTATCTGCAATTTCTTCTAATGTAATTGCTCTTCCAAATTCGGTTTGTACGAAGTTAAAAATAAGGTTAATTCTATTGTTATCTTGCAATTCGGTTTCGATAATAAATCCTTCAGCATTAAGAATAGTATATTCTTGAGTTTTTTCCATATCTCGAAGTACTTTAAGAATTCCGAGAAGTTTCTCGAAAACATCAAGATCTTTTAGGGATTCAATTTTTGCTCCAATTTGCCTTTTGGTATCTCCGTGAAATATAATTCCTTTTTTTGCTTGCTCTAAAAGTTTACCGATGCCATTAGTTTCTGGAATACTAAAAAAAGATGAACCTAAAAAATCGGGTAACATCTGAATTATGGTTTCACTACTGTTACCTGTCATCCTATCAGTAAAGCCGCAATGAGGTAAATTAGAACCAATAAGCATCAAAGCACCGTTTCTATAGTAAGACATATGACTTCCTATTTGCATTTTTCCTGTGCCTCCATTAACGTAAACTATTTCTATCTCGGGATGATAATGCCAGATAGGATCTTTATTCTTTTTGTCTTTAGAAAAGGTTTCATAGTATAATGAACTACCAAATTCGGGAACAATTTTCTCTAAAGATGGTTTTATATGTTTCATAAAGGGTTAGTTCTTAGTAGTAATCAAACTTGTTTAAATAGTACAGAATTTATTTGCTAATATGATATTATAAATGTTAAAATAACGTAAAGTCATTATCAAAAGTATGTTAAATTAACTTAAGTATGGTTTTTCAGTAGTTTCTAAAGTTAATATAGTATATATATGTGCAAATTTTGTTGTATTCTATAGAGAAACATGACAGTACATTTGCCTCAAGAAACATGAACAACAAAAAACTAGAAATTATGAAAAGAGTCATTAACCTAAGCCTAATTATGATTGCTATGCTATTGAGCACAACAATAATGGCATCAGATGTACTATCTGTTAAAATCGAAAACTCTTCTACTATTAATGTATCGCTTACCAATACAAGTAAAGGACAAAAATTGTATCTCAAAGATTATTCAGGAACAATATTATTTAATATTACACTAGAAGCTACATCTTCATATAGAAAATACTTTAATCTGAGTGTAGTGGAGAACGGTATTTATTTTGTAGAAACAGAAACAGAATTTGACCTAAAGGTTACTCCGGTAATTAAGAATAAAAAGGGAATTGCATTAATTGATAATTCTGCTATAACAATTTTTAAACCAAAAGTTCTGGTCGAAAACGCTATCGTAAAAACTATGATAACTGTAACAGAGAATGCACCACTGTACATTTCTATATATGATAATGATGGAGTATTAATGATAAAGGAGAAAATAGAAGAAGAAGGACCTGTATTTCAAAGAAATTATAATTTTTCGGGAGTTCCTGCCGGTAAATATATAATCTACTTTTCTATAAAAGATAGAGTATTTACAAAAGAAGTTAGTATTTGATTGTTTTATTAACTTGATAACCACAAAAAAAGGCAATACATTATGTATTGCCTTTTTGTATGATAATAAAAGATAATATCTTTTAATTTCCTCCTTGAGAAGCTTTTTTCATTCCGTCTTCGATCATGTTATAAAACTGGTCAAGTTTTGGTAATACAACAATTCTGGTACGTCTGTTCTTTGCTCTATTAGCATCTGTAGCGTTATCAGCAACGGGTACATAATAACTACGTCCGGCTGCGGTCATACGCTTAGGATCTACTTTAAAGTCATTTTGTAAAACCCTAACTACTGCAGTAGCTCGTTTTACACTTAAATCCCAGTTATCAAGAATTGCTTTATTGCTTTTATATGGTTTGCTATCTGTATGTCCTTCTACTAAGAATTCGATATCTGGCTTAGCGTTAACTACCTTAGCAACTTTGCCTAATACTTCACGAGCTCTGGTTGATACATTATAGCTACCACTCTTAAATAAAAGTTTGTCAGAGATAGATACATAGACCACACCTTTTTCTACATTTACTTCGATATCCTCATCGGCAAGGTTACCCAAAGCACCTTTTAAACTTGTTACCAAGGCTAAGGTCACAGAATCTTTTTTGGTGATCGCATCTTGCATTGTTTTTATTTGTAAATCCTTCTCTTTGATACTTTCCAAAGATTTTTCAAGGTTTTCTGCTTCTTTAGTCGATAATGTAGCAAGGTTACCCACATTATTTAATAAAGCAGAGTTTTGATTCTTAAGATTAGATACTTGATCTTGTAAAACTTTAAGCTGTGATGTCGATCCTGCTTTTTCTTCAAGACAGCTATTTAATTTTACCGTTGCAGTATTTAATAAATCTTCGGTTTGTTTTTGTTTGGCTTCTAGGTCGGCAAACTTCTTTTGTGATACACAAGAAGATAATAATACTGCCATTGAAGCACCAATAATCATTACTTTTTTCATTAGAAAATCTGTTTTTAGTCTTGTTCTGGTTATATAACTCAAAATTATTAAAATTGTGACGTAATACTAGGTCCTTAACAATAATTTATTATATCACCTTATAATTGATTAAAATGTTTATGTTTTAAAATAAAATACTGCCATACAACGGAAAAAAATGAATAATATTTCCCCGTTTTTGAAAGTTTTTTGCGTTTTTTAATAAAAGTGTTAAAATTAGCGTAGAAGCTGAAATGAGCCTTTATGATAGCGATAAAGTGAGAAAATTTTCCTTCGATCAGAAACTTAAATCCGGCCAGTCCATCCAAAAGTAATCGTATAAAAATCAAAAACAATAAGTCTCTTTTTGGGGCATTCTTAATAAGCAGGTACAGATTGTTTCTGAAATTTAGATATGTTTTTTTTGGGTTCATTGTATTTAAAGTGGCTCCTCCCAAATGATAGACGGTTGATGCTCCTTGATACATGATTTGATACCCATGATTTTGCATACGCCAGCACAGGTCAATTTCTTCTTGATGAGCAAAAAAATCTTCATCGAGTTTTCCAACCTCTTCAAAAACTGACTTTCTAACAAACAAACAAGCTCCACTTGCCCAAAATATAGGTATGCTGTCATTATATTGGCCATTATCTTGCTCGAGCGTATCAAATATTCGACCTCTGCAATATGGATATCCAAACTTATCAATAAACCCTCCCGCTGCACCGGCATATTCAAAATGAGTCTTTTTTTTATAATCCAGAATTTTTGGCTGGATAGCAGCAATGGTTTCCGAATGCTTAAAAGAAGTAATCACGGGATCTAACCAACCCTGAGTAACTTCTACATCACTATTCAATAAACAATAGATATCTTCATCTATCTCTAGCAACGCATCATTATAACCTTTTGCATATCCACCGTTTTCAGAATTTTCTACTATTTTAACTTCAGGAAATGTATTACGCACATAATCAACCGAGTCATCGCTAGAGGCATTATCGGCCAAATAGATTGTAGCTTCTTTAGAATGCTCAATTACCGAGGGTAAAAACTCTTCTAATAAAGATCTACCGTTCCAATTTAGTATAACAACTGCTATGTTCATTACTGCAAATTAATAGGTTTTATTTGTTATAATTGGGAATATCTTTTAGAAAAGTATATTGTTTTTCGATATAATTCATCTGACAGTAATAATGATTCATGCCATTGGTAATCATGAGATATTCTGCTTTCAATTCTAAATTATATCTGGCAATCTGATCAAACACATCTTGAGTAATTTTTACCTTGGCAGATTTACATTCTACTACAAGACGAATACTACCATCTGGATTAAAAATAATAATGTCATACCTTTTATTAAGGTCATTAATTTTGATTAGTTTTTCTACATTGATCAAACTCTCTGGATATTTTTTTTCTTCGATAAGATAATGTACGGTATGTTGTCGTACCCATTCTTCGGGAGTAAGAATGATAAATTTTTTACGAATCCGGTCAAAAATAGAAACTTTATTTTCGCTATTTTTGAATCGAAACTGGTATGCAGGGAAGTTTAATTTTTGCATATCACAAATTTGATGATTTTTTCTGAATGGACGAAGTAAAACAAATTGTAACTGAAATAAAAAATGGCAATATAAAACCTATATACTTCCTTATGGGAGATGAGCCCTATTATATTGATAGAATTTCAGAATATATTGATAAAAATGTACTAGCCGAGGAAGAAAAAGGGTTTAATCAAATGATATTGTATGGTAGGGATGTTACGGTAGAAGATATTGTGGCCAATGCAAAACGTTTTCCTATGATGGCCGAACGCCAGGTGGTTATTGTTAAAGAGGCTCAGGATTTATCAAGAACTATCGAGAAATTGGTAGATTATGCCGAAAACCCACAACCATCAACTGTGCTTGTTGTTTGCTACAAATATAAAAAGATAGACAAACGTAAAAAGTTATACAAGGCGGTCAATAAGAGTGGAGTGATCTTTGAAAGTAAAAAATTATACGAAAATCAAGTTGCTGATTGGATACGCAGGGTTTTGGGAGGCGTAAAATATAGTATAGAGCCAAAAGCTGCTCAGATGCTTGTGGAGTTTTTGGGCACCGATCTGAATAAAATTAATAATGAATTAGAAAAACTGAAATTAATTATCCCAAAAGGAGAACAAATTACTGCAGATCAAATTGAAGAAAATATAGGTATAAGCAAAGAGTTTAATAATTTCGAGCTTCGTAAAGCAATAGGTTCAAAAAATGTGATTAAAGCACATCGCATTATTAATTATTTTGCTCAAAACCCAAAAGATAACCCGCTAGTAGTTACAGTTTCATTATTATATAGTTTCTTTTCGCAAGTATTACAGTATCATGGGCTATCAGATAAATCGCAAAGAAATGTGGCGGGTGCCTTAAAAGTTAATCCTTATTTTGTAAAAGATTATACCGAAGCAGCCCATAATTACCCCATGAAAAAAGTAAGTCAAATTATCGCCATACTTAGAGAGGCTGATTTGAAAAGTAAAGGAGTAGGAGCGGCAAACTTACCACAAGGAGATATTTTAAAAGAACTGCTGGTTAAAGTAATGAAGTAAATATTACTTTTTATATTGGCAATAGTTTAACAAGTTTTTGTAACAAACGATCTTATTTTTAAGGCATGCGTGTCTTTAGTTTTTTCAATCGTACCATTTTTCCCATTTTATTAGTAAATTTTATTGGCATACTAGGATATAGTATTGTGATCCCAATCCTTATTTTTATTGTTATAGACTTGGGAGGAAACGGTTTTATTTATGGGCTATTGGGAGCGATGTACCCTTTTTTTCAATTAATAGGAGCCCCGATATTAGGAAGATTATCTGATCGAATTGGTAGAAAAAAAGTACTTATAATAAGTCAAGTAGGGACGTTTATAGCCTGGAGCATGTTTTTATTGGCTTTTATTTTACCTAAGACAGTATTGTGGTCTTCATCTATTGAGTTTACAGGTAGTTATATAATGACTTTACCTCTACTCTTACTGTTTTTGGCAAGAATCTTTGATGGGTTTACTGGGGGTAATGTTTCTGTGGCAAATGCGTACTTATCAGATATTTCTACTGATGAAAATCGAAATAAAAACTTTGGAATGATGGGGGCATCTACCAGTCTTGGGTTTGTTTTGGGGCCAGCAGTAGCCGGAGTTCTGGCTTCAACTTTTTTAGAAGAATCGCTACCAATAATGTTAGCGGCATTGATTTCTTTGGTCGCAATTTTTGTAATTATCTCAAAATTACCCGAGAGTAATCCTTGTGTAGTAGATACAGGGAAATTGGGGTTCACATCTTTTAGACGTTTTTTTCAAGTAGAGCATAAGGATTGTTACACAGATGATATTATGGAGAAATCTAGCCCTAATACTTTTCGTAAAATATTGAAGATCGAAGGTGTTCCTTTATTATATGGTATCTATTTTCTTACTTTTTTGGGTTTTAGTCTTTTTTATGCAGGATTACCTATTTATGCTTCTTCAATTCTAAAATGGACATCTATAGAACTGGGTGTGTTTTTGGCCTATTCGAGTATCATAATGATTTTGGTTCAAGGGCCATTATTATCATATTTATCAGATAAAGTATCTAACTTAAGTTGCATTGTTATTGGAACGTTGTTATTAGCAATTAGTTTCTATATGCTTTCTATTTCTAGTGTTTTTATGATGTATGTAGCAATCACATTATTGTCGTTAGGCAATGGATTGATGTGGCCAAATTTTTTATCAATATTATCAAAAACCGGTAATCACCAAATGCAAGGAGCAATTCAAGGATATGGTAACAGTATGGGGAGCTTTGCTAGTATTTTTGGTTTGGTTTTAGGAGGTTTTCTTTTCGAAAGCATCCAAGTAGCTCTTTTTAAAATAGGTACAGGAGTATTCTTACTTATTTTTATATTAGTCGTAATCAATCATTTTAGAGATAAAAAAACATCAATTAAGGGTCAACCTAACCCAAAAGTGGTATAATTATACTTTTGGATTGGTTGCAAATACAGTAGCTTCTGTGATAAACCCACGATCATCCATTTCTAATAAACTGGTAATCGTATGGGCAATTTCTTCTCCTCTCAGCTTAGTTTGCTGCTCGGCTTCGGTATATTGTTTAGCGCCAGAATTACTTGCAATTCGATTATCTGCAAAACTGGTCATTACTTCACTAGGGTTAACTTGCATTACTCTAATGTTATGAGGTCGTAACTCATTTCTCCAACTTTCTGTCATGCCTCTAAGCGCAAATTTGGTCGCTACATAAGGAGAAGCTGTAGGAGAACCTTTTAGAGAAGAGGTAGAACCGATATTAATAATATTTCCATACTCTTGATCTACAAAATGTTTGGCAGATTCTTTTGCACATAGCGTGGCTCCCAGAATATTTGTTTTAAATTGATCTGTAAATTTATCGGCTTCAATATCTACAAGTTTTGCAATGTATCCATAACCTGCATTATTTATCAGTACATTAAGACCATTCATCTTATTTTTAGCTTGCTCCACCATATCGGCAACTTGGTTTTCTTCGGTAACATCTGCCTTGATATATTCTACGCCTAGTTCTTGAGCTGTTTGGGATAGTGTAGTTTCGTTTCTACCAGAAATAACTACTTGCGCGCCTTTTTCTTTTAGTAATTTTGCAGTTGCTTTTCCGATTCCCGAGTTACCTCCTGTAATTAATACTTTTGCTTCTTTAATATTCATTACTGTGTATTATTTTAAGTTGAAAATCAAAGATATTATATGAGTTCTAAATCTTTTGTTAAGTCGAAGTATAATTTTAAGATATAGGTAAATAAGAAAAATCCTTGACTTCGGTCATTACAAAAGAACTTTGTACTTTGGAAATGTTTTCTAAGGACGCTAATTTGTTGGATAAAAAATCCTGATACTGCTCCATGTCTTGGGCATAGATTTTTATCAAGTAATCAAACATTCCTGCCACATGATAACACTCTACAACTTCGGGGAATTGTTGAATATCTTTTTCGAATTTTTTGATAAAATCCTTTTGATGAAGATTTAAAGTGATATTACAAAAAGCCATTAATTGTAGCCCAACCTTTTTTCTATCCAAAATAGCTTTGTATGACTTTATATACCCATCCCGTTCTAATTTTTTTACGCGCTCAAAAATAGGAGTAGTACTTAATAGTAACCGCTCTGCGATCTCCTTAATAGTAATTTTCCCGTTTTTTTGTAATAAATGTAATATTGATCGATCTATTGGGTCCATAATATTTTTCTATTTGAAACATGAAACGATATCAAATATAGAATAATATTCTTTTAATTTAGTTTTTTGTAATTAAAAATTCTAAAAATATAGAGTTATATGGTTTTTAATTCTTTATGTGTTACTTTTAATCCATGAAAGAACACGATTTTAACCCAGAAAGTTTAATGATGACTTATGGTTATAAACCAGAGTTGTCTGAAGGATCTATAAAATGTCCAATATTTCAAACATCTACTTTTGTATTTAAAACCGCAGAAGAAGGAAAAGCTTTTTTTGAGCTAGCCTATGGTTTGAGAGAAAAATCTCCAAAAGAAGAATTAGGTTTAATTTATAGTAGAATTAATAACCCAAATTTGGAGATACTAGAAAATAGACTTAGCCTTTGGGATAAATCCGATGATTGTGCTGTTTTTGAAAGTGGAATGTCGGCTATAAGCACTGTACTTTTAGAATTCTTGAAACCAGGAGACTTATTAGTATACAGTAATCCAGTATATGGTGGTACAGATCATTTTATTCATCATTTCTTGGATAAAATCGGAGTCCATACGATAGGAGTGATGCCAAGTCAGGGGATAGATGAAGTAGTGCAGATGATAGAAGATTCTGGTATGGCAGATAAATTGGCAATGATTTATCTCGAAACCCCGGCAAACCCTACAAATAATATTGTTGATATCGAGAAGTTTAGTCAAGTAGCCAAGAAATTTAGCACTACGGATAGAAAAGCTCTTGTTGCTGTTGATAATACATATATGGGGCCTTTGTGGCAACATCCTCTGCAATGCGGTGCTGACTTAGTATTATACTCTGCTACCAAATATATTGGAGGGCACAGTGATTTGATTGCTGGTGCTGTATTAGGAAATGCAGAATTAATGATTAGAGTAAAAACGTTACGTACATTCTTAGGAAACATGGTGAGTCCACATACAGCCTGGTTACTATTAAGAAGTTTAGAGACGTTAAAGGTTAGAATGGATCAGCAAACCAAAAATGCGCAAGTCATTGCAGATTATCTTGAAGCTCATGCAAAAGTAAAGAAAGTGTATTATTTGGGATTACTAAAAGAAGGTACAGACGATTTTGCAATCTATAAAAAACAGTGTTCTGCACCTGGAGCCATGGTATCTTTTGATATTGAAGGAGGAGAGAAAGAAGCTTTTGCTTTTCTGAATAATTTAAAATTAATGAAACTAGCAGTAAGTCTAGGAGGAACAGAAAGTTTGGCAGAACATCCTAAAACTATGACTCATGCTGGTGTAGATGAGGGTCAAAGACAACAAATGAATATTACTGATCAGTTAGTACGTTTATCTATAGGAGTAGAGAGCGTTGATGATTTGATATGGGATCTTGATCAGGCTCTAAATAAAGTAAATGTAAATGCGCCCATAGCAGTGGATCAAGCATAGTTACAGTAAAATAGTAAGAGTAAAAAAGCACAGTGTAAACTGTGCTTTTTTTTGTTCATATAGGTTCAAAACAACTTCAGTTTTAACGGCTGGGGGATAATAACCTTGTAAAAAGGGTTTTTTTCCCCATTGCGCGGTATGCCTTCTTGAGGTATCTTTACATCATCAAAATAAAATACAATATCAACTAATTAAATACGCAGAAATCATGAATTTATTTGGCATCAATTTCAACTTTATTTTAGAATTTGTAAAAGAATTACCAAAAGCTAGTAGTAACGCAATCCATAGATAGGGAAGATTACTAAGTTTTTATAACGAAACTATTTGAATTTGGGGGAATTCAAAAATAGTACTAATAGGGAAAATTAAAACCCGCATTTAAACAAATGCGGGTTTTATTATTCTATCTTAGTAAGGCTAATCAGGATAGACAGCCATATTATCTAATTTTACTCTTTTGGCTTTAAACGTTTTGAATAAAATACTTTTATAGGCTCTAATATAACAAACATCTCTATTATCCTTTTCTATCCATACTTTTACTTTATAGCTTTTTCCACTATCTGCATTATATATGGTACCTCCGGACAAAACACCATCAGCATAGGTTAAATTATCCAAAATATTCATTCCTAATAATGGACGATTTTGAAGTTCTTTAATAGGATTTTTGTTATCTAATCCATTAAAATTGGATAATGGCTTTATAGCTCTTTTATGGATTTTTCCATAAAAAGTATCACCTTCCTGATAAATTTCTATGATTGATCCTCCGGTAATTTCCCATTTTCCGATATAAGTATCTGAACTAACAGATTGTAGGAGAAAAAGGATAGGAAAAGTAATAAGAACAATAAATTTCATTAACATAATTTCATCAATTATATTAAAATAATGTGAAAGAAACTACGAAAAAGGCAAATATAATGTTATAATTTGCTAACAAAAAGACCTCATAAATGATTAAAATCTATGAGGTCCAAGTACTATTATTTATATGTTTTGCAGAGTTTTCTATTTTAAACTACCAACCATATCTTCAGGTTTTACCCACTCTTCAAACTCTTCTTCGGTAACATATCCAAGAGCCACAGCTTCGTGTCTTAGCGTTGTACCATTTTTATGCGCAGTATTTGCAATTTCTGCAGCTTTATAGTATCCGATCTTAGTATTTAATGCAGTAACGAGCATTAGCGAATTATTAAGTAACTCAGTAATTCTTGCTTGGTTAGGTTCAATTCCTTGTGCACAATGTACATCAAAAGATACACAAGCATCACCAATCAATTGAGCACTTTGTAACAAATTAGCAGCCATGACAGGTTTAAATACATTTAATTCAAAATGCCCTTGCATTCCGCCAACATTTATGGCTACGTCATTACCTAACACTTGGGCGCACACCATTGTTAATGCTTCGCATTGAGTAGGATTTACTTTTCCTGGCATGATTGAACTACCAGGTTCATTGGCAGGAATGATTAATTCTCCAATTCCACTTCTTGGTCCGGAAGCCAGTATTCGAATATCATTTCCAATTTTGTTAAGAGAAACGGCTAATTGTTTTAAAGCTCCGTGTGTTTCGACAAATGCATCGTGAGCAGCAAGGGCTTCAAATTTGTTCTCGGCAGTTATAAACGGTAAACTGGTAAACTGCGCAATAAATTCGGATACACGTTTAGCATACCCTTTGGGTGTATTAAGGCCAGTACCTACTGCAGTCCCACCTAGAGCCAACTCAGCCATATGTGGTAGCGTGTTTTCTAAGGCTTTAATGCCATGATCTAATTGTGATACATATCCAGATAGTTCTTGTCCTATAGTTAGTGGAGTAGCATCCATAAAATGCGTACGACCAATCTTAACTACATTTTTAAATTCTTCAGATTTACTTTTAAGAGTATCTCTTAATTGTATTACTCCGGGTAGCGTTATTTCTAAAATTTTTTTATAAGCAGCGATATGCATTCCCGTAGGAAATGTATCATTCGATGACTGAGATTTGTTGACATCATCATTAGGCAGCAATGCTTTTTCTCCTTCACCAATCGTCTTTCCGGCTAATTGATGCGCACGATTTGCAATTACTTCGTTCACATTCATGTTACTTTGAGTACCAGAACCTGTTTGCCATACGACTAACGGAAATTGATCATCGTGTTTTCCTGCAAGGATTTCATCACATACCTGAGCAATTAGGTCTCTTTTTTCAATAGGCAAAGCTCCAAGTTCACAATTTGTATAGGCAGCAGCTTTTTTAAGATAAGCGAAGCCATAAACAATCTCCAAAGGCATCGAAGCAGGAGCTCCAATTTTAAAGTTATTCCTTGATCTTTCGGTTTGCGCTCCCCAAAGTTTATCCGAGGGGACTTTTACCTCTCCCATTGTATCTTTTTCAATTCTATATGTCATAGCTAGACGATTTGTTTTTTTTAAGAGTGCAAATTTAAGCATTTGGCACGCTATTTCTGAATAAACCTTCTGTTTTTTGAAGATAAATCTAGGAGAGTAGAGATTTTAAAATAAATTATATTTCTGTTATGACAAATTGATAAGAGTTATTATCTTTGACAAAAATTGAAAATTAGAATATCGTTATGTTTGAATTTGATCAGTATCTTGGTTTCCTAGCTTTTTTAACTATCCTTACCATTGGATTTTGGTTAATGATCTTTTTATTAACATTTGTAATTCCTTATTGGATTATTGGTGCTAACATCGAAAACTTTAAGTTAAGAAGAGAAGCTAAGCGCAAAGCCAAAGAAGAAGCATAACTTACATATATAGCATAAAAAAAGGAAGTCTAGTAGACTTCCTTTTTTTATGCTATAATTTTAAATAATATCAATTACTTTTTCTGGCGGTCTGCCTATCACCGCTTTATTACCTTTAATTACTACTGGTCTTTCAATAAGTTTAGGATTTTCAGACATGATTTGAATAATTTCTTTATCAGACAAATCTTTCCCTTTATAATTCTCTTTCCATATCGCCTCGTTCTTTCGAACCAATTCTAAAGGTTTTATTGCGAGTAGCTTGATAATATCAGACAACTCCTTACTAGTCGGAGGTGTTTCGAGGTATTTTATAATTGTTATTTCTTCATTTTTGGCCTCCAGTATTGCTAATGTCTCTCGTGACTTGGTACACCTGGGATTATGATAAATAGTGGTCATATTGCTACACTTTTTTTGTTAATCTTCATTTTTTTGCCCCATCATCATTAGGAAGGCTTTAAGGAAAGCATCAATATTTCCGTCCATTACGGCATCTACATTTCCTGTTTCTTCAGCCGTTCGAACGTCTTTTACTAATTTGTATGGATGCATTACATAGTTACGAATTTGAGAACCCCATTCGATTTTCATTTTGGATGCTTCAATTTCATCTCGTTGCGCACGTTGTTTTTGAAGTTCCATTTCAAACAATTGGGATTTAAGCATCTGTAATGCTTTTTCTCGATTATCATGCTGTGATCTAGAATCTGAACATGAAATTTGAATTCCGGTAGGGAAGTGGGTTAGTTGTACTTTGGTCTCTACTTTATTCACATTTTGCCCACCAGCTCCACTAGATCGAGAAGTAATGATTTCATAATCCGATGGATTGATGTCGATTTCAATACTATCATCAGCCAAAGGGTATACATATATAGATGCAAACGAAGTATGTCGTTTTGCATTACTATCAAAAGGCGAAATACGCACCAAACGATGCACCCCATTTTCTCCTTTTAACCATCCAAATGCATAATCTCCATCAATCTCGAGTGTTACAGTTTTGATACCGGCAACATCTCCTTCTTGATAATTTAATTCTCTAATCTTAAATCCTTGTTTTTCGGCCCACATCAAATACATGCGCATAAGCATACTCGCCCAATCACAGCTTTCGGTACCTCCGGCCCCCGCAGTAATTTGAAGAACAGCACTCATGCTATCGCCTTCATCGCTAAGCATGTTCTTAAATTCGAGATCTTCAATCAGAGCTAAAGCCTCGCTAAGCTTTTCGTTAAGCTCTTTTTCTGTAGCATCACCTTCTTTAAAGAATTCATAAAGCACCTCTAGATCATCTACTAGTGTTTCACTTTTTTCATAATCGCCTACCCATTTTTTTTGAGCGTTAAGGGCGCGCATTAACTTTTCGGCTTCTTGAGCGTTATTCCAAAAATCGGGAGCAAATGTTTTTTCTTCTTCGTTTGTTATTTCAATAAGTTTGGCATCAATGTCAAAGATACCTCCTTAACGCAACCAGGCGCTTTCTCAGATCTTGTAAAGTATCTGCGTTCGTCATAATGTTTTAATTTTATGACAAAAATAGGATTTAACAGTTCAGTAAGAAATAATTTTTGGATTATTTTATAGCTTTAAAAATTTTGTAAAATATTTTGCACAAACACTTATTTATGAAACAACTTTTTGTTTGCCTGTTCTTACTACTTCATTTTTCTATAACCGCTCAGTTTTTAGAAAAACAAGACAATCTTAAATCCTATACTGGATATTTCAATTTTTATTATAATGAAGATAAAGATGAGATATACTTAGAAGTGGATAAACTAGATACAGATTTTCTCTATGTTCATTCACTAGCTACGGGTTTGGGCTCTAATGATATTGGATTGGATAGAGGCCAAATAGGAAACGGAGTAATAGTTAAGTTTATCAAGGCTGGTCATAAACTTTTGTTGGTTCAGCCTAATCAACGATATCGGGCTATCACAAATAATGCGCTTGAACAGAAAAGTGTAGAGCAGGCTTTTGCAAAATCAGTACTTTTTGGTTTTCCTATAAAAGAAAAAATATCTGGAAAATATATTATTGATTTCACTCCTTTTCTAATGCAGGATACTCACGGTATTATAGATAGACTTAAGAGTCAAAAGGAAGGAGTGTATGCTATCGATAAAACCAGAAGTGCTTTGAGTTTAGAGAGAACCAAAGCTTTTCCCAAAAATGTCGAATTCGAAGCGCTAACGACATATAAAGGTGTACCAAGCGGACAAAACATTCGATCGGTAGCTCCCAACTCAAAATTTTTGACTGTAAATCAACATCATTCGTTTGTAGAATTACCAGATGATGGATATCAAAAAAGAGAATTTGATCCGCGAAGTGGAGCGTTGTTTATTTCTTATCTCGATTATGCAACACCAGTAGAACAACCTATTGTAAAACGTTATATCAGAAGGCATAGATTAGAGAAAAAAAACCCTAGCTTAGCAATAAGTGAGGCCAAAGAACCGATTATATACTACCTTGATCCCGGAACACCAGAACCAGTTCGATCTGCGCTCTTGGATGGAGCCAAATGGTGGAATCAAGCCTATGAAGCGATTGGGTACAAAAATGCATTTCAGGTAAAAATGTTACCTCCTGATGCAGATCCCATGGATCTGCGATATAATGTAATACAATGGGTACATCGTTCGACTAGAGGGTGGAGTTACGGCGCAAGTGTTATAGATCCCAGAACAGGAGAAATTCTTAAAGGACATGTAAGTTTAGGAAGTTTGCGAATCAGACAAGATTTTTTGATTGCACAAGCTCTAATGAATCAACCTTTTGCCAATAATACCACCAATAATCAACCCATGCTAGAAATGGCCCTAGCCAGAATTAGACAGTTATCTGCTCATGAAGTCGGACACACAATAGGTTTTGCTCATAATTTTGCTGCCAGTACCAGTGGCAGGGCATCAGTAATGGATTATCCGCATCCAACGGTTATGGTTAAAGACGGGCAGATCGACTTATCTAATGCCTATGACACTAGAATTGGAATATGGGATAAAGTAACTGTGGCGTATAGTTATTCCGAATTTGGAAACGATACAAACGAAAAACAAGAATTAAACTCAATATTGGATAAGGCTTATCAATCAGGTCTTCGTTTTATATCAGACAGTGATGCACGACCACAAGGTGGAGCACACGAGCTGGCACATTTGTGGGATAATGGTAAAAGTGCTGTTGAAGAATTAGAAAACGTTCTAAACGCTAGAAACATAGCTATAAAAAATTTCTCAAAAGACAATATTAGAAAAGGAGAATCATATTCGGTTTTGGAAGATGTTTTTGTACCTCTTTATTTTTTCCATAGATATCAAACTGAAGCCGCAGTTAAGATTATTGGAGGCTTAAATTATAATTATGCCACCAAAGGAGATCATCAAACTATTGTAAAAACGGTGTCTGTAAAGAAACAAAAAGAAGCATTAGATAAAGTTTTAAAAACTATTACTCAAGAGGTTCTAGCCATCCCCAAAGATAAATTAGCATTATTCCCTCCCAGGGCATACGGGTTTGGTAAAACTAGAGAATCTTTTAATGGAAAAACCGGTGTTGGTTTTGATGCGTTTAGTGCGGCAGCTACAGCTAGTGATATGACTTTATCTTTACTATTGCATCCTGAACGTGTATCAAGGTTAGTACAACAAAAAGGATTGGATACTAAACAATTAGGTCTTGATAACGTGCTTAATGAACTGATTGATAACACTTTTAATCATGAAACAAATAACGCCTACCATAAAGAAATTGGATATATTGTAAAATCTAATGTGCTAAAATATATAATAAACTTGAGCAAGAGTAAAGAGGTGTTTCCGCAAGTAAATGCCATAGCATATAAAAAGCTTACGGATCTGACCAAGTTTTTGAAAAGCCAGAAACAATTACAATCAGATATCGTTCAAAATGAATATTATATAAAAATGATTAATGATTTTTTAGAGAAACCAGAAAACTTTGTTATTCTACCTTCTCCAAAAATACCAGATGGTTCTCCCATTGGTAGTTTTCAATGCGGTTTTTAAAGATGGTTTAGTAGAACAAACTATTCGTTTAATATATGCTATATTTATAGAGGTGGATCAATATGATGTCTATACCTAGTTTAACTTAAAACCAAATAGTATGAAACACAGAAAGAAACTAAATTTAAAGAAAATGAGTGTTGCTCAATTAGACGCTATTAAAGGAGGGAACCTTTTAAATACGGCAGAAGGATTACCTTCTGAGCAACCAGTTGGAGGTGGAGATCTTTGTTATTCTGATTCCCCAATGAGTTGTATAAATTGCGTTTAATAAATTATTAACACCTGTATAAAATCATCCAAGAATTGTCTTGGATGATTTTTTTTGTCATTTTTTGATCAAAAAAATTACTAGATTCTAGAAAATCGATCGAAATTCTAGAATGTTCAACACAGTTGTTTGCAATTACCTTATTGATTATGATATGTTTGTCTCATCAAGCGCATTGATAAAGAAACAAATATTAATTATTAAAATTCACAAAAGATGAAAGATTTAAGATTAGAAAAATTAGAAGAAATTAATGGAGGAAGTTGTGCAGTTGCTGTGTTAGGATTTTTAGGGTCATTGGCAAGTCTTGTAGTTGCACCAGCAACTGGAGGAGCTTCTTTGATTCTTTCGCAAGGTATGATAGTTGCTAGTACGTATAGTATGGGAACTAGTTGTGCTGCGAAGTAATAAACACATTAGTTTAATGCTAAAAACCCTTCTAAATTATATTTAGGAGGGTTTTTTATGTTTAAACAAATCTAAATTCAGGAATATCGATCGAAATTCCTGAATAGCGTTTTTAAAATATTGTAAAACAGGTGATTAAGTGTTTATGTTTGCCTGTGTTAGATCGTTCGGATAATTAATTCACAAAAATTTTATGTCATGAAAAGTATAAAAAAACTTAATCTTAAAAAGATAAATATTGCTCAATTAGATAGTTTAAAAGGAGGAGCTGGTGATACTACTACCAGTCAGGTTGTCCCAACCAATACCTTTATTACTAATATCGATTGTAATGTGCAAACGTATTTTAATTGTGGTAATGTTTCGCAAAGATGTGTTACCAGAATTTGTGGAAACTCTGTGCCCGTTGACCAAGGCGGAATAGGGTGCCATATTCAATAGGATTACCAAATTAATTTTAATCATAAAATAGTATATCATGAAAAACAAAAAGAAACTTAGTTTAAAAAAAATGAATATAGCTCAACTGGGTAGTGTTAAAGGAGGAGATCTCGGGCCGGCACTAACACCACCAATACCTGTACCTACGGTATTAACAATTTCACCACCATGTAATATTATTAGCCCAACAAATGGGTTTACCGGGTGTGTCTATCCAGAGAGTTTAGATCCTTGTATCCAAGTAATCAAATAAGAAGACTAATTTTCGAAGTTTTCACACGTTACATTTGATTAATATAAGTGAGTAACGCCACCTTAAACCTAGGTTTAAGGTGGTGTTTTTATGTCTTTTTTATCCGAAATATATCATAGTTATGCAATATTCAAAAAAGGGATTAGTGAGTATGTTAATTCGAGTTATCCTTGGTCGAGATGCATCAAAATTATTGATTTTAATTAGGATTATAAACCATAAAAATAACCTCTTTTCTTGATGACATATGATAATATAGCCTAGTGAATTCACAGTGCACTAATAAGTGTATGGTTACATCAGGTTTTGTACAATTCAATTGCATAGTACTATCACAGTTTATGTAATATTTAATATATCAAATTGGTATGGCTAGTATACAATTAGAGATTGAGTACTTATCGAATTTTTTAACTAGTAGATATCTGATCGAAATTCAGGAATATAGGTCGAAATTCCTGAATAGTCTTTTTAAAACATTGTAAAACAGGTAATTAAGTGCTTATGTTTGTTGGTGTCAAAGCGCTTTGACAGTAATAAATGTTTAATAATTAAAATTTAATAAAATGAAAAATTTAAAATTTGAAGAATTAGAAACTATAAATGGAGGAATAGCCTGTGCTCTTTCGGTGATAGGTTTTTTAGGATCACTAGCAACTTTGGTTGTAGCCCCAGCATCTGGAGGTGCTTCTCTACTTCTTTCTCAAGGGATGATAGCTACCAGTTCTGCAAGTATGGGAGTTAGCTGTAGTGGAGATAATCCTGTACAGCAATAAATTATTAACTAATATCTAAATATATTAAAGATGAGAAGTTTAACAATTGAACAAGCAGAGAAAGTAAGTGGGGGTAATGGACTACCATTTCCTTTTTTACCTGCGCCAATCGGTCATGTGATCTTAATAGGTTTAATAGTAGATGGTGTCGGCGCTTGGGTAGAGGGTAATACTCAAAATCAATCTACCAATACCGATTATGGTAGAAATGTAACATAAATTGATGAGAACAAACTATTCATTAATTAATGAATAGTTTGTTCTATTATGTATGCCTTGAGATCAATTATTAATTAGTATAAAAATGTAAGCCATGAAAAATAAAGAGTTAAAAAAACTAAACCTAAATAGAAATGTGATTTCAACACTTCAATCTATAAAGATAAAGGGAGGAGTTCATGATTCATGTATGCCAGAATGTGTGGGTGACGAAACCAAGAACATTTTATGTATTCCTACAAATACTAAATAGATTACAAACAGATTTCTGGATATTGCTTAGTAGGGTAATGCAAAAAACACTTGAAAATTAATTTCAGGTGTTTTTTTGTTCACGAATAAATCGAAATTCTGGAAAAACGATCGAAATTCTAGAATCTGCATATGCATCATTTGTATTGATAGATGGGGTTACAATAAGTTTGTGAGTATAAAACATTTTAGGTCTAAAATTAATGTGTAATCAAAATAACAAATATTATGAAAAGCAAAAAAAAGCTTAGTCTTAAAAAGATGAATGTAGCACAATTAGACAGCATAAAAGGAGGGAGTTATACGGGCCCGCTTGTTACTGTTCTTTGTGGCCTAGATACTAGAGGAACCATTTGCCAGTATTCTAGAACACCAATGAGCTGTCAAGTATGTGTAGAAAAATAAATATCAATTCTAAAGATCTCTGTACGTAATTAGGTTAATTGTAAGTATTGGATACAAAGAGTTGAGTTGAATCGCCCGAAAGCTCCAAGGGCGATTTTACGAATACCATTTTAGATTTAAAATTAATGTATAATCAAACAACAAGTATTATGAAAAACAAAAAGAAACTTAGTCTTAAAAAAATGAATGTAGCGCAGCTAGATAGTATTAAAGGAGGAGATATCCTTTGGACTTTTCCAACAGGGTCAATGTTACCTACAGCAGATCCTAATGGATGTGGGAACGGAACTCAAGGACTTCCATGTCAATATTCTCAAACACCTATGAGCTGTGCGGTATGTGTCAACGCACATAAGTAATGATCTATTTGTAATGTCTTCATTAGCAACCTGATTAATTGTGAGTAATTATATGGTATGAGTAGATTCCTAAATCGCCCAATATATTTTTGGGCGATTTTATAAGTTGTCTTAGTCGAATTTCGCGAAAAACGATCGAAATTCAGGAATACTCTAAATCATATATTGGATAAGACGTGTTTACCGCATTATGTTTGTTTTGATCAAATATTTTGATGTTAGAAACAAAGTTTAACGAAAAACAAACATTATGAAAAGTAAAAAGAAACTCAGCCTAAAAAAAATGAATATTTCACAATTAGGTAGTATCAAAGGAGGTAATCCCAATGGGGGCTTTATGCAAACAGCCAATCCTGATGGGTGTGGGCTTAATTCTAACCTTACTACATGTCTATATTCACAAAATGTGATGAGTTGTCAAATATGTGTAGCTATGTAATAATATATAAAAGATTCTCAATGTTTTGATCACACATTTTTAGCTGATTTGTGAGAATACAATCCTTTTGAGAGTTTGAGTTGAGTCGCCTAGGCCATAGGTCTGGGCGATTTCTACTACTCGTAATGTTTTAAATATTTACTGAAGATTTTTATGTTTCAAAAATAAAAAAACAAACCATGTTTAAGAAAATACCATTTATAATACTCTGTTTAGTATCCATTCTATTAGTAATAATCACTAATTTTTTGCTTGATACAAATGAGTTAATGCTTAATAGTTTATCAGAACAGCTTACTAGAGATCAACTTGAAGAATTCGTCGAGCTAAATCAAAAATGGCAATGGGTAGGTTATCTAACTCTTCCAATAATATTATTTATAAAAGTTGGATTAATAAGTACTGTTTTATTTATGGGTACTTATCTATTTAATAAAAGTATCACCTATAAAACATTATTTAGAATAGTTACCAAGGCAGAATTCATTTTTATTATCGTCGGTGTAATCAAATTAATTTGGTTTTCCTTTAGTGACAATTATACAATCGAAGAAATACAAAGCTTTTATCCTTTATCGGCTCTTAGTATTATTGGTTATGAAGGGATTTCTCCTTGGTTCGTATACCCTTTCCAAACCCTCAATTTATTCGAATTAATGTATTGGATTGTATTAGCCTATTTGATAGGTAAAGAAATTAATACATCAACAGATAAAGCATTAAAAATCGTAGCGAGTAGTTATGGTTCTGTTTTATTGATCTGGGTGGTTACAGTAATGTTTCTTACACTTAATATGAGCTAAGATTCTTTATAAGAATAAAAATTAGAAACACTTAATAATACATATATGAAAACGTATCTAAAAATAACTGTTATTGGATTGGGGCTACTATTATTATGTTTTATGGGATACAAGGTAACCGACCAAATACAACAGAAGACTAAAGTAAAAGAGATGTTGAAAACAATTCCTGCATTCTCTTTTGAAACGCTAGAGGAGGGTGTGTTTACAAAAAATGACCTCTTATCAAATAAGGCAACAGTATTTATCTATTTTAATACAGAATGTAATTACTGCCAAAATGAAGCCATATCTATTAAAAAAAGCATAGAAGAATTTAAAAATACGCAATTAATTTTTGTCTCTTCTGAAGCTAAAGAAACTATAAACACATTCGCAGAATTTTATAAACTAAATACTTATGATTACGTTAATTTCCTATTTGATTCAAAAGATGATTTCTCCAATCGTTTTGATGCTACTTCAATTCCTTATGTTTTAATCTATGATGAAAATCAAGTACTGATAAGAAAGCATAAGGGGCAACTGAAAGCAGAGGGTATACTAAAAACATTAAAAAGTAATTTAACTGACTTATCAAGTTATTGAACAATATATTAGGTTCTTATTTTGATAAACAAGATTTAAAACATGCTCATCATGAATACACATATCATATCCGAAAAGGAGGTAAAAAAGACGCTAATATTACAACAAGATCAAAGTGATTGTGGAGTAGCCTGTTTATTATCTCTTATAAAGCTATATAAAGGAACTCATTCTCTTGAAAAATTGAGGGAACTTAGTGGTACAACAAAAGAAGGTACCACACTTTTAGGGTTATTTCAAGCAGCGAATAAATTAGGTTTTATTGCCAGAGGATGTGAGTCTGATATACAATCATTGATTGATCATAAAGAACCAGTAATTCTTCATGTATTGATCGAAAACAGATTACAGCATTATGTTGTGTGTTACGGGTTTTATAAAGATAAATTTATAATCGGAGATCCAGCAAAAGGGATTCGGTACTACAGTAAAGATGAGTTACTTGAAGTATGGCAATCTAAGACCTGTCTGGTATTAACACCAAATGACGATTTTATAGAAGAAAAAGAGGAACGCATAGCAAAAAAAGAATGGTTTATACAGCTTATAAAAGAAGACTACCCGCTTTTACTGTTTAGTGTTTTACTTGGTTTATGTACTGCTATATTAGGAATGGTAATGGCCGTGTTTTCACAAAGATTGATAGATGATATATTACCTTCTAAGGATTTTAGTAAATTAATTACGGGTATTGCTCTTGTAGGTTTTTTGTTAACCGTAAGAATTGTATTTGGGGTTTTACGATCCTATTTCTTAGTGCGTCAAAGCAAAGATTTTAATAATAGAATTATAGATTCGTTTTATTCCTCTTTATTAAACCTTCCTAAACCATTTTTTGATACTCGAAAAATTGGGGAGTTAGTATCTAGATTAAACGATACTCAAAGAGTACAAGAAGTTATCCAAACGGTGTCTAATACTTTTGTGGTTAATTTGTTAGTTTCAATAGTTTCACTTTGTTTTCTTTTTTATTACTCATGGCAGGCCGGGTTAATTGCATTGGTTAGTCTACCATTCTATTTTGTATTGATATATGGCTTTAATGATAGAATAATTAAGGCTCAAAAAGAAGTAATGCAATCCAGAGCGCATAGCCAGAGTAATTATATAGCAACTATGAACGGAATAGCAGCTATTAAAAATAATAACAAACAATCCTTGTTTCAAAAATTGAATAAAAGAATTTATGGATTCTATCAGGACAAAGTATTTGATCTCGGTAAAATAGATATTAGATTATCTCTTTTATCTGGGATTTTTAGTGTTTTGTTTTTAGTTACTCTGTTAGCTTTTGTATCTCTACAAGTGTATCACGATACATTACTATTAGGAGAGTTAATGGCAATTCTTGGTATAGCTGGATCATTACTTCCTTCTGTGGCTAGTTTAGCATTAATCGCAATCCCAATCAATGAGGCTAAGATTGCATTTAATAGAATGTATGATTTTGCTGCAATGGAAAAAGAAGAACAAGGAAGTGTAAGTCTTACTGATTTCGAATCCTTATCGGTTAAAAATATAAGTTTTAGGTTCGCGGGTAGAAGTCAGATATTAAAAAATATTTCACTAAAAGTTAGAAAAGGAGAGTGTATTGCCATTGTTGGAGAAAGTGGATGTGGTAAGAGTACTTTGGGACAAATCATTCAGAAGTTTTA
This sequence comes from uncultured Aquimarina sp., assembly GCA_947489685.1. Taxonomy (GTDB): domain Bacteria; phylum Bacteroidota; class Bacteroidia; order Flavobacteriales; family Flavobacteriaceae; genus Aquimarina. The sequence goes on along the minus strand of CANLEM010000003.1, from coordinate 770,197 downwards.
TAACGCAGAAAAAGGAGAGATACTTGTTAATGATCAATATAGTTTAGAGGATGTACGTATCGATTCATGGAGAAATCAAATAGGTGTTATAGAACAAGACATTAAAGTGTTTAACAGTACCGTATTAGAAAATATAGCCTTGAACACAGAGGATGCACCAGAGGATATCATTAAATTCTGTGAAGCGAATGGATTAGACACCTATATTTCTCAGTTCCCGCAAGGGTATGCTACGATTTTGGGAGAAGGAGGAATAAATCTATCTGGAGGGCAAAAGCAAATTATAGCATTGGCGAGGGCTTTATATAAAAAACCAGAATTATTAATTTTGGATGAATACACTTCCGCTATGGATAGAAAAACGGAGCAATTTTCACTTGAATTATTAGAAAAGCTGAAGAAAGAAATAGGAATCATTTTTATCTCGCACCGACTGCATTCATTACCCAAAATTGCAGATCAAATTTATGTTATAGAAGAGGGTGAAACTTCAATTTCGGGATCACATCAAGAACTGATGCATACCAATAATTTTTACAGTGATTTCTGGAGAGATCAAGAAGCAAACCACAGTAAGTTGATGATATCATAATCAATGCATAAGATTCGATGGTATAATCATAATAAGCACACAATGACCCTTATCTGAAGAGATAAGGGTCATTGTGTGTTTAAGTACTGGTATTATTTTACTTGTTCAAAACTACAGCTTGCAAATTGATCGCTGGGGCAAACATTGGCAGGACGTATACTGGCCGTTCCTCCGGGAAAACCTCCTTTAACAATGTTCAGGTTTACAAGTTTAGAGATTTTAATTTTTTCTAAAGAAAGTGTTTTTGAGTTGAGTGATTTCTTTTTCATAATGTTGGACATCTATAGTTAGTAATTATACTTTTTAAGTACTTATATTATTTCTGTTGATTAAAACTACAACCTGCAAATTGATCACTAATACATCGTCCAGCACCTGGGTAAATACTAGCTGTTCCTTGAGGCCAATCTCCACCTTTAATACTATTAGAATTTGATAGTTTAGAGATTTTGATTTTGTCTAAAGAAAATGTTTTTGAGTTGAGTGATTTCTTTTTCATAATTTATGTGTTTAGTTAGTAATTATGTCAACGAAAATAAGAAAAAACAGTTTTTCTAAGCCCAAAATTTAAGGTGCAGTACTCGGGATTCTAGAATTTCGTATCATTTTACAGTAATTAAAATACTGTAAATACATAGTGTTAATGCAGCCAGGAGTTAGTTTTTCTTTTTTCTAAGTTCTTTAATAAAATAAGACGGTTTAATCTTTACTTGTTTGTAAAAAGCATTAGAAAAAGTTTCAGAACTATTATATCCAAATTCGTTTGCAATAGCTTTTATAGTAAATTTTCGAAGAGTGGAGTTTTCTTGTAATTCTTTTACAGCATACGTAATTCTAAGTTCGTTTAGATAACTGCTAAAAGATTTATTCTTATAATGATTAATAATCAAAGAAAGGTATTTTACATTCGTATCTATAGCATCGGCTAATGATTGAGAACTTAAACCCATACGCAAATAATCACGGTTTTTTTCGAATTCATCGAGTTTTGCAAGAATATAAGTAACATGTTTTTCGGGCACCTTTAGTTCATTTTCCTTTGCGATTGGCTTATTTTGGTTTGTAGTTTTGGTTTGATCATTTGATTGAATGTCTGATGTGAGTTGCTCAAAACGAATTCTGTATAGTTGTCTTTTTTTGTATTGATAATATATAAGGCTTCCGGCAACCAATAAAAGAAGGGCCAGAATTAATATACCTATCAAATAGGTGTTATTGTTTTTACTTAGTTTTTTGATCAATACTTGTTGTTCTTCCAACAAAAGAGGAATGTCATAATCTTCTTTTACTTTTTTGCTAATAAAGATTTGATCATTTAAGTACTTATCAAGAACAGAATTTAATTTATTCAGATATTTATTTTGACCATTTAGATCATTTTCACTTTTATAATAATCCTTTAAATATTCGTACGTTTTAATATGCTTATATTGTGGAGTAGAGTTTAGAGTTTCTAATACAGAATCGGTTTTCTTGAAATAAAATATTGCTTTTTCTTTATTTTTTAATTCATGATAAGATTTGCCTAAGTAAAAATAGCTATCTAGGGTATTGGATACATCTTCATATTCGATCATCGTAGGCAAAGCCTTGTGTATACTATCTATAGTTGCAGTATATTTATCTCTTCCATTTTGGTTTATTCCCTCACAGAGGGTAAAATATGATTTTATCTTATTAAGTGTATTATCCGTATGTTGCGAAGCAATAGCGTATCCAAGAGTATTATAATGACTGGCAGAGTCAATTTTTTTAAGACCAATATACGTTTCTGCAATAGCGTGCAAGGTGAATAAATACCGAATCACATCTTTCGACTCAGTTTTATCTTGATAAAAGTTAGCACATTTTTTAAAAATTTGAATTGCCTTTTCTTTTTCGCCAAGATGTTCACTCCTTACAATAGCAATGTTGTGATCTATGCGATATAAAAATGCCGTATCATTATTGCCTTTTGCAATTTTACGTGCAATGTTGAGGTTATCTAGAGTTTGATCAATATTTCTTTGAACGGATAAGAAAAATTGAGCCTTTCTAAAATAAGCAAGAAGAGGATAATCGTTATTCTGTTTTCGCCTTGTAATTGTTATAATACTATCTAGATATTGAGTACCGGTTTGGTAACTCGTAATTCTGTAGTTTAGCTCATAACCTTTAGCAATTTTAAAAGTATCTTTTTCTTTTTTCGCTTTATTCAAAAAGAATTTGGCTATTTTTTTGGCTTTAACAGAATCGGTCTTTCTATACTTAAAAAAATCATCTTTTAGCTCATCATAATTCATTTTAAGTAAAGAATCAGTAGGGGTTTGAGCGCTAATAATAGCTGGGATGAGAAAAAATAATATTATAAAATAGTAATGGTAAAACCTATACATGCTGTTTTATTGAAAGAAAAATTATTGCTTAATTGTTCGCTTACGTTATTTGCAAAAATAGCATTATTTTAATTCCTCGGATATCGAGTGCATAAAGGATAGCGTTTTTTCTTAACAAAACAGAAATAAATTAGGAGGTTGGGTAGTAGGGTAATTAAAATGATTATATACAAAAAACACCCTCACTTTAAAAAAAAGAAAAGAGCGTTTTGTGTGGGTGTAATTTAATTTTAAAGCGATCATAAGATAAACTTATGACCACAGAGAGCTTTCTTTAATTGACTATTGATTATTGTATTCACAACCCCAACTACATGTTACTGTCATGCATAAACCTCCGGTACGGGTACCATAATCTTCAAAAGGATTATGTCCTCCTGAGATAGTATTAAGATTATCTAATCTTGAAATTTCTAGTTTTTTAAAATTTATTTTTTTTGAGTTAACCGATTTTTTCTTCATGATAATTGCTTTTTTTGTTTTTAAGATTTGCTACTAAAGTATATAAAATTAACCTTTAGAAAGAAGGAAATTAATAGGTTGTACTCGAAATTCCTGAATTCCGGTTTTAGTTCTTCATTGTTTCGAAGTGTTTGTTATTAATGTTTTACTCACGTTTTTCTATGTTTTTAATAAAGTAAGAAGGTTTAATTTTCACATATTTATAAAACGCATTCGAAAATGTTTCGGCATTTTTATAACCCATTTCTTGTGCGATTGCTTTAATTGTAAATTTTCGAAGCGTTTTATTGTTTTTGAGTTCTTCAACCGCATATGTAATCCTTAACTCATTAAGGTAACTTGTAAATGATTTACTTTTGTAGTGATTAATAACCTGTGATAAATACTTAATATTGGTTTCCATATCATCTGCTAGTGATTGTATACTTGTACCAATAGTTAGATATTTATGATCTCTCTCAAATTCTTCTAGCTTATTTAAAATATATGTAGCATGCTTTTCGGGTACTTTCAATTCTTTTTTAGAAAGATCTTGATTTGTGTTATTAACTTTGACAATAGTTCGAGCAGAATTACTCTCTCTCATCAAAGCTTCGAAACGTGTTCTGTACAGCTTCTTTTTTCTATATTGAACATATAATAAGCCACCAAATGTGAGCAAAAGAGCTATTAACAGTATTATACTTGATTGATAGGCGTTAGTACTTTTATTTAATTTTTTAATGATTACTTGTTGTTCTTCTAACAAAAGAGGAACATCATAGTCTTCTTTTACTTTTTTACCAATATGCACTCGATCATTTAAATATTTATCCAGTATGGTATTTAGTTTCTGTAGATATTTATTTTGATTTTTTAGGTCCTTCTTTCCTCGATAATATTCTTTTAAGTATTCATAGGTTTTTACATGTTTATACTGTGGTATAGAGTGTAAAGTTTCGAGAATAGAATCTGTTTTAATAAAATATGGGATTGCTTTCTCGTGTTGATCAAGTTTATAATAACTTTTTCCCAAGTAAAAATAACTATCAATAGTATTTGATTGATCGTTATTCTTTATGATAGGCAAAGCTTTACGAATACTATCTATTGCTAATTGATATTCTTTTTTTTCGTATCTATTTATACCTTCGGATAACGTAAAGTAATATTTTTCACCAGGAAACTGATCAGAATTTTTAACAGCTATTTCATAACCTAATTTATTGTAATAAGAAGCAGAATCATATTTTTTTAAACCAATATAAGTTTCTGCAATAGCATGCAATGTATTTAAATAAGGGTATGTATATCTGCCATCATAATAATTGGCACATTTTTTAAATATATCCAAAGCATCTTCTTTTTCATTTAAATGCTCACTTTTTATAATAGCAATATGATAGTCAATACGATATAACAGGTTAGTATTATCATATTGTTTCGCATATTTTCTGGCTAAATTTAGATTCGTAATTGTCTTTTGAATGTTTCTTTTTTTATATAAAAAAAGTTGTGCTCTGTCAAAATATGCTTGGGCCGGGAATGTTTTATTTTGCTTTTGGGTTGTTAACCTAATAATACTATCCAAATAGAGTTGTTGATTTTTAAATTGTGATAGGTAAAAATTAAAATGATATCCATCTGCAATTTTAAATGTGTCTTGATCGATTTTGGCTCGTTTTAAAAATACATTTGTAATGCTTCTGGCTTTTAAGGTATCTTTTTGTAAATAACGATAAAAATTTTTCTTAAGCTCTATATAGCTTTTATTGGATAGCGAATCCTTATAGGTGGTTTGCCCTTGACTATAAATGGAGAGAAAAAAGAAGATAACTACAAAAAAAAGTTTTGAAGCTATATGAAATTGTGTCTTTACAAAGAGATGATTTAGCATAATTAGGTATGCGATATTCATAAAAATAGCATTATTTTTATGGTTCAATGTAATACTTAAAATACTTATATAAAAAAATATATGAAAATTGACTTGCGTAGTGATACGGTTACCAAACCTACTAAAGAAATGTTAGATGCTATTGTAAATGCCGAGGTGGGAGATGATGTGTATAAAGAAGACCCTTCTGTAAATAAACTCGAAGAAAGGATAGCTGCTATGTTTGGGAAGGAAAAGGCACTGTTTTTCCCGTCGGGAAGTATGGCAAATCAAGCTGCGATCAAATTACATACACAACCGGGAGAACAACTCATTGCAGATCAATATGCGCATGTGTACAATTATGAGGGTGGAGGAGTTTCTTTTAATAGTGGTGTATCGTGTAAGCTTATTGAAGGATATAGAGGTATGATTACTGCTGCTCAGGTTGAAGCATCGATTAATCCTCCGGATTTTTACCATAGTCCTTTAACTAGTTTGGTATGTATAGAAAATACTACAAATAAAGGTGGCGGAGCATGTTATGATTTTGAAGAGATCAAGAAAATGAGAAAAGTTTGTGATGATCACGGACTGGGATATCACCTTGACGGAGCAAGATTATGGAATGCCTTGATTGCGAAAAAAGAAAATGCAAAACAATATGGAGAAGTATTTGATACTATTTCTGTTTGCTTAAGTAAAGGATTGGGAGCTCCGTTAGGTTCGGTTCTTATTGGTAATTCAAATATTATGGAAAACGCCATTAGAATTAGAAAAGTTTTGGGAGGTGGTATGCGCCAAATAGGTTTTATGGCTGCAGCGGGTCTATATGCCATAGAAAACCATATCGATAGACTTAAAGATGATCATACCCGGGCCAAAGAAATAGGTCAAGTACTTAATACATTACCTTTCGTGACGGGTGTAGAACCTATAGATACGAATATCATAATTTTTACCATCCAAGGAGATGAACAGGAGTTTGTTAATGAGATGGAATCGAAAGGAGTGTATTTTTATGGAATGGGGCAAGGAAAACTAAGATTTGTTACCCATTTGGATTATACACAAGAACAACATGAATACTTTCTAGAACTATTGGTATCACATCATACAAAAAAAACTGTACAAAGTATTTGAGCAGTTTGATATAATACATATATATGTTTAAAAATCATCCAAATTATTTTGGGTGATTTTTTTTTAATTCCAAAACAAATCTAGATTCCAGAAAATCGATCGAAATTCGAGAATGCATGTAATAACTATTTGTAAATCAGTAGATGTTAAGACTATGTTCGTGCTATCAAAGCGCTTTATAACAATTGTTTAATTTAAAATTAGAATTATGAAAAGTAAAAAGAAACTAAGTCTTAAAAAAATGGATATTGCTCAATTAGGAGCTGTTAATGGTGGGAATCTTGGGCCTACGGCAATTACGGCACGTAATACTATTCATCCTAGCCGTTGCGATGATAAGAGCGGTAAACCAGAATGTCAGATAACGGCAAGAGAAACTTTATTTAGATGTTTATAATCATTTATCATAAAGAGTAATTCAAAAAAAATCATATAGTACTTGATCATAGCTGATTTGACAATATGATATCTTTTTAAAAGTCGCCCAAACAATGATTCTTGGGCGACTTTTCTTTTAACATAACAATTGAAAAGGATTTATGCTAACATTCCCGAATTTCGATCGAAATTCGGGAATACTCAATATGATTATTTGTATACCACTTGGGCCATAGCCTATGTTTGCCATATCAAAGACACGTGTATATTGTTTAATCAAAAAATCAAATATTAATGGAAAATAAGATGAAGCTAAAGTTCAAAAAGATAGAAGTAGCTCAACTAGGTACTATAAAAGGGGGGGACATAGACCTCACGGATATTAATAAACCAACAAATCCAATGATTTGCTTCTATGCAAACTCATTTTTGCCAACGGATTGTAATTATATAAGTTTTGATCAATAGGCTATTGGCTTATTCCAAAAAGTTAAGGGCGCAATACTACTTTGTTACTATAATTAAATTCTGGAGTATGCTCCTTTTAATAAACATGTTGCACATAAACTGCACATTAGATTCCCTTTATGGGGTATATAAATAATTATTTCACTTAAAAATCAAAATCATGAAAAGTAAAAAGAAGTTAAGTTTAAAAAAAATTGATGTAGCACAGTTAAACACCATTTCGGGAGGAATTCATAATTGGCCAAGATTGACCATTCATCAACTTCCTACTGCAAACCCCGATGGTTGTGGTAATAATACTCAAGGTATGGCATGTCAGTATTCTGCTGCACCGACAAGTTGTATTTATTGTGTATAAGTAATAAGTTGAGTTTGGTAGTCAAGGACTATCGTTAGAATTATTGTTTTTAAATGAACCAGGGTATTTGCCCTGGTTTTTTTATGCAATCAATCAACAAGAACAGGTTAGGATTAAAGGAATATAGCTTTTAAGGAAAGGATTCTAATGTTAAAAAGGTAGCAGAATTACAACTCGAACACAAAAAAATATAATGACACCATTACAGAAGTTAATTAATTGGCTGGTTCAGTCAAAACAAATTATAATGATATGATAATACCGTAATCTTTTAGATTATTTGGATAAATCAAACACCTATTTTGTCTTTATGATTTGACTTATGCCAGTGTTGGTGGGGATTATAAAGTTTATCATCCCAAAAATATAGTTTATGATATTAATTAAACTCGAAATTCGGGAATTACGATCGAAATTCGGGAATCGCTAATATAATGCCTTGTTTCGGGGTCCTTTCTTGAAGTATGTTTGTCTCAGTCAAGCGCTTTGATCAAAAAATAAATTTTTAATAATTAAAACTTACAAAAATGAGAAATTTAGAAATTCAAGAATTAGAAAAAATTAGTGGTGATGGATGTGGCATTGCAATATTTTCTTTTGTTGCATCAGTAGCAAGCGTTGCTATTGCACCTGCAACAGGATTTGCATCCTTAATTGTTTCGCAAGCGGCTATAGTTGCTAGTACTTATAGTATGGCTGAGAGCTGTACAAACGATTAGATTGCTTAATCTAGTTCAAAACCCTCTTAACTATTGTTTAGGAGGGTTTATATTAATGAATGTAGTTTGAAAAAGAATATAACCAAATATGCTACCCCTTTTTAAAGAAGTAGCATATTTTTGTAGACAGGACAAGTTTTTTTGCTTTTGACATGATGACTGTCAATATAGCTCAGAACTGAACTAGTGGTAATTACCTTCGATTAGGAGGACAAGCTTGGCATGATTGTGTGGGGCAACCACCATGATGACCACTATAAGTCCCGACAGGATTCCCGCCATCGTTAAGATCAGTATACCCTCCATATATTTTGTTAAGATTATCAAGTCTAGAAACCTCAAACTTTGTTAAAGACAATTTTTGTAAATCAAATAGCTTTTTTTTCATTATTCTAAAACTTTATAAAATATTAGTTGTTTTAAACTTAAACACCACCTGCTGCTTCATGATCTTGATTATGGCAAACCTTGCAACTTTCTGTATGACAAGGATTTTGACTTCCACTATTGGTACCCAAAATATCTCCGCCTTTTACAGAGTTTAGGTTATCAAGTTTTGCAATGTTTAGTTTGTTAAGACTAAGTTTTTTTGAGTTGAGTGAACTTTTCTTCATTGTAATTGTTTTAATGTTTTATTAATCCCCGACCAAAGTATAGAAATCCATCCGTTATTTTTGTTGTTTTTTGCGTATTGAAATCGAAATTCCCGAATTTCGAGATCTATATAACATTATGCAACATACGGATAGCCCTATTTTAATTGATCTTATCTAAGTTTTTGATAAAGTATGACGGCTTTATTTTCACTTGCTTATAAAACGCATTAGAGAACGTTTCTGCACTATTGTATCCCATCTCATTAGCAATCGCTTTTATAGTAAATTTTCGTAAAGTACTATTTCTTTTAAGTTCTTCTAAAGCGTAGGCAATTCTTAATTCGTTAAGATAGTGGGTAAAGTTTTTGTGTTTATAATAGTTGATAGTTCGTGATAAATACTTGATATTGGTTTCCATATCATCTGCCAAAGATTGGGAAGTCACACCAATCACAAGATATTTTTTTTCTTTTTCGAATTCGTCCAACTTATTCAAAATATAAGTCACGTGTTTTTCGGGTACTCTTAGCTCTTTTTTTATTGTTTCGGGCTGTTCAATTTCATCTTGTTTTTGTTGTGTTATTGGCTTGTCATTGGCAATCAACGCTTCAAAACGTAATCGATATAGTTGTTTTCTTCTGTATAAATACAATACGACACCGCCTAACCCGAAGATAAGTAAAATCAATATCACGATGCTTGATTGGTAGGTGCTGGTGTCTTTGTTTAATTGTTTAACAACAATTTCTTGTTCTTCTCGTAAAAGAGGAATGTCATAATCTTCTTTTACTCGTTTACTTATATGGATCTGATCGTTTAGGTAATTATTTAGTATCGCATTTAGTTTATCCAGATATTTATTTTGATTTTCCAGGTCTTTACTAACTTTATAGTAATTTTTTAAGTATTCGTATGTTTTAACATGCTTGTATTGAGGAATAGAATTCAACGTTTCGAGTACAGAATCTGTTTTCTTAAAATATGGTATTGCCTTTTCTTTTCTTCCAAGATCATGATAGCTTTTTCCTAAATAAAAGTAACTATCAATGACATTGGATTGATCATCAAATTCGATCATTAACGGTAAGGCATTCGAAATACTATCTATTGCCGGTACATATTCTTTTTGTAAGTATTTGTTGATACCTTCACATAAAACAAAATAGTATTTTAATTGGTCTTGATTAATATCCGAAGCGTTTTTGGCTTTAGAGTACCCTAAATTGTTATAATAAGAAGCAGAATCATGTTTTTTGATACCTATATACGTATCGGATATGGCATGTAATGTGTTTAAATATAGATAACTGTTATTGCCGTTAAAATTTTGGGAGTAAAAATTCGCACATTTTTTGAAAATAATCAGTGCTTCTTCTTTTTCATTTAAATGTTCGCTTTTGATCACTGCTATTTGATAATCAATGCGATATATCAAATCCGTATTGTTGTTCAGTTTGGCATATTTGCGAGCTTCATTAAGATAATTTATAGTCTGCTCAACATTTCTCTTTTGATATAAATAAAGTTGTGCTTTATGAAAATAGGCCTGAGCCGGAAATTCTTCATTTTGTTTATAACGGGTAACCGTAATAATACTATCCAAGTATTTCTGTTTATTTTCGTAATTCGAGATATAGTATAAAAGATGATACCCTTTGGCCATTTTTAAAGTATCCCGTTCCTTTTTTGCTTTATCTAAGTAAAACGTTGCAATTGTTTTTACTTTTAAAGAATCTGTTCTATACTTTGGAAAAAGAGCCCTTATTTCATCATAAGTTTTATTTTTCAACGTATCTACAAAGTCTTGAGATTTAGCTTGAATAGATAATAGTATAACTAAAGGTAGAATGAAATGTTTCAGAGCTTTTAGCATGATTTTTTAACAAAGAGATTATGTTGACTAACTGACGAATGATTTTCACAAAAATAACATTAATTGCATTAGTTCGATTCGGTGCTGCAAATACTTTATAAAAAATAGAAGAGCTGAATTGACTTTTGTAAGGATACGTTTACCAAATTAGCAAGACTAGTTTCCTTTTACAGTACATCCAAAAAAGAAGAAAAGTACTTATTATGTTATCGTATGCAGGAGAAGTAGTGTTTTTTCTGAGTTACTATTTCTTAATTATCCAGGAAAGCGATATAAAAAAAGCTGCTCAGATATTCTAAGCAGCTTACTATAATTGTTATTTAAAAACACTTAAAAAAATTATACTTCCTTTGTATCGGCTCCAGAAGCATTTTCTTTTACAGAATTGATTCCATTTTCCATTCCAGATTCAGAAGAATACATTTGACTACTTCCTATAACCTGACCGTTACCGGCTTTTAAATTAAAAAAGAATCTACCGTCTTTAGCAGTTTTACGTTCATATCTACCATCTTCTGAAGCATTTTTCTTAACCGAAGAAATTCCATTTTCAGCCGCAGACTTACTATTATAAACCTCGCTAGAGAGAATTACTTGTCCGTTTTTTGCTTTTAGAGTAAAATGATAGCTAGACCCTTCCTTATTTTTGAGTTCAAACATATTGTCAATTTTTTAGTTAATTTTTAAGCTTCCGTTAAAATTATGTAATTAATAGCAGAAACAAAAATAGAATCCTACAGAAGAACAACTTTTATATGCGTTTTATCGAAAATTAGTACAACTTATCGAAAACAGGGTTTTTAAATGACCTTTCAAATACCCATAACTTCTTGGCTATTTATAGTTTAGCATTTAATTATTATTAACATTCATATTAAAATCTATCAACTATGAAAAAAATTATTTTAGGGGTTTTCCTGGTACTTCTTGTAGCAAATGTCCAAGCTCAACAGGATTTACCTCAAAACCCTGAGCCAGGTAAATGTTATGTGCGTTGTACTACACCCGATGTATACGAAAATCAAACCGTTCAAGTAAAATTAACGCCAGAATATACTAAGTTAAGAACTATTCCGGCCAAATATGAAACAACTACAGAGCGCGTTGTTATTAAAGAAGCTTCAAAAAAACTAAGAGTAGTTCCTGCAAAGTATGAAACAAGAACCGTTACTTTTGTAAAGAAACAAGGAGCTTCGGTATTAAAGGTTATACCAGCAAAACTAGGTAATGGCTCTGAAACTGTAGAGATTAAACCAGCTTATGCACAGTGGGAGTTAGGCTCTCCGGCACCTGATTGTGCATCAAGTAATCCGGATGATTGTCGTTACTGGTGTTATAAGGGATACCCAGCAGAATTTACTACAATACCGGTAAAAACGCTAGGTGCCGATGCAACAACAAGTAGTACTCCGATATCAGAACAATCAGGAACGTATAGTAAAAGAGTTTTGGTAGAACCTGCTAGAGTTATTGAAGAAGAAGTTCCTGCCGAGTACGGTACGATAACAAAAACTGTTTTGGTAAAGGATGCATATACTGAACAAGTAATTGTTCCTGCTACTTTTGAAGAAGTCACTAAAGAAGTGCTTACTCAAAAAGGAGGACTAACTACTTGGAAAGAAGTTGAATGTTCTCTTGTTGAATATTCTGCATTACCGATTAATTGGAATTTAGGAAGCTCGACTTTAACAGCACAGGCAAAAAGTCTAATCGATACAAGATTAATGCCAGTATTAGCAAATAATCCAGGTACAAAAATGGAAATAGCTTCTCATACAGACGCCAGAGGTTCGAGAACAAGCAATAAAACATTATCTGACAAAAGAGCCCAATCGGTTGTTAATTATTTAATTGCGAAAGGTGTAAATGCCAGCCGATTAGTAGCCAATGGATATGGAGAAACTAGATTAAAAAACAGATGTGCCGATGGTGTTACTTGTACAGAGAGACAACATGCTGCAAACCGAAGAACCGAATTTAGATTAATTCAGTAATCTATAATTGGAAATACAAACCGTTAAATGCCTAATGCAGTGTATGTATTAGGCATTTTTTATTTACTGTGTTTCTCAAGTAAATCAAAATGATATTTTGTATCTCTTAGAGAGCTATACCCGGATATGTCATCTAATACTTTACCTTTATGATTTACAATATTTATCAAAGGGAAAGATTTTTGCGTATTGTATGATTTTAAGAGTTTAAAATTCTGAACTTTTTGATCTTCAGATAATAAATCAGTATTTCTTGGTATGTCTATATAAAGAAAAACAAAAGAATTTTTATATTTTTCGAACTTATAGTTATCAAAAACATCTTCTTGTAGCATCATACAAGGTCTACACCAATCACTACCACTAAAATACATGAAAATAGGTTTGCCCTCTTTTTTCGAAATTTCTTTTGCTTGTTCAAAATCATACAACCAAAACGAATCTTTATGATCTTGAGCGAATACCATCAAATTTGATAAACATAACAGCAAAAATAAATACTTGTATCTCATTATAAATGTTTTGTGATTTATAGTAATCAACAATTATTCCATAAATTTTCCTAAACCTGGGATATTAGGCATCCCTTCTTTGGCAACTGCGGCAAGTTCACTTTCGTTCACTTGAGTGGCTTTTGCGATCGCTTTATTTAAATTAAGAATAAGATAATCTTCTAATTGCTCTTTGTCTTTTAATAATTCATCTGCTATGGTAATGCTTTTAATTTCTCTATTAGCTGTTAGCGTAATTTTGAGCATCTCATCAGAGCTGCTTTCGTCTATGAGTACAGTATCTAGTCTTTTCTTGGTGTCTTCAATTTTTTGTTGGGCTTCTTTAAGTTTACCCATCATTCCCATCATGTCTCCGAACATATCTTGTTTTTTTCAAAATTATATTGGCAAAATTAGTACTTTGGCTGTTAATAAACTAAGAGATTATTATGAAAAGTCTACATATTATATTCTTACTTTCAATTACTTTTGCATCTTCATGTAAAAAAAACACAAGTACCGCATTGGAAACACAAGTTCAGTACCCGTTAGCAGATAAAAAGAAAACAAACCTTGAAAAGCATGATGATGTTAGGGTTGATAATTACTTTTGGTTGAACGAAAGAGAAAACCCTGAAGTGATTGACTATTTGGAGAGAGAGAATGATTATAATGATAAGATGACTGCTCACACCAAAGATTTTCAAAAAGACCTTTTTGAAGAGATGAAGGGAAGAATCAAAGAAGATGATGCTTCGGTCCCTTATAAACTTAATGGTTATTGGTATATCACCAGATATGAAAAAGGTAAAGATTACCCAATATATTCACGAAAAAAAGAAACTCTTGATGCCGAAGAAGAAATATTATTTGACTGTAATATAGAAGCTGAAGGGCATAGCTATTATAGACTTTCTGGCCTAAATATTAGTCCGGATAATAAATTAGCGGCATTTGGTGTAGATACCATAAGTAGACGTAAATACACGATTCGTATAAAAAACCTTGAAACAGGTGAAATATACCCAGAAACTATAGAAACAACGACAGGGGGCAGTACATGGGCTGCAGATAGTAAAACCTTATTTTATACCAAGAAAGATGATGAGACACTTAGATCAGACAAAGTATACCGTCATATATTAGGAACACCAGTTGATGAGGATGTAGAAATTTATAACGAAAAGGATGATACTTTTTACACTTTTGTATATAAAACTAAATCCAAAAAATATTTGGTTATCGGTTCTAGCAGTACGCTTACTACAGAGTACAGAATTTTAAAAGCAGATGATCCAACAGGAGAGTTTAAAGTTTTTCAGCCAAGAGTAAGAGGGCTTGAGTATGGTATTGCTCATTACGAAGACCATTTTTATGTGTTGACTAATGATGATGGTGCTAAGAACTTTAAGTTAATGAAAGTTGATGAAGAAAATACGTTAAAAGATAACTGGAAAGAGGTAATTCCGCACAGAGAAGATGTCCTGTTAGAAGATATTGAAATCTTTAAAGACTATTATGTGATTAGTGAACGTAGTAATGGTCTTAATAAAATAAATATAAAACGATGGGATGGTACTGTCGACTATTATCTTCCTTTCGATAATGAAACCTATACTGCTTATACAAGTACCAATCCTGATTTTGACACAAAAATTCTAAGATATTCTTATAATTCGTTAGTTACTCCTAATTCGGTTATTGACTTTGATATGGAAACTAAGGAAAAAGAAGTAAAGAAAGAACAAGAAGTTCTTGGCGGAAAATTTGATAAAAGTAATTATGTATCCGAAAGAGTATGGGCAACAGCGGCAGATGGTACCAAAGTTCCTATTTCTATGGTGTACAAGAAAGGGATTAAAAAAGATGGTAGCAACCCTTTGTTGCAATATGGATATGGCTCTTATGGATCAACCGTAGATCCATATTTTTCTACAGTACGGTTAAGCTTGTTGGATAGAGGGTTTATCTATGCGATTGCCCATGTACGTGGAGGAGAATATTTGGGTAGAGGATGGTATGAAGATGGAAAATTATTTAAAAAAATAAACACTTTCACTGATTTTATCGATTGTTCTAAATTTTTGATAGAGCAAGGCTATACATCCAAGGATCATTTATATGCTATGGGTGGTTCTGCCGGAGGACTGCTTATGGGAGCAGTTGTAAATATGGCGCCTGAGTACTATAATGGT
Organism: uncultured Aquimarina sp.; assembly: GCA_947489685.1. Taxonomy (GTDB): domain Bacteria; phylum Bacteroidota; class Bacteroidia; order Flavobacteriales; family Flavobacteriaceae; genus Aquimarina. The sequence goes on along the minus strand of CANLEM010000003.1, from coordinate 754,698 downwards.
GTGGTAGCATCTGTTCCTTTTGTTGACGTTGTTACTACCATGCTCGATGATAGTATTCCTTTAACAACAGGCGAATATGATGAATGGGGTAATCCTAATGAGAAAAAGTATTATTTATACATGAAATCGTATTCTCCTTATGATAATGTAATCGCACAAGAATACCCTAATATGTTGGTTACTACGGGACTTCATGATTCTCAAGTACAATATTGGGAACCTGCAAAATGGGTCGCAAAATTAAGAGAACTAAAAACGGATTATAATCTACTATTACTACATACCAATATGGAAGCAGGACATGGTGGTGCTTCAGGTCGATTTGAAGCTCTTAAAGAAGTAGCCGAAGAATATGTATTTTTATTAGATTTAGAAGGTATAAAAGACTAATTGAAAAATTTAATGTAACTTCGTACCGTTTTTATAGCAGTATTTGAACCCCCTAATTTTTTCATTTACCTGCTAAAACACAACTATATGAGAGAAAAGATACAGGCTTACAATAATGTTTTAGAGCTTATAGGTAATACCCCACTTGTAAAACTAAATACAATTATGGAAGGCTTTCCGGGTAACTATTATGCAAAAATAGAATCTTTTAATCCGGGCCATTCAACCAAAGATAGAATTGCACTTTATATAATAGAAGAAGCCGAAAGAAAAGGTATACTTAAACCAGGTAGTACAATTATAGAGACTACAAGTGGTAACACTGGTTTCAGCCTTGCTATGGTAAGTATCATCAAAGGATATGAATGTATTCTTGCGGTGAGCTCAAAATCTTCTAAAGATAAAATTGCAATGTTAAAAAATATGGGGGCAAAGGTTTATGTTTGCCCTGCCCATGTTAGTGCAGATGATCCAAGATCTTATTATGAGGTGGCCAAGAAGTTGCACGAAGAAATTAAAGGATCTGTATATATTAACCAGTATTTTAACGATTCTAATATTGACGCACATTATAATTCAATGGGTCCAGAGATATGGGAGCAAACAGGAGGTGAGCTTACTCATTTTGTAGCTTGTTGTGGAACAGGAGGAACTATATCAGGTACTGCAAGATATTTAAAAGAACAAAATAGTGACGTTCGCGTTTTAGGGATTGATGCTTATGGATCAGTACTTAAAAAATATCATGAGACAAAAGAATTTGATTCTAACGAGATTTATCCTTATCGTATCGAAGGTTTAGGTAAAAACCTTATACCGACTGCTACTGATTTTGATGTTATAGATAAGTTTGAGAAAGTAAATGATGAAGATAGTGCGCACACTGCAAGAGAACTGGCTCGTAAAGAGGGTATGTTTCTAGGATATACTAGTGGCGCTGCTATTCAGGGTATTAAACAACTGGCTGAGCAAGGTGAATTTACAGAAGATAGTAATGTTATTGTAATTTTACCGGATCACGGATCCAGATATATGAGTAAGGTATACAGTGACGATTGGATGATGGAGCAAGGATTTTTTGATAGCAAACATGAAGTAGATGCTTCCAAAGTTGAATTTGTAAAATAAAATTAATAATTACATAAAAAAGCATCTGGTATCCATCAGATGCTTTTTTTTTGATCTAAATTTTAATCATAACCTAGTATATTACTAGGATTACATGATCAAATTTATTGGCATAAGAATTGGTAAAAGCCGAAAAATCAATTACTTTGGAGGTTGGGATTCTGAAGAATTGTTAAAATATCACATTGTAAAAGTGAATTGGAATATAATTATGTCATCAAATCAATTTTACGTATTTTCGCAAACTTAATAAGACACAAATTTTTGATAGATGAGAGATTTATTTGATAAGATTTATAAAGACAAAGGACCATTAGGGAAATGGGCAGATCAAGCAGAGGGATATTTTGTTTTCCCAAAACTAGAAGGTCCTATATCAAATAGAATGAGATTTCAAGGAAGAGAAGTAATTACATGGAGTATCAATGATTATCTTGGATTAGCAAATAAAGAAGAGGTACGAAAAGTTGATGCAGAGGCAGCTGCGATGTATGGATCTGCCTATCCAATGGGTGCACGAATGATGAGTGGACATACTGATCTTCATGAACAATTACAGAATGAACTTGCAGAATTTGTAGATAAAGAGGCATCGTATTTATTAAACTTTGGGTATCAAGGTATGGTGTCTACTATAGACGCTTTGGTTAGCAAGGATGATATTATTGTTTATGATGTTGATGCGCATGCATGTATAATTGATGGTGTGCGATTACATCAAGGAAAAAGATATACATACCGCCATAACGATATAGAAAGCATCGATAAAAACTTGATGCGCGCTACAAAAATGGCCGAAAAAACTGGAGGAGGAATTTTATTGATTTCTGAAGGTGTTTTTGGAATGCGTGGTGAACAAGGAAGGTTAAAAGAAATAGTAGCTCTAAAAGAAAAATATAACTTCAGACTATTTGTTGATGATGCGCATGGGTTCGGAACCTTAGGTGCAACAGGAGCAGGAACAGGAGAGGAGCAAGGCGTACAAGATCAAATAGATGTGTATTTTGCTACATTTGCGAAATCTATGGCTAGTACTGGTGCTTTTATTGCTGCCGATCAAGAGATTATAGATTATTTGAAATATAACTTGCGATCTCAAATGTTTGCAAAATCACTTCAAATGCAATTAGTTGTAGGTGCTTTAAAACGTTTGGACATGCTTCGAACAATGCCAGAGTTAAAAGCAAGACTATGGGATAATGTTAATGCATTACAAAATGGATTAAAAGCTAGAGGATTTGACTTAGGTACTACACAAAGTTGCGTAACACCTGTGTATCTGAAAGGAAGTATTCCTGAAGCAATGGCATTGGTAAAAGATTTAAGAGAAAATCATGGTATTTTCTGTTCTATAGTGGTATATCCTGTAATACCAAAAGGATTAATCTTGTTAAGATTGATTCCTACGGCATCGCATACTATGGAAGATATTGAGGAGACACTAAATGCTTTTTCTGCAATTAGAGAGCGATTAGAAAACGGAACATATAAGCGTATGTCTGCTGCTGTTGCTGCTGCAATGGGCGAGTAAAATAAAATACACACTTTATTACATAAAAAAAACATCACCATAGAAAGGTGATGTTTTTTTTATGTGCTGTATTTATGATTAGTATTTTAAAGATCTTTCCTAAATGTTCTTCTTTTTTTATGTAATTCGTGATCGTAACCATTCCAAAGTGCCTGAATAGCCTTGTTTTCTTCTAATTCGGGATTGGTTTCTACAACCTCGATACCATTACGTAAAAAAGCTTCATTCATTTCTTTAAAAATAAGAGCCGTAACACCTTTGTTTTGGTACTCTGGATCTACTCCGATAAGATAAAAAGCTGCAGTGTTATTTCTTCGTTGCGCCTTTAAAATATGTAAGAAACGCAAAGGATATACTTTTCCATTCATTTTTTTCAAAGCTTTTGAAAATGATGGCATCACAATCGAAAAAGCAATAAGTTTCCCGGTCTTATCTGCAATACAGGTAATATATTCTGGATTGAGATAGGGTAGGTACTTTTTCTTATACATATCAATTTGATATTGCTGTATAGGTACAAAAGTTTGTAAGCTACTATATGTTTTGTTTAATAAATCAAACATATCATCGGCATACTTTAGGATCTCTTTACTTTTATTGAACTTAAGAAGTGTAAGTTGGTATCGTTCCTTTATAACTTCAGAAAATTTAATAACCTTTTCTTTGGTTTGCTTTGGTACTCTGATTTTATACTCTACCCAAGTAGCAGCAGGTTTAAAATCAAGTTGTTCCATATGTTTGGCATAATATGGATAGTTATACCAAGTGATCATCGTGTTTAGTTCTTCGAACCCTTTGATTAAGATTCCTGCTTTATCCATATTAGAAAAACCAACTGGGCCTTCCATATATTCAAGAGAATGCTGTGCGCCAAATTCTGAAACTTTTTGTAATAATGCCTTGGTAACTTCTATATCATCAATAACATCAAACCAACCGAAGCGTACTTTAGGCTTCTGTTGTTCTTTAACTTCGATCCAATTAACAATAGCCGCAATACGACCAACAATTTTATGATCTCTATAGGCAAGAAAGTACTTTGCATCAGAATTTCTGAATACCGGATTTTTTTTAGGATTCATTACATCCAGTTCTTCCTTAATAATAGAGGGGACGTAATAGGGGGAATCTTTATATAATTCAAAAGGAAATTTAACAAATGTAGTTAAATCTCCTTTTGAAGTAATTTCTTTAATCGTAATCATAAATCATATGTCATCTCTAATTCTTAGCAAATATATAACCCTTTTATTAAATATTACGAATGCAGAAAGATCATTTTTAGGAATAATATTAACAGAGGTTACTCTGGATGACACAAAAAAAAATTATAGTGGTGCTATATTAATTCATAGTTTAAACCCATTATCAAGATCCACTATCATTTTCTTGATCCTTCTTTTGTTTTTCTGCTTTTTTTCGTTTTTTCTCTTCTTTTAAACGTTTCTTTTCTTCTTTCTTTCTTCGCTTTTCTTCTTCTTTTTTAGCCTTTTCCTGTTCTTTTTGATACTTTTCATATTCTGCATCAATATCTTCGGCTTCTTGTTCTTTTTGCTCTTTTTCTTCTTCTTTCTTTTCCTCTTTTTCCTCTTTTTCCTCTTTTTCCTCTTTTTGTTCTTCTTGATTGAGCTCTTTTTCCATTTGCTCTAGTTCTTTGAGCTGTTTGTCGATATCATCAAGTTCACCATCAACGCCTTGATCTTGCTCCATTTTATCTAATTCAGCATCAATATCATCAATCATTTTTTGCTTTTCTTTCTCAGCCTTTATAGCTGCTTTTTCAGCCTCTCTTGCAGCTTTTTCTTCGCGTTTTAACCTTCGAGCCTCTTCTTTTCTGAATTTTTTATCTTCTTTTTTGGCTATTTTTTCGTTTTCGATACGCTCTCGTTCCAAGCGTTCTTCGGTACGTCTTTCGTCAAGATCTTGCTCTATGGCATCTCTAAAACTATCATCCTCAAAATCATTGATAAATGGAGTTTTCTCTAGTTTAAGGCTGTCATTTTCGATACCATCTATTTCTTCAAGATCTTCGTCAAGTCCTTCTTCGCCTTCATTTTCTTCACCTTCATTTTCTTCACCCTCTTTAACGCCGCCTTCTAATCCAGGTTCTTCGATAATCTCATCCTTGGTGTGCCAGTCAAATCTATACGATGCACCCAGACTACAAGTAAATATAGAGGGGGTGTCTTTAAAATTAAAAGCGATATTGGCATCAAATTGCAGGTCTTGATCAAATAAATAAGCTCCTCCAACCCTAAGTATATTATCACTATAAAAATCACTTTTTTGCCCTTGATATTCGACAAATCCGGCCCATTGTTCATTAACAGTATGAGTAGCCGTAAAAATCCAGCCTATAGCAGGGTTATCCGTAGTTACTTTATCCACAATAATATTGGTAACAAATGCCCAGTCACCACCATAAGCTGTAGTCCAGTTATTTTGAGCAGCAACCACAAATATTGGGCTTATCGATGGATCATTAGGAAACGTAAAAGGATTGTCTTTGGCTACAAAATTAACTCCGGCATAAGCAGATACAGCTGGGATAAGAGTCTTCCAACTAAATTTATAGCGTTCTTTCCAACTTTTCAGTTTATCATAATTAATAGAGTCTTTCTTTGGCTTTTTATACGGGTCGTAGATCAAATATTTTGCTCCCAGTGTATTTATCTCAAAATTACTTCTATTTATTTTTTGCTCATTTGCTCCTACAGTTTGAGTAACGCCATCTGCTCTATAACTACCATTAAGTCTAATCTCCAATTGTTCTATAAGAAGTCCATATCTTACCGTATAATCAAAATTAAATACCTTGGCTTTAGTGTCTAAAATTTTATGCTTTTCTTTTCCAAATCCTATACCACCTTCTAGCTGCAATACATTATTACCAACAGAGAAAGCACCCTGAGAAGTACCAGGTCTGTTAGAGTTAATCTTCTCGGTATATTGCGCAGAAGATGTTAGCCCAAACAAAAAGATGGTGACTAACAGTAGAATAGATTTAGGGCTCATATTCAATAGATTTGGTTCAAATATAGCAGATTTTATCATTTTTTTAGGATTGTCTACCTGTAATTGTATAGAGAGTTCCCTATTTTTGAAAAAAAATAATATGCAAGAAGCTTCATTGCCAGGGGTATTAAAGGTTATCCTCATTATTTTACTTATATATTATGGACTAAAGGTATTAACGCGAATATTTGGTCCTCTATTGCTTAGATATGTCACAAAGAAAGCCGGAGAGAAATTTCAGCAACAATTTAGTCAATACCAGCAGCCACAACAACCTACCGATGAAGACGTTATTATTAACAAAAAAACGAAGCAAAAACCTTCAAATAAAAATGTAGGTGAGTATATCGATTATGAAGAGATCGATTAACTATTACTTCATTTAATTTAAACAAATCAAATTCGTAACCTGTCTTTTTAGCATCCAGGTTATTCTCTTTTCATATTTTAATTATATAAGTGCTTTAAAAATGTGTGTATATTTTTATAGAAGTTGCTTATATTTTTTAATTTGGCTCATCATTAAATAAACGTACACAAATCATGTCTTTACTTAAAAGATTCATACCTCATATTCTTATTGTTTTTGGTTTTATAATTGTTTCATTGGTTTATTTTAACCCTGTCTTGAGTGGTAAAATGTTGTATCAAAATGATATAAAGCTTTATGAAGGAATGACCAAACAACAAAAGGATCATAGAACGCAAAAAGGACAAGAAACTTATTGGAATAATTCGGCCTATGGGGGTATGCCTACATATCAATTAGGGGCAAAATTTCCGCATGATTATATGGATAAACTAGATCGATTGATCCGATTTTTACCAAGACCTGCGGATTATCTGTTCTTATACCTTGTAAGTTTTTATATTTTGATGCTCGTTATGCGAATTCCTTGGAAAATAGCAGTTCTTGGAGCATTGGCTTTTGGGTTTTCGACTTACCTTATCATAATTATTGGGGTAGGACATAACTCCAAAGCGCATGCGATCGCGTATTTCCCATTAGTGATTTCAGGTATTTTATTGGTTTTTCAGCGAAAATATATTTGGGGATTCTTGCTTACTGCCATAGCCATGGGGTTAGAAATACAGGCAAATCATTATCAAATGACCTATTATTTAGGTTTATTAACCTTGGTAATGGGTATAGCATATGGTATCGATGCTATCAAGAAAAAAGAAACTCTTCATTTTTTTAAATCTGTAGGGATATTAGTGGTAGCTGTTATTTTAGGGTTAGCCACTAATGCAACAACTTTATTGTCCACATCAGAATATGTAGATACTAGTATCAGGGGTAAGAACTTATTGGCAGAAACTACGGCGAGTTCTTCAGAAAAAAATGGACTAGACTATGAATATATTACAGAATACAGTTACGGAAAACTAGAATCCTTAAATCTTTTTGTTCCTAAACTTATGGGATTAGGGAGAGCCTCTGATCTAGGGGTTGATTCTGCTTTTTACCAAAAGTTATTAGAATTAGGGCAACCTCATGAACAGGCTAATTATTATGCGAATGTGACAGGATTGTACTGGGGAGATCAACCTTTTGTAGAAGCACCTCCTTATTTGGGTATCACTGTGGTGTTTTTGGCGCTTTTGGGTTTACTACTTGTTAACGGAAGGTTGCGATGGTGGCTTATAGGAGGTATTGTATTATCATTAATGCTTAGCTGGGGTAAAAACTTAGAGTTTTTGACTCAATTTTTTATAGATTATGTTCCATTTTATAACAAATTTAGAGCGGTCTCCAGTATTCAAGTAATTTTAGAATTAATAGTACCTATAGCTGCCGTATTTGGTTTACATAGATTTTTTAATGATAAAATTCCTTTTATCGAGAGACAAAAAAAGTTTTTTATTGCATTAGGCATTTTTGGAGGATTGTGTTTAATCTTTTGGTTGTTTGGAGGCAGTTTATTTAGTTTTAAATCCCCATCTGAAGTGCAATTAGCAATAGAACAACCTGCCATTTTTGATGCTATTAAAGAAGATCGTATTACAATAATGAAAAGTGATAGTTTGCGATCTTTATTGTTCGTTATACTAGCAGGAGGTGTACTTTGGTTTACCTTAAAAAAGAAATTATCTGAGAATATAGCCTTGGTACTTGTTGGGCTACTTATTCTAATTGACCTTGTTTCGGTGGATAGAAGAAGTGTTAATGAAGAAGGTTTTATTTCGAAAAGAGAATACAAAAACTATTTTAGGCCTACCGCCGTTGATCAGGAGATTTTAAAAGACAAATCGTACTATAGGGTATTAGATCAGGCAAGAGGGTTTAATAACTCACATACAAACTATTTTTTCAATTCTATTAATGGATATACAGCAGTACGTCCAAGAAAAATGGAAGATCTATACTACAATCATATTGCAAAAGGTAATCTACAGGTGATTAACATGCTTAATGTAAAATATGTAATACAACAAAATGAGAAACGCGAGTTAGATGTGCAGCAAAACCCATCTGCCAATGGCCCTGCCTGGTTTGTTGAAGAATTAAAGTTTGTGGATGGATATAAAAACGAGTTTGAAGCCTTAAGTACAATAGATACTAAGAAAACGGCTGTGATTAGAAATGAATATCAAGAAGAACTTAAAGGGTTTAATCCTGTAAAAGATAGTGTTTCGACAATATCAATTTCTAAAACCTCACCAGATCATTTGGCATACAATGTATATAGTACAGCACCTGGTTTTATTGTGTTTTCAGAAGTATATTATAAAGATGGATGGAAGGTTTTGATTGATGGAAAACCCGATATAATTTACCCGGTTGATTATACGTTAAGAGGGATTAAAATCCCCGCGGGAAAACATAATATAGAATTCAAATTCGAACCCCAAGTGGTTAAAACGGGTAGTGCAATTACATTAACCAGTTCTATTATTTTGGTGCTGTTGTTAATAGGAGGGGTGTTATATCAATACAAGAAAACAGGTAGTTTACTATCTTTAACAAAAGAAGACAAGTAATCCGGGTGTTGAAAGTTTTGATTATCACATATTATTGGCCACCCGCAGGAGGGCCGGGAGTACAACGTTGGCTCAAGTTTGTAAAATACTTGAGAGACTTTGACATTGAACCAGTTGTTTATATACCACAAAATCCAACATACCCTCTAGAAGATGATTCTTTGTTATCCGAAATTCCTGAAGGAGTGACAATTTTAAAGAAACCTATTTTCGAACCTTATCGTTTTGCTCAGGTATTTTCAAAAAAAGATACTAAGACTATTAGTAAAGGTATTATTACTAAAAAGGATAAGCAATCATTTGTTCAGAAACTATTACTCTTTATTCGAGGAAATTTTTTTATTCCAGATGCCAGGAAATATTGGGTAAGACCCTCTGTTAATTACCTTAAAGAATATATTTCTGAAAACGACATACATACTATAATTACTACTGGACCACCACATAGTGTGCATTTGATAGGGAAGGGGCTTAAAACGAAATTAGGTGTTCGTTGGTTGGCTGATTTTAGAGATCCTTGGACGACCATTGGGTATCATGATAAACTAAAACTAACTAAGCGATCGATACAAAAACATAAAATTCTTGAGAAAGAAGTTCTAAACACTTGCGATCATTTGATTGTTACAAGTTTTACTACCAAAAAAGAGTTCGAAGGTATTACTACTACACCTATTACTGTAATTACTAATGGGTATGATGTAGAAGAAGTATCAGAAACTGTATTAAATAGCAAATTTACGATCGCGCATATTGGGTCTTTGCTGTCAGGCCGTAATCCGTACCACCTTTGGAGAGCTCTTTATGAAATTGCACAAGAGGATAAAGAGTTTGCCAAAGAATTTAGGCTGCAATTAATAGGAGCTGTGAGTGATGATGTACTGGTTTGTATAACTGAAGCGGGTTTGTCTGACTTTTTGGATATAGAAGGGTATGTTTCTCATAAAAAGGCTATCGAGCTTCAAAAAAGTTCCTCTATATTGTTACTAATCGAGATCGATAGCGAAGAAACTAAATCTATAATTCCCGGTAAATTATTCGAGTATATGGCATCAAAACGTCCTATTCTAGCATTAGGGCCTAAAGAGGCTGATTTTTCTAAGCTTATTAAGCAAACGAATTGTGGTAGTTTTTTCGAATATCATGAATTCGATGCTCTAAAAATAAGGATACAGGAGTATTATAGGTGTTTCAAAAAAGGAGAGTTAGCATCCGATGCCAAAGGAATTGAACAATATAGCAGGAGAGCATTAACCAAAAGTCTTTCTGATATTATTAAAGAAGATAATATATAAGTACATGGGGATAGTAGTTAATCAATCTGTAAAGAATGTAATCATAACCTGTGTCGGTTTTGGTATCGGTGCAGTAAATACACTGTTTCTGTTTACCAATTTCATGGAAGAACAGTATTATGGGTTGATTTCTTATCTAATTTCGGCCTCTAACTTGATATGGCCATTAATAGCATTTGGGGTGCATAATACGTTGATAAAATTCTTTTCTTCCTATACAGATAGAAAACAACAGGACAGGTTTATGAGTTTGATGTTGCTTTTGCCATTGGTAATGGCTTTGATCTTAGGGGGTGTTGGAGTATTGTTTTATGATGTACTACTCAATTATTTTAGTAAAGGAAACCCAATTGTACAACCTTATATATGGACTATCTTTGTTTTGGCTTATGCACTGTCTTATTTTGAAATCTTTTTTGCCTGGTCTAAAGTAAAGCTAAAAAGTGTTTTTGGTAATATGATGAAAGAGTTATTTTTAAGGGTGTGTATTAGTATCCTTTTGCTCTTGGTATATTTTGAATTTCTGAGCATAGATCAATTTATTTATGGATTGGTATTCGTTTATTTACTCAGAACCACCATTATGAAGGTATACGCCTTTAGATTGCATAAAATTAGATTTAGCATACCCTTACCCAATAATTATAGTACTGTTTTAAAATATTCTGGATTGATTGTAATTGCAGGATCAGTAGCAACGTTACTTATTGATCTTGATAAAACAATGATCGAACGATATCTGGCAATTGAAAATGTGGCTAAATATGGTATTTGTGCATATATCGCAAGTGTTATCATAATACCCTCGCGTGCAATGCATCAGATTACGTATCCATTAACCGCAAAATTGATTAATGAAAAAGCCTGGATTCAATTAAAATCTTTGTATAATAAAAGCTCTATAAACCTTTTGATAATCAGCGGATTGTTGTTTATTTTAATTGTTTGCAATGTACACCAGCTTTTTGAGATTATTCCTGAGGAGTATGAGTTGTATATTTGGGTTGTTGTTCTTATAGGTGCTGTAAAACTGTTTGATAATGTATTAGGTAATACTAATGCTATACTATATTCTTCTGATTACTATAAATTGGTGCTGTATATAGGTGTTGGTATGGCTATTCTTTCTTTTGTTTTGAATATCATCTGTATTCCAATATTTAAAATTACGGGAGCTGCAATTGCCACATTTACTGCAGTATTTTGTTATAATCTTGCCAAATTATGGATAGTCTACCTTAAGTTTAAAATGCATCCGTTTTCTAGCAAAACTATTCTTTCTTTAATTTTTGTTATTGTCTTTGTTTTTGGTTTTTATTTTTGGGAGTTTCCGTTTCATCCAATTGTTAATATCGTTTGTAAGAGCATTTTGATAGTAGGAGTATATACCGCACTGTTATATGCTTCGAAGTTATCTCCCGATATTAATGAATTAATAAAGAAAATCCCCAGAGATGCCTAAGCATTTGTCTCTAAGGGATTTTCCAACTAACCAACCAAAAAAATAAACTTCTTATATATTTTTATTAGCTTCTACCTCTAGCCGAACGTGATCTTGTACTACTTGATCTTGAATTGCTTGATCCTCTAGAAGATCTGCTATAGGTATTGCTTCTTTTTTTATTTGTACTTGTTTTTGCTGTATTTGCAGCTCTATTACTATAACGACTGTTGCTAGAACCTTTTGTTACATTTCTAGAATAACTTCTCGGTGTAGTTCTAGGTTTTTGTGCCTGAGTATTGCTCTTAGGTTTACGGCTATAGCTGTTTGACCTGTTCGATACTGTACTTCTTGTTCTCTTTGTTGTTTGCACTGTTCCTCTTGAAGGAGTAGTTCTATTACTCGACCTAGTTCTGGTTGTGCTCTGTGTGTTCCTGCTTACAGTACGTGATCTCTGATTTGCAGTTACGCTACGTGTTCTATTTACATTTCTTGTACCATTGTCATAAGACCTACTTCTATTTACACTTCTTGTTCCCGTATTGTTTGATCTACTTCTGGTAACATTTCTTGTCCCATAATTAGTTGATCTAGATCTACTTCTGTTATATGTGCTATAGTTACGATCATTTCTTTTGTACATAGCAGTTCTGTGATCTCTAGATCTGTAACCAACATTTCTTACATTCGATCCTCTATATCCTCTATTATAGCTAGTGATTCTATTATGAGGTCTGTAATAGTTACGACTTCTGTATGGTCTGTGATAATACCCATTATAATAGTTTGATCTATATACGGTATACGAACATCTGTAAGGAGTATAATATCTTCTATATGGTCTTGTGTATACGATACATCTACTTACCACAGGAATGGTGAAATATGCGTGAAACGGTCTATATATATAACGTCTGTTATAGTTGTTTATAAACCCTGTACAGTTTAAGAAGCTACCGTAACTGTTATAGTTTACATATAATCCTCCAACTCTTGAGATACGCCCATAGTTATTGTAGTTTATAAATATATCTCCTGCTTGTACGATCCTACCATAATGATCATAAAAGATTGGAGTATCTTCGATTTGCACTACTGCACCATAATCATCGTACTGTACGTAGGCATCATAATCATATCCAGAATTAAAACTAATGTTTACTCCAGGTGCATTTAAACCAACACTAACTCTTCCTCTTGATCCATTGATATAAAAATCAAATTGCCCATCTGCATAAACAGAAAAATCAATTCCTCCTTCACTGAAGATAAAAGACTTTCCGTTATTATAATAGCGGGTAGAAGACTCTATGTTTGTTTCTAAAGCATTAGCTGTAAAAGTTGCTAATAATAAACCTGTAAATAGTAAAACAAATTTTTTCATAATTCTTGATTTTAAATGAGTATCGCGATTTGTGTTTGTGATGCTCACTTTTATAGTATCAAGCAGCGTGCCAAAAAAATAAACCATTGATTATTAGGTGTTTTTTCTTTGGTCTTTTTGACTCTTTACTGAAATTAAAAAATATACCCTTGGAGATTGCTCTTATTAATTAGAGTTCATTAATATAAAAAACAGCTGCGTAGTAGAGCAGCTGCTTAATTACTAACTAACAAACTTCATTACGTATTCGTAACGGTATTACTATTTGTGTGTTTAGAGTTTAATAAGTCGTAGAATTGTGTTTTTTGTTTTCGTCTGTATTTTCACAAAATAACTTCCTGATACTTTAATTTGTTTACCTAAAACTATTCTACCTGGATTCTTTTTGTATTTTTTGCGAATCACTTCTTTTCCTAATAGATCATAAACTTTTACAACCAAAGCCTCGCTATTCATTGTAGAAACATCAATTGTAAATGTGTTATCGAATGGGTTAGGGTATAGGTTGGGAGTGTTTAACTCAAGTCCATCTTTTATTCTCGTAGGCCTATTTGTGATTAAACCTTGGTTTGGTGTCGTGTTATAGGCATAATCTTTTATAGTATATGATAATCCATTATTAGCGACTGTTACATAAAACCATCCATAATGAGTGGCTCCATTAATTTTGAAAGAAAATCCTATATAACCTGATTTTCCGTTCCAGCTTGTGTATGATGAGGAACCAATTAAGAAACTATTAGAATTGGCAACAAAGTTGCTAGAGGAGTTCACTTCGATACCTTCTTCTATTAAAGTTACATTATTGCTGGTACCTTCGCAAACGACATCTTTTCCATAAGTAACTAATCGAATAGTACTATTCGAAAACCATCCTCCAAATCCATTTTCATCACCTGTTTCAATTCTAAAGAAATTCCAAGATGTTGATGAATTGGTGATTAGGTCCTCGATATCAACATATACAATTGTACCGTCATTGGCGCAAGGAGGACATATACCTCCACAATCGATACCGGTTTCATTTCCATTTTGGATACCATCTGTACAAGTTGAGCCAGAACCATTACTAATATTTATAGTATAGTCTTCTACTTCTCCATAATTTATAGTTCCGCAAGGACTATTGCCATCATTAGCATCATATCCTACTACAAGACGCATTCTTGTGCTTCCCGTTTTGGCAGTGCTAGGTATATCTATTAATAACTCTCGAATGGTACTACTTGTTTGGGTGGTAATTTCGAATTTCTCACCTGCATCGGTAAAGTCTCCATCTATATTCCAGTCAAACCAAGCATACACTTCATTATTGGCCCCACCTTGATATCCTACAATAGTGACTTTAAGATTTGCTGATCCTCCTTTGGTAACATTACCTACGATAGTCGTATAATTTTCGTACCCATTAGCGCTATTAGAAGAACTGTTGTTTATTCCTGCAAAATTCACATTTGAAATAGAATCATCATTAGAGTTTGTTCCGTTCATATTACAATATGTCACAGTAGAACATGGGACGCAAGAACCACCACAATCTATTCCAGTCTCATCTCCATTCTGTATACCATCGTTACATGTTTGATCTATCGTGCATGGATCGCAAGAACCGCCACAATCTATTCCAGTCTCATCTCCATTCTGTATACCATCAGTACAAGAGGGGCTTGAGTTTCCTGTAACTACAACTCTATAGTCTTCTACTTCACCTATAGAAGTAATCGTACCACATGGTTTTAAAATATCTTGATAATATCCCGATCGCACTCTCATGCGTAATGACTTGTTTATTACTGCAGATGTTGGTACTGTAACTGTACCTACATAAGAGCCGTTTTGAATACCCGATATGTACAACACTTTTTCTTGATCATCTCTAAAATCATTATCATTATTCCAATCTATCCATACTCCAACAGTAGTAGGGTTCCAAGTGTTTTTTGTGGTTATAGTTAAGTCTACTTGTTGCCCTTTGGTAAGATTTGTTGAAATATTAGAGTAATCTGTGTATTGATTATCTCCGGTAGAGCTATTATTAATACTGCCAAAAGTTACGTTGGTAATGTCAATCCCTTCACTAGTTCCTGTTGCCGTTGCAGCACAGATTTCTGTAAAGATTTCACAAGGTTCGCAAAATTCACCTCCACAATCAACTTCAGTTTCACCTCCATTTTTAATCCCATCGTCACAAGTTGGTTCGGGAATACAGTCATTACAGGATGAACCTCCGCAATCAATTCCTGTTTCATCTCCATTTTGTTCACCATCTGTACAAGAAGCATTGGCTATACCAATATTTATTTGGTAATCCTCAACTTCGCCACGGGTTCTATCTCCGCAATCTGCATTACTTGCCCTATCATCTACGCGTATTCTCATACGTGTAACACCCAGTTGCGCATTGGCAGGGATATTTACAGTGATCTCACCTGTAGTATTAGATGTTTTTGTTACTTCCATATATTCACCAGAATCTCTAAAATCGAAATCATTATTCCAATCAAACCAGGCATATATTCTGGCAGCAGAGCCACCATTCCATCCTACAACATTTACTTTTAGAGCATACTCTTTTCCTCTAGCAACGAAAGCAGTATTTCCGGTATAGTCAGAATACCCAGTTGCATCTCTGGCCGAAGATTTGTCTATCCCTGCAAATTCTACATTAGTAATACCTTCTGTACCATTATTACCTTTAGCATCACAATAGGTCTGTACATCATCAGAATCTTTGGTGCCAGCTTTTATAGAAGCTTCAGGGATGCCTTGTAGTCCATATTCTAGAATTTCATAGGTCCTTCCGTTGGCCCCTACTTTTATTTTCAGCCATCCATAATGCATTCTGCCCGATCGGTTTATTCTAATCCCAGCATAACTTGTTCTTCCGCGCCAAGCTCTGTATGTTTCAGAATCCATCATATGTTGTCCTCTTCCTTCATTGTATTCCCTTCCGTTTTTCCAAGAGTTATTGGGACCAATAACAGATCCTGCGTTTAGCGGAGTAAGTTCGTAATTAGCATTGGCTACGGCATCTTTTCTCCATGAAATAAACTTAACACCGGGAAACTCATTACTCGAGTTACTTGCTGGATATTCTTGAAATTGATAGGATGCTGAAGTAAATTCTAAATTATAAGTCCAGGGTAGCACAGTAGTACTACCATTTTCTGAATCGGACCCCACTACAAATCTTCTTATAGGCAATGGTATTTTGGTGTATGCATTACCTATGTATTCGACATTGAGCGGAAATTCTTTGAATGCTACTTGAGCACCAACTCCGTTGGCGAATATGGTGCTCTTAAATTTTAATCGTATATTTTTTACAAATCCTTGATATTGAGCCCAATCACTTTCGATAGCGATACCTGTCATAGCTAATTTAAGCTGTTTTGAGTTTACAACTTTTACTGTAAAAGTCAATCCTTTGGGAACATTTCTTATGCTATAATGATTACCAGAAACCAAAGTTCCTGAAACCGATAAGGAGGCGTCTTTAATATCTACTGTAATTTCATTTTCTATTGTGCCATCATTCTTCACGGATTCTAAAAAACGATCACTAGAATATACTAAGTTGGGTGTAGTAATTGTTGCCTGTATAGATTTACCGGGATCTGGGTTTAATCCAAAGGTGGTTAATTCTGCATATTCGC
Organism: uncultured Aquimarina sp.; assembly: GCA_947489685.1. Taxonomy (GTDB): domain Bacteria; phylum Bacteroidota; class Bacteroidia; order Flavobacteriales; family Flavobacteriaceae; genus Aquimarina. The sequence goes on along the minus strand of CANLEM010000003.1, from coordinate 737,873 downwards.
CATTGGCAGCAACTTTTATTCTTAACCAACCATATACATAATTTCCTGTTATAGTGGGCACTCTAATACCTACATATCCTGTTTTACCATGCCAAGAAGTATACCCGGCACCAGCTACTCTAGGAGGGGAAGTAGCAACGGCTTGTCTTCCTACCCATGTTCCTGATGTGTTAGCACTAATAGTTGTTCTTTCGGCTAAGTTTTTTACGTTTATACTGCCTGTATTACAAAGCACATCAAACTCCATAGCATTATTATCAATTGTAATCGTATTACCATCATATGATCGTAATCTAGTTCTATATTGGCCGCCTATAACCAGTGAATTAAACTTTGATGCAATGGCGTCATTATAATTTTGAACAGAACGCCCAGTTACTATAGCTGGAGAATACATCTCGTAGTAAGGTTTGTACGGGTCAATAAAGTTGATATTGTAAACTCCCGTTTTGGAGTATAATGAATTTACACCACCTACAATAGCAGGGTTTAATAATGTAATTTTAATTTCTTTAGAATCTGCTTTACTATGGTTTGTAGCGTTACCTGTAAATGTTATGATCGCATTTTCATTGTCTTGTACCGTAATTTGAGTACTTAAACCATTAGGTACATTTGTAGTTGTAAAATGAACTCCTTCTTGCATTTGACCCGTAATAGCAAATTGAGCTCCAGCAACGGCTTTGATTCTTTTTTTGTTAAGTATATCTCCATTGTTATTTGCAAAACCTTCTATAAATGCCAAAGCCTGATCTACAGCACTATCCTCACTATCTTGATAGGTAAAAATTACCCTTGCCCCCAAATCAGCTTGTTTAACGCCTGTTGCTATTAAATTGGCATCTTGCCATAAAGTGATTCTTGCTTCATGATCCATAAAAGATTCCATTCGAGTTACTTGTCCCTTGGTAAACATAGATTCGCATGGGTTATAATCCATATGATTTTGATGATTGATCAAGTTATTAAAACAGTTTGTAACTCCTGTTTTACAAGATCTTCCTCCTGGTTCTGATGCTGTGCCTGCCAGAGTAGGAGGTGTATCCGCTACAAGATCTCCTTGATCATCACCAGACACGCACCCTCCATTAAACGTATGGTGCAATCCCAAGAAATGCCCAAACTCATGAGTTAATGATGAGGCGGGAGGGGAGTAAATGATATACTTACCATTATATACGACTCTTGCAGTACCTTCTTCAGACATATTTTGAGCAGGAAACCAAGCTATACCAGACTGCGTAGTGCTACCTGATTTAATCACTTCTTGTATATGAACATTCATGTATTTAAAATTATCCCAAGCATATTTTGCGATCTCTGCATTATTGCTACTAAGCCCAAAACCTTCTTTTCTTTCGTGGTAAATGATTCCGGTTGTGGTGTTGCCATTGGGATCTACTTGAGCCAATCTAAATTCAATATTCATTCCTCCCTCAATATTGCCAAAAGCACTGTCTACAGGATCGTTGAAACCTTTAAAATCATCATTAATATCCTTTAGGGCTTGTATGATTCTGGCATCGGTAACATTTCTTATGTTGCCATCGCTATCATTGGGATATTTGGCATCATAGATATGAAAAACTACAGGTACAATATAAGAGCCTACCGCTTTATTGGTAGTCATTTTCTTTTGTAAAGCATGTTGCTTTACTTTTTTTTCAAAAGCTAAGGCTTTTCGTAATTCTTCGGGGTTGTCCTTGTAGAATTCTTCTTTGATCTGGTCAAATGAGCAGGGCTCATCTGGGGTCTTCTGAGCAGTAATCGATCCTGTTGAAAAAAGCAACAGAAAGATAATCGATATTTTAACAATAAAATTCATAATTAAGTAAAGTTTGTGTTAAATATTAAAATTACAACAAACAATACCTTTGAATAATTGAAAAATAACCAATACTGATATTATATATGCATGTTTGGTTAAACTTCTATATTTAAGATGTTTATAATGAAGTGAGTACGATTTTTTATTGTACTTAAAGAAGTATTTTTTATTTCAGGAAAAGGGTAGGAGTGTTTTTTGTTTTAAATAAAAATAGCTCGGATTTTTAGGTCCGAGCTATCTTATATTAGACAAGTTTAAAGAGGTACACTTTGTTTATTCTGTTTTATAATTATAGATATTTTTCTTCAAGACATTGTTATTATGATCACTTATATAATCCAAACGATTAAAGCTATCATAGCTATTTTTGATTTCTCTTTGTCTTTCATTGACTTGGGTTACTATTTTTCCTTCAATATCATATAGACCTAATTTTATCATTGCATTAGGTATTCTGCTATATAGCTTACTTAATTCAGATTTTAAATTAGAATTATTTAAGCCTTGAAGAGCAGATTCGGTAATATCCAAATTGTTAATTACATCATTGTACTTTGCATTGGATATTCTGGCTACAGGGTATTTGTTATTGTAACCATATAGTATACATTTATATTGGTCTCTTCCATTTGTTGTTTCCAAAACCTGACCATATACATTCATTTTGGTTACTTCTCTAATTTTTCTCAAATTATTATTGGAATTACCTGACCAGGTCTCAGAAGCATAGATTTTATCTTCGGCAATCCAGTTTGTTTTTTTTACAGAAACAGTTTGTCCGTTTACCTTTGTGGTAATTTGAGATGGATGACTTAAAAAGTTCCTCTTATCCATTTCCGAGTATTGGTGTTTGGTAAAGGCATATTCTACAGATACTTCTTCAATTTGTCCTTTACTATTCGTTCTTTTTGTTTTTACCGGAAGGAAATATGGAAAATTATAAGTTGTTTCGGTAATATTAGTCATTGCTTTACCGTCATAGAACACATTGCTTTCTTGTTTTGTTTGCTTAATGCTAAATCTTCTAGGTATTGCATCGTATTTTTCAAAAGTACTTATAGAGTGGCTAATAGTAATACCATTTGTGTCTTTTGTAACTTCTTCTAGCAATAGTCCGGCCATTTGTGCATCTGTAGAGCCGTTATGATACGTCTTTGTTATTTTTCCGATAGAAGAAGATCCATATCCTTTATTTTCTATGGTAACATTTTCATAAAAAGTAAAATCATTATTCCTGGTTGAATTTGGATTTAGATATGTATATACCGTTTCTCTTACCTCATTATTTCCATTATGAGTTTGAACATTTGTTACTACAATATCTTTTACCACATTATTGACCTTATCGTCAATAATTCGATATAAGTAATCACTAAAACCTGAAGAAGTCCCCTCATTTCTTAACCACATAGCATTGGTACTGATAAAGGGAGTTCTGCCTGCAAAAATTATTGGACCAACCATATGGTATTTTTTACCAAGATCGATGGTCGATATCTGATTATTTTTCTTATTCATATACACATACATTCCTTTCTCAAAATTTTCTGATGCGGTAGAACCACTTGTAGTGTGTGAAGCAAGTTTTATAAATCCATGACTTAATCCATCGGTATGACTAAAAACATTAGTGAACGGTAATGTTTGATCTGCAATAGGGTATAATGAGGTGTTTGAGAATTTATAAATCTGATTACCTGCTATTAAAAAATCACTTGCCATTCCGGTAAGTTTATTATTTGAGCTATACCAAGGATATGTATTTAGGCCATTTGTATATTCCCAACCATCTGTATTAGGATTATATGATACATAGCCAGTTCTATGATTACCTCCATGATTTTGAAAGGTTGCAAAGTCTTCTCCATAAGATGGTTTTGCATAATATGAAGAGGATGTAGGAAGGTTAAAAACATTCCAATTAACTCCATTGAATCGGGCATATTTAATCGAATGCTGGTAAAACCAATTTTGAAGCGTAAACATTCCACTATATGTCGGGATAATGGGATTTGTATCACCCACACTTCCTAAAACATTATCTGGCCTTAGTAAATTATAGTTTTCATCCCATCTCAAGAATAGCTCTGGATTATCATCAGCAACAAAACCAGCCATTGCATTACCTGGATAAAAATAACTTGGCTTTTCAATTCCGTGAATATAGGGGTCGGCAGCAGCAGACCATGATTTGGTAATCCAATTTTTTTGTGCATCTAGATAGTGAATGTAATAATTATCTTCATGATTCACGCCAGTAACCATATCGTTTCCACCATCTTCATCAAGAGATAATATAAAATTATTTGTTGCTCCGTAATAATATTGACCTACGCCTTGATTGATAATCTCTCTATCCCATCTTTTAAGATTCCAATTATACATATGTAGTTTTCCGTTATGATGTCCTCCTATGGCTACAAACTCGGTCCCTGAAATTAATGAAGGCCTTCCTGCACCTACATTAAGATTATCTTCCGTCTTATGATGCCAATTGATACCATCTGGTTTTAAGTGAAATAAATCCATTCTTACGAAGTTTCCATCATTATGCATAAACCCGTAATACTCTGCTCCAAAGACAGATTGAAAATTTTCTAACCACACTCCTGTCGCGGGCTGAGTATCTTTTATTAAGTATGGAAGTACAAATGAGTTATGTGTCCAATTTTGACCGTTCCATGTGTATCTGACTACTTTAAACCTATGTTTTCCATCTCTTATGGGTGATTTAGATTTCAAAAGCATTAGCGTATAGTTTTCTTTAGTCGCTATTGAATAATAGTTGTATCCAAAGTTATTTGGCGCAGATCCAGTATAATTATTAGGAGAATTTGTAAAAAGAGTTTTGTTCTCATAATTATAGGTAACAGAGCTTCCCATAGGATAAATGATTTTTTTGATACCTCCTTTAAAATCTCCAGTTGTATGATATTCGAATTTTTGATTTGGTAGAGTTTCCCCCATTTCGTTTTCTTGCGTAATACTGGATAGATACCTTTTTTTATCATTTGAAGAACTATTATTTTCAATAGCATATGCAAAATTATAGGTATACATTAAGCCATTACTACTATTATATGTTGCTATGTTTTGCAGATATCTTTTTTCATACCTTTCTTGATATGCATCAGGCTCTGCATACTCTATGTGTGGTTCGTAAAATTCGCCAGCACTTTTGTTAGCATAATTAAATCTTATGTTTTCTCCTGTAGATGATACAATTTTTTTGATATAAGAAGCTTCCGTTTGTTTAACATTTCCAACAAAATTTTCTTGTAACTCATATTCAAAACTGATATTATTATCCCATTGATCTTTTATAGTAGAAAGATTCCAAACTATAGTTTCTCTAGATCCACCATTTTTTTTGGAGTTACCTATCCAATTACCCCATGCGACCATGTTTTCTCTCGCATTCTGAGTTTCGCCATATACATATTCTGTTCCTTTGTCATCTATAACCATCCAATAATCTAAGGGTCTTTCTACTAACACGCCATGTAGATCAAATTTTTCACTTTTGTAGTATTTTATTTTCCAGGGAATGTATTTTTCGGCTTGAAATTCCCAGATGATTTCTCCTTCAAGATTTCCCGGATCAATTTTATTGGTACAAAATAACTTTGTATTGTTACCATCCTGTAAAAAGAAATCATCATCTTCTTGGGATGCAGTTCCCTTATTATCAGTTACAATTTTTGAAATAGGTAGGCTAAATCCAACACCTACGGTACTTACAGGATTATATTTATTGGTGTTTGAACCAGTATCAAATGATGATTTTCCATCGTAGGTAAGTGCAACGCTATACGAAACCCCTCTTGCCGAAATAGAAGCTATGGGTACACCAAAAGTTACTTTTCCTGTAGCTTCGTTTATAGAATTTTGAATAAAACCTTCAATGCTTTGTCCAGAGTTGAACGATGATAATTGAGGAGTTGTGATATCAACAGATTGCCCATAATGATTAACACTCATTAAAAGAATCATAATTACAATCAACAGACTTATGATACCATTTTGATCACTATCCGGATTGATATATATATTGTTTATTGTTTTGCTCATTGTTTTTGTTTTTGTAATAATATAAATGAGGTTTAAATTTTGTTTAGTTACCGAACTACCAATTTGGATTACTGTTTTGTAATCTTTGTGGTAGTTCTTTTTTCAAATAAATATGATGTAAAAATTTATTTTGCTTATTGATTACTACTATCGTATCATCTTTGATCAATGCTGTTGCTTTGTTATAAGTACCACCACCATCTCCACGTATAAATTTTTGATATATTATTGCATTAGTATCGATATCTTTATAGTAACCAATACTTCCTAATCCATTAAATGAATTGATTTGTTCAAAAGGTTTATCCTTATTAAGTGATAATCCCTGAATTCGGCCATTTGGATAAACAAGCAGGTATGTACTATATTCTCTATACTTAATAGAATCATAATAGGTAATATTTGAGTTTTCACTTTTATTGAGATTATTTCTAGCCCTTTTTGTACAATAAAGTTTATAAATTGTCATTTCTTTAAAAACTTCACTGTTTTGTGGCTCGACCGAAAAACGGTTTATATTTGGTCGCATTCCTCCATGTTCTGTGTATCGCATGCAACTAGAAATAAAAACAATACTTATTATTTTGAAAACAAGTTTTACCACGATGTAAAAGGATTATTATAACTTTTATATTGTGTATAGCGCTTAATGTCCCAACTCGTTACTTTGAAATACCCTTGTGGACTGACAACCCCGTGAGCAAACTTGTTTTGGAAAGCATGACGAACTCGTTCGGAGTTGATTCCCGTTCTTAGGTTTTTGTACCCCAAGTATAGAGCTCCCATTCGATGTTTTGTTCCTTGTTCATTAACTAATCTGTATTTGTAGGTAACAGGGAAATCTGGATCTTTTGCATTTACAACTTGCCATTCAGCTTTTTTGTCAAATTCATCAGGATCACCTTCATAAGATCTATATCCCGTAAAGAGATTCATCCCTACAGTATAGTCCCCATAACTTATGGATCCTGCAGCCGATCTAAAACTATCACCTCCATCGCCTAATTTAATCCATTGAAATGGAGTTCCATCATTTTCATAAGTAAACCCAAACTCTTTATAACGTAGACCTAAAGAACCAACTCTTTGTCTTCCTGATTTTTCGGTTGCCCCCGATATACCTGTAAAGTAAGAGCTGCTTAAACTAATCCCAAAATTACCATCATCATAATTTACGCCTAAGGTTCCTACACCACTATAACCTTGTAAACCACTTCCTTCTGCGGCATTATTATAAGAACCTGTTAAGCTGGCGCTTATAGTAAAATCGCCTAGTTCTAGGTTTCCGGTTGCGTTTATCCCAATCGAAGACGAATCTGATCCTACAACCAATGCAGGACTTAGTGTTATCGAAAAATTATCAGTTACAGGAATATCTAAGCTAGAATACCCAAAAGTAAAAGTATCTATGGCCGATCCTATAACACCGTTTACTCCAAAAATAGCTCCTTCTACAGCTCCTTTTGTAGTTCCTTTAATAATATTACCACTATCACTAAATTTTTTACCTTGCATTTGATTTGCCATCATACCAGTCATCATTCCGAGATATGCGCCAGCAATAGCGCCTGCAATAAGACTGGTGCCTATTGCATATTCTCCATTAGGATCAACCATAGAAATTGGATTATTACCCATGGCCAAATATGGACTGTCGAACTGATTTTGAGGATCTGTACTAAACCATCTTCCCACTGCGGGATCATATAACCTTGAACCAAAATCATACATTGTGATATTGTTTTCCTGCTGTAATTCTTTTCCTTGAAACTTGTAATTGTAGTTAGAAGCAATAGCACTGGTAAATTCGCCACTATGAATTAACCCCATAGGATAATAATCACTATTAGATAGAATTTCATCAATACTAATACTTCCATTATTATTTGTATCGCTGTAGGTAACCCTATTATTACTTAGGTGATCAGATATCATATATACGTAGGCAAAGGAGTTTCCTGTAGTATTTGGGTAAGAGTATCCTTCGGCATTAGGTACAAATTGTAATTGATCTTGTTGATATTGAAATCCTCCCAAATAATCAGTTCGATTTACTGTAGAACCATTAGTATGAATTTTAGAAAGTTTTCTTCCCGTTCCATCATATGTATATTGGATAATTTGTCCATTTTCAAAAGATACTTTTTTTACAAGATCAAGATGGTTATATTCTATCAGATTAATTCCTTTATTTAAGTCTTTGATTAGACTACCATTAGAATCATATACATAATCATCTCCTGTAGTGTTTCCATCTGTGAATCCCTGAGTTGTATTTCCGGTATCCGTAATAGCTTTCAGCTGATTTCCATTTATAGAGCCATAGTGATACCTTAAATTATCAATGATACCATTTTGTCCATTTCTTTTTACATTCTTGATATTACCATTTACGTCATAAGCAATATCATGAATTTCAAATTTTAAATTGGAGTCTCTTGCCAAAGTATTACCTGTTAAGAATGCCGCATCTGTTATCCTATTTAGTTTGTCATATTGATATACATATGACTTTTTTTGATTATCATGCTTTGACCTCCAGATAGTTTGTGCAATGTTTCCATTAAATAAAGGAGTACCATCGGTATTGGCACCTTCAATAGGTTCATTATAATTAATCTTGTACGCAAACAAATCATCTCCTATAGCATCTACGTCATTAATTTCTTTAAGCCACCCCTGTATATTGTAGATGTAATCGATGTTTTGCAATCTACTTCCAGAAGAGACTAGGCCTCCAACTTTCTTGTTCTCAAGGTTTCCTAATTCATCATAATTATGGGTTACTAAATGTTCTTCTTCCTGATTATTGATCTTTTGATATTGAGATTTTATACGCTCGGTAGAATCATATTCATATCGATCATTGATGGTCAATAATGTGGCATTCGAAGTTCTACGATGTTTGGTTACTTCTTTTTCTACTTTACCTCTGAAATCAACTTTGTTTTCTGTGATTGTATACCCTCCTAGATGATTCTTTTCATGTATTTTTATGGCTATACCAGTTTCGTTATAGTACGTATATAATTTTGACCAGGAATTCTCTCCAAGAGTTTTTGTCCAGTTTGCTGTAGTTAATCCTTTGGTTTTGTTCGTTACCGTCTGTCCTTCAATAGTATTTTGGAAAATTGGTTTATCAAGATCTGTGAAATTATAATCATCATAGTAATTTACAGTTAGTAACTCAGTAATACCTGTTTTTGGGAAAGCATTGTTGGAGTAGTTTAAAGAGCTGCCAGAAATATTTACTGTACCACTAGTTCTTACCTCAGTATTAGCAGGGTTCGAAGAGGTGCTAATAAAACTATCAACTTCTAGTTGCAGATTTTCTCTAGATTTAGTGCTATAGTATTTTCCGGTATAAAGAGGTCTTCCAAACGCGTCTGTTTTGGTAAAAAGCCATAAGTTGTCTGCTCTTAGATTAGCATCTTGTGTAAGAATAGGATTGTCTAATTGGTCATAGATCATGTACTCCCAATCCTTTCCGGGTATTTTTTGGGCGACTTGTCTGTTGTATGTATCGTATTGATATTGATAGCCCAAATCATTCATCATGCCAGTATCAATAGTCAAATTAAGATCTTTGTCTATAGAAGTTCCAAATTCCCTAAAGGTATTTGTAGAAGTTCTGTTAATAACCAGATTACCATTTGTAATCCTTGCTTCTCCAACTTTAATTTTAAATCCTTCTCCTGTATCCGGATCGATCAAACCAGTAACTGCCGTAACATCCCCAAGAAACATATTAGGTAGAGGAGGTGATGTGTTTACTGTTTTGGTTACTTGATTTTTTAGTTTTCCCCATATAAGGTTACTAGGTTTCGACAAATTTGAAGCCTCTATGGTTATTACATTATTTTGTACTTTGAATACAAAGTCTCCTTCAAAAACTCCAGTTTCAATAAAATCACTCAAAGACCAACTTACAGAGTAATCGTTGGTATTTGGTATTGAATTCTCTAAAAATTTGGGAGTTAATACAGATACTAATCTTCCATAAATATCATATACATAGTATGTTTCAAGTTTTTGAGTAGTGTTTTCATTCTTCACATAATCTATTTCTGCAATTTTCCGTCCGTTCTTGTCTGTAAAAACTTCTTTGGTATTTAAATGATCATCTAACGGTTGCCAATTCTTGTTTTTTACAACATTCTTGGTCAATTCATTTTTTTCATAATATGAAACATCAAAACCATCATTCGTAGGTTCATATTTTTTAACCTCGTTTGCATCATTTGTAGCATATTCATATTTGATTGTATGATCTGTATCACTTACATTGGATAATCTCCAATCATTACCGGGGCTTGCAGATTCTAACACTCTACTCAAAGGAGAATTATCAAATCGTTGTTGCGAAAATGGGTTGGTGTCTCCATATTTATTTTGATAATAGGTGTTAATTTGGGGTACAGGGTTACTTATAAAATCACCAGAGTTTTGACCACTAGGTAACGGTAAATATGATTTTTCAGTTCTACCAAATTGATCATATTCCATATGTTGTACGATATCATTCCCAATAGAATTTTGACCAATTGCATTAGATTGTATAGGCCTACCTAATCCATCATAATAAGTAATGTTTTTGAAAACAGATTCATAAGCAGAAGAGGTTTCGCCGCTTATTTTTAAATGAGTATTTGGGGTTATAAGAGAATTGCCCTTTACAGTAATAGATTGAGATGCTGTGAGGGTTTGATTACTTACGTTATAATCGATCGTAAGATTGTTTATAGTTGTAGCAGTCTGATCTGCAACTGCATTTACTTCTTCAATGCTTAAGGCTTCTTTGGGAACAATTGTCATTGTAAAATTCTGATCCAAAGATTGCGCATTAGCATGAAATGCCATTATACTAATTAAAATGAATAGCCACTTTTTCATACGTTGTAATTATTATACGTTGTAAATAGATGTACTTTGTTTATGAGTCTTATTGTTTTGACACTAAAGCTTCTAGTTTGGAAAGACGTTCTTCCTGAATTTTTAGCTTTTTTTCTTGTGCAATAGTGTATAAGGTGAGTTCTTCAATTTTTTCAAGAAGTTTGGCATTCATCTCTCCTAATTGGATACCATTTTTTACAACTTCGGCTTCTGAAGGAATATTGATAAGATGTCCTTTGGTTTTGATATGATTTTCTACTTGTTGCAATGATGGTAGTTGGTAATCTTTATTAAATACATAATCTGCCCAACCTACAAGATCAACTTTTACTTCTTTGGTATGTATTCTTCCATTTACTGCTAATTTTGCATCTGGAGTCGAGGTCCCAATACCTACATTACCATTGGCGATAAAATCACCATTTACATAGGCTCCTCCATTATTTACAACCAAATTATATCCTTCTTCTTTTAAATACCCACCGTATTGACCTATAACAATTCTAGCATCAGATGTTGGCATATGTATATAGGTGTTAAATTTCCCCGGTTCATCTTCTGATCTATTAAGCTTAAAAAAATGAGTTCCTTTATGGTCATCAAGATCTATCCATGTAAACTTCTTCTTAGACACAAAATCATGTCTTAGTTTTCCGGATTGATCCGTGATTCCGAATGCAGTATGACCTGAACCTGTGTCAGTTGGGTCGACTACAAACTCAAAAGTTCTTCGATTAGCAGCATACTCGCGACCTATAGAAACAGGAATCCATCCATTACCTCCCAAACTACTAGAATCAAAAATACCTTTTAGTCCGTTAATAGTATTACCACTTATGCTACCTGCTGTTTTAAAATTTCCTAAAGTGTTTAGTGCTGCTATTGGAGTTTGACCAGACACACCCCATGTCCAACCTCTTTCAGGATTATTACTCATGTTCATTTTGATACTGTAACCAGTTACGGGACCAAACTTATACTCAGAAGTACTTCCCATATGAATTTTATAGGTATTACTATTCCAAAAACGTAGTCCATTACCATTTCCTGGAGTAACATTGTATTGTGTTTGTTGACTAAAACTTAGTTGTGCTATTGCACAAAAAAATAAAATTGAGAGTATGTGATTTTTCATAATGATATTGGTGATATTTATGATTAAATGATTATTCGTTTTAATAGTGTTCACTTATTTTAGAAATAGTACCATTGATTTTTCATTTTTTTTTGAGAACCGAGAAATTAGGATATGAATTAGGATATGAATTAGGTTAGAAAGATTGAGGGTTTAGCATAACTCGTGTTGGATAAATACGAGAAAAAGAGTTCCCTATACCCATAAAGTTGTAGACTCAGAACTTATTTAGTGTTATGAATCTCGATAATATCATCATGTTTTTTATATGTAAGCCAATAGCCTGGATGCAAAAAACCACCCGAAGGTGGTTTTTTACTTTACTGTTAATTTTCGAAGAAAACATTTTCATGTGATATAGTAGTTTATTTATGCCACTATTAATCACAAAATAAAAGTATCTAATGAAATAATATTATTGTTCTTTAAGTTAGTCATTTAACCTTTCTTCGGTTGATTTCCAGCCATTTGTAAATAAGTCCATTACTTTGTTATAAATATTACTAAGCATATTACCTGATTCTTCAACATCTGCAGATCCAGCTACTGATACAGGTCCAGCTCCAACACCAATACCAATTTTATTCCCACTTAAAACACCAGAAAATGTGTCATTAGAAATTTTATAGGAACCGGTGAATTTTCCATTTTTATCTTCATTACTACTTATTAATGCCCCACTTTCAGAAACCGTAAAACCATCTCTAATTGTGGCAGAAAGATCAACGGCCAAAAGAGATGCCTCGCCCTCTGTTCCAGATTCGGATATAGAACCTTTTAATTGACCTGCAGAAAGAGAAACCTTTGATTCTCCTAAACCTTCTACACCAAAACCAGCACCAACTTTTAAAATGTTTGCTTTACCTTTTATCTTTTTATCATCTGTTACCGTGACACTTCCTTCGGCAAATGTGCCATTAATAGAAGCTTTTGTATTACCCGCCGAGGTCTCAATATTTATGGAAGGCCCTAATTTACGTCTAAAGGTCGCGGAGTAACTGAATATTTTACCCTGTTTTTTATAGGTTGGAGTAAAAAAATTAGCTTTTTTAAATTCCTTTACTTCTAGCCCTTCAAGTTCAGTTCCGATCCCCATTTTATTTTCTTGAAAGGCATAAGTAGCATTGTACATATAGTCCTCAGCAAGAGGGTCAACCTGCCAAAACCTACCAATACTACGATCACTCATTCTATATCTCCATTCATGAGTATTTAACCCTAGCTCTTCGGTTAACTCCTGTCCTTGATACGTTTTTAGGTTATTTTTAGCATGTCGAATTGTTGGATTAACACCTTCCCATTGCATTCCAAATGGATAATAGTTTTGCTCTCTACGGATTTCAGTAGTTTGTATGGCACCATCATGATTATCATCGGCATAAGTAATTCTGGTATTCTTCCAGATATCTCGATGTTCATATATATAATTATATGAGCCATCATTTTCTTTTTCAATATATCCTTCAGGGTGTGTTATGGATTTTAAAGAACCATTTTCGTAAACAAAATTACCGGAATATTCAACCGTGGTAACATTTCCATTTTCAATAGCGGTCTTTTTTTGCTTAATACCATTTGCGTCATAAACGTATTGTATATTTCCATTATGTTCAGAATTGGTAATATTAACTCGGGTAGGAAAGTTATGATGGTTATAATGTATGCTTGTGATTCCTTTGTTTTTATCGGATAGTAGATTTCCATTGATGTCATAAGAATAATCATTTCCGGATATATTTCTATCCTTAAACCCATAGTTAGTATTTCCGCTATCGGTAACATTTAATAGTTTATTACCACTATCATATTCATAATTTAAGATATCCAAATTGTTATATGTTGATGAGTTTTGCCAACCATTTCGTGTTAAATTTTCCAGATTACCCATTTTGTCATAGGCAATATCACGTACATCATATTTTCCATCATGACTTTTAGCACTTAAAATACGTTCAAAAGCATCATATTCGTATGCATACCATCTTTTAATATTGTCATTAGCCGTTTTCCATTCCACTTCACCTAGATTGTATTTATATTGTGGTGTAGCTCCATATTGTGGTGTATTGAAGGCAATTTTAAAAGTAAAGAGATCGTCTCCTATATTATCCACATCATTAATTCCCGTAAGCCATCCATGAATATTATACGTATAATCTACAGTTTGTAGACCACCCCCAACATCTTTGTTTTCTAACTGTCCCAGTTCATCATACGTATTGTTTACGATTTGCTCTTCTTCCTGGTTATTAATGGTTTGGTTTTGAGTAAGTAGTCTCCCCATGTGGTCGTAAGCAAAAGTATCTTCGGTTGTAATAGTTACGCCATTTTTAATATGCATAGCTCTTGTTTTTAAAACTTTGCCTACAAAATCAAGTTGGTTTAATATCCAATCCTCGGTACCTAGATACTCATTCTTTACATGGGTTTCCCAAGGCCTTCCTTTGTCATCATAATAGGTAGCCGTGGTAATCCATTTATTGGTTTCTAATACTTTTATCTTTGATACGGTCGAAAGCCCTTTTACATTAGCAACTGGGGTCATCCCTTCCCAGGTTCCGGCACCATCAGCAGGATTAAAAGTAACCTGATCTCCGATTTCATAATCATCGTAATAATTGATGGTTAAAATCTCATCAAAATATCTTGGAACTGCATTGTTACTGTAATAAATAGCTGTTCCTGCTAGAGAGCTACTGCTGCTTTGTTTAGTTTCATATGAAGAATATACCGCAGTTGTGTTTGCAGAGTTTTGATGAGCTATCCTTGATTCATTGCTTTTTTTAACTCCTGTATAGGTCACTCTACCAAAGGCATCATATTTAGTAAACAACCATTCTTTAGGTGACTTAGAACGTTGATTTGCATCCTGAGTCATTACGGGTTGATCCAGTTTGTTATACACGATATACTCCCATCCTTTACCAGGTATCTTTTTTTCTACTAGACGATTACGGTAGTCATAGATATACTGGTAACACAATTCGGAAAGATCTGTAGGCGATACTCCATCGATAGCACTTAAGGTTACCTTTGGTGGAATCACATAAGTAAGATTCCCAAAATCATCATATACATTATAGGTATCATGAGCTACGCCATTATTATAGGTTCTTTTTAGGATCACACGACCGAGTTTGTCATTATATTCTTTGGTAGTATGATCATTGGGATGCTGTTGATTAGGTTGCCAGTTTTCGTCTTTGGTAATGGTTACCACGAGTGCATCGGCATCATAGTATCCATCTTTGATCAGAATCGGTACTTCGGTATTATCCATATGGAAGTTCACCCAAAAATAGAATACTTCATTAGCGGTATTGGTTTTCCAATCAAATTTGATGGTATGATCAGAGTTGCTATTCGCATTGGCTTTCCAGTCTTTTCCTGGAGCTCCTTGTTTCAAAACACGACTTAAAGGAGAATCTTCAAAAATACTTTCAGAATAGGCATTGACATTTGCTATGGGTACTCCGGTGAAATCCTCAGAATATTTATTCAGATAAAAGCTGTTGATATCTGTATTAATGTTTACTGATCTATAATTACCTGCTGCACCCAAAGACTCGAAAGGCAAATACTGTTTTGCCTGTCTTCCGTAATCGTCATAATTGATATGTGTGACAAGATCATTTTTATCTGGAGTGGCTTTGATTCCGATTTGTTGTTTAAGCCTGCCTAATCCATCAAAATAGGTAATGCTTTCAATCACATCGCTATTATTGCTAATACCAGCACTTGATGACATTGCCGTTTGATATGCTCTGGTAAAAACATAGTTTTGGTTGTTATCAAAAGCGATGTCGATATATGCATCTGCGGATACCATAGCCGAAAAAGTACTCCCTGATTTAATCCAACTATTGGGTTTTAAGGTAATACTTTGACCTGCTGTTAAGGTTTCTGTTCCTGTAACGGTATAATTTCCTTCTTTTATAATGTTAGCAGGTGTTTGCGCTTGTAGTGAGCATACTACAAAAAGCAATGCAACGGTGATATATTTAGAAATATGTTGTATCATTTTTATTAGTTTTTGTAGTTATACTTATTTTCTGAAACCAGATTTCCTAGATGATCCTTCACAAACTCTAATCGGTTTGATGCATCATAATGATAGGTAGTTGTATACCCTTTAGGATCTGTCATAGCCGTTATACCGATAAGTGGATCATAGGTATAAGTGGTGATGAGTGCATTTGCTAAACCATTTCTCAGGGTGTTTTCTTGCGTACCGCTTAGTCCAGATGCTCCAGTATGAAAATTGGCTCCAAAACCTGATAAGGTTTCAACCTGTGCTCTGGTAGCATTTTCAATCTTGGCTACAGGATATTGTTTGTCGTACCCCCAGATATAGGTGGTTCTTATTCCATCAGTTAGTTTTTTCTGCAATACATTTCCTTGATCATCATATAGTTCAAAAACAGTTCTTTCATCTACCGGATGCGCTGCCTTGCCCACGGCAATTTTGTGAACCAATGTGGTACCTCTGGTATTAGTATTGTTTGCATATTCATAAACTACAGTACCAAGCTTTCTGTTGTTTTTGTAAGTTTCACTTTGTATAACCGTAGCTACCCGATTTTCTTGTCGTAGTAAATCCATGCTTGGATTATTATATACTTCGGTATCATATGGATAGAAGAGTTTGGTTATTTGCTCTTTTTGTTGATCCAGAATAGATTTTTGTTCTTTTACATGATGAGTATCTTCGTTATAGGTATTCACCTGTTCCGTTATAAACTCATCGCTATCAAAAAATTTATAATTCTTTGAATTTAACAATCTTGATACTTGTCCATGATGAATAGGGAATAAGTAAGGAAAATAGGTATGGTGGTTAGCACCCCAGGGACCTTCATCCCATGTGTCGTATAGTTGAGAAGATACTCCTCCTTGACTAGAACCTAATATTTTTAGTCCTACACTCAAAAAACTTGCAAAGTGTTCATTTGGCACATTACCACTAAGGTACTGATAGGTGTTTTCTGTTTTTTCGATTAGGGTTTCGTCTTTTGCAAAAACACGTTCTTCAAGTACATTACCGTTGGCATGAGCAAAACTAAGACGTAGTGGTAACCCCAGTAATACGGTGTTTGAGATTTCTGCATATCCTTTACTTGAGGTATACTTTGAAGTTCCTCTACAATTGTTACCAAAGTTTAGACCACTACAGGTCCATTTAACTTTTGTACCAAATATGCTAATATAGGGATCACCGTCTCCAATTAAACTATCATAAGAATAGGGGAGATTGAAACTATCTGTAAAATATTCATTCTTTTGATTGTGGTATTTACGTTCGATCCACCCCAAATCATTTCCAGCTTCGTCTACATTATATTCTCGAACCAATGAATACCCAATGTGAGAGCCTTGAGCACTGTTGTTACCTCCGACCATATTGATTTCCGTTAAGTTGAAATCCTTATACTGTCTAGGGTTATATGCATGAAATCCTGAAGCTTTTGAATGGAAAATTAGATCGTCCATTAATACTCCAGAAGAAGCAAGACCGTCTAATTCATTTGGATAATTATAGTCATATTTGGTTGCTTTTAGGAATGTATTATCGGTGTCTTTATGCGTAATCTTTTTTACACGAAGCCCACCAATTTCAAAAGTTTCTATAAAGTCTGATACATCTTGATCAGAAAGACTTTCATAAGTATTCAAAATCATGTTGGTATTCTGATATTCTACAGCAGGAATAGGAGGGTAGTCATTATAATTTCCTCCAGCAGGTATGGACGCTGATCTTCTGACAACTTTGTATTTTCCAGGAGACAAATTTATGATTTTAGAAACATTATTTACGGCTGAAGAATTTCCATAACTGTTTGGAGCATTTGCATAGGTAAATACGACTTTTTCTTGACCGGTATCAACATTTTCTACAACTAAAATAGGTTGGTTAGCGTAATAGCTTAACCCATCCCAACCTGTATGTGTTTTCATATATCCTTCGATATTGATAACAGATGGGAAATCAACATCAAACGTAGCCCCCAATGTCAATTCAATTTGTACAGCATCACCTTGAATAACTGAAGTTTCCTTTTCGAAATAATTGTAATTAGGGTCTTTGGCACATTTTAGATATTGATAGGTAAGTTTAAATTTGGACTCATCTCGCATATCTGTCCATTTCAATCTATTTTGATTGGGTGCCGGAAAACTTTCGGTTATCGTAAAAGGAGCTGGGGCTTCCAGTACTACTTCGTGTGGTTCGTAATCAAAAGTAGTTTTTCCTTTGGTCGGAAAGATCACTTCGGTTAATATTCCCCGTTTTCCATAGGTAAAATTACTCTTTCGGATAGCTCCGTTATAATTCATAAAAGATTGTGCAATACTCACCTTATTACCAGGCATAAATACTCTGGAGGTAATAAACCTTCCAAGACGAGGAACTTTTGTGTCATTTGTTGTAATTCCATTATCATAACCCCAAAAATCAACGCCATTACTATCTTTTGGAGAAAGAGTATTTTCTAGCCAATAATTAAATTCATGTGAGCGGCCATTTACGGTTATACGATCCAATTTTAAACGTAGGTACCTTTCTTTTACAGGATCAGTGCTCTTCTTAATATTAAAATAGCTTTGATGGAATTGTGCATCGATCACTTTTTTACCTTTAGAGTTTACAATTTCAATACTATTCAGTTTTTGAGGCAAAAGAGAAGTACTTGTACCACAAGAATTGGATGTGCCATGACAAGAACGTATTTGACTTTGTCCTGTATACAGCACATATGTTCCAAACGAATTGTTAGAAAGTGTATTTAAAGTACTTCCGGTACTCAGATCTTTGCGTTCGCCAAGAATAAAATTCACTTCTCCAAAATCTCCTTGTATAGCCGACAAATAGTTGTTTTCGATAACTGTAGTAGAAACTGTATGAATTTTCTTGTATAAAGTCGATTCATATTGCTCTTGTGGCCAGTTTAATCTTCCTTCTTCATCTCGACCACCTCCAACAATTAAATATGATGGAAATGTAAAGTGTAACCCTTTTTGATAAGTAAAGTTTAATTCTCTTCCTCTTGGAGAAACTACTCTATCTAGCGACCAATTTGTAATTAATGCAGTATCTGCCCTATTAGTAAGTGCAAAAATATTTCCTATGGCACTTTGATATGAACTTGAATTATTTGGATCACCACCTTGAATGGTATTAAATGTTGTGTTGATTTCTTTAGTATTGAAATAATACGTAAACCCATGCTCGTCTATCAAGGTAAAAGACTTAGCAGTAAGGTTAAAGGTGATTTTAGCGTTTTTATTATTAAAAACTATCGCATCAATAAATTCATGGGATCCTTTCTTTTCTAACATGAATTTATAATTTTGGCCAAACAGACTTACACTAAAAATATCGGGCTGCGTATCTAAATGACGAGATGCACGACCTTCGATAGTCTGTAATCCAAAACTATGGTGTACGTTTAGTATCTCATTGTGATCAAGAAATGGTCTTGCCGTACCTTCTTGCCATTCCAGATCTAAATCATTGAAAATATACCCACTTTTAGGAGCTCCAGTATAATCTCCTGCGATTTTTTCGCTAAAGTCGTCTTGCCCATATACTCTTCGGTGAATACCAAATGAAGTAGATAAACTCCAGTTAAGACCCACCCAACTGGCTTCAGAAGCTACTTTTACACCCCCTGTATCATAATTGAGTTGAATGGGTATTTGCAGTCCTTCCCAATCTATGGTATAAATAGGGACATTAACATTGGCCGTTCCATTATATGGGCTAGCGGCATAATTTCCATATTCTCCAAGGTTTGCAGTTTCGGGACTGGAAGGTATATGTTCGCTTACATAAAAAGGATCATACTCTTTGTTTTCTTGTGATTGACCAATGAAAGTTATCATGAACAACCCTAAGAAAAGTATTGCTTTTTTGAAGGTGTTATTTTTCTTGTCCATAGGTATCATTGGTCTTAATGTTTTCTAATAGTGCTTCAATTTTAGCTAGTCTTTGTGCTAACTTTTGGTTTTGAGTTTCTACCATTTTTAATCTATCTATTTCCTTTTGTTGTGATATGGTATAAAGTGTTAGCTCCTCTATTTTTTCAAGAAGTTTAGCATTCATTTCTCCTAATTGGATACCATTTTCTACAACTTCAGCTTCTGATGGTATATTAATTAAATGCCCTTTGGTTTTGATATGATTTTCTACTTGTTGAAGTGTAGGTAAGCTATAATTTTCTTTAAATACGTAATCTGCCCAACCAGTAAGATCTACTTTAACTTCTTTGGCATGAATTCTTCCGTTAACTGCTAGTTTTGCATCGGGCGTCTTAGTACCAATACCAACATTACCTATATTTGTAATCGTCATTCTTTCTTGTTGAGGGTTAGGGGCGCTATTCCAATTTCCTGTAGCAAAAGAAATACTGGTATTTCCGGGGTTGGAAACTATGAAGTCTCCCTTGTATGAAACAGCTCTCATTACAACACTTCCTTTTTTTGCAAACTTAGAATAACAGCCATTGCAAGGGGATGCTGCGATATCGATCCACGAACCAACTCCTGCAGTCCTGTTTTTTATCTTGATACTAGGGTTTAAACCATTCAATAAAACTCGTCCATCTTTTATTTCTAATTTTTCTGCAGGTGCTGTCGTTCCAACTCCTATATTACCAGTAACATCATCGATACGTATACGTTCAGTTCCTTTTGTTTTAAGAATTAAATCATTATCGTAAGAAGAAAAACCATTAGTAACCGTATAGATGTCTTTGTTAAAAATGATTTTTGGTCTATCTGTGTAAATATGTGCCCAACTTGCATTTTGTGCTCCTACATCGATATAACCATAAGTACTTTTAATTTTTAAAGCTCCTCCTGAAGCATTACCTCTTATACTACCATTGATATGTAGCTTTTCTTGAGGACTGTTAGTACCAATACCAATATTTCCATCTCTTCTGATTGTAAATACTCCAAAATTATTGGTATTCGTCACTCCATCGTGGATGAACATTTCCATACGACCACCATTATTTGGATTATGAAAAGCATATACATCCTTTTTATAACCATCTACAAGAGCCATCCAATTACCCCAGTTTCTTTGAATGTTTAAAGGAGAGCCCCCTACAAGTTCTGTGTCTGATGGTCCGATAGAGAATTTACCAGATGTTCTAAAACTTTTATTTTGATATGCCGAATTGGTAGTAGTTTGTACGTACTCCTGTGCTTGAATACCGAAGCTTAATAGAGTCCCTAAAATTGTTAGAACGATTGTTTTTTTCATGATAATATTGGTTGTATTAAACGTTAAATGATTATTTGTTTTAATAATGTTCCTGTATTTCGTAAATGTTACCTTCGTTTATTCTTTTTTTGAAAAAGAATACCATTAAATAAAAAGTGGAAAGAAATATTCGTTGAATTGTGAAGTATTTAAAGTTGGATTTTTAATAAATAAGAAAACATGTAGTACATAAGATCTTTACTGGGATTAAGAGCTTAGCTTTCTGTTATATATGAAATTGAAAAGGGAGAAGAGACGCTATGGTGTATACGCTATAAAAGCTACATTTAAAGGAGTATTAATTTCAGGAAATAAAAAAAGCCTTGCGAAATGCAAAGCTTTTGTTTTATAGAATAATTAGGAATGAACGTTTATTTTGGAAATAAACTCTTGTCTATATTAGGAATTACTTTTAGCGCATTCTTGTAATATAATTTTTTCAATACTTCATCATCTAGATCTAAACCGTACATTTTCCAAAAGGCATGATATCTTTTATAATAAGGAAAGTATTCGTCATCTGATTCTAATACTCTAAAATATGTGTAATATTCCTCGGGATTCCAGGAATCTTTTCCAAACATTATGCGATCTTGATATTTGGTTAAAAATTTCTTTGCATTTCTAGGTTGTCTGCCTAACTCTGCTATAACAGCGCCAATTTCGCTATACATATTTGGTATTTCATCCATTAGCTGGGCTAATTTTTCTAAATTATTACCATACCATCCTAAATGTGCATTGATAAATTTTGTGTTTTTATGTTTTTTAAAGATGTTATGTTGCTCATTAATAATGGTTTCCCAAGAACCTGTAACATTAGCATCTCTTTTTCTTCGAGATCTTAGTTTAAGTTCTAACCATCGTTCGTTTTTATTGTCATGCGCATCCCAAAATGGTTTTGGATCAGCAGAATGAATCAATACAGGAATACCTAACTCTCCACATTTTTCCCAAACTGGGCCAATTCGAGGGTCGTCAATTTTAATACGATTGCCTTTGCTATCCTTGTTGTCCATCCCTTGACTTTTATATATTTTTAACCCATTGGCTCCCATAGCTACATCATTTTCTAGTTGGGCAACAGCTTTTGAAGTCCAATCAGGCTCGTCTATACCAGTAAGGCTAATGTTGGTAAATACGATAAATCGATTGGGATGATTCGTCTTTACATTTTTTAGAGAGTTTATAAGGTGCTCATCAGAACCTCTTCCTCTACCAGATAGATTTACCATTACTGCCATGTTAAGTTTATCCATCTCGGTCACTACCTCTTGTAAATTTTGGGTCGGCATTCTAAATTGATGATTATGAACATCGATAAATGGAAACTTAGCCTTTTTAATTTCTTTTCCGGGAACAACGAGGGTAGAAGGGGGATCATAATCTTCAAAATCCATTTGTTGTGCACTTGTAGAAACGCATGACAGTATAGTTAGTAAAAGAAAAATGCGATAGAAATTCATTGTATTGATTTTTGATTGTGAGGTGATAAATATATAATAATCGATGTTTTTGTGACCTAATGTTAACAACACTTTATCAATAGAAAACCCCGTTACCTGAAGTATTCGGTAACGGGGTTTTCAACAACTAACCAACAACTAATCTTATATTTTAGTCATCATCACGATCATCATCGTCATGATATTTTTTCTTTCTTTTTCTATTCTTGTAATACTGATTATCATCATTATGATGATTACGATACTGTGGTTTCCATTGTTGATTGTAATACGGATCATGAGTAATCGAACAACCATCTATACCGCAATATCCACATCCGTTATAATGAACGTCTCCTTCAGTATATCTTATTTTGCCATATTTATTGTAATAGATATGTAGTCCACCGATTTTATATAATAAACCTCTTCTATTATATCTTACGGTCACAGTACCAATTCTTCTAACTCTGTTATATCTATCATAGCTAATATAATTAACACCTACTTTTTTTAATCTTCCGTAGTAATCATATCTAACTGTTCTTCTATATGGATTGTAATATGTATGTGACCCAGGAGCTCCATAAATATTACTGTTCCAGTTCCAGTGCGGTTGTCTTGTTCTGGATCTTGTTCTTAGGATTTTAAAATCAATATCTCCTTCGGGAGAAACAAAGAATTTTACACCACCTTCAATAAAGACTATAGGTTGTGTGTGGTGATAGCGTTTTGTAACCCTATCCTGGTGATCCGAGTGTTTGTAATCGGTCGCTTGTGCAGTCGTTCCTACTAGTAACATGGCTGCAATAAAAAGTACCATTTTTTTCATAACTTAACTGTTTTGGGTTTTATGCCTACTCATTAGCTTTTCGGCTTCCGCTATTTGATTAGTAGTATTTCAAATGGCGTGCCAAAAAAATTAAGTTATGAAAAAATAGATGCTAACTATTTGCTTTTTAGTGATTTAATAATTTCTTCGGGATCAGCTCTTTCTTTGTAGTCTTCCTGAAGAAAATCGTAAATGATGGTTCCGTCCTGATCTATTATATAAGTTGCCGAGATTGGTAATTGTTGATTAGAGTTTCCGTTACTTGCTTCGAGATCGATTCCGAATCCTTGATACACTTCGATTAAATCGTCTGGTAATGTAAAAGCGAGGTTAAAATGCTTTGCAGTCTTATTATTGGTATCGGATAGTACTTCAAAGCTCAAATTATTTTTTTCAGAAGTAGATAGAGAATTATCCGGTGTTTCTGGGCTAATAGCGACCAATGTGGCATTGTATTTCTCAAAATCGGGAAGTGCTTGTTGTAGCGCTCTTAATTCAAGATTACAATATGGACACCATCCGCCTCGATAAAATGAGAGAATTACTTTTTTTTCTAATAGTAACTCTTGAACAGAAATATCTTTATTTGCGGCATTTGGAAGTTTGATTTCGGGTATTTTATCACCTGTTTTTAATGCTTTAGTGGTTAATTTGGCATCGCGAAGAGATTGTATACCATTATTCATGATATTATGAGTGGTTTCAGGGTATTTTGCAGCAGATTGAGCTGCACGATCTTTTAGATCTTGAGTAAGTGACATGTTTTTGTTTTAAGATTAAGTTTGCTTAGCCGAAAACATTATCATTTCATTACAATTTATCCCGTTATAATTCGGATAACTTTTTGGATAAATAGACTCTATGATGTCCTGTAGGGAAATTATCTAATTTACCAAATATGATGTACCCATTTTTGAGATAAAATGTTTCTGCCTGAAAATCGAATGTATCGAGTATAGAAATAGTGGCTCCTTTGGTAATAGCTACTTCTTCTACGGTTTTTAATAATTTTGATGCAATACCCTGAAGCCTCATATCTTCACGGACCCATAAAATTTTAATTTCTAAACCTCCCCAATATCCAATACCGGATAACAATCCGCCGATTATTTCTCGATTTGAGTTTTTAACAACATAGTCTAAAGGTGTCCACATAGTTGACATTGTTGGAGGTACCTTGCTATAATTATATGCATTAATACCATTAAGAATGACAGGTATCTCTTCTTTGGTGCAAATTTCAATATCCATGGTTACGTCTCTAAACGATTATAACTTTTCTTTTAAATACTTGGCTGTATGGGACTTCTTGATTTTTACAATTTCTTCGGGAGTACCTGTAGCTATAATGTTACCGCCATTTTTTCCACCTTCAAGACCTAAATCAATAATGTAATCTGCACATTTAACAAGATCCAAATTGTGTTCTATGACTAATATAGAATGTCCTTTTGCGATTAACTCATTAAAGGATTTAAGTAGTTTTTTTATATCGTGAAAGTGTAGACCGGTAGTAGGTTCGTCAAAAATAAACAAAGCCTTATCTTTAGTGTTTCCCTTTACAAGAAAAGAGGCTAATTTGATACGCTGTGCTTCACCTCCAGAAAGGGTAGAAGAGCTCTGACCTAATTGAACATAACCTAGTCCAACATCTTGCAAAGGTTGTAGTTTCTTACGGATTTTGGTTTGATTATGTTCGGCAAAGAAATCAATAGCGTTATCAATAGTCATTGATAAGATATCATGAATATTTTTATCATGAAATGTTACCTCGAGTACATCTTTTTTGAAGCGTTTTCCTGCACAGGTTTCGCACTCGAGATGCACATCGGCCATAAATTGCATTTCTATCGTAACTTCACCTTCACCTTTACAAGTTTCACATCGTCCGCCATCTACATTAAAAGAGAAGTGTTTTGATTTATAATTACGAATGCCAGATAACTTTTGGTTGGCAAAAAGGTTACGAATATCATCATAAGCCTTGATATAGGTTACGGGATTAGATCTTGAAGATCTCCCTATTGGGTTTTGATCTACAAACTCTACGTGTTTGATATTGTTATAATTACCTTTTAATTCTGTAAACTGACCTGCTTTTTCGCCATACCCTCCAAGTTCTTTTAAAACAGATGGATATATGATTTTTTTAACCAATGTACTTTTACCGCTTCCAGACACACCGGTAATTGCGGTGAATACGCCTAATGGTACCTTTACATCAATGTTTTGAAGATTATTTTCTCGGGCACCAACAATTTCTACATAATACTTTGAAGTTCTTCTAGTTTCAGGAACTTCAATTTCTAGTTGCCCATTAAGGTATTTGGCGGTAAGGGAATCGGCTTTTAAAATATCTTTAAAAGTACCTGTGGCCACAACATGACCCCCATACGTTCCTGCTTCTGGACCGATATCAATAATTTCATCAGCTGCCTTCATAATATCTTCATCATGCTCAACAACGATTACAGTATTTCCTAAATCCCTTAGGGATAATAGTACCTTTATTAATTTTTCGGTGTCTTTTGGATGCAAACCAATACTAGGTTCGTCTAATATATACATAGATCCTACCAAACTACTACCCAAAGAAGTGGCTAAATTTATACGTTGCGATTCTCCACCAGAAAGTGTATTCGATTTTCGATTAAGTGTTAAGTATTCTAAACCCACATCTTGCAAAAAGCTCAAACGACTATTAATTTCTTTCAATAATCTTTTGGCTATTTGAGAATCATATTCGTTAAGTGTAAGATTTAGGAAAAAATCTGCCAACTCATTTAATGGTTTTTCTACCAAATCAGTAAGAGTAGTATCTCCAACTCTTACATAGTTAGATTCTGGTCGTAATCGTTTACCTTTACAAGTAGCGCATCTGGTTTTTCCTCTATAACGAGATAGCATAACCCGGTTTTGAATCTTATACGCTTTGGATTCTAATTCTTTAAAAAAGCTATGAATGCCTTCAAAATATTCGTTTCCGTTCCATAAAAGTTCTTTGTGTTCTTCAGATAATTCGAAATAAGGTTTATGGATAGGGAAATCAAACTTATAGGCACTATTTACTAATTGATCTTTATACCAACCCATACTATCTCCACGCCAGGGAAAGACAGCTCCTTCATATACACTTAATGCTGTATTTGGTAATACTAAGTCTTCATCAATGCCAATAACATCTCCATAGCCTTCGCATGCAGGACAGGCGCCATAGGGGTTATTAAAACTGAAAAGATGGACATTAGGTTCTAGAAAAGTCATTCCGTCCAATTCGAATTTATTACTAAATTGTCTTTGATCATTGGTAGATAACTGCTCTATGTAACACGTTCCTTTTCCTTCAAAAAAGGCAGAATCTATAGCATCTGCCAGTCTATTAAAAAAATCCTCTTCATCTCTTTTTACAATTCTATCTACAACAAGAAAAACAGTATCTTTTTCGTTTGGAGTAACTTCTTCGATTCTGCTAACCGTTTCGTTAACCTTGATTCGCGCAAATCCTTGTTGTTGTAATACTTTTAATTTTCCTTCAAGCGTTCTTCCTTCTTCTACTATAATAGGAGAGAGTAGTAATAATTTTTCACCATCTTCAAAAGATTTTACATAATCGATGACATCGGTGACTCTATCTTTTTTGACTAAGTTTCCAGAAACAGGAGAGTAGGTCCTACCAATTCTGGCAAAAAGCAATTTTAAGTAATCATATATTTCGGTAGTTGTGCCAACGGTAGATCTTGGATTGGTAGAATTTACCTTTTGCTCTATGGCAATTGCCGGTGCTATACCTTTTATAAAATCAACTTTGGGCTTATTAAGACGTCCCAAAAACTGTCGAGCATACGAGGATAAGCTTTCTACATATCTACGTTGCCCCTCGGCATAAAGGGTATCAAAAGCAAGACTAGACTTACCCGAACCCGACAATCCAGTAATTACTACTAATTTATTTCTAGGAATAACGGCATCTAAATCTTTTAGGTTGTGAAGTTTAGCTCCTTTTATTATAATATTCTCTTTAGGATCTAGGGTTGTAATATCTTCAATCATAGTAAATACGCGGTAAGAGCGCAAAGATAATGATTACTAAACAAGTATGATAACCTATTGAGAATGAAAGTTTAGTTAAAAAAATTAACAGAAAATAGTTTGATTTTCATTGATAGTTATTATATTAGCCCCAAGTTAATGAACCAAATTTAAATCAGAAAGCCTATTGCATACCATTACTTTTTAAGTTTAACATAGCCCGAGCCCCAAGCTTGTTGGTACTAAAATAAAGTAACGGTATGAAGGATAACACCCTAACAGACGCGATTCTGGTAAATAACTACATAAAAGGCGATGAAAACGCCTTATCGGTTCTAATCGAACGACACAAACAACGTATTTACAGTTTTATTTATTCTAAAGTATTTGATCGAGATGTATCTGAAGATATTTTTCAGGATACGTTTATTAAAGTAATTCGTACTTTAAAGAATGGAAAATATAATGAGGAAGGAAAATTTCTTCCTTGGGTAATGCGTATTGCTCATAATTTGGTAATTGATCATTTCAGAAAAGGAAATCGCATGCCAAAATTTGAAGATAATGGTGAGTTTAGTATTTTTTCGGTTATAAGTGATGGAAATCTTAATGCTGAAAAAAGATTGATCAAAGATCAAGTAGAAGAAGACCTTCGTAACTTAATACAAGAGCTTCCAGAAGATCAAAAAGAAGTACTAGTAATGCGTATGTACAGAGATATGAGCTTTAAAGAAATATCTGATAAGACTGGGGTGAGTATAAATACTGCTCTTGGAAGAATGCGATATGCATTAATCAATTTGAGAAAGGTTATCGAAAAAAATAATATAGTTTTAACAAATTAATAACTTCTTAAGGCAATAAAGTAATATTAGCCCCGTTATCTTCTTAAATAACCCTTAATTTAAGATCATATAATATGGCGAAATTTTACTTTAAGTCTTCTAAAAAAGAAGAAAAACATTTAGTACCATCAGGAAGAACAATAGATTTTCTTCTGAACTATTCAAAATCTTTACAAGTTGTAGAATATAGCAACTTAAAATTCGAAACGATTTTGAACTAAACTTAAACTTATAAAGGTCTATTTTTTAATAGGCCTTTTGTTTTTTTGGTACTCTTGTAATATTGTTTTTCTCCCAATAGTTTTGGTGATTATATCTTTGTTCAGATCCCAACCTCGGGCTGGAGAATATTCTCTACCATACCAGATAATCTGTAAATGTAGATCATTCCACAATTCTTTAGGAAATAAACGTTTTGCATCTTTTTCGGTCTGTACCACGTTTTTACCATTAGTAAATCCCCATCGATACATTAATCTATGGATATGCGTATCAACAGGAAAAGCAGGCACACCAAAAGCTTGAGACATAACCACACTAGCGGTCTTATGACCCACAGCTGGTAATTCTTCTAAAGCTTCAAAACTTTGAGGAACCTGACCATTATGTTTGTCTATTAATATTTGAGATAATCCATGGATGCCTTTGGCTTTCATAGGACTTAAACCAACAGGTCGTATAATCTCTCTAATCTCTTCTACCGAAAGTTTTATCATGGTATAAGGATTATCGGCTCTATCAAATAGGAGAGGGGTAATTTGGTTTACTCTAACATCTGTACTTTGAGCACTCATGAGCACAGCAATAAGCAGAGTATATGGATCTTTGTGATCTAGAGGAATTGGTATGATTGGATATAATTCTTTAAGTGTTTTGATGGTAAAATCTACCTTTTCCTGCTTAGTCATTTTTCTATTTTGTTTTGAGCTAAAATATTAAATTCTAATTCGAATATAGGTATAGACATTCATTAAAATTATGATAAAAGTATGTGTCTATTCTCTTTTTTGTTTTAAATTTATCGAGAAAGTTTAAACAAAATATAATTTATTTATACATTATAAAATGACAACACTCAAAATAGGGGATAAGGCACCCGACTTTACAGCTTTGGATCAGGAAGGAAATACAATTAGTCTAAGTGATTATAAAGGTAAAAAACTAGTTGTCTTTTTCTACCCAAAAGCTAGTACTCCTGGATGTACAGTAGAGGCATGTAACTTAAGAGACAACTATCAAACTTTTTTGGCTCAAGGTTATGATATCTTGGGAGTAAGTGCTGATAGCGCTAAGCGCCAGCAAAATTTTAAAAACAAATTTGAACTTCCATATCCGCTTTTGGCTGATGAGGATAAAAAAGTGATAGAAGCTTTTGGTGTTTGGGGCCCAAAGAAGTTTATGGGTAAAGAATATGATGGAATTCACCGTACTACTTTTGTTATTGATGAAAATGGAATTATATCTGATGTGATTTTAAAGGTAAAAACCAAAGATCATGCAGCTCAGATATTATAAAAAAATTGAAAAGTACTATATTTTACGAATGAAAAAAGAGATAACATTTGTTATCTCTTTTAATTTTTTCACGCATTAGTATTTTGATAAATAGGCTACTTTTTTGAATAAAACTAATAGTTGGGGGTACATAACATAAAGCACATTCATTTGCTTTACTTACTAACTATTATTGTTATGTATTTGTCTCCATTTTAAATAGAAGCCATTTAATCAAATTCTAATCTAGAAAATAGAATTTGGTAAAAAATTAATAACACATTTGATTACCACATCGGCTATGTAATGCTGTTTGAGTGCACGTAGGTGTACAAGAATAATGCCCTCCTTGAATTTTCAGTTGTTCTAACTTAGAGATAGTTTCTTTGTTTAAATTCAATTTTAAATCTTTAGATTTTTTCATAATTTATGTGTTAGTGCCTACATTTTATAAAGGCTTTCGGCTATACCTTATTCTTAATCGAACAAGACTAAATTATGTAGTATTTGAGAAGATAAAAAGACTGATTACCTTAAATTGTACAATTTAGTGCAACTTAAATTGAACAACTTATAGTCTATTAATTATTAAAATAGATTCTCCTGGTTTAATGAGACTATGTTTAAATAAAAAAAGCACTATTCTTTTTTTGAGAATAGTGCTTTTTTTTATGCGAAACTTATAATTATTTTGCTTTCGCCGCTTCAATACTTTTATATCCAAAAAAGTTATTGGCTTTGATCATTTCAGGAATAAGATCTGGTAATTGATCTTCCCAACCAGTTTCTCCTTCTAGAATTTTTTGAAGTACCTCTCTAGAAAAAATGTCCATGATACTTTCATCATAATCGGTAATATCTACCAATTTACCATTGTATTTAAAGAATTTGTATAATTCTTTCATTCTTGGATGTACTTTTAAGTTATCACTATCCGTAAGTTTACCGGTATCATGATTTTTTAACGGGTATAAATATACTTTTAAGTCCTTAAAGAAAAGCTTACCAAAAGCTTCAAGAATACCACCACTTAAATGCCTGTAATATTTCTCGTCAAAAATATCGATCAAATTATTTACACCCATGGCTAATGCCATTCGCTCTTTGGTGTAATTAGAGAAATACTCAACTACTTTATAGTATTCTTTAAAATTAGAAATCATTACCGTTTGCCCCAGTGAGCATAACAGTCGAGCTCTAGCCATAAAATCTTCTTCGTCAATTTCTCCTTCGGCTCTTAAATTGGATAAAGTGATTTCGAATATAACCACCGTTTTATCTTTCTTTACTTTGTTTTCACTTAAAAAGATATTGAGTGATTTCTTATAAATGTCCATATTAACCTTAGTTACAGGTCTGAAACTACCTCTAAGAGCCAATATGTTTTTCTTGTATAAAATTGCTGCAGGCAATATATTATTCCCATCGGGACCAAACATTACTGCTTCTGTCATTCCATTTTTTACCAATTGTAAACTCATCAGGCGATTGTCTACCTTGGTAAATCGCGGTCCAGAAAAATTTATGGTATCAATTTCTATTTGATCCTTGTCTAAGTGGTCGTATAGGTATCTTAATAATTTTTTGGGATTGTCATACTTATAATAAGCACCATAGATCAAGTTAACACCAAGTATACCAAGGGTCATCTGTTGTAAACGCGCGTCATTTTCATGAAATCTAATGTGTAATGTAATCTCATTATAATCTTCATTGGGTACCGTTTGATATCGAATTCCTACCCATCCATGACCTTTATATTTTTTTGCAAAATCTATTGTTGCAACAGTATTTGCATAACTAAAAAACAATTTGTTAGGATGTTTTTCTCTTGTGATTCTTTGTTCTATAAGACCGACCTCGTGTCGAAGCATTTTCTTTAGCCTGGCTTCGGTTACGTACCGTTTGTCATTTTCGATACCGTAAATGGCATCACTAAAATCTTTATCATAGGCACTCATTGCTTTTGCAATAGTACCAGAGGCACCACCAGCTCTAAAAAAATTTCTTACTGTTTCCTGACCTGCACCAATTTCGGCAAAAGTACCATAGATATTTTGGTTCAGGTTAATACGTAAAGCTTTGCTCTTTATTGAGGGGACAGACTCAAATTCCTTATCTCCCATTATTGTGATAGGCATAGTAAAAAGGGCTTTTTTTGTTTAATGTAAAGGTAGTAATACCTACATTATTAAAAAAGCTTGAATGAAAATTTCTACACTTTATTACTCTTGTTGATAATAATTAAGATATCTCTATAAATTTTGCCAAAAAAATATAATTACATTTGCGCTTAGATAACATACTATGGAAATTACATTTCTCGGAACAGGTACTTCTCAAGGAATTCCAGTTATTGGAAGTAATCACCCTGTTTGCCATAGTAAAGATCCAAGAGATAAACGGCTTCGGGTTTCAATTTTGGTTTCGTGGGATCAATATACTTATGTAGTGGATTGCGGACCAGATTTTAGACAACAAATGTTGGCTAATAAAGTATCAAAAATTGACGGAGTGGTATTTACCCATGAGCATGCAGACCATACTATGGGATTAGATGATATACGCCCTTTTTTCTTCAGACAAGGGGATATTCCTATTTATGCACACAAAAGAGTATTAGAGTCATTAAGAATTAGATTTAACTATATTTTTTCGTCTGAAGATAAAT
Organism: uncultured Aquimarina sp.; assembly: GCA_947489685.1. Classification (GTDB taxonomy): domain Bacteria; phylum Bacteroidota; class Bacteroidia; order Flavobacteriales; family Flavobacteriaceae; genus Aquimarina. The sequence continues at coordinate 705,362 of CANLEM010000003.1, read as the reverse complement.
ACCCCGGAGCACCAAGTGTTATTGAACACGAGTTGTTAAACCAACCTTTTATGTTACAAGATCTAAGTGTGGTGCCTATTAATACAATGCACAACAGACTTCAGGTATTTGGGTTTAGATTTAATGATTTTGCATATCTCACAGATGTAAAAACTGTGGCGCCAGAAGAAAAGGAGAAATTAAAAAATGTAAAAGTATTAGTAGTTAACGCTTTAAGGATCGAACCACATCATTCGCACTTTAATCTTGAGGAAGCTCTTGAATTTATAGCCGAAATAAAACCCAAAAAAGCATACCTTACACACATTAGTCATATGCTCGGGTTTCATGCCGAAGTAGAAAACAAATTACCAGAAAACGTATATATAGCTTACGATAATTTAAAAATTACAATTTGATATGAAGAATAAGATTTTCATGTATTTATTCATTTTTACAGCATTATTTGTGCTTTTTCAATTTATGAATGCCAAGAAGGCGCAAGAATCATATGATACCAAAATTGCAAATCTTGAAGAGATAATAAAAGAAAAAGAAACAAGCGCAACAGCTGCAATAGATTCATTAATAGATATAAATATGGATCTTACTTATTTTAGCTTGGATAGTGATGAAGAAGCTGTAGCTTATTTTGAAGAACAGGGATATGATGCAAAAAAATTAGAGTTAACCATTAGTGATCAGATCATTGCTCAAAACAAAGCCGGAGAAGATAATCCAATTGTTCCCTTTGTAGGAATGGAAGGCAATATGGCAATAAACAAAGTTAGATTGTTAAATCATAAATGGATTATTGCAGATTTTACTGATGGTGTCTACTGGGGGCAATTATTTATTATTTATGATGTAAGAGATGATGGGGTTGTAGATTTTGAGGTATTAAAATCTTTCTTGTACCCCAAAAGTTAACTTATCTTCTTGTTGTGTATAATTCCAAAAACCATATTAATAAATCAATGACAGTTTACTTATGAAGAATTTTCTTTCTGTTTTTTTTAGATCAAGTGACGATAAAGAGAAGATCAAATTAAAAAGAGAATTTGAGAACGAAAAGCAAAGGTTTACTGATGAGCTGGAAAAAAAAGATATTAGCTTTCTACTTGATAATATGGAATCTTCAGAGTATTTCTCTAATGTAGTTGTAGAAAAACAAAAAGTATTAAAATCTTATGGATCTGAAGACTTTATAGGTCATTATGTAAGAACTCAAGTGAGGAATTTGAAAAACCTCGAATTTAAGAATAAGCTTATTAGTTTTTTAGATCAAGAAGAATACTATGATAAAAAAGACAAGATATATTCCTGTCTTTCTTCTTTATGTGGAAATACTAACAACGAAGAGATTTACTATTTTTTGATGAAACAATTGAATAACGAAGTAAATTATAAAATTGAAATTCTTCAAGGCTTATGGAAATTTAAGAAAACAATAGATTATGATATCGAACCCATTAAAAGTATTATAATACATGGGGAATATTATGAAAGATTAGCCGCTATAGAAGCATTAAGAAATTCGGATCATCCAGAAATTCATGATTTTCTTTTGAAAGAATTTAAAACCAGTGGTGATGATTTTATGCTAAAAATACTAGGGGTAATCTGGAAAACGTCTACAAAAGAAACGATTCCAATATTAGAAAAAGGTAAGAGAAAATCAAAAGATCGATATTTAAGATTAGAAATTGAAAAATTGATTGATGATATCAAAGACAGAAAATAAAACTATACACAACAGTTTGTATATTGCATATGCCGCCTTCGGCAGGCAAACGCACCATACAAGAGACGTTTCTATAGATAAAATGTAGATTTAATTTTTATCTAAAATCTTTACGCAAACGTTGTAGTAAAATTTTATGATTATTGCGGCATATAGCCACTTTTGCTAATTATTCAATAATTTTAAAGCACATAGTATAGCGATACTTTTATTCTAAGAGGATTCGGTTATATTTGATTTTAATTCTATTAAAGAAATACAAATCAAAACATGAAGATCAAGTTTCTATTTCCTCTGTTCGTTTTATATATCATCATTTCTACTACAGCCTGCAAAAAAGAGTACGTAGGAGAGTACCAAGGCTACGAAAATAAAGACAGTCATATCGAAGTTTTTAAAAAGGATGGAAAATACCTATTTAAAGTTTTTTCAGATAAAATTATAGAAACTTCATTTATACCAAAAGGAGAAACCTATAACACAAAATCTCATGCCGTAGTTTTAGAACCGAGACAAACTAAAACGTTGATCCATGAAAATGATAGTGTTTTAACTATCGAAACTAATGGGATTGATGTGCATATTACCAAAGAGCCTTTTCAAATTTCATATACGTATAAAGGAAAAGAGCTAATTTCTGAAAATGAAGGATATATAAAAACAGATACTACCGAAATTTTGAATTTCAACTTGGATAAAAATGAAGTTATCTATGGAGGAGGATCAAGAGTAGTCGGTATGAACCGAAGAGGGAAGAGACTGCAATTATATAACAGAGCACATTATGGGTACGAAACGCACTCCGAACTTATGAATTTTACAATGCCGTTAGTATTTTCTTCAAAAGTCTACGCGGTTCATTTTGATAATGCCCCCATAGGTTTTCTGGATATTGATAGCAAAAAAGATAATACACTAAGTTATGAAACGATAGGTGGAAGAAAGACCTATCAGGTAGTTGCAGGTAATGACTGGAAGGATTTAATGGATCAATATACTGACTTAACAGGAAAACAACCATTACCACCCCGATGGGCATTTGGAAATTTTGCAAGTCGTTTTGGTTATCATTCTGAACGTGAAACCAGAGAAACAGTAAATAAATTTGTAACCGATAGTATCCCATTAGATGCAGTGATACTTGATATTTATTGGTTTGGTAAAGAAATCAAAGGTCATATGGGTAATCTTGAGTTTTTAAAAGACTCTTTTCCGAATCCTAAGCAAATGATTAATGATTTTAAAGATAAAGGAGTAAAAACCGTTCTGATTACAGAGCCTTTTGTACTTACCACATCCAAAAAATGGGATGAAGCTGTAAAAGAAAGAGTGCTGGGTAAAGACACTGTAGGTAATCCTTTTACATATGATTTTTATTTCGGAAATACAGGGATAATAGATATATATGATCCTAAAGGAAAAGAATGGTTCTGGAATATTTATAAAGAATTTACTCAAGATTATGGAGTTGCTGGTTGGTGGGGTGATCTCGGAGAACCCGAAGTGCACCCGTCTAATTTACAGCATGCCACCGGCAGTGCAGACGAAGTACATAATATTTATGGTCATGACTGGGCAAAATTAATTCAAGAAGGGTATCAAAAAGATTTTCCAGATCAAAGACCTTTTATATTAATGCGAGCGGGGTACTCTGGATCTCAACGTTTTGGTATGATCCCCTGGTCAGGAGATGTAAATAGAAGTTGGGGAGGATTACAACCACAAACTGAAATTGCATTATCCATGGGAATACAAGGATTGGGATATATGCACTCTGATTTGGGTGGTTTTGCTGGCGGAGAGAAATTTGATAGTGAATTATATACGAGATGGTTACAATATGGAGTTTTTCAACCAATTTTTAGACCGCATGCTCAAGAGCATATTGCTCCCGAACCAGTGTTTCATGATCAAAAAACACGAGAATTAGCCAAAAAGAGTATCGATCTTAGGTATAGTATGCTACCTTATAACTATACGATTGCGTTTGATAATAATCAAAAAGGAATACCCTTAATGAGACCCTTGTTTTTTGAAAACCCAGAAGATAAGGAGTTTCAAGAAATGAGTTTTACCTATTTATGGGGAGATAACTTTCTAGTTTCGCCTGTAGTGAAGTCAGGGATAGCCTCTATGGATGTTCCTTTTCCTGCGGGAGCAAATTGGTATGACTTTTTTACGGATAAAAAATATGTAGGAGGAGCCTATAAAACTGTAGAAATTGTAGAGGATCATATTCCGGTATTTGTAAAATCAGGTTCATTTATTCCTATGGTCGCACCAGTGCAAACTACCGATGTGTATTCCATCAAAAAATTAGAATTACATTATTATCATGATAGTGCTGTAAAGACAAGTTCTGGAAAGCTGTATAATGACGATGGGATAAGCCCTAAGGCATTTGAAAATGGTAAATACGAAATATTACAATTTAAAAGCACCACATCTTCAGAAAAACTTACGATTGACTTATCTATAGAAAAAGGAGCAAATTTTAGCACATATACTAAAAACACTACTCTTATTGTTCATAATATAAATGCATCACCCAAATCAGTAAGTATTGATAATACTTCTGTGTCGTTTAATTGGATGTCACAAAATAATACTTTGGAGATAAATCTGGATTGGGAGGTAAACAAATCAAAAAAAGTACATATTCATTTGTAGGATTAAGAATGTCGAATAGTTAAAAATGAATTTGTTTATCAAAAGATATCAATCGATCTAATATTGCTTGTTTTTGCAATTTTGATAGAAAAAGAACATTTATTTTGGCTTATCGGTTAATTTCTTCTGTGTGATTTATTATCAAAAAATCAATTTAGATATATGATTTTTGCCAATTTGATAATGCACCTAATACAGGGTGTTTAAATTCTCGTGTATTAGCAACAAAATTGATACGTATAAACCATATTTTTCAACTTTTTTACGGATGTAATAATTTGATTTACAAGATCTTATAAGTGTTTCTTTATTTAAATGTTAACGTTAGATTTAACTTTAAATACTCCTTTTTAGCCAAACAAACTTTCTAAATTTGCGAAGAATTATCGGTGTAATTTATTGGTTTTTGGATCAAAATTTATACCCAATTTAAACCCCAAAAAATGACAAAGCTAGAACACTATCGTGTTAGAGAGATTAAAGAAAATTCTACATTAGAAAAGAGAGTACACCATTTGTTTATGACTGCTATTAGTGAGGAGGTAAACATTAATAATTTTAGAAAATTATTTTCTAAATATGATGTAATGGATGTGTATATCATGAAGAAGAAAAAAAAGGACATTGGTATTGCATATTTTATGTCTTGTAAACACCCAAGAAATAGAAAAGACCTATACATGAGATTGGGTCTTGGTATTATCGAAGAAGAAAGAGGTAGTTTTATTTTTCCTAAAGGGTTGATTTTGAAAACTATGATCAAAGCTAAGCTTAAAAACCTATTTAGAGATGTTTATATGGTCGGTATTACTATGAACCCTATAGTATATTCTGCAACTTGTAAATATTGGAAATATTCTTATCCGAATCCTGTTTTAGATACTTCGGAACATATATCTGAAGTAAAAAATAGGATTGTTAATTTATTTGAAATGAATGAAATTGAAGAGAATGTTATAGGCATTCCTTTTAATATAACAGAAGTAGCAGAAGTTAAGAAGAGATTTTCGGATAATGGAAGTGATAATATCTACATTAATTATTTTATGAGAACAATTAGCAATAATGAATGTAATAAAGGTTTACTAAGTATAGTACCTATTGACTTACCTAATTTGGCAATAGTAAGCGTACGAAAGACAAAAACAGATATTGATCGTTTTAGGACCAAAATGATAGAAGAAAAAATAAAACCAATATGGCGAGAATATAAACCAGCTAGTTAAACCAGAAATTATTTTTTATTAGTTTTAGATATCACGCCTTTTATGCCAAGTATAATGGGCGTGATTAAGATCTATACCATATCTACTTACTAGATATGTTGGATAAGCCAATCTTTAAACTGGTAGAAATTTTGAGGAGCCACACCATGGCCTACCGGAAATTCGTTAAGCGAGGTTTGTATCCCCAATTCTGCTAATCTAATCGGAGCTTTTTTAGCCCAATCTACAGGTATTACTTGGTCTACACTACCATGAGAACAATAGATATTTAATCCCGAAAAATCATTTTGCTCATAGTTTTCTTTTAAAATATCTTCGTTAAGATATCCGCTAAGCGCAATAACATTGTTAATCTTGTTAGGATAAGAAAGTGCCACGGCATAACTCAAAATAGTTCCCTGACTAAAACCTAGTAGAGTAACATTATTAGCGTCCAAATCATATGCATTTACTGCTTCATCTATAAAATCTGATATCTTATCTCTGGATAAAATGGCTTGTTTATCATCGCTAAATTTACCTTGAGCGGCATCAAAATAAATGGCATACCAAGCGTTACCATAAGGTTGCATGGGGTAGGGGGCTCTTACAGAAATTATACATAATTCTTCTGGCAATTCTGCCGAGAACGAAAACAAGTCGTTCTCATCGCTACCATATCCATGAAACATGAACAAAACAGGTGCTTTTTGTTTGTCGCCTTTTGGTTCTTTAATAATATGGTGTAGGGATAATGTCTTTGTCTGCATGTACTTAAAATCTATTTAATAAAACTAAACCAATCCTGAAAATAAGAGCCTAGTATGGGAACAGGTTTTTGCTCTTCTCGTATGGCCGTGATTAGTCCGTATACAATAAGAACAATTGAAAATATATAAAATGCTGCATGAATCATGAGTGAACCAAAAATTCCTGCTAGAGCAATCAATACATAAAATGTAATCCATAATCCTAGAGCCTGTCGGATATGAAAACTGGTAAACTGATTCTTACTATCATTATTCATAAAAAAGGCGATTATAGTACCTATGATGGTAATATAAGCTACTATGGCTGCTGTTTTTCCTTGTTTGGCGTAATCTGATTGCATATATTATTTTTATTTTCTTGGGATAATTACCAATACAATAGGATATTTACTTTAAAACTATTTTTCCGTTGGATATAATTCCATACGTTGTACCTTTTATCTCTGTCCCGATAAATGCACTGTTTTTTGAAGTAGATAATATGTGTTCCTTTTCAAATATTGAATCTCCTTCGGGGTTAAACATAGATAAATCTGCATTATTACCAACAGCTATAGTATTTCTATTTATCCCAAAAATCGTTTTACCATTGGTAAGTAACTCAATAGTTTTTTCTGTATCCAACAGGTGGTTTAACGTTCCAAAAGCATTTTCTAGGCCTGTGGTACCATATTTTGCATTGTCGAACTCTACATTCTTATGTTCGATATCCATTGGTCGATGATCCGAGGTTACCATATCTATAGTGCCATCGTTAATACCCTTTTGTAGTGCTTCGGCATCTTTTTGAGTTCTTAAAGGGGGTAATACTTTATAATTACTATCAAAACTTATTAATTTTTCATCGGTCAAAGTAAGATGATGTACTGTCGTACTACAACTAATTTGCAATCCCTTTGTTTTTGCTTCTCTAATTAATTGTACAGACTTGGCTGTAGAAATTGTAGGGATATGAAGTTTACCTCCGGTATACTCTAAAAGAAAAATATCTCTGGCAATTTGTAACTCTTCGGCTAGACTAGGAATACCCTTGAGACCCAAAAATGTACTTTGTTTTTCTTCATGCACCATTCCTTTTCCGGCAATATTATTGTCTTGAGGGAAAGAGAGTACCAATCCTTCAAAGTTCTGCGCATATAACAACGCAATCTTTAATAGATTTGGGTTTTGTATAGCTTTTTTATAGTCTCCAAAAGCAATTGCTCCCGCTTGCTGCATATCGTATAACTCTGCCATATCTACTCCTTGAGATCCATTGGTTAAAGCTCCAATTGGATAAAGAGATACAGCATTGTGCAAAGCTTTGCTAATAAGAAAACCTACAGATGCACTGGTGTCTGTAATCGGGTTGGTATTAGGATGAAGTGCAATACCTGTAAAACCACTTTTTGCGGCTACATCAAGACCATGTGCGATGGTTTCTCTCTCTTCATAACCGGGTTCTCCAAAACTAACACTACTATCAAACCAACCTTGTGATACATGTAAATTACTTAAAGACACTTCTTTAATATTGGCTTTAGAATCTATGTTAGAATTTATATCTGTAATAGTCCCATTTTCGATAAGAATATCAACCGTTTGCTGGTGAAAAGGTGATGTAGGATCGATTACAAAAGCAGCCTTTAGTAAGAAGTTCATTTCAAATATTTTAATAATACGATTTCAACAAGTAGAAATATCAGCGCAAAAATAATAAACCATTTCCAAAGTTCATTAACACTAGTCTCTTCTTTTATTTGATTAAAAAGTTCAGAAACCGATTCGTTTACCTCATAATCGGCATTAGTTTGTAGACTATAATAATTCAAATCACTTTCATGACTATCATAATTATAACTTACATGCTGGATAAGCTTGTCTTTATCTTGTAAACTATAAATACCGGATCGTGTAGGCACTTCATCAGTTGTAATACGAACCTTTGTCGAAAAACTTTGTTGCAAGGGTATAATGCTTTCTTGATCCGAAACTAAAGATACAATTCCGTCTTGCCCCAAAGTTATAGGAACATCATAAGTGTTATTTTGACCTATGGTATACGATATATCGGTTAGTTGTAGACTTTGTTTTCCAATATTATATAGGGTAGGCACGATAAGCGGAGAGTTTTTAAAATTAGAATTCTCACTATTTATGGCTGCCGTAAATGCATAGATACTATTGACCTTATACAAAAAAGGACTATTGTCTTCAAAAGAAAGTACCACATTAGATGCATCAGTTGGATAATAGCTATTTACTTTAGGGTACTGAAAATTAGAAACCCTCTTATCAAACACTCCGAGATATAAGGGGTGCGAAAAATTGATTTGTGTGATCTTTTTTTCTTGATCAACTTTGGCTAATATATTTTGAGAAGTAAAAGAATTTATAAACTGTTGATACGAATCCAGATCGCCTTCTTTTGCGGGAATAAAACAAACGGTACCTCCTTGATTTATAAATGGTTTTATCGCGTTGATTAGAGATATCGGTATTTGCGATACTTCATTAATAATAATCAGGTTTGCATTAGAAATTTCGTTATAATTAAGTTCTGCCAAAGAACTACTAGTTAAAATAAACTCATCAGGAGTAAAAATGTGCTTTATATAGGTATCACTAGCCTCATTTATTGCTACAACTTTAATTTTTTCGGGAGTATTGATCGTAAAGTATCTAGAATTGTCGAAGGTAATTGCCGGATCTTCGATAGTTACTCTTCCGTTTATCTTTATATTTTCATCTAATCGAAATTCGGTGCTGGCTTTATCATTTTTAGGAATTGATATCGATGTTTTTGCTATTAGTTTTTCATCATTATATAGGGCTATAGAAGTATTTTCGGCATTGGCGTCGGTATTACTTAATCGCACCTGAAGCATAAGTTCATTTTCCAGATTACGTTCAAGGTATAAACTATCAATAGCAATATTTTGCCTGGTAACTGGTTGCATTTGGACCAAATGAGTTCTTGTACCTGAGTCTGTTGGCAATGAAAAGGCATTTTCCTTTTGCTGAAAATCTGAAACCATAATAACTCTTTTAATGGTTTCCTGAGATGAAGTTAATAATTGTTTTGCCTTTAAATGGGCTGCCGGATACGGAATTTGATTTGAACTATATTCTATTTGCAGTAAATCATTTTGAATATCCTTTTTTGAGACGTTTTTAAAGGTCTCAGTATTAGTAAATATAGAGATATTTTCATCATCAGATAGACCACTAAGTATTTCTTGGACTGATCGTTTCAATAAAGGCCCTTTTGCTCCCTTAGCCTGCATACTAAAAGAATTGTCGAGATAAATGATAGTTTCACTTTGTTTGCCAACTACATCTGCAGATGCCAAAAAAGGTTGTGCAAAAGCAATAATTAGCGCGGCAAGAATTAATAAACGAGTAAGAAGAGTAAGCCATTTTTTTAGCTGAGAACTTTTTCTGGTTTGTATAGTTACAGCCTTTAGAAATTGTACGTTAGTAAAATCAACTTTTTGAAAACGACGTAATTGAAATAAATGAACTAGAATAGGAATGACAAGCGCAAAAAGAGCATAAAGAAATTCTGGATGTTTAAACTGCATTCCTAATTTTTAGTTTATCAAATATAATACAAGATTTATGATTTGAGATTCTTCATTAACTAATTTTAATAAACTTATTCGTTAATTGACAAAAAAAAAAGATGGAAGCGAAAGCTTCCATCTTAATATATAAGTCAAGATATTTCTTTTTCTAGAATATATAATACCCTACAGATACTTGGAAATTTGTGTTTTTTGCGTCACCATTAGAAACAATATCGGTAAGACCAAAATTATATCTTAATTGACCAAAAAATCCACCAAACTCAACTCCTGCACCCACGGCACCACTAAAGTCAAAACTTTCAATATCATTTACATTATCGCCTTCATTAACAACAAAACCAAGCTGTGGTCCAGCTTCTACACTAAGAAATTTTGCAAATTTAAGTTTAGCCAAAATAGGAACATTAAGATAATCAATATTAAAATCAATATCACCTAATTCAGCACCTTGAGCAGAATATAAAAGTTCTGGTTGAATAGCAAAAGTTTCAAGAACACTAATTTGAAGAACACCACCAATGTGAAATCCAGTTCTGGCGTCAAAATCAATATCTCCTGTTACGTTGGCAAAGTTAACCCCACCTTTTACACCTAATTTGATGTCTTGTGCGTTAGAAGTAAATGTAAAACCGATTACTGCAATTGCTAATAAAAATAGCTTTTTCATAATTGTAAATTTAAGGTTTGTTTAGATTCAAATATATAACTATTACTTTTAATAAAACACTAAATTTTAAAAGAATTGGTTGTTTCATCGGTATTTATTAGTTGTTTATCCTAGTAAATATCGTAATTTCAAAGGAGTAAATGATGCTATAATACAAGAATTGGATGTCGTTTTTAACATTATTTTGAAATAAAGAATGTTGTATCTTCGCCAAAAACAGGAAAAAATCACTCAACTTGCAATACGAATTCACTATACAAGTCTCTCCCAAAATTGCCGCACATCCCGAACAATTGAAATTAACCATTGCTCGAGAAAACAATATTCATGCAGATGAAATAAGCCACATAAAGATCGTAAAACGATCTATTGATGCAAGACAAAAGGCAATTAAGGTAAATTTAAAACTGAAAGTATATGTGCAAGAAGATTTTATAGATCAGCCCATTGAATTACCTGATTATCCTGATGTTACCAATGCTCCCGAAGTTATTATTATCGGGGCGGGCCCAGCTGGTTTGTTTGCTGCTTTGCGATGTATAGAACTCGGAGGTAAACCTATTGTTCTAGAACGTGGTAAAGATGTAAGAACACGCAGAAGAGATCTTAAAGCAATCAACCGGGATCATATTGTTAATGAAGATTCGAATTATTGCTTTGGTGAAGGTGGAGCAGGAACCTATAGTGACGGTAAATTGTATACGCGATCCAAAAAAAGGGGAGATGTACAACGTATTTTGCAATTATTAGTAGGATTTGGAGCCACAGATCAAATTTTGGTAGAAGCACACCCGCATATTGGTACAAATAAACTACCCGCAATCATAGCAGCCATTCGAGAAAAAGTTATTGAAAGAGGAGGACAAGTACACTTTGAAACTCGTGTAGTAGATTTTGAGATTAAAAATTCTGAAATGAATGGCGTGATTTTACAAGATGGAAGCACGATAGCTACCAATAAAGTAATTATTGCCACAGGTCATTCTGCCAGAGATATTTTTGAACTATTGTATCGAAAAAATATTGAGATTGAGGCAAAACCTTTTGCTTTAGGAGTCCGTGTAGAGCATTCTCAACAATTGATTGACCAAATACAATACTCTTGCGATATTAGAAGTCCTTATTTACCTCCATCTCCATATAGCATAGTAAAACAAGTTGATGGAAGAGGAATGTATTCTTTTTGTATGTGCCCCGGAGGTGTTATTGCGCCTTGTGCAACAAGTCCTGGAGAGGTAGTAACTAATGGATGGTCACCTTCTAAAAGAGATCAGCCAACAGCAAATAGCGGTATTGTTGTAGAGCTTAAAACCGAAGACTTTAAGTCATTTGAGAAATATGGTCCTTTGTCTGCTATGTATTTTCAAAAAAGTATTGAGCAAAAGGCATGGAAAGTAGGAGGAGAGACTCAAAAAGTGCCAGCTCAGCGATTAGTGGATTTGGTTACAGGCAAATTATCAAATGATTTACCCATAACTTCTTATAAGCCGGGTTTAACCTCGGCCGATATGGGACAGGTATTTCCAGGGTTTATTCATAAGACGTTAATATCAGGTTTTAAGGCATTTGATCAAAGAATGAAGGGGTATCTTACCAATGATGCTGTAGTACATGCACCAGAATCCCGTACATCTTCACCAGTACGTATACCTAGAGATTGGAAAACCTTGCAGCATACACAAATTAAAGGATTATATCCTTGTGGAGAGGGCGCAGGATATGCCGGTGGAATAATTTCTGCGGCTATAGACGGAGAAAAGTGTGCAGAGGCGTGTTTGGCAACGATTAAGAAGTCCTTTTGATTGAAAAGTCGAAAATGGTCTGTACTTTTTCTTGAGAACTTACTTCAATGGATCCACCTAGTTTTTCTACTAATTTTTTTACGGTAGATAAACCAATGCCATTACCTTTGTTACCGCTTCTATCTTCTGTATTGGCTATAGTGAATAAATCGAATATAACGTCTAACCTATCGTTTGGAATGCCCATTCCGTTATCCGTTATTCTAAAATAATAGAATTTTTCATCAATAGTGGTTTCTATATGTATAATGATTTCTTCTTTATCATTATACTTGATGCTATTTCCTATTAAATTAAAGAAAATTTGTTTTAGTGCTGATTTATTACATTCTAACACAGGATCATCATCCGGAAAGTGAATGGTGAAGTCAGGTTTAATACTTAATAGATCTACGATTTCTTGTAATAGACTATTTAAATTAAATTCTTCGGGTTTTTTAAGAATTAAGCTTTCACTTTCATAATGTGAAAGAACATCGTTTATATAGCCACTCATCGAGAAAGAAGAAGACTTTATATATTCAAAATACTCAAGACTCTCTTCATCCAGCCTGTTTTGAAGCAAAAGCTTTAATAAATCTGTAGTCGTAATTATATTTGCTAAAGGCATTTTAAGATCATGAGAAATTACTCTTGCAAATTCTCTAAGTGCTTCGTTTCTCTTTTTTAATTTATTCTGAGTTTTTTCTTGATCCTTAGTTTTTTTATTAAGTTCAAATAGTAATACTACCTGATTAGCTAGTGCTTTAAGAGAATTTAATTGTTTTTCGGATAATTTTTTAGGTTTGCTGTCGATAACACATAATGTTCCCAGCGCAAAACCATCCTTATCAATCAATGGGACTCCAGCATAAAAAATTACGATTTTTTCTTTTTCGGTAAGCGGATTCTGATAAAAGCGTTTGTCCTTTCGAGCATCCTCTACAATCATAACATTTTCTGGATCACGAATCGCATGCGCACAAAACGAAACACTTCTTGGAGTTTCACAAACATCTAATCCGTATCTGGATTTAAACCATTGGCGATCCTTATCCACTAAAGAAATCAAAGCGATCTCTGTATCACAAATAAATGCGGCCAGAGCTGTAATATCATCAAACTCTTTCTCGCTCTTGGTGTCGAGAATGTCTAACGATTTTAGAGCTCCTAATCGTAAGTTTTCATTTATAGCAGTTGTAATCATTCCAATTGAAGCGAATTGCATGGTTTGTAAACAATTCTTAATAAAATTAACAAAAATTAACGAGATATTACAGATTAATTACGCTTACGTAGTTATTTTGTGTGATAACCGTAAAATATTGATAAAAAGGTATTTGAACACTAATGATGTAGAGGGGAATTTAACATTACCCTCTACAAAAAAGATTAGTGAATAATTAATTGAGTATATCCACCCAGAGTAATGAATAGTTCATAATATCTGGATATAAGACTATCATATAGATGTTTTATACCTATTTCTCAACATTGTTGTCGTAATTTTCATTTGGATCCTCTAAAGATTCCATGAAAGCTATGATATCATTTATTTCTTGTTGATTTAAGTTTAATTTATTTGATGGTAAGGTTTGATATTCCTGTTCAATACCAATACCAGATCCACCGCCACGGTTGTAAAAATCTAATACTTCTTCTAAAGTATTATATACACCATTATGCATATAAGGACTAGTTTTACTCACATTCCTTACCGTAGAGGTTTTAAAAAAATGTTTTCTTTCAGGAGTATTGTATACATAGTATCGACCTAAATCAGGACTGATTTTTGTATTTATGGTGTCATTCTCCTGAGGTACACCAATAAGCTCTATTTCAGATTCTTTATAATTAGGAGGTATAGTACCATTAAATAGAGGAGCAAAATGACATGTAGCACATTTGGCTTTACCATTAAACAAGTTAAACCCATTAATTTCGCTTTGAGTGATTGTGTTTTCTATTCCGTTTATATTTCGATCAAATTTAGAATCGAATGGATTTAAATCTCTAATATAACTTGCTATAGCATTCCTGATATCGGCATTATTGATTTTAGTTTTGTTAAAAACCTTAGAAAAAGTCTTGATGTATGAGCTATCTTCTTCTACCACTTTTTTAAGAGTTTCTAAATCAGTATGAAATTCATTTTCGTTTTTTACCACAGCAATTATTTGCTCCTCTAGACTACCCGCTCTTTTATCATAGAAAAAAGCTTTTTGTAGGCTAGAATATAGTAGAGTAGGAGTGTTACGTGTTACTCCCTTACCAATTTTTAATCCATCTGTAAAAGCTTTTTGGGGTAAATGACAAGTTGCACAACTTATGGTTTTGTCAGAGGATAAATTGGTGTCATAAAATAACTTTTCACCCAATGTGATCTTTTCGGGTGTTATCTCACCTGAATTTCTATCCGAAAAATATTTCAAATTGAAAGTGTTTGAAGAAAAAAGTGAGGTAGCATTATTTTTTATTGCCAATTCGAAAGGAAAACTCACATTCCAGTCTTTTACGACAAGATTCCAAAACATTAATTGCTTGTGCGTATGTTTTTTTATGAACGCGTATCGATCAAAAGTATTGAAATCACAGGTAAGATCTTGGATCGCAGCATCCAATTCTGCATTTAGTTTCTGAAAAATGGTAATATCTTTGAATTCACCTTCATATAAAGCCAAGTATGTTTTAAGACTTTGATATACAACCTTTGATTCTTCTAATGAATTTTCCAATACAGGAGAATCGAAACCAGTAGTTCCTGTAATAGCAATTCGGATAATTGCTTTTCTAAAGAACCATAAAAAGTGATATGTTTTTAAATGATTGAAACTGCAGTTTTTTTTTGATCAATTTTAATCGATTAGAAACTAAGTTTAAATGCTTATTTACCTCGGTTACATTAATACTGTCTGTAAAAATATTTTCTTCTAACACCTGATAACCGCTAGGTTGCTTTACTTTAATATCGGTAAAATCATCTTCTTCTACTTTTAAAATATTTGGTTGATTTAGGAAACCATAATTTTCTGAATCTATAGAAGATAATATTGGTTCAATTTTTTTAAAGTATGTTCTGGATTTTAAAAAGTACTTTTTGATTTGATCTGTATTATTCGCCGAACTGTCTAAAAATGCAATTGCCATAGAAATATCGTTTATGAATTGCTTTTTCATTTGGATATGATATGGTATTAGTTCAGCTTTTTCTGGTTTCGAACAGGAAAAAATACTTAATATGATAAAGAGGCTTATCGCAAAATAAGCCCCTTTTCTATATGTTGATAGATGTGTAATGATCATATATTATCTTTCTAACCCTTTTACTACATATAACATACTTCCTTCTTTACGGCTACTTGCCAAATCAGGGTTCGCTGTAGGGTCTGTAAACGGTGTACCATCTGGTCTTTCCCAACCGTGATTTTGAGTAATTAGTAAGAAGGTTTCTTCTACTCCAATAGTTTCAGAGATGTCAATCATACCAGTGATTTCCCAAATTCTGTCTTGAGGACCATACCCTAATGATGCAGCTTTAACCTGATCACACTCTAATACAGTCTTTAAAACACCTGTGTTTAGATCATATTGATATAATCTAGAGTAATGATTAGCTGCGGCTTTTGAAATACCGTTAGGGTCCTCTTGTATGTAAGCATAGTTTTCTGTTACCAGGATATTATCAGGACTATGAAAAGCTTCTGCTTTTCCTCCAGCAACATCACCGTCAAGAACACACACTATTTTACCAGGACCATAAGGGTTTCTAGGGTTAAGAATCACTTTATAAATTCTTCCAGCAATTGTTCCTTTTCCGATTAAACCGTCTTTTTCTCTACCTGTTACAGCAAAGTAAACTTCTTGATTATTTTGTTTAGATCCTCTTCTCCAGTCGATATCCTCTAATCTAGAGAATCCCATAACTCCTTTTTCTTTTGCTTCAGCATCTAATAAATCAATATCTCTTTCATTAAGCTCAACGAATTCCATGTTATAAGCAATACCTTCTTTCATGTCTACTTCATAAGTTATATCCGGAGAAGTAACTTTTAGACCATATAATTTTCCTCCATCAAGATCACCTCTACGGCCTACATACATTCCTAATTGACCAGAAGGGACTTCATTATTGCTATTATCATCACCGATAAAAACAACTGTTTTACCAGGATATGCTCTTTTGTTTAAGGCCACGGCATTTTCAGTAGACCATTGTCCTAATGCAGGCAACATTCTAGCAGCAGAAGCTTCAGATGCATCTTTACTAGGGTTAGTTGCAAAAACACCTTTAGAGTTTCCTCCCCATTCTCCTCCAGAAAGGTACAATGGTCCAAAACCATGTTCTTGAGGTGTAATTAATGAACCAGAACATTGTGCAGTGTTTGCAGTAGCAACAGCATTAAGAATATGTTCTCCTTTTACAGGTTTAAAAGTTTTATCTAATGTAATTCTGGCTATAGAATAGTCGGCTTCTATATTGTTTATTAATGTATAGGTTCCGTTTTTATTACGAAGTAATCCTGCACCATCTGCCATAGAACCGTATGTGAAGTTAGGGATGTATGTGTCTTCAGAAGAAAGAATATTGAAAATTTCGATATCAGAAAACTCTGAAGTTGTTTCTAATAAAACGGGAGATATAGAGTGATTTTTGAATTCAATATCATCATTTCCAGGTTTAGTTGGTCCGCTATAATCGTCAAGATCACAGGAAACCAAAATCATTGCTGACGCAAGCGCTGCAGTAACAAAGTAATTTTTCATGATTGTGTGAGTTTTTTCGTTTTCACAAATTTAACTCATGGTCAACCTCAACAAGTTTATGCAGATGTTTTATGTTTATTAAAGAAATATCACGCTAATGTTTTGAATGTAAAATAATCATTATTGTTTAGAATTGATCTAAACGCATTAGCGATACCTACAATCATGAGTGGATAGTTTTTTACACCAAGAAATCGTAGAAATAACTAGTCTTTACATACCGTAAAATGAAAGATACTTCCTTCATTTACTTGCGAATCTACAGTAATAGAACCGTCTAGATAATTTATAATTCTTTTTACCGTAGCCAAACCAATACCGCTTCCCATATTTCCATCTCTATCCTCTTTACCAAGTGTTGTAAAAAGTTCGAATACTTTAAATTTATCTTTTTCAGGTATTCCATCTCCATTATCTCTTACAGAAAACTTATAATGGCTCTTTGTATCCTCAAAAGAGATAGAAATTTTGATATGATCTTTCGAATTGTACTTTATCGCATTTGTAATCAGGTTTAAAAATACCTGTTGTAGTGCAGACTTATTTGAATGAATAGTAATTGCATTTTTATTCGGAAATTCGAAATCAACAGTAACACCAGCTGCCGATAATTCTTTGATTTCTAGAAAAAATGAAGACAAATCTATATTCTCTTTCTTTTTTCTAATGGTATCATCACTTTTATAAAACTGAAGTAAACCATCTACATAATCTCTTAATGAAAGGGAAGATGTTCTAAGGTATTCTATATATTGTTTTGATTCTTCGCTTAGGTTATTTTGATTTTCTTCTTTTAGAAGTTCAGTAAGCATGACAATGTTTGAAATAGGGGATTTAAGATCATGCGAAACTATACTAGCAAATTTTCTTAGATTCTCATTTCGTTCTTCTAGATGAATTTGAAACTTTTTTAACTGAACATTGTTATATTTTTGTTCATATAGATTCATGACCTGTTTGGATAGGTTGATCATGGCATCTATTTGTTTATCATTTAATTTACGGGGTTTATGATCATAAACACATAAAGTGCCCAGCTTGTATCCTTCATTGTTCACTAATGGAACTCCTGCATAAAAAATAGCACCGTGTTCGCTTACAAGAGGATTGTCATGAAACCTCTCATCTTTTCGAGAATCTTCGACAATCATGATCTCCTCATCAGCATTTATGGCATGACCACAAAACGATATTTCTCTGGGAGATTCGTTAAAAGGAATACCAAGATGAGATTTTAAGAAATTACGGTCGTTATCCAATAAAGTGATTAATGCAATTGGAGTATCACATATGTAGCTAATTAGCCTGGTAATATTGTCAAAACTATCTTCGGGTAAAGTATCCAAAAGTTCGTATTTCTCTACGGCCTTTTGTCTTTGATATTCGTTTTTGGGTATTTGCGGGGCTATCATTTTTCTGTGTTAAACTGTTAATGCAAAATATTCATTATCAATCCAATATTAATTTTGATTTAGACGTAAAATAGCTTAAAAACTAACACTTGTACTTGATTGTCACAAATAATTATGGCTCTTAGGGAAGATAATTTAAGTTCATTTCTTCATATTATCAATTAAAAAATGAAGTTTTTTTCTAAAACTTTTCAAAAACACCAAGACCAAACAAAGCATAGTCATATTTAACCGGATCTTTGCTATCCAATAGCCTCAATTGATTATCCAATTCGGATAACGCTTTCCCATCATTTTGTTTTCGTTTAAGCACCCCTAATTTTCGAGCTACATTACCCGAATGAACATCTAACGGACATGAGAGTTGTGAAGGAGATAAACGATCCCAAATACCCAAATCTACGCCAGCTTTAGCATCTCTAACCATCCAGCGTAAGAACATATTAATTCGTTTGGCTGCAGAGTTTTTATATGGATCACTTATATGTTTTTCTGTTCTGATAGGATGGGCAGGAGCAAAAAACTCTTGTTTAAAGTGATGAATAGCGTTTTGAAAGTTCTCTTCTTCACTAAACTGTAGGTAAAAGGATTCCATATCTTTATACTTGGTATATATGTATCGCAGACCTTGAACAAAATAGGTGAGATCAATATGATTAAATGTACGATGTACAAAACCTTCTAGCGTTTGCAAATCATTTTGACTATGATTCATAATAAAATCATAAGGATTATTATCTAAAAGAGCCATTAGTTTATGTGCATTGGTCAAGATACTTTTTCTGTTGCCCCATGAAATTGTAGCAGTTAGAAAACCAGAAATTTCGATATCTTCTTTTTGGGTATACAAATGTGGGATCTGAATAGGATCTGCCTCAATAAACTTAGGTTGCTCATAAAAGGCGGCTTTTTCATCAAGAAATTCTTTTAATTCAGGTTTAGTAAGGTTTTTCAATGTTTTAAGTTTTATAGCTACGGGTTTGAGTTATGTAATAGTACTATATTTTGTTCATAAGAGTGTAATAAATCATATTATATAACAGTTGTTAGTAGTATGGTAAGGAATATGTTAATTTTTTGCTCAATTGTTATAATTACATAATTTTGCTTTTCTAAAATATTTTTGTCAGTGAGTTTTTCTAAAGAATCCCTAAAATGACCATACAGGACACATTATTTTTAATTCTCGGCTTACAAACATTTGTTATTCTTTTGATATTATTTTTCTATAAATCAAATAAAATTCACATTAATAGATATTTAGGATTAGTTTTTATCACGCTATTGGTAGAAATATCTGTGTTTTTTCTGACAAAAATAGTGAAGAACCCTGCAATGTTCTATGTTCCTTTTAAGTTTGATTTTTTAACGATCAATTTTTTATTTTTTTACGCCGTAAGAACAGCAGGAGTAAAATTAAAATCTGAATTCAGATTTTATATTCCGGCTTTGTTAGAATTTTTGATTCTTCTATTTATTTTTTGTGCAGTACTGATTAACCCTAATATACATGATCTTCTCGTTACATATCATTTTAATACTATAAGTAATGTGCTTTCGTCTATTTATATTGTGCTTATGAGTATTTTCATTATTAAGATAATCCAAAGACATAAAACTCTGTTGCCAATTCATTTTACGAATACAAAATATAAATCATTAGTCTGGCTCACGGTTTTTTGCCTTAGTTGTATCGTATTAAATGTGTTTAGACACTTGTACCATAGTTTTGGAATTAAAACAGAGCTTGTTGCTAATATATATTGTGGCATATCATTGCTTTGTACATACTATATAACTATTGCGAGTGTAATTCAAATCAATATTGATAACGTTATTCCTTCAAAATTAGAGGTCGAAGAAGACAGAAAAGAATTGAAAGGAATTCTCGAAAATATTGAACGTTATCTTTTCGAAAACAGAAGTTATTTAGACCCTAATATTAATTTAAAAAACTTTGCTAAAGATATAAATATACCAGAACGATCAATTTCTAAAGCTATTAACAAAATAGATAATAAAAACTTCAGCAATTATATTAACTATTACAGAGTAGAGGAGTTTAAACGTTTATTGGGTTCAGGCGAATATGATAAATATAGTATTTCGGCTATTGCCAATGAGGTAGGCTTTAGTTCTAGAGCATCTTTTTACAAAAATTTCAAAGAAATCGTGGGCGTTTCTCCTTCTGTTTATGCAAAAGAATTAAGTGTTTAATTATTAGTATCTATATCATGTTATGAGATGTCTCATATCGTGATTATAGACATCTTTTTGTTGTTTAGCATATATTTTTTCTTCAATTTAGCCTCAACTAATTACACAAACTCAACTTATGAAAATATTCTATAACCTTACTCAAAAACAAAGGTGTATCCTTCATGAAAACACCTAAAAAGCATTCATTTTGTAAAGCATTAAATCGGGAATATTTTTTAGATTAAAAAATATTGAGACATGACCTATTAAGTTTATAGGCTTGTCTTATCTTATCAAAGATAGAACTAGAAATCTCATATCATTTAATCTCAACAATCACCCTATTTATCTTTGAAGCCCGATTTTTGCTTTTCACTTCATCTTTTTAACAATAAAGTAATAAGATAATCAAGGCTCTTTTTATCTAATTTTTAACCAAGATCTGTGGTTCACATCTGTTTTACAGATCGAATAAATAAACAACAATGAAGACAATCAAATTATTGGCGCTTAGCTCTGTAGTTGCAGGAATGCTATTTTCTTGCCAAAAAGAAGAAATTAAAGAAGAAACTAGTCAAATAAATAAGGTTCCTACAAAAGAACAACTATTAAAGTTGTCTGATATGGGAGTTAACACCCGGGATGTTAAGATTAAATCTATTACCGATCTAGACGGAAATGTTGCAGAATATTTTGTAAACGATACTGACCTTGCGATACCTGTTTTAGATCTTCAAAATCAGGCTAGCTTATCATCGTTAAGTGACGGTACAAAACAATATAGAACCCGTAACCTTATTTCTAGCAGAAATAGAACTATTGATGTACTAGGATTTACAGGTGGTGGAGGAAACGGTTTGGATGCTACAAATCGTCAAGCATTACAAAGAGCGGTAAACTCGTTTAACAGGCTTAATACTTCATTAAACATGAGGTTAACTTTTGGAACCAATTATCGTGCAGCAGATCTTGTTGTTTACGTTCGCGGCGATTTAGGCTCTGGGGGATTAGCAGGATTCCCTTCGGGTGGTAGACCATATAAATGGGCAAGAATTGGACCAAGTGTATCTAGACAAGGAGTAACCTATGCATCTCATGTAATTACTCATGAAATGGGACATTGTGTAGGTCTACGTCATACAGATTGGTTTGCAAGAGTTTGTAATGGTGTAAATGAAGGACAAGGATCTGACGGAGCAATACACATACCTGGTACTACAACTGGTATAGATAGGCTTTCTGTAATGATTTCGTGTCCTACGGGTAACGAGAATGGCGTATTTAGTCGTGATGATGTTACAGCTTTAGAATACCTTTATTAAATAAATGATAACTCAAGAACTTTGATTTTTTTATATAAAGGCTTCCTGAAAGGGGAGCCTTTTCAATTTAATCAACAATCTTACCGTCTACCATGGTAAGTTTTCTGTCGGCCATATCGGCAAGTTCTCGATTATGGGTTACGATCACAAAAGTTTGTCCAAACTCATCTCTTAATTTAAAAAACAACTTATGAAGATTTTCTGCAGCTTCACTATCAAGATTTCCCGAAGGTTCATCAGCAAAAATAACTTTTGGATTATTAATTAAAGCCCTGGCAACAGCTACACGTTGCTGCTCTCCTCCAGATAATTCATTAGGCTTATGATCATAACGATGAGAAAGACCCAGAAAATCAAGAAGTTCCTTTGCTCTTTCTTCGGCTTTTGATTTTGAAGTTTTGCTAATATAAGCAGGAATACAAACATTTTCGAGAGCTGTAAACTCAGGTAACAATTGGTGAAATTGAAAAATAAAACCTAATTGCTCATTTCTGAATTTGGAAAGATTTTTTTGCGATAGTGTATTAATTTTAGATTCGTTAATAATCAAATCGCTTTCTTTTATTTCTGAAGCCCTATCTAATGTTCCTAATATCTGAAGTAAAGTTGTTTTACCGGCACCAGATGCACCAACGATAGATACTATTTCTCCTGGTTTAATATGTAAATCTACACCTTTTAATACGTGTAAATCCCCATAATTTTTATGAATATTACTTGCTTTGATCATCTATTTTTCAACTTACAAGCAGTGAAAGTAATCAATATTCGTAGAAACCCCAAGATTATCCTTTAGAAGAGCCTTTTAAATTATTCACATCAAGAAAATATACTATACGCAGTGATAAAGTGTGTTGTATAGGCTGGCCAAATAGATTGTCAAGGCTATCAGAATAGTTTAAGGTAGAAAACTCGTCCTGATTAAAAATTTGATTTCGATAGAGTAGGGTAGCTTCACTTCCCGGAGCAAACCTCCAATTAAAACTAAGATCAAGATTCCAAATATTAAAATTTGTATTGGGATCATTTTCTGAAGTATCATAATCGATTTGTGTTCTTGAACCATCATCATTTAGCTCAAAAAATATATCTTCGGTATAATCTGCAGTACTCCAGAAGTTCCTAAATCGAAGGTTTATGGCCTTATAAGGGTCAAAATTGTAACTAGCGCTTAGCGAATTCTCGATAGTTGTGATATCTCTTTGTCCTAGAAATACATCCGTATCATCATTATCTACATATCCAAAGGTTTTATTTCTAATCGAATAATCTGTGGTCCATATAACCAAAAACTTGTCAGAGAATCGATATCTCGGAGATATATTTATACCATAATTCTCTTGGGGGTCTGCAAACCAATTTCGGTAGAATACTCTTAGATCATAGGCAAATTTTTTACGAAAATCTGAAGATACCCAAGCATTTCCTCCTAGGTTTTCACTAAAAGTAACGAATCGCCCTTGTACTCTGGGTTCAAAATAATTATCGGTATCAGAATTGTAACTAGAAAATCCACCAAACGCAAAACGTTCTCTAGTGACAAAAAACCAATCAGCACCAATGGAATTTTGAGTTTGTACATTGGGGTCATATAATCTACGATGTCTAGCAAAAACATTAATTCTATACGTATTAAATTTTCCTTTTGGTTCAAAAATTTGATACGAGCCACTTATTCTAAAATTATTAAAGTTATTTCTGAAATTAACTCCTAAATCATTGATGTCATAGGTTTTGTTTGCGAAATCGTAACCAAAACCATACCTGAAATTCCCTTTAATTCTATCAAAATCAATTTCGGCACCAAAACCACCAATGTTATTATCAGGCAAATTGACTTGACTCACTATAGTTCTTCCGGTAAATCGATAAGAATTTGCTTTATTAGCCAAATTCCAAACTAAACCAGTCACATTAGAATCTCTAAAGTCACTTCCATTACGGGTGACATTAGTGTTTATTAATGATACAGATGAATTTTTATTAAATTGTTGATCCAATACAAAAATGTTATAATTGGCAAGTGGTTCTACTACAATTTTTCGAACATCACCAGTTATAGTATCTGTAACTCGTACTTCGGTTTTTTCTGTAATGGCATTAAATAGACCTATACCTAAATTACCCTTCGTTCTTCCTGAAACCTTTAAGGCATTTAATAAATTTACTTTGGATGGAGTATCTTCTGCAATTTCATTGGTAGCAAGATCATCATCAGACACTGACCCAATAGGTCTATTACCGACGCGTCTAGAGAAGAAAATGTTTCCTTTATTAAATAATTCTGTTCCTTCGGTAAAGAATTGTCTATTTTCTCCAAAAGTTTGCTCGAATGGACCGAGATTAAGGCGTACTTCATCAAAAGCAGCTTGACCAAAATCAGGTATTAACGTGGCATCGAGTGTAAAACTATCACTTAAACCATATTTTACATCTACTCCCGCACTAAAATCGGTTTCTGTTGTACCATCAAATTCTGAAACTAATCCTTGTAAAAAAGGAAAAAAAGTAAGTCGTACCGGCGGATCGATATTTTCTACACCTTTTACTAATCCATTGTACTGTGTTTGCTGACCAATTTCTCTATTAATGAAGTTCCAGGTATGCGTTTGATTTCGTGATTGTGATCGTCGATAAAAATTTATACTCCAATCCTGTACATCAATTTCAGGAAAACGCAGTGCATTATATGGGATTTTGAATTCGGCATACCAACCGTTATCATCAAAAGATACTTTGGCATCAAAAACTACATTATAGCTAAAATCTTCGTTAAATTGATCTGCTCTTGCATCTCCAATTGTACCCGCACTAGTTATAAAAAATCTAGTTTCGTTTATACCATCATTATAGGTGTTAATCCCAATGCTGAAAAAATCTGCCTGTACAAAAACATTATCTCGTTGACTAAATTGGCGTAATATTTTATTAGGCTCATCATCATGTAAGTATGCTGCGAAGTAAACCGCTTTGTTATCATACGCCATTTTTACTTCGGTTTGTAAATTTTCGGGAATTACACCTTCATTACCGGGTCGCCACATGTAGAATCCACCATTTGCTGGGATATCTGCCCATACACTGTCATCAAGAATCCCATCTATTCTTGGGGGAGTAGAAATTCTTTTCGCGGTAATTTCTTTTTTTTCCTGTGCCAAAACAACGGCGGTGATCATGAAAAAATACACACTTAATTTGGCGCGCAGAAGTATATCCATATGTTGTAATAAAATCCTTACTTTTTCGACTTAGTTGCAAAACTAGGATTGTTGAGATATACCTCGTACTAATGAAAAGTTAAAAAGTGTATCTTGGCTTTAATATAAATGTATTTTCGTTGATGAAAATTTGATTTTAACAAAATTATGGCAGAATTACGTATTGAAACTGCAGTTTTTGCAGGTGGATGTTTCTGGTGTACAGAAGCGGTTTTTCAACGTTTAGAAGGAGTCTTAAAAGTTATTTCTGGTTATACCGGAGGAACTATTAAAAATCCATCGTATAGAGAAATAACTACTGGTAGAACAGGACATGCCGAAGCTATCAAAATAGAATTTAATCCCGATATAATTAATTATAATGAATTGTTGGAGATATTTTTTGCAACACATGATCCAACAACATTAAATCAGCAAGGTGCAGATCGTGGTACACAATATCGTAGTGCTATTTTTTATGCAAACGAAACGCAAAAGAAAATAGCAGAGGAGGTTATCATAGAATTAAACAATCTTAAGATTTTTGAAGATCCCATTGTTACAGAAATAGCAGAATTAGGAGCGTTTTATAATGCCGAGCATTACCATCAAAATTATTACAATCAAAATAGTAATCAAGGGTATTGCCAATTTGTAATAAACCCTAAGCTTAATAAATTAAATACTACCTTTAAAAACAAATTGAAAAAAGAAAAATTGAATTAATTGCTATGCCATATAAGAATTTTGAGGAATATAATATTAAGGTAACCGAAGAGGTAAAAGATAAATTTAAGTCTATTATATCAGACATCGGAGAAGATCTGGATAGGGATGGTATTGTTAAGACACCAGAACGTGCAGCCAAGGCGATGCTGTTTTTAACACAGGGATATCACCAGGATCCGGCCGAAATACTTAAAGGAGCCATGTTTAAAGAGGATTATGATGATATGGTAATTGTAAAAGATATAGAATTGTATTCGCTTTGCGAGCATCATATGTTGCCATTTTTTGGAAAAGCTCATATTGCATATATTCCTAATGGACATATTGTTGGCCTCAGTAAATTACCTCGTATAGTTGATGTGTTTTCGAGAAGACTACAAGTTCAAGAACGACTTACACACGATATATTAGAATGTATTAATGATACATTAAAACCAAAAGGAGTTGCAGTTGTAATAGAAGCATCACATATGTGTATGATGATGCGCGGTGTTCAAAAACAAAACTCTGTAACGACAACATCTGGTTTTAGAGGGCAATTTGAGAAAATAGAAACCAGAACCGAATTTTTAAGACTTATTACCGCGGACTTGGGATAATTTTTTTGGAATGCTATTTGCTTTATCTTTACTATAATTTAACCTAAATAATAATATGGCAAAAGACAAGTATAAAAAATTAGCATTGAGCCTTCTGTTTGATGCACTAGGAATGGTAACATTCATTATCCCTATGGTTGGAGAGTTTGGAGATATAATCTGGGCTCCTTTGGCGGGATGGTTAATGACAAGAATGTACAAAGGAAATGTTGGTAAAGCGGCAGGGGTTTTTACATTTGTAGAAGAAGCCTTGCCCGGGTTGGACGTGATACCAACCTTTACTATTATGTGGGTATATACTTATGTTATAAAAAAAGAAAAGGTAGAAGAAATTATTGATGTAGATATTTCTTAATCTTTGTCCTTTAAGAAACGGGCAAACCCCATTCTTGAAAGCATTTTCTTTTCGAAATTCCAGAAAAACTTAAATTGACCTAATAGCCAACCTACAATAAGTAATAGTATTTGGTATACCGGAAAAACTAATAAGATGCGCATTGGCCAATATAACCAACCCGAAGTAGTTTCTCTTTGAAAACCAATAAGTGAAATTACAGGATCAGATAAACGGGCTGAAGTTGATCCTGTAATGGCAAATGCTATAAATATGGCAATAAGTTCCCATCTATAACTAACATTCCACTTATCTTCAAGAACACTAAAAAGCCTTAATGTAATATACAAGAGGAGCGCAGTAATAAAAATAGTTATTGCAGATAAAATCCCTAAATATGATGAATCCGATGGCAAAAGATCGAAAGAACCTAATATAGATTTACCGATTAAATATCCAGAAAACACTAAACTTACTAGTCCTAATAGCGGGAATACTAATTGCCAGTTAGATTGTATCTCCCAACGATCTTTAAATTTTTGCATGGCACAAAAATACAATTAAAAAAAACGGAAATCAAAACCTTTGTCCGCGAGAAAAGGCAAATCGCTGTCGATACCTTTGCTGGAAGAATAAAAAGTAATTATATAATAAATAATTTACCTCAAGACCATAATCGATATGAGGTTCATAGTTTATTTCCTGAAGATATATATTAGGATCAAAACGTAGTGGTTGTATTACCCTTTGATTATACTCTGTAACAAAAAGATTATTTCGAGAGGCTAAAAATTGTTTTGAGTAATACCCCATTGGCTGCTGTGTAACTAACCAGGCATTAAAACCTGGTTCTATAATAATAATTTCATACTCCAAACTGTCATTAGCAATTCTCAGGGTATCTGATACTGTTTCGTTTGAAGCCACTATAGTAGTTCTATCTTTTGTCGTTGCACAACTACAGATAAAAGCTGCTAAAATTATCGTGTATATTACTTTTTTTATCATTCCATTGGTAAAATACAAAAAAGCCGAAGATATATCTTCGGCTTTAACCATATTTTATGATGATCGGTTTATTTACCGAATAATCCTCCTAGTAATCCTCCTAAGCCACTCTTTTTCTGTCCGCCACCACTTAACAACATACCTGCTACATCATCAAGAATACTTCCATCTCCATCAGCATCAAGAAAAGATTCGATTAGTGATTGTTCTTTAGAGCCTTGAGCAGCACCCGACATGCCTCCTAATAAGTTTGCAAGCCCGTTGGCATCACTCACATTATTTTGAGAAGCTTGTTTACCTAACACTCCCATTAAAATTGGAGCGGCAACTTTAAGAATTTGACCTACCGAACCGGCATCGATTCCTGATTTTTGACTCAAAGCATTTTCGACAGCAGGTTGTTTGCCTCCTAGAATGTGTCCTAGAATTCCAGCACCATCATTTGTGACGCTTTGATCAACACCACCTTCAAATAAACCTCCTAAGTTATCCAAAATACCTCCGGTATGTTTTCCGGAAAGTGCTCCTAATAGTCCCGAAGCTCCATCTGGAGTAGATGCGTTTCTTTGCATAGCACCCATAAGAACTGGCATTGCCATACTCAATAAACTACCAGTTTTGTCTGCAGATTGGCCCGTTTGGGAACTCACACCGCTAATGATTTGTTTGCCCATAGGGCTATTTAAAAGTTCTAAAATTCCAGACATAGTAATATATTTAGTTTTATGATTCTAAATTTACATCTTTTAATTTTAGAATTGAAGAGAAGGGGAGGTTTTATTTTTTATAAAATAAGACGAAAAACATATTTCTTGGTTGAAATACAAAATCGTCACTTCTTATGTAGAAATGACGATTTTGATATATGTTTTGGATCTGTAATCTTTCTATTTCAAAATGGTGATAATCTGATCCGCTAATTCTTGACCAATACGATCTTGAGCTTCTCCCGTTGCAGCACCAATATGAGGAGTTAAAGAAATCTTATTGTTCATTAATACTTTAATAGCAGGACTAGGTTCATCTTCGAATACATCCAAGCCAGCAAAAGCTAATTTTTCTTTCTCTAATGCATCTACAAGTGCAACTTCGTCTACAACACCACCTCTTGCTGCGTTTATAATCCCTGCACCGTCTTTCATTTGTTCGATTTCAGCTTTTCCTATTACATATTCTTTTTGAGCAGGAACATGTAGCGTGAAGAAATCGGCATTTTGCAATACTTCTTCTTTAGAAACTGTTTTTATTTTAAAGTTTAAGGTTTGCCCGTCATAGAACTCTAGAGGTATTTCTACTTCTTCAATAAAAGGATCATAAGCAATTACATTCATTCCAACTCCAATAGCTATTTTGGCAGTTGCTTGGCCTATACGACCAATTCCGATCACTCCAAGAGTTTTTCCTCTTAATTCGGCTCCACCACCATAGGCTTTTTTGAGGTTTTTAAACTTACTATCTCCTTCTAAAGGCATATTTCTGTTAGAGTCATGTAAAAACCTAACGCTACCGTATAAATGAGCAAAAACTAATTCTGCTACCGAGCCAGAAGAAGCGGCTGGAGTATTGATTACATGTAATCCTTTTTCGCGAGCATAAGCAACATCAATATTATCCATTCCTACACCACCACGACCAATAATTTTAAGTGATGGGCAGTTATCAATAATATCAGTTCTTACCTTTGTAGCGCTACGAACTAATAATACCGAAATTTCATTTTCATTAATATAATCCACTAATTGATCCTGAGCGACAGTAGTTGTTAAAACTTCGTATCCACTTTTTTCAAGGGCATCAATACCGCTTTGAGATACACCATCGTTTGCTAATACTTTCATTATTAAATTTTTATTTTTTATTATACAGTTGGTTACGCTTTTCTTTCTAAATCTCCCATTACATCAACAAGAGCTGCTACACTCTCCATAGTCATTGCATTATACATGCTTGCTCTATAACCACCAACACTTCTATGTCCATTTACACCATTAATACCAGCTTCTTTCCACATATCATCAAAAGTTTCTTTAAGATCTTCGTTTATTAATGTGAAAGTTGCATTCATATTAGAACGGTCCTCTTTAGCAGCAAAACCGCTAAATAATGGGTTTAGATCTATTTCAGAATATATTAACTTAGCTTTCTTCTCATTAAGTTCTTCCATAGCTTCAATACCACCAAGGTTCTTGAGCCATCTAAGCGTTAACATGGATGTGTATACAGGAAAAACAGGAGGAGTATTAAACATACTTCCTTTGCTAAGATGAATTTGATAATCCAACATAGATGGGATTTGTCTTTTTACCTTACCCAAAATATCTTCTCTAACCACAACTAATGTGGTTCCTGCGGGACCCATATTTTTTTGTGCACCCGCATAGATCAAGGCGAACTTAGAAAAATCTAATTGCCTAGAGAATATATCACTACTCATATCACAAATTAAAGGAGCTTTGGTAGTAGGAAAATCTTTTATTTGCGTTCCGAATATGGTATTGTTACTTGTGCAGTGCAAATAGTCTAAATCATTCGGTACTTGATACCCTTTTGGGATGTAGTTAAAATTAGCATCTTTTGAGGATGCTACTTCTACAACCTCACCAAACAACTTAGCTTCTTTTATAGCTTTATCACTCCAACTACCTGTATTAATATATCCAGCTTTGTTCTGTAATAAATTATAAGCTACCATAAGAAACTGCGTACTGGCACCACCTTGAAGGAAAAGAGCCTTGTAACCTTTACCCTCAAGACCTAAAAGCTCAAGAGCAAGACTACGTGCTTCTTCCATAATATCAACAAAATCTTTACTTCGATGTGAAATTTCAATAAGAGAAAGACCGGAGTCATTATAATCTAAAATAGCTTGTGATGCTTGTTTAAATACTTCTTGTGGTAAAATACAGGGTCCAGCGCTAAAATTGTGCTTTTTCATCGATAATTTGTTATTATTAATTATTTCAAGTTTCTATCTTAATTTTTTATCCAATTACGAGGAGTAAAAAACACCACAAAGGTGCTAATAATCTTATACAAATGTATTATCAAAATGATAAATTATTTAATTAATTTTTGTCAAAAATTCAATAATATCTACTCCATCTGCATAATCAGAAAGTTTGGGACTTTGAGTATGACCAAAATCTATATTTCCTTCTACTATGTTATCGGCAACGATACACTGAATTTTTTCTTGATCAGCTTGTAATTTACCAAGTAATTCAGGAATTGAAACGTACGTTTCATAAAAAACAGTTGCAATAGGAGATGCATAGCTATCATCTTCTTTGAGCATTAAAAACCCATTTTCAAAAAGTTTATAATTACTCATTAAATATACAGCTTTGTTATAATCGTAATTATTGGCATATTTGGCGCTATTCATGATATCATTATAAGGGTACATTGCTTTAAAAAACAGATCAAAATCATAACCCTCGGGAATCATTAACTTAGATACATTTCGGCATCCCAGACCATAATATCTAAAAATATCCTGCCCTAAATTAGTAAGCTGTTCTTTAGTTTCTTTACCAGTCAATACTGCCAAAGAATTCCGGCTTTTGCGAATAATGTTAGGTACATTGCCAAAATAATATTCGAAATATCTGGAAGTATTGTTGCTTCCAGTCGCAATTACGGCGTCAAAATGTGATAACCTATCCTTTGTAAAAGAAATATATTCTTTGAAGTCTGGAGCAACAGTTGTTAAGTAAGAAGCCAAATAAGGAAGTAATTGGTTATCATCTGATGATTGTTTGATTAAAACCTTATGACCAGAAATGAGCACAGATAAAAAATCATGAAACCCTACTAGCGGGATATTTCCTGCCATAATCACTCCTACAGTTTTAGGTTTGATTGCGGATAACGAGTAGGGGGATAACCATTCTGCAAGATTATCTTGAGAAAGGGCATCGCTCCATTCATTTAGTGAAAACAGGACATTTTCTTTGGTAAACCACCCATTATAATGCACTGCAGAATCAATCTTATCCACCATTCCTTCAAAAAAATCATCATTGAACAGAACGGTATTAACTTTCTCATAACCAGTAGATTTAAATTGACTTAAGAAGTTACCTAATTCAGAAAAAGCCCTTATTCGATCATTTAATACCATTTCTTATTTGTTTATCACTAGTTTACGAGTTATTTTTGTGCTGCAAATTTAGAATAAAAAAGAGCTATGGCAATTATAATAACAGATGAATGTATAAACTGTGGTGCTTGTGAGCCTGAATGCCCAAATACAGCAATTTATGAAGGAGCCGATGATTGGAGATATTCTGATGGTACGGATTTAGAAGGAGATGTTGTACTTCCTGGGGGTAAAGCAGTAAACTCTGATGAAGCTCAAGAGCCGGTAAGTGATGAAATATATTATATAGTTCCTGATAAATGTACAGAGTGTAAAGGTTTTCATGAAGAACCTCAGTGTGCAGCAGTATGTCCGGTGGATTGTTGTGTTCCTGATGAAGATGTTGTTGAGACCGAAGAATTTTTATTACAGAAACAAGCTTTTATGCATAAAGAATAGTCCTGTTACATAAAAATAGGAATTAAAACCCACCGTACGGTGGGTTTTTTTATGCTTATTTTTTAAATTTTAGTATTTTCGCCTTTAATAACAACCTCAAATCAATTCAAAAATCATGAAAAAGACTATTATTTTTTTATTACTAGCTGTGTGTACAGTTACTTCTTATGCGCAATATAGGTGGGAAGTTTCTGCAGGACCTACGTTTTCTACTTTAAATCTAGATGATGCCGAGACTAGCAGTGGTACAGGTTTTTATGTTAATGCTGGTTATGGTTATGTTATGGGAGTAAGAGCAAAAACGAGTATTGTATTCTCTTTAGAACTTTTACAACGCAAGAGTGAAATAGAAAATGTGGGAGATGCCAAAACGCTTCAAGTTGGTCTTAATCCAAAGTTTAGATATCTATTTGGAGCAGGAAAAGATAGATTTCGAGCATTTATAAACGTTGGACCTTCGTTTAGAGTAAATACAAAGTTCGAGGTTGCCGATGTTGAATTAGAAGATGAAGCTTTCGAGAAACTTATTATCGGTGGTGTGTATGGAGCAGGTTTTTCTCAAATGATAGGAGAAATGTTTGATATCATGGCCGAAGTAGGGGTTATGAATGACTTTGTAGACAATATAACCGATACCAATAGTAAATTTTTTGATATCTATGCCAGAGTAGGTGTAAGATTTAGAATTTATGATGCCAGACGATAAAATAATATGTATCAAATAGTTAAAATCCTGCTGAGGCAGGATTTTTTTTATATATAATTTTAATTTTTTGTAAATTAGTTACTTACGAAAAAAGGAATTAGATGCCAAATTGGGGATATATAGCAATTATTATACTCGCAGCTTATATTGTAATAAATGTAATCTTGTACTATCTCCAAGAATATTTTATATTCAAACCAGAGAAATTAGATAAAGATTTTGAGTTTCATTACAATAATCAGGTTGTAGAAGAATATAATCTAAAGACTAGAGATAATGCCATTATTAATGGACTTCATTTTAAAGTAGATCAGCCTAAGGGAGTTGTGCTTTATTTAAAGGGAAATTCTAAAAGTATAAAAGGCTGGGGCAAATTTGCTGTAGATTTTACAAGACACGGCTATGATGTAATTATGTTGGATTATAGAGGTTTTGGTAAAAGTACCGGAAGACGCTCATTTAAAGCCATAAAAAGAGATCTTCAATTTGTATATAACAAAATTAAGGAAAAAGTAAACGAAAAATATATCATCTTGTATGGCCGTTCTATGGGATCGGGTTTTGCAACAAAATTAGCATCTATAAATAATCCAAAAATGCTCATATTAGACGCGCCGTACTATAGTCTAACCAAAGTGGCTGCCAAATTTATTCCTTTTATGCCGGTATCCTTGATAATGAGATATCCAATACCGACCTATAAATGGCTTAAATATGTAAATTGCCCAATTCATATTATCCACGGCACACATGATAAATTAATACCTTTTAAATCTAGTGTTAGGTTATCTAAAATTAGACCAAAGCTTACTCGATTATATACAGTAATAGGAGGAGGTCATAAAAATCTCAATAATTTTGAATCCTATCATAAAATGTTAGGAGAGATTATTAATTCTAGAATAAAAAAGATAAATCTATCAAACACCAGTATAGGGGTAAGGCATTCTTCAAAAAAAGTAAATGCATAGACTAAAAAAAATAATGATTTTGTTTATTTCAGTTTACGCCCTAATTCTATTGGGGCTTTATTTTTTTCAGGAAAAAATTCTTTTTCAGCCGGAAGTATTACCTACGGATTATGCGTATCAATTTGATCATCCATTCAAGGAGATTTTTATAAATACCAATGATGGCCAAAGACTTAATGGTTTGCATTTTGTAAATGATAATCCTAAGGGCGTAATCTTATATTTTCATGGAAATCGTGGTAGTTTAAGACGTTGGGGAAATATTGCTACTTTTTTTGCTATAAAACAATATGATATTGTAGTAGTAGATTATCGCGGATATGGAAAAAGTACTGGTGAAATTACCGAAGAAAACTTATACGAGGATGCGCAATTATTTTATGATTACCTCTTAAAAACTTATAACGAGGACCAAATCATTATCTATGGCAGGTCATTAGGAACGGGGATAGCTACAAAAGTAGCATCAGAGAATCATCCGGCTAGTTTAATATTAGAAACACCCTATTTTAATTTAACAGATGTATCCAAAAGTTGGCTACCTTTTTTTCCAACAAGTGCTTTGTTAAAATATAAAATACCCTCTAACGAGTTTATTCAAAAAGTAAAATGTAAAATCACGATTTATCATGGTACAGCCGATAAAGTAGTGCCGTTCTCATCCGGAAAGCTTCTATATGACAGTATTTCTAGCCACAACAAACAGATGATAACGATCCCCAACGGTTCGCATAACAATTTGAATCAATTTAAGGAATATCAAACTACTATTGATAGAGTACTAAACAATTAATCTTGTTTATAAATACCTCTATCCGAAATAGCGGGATAGAAGTTCCTTAAAATGCCATTAAGGCATCTCTATACTCTCTTAGATCCGATATATTCGTTTTGTTGTTTAAACTCTTGGTAAGAGAAACAAGGTATTTAAGACTTTCTATAGGATCTTTTACAGTAGTATCAACAGTTGTTTCTTCTGTTTCTTCATCGATTGGCTCATCATCCGGAATAGGGATAAGAAAAGAATCGTTCTCTTCAATATGTTCATAAGTAAAACGTAATACCTTTACCACCAAAGGTACCTGTGCTTCTAATGCATACTCTCTTAATTCTTTCAGGTCGGTAATTAACGTATCTGTATTGATACCTGTTTTATCAAGATCAGTAAGAATCTTATCGACTAATTTTATTGCCTTTTTATTTTCCAAGGATGTAAATTATATTGAGGTTAACTAAATAATCACTGCAAATTTAATTTTTTCTTGAACTTTTAAGATATCAATTACAGTTATTTATCAATACTATATATAATTTTTTTGTTTACGATAATTTAACAAATCAACCATTTTTATGTAAAATATTGATAATCAATATTTTAAATTGAATTACTTGAACAAATACTAGTATTCCAGCTAAAGTTTGAGGTAAAACCGTAACCGTATATAAGTCAAACATCTTTATCTTTGAAAAGTATTCCAATTACAATTTTTCCCTTACTTTTTTTGTTTTCCCCAACACTTACCTCCTTAATCCTAAGGAGGTAAGTTCTTCTATATAGGTAACTGTTTTGCAAAATACGTATTTATCTTGACCGTTTTTACTGTCTTTTATTAGGATTATATGTTGACTTATAGTTGTTTACAGCAAAAAAGATGATCTAATATATGCTATTAAATCATCTTACTTTTGTACAATTAGATACCTGCTATACTATTCTCTATCTCCTTGGTTCGAGTAGTAGAATATCATAGTCAGAATTGATCTTTATGCTATCCATAACTACTTTTGTTTCTTGCCCCGAGTAGTGGTCTACCAAAAGAGTACCTTCTTTAAAAATAGAATTTACTTTTATACTCTTTTCTCCTTTTCTCGTATCTAAAGCTACTATTACAGCATCTTTAATTCCGTTTTTATGATAACTTCTTGAAAAGGTATATGGCATTTTTGATATCATTTTATGTTTTCCAGCACCAATGGCTGGATGCTTTTTTCTGAATGTGCCCAATTTTTGCCAATGGGATAATAACAACTTGGTGTCTTCATTTTCTAAATCATCCCAATTCATATTTGATCGTAATGTTGCATCCCCTTGTGTATCTTCGATAATTAAAGACCGTGCGGTTTCATCGCCATAATAGATTTGAGAAACCCCAGGAGTAAGTATTAACTTGGTTGCTGATTCATAGGTTTTACTTCTATCTTTATCAAAAGGGTCTCCATCATCATGAGAACTGATATAGTTCATTACACTTTTGCCGATTAAGTTGGTATATAAAATTTCGCTATACTTACTAAACAACTTTTCATACCCTTCTTGTTTGGCATCGTATTTAAACTGAAAATTGATCATATTATCAAAGCCGTTGGCAAAATAATCTACTTTGCGATCTCCAAAATCATAATATCGTTTACTGTCTATGCCATACCCATATAATTCTCCTAAAACATAAAACTCATTATCGTCTAATACTTTATTAGGATTCTTAGTTTTCCATTCTGCAAATGCCAGTTTTGCCTGTTCGGCCAATGTACTCCATACACCTTCTTCTACATGTTTTACGGTATCAACACGATACCCATCGATTCCTAATTCTCTTACATAATCAGTTAACCACTTAATGATATAGTTCTTTGGCGATCTCTTTAACCCGGTCTTGGTAAAGAAAATATCTAATTCTGCCAATTCAATTTCTAATCTTCCTTCGGATTTCCACTTATCAATAAGCTCTTTTGGCAGTTTAACATCCTGATCACTTTCTGTTTTAATATCGGGTAGGTTTTCGACTAGTGTACAAGCAACAGCAGTATTATAATCTTTATAGGTACATTGTGGTGATGTGCGTACCCAATTATCTGGCCATACAGGATCTTTTTCGGTTACTGGTCCTGTATGATTGATAACAACATCCATAAGAATCCGAATTTCATTTTCATGAGCGATTCGAACTAGTTCTTTTAAATCATTATACGTTCCAAACGCGGGATCAATATTGGTCCAATCTTTTGCCCAATATCCATGAAAAGCATATGTATTGCCAGTTCCTTCATCTACGCTGCCATGAATTTGTTCTACAACAGGATTAAACCAAAGAGCATTTATACCAAGCTCTTTAAAATAACCTTCTTCTATTTTTTTAGTAATTCCTTTAATATCACCACCTTCAAAGCCTCTTAAGGTTCCTGTTTTTTTAGTTCTTTTCAGAATATTTTCATTTTCGGGATCTCCATTATTAAACCTATCTGTTAAGAGAAAATATACATTGGCAGCTTCCCAGATAAATGGTTTTTCTTTTGAGATATTGATTTCTTCGGTATTAGGTTCGGTGGTTTTGATGTTCTCTTTTTTAGTGTCGCCTTTACATGACAATAATGTACATAAAAGGATACAAGCAAGAGCTTTAAAAATGGTTTTCATAATTATTTCAGTGGTTTAAAACGCTAATCTATAAAAAGTCTCACAAAAATCTGAATAAGCGCAATTGCGAAATTCATAAAAATTAGGGTAAAACCGGAAGCACATATAAAAACAACTCTAGGGATACGAATTTTAATAACGAACCGATATGACCTATTGGATTCTTTAATTTTAATTTTTTTTTAATTG
Organism: uncultured Aquimarina sp.; assembly: GCA_947489685.1. Lineage (GTDB taxonomy): Bacteria > Bacteroidota > Bacteroidia > Flavobacteriales > Flavobacteriaceae > Aquimarina. Next base: position 667,592 of record CANLEM010000003.1, on the reverse strand, counting down.
AAAATACTGTTCCTTTGAAATCTAAATCATTAAAATGAATAAACTAAAAGCCTGGATTTCGGCTGCACGCTTACGTACTCTGCCTTTATCGATTTCGGGAATCATAGTGGGATCATCAATGTTTAACAACTCGATACTATTTTCGGATTCTTCTCTTAATTATGCTATTGGTTCTGGTGGTAAACGTTTACTTTTTTCGGAAACGGCTATATTTTGGCTAGCTATTGCCACAACCTTAGGCTTGCAAATTCTGTCTAATTTTGCCAATGATTATGGTGATGGCGTTAAAGGTACAGATAATGAAGATAGAGTAGGACCAACACGAGCATTGCAAAGTGGTATGATTTCAAAAAAAGAAATGTTAATAGGAATCATCGCAACGGCATTAATAACCCTAAGCTTTGCTATAGCATTGATTTATATATCCTTCGGAAGAGATAATTTTTACTATTCTCTATTTTTCTTTATTCTGGGATTGGGAGCGATAGTTGCCGCTATTAAATATACTATGGGAAACTCGGCTTATGGATATAAAGGCTTAGGTGATATTTTTGTTTTTATTTTCTTTGGATTAGTAAGTGTAGTAGGATGCTATTTTTTGTTTACCAAAGAACTTAATGTATTAGTATTTCTTCCGGCAATTACCATTGGTTTATTAAGCACAGCAGTTTTAAATCTAAATAATATGAGAGATCATGACGGAGACAAAAAGGCCCAAAAAAACACTCTTGTGGTTAAGCTAGGTATTCATACAGCTAGAAAATATCATTTTTCTATTTTACTTATGGCAATGGTGTCGATACTGGTATTTGCATACTTCACTTATGAGAACGTTATGAACCTATTATTTTTAATAGCCTTTGTTCCTTTATTTGTTCATATAAAGAAAGTATATCAGACAAAAAACACCCAATTATTAGATCCGGAACTTAAAAAAGTAGCTTTAACAACATTTTTACTTTCTATTTTATTTAGTTTAGGGCAGATTTTATAATTTTCACAGGCAAATCATAACAACTATACCAATGAAAATTACTTTTTTTGGACATAATACATTATTACTGGAGATTAATAACATAAATGTATTGATTGACCCCTTCATTTCAGGAAACCCTTTATCCAAAGATACTGTTGATGTAAATAGTATAAAGGCTGATTATATTTTGCTTACCCATGCTCATCAAGATCATGTTTTGGATGCCGAGGTTATAGCAAAAAACAACAACGCTACTATAGTTTCTAACTATGAAATCGCTACATATTATCAAAATAAAGGAATTGAAGTGCATCCTATGAATCATGGTGGTACCTGGAATTTTGAATTTGGGAAGCTTAAATATGTAAATGCAATTCATACCAGTAGTTTTGCCGATGGTACCTATGGTGGACAACCCGGAGGTTTTGTAATTGAAGGGGAACATAAAACGGTATACGTAGCTGGAGATACTGCACTTACTATGGATATGAAATTAATCCCTATGACTACCAAACTGGATATTGCTATCTTACCTATAGGAGATAACTTTACTATGGGGATAGATGATGCCATTATTGCAAGTGATTTTGTAGAATGCGATAAAATATTAGGGGTTCATTATGATACATTTGGTTATATAGAGATTGATCATGATGAAGCGAAACGTAAGTTTTTTGAAAAAGGAAAAGATTTAATGCTATTAGAAATAGGAAATAGTATCGACCTCTAAATGAAAGCAACTTATCATAAACATATACTTGATTTTAAAAGACCTAGTGGTACTTCACGGGGGATTTTGAATACAAAAGAAACATGGTTTATCGTAATTTCTGATGGTAAGAGTAAAGGAATAGGTGAGTGCGGTATTTTAAGAAGCTTAAGTATTGATGACAGATTAGACTATGAGGATAAATTGCAATGGACTTGCAATAACATTCATTTGGGTGTAGATAAACTATGGGAAGAGTTGATAGAATTCCCTAGCATTCAATTTGGTGTTGAAATGGCTTTCAAATCACTTGTAAGCACATCACCTTTTGAATTGTTTCCATCTGATTTTATAGAAGGTACACAGAGTATTGTTATTAACGGACTCATTTGGATGGGAGATAAAGCGTTTATGCTTGAGCAAATCGAAGACAAACTAAATCAAGGTTTTGATTGCATTAAAATGAAAATTGGAGCTATCGATTTTAAAACAGAACTCGATGTGCTATCTTTTGTTAGATCTAAGTTTTCTTCAGACCTTATCGAATTGCGAGTAGATGCTAATGGTGCATTTTCTGCAGAGGAGGCGATGGATAAACTACAAGAACTTTCAAAATTTGATTTGCACAGTATTGAGCAGCCTATTCGACAAGGGCAATATAAAGAAATGAGTATATTATGCAAAAACACTCCTTTACCTATTGCTCTTGATGAAGAATTAATAGGAGTTTTTGGTGTAACAAAAAAGAAAGAGTTGCTACAAACAATACAACCACAATATATTATTCTTAAACCAAGTTTAATAGGTGGGTTTAAAGGAACTAATGAATGGATTGATATTGCAGAATCGCTAGGTATAAAATGGTGGATAACCAGTGCACTAGAAAGTAATGTAGGATTAAGTGCCATTGCACAATATACCTATACCTTGAACAGTAAAATGCCTCAAGGATTAGGAACGGGAAGTTTATTTACAAATAACTTTCAAGCACCATTAATAGTAGGTAATGGAGCATTATCGTATGATAAGAATATAAATTGGATTGTTAACTATTTAAATTAATAAGTATCTAATTAGATGTATATAACACAAGGAAGAAAAGGAAAATTAGGAATGTGGAAATATATTCCCGTACCATTAGGGTTTTTGGGATTAATGACCTTAAATTATATAGTATCCAAAATGTTTAATATGGATACAGAGACTGTGATAAAACAGCAGATAGAGTTAATAGGTAAGAACGGATTGTTTGTTGAATTGATGATCCCATTCGTCGTTTTTTTAGGAGGATTGTTGTTTTGGGTAAAATTTGTACATCAACAGTCTATTTTATCCCTAACCACTTCTCGAAAAAAGATAGATTGGGGTAGAGTATTTTTTGTTTTTGCTTTGATGGCTACTTTTATTATTGTTTCTACAGGCTTGTCTTATTATTTTAGTCCCGAAGATTATATTTTTAATTTTAAACCTGTTCCTTTTCTGATATTATTAGTATTGGCCTTAGTTTTGGTTCCTATTCAAACTAGTTTTGAAGAGTATATGTTTAGAGGGTACTTGATGCAAGGTTTAGGCTTAGCCACAAAAAATAAATGGATACCTCTGGTGGTGACTTCTGTATTATTTGGATTGATGCATGCGGCAAATCCCGAAGTAGAGACATTAGGTCCAATCATTATGGTATTTTATATTGGTACTGGTTTGTTTTTAGGGATTATTACTTTAATGGATGAAGGTATGGAGCTGGCTCTCGGATTTCATGCTGCTAATAATCTTATTACTGTACTACTTGTTACTGCTGACTGGACAGCGCTTCAGACACATTCGATATTACTAGATGTTTCAGAACCTGGAGCAGGATACGAAATATTAATCCCAGTATTTGTGATTTTCCCTTTGTTTATTTTGATCCTTTCAAAAAAGTATAAATGGACCAATTGGAAAGATAAACTTTTCGGAAAAATAAGTAGTCAAACTACTCCCGAAGAGATAACCCAAGTATAACATATTGTTTACACACGGGTAACCTGCAGATGTTTTAGAAAATTGAAATTTGGCTATGGAAACAACGAATACATTTTCTATCCCCGAAATACATGAGAAGTTTTCTATAAACCAACAGGTAGCAGATCGCAAGAAACTTGAACATATTGCATATAATTTTGTAAAAGAAGGAGAAGTATATGAGCAAGATGCAGGTAGTTTTTTATTAGACTGGCTAAACGAGAAAGATCATATCATTGTACAGACTTCTGGATCTACAGGAAAACCTAAGAAAATAAAGGTCTATAAAAAGCATATGGTTAATAGTGCTAAAGCTACAGGTAAGTTTTTTAAGATCGAAGAAGGAACAACCGCCTTATTATGTTTATCTGCTAACTATATAGCCGGTAAAATGATGCTAGTAAGAGCAATGATTTTAGGTTGGAAAATAGATCTTGTACCTCCGAAAACAAATCCTCTGGATACCGTTTACAAGCAGTACGATTTTTGTGCAATGGTGCCACTACAACTCGACAATTCGTTGAACAGGCTTCATTTAATTAAAAAATTAATAGTAGGTGGAGGACCAGCTTCTGAAAACCTCAAAGAGTTGATCCAAGGAGTTAAAACCAAAATTTATGAGACATATGGGATGACAGAAACCGTTACTCATATTGCTGCCCGAAGAATTAACCCAAAGAAAAAAGACAGAAAGGATGCGTATCACTTTAAAGCGCTGCCAAATGTATCATTAGGTACAGATGAGCGTAATTGTTTGGTTATTAAAGCCCCAGAATTAAACAACGACACTATAGTTACAAATGATGTTGTAGAACTTAAAACTTACAAAAAGTTTTTATGGAAGGGCCGCTATGATAATGTAATTAATAGTGGTGGTATAAAGTTGTATCCCGAAGAAATTGAAACCAAATTACAATTATTAATCGGTCATCGGTTTTTTATTACAAGCCTTCCCGATGATGCTCTAGGGGACAAGGTTATTTTAATTATTGAACAAGACTATAGTGAAATTACCTTATCTACTATTTCAAATGCGATAAAAAACCTGAAAACCATTACCAAGTACGAAGTACCTAAAGAAATTTATTTTCTTTCCCAATTTATAGAAACCGAAAACGGTAAAGTGCAAAGAACAAAGACACTTGATCTAGTTACAGGTAATAAATCGTGATTGATCTCTAATCATTAATAGCTATAAAAAGAGAATTATAACTTAAAAGTCACTTTTCCTAAGTCAAATAACCGTTTCCCTCATTGTTGATTGTTACCTCCTAAAGTAACACTTAGTTTTAATCTATAATTTAAAAACTATCAACTATGAGATTACTACAATACTTCTTGTTTTTTATATGCATTATTGCAACTGCAAACGGACAACAATTAAAGGTTACAGGAAATGTTACTGACGAACAGAATTTACCATTACCAGGGGTTAATATTATAATAAAAGGAACTAGCTCAGGTACACAAACCGATTTTGATGGAAATTATACCATCATGGCTTCTAAAGGAGATATATTGAGCTTTACTTATATAGGATATGTCGCCCAGGAAATTACATTTAAAGGACAATCAAGTACAATCAATATCAAAATGGAAGCTTCAGCAGCAGAGCTCGAAGAGGTTGTGGTAACCGCCTATGGTATTCAACGAAGTAGAAGATCTTTAGGTTATTCGGTTTCTTCAGTCAAAGGCTCAAGAAGAAAAGGAAAAAGAACAAAACATAAACTAAGAGGGAAAGTAACCGGTGTACAGGTATCTAACGCCAGTGGTACTAATGGTGCTGCAAATGCAATTCGGATACGAGGAATTAATTCGGTTTCGAATAACGAAGAACCACTATATATTGTTGATGGTGTACCAATTAAGAAAAAAAATATTGCAAAAATTAAAGCTATTGATCCGGCAAAAATTGCAAAGGTAGATGTTCTTAAAAATGAAAATGCAACTACTATTTATGGATCACGAGCTAAGCATGGTTGTGTAATTATTACGACACACAGTGGTACATATACCGTGAAGAATAATGAATCTTACAAAGAAATTACCGAGAACAAGTTTGAAAGAGTGCACCTTGCACCGTTATCTACGTTCTCAATAGATGTTGATAAGGCATCGTATAGTAATATTCGCAGAATGATTAATAACGGGAATAAAATCCCTACCGATGCTGTTAAGATAGAAGAAATGATCAATTACTTTGATTACGCCTATAAACAACCACAAGGAAAACACCCATTTGCAATACATACAGAATATGGAGATACACCCTGGAATCCAGATACGCAACTAGTAAAAATAGGAATAAAAGGAAAAGAAGTACCGCAAGAAGAAATTCCGGCCTCTAATCTGGTGTTCTTAATCGATGTATCAGGTTCAATGAGTAATGACAATAAATTACCCTTACTCAAAAAAGCTTTTAAACTTTTAGTAAACCAATTACGAGAAAAGGATAAAGTTTCTATAGTGGTGTATGCCGGTGCTGCAGGGTTGGTACTAGAACCAACATCTGGTGCTCATAAAAATAAAATAAATAGAGCTTTACAAAACCTCGAAGCAGGAGGATCTACGGCTGGTGGAGAAGGCATAAAATTGGCATACAAAATTGCAAAAGAGAATTTTATCAAAGAAGGGAATAATCGAGTAATACTGGCTACAGATGGGGATTTTAATGTAGGAATGAGTTCTGATAAGGATATGAAACAACTTATCGAAGAAAAAAGAAAATCAGGAGTCTTTCTTACCTGCCTGGGCTTCGGAATGGGAAATTATAAAGACAGTAAGTTAGAAACACTTGCAGACAAAGGTAATGGTAACCATGCATATATTGATACTATGCAAGAAGCACAAAGAATATTAGGTAAGGAATTTGGAGGTACTTTATATACTATCGCAAAAGATGTAAAAATTCAGGTAGAGTTTAACCCTAACAAAATACAAGCGTATAGGTTAATAGGATATGAAAATAGGCTTTTGGCAGATGAAGATTTTATTGACGATACCAAAGATGCGGGGGAGTTGGGTAGCGGTCATACTGTTACTGCACTATATGAAATTGTTCCGGTAGGTGTAAAAAGTAAATACCTAAAAGATATTGCCGATTTGAAATACACCAAAACCAATACAAATACCCAATTTGGAAACGAATTGTTAACCGTAAAATTTAGATATAAACAACCACAGGGTGAGAAAAGTATACAAATGACACATGTATTGAACACAAACGAAAATAACATAATAACTCAAGACTTCAATTTTGCGGCAGCGGTAGCATGGTTTGGGATGAAGCTTAGAAAATCAAAATTTATTAAAAATGAAAAATTGGATACTATTATTGCATTGGCTGAAACCAATAAAAATAACGACGATCAAGGATACAGAGCAGAATTTGTAAGGTTGGTAAACGCTTATGAAGGATTATAAATAAATAGTACAATCAGGTTGGCTAATTCCGAAAGAGATATCTGCATTGTTGCAGGTGTCTCTTTTTTATAATACTTTTAGTTTTGGTTAATAAACTTATCGCACACAACATCTCTACACCATGAAGAAACTTCTTATTGTATTCCTGATTTTTAGTTATTTTTCTCAGGCACAGATTCTTAATCAAAAAGAAAGAGCAGCAGCTATTGATATGATTCTGGCAGACCGGTTTAATAATTTATTGCCACAATTAATGGATCGTACCGAATTTGATATGTGGATTTTAATTTCTAGAGAATATAATGAGGATCCCGTGCTTAAAACCATGTTACCATCAACTTGGCTTAATGCCCGACGAAGAACGATATTGGTGTTTTATCGTAATAAAAAGAAAAATACAATTGAAAAACTAGCCGTGGCTAGATATAATGTGGGTAAAAACATTGAATCAGCTTGGGACAAGGAGAAGCAACCAGATCAATGGAAAGCGCTTGTAGATATTATTTCTGAAAGAAACCCTCAGAAAATAGGGATTAATTTTTCTGAAAATTTTGGAATCGTGGATGGTATCGTAAAAACTGATTATGAAGAATTCATGAAAACGCTACCCGAAGCATATAAACCCAAAGTTACGTCTGCAGAAAAACTAGCCATTGCTTGGGTAGAAACCCGAACCAATCAGGAAATGGAAGTATATACAGAGCTTGTGAAAATCACACATGATATTATTGCTGAAGCTTTTAGTACAGTTGTGATTAAGCCTGGTACAACTACAACAGATGATGTAGTATGGTGGTTACGTCAAAAAGTAACCGATATGGGGTTAACGACTTGGTTTCATCCAACTGTAGACATTCAAAGATCTGGCGAAACGCTACAAAGTCATATTGTCTCTTTTTCAGATAGACCGAAAGATAAAATTATTCGCCCTGGAGATTTGATCCATTGTGATTTCGGAATCACTTATTTAAGATTAAATACAGATTGTCAGCAACATGCATATATTCTTAAAAATAATGAAACTGCACCACCAGAATTTTTAATTAAAGCATTTGCTGATGGTAATCAGGTACAAGATATTTTTACATCAAATTTTGAAACTGGTAAAACCGGAAATGAAATTTTATTAAAATCCCTGGAGAAGGGTAGAGCAGAAGGCCTTACTCCGGCAATATACACGCATCCCTTAGGATTATTTGGTCATTCGTCGGGTCCAACGATTGGTATGTGGGATTCGCAAGGCGGAGTGCCAGGTACCGGAGATTACCCTTTGTATGAAAATACCGTATATGCAATCGAATTAAATACTACGGTGACCATACCCGAATGGAAAAAAGATATACGTATTATGCTTGAAGAAGCAGGTTTTTGGGGACCCGAAGGGTTTCGATATGTAAACCAAAGACAAAAAGAACTCATAACAATACCTAAAAGATAGAAAAAGACTCTCTCGGTAAGAGAGAATCTTTTTTACATGTTTTAATAGATGTGTACGCAAAAACTAGTATAGTTTAGTAAGCACAAACTCCAGATATAACAAAAGGTTCTCCATTATAATCTATGGTAATGCCACAAGGTCCGCAGGGACAATCATTATCCGATCAACATTCGGTAAGGTTTGGTTGGCAACAAAAAAAACCTCCATTAATTGATTTTTGTTTTTCTTTTGACTAAAACCAACCCGAATAGCCTGTATAATTATAGGTGGGGTAGGAATAACTATCTCTGTTTTGACCAAAGCCTCCTTGTATAATATATCCATCAGATGCACTAGGATGTACAGATGATGTATCAAACCTATAATGAGCGCTGAATTTGATAAAATTATTTTGCTTGATCTGTACCCACATCCAACCATTTGTATTAGTATGGATCGTAACATGAGTTGGACCTGCCCCTGCAATCCAAATTGGACTTGGTTGAATAATATGTTCGTGAAAGTTTGCTGTGGTACCTACAGTTAATTGGACATTAGTATTGGTACTATTCAATCTATAGTTTAAATAGACACTTTGTCCAACACCATCAAGACGAAATTGTAACCATCCACTTTTGGGTACGGTTCCATAAATTCCTCCGGGAGACCCAACTTGTTGCGTCATTAAGGACAAATTGATATCATAATCTACCCATTGAGTAGCAGCAAATCGATCAACTCGATTTCCAAACTCTAAGAAATCCCAAAAATCATCATTACTTCCAAAACTTTGATATAGTGTTCCTGAATTAAATGCAAAATGGGGTGGCTCAGAGTTTTTTCCTATTTGATACTTTTTCCTATAGCTATATAGCTCTTTTTCCATCTCTTCCTGAGTTTTTATTGTAGACTTATAGTCTCCACTTATGATCTCAGTTTCTATAGATGTTGTATCTAAGACGTTTTCCATTTCATTATCGTCATCTTTTTCACAACTAAGAGTGGTGAAAAAGAAAATAATTAATAGAGTTTTAATTCCTATATTTTTCATAATGCTCGTGAATTTTAAAATAAGTTTTAATAGTTAATTGTGAATTGCAATTCAGAAGTAAATCTATGTCTAATACACAGGTAATGAAAGATATGTAATATCAATTTTATAAAATTGATCAAAGAAGTTGTTGATTTTTTATACAGAAAAACCACCTAAAATATTAGGTGATTGGTTATATGATATTGTACACTTTTTAAACCAAAAATACAATTGTACTATTGAATCGATTTTATCTATTTAGTGTACGCTCTAGTCCCTTAAACAACAATCCCCAATATATCAAAAAATAAAGTTTGATACATTGGGGAATACGTTGTAAAAATACAAAGAAATTATACTTTTATCTATGCTATAATTCAGTTTTTTATTTACATATATTGTTTCACTAACATAAATATTCCTAGAGCTCCAAAAATGATACCCCAATATTGCATTTTAATCCAAAACAAACTATGATTTGGTTTTAAAATAACTTCTTGTCCTGTTTCTTTGTCTATTAAAGTTTTGCCTGTGGGTTGGTTCCATTTTTTGCCCATAAACCAGCTAAAAATGGCTGCAGTAAAAAGACTAATTGCAAAGGCCAAATTATTTTGTTCTTCGGGTAAAAAAGAAGTTAGCGCAAAAAGGATTACTGCAAGTACTAACACCGAGAGAAACCCTCTACCGGACCATACTATCATAATTTTAGTTTTTTAGTTGTACTACCTACTTCTGTTTATTGTCTTTTTTCGGCATATTCAGACATTAATTGGTTGTAAAAATTGTTGTATTGCTTCGGTTACTGTATTGCGGTCAATTCATGATACCCGATTAACTTTCCTTTTTTATTGTAAGATTCCGACTTTACAACCACGACATCTTTATAGTACCATTCAACCCCAGTACCTTTAACATTTAAGATGCCAAATTTGGATTCGAAATCAAATGTTACTTTCTTACATTTATAAGTCCCGGCAGGAGTGGTAATAGTTTCTTCACCTATAATTTCTCGATTAAATACTTTAAAAGTCATAGTAACTAGGGTAAAGTCATCACTATTTACTTTAATAGTAATATTGCCATTATCCAAATCATCTCCGGGTTTCATGCCTACAGGAAACTCCAGAACATCTCCATCAATTTTTAGGCTAAGATTATTCTTACTATGCTCAGAGAGTTTGTCGAAATTAAAAAACCTAAGCATATCCAAGCTAAATAATCCATTAGTGCACGTTGCTTTATATTCGGTATCAAAGGTTTCTTTGTCTTTTTGGTCTTTTACAGTTGCTTTAATTATAGCCGAAATATCATTGGCGTCTCCAGACGTAGAAATAGTTTCATGCGTTGTGGTGCCTTCTTTCTTTCCTTTCTTATTGTATTGAGTGTATTCCAAAATAGCTCCTTTTTTCATAAAAGGAACGGCGTTACATTGTTGGGCATTAGAAGATAATGTAATACCCAAAAACATGATTGTTGTAAGTAATAATTTTACAAGTTTTAAAATCATCAGATTACATTTTAGAAGTTATAAAAGTACCGTTGTTTTCTTGCGCCAGTGTCCTCATAAAGTTATGATCTGCATCCTCTCCAAACGCAATAGTATGAATGATAATGTTTTTGGTATTTATTTTTCTAACTTCTTCGAGCACTGCTTGTGGGCCACCATTGGGTAATCCGTCACTCATTAACACAATTTCTTGCACGCCAGGTGTAGATAATGCTTCAACTAGTCCTTCGGCAGTATCGGTACCTCCACCAGCTTTTAAGTTTTCGACAAAAATATTGGCAGATGTTCTAGACATATTACTTGCAATCCTGAGATCTACCGTTTGTTTTGTTACATCATTATTGTATGCGAAAACGGCAAACTTTTTGCCATCAGGAAGTCCTTTTATTGCAGGGATTAGTTTTCGTTTTACGGCACCTAATTTGGTGGCTTGTTTGGTTACTTGCTTACCAAGAATACTTCCTATTTTTCCTCCAATGGCGTTACTTACTACATTTCCGGCTTTGTTTCCGGCCTCTCGCATTACTTGATCCTTTATAGAGCCTTCATCGATTCCTTCCATACTACCAGAGATGTCGATAAGATATAAGGTATTGTTTGTTGAGGTTTCAATGCCAAAAAATTGATCAGATTTTTTCATCACGTAGCATGATTGAAACGTACTGAACAGAAGAAAGAGCGATAGTATTGACAATACCCTTTTAGTGTTTTTTTGTTTTGAATATACTTTTAATGTTTTCATTTCCTAAATTATAGTGATTATGTGTGATTATTTAAATGATGTGTGCTTAGTTGGCTATTTGTTCCAGGCTTTTTAAATCTAATTCGCTAACCGCTTTTTTTAACTGATTTACGGATATGTTTTCCCCTTCAATAGATATCAGAAATCTATTAGTTACCATAAGATCAATTTTAGTGTTTTCAATATCAGAGTAGTCATCTTTTTCGACTTCTTCAACAGCTTTATAACCATTGATAGTTGTTGATTTTTTATACCCTCGATCACTTTGCTCTTCAAAATCTCTTGCAAAACCTAAACGCGCCAAAGTTATCATAGCACTTCCTGTTTCTCCAGCACCATCCATAACCGAAAGTGATATTTGATCTCCATTTTCATTTTCGTATTCTGCTTCGCCCATAGCAACGTCGGGCATAAACTGATTGCCAACAGAAAATTTCTTTCTTTGGTATCCTAATAAGCTTTCAGGAAGTATATTTTTTAGTACTTCGTTAGAAATAGGAGTAGTAGTCAACAACTTTTCGTTCTCTTCTTCAATTTTTTCGGCTTCTTTGGCCATTTTGTTTAAATCAGAAATACCTTCGATAGCATCTAGTAATCCGGGTTCTTTTTCTTTGTTTTTGTCTTTTCCGCAAGAAAAGGATAATAAGCCCAATAAGAATATTAATGCGATTTGTTTTTTCATTATGTAAAATTCTAAAATGTTTAACTACTTAATTTTAAAAATACATTTATTCTATTCAGGTTTTCGATCAAATGAGAATTTGAACTGTTTTTTTTAGCATTCAAAGGGTTTGAAGGAGAATTTAATTTTGATTTTCAATATAATCCATCAAGTTTCTCTTTTTACTTTGCGCTACAGGGATGGTGTGTTTCTGTTTTAAAACGACTTCTTCAGTACGTTTGTTAAATGCAGAGACATGGATAAGGTTAATCAAAAAGCTTTGATGTACACGAAAAAAATTAAGCGATGATAATTTTTCATCAAAAGATTTAAGAGGTTTAGAAACGAGTATTTCCTTTTCATCGGTAAGCAAAAAGGTAGTATAATTATTATCGGATTTGGCATAAAGTATATCCTTAATATCAACAATATTTATGGTGTCGGCGTTTCTAAGTACAATCTTTTTTGGCGCTTCGTTATGCGAGTAATTTTGTAGTAATGTTTGTAATTGAAGTTGATAATTTTCTTTATGAATATCTTGTGATACCTTATCCAGAGCACTAGTTAACTCCTGTTGCGAATATGGCTTAAGAAGATAATCCATCGCGCTAAATTTAAATGCATCGATAGCATATTTGGCAAAAGAGGTAGTGAAGATAATTTTAAAATCAATTTTTGGAAACAATGCCAAAAAATCAAATGCAGTACCATCGGTTAAAAAAACATCGAGAATTATAAAGTCCGGATTTGTTTGTTGTATCAATTGGGCAGCCTCATGAATAGAGTCTGAAGTACCAAGAACATTAATATCACCATAATTTTTAATAATAGAATAGGCGTATTCATATGCCTGAACATCATCTTCAACAATAAAACAAGAAATAGAACTCATACAATAAAGATAGTATACTTTTTTTAGGCTGCGGTAAAGCTTAAAACAACATTGGTACCTTCACTAGACGAATTAATTGCAATATCTCCTTCAAAACTTTTAGACGTTCTATTTAAATTTTTTAGTTGCTCTTGTATAATACCCATACTCATTGATTTGTGAAGTTTTCTAGAGTCATCTTTTTTACCTTGAATTCCTTTTCCATTATCTGAAATAGAAACATACAAAGTATCTTTTTCTTTATAATAGTTTACTCTAATTTCTCCATCGTTGATATCTTTAAGACCATGAAGAATAGCATTTTCGACAAAAGGTTGAGTGATTAGAGAGGGGATTTGATCAAAATCTTCAACTACGTTTTTATCCATGTCTATATGGTATTTAAACGAATTATTATGTGTCAATTGTTGTAAATTTAAATACGACTCCAAAGCTAAAATGTCTTCTCCAACCGTACTGAAATTTTCATCAGATTTTTCGAGTATTAATCGTATTAGCTTTGAGTAACTCGTTAAATAAGAGCTTGATTTTTCTTTTTCATTTTTATGAATGAAATTTTGAATGCTTTGTAAAGCATTAAATAAAAAATGAGGATTGAGTTGAGTTTTTCTTAGTTTTTGCTGCAATACAACTGTGTTTAACTGCTGTTTCGTCTTATAGTTCTTAAATCCAAAATAACCCAAAACAAGTACTAATACCCCGATAATTCCTAATATGAATAGGATATATTTTTGTTGTTTTATAGTTAAAGCTTGCACCTCATTTTGCGCATCCAAAACGTCGATCTGTTGTTGTTTCTTTTCGGACTCAAACTTTTCGGTAAGCTCTGCAACCTTTTCTTTTTGTTTAGCCTCGGTTATAGAGTCCTTGTGTTTATCCTTTAAATCTGCAAACTTGAGAGCATTTTTATAATCTTTTAATCCTTCATAAGATTCTTTGAGGTTATTAAAAATATATGATCTTAATACTCCTTGAGACCCCGGCAGAGCACTATCTAGGTATTTAATTGCTATAGGGTACTGCTCTTTTTTTAAATACGAATGCCCAATGTTGTTGTATGGTAAGCCCAATGAATGATGAAAGTTTAATTCTTTTTTTATCGCAACCGACTTTTTACCATATGCTATAGAAAGATCATAATTAAGATCCGAATTACCAGGATCGCCTAAACTGTAATATGTAGATAGATTATTATAAATAGCAGATAAGGATCTTTTTGAGTCATATTTTTTAGCCAATTCTTCTGCTTCAAATATGGTATTAGTGAATTTTTTATATAGTTTTTGTTCTTTGTAAATATTACTTAGGTTTACCAGTATTTGCAAACGTAGCGTTTCGTTAAATTCACTTAGAGGTAAAGCTCTTTCTAAATAGGTTCTTGCATTTTTGAAATTTTTCAAAATAGAATTGATCGTTCCTATATTGGTATACGTATTTACCAGAAGTTTAGAGTTGCTAGCTTTTTCTATTGTTTTTGCAGCTCTTAAATAAATATCTAATGCTTTCTCAAAATCTTGCTTATAATATTGTATAGTAGCTAGGTTGTGTAATGTTTGCCCTTTGATATGCAAGGGTAGTGGTTTTGTTAAATTTTGCTGTAGTAAAGAATCTGCTTCGTTAAACCCTTGTTTAAATAGTAGAACACTACTTTTTTGCAAATTTGATTTTGCCAATAAAGTATCATTACTAATGTTTTTGGATAAAACCTGTGCTTGATTGGCATAAAACATAGCACTATCAAGATTTTTTTGTAAAAACTCTTTAGAGCGTTGTAGCTGTTGTTCAATTTTTTTTAAATCTGTCTTGTCGGATTGTGCTTGTATCTTTATAAAACTGTTAGCAATCAGGATACTAACAAGAAATATATGTTTTAAATTCATGTTCTAACAACTTTAAGCTTGAATAACTCCTAGGTTAAATTTCTTTTCGATAGGAGCATGATTAGCAGCTTCTATCCCCATAGAAATTACTTTTCGAGTATCCATAGGATCAATAATGCCATCAGTCCATATACGGGCTGCGGCATAATAAGGAGAAATTTGTCGATCATAACGAGCTTTTATTTTATCATAAAGAGCCTTTTCATCTTCTTCAGATAATTCCTCGCCTTTTTTCTTAAGAGAAGCAGTTTCAATTTGCAATAACACTTTTGCCGCTTGTGCGCCTCCCATAACTGCAAGTTCTGCACTTGGCCAAGCATAAATAAGCCTAGGGTCGTATGCTTTACCACACATGGCATAATTACCAGCTCCATAAGAATTACCTATTACAATAGTAAATTTTGGAACTACACTATTACTTACAGCGTTTACCATTTTTGCTCCATCTTTTATAATACCACCATGTTCACTCTTGCTACCTACCATAAAACCGGTTACATCTTGCAAAAAGACTAGCGGAATCTTTTTCTGATTACAGTTGGCAATAAAACGTGTGGCTTTATCAGCAGAATCAGAATAGATAACACCACCAAACTGCATTTCGCCTTTTTTGGTTTTTACTATTTTTCGTTGATTAGCGACAATCCCCACAGCCCAACCATCGATACGAGCATATCCCGTAATAATGGATTGCCCATATCCGGATTTATATTCTTCAAAATCAGAATCATCTACAAGTCGATTAATGATTTCCATCATATCGTATTGCTCATTTCTCGCTTTCGGAAGTATTCCGTAAATTTCTTCGGGATTTTGTTTTGGTTTTGAAGGTTTACTACGGTTAAAACCTGCTTTTTCAAAATCTCCGATTTTGGACATTATATTTTTTATAGTATCCAAAGCATCTTTATCATCTTTGGATTTATAATCTGTAACACCCGAAATCTCACAATGCGTAGTTGCACCTCCCAAAGTTTCGTTATCTATAGTTTCGCCTATAGCCGCTTTTACAAGGTAACTACCAGCTAAGAAAATACTCCCGGTTTTATCAACAATCAATGCTTCATCACTCATAATCGGTAAATATGCACCCCCGGCAACACAACTTCCCATCACAGCAGATATTTGAGTAATTCCCATACTACTCATTACAGCATTATTACGAAAAATTCTTCCAAAATGTTCTTTATCCGGAAAAATTTCGTCCTGCATAGGAAGATATACTCCAGCACTATCTACCAAATAAATAATTGGTAATTTATTTTCTATTGATAGTTCTTGAGCTCTTAAGTTTTTCTTTCCCGTTATAGGAAACCAAGCACCAGCTTTTACCGTAGCGTCATTGGCTACTACGATACATTGTTTACCACTTACATAACCTATTTTAACTACCACACCACCACTAGGACATCCTCCATGTTCTTCATACATATCTTCACCTGCAAAAGCTCCGATTTCGATACTTTTTGATTTTTTATCCAGTAAATAATCTATGCGTTCTCGGGCGGTCATTTTACCCTTTGAATGTAGCTTTTGTATTCTTTTTTCGCCACCACCTAATTTTACTTTGGCTAGCTTTTGTTTTAATTCTGAAACTAAAAGTTTATTGTGATCTTCGTTTTTATTGAAGTTTATATCCATTTGTGTGTATTATTTGCACGAAAATACAAAAAACCCTGAGTTTATTGGTATTCGAGATATAATTTAAGAAGCCCAATAAACAGGTGATTTATATATTGATTTATAAGTTTATTAAGTTGGTTTTTAATGCTTTAATAACATTTATTTGGTGATCATTTAACAGTTTTTTAATACTTATTAGATTATTTTGATAGAAACATAAACACACAATAATCTAATAATTCAACTATGAAGCATTTAACGCTCAATTCAATCATTTTATTTTTTACGTTATCCTTTGTAATAACAGGGTGTAGTATTGATGATCAATCAGATTATGAATCTATTTTACCTTCAACATTAAAAATTAAAGGAGAATTAAAAGTACAAACTAATTTTTACGATAATGAGGGACCTCATGATCACAATTTCTCACAAAAAAGATCATCTGGATTTACAGAGACTCTAGAATCAGGATCCAAAGGAAGTTACACAGGAGCCAGTGTTACTCTTTCTTCTGGGGCTTGGTTTTTTAATGATGCTTTGATTGGCACATTATCCAATGATAGAAAATTTGGGTCGAAATCTATTCGGATTCGAAACTCTGGATATGCAATCATGTCATTTAATATGGATAATGGGGCGCAAACTATAAGAGTACGGCATGCAAAGTATGGTAATGATGGTAATTCTTCTTGGCGTTTGATTGCTTCTTATGATAATGGTTCTTCGTGGTTTTATGCAGGATCTACAATAAACACAACTTCTAGGTCACTAAACACAGTGACTTTTAATGTTAATGAAACAGATGCTGTTCGGTATGGTATTTATAAAACTTCTGGAGGATCAAATCGAATCAATATTGATAATATTGAGATTGTTACTGGTACCACAGGAGGTGGTAATGGCGGCAATGGTAATCCATCAAGAGATAGTAATATTACATTTGGTAACCCATCTAATGCGGCTTCTGGATCCACAAATTACTATTTGTCAAAACCGGATTATGTACTTTCTTATAATAACAATAGAGGAACAGCTAATTGGGTGAGTTGGCACTTAAGTAGTGCCTGGACAGGCAATTCACCAAGGTGTAATTGTTTTAAACAAGATAGGTCATTGCCAAGCAGTTTTTTTAGAGCTACCACTAGTGACTATACTGGTTCTGGATTTGATAGAGGTCATTTATGCCCCTCTGCGGATAGAAATGGAAGTCCGTCATCTAATGAAAACACATTCTTCATGACTAATATTGCTCCCCAAGCTCCTGATAATAATCAAAGAAGTTGGGCTAGTTTTGAAAATTACCTACGCTCTTTAACTCTAGATGGGAACGAGGTTCATATTATTGCTGGAGTCGTTGGAAGTGGAGGAACAGGAAGAAATGGTTTTGCTTCCACAATAGATGGAGGAAACATTACAGTACCCGATTCTTTCTGGAAAGTAGCACTAGTATTACCAAACGGATCAAATGATATTAATAGGGTAAGTACTTCGACAAGAGTAATAGCTATTAATATACCCAATGATCAGGGAATTAGTAGAGACTGGACCCAGTTTAAAACAACAGTAAATGCTATAGAAAATATGACAGGATATGATCTTTTAGAAAACATTCCTAATGCTATAGAATCAGTACTAGAATCCAGATTAGATAACGAATCTTTTAATTAAAGATTTTTGTTTAATATTTTTAAAAACGGGGGTAGAGTATGCGATCTCCCGTTTTTTTTATGAATTGTGTTTTATAACCTGATTATAATCTATAATTATATATTTTTTTGCAGTTGATTATATCAGTTAGGACATATTTACGTTTATCTTAATTATAACACAAACATGATAACTAACTCATACACAATTTTTCTTATGAAATTTTTAAAACTCAACTTAGTTTTCTTCATTATCTCAACAGCTTTACTTTTTACTAGTTGTGAAAGTAATGAAGAATTTAATGATGAATCTATTGAATTCACTCCATTATTCATCAATTCTGAAATAGAAACTGAAACCAATTATTATGATAATCAGGGCCCTCATGAACATAATTTTTCTGGCAAGAGAACATCTGGTTTTACCGAGGGATACGAATCAGTAACAAAATTTACATACTCAACAACTAATGTGGATTTATCTTCTTCTGGTATATGGAGATTTGGTGACGCCAAAATAGGTCAAAATTCACGCGATCGTAAATTTGGTAGAAAATCTGCTCGTATCAGGCGTGGAGGATATATTGTTATGAATTTCAATATGGATAATGGCGCAAAAACAATACGTATTCGCCATGCAAAATATGGAAGAGATGATAATTCTTCATGGAGATTAGTGGCTTCATACGATGATGGAGCGTCATGGTCATTTGTAGGAGCAACTATTAATACTACCTCTACTACATTAAATACAGTGTCTTTTGAGGTAAATGAAACCAGAAGTGTACGTTATGGGGTATCCAAGATATCTGGAGGCTCTAATAGAATTAATATTGATAATTTTGAAATAGTAACTGATCCTACAGATGGCGACGGAGGCGATGGCGGAGGAAACGGTGATGGTGATGGAGGAGGAGATAATGGTGGTAATGGTCGAAATAGCAATCTTACCTTTGGTAATCCTTCGAATGCGGATACATCTCCAAACAATTATTTTTTAATGAGACCAGAATATACGTTATCCTATAATAGTAGTAAAGGCACACCAAATTGGGTAAGCTGGCATTTAAATAGAGCATGGACAGGTAATGAGGGGCGTTGTAACTGTTTTATGCAAGATACTTCTTTACCGGACTCATTTTTTAGCCCAACAGAAAATGATTACCGAAGATCTGGTTTTCAAAGAGGGCACATATGCCCATCAGCTGATAGGGATGCTACCCCTCAGGAAAATGCAAACACCTATTTTATGACCAATATGGCACCACAAGCAAGAGGTAATAATCTAGGGCCATGGGCCGATTTTGAAAGATATCTAAGGTCATTAACAAGACGAGGAAACGAAGTCCATATCATAGCTGGTATTGCAGGAACAGGAGGAGTAGGAACTAGAGGTTATAGAGAAACTATTAGTAATGGAAATATTAATGTACCGGATTCTTTTTGGAAAGTAGCTCTAGTACTACCCAATGGTTCTGATGATATTAGTAGAGTTACTACTTCTACCAGAGTAATAGCCGTAAATATGCCAAATGATCAAGGAATATCAAACGATTGGAGGGATTTTATAACAACAGTAGATGATATAGAGAGGCTTACCAATCATGATTTTTTTGAAAATGTCCCTAATGCGATAGAAGCTGTAATAGAATCAAGACGGGATAACTAATTTTTGATTAGACAGAAATTAGATCTTATTTTTAAAATGGATACTTTATTGATAAAGTATCCATTTTTTTATAAAAGTAAATTTTAATTAACTGTAAAACAGGGAGTAAACAAATAGGATATCTTAACATCTTTTTAAAAACCTGTTTTTTGACTATAAAATATCGATATTTGCATTCTGATTCTTTTTAAAACACAAATTATCAGTAAATTATAAATAACAACTTTATGGGAATGAATAAAAACACTGTATTGGCTTGGGCAACATTTATTATGATACTTGCCGGATTGGGACTAATCGCATTAGGAGCATTTAGATATAGAGATGTATCTGGATGGGGATTTGCAGCTGTTGGATTCGGATTTCTAGCAAATGCTTGGGTTTTTAATGCTTTAAAAGGAAGAGTATAATCTTCGGTATAATCAAATTCATCAAACTAAAATAATAATAAGGGCTTATGTCAGATGATAAAAAGATAATTTTCTCCATGTCTGGAGTTAGTAAAACATATAAAAGTGCCAATACTCCGGTACTAAAAAATATTTACCTTAGTTTTTTCTATGGTGCAAAAATAGGAATCCTGGGACTTAATGGTTCGGGTAAATCTACATTACTAAAAATCATAGCGGGGGTAGATAAGAACTATCAAGGTGATGTTGTATTTTCTTCAGATTATTCTGTAGGATACTTAGAACAAGAACCTAAATTGGATCCAGAAAAAACTGTTCTTGAGGTGGTGAAAGAAGGTGCCGCAGAAATTGTAGCTGTTCTTGATGAGTATAATAAAATCAATGACATGTTTGGTTTGGAAGAGGTTTATAGTGATGCAGATAAGATGCAGAAACTCATGGACCGACAAGCTACCTTACAGGATCAGATTGATGCTGGTAACGGTTGGGAATTAGATACTAAGTTAGAAATTGCTATGGATGCATTAAGAACTCCAGATTCTGATAAGAAAATTGGAGTTTTGTCTGGTGGTGAAAAAAGAAGAGTAGCTTTGTGTCGTTTATTACTTCAGGAACCCGATGTATTATTATTAGATGAGCCAACCAACCATTTGGATGCAGAATCTGTACACTGGTTAGAACATCATTTGGCACAATATAAGGGTACAGTTATTGCTGTAACTCATGATAGATACTTCTTAGACAATGTAGCCGGTTGGATTTTAGAACTCGATAGAGGAGAAGGTATTCCTTGGAAAGGAAATTACTCATCTTGGTTAGATCAAAAATCGAAACGCTTGGCGCAAGAAAGTAAGTCAGCATCCAAACGTCAAAAAACACTTGAACGAGAATTAGAATGGGTTCGTCAAGGAGCAAAAGGTAGGCAGACGAAACAAAAAGCGCGTTTAAAAAATTACGATAAATTAATGAGTCAAGATCAAAAACAACTTGACGAAAAATTAGAAATCTATATTCCTAATGGTCCTCGTTTAGGAACCAATGTTTTGGAAGCTACGGGAGTAAGCAAAGCATATGGAGATAAACTACTGTATGAAGATCTTAATTTTAAACTACCACAAGCAGGGATCGTTGGGATTATTGGACCTAATGGTGCTGGGAAAACGACCATTTTTAAAATGATCATGGGAGAAGAAACCCCGGATAAAGGAAGTTTTTCTGTAGGTGAAACAGCAAAAATAGCCTATGTAGATCAGGCACATTCTAATATTGATGTGGATAAGTCTATATGGCAAAATTTTAGCGATGAGCAGGATTTGGTTATGATGGGTGGTAAAGAAGTAAATTCTAGAGCATATCTAAGTCGTTTTAATTTTGGAGGAAGTGAACAAAACAAAAAAGTATCAACACTATCCGGAGGTGAACGTAACCGCTTACACTTGGCTATGACACTTAAAGAAGAGGGTAATGTATTACTTTTAGATGAGCCTACTAATGATCTTGATGTCAACACATTAAGAGCTTTAGAGGAAGGTTTGGAGAACTTTGCTGGTTGTGCTGTAGTGATTTCTCACGACCGTTGGTTTCTGGACAGAATATGTACTCATATTTTGGCATTTGAGGGAGATTCTCAAGTGTATTTCTTCGAAGGTAGTTTTTCTGATTATGAAGAGAACAAAAAGAAACGTCTGGGAGGAGACTTAATGCCAAAGCGTATTAAATATAAAAAATTAGTACGATAATTTATTTGATATACGAATAGTTATCTGCTACTATACATATGTGCCAATCATTTAAACACATTTAGAGAATCTATAAAAATGTCCTTAGAAAACATAAAAGTAATTGCTTTTGATGCAGACGACACCCTATGGGTAAATGAAACGTTTTTTAGAAAAGCTGAAGAGGAATTTTGTGAATTATTGATTGATTATATGCCAAAAGAACAGGCAAATAAGTTACTCTTTGATGTAGAGATGCAAAATTTGTCTTTGTATGGTTATGGGATTAAACCTTTTACCCTCTCTTTAATCGAAGCGGCAATTAAGATCTCTAATGGTAACATGACTATAGAATTGGTTCAAAAGCTCATTGATAAGGGTAAAAAAATGTTGGAGGAACCTATCGAGTTGATTGACGGAATAGATGAAACATTGCACCAATTATCCAAACGATATCGATTAGTTGTAGCAACAAAAGGAGATTTATTAGATCAAGAGCGCAAATTAATCAAGTCTGGTTTAGAAAAATATTTTCATCATATCGAAATTGTATCGGATAAAACTGAGAAACAATATGCAAAACTGGTAAAACATCTGGATATTTCAGAAAATGAATTTTTGATGATAGGGAATTCTTTAAAATCTGATATTTTACCTGTTTTAAATATAGGAGCGCATGCATTTCATATTCCGTTTCATACTACATGGGTGCATGAAATGGTAAATGAAGAGATAACTCATGCTAATTTTAGAAGTTTTAGCAAAGCCAGTGAATTACTAGAAGTGTTATAACAATGAGAAAAATTGTTGATCTCAATACTTGGAACAGAAAAGAACATTTTGAGTTTTTTGTTGGTTTTAATGAACCTTTCTTTGGGATAACGACAACTGTAGATTTTACGTTGGGATATCAAAAAATCAAAGATTTGGGATATCCATATTTTTTATTCTATTTATACAAGTCATTGCGGGCTGCAAATAGCATTGAAGCTTTTAAGTATAGGATAGATAATGATCAAGTATATTTGTATGACGAAATTCATGCTTCACCAACTATAGGAAGAGAAGACCATACTTTTGGGTTTTCTTTTATAGCTTATGACAAAGATTTTAAACGTTTTATTGATAAAGCACAAAAAGAAACTACTCTTGTAAAAAATAGTACTGGACTATGTCATAATGATAATACAAAACGAATAGATACAATTCATTATTCGTCTATACCATGGTATAATTTTACAGGATTAACACATGCAAGACATTTTGAATTTATAGACAGTGTTCCCAAAATTTCTTTTGGTAAATATTCTAAAATAGGAAGTAAGCTTACTTTACCAATTGCAATTAATGTACATCATGCTTTGGTTGATGGTTATCATATTGGATTATATCTAGAAGAGTTTCAAAAATTATTAAACGAATAATATGCTATGAGTGGAGAAGCTGGAGCAGGAGCTATATCTGATTACTTTCAGGTTTTCTTTTCTTCCGGTATGACCGTTAGTGTTGCTATGCCTCCGGATGTAGAAGAAAATCCAAATTATATTTCTGATTATTTTAAAGAAGCCGACAAACCGTTTCAACAACAATTAGAGCAAGTTCTGCCTTTGCTTAATCGTAAAGTAAAAGAACTAATAGAGCAATTGGACTTACCTATAATTCCTTATGATCCAAAGGCTAGGGCAGTTGCAGGTGTTATTAAAGAAGATACATACGAGTTTGAAGATAATGAGCATGATAAAAATTTTGCCAAAAATTGGTTTTCAAACTCAAAAGACCCAAAAGCTTTTATTAGTGTTCAATTTTTTACAAAATCATTTTCAAAAATCACACTTTCGTTTACTGTAGAACAAAGAATTCTTAGATCTCAATTAAACAGGTTAAGAGACGAAATTTTGTTATTGTTCTAATACCTCTTACTTTGCTTTGGGTATAATTTTTTATACTTTTATTTAAACCTTTTTTATTTCGCTTAGTCTTAAAGGTGTAGTAACTTAAAAAACTGAATTATGAAAATGAATAAAATAGTTTGTCTGGCACTTGTATGCGCAATGACTGGTCTAGGATATGCCCAAGAGAGAACAGTGAAGGTTGGAACTAATAAAGATGGAGAAAAAGTTAGATTGGTACGATCTGAGGATGCAGAGGGAAACAAGAAAGTACAGGCTACCAAAAAAGATAGCGAGGGTAATGTAAAGAAAGCTGTAAAAGCTAATCAGGCTGATGGTGATACATATAGAGCTGCCGGAGTAAATAAAGCAGATGGAACCAAGAAAAGAGCAGTGCAGGCAAATAAGGCCGACGGAACCCAAAAAAGAGGAGTAGGAGTACAGCAGGCAGATGGAGATAAGTATAGAGCAGGGGGAGTAAATAAACCAGACGGAACAAAGAAAAGATCAGTTGGAGTTAAAAAAGCAGATGGGACGAAAAAAAGAGCTTCTGCGGTTAAACGCTCTAACGGAAATAGAAGTAGCAAGATTGTAAATGGTAATGCTAAGCAAGCTAAAAAAGCAGGTAGAAAAGTTTCTAAAAACAAAAAAAGAATTAAAAGAAATAATTAAAATAGAATCTGAAATTTAATAAAAAACCACCTTACAGGGTCATATGTAAGGTGGTTTTTTATTAAACTATACTATAGAAAATATATCTTCTAACTCTTTTACTTCACCCACTTGCATAGCATTAAGATGGATATTACCAACTCTAACACGAACCAACCGCAATGTAGGATACCCTACCGCCGAAGTCATTTTTCTTACTTGTCTAAATTTTCCTTCTGTTAAGGTAATAGATACCCAGCTTGTAGGCCCATGCCTGTCATCTCTAATCTTTTTTGATCTCACAGGAAATTCTGGTGCCGGATTAATTACTTTTGCTTGGGACGGTTTAGTGATATATTTCTTTCCTTCAAAACCAATTTCTACACCTTCAGATAATTTTTGAATGGCCTCATTTGTTATTTCTCCATTTAATTGAGCATAATATTCTTTCTCTATCTTACCACTACAGATATGATTACTTGTTTTGCCATCAGTCGTTAGTAATAATAACCCTTCAGATTTTTCATCTAGTCTGCCGATTGACATAGTTCCTTCGGGAAAATCATATAACTCTCCTAGTAGTTTCTTACTATTTTTCTTTTGACCATTATTTACAAATTGGCTTAAGTATCCATACGGTTTATACAGTTTAAAGTGCCTGTAAATAATTGGTTTGATATTACTTTCCATGAGGGTTCGAATGTTTTCTTTTATGAAATCGAGGCAATTTACATATTTAAACTCTTTTTCAGTTTAATAGATGCCTTGCAAAGAAATTGGATTAGGTAAATATGTAATTGGTGTTAAAAATTTGGTAACCCACTATTTGGAATAATTTTCTACTACATAATCTCCCCAATCAGCAATAGACTGAATTATCGGAATTAATGTTTTTCCGAAGTCAGTTAACGTATACTCTACTTTAAGCGGTGGCTTTTTATGATACACTTTCCTTGAAACAAGTCCATCTTGTTCTAACGCCTTTAGTTGCAAACTCAATGTCCTTTCTGTAACCGTGGGCATTGATTTTCTTAATTCATTATACCTTAATTTTTTATCCATCAAATGAAAAAGTATCACAGTTTTCCATTTACCTCCAATAATTCCCATTGTTAAACTTGCACAACATGGGTATTTAGTTCCTTTGTATTCGAGCATTTTTACTTCCTTTTTGCTTATAAATGTATACTATCCTTTTTGACCGTTATTGCAAAGGTAATCTACTATACTTAGTTTTGCAACTATAAAATTTATAGTAAAATGAATTTAATAAATATACTCAACTGGAGATATTCTACTAAGAACTTTGATCCAGAAAAAAAAATATCAGAAAAGGACTTTAACCAACTAAAAGAGCTCTTAAGAATGAGTCCGTCAAGTACGAATATTCAACCCTGGCATTTCATTATTGCGAATACCGAAGAAGGAAAAAAACGGATGACAAAAGGAACGCAGGGTTTTTTTCAATTTAATGAACCTAAAATCATGAATGCTTCACATGTCATTCTCTTTTGTGTAAGAACAAGTGCCGATGAAGAGTACATGGGGCACTTGTTGGAGCAAGAAGATAGAGATGGCAGGTATCCAAATAAAGAAATCAAACAAGGTGTGTATAATGCCCGTAATGTCTTTGCAGACATTCATCGGTATGACGTAAAAGATTTTCAGCATTGGATGGAAAAACAAGTCTATCTGAACATTGGTAATTTTTTATTAGGAGTTGCCTCTATTGGTATTGACGCTCTACCTATGGAAGGAATAGATGCAAAAGCACTAGATCAAGAATTTAACTTAAGAGAAAAAGGTTTTACATCTGTTGCGGCTGTAGCTACAGGGTATAGAGAATCATCTGATTTTAATGCAACAGATAATACACCTAAATCTAGATTACCGCAAGAAGAAATTATAACAATAATTAAATAAAAATAAAATTATGTATTATTCGGTATTAGATGTAACTCCAACAACAGACACCTGGGTACCTGCATATATTGCAGAAACAGGAAAAATCGTAAAAAAACATGGAGGTAAGTATCTTGCAAGAACAGCATCTCACGAGCAAATCGAAGGAGTAGATGCTCCTGCTGCCTTAAGAATTATCCTAGAATGGCCTTCTAAAAAAGCGGCTTTAGACTTGATGAAAGACCCTGATTACGTACCTCATTTAAATGCAAGAACAGATGGCTCCACAAGTCGTCATTATTTGATAGAGGCAACAGATGATTTGGCTTAATTATTAAAAACTTTTTTTCAGTTTATAAATATGCAATAAAAAGACCTAGTTGTTTTTAGGTCTTTTTTTATCAGTAAAATAATTAAATTTTGTTATAGGGATATTAATTTTTAGGGTACCAATCCAATTGTACCACTTCGATATTTGGATCTTTTGCAAGGACCATATCCTTAAATTTACCTACATCACTAAAGCCATCTGTACCTCGATAATGATAGGGATATACTTGCTTAGGTTTAAATTCTAAAACAGCATCGGCGGCTCTCTCTACGGTCATGGTATATGGTAAATTCATACACACAAAAGCCTTGTCGATATATTGTAATTTCCTCATTTCAGAAATATCTTCGGTATCTCCAGAGAAATATATCCGCTCTTTTCCAAGAGTGATTACGTATCCATTACCACGGCCTTTTTCATGAAATTTAAGTGCTTCTTCTCTAAGATTATACATAGGGATCGCTTCAATAGAAATTCCCTGCACTTCTTTTGTTTCCCCATTATTTATAATCAAAATCTGATCTGTATAGTTTGCGGGAAGTTTTTCGGCTACTGCCTGAGGTACGATAATCTCTGCTTTCGAAAGATTTAAACTATCTAGTGTATCGATATTCATATGATCTCCATGGATATCTGTAATAAGAACCAAATCCGCTGGTTTTTTACCTTCAAAAGCTTTGCTGCCGCCATAGGGATCTATATAAATAGTTTTATCCTGCCATTCCAAAATAGCAGTAGCATGGCCAATGGGATCTATCAAAATATCACTTTCCTTTTTTTCTAAAACCTCTTCTTTAGGAGGAGCTATAGGTTCATTAATATCTTCAGAATCTTCTTTTTTTTGAGATTTACAACTTATGATAAGAACGCAAATCAGTATAATACAGGGGGAATTAAGTTTCATTATATGACGATTTTGTGTTTATTAGTGAGCATAAGATACGGATAATCCATTATACGTACTTTCGGTTTTATGTGCATGTATCAGAGTTTAAAGCGTGGTAGGCTAATAAGCGATTGTTATCGTACTGTATCATTAATTATCGATCCATAGTTTGATAGCCATTGCGGTTACCATTATAACCAAGAAAATTTTAACCAAACCGTCTCCTTTTTTTACAGACCATCTGCTGGCAATCCAACCACCAGTTGCATTTCCTAAGGCAAGAACAAAACCATACAAGTAATCTATTTGTTGGTTATATATAAATACAGCTAGGGCACCAATAGTATAAATAAATACAACCAGTACCTTAACAGCATTAGATTTTACAAGACTTAGGTAATTTATCGAGGTTAATGCAAGCAGGATAAATATCCCAACTCCCGCCTGGATAAATCCCCCATAAATACCAATAAAGAAAAAGACCAATATAGATTTCCAAAGATGAGTGTTGTTAATTCTTTCCAGAAGATCTTCGGTTTTTAGTTTAGGTTTAAAAACCATAAACACCACCACCATTATCATAACAATGGCGAGGATTTTGTTAAAGGTATTGCCTTTAATATCAACGGCTATTTGTGCACCTATCACAGAACCGATAAGCGCAGAAACACCTAAATACAAACCAAAAGATGTAGGTTTTATCCCTTTGCTTTTAAATCCAGCTATCGAGGTAATACTTTGAATGAATATACCGATTCTATTTGTGCCATTTGCTACTGCGGGGGGTAATCCCATAAAAATGAGCATTGGTAAAGTTAATAAAGAACCTCCACCAGCAATAGTATTAATAACTCCTGCGACAAAGCCAACAATTGCTAAGACAAATAGAAGTGTAGTTTCATTCATGTTCTTATTTGATTTGTGTCAAAAATAGATAAATCATTGGGATGAATATATCTATTAGAAATTCTTTTGGCATAAATTAGTAACTGTTGTAGATTTACAGAAGTAACTAAAATCACACAAAGTTAAAACACTACATAAAATAATTCCGTTTTTACAAATTTTTAAAGAAGGAGGGTATAGTTCTTCTGTATTCAAAGCAGACGTAGTCTCAGGAATTACGGTTGGAGTAATTTTGATTCCGCAAGCCATAGCATACGCTTTGCTTATGGGTGTACCGCCTATTTATGGATTATATGCATGCTTGGTGCCCTTATTTTTGTATGCACTATTTGGAACCTCTAAACAACTAAGTATAGGCCCAGTGGCTGTAACAGCTATTTTGGTAATGAGCGGGGTGAGTCAATTGGCAGATCCTTTTTCAGAAAAATTTATAACCCTTGTTATGTTTGCAGGATTCTTAATTGGAATATTACAAATTGCAATGAGCATGCTACGTATGGGTTTTTTGGTCAATCTTATTTCGCAACCTGTGATATCCGGATTTATCTCGGCAGCCGCAATAATCATTATTATTTCACAACTTAGCGAAAGTCTTGGGATGGTTATTCCTAGTTTTAAGTATACACATCAAACTCTTGAGTATACCATTAGGCACCTGGTGGACTTACATTGGATTACTTTTGCGATGTGTTTGTTCTCTATAATAGTGATCATGCTGTTAAAAAAGTGGAAGCGTTCTTTTCCCGGAGCACTTACAGTACTGGTTATTACGACTATTATTACTTACATTTTTGATCTTAATGGCAAGGGACTTTCTGTAATAGAAAACGTTCCTAAGGGATTGCCTTCTTTTAGTATTCCTGAGATGAGTTATGAATCGATGATGGCACTTATTCCAACAGTACTTACGGTAACTTTTATTGGTTATGTAGGTAGTATTGGAATAGCTAAATCTATGGAGATGAAAAACAGAGATCATATCGTAAAGCCCAATCAAGAATTATTTGCATTAGGAATAGCTAAGGTAGTAGGAGCATTTTTTCTTGCGGTACCATCTTCTGGAAGCTATAGCCGATCGGCTATAAATGATGAAGCAGGAGGGAAGACCACAGTTTCGTCGATCATTGCAGCTGTAATGGTGATGTTGTCGTTATTGTTTTTAACTACATTCTTTTTTTACATACCAAAAGCTGTATTAGCTGCAATCATATTAGTTTCGGTATTTGGGTTGATAAATTTTAGCGAAGCTAAATATTTATTTAAACTTCGAAGAAGGGACTTTGTGGTAATGATAATCACTTTTATTGGGACCTTGGTTTTCGGTGTAG
Source organism: uncultured Aquimarina sp. (assembly GCA_947489685.1). GTDB lineage: Bacteria > Bacteroidota > Bacteroidia > Flavobacteriales > Flavobacteriaceae > Aquimarina. Next base: position 637,389 of record CANLEM010000003.1, on the reverse strand, counting down.
AAAATGGAATATTTATAGGAGTTATACTTTCGTTTGTTTTTCTTCAGTATTATAGTTCGCGTCCGCACATTGCAGAATTGGTAAATATACCTGGTACCACGTATTATCGAAATATTAATAGATTTCCTGATGCTATTCAATCTTCAGAATATCTTATTATACGGTTTGATAATCAACTCTATTTTGGAAATGCCGGTTATTTTAAAGATACCATACAAGTATATGTTACGAACCGTAACCCTAAACCCAAGTTTTTAATTCTTGATAATACGAATATGCATGATATTGATAGTACAGGATTACATGTGTTAGAGGATATATGTCAATATTTAGAAGGTTTAGGAGTGCAATTGTTGATTGTAGGTACTATTGGACCTGTAAGAGATTTCTTGAAACGATCAGGATTTACAGACAAATTAGGAATAGAACATTATTATCTTACTATAGAAGATGCGGTGAATCATGCAGAGAATCGCAAATTACATGATAAAGTGCATGAGGTGGCGGTTCAATTTAATGAGAAACGAAGATCTTTTTTGGATTAATTATTTTTCGTCGTAGAGATATAGTTTTAACCCCATACCATAATTGGTATTGTTATTTTTAATTAGGTTGTTGGTTTCGCTGTATTCGGGATCAAAGCGTTGCCAAGTTCTATTTTTGTAAAATATTCTACGCGTAAAAGTTCTGTACTCATTAATTTTATTAGTAAAAGGAAGTAATGGCCTAAAAGTAGTAGATACTTTAACAATACCTTTACGGGTTTCGACCTCGTGATATTTTTTGGTTTGCTGAAGCTTACCTTTTTGATCGGCGTACCCTAATACTTGTATAGAAACAAATATACCGTCTTTTGGAATGTACACTTTGTATTCTGAAACGTTCAGTTCAAAATTAGTTTTATCATTATTTGTAACAGTAAATATAATATCATCATAAGCCAAACGTTTTCCGGGAGTGCCTTTATTATTGGTGTAAAATTGCATTTTGAATACTGTAGAAAAAGATTGTCCTCTAGATGAGTTTCGATTTGATGACTCCACTTTTATAGGTAAATATACAGCAGCAATTTTAGTTGGTTTTTGAGAGTTTTTTCTAAAAAAAACGGCAATTTCGGACTCTACGGTAGGTAACCAGCATTTAAAATAATCATTATGCACCTCCGAGGCTACTTTTTTGGTCTTATACCTTCTTTTCTTTTCGGCAGTAATAATAACCTCTTTTAATTCCGAAACATCTTCAATGAGCGCTATGTTTTTTGGAATCAATTTAGTCGAAATTATACGTTCTTTATGACCTAAAGCAGAGATATATAGTGTATCTATGTCCGGATACCACTTCTTTGAAAATTTAAAATTACCATCGGCATCGGCAAATGTACCGTTTCCGTTACCAAAAGAGATAGTAGCAAAAGATATTGGAGTTTGCTGCACAGAATCAAGTACAGTATACGTCTGCGAACAGATCACTTGCGATAAAAAAAGCAGTAGTAGGGGGAACAGCTTTTTCATAGTTTTGATTGGGGGTGTTAAAAAAACTAAAATAATAAATTATCTTAATAAGACTACTATTATCATGCCAAAGAGTGTCGTTATTTAAAATCAATGAAATTATATTTTAATCATAAATAATTGATTTATAATTTTTTAAATTAATTTACTTAATGTAAAAATTGAATATTTTCTATTTGGTATAATCCGATATATTCTATAAGAATCGGAGTAGGTATTATAAAGTTTATAATTTAACAAAATAGTTATTTAAAGTATATAAAAATATACGTTAATGTATTTTATGAATCATAAGGTATATTAAGATATACTTTGTTATATTTGTATAACTTTTGATTACAAAAGTATACTATGGTATACATAAAAGACGTTATATTATCATAAAGTATAGCATTGTATACGTTATTTTATTAAATATTATGGATTTAAACAACCTTTCAGACGAACAAGTATTAATAGAACTTACTCAAAGAGTAAAACAAAGACGACTTAATATTAATATTACTCAAGAAGAACTTTCAAAAAGGGCAGGAGTTCATGTACAGACTATTAAAAATTTTGAATCAGGTAAAACGACTACTGTTTTAACCTTTATTCAAATATTAAGAGCTTTTGGTGATCTTGATGCATTAAACTCTCTATTGCCTGATCCAGGAATTAGCCCTATCGAGCTTTTAAAGCTTAAAGGTAAAGAACGTGAAAGGGCTTCACGAAGTTCTAAAAATCAAAAAGAAGATCCGCAATGGTAGATGTTATCAAAATTACTCTTTGGGGCGACGAACTGGGAGCATTAAGCTGGGATAGCGAAAGAAATTTTGGATCTTTTGAATTTTTCTCTTCATTTTTAGATCAAAATCTTGATGTATCACCAATTCATATGCCTATTGCTTCTTCGGTAAAGAAGATATATAGTTTCCCTAATCTTAATCAAGATACCTATAAGGGATTACCAGGAATGCTTTCTGATGTATTACCAGATGATTTCGGAAATCGTTTGATAGATCAGTGGTTAGTATTAAATAATATTCCAAAGTCCGAGTTTACACCTTTGGACCGACTATGTTACATTGGTACAAGAGGGATGGGAGCATTAGAATTTCAACCAGCCAAAAATATTGGTAAAGCGCAGACTACAACTCTCGAGGTAGATAAACTAGCACAGCTTGCAGAAAAAATATTAAATACACGAGAGACACTACACCTTAATCTTTCAGATACAGAGCATCTTAATGAATTGATAAAAGTAGGTACATCTGCCGGAGGGCAACGCGCCAAAGCAATTATAGCCTATAACCCTGATACTAATGAGATTCGCTCTGGACAAACCAAAGCACCCAAAGGGTTTGATCACTATATCTTTAAATTTGACGGTGTTAATGATGCTTCGTTAAGTGATCCTCAGGGCTATGGTAGAATAGAATACGCTTATTATTTGATGGCCATAGATTGTGGAATAGATATGGAAAATTCTATACTATTTGAAGAACATGATCGAGCACATTTTATGACAAAACGTTTTGATAGAATTAATGGTAGTCAAAAGGTACATATGCAAACGCTATGCTCTTTGGCGCATTTTGACTACAAATCTCCGGGTGCATATTCGTATGAAAATGCCTTGGATATTATGAGGCAATTACGATTGCCACATACAGATGCAGTACAACTTTATAAAAGAATGTTATTTAATGTTATGGCTCGTAATCAGGATGATCATACCAAGAATATTTCTTTTTTAATGAATAAACAGGGGCAATGGAGGCTTTCTCCGGCTTATGATATCACGTATTCTTATAATCCCGTTGGAATATGGACCAGCATGCATCAAATGTCGATTAATGGAAAACGAGATGATTTTACACTACAAGATTTGATGACCGTAGGAGAAAAAATAAGTTTTAAGCATAGTAAAGAAGCCATACAGCAAATTTTAAATGTATTATCAAACTGGAGTTATTATGCGCAAAAAGCGGGTATACCTAACTCACAAGCTGATCGATTACAAAAAGCCTTTAGATTAGCCTTATAACAAGCCAAAATCGATTGTAAAAAGTACTTAAAATTAGTTTTGAAGATGTACTTTTGACAAATTCATGAAAAAAGCAATATACTTTATGCTCCTTAGTGCTGTATGCTTTACAGCAATGAACCTACTTGTAAAGCACTTAGCACATTTTGGAGGGGGGCAACTAGTACTCTTTAGAGCATTTGGATCTTTGTTTTTTACAATGAGTTATCTTCTTTGGCATAAGATCCCTATTCTTGGTAATCAAAAAGGTTTGTTAATCTGTAGAGGTCTTGCCGGAGTTACATCTATGGGGTTGTTTTTTATGTCGGTAAATTATTTACCGATTGGATCAGCAGTTTCATTACGATATTTATCGCCTATTTTTGCAACAATATTAGCCGTATTTTTTCTTAAAGAAAAAGTTAAATCAATACAATGGCTATTCTTTATTATGGCTTTTGTGGGTGTATTAATGATCAAAGGTTTTGATCCAGACATGGATTCTTATGGGTTCACATTAATTATTGGCTCAGCCCTATTTAGCGGTTTAGTATATGTTTTGATTAACAAAATAGGTCATGGAGATCACCCAGTAGTTATTGTTAATTATTTTATGTGGATTTCATTAATAGTAGGAGGAGTGCTCTCTATATTTAAATGGACTACACCTGTAGGACCAGAATGGGGGCTATTGTTAAGCCTGGGTATATTTGGGTATTTTGGTCAACTTTTTATGACCAAAGCATTCCAATCCCAAGCAACAAATAAGATCGTTTCTTTAAAATATGTTGAAGTCATATTTACAATGATTGCTGGAGTCTTTTGGTTTAGTGATACCTACCCAATACTGAGCCTTACCGGAACTTTACTAGTAATAACAGGGCTTATTCTTAATATTTGGTATCGTAAAAAGTAACCATCCCATTAAGAGAAATCTTCTCTTAAATAATATGTTATTTTGGCCTTATCACTAAAACTTTTTATGGTAATGATATCGCCCGTAAGTTTATTATAGATTACTTCTGCAAATAATAAATCTATATAGAAAATACTATAATAAAAATCACGATTATAATCATTTATAGTGAATAGATGAATCCCTCTATCCCATATATCTTTGTATTTAACATCCAAATGTCGAGCATTGAACTGTCGCTCTAGTGTAGTTTTGTGCATAAGCTATCATTTTTAAATTCAGGGAAAACTAAAGTACGGTTTTTCCGTAATTATTCCAAATCTATTTTTTATAATTATTTGAAATACAGCGACCATAGGTTTATAACCTAGCAATATTAACGGCAATAGAAACCCTGCAATAAGTTTGCTTTACGGTAGATTATTCATTAGATTTATATAGTCTTAAATTCTAAAAAGAAGATAGTAAATCGATATTCTGATAGGTAAGGTACAAGGTAATGGTATGAATAAATTGATCCATACCCAAAATTGGAAAGAATATACGAGGTGTTTCATTATATCTGGCCGCTAATCTACTGGTAAAAAAATCAGTAATACCATGCAATACCCCATTTATTAACGTATACAAAAGGGCGAGTTTAATGGAGAATATAAATATGCTAAATACACATAATACGGCAGTGTAAACCATTACATGGATGGCAAGCCATTTAATATGTTGACTTTTAGCAGTAGCCATTTTGGAGGTCTGAAAAGCATAATCCCCTATCCAATGTGCCAAAAGTAGTAAACTAAATACCATAATGATAAGATACCAATAAGACATCGCATAACCTAATTGATAACCAAAATTTTATAATACGCTAACCTATTTGATAGAATAAAAGATAAATTTTAATTCAAAAGTTATTTGATTGTACCATGTTTAGAACCTTTAGACATCGTTTATTATTTTGGTTCTTGGTTTTTATCACTTTTAGTTTGTTAATTATTGCGCTTTCTTACACTTATATCAAAAAAAGAGAGCAAATACATGCTAGAACTGAAGCCATAGATCAATCGTACGTTTTGCTTTTGAAAAGTGTAAAAGCGCAACAAGATTTTTTTAGCTACGAGACAAAAAGTCAAAATTTTTTCGAAACTGGCGGTAGCCATTATTTGGATTACTATCTTAAACTTCTGGATAGTACAAGATATCATCTTCAACAAATTGATTTTTTGTCCGAACCAGAGTTAGCTTCTTTGATTACTGAAATAAAATCTGATATTACTGAGATAGATTCCGTTTTTCTTTCTTTGATTATTCAAATTCAAGCTCGAGGGTTTAAGAATTATAACCTTGAAGGATCTATGAGAAGAGATGCACACTGGTTAGAAAAGCAAAAGGAAATCCCTGTAGAAGATATTCTGTCTCTTCGAAGACACGAAAAAGACTACATTATTAGAAACGAAGAGGCCTATACCCTTAAATTCTCAAAATTGGTAGTTTCTATGAGAGAACAGATTCTAAAGAATAATAGAATTACAAAAAAAAGAAAAGATAAACTACTCCGTTATTTACATAATTATGAAGACAAGTTCACTCAACTTGTTGAATTAGACGAATTCATAGGGATTAAAGATAATACAGGGTTAAAAGAAGAACTGGATCAACGAATAACCTTGGCCGAGGTGAGTTTTAGTAATGTTGTATACCAGACCCAACTCTGGAAACAGGAAGAATTCAATAAATTAACATTTTACTTTATTTTAATTACTATTCTATTAGTCATAGGAAGTGTTGCTATAAGTACTTATATCTCAAAAAAGATTACTATCCCATTAACCGAATTGACTACACATATCACTCGATTTGTAGATAGTAAGTTTACTTTAGAATCCGAGCACCCAATGATACGTACCGAAGATGAGATTGGTAGACTTACTCGTAACTTTTCTTTTCTTAAAGATGAAGTAATCTCACGACTTAAATTTTTTAAACAAAAAGTAGATGAACGAACAGAAGAGTTAGCTAATGCCAACAAGAAACTCCTGCGACTTAGTGAAGCAAATAGTCGTTTTGTTCCCAAAGAATTTTTAAACAACCTAGGTAAGGATAGTATAGAAGAAGTAAGGCTAGGCGATCAAGTAGAACAAGAAATGACGATAATCTTTTCTGACATAAGAGAATTTACAAAGATATCTGAAAGCCTTAGTCCACAAGAAAACTTTGATTTTATTAATTCTTACCTCAATGGTATTGTTCCTATAATTCGGCGTAATAGTGGGTTTATAGATAAATTTATAGGAGATTCTGTAATGGCGCTTTTTCCTAAAGATTCTGATTTTGCCATTAAAGCCGTTTGTGAATTTGAGGAATTTCTAATCAGTTTCAATAAAAAGCTCGAAAAAGAAAATAAACGTTCTATCCAAATAGGTACTGGTATCCATACTGGGAATTTAATTTTAGGAACTATTGGTCATGATCATAGACTAGAAACTACTGTGATTTCTGATGCTGTAAATACAGCCTCTAGAGTCGAAGGATTGACCAAGTATTATCAGGCAAAGATCATTGGTACAGAAGCAACTATTTCTAAACTAAAAAATAAAAAGAAGTGTTATTATAGGTTTCTTGATACGGTTCGGGTTAAAGGTAAATCCAAAACACTATCTGTTTATGAATTTTTATCTCCTCAGGATAAAGAAAAACTCTCTTATTTGGATCAATACAATAGTGCTGTATCTCATATTAAAAACGAAAAAATAACTGAAGCCGCAGGTATTTTTTCAATTCTACATAAAGCGCATCCTAATGATAAAGCGGTTCAAATATTTCTTGAAAAATGTACTAACTATCTTGATAAGAAATCTTCATCATGGGACGAAATCACTAATATGATCACTAAATAAGATGATATGAAAAAATTTGATCTTATCGTTATCGGTTCTGGGCCTGCAGGAGAAAAAGCAGCAGCAAAGGCCGCATATTTTGGGCATAAAGTAGCCTTAATTGAAAAAGAACATGAATACGGTGGGGCAGGAGTACAAACAGGTACTTTACCTTCAAAAACCTTAAAAGAAACCGCATTATATCTATCGGGTATTTATCAAAAAGGCGTTTTTGGGGTAGATAAAAAAGTAGGACGAGAGACAGGGGTACATGACTTTTTGTACCGAAAAAATGTTGTTACCAATCATATGCATAAAATCGTAAAGTATAATCTTCAAAAACACGGCATTGAAGTTTTTGAGGGATTTGCGAGTTTTGTAGATTCTAATAGAATTAAGATTTCGGGAGCTATAGAAGAGGTTATTTTTGGTAAGTTTATTCTTATTGCTACAGGTTCTTATCCTTATCATCCTCAAAACATTCCTTTCGATAATAAACGCATTTTGGATTCTGATACAATTTTGAATATAAAACATTTCCCAAAATCTATCTGTGTGTTGGGTGCGGGAGTTATTGGTTGTGAGTATGCTACCATATTTGGGGCTATGGGAGTCAAAACTTTTATTGTGAATGATAGAGATAAAATTCTTGGCTTCCTAGATACCGAAGTTTCTGTCGCATTAGTAAATCAGATGCGAAAAAATGATATTAAAATATTATTTAATAATTCGATTACTGGATTTGAAATTCCAGAGACAGAAGAAAAACCATTACGATTAACCTTAAAATCAGGTGAAATACTGAATGTAGATATGTTCTTATTCGCTGCAGGACGAAGTGGACGTATTAAAGGGCTAAACTGTAAGGGTATTGGTCTTGAGACGGGCAAAAGAGAAACTGTTTTGGTTAATGAAAAATTTCAAACCAATATTCCTAATATTTATGCGGTTGGAGATGTAATTGGTTTTCCGGCTTTGGCTAGTACAAGTATGGAGCAAGGACGTATTGCAATAACACACATGTTTGATACTGCAGATCTAGAATCTCTTACAGATATTTTTCCTTATGGAATCTATACCGTACCCGAAGTATCCATGGTAGGGTTGACCGAACAGCAAGCCATTGATAACAAAATTGACTATGGAGTAGGATACAGTTATTTTAGAGACACAGCCAGGGGTATGATTATGGGGCATAACGATAATGGATATCTAAAATTAATATTTAATAAGGAAACAAAGGTGATTTTAGGTGTTCATATTATTGGATATATAGCGACAGAGCTTATCCATTATGGAATGGAACTTGTGAGAGAAGAAAAAACTCTGGATAATCTTATAGGTACTGTGTTTAATTACCCTACGCTACATGATTTGTACAAATACGCTAGTTATGATGGACTAGGTAATTTGGCAGGTAAGAAAATTAAAAAAGCAGGTGAGGTGATCTAAATTATTGAATCCTGTTAATTTCTATTATTTGATGCGTATTACTCGTATCTCCATACGAATTGCCATTGGTAGCGATAAAAATACGTCCACCCGGAGAGATTGCAATATCTCTTAGACGACCAAAATCACCAGTAAAAAATGATTCTTCTTGTATGATCGTATTACCATCATCGCTCAATGTTAATGCAATAATTTTTTGATCCTTTAAGACTGTCATCAAAAACTTATTGGTCCATTCGGGAATACCAGTACCTGTATAGTACACCAAATCAGATGGTGCAATCGTAGGTGTCCAGTTAAAAATAGATTCTGTTACATTTGTACTCGCCGCAAATGCCTCTTCATTAGGGGTATCAATTACCCCCATAACATTTGGCCACCCGTAATTCTCGCCAGCTACTATTTTATTAATTTCATCATCATTACTAGGGCCATGTTCTGAGCTATAAATGTTTCCGTTAGGGTGTATTACCATTCCTTGTGCATTTCTATGTCCATAGCTATATACATAACTCCCCGTAAAAGGATTATCATTGGGGATACTACCATCTAGATTTAACCTTAGTACTTTTCCTGCCAGAGAATTCATATTTTGAGATAGACTCGTATTACCTGCATCTCCTGTTGTCATTAAAAGATGTAAATCTGAAGTAATTAACAGTCTAGCACCATTATGGATAGAGTTTGCAGGGATATTTTCTAATAAAGTAGTTTCTTCAGAGAGGGTGTTATTTGCATAGGTAAAACGTACCAAACGTTCTAATAAACCACCGGTGCCTTGATAAGTATAAACTGCATAAACATATGGGTTAGCATCAAAATTTGGGTGAAGCACCATACCTAATAACCCGCTTTCTTGTACTTGCTCTACGCCACTAATGGTTATTAATTCTTGTTGTTCGCCAGTATCAGGATTAATTCGGCTAATTCTTCCACCACGTTCTGTTATCCATAAAAAATTATCAGGTCCCCATAGTATTTCCCAAGGTACGCTTAATGTATTTATAATAGATGTAGTTGCATCGGTTGGATTTGGATCTGGATCCGGATTAGGTGAAGTATTATCATCACCAGAACAATAAAATAATAAAAATAAAACGAGAAGAATACCAATACCTTTAACGATCTTATCCATAACATCTATATTTAAAAATCATATTCTATATATTGATAACCAATACTTTCTAAATTTATTGCTTAAGCATTTTGAGTATCCTTTTATTAGTGGTTTATATGCTTGTTTGATATTTCATGAAATTATTTTGTAACCTTTTTTTAAATGACTTTGTCAAATTTATGTGAGCGCTCAAAAAAATATGTTTAATCACATTAAAATTTGAAAGGATGAATCAATTAAAAACAACATTTATAAAATTATGCATGGTCATGTTTACTATGTGTATTTCAGAAACTGGTTTTAGTCAAAATAAAACAGAATATATCACCGTTCCTAACGGAAGTAAGGTTTCAACATCAATATTGAATACATTAATCAAAAAAACAATGGATTCCCTGCAAATTCCAGGGCTTTCTATAGCCATTGTTAATGATTATAAAATTGCTTATTACAATACTTTTGGCGTTAAAAATATTAAAACCCAAGCTCCAGTAACCCATGAGACTATTTTTGAAGGAGCTTCACTCTCCAAACCTTTATTTGCTTATTTCGTAATGAAAATGGTAGAAAATGGAGAGCTTGACCTCGATAAACCCATATTTCCGTATTTAGAAATGGCTATAGGTGCAGAAGGTATCAAACAAGCGATTGATCCAAATTCATTAGAGGATTACAAAACACTTACTCCAAGAATAATATTATCTCATGGAACGGGAATACCAAATTGGGTAAAAGGAAAACCAATTAAAATGGCATTTACACCAGGAACTGATTTTTCATACTCAGGAGAAGCATACCAACATCTTGGTGCTGCGCTAGGGACCAAATTAGGAATAGGATGGGGAAGTAAATTAGATACTTTATTTCTTAAAAAAACTGCTCATCCTATTGGAATGGATAGAACCTTTTATACATGGAATGCTGTATTAGAACAACATGCCTCTAGAGGTCATATGGATGGTAAAATGAATATGGAGATTCATAGAGACAAGAAAGTCGGCCCTGGATATAGTCTACAAAGTGATGCTCAGGACTATGCTTTATTTTTGATCGAGATGATGAACCCCAAAAATATAAAAGAATCCACCCGTGATGAAATGCTAAAGGAGCACAACCACTTTAAGCCTGATAGTAAATTACTAAAAGAAACGGGACAAACAGGTTGGGGGCTAGGTTTTGCCCAAAAACCTACACCATATGGATTGATGCATTTGCATACAGGAAATAATCATGACTTTCAGGCATATACAATGTTTATTCCTGATCAAAAATATGGATTTGTAATCTTCGGAAATTCAAATAATTTATTTCCTTTACTTAATAGACTTGAAAAACTAATTGGAGAACACTTTTAAAACATAAAAACATGAAAGAATTAAACGAAATATTAGTATTTGGTATTATGGGATTGGCAATAATACTCATAGTATTTATTATCGCCAGATATACCTATCTAACAAAAAAAGCCATGATCGAAAAAGGGATGTATCTGGAACAGGGAGTAAATAAATTTAAGTATTTGGACATTGGTTGTATCGTATTTGGACTAGGAATAGGATTACTCGTTTCTTCAATCTTTACCACTATGCAATTAACCGAAGACACAATGGATTTACTGGTTTGGGGAACCATTTTGATCTTTGGAGCTGCAGGATTGGTGGTTGCACATTTTATAAGAAAAAAACTTGAAAAGTAATCAAGCAAAAGAGGATTATGAATTAATCCGCAAGATCAACGAGGGTGATGCAACTGCTTTTAGACAACTTGTTTACAAGCACAAAGATGTATCACTTTCGCTTGCACAGTCTATTTTGAAAGATGTGGCTATTGCCGAAGATGTTTTGCAAGATGTTTTTATAAAAGTGTATCGTAAGTTACATACCTTTAAATTTAAAGCATCATTTTCTACCTGGTTATATAGAATTGTGGTCAACACTAGTTATAATGAGTTAAAAAAGCAAAAACATAATATATCTGTTGATGCTCTTGACGACACCTATAATATCACTTCAGAAAACAAGGATTTGATGGGGGAACAAGACCAAAAGAAGTACATTAATTTGGCATTACAAAAGCTTCGCCCTGATGAAGCCTTGCTATTAAGGCTTTTTTATTTGTGCGAATTAAGTATTAAAGAAATAGAAGATATTACATCCTTCAAACCTTCAAAAATAAAAGTAGATTTACATAGAGGAAGAGAGCATATAGGTTTTCATTTGAAACAATTACTCGGAAAAGATTTAAAACATTTATTATGAAAGAAGAGCAATTAAAAAAAATCATTCAGAAAAGCGCGATAGAAACATCAGATGATTTTTTAAACAATCTAATGCATAGCATTGAAGCCAAACAAAAGATGAGACAACCATCATTTTGGTGGTCTTTTAAAACAGTTTTGATGATTTGTATGCTTTTGGTAATGGTTATATCATTCCTTCTTTTTAAGGATGTAACATTTGGTGTTGCTACTAATATCCCTAAAACACCAGTATTTGTAATTATAACAGCTGCACTTTTATTTGGGATTAATCACATTATGCGATTGAATGAAAATCAAAAAAAGAGTATTGGTTAGAAATAAATTAGGCCTTAACGACTATCGTTTAAGGCCCAATTTTAATTATTCTCAATATTTTAATGTGTTTGATAAAATCTAAGTATAAAGTGTACTTAGTTTATAGGTAAAACGAATTTATTTCTCTAATTGATACTTCTTTAGGATAAAACAACTACAAGTTACAACGATTACCAAAAGAGCAAGTTGTACTACGTAAAACTTTTGATGCTCATAACCTCCAAAATAATCAACAAATGCGATGCCATTAATATTGGTATAGGTGAGCATAAAAAACAGAACTTCGAATAATTTCTTACCCCGAGTTAAAAGCCCAAACCAAGTGGCCATCATAACTATAAAAGTAGCTCCTAATACAATGGTGAGTATGGATAAAAAATCAAGAGACACACTCAGCCTTATTAATAGAGGAGAGGCGAGTAACAATACTAACAGTATGGCACTGCATAATTTTGATATTAATAATCTGGTCATGGGCCTGTAAGATGTACATGTGAAATAATGTATGTTGTGGGTTAGCTCTCGGGTTGTAATGTCTGATATACGATGCACTTGCAAGAACCATATAATAGGAAGTGCCATTTGATACGCAATTTTTAGAGGCAATACGGCTAGTAATAACATCCCAATTATATTTATGATCCACAACCATTTTTTGCCTTTTCTAAATAGTAAAAAGAATTCAGTTTTTAATAGTGGTAAGATTCTGTAGTTTTCGGTTACTTTTGGTATTACTGATAACATTATTTCTTTTACGCCTTGCGGTTTTTGAGCTATTGTAGCTTTTTTTGTGTTATTATTTTCTTTATTAAATCGATTAAAAAATGGAGTTAAAAGTATTATAAAACCTAAACCTAGGCCGATCCAGATGAATCTGCTAATTATGAAAGATGTAGAAAAATCAACTCCATTAAACTCAAAAGTGTTGGCTTTTTTTACATTGCCAAGGACATAACCAATGGATAAACTTTTGGTCTCATCAGATTTGGTGATGTTTTTTACTTGTTCTTCCATCTGCTGTATTACTACTTTATTTCCGAAGACATCGAATAAAAATTGATTTTCATTCTTTGAAGAAAATAACACCAAAAAAGAAAACAAAAAGAAAAACAATATGTTTTGAAGTGTGGTATACTTTTCAAAAAGTACTTCAAAGACAACGGCAATAACAGCAATAAAAAATATGGCCGGAAGCGTAATAAAAATATAAGGTTTTATAAAATGAATGATCTCAAAAGAATAACCAGCATTATATAAAAAGAAGAGTATAATGCTCATTACAAATACAACACCTACGATGCTTAAAAGAAGCATGAAATTACTTAACACTTTTGATAATAAGTAAGAAAGATTACGAATTCTTGTAGCGGCTATAATGTGCCCAACACGATTATCAATATCTGTTTTGATGTTGCCGTTAATGAGATAAAAACCAATTAATGATAAAAATATACTGGTCATTATGGCCGTTACATAACCAAACCAGGCCGAATTGTAAACACCGACATAATCTGCAATTCTAATAGTAGAATAATTAGCATTTGGCTCTGGTACAAAAGTATATGCTATAGCCAAACTTGCACAGAGCGTAATCAAAAACGAATAACTTCGGGTTCGTTGTAAATAATCAAGTTTTATAATGGTTACAAAAGATTTCATAATTATGTTGGTATTAGTGAGCATCATAAACTCCGATATGCACTTTTCCGAGAAAGGCTAATATGGTGATGATTAGTATTATTGCAACTATTGATAGTTTTAGAATGATTTTGTTGTTTGATGACTTTTTCATGTTTAGTTGTTTTTTGTTAAGTATAAATAGGCATCTTCTAATGTGGCGATTTGTTGAACCGAATTAGAAGTTGGTGATTCGGTGATATATCGTACCTGAAGGTTTTCATTTTTTCTAGAAGTACTTACCACCAGATTTTTTAATTTAAAAGAGACTAGATCGTCTTTTTTGATTGTAGTTTCATACACTTTACTGCTTACAGTATTAATAATATAATCTTGATTACCGTTGGTTATAAGGGTTCCATTCTTCATTACTGCCACTTGATCCGCTATGGTATCTATGTCTGATACGATATGTGATGATAAAATAACAATACAGTCATTTGCCAAATCCGAAATTAGGCTTCGAAAACGTACGCGTTCCTCGGGATCTAACCCTACAGTAGGCTCATCAAATATTATGATTTTAGGGTCATTAAGTAAGACTTGAGCAATACCTATACGTTGTTTCATACCTCCAGAATAAGTGCCTATAGGTTTCTTGGCGGCGTCAATAAGATTTAATCCATTTAATAACTGATGTATTCTCGATTTTAAATTAGATCCTCCAATTCCTTTCATTGCCGCCATATATTCCAAAAACTCATAGGCATTCAAATTAGGGTAGACTCCAAAATCTTGCGGTAAAAACCCTAGTTGTTTTCGCATGTAATTGGCATCTTTGGCGATGTTATTTTTGTTCAGACTGATGATGCCTTGGGTAGGTTTATTTACTGTAGCTATCATCTTTAATAAAGTAGATTTTCCTGCCCCATTCGGGCCTAATAGACCCAAAATCCCTTTTTCTATAGTGATCGAAAAATCTTTTAATCCGTATGTATTTCTTTGGTACTTTTTGGATACGTTTTGAATTTCTAATTTCATCTGTATTGGTTTTGTTTAAACAATTTCTTTAATTGATTATGTGATTTTTTGAGAGCCCAGAATTGTATCTACTTTTTGTACACATTCAATATTCGATTTTGTGTTTGTTTCATATAGTGTTGCTATATTCTCTTGAATCAAACAGCTTAACATGGTAATTAATATCACGAGTAGTTTCATTTGTAAAATGTTTTTATGGTTTTGAATACCTCAAAAGTCTTTTATAAATATGCTGTATTCAAAAAAGAATGATCAATAGGGTAGAATTAGTGATATTGGTAAATAGTTCTGTAATCATGAAAACACATCCGTTTGAACACGAACACTTATCTTTCATCATTAAAAAGTAGAGTTATGGATAGCAAAATATATCTTTGAACCTTTATTTAATTATATATAAATGTCAAAACTAGATTCTTGGATAGATAACAAATTGGTACAAAATATTGGTATCTGGATTTTTGTACTATTAATTTTTACAATGGTCATTCAGGCAGAAAATAAATTGATTACTGCTCTGGCCATTATAGCATTTATAATTCCTCCTATATATATAAGCAACCTCAAGGTACTTCCGTTGTTTTTTAAAAATCAACGAACAAAAGGAGTTTTTTTATTTTGCATAAATGCTGCAGCCTTTACTTTTTTGGGAGTACTATTATTAAGTAATTTTTTTAATAATTTCAGATGGGAGATGATCCTTAATGTATTTGGAGGAATACTACTGATTCTACTATTTGGTACTGCCTTAAAATTATCCAGAGATAGTTTTATTAGAAGACAGGAAGAAAAGAATGCAGAACTGAAATTATTGAAAGCCCAACTCAATCCACATTTCCTATTTAATACTCTTAATAATTTGTATGGGTTGTCTGTTGTAAAATCTGATAAGCTCCCGAGCCTAATGTTAAAACTCTCGGATTTATTGCGGTATAGCCTTTATGAGACAAAAGAGACATTTGTTCCTTTAGAAAAAGAAATCACGTATTTAGAAAACTATATTTCTTTGGAGAAAATACGACTAGAGGACCAAACCGATATTCAATTTATACAAACAGGAAATCTATCTTCAAAAAAAATTGCACCCATGTTGTTTATAGTATTTGTCGAAAATGCTTTTAAACATTTGAGCGATAGTCCTAATAAAAAAAGTAAAGTTTTTGTTTCTATACAAGAGGCCAATGAGAAAATCATGTTTACATGTGAAAACACAATAGCCGAAACAAATTTGGGAGAAGAAAATCTGGAAAAAGGAAAAAGCGGAATTGGATTACAAAATGCTAGAAAACGATTAGATCTTATGTATCCAGAAAAATATGAATTACAAATTGATAAAAATAACCTTATGTATAGTGTAGAATTAACCCTAGATTTATAACATGAGTATATTACAATGTATTATAGCCGATGATGAGCCGATTGCTCGTCAGATCCTAGAAAATTATATTCAATCTATCCCAAATCTGGAGTTAGTGGCTTCATGTAAAAATGCTTTTGAGGTGATGGAAATATTGCAAAAGCAGTCTATCGATATATTGTTTTTGGATATCAACATGCCAAAATTATCTGGTTTAAGTTTATTAAAAACATTACAAAACAAACCTAATGTAATTATTACCACTGCTTATCCAGAATATGCCGTAGAGGGATTTGCATTATCTGTTACGGACTACTTATTAAAACCATTTTCTTTAGAGCGTTTTTTGCAAGCAGTTTTAAAAGTGCAACAAAATACTGATGCAACGCGTAAGGAAAGTGTTATACTTGAGGAAAAAGAGGTTGTAAAATCAATTTTTATTAAAAGCGATAAAAAAATCGTAAAACTCGATTTTAAGGATATATCTCATATTGAAGCTTATGGTAATTATATAAAAATATATGCCGATGCAATGTTGCTAACACCGCAAACATTAACTGATTTCATAAATAAAATCCCTGATTCTTTTTTACGAATTCATAAGTCGTTTGTAATTAATTTTGAGCACCTTAAATTGATTGATGGAAACCAAATTATCCTGCAAAATGAAGTTAAACTACCTATAGGAAAATCATATAGAAAGGACGTTCTAGATAGAATTTCTAATTTTAATCAATGATAAGTGCTTCAGCATTACTGGTGATTATTTATATATTTAAGTTGTACTTTAATTATTTTGTGCAGGATGTCTAAAGAAATACCATACATACATTTTGAATCTGATGAGTCAAATACAATTGAAGGTATTGAGATTATAACCATAGAAAGCATATTTCTTAGAAAACATAATTTAGATCATCACCCAGAAAAAGCACATCAATTAGATTTTTATATGCTTGTGTTTTATACAGAGGGAGAAACAGAGCATTTGGTTGATTTTGTGTGGCACCAAGTAAGGAAGAACACATTGCTTTATCTAGCAAAAGGACAAATAAATGCATTTAGGTTTCAAGAAAATGTAAAAGGCTTTGTTATTCTTTTTACCGAAGATTATTTTAAATCACAACTCAATAAACTACCCAAAAATGCAATAATTCGGTTGTTTACGTCTCATTTATTTTCTCCAAAAATCCAAATTCCTTCGAGTTCAAACGTAACTACTTATATTGATCTTTTTTATGATGAATTTTATAAAGAAAAAGGCGAATTCAATAAAAAGAATATTATTGACGCCATATATACGGTTATCTTTTCTAAACTAGAGCAACTTAAACAATACCAAACGTTTCATCTTAAAGAATCGGATAAGCTAGCTTCCTTTTTAGAATTCAAATCACTGGTTGAACAGTATTTTGCAACAAGTAGAAGTGCCGATTTTTATGCTAAAAAAATGAATATTACCTATAAACATCTAAACACTATTTGCAAAGAGATTGTGGATAGTACCGCAAAGAATTTTATAGATGAGTTTATTATTCTCGAGGCAAAACGCAGATTGGTGAATTCTACAATAAAAAGTAATGAATTAGCATATCAAATGGGGTTTAATGAACCTACTAATTTTGTAAAGTACTTTAAGAAATTTACTAATTTAACCCCAAATACTTTCAAAAAACAATCTTATTAAAACAAAAGGTTCGACTTTAACCATTTTTATCTCCTTTTTAACCGTTATCACATCCTCTTTTGCTCATAGCTTTGTAGCAACATTATAAACTACAGTTATGACACATAAAATAAGCATCTTACTTACGGTATTAAGTTTACTCTTTATCGCATGTAAAACAGAAAAAAAGAAGGAAGAAGTTACTATTGACAATCAAAAACAAGAAACAACAATGGAATTATCAAATAAAGAAAAAGCGGTCGCACTATTAACTAGTTTAGAAACAGGAGATCAAAAACCTGTGAGCTATATAAATCCTAACAAATATATACAACACAATTTGGCAGTAGGAGATGGATTGGCTGGTTTTGGTGCCATATTACAAAATGCTCCAGAAGGAGGCTTTAAAGCTAATGTAGTACGATCATATCAAGATGGAGATTATGTTTTTACACATACTATCTATGATTTTTTTGGTCCCAAAATTGGTTTTGATGTATTTAGATTCGAAAATGATAAAATTGTAGAGCATTGGGATAACCTAATTGATCTGGCTCCTGCAAATCCAAGTGGACATACACAAACAGATGGTCCTACAACGGCAATTGATCTAGACAAAACAGCAGTTAATAAAGCTTTGGTACATGATTTCGTCTCCAGTATTTTAATGAAAGGAGAAATGGAAAAAATTGGAAATTATATCGAAGGAGATAACTACACCCAACATAACCCTGTAATCGCTGACGGTTTATCTGGATTAGGAAAAGCCCTAGAAGGTATGGCAAAACAAGGGATTTCTATGGTGTATACCAAAATTCATAAGGTATTGGGTGAAGGAAACTTTGTCTTAGTAATAAGCGAAGGAACTTTTGCTGATCAACCCACATCTTATTATGATCTATTTAGAGTTGATAATAACAAAATTGTAGAGCACTGGGATGTTGTTGAAACGACAATAGCCAAATCAGAATGGAAAAATACGAATGGGAAGTATAATTTCTCGAAATAAGGTAAAAGGTTATATACTACTGTTTATTCTAAAACAGTTATTTGTTAAAAGGGTTTTCTAATACAGAAAATCCTTTTTTTAATCTAATAGTTTATATAACAGTTAGTAATAATCTACAAAACAATACCGTACGAAAAATGGAATATATTTTTTTGGCATCATATTTGGATTGCAAAAAGTAATAATAATTTTAATTACATTACAATGAGTAAAGGAACAGTAAAATTTTTCAATGATGCCAAAGGTTTCGGTTTTATCACTGAAGAAAGTACTAACAAAGAACATTTTGTCCATATTTCTGGATTAATTGATGAAATTCGTGAAGGCGATGCAGTTGAATTTGATCTAAAAGAAGGTAGAAAAGGATTAAATGCCGTGAACGTGAAAGTTATTTAATATATAATATATTTTATAGTTTAGTAAAAGCCCATCTTAAGATGGGCTTTTTTAGGTTTTATAAAACAAAATATTTATACTACTCTGATCAAAAATTAATGTGATTATACATACTTTGGCACTTTGGGAGCTACTACTGCGGGATCGGTTTCTATTAAGAACTTCATAAATAGATAAAGACCCAAGATGTGACCAGTTGTATTAAAGATTATAAAAGCTCTACTAGAATAAAAAAGCTCATTAATCGGTGCTAATGTTATAATAAATATACATAAGCATGCAGCAATTAGTAATTTAATACCCGAGGCATACACATCTGATATATAGATATAATAGGATACTGCAATGTAAATCAATAAAGAGACTACTGCTAATATAATATAAGGTATAGCACCAGGCAGTCGGTGTAATACCAGCTCAGAAATAGAAAATATTAAATATACAATAAGAGCCAAACTAATTAATAAGGACACCGAAATGAGTTTGGACCAATGTTGTTTGGTTTGTACGATATAACTTTTTAAGGATATCGAAGTAAAAACTAAGTATACCGAGATGAGAATGCAAATTTTGGAAAAATTACTAATCATATCAGTATAAAGAAGAAAATCAGTAATCATTAATGCTACAATACTCAGAATAAAGAAAATATTAATTCTAGGACTATCTTTAAAATAATTGAGGATGAGAACAAATAATGTAATTGGTAATATTATTTTTAAATACGACTTATCAAAAAAAGCCGAAACTATTATGACTATGAGATAACATACATAGAACATAACCTTTGGGGCGTGTAGGTTTTTCATCTTTAGGCAGTTATTGTTTTCAGATTTTAGGGACTTTAATATACGAAAAAAAATAAAGCAAAACAGTAAATGCATTACGGTTTTGAGGTATTTAGAATAAATCTTAGTAAAATATTCCTCTTTGTTTTTAGAAAGTTTTTCTCCCATTTCCTTAATGCAACCCTCTTTTATATTGCATTATACGTGCACTTTACGGTTCAACATCATTTAACGACGGTTGAACGTAAACTCATTTCAGATGCGGTATGATTCAGACATCTTTGAATCATCAATTAATTACAAAATAAATAGAAATGAGTCCAACACAAGTTTTTTCGATAGCGGGTATGATAACCATGCCGATGTGGATCTTGATGATTCTTTTACCAAAGTGGAAAGTCACTAGATTCCTCATTGATTTTAAAATAGTACCGCTCGCATTATCCATTATATATCTGATCTACATCACTCTGGCAATTCAAATTGGTGGATGGATGGATTTTGGTAGTCTGGCTAAAGTTATGGCATTATTTACCGAAGAACATGCGGTACTCGCAGGATGGGTACATTATCTGGCCTTTGATCTTGTAGTAGGTATGTGGATGCTGGATCAAAATAAAAAAGTAGGTATTCATCAAATTCTAATGGCGCCTTGTCTTTTTGGAACATTTATGTTCGGTCCGGTTGGTTTTCTTCTATTCATAATTTTAAAAACATTAAAACAAAAACAGTCATGAAAACTATAAAAAATGTACTGAGTTCGGTAAAACAAGAAAGTCCGATTTTGTATTGGGTGGTTGTCCTTCATTTTATATCTGCTATTGGCTGTGTATTAGGTCTGCTTATTGATGATAGAACACTACTAGGAGTAAATGTATGGATCAAACCTTTAAAATTTTCAATATCTGGCGGGATTTATATTTTAACGGTAGGTTATTTAATGACGATATATCCATATTCTAAAACCAAGAAGAAGATCATCAACAATGTAGTAGCCTTAACTCTTTTGGTAGAAATTGGGATTATTGTATATCAAGGGGCTAGGGGAGTACAATCTCATTACAATGTGTCAACACCTTTTGATGGAATCTTATTTGCGCTAATGGGTATTCTTATTGCTATTAATGTATTGATCATGGTGTTGTTTGTTATAGATGCCGCTCGGTTAAAATTTAGTATTCCGATTTCAATTCAGGTAGCTATAGTAATGGGGTGGCTGGTCGTTGTGTTTGGTAGTTGGATAGGGGGGCAGATGATCAGTCAGATGGCACATAATGTTGGCGTAGCAGATGGGGGTCCTGGATTACCGTTGGTAAATTGGAGTACTATTGCCGGGGATTTAAGGATAGCACACTTTTTTGGATTGCACGGGATACAAATAATTCCGTTATTCGCATTATGGCTATCCAAAAAATGGAATACCCAAAGTAGAAATCAGATTATTGCAGTTTTGATTTTTGGACTTCTATATGCCTCATGGATTGGATTTACATTCTATCAGGCAAAACAAGGAATAGCATTACTAAAATTATAATAGCGCTATAATGTTGTTTAACAAAGAAAAACGTATTAAGTATCTAGGATTTAATGATTTCTGGTTTGTAGTTATTGGTATTCTTTTCCTGAGTTTTATTACTGATTTTCTCTTTAATAATTCATTTGCGCGTTTTCCTTTTACTGAAGCACTATTTAACTGGAGTATATCCTTGTTTTTTACCATATGTAACTGGTTTATCATACGACCTATCATCATTTTATTACGTAAAAAATTTCCAGATTTTAAAGACGATACCAAACGGATATTGTTATTAATTATGGCAATCGTATGTACAGTAATACTTGTAGATGTCTTAGGAAATAGACTTCTGGCTTTTGTTTTCAGTTCTAATTTTAAACCCATTAGCTCTCGGGTAGTACTGGTACCCATTATTATTATTAGTACAATGACTATGGCTATTTATGAAGCTATGTATTACTATATACGACTCAAAAAATCTATTAGAGAAGAAGAACAGGCGAAACAGGTGATAGTACAGGCGCAGTTAGATACGCTTCGAAATCAAGCACAACCTCATTTTTTATTTAATACGCTTAATACTCTTCGTGATATTATCGATCAAAATTCTAAAGAAGAAGCAAAAGAATTTGTAGATAAATTATCTGATGTATATCGTTTTATATTAGAGTCGGGGAGTGTGAACCTAATTTCGCTGCGTAAGGAATTAAAGTTTTCTAAAGCATACATTCATATCCAAACCGAACGTTTTGGAGATAACCTCAATGTAGATTGGAATATTTCTGAAGCTGCTTTGGAAACAATGATTGTACCTATGAGCTTACAGCTATTGCTAGAAAATGCTATAAAACACAATATTATTTCTAAAGGAAAACCTTTACTTATTAAGGTAGATGTTATAGATAATCAATTGATTGTAGAAAATAAAATACAGTCCAAATCAACCCAACTACCATCTACCAAAGTGGGACTTAAGAATATCGAAAAGCGTTATGCTTTGATTTCGGGTAAAACCATAACCATCAGAAATGATGAAGATACATTTTTGGTCTCTCTTCCGTTATTAACTATATCTGATCAAAAAAACTATGAATATACTGATCATTGAAGACGAACCTCGCGCGGCAAACCAACTGCAAAATATGCTCAAAACCTGTAATTTTGAGTATCAATTGCTAGATATTATCGATACGGTTGAAGATGCTATTGTTTGGTTTCAAAAAAACACAGCTCCGGATCTCGTATTTATGGATATACAGTTGGCAGATGGTCTTAGTTTTGAGATATTTCAGACGGTAGAAATAACCACACCTATTATTTTTACCACTGCATTTGACCAATATGCAATACAAGCTTTTAAGGTAAACAGCATTGATTATCTTCTTAAACCTATACAGCAAGAGGATTTGACTGCGGCTCTTGATAAATTCACCAAATCAAATACACCACCGGTGGTCGAATCTGTTGTGCTCAAACAATTGTTAAGTAGTATGCAAACTACGCCAAAACGAGCCGGAATACTAGTCAAAGAGGGGAGTGGTTTTGTACAAATCAAAATAGACGAACTATTGTATGTATATTCTCAAGATAGTATCACGTTTGGTGTTACGGCACAAAAACGATACATTATTGACGAAACTATAGATCAGTTATTTAATACATTAGATCCAAATCAGTTTTATCGTATTAATCGAGGGCAAATTATTTCAAAAACTTCGATACAAAAAATAGACGCCTATTTTAATCATAGGGTAAAATTGGTGATTACAAATCCCAGGGATCAAGAGTTTATTGTAAGTAGGCAAAAAACGAGTGATTTTAAAGCATGGATGAATCAATAATGTCTTTAAAACGTAAAAATTATGAAATACACGCCCAAAGATGGATTTCCATATTACTATGATTTGGTAAAAGATGAAAATTTTAAATACCTCTTTACGGATTCGTCGACTATGACGTTTTTAAGTTCTATTAATGAGAATAAAGCCATTTATCGTTACGAACCTGATAAATGGAGCATTAAACAAATTGTTGGGCATATAACGGACCACGAAAGAATAAAGATATTTAGAGCATTTTTAATGAGTAGAAACGAATCCGTAGAACTATGGGGGTATGATCAGAATTTTTTAGTCAATAATAGTCGTTTTAATGAATTAACATTTGAGCAATTACTAACTGATTTTAAAAATGTAAGGCAAGCTTCTATTAGTTTTATTGAGTCATTGTCTGTAGATCAACTAAAACGCAAAGGATCGGCCCGGCAATATGAGATTACGCTTGAAGATTTTTTAAAGTCAATCATCGGGCATGAAAAGCATCATATACATGCTATTAAGAACAATTATATGTATTAAAATCAAATGAGTTTAGAATAATACCAAAAAAGTAATACTATTCTTATCCTTAGTCAGATTATAGGTTAGGCTTCGTTATTAAAAAATTCTCGCTTTATTTTTGGAAATTTCGGAATAAGGAAAAGTAATAAACCAATATCAAAAACAAGCACTTGATAATACCATGGTTTCGTATCGGGCACCACAATAAAAGCCAAAATCATAAGTAAAAATCCACTCAATTTTAAAATAGTATATATTGTTTTTTTTGACATATCAATTTTTCTTTTTTAGGTTATATATTAGGTTAGTGACAAGAAGTTTAAAAATATGACAAAACGGACTTATTCTTCTTCATGTTTTAAGTTATCAAGTATCATGTCTATCTGTTTAATAAGTGGTTCCCAATTGATTTTAACTGCTTTTTTATTGGTCCAATAATTATATATAAATGCAATTAGGAAGACGGTGGTATATACAATTTTACTTTTCAATTTTTCAGGATAAAAAGAGGATATAAAAGAAGAAAAATTAACGGTATCCAAATCCCAAACGGACCATATAACAACCATGTATCCTACAAAAAACGGAAGAAGCGCCCAATACATAACCGAATTTAGAAGTTTTGCTTGATTGATCATAAATTGTTTTTGATTTTCTAGTTGCTGTTTTAGTGACATAAACAGGTTTTCGGTATATTTGCTTTTGCGATTACTCCATAATTTATATATATAATAACAATAGGTAAGTGCGATAAATAGCATACCTAATGCAGGTACCGAAAACCACATACGGGCTGTGAGTATGGCGAATCCAAAAATACCAAGTATTGCAAAAAACGTTTCTTTACGATCTCTTTTACGTACAATATCTTCTCTAAACTCCATTTTTTGTTTAAAATCCTTCATTAGAGCCATAGCATCAATAGTTATTTCTTCCTTTTGAGAAGAACGTTTCCATATTTGTATTACATCTTGTTCTTCCATTTTATTTCAATTTTGATTTCATGCAATCAAACAACTTCTTCCGTATACGTTTCATCTTAACCGCAATATGATTTTCGGTAAGACCAGTAATTTCGGCAATTTGTTTGTATGATAATTCTTCTAGATACAGTATAATTATCGAGGTATCACTATCGTCTAATGTGGCAATACATCGACGTAAAAGCTCATATTTTTCATCATCATGATCTTGAGTTGTATATTCACTAACCTTAAATTTAATCGTGTCTAATCGTATCGTTTTTTGATTGCTTTTTTCTAGCTTTAATTTGGATCGCATACAGACGTTAAGGGCTATGCGATAAACCCAAGTATCTATATTAGATTGTTGTTTAAAGCTTGATAGTGATTTCCATACTTGATATACCACTTCTTGAAATAGATCTTGTGGTTCTACAGGGGATAGGGCATAGATCCTACAAATGCGATAGATCTTATGTTTATTGTTTTCTAATATTTCCTCAAATGATACGATAGTGGTCTCTAATTTTTATACAACTATTCTATTAGTTACATAAACTATAAAAATATGACAAGAAGTATAAAAAACGAAGCTAACTATGTGCTTTTTGTGCATTGTTTTTATAATAAGTAGTACCTTTCTTAAATCTTTAAAAAAACAATTGTGACCTATAACGTTAAATATATCATTGTAGCTTTTTTTATTACAACCGCTACAATTTCGCAGGATATTAGCCCTGCAAAACAATTTTGGAATACCCTACAATCGCATTGCGGCAAAGCCTATGAGGGCACACTAGCATTACCCAAAGAAGATAAGGCATTTGGCGGCAAAAAACTGATGATGCATGTACGATCGTGCACTGATAATATGATTAAAATTCCGTTTTTTGTGGGAGAGGATAAATCCCGTACGTGGATCTTAACCTATGCAAATGATCGTATTACCTTACAGCATGATCACCGACATAAGGATGGGAGTGAGGATGAGATTAATTTTTACGGGGGTACCACTACAAATCCCGGAAAGGCAGCTATTCAATTTTTTCCTGCAGATGCACATACGCAACATATGATACCGGCAGCAGCGACCAACGTATGGTGGATCACTATCGATGATACTACATTTACCTATAACTTAAGAAGATTGGGTTCAGATCGTGTGTTTAAAGTAGTGATGGATCTACAACAACCAATTGCTACTCCAGAAGCACCCTGGGGATGGAAAGATGAATAACGCTAAACCCGATACCAGCAACCCTAAACTACAAATTCTTAAAACCTATGCATAACACAGATCAACTTATTAATTATATAGCGCAGGTCGTACAGAGTATACAAAGTAGAGCCGATTATCAGAATATACAGTTTAAAGATACTATAGATAATACAGAACTCTCTGCATCAGAAGTGATAGAACAATTGCTTCAGTGTAAGCAAAATGTGCTGCTATCAAAGGCTAGCGACCAAAGCATACCAAAATCTATGATAGAACATATTTTAAAAGTACTTGAAATGATGATACAAAGCAATACTGCTATGACCAAAATGGGACAACTGGATACCAACCGTACCATAACACCAAGTGTAGCTTTTGAAGAAAACAAGATTTTAGAACAGCTACGTGATTGTATGAATGAGTTGTAACAGTGATAAATTAATATCAATAGAGCGATTCATTTATTAACTGAATATGGTTCGTATAAAAACGTAACCAGTAAAACGAATATAATAGAGGGGTTGTAAAATATTCTATTTTACATAATATAAATTATAGTACAAATGTATCTATTGAAGCAAAACGGCAATACCACGTATTTGATATAATATCAGATATAACTACGCGCCAGCGTATTATATCGACAGATATTATGTCACAGCCGTTTTACGACACGCCTGCCACATTAGTTAGCTATAATGTAATACCATGTAAAACAATCCTAGCCTATAAATTCAATATTCGGTACTATGATTAGAAAAATTTGAAATATTAGATTCTCAGCGAGTACCATTTTGTCATTATGTACAGAATAATTCAAAAGGTTAAGAATCTTTAGAATTGTTATCGAGCCGATGTTTTGTTGGATTACCCAACTTTTAGGTGCATTATAAATCGCATATTTGAAAAATATACGTGACAAAAGTTTTTACGCGATTTTTCGCAAGGTTACTATTGTTTTAGATGAGCTCAAGATTGCTTCGCAGTTCTCGTGAAGGTTTTCGCATAAGCATAAAATTACTCTAAAGAGATAATTTCTATGCACATGCTAGCTGTAAAACTCCGATTGAACATTCTAAGAGTTTGCATTATCTTTTTCCTTGATGAAAAAGAAACAAAAAATCAAGGCTTCCCAAAACTTTGGAAACAATTACGGCGTAGTCGCTATATTTTAGAAAGTCTTCTAACTCATAAGATCGTTTGGAACTAGAATGAATATATACGACTTTGATTAAATCTAAGTACTAAACCTCTAAAATATAAACGCTCCTTTGCCTATTGTTTTAGCCAAAGTTTTCTGAGGCCAGTTTTAAAACTCGTAGGTTCTATTTTACATAATATTAAACTTCTTTTTCTTTCTATATCGATTATAACCTATATAAATGACCAATACAACTAGAAAGTAAATAAAATATGATACCGGTTCTTTATCACCCTTAACAGTTGTAAACAAACGATTCCAACGTATTTTATTTAAAATTCCTTTTGCTTGTTTATTCCAGCTAAACCATATGAATACGGGTTTACCAACTACATGATCGAATGGAACATATCCCCAAGAACGAGCATCCAAGGAGTTTTGTCGGTTATCCCCCATCATCCAATAATAATCTTGCTTAAAAGTATAATTATCAACTTTCTTTCCATTGATCAGGATGTTTTCTCCGTCTGTGGTAAGGGTATTATTTTCATATTCTTCAATAATACGTTTGTAAAATGGCAGTGAATTTCTATCAATCTTTACAGTTTTTCCTTTTTGAGGAATATAAATAGGACCATAATTATCGATATTCCATCCTAAAGAAGAAATATATGGAAAGACACCTCCATCAATACCTTTTTGTCTTATAAGTTTTTTTACATTTTTTACCGATGGATGATTACCAATTCTCTTTGCCTCTATATCAGTTAATGTCAATACATACCCTCCCTCATTAGTTAATGCATACTCACCATTATTATATTGCACCCCTTCCCTTACTCCGTATCTATCTACAAGAAGTGATTGATCAATGTGCTTACCTTTAGTATTTATAAAAAAGTTATATTGTGGTTTAGCTCTTTTAGGTAATTTTGTGCGTTTACCATTTATATAAATGTAGCCATTCCGTATTTCTAAAGAATCTCCAGGAATACCAACGCAACGTTTTACTAAGTTTGTTTTCTTATCAACTGGTTTATAGTAATTCCTATTAGGATTGAAATTATTCATGTCTAACAAGGTATCTGCTGGTTGGTTGAAAACTACGATTTCATTACGCTTTATTTTTTGAAAACCAGGTAATCTTAGATAGGGCAATTGAAATTTATTTAATACTGAAGTTTCTTTTTTAGAATGATCATCACTAAACAAATATGATTTTGATTTTAGCAAAGGTATCGTATCGTGAACCATAGGTGCAGCAATAGCAGTCATTGGTAACCTTGCTCCATAATGAAATTTACTAACAAATAAATAATCCCCAACTAATAATGTTTTCTCTAATGATGCAGTTGGAATTGTAAAAGGTTGCATAAAATAGGTATGAACTAAAGTAGCTGCAATCACTGCGAATAAAATAGAACTTATCCATTCTCCTGTTTTTGTTTTTGGTTTTAGGTCTCTACTCCTGATATATTTAAGCTTGCCTGAGGTATAGTTAACATAAAATATATAAACCCCAAGAGTTAAAATAACTAACCAAGTGTCTAATTTGGTGTTTTTCCCGAAACTTCTAATAGTTTCTACCCAAATTACAGGAAACATAATTTGATTAATTACAGGAACAAAAAGTAATACAACCCACCATTTAGGCCTATTGATAATTTTCATTAAAATTACTACGTTATAAATCGGGATTAGAGCTTCCCAAGCTTTTTGATCCGCTTTGATATATAATTTCCATGTTGCCAAAAAATGTATGATGTGTAAGATTGCAAAAAAAAGAAGCCATTGATTCATTATTTGTTTTTTGAACAAAAATGGCATAGATAACTTGAATTATCTGCCTAATTCGTGATTCTGGCATACAAAAAGACGATTATAAGTACGAATTTTAAATTTCCGATTCACGAAATTTAATAGCTGTGGTATTTGTTATCTTTTTAAAAGCACTGTTAAAAGATGATATACTATTAAACCCACTTTCGTAGGCAATGGCAGAAATTTTATAATGGTTGTAATTAGGGTTTTTTAACAGTCTTTTTGCTTCTATTACCCGGTAATTAGATATGTATTGTGAAAAATTTACTTTTTCGATTTGATTAATTATTTGAGAAAGTTGTTTAGTCGAAATACCAACAGACTCACTTAATTTGGTCAACGTTAATTCTGTATCCAAATACAATTTATCTTCTTCAATTATAGATTTTAGCTTTTTATAATATTTATCTACCTCATTAACGTCCAGATTTGATTTAGCATATTTCACTTTTTCTGCTGTAAATAATGATAGGTTGCCTAGAGCATAAATAGAAAGAATAATAATACAAAATGAAAACAAAATAGCACTCGAAGGAAAAAAAGATATGATTTCGAAGAATATCAATATCGAATTAGAAAACATTGCCAAGGTTACTACCGTGAGTAAGAGTATCCATCGTCTGATTTTTATTTGTCCTTTTACATTTTCCTTGCGTAGCTGCGTTTCTATGATGAACATGTATACTATAATAAAGCAATATACCAAACCGTGTACAAATAGCACTAAATAAATAGGAGATCTTCCATAATAAGGAATTAGCCAACTAAAGCCAATAAATACTAAGAAAGGAATATAATGTATAAGATATTCTATTTTTTTTATTAAAAGCTTCTTTAGTTGCAAAGAATAAAACCATAAAGAAGGACCTACTACTAGTAAGCTTCCTAAAAATATATAATGAACTGTTGTATTAACCGAAAAGTAATTATAAAATAGTGATTTGGTCATCCTTAGGCTAAATACAAAAAGATAAATAGATAAAAACAAATTTGCTTTTGAGTAATTGTTTCTTTTTACCAAAAGAAAAATAGCGAAGAAGATACCAATAATTATCCCAATACTACTAATTAATAGAGCTATGCGATCAATAATTTCGGTACTAAAATTCATAACGCAAAAAAACGAAATTTGAAGCTTTTATTAAAGCCTACATCCAAAAATTTAGCGGTTATAATTCTAATTTCATTTCACACGTATTACACTCCCCTCCTCTTGTCTGCTCGCATAATAAGTGTTTCATTAACTTTAATAAAATCTGCTTTGGAGACGAAAACTTTAAAAGAAAAACAGCAAATGAAACTATGGCATAGCTAGTGTTTTAACTAAAGTTTTCTGAGGTCTTTTTTAAGCTTCTAGATTCTATTTTATATAATAATTACAAATCAAATTTTGATTTATTTATTGCTGATATGAATACCTGTTTTTATAACTTTGGATTATGAGTCAACTTTCAACATATTTTTCAGGAATTGGAGCAAAAAGATTAAGTAATGTAGAAGTTAATCCAAATGTTTCAAATCAACATGAGTTTAACGGAATTAATGAGTTTCGAGTAATTTTTGGTGACGATAAAATTAATTTTGAAGGTAAATTTATATACCTAGATGATGATCCGGATCAAATAATAACGGAAGATAGTAATTTGACATGGTATGATGCAAGAGCTAATCATGCAACACGCACAGAATATCGCCTCTATTACTCCACCAATTCAATAATATCTAATTCAAGTGTTGGTGACTTAGTAGTTATAGGTAGAACAGGTGAAAACAAACTTGCAATTATTGTGGCTTCTCAAGGTTCAACTGCAGAACAGCAAATAAAATGGTTGTTTGGACTTGAAGAAGTTGCTAATAAATTCATTATAAGAGATATCATTGCTGATGATCAAGTTTTAAATTTTGCAGGTAAATATGTTATTTCGATACTTGGTTTTGAAATTGAGGATACAGCTCCCAATTATCTTGAACAACTTTTGGAAAACTTTGGAAACACATTTCCTACTACAGCTATTTTTTCGGAATTTGCTCGTTCAACTGTAGAAGATGTTTCTGCAGTTGAAGAGCCAGATAAAACTTTAATAGCTTGGCTAGAGCGTGAAGAATTATTGTTTAAAACATTAGAAAAGCATATTGTTTCGCAAAGACTTGAACAGGGGTTCGCTGGAGATGTTGATGATTTTGTTCGTTACTCACTCAGTGTTCATAATCGTAGAAAATCTAGAGCGGGACACTCTTTTGAGAATCACTTAGCCTCTATTTTTCAGGAGAATAAAATATTGTTTTCAAAAGGAAAAAAAACCGAAAGAAATAATAAACCTGATTTCTTATTTCCAAATATTGAGAATTATAAAAATCTGAATTTTAATACTAGTTTACTTACAATGCTCGGTGTAAAAACTAGTGCAAAAGATAGATGGAGACAAGTTCTTTCGGAAGCCGAAAGAATATCTAATAAACATTTAATAACATTGGAACCGGGAATAAGCTCTAATCAAACTATTGAAATGAAGGAACAAAGTTTGCAGTTGGTCATTCCTTATCCTTTAATTGAAACTTATACTACTGCACAGCAAGAGGAAATTATTTCTTTAAGTAATTTTATTCATTTAGTTCGAGATAAACAGGAAAAACTATAAGTATGACTGATGTACATAATCGTGCTATTCGCTCATATAATATGAGCCAAATTAAAAATAAGAACACTAAGCCTGAATTAATAGTTCGAAAGTTTCTACATAGTAATGGATTCAGGTATCGTCTTCATAATAAAAAACTTCTTGGAAAACCAGACATAGTATTAAAAAAATATAACACTGTAATATTTATTAATGGTTGTTTTTGGCATGGGCATGAAGGATGTAAATATTTTGTAATTCCAAAAACTAGGACACAATGGTGGTTAGATAAAATTAATCGTAATAAAGAAAAAGATACCAAAAATATAAAGGTTTTATTGCAAAAGAAATGGAAAGTTTTTGTGGTTTGGGAATGCGAACTAAAAACAAACACTCGTGAGCAAACTCTGAAATATTTAATTTGTCAAATAGGAAAAAATAAAAACTAAACACTTATTTTAATCTCGTTTTTTTCTTTTAGAATTTCTTCATTATTTTTATTCATTAAAATGACTTTCTCCTTTTTATTTTGGTCATTATTCATAAAATATAACATCGCGTTAGCAACTTCACGCACGACAGGAACTGCAACTGAGTTACCGAATTGTTTATACAATTGTGTGTCAGAAACTCCAATATTTTTTATTTTAAACTTATCTGGATAGCCCATTAATTTTTTGCATTCTTCAGGAGTCAATCTTCTTGGGTTTTCATCTTTCCCTTGAGGGATAAGAATCTCAGAACCATCCTTATAGTATCTAGCACTTAAGGTTCTTGAAATCCCATTTTTATCAACTAATCCAAAACCAAATCCATTTCCTTTTTCTCGATGTTTTTTAGCATAATTTTGTAAGTATTCCCAAAGCTTATCTGATAAGGTATACTTTTTATCAACTTTCTTTTCAAGAATTGTTTTAATTTGGAGTTCTGACTTAGGAGGTTTAGGGAAATTAAACACAACACTTTCATTAAAATATTCCATACTAAAGCCTACTATAAAGATTCTTTCTCTATGCTGGGGGACATAATATTTTGCATCTAAAACTTTACTAAAAACAAAATACCCTAGTTTCTTTAACGTTTTTTCAATCACTTTAAAAGTATTTCCTTTATCGTGAGATTTAAGATTTTTCACATTTTCTAAGAGAAAAGCTTTAGGTTTTTTCTCTTTTATAATTCTACAGATATCAAAGAATAAAGTTCCTTGAGTTTCATCTAAAAAACCATGTTTTTTCCCTAAACTATTTTTTTTTGAAACTCCAGCAATACTAAAAGGTTGGCAAGGAAAACCTCCAATTAAGATGTCATGATCTGGAATTTTTTTTTCGTCAATTTGGGTAATATCCCCAAACGGAACCTCTCCAAAATTTGCATCATAGGTTTTTTTAGCATATTTATTCCATTCCGAAGAAAATACGCATTTTCCATTTAACTCTTGGAAAGAAATACGAAACCCTCCTATTCCAGCAAATAAATCTATAAACTTAAACTTAGAATTTTCCGGGGGAGGAAATGGGACATCGTACTTGAATGGTATCTCATAATTAAACTCAGGTTCTTGAACTAAACTATCAATATATTTAAGTGCTTCGTCTTCATAATATTTGGAAGCGCCATTATCTCTACTTTGTAAATAGTGAGTAACATATGCAGCTCCTTCTTCTATCCATTGAGACTCTTTCTGAATCAATCTATTTCTTATTTCTGAGTATTTCATAATCCTTACTTGAAAACAAATTTAACTAATGTTGCCATCAAGAATATTAGTTTGATTTTTTTTTATCAACATATTTATCCCATTCCACACACATTACACTCCCCTCCTCTACTTTGACTCCGTTATTACTTCGCTCAGCACAGGCTAAAGTTTTTAAAATAAACTGTAGAGTAGATATATGCCAACCAACCACCTCGCTCCTACCTCAAAGTGACCCTTAGGCAACACTTCGACACTTCGATAAACTCAGTGCAAACATCCTCAGTGTGACAGCTCAGGCTAATGCATAATACAAGTATATTATAAAACTATGTCTAAATTTTATAACTATGAGATTTACGTGCCTGTATAGAATCTTAGATCTAATTAAATGAGTTATACGAGCAATACTTATACTACTATAGCAATCTAATACTGTCTTAGCATTGATATTTTAAGCCTTAGAATGATTTTTGACGCAAAACTACTAGTATACGAAACATCAAATTGTTGATGGTCCGTAATCTCCATTTGTTTTATGGGATTATTGTGTAACAAAAGCACGTATAATGATTTCAGAAATTTGAGTCATTATTTTGTCATCTTCACCATCATGGCCAGAAATTACAATGGTTAGGTCAAGTTCTTCTATCACTATTACACGTTGTCCCCCACCTCCCCAGGCAAATGCAGTATCATAACTTTTAGCACCTACATTTACGCGTGTTTGGTACCAAAAATAACCGTAACGATAGTCTTTTGGCACCCAATCTTGAGTAGGTTTTACAATGCCACTGGTGGCTTTGGTAAGATAGTCTACAGAAATAAGCTGCTCACCGTTTAATTTACCCTTATTAAGAATCAAATTACCCAACTTGAGCATATCCCGAGACATGATACTTGCACGCCACCCTGCTTCTGGCAAACCACTAATATGAGTTGACCACTTGTAATTTGTAATACCGAGTTTGTCAAGTAATTCTGTTTTAATAAAGTCCTGAGCTGTTCCGGGAACAACGGCATCAATGACCGTCATTACCAACATTGGATTAAAATTACCATACAAATACGTCTGAGACTCATTGGTTATAGGTTCACTTTGCTCAAGAAGGGTCTGTACCAACCCTTGACCTTTTAGTCGAACCGAATCTTTCTCAATTTCTTTCCATTTATCACGATCTATAGTCAACCCTCCGTGCATGGTCAATGCTTTATGAAGTGTGATTTTTTCGGCTCCTTTGGTCATTTTTTTAGGATCAATATCTTTTAGAAAACTAATCAAAGGTTTGTGTAGATCTTCAATGGTTAGGTACCCCATTTGAATCGCTCTACCCAAAACCAAACTGGTATATGCTTTTACAGCCGATGCTTGTCCATGTGGCACATTGATACGCCCTTTTTTATAATAGGATTCAAAAACTAATTTGTTTTTGTGCGAAATGAGCAAAGCATCATAGCTTCCATGGTTACCTTCAAAAATTTCTTGCGAAAGTTTAAGGATTGCTTTTCTATCTTTGCTATTTACCGCTAATGTATCAACCAATATTCCATCTTTTCTGTCCTCTGGATGTGTAGTAACAAATGCATTATTGAGGTGCGGTATCTCCCAGAATGAGATCTCATTGTTAGTATTTGAAACGTGACTCATCAAAGATGACAACCAGGCGACACTTTCTACAGCAACCCTGGGGAAAGCGGTTCCATGATCGCCTTCCATTGTTTTATTTTGCACAGATAAACTTAAATTCTTTCTATTCTTCAGCAATTCTAAATATTCGTCAATAGGTTCGTCTTTTTCTTTTTCTAAAGTGCCATAGGCGATATATACATTAGCGTGCAATGGATTGTTCTTATTGGACTCGGAAGCTCCCAATTTCGTATTAATCTCAGAGAGGTAAGGGATTAGGCCTTTGTTTAATGGACTACCAAGAATGTAATTATTAAAAGTATCGGGTTGCGTCAATACTATATAAGCACCAAATGCACCGCTTAGTGAATACCCAAAATAGGAACGACTGTCTGGATCGGTGCGATAGTTGTTATCTACATATTGGATAACTTCGTTGCGAATAAATGCCAAGTGATTTTCGGCTTGGCCAAATTTCAGTTTAGGATGATTAGGGTTGGCTTTTTTCCAGAATGAATAATCGGTAAATCGGCTGGCGTGAGCTCCATATTGTTGCCTTAAATCTTCTGCGACGTCCTTCTGCCAGGAAATTCCGACTAGAATAACATTTTCTAGCATGTATTCTGCAGCGCCAGATAGCATTTCTCGATGCCACACAGCATCTGTGTAATAAAGAACAGGATAGGTTTTATTATTGTTCTCAGAATAATCTTCGGGTAACTCTATATACAATTCATAGTTTTTTGCAGTCTTAGAATCTTTTATGGGGACTACTTGAATTTGTGGTAGTACCAAGGAAGATCCTTCTACATTTTGTATGTTGTTTATCACACTGTTTTGTTGAGCAAAGACAGTCTGTAGCGATATAATCAATGTTAATATTAAGAATTTGTTGATTTTCATGTTTTTTTGTTTTTCCTAGCTAATTAATTTGTGATCAAACCAATTGGCCTATTTCTTTTTTTAAAGTAATAAATCCATCCAATTGCTCTTTGGGGAGTAAAGCCAAGTTTCATTTCTAGAGTCTGTGTAGCCACCTTTGAGCAAGTGAAAAATCTGGATCAATTATCAGTGCTTTTTCGATCATGACCTTAGCACTTTCAAGCTGACCTTGAGCTCTGCGTACAAGACCCATTCCGAGATAAGATTCCTTCCCTTCGGGATACACTTCTATGGAATATTGAAAGATTTCTTCTGCGGCAATTAAATCCTTACTTAGTATCGTGTGAAAACCAAGGTTAAATATGACCGATATAGGTGTCTTGATTTCATACCCGTATCGTTTTGATAACCTATCGAAATGTTGTGTCACTGTATCCAATGATTCCAGGTTTTCACCGGGATTGAAGGGATTGAAGTCAGGATATAATGCAAGAAGAAACTGTGTAAAATCCATCGCTGGTACATGACCCTGGTTCACCAATTCATCTACTTTATAGGTGAAATTCTCTGGTTTATGATCCGCTACAACACGAGAGAATTCAGAAACGTGATTTGTTAATCCCTCTTCATTGCTATAAATGATGTGTAGAGATCTGTTTTCTGCTAGCGTTTTTAACGGACCTGTTTTTATTTTTTGTTGAAGCACTGCCGGTATGTGCCTAATTGATGGGCTGCTTGCGAAGTAGCCATTAAACAGAAGGGGCTTGTTGAGTAGCGTGTAAACAGTGAAAAAACCACTGTTAGAACCGCCATAAAGCACTTTGAACGGAGCAGTCCGATAGTTATTATCCACATACGGCATCAGCTCTGTCTCAAAAAAGTTAATATAATTATCCGGAATTGTTGTGTCTTTATTTTCTCTTGTTGGTAATAAAATACTATTTCCTTCGGGTAGATCTATTCCTATAAGTATCATCTCAGGAATTTGTCCTTCGCCCATATAATCTAGTGTAGAAGCTAACATGGCGAACCGAGCTCGGTAATCTGAACCCATCATATACAGCACGGGGTAGGATTTCTTGAAACTATCATAGTTAGCAGGCAAATGGATTGATAGTGGAACAGTTTTGTTTAACACTTTTGACTGAAGTGAAGCTATTTCGCCTAAGGTAACTGCTGGTTCACTGTGTTCTGTTAAACCAGGAAAATCAGGTTCGTTTACGTTCTGTTTTTTAGTATTGCATGAATTAAAAAATAGTGTAAATACAAGTATTAAAATAATAAAGTTGTAGTTTCTCATTGTTTATTTTTTTACTTAAATGTTGAATAAATGTATAGTATATTCAATGTCGAAATCCATTAATAGGATAAACACAACAATTAAATGATAAAACCATTTTGTCATTGATATCCCGCTTTTGTATAATAATTAAGATGATTTCTGTGCATAGATGGTATATTTAACCGATTATTATTTTGAATTTATGCTTAGCAGGTCATTAAAACATACAATCCTAATAAATGTAGGTGCCTTTTTATTAGTACTTATACTTGAGATATTAAGTATGTGGGGGGTTAAGGATAGATTTGATACTAATTATTCTTTTTTCTTACATGGTCTTAAGTATACAATTGCCATTATGGCCATCATATGGATAAATCATTTCGTTTTAATTCCCTTTTTTTTTGATAAGAGACGCTATTTTTTATATACCCTACTTCTTGTTGGAAGTGTATTTCTTGGGTCATATTTGAAAGGATATATGAAAGATGGGTGGTATGGTGTTTATAAAATGATCTTTTTTCTAATTTATACCACTGGGGCCGGAATGGCTGCCTATTTTTTAAGAAGAAATATGATCATCCAAAGAGAAAATGCTGAGAAAGAAAAGTTACAAAAAGAAATGGAGCTAAATTATTTAAAAGAGCAGGTAAACCCTCATTTTTTATTCAATTCTTTAAATAGTATTTATTCGCTTTCGCGGAAACAATCATTAGAAACTCCCGACCTTGTCATGCAGCTTTCAGAATTAATGCGGTATCAATTAGAGAGTTCTAAAAAAGATACTGTTTTGTTAAAAGAAGAGCTTGAGTTTATAGAAAATTATTTGCTACTCGAAGAAAAAAGACTGAGTAAACGGTGTACTATTGAATTTTTAATTGACGGAGACGTGTCTGGCTTACGGATTTCTCCGATGTTGCTCATCCCATTTGTTGAAAATGCTGTGAAGCATGGTGCTCAAAGTACAAACGAGCAGAGTACCATTGATATTTCTGTAGCTATTAAAAATGCCTCTCTTCATTTTTGTGTGGATAATTCAAAACCTCTAATTGCTTCTACCTCAAAAAGAGAAGGATTAGGGCTTGAGAATGTGAGAAGACGGTTAAATCTTTTATATCCCGATTCTCATGTATTAGAAATTGATGATAAAGAGGGAAAATATCATGTAAATTTATCTATTGATTTAGCAGTTTCAACAGTAAAAAAAACAGTTAATGATTAAAGTAGGTATCATAGATGACGAAATACTAGCACGTAAAGTGTTAGAAGATTATTGTTCAAAAATTGACAATTTTGAACTAGTATTAAGTACGGGTAATCCTCTTGAATTTGTCAATTTCACTCAGCAAAATGAACTTGATCTCATCTTTCTAGACATAGAAATGCCAGAATTGAATGGCATTGAAATTTTGCGTTCTATGATAAAACCACCTAAAGTGATTTTAACTACGGCGTATTCTGAGTATGCTTTAGAAAGTTATAACTACGGGGTTGTAGATTATTTATTGAAACCTATAAAAATTGAACGCTTTTTGAAAGCCATCAACAAAGTTTCATCTTCAAAAATAATACAGCCTAAAAAAAATAGAGGTAGCGAAGAATTGCAGATAAAACATGATGGCATGCCTGTTAATATTTCATTTAAATCAATTCTGTACATTCAGAGTTTTGGAAATTATTTGAAAATCTTTACCGATTCAAGAATGTACCTTATCTCCGAAACACTTACTAATATCAACACATTATTATCTGACAATTTCCAACGCACACATAAATCATATATTTCCAATTTAAGTAGAGTTACAAAAGCAACCAGAACATATGTGTTAATTGAAAATAATAAAGTTCCCGTTAGTACAATGTATAAGGTTATTGTTTTTAAAAAATTGGAAGTTTTAACAAAATTATGAAATCGTAAACCTCCTAAGATCTGTTTCCTCTACTCTCTTGCTGTTAATTCTCCTATTTTTCTTCTATCTTTAGTACAGTAGTAGCTTTCGACTGGTATTATCTAACATATCTAAGATCTAATGACTAGAAAATCGAGACCATCTCAGTCTACCCATAAGTTTGGTACTTTCTTAGGGGTCTATATGCCCAGTATTCTTACGATATTAGGGTTGATTATGTACCTGCGTTTTGGTTGGGTTCTAGGCAACTTGGGTTTGATTAAAACTATAGTCGTTGTTTTATTAGCTAGTTCAATCACCTTTATCACTGGATTGAGTGCTTCTGCTATTGCGACCAATATTAAAGTGGGTGTAGGCGGAGAGTATTTTATGATTTCACGAAGTTTAGGTCTGGAACCGGGAGGAGCAATTGGAATACCACTTTATTTATGTAGAACATTAAGTGTTACTTTTTACTGCTATGGTCTTTCTGAAGCTGTTTTGGCCTTATGGCCTGTCACAGGGATAGCATTTCCCTCGTATACATTGCAATTGATGACTATTGGTTTTATAGTAATTATTACATTGCTTTCCGGAAAGAGTGCGAAACTTGTATTACATTCCCAAATTCCTATTATGATAATAGTAGGAATCTCAATTCTGGCATTAGTAATTGGAGTATTAAGCAAAGATCTACAATCTCCCATTACAGAAGCGACCTATCGTACAGCTCCTGAAGGGTTTTGGTATGTTTTTGCTGTTTTTTTTCCCGCGGTTACAGGGTTTACTGCTGGAGTTGGTATGAGCGGTGATCTCAAGGATCCACAGAAATCAATTCCGAGGGGAACCTTGGGTGCTGTTGTTTCGGGTGCGGTTATTTATCTCATTATACCACTTGTATTTGCCGTAACAGGGGCATTAACCATAGAGCAAATGACAGATCCCGAGGCTGGCGTTACCATATGGACTCGTCTGGCCGTATTTGGACCGTGGCTTATATATCCCGCAGTTTGGGGAGCAGTTTTATCATCTGCCTTCGGTAGTATATTAGGCGGACCAAGAATTCTGCAAGCCTTATCTATGGATGGTTTAGTTCCTAAATTCCTTGCCAAGCTTTCCAGGTCGGGGCAGCCTACCATCGCTACTTGGATTAGCGGTGTTATTGCTGTGAGTGCTGTCTTTCTGGGAGGATTAAATACCATAGCTCAATATGTTTCGGTGCTTTTTCTCACCTTGTATGTGGCGATTAATATGAGTGCCGCCATAGAGCAGTTGATCAAAGAACCCTCTTACCGCCCTACTATTAATGTACCATGGTATATTTCTATACTTGGTGCTATTGCTGCGATGATAGTAATGTGGCTAATCAATCCATTAGCTTTTGCATTTGCCCTGGGATTGGAGCTACTTATTTTCTCATATCTTATGAGTAAAAAACTCGAACAACAATGGGGTGATGCTTCAACAGGAATTTGGATGCATCTTGGGCGATATGCCTTACTTAGGTTGAATGCCAAAAAAATGCATCCACGAAATTGGAGACCTATAATTATATTATTCATTCGGGATTTAAAGGAACAAATTGAGTTAGTCAAGTTTACCGAAATGCTAGGACAGAACAGCGGACTTCTCACGATCTCCAAATTGATTACCCCCGCAGATAAAGGTGAACTTCTATTAAGAAACGAAATTGCCCATGAAATGCAAAAGGACTTAGCTTTAGTTGGCCTGCAAGCACTTACAGAGGTACATGTCGTAACTGACCTTAAGTATGGTATGACCCAGGTAGCAGCAGGTCATGGTATTGCTGGTATCAAAACCAATACAGTGGTGTTTGGATGGTCTACTATTGAAGGTAGTAAGATAAAGGAGTTAGAGATCATCAACGAGTTAGCTCGGTCTGGTAAAAACATTTTAATAGCTCAAATTAACAAACCTTTTCCGAAGAAAATCAAGAAAAGGATAGATATATGGTGGCGCGGGCAAGAGAATAATGGTGATCTAATGGTGCTAATGGCGTATTTGATCCAACTTAATAATAAATGGAAGAAGTCTACGATTCGTATTTTTTCTGTAACCAACTCTGAAGAAGAGAAACAGATTTTAGAAAACCATATCCAATTCTCTATTAGAGAAGCCCGAATTGATGCAAAGGTCATCGTAATTTTATCCAAACCAAAAGAAGATGTTTTGGATATATTACTTACTAAGAGTAAGTATGTAGATCTTGTGTTTTTGGGCTTGGCACGGGGAGTCAATCAAATTGAAGAACGTATTATATTCATTGACCGAATTTTATCAAAATTGAATCGAGTAGTATTAGTACAAAACAATGGTATGAAAAGTGAGATTCCTACCATTTTTGCCCAAAAGCATCAAAAA
The DNA here is from genome assembly GCA_947489685.1 of uncultured Aquimarina sp. Taxonomy (GTDB): domain Bacteria; phylum Bacteroidota; class Bacteroidia; order Flavobacteriales; family Flavobacteriaceae; genus Aquimarina. The sequence continues at coordinate 595,689 of CANLEM010000003.1, read as the reverse complement.
GGTGACAATTAATACCCTTCTTATCCCAATCTACATATTACAGTCCCCTTCAAGCAAAGTAATCCTTCGGTCACACTGAGCCTGTCGAAGTGCGACCGTTCGGGACAGGCACCACGCAAGTACATTGATACAGTTTTTGTAGTTTAACATAGAACAAATCATCATCAATTTCTGTAACCGACAGAGTTGATATAATATATCTTATATTTGTCATAAATCGTTTTTCTAAATGAGAATTAGAACAGATAAATCAAATGATTATATCACACAAAAGGATCATCAAATTGCAACAATAGCAAATGCATTAGCGCATCCCTTACGTGTTGCTTTGGTGAGATATCTAAGCACCAAAAACGATGGTAAAGGTATCGATAATGTGACTTGCAATAAGGATCTGGTTAAAATGTTCACCTATTCTCAATCCACAATTTCTCAGCATGTTAAAATTCTAAAGGAAAGCGGTCTGTTTATTACTGAAAATAAAGATAAATTCGTCTTCTACACCCTGAATAAAGAGTTGCTAAAAGAGTTCAGTACCTTACTGTAATTTTTTTTTAACATTACTTTACTAGTTTCATAATCAAAAAGATGTATTTTTAAATCGTTTATAAGCGATATACGTTTAAACTACTATAAATGTTCAAAATCAAAAGTTATGATCAAAAAAAAGTACCTGTTGCTAATAGCTATTAGTATTGTTTATCAGTATAGTGTAGGCCAAGCTCTTCATCCTCTTGAGTCTGCCAAAAACCACTACGCATCTCTACAGAAATTAGACCATAAACCCAATGCAACAAGAGAAACTCTCGACAAGATCGTTTTTCCGGCATCTAATTATAGTAGCGGAACATTGATTTACACCATGATTACTCCACATTATTTATCAAACGAACAAGTCAATCGGTTAAAACACAGTATTCATTTTCCCGCCAATAGTTCAGACCAAACAAAAGCAGAACTAGAATATCTATTGGCATTGCAGGCAAAACGTACAAAAGAAGAATCTGATCGCGCATCCCAGGTACTAGCGCCCATAGGATATTGGCCACATGCAGATATCTTACAAACACATAATCGACATGAGCAGAATTTGGAGTACTTGTTCTACGAAGGTAAAGCGGTTATGGGGGATCAAGTTACCTATCAAAATTACCCTGCTACTACCAAATTACTACGAGGTATCACCAAAGATATGCGTTTAATGGAGTTTACGGTTAAATACCATTTGTTAAGAGCCCGACCCTATCATCTCGAACCTAAATTAGAACCTCTTGCCAGAATATCTTCCCCTTCTTTTGCCAGCGGTCATACCCTTTGGGCTTATATCCAAGCGTTTGCCTGGAGTGAATTACTACCCAATAAAAGAAAAGAATTTTTGGAGGTAGCATACGAAGTTGGAGAATCACGAGAAATTATGGGTATTCATTATCCCAGTGACGAAGAAGCAGCAAGAGTATTAGCGCACCAAATGTTACTAGCGATGACCAAAAATCCAAAATTTATAAAAGATCTCGAAGATGCTAAAAAAGAGTGGAAATAAATCATTAGGACTATGCAATTAAAAATCAAAGTTTTCGTCACATTCATTCCATTCCTGTCTGTACTAGCTTGCAACCAAACCCCTAACAGGGATACCATCAAAAACGAAAGTATACCAACAGGTATATTCGAACCTATAGTTACCGGAAGAATAGCTACAGATGGTAATTTATCACGCGGAGTTGCATGGGGGGATTACGATCAGGATGGAGATTCGGATCTGTATGTTGCCAATTCTAATGGGCAATGGAATTTTTTATACAGAAATAATGGAGACGGTACATTTAAAAAAATGACAAGTGATGCTGCCGGAGGAGACATGTATTCAGAAATAGTGAAACACGGGGGGAATTCGCAAGGTGTGAATTGGGTAGATTATGATAACGATGGAGACCTGGATGTATATGTGGTGAGCAGAGGTCAGGAAGGGAACTTTCTATTTGAAAATATCGAAAATTTGGGCTTCAAAAGAATTTCTGATCATCCGTTAACTGCTGATGATATTGCAGCCTCTATGGCGTGTTGGGTGGATATCGAAAATGATGGGGATTTGGATGTATTTATAGTAGCCTCCGGGAGTGGATCTAATCTGGTATTTAAAAACCAAGGCAATGGAGTATTTGAAAAGATGAATGACAGCCCACTAACGAGCGGTAACGGCAGTGGCCGTGCATGTGGATGTGGAGATCTAAATAATGACGGACTCCCTGATTTTTATGTAGCTAATGCCCGAAAACCAAATCTTTATTTTAAAAACTTAGGGAACTGGAAATTTGAAAAAATTAATAGCGGGCATGTTGTAGAAGACATTGGGTATTCTTACGGAGTATCTATGGCGGATTATGATGAAGATGGGGATTTGGATCTATTTCTGGCAAATTTTGACAAACAGAACTTTTTATACAATAATGATGGTCAGGGTAATTTAACGGTGGTGAAAGAAAGTATACTAACCCAACAACAAGGTGGAGCTTCTAAGGGGCATACCTGGGGAGATTATGATAATGATACTGATATTGATCTTTTTATAGCAAATGGTACCTATAGACCAGATATGCATAATTTTCTGTATCTAAATCAAGGGAATGGTACATTTATTCAGAATTTAACAGATCAAATTACAAAACATGCCGATACCTCGGCCGGTACTGCGCATGCGGATTTTGATCGGGATGGAGACTTAGATATTTTTGTTGCCAACTGGGGAAGTAATGATCAAATCAACAGGTTTTATAAAAATAGTACAACAAACAAAAATTGGATTACCATAAGACTTCGAGGCGTGCAATCTAATAGCAATGGTATTGGTACTCAAGCTATCCTTAATTTCATTGATGATAACAAAGAAAAACGTATTCATAGATGGATGTACCCTGTAACTGGATATGGAAGCCAGAATGATTATGAACTCCATTTTGGTTTGGGTAATTCTACTAAAATCGAGAGCATTATTTTAAAATGGCCATCAGGTATTGTGGATACACTTAAAAACATAGCTGTAAACACCCATTATTTAGCCGAAGAAAAAGGAGAACTTTCTGAAATTGAATAGCTTATAAGGGTAGTAGTGTTGTTATTTTGAGTTACGGTATAGTATCAAAATAAGCAAAGCGTCCTTTTGAAATTTAAGTTAGGTTTCCCCTCCTACTCTTAATTCACCTTTTTCTTAATCCTTTCTAATGTATCTTTAAAAGAACTTAATGATCTCCTTCACCATCAAAATTTATCTCTGATACACATAGATCATTATAATGCGTTCCGGGATATACTTCAAGTATTTTGATCTCTAAAACCAAATCCTCATTCTTATTTGGGGAATAAATTTCACCTATATCAAATACCTGTTTTTTATAGGTATCTTCAAGATTTAAATAATATTTTTCTACTTCGTTAACGGATAAAAGCGCTTTTTTTACTCTGGAATTCTTTTTCCATATCTCTTCATTTTTACTATATCCATTGTAGAATTCAATTGTTGTTAAGCTCAACGTTTCTGAACCGTTAAACAAAAATGTTAAGACTTCATCAACTCCATTTTTTGTTGCCCATGCAGTTTTTAGGTTAAAATCATGAACATTTTTTGATTGATAATTGGTTGTTTTTGTACTATCTAAATAAGAACTTGATCTTATTTTATAAGGTCCGCCACCGCAGTACCAGCTACACCCGATTTCACCCGTATTAAACGGGTTTTCTTGTTCTACAAGAAATTCATTCATCTGCCAAAACTCATACTCCTCTTTTGTAAGTGAGCCCCTTCCCTCCTTTTCAAATCTCGAATCTATATCTTGATATTTTTTAACCTTCTCCTTATACTTGAGAATATCGACTTTTGATATTGAAGGTTTGGCACTTACAGTTGGATATAAATCTTTAATCTCGTTTTTAATCCCTGTAAACAGAAATAAAACTATGGTTAGTAAGGCAGTAATTTTCATCATTTTTTTTATTAAAAATCAACATCGGTATCTCCCCAGTCGTCAAAAGACGTATTATCGTTGAAAAAATCATCTATAGATTCAAAAGTATCTGATAATGTATCAAATAACTCATCAAAATGATAATCCATATAAAACACGTCATAAACATCATTATAATCTTCATTATCCGTTCTCGTAGCTCTTGAAAGTGGCTTAAGTTTTTCGAATAATTCGAATTTTACATTATTAAGTAGAAATATGTTTCCTTTTAACGAACTTATTATTTTTAATGTTTCTTCGGGATCTTTATCTAATAGATCTAGTATTTTATTATCTATTTTATCTAAATAAGTTTCTATTTTCTTTCTAAAATTTTTTCCTTGACTACTGAGTAATGTCAATTGAAATACTTGAGTAAGTAAGTTAGAATTGAAGCTATTATTTACCTTAGAACCATTAATTACGTATCGATAACACTTGTAATTAGAGGGTAAATCTTTATAGACTTTTCTTAAATACCCCTTTAGATAATAAAAACTATCTTCATCAATAATATCCATAAAATAGGATTCAAATTGATCTGGGGTATATTTTGAGAACCTTTCTCCGGTTTCAACTACAACATATTCTCTGGAACTTGTGTCTCTTGGATGCGCTTTTCGAAATTCTTTTTTTATAATCAATATTTGCTTAAGAATTAGATCAAAAAAAGTTAATTTAATGATATCAATGACATCAACTTTAGTACCGTCAAGTACTAACTTTGTAGCAGATGGTTTGATGTTTTTAAGAAGAGCATCTATATCTATATGAGAGTTTTGTCCTTTTGTAACTATCTCCATGTATTACGTTTTATTCTTTTTTAGGATCAAAGCAAAGCCAATAATTACAAACATTGGTCCAGAAATAAGTAAATAATAGATCCCAGGCCAATGTAATACTTTAAATAGAATACCGAAAAAGAATAGTAATATTCCTGCTAATAGTAATACTATCGAAAAGATCTTCACTCTAGTCATTATTTAGTTTAGTCAGCATCTCTGTTCTCTTTGAAAAGAACTTCTAGTACCTTTTTATAAGATACTATACACTATTGATCCACCTAACCATCCTGGCATTTGGGCACAAACCGGTTCTACCTTTTTCCAAACCTTGATTCCTAGTTCTATTTTGTTTTATCTTTTTTAAGTGGTTAATCTTATGTTCAGTTTTAGAAATAAAATCTAATTCCTATTGTTCTCTATTTGATCTGAAATCCAAATTATAATCTTTTAAGTTTCTCTTCGGCCGCTTCTTTTTAATATACATCGTATCACCTTTGTAATACAACGAATCTAAATATTATAACCTTCTCACCAATAATTAAATGTAATGTTGTGATCTATTTGAAATTACATCATTTATAAACTCAAATCTAAAATAACTTGATTTATTCTCCGGATTTATAAATCTAAAGAACTATGCCTTCTTAAAATCAATAGAAAGAAATAATTTAGATTTATAATATTCTTAAAACTATAATTATGAAAACACACAAATTACTTTTTATCTTACTATTCATTTCCTTTATAAGTTGTGAATCAGAAATAGAAGATGTTACTAACACGCAAATCGAAATATCAAATGAGCAAAAATTGTTAAACTATTTATTAAATGAGTTAGAATTTGAAAGTTCAATGATCGAGGATAAGGGAGATGCTTTTCTTGTTGATGGAGTGATTGAATTTCCAAAAAAAGATTTTGAAACCACTAATAAATTAGATGTAACGCACAGTTCAAAATCTACCTTCAAAACTATTCATCGCCATCGTGTAAGTAGAAGAAGTAGCAACCATTTTTATAGAACCACTAGAGTAAGTGGTTTTCCTTATGAAGGGATTACTGGTCGCGTTTTAAATTCCGGAGCTTCTGGGACCGTTCCATTATATTATTTTGAAAATGTATTTACTAAAGATGGTCTATTTACTAGAAATAGAGCGGAGGTTCCAAATCTAAACGCTCCTTGGAGTGGAAATCCAAATAGACCATTTGGTTATATTTATACTCGATCAGCTAGCGGAAGGCAACCTTTGTATAGATATTATTCAAGTAGAATAAATGACCATTTCTACACACAAAACTATAGTGAATTAGGAAGTGGAAGAGATGGCTATATTTTTGAAGGCATTTTAGGGTATACCTTAAGATAGTCTGTTTTCGATTAGATGCTACAAGAGTTAGAACTAATATGAATATTCTTTTTATTTTAAAATTAGGGCTTCGGCCCTTTTTTAATTGAAAATACAAATAAAGTTGTGGGTTACTTATACTAAGAAAAATGGATAAACAAAATGGTAGAGTTATTAAACTTTTAATTTATAGTAGTTGTAGAGTTTGAATAAAACAACCCACTGTATAAGCATCTGCAACAATACCAAAGTACTTAAAGACTTTTTCAGGTAATTTTTATTTTAAAATCTCTTTTTCTTTCACCCCTAGGCTTTATAATTTTGTTCATCTTATTTTAATTTCTTACTTAGTCATATTTTTATTGTTTTATTGATTTCTAATATCAATAATATATCAATAGCTTAATTACGGTTTTTCGACAGTGTAGCCTTATTAAGAACTTTTCTTCCTATATTTTCTTTTCTTTCCGTCTAAACCTTAATAAAGTGTTTTTTAATGATCGTCATTTTTATAAAATTGACGGTATAACAGTTTTTCTAGAACTAAGAAACTGCTAATTTCAATCCTAATAATTTTAAACTTTTTTTATTATGTCAAAATCAATTTTAAATCTTGAAGGTGTAAAACCACTAAACAAAACTAAGCAGCAAACTATTAACGGTGGTAATGTTGGGGATCTTCATTGTCAAGCATTCCCAGATGCGCCGGGCTGTAGTGTTGGGGATCTTCATTGTCAACAATTCCCAGATGCACCAGGTTGTACGTCTGAGGGTGTGGGTGAGAATTAATTGTATTCATAAAAATAAAAACGTCTTTTAAGACGTTTTTATTTAACAATTTTTAAAAATTAAAACGGATTACTACATCTGGTGTGAGCCGCAATGACCTTCTTTCAAAAGTACCAATGGTATCTTCTCCAATTTCGATAAACCCTTGTCCAATTGTATTTTTTCGATTATAAATATTACGTAATGAGAAGCCTATCATCCCTCCCCATGGTTTTTTGGTTTTAATAGTAAATCGATATAACACAGAAGCATCTAATCTATGATAGGCTTTAAATCTATTTACATTAATCCCCTTGGGCTCAATTATATTACCAAAAAAACCATCTTCGTCTGGTATAATCTTAGTAAAGGGACTACCTGTAGCATAATTCCATCCCAGAGCAAACTCAAGATCATTTACTTTTAATGTTTGCGAGATATTAAATACATGTTGTTGATTAAAATTACTAGGAAAAGACCTTTGTTGTAGTGTAGGGAAAGTAATTGCCGTTTTACTGTATGAATATCCAATCCAAAACCGATAATTACGAATTCTTTTTTTTAATAGAAAATCAAAACCAATACGTTCTTCTTTTCCTATGTCTATACCTGTATCCGTCTGAGAAGGTACAATCTGTAAAATAATATTATTAATCGAATTGATATCGGTAAGCCTTTTATAATATCCTTCTAGATCAAAATTCCAACCTCTATACGTGTATAAAGATCCCAAAGTAAATTGTTTGCTTTTTATAACAGGAATAAAAAATGGATTTCCTTCAAATACGCCATTCCCCGAAAGTAACCATGTATTATTGACCACAGGAAGACCATTTACTGATGGAGTAAAGCTTAAAATATCACTATAATTATTAAGTTGTTGATTCTTGATTTCTGCAGAAGTCGTTATCCTGAAATTTTTAAAAACTTCTAGCGATGCAAACAGACGAGGTTCTATAAAAACCTGATCTGTATTGCTTAAATAAGATCCCCTAAGACCAAAACTAGCATAGGTCTTTTCGCCTTTATGTGTATATTCTGAATATAACGTATGATTATTACCATTACCATTTGTAATACTCATAAAAGAATCCTCAAAATCTCCCGTTAACGCCTGGCTATAATTATATCTTGTTTCATTATATGCATATTGATACCCCAATGCTAATGACTGTTTTTTGGTAATAGGAATTTCCAAAGCATATTCTATTCCTATATCCTTGACATTGTTATTTTGGATGAAATCAAGGTTTTGATTTACATTTAGGGCCTTTCTGGCAATACTATACTTAGTGTCATAAGAAGAAAAATATGAACTTACTTTTTGCACACTATTATTCGAGTATGTTTTTTTCCAATTCAGACTGGCGCCTAGATTCCTAATTTTGTACAAATCTTTTGTGCTAAAAGCGTTGGGGTCATTTACATCCTGTGGTAGCGTAACATTATCTAATTTGTTTTCTGCAAATATGGTACTAAGTTTTATAGAATTATTTGAATTAGGGTTCCAAACTGCTTTAAAATTAGCATCAGAAAAAGAGAAATTATCTTCTCTTAATGCTCTGTCAATAATATTTGCTGATGTATCATCAGCAATATCGGCTCTAGTATTCTGAAATACTTTTCGAACAAGATTATTGTATCCAATATTTGAATATAGGTCTGTAGTAGATCTACGTATAGCTCCCATTACACCCAATTTTTTAGACAAGGGTGCTTTTACAAAAAGATCTGCATGAGTAAAATTAACCCCTCCTCCTACTTTAAGTTGATCGGTTAGGTCATCATCAGATGCTATAATAATCGCTCCAGAAACTCGATCTCCATACCGTACACTGGTTCCCCCTCGATATACCTTTACGTTCTTAACAATATTAGGATTGTACGTTGATATCTGATTAAAAAAGTGACCGTTATTATACATTTTTATTCCATCCCACAACACTAAGTTTTGATCTGGTGTCCCTCCTCGAATATATAATCCAGCCGGATCTTCAGTAGGACTACTTACTCCTGGTATTAATTGTAAACTTTGTAAAACATCTGGCTCTACAAGCCCAGGAAGAATTCTAAGTTTTTTTGTGGATACATTAATAGATGCATCTTTATTTTTTTGAATACCGGTAGTTAGGTATTCCTTAATTACTACCTGACTTAAATTTAGAACTTCTGGTTTTAATCGAATCGTATCACAACTCGAATCTAAAAAAGTAGCTGCCGCAATTGTCTTTGTATCATATCCCAAATAGGATATAGAAATTGAATCCCTTGGAGATAAACGTACTTTAAAATACCCTTGTTCATCGGTAAGTCCAATTACATACTTATTTCTGGTAATATTTGCTTGGGCCAACTCAAAAGTACTTACAGAATCAATCACAAAACCACAGATGGTTATGGTTGTATCATTTTCTACCAAAATATAGCTATGATCGTCAATCTGCCGAAGTATAAATTGAGTTTGTTCTTTTAGTACTTCTACCAATGAATCAATAGTCATAGCATCTTGATCAATTATAAGTTCTATATTCTTGATCACTTCTACATCATAAGAAAAGTCAAATTGATATTGATTTTCGAACGTTTTCAGAACCTCTTGCAAGGCTACCTTTTCGGCATTATCGATATGATGATCTGTTTGTTGTGCATAGCAAGACACCCCCAATAAACAACACACTATCAATCTAATCACTTGAAAACGAATCATTTATTTTTTAGGACTATAATTCTATCTCCTTCAAATGTATAACTAATATTCATGGGGTCAAAGCTTGTACTAAGAGCGACTTTTAGATTCGTATGCTTAAAAAAGCCTGTAAATACTCTGTTTACATCTATATCTCCTGTATGAATTTTGATGTTGTATTGTCGTTCTAATTCTTTTATGACTCGCTCAAGGGGTACTTCAAAAAAGCTACTTTTACCATCCAACCAATCAGGTTTTGAATATGAAACATTAACGATATCCAACCTTTCGTTTTGATTAGACCTGGTTCCTTTTCCTGGAGTAAGAATCACTTCATTAGCCTCATTTTTTACATGTACTTTACCTTCAAAACATTGTACTTCTAATGTTCGATCTCTAGCATATACATCGAATGCTGTCCCCAAAACGGTGATTTCACCATTTTTGGTAGTAACTGTAAATGAAGATCCTTTATGAACATCAAAAAATGCTTCTCCTTTTAAGTATAACTCTCGACGCTCTAAAAAAGAATTTTTATCATATTCTAATGAAGAATCGGCATTAAGAGTCACCACAGAATGATCAGGCAGCGTTATGACTTGTGTTTGTGCCATTTTGGTACGTATAGTAACATCCTGAAAAAATACTGTTCTTAATGCAATTAAAGCCAAAACCACTGCCGCTGCACTATATACCCATGTACGAATTTTAAAAACTTTTGATGTTTTGGTTTTTATATATGAAGCATTGTAGATTTTTTGTTCTTTCAAACCCTTTTCTACATCAAAAACTGGTCTATCTAGTCGCTCTACTCCTCTCAATATATCTTTATATGCCGTATAATCTTCTGATTTCTCAAAGGCCTCACGGTCTTCATTAGAGAGATCACCAGATAACCATTTTCCTAAAAAATCATCGTCATTAAAATCTTTTTCCATAGGTTATATATTAGATGACTTTATTTTTTTTCTTAAAATAACTAGTGCTAAGTGCATTCGTTTTTCTACTGCTTTTACAGAGATATCTAACATTTCTGCAATCTCTTTGTATGTTTTATTTTCTATTCTATTTAAAAGAAAAACTTCTCGTTGCCCGTCTTTTAAGCCAGAAATTGCGCTGTTGAGACGATGCATAAATTCTTTTTCTTCCATCTGAAATTCTGGAGATTCATTGGTATACGTTTTTTGCCCTATTTCCTGATATTTCAGTACTGTTTTTTTATGAACAATAGCATTGATCGAAGCATTATTAGCGATTTTATAAAGAAAACTTTTGGCCGCTCCAAAAAGTATCTTGGAACAGTTAACCCATAATTTTGCAAAACTATCTTGCACAATATCTTGGGCTTTTTCCATGTCTCCATATTTGTAATAGAGGTAGTAACATATTTTTTCTGCGTGCTCGCGGTATAGTTTGTCATATACTTTCTCTTCGCAAACGCTAATTACTTTCTCTGGCATTGTTAAAAAATTAAATGAAGTATTCAAAATTATATAAAAATGGTAAAATACAAATCAACCATTACCAAGAATAGCCGACAGTAACGTCTATTATTGCATCAAATGCGCTTTGAGAGTTACTATCCGAAATACCATCAATTATAGTTCTATAAGCTATACCTCCTGCTACTTCTGCAGATAGGCCTTTTAGTGCTTTCTTAAATATCCATTGATGGCCCATTTTACCAGAACCACCAACCCATAGGCGTTCTACATCTGTAGTTTGATTGTTATTGCTATTTTTAAGCCTATCATAATTATATTCTGTCAACAATCCTGCACTTACAAACCAACCTTCTGGAGCATTTTTTCGTTTGGAGAGATAGCGTCTTATATTTGTTTCAAAAAATAGATCATAATTTCTTTCAAATACGTTATTATCAAAGTTTGGTTCAGCAAATTGCTGGAGAAGTATAAAGTTTATTGAAGTTTTTGGGGCAATAACACGTTCATATCCTATACCAATAATTCCGGATAATGCATATATAGGATACACTTTAATATTGTTTTTTGGTATACTCCCCTCCTTCTCAACATCACTTTTTATTTCCTGGGCATTTAATGATAGTATAGTTACTAATCCTATGAGAATACTATATCCAATTTTTTTCATAATTCTGTTTTTATATGCTTGAGTTAAAAATTTTACATCCCTAAAACATATGAACCTATACATACCCTACCATTATTTTTTTTATAAAATAAACATTATATATTACCATGAATATCCTATAGTAAAATCTAAAACCGTATTAAATTCGGTAATATTTCTATACTCTACACCTATTGCTGCTTCGATAGTTATCCCTTTTAATCCTTTTTTTAATATCCATTGATATCCCATTTTGCCAGAAACACCTACCTCGAAACGAAAAATATCTTTATTAGATCTGTTAATAATCTTAATATTATTATACTCTGCCAACAATCCCCCGCCTGTAAACCAACCTTCTGGTGCTTTTTTTCGTTTTGAAAGATAAAATCGTAATTCAGTTTGAAAAAGCGCATTATAATTTCTCTCATATGTATTATTAATAAAATGCCGTTTATCAAATTCCTGAATTAATATAAAGTTTAGTGACATTTTCGGTTTTATAACACGCTCATATCCGATACCAATCTCTCGATTAAGTGCATTTAGTGGAAATACTTTAATAATATGTTTAGGCATAAATGCAATTTTCTCTTTCTCATTTACGACTTCCTGCGCATTTATTGATACTATAGTTAATAGTACTATCAGAATACTGGATCCAATTTTTTTCATGATTCCGCTTTTACATTCTTCTATTTAGAATTTTACAACCCTAAAACATATGAACCCCTATATACCCTACTATTAATTTTTTATAACGGTAACAAACACAGCATAACTTGACTTTAAAACTCTTAATTAAGTAAGACTAACCCCATAAGTCATTTCATAACTTCATTTTATTTTTTAAAATTTTTAGTAGGGTGTTTGTCTTGCTATTTGTTTTAGGGATGTAAAATTTTAAAACAATGTTTAGAATGATTAGAATAATTTTAAAAATAAAACTATGATAAATATACATTTGTGTACTGACGTAAAATCAATAAAACGCCTTGTTGAATTGTTACTGTTTTTGGTAATTTTTACGGCCTGTGAGTCTGATAATGATACCACTGTCCCTCCAGAAAACTCAATTAATGGATTTTGGTCAATACCAGAAAAAGGATGGGTGTTTGAATTTACAGATAATAAGAATATATTTTACAATACTAATGCCGCTGGCTGCTCTATTCAAAATGATGATTTTGTTCTTCAGGATTTCTATGAATTTGATTTTGATGTTATCAATCAAAATGAACTCATAGCTTCTTCAGAATTATCAGATTCTGAAATTGTATTTATTCGATTACCAAATCAAAATCCAGATTGCCTCCCCGATCAAGTTTCTGATACTAAAGATCCTGTAATAAACTTTGATCATTTTTGGAATATTTTTAATGATTACTATGCATTTTTTGAAACTAGAAATATCGACTGGGCTCAGTATGAAAGTTTAAGAAATCAAGTTACGGCAGATAACTTTTATGATATCATAGAAGAGCTTGCTTATGTGTTGGAAGATGGACATGTTAGTATATATGATGAAGACAATGCGATCGAAATTAATTCTGGGGATCCAAAATTATTTAATAGACTGAATGCTAATCTAGATGGAGATTTGATTATAGAGAATGAAGAAGACTTTTTTAATCTTGTCAATCAAAAAGCAACCACAATAGTAACAGAATATTTAAGTGGAGAATTTGAAATAGATGAAAATGAGAATGTTATATGGGGATTACTTAATGATGATGTTGGCTATGTTCTTATTTCTACGATGCAAGGGTACGGTACAAATTTGAGCAATGAGTTATCATCATTAAATGAGTTATTAGATACCGTTATGGATGATATTGAAGCTTCTGGAGTTTCTAAACTGATTATAGATATACGTTTTAATGATGGAGGAGTTGATACCGTTGCTTTAAATATTGCATCTCGGTTTATAGATCAAGAACGAATTTCATATTTTAAAAAAGCCAGATTGGGTGATAGCTTTACCGAAAATAAATCCTTTTCTGTAGGACCTAGCGGAAATTTTCAATTCACTGGCGATATCGTATTACTTACAAGTCCATTTACCATAAGCGCAGCAGAGCTTTTTACATTATGTCTTAAAGATGTACCGTATGTTACTGTTGTAGGAGAGAATACAGCAGGTGCTTTTTCTACTATTCTTACGCATATATTACCTAATGGAGCAGAAGTAGGATTGTCAAACGAAATATATAGTGATGCACAAGGCAACGTTTTTGAAGTTGTTGGAATTGGGCCTGATCATCAAGAAAATCATATTCCCTTTTTATCAACTCAAGATTTTCAAGAAGAAAAGGATAGCGGAATAGATCGTGCTTTGGAAATACTACAGAATTAAGCGGTTTCTAAACCTAGTAAACAAGGCTGTCTTTTTTTTGACAGCCTTGTTTACTTTACTGCTTTATTGTTTTTCTAGTATTGCAGGTAATATATAATCCACCATCATCTTATCGACATTAGCATTAGATCCGGGTTTATTATATGCCGAAGCCGTAATGACAATAACAAATGGAATATCTTTAAAAATTAAAATCTTATTACCACCATTTCCTGTGGCAAAAGATACTTCATAATCTTTACCATCGACTGTATATACCTTATTCCAGAAAAGGTAACCATAATAGCCATCTTCTATACCCGTATAAGCTTGTGATACTTGTTTGGTCAAACTTTTTTCTACCCATTCTTCTGTTAAGATTTGTTTACCATTCCAAAGACCTTTGTTTTTATATAACTGTCCGTATTTTGCAAAATCGATAGCTCGTAGTTGTATACCTCCACCAGTATATGCAACTTTATTGGGGGTATAAAACCATTTATAATTGGTAATACCTAAGGGGATAAATAATTTTTTATCGGCATAAGAAACGAGTCCATCAGGGACCGATCTATGCATAATATCCCCTAGCAAACCAACACCAGCCGTAAAATAATTATAATCTTTACCTATTCTTTTATCTTTATGCATCGGTAAGTTTAACGTGAATTTCACCCAATTATCCGTAGATTGCATTTTATCTTCGGTCCCTGGACTGTCATAATCCCAATCATCACCCAAAAATCCAGAACTCATGGTTAAAAGTGATTTTAGGGTTACAGAATCTTTTTTGGTACTATAGTTTTTATATGATTTTAAATCATAAAAATCTTTAAGCAAAGCATTTTCATCTTCTATTAAGCCTTCTTCAATAACAATACCCATTATTGTAGAGGCAAACGATTTCCCTACAGATCTAACATTGTGTATACTATCTCTTGATGTACCGTTAAAATATTCCTCTATTAAGAGTTTATCATCTTTTATGACTACAATTCCGTTAATATCTTCGAACCTACCTTCGGCTATTTTTCTGTTTAGAGCTTCAATTTTATTGTTGTCAAAATTATCTTTAGAAATTTCCCAACCACTATTAGGTTGTATTTTCTGAACAGGAACCAAATTCTCATCTATAACTATTTTAGGCACTTCTACAGCGATATTTCCTTTTGCCAAAAGAGGACCAACTTTTAATGTACTATCCTTTAAATAAGGTTTTATTTCTATGCTTAATGTGTGGTTTCCTTCGGTAAACGCATCTAGCCCACCATTAATCTTCATAAATCTTTGCCACATAAACCAGCCCCAAAAATCTATTCGTTCTGGTGTTACTAGTGGTATTACTTGTCTAAGGTTTTCGGTTTTACGTGTTTTTGGCCCTGCTCCAGTATTCAAGTTCTCTACATAAATTATTTTTCCATCTACCACATATGAAAATTGAAAATTCCCTTTGTTCAATAACTCTTCTTCAGATAAAGTTGGAGCTAATTCTTTAAGACTTTGTATCAATGGTTTGTCTAAATTAAAAACCATACTAAGGTAAGGATCGTTATGCAAATTGAAGTTTTTTGCATATTCTTCTGAGGAAATTTTAGCTTTTGTAAAGTCTACTGTTGAAAAATATAAATTCCCTGTTTCGTTTAAAAGTGTACTCTTTGATTGACTATTGTTCTTGCAAGAGATCAATAGACAGGTAATAAGGATACATAAAAAATTAGATTTCATAATTGTAAATTGATTTCTTGTAAAGAAAAACTTTTTTTGTCATCAGATGTAACAATTGTAGTTATTAGATGTCCTAAACTATAGTATCAGACTTTTTTTTATGATATATTCATAAAAAAAGAACAAATGCTAATTAATTGAAATGATAAAAAATAGGAAACTTATTTGTTATGTTAAACTAGAAACACAACAATATTAAAATGTTAAGAGGATGAGTATATCATTATATGAGCTTTTTCTGGTATTAATTATTGGCCAGTGTATCTTTTTGATTTTTGCCATTCAATATATCCCCAAAAAGCATACAGGAGCAAATAGAGCTATACAGTATCTATTAGCTATTTATAGCATTTTTTTATTCGAAAGAGCCTTAGGTCATCAATTTGAAAGAGACTTTTTGAGGCTATATGGTAATATTATTAATACCTTTTATCTTTTTATAGGGCCTTTGGTTTACACGTATATCAGGCGATTACTTTTTTATAAAAACGGAAACTATCGGTTATCATACTATCACTATTTGCCAGTACTATTATATTCGGCATACTGTTTTTTTCATATTTATAATTATGATTCAATAACAGATTATAAAAGCTATTTTACTACACTTTTGTTTTGGAATGATATCATTTTTTTCATTTCTATTTCGGCGTATTTATTCGAATCTTATAGACTATTATATTACTACAAGAATAATGAAGAACAGGAACTATCCTTTAATCAAACCATTGTAAAATATATAGAGATTATGCTCATTTGTTTGTTGGTTTATATGGTTTTTTGGTTGTTAGGCATTATTGAACGCTTTGTTATTAAATTACCTATCGATATTAGAATGATCTGGGATATATCATGTTTAATTTTTGGTATACAAATTTATATAGTAGGTTTTTATAATTTAAAACATCCTGAAGTATTCAAAATTCGTTTTCCATTGAATAATGAAACTGAATCTAAAAAAAAGAATGGGCTTAGCGAAAAAGAAATAAATGAGGTTCAAAATTTAGTTAATGATTTCTTCGAGAAAGGAAAAGGACATCGCCGGCCAGAATTAAGTTTGTCAATTTTGGCTAATGAAATTAATACTACAACAAATAAATTATCTTGGGTGCTCAATAATAGTTATAAAAAAACCTTTTATGAACTGGTTAATGAATACCGAGTTGATGATTTTTTACAAAGAATAAATGAAAATAAGCACAAAGAATTTACATTAATTTCTATCGCATTTGAAGTTGGATTCAATTCTAAATCTACCTTTTACAAAGCATTTAAAGAGATAACAAA
The DNA here is from genome assembly GCA_947489685.1 of uncultured Aquimarina sp. GTDB lineage: Bacteria > Bacteroidota > Bacteroidia > Flavobacteriales > Flavobacteriaceae > Aquimarina. Next base: position 578,670 of record CANLEM010000003.1, on the reverse strand, counting down.
TTTTACTCCTACAGCATATATCAGAAAGGCTGAGAACTCGCCAAAACTTAAAGAGCATTAATAAAAAACACCTAATAATTAGTATTGGGCATTTTTGGAATTTGCGCACAATAGCATGCTCATTTATGTTAAATATTAAATTAAAAATTGTTAATTCATTGACAACAAGAATAATAAATACTACTTTCATAATCGTTATTGAACCACCCTGTTTTTTTGAAAAGTAATTCATTACTAACAATTCAATAACAACATGAAAAACACAAACTCTAAAACCGAAATTTTAGGTCGGATTATTTCCTTCCTAAAAAAATGTTCTGCGCCACTATTTATATGCGCTGCCTTCATTTTACCGAGCCTTCAAACTATTTTTTCACACGGTACTGTAACAAGTCCTCCCAGTAGGGTTTGGATTTGTTTTCAAGAGAATCCTGAGAGTCCGGATTCGCCTGCCTGCATTGATGCAGTTGCCATGTATGGCACTCAAGCCTTATACGACTGGAATGAAGTTGCACGTATGGATGCCAATGGTATGCATCGAGAAATTATTGCAGATGGTAATCTAGCCAGTGCAGGACGACCTGATAAATACGGTGGACTGGATCAAGTACGCGATGATTGGATAGCTACACCGGTTACCCCTGGCCCATTTACTGTAACCTGGACCAATACGGCCCCGCATCAAACGTTGTATTTTGATGTGTATATCACCAAAGCAGATTGGACTCCCGATCAACCGCTTACATGGGATAGTTTAGAACTTCTAGTTCGCACGGGACCACGACCAGCATCTGCAATTGACAATATAGATGTTGTGCTTCCTGCAAGAACTGGTAAACACGTTATTTATAGTATTTGGCAACGATCTCTTACTGAAGAAGCATTTTACTCTACTAGTGATGTTGATTTTGGCCAGACAACAGAGCCAAAACCTCCTGTGGCATTGTTTACAAGTGATAATGGTCGATGTGGAGGCCCTGATGTGGAGTTTGACGCCAGTGATTCTTTTGATCCTAATGGAGATACGTTGACCTATTCCTGGGATTTTGGAGATGGTACAATTGCCCAAGGTGTTAATGTTTCGCATAGCTATGCTAATCAAGATAGTGCAACAGTAACCCTAACAGTTAGCGATGGCGTTTTTAGTAGCGGCGTTGTACAAACAATTGACTTAGTAGTAGATACAGCATGTGAAGAAATCATTTGTCCTTTTGATACACCAAGAGCTACCCCATTACCTTCTGTAAATAATTCATATTCCAATATTTATGTATTTGGAGATGGTGGTCCTAATTTTGATAATATCGCCAACTGTTCTATCAACTGGGATTTAGGAAATAATGGTTTATACCAATTTTCGTTAAGTACCAATAATGGTATTCCGGATTGGTATAATGATTTAATTGCGGTGTCTACACAAAACTTTAATGCTGCTCAATCACAAATCACTATTGCAGGTTCTAGTTTTGTCGGATTAGATGGAAGCTATTATGTAACCTTGGATGGAGATAATCTGGTACTAGTTGCTACCACCGGAGATTTTACAATTTATTGTAGTAATTCAGATACAGCTCCCCCGTGTGCTGGTATTACAGATCCGATAAATACAGCTCCTGTGGCTGCTTTAACCGCTACTCCAACTACCGGAGTTACTCCTCTTGATGTAGTATTGGACGCTTCGGGATCTACAGATGCGGATAACGATACCCTTACCTATAGTATTGATTATGGTGACGGAACTTCTGGAACGGAAGCTATTTCAACACATACATATACGACAGGAAATTACACTGCAACGGTAACCGTTAGCGATGAAAATGGAGCAACAGATACCGCTTCGGTTATGATTACGGTTACAGATGATACTATTGACCCGCCTACAGGGGATTGTACTTTTGGCGCCCCAACAGAAACTTCTTTAGTTAGTGTAAATACATCCTATGATAATATCTATATATTAGGAACTGGTGGTCCAAATTTGGACAGTATCACCCTGTTTACACTAAATTGGAGTTTAGCGAATAATGGTTTATATCAATTTTCCTTTAATTTAAATACAGCTCCGTGGTATATTGATTTTTCTAGTGCTACACAAAATTTCAATGAGGCGAATCCTCAAATTTCTTTAATTGGTACTGGCATTCCAGGTCTGGATGGAGATTATTTTGTAACTACTGATCAAAGAAACTTTGTACTGGTAGCTAATGATTACTCCATTTATTTTAGTAATTCAACAACGGCACCAACTTGTGAAGTTGTGGTGAATAGAGAAAATGAGATAGAAAACACATCTTTTGAGATATTCCCAAATCCTGCAACTACAAGTATTTCTGTACAAAACAAAACAGATTTAAAGAATAGTATCATTACGATTTCTGACCTTAGCGGAAAAGAATTAAAATCTCTAAAAGTACCAACAAGTACTACCGAAATGACAATCGATATTTCTGGAATTAAATCCGGATTATATTTGGTGAGAATTTTGGATGGTTCTGGTACTGTACGTAGCTTAAAATTGGCAATAAACTAAGAGCAAGTTTCGTATAGAACAAAATTTTACAACAAACAACCTTCTAGATTTTAGAAGGTTGTTTTTATATTATGGTATTAAGATTCATTGCTATATGATTAAATCTTTAAGTAATGTTGATTACTTCGTTATTTGCGAAAGTATTTCTTTGGCAGCTTTACCGATATCACCATCTGCATCCAAAGAAATAGTCTTTTTAAGTATGGCTATCGCTTTTTGGGTATCACCTAATTTTAAATAAGCTTGACTTAAATTTTTATATGTTTTTGCAGAATTTGGAAATAGTTGTGAAATCATAGAAAACACTTGAATGGAAGCCTGAATTTCTGGTACACGACCACTTTGTAACAAAAGATTTCCTTTTTTGTTTAGCTCTGTTTCAAAATCACAAAAAGCATATCGGGGGTCTTGTATCATTTTAGGCAGTTCTTCTGCCAATTTTTGTGCTTGTCCAGATACATACAACTCTGTAATATACTCCATTGGTTTAGGTTTAAAACCCTCTGCGTTAAAAGTTAATGCTGCATCAAGTACAGGGTCTCGATTACTGGCATATTGATCAAAACTTATGGAAACAGGAATACTAGGTGCTGTCCAATCTGCATTTTCTAATGCTGGCATATCTTGCCACCATAAATACGATATATACGCTGTAATCTTGCTATTTGGCAATACTACTGGTCGTGCATCTCCATAAAAATTGACATTTTCTGAAGTTGGTTCACCCACCAAAATAGCCTCGGTGTACCTAGTGATTTCATTGGTTAAATTTTGACAGGCCGAAAACGTATCACGACCAATAATAAAAAAGAAATTACCCGTTTTATTAATTTTTGGTCTTGCCATTATCCCTTTTATTAATGGAAGGTTGTTGTAATTATTACCACCACCATTAAGACGTACATCATAAACTAACTTATCTATACTGTGCGTATCAATAAATTGAAATAGTCGCTTATAAAACTGCTCAAGTGTTTCGTTTGCATCATCAAATACTGAGCTTTGTCTAACATAGAGTGTTTTGATATCTTCTACATATTCAAAATAATACAGTTTATCCTCAAAATGTTTTAAATACAAAGGTGTTGTTGTCTCTGTATTTCGTGCCGTTAGCCACTCTTCTGTTGGTAACGTAAAATTGAAGGCTTTTGGTTTATCTTTTGTATTGATGGTTTTAAATTCATGGGTAAAGACCTTTCCCTCTTTTTCTAACGTAAGCGTAACTGTTTCTGAAAGTTCTGGGATAACGCGTTGTGCATGCAATACTTCTGGTGATATTAAAAATCGTAAACCATAAGCTTTAAAGTATTGCTCGTTTTCTACAGGAACTACTGGATAAACTAATGCTAAAGCTTTATCTATTGGCGTATCACCTATCTTCAAGACTTTTGCACCTAAAGCCTCTTTGTGATCTTTTTGAACACCCTCGATATATACACCATCATTAAAATGGTACAGATTGATGGGTAAAATTCCGCTCCTTGCCGTTGTGCCATAGGTGATTTGTGTATGACCATATTTAAATAAGGAAACGATACGTGCCAATCCCACTCGGATTTCGTGTTCTTGTAAGTTGGGAATGTCATTATAAAGTGCTTCTACCTGGGTGTCAAAATCTTGTTTTGTTGTTTTTACAAAAAGAAACGAATAGTCATTATGTATCGTGTTTTGTATAAAACGAAGATCTTCTTGCCATTGTGTTACGCTTACGGTTTTTTGCGCTGATAATTGAAAGAAAAATAATAGATAGAAAATGATAAATGTATTTTTCATGATGTCATTTTTTTAACCTGAATTTATTTCTGGGTTGATTATGTATTACATCACAAATATGGTTTTAATCCTCTCTCAATAGCAGTACTTTGTGTTGAAATGTTGATATTGTTGCTTGAAACATCACAGACTTGTTATATAAGGTCGTTTTTGCATCCAAAGACTATTCTACAACAACTTCAGTTTGTTTCATGGTTTGTTATTTGGGTCTTAGGTTCTCAATAATCTTAGCATCCACCCAGAATATATCTACATTTTCATAGTTACCTGAGCCCATATTTCTATTAAAGAAAAGATATTTGCCATCCGGGGTGACCGTTGCCGCAGCTTCCCAGGCTTTTGTATTGATCTGATCTCCCAAGTTAATAGCATCTCCCCAAGAACCATCTTGCTGTTTAAAACTTATGTAGATATCAGAATCACCATACCCACTATCTCGTTCACCATCCCATATCAAATAAGATTCATCTGGGGCGATAAATGGGTGAGCATTCATTTTTCCGGTATTGATTTCTTTACCAAAGGGTTGCGGTTTTTCACGTTTCCCGTTTGTTAATCGCGAATAACGAATAACACCATCTCCGTCTGGCATACCTATCTCATCAAAAACATAGGTTCCTTTTAGCGATGCCGTAAGGCGCATAATTTGTATTTCTTCAAAAGGAGTACTTAGTTTTTTGATTTCTGACCAACCTCCATTTTCGGTACGTTTTTTATATCTTCTACCCAAATGCATAGTTTTACCATCGGGAGAGATAAAAGACTGCCCTACCCTAGGCGATATAACCGACTCTTGCCATTGATTATTTTTATATTGATAAACAACAAATTCCTGCTTTTTGTTTTCCTTGACTTCTCCAACTTCTCTGATGAAATAGAATTCTTTTAGGTCGGGTGTAAAGACACCACCATACTCCCATTTTTTTGTTGTAATCATACCAGGAGCAAAAGGTTCTGGTATTAACCCCGGTGGCTTTTGCCCAAGATAGTGCTCTTTTAAAACTGGATAATTGTCTTGACTATCACTATTTTTATTCATTATTGGAATAGAATTTTGAATAAAAGCTGGTAAAATACTCTCTGCAGTTATTTGCAGGGTACGGTTATCGTTATCATGAGCGGTAATCACAACCATCAAATCCAACTCCTTGATTAGAATGATATACTGACCGTTACCGCCCTGTGCAGATGTGCAGAAATAGCTTTTGTTGCCAACTTTCAAATCTCCACTCCACCAGAAATAACCATACCCTTGATTAGATACATCTTTGCCACCGCCGTAGACATCGTCATCGCCGGTATATAAGATTCTACTAGTTGCTTTCTTTAGATACGCTTCAGGAATCAACTGTTCTCCATTCCATTTTCCTTTGTTCATAGCCAAAGTTCCCCACTTAATCATATCGCGTGAGGTGAACCTTGTACGCCATCCAGATTCTGGTAGTCCACTTACAGCTGTTCGCCAACCATAATTCTTGATTCTCATTTTATCGAGAAGTTCATTTTTAATAAAGTCTTTGGCCGTACCTGGCACAACGGCATTGATGACTTGCATTACCAAACCAGGACCATAACCATATTTAAAACTCTGAGATACTGAAGTTATAGGCTCGCTATACTCAAGTAAAACTTGAACCCGACCTTGCCCTTTTAACATAGCAGGGTTTTTCTTGAATTCTTCTTCCTGTTCTTTACTAATGCGGATACCTGTACGCATCGTCAGTGCATGATTAAGCGTGATCTTTTCTGCACCTTCAACAAATTTTGTTGGATCCAGGTCTTTGAGAAAACTGATTAGCGGTTTGTCCAAATCGGCCATGGATAGATACCCCATCTGGATAGCACGACCTAGTGCTAAGCTAGTATAGGTTTTAGTCGCTGATGCTTGATAATGTGGCAGGTTGATACGGCCACGTAAATAATAGGATTCAAAAAGAAGCTTACCCTTGTGAGCAATTAGGAAACTATCGTATTTACCATATCTATTGTCTGCGATCTCCTGTGCTAGTTTAAGAATCATCGCTTTATTACCACCATCTGTGCCTAATTCTCCCACAAGGATACCATCTTTTCTATCAGTTGGCGTTACATTGATAAAAGCTTTTTTGAGATCAGGAATCTCCCTGTATGAAAGCTTTGCTTCGGCAGCTGTAGCCTCTGGTGCTCGAGTATCTCTTTGTTGAGCAAAGCTACTATGTATAAGTATAATAAGCATTAAAAGCACAAGTCCTATTTTGTTTTTCATTATTTATAAGTGTTTTATAGTGATAGAAAGATTATTGGTATTAAAAAATTGCTGGTTCTCATTTCTATTTATTTGACTATTTTAACCATGCAGCCTGTCCTCCATTGGATATAATTTTTTTTACTGAAGTGCCATCCTTATTCATACTATAAATCGTAGGTATTCCATCCGTTTTTGAAATAAAGATTAGTTGAGAACCATCGGGTGACCAGGATGGCATAGAATCACGAACATCATTATATGTCAATCGCTTTTGATTAGAGCCATTTATATCCATTATATAAATTTCAAAGTTTCCGTCTCTATCAGACATAAAAGCAATTTGCTTGCCGTCAGGAGAAACATCTGGATGCCATTCTTTAGCACCATTATGTGTTAGCCGAATGATATTTTTTCCATCAATATCTGCTATACTTATAGCACTACTTTTATCTTCGAATTCCCAAGAAAAGACAATTTTACCGTCTGGAGTAAAATAAGGATTACTCCCTTTTAGTGACTTTATTTGTGTCTGTTCACTACCATCTGAATTCATAATCCAAATTTCGGGATGCCAAACCCCTTCAGCATCTTTATATTCTCTTGCAAAAACAATTTTTGTTCCATCTGGAGACCAATCAGGAGCATTATCCCATTTGTTTTTGGCATGAGTTAATCGTTTTCTATTCGTGCCATCACTATTCATTGTATGAATAGACCAAGTCTTTTTGTCATCATATTTTGCATAAAAAGCAATACGTTTTCCATCAGGAGACCAAGCCACATAACCACCATTCTCATTTGTACTTTTAATAGTTGATTTACCTTCAGTATTTTTTTGATAAATTTCTATAATACCTGATGATAATGATGTATAACCAATTGTATAAGATTTTGATTTATCACTTTCCTGACAAAAGGCAATACAACCTAATAGGAAAGTTAAAATGAATAAGGGTTTTACGTGCTTCAAACTTTTAATCTTCATGCTTTCTTGATATTTTGTACCTTGCAAAAGATGTTTATTTCTCTCGAGTATACAATGTAAATTTCACCAACTGCTCTATATCCTAATGAACGACTCTAAAAGCAATTGTATAATGGTTAGCTTGCATCCGTAATACTGCATCAAAAATGAACGTGAAATCCTTATCCAATTTCCTTTTAATATGTTTGATACTACTTGTGACTTCCTGTTCTCAAAGTCCAATTTTCAAGGAACATAAGACCGTATTCAAGGTTGGAGATCAAAAAGAATGGGCTGCCAAGGACCTGAATGATCAGTACTGGGAAAAAGAAAAACCAATAGTATATGATGGTCAGATTTACTGGTTAAGAACTCCAATCGATATTTTAAAAACCTCTGAGCCATTACATCCCTATGGAATCCAATTGGATGTTTATGGAGAGTATGAAGTTTTTTGGGATGGGATTTTGGTCGGAAAAAACGGGAATCCAGGTCAGGAAGCGGTACTACCACCCGAAGGGAAAATGTGGGCAACTTTTAGCATCCCTACTCATCTAACAGAAAAAGGAGAACATCTATTGGCGATACGTTCAAGTCTTTATTATTTTCCGGATCATTCTGGAATATGGGAATTACACATGGATTATTACGACGATCTATTAAATGATCGACTCACCGAATCTTCCTATATGCATCTTTTTGCAGGAGCTTTTCTTATCGCATCTTTCTATTTTCTATTCCTCTTTTTAAGTAACAAAAAAGAGTATGCAACACTAATTTTTAGCATTAGCTGTTTTCTCTTTTTTACATTAATATTAGCAGAGTACAGTAAAGCCTATATACCTATCCATTACAGTATGCATATTGTACGTTTACAGATTATAGGTACTCTTATGCTTGGTATTTCTTTTTTGATACCGTTCTATTTTTCGATGCAGTTTCCTTTCCCCTATCGAAAATTGCTATTCATCATCTATGCCGGTCTTCTGTTATTATTTTTCCTATCGAGATATGTTTTCGAATTAACAGCCAATAATATGGCTTTAAGCATGTGGTTGTTTTCATTTGGGATCGTGGCATTTGGAGTCTATAAAAAAGTGAAAGGTGCTCGCCTCGTACTGTTGACACTTCTTTTGTCCTTAGTCATCAATTTTGTCACTCGTTTTAGCATCGGTATTTTCATAAGTTTTAGCATCATTCTTCTCGGAATGTTTTATTTACTTTCTCTACGAATCAAAGAACAACGACTTGCCTATGAAATTTCTTTGGTGCAATCTACACGGTTGCGTCTGGAATTGCTCAAAAAAAATATTCAACCTCATTTTTTAATGAACACCTTAACTTCATTAATAGATTGGGTAGAAGAAGCTCCACACAAAGGGGTTTTATTTATAGAAGCTTTAGCCAAAGAATTTGATCTATTTAATCAGATAGAAAATCAAACATTGATTCCTATTTCACAAGAAATAGCACTTTGTCGTACTCATCTTGAGATTATGGAATATCGAAAAGAAATTAACTATTCTTGGCAAGAAGAAAACATAGATTTTGAACAAAAAATACCACCTGGAATTCTTCATACGTTATTAGAAAACGGAATTACGCATAGCTTACCTTTGGAAGATAACAGTATCCTATTTAAACTGGTTTTTGAATCGAATACTAATTATAAGTGCTATACATTTTTAACATTCGGTAGTATATTAGCAGGAACAAAGAATGGCAATAAAGAAGGTACTGGACTAAAATATATTAAAGCCAGACTAACAGAAAGTTATCAGGAACAATGGGATTTTACTTCAGAACCCGTAAGCCACGGATGGAAAAACACCATAAAAATATATTCCTAAGGAGATGCATATTTTAATTGTTGAAGACGAATCAAGAATCGCCAAAAGAATTGAACGAATGACACGTGATATTTGTGGGGATACCCTGCAATCACTAACACATATTAACACACTTTATGAGGCTTTGCGATTTATCGAAAATAACACATTAGACCTTGTTCTTCTGGATTTAAATCTTAATGGTAACAATGGTTTTGACTTGCTTACTACTGCAGTTTCCAGATCATTTCATACGATAATTATTTCTGCTTATAAAGAGCAGGCAATTACTGCTTTTGAATATGGAGTTCTAGATTTTGTGCCAAAACCCTTTAATCGAGATCGGTTAGAGCAAGCTTTACATAAGACTATCAAAAAGGAAAAAAGAAAAACGAATGATATTAAGTTTTTAGCAATAAAAAAAAGACAAAGGATACAATTAATACCCGTTGAAGATGTACTGTACATAAAAGGAGCTGGAGCGTATACAGAAATTTTTCTAGCAGATGGAAAAAAAGAACTGCATGATAAATCACTCGAAAAGCTGGAACAATTATTATCGTCTTTTTTTGAACGGATCCACAAATCATACATGGTGAAGATATCTGAAGTAAAGGAAATTATTGTAGAATCTGGAAGTAAATATATGGTTGAGCTAAAAAATGGAACACGCATCCCTATCGGAAGAACCAAGTACAAAGACATAAAGAAGAAGTGGCTTTAAAACACTTTGATATAATGCAGACACTACTACTCTCCTATTCAAATAACGTTTTTACACCATTTTTTAATTCAAAAATAGAATTCACTTCTTTTGGATCTAGTGGCTTATCAAAAATGGTAAGTTCATCCATCAATCCAATATAGCCTAAACCTAGCATAATTTTCCCATTTTCTGCTTCCCATGTAAAAGGATCGTTAATATCTTTTATAACACCGTTATATTTACCATTTAGGTATAATTTGAATACAGAGTTTGTGGTATTTACTTTTGAAAAAGTAATGACAACGTGTGTCCATTTTCCTTTCTTAAAAGGCGGTTGTGTTACAGTAACGGTACGTTTTTCCCACTTAGCCTCATCATTTTTGTTTTCTGGATTCCATACTTTTAAATCTCCCATTGCTCCCAATCTAAATTTTCGTGGGTTATCATCGGTAAAATCTACCCATAAGGCAGCATCATTGTATCTCACATCTGTAATACATATTGGGTCGCAATAACCTGGAGCTAGGTCTTTGTTGGGATCTAATTGCAACCAAAATGAAACGGTACCACTCCAAGATTCACGACTGTAACCTACATTTTTAAAAGCCTTATAAAAAATAGCAGTTGTGTTTTTTTCTGTAAAATGAAGCGCATCACCAGTAAGGCCTTTGTTTTTTGCTAAGATAACATCAGGGTTGTGTATGCCTGGTTTGGCATCATCTGCCTTTTTATAACTATCTGCGGTATATATCATTGCATCACCGGTAGAGATATCTGCTGTTAATTTCCCGTCAAAAGAACTGTAAAAAAGCACATGATCTTTTAAGTCTTTGTTTTGCGAAAAAGAAATAGTGGTAATGAGAAAAAAGAATACTCTAGATATCCAAACCATATTACATTTTACAGAATATAAACCTTTTACTATATGTTTTGTTTTGGTATATAAAAACTCATCATACAGTTTTGATGATTCCCAACTTATTCTTTCTATTAACCCTATTGCTCTCATAATTTTACAATTAACCTAAACAAAACTATGAGGAATAGTTAGACTCAAACAATTTTGAAATTGAAATAAATAAAAGTATAACTGAAATAATTTCAATTACAATTAACCCAAAAAGATCAAGAACTACATAAACTGGTTTAAAAACTTTTTATTACAAATATCTGGACAGTTAATTTTTTTAACCGAACACCTTATTAGAAGATAGGTTGTGCCAAACTTAAAAATTGCCTAGCACATATTTCTTTAATCGTACACTTATAGGAATTTTAAATGATCCCATAATGATCTGATTCTCTGCAATTTTGTCCACTTTATATTTAGATACGATAAAAGATTTATGGGTTTGTATAAAATTACCTTCGGGTAAAAGTTCTTTAAAACTCTTTAATGGCATATTTGAAATTATAGTCTCTTTTGTTGTAATTACTTTGATATAGTTTTGCATGGCTTCTGCAAATAGGATATCATTGATATGTATCTTTTTAAGTTGTTTTTCACTTTTTAAAAATAGAACCTCGTTCTCTGTTTTATCTTGGTAATATAGGTTCACTTTATTGACTGCCTGCAAAAAACGCTCAAATGAGATTGGCTTTACCAAATAATCCAAAACGTTATACGTAAAACTTTCTAACGCATATTCATCATAAGCAGTGGTCATAATTATAGATGGGGAATTTTTTAGGCTTTTTAACCAATCTATACCCGATACTATAGGCATATTGATATCTAAAAAAATCAAGTCTACATGGTTTTTTTCTAAATAATGATTTGCCTGCAGCACATTTTTGCATAGTGCCACAACATGTATAAATGAAATCTCTTTGCAATAGTCGGCTATGCCTTCTCGTGCTATAGGTTCATCATCGATAATTAGACAATTAAGCTGTTTCATTTGATACCTTTATAAACTGATTGATAGATTCACAATATGAGTAGAAATTTCTTTGTTGATCTGTAGCTGATGTGTATCTGGATATAATAATGATAATCGTTTTTGCACATTGGTCAATCCAATACCACCTACTGTATTTTTATTAATTAATTGATCATAGCTATTCGTAACCTTAAGGGTTAGTTTTCCTCCTGTTTCTTTAATGGTTATTTTAATAGTATTCGCACTATTATCTTCGTGATTACTACAATGTTTAAAGGCATTTTCTATAAATGGAATCAGCAATAAAGGAGCTATTTGCAGGGCGGGATTCTCTAATTTGAGATCATAATCCAATTTAATATCAGAGCCTCTTCTTGTTTCTTCAATTTTAATGTATTTTAATACGTAATCCAGTTCTTTTTCTAATAAAATATGTGTGTTACTTTCATACAACTGATAGCGTAATAAACCCGAAAATTGTAGCAAAGTCTCTTTGGCCAAAGCGTCATCTTTACCAATGAGATGGTAGACACTATTGATACCATTAAATAAAAAATGTGGATTTAATTGAGCTTTTAGATATTTAAGTTCTGATTTGTAAGTTTCTTCTAAAAGTTTTTGATTTATTTTTTTTGTTTTTTTGTGTTCAATTTTAAGAATATAATAAAAACCGGCAATACTGTATAATACGTGAAATATAGAGTTAGTGTTAAAACTTCCTACTATTGGTTCATTTTTTATATCATAAATACCATGAAGTATATAATCAAAATAAGTTTCTATAACCGAAATCACAATAATTACAGTAATAGAAAGTACGTAAAATTTTACTTTTCTATTATGGACATAGATTTTGGGGAATAACCAAAAAACTTGTGCGTAGAATATAACAATATTAAAAAAAAGACCATAGACATAGGCATGTGCTAAACTACCAGAAGAATACGTAAAACCATTCCAATTAAAATGTGACCCAATAGCAACAAACCAATAGTTTAATAACCAGAACAATACATGCCCTGCTATTGGTAAGATTTTGGATATATTCATTATAAGTATTTTAAACAAAGGAACACATAATTTATTTGTGGTAAAATATTTTTAACGGTCATCACCAATTATTCTACGTTGATCAAATATTTATTTTTTGAAGCTATTCTTTCTTTTTTTTTGCCTCAAAACAAAATAATATGAAAAGCATAAACTGTTTAAATTTAATTGTTTGCACCTTTTTATTAATCTCTTTTATGTCTTGTAATAAAGATGATAATCCCACTGTAGTTTCAAACTCATTTGATGAAATATCAGATATCACGAAATTCTATGGAAACTTGGAGGGAGACATTGTAGTCATTCATGCTCAGGGTGGTCCCAGTATAGAACTTGATGATGATGCTACTTCAAATCAAACGGTAATTGAACTAGGAATTCAATCAGCATTATATGTAATGGTGCATCAGGTACAGACAAAAAAACCAATGCTATTCACAAGTAAAGATATTACTTTTGAACAAGCAAAACAGTATGATTTGCAAAGTATCGCTAATATAAAACGTGTTGTTGATTATTTTAAAAATCAACAAGGAAAAACAGTATACGTACTTGGTGTATCATTTGGCGCTTTAATTGTACAAGAATTAATAGCTACTCATGGAGTTGACATTGCCGATGGCTTTCTTATACTAGGTAATCGTTTAAATGTTGATGATAATGCATGGCAAGCTCTTAGCGAAGGAAAATTTCCAATACATATCTATGACGATGATGGCAATTATACCATTGAGTTAGAAAATGATCCTGATAATGATACTGTAGAAGAAAGAAATATGGGAAGATTAATTGCTGGATTAGCATTTAATAGATATACCGATAAGCTCAACAGTGTTTCAAGCCTTTCAAAATTAACTTATGTCTATGGCAACAGGGATGAAGTAGCTGGATCGCTTTTTGCTCAAGAAATTCAATTCCTAAATGATAAAGGTGCAAATGTAATCCTGTCTGAAGGCGGAAGTCATGATGATGCAATATCCCTAGGTGCAGGTCTATTAAAAGACATATTCGGAATAGAATAAACACTTTTGGTAGACTATAGCCCGAAAATCTAACATGTATTTCTAAGTACGTAATTATAAATTTTATGAGTAAAAAAACCTTCTTTTTGATTTCAATCTTAACATTTTCTACAACAACTGTTTTTGCACAGATAGAAAATAAACCCAAAAGGAATAGTATAGAGTTTTCTACAGGTTATACTTCTAGTTATCTGAAAAATTTGGCATTTGCTCCAGTTAGACGTTATGATTACAATGCATTAAACTATCAATTTAAATATACTCGCATTACCAAAAGAGAAAAACTATTTGAGGTGCAGTTGGATTATTTGGATTCAGAATTAGAAACCAATATCATTCCAGAAGCTAACCCTCAATATTCTAAAGTAGTATTGAATTTTACCTTATTACAACAAATTTATAAAAAAGATAAGTTCAAAGTTCATGTAGGTTTACAGACACAAACCAACGTATCTTCATATTTTGATTGGGAACAATATGATTTTCAACAAAAACTTGGCGTAGCAGGACAATTTGCCTATCAAATAAATAACAAACAATCGCTCTCATCCAAAATAACGATCCCATTTATACTATGGAGAACTTCAACATTTGAAGAAAACTTTTATTCTATAAGCAAGTACCAAAGTGCTTTATGGACTACCGAATATACATACAATCTCTCTAATCACTTTGATCTGAAAGTAAGCTATAATTTTAATTACGATAGACTCCAAATTTTTAATGCATACAGAGAGCTACAACATCAAATTAATCTTGGTATTAACTTTAAATTTTAATCCATTATGAAATATATTAAGCTGTTATTATATACTTTATACATCACTTTGATCTTATTACCAATATCTTGTACGGATACTTTAATTGGAGATGAAGGGACATTGGATGAAAATATTTATGCAAACTATCAAACAATTACGGATTTAGAACTGCCTTTTGAAGAAGAATGGTTTGCTGTAAATGCCGGAAGAACACATAGAAATGGAGCTCATCATTTTCTTTCTCGTAATGAAAGATATGCTTATGATATGTTGATTGTACAAAATCGTAGAAGTTATGCAGGAGATGGCAGTAAAAATGAAGATTATTATTGTTTCGGAAAACGTTTAAATGCACCTGGTAATGGAAAAGTAGTAGCCATTGAAAATACTATTGAAGATAATCAACCCGGTATTGTGAATCGTACTCATGTAGGTAATTATATTATTATTGATCATTTAAATGGAGAAACATCGATATTGGCGCATTTAAAAAAAGGATCAATTATTGTTGCTGTTGGAGATACCGTGGTCAAAGGTCAGGAAATCGGACAAACGGGCAATAGTGGTGCTTCTTCCGAACCACATCTACATTATCATTTACAAGAAACATCAGAACCTTTAAGTGAAGGACTGGGACTTCCTGCTCAATTTTTAAACTATTATGAGAATGATGTATTTGTAGAACGTTCGGAACCAATACGGGGTCAAAAAGTTAGAAAAAATTAATAGATAAGGCGGTAAGTTTGATTCTATGCACATTTATACTGTGCTCTTATCATTACTTAAACAAAGGATGTTCCTTTTACATGACATGATATTGGTGTACACAAATAAATTTTTCTTTAGAAATTTATCAAATTATTTATGCATCAGTATACCTATAGCTTTGTTATCGGATCTGCAATTACAATCCGGGTCTACAAATAAGAATCTACTCATAGCATTTACATAATTTGTAAATGCTTTTACTAGTACTCTATTTATCCTTAATTTTTTATTTATTCGTGTATTACAAGTATACTCTATTTTACATGTTTCCATAATAGTATTAGTTTGTGTGTATTGCCATTGTTATTGCTTTATGTGCATGAATGTTTCCGGTATCAAAAGTAGGAATGGTTACATCGGTTTCTTTAATAAGCATGGGTAGTTCTGTACATCCCAGAATAACCCCGTCGACTCCTTTAATTTGTGCTTTTTCAATGATTTTTAGAATAGCTCTTTTTGATGCTTTGGTAAATTTGCCTTTGAGCAATTCTTTATAAATTATAGCATGAATCAATGTTCTATCTTCTGCTTCCGGAATTATAATTTCTAACCCATAATCCTTCTGTAATGTTTTAGTATAGAAATCTTCTTCCATAGTATGCCTGGTGCCTAAAAGAAGTATCTTTTGTAGGTTTTGTTGTTGTATGACTTCTCCGGTAGCGTCGGCTATGTGTACAAACGGAATCGAGATATTCTCAATAATAGTTTTACTTACAATATGGATTAAGTTTGTACATAATAGCACCATATCTGCCCCTGCCCTTTCTAACTGCTTGGCACTGTGAGTGACAATTTGGGCAATAGCCTCCCAATCATTGGCATAGGTTAGTTTTTCTATTTCATCAAAATCTACAGAGACCATAATGATTCTTGCAGAATGAGAACCTCCCAAAACTTCATTGACTTTTTTATTGATTCGTTCGTAATAGAGTTTAGAGGATTCCCAACCCATTCCGCCAATTAATCCTATTGTTTTCATAACATCATATTTTTAACCTAAGTATTGTTTTATTTTTTGTCAAAATTATAGTGAGAAACAGTGTTTTAAAAGGAAGAAAGTTGAAAGCTTATAAGACCGTAGCTGAAAAGTTTTCAACTACAGTCATGTATAAAGTATTGTATCTTTGATTTATGGAGTTAAAATATTTTAGACTTATTAAAACCATTGCAGAAGAAGGAAGTCTTGCCAATTCTTCAGAGCGTTTGTTTTTAACGCAATCAGCTCTAAGTCATCAATTACGAGATCTTGAAGAACGTTTGGGGTTTAAGGTTTTTAATAGAAGCCGAAACAAATGGGAACTCACAAGTGAGGGTACAGAGCTTTATAAGCTGGCCAATAAACTATTTAGTTCTATTGATGAAAGTTTTAGTGTTATTAAGGAGATAAAAGAAGGGTCAAAAGGTACTATTAAATTAAGTGCAGAGTGTCAGTCTTTTTTTCATGCCATTCCTGAGTTTATTCAAAAAATGGGAATGCTATACCCAGAAATAGACATTGATGTATCTTTGGGAGCCACGCACCAAACAATATCACAAGTATTATCTAATGAAATCGATATTGCAATTGTAACATCCAAACCATCTTCAGAAGAGTTGACAAGTATAAAGGTGTATGAAGACGAGATTTTTGCTGTACTACATAAAGAAAACTCATTAAACGCTCTACCGTATATAGAAGCAAGCCATTTTACAGATATTCATCTATTGATTAATTCTTTTCCGTTGGATGGTGTCTCGATATATGAGCACTTCTTGAAACCCAATAACATTAACCCTAAAAAAATATCTGCTATTCCGTTTACAGAAATTACACTTTCTATGATTACCGCAAATATGGGGATTATGTGTGCGCCAAAATGGCAAATAGCACCTTTTAAATTGTCTGATGATATTGTTTTTAAGCGTATTAGTAAAAACGGACTAAGACGAAATCACTATTTGGTAGTAAAATCTGCTAATAGAAATAAAAAATACATTCATGATTTTATTTCAAATTTTGAAGAAGATTTTTTATAAGCAGTTAATTCCAATCATTATCTGTGGATGTCATACAAATAGATCAAGTACTTCTACTCAGAATATAGTTTAAAAAATAAAAGATGCCTCGGCTATATAACCGAAGCATCTTTTGGTAAATAACTACTTATTAAATGAATTATTGAATAATCAATTTTTGTGTAACATCTTCATCACCCTCTGATTGGATTTTTATAATGTACATACCAGAACTAAGAGCTAAACTATTAGCTGAGAAATTATTTACACCTGCATGTAGTTTGGCCTCATACTTCTTTTGCCCCAGGGCAGTATATATTCTTACCATAGTCTCTTGAGTACTTTGAGAGTTTACGTGAAAAGAGAATTCATCACTTGTTGGGTTAGGAGTCATTTTAACAACACCTATACCTTCATCATCATTGCCAATGATAGATCGTTTATTACCTAATCCGGCAATAATTTCTTGAACAGATCGACCATTACAAGATCCTTCATATATTTTTACATTCGAGAAAATAGAATTGTTTCCTGATCCACCATCATTATCATTGATAAATACTAATCTATCCATAGCACCTGTATAGAAATTTCCAACAGGAATTACATAGGTAGTCGTACCAGAAGAATAGTTATCAAAATTAGTCACCCCATAGTTTTGAGTACCGTGTACTTTAAAATAACGAGAAGACGTTAATGTATTGTTATTTTCAAATCCTACGGCATGAATCTCTCCTTGTGATGTACTGCTAAAATCAAATTCGATAACGGTATTGGCCGTTACTGTGTAATCCAAACCAATGTATTTCCATGTGTTGTTTGACAATGATAAAGCACTTCCATCGCTTGCTATAGAGAAATCTCCTGCGTTATCTTGATTAGAAAAAGAAGTGATTGTAAAATCATTAAAATTAATACTATCACATGTCGGATCAGGACCTCCCGAACCATCCTGAATTGTTATCGCATCGATAGCAATATCGCTTTGCCATCCGCTATTACCAGAACCAGTAACTACATTAAATCGAAGTTGAACACTTGTCTCGCCTAGATATGCAGCTAGATCTACATTTGTGGTATTCCAACTATTACCCTGGTTTCCATTTCTGCTAAATACAGTAGTCCAATTTCCTTCATTATTAGTTCTTGCTTCGACGGTTAAACTATTAATAGCACTGCCAAACATATGATATTGAAAGTTAAGATTTGGCGCGGTTAAACTACTTAAATCGAAACATGGAGAATTAAGTATTGCTCTCTTATTAGGGTAACCCGTACCATTGCCAGATGCTTCAACATAAAGATAAAAACTCCCCGCTGCTCCATTAGATGGTCCTGTATTATTCGATGGCGTACCTCCAGAATCTCTGGTCCAGTTTAGGTCATCACTAGTGGATTGTGACCATTGTCCCAGACTACTTTCAAAGCTTTCATTATATGGAAAAGAAGAAATAGTTGCCGAACATGTTTCTCCCGTTGGAGGGGGTGTTGTAGATGGGTCTATTTCTCCATCGATATCAAATCGAGAGAAGAAATCCCAAATTTCTTGAGAGGTGTTTACATTCCCTCCATTCCAGCTATGTCCTTTTCCTTGAACTCTTATAAACTCTGCTGTCACCCCGTTATCACCATTATCCCAAATAGAACGTGTAGATCCGCCTCCCAACTGGATTACATCAGGTGTGGTATCTGCATTGTTAACAGATGCCCAATATTCCATAACGTCTTGTATTGATTCATTGGTTCCATTACCATTTATAGAAATAACATTATCGTTGGTACCGGTTATTTGTAAAACAGCGGTTGGATGTTGCGGTTGGCATTGGTTATTAGCTATCCATCTTCTGGTCATACTCCCCGCTATAGAAGCCACAGCTGCTATTCGCGAACTTAACTCGCAGGCGAGTCGATAACTAAAAAAACCACCGTTTGAAAAACCAGTGGCATAAATCCGTTTTTCATTAATATTATAATCTTCTTGTATCTTATTAATTAAAGCATCAGAAAACCCTAAGTCGTCCTCATTACCACCAAAATTATTGTTTATGGCCCATCCTGCAAGAAAACCTAAACCTTGGGGAGTAACAAATATAAATTGATTATCCTCTGCTAATTGCTGAAAATTACTTTGGTTATACTGTACGTTAATGTTGTTTGTAAAACCATGATAATTTAAAATTAGTGGAGCAGGTTTACTAGCATCATAACTTTGAGGAATGTAAAGACGATATTGCCGTGTTCTTCCGTCGTGTTGTAATGTGGTATTAATGACCTGTTGCGCATAGGTAGAAACTGTAAGAATACATGTAATTGCCAAAAGCCATATAGATCTTTTGGTAAGCCTAAGTTGAGTTTTCATTGTGTTGATTTTAAGATTAATTAGTTTTTATTATGATAGCATAATAAAATAAAAATACATAATTAATCTAATTTATTTAACAGATTTATTGAATTAATGTCAATATTAAACACAAATTATCGCGAAAATGATATTTTTAGTAGATTTCAAATCAACAAAGAAATCTAATTCACCTCCTGCCCTTTTAGCTTATTGTATAACCCGTGAAGTTTTAAAAATCAATCTAACTTAGAAATAAACTTAAAGGCATTATCTATTTTGGTAGCTTGTATAAATACCTCATTTGTTTTTTCATCTTCCCAACCAGAACTAACCAAACCTACAACATTTCCTTTTTTATCTACTACGGGTGAGCCGCTTAACCCGCCTAAACCTTGTGGCCCATTAACTTGTTTTAAGTTGTAATAATTTCCGTCTATTTCATCAAATTTGTATTGATACAGTCGTTGCGAACCAATTGTGTCTTTATAAGACCAACCAATAACATATAGATCTTCTCCTTTTATTAATGATGTTTCTCTAAATATTAATGGTTTATAATCTGTTTTGTTTTCTTTTATTGAAAATACTAACCAATCATTATAATTATCCCAATTGGTATCCATATAACTCCAGGTAAGAGAATCTTTTTTGTTTGTATTTAAAAGATTCTCTATGATTACATATTTGGTACTATCATTTTTGGGATGCATTTTCCATTCTTTTAATTCTCCTTCAAAATCAACAAATTTCATCTTATCTGTTTTAGCCATAACAAGAATATGCTTTGCAGTAACAGCATAAGTATCATCTTTGTATTGTATTAAAAACCCATTGGAGGCATTAGGGTTATTAAATGAAGCATTTACGTACGAAACATTATTTATTAAACCAATAGGTGTGTTTTTTAACCTTTTTGTAGAAGAACAACCAATTAACAAGCCTAGTCCAACTATTACTATGATGATTTTTTGTAGCGATAACATAATTTTAGTTTTTTAAACCGCCAATTTAAGAAACACAACTAATTTTGTTTTGCAAAATAGACGAACTGATCACAACAGTATATGTAAAGAATATAAACCTCTATTTTTAAGTTTATATACAGTTGTTCATTATTCATATACTTAAAACAACTTAACATCGATTTGAGAGGTAAGAAGATTATAATTTTATTAAATTTCGGGTTATGAATTTTAATAAAAAAATGACCCTTGAGCATATTGCATTTTGGGTTATCGTTTTTCTTTTTTATGTTTTTGCTTCTACCAGCTCAGAATTGTTTAAACAATCAGTAGAGACCACATTGTTAAAGTTTCCTTTGTTGATAATTGCTGCGTATGTTTTTAACATGTGGCAAGTACCAGTTTATTTAAGACAGAAAAAGTATCTTGCCTTTGGGGTATCCATGATTTTTATGGCTATGCTATTTGTATTTCTCTTTCGTGTTATGGGGTACTATTATCTAGATAAATTTTGTAGCGATGGCCCTTATCCGTTAATTAGTTTTGTTGATTTTCCATTATACATGTTTTCTTTTCACTTTCCGGCGCTACTTATGTATTTTTTAAAAACGAATAAAGAGCAGGAACAGGAAAGAGAAAAAATACATCAATTAGAAAAAGAAAAAATAGCAACAGAACTTAAATATTTAAAAGCACAATTAAATCCTCATTTCTTATTTAACACATTAAACAATTTATACTCTTATGTAATTACCCAATCCCCCAAAGCGCCAGATATGGTGTTACAACTTTCAGAAATATTAGATTATATATTATATAGAAGTCAACATCCTTCTGTTTTGATAACAGAAGAGGTGCATACTATTGAGAATTACATTGCTTTAGAACAAATTAAATATGGTAAACGGTTGCAAGTAACATTTGAAAAGAAACTCTCTGAGAATCGATTATCCATAGCACCACTGCTACTTTTATCTGTAGTAGAAAACGCTTTTAAACATGGAGTAAGAAACACAATCGTAAAACCAAAAATAAAAATTGAATTAGTGCAATTTGACTCGCATATAGAATTTAATGTTTGGAATACCAAACCAGAAACCGAACATAATGATAAGGCAACTGCCTATAACAACGGAATCGGTCTTACAAATATTCAACGACAATTAGATTTAATATATCCCGATAAGCATACACTAGAAATCGATGAAACCGATTTGTTTTTCAACTTAAAATTGATCCTAAATATAAGATAATATGGTACGATGTTTACTTGTAGATGACGAATCTCCAGCAATAGATTTACTAAAGGCCCACATAAAATTAGTTAGTAGTTTAGAAATTATTGCGAGTTGCCATAGTGCTGTAGAGGCCTTTGATCTACTAAAAAGCAAAGAAATCGATTTGCTTTTTCTTGATATTGAAATGCCCGTTTTAAAAGGGTTGGATTTTTTGAAAACATTACAAAACCCTCCTAAGGTTATTATAACTACTGCTTATAGAGAATACGCAATAGAGGGATATGACTTAAACATTGTAGATTACTTATTAAAACCTATTTCTTTTGATAGGTTTATAAAAGCCATAGACCGTTACCATGAAAGAACTCAAACAACTTCCTTACCAGTAGAGGGTAAAAAAACTGATAACACATTTTTCTATGTTAATGTAAATAAAAAGCATATCAAAGTTATATATGATACGATACTGTATGTAGAAAGCCTAAAGGACTATGTACGAATCCATACAACAGATCAAAAATTAGTGGTCAAAAGTAATATCGGTAAAATAGAAGAGCAACTTCCGTCAACGTTATTTCTTCGCACACATCGTTCGTATATTATTGCCATTGACAAAATCACGGCATATACACAAAAAGATATCGAAATTGGGAATATAGAAATTCCTATTGGATCTAGCTATAGTACCAAAGTATCTTCATTTCTTATGAGTTCTAAATCGTAATACATTCTATACACAACGTATACAGTTATAATGCTTTAATCATCAATTAATAGCGCCTCTTCTATTTTTTTTAAATAGCATTTATGTCAATCCTACTTTTGTCATAAATTAATTTAAAAAATGAACTATGTTTAAACATTTGAGTATCCTTTTAATAATAGTAAGCTTATCATCTTGCCAAGCACAAAAAACAGATCGAGAGATTGAAGATGAATTTGTAAAAAAATATGCTCCTGCAGATTTAAATACACATGGATTTACATTGGCTGTAGATTCTAAAGTGCCCGAAGTACATCAGTTATTTAATGATTTGGAAGCTAATTTCTATTTTTATGGGGATAAAGAAGAATTTGAAAAGAAAGCAGCAAAGATTCGTGAATTAGATCCAAATTACCCCAGCGGTGTTTTAATGAGTGGTTTTTACGTGCAAGATCCTGAAGAATATAAAAAAATGGTTACTAAAGCGTATCATCTTTCTCGAAAATCTACAATGAAATCTGAAAGAGATATTATGCAGGCAGAATATTCCCTTTTGGTAGAAGAAGATTATCTAAAGGCTCAAAAATATTTTCAGAAAGTAGTGAATATGTATCCTAAAAGCGCCGCTGCTATTTGGTCCTTAGGCATGGCATATTACTATAATGACGAATATGACAAAGCTCTTGAGTGTTATAAAAAAAGTACCGAGTTAATTCCTAACTTACCAAAGGGTTATGAATTTATGTCGGTTATGTATTATCAAAAAAAACAATATAAAAAAGCTTTGGAGTATCTTGAACTTGCCAAAAAATATGGTGCCAATACCAAAAATGATATATATTTTGCTGAGTATGAACATATCGCGTATTATAAAAACGGGCTTTATGAAAAAACTATGAAATCTATTGAAAAAGCTCAAACCTATGGACCTTATTTCAAAAACAGCGAAAGCTTAAAAAAAACATATCAAGCCGCAAAAGCAAAGTTGGATTCAATCCAATTATCAAATCAATAAAGTTATCCTCTTATTACCCTCGACTAATGGTCGAGGGTATTTGGTTTGTTATCCATATTTTATTTTTAAGGTATACTGCTCAATGTATCTTTTGTAAATCCATTAGTAAATCTCACATTAGTAGAGGTTTGTTCGAATAACACATCACCTGTAATAGAACCATCCCATTGAGCACCAGAGATTACTTTACGTTTGGCCATAAACGTATAACCATTAACAGTATCGTACTCAGCTTCCATAAGTAATACTCCGGGAATAAACCCTTTTACAGTAAATAGAAATCGATCAACGAGAAAGGTTTTTGGGTTGATATACAGAATAAAATCATCTTGAACCTCTCCTACTCCTTGGTTAAATCCTATTTTAACTACATTATACTTAATAGTATTGTGTGTTCTGTTTGGTAGTAACTCATATGTAATTCCTTCATCTAATAATTTTGGCATCATAGTAAACCAATAAAAATTAGCTTTACGTAAAAAAGTAGTACTTTTTAATACCTTTAGATCAGTTACGTTTTTGTTTCCAAGTTTAACAGTAGTTTGTCCACTACCATCATAAAACTGAGTTACAGTTTCGGTTGTATTAGGAAATACAAAATACTGGTGAGTTTTATACTGTCCCCAAGATACTTCTCCGTCAAAAATATAGCGTTCGACAGAGATATCTTTTTTATTGGTTTTTGTACTGTAAAAAGTATACTCGAAGGCTACATCTTTTAGGCTTTTAAGCAAATCATAATTACCAGTTTTTGCAACTACCTTTTTTATTAAAGCCTTTGCTGCGATATTATTTTTGGTTTCTTTTTGTTGTGCAAACAGAACATTTGCACATAAAATCATGGCGATATAAATAGTTGTTTTTCTCATTATATGTAGGGTTTTGTTATTATAAAAATTTATCAGCTTTTTCATTAGTATCACGTTTTTTACGTTTTGTTTTTTTACTTTTTATTCCAAATCGATAAGATAATCCTAGGTAAACCGACTGACTATCTCTCTTAAATTCTCCTTCCTGAATAATGGTTCTAAAAGCATTAAATGCAAAGCGTTGCGTTTTGAAGATATCATTAAAATTAAGGTTGATACTTCCTTTTCCTTTGGCAAAACTATAGCGTGCACCAGCATTCATAAAAAAGTTCTCCTCAAGTTCATATTGTAATACACGTTGCTTACCGGTATATAAAGTAAATAGCTGAAATGTAAGTGCTTTTGTAGCTTTAAAACTATGACTTAGCTTTACATTAAAAAGGGTGTTGTTTACCTGTACCGTATTGTTTTCGATAATGCCTTCTTGATTTCTGGAGTAAGCATCTACGCTCCCATTAAAACGCCACCAATTACTTAATTTGTAATTAAACGATAGTTCCAAACCAAAGGCATTGGTACTATCAAAATTATCGTAATCAAGAATCAGTACCGTTGGGTTTTCATCATCAAAAAAACCTCTTCTATTAATTTCATCACTAATTCTTCTGTAAAAACCTCCAAAGGTTAAATTTCCTGCACCAAATTTTCTACTGTAATTGAGTTCAACAGAATTGGTAAACTGCGGTAATAAGTTGGGATTTCCGGTAATAATGATTTGAGGTGTACTTATTTGACGAATTGGATTGATCTGATTTAATGAAGGTCTATCTACTCGTCTACTAAAACTAAATACATAACTATTTTCACCACTTTCGTTAGGAGTATATTTTAAAAATCCAGATGGATATATATTAAATTGTTTATCAGAAAAAGTATTACGCTCACCTCCTATTTCTACAAATAGATTATCAGTTTCATAATTTTCTAATCTAACTCCTATATTATACTGCCATTTGTTCCATTTTTGGCTAAAAGTGGTATAGAATGAATAGATCTCTCTATCAAACATAAAATTAGAATCTCTAAAATCCACTCGGTTTGTTGTATAAATATTATCCACCTTGTTGATACGTGTTTCTACACCCAATTCTAACATAGAATTTTGATTGATAGGATTTTCATAATCCAAGTTTATGATCGTATTGGTTCGTTCATCATCAATAAATTCTTCATAATCATTAGTGGGTGCATTGGATAGAAAAGTAAAGTCATTACGGGTTTCGTTCGTTAATTGATTGAGATCAACTTCTAATTCGATAGCATGATTTTCAGAAAAGGTATGCTTATAGTCAAAATTATAGGTAGCATTAAGATTATCAGTTTGTAAATCATCCAACTGCTCAAAATTAAGCGAAGGGTTTGTAAAAAAGCTGATAGTCTTTGTACCATCAGACAAACGTTTGGATATATTTTGATTTGTATATACCGAAAAAGTGTTTCGCTTGTTAATAAAATAATCAAATCCCGTTTTTATTAAATGAGAGGTTTGATTATTAATATTTTTGGTTAGCTGATTGGTTTGCTCTACCGTACGAGTTACAGTTCCTCTAGTTATTTGATCACCAAAGCGATTATTATAGCTACCATAAAGATTAAATTTCTTGTTACTATAATTTAGATGTAGTGAGTTATTATAGCGATCTCGTTCTCCATAGGTAAAACCAAGATTTACAGCTCCATTAAAACCTAGACTGGTATTCTTTTTTAAAGTAATATTGATAATACCACTCATTCCTTCTGGATTATATTTTGCCGAAGGGTTGGTAACTAATTCAATGGTTTTAATAGATGTACTTGGTATTTGCTGTAATATATCTCTGGGACTAAGGCTTGTTGGTTTTCCATCAACCAAAATACGAACATTCTCATTTCCTCGTAACGATACATCTCCATCTTGATTAATACTTACAGAAGGAATATTACCTATAATATCACTAGCCAATGCACCTGTTGTGGTGAGGTCCTTACCTACGTTAATTACTTTTCTATCAATTTTTTGTTCAATCGTAGAACGTTCGGCTGTAATCTCAACTGCATCAAGTGACAAGGCATCTTCTGCGAGGGCAATAGTACTTAGGTTTACCGTTTTTTTATTGGCAGATAGCTCTACTTCAATCTCTTCGGTCTTGTAGCCTATATATTGAATAGTAACCATATGATTTCCGTAAGGGATTTTTTTGATAGAAAAAACACCATTGTCATCAGTAATCGCTCCGGTAACAATTTTATCATTTGTTTTTACAATCACATTTACATATGATAATGGTGTTTTGGTGTTTATATCCGTAACAGCTCCTTTAATATTTCCGGTTTGAGCAGTAAGTTGCAATGTGCAAAAGAAACCGCACAGGATCAATACAACATTTTTCATGCTTATTTTTCTTTTACAATATGAATGTCTGAAATGAGATCAACTTCTTTCCCAAGAGCAAATTTTGCAGGTGGATAATTAGTCCCTACATTAAAATCTTCTCGATTTATGATACCTGTGATAGTAATAAACTTATTTGTTGTTTTAAACCTCGGATGCACATAACTTCCTTTATCTACAGCTTTCAGGAAAATTTCTTTTGTAACACCTCCCATAGTAAACTGGCCTTTTATATTGTACTCTTCTTTACCTGTTTTTGTAATGTTGGTACTTTTAAATTGTATCTCCGAATATTGCTCCGCATCAAAAAAGTCTTTTGATTTTAAATGTTTATCTCGGTCCGCTTGATTGGTATTAATCGAACTAGTTTTTATAATAATGTTTACTTCAGAAATTACTCCATTCTCTTCTGTAAAAGAGCCCGAATATTCATCGAAAGAGCCTTTAATCTCTCCTACTTTAAAATAAGAAATCCCAAAATTTATATTAGAGTGGTTAGGGTCTATTTTCCATGAATCTTTTTGAGCAAATGCAGGTAGTGATGTTAATAAAAGGGCCAAAAAAACAACAGCCATCTTACTTGTTGATACCATAAGAAATTGAATACTTTTCATTTTAAATACGTTTAAATGTTATATACTTTTTAATTTTGAAGGCAAATTAGATTAAGAAACCCCTCGTTTTTTGTGGAGCAATTAGAAAGGCAATAAGTGATGCCGAAAAGTTGATTTATAGCTTTGAATAATTTTGTCGACACCAACTAGGTTTTGGACATCCCGAAATTGGTATTTGTAGATCAGTAGACAATCAAACGACTAAGATTTGTATTTTTACAACAAACAAATGACTAATGCTGCAAAAATTTCAAAAACTTATAGAGACTTCTAGATTAAAATACCTAGTGTTTGGAGTATTGATTTTTGTATTTTCTGTATCCGCTTCAAGCTGGTATTACAGTACAACCTACGAACTTCTAATTACTTATTGTATCCGTACAACATTGCAAATAGCAATGGCTATTGTAATTGTAGAGTTTTTAGTTCCTTATTTTTTAAATAAGAAAAAAACTATGGTTTTCGCCATCTCTATTATAGCAACGCTACTCGCATTTTATTGTATTTGCACATTGATTTACATACATTATTTTGAAGTTACTTTTCCCGCTACATATACAAATTATGTGCAGCGTTTTGATGACATTTCGTTTTCGGGAAGGTTAACCAACATAAGTGAGTTTATATCAAAATCCCTGTATTTGTTATACCCCACATTTTTAATTTTGGTTTTAAAACTTTACTTAGAAAAACAACATTTGTTAAAACTTAATGAACAAAAGAAAACAGCAGAATTGGCGGCTTTAAAACATCAATTAAATCCTCATTTTTTGTTTAATACTCTTAATAACCTTCATGCGTTAACTCTAAAAAAATCTGATGACACCTCGAAGGTTATCGAAAAATTATCGCACATTCTGGATTACATACTATATCGCTGTAATGATGATTATGTTACACTGAATAAAGAAATAGAACTCATTAACAATTATCTTTCTTTAGAGAAAATAAGATATGGAGATAGAGTCAAGATTAATTTTACGCAACAAGTAAGTGGGGACGAAAAAATTGCACCTTTGTTATTACTAACTTTTATCGAGAACGCATTTAAACATGGTGTTGCGCAAGAAATTAACCAAGCTAATATTGAAATACAAATCTCCAAAGAAAAAGATCAGTTAGTTTTTTCAATAGAAAATAGTGTGCCTCAAATGATAAAAGAAAAAGAAAAAACAACTTCAATCGGACTGAAAAATATAAAAGAGCAATTGGAACTGCTGTATCCCAAAGCGCATGATTTGATTATTAATAACAGTACAAATTCATTTTCTGCACATTTAAAGCTAAATGTAATATGACGTATAACTGTTTAATAATAGATGATGAACCTTTGGCTAGAGAGTTAATTGAAACCTATTTAGAAAAGCTTCCCAATTTTAAATTAATAGCCTCCTGCAAAAGTGCTTTAGATGCTAGTTCTGTATTGGCCCAAACAAAAATTGATATATTATTTTTGGATATAGAGATGCCGCAATTAAAAGGTATAGATTTTTTTAAAAACCTAACCTATAAACCCGAAGTGATATTTACTACTGCCTATCGTGATTATGCCCTGGATGGTTTCGAATTAAATGCTGTGGATTATTTGTTAAAACCTATTTTTTTTGAACGCTTTTTTTCTGCTATCCAGAAGTTTTTAAAACTAAAAGAGAATACTACATCAATTGATACTACTGAAACTTATGAAAATAAGGAAAGTATATTTGTAAATAAGGCAAAAAAGCAAATTAGGGTATTTTTTGATGATGTACTCTATATAGAGAGCTTAAAAGATTATATCAAGATCCATTTTACTAATGAGACATTGACTATAAAAGAAAGTATTTCAAGTTTTGAAAAACGTATCGACAATCGGTTTATTAGAGTTCATCGTTCGTATATCGTTAATAAAAACAAAATAACCGCATATACAAAGCACGATCTGGAAATAAATAAAATTGAAATTCCTATCGGTAGTAGCTATAAGCATAATATGGTATACTTAAAGTGATTTTTGGAATATCGACAATACTTATGTGGTTATATATTAATCTTCTACTTTTTCTAAATGATCTTTAGACTCAAAAGAGATAATAAATTTGGTTCCAATACCTAGTTCACTTTCGCAATGAATTTCGCCATTCATCGATTCGATATATTTTTTAACAATAGATAACCCAAGTCCAATAGATGCCTCACCTTCTGTGGGCTGTGCACTTAGTTTTTGAAATCTACCAAATAATTTCTTTTGATCTTCTTCACTAATACCGGGTCCTTGATCTTCGACAATGACATAGGTTCTATCATCCTGAGATTTTACATGTAAAGCCACTTTACTTCCTCTTTCGGAAAACTTGATGGCATTAGAAACCAAATTCTCAAGCACTTGGATCATATAATTTTTGTCAACTTCTACAAAATGATCTCCAGATTGTGATGTAGAGACCATTTCAATCTCTTTTTCCTCGGCTGTAAGACGAAAACATCGCACTACATAATTTACCAATGCTACCAAATCAATAACTTGATTCATTAATTTGACTCGATTTGTTTCTAAAGCATGTATGTTTAAGATTCGACCTATCATTTGCTTAAGGCGATCGGCAGAGTTGTCAATTTCGGTTAAGTACGATTTTTGATCATCGGTAAGATGTAGAGATGTAACATCAATTAATTGTATTAATAATCGTATATGACTCAAAGGAGTCCTAAGATCGTGTGCTACTACATTGACCAGCATATCCTTTTCCTTATTCAGATTAACGAGTTCTTCGTTTTGTTTGGCTACTTCAGCGGTTCGTTCCTGTACTTTTTTCTCTAATATTATATTTTGTTCTTGAATTAGCCTTTCATTTTCTTTGGCTGCCAACAACGCTTCTAATTGTGCATCTTCCTTTTGCTTTTTATACATATTAATGCGATCCCCTAGTGCAAATGAAAGCAACAAAACTTCTAATGCAGAACCGATTTGCATTGCATTTAGATACGACATTACAAAAGTTAGGTTTAGAGATTCTAAAATTGCAAAACAAATTCCAATGATTAGAGCCCCCCATGCTAATAAATAATATTTGGCAGGACGATATCCTTTTAGTTTAAATCGAATACCCAGGATCAGAAAGAACGCTGCCATTATAAGTAATCCTCCTTGTGCTAATTTTAACCCTTCTATTTTAAAACCTAATAATACAAGAGCACATATCAAAATACCTATAATAAGAAACACCATAGACCCCTTGTGCATAGTAGAACCAGATTCTTTGGTGTTTAAAAACTTTTGAGTGAATAAAGTTGCGGTAATCATCGTAAGTCCAGAACTAACTACTACAATTTGGTTAATGAAAGGGATATTAGGCCAAAAATATTCGAAGTAATACCCGAATACCGAAGCCATAAACCATGTAATACTAAATACGTAGGCAATGTAATAGAGATATATCCTCTCTCTTGTAGAAAAATATAAAAAGAGGTTATACAAAAAGATCATTAACATAAACCCAAAATAGATTCCTTGTAAAAAATCTAAATCATGTTCATAGCTTAAAAACTGTGGTAGTGTTCCCACTCGAAGAGGAAAAAATAAGGGTTGATCACTCTTTACCCTAAGATAAAAAGTTCGAGAACGATTTACATCAAAATCAAAAGCAAAGAGATAATTTCCTACTTCAATTTCTCTGGTGTTAAATGGCAAATCATCACCTGTATGCCTGGTAGAAATGAGTTGGTTTGTCTCATCAAATTCATAAAGGGATATCGAATCAATATAAGCCGAACCTACATTGAGATAAAAATTACCAGGAGCACTCTTTGTTATATTAAATTTTACCCAGTACGCCGAAGCAGTACTAGAAAAATTTAAGGTTTCCTGGGTATACTCTTCAAATTGAATATCCAAGTTATCATTTATGATTTCTTCGATAGATAATTTAAGAGAAGCATCCTCGAGATAATGGGTTTGTTTTCCGATATCCTGCAATTCTAGTGAATCATGAAGAAGAATGGTTGTTTGACCAAATGAATTAAGAGAAAACACTAATATAATCCATAAGAACCTTAAGTAGTATTTAAAATAAGTCGTCATTCTTAATGCTTAATCTTTTTGAGAAATCATTTTTTACTCAACAAGGAAATTTTATAAATTAACCTACTTGAATTTACTAAAAATATCTATTGTAAATAGCAATTTAACTTGTAAGTTTATAAACCTTTTCACTAATATATGAACAAACTTGAAATACTTAAGGAAAAAGCCAAAAGAATTGTACTTAAAGTTTCGGATAACCCACAAGGTCGGTATCAATTACGTTATGAGTTCTACAAATTATACGGTCACTCTTTTATTAAAGGAAAAGAAGGGCTCGGAAATTCTGAATTAGCATTTATCGAATGGGAAATAAAAAGAGGAACCCTCAATCCTATACATGGGGATCACCCTGGTAGTCCCTGGTGGAGAGCCGTTAATAGTCATTTTTTATATTTGGCTACGCTTGCTCAATTAATCAAAGAATCCGGTGAGACGTTTGAAGATTTACCGGTTCCAGTTAATTTTTGGCTTGATTATATCAATACAGCCAATGAGTGTTCCTGGTATCGGGCGCATAACTCAAGTATAATTTCGGGATACGAAGTAGCTGATAAGTTGGCTTACAAAGAAACTATTTATGAGCGATATTTTATGAACATTGTACTCTATCGTTTGCTATATGCACAGTCAATGGTCGAAGGGGTGAGTTTTGGGTTTTTAGGTAAAATATTTGCCAACCCTCGAGGATGTGCAGTTGCCATAATAACGGGCGTAAAAGCTTTTTATCCAGATCATTATCCAATGTCAAAACAAGATATTAAGTACGTAACTCATCGTGCTCATAATTTTATGGGGTTTGTAGAAGATATTTTTGATAAGCTTTTGATATTACCACATTTGGATAAGCTATACGCCGAAGCTGCCGAATGGAATAATTCTCCAATACTATTAGAGTATACCAAAAATAACAAGCCTATCTATCCGATTGGTAATAGTGAACGTAATACAACGCAATTCAATAAAGAATTAACAACTAAAAAAATCAATACTCTTAAAAATTAATAAACCAATGCAAAACTCAAAAAACAAAAAGAAAATAGCCATACTCGGTAGTGGTATGTCTTCGCTTACAACAGCTTATGAACTTAGCTCTTACAAAAACTGGCAAGATCATTATGATATTACAATTTATCAAATGGGTTGGAGACTAGGAGGAAAAACAGCTACTGGTAGAGGTCCAAACGAAAGAATACAAGAACATGGTATTCATATTGCACAGGGGTGGTACGAAAACGCATTTAGACTTATACAAGATTCGTACAAAGAATGTGAAGAGAACAATCTAATGCCCGATAGTCCCTTCAAATCATGGGAAGAAGCCTTTGATCGCGAAGATACTACCCTACTCACCCACTTTGATCCTAAAACAAATCAATGGATCAAGAAGAATATTATTTTTCCATCTAATGAATATATACCTGGTCAAGGAGGCCCTTTACCTTTTTCGGCTATTGTTCATAAAGCGATTGGTTTAATCTCAGAAATTTTGTTTGGTACTGACCCCAATAAAGATAGTATTCTAAAAATGGCTTCTGAAGCTGCTAAAGACATCCAACATCCAGAGCATCACTCACTTTGGGCAAGTTTTAAATCTAAATTTGAAGCCTTTGTAAAAGACAAAGTATTTAAACATGAAGGAGAAAAGCTATTGAATTACGTAGCCGAATTGGTTCAGAACTTAATGCAAGAAAATCACGATCATGCGCAGCGAAAAGATCATCACTCCATGATTAAAGGACTCTTTGATTTACTTTCAAAATGGGTCACTAAACTTATTGATTCTATAGCTGATCATAATGAGTATTTTTATTGGTTAGCCGTATTTGTAGAATTTGGATTAGTTAATATGAAGGGAACATTTGAAGATGTTTATAATCCTGATACGCATGAGTTGGACTATGAACGCATTAATGACCTGGATTATCGACAATGGCTCAAAAATCATGGTGCTAGCGAACGATTATTAAGCTCTGCTATGGTAAGATTTCTCTATACGGGAACATTTCATAACCTCACTGGATCCGACGAGCAAGGTAGTTTGGCCGCCGGAGTCGGTCTTCATTTTCTTACCAATTCTGCAGGTTACAAAGGATCATTCGTATGGAAATTCAAAGCAGGAACGGCAGATACAATGATTACACCAATTTATTTGGTACTTAAAAACAGAGGCGTAAAATTTGAATTCTTCCATAAGGTTGAACAGGTGCATTACTCTGATTCTGGAGCAATAGAAAAAGTATCTATGGCAGAACAGGTTACTTTAAAAAATGGGACATACAATCCCACTTATAAGTTCAAAAACCTTGATGTTTGGCCAGGAGAACCATTATACGACCAAATAGATGATCAACAAGCCAAAGCGCTTAAAGAAGGTAATTATGATCTTGAAGAAGCTTGGTGTGGTTGGGAGAATATTGGTCAAAAGACTTTAGAAAAAGGTAAAGACTTTGATTACGTAGTTTTGGGTATACCTATTGATGTATTGGGTGGCGATGAAGGTATTTGTAAAGAGATTATTGATAAGAGTGAAACTTGGCAAAACATGTATAATCATGTTAAAAGTATTCCTACCATGTCGATGCAGCTATGGATTAAACCCACATTAAAAGAGTTGGGTATGAACTTACCCGATTGGGGATTCCCAGAGGGGTCGTTACCAAATTTGGTAACATATGCCGATCCACAATATTCGTTTATAGACATGTCGCAGGTAATGCCATATGAAGATTGGAACGAGAATAAACCTGGGGTATTGATATACTATACCGGATCGTTTCTGGATCCTGAAGTAATACCACCATACTCTGATCAGAACTACCCTCATGAGCAATTAGAACGTATTATGCGCGTTTCAGAACAATGGTTAAAAGATAAAATGGGATGGTTTTTTCCTAATGCCACTACATTAGAGTATCCTGAAGGAATGAAACTGGATGTGATACATGATTTCTCAAAAACTGCCAAAACGAACTATGCAAGGTTAAAAACTCAGTTTTTTAGAGCCAATGTAAATCCTACCGATAGATATACATTATCGCTTCCTGGGTCCAACAAGTATCGTCTTAAAGCTAATGAGTCGGGCTTTGAAAACCTTATCTTAACCGGAGATTGGATCAATTTTGGTGTTAATGTTGGGTATTATGAAGGCGCTATCATTGCAGGCCTTCAGGCCGGTCAGGTCATAAGAGATAGGCTTGAATTACCTAGTGAGACCGAAATTTTTTCTGGAGTACAATTAAAGTAGTAAGACAATCACAAATAATATATTCTCTAAATAAAAATGCACCAGCTTTTACACTGGTGCATTTTTTCACACTTACCTATTCACGGAGAATATATCTTTTTTTCGGGTTGTGTATAATAAATTCTATGTTACAGAAGTTGTTTATGAAAGCCCCACTACCTAGTCCATATGGCAGCAGGGCAACTACTTCAAACCCTAAAATTATTCCCCATTAAATTTGAGGGTTTGTTTTAATAGTAGCACAAAGAATAAATTACACTACATAAGCTGTGCGTATAAAATCTCACTTGTAAAAAGTGCGATGTATATCATTTTTACTACTAACCCCCTTTGTTTCTGGAGGATACAATGCTTTACTCATAGCTTTGATATAACTTGAAACCCACTTTGATAACACTGTAGTAATCAAAAGTATTAGGCCTTTCTTGTTACCTTTGGTAATCGTAAAATTAGTTTCCATAATAATTAGATGAATTGGTTAAACATTATTTTTAAAAATCAGCTGCACTATATCTCATTTTGCACTCCATAAGGGAATCGAACCCTTGTCTTCCGGTAGAAAGCCGGATGCACTATACCACTATGCTAATGGAGCAATTTGTCTGGGGAACAGGACTCGAACCTATAACCTCCCGCGTCCAAGGCGGGTAAACTACCATTGTTATACCCCCAGATAATTAATACAGTACCGACGAGCTTTGAACCCGTGAACTCCCGAGAGACAGTCGAAAGAACTAGCATTTTTGCTACGGTACTTTTTAATAGTTAAAGAGACAAGAATGAGATTCGAACTCATAAATAACAGATTTGCAATCTGTAGCCTTAACCATTCGGCCACCTTGTCTTTGCGATACCAGTAGGATTCGAACCTACACTTTGAGAGTTAACAGCTCCCAGCTCTACCATTAAGCTATAGTATCATTATTACGAAGAGTAAAGGAATAGCACCTTCTCAACGCTAATTCATTTAATTATCAACATGTTAATGAATTATGACAATAAAAAAAGACGCCTTGTTTAGGCGTCTTCTTATATATCTTGATGTATGTATAAGCTATGTTCTTATCATCATCTTTTCTATAAAATAGACACCCTTTATGTTCTTATCAGAACAATATTCTCTCTGCTCGGTAAAGAGACGGTTTAAAATATGTAGAGAATTATTCGGTATCATTTTTATATGTTTTATATTAAATTATAGTAATGTAATCTTGATTATTTTTTTGTTATGATTACGATGCAAAGATGAAAATATTTTTTCAATTCACAACTATTTTTTTAATTTATTTTGTTGATAATCAGTTAGTTATGTTAGTTTTTAGACATAGGAAACCCTTTCCGTTTTTCAACGGATTTTGGATGTTTATGCAATCGTCTGTCTCCCTGATGCTTACTTTCCAAATACTATTCTTTATGTGCTAATTAATTTCTATTCATTTTGATAAAATAATTCATAAAAAAAGCGCCCAATGTATTGGACGCTTATCGATATATCTAGTTTTTGGTTTAAATCACTTCATAAAATGTTCAAAAATAGCTACACAACGTCCCGTTTCGAATGGATAATTCATTAATCCTTCGATAATCACACTGATTAAACAGTGATTTCGGTTCGGTATATGTTGTTTTTTTAATCATTTATTATGCAAATATTGTTTATTTATAATGGCATTTCCAAATTTATTTTCAAATCCATATGTTTTTGGTTCAAAAGTTTAATCAATTGAATCCCACCACTCAATGTTACCTAAGGCATTACCATCTTTTACAAAAATAGATTGCCCTATTCTTGGTGTAACAATATCTATATTGAGTTCTTTTGCTTTTTTGGTAACTCTTTCTATAGGATCTGTCCATGTATGCATTGCCAATTTAAATGCTCCCCAATGGATAGGCATTATTTCTTTGGCTTTTAGATCCAGTCCTGCCTGTGCTGTTTCTTCGGGAAACATATGTATATCAGGCCACATTTTATTGTATTGACCGCATTCTATCATAGCAAAATCAAAAGGGCCATACTTCTCTCCTATTTTTTTAAAATGATCAGCATATCCACTGTCTCCACTAAAAAAGATATTATCGGTATTGGATTGTATAATCCAAGAACTCCATAAGGTTTTTGTCCGATCACTAAGTCCTCTACCCGAAAAATGTTGTGCTGGAGTACAAATAAAACGTAACCCATCTAATGTTGTTTCTTGCCACCAATCTAGTTCAATAATTCTTTCTTTTTCTACTCCCCATTCTTGTAAATGGACTCCTACTCCCAAAGGCACATAAAACATCTTTACCCTGCTGTTAAGTTTTTTAATCGAGCCATAATCCAAATGATCATAATGGTCGTGAGAGATGAGAACAGCATCAATTTTGGGTATTTTTTCTATTTCGATAGGCAATTCTTTGCTAAAACGCTTACCACCCAGCATTGGATGAGGAGCAGGAACTTCTCCGAACATCGGGTCTATCAAAATATTTTTTTGATCTATTTGTAATAAAAATGCCGAGTGCCCGAACCAGATAAGTCTTGTATTGCCATTATAGGCTGCTATTTGCAAAGAATCAACTTTTTTAACAGGAATATTTTTTTCTGGAACCGTATTGGGCTGTGGTTTAAAATAACCAACTATACTCTTACCCATATCTCTAAAACTCATATCCAATTCGACTTTATTGGTGTTTACAAACTTTCCATCTTTGTAATTTTTTGATACGGCATATTTAATTTCTTGCTCTTCAGTAGCTTTTCCTCCAAACTCTGGACTTAAATTGATAAACAATATCGCTACTATTGTTATCACTCCTATGATGATTCCGATACCTATAATCATTCGTTTAAGATATTTTAAAAATTTATTTCTCATTATTTTATATAATATGTAGCCCTATGCTTTTGTCATTTGATGTAACAGTATTGAATCAAACATTTTATCCGACACTATTTTTCTAATCAATAAAATGGGTTTTGCTCCACCTCCTACTGCGTATCTGGTCTTTGGTTTTTTTGATTCGATTGCCTTTGTAATTGTCTTTGCGATAACAATAGGCTCCGAACCAAATTTTTTATCAGCTTGTTCCAGTTGTTTGGCATGCCTATGCGCTAATTGACCATATGCCGTATCGCCAGAAACTTTTATTAAATTTTCTCGAGCAATTTTATTCCATTCAGTTTTTATAGCTCCTGGCTGTATAACTACCACATCAATACCAAATTGTTTTAATTCCATTCTGATAGAGTCACTCAAACCTTCGACAGCATATTTTGTGGCATGATACCAAGAACCATGTGGTTCTCCTATTTTACCACCAATAGAAGATACATTAATGATTTTTCCTGAGTTTTGCTTGCGCATATACGGTAAAACTAATTGTGTAAGACGAGCCAATCCAAAAACGTTTACTTCAAACTGATATTTTGCTTCTTTCATGGGTACATCTTCTAGAGCTCCATATGATCCATAACCAGCGTTATTAACTATTATATCAATACGCCCTTCATGTTTTATAATAGTCTCTATACCTTCGACTATTGTGATGTCTTTAGTGACATCCATTGCCAACAACTTAACTCCCAATTGCTCAATATCCTTCATTTTTTCTGTTCTTCGGGCAGAGCCATATACGGTATGTCCTTTTTTTAATAAAAGTTTGGCGGTTTCTTTTCCAATTCCTGAAGAAGCTCCTGTTATTAATACTACTTTTTTCATTGTATCGCTAATTAAATTTATAATCGAATAAATATTCTTTTTTGAATTAAAAAAAATCAACTTTTTATGGCATTCCAAGCAAATGAAAACATTACATCAATATCCTTTTCATTCAATTTTATTTTTTTGTTGATGATTAGATTAACTGTTTCGAATAGAATGGCACTTATTACTGATTCTAATATTTCATTACTCACATCTCTTAGTAAACCTTCTCTCTTACCCAACTCAAATAAGTCTGTTCCTAATCGACTTTTTGATTCTTTTACTGTTATAGGCACCTTATCATAATATGGTGATTTCTTTACTTGTGTAATAAAATTCATTTCCTTGCTATGATTGATACTAAAGTTTATCCAGTACAACCACATTGCTTTCATTTTTAATTTAAACGGTAAATCTTCAGTAATATCTTGTATACTATTTTTGGTTTGCTGTTCAATTAATTCTGTCGCTATAGATACTATTAAATCTTCTTTGTTCTTATAGTATACATAAAGAGTCGAAACAGAAATACCAATTTTTTTTGCTAGTGTTGACATTTTAACACCGGCGAAACCTTTTTCGAAAACAATATCTAATGTATTGTCTATTATGGCTAATCGTTTTGTTTCGTCTTTTATTCTCACCTTGCAAATATAAGCGAATATTTATTCGATTATATATTATTTAGAATTATTTAACATCCATTGGTTTTATAAATGCACATAAATATTAAGCCCATCGCTTTAATTACAAATTGAGTTAAAAGGCTATATTCGCGCCATGTGGATGTATTTAGGTCTTTTGGCTGCACTTTTTTTGGGATTACACAATCTGTGTAAGAAACATGCGGTACAAGGAAACGAGGTTTTTCCTGTATTATTAGGTACTATTGGTTCTGGGTTTTTATTACTTCTACCGCTATACATAGGGTCAGTTTATTTTCCTGAGTACACCGAACAAATAGGATTTCATATTAAAAGTATTTCATGGAATACTCATGGTTTCATTTTTATAAAATCTATGATAATGACGACATCCTGGGTTTTGGCGTATCAAGCTTTAAAACATTTGCCTATAACAATTGTAACTCCTATACGTTCTGCTGGACCTTTTTTTACTTTTATTGGCGCCATTTTGATTTATCAGGAACAACCAAATTTCTTACAATGGATTGGCTTTTTTCTTATTATTTTCTCAGTACTGCTGTATTCCAAAATTGGTAAGAAAGAAGGAATCAATTTTAAGAGAAACAAATGGATATTTGCTATCATTGGCGCCACTTTTTTGGGTGCTTCCAGTGGTTTGTATGATAAATTTCTAATTCAAAACTTGGAACTAAATCCGCAAACCTTACAGTTTTGGTTTTGTACCTACACGGTATTAATTTTACTTGGTATTTTATCGATAACTTGGTTTCCGAATATCGAAAAAAGGAAAGAGTTTACATGGCGCTGGTCTATTATTGCCGTGGGTGTATTATTACAGGCTGCAGATTATTTTTATTTCAAAGCTCTAGAGGACCCCGATGCATTGATTATGCTATTATCAGCAATAAAACGAAGTCAAATTTTAATTGCAGTAGTAATTGGAGGTCTTGTCTTCAAAGAAAAAAATAAACGAAAAAAATTAGTGCCGTTACTAGGTATTATGCTTGGGGTATTCTTGATTTTGTATTCGTAGATTATTCAGGGTACATCATCATTTCATAATACACACCTCTACTTCACTTATATCCTAATACAGGAGAAGAAGAGATATGTATCATTTATTGAATCTACATTTATAATTACACCAAATGTAACTCTACCAAATTGAATTCTTTTATTAATTATTACTAAACCACATCCCATTCACAACCATTTGGTTCTATTTTCCAAGATTGTGTTCCCAAAATATATTTCCTTTGAATATCTTGCGGATTTGAGTTCTCATTCTCAACATATACTATTCCATGCCTAACATTGTTTCTTCGATCAGGATCATTTGGAAACTCATTCTCTATTTGTATAAACTGAAGTGGACTTGGAGTACCTTCAAAATTTCCTGGAATAAATACTCTAACTCCTTCTTTGGAGTTATTAGGTTTTGTCATGGTAAATTGTATTCTACTGTCCCCTCTACCTATTCTGTCTCCTAACGCATTTATTTTTCTAGCACCTGATACTAAGTTGCCTCCTAGTACGGTACCCCCAATAAAATCTTTAGTAAGATGAGCATTTTCGGAACCACAGCCTACCCAAGTAGCATAATTATGACCAGATTTAATAGGTATTTTTGTCCCCTCTGTATAAAGATTTGAAATAACACTATATGATATATTCAATAACTCTATTCCGGTGTTACAACTAATAATTTCACAATGATCAACCGTTGCTACACTCGCATCAACACCAGTAAATCTTAATGCTGTATCGCAGTCAAAAAAGTATAAATCCCTAAGACTTGTATTATTTGAGTTACTTATACTTGCATGTCCCTCGACTTGTACTCCTGTTTCCCAATGAAGAAATCTAATATTTTCTAACCTAAGCCCATGGCATCTGCAAAGGATTCCTGTCATACCCGACTGAGTTGAACTATCTCCACGCACTAAATCAAGGTTCCGAATCGTACTAAAAGTTGAATCATATCTAGGGTTTCGAAAGGCATCAGGTTTAGAGTAATCTTCTCCTATTATTAAACAAGATCCACTACTTTTCATTACAATTCTAGACCCTTGCCCATCTAAAATAATTTTCTTTCTAATCCAAATAGGTTTATCTAATTCGAAAGTTGTATTTGGAGCTAACTTAATTAATTTTCTTCCTTGAAAAGACGAATTAATATCCGCTGGAGTTTCAAGTGATACTCTAAGTTCTTCGGGCGTATAAACTGTACTCATTTTTAATATTTTTAAGAGTTAATAATTGATGTCAAAAAAATATTAGTTAATATTTTATTACTTTATGAGTATACCCTTAAAAGGTTAACATGATTGTTTTAATTCTATATGCAACCCATTGTTTAGTACTTTATAAATGTATACGATTTGTGGATTATTTTCCATTT
This sequence comes from uncultured Aquimarina sp., assembly GCA_947489685.1. GTDB lineage: Bacteria > Bacteroidota > Bacteroidia > Flavobacteriales > Flavobacteriaceae > Aquimarina. The sequence continues at coordinate 537,005 of CANLEM010000003.1, read as the reverse complement.
CCCATTTACTTTTAATAACATCATAAAATCTGTATACAACCTTTTTCTGCTGGGGAAATCAATTTCTACTTTGGCCATAGCGGCATCATTTACAAAGTCTATAGATATAATCTTACCTATTCGATCATGCTTTTGTCCTTTTTTGAAATAGCCTATGTATTTTTGACCAGAAAGAGATCTTAATGAATCATTAGTAATAGAATATAGATGTAAATCTGAATGGAAAGCGTTTTTTATTCTCTCGGGCTCTCCATTTGCCGTACCTTCTATATAGTCCATTAGGGTATTTGTTATTAAAGCCTCATCTGATTGTGCGCTAATGTTTTGTACCCCTACAACAACTAAAATGATGATGATGATTTTATTCATGAGTTCGATTTTTAAAGATTGATGAATGTTCTTTTTACGAAACTATTTGAAAGAAATCAAAAAGAGATACAATTTGAGCATAATGATCTTCGGATTTATAATTCCGAAGAAAAAACATTCCTATTTCAGGGACTTTTTAAATTGTGCAGGCGTTATTCCTTTAATTTTCTTAAAGGCCGTATAAAAAGAAGAATTAGACTTAAAACCACATTCGTTTCCTATTGCCTCTAAAGTAAGCTTATCATTAGATCGAAGCATTTTTTCGGCAGAAGCTATCCGATACGCATTAACGTAATTAGAAAAACTCACTCCTAAATTGTCATTAAAATATTGAGAGAGTTCGTGAGGTTGTATGTTTAATAGGTTTGCCACATCCAAAAGCTTTAAACCCGGGTTACAATGGATTTCTTTTTCTTGAAAAAGAGCTCTTAATTTACTATCGATAGATGTTGCTTTACTGGTGTCAATCTTTTTGTTAGCATATTTTACTGGTGGTGTAAGAAACGACAATGCATTTTTTCTACGCTTAAAAAACCAAATTATGACTGTAATATAAAATATAAACGAAAAAGATAATGCTCCTACAATGTAAGACGTATAGGTTGTAGTATTATAGGCCAACCAAATTATAAACCCACCTATCACAATATTAATAATCCAAAAATCTAGTGTGGTAAGTTTTTCGGTTTTCGAAAAAAGCTTTTTAAATGAATCTTTTGCTTGATATATTGCTAGCATCACATAAATGGTCCATTGTGATAGTAATAGTATTCCAAATACTCCAGGAGGTATTCGCCGCCATAATCCTGAATATGCTCGGTACGGATATAAAACACCGATAACAATCATAAAGATAACCACAGGAACAACATGAATCAACCAAGCCCATTTACCAATACTATCTGGTTTGGTAGCTATTTTAATATATAAGTACAAAAAAGGACCAATAAGAAAACAAGCTGTTAATCCTACACTCACAAATGCAGATGATGTACCGGGGTAAAATGTTAAAAAAACAGATTTAGTAACTCGTACACTGATCACAAATAATAAAGCTGCAAGAAAATAGGTTGATTTGTTTTTATTCTTAATAAAAAAGGCAAAATACAAACTTAAAAAAAGCCCATTAAAGGCACCTAATCCACTAAAGAAAAATAAAAGTTGATCTTCGAAATTCATTTTCTGATGCTCTTATAGACTATATAACTCTTACTCGTACTTTTTTCTTTTTTAAGCGAGTATTGTTTACTTTTTCAACAATTGTTTCAGCTTTTGTTTTGGGTACAGCCACAAAAGCACAATCATGTTTTAATTCTATAACACCCAACTCATTCTTCTCTAAACCTCCTTGTTTAAAGAATAATCCAGCAATATCTCCTTTAGAAATTTTATCTTTTCTTCCTCCAGAAATGAATACAGTAGCCCATTGGGGTGCTAATTTGGTTAATTCACCATCTAGTTTTACGATTTGTGACGTCTTTATAAACTCTGGCAAATATTCATCTGTCCATTGCAAAACATAGGCAGTCCCCTCTGCATTCATCCTTGCTGTTCTACCATTTCTATGGGTAAATTCTTCAGCTTTTAAAGGCAATTGATAGTGAATAATATAGTTTAATTCTGGAACATCTAATCCACGTGCCGCCAAATCAGTAGCAATCATAATTTGATGTGTTCCATTTCTAAATTTAATAAGTGTACGTTCTCGTTCTATTTGTTCCATTCCGCCATAAAAACAACCATGAGCAATGTTATTTTCATTTAAAAAATCGCTTACAAACTGAATGGTATCTTTGAAATTACAGAATATAATTCCTGGTTTATTACCAATATGGCACACTAGATCAACTAGGGTTTGTAATTTATTTTTATCTGGAGAAACTACTTTTTTAACTTCCAAATTAGAAATTTGAGTATCCAAATAATCAATAACCGTTTCGTTTTTTAAACCTACAAAATCAGGAATCTCTACACCCTTAGTTGCCGAGGTTAAAATACGTTTTTCTAAATGTGTAAGATTAGTTAATATCTCACCCATTTCTCTTTCAAAACCAATTTCTAATGATTTGTCAAATTCATCTAAAACCAAGGTTTTTATATCCTCGACCAAAAATGTTTCGCGTCTTATATGATCAGCAACACGACCAGGTGTTCCAATAAGTATTGATGGAGTATGTTTAAGCTCTATTTTATCTTTGGCAAAAGGCCTACCACCATATACCACATTTGCTTTAAAACCTGATGCCATTTGGCGAATCACTTGTTCTATTTGAATAGCCAATTCACGGGATGGAACCAAAATAAGTAATTGTACATTGTCGCAATCTATGCTCAAATCATTGATGGCAGGTAATAAAAAAGCTACCGTTTTACCTGTTCCTGTTGGCGATAGTAAAACCGCATTTGAAACAGACGATATTGTTAAAAGAGCTTCTTCCTGCATAGGGTTTAGCGTTTGGATATTTAATTTTGATAAAATATCCTTTTGTGATTTGATACTATTTGCCATACCGGATTACAATTTCTTTTTCTATTTTGTAGGTTTTGACTTTGAATTAGAAGTGCTTGTTTGCGCCAAATAATTTGCCAATATCTTTTCTATTAATTCATCTTTGGTTAAATGATGAAATATTGTTTTTACTTCTGTTTTAAAATCTTCAGATACGTCGTGATTTGGTTTGGTTTTAAATATTTTTCTTGCCCACAAAATACCTTTATTTTCTTCAATACTTTTGGTGTCCGCTTTTTTAAATTTATGAAAATCAATTCTTAATACATCTTCAAAATCTGCTATATCTACTTCTTCTTCCTGCTGTATTATTGTTAACGAAAGTCCTTTTGCCCCAGCCCTAGCCGTACGGCCGCTTCTATGCACATAAGCTTCATAAGTATCCGGCAAATGATAATTTACAACGTATGAGATTTCTTTAACATCTATCCCACGAGCAGCTAAATCTGTAGCAACCAAAATATGGATAGACCCGTTTCTAAATTGCTCCATAGTACGATCCCGAATACTCTGCGCATAACTACCATGTATCGATCCAGAAGAAAATTTATTGATCGCTAAGTTTTTTGCCAGTTTGTTAACCGCGGCTTTGGTTTTACAAAAAATGATACCTCTTTCGCCTTTTCGCGAATTTAAAAAATGAAGTAGTACATCTAATTTTTCTATAGGATCTACAACTACATACTGATGATCTATACCCTGATGCCCCAATGTAGACATATCTGCTTCAACATGTACTACATGTTTAGACATATAATTTTGAACCAATTGTTTTATGGTTCCCGGCATTGTAGCTGTAAACAATAGAGTTCTTCTAGATTTTGGTACTTCTTTTATAATACTATCTAAACCTTCTTTTAAAGCACTAACCATTTCATCAGCTTCATCCAAAACAAAATAAGAGATGTTTTTAATATTAATGGCTTTGCGTTTTATCAAATCTACCAGACGTCCTGGAGTAGCTACAATAAGGTGTGTGTCACTTTTTAAACGCTCTATTTGAGGTTTTATAGGTACACCTCCACAAATGGAAGCAATAGAAATAGGAGTATTAGCCGAAAAAGAAACTAAATTAGAATAAATCTGATGCCCTAATTCTCTGGTAGGAGTCAAAATAACAGCCTGGATACTAGTTTTTTCTATGTCAATTAACTGTAACAGAGGTAAACCAAAAGCAGCGGTTTTACCAGTTCCTGTTTTTGCTAAAGCAACTACATCTTCATTTTGATTTAATATCACAGGAATTACTTTCTGCTGAATATCTGTTGGTACTGTAATTTGCAAAGAAGATAAGCTTTGCTGTAATTGTGAATTAATACCAATTTCAGAAAATTGATTTGACATAAAGTTTTTTTTGAGCAAAGATAGCTACTACTTCTAGTATAATTGTTGCAATAGTAATTTTTTAGATGTTTTATTCTTTTTATATACACCCTTACCATAGTACCCTAGCACTAATGTTTAGTTTTTATGAGAACTTTAAAATGATATCTATACCACATCATACTGTGTCACAAACAGATTATTTATGTCCTTATAACTATTGCTACAATATATATGATCTATAGTCTCTTTGAGTTCATCAAAACCATAATTAAACTGTGCATGGGTTACATACAAAAATACTTTTGCTGCTCCTTGGGATTTTAATTCTTTGGCCAAGAATTTAAATGTTCTACCACCATCTGCCAAATCATCTACAATCAAACATTGTTTATTTTTTACGTCTCCTTGTATACTTATTACTGGTGCACCATCAATTCTCACCTTATTTGAGGGTACAAGGTCTGCATTTAATTTTTCTGCAATCTCATGTGTTGTTTTATACGCCCCAGCATCTGGACTGACCAATACAGGGTTACCAATAGCTTGATAAGCTTTTTCTACAAATGGAAAATGCGAAATCTTTTCAGATTTATCAATCAAAGCCAACGTTATCGAACTATGTGGGTGCAATATATATACTTTATCAAACTGCATGCTATTGATAAACCTACTTATAACCTTTAAATCAAAAGACTCGCCTTTGTTAAACCGCCTATCTGATCGTTGGCCAATTAAACAAAAGATGGTAAGTTGCGCTACGGCATTTTTATGAGTTGCATTCTCTGCATCCCATGCTTCTTTTATAGTGGCCGCTTTAAACAAATCTTCGTAGCTATTTCCTCTAATTTTAATATGGATATCTCCATTATCAATGATTTTAGCAGTTACTTGTCCATCTTTAAATTTTTTTGTCTCGTATTTCATTAGTCAGTTTTTTATATGAGTATACGCTTGTTTTTAAGCCAACTCTATCTAACAATATTTTGTCATCAGGTTTTAGTGTTTTTTGATAAAAATCAAGTTAAAGACGTTTATTTATTCTCTCTCTAATCTCTTGTAAAGTAACCGGGTTAACAAAAGTACCATCTTCATAAATAACTTTTAATTCTCCTTCATTTTCTTGTTCAGGAGTTACCTGATCTACCAATACATATTCACCTTCAATTACATCTACTTTTATTAATCCTTTAGCAGACTTTTTAACACCATTATCTGTAATTGGATCTTTAAAAATTTCTCTTCGATCACCATTGACCACAACAGATGTTGCTTTCATAGCAAAACCAAATGTATCTCTTGTATTAAATTGGTATGTAAATGAACCGATACCAAGAACAACATTGGTAGTTGCAAAACCTTTATCACTTAGTCGCTGACAAATATTTTCTGCTCTTTCTGTAGTAATACTATCACCATAAATAGCACCAATATGAGGGTCTAATACTTTAAAACCTTGTTCATTCACGGTTCCTCCAAAAATATCCCAAAGTAATTCGACTACTCCTTTATCTTTTGGTGTTCTTCCTCCTAGAGACTTCGTTTCACCACAAATAATATCTACTGGATCTCCACTATCTGGCCGTATCACTAATTTGCCATCTCTAGATAAAATTTCTTCCTTTAATTCTGGTAAGTATACAGTAAGTACTTTCCATAAATCCCAAGTATCACTAACCACTGATAAAATACCGCTGGGATATGTATTCATTAATTCTCTAAAAGTTCCAATTTCATCATCTTTGGTTCCTGCACACATAACGGAGTGCTCTGTAGCATTTACCGAACCAACTACAAAACCTTGAGCATTATAATAGTTACGTAAACTACTAATCACGGGTAAGGTATCAGATCCCAAAAATACAGCGCTATGACCCATCCCAGAAGATATTGCACTTTGTAAACCGCCCATACCACGCATGGAAAAGTCGTGACCCTGAAAATCAATAAAGGCTAAATTTTCTTTATCCGTCTTGAGAGTCCAATTTTTGAAAATTCGTTTATATTTTAATGCAATAGAAGCGGATGTCATGGGCTGCCATAGCATGGTTGACAGAATAGTTTCAAGAAAATTGGTAATCCAATAAAACTTCTTATCAGTATTAACAACAGTAACCATAGGCACTCTAATAGGAACCTCTACTCCTTCAGGTAAAGATTTAACTTTTATAGGTAAATATTGTAAGTCGTGCAATTCTTCGAAATGAGTTACATCATAATCAGTACCTAAGTACATAGATAATTCTTCTTTTAACTCATTGCAAACTATTTCTTTTGGTTTTGAAAAGAAATTATCTTGAAAATACTCATGTAACCATTTAAAAACATATTGTTGACCAAATGAAACAACTTTATCACACCCTTTAGGCGCGTATGTATTGCTACGAGGAGTCCAATTAGAATATACTTTTTGTGTGCCTTTAGGATATTGTTGGTGATGCCCTGTTTTATAACCGTCTGTTAGTAGTAATCCATTCATAACTTCTATTTTGCGTATTTATAACACAAATATATATTAATTCAATGGAGTCAACAAATATATTTACGTATTTTTTACACAAATGTAATTTTTGCTCATTTTATATCTCGAAAATAATGCCCTTCTTTTTTAATGCAAAGTATCTTTTATGATTGAATTTAAAGAGGTTTGCAGGCCGACCCGAACCCTTGGAGATTTTTTCATCTAGTTCATCAAGCACATTTAAACTCAGAATTTTTTTTCTGAAATTTCGTCTGTCTATAGGCCTACCCAATAAGGTGGTATATAATTTTTCCAAATCTGAAAAGGGAAATTTATTATCTAATAGTTCGAAACCAATTGGTTCATAAGTGATTTTTGATCGTAATCGACTTATAGCCGATTCTAGAATGTGATCATGATCGAATGAAAGCGATGGAAGTTCGTTAATTTTGAACCATTGCGCTTCTTCGGCATCTGTAGATGCCAATATTTTAAAAGTACTAGGTTTTATTAATCCAAAGTAGGCAACAGACACTACCCTACTTCGAGGATCTCTTTTGGGGTTACCAAAAGTATACAACTGTTCTAAATAGTCAATTTCTATTCCGGTTTCTTCTTTAAGCTCTCTCTCTACGGCTTGTTCTAGCGATTCATGATCCAACACAAAACCTCCTGGGATAGCCCATTCACCTATAAAAGGTTCATATTTTCTTTTGATGAGTAGTACCGAAATGGTTCCTGATTCGTACCCAAAGACTACGGCGTCTACTGAGAGTTTGATTGATTGTTGCATATTATGCGTATTAATTACGCTAATATATGGAATTATAAATAAGTACGATAGATTATTTTAGTCTCAAAAATTAGTATAAGCCTTAATCTTTGATAACAATATTTGCGTTTTTGGTCAAACCCAATATCTGTCCTTTATACCGTATTGGAGTTCTATGGCTACTATTTATATTAATGTTGGCTATATGATCAGGAAATAATGTAACGAAAACTCTACTAGACTCCCTGTCGTTTCTGATCAAAAAGCTGATCTCGTAGCTTTGTTTTTTCTCATTCTTTTGTACTTCGTAATTCTCTGGTATTCCTTTAAATTTTATACCATTTTTACTCGTATCATAATCCCCAGCTAATTGACGCTCTCCATAATACGGTAAATCCATGACAATACTATCGCCATACATCCTAAAATAATTAGAATTACCTATCAAACTAATACTACTTGCAGTACTACCCGGTGGTAACAATCCACTGGTAGCAATACGGTTTAAAGTCCCTGTTGCCAAAGGGTATGCCCAATCCAAATCTATCTGAAAAGCTTTTTGAGCCACCAGAGCATCCAAAGCCTTACTCTTTACACTAGGTTCAACAATACTTTGAGAGCTATTACAGCCTATAAGTAATAATAATCCCAATCCTAAAAAAAGTACTCTAATTTTCATATCACATATTTTAACCTCTTACAAAACAGTAAATTACACATCAAATTTCATACCGTAATATACAACGTTTTGATTTCAATTTTGTTTATTAAAACTTAAATTTACCCTTTACCGAAAACATGTTTGGATTTGCAAAAGGGCTTAGACTGCTATTTTCACTAAAATTTAGATCATGCAACGCCTCTATGGTAAAATTTGAATTTACATCATACCCAAATCCATTGAGCAATTTTAACTGGGGAGCAAATTGTTGAGCATCACGACCAGAAAAATTCCTTGTAAACTCTATTTCTCCACCAGAAAGTATATAGAACCTATCCGACACATATCGTTTTGCCAAAAAAGGAACTTTAAAGACTTCCATTAACCCATAAACTTGTAAATCCCCTCGTACCTCAAAAAATAGATTAGAATTCACTTTATAATTTATGGTAAATACAGAATGCTGTCCGGGATTCAATTTATCTACATACGAAGCACCACTTGTAGTCACCTTTGGCTCTTCATTAGTTTCTGTTTCTTCTTGAGAATACATAGAGAAATTTATAAAAAATACCGAAAATAAAATACTTAAAACATTTAATCTATGGTGTGCGCTTACTACTAATACATCCCTAGTTGCCCACTTAGAAACCAAAAGCCGATTGTTGTTCATGATGCTGATTATTGGTTGTATGGATAAGGACTTTAAAAAATATAACGATGTTACAACAATATAACATTAGTAATAGATCATGCTATAACAGAATAGCTTACTTTTGCCGGATGTTAAAGCAGAAATTAGCTCAGTTCGAATTTATTGCCCTCATGGCATCTTTGATGTCAATTGTGGCATTAGCCATAGATGCGTTACTTCCTGCATTAGACATTATAGGAATTACTATTGGTACTAGAGAATTAGCAGACAATCAGTTGTTAATTACTATGATTTTTTTAGGTCTGGGAGTTGGACCATTGATTTTTGGTCCCATTTCTGATAGTTTAGGACGAAAACCTATTGTATATATGGGTTTTCTACTATTTATTATTGCCAGCTTATTATGCATTTTTGCAGAGAGTTTAGAAATTATGGTTCTAGGAAGGATATTACAGGGTATCGGTTTATCTGCCCCGCGAACTATTGCCATAGCCATGATAAGAGATATGTATAGTGGTGATTATATGGCCCGCATCATGTCATTCATTACCGTAGTCTTTATTTTGGTACCTATAATCGCGCCAGCTTTGGGTAAATTTGTATTGGATCATTACGATTGGCAAGCCATATTTTACATACAACTATTCTTTAGTGTTTTGGTTTCTTTTTGGTTTTGGAGAAGACAACCAGAAACTCTTATTATAGAGAAGCGAATACCTTTTAAACTTACCATTTTAATTGATGGTATACGGGAAATGTCGAAATACAAAACTACAATTGGCTATACTCTAATTTCGGGTTTTGTAGTGGGTTCTTTTCTGGTGTACTTAAGCACATCACAGCAAATTTTTGAACAGCAATATCAGTTAAAGGAAGAGTTTCCGTATATTTTTGGTCTTTTGGCAATATCTATTGGTTCGGCTATTTTTTTAAACGGAACGTTAGTGCTGAAGTATGGTATGGAAAAATTAGTAACCGTATCCCTATTTTCTTATTTTGTGATTTCTCTAGTTTACATACTTTTATTTTATAATGCTCAAAACCCAAGTATTACTATCCTGTTAGTTTTCTTCGGAATGCAATTTTTTGCCATTGGTTTTTTATTCGGAAACTTAAGAGCTTTAGCAATGGAACCTATCGGTCATATAGCGGGTATTGGTGCTGCTATTACAGGTTTTATTTCTACGATTATGGCCGTACCAATTAGTACATATATAGGGAAATTTGTGAAAGATAGTACCTTGCCATTATTCATAGGTTTCCTGATCTGCAGTATATTATCAATTATCATTCTAATATATTTGAAAAAATCTGCAAATAATAAATATGCTCATAGCTAATCATCTGAATTAACAATGGCATCCATTACTTTTTACCTCCTTTAGGTACTACTAGTTCTCCATTTCCTGCAATAGCAAACTGATCTCTCTTAGATCCATATCCAAAATTTGATGATCTGCGATACTTAGTTTGAAAGTCAGCGAAGCGCCTTTTTCTGGAAGCTTTGTTATTGTCGCTCATAACCTTAATTATTTGTATTACTAACTCATTTGAAATATCATTTCCTTTCTAAGTTATTACTTTTTTTAATTTTAACCCTTTAATATGTAACACTTTATATTTATTTTATGATAAATATATTTGATACTCTTACATTTCTATGAAGATGTCTTGTTCTTCATTTAATTTTAAATTTACTTGGAGTTCCTTCGTTTTATACCCTTCGGCTACCACGATTATTTGATAAGGTCCTGGGGCTAAATCTTTCCAAATAAAATCTCCCATTTCATTAGTCACCTGAGCTATATCTACTAATCTCGATACTGTCGAACTACTCATTGTAATTACAGCTTCTTCTATCGGTTTCTGGTATAGATGATCGATTATTTTTCCTTTGATTACTGCCCCCATGAACACATTATGCTTATAAAAAAGAAAGAGTATGTCGTTAACACACTCTTTCTCGACACTGTTTTATTATTTATACTTGTTTTTCCAGTTTTTAAGATTCTTAAATACTGGTTTAGTAATTCTTGTAGCAGAATTTCCTAAAGAAAATCCGTTGGTATGTATCCCCACTGCATATCGTTTTCCGTTTTTGATTCTCCAAACTGGAGATCCGCTTTGTCCACCGGCAGTATCAATATTATACACAAGGGTTCTTGAGGTAACTGCTTTAATTTTTCTAGCATGCCACCATTGTGTTCCTGCAGGTTTATCTCCTGGGTACCCCGAAAGATTTACCTTAAGACCTAAAAGATCAAAGAAACCATAGTTGCCATAACCAAAATATCCCACTTTGTTACCATACTTACAATTTTTAGGTAAAATAATAGCTCCATAATCATGACTTCTCTTTTTACTCTTTGTCCACCCCTTTACCGAATGAAAATGAGATGTTTTACAAGAACCGTATGGTTTTTTGGATCCATGTCTTCCAGGAATTACTTCGATACTCTTTGCCCAACCACCATGTTTGTGCATATATACTACATGGCCAGCGGTAATAACAGTTCTCGGGCCAATAAGAAAACCTGTTCCGATCCAACTAGTTCCATCTTTGGCTTTAATTCGTAATGAACAGATGGCGCGCCACGGGTATTTTGTAGTGCCTTTAATTTGTTTACGGTCATCCTTACCAATAACTACTTCTTGCATCATTTTTTTACCACTTTCACTGCTCATTATTTTGGCTACAGTGGGATCTCCAAATTCTGCATAATACGCATCAAGGAGCTGGTCTTCATTATCTTCTTCTTCACTTTCCTGCTCCTCTACAATAGAATAATCATAACCCGATACTTTCTCTAATGTACCCTCTTCTGCCAGGGTACCCTCATTAGTAGTTTCATTTCCTTCAAAAGGTACTTCTAGATCTTCAAAATCTTGCCCCTCTCCATTGTTATTACTACTTACTTCTAAATAATCGCTTGCTAATTCTTCCGTTTCTTCTAATAAAGCATCTTCAAATTCGTCAAATTCTATAGAAGTGCCCGAACCCTCGAATGATTCTTCGATTACATCAGTTTCATTAGAGTTTTGATCCTCGTATATTCCGTTTTTCTTCATGATCTGTGTTTTTATAATTTTGTTTTACTTATAGAGTTTACATGCATAATCTCACTCTATCCATTACAAATTGCAATTTTAATAGTCGCAAAAATATAAACAAAAACTACAATAGAATACAGTTAAAAACCTGTATATCAATAGTATAATAACTTTTTTTTCACAAGTTGTTTGATGGTATAAAAAGAGGTAAATCCCTTGGAATGATTGTTGTTTCTTTTTATTTTTAGAAAAATACTTAATGTAAATTTGCTATGAGGATGTTTTTAAATGCGATTATATTTTTATGTGTTACTTCAGTTTTTGGCCAGGTGTCTATTACAAGCGATATGGTCCCTGCGGATAACCGAACAACAGATTATACATTAATCAATGATTTTCAAGGGTTAGATTTTGATCAAGAAAAATCCAGAATATCATTTGATTTTATAGAAGACGATACCTCGGGAACGATTGGAGGATTGGATTTTAAGATAAATTTTAATCCTAGCGATATAGATAATGCTGTTTTTAAAGGTAGCGCTATGGTCAACACTCTGGATACCAACAATTTTTTACGAGACGGGCACTTAATGTGGGAGAAATTTTTTCATAAAAAGAAACATCCGAAAATTAGTTTTGTAAGTAAGCAAGTAGTTAGTTTTGAAGCAAATACTTATAAAGTAATTGGTAATTTAACTATTAAAGGTATACAAAAAGAAGTTATCCTTACTTTTTCACTCGATGACAAAAAATTACTTGGAAAAACTACCATCTACACTAGTGATTTTGGAGTTTCTATACATGATGAAAGAGAAAAAAATAAGCTAAACGTTCGTTTTTACTTTCCGATTTTAAAGTAACACAAAGTAGAATCTAACATACTGAGAAATTAAATTATTTCTAGTCGTTCATCATAAATCAATTATAAAAGCTGAGAATGATCCATGGTTCGTTAAAGAAAAACTAAAATCCTTCGGCTTATCCTCAATACTCAAGTGAGGAATTTGATTATCATCTTTAAAAACCGACACTTTTATAGAGTCTATTGATAAATCTTTGGACACAAAATCAATTAGTTTAGTTTTGGCAAATAAATGATTGGTAAATACTTTTGATGTGTGCTTTGTAACTAATGAGCTCGAAGTAGAATATATCCAATATCTGGTGCTTTTTGTTTGTGTACGATAAGTGTTTTCTCCTACTCTTACAGTATTTTCAATACATTCGTAATCTTTTGGGTTATATTTTGGGGCTAAAGAAAATCGCCTTTGATGTGCTTTGTATGTAGCCTCTTTTCTACTCCAATACTCCCATACCAGAAATTCGGGTATTTTAGCTTTTAGAATATGATATTGTTCGGTAGGAGTAAACAACTTTTGCAGCCATCCTTTTCTTTGCCAATTACTTTCATGCTTCGCTAACCTAAGATCGACAATATCATTGCCTATCATTTAGCACTCAATTTACTTTCGATAATTTCTAAAGAAGCCTTAACCGTGAGCATTTTTTCCATCGATTCGTTATCTATTTCAATATCAAATTCATCTTCGACATCCAATACTACATCTACAAGATTGGCAGAATTTATCTCGAGGTCTTTAATAAAATCAGTATTTTCATTTAAAGAGTTTAGACCTTCTTGATTTTGTACATATGGCGTAATAATGTTTTTTAATTTTGAGAGTAATTCTTCTTTTGTCATAAATTCTGGTACTAATAATTCTAAATAACTAGTTATATTTTTTAAAGATAACACAAGCATTTACATCTCCAAATCCAAAACTTGCCTTTGCAATAATATTTGAAGAAAACGAGATGGTTTTTGCGGGAACTTTATTTCGACTTATCATTGCTGCAATATCGGGGTGCAAGTCTTCACAATTTATATTTCCAAAAACAAAGTTTTCCTTTAGTTGCAAAACTGTAGCTACACTTTCGATACTACCGGAAGCCGCAAGACAATGACCAACCATACTTTTTAAAGAGTTAATGTACGGAAAATCATCTCCATTTCTCTGTAATGCCTCACACCAGTTTTGTATCTCTGCAGTATCTTTTCCTGTAGCAGTCAAATGACCATTAATAGCATCAATCTGAGTAGCATTTATACCCGAATTTTCTATAGCTTTAGTAATACAATGCTGTACCGCCTCGCTATTTGGAGCTGTCATGCTACCTCCATTGCGTTGCCCACCACTATTAACATGACCTCCTAGTATTTCGGCATATATAGATGCGCCTCTTTTTTGAGCACTTTCTAGGCTCTCTATAACCAAAGCTCCAGCTCCACTACCCGGAACAAACCCCTTGGCACTAGCACTCATAGGCCTTGATGCAGCAGTTGGATTATCATTGTACTTATAGGGTAAAATACGCATAGCATCAAAACCTCCCCAAACATAAGGTCCACTATCACTAGTACTACCTGCAAGTATAATCTCCGCTTTTCCGCTCGAAATGCGATCATAACTCATTAAAATTGCTTCTGTCCCCGTACTGCATGCCGAGGAATTAGTGGTTACTATGTTTCCGCACCCCAAAATACCTCCCAAAAATGCACTAATTCCGCTAGCCATAGTTTGAGTAACAGAGTTACTGCCTAATCGTCTTACATTACCTTGATCTACTTTATATATGGCTTCTCTAAACTTATCCACTCCCAAGATTCCGGTACCAAAAATAACACCATGATCCCAGTTTGGCGTATCTGTTTTATTAATGGTTAAACCTGCATCCCTCCAAGCATCCATACCCGAAACAACCCCATACTCCATGCCTGTGGCGTTTAATCCTTTCAACTGTATTTGTGTAAAGTAATTATTTAAGTAATCTTTATTATATACTGGATAACCAGCAATTTGACATGAAAAATTTAGTTGTTTTAACTTATCAATAAACTGCACGCCACTCTTGCCACTTTGTATTGATTTTTTAAATTCTGAAACGTTCATTCCATTTGGAGAAACCACACCCAAACCAGTAACAACAACTCTCCTTTTACTCATATGCAGCCTCCTTAATAATTGCAACTATCTCGTTTAAACCTTGTCTAGCTTCAGACATAAAGGGTAATATCGGCCATACATGTGGAAGTCCTTGCCCTATAATAACATTAATCTCTCCATTTACAGCCCTAACCTCTTCTATCATTATTTCTTGGTCTGGTGTTAAAATATCATCTGTAGCCATAAACAGATGAATTGGAGGTAAACCCTTTAAGTTTGCGTACAACGGAGATATTAAAGGATCTTTTAATGGTAAATCTCCAACACACATGATATTGGCCGACCGCACACCATTTATACTCAAAATAGGATCTATTAAATCGACTTCAGGTATTTTCATGTTTGATACGCTAGCATCTACTACTGGAGTTATCGGAATTAAACAATTTGGCATTTTTTTATTCTCTTTTACTAATCGTTGAGCCAGTGTTAAAATCAAACTCCCTCCTGCCGAATCCCCCATGAGAATAATTTTTGAAGGATCATACTTTTGAGTCGCTTCCAGATATGTGCTATATATATTTTCAGTAATTGTAGTAATAGTATATTCGGGAGCTTTGGGATAATCAATCATCCAAGCTTTTGAGCCCGATTTCTTAGCTATTTTTGCAAGAGCGATCCAATTTTCTTTGGTAGGCCCATATACAAATGCCCCACCATGACAATACAATAACAACACATCTGTTACTACATTTTTTGGCGTAATCATAGTTACTTTGGTTTGTTTGATCTCTTTACTTTCAAAAGAACATCCTAAAACCAATCTCCTATTTACATTATGTACATCTTGTTTTCTTTTGGTTTGGTAATCTATCGGGTCTTGAGACCAAGATCGTTTCTCCCCTTTTAATTTAAGTACTAATTTGACTAGAAAATACCCAAAACTCATATTTTGTTTTATTTTTTAAATGCCATACCGGCCACAATACCCTTTGCAACAACAATTTCATCTGCGTTGTACATCTCTACATCGCATTTAAGCTTATTAAATCTAAAATATACTTTATTGGCATGAACTCGAACCCGTTCTCCAGGAAAAACTGGTTTCAAGAAATCAATCTGATTACTGGTCATTGCAATACTCCACGAATGTTCACTCCACTCTCCTTTAAGCAGATAAATCCCAAAGCAAGCCATACCAATTTGCGCCATACATTCTGTTAAAATTACTCCTGGTGTAATAGGGTTATCTTTAAAATGGCCATTATAAAAATATTCATCTGGTTTAAAGGTATATTCTCCCCTAATAAACTCATCATTAACTTCTAGGATATTATCTACAAATAAAAATGGCTTACTATACGGTAATTTTTTAATAATTTCTTGAATGTTCAATCTAATTTAAATTTTTAAAATGCACATCCTGTAGGCAATGGCGCTACCTGTGCTAATTCAATTGCAAAATCTTTATCAACTGTATTTTCCTTAAACCCATTTGCAACTGACCCCTTATATACTTTGGTACCGTAACCAACTGTATTCATATGCCCTCGAATATATACTGTCTGATTTTGAGCAATAGGCACAGGACCTCCAGATCGAATAAAAGGTTGTTCGTTTACATGACTATGGGCCAAAATCCTGCGGTATACTAATTCTCCATCTTCAGAAATAATTTCCCACCAATCTGCATATTGATTGCAGCCCGTATCTGGGCTTTTAATACCTACTCTAAAGGTATACGCATTTTCATTTCCCGAGAAGTCTACGCTAACGATCTCTGCTTCAGTATTCGTGTTTGGATCAAGGTCAATATTTGCATCTACTTCACTATCTTCTTTACACCCAGTACTGTATAAAATTAAGGGAAGGCATAAAATGAATATATTTTTCATGTTTTTTAAGGTTTATGAAAATTACAACGGGTTACTAAAACAGTAATTCATGATTTAAAGTAATAGTTTTTCCATCCTTAAGCGTCACTTTTAACTTATTTTTTTGTTTTACTATTCCCTTTTGATATGTATAAATGCTACAAAAATCGTCAAACTTTTTACCGTTAACTTCTAGGACTTCAGATCCTTGTCGTAACCCTTCTTTCCATGCTATACTATTTACTTGTATTTTAGAAACAATAATCTTTCCTTCTTTTACATCAAAAGAACATCCATAACTTCCATATGATTCGTCAATACTATTTGACGAACAATAAAGTTTGTTATCATTTATACTTATAAAAAGCGATGTATCTTCCCAAGAAGAATTGCCTATTTTACTGCTTTTCTTTGAAAAATCTACGATTGGAGCTAATGTTACAGATGCAGATGACACATCTAATAGTTTCATGGTACGAGATTTTGTTTTACTAAAGGCTCCGTTAAAATCAAAAAAACCACTGTGTATTTCTTTTACAGAATTTGTATCTATGTTTTTGAATAGATCCTTGTATTTTATGTAGATATCCGAATTGCTTGCCCCAGTATCTAATAAAAATCGTATTCGTTCACCTAGTACATTAAAATAGGCCCAGGGTCTACTATCCTCATATACAAAATCCATCGCATACATCTTTTCGTCAATATCTGGAGGGAAATAATCAGCATCCAACATTACTATATACTTTTCTTTGAAATTGATCTGCCAATTAAATTTGGCGATGATATCCATTCCTAATACTCCGTCTATAGCATAACAAGAAAATATATCACTATCCTTTGTGCCCAAAATTCTGTGTTTTGTAATCTTTGCCGACCCCAACTTTACCGTATCGGCCTTATAATAACGTAATCTAGATTTTGACTTACTAGAAGAGGTAATTACCCTGGTTTTGCGAGTAGCCTTCAATTCTTCTTTTACCCAAGAAAAACCTATAGAAAGCATAGCACCAGTATCAAAAATAAAATTCTTTTCTTGTCCGTTATATTGGATTGGGATAACAATTAAACCTAAATCGTTTTTAAAAGGAATAGTATCCCGAAATTTATTCTGTGCCCAAAAATAAGCACTACAAAAAAATAGAATTAAAAAAACAAGCTTCGCTTTCATAAAATGATTTTTTTATAATAGATGTTCTCCCCCATTAACCGGAATAACACAACCATTAATCCATGCTGCCTCTGGAGTAGTTAGTAAATAGACCACATTTGCAACATCTTCGGGAGTTGTTATACGATTAAAAGGGTTACGTTCTATACTATGATCGATTATTTTTTGGTACCCTGGTATCATTCTTAACGATTGTGTATTTACTGCTCCAGGTTGTAAACAGTTTGCTCTAATACCATACTTTGCATATTCCATAGCTATATTTCGAGTTATAGCTTCTAGAGCTACTTTTGCCGCCGAAACAGCAGCATAATTTTTCCAGGCTTTGGTATTACCCTCACTGGTAAATGATATCACTCTAGCATCATTGTCAAATATTTCTGCATTATAACAAGAAGATACCCAGTCATATAAACTAATAGCCATGGCATCAATTGTTAAATGAAAATCATCATTTTTCAAGACATGTTCGGCATCATTCATTGGTTTTAGATTTCCTTTGGCAATGCTATGTACCAGTACTTTTATTTTTCCATTTCCAATAACCCTCTTAATTTCGTTAATGGTTTCGGTACGTTTTTCAGGTTTTAATAAATCTACATTGAATGCATAAAAATCTACATTTGATTTTTTTAAAATTTCAAAATTTTCTTCTATTTGCGTTCGTTCGCTTTTCCGATTACGGTGTACAATCACGATATTCATACCATGAGATGCGAGTTTTATGGCTGTGGCCAGGCCTAATCCAGAACTCCCCCCTAGAATAAGTGCCCAATAATTTTTATTTTGAAACTCTTTGCCAGTCATAGATCTTATGTTTTTATCAAGATTATGTAATTTACCATTTTAAGAGGATACGTTGCGCAGAAAAACCAGGACCAAAACTTAACATTAAACCGGTTTCTCCAGGTTTAGGTTTTTTATCCATAAATCGTTCTAAGACATACAAAACAGTAGCACTACTCATGTTTCCATACTCTTGCAAAACAGCTTTGGTATCATCGATATTTTTACCCAAATGCCCAAAAAGCTCTTCTACGGTTTGCACAATTTTTTTTCCACCAGGATGAAAAATAAGATGATCGATATCCTCAATAGTCATATCATATTTTTCTAGAAAAGGGTGAATCACATCCGGAAAATGTGTTGCTATTTTTTTAGGTACTTCGGGGTCCAACACAATTTGCAAACCTCCATCAATTAAATTGAATCCCATCATGGTAGAAGCATCATAATAATGATACATCTCATCACCTATTATTTTAGGCCCATCTACATCTTCTTCGGAAGAAAGTAACGCACAAGCCGCGCCATCACCAAAAATAGCTGCGCTGACCATATTAGTCATGCTAAAATCATCTAACTGAAATGTTGCCGTGGGTGATTCTACAGCAATTACGGCAGCTCTTTTTCCTGGGTTTGATTTAAGGAAATTTCTGGCATAAATAATCCCAGAAACTCCAGCTGCACATCCCATTTCGGTTACTGGCAACCTTACAATATCCTGTTTTAGATTAAGGTCATTGATGATGTACGCATCAAGAGATGGTATCATAATTCCTGTACAACTTACTGTTATGATATAATCCAGAGATTGTGGATTCCAATTTGCTTGTTGCAAAGCCTTTTGTAATACTGAAGTTCCTAATTTTTTAACTTCTCTAATATAGATATCATTTTTTTGGGCAAACGAAGTAGCTGAAAAGACCTCTTCGATGCTCATGATACCATATCTTTTATCAACCGCAGCATTTTCAAAGATTTTAAAAGCTTTTCTTTTAAAACGTTCTTCTTGCTCTGATAACCACAAAGACACAAAGGGCAATATTTCTTTTGTTTCCCTTACATATTGGGGCAATTCTTTAGCCACCATTGCTATTTTTACATCCAATTTTTCTTAGCTTTTTATTTATATTTCCCCTGTTTTGATTACCCATCTATACCGAAAGGCCCATTTCCAATCAATTGTATAGGTATTCAAGTTAATTTCTTTTGCGTAACTATATAGTTCTTGTTTGGTAAATCCTCTCTTAATAGAAACTAATCCGTCATTTTTTGCAATATGTCCCTTAATAAAAAAGAAACTGAATACTTTAAAAAGGTAATATGCCAGCGCGCTTCTATGAAGGTCATTAATTACAATTCCTATAGAAGCCAAGGTTACACATTTGTTCATTACTCTTTTAATTTCAATATCCTCTAAATGATGTAATGTCAATGTAGAGATGATAATGTCACACGAAAAATCAGATGGTTCTACTTCAAGAATATTTTTTTTCTCAAAAGAGATTTCAGGATACGCCTCACTTAGGTACTTTGCTTGCTCAATACAGGCACTATTAAGATCTACTCCTATAAATTTACCATTTAATCCTTTTTTTCTAAACAAATCAGCGATTTCTCTTAACATCTCACCATCACCACATCCCAAATCAAGAATTACATATTCTTTTGACGTAGAACTTTCTTTAAGCAATCGATATACGGATTGCTTGGTTATTGCATTTCCTCCTAATAATCTATTGACCTTAGAAATATCAGACAAAGCTGTTTGCAAGGCCCCCTTTTCGATTAGAGGATCGTCCATGAGTTCTTCTTCATAACTTCTATGTTTTAAATCGATTAGCATACAATGGGGTTTCCATGAGTTTGCTTAATAATTTTAGGTACCATAGATGGCAATAAGGTAGCTAGTTTATATGACAGTTGTTGCAAACTGGGATCTATCAAAACTTTTTGTAAAAGTCTCCCGGTATATAACCTTTTCGAAAATGCTGCAATCCACTGTTTTTTATACAAATCTTCAAGTTCTTTTCTTGTAAAACTTGTCATCTTGTTATGATTATTGATCAATAACTCACTTATTATCTGCGCACCTTGTATTGCCATTGCCATTCCGTTTCCGCATAATGGGTGTATAAGACCGGCGGCATCACCTGTCATAAATACATGCTCTTCTACAGGTTTCTTTTTCTGAAAATTAACTTGACTAATTGTAATTGGTTTTTCAAATAGTGGTATTGCGGATTTATAAAACTCTTTTAAATATGGGTTTTTGCTTAAGATTTCGGATTGAAAAGTCGCTATATCTTTATATTCTTTAAAACTATCGTAATGAGCCAAATAGCACGCATTTACAACATTGTTTTCTACCATAGAAAGGCCACAGTATCCACCTTCGAAATTATGTAAAGCCACTGTCTCTTTATTGACCTGTGCTTGATAATGCATTTTTACAGCTAACCAAGGGGATTTTTTATTAGTAAAATCTCTATTTAAGGATTTATCCAAAGACGACTGCTTACCATAAGCCCCAATAACATAATCACTACTAAAAATACCATTCTGAACAGTATTTACTCTAAAACTATTTTCATCAAAAGTTACGGCTACTACTTTATCATTAATACAATGTACTCCATTTTGAATTGCTATATCCCATAGATATTGGTCCAAGGCATATCTACTAATTCCAAAACCTCCCAAAGGTAAAGAGCTACGTATAGTTTTTCCTTTTTGCGTAGTAATTTCAAATTTCGAGATTTTTACAGGAGAAATCTCATCTATATGTATACCTAGATAATCAAAATAAGGAAGTACTTCGTTGGAGATATATTCACCACATACTTTGTGTTTGGGATACGTATCTTTCTCAATAAGAACAACATCGATTCCTTTTTGAGATAGATGAATTGCACTAACAAGCCCTGCTAATCCTCCCCCTACAATTAGTATGTGCGACTGCTTGTTCATTAAATGAAGATACACAAAATTTGAGCATAAAAAAACCCCAACTATATAGTCGGGGTTTTTTATATTTAATTACAGAAAACTATTGTTTTACCTGCTCTTGCGCATCTTTTTTCATTTTCTCATTAGCAACGATACCAAGTTCGACTCTTCTGTTTTTGGCTCTTCCTTCGGCAGTTCCATTATCATACTTTGGCAACGT
Organism: uncultured Aquimarina sp.; assembly: GCA_947489685.1. GTDB lineage: Bacteria > Bacteroidota > Bacteroidia > Flavobacteriales > Flavobacteriaceae > Aquimarina. The sequence goes on along the minus strand of CANLEM010000003.1, from coordinate 515,262 downwards.
CTCACCATGAGCATATATAGTTAAACGAGTTTTGCTTATTCCTTGCGAAACTAAGTAGTCGGCTACAGCATTTGCTCTCTTTTGAGATAAAGTCATATTATAACTATCATCTCCAGAACTATCTGTGTGACCTTCTACAATAATATTAGTATCTGGATACTCTTTAAAAATTCCTGCTAACTTATTAAGATTAGCTTTAGATTTGGCATTAACATTTGATTTGTTGGTCTCAAAATATACACCACTATTCTCATCAAAAACCACATCAATCCCTTCTCCAACTCTAGTTACCTCGGCACCTGGGATTTCTGACTCAATCTTTTGAGCTTGTTTATCCATTTGCTTACCGATTACACCACCGGCAACTCCACCAACAACTCCACCAAGTACTGCTCCTAATGCAGAGTTTTTGCCTTTAACATTGTTTCCAATAATTCCACCAAGTACTGCTCCTGCTGCCGTTCCTATAACCGCTCCTTTTTGAGTATTATTTGCATTTTGGACTGCATCACAACTTGTAAGCATAGCTACAGCCATTAATGCAACTCCTATTTTTTTAAGATTTGTATTCATCATTGTATAAAGATTTGAATTATTGTATTTTATTAAAATTCATCGTGATTATAAAAGGTTTACCTTCTAAACTCACTGTCATAGCCCAAGTCATAGTAGCATCATCCAAATGTTTTAATGCCATTCTGTAACCTGCATTATTATTAGTACTCTTTTTCTTTTCATTAATTGGTTTAAACAAAAAGCTATACTCTCCATTTGCTTCTGGCTTTGGTATCGTAAATCTAAAGTTTCTAGCTCCTGTAGAAGTACAACTACTTTGATTTACTTCGTATTTTCCTGTATTATTATTAGGAATAAATTTCCAAACACTACCCGTAAAACACTCAGCCGATGCATCATTATATAGATTTACATCAAAAATACCATCCCTGTCATAAGAAATGTTATCTAAAGACCAATCCCCTTTAAGTGTTTTCTTTGCTGCAATAACAGTTTGTTGTGTAGTACTGCAGGACGCCAGTACAATAACCGCTAGCATTAACATAAGTTTTTTCATTGTTGTTAGATTTTATTTATATAAAAATAGCTATAAACATTAACGTTTCCAATATTATTATATTTCAAAATAACATTTCTTATTACCCAAAAAATAAGCGCTAAAATTTAGATAAAAAGCAAAAAAAAAGGATAAAGGTGGTTAAGCTTTATCCTTTTATGCTTTAGTTAATATTTCTTTAAGAATCCTTTCTGGGTACTCTAAATAAAAGAATAAGACCGATTACAAAAAATAAAATTAAAAACAGGATAGAATATCGTATGCTTCCTGTCATTTGTGCAACGATTCCATAAGAAAACATTCCTATTACAATTCCGATTTTTTCTGAAACATCATAAAAACTGAAATAAGATGCGGTATCAACAGCATTTTCTGGTAAAAACTTGGAGTATGTTGATCTAGAAAGTGCCTGAATACCTCCCATTACCAGTCCTACGACTGCAGCAGTGATATAAAATTGAATTGGTGTTGTAATTGTATATGCGTATACACATATCGCAATCCAAATAAAATTAATTACGATTAGCGTACTTATATTACCATATTTGTATGAAGCTTTAGACGTTAGAAATGCTCCCAGAACTGCCACCAATTGAATCAATAATATACTTATGATCAATCCAGTTGTTGCATTTTGATCTCCCCAATCCAATTCTTCTATTCCGAAATATGTAGCAATCAACATAATGGTTTGAACCGCCATACTATAAACGAAAAAAGCACTAAGATACCTACGCAACCTCAAATCATTACGAAGTGCATTCCATATCATTTTAAGTTCTTTAAACCCATTAAATAATATAGATTTTGTTAATGTTTCCTTCTTATTTCCTTTAGGTAAATAATAATATGTGTATTGGCTAAATAGAATCCACCATACTCCTACCATCACAAAAGAAAGTCGAGTTGGAACTCCTTCATCTTCAAAACCAAACCATTCAAATTTTAAGATCATAATTAGATTTATAATCAATAAAATAACACTACCTATATATCCCAAAGAATACCCTTTGGCACTAATTGCATCTTGTTGTTCTGGAAAAGCAATATCAGGTAAATAAGAATTATAAAAAACTAAACTTGCCCAAAAACCAACAAGCGCTAAAAAGTAGCACAATAATCCAAACCATAGGTGTTCTAAGGAAAACCAATACAATCCAATGCAGGATATAGCTCCCAAATAGCAAAAGAATTTTAAAAAGTTCTTTTTATTCCCAACATAATCTGCAATACCTGAAAGGAAAGGACTTATAATTGACACCAATAAAAATGCAAAGGCCGTTACATAACTTATTAATGAATCATTATTGAAATCTACACCCAAAAAACGTACTGTATCACTAACAATATTATCTTGATCATCTCTTACTATTGTAAGTGCTCCCCAAAAAATGGGAAATATCGCTGATGAAATTGTTAGGTTGTATACTGAATTAGCCCAATCGTAGAAGGCCCAAGCATTAAGAAGTTTTTTATGCCCTTTTGGTAAAGTTTTCCTCATATTTTATAAAAAAAGCTGTCCCGAATTGTTTCAGAACAGCTTCTAAATTAAGTATAATCTTTTTAAGAAAGTAAACTTTACAATTATTTAAAGGTTGTAACTCCAAATTTCTTGGCTTCGGCTTTTGCAGCCGGTGCCCATGCTGTAAGGTTTGAAATTCTAGTATCACTAGATGGATGCGTACTCATAAACTCTGGAGGAGCTTGACCACCACTATTGGCTTTCATTCGTCTCCATAAATTGGCGGCTTCATCAGGATTATACCCTGCAATAGCCATTAATTGCAATCCAATTCTATCGGCTTCAGTTTCATGACTTCTACTAAATGGTAACATAACCCCAAATTGACTTCCTAGTCCAAAAGCCGTACCTACAATTTGTTGTGTTTTTTGATCTTTACCACTAACAGCAACCGCTGTAGCAGCCCCTGCAACTTGTTGAATTTGAGATGCACTCATTCTCTGCTGACCATGATTTGCTAATGCATGAGCAACCTCGTGTCCCATTACGGCAGCAATCCCCGTTTCATTTTTCGCAATTGGAAGAATCCCTGTATAAAAAACAATTTTTCCTCCAGGCATACACCATGCGTTCACGGCTTTATCTTCTACCAAATTATATTCCCATTTATAATCTTTTAAATATCCTGCATAACCATTGGCATTTAACCAACGTTCGGAAGCTTTAGAAATTCTTTGACCCACACGAGTTATCATTTCTGCATCAGATGTACCTTTTACCACCTTATTTTCTCCTAAGAATTGGTTATACTGTTGAAAAGCCATCGGCAAAATTTGCGAATTAGGCACCAAAGCCAAGGTCTGTTTACCTGTAAAAGGATTAGTAGCACAAGACATAAACAAAAGTATTGTACCCATTATCACTATAGATTTTCTTGTATTCATAAGTATTGTTATCAAGTAAGATTCTAAAGTTAAAATTACGAAAATAACACACCACCTTCAAACAGAGAGGAGAATAATTATTGCAAAAAGTCCATAAATTGCGCTATTAACCGATAAAAGGCATTACTTGGCTATAATATGAAGTTCATGAAAATCTTTTGGAATTACTATGGTGTTTTTTTCACTATCAAACTTAATACTATCTAAATCAACAACAACATTATCTAACTCTACCTCTTTAATATCAAATGGTAACCCAATTAATTCCACTTTGAACGTCTCATAACCCGTAACGTAACTTCCGGTTTTATGGTGCTGGATAATTACTTCATTTTCTTTTCCTGTAAAAGAGAAACTTCTAAGACTAAATCGTCCTTTTACATAATCATACCCATCTTGAGCATCTTCAAAAACTTTGGAGACTTCTTTGTTTCCTAATTTATAATAGACCTCGAGTTTCAATTCTTCTATTTCCTTTTCTCCAACATATTGCTGTACTGGGTACTTAGGGATAATTGCTCCTTCTTTTACAAATAAAGGAATGATATCCAAATCTGCATCTACCCATTGTTCCATTCCTCCTTTTACATATGCTCTTGTCCAGTAATTATACCAATTACCTCTTGGAATATACATCCGCCTTCCTTTTGAGTTGGGTTCTTGTACGGGACACACTAAAATTTGATTTCCGAAAACAAATTCATCTGTTCTATAGTGGGTTTGCGGATCATATTGATCAAAAAGAACTAATGGTTTTAACATAGGTATACCTTCTTCTGCGTATTCCCAAAACATGGTATACAAATAAGGTAATAATTGATATCTAAGCTCTACAAACTTACGAGTAACCGCCACTACTTCTTCGCCAAATGTCCAAGGTTCTTGATTACCATGATCTCCAGAAGAATGTGTACGGCAAAAAGGATGAAATACTCCTAGTTGAATCCACCTTGTATATAACTCACCCGTTGGATGTTCTGCAAAACCACCAATATCACTACCTGTAAACGACATGCCACTCATGCTCATGCGTTGTGCCTGGATATTAGCTATCCAAAGATGCTCCCAGGTTGCAATATTATCTCCTGTCCAAGAGGAAGTATACCGTTGTGCTCCAGAATAAGCCGACCTTGTTATAATAAAAGGACGTTTAGGATATGCGAATTGTTTTACGCCTTCATAAGTAGCCCTTGCCATTTGAGTACCGTAAATATTATGTGCTTTCCTGTGACTACAAGGGTTACCATCATAGTTATGGCGGACATCATCGGGAAAGGTTTTTCCTGGCACTTCCATAACAGCAGGCTCATTCATATCATTCCATACCCCCTTCACTCCTATCTCATCAATAATCTCTTTAAACAATCCAGACCACCATTCTCTCACTTCGGGATTCGTGAAATCTGGAAAATAGCACTCTCCCGGCCATACTTTACCTCTCATATACGGACCATCTGCACGTTTGCAGAAATAATCCTTTTCTATAGCCTCTTTGTAAATCGAATAATCATCATCAATTTTAATCCCTGGATCTATAATAACAACAGTTTTAAAACCATCTTCTGCCAGCTCGGCTACCATTCGTTTAGGATCAGGAAAGTACTCTTTACTCCAAGTAAAACATCTAAAGCCTTCCATATAATCTATATCGAGATAAATGGCATCGCAAGGAATTTGAAGTTCTCTAAATTTATTGGTCACCTCTTTTACCTTACTTTCTGGATAGTAACTCCATTTACACTGGTGATATCCAAGTGCCCACAAAGGAGGTAATTCTGGCTTACCCGTTAAATCTGTATAACGTGTTACGACGTCTTGCATGGTAGGCCCATAGAAAAAGTAATAATTCATTTCACCTCCTTGCGCCCAAAAACTGGTTACATTTCTTCGTTCATGACAGAAATCAAAAAATGTTCTAAATGTATTATCAAAGAAAATACCATATGCTCGTTCTTCATACATCCCTATATAAAAAGGAACACTTTTGTATAGTGGATCCTGATCTTTACCAAATGCGTATTGATCTGTAGCCCAATTTTCTATTCTCTTTCCTTTTAAGTTAAGGTGCATTGGTTTATCACCAAGCCCGTAGTAACACTCTCCTTGCGGAGCCGATTTACTCATTTTTACTATGTTACCACCATATTCATAACTTTGCTCCCAATGAAAACCCCAATCATCTTTACAGATTACATTTCCTTCAAGATCGTAAATAGCGGTCTTTAAATCATTTTTACCAATTACAATCTTTACTCTTAATGTTATTATAGCATAATGAGAATCATGTTCTTCTACCTCTAATTTACTATAACCTCTTGCTCCATCATCGCTAATGGCATAAGAGAAATCTTTTTCAAAATTATTATCGGTTGCGTATCTAAAACGAATTACGCTTCCTCTTAAAATTGTAACCTGAAGTATGACTCCGTTCTCGGTATAGAAATGTATTTTATCAACATGTTGAGAGAAAGAAGTTATTTTACCTGGAAACAAATTTCCCTTTTGCTCTAATTCTGTATTGGTGATCATATATTTCTCTTTTTCAATTTGACTTGGGTATGTAAAAGAACAATATCTTGGTCAGTTTCGAAACGATAGTTCTCACTATTTATCAAGAAAAATCAACGAAAACGTTTGAGACAAACCATAATTAACAATTATTTAAAAATCAGTATTTTAAAACCTATTATAGATTCAAAAAAAATACTATTCTATTTTAAAAACAACTACTCCCAAAGGTGGTAAAATAATCTCTGCTGAATACTCTCGATATTGCCATTCGTTTTGAGATATATTAAGCTCTTTTTGGTTAGAAACACCGCTACCGCCATACTTCTTTTGATCACTATTAAATACCTCTACTAATTTTCCATGAGCAGGTAATCCAATACGGTAATTTGTTCTCGGCATTGGAGTACAATTACAAACCACTATGAGGTTATCTTTATCATAATTCCCTTTTCGAATATAGGAAATTACAGAATTTTCATGATCATCATGGCTAATCCATTCAAAACCATCTACGCTAAATTGTTTTTGGTATAATGCTGGTTGATTTTTATAAAGATGATTAAGTTCTTTTACTACAGCTTTAATCCCCGCATGAAAATCATAATCAAGTATATACCAATCTAAACTTTTCTGAAAATCCCATTCTCCATGCTGCCCGATCTCTGCTCCCATAAACAATAAATTTGCGCCAGGATGTGTAAACATATAGCTATACAACAATCTAAGGTTTGCAAATTTTTGCCATTCATCTCCCGGCATCCTCCCAATAATACTGCGCTTGCCATATACCACTTCATCATGTGATAATGGCAACATAAAGTTTTCGGTAAAGGCATATGTCATACTGAAGGTAAGATCATTTTGGTGATGTTTGCGATATATCGACTCTTTTCCAAAGTATTGCAACGTATCATGCATCCACCCCATCATCCATTTCATACCAAAACCTAGACCTCCTACAAATGTAGGTTTGGATACCATAGGATACGATGTAGATTCTTCTGCAATTGTTTGTACATCCGGAAAACTGGCATATACTTCCTCATTCAACTCTTTAATAAATGTAATCGCCTCTAGATTCTCTCTGCCCCCATAAATATTAGGTTCCCACTCTCCTTCATTACGAGAATAATCCAAAAAGAGCATAGATGCCACAGCATCTACGCGTAATCCATCTGCGTGATATTGATCTAACCAAAAAATAGCATTGCTAATCAAAAAACTCTTTACTTCATTTCTTCCATAATTGAAAATTAAACTTTTCCAATCCGGGTGATATCCTTTTCTTTTATCTGGGTGTTCATACAAACATGTACCATCAAAAAAACCTAACCCATGGGCATCTTCGGGGAAATGAGAGGGTACCCAATCTAGAATAATACCTATGTCATTTTGATGTAATTTATCTACCAATAATTTAAACTCTTCTGGATATCCAAAACGAGATGTTGGAGCAAAATAACCTGTAAGTTGATAGCCCCATGATGGATCATATGGATACTCCATTATGGGCATTAACTCTACATGAGTAAATTCCATTTCTTTCACATAAGCTACCAATTCATCTGCTAATTCTACATAGGATAAGGATCTGTTTTCTTCTATTTTTCTTTTCCAAGAACTTAAATGAACTTCATAAACCGAAAAAGGCGCTTCTAATGCATTATGTTTTTTTCGTTTTTTCATCCACTCCTTGTCTTTCCAATCATAAATGCTATCCCAAACTATAGAGGCAGTTTTTGGTGGATGCTCGCAGCGTCTTGCATATGGGTCTGCTTTTTCGGTAATTATATCGTTATGGTGAGACTGTATTTTATATTTATAAACACTTCCTTTTCCGGCACCAGGAATAAAACCTTCCCATATTCCGGATTCATCCCAACGCACATTAAGTTCATGCTCTCCTTCTTGCCAAAAATTAAAATCACCGATAACAGAAATAGATTTGGCTGATGGTGCCCAAACAGCAAAATAAGTACCTTCTACTCCATCAACAGTAGTAATATGAGAACCAAATTTCTCATACAAACGATAATGTTTACCTCCCTTAAAAAGATTAATATCAAAATCCGAAAAGAAGCTATGTGCTACTACCTTACCCATTTACAATTTTTAAAACATGACTGGAGCGGAAAATTTTCCATTTGCGATTTCCTAAATATCTAATGTATTGCCTGCATAACGACATATATACTATTCTAATCTGAAATTATCTGGTATTACAGATCTACTCTTGATAACAACAACTCCATCTTTGATCACATAATCGGCTTCTTCGGTGTCTTCTAAATGGGTTCCTCCTTCTATATGAACATTATTCCCAATGGATACATCTTTGTCTATAATAGCGTTATTGATATAACAATCGTCCCCAACACCATTTGAAGGTACTCCGTCATGCATATTTGTTGTTAATTCCTGAATATCCTGATAGGAATTACTACCAATCATATAGGTGTTTTTAATGATTGTATTCTTTCCTATTCTCGAACGAATACCTATTACTGATCGTTCAATTTCTTTGGCATTAATAATACAACCCTCAGCAATCATAGCTTTGTTTAGTAATGTTCCTGAAATTTTTGAAGGTGGAAGTATACGAGGACGTGTTAAAATATTTTTTGAGCCATTAAACAAATCAAACTGAGGAACGTCATCAGTCAAACTAATATTAGCATCAAAAAAAGCAGATACATTACCTATATCGGTCCAATAACCTTCATACTGATAAGCCAATACTTTGTTTTTATGAATCGATTGAGGAATAATTTCTTTTCCAAAATCTATCGTATCCGGGTTAGACATTAGATCTATAAGTAATTGCTTATTGAATATATAAATACCCATAGATGCAAGATAGTGTCTGTTTTCATTTTTCATTTCTTCGCTAACTTCGGACTCCCAACCTGGTAACTTGTCTGAACTTGGTTTTTCTACAAATGAAGAAATAAAGCTATCATCATCTGTTTTAAGTATCCCAAAAGAAGTAGCTTCTTTTGCTGTTACGGGCAATGTCGCAATAGAAATTTCTGCTCCTTTATTTATATGAGAATTCAACATGTCGTTAAAATCCATTTGATAGAGTTGATCACCAGATAAAATCATTGCATATTCAAACTCATGGTTTAACAAATGGTGCATCGATTGTCTTACTGCATCGGCTGTACCTTGATACCAAGTTTTGTTATCCGGAGTTTGCTCGGCAGCCAATATATCAACAAATGCATTACTAAAAGAACTAAAAAGGTAGGTGTTTTTAATATGCCTGTTTAACGAAGCCGAATTAAACTGAGTTAGCACGAACATTCTCTTAATATCGCAATGAATACAATTAGAAATAGGAATATCGACTAATCTATATTTCCCTGCAATAGATACTGCTGGCTTTGAACGTTTTTCTGTAAGAGGGAATAATCGGGAGCCTTGTCCACCACCCAAAATAATTGCCAGAACTTTTTTGTTGATCATGTTAAAATAATTAGGGATTTATAAATGTTTACATATTGATTTGCCGATCGAGTCCAAGAATGATCAATTTTCATTATTTGTTTTTGTATTTCCCTGTATTTTTTTTGATCTGCGTACAATGCTACTCCCCTTCGTATTGAATAGCATACATCTTGTACTGTAGCCTGATTATGGCATATTCCAAAGCCATCATCTCCTATATCTATTACGGTGTCTTTAAGACCTCCTGTTCTTCTTACAATAGGAATAGCACCATATCTAAGCGCATACATTTGATTAAGGCCACATGGTTCTACTCTTGAGGGCATTAGTAAAAAATCTGCTCCTCCATATATTATGTGTGATAATTTCTCATTATATCCCGTATACATGTGATAGCGTCCCAAAAAAGTATCCTTTAGGGATTCTAAACGTTCTTCAACTTCTTTATTCCCTGAGCCTAACATCAACATATTAATATCATTTGAACGCAATGACTCTTCTATTATATCCGGTAATAAATCGGCTCCTTTTTCATATACTAACCTACCTATAAAACAGAAAAGAGGTTTGCTGATATCCAAATTAAATTCGTCGCACAACCACTCTTTATTCTTTATTCTTTTTGAAATTACATCGCTGATCTTGTAATTTTCGATCAACATAGTATCGGTTTCGGTATCCCAGGATTTTGTATCAATACCATTTAATACGCCTTGGCATTTTGCCTTTTCATGACGAAGTAACCCCTCAAGTCCATTCGCCATATTTTGAAGTTCTTCCATATAACTAGGAGAAACAGTAGTCACTCTCCAAGCACATTTGATAGCAGAAGCTAGTGGATTAATTTGCTGATCCCAATCTAATAATCCTATTTTATTTTTATCAAAATCAGGTAGATAATGCAGTTTATCATAAGATATTTGACCTTGATACTGAGCATTATGTATCGTAAAAACCGTGGGAATATTGTTTAAGTCTTGATATTGAAACGCATTAGCAATTAAAAATGGAATTAAACCAGTATGATGATCATGACAATGAATTATATCGGGTACTTCTTTGCTTGAATTAAGCCAATCTAATACAGCTAATTGAAACGCAATAAATCGTTCGGTATCATCCTCATGACCGTATACCTCGGGCCTATCCAACAGATTAGGTATATAAACTAAGTATGCATTACATCCAATGTTTGGAGAAGATAACTCTCTTATTTCATACGTATAAGAAATATCGCCTAATGATATTGTTCCTTCATCTTTTACTGCTAGCTCGGCTGCTTTTATAAACGAAGTATTATAAAATGGCATTACCACATTAGTGTCAAGGCCTAAATCATGTTGAAATTTTGGAAGAGCTCCAACAACATCGGCTAAGCCACCAACTTTTGCAATTGGATAACACTCAAAACTTATGTGAAGAATATTCATTAAAAATCTGCAATATTATTGTACTATTGGTTTGATTAAAAAATCATTTAAAACTATAAAAAACCTAGTACAAATACGCAGTAATTATCACAAAAAGAAGCAGTATTAATAATAATTTAATAAAAAAATAACTCCAAAATTCTATATTCTATAACCTAAATACTTTTTCTCTCAAATCACATGCATAGTAGGATACAAAAACTATTTAAAAAATGAGGTGATTAACTTTTAATACGTCTATAATATTTATTCTCCAAACTGATTAAAAGTCTCAAAATGATACATCTGTACAGATTCTGATTTAATAACACTAAAAATAGAAGATGCTTTTTCATTTTTTAAAATATCACCTGCAGCTTTTTGGGCTGATTCCATATCAGTCCAATATACGATATCAATATATTTTCCTTCTCCACTCCTTGCTGTAGTCCTTTGTACAAATCCATAATACAGTTTTAGAATATCATTTAATGAAGCCAAAGCTTTTTGTACATCTTGTTGTGTATATTCGGGATTTGCTTCAAATAATACAATTTCTACAACGCCTGGTTCTGTTTTGATTGACATAAGTTCTTGATCTTGTTTTGTGGTACAATTAAAAAGTAAGTTTACCATAAGGATTAGCATTAATTTATTCATGAAAAATAATTTAACATCAAAGCTAAAACTGGTATATGACAACCCTATGTCAGTAGTTTTTATTGAGAAGAAGTATTTGTTCTATATTGGTGTAATCTTCTGTTATAGTAATCCTCTAAAGTGAATTGTTGAGGCGGAAAAATCTCTTGAGTTTCTATGAGTTTAAGAATCCTATCCGTTCTGAATTCTCGATAATCTTTACGTAATCTACAATACGCAATCAGGATCCAAGTATTGTTTGTAAAATATACCCCTAACGGCTCTATATGCCTTTTACTAAACTCTTCTGTAGCCTTGGTATATTGAATATCAAGTACTCTAAAATCTGTGATTGCCTGTTGAATAACAGACAAAGTATTACTAGGGTGAGCAACTTTACGATTATAGGTAAATACTCTTTGATCAAGGATTTCTAATTTCTTTTTTTGTGTAGTTTTAAGTACGGCAATCACCTTATCAATTGCCTCTTGGTATTCATTAATCAAAGACTGATCATTATTTGTTGCTATAATCTTAGAGGCCGTAAGTAAGGCGTTGGCTTCTTTTTCGGTAAACATTACTGGTGGCAACGAATATCCATCAACCAGGAAATACCCAGTACCTGCCTCGGCACCTATAGGTACACCAGCATCTGTAAGCGCTTGCATGTCTCGGTAAATCGTACGTAGACTTACTTCAAATTTATCGGCCAGTTCTGCTGCCTGTACAATCTTTTTGGATTGTAACTTAACTAATATAGCTGTTAATCGATGAAGTCTTTTCATTCTTCTAATTGCTGTCCTTCAGATGTATTAGGATTCTCAATATCACTTAAATCTGTTGTGTTATTGATAAAATATTCTGTTTCTTCAATATTGTTTTGTTGGTCCCCTGTCTCTTCAATCGCCACGGGATTTTTCTTTTTATCTCGTATCATCCCCCAGGTCATGATTAAACTAGTACCAATAATAACAAATAATAAAACTCCGGGCTCAAAACCTTCGACCATTGCTTCTGCGGGGATCGCATAAAACAAAAGAACGGTAATTAACCCTCTGGGTGCAATAAACAATTGAGGAAATATATCTTTCCCCATAAAAAGACGCAATAACCCATATCGTATAGCGTAGATAGAAACTAATATTAAAATACTAATAAGTGTTACTTTTAAACTCAACAAAGAAGATAACACGATAGTGATTCCAAATATCACAAAAAACAATGTTCTAACCACAAAAGCAGTTTCAGCGGTAATAACATGTAATTCGTGATATATATGTTTTGCTTTTTCAAAATCTAAGTACTGTCTTAATTGTCCTTGAAAAAACAACTTCATATTGGCTATCACAAGTCCAAATATTAGGATTATTATAAGTGAAGATAAGTGCATCTTCTTTCCTAAAGCATACAATAGCAATAAAACAGCAATTAATAGGAATAGTTTTACTTGGCTTTTAATTTTCTGAAAAATCAAAATAATCGCATAACTCGCAACTAGCGAGATCACAATTGTTAAAATTAAATTTAAAAAGAACCCTCCAACGCCAGCATCTTCGGCAGGATTTAATCTTCCTGCCAAAAAATAAAAAAGCATAATCCCCAAAATGTCTGAAAATGTACTTTCATAAATATGAAACTCCTTTTTGCTATCCGACAATCCCGATACACTTGGGATAATAATAGCACTTGATAATATCGATAATGGTGTAGCATATAACCAGGCAGATTGCATGGTCATCCCTTTTATTAATGCCTTAAGAATTACAGCAGCTATAAAGGTTGAGGCTACCAAACCAATTAAAGCTACCCCCATGGATTTAAGGATAGGCATAAGTTTATCACTTTTTAATTCTAATTCGAGCGCTGCCTCGAGCACGATCATAATTAAACCAACAATTCCTAACACTTCGAGCAGAGGTAAAAACGCATTAGAATCCGCTCCAAAAGCTTTTAGAATGTATTGTAAAATAATCCCCAATACTATTAACATAAGTACCGCAGGAACATTTGTTTTTTTTGCAATACCATTAAATATAAATGATAAAATAATGGTTAGTGAAATCCCAATAATAACGTTGTACGAAGAAAAAATTTCCATGAGTAGGTTTAAAGGTTGAAGTTGTTAGTTTTGTAATAACGAATGAAAAGATAGTAAATTATTTTGGAGTAAAAGCTGTGTACTTATTAACAAGATAATTTTGAGTAACTATACGACTAAGAAACAGGATTTTTTAATGCACAAATCTAACTTAGTATTTATTTAACGTTATGTTCTTTTAAAATCTTTAATTTTAAAAAAAGAACCATTTAAACCTTCCTTTATGTCTAATGAATATTTGATTGTCCCCGAAAGAAGTCGTGATATAGGTGATTTTTTGGTAGGCAGGTTAATTCCTTTCAGGAAAAAAAGAATGGTAGGTCCTTTTATTTTTATAGACCATATGGGACCTGCAACCATAAAAAAGGGACATTATATGGATGTAGATCAACACCCACATATAGGCTTATCTACACTTACATACATGCTCGAAGGGGAATTGATTCATCAAGATAGTATGGGCACATATCAGCGTATTTCTCCTGGATCTGTTAATTGGATGGTAGCAGGAAAAGGAGTTACTCATACCGAACGAACCCCGGTAGATTTAAGAAACGGTGAAGAGTTTACGGCTCATGGATATCAAATATGGATTGCTTTACCTAAAGAATTAGAAGAAATCGATCCTGAATTTCATCATATCGATAGGAATGAACTACCAAGTTGGGAGGATAAAGGTGCGCAGTTATGTCTTATCGCCGGTACGGGCTATGGTAAAACATCTCCTGTTCCTGTTCATTCTGAACTGTTTATGATCGAAATAAAAACTACCAATCGATATGAACTAAAAATTAAAGGTGAATTGCAGGGAGAAATCGGAATATGTATTGTAAAAGGTGCTATTAAAGCCTGTGGAGATAATATTGAGCATGGAAATATGCTCATATCCAAAACTGAGGATAGTTGCTCGGTCGTGTTACAAACAAACACCCATATTATTTTGTTTGGAGGGCAACCTTTTCCTGAAGAACGTTTTATTTACTGGAATTTTGTAGCTACCGATAAGGATAGGATAGAACTTGCCAAAAATAAATGGAAAAATAAAGAATTTCCAAAGGTGGAAAATGATAATACTTATGTTCCTCTACCCGAGTAAGAATCGACCTAATAGTCTACCAATTCTCTTCTTAATTCATTTAACGAAATATTACTATTGATTAACCTTGTTACAACTTCTTGTCTAAATTCATCAAGATCATCATAATCATAGTATTTTGCCCATTTATGAGTTTCTAATAAATTTTTAATTTGTTTAATTAATTTTCGCGTAGCATCTGCAGAACGTAATACCGCGGTTTGATCATAATTTGGATTATCTTTATGCATATAGCTTACTTTATTGCTATCAAAGTCTACAGAAATATAATATGCATCGACATCGGGATCGAGGTTTTCTCTAAAATCTACCCAATCTGCATATCCCAACCTTAAATCATCGATCTCTGCCGGAAAATCCGACACTAAGCGCCATTGACATTTTGCCGCTCTCCCCCAATGATTAGACATTCTGTATACACCATGCTTTGTATAATAATATGTACTTCCAGATTCACTACGGTAATTAGGTTTTCTTCGTGCGATTTCGCGCAGAGATGCTCCTCTAAACACACAATATGTTTTATTAAAGAAATTATATCGTGTATATATCTTTTTTTGTTCTTTTTCTTGATCTTCCAATTGCATATTTTTTCCCAACGGCAAAGAAATCACAATTTTCTGTAAAAATAAAAGTAAGTTTTTAACAAGCTTCAAAAAAGGGTATTCACCCTAATAATACAAGCTATAAAACCCTTTTAAAAACCTTGATAATACGATAATTTTGATTCGCATAATTAATATAAGCCATATTAATTTTTTTTGAAGCATAGCATGTCATAAGAAATGCCAATTCGAGTAAAACGATTAGAACATGTGTCTTTGTACATTAATACTATCTCATTTCCGGTCAAAAGTATTAATGTTCTCGGATTGGCAAATTTTTTAGATATAATTTGAATTAGCCAAGTTCTAGAAAAAGTATCTTGTATAAACAAGGTACTTTTTTTAAAAAGCACTTATTGTGGTTTGTAAACTGGGTTAATAATTCTATATTTAACCTATGTTACCCCTGTTTGAATTTCGAAAATGAGATCTCATTTTTGAATCAAATTCTAGATCGTCAGCCATTATTAATTACTTCTTTATAAAAAACAACGAACAGTGTTTTTTGTTTATGAGTAAACTATAAAAAATACATACTGATGGAATCAGCAAATATTGCTTCCTTATTAAATTTTGGCATACATATATCTCCTAATGAAGCAGATATCGCCTTTGCATCTATAGATGATTATGGTAATCCCGGACCTCTTAATCAATCTGTACTTAGGGCATTTGGATATGATGAAAAAGTTCTTGGCAATCTTAATCTTGAAAAAGGATATGATTGGTTAGAACAAAAAGGGAAAAAACCCATTATTTTTGTTGTTACTATTGATAGAAAAAACAAACCTACAGATGCATTAAGGCAAAATTTTTCCAGGGCTATGGACAATTACCTTAATTCTTGTGCTTCCAAAACCTTGTGGATGGCATTAATGGGTACAGGCGCCGCCAAGATTCCGGTACCTATTAGTTATACTATTACAAGTTCGGTGATTGAAAGTTTTGGGTCTCAGCTCCAAGAATTGCAAGTTCGATTTATAATTTCTTTATCCAAAACTAAAGAAGGTAGAGATTTGCTTAAATCTGTTCAAGCGCAAAACGACGACCCCGTCTCTGCTATTAAACCAAGCAAAAATGTACAGCAAAAACAACAAACCAAACTAAAAAATAAAGTTGATAGTATTGTTAATGATTTAGATTTAGAAAATTTAAATGTATTAACTCCTATGGGTCCATATCTCGAAAACGAAGAGTTTATTGAAGCCCATTCTGGATCATTTTATTTGGCAGGTTCTTCCTGGAACAAGGGTACCGAGGATCAAACTCAGCGATTTTTTGAACAAAGTGTATGGCAGAATGGTCATGAAGATGACAGGTATACCAAACTTATAAATGATATAGATCCTGGAGATATACTAATTTTAAAATCTACTTATGGGCAAAACCGTAAATCTTATCTTAGAATAAAAGGTTTTGGTATTGTAACCGAAAACAAAAATGATGGTAAAGGTTTATTGGTAGATTGGAAGATTAAAAACTTGCAGATAAATTTAGAAAACTTAGGGCATTACAGAGCAGCGATTACTGATCCAAAACAAAAGGACATAGCCATCATACTTTCTCATATCGAACCAGATACCTTGGTGGCTCTCAAAGAAGTTTCGGACACCATTACATCGGTCACAAAGATTACTACTATCGCTGGTTTGGTAAGTGATGCCGATTCTGGGATTGATCATCTTAATATTTCAAAAGATATATCGGCATTTGCTCGTGTAATTGCTGCCAAAAGCTTTACACCTCCTTTGGCCATTGCGCTTTTCGGAAAATGGGGGTCTGGTAAAAGTTTTTTTATGCGAAAGCTTAAAGAGCGCATCAAACTCTTATCGCAAACAAATCCCGAAGAAAGGTTTTGCGAAGGTATTGCACATGTGCATTTTAACGCATGGTCATATATGGATGCCAATCTTTGGGCCGGAATCATTACTAAGATATTCGACGGCCTAAATCAATATATTCAAGATAATTCTGCCGGAGATAGTTATAAAAATGAGATCGAAAAAGTACTTACTAATAAGCTCAACATAACCAATACTGAATTACTCGAATTAGAAAGGAAAAAAGATGTTATAGATGCCCAATTAATAAGCTTAAAGACAGAAAGAGATACTATTGCCCAAAAATTAAAAGAAAAAATAGACGAAATTGAGGATACGAGTATCAGCGAATTATTTAAAAAGGTAAATGATGAATTTAAGGTAGAAGAAACCATCGAAAATGCAATTCAGAATAACATTACCATTTTAAAAAATAAAGAGCAATTTTCGGAAATTGTTCCTAAAGAATATTGGAAAACTCCTGAAGAACTCTATAATCAGTCAAAATCTATATTTACATTTTTAAAAGTGTTTTTTAGAGCTGGTAAATGGCAAAAAAATATCATTTGGGTTATTGTTATACTCGGTATAATCCTTGGCGTCCCTCCTCTTCTAGCCTATATTGCGAATACAACACAGTGGGCAAACTTCAGTTTTCCAAACGAAATATGGTACGGAGTTACCGTTGCTGGTACTTTTTATCGCAGAGGGGTTAAGACCTATAAACAATTGCAACCATTAGTAGCTTCTTTCTGGGAAATTAAAGAAGATTATGAGCTTAAAAAGGAAGATGCTTTGTTTCAGTTTTCACAACGTGAAAAGGCTCTTACCATGGAGATTGAGCAAATTAAAGAAGAGATTATCGATATCAATCATCAGATTAATCAAACTACAGAACAAAAAGCCGAAATCCAGTTTAGATTAGACAATACTTTATCTACAGAAGCGCTACATTCTTTTATAGAAAAAAGGTCTACCAGCAAAGAATATGAAAAGCACTTAGGACTTATTTCTATCATCCGAAAGGATTTTGAGATTTTAAGTAATCTATTTACCGATCACCATGAAGAATTAAAAAATAATATCGAAAATATGGAAGTCGAAGAATTTAGAGATAAATTCGAGAGGCCTCTGCAACGTATTATTTTATACATAGATGATCTGGATCGTTGCCCAGAAGAGCGTGTTGTTGAAGTACTCGAAGCCGTAAATTTACTCATGGCATATCCCTTATTCGTTGTTGTTGTTGGTGTAGATCCAAGATGGGTAAAAAATGCATTGATCAAAAAACATCAAATGCAATTCGTAAAAAGTAACCAAAGTACGGATATGGAAATGATTGACCCCTCTAGTTATTTGGAAAAAATATTCCAGGTTCCTTTCAATCTAAAAGCCGCCGAAGATACCAGCGTAAAATACATGCTCAAAACATTGGCCGAGGAAAAACCTCTGCCCAAAAATGTAGTAACAGATACGGATACTCCTCTAGTATCTGCTGATGAAATTGATCCTGCTAAAGTTAATGATCCCGAAGAAAAAGAAGAAAAATTCACCATAGGAAAATCAGCTATTGGTAGTGCTTCAATAGCCCCTAACGATTTTATAGAAACCAAAGAAACTATAGAATCGTTACAATTATCTACAGACGAAATCGAATTATTACAAGAGATGTATGATATCATTGGTTCTAGTCCTCGTGCGATCAAACGTTTCGTAAATATTTACCGTATCATCAAAGCTCATGAAGATTTTGGATATACCAAAGAAAAGAATAAGCATGAAATCTTAACGGTGCTTTTATTATTGGCTATTCCGATCGGAAAATTCAAAAAATTATATAATTCTTTTGAAATCTTTATTGAGGGGTATGCTGGCAGAAATAAACTGTCTAAATATTTTGATAACCCAATTAAAATTGAAGATAATGACGAATTAAGAATATTAAAAACAAGTTTTAAGAAAGCTCTATCCTCAAAAAAAGATATTCTTGATCAAAATATAGAGTTTTTCAAACATCATCAGCCTTTTATCAAAAGATTTGCCTTTAATGGAGACTAACAATCTTAAATTTTAGTGAATATATACAGTTCAAAAATGAGATAATCCTATCTTTATGGGTATATATCACAAAAGTCAACTCTATATGTTATCCTCACCAAAAAGTACAATTACTTCTATATTTCTATTTGTTGTATTTGTTACCAGCTTAAACTCCTGTAAAAAAGATACTTCTAAAGCAGATCTAAAAACCGCTCTTACATTTTATACTTCTTTTGATAAAGGAGTTGATGCAGATTTTGCATTAGGCGATCAACGCCTGTATACTGTTCCAAATCGCAAAGCTAGAGATTCTGCACAAGTAGGTTTACATAAACCCGATATTCGAATTGCCAAAAACGAAGGTCTTTATGGTGATGGTTTACTTTTTACCGAACGCAGCAAAGGAAACATCTATTACCCCAGTAAAGATAATATTACTTATAATACAACAGATTGGAGCGGAGCAATCTCATTTTGGCTAAAATTAGATCCTGCTACCGATCTTGAACCGGGGTATTGTGATCCTATACAAATCACCGATGTAAGTTATAACGATGCAGCGATTTGGGTAGATTTTACTAAAGAAAACCCAAGAGATTTTAGATTAGGTGTTATCGGTGATCGAGAAGTATGGAACCCTAACCCTGAGGGTCCGGATAATGAAAACCCGATTTTTAACAAAAGGCTTACAGGAGTAAAAAATCCTCCTTTTGGTAAAGATGTATGGACACATATATTAATCAATTTTTCTAACCTAAATACTAAGAACGGACAGGCAAGCTTATATATGAATGGTGAATTAAAAGGTACCCGATCTACTATTACTACCCCTTTTACATGGGATCTGGATGCTTCTAATATTTATATCGGTTTAGGGTATATTGGCTTAATGGATGAACTATCTATTTTTAATAGAAATTTAACCGATATCGAAATTTCGACACTATATGCATTAGAAAATGGTGTACATTCGTTATTATAATTATGTAATAGGCATAGATAGATAATGAATCACAATATAAAAAAACACCTACGTACGCTATGGCAATCAATTCTTTTTTGGGCAATTGCAATGGGTCTGTTTTCTATTTTTAGATATTACGGTATTGATGAAGAAGAAGGGTTTACGGTAATTACAGAATATAGAGGGGTTCAAGGAACATGGAGAGCCTTAATGGGCTTTACTATGATCGGTGTTTTACTCGGAATCATTTATGCAACCATAGACGTTCTTTTCGAAAAATTTACATCCAACAGACTCTCATTGGTCTATGGCCTTAACCTTAGAACATTTTTATATTTTATCACTACAATAGCAGTGTTTACTATTGTAATGGATTTATTTTCTGAAATTTATGGTTTAAATCTAAACACTAATAGAGGTTGGTGGAAAGAAAACAAATCATTTTGGGCCACAGTTTTATATATTGTTTTGGTATCTTTTGTATTTTCTTTTATCAAAATTGCTACCGAAAAGTTTGGTAAAGGTGTGTTTTTGAAAATGTTGATGGGTAAATACAAAAACCCGCAAGAAGAAAGAAGAATTTTTATGTTTTTGGATCTAAAAAATTCTACTGCTATTGCAGAAAATCTTGGGCATTTTAAATACAGCCAGTTTATACAAGATTGTTTTTATGACCTTAACGAAGTGGTACCAAAATATGACGCCGAAATTTATCAATACGTGGGTGATGAAGCAGTTTTGAGTTGGCCATACAAAAAAGGACTCGCCAATAACAATTGTATAGATTTATTTTTCGCATTTCAGAATAAAAAACAAAGTAAGGCATCCTACTATTTGGATAAATACGGAATAATCCCCGAATTTAAAGCAGGACTACATGGCGGTACTTTAATGGTAACCGAAGTTGGAGTCATAAAAAAAGAGATTGCCTATCATGGTGATGTTATCAATACTTCGGCTCGTATCCAGGCCGAATGTAATACATACGAAGTATTACTTCTTATTTCAGAAAAATTATTAAAAGATCTAAAAATACAATCTAACCTGTCTACAAAATTTTTGGGTAGTGTTTTGCTTAAAGGAAAGCAAGAAAAAGTAAAAATCCACACCATACAAAAAACCTAATCTTTTCTTTTTATATCAAAGTAAATTACTGATATCTAAATCAGTAATAAATTACATTACAAATTGTGAATATCTATTTCGTTTATGTGCAATATAAACCTAATGTAACGGTTATATTTGGCGGCCTATAAAAACAAAAAAAGATATGAGTGCAACTTGGTACGAGTGCAAAATAAAGTATAGAAAAATTGATGAATCCGGAGCTCAAAAAATGACAACAGAACCTTATTTGGTTGATGCCATTTCTTATACCGAAGCAGAATCCAGAATTAATGAAGAAATGTCTGCTTATATTAGTGATGAGTTTAAAATTACCAATATAAAGGTTGCCAATTTTGCCGAAATTCATCCCTTCGAGAATTCGGATAGATGGTTTAAGTCAAAAGTATCTTTGATCGCTTATGATGAAGAAAGTGGTAAAGAGCGAAAGTCCAATATGTATCTATTGATACAAGCAAATGATGTAAAAGAAGCTTTTGATAATACCAATGATGCCATGAAAAATACAATGGGTGATTATACCATTCCTGCTATTGCAGAATCCCCTATTATGGATGTGTTTCCTTATTTCTCTGGTGAAGAAGGTGAACTAGCAAAACTAGAAAAATTCAATACGCTAAAAGAATCTGTTCCCGTAGATATAAATGAAGAAACAGAAAAATTAGAAAATAATGTTCTCGAATCAGATGAGACATTTAATGAAGCAACTATTAATGATGAAAATACAATTGCAGATATTGAAAACTCAAGTGACGCAATGGTTATGGATACATATAACGAAGAAGAATAATTCTTTTCACATATAACAATATAAGATAAGAGAGGTAATTAAAGCCTCTCTTTTTTGTTACAGTAATCTCGAGATCTAAACGTTATTTATATTAGTGTTTAAATGACGTAAGATGAAGTTTTACTTCTTCCATTGTTTCTTGGGTAAACATATAATCCTGCCCCATCAAATTAATTTTACATTGACCATTTACCTCACTAATCGCTGATATATGACTAGGGTTTACATAATGCATATTCCCCTTATTGTCTTTAATCTCCATGAATTCCATACGCAATCCTTTTAAAATCTATATACATTTCTAATTCTTATAATAACTTAATGCCTGAGAAGGACATTGTTTTATTTGCTGTATAAGCGCTTCTGTAGTGGCATTTTCTGGAGTGATCCAGGGTTTACTTTTCGGATCATAAACTTGAGGTAATGTCTTTACACAAATTCCTGAATGAATACATTTACCCGGTTGCCATACAATTACAATCTCTCCGTTACTATACTCTTTTTTCATCTCGTTGGCCATAATACTTATTTTAAGTGGTTGTATTTCTTAAAGATAAGGTTTTATTTCATGGAAATGAAAGGTAATTTTATACCATACTGGTAACTTAAAGATTCGATAAATTTCACTCTTTAAATTTTCATCAATGACAAATGTGTAACATTTCTATCTATTACTCTTCTAATACATAAACTCAAGCATGCGTGGCCGTACAAAAGAACTCATTACTAGCATTAAAGTATATATCTTTACTTGGATACTTATTCTGGGATTGATCTTTGGATTAGTATGGCATAGAACTACATTCGACCAATCTCTGGAAACCATAGCAGAGCTCCTCTCCCAAAGGGATTTTTGGATTACTTTACATGTACTATACATTCTTGTTTATCTTCTATTTTTACTTTTTCGATATTTTATAAGAGTATACCGCAAACAAGGCTTCAAAACCATGGGGATACAAGCCTCTCTTAGAGTGTTAATACCAGCATTTATAGTGCTTGCAGTGTTTAAAACTATCATATATACTAATGGTAATGAAGATTTTGATTATCAATGGGATCATAGTATTGAAAATACCACCGGAAAGGTTATCGATCGATATCTGGCAGACGGTAAACATCGTGGGATGAGTGTTTTTGGATGGAGTGATGATAATGAAAAGGAGATAGAAATCTTAGTGCAAAATAATATCGAATGGGTAGCAGTGATTCCTTTTTTGTATCAGAAAAATGAAAATACTACTAAGATGAGTACCCCTGAAACTATTGCACAATGGTCACAAAGAGATTCTTTATTTATCAAAACAATTACCCAATTACATGCTAAAGGTATGCATGTGCAACTCAAACCCCATCTCTGGATTCGCGAAGGTTGGCGCTCTAATATCAAATATCAATCTAACAAAGATTGGGACAGCTGGTTTGATACCTACCGTAAAAATATGTTACATTATGCCCATATGGCTGAAGCTACTCATGTAGAGCTTTTATGTATAGGTACCGAGTTGCGCTCTTCGTTACAACAACAACCTGATCAATGGCGATCGTTGGTACAAGAAATTAAGACCATATATAATGGTAAACTTACGTATGCTGCTAATTGGGATGGAGAATACGAGCTTATTGATTTCTGGAATGAACTGGATTATATCGGATTACAAGCTTATTTCCCTATTACTCAAAAAGCAAATCCGGATCTTGAGGCCATTAAAAGTGGTTGGGATTCTCATATTACAAAACTCCAAACCTTATCAAATACATATAATAAACCTATACTCTTTACCGAAGTAGGGTATAAAAGTGAAGCTTCTGCTACTATAAAACCTTGGGAATGGGGTTCGTTTTTTAGTATACTTTACCGTAAAAAATCGAACCGTACCCAACACCTTGCCTATCAGGCGTTATTTGATAAACTCTGGCATCAAGAATGGTTTGCTGGTATCTATGTCTGGGAATGGAATACCCGATCTACCCCGAATGGTGCAGAAAATAGTTTAAATTTCTCTCCTCGGTTTAAACCAGCTCAAAATACTATTGCTAAGGGGTTTGGGATTGACTAACTCGAAAGTCTATAGGTATAAAAAACCAATAAGTCACTCACCACCAACACTATTTGGCTTTAGATTTACGTGGTAATAATTTATGCGAGAATAAAGCATACAATCCCGATACACATAACAGTAAAGAAGGGATTATTGATGTTTGGAAATTTCTATGCATAACACTTAAGATGATATGAATCACTGCAAATAGTATAGTTCCCATAAGAACATATCGAAATTTCTTTAGATGTATACTAACTAAGATCGCGGTTACTAAACTTCCTAAAAATAGAACTTTAACGGTTATCAATAATATTACCTCCAGCGTAGTTGGTTCAAATACTCTGGATAATGACATAAGCCCTCCTCCATCGGTCATTTCTTTCGAAACATCTATAGGCGAATTAATAAATAACACAAACGATAAAAGTAAAAACACAAAAAGGGTTGATCCATGCCAATTTTTCATGTTTAAGAATGCAAGTACTTCTTTCTTACTCGGTGTTCTCACATCAATACTATTTAATATTAATTGTGCTGGTGACAAGGCCGCTATTTGTTTCTTTTTAAGCGCAATCATAAGTGCTATACCAATAGCTCCAAACAAAAGAGACAAAGGAGAATTAGACCCTATAGAACTAGCCATAAAAAGAATAAACAAAATGATCATAGTCTTTTTAAGGTTTTTATTGAACAACCCTCTATTAATCAATATATTGATTCCGATAATAAGAAGTGATACTAGTAACAATGGTTTTAGAACCCATTCATTAAGTCTAAAAAAATCTCCGCTAGAATCAAGTTCATAGTCAAAACTACCAAGCGTGGATTTGATGCTAACACCGATAAATATTGCCAATACAATCATAAGAATACCTACCAACGCATTACCGTTCCATGACGTTTTAAAGGGGTACGAATCAAAGGCATCAATAATTTCTTTTTCTTCATATCCTTTTTTTAATAGTTCTTCTACAACCTCATACTTATCAGAAGTAACATATTCAAAATGTTTAAGATCCTTTATAATTTCTTCTCTCATAATTTGGGGATTTTATGTTAACGAAAATATAAAAAAAACTCTAAACGCCTAAAATAGATTGCCTATGAAGTAATAATATCAAAAAAGAGCATAGAGGTAATCTATGCTCTTTTTTGATAAGTTCTACACATGAAGAATCAAAAACACGTTAATTAAAATCAGTAGCCCCCTTTCTTAAGGTGTTATCGCCGCTACCACTTGCTGTTCCTTTAATTCTTTCTTTGTTAAATCACGTGTTAACCAACCGCTTCTACCTGCAGTTGCAATGGCGTATGGAGTAATCCAGAATAATGTAAAAGCATAAAATATACTGTAGGGATACGCCCAAAGTGCTTCAGATACATTATGTTTTTTTGCGTAAAATATTGCTTGTATGCTCGAAAAAACCAGTATACTTAATAATGTAGAGCTAAAAAATAATATTGGATATGTGGTTATAAAAAATAACATTAGTAACATTGCAGGATATGCCATTGTCATTTTTAACCACTGATTTAGTAATAGTATTCTAGCACCACTTTTGGATCCTTCTCTAAAATTTCCGAAAGCAAATCTACTCATCGCGATATTCTCTCGAATGTTACTTCTTTCCCAACGGATAAACATTTTATACAAATTCTTGTAGCGCTCAGGGGTATTTGTATATACATATGCTTTACGCTGAAACAATACTTTATAGCCTTGCTTTAATATCATATTAGTCATCGCGCGGTCCTCTCCTATTTTTGAGACTTGCCCCATAAATGTTTGAGTTATCCACTCTTCAAGGCAAGTAAAAACTGCCTCTCTGCGATATGCAGATAATGCTCCAGGTGTACATAACACAGAACCTAATGCACTTTGTGCAGAACGTATAAACTCGAAACTAAACGCGAAACTTACATTTAACATACGAGGGATCAATGCTTTATCCCTATTCAACACGCGAACATTTCCTGCTACAGCACCACAGTCCTTATTAACAACAAAAGGGGTGGTCATGATACGTAAGGTATCTTTTTTTACTATAGAATCACTATCCACAGTAATAAACACTTCTCCCGTTCCTAGTTTAAATCCACGATATAGCGCATGTCTTTTCCCTTTGTTTTCGGGTTGTTGATAAATCGAAACGCGATCACCCAATTCATTCTTAGCTCTTTTCATCCATTGCCAGGTATTATCCTGACTTCCGTCGTCTATTGAGATGATTTGTAATTTCTCTTTGGGATAATCACTTTCGACAAGACTAATTAAGGTCTTATACACTAATTCTCCTTCGTTATAAGCTGGAACGATTACTGTGCATAGCGGTAGTTGCTCATCAGAAACAGGGTGTATAACCTTATATTTTACATATAGAAATAGTATGTAAATCAAAAAACTAACCTTAATGAGTAGTAATGTGATACCACTAACCATTAAAGTAATCCCCCAAGTTGTATTCATTCTTTCTAAATGAATCTCTTCAAAATAAGGCTGCAAGAAATAAAATAATGAGGTTGCTCCAAAGAGTAATGCAAATGTTCCTATTAAGATAAATGATGATGATGCATTTGCAATAAATTTTTCAATACGATTGTAATATTCATTCCCAGTATTTGATGTTATCTCTGGAGTAATAGATTTTGATCCGTTCATATATGTTTTCTTAATTCCTTCTCAGAACAAACAATATTGATACCATTATGAAACATTTGCTGTATAACAGCCTTTTAAGAAATTTTTGCTAATCTCAAATGTGTGTATATTTTACACACCTGTGTAAATTTGCCTCACAATTACTCGTAATAATGTGGTTTTAATAGGAGTAAAAAATGAAATGTTATAAAGGATTTTCTATACGCTAATTAAAATTCGTATTTCCTCTAAAATATCCCTAATTTGGTAATTAAATCTGAAGCTAATCTTTATGCAAAACAAAGTACTGATTACCGGAGCCAGTAAAGGCATTGGACTTGCCTTATCAAAGTATTTTCTCGCCCATGATTATCATGTTATTGGCACCAGCAGAACCGGAAAAATAACTAAAATCACTAATTCATCATTTACACCTATAGCATTAGATCTTTCAAAAACAGATAGCATTACAAATGCTCTCGAAAAAATAAGAGCTTTAGGAGTTACTATCGATATTTTTATTAATAATGCGGGTATAGGTCCAGATCTTAACTATAGGGAGCCCGAATATGACACCTACCTAAAGACTTTTGAGGTTAATACGACAGGGACCATTTTTTTTATTGAAAAAATGATCTCGAATATCGTGCAACAAGGAAAAATTATTACTATTTCTTCCAAAATGGGTTCAATCGAAATGTGCTCTTCATCATGTTCTGTCGCCTATCGTATGTCTAAAGCAGCTTTGAATATGTACTCAAAAATATTGAGTAATAAACTGAAGGGGCAACCAAAGGTAGCCGTGATACATCCTGGTTGGGTGCGCACAATGATTTCTGGTGATGACACTTCTGGTCGCTTGTCTCCCGAAGAATCTGCAACCGGAATATTCGATTTTATAAATAGTGATTTTAATAATGGAGCATTTTGGGATGTTGAGACACAAACTCATCTTCCGTGGTAATCTTTAAGAATTAAATGAAATTTGTAAAACCATGAAAAATCAGGAAGACAATAATGCTAATGTATTAACCGAACATTTCTTCAGAAATGAGTACGGAAAATTAGTATCTGTTGTAACCCGGTATCTTGGAACCCATCATGTAGAAACCGCCGAAGATATAGTACAAGAAACCTTATTAAAAGCTGTAGATCATTGGCAGCAAAATGGAATCCCGAAAAATCCCCAAGCATGGTTATACACTACTGCAAAAAACCATACATTAAATATTTTAAAACGAAAAAAACATCAAATTTCTAAATGGCCAATCAATCCAGAACAGGCAGATAATGAATTAAAGGAGTTTACAACATCTGATGATGTAATTGATGATGAACAGCTTAAAATGATGTTTGTTTGTTGTCATCCATCAATTTCTGAGAATTCTCAGGTCACATTGATATTAAAAATCCTATGCGGATTTAGCATTACAGAAATCGCTAATGCATTCTTTACAACTACAGAAACTATCAACAAACGCCTTGTTAGAGGTCGAAAACAATTGAAAGATGCTAAGATCACATTTAGTATCCCAAAAGATATTGGTAATTCTTTGGATATTGTTTTAAAGACTATTTATTTACTCTTTAATGAAGGGTATAGCCCATCTCAACAAAATAAAATCATACGTAAAGATCTTTGC
Organism: uncultured Aquimarina sp.; assembly: GCA_947489685.1. Lineage (GTDB taxonomy): Bacteria > Bacteroidota > Bacteroidia > Flavobacteriales > Flavobacteriaceae > Aquimarina. The sequence goes on along the minus strand of CANLEM010000003.1, from coordinate 486,911 downwards.
CTAGAAGCAATTAGATTGGTTGAGTTATTAGCACATAACCCTGCTATTAAGCAAAAATCAAAAGTTCATGCCCTACTCGCTTTGATGTATCTTAATGCCGCACGTTTTGAAGCCAGAATTAAGAATGGCATTTTGGTGGAAATGCATAAACAGGATAGGAAATTATGGAATCTTTCTTTAATGAATACAGGAATTAGATACTTAAATCAAACCACTAAAGAAGATTCAGTTTCAGAATACCAAATATTAGCCACCATATCTGGATATTACTGCGTATCTCCTAGTTTCAAAAAAACCAATTGGAAAGCCATCTTACATTTATATGATCATTTATTAACACTACAAGATACGCCTCTAATTAGACTGAATAGATGCATTCCTCTAGCAAAAGTAGAAGGAAATACAAAAGCAATTACCGAATTAATCAATCTAAATCATAATTCTGATATTGAAAACCATTATCTCTATCATGCTACATTATCAGAATTATATATTCAAGAAAAGAACAATAATGATGCTAGAGAACACTTACTAAAAGCTATAAAGCACTGTAGTAATAACCGAGATATCCATCAACTTGAAAAAAAATTAAAAAAATTGGTCCCTATCCACTAATCTCGATTGTTATAAGGGTATAAAATTAAAAATACATATCAATGAAAGAATTTATGTTATTTATTAGAAGCGAAGAGGAACCAAAAGCGAACCTCTCTCCAGAACAATTGCAACAACATATCGAAAAAGTTGGAGGATACATCAAAGGTTTAATGGAGAAAGGACAAATGAAATCTGCCCAACCTCTAGAGATGGATGGGAAAATACTATCCTATAAAAACGGAAAAATCATCGACGGCCCGTATAACGAAACCAAAGAGATTATTTCTGGTTACTATCACTTACTTGCCAAAGATTTGGATGAGGCCATAGCAATTGCTAAACAAGATCCCAGGTTCGAAGAAGGAATTTGGCGTGTCGAAGTTCGACCAGTAAAAGTAGTTGAAGGTATAAACTAAACCATATATTAGAATATACAATAACAAATAAATCCCTATCAATGTTAAGTTTACGCATTGATAGGGGTTTTAAGATTAGCATACATACTATAAGTTATGCGTTTTTGGATTTACACCCAAATTCGGCAACCTCCTCTTACGCATTCTGCCGCCGCATCACAACAATCGGTTTGACGACGACAAGTAAGACAAGGGATTGATGCAATACTTCCGAAAATAGATTTTTGCTCATTTTTGGTTAAACGCTTAACCCCATTTACATTAAAAATACTGTGTAACATGATATAAAAGATTATGGTTAATATATAGTAGCAACGACTTCAGATTAATCATCAGTATCAAAAATTAACACTTTAACAAAAAAATAACCTTATAACTTTATTCTTATTAAATAGAATGGGAAAACTTAACTTTTGCAACGCGATTGCATATACATATTGTTATATTTGTATTATGAAAATGATAGCATGTATCTTATCAATCTATCTTCTTGCATTAAACCTTGTGCCATGCGAGGATAACCACTCACCCTCTGATAAGGATAAAGTTGAAATCTCGAAAGATTCAAATTTAGATCATGGTCATTCTGAAACTGATTTATGTTCTCCTTTTTGCCTGTGTCATTGTTGTAATGTTCATATCGTAAACTTAAATCTACTTGCATATCCAGTAATTACTCCTCCAAATATGATGAAAACCTTTTCATATACAGATCCCATTGGTAAGGATATTAAGGATACCATTTTACAACCTCCACAAAGTGTATCTTAATTATCAAGATTGATAATCAATCATCTACAACACTTTTTTACCAAATATTTAATTCATACTACATGAAAATATCACATATGAGCTTATGGCTTATGATATGGTTATGCTTATTTGCAAAACCAACTATGGCACAAGAAGGTCAACAACAAACTCATACCATAGAAATAATAGTACTGACCGAGGATAAGAAAGAACCTCTTCTAGGTGCCTCAATATATTTAACAAACATAGAAAAAGGAACCACAACCGATTTTGATGGTATAGCAACATTAGAAGATATATCAGAGGGTGAATATCAAATACAAATTTCTTTTGTTGGTTTTAAAACTATAATCACTACCATACAAATTCCTTATAAGAATAAGCCTATTTTTTATCTCCAAGAAGATGAAAACACTTTAGATGCCGTAATACTTCAATCTACACGAAGTACAAGGACTATACAACGAATCCCAACACGAATAGAATTTATTGGTGGTGAAGAATTAGGTGAAAAAGTAGCGATGAATGCTACTAATATCTCAATGGTTCTTAGAGAAAGTACGGGCATACAAATGCAACAAACTTCCTTAAGTAGTGGTAATAGTAATATCAGGATACAAGGACTTGACGGGCGATATACACAATTACTCAGGGATGGCTTTCCTTTATATGGCGGGTTCTCTAGTGGATTAAGCATTTTACAAATTCCACCTTTAGATTTACAACAATTTGAGATTATAAAGGGTAGCTCTTCAACCTTATTTGGTGGAGGGGCTATAGCCGGTTTGGTAAATTTGATATCCAAAACTCCAAATGAAGATCCAGACCTAGATATTATGCTTACACAAACTCATGCATTAGGTAGCACCGCCAACGTGTTCTACGGTAAACGTAATCAAAAATGGGGAGTTACACTTTATGGATCAGGTCATTATCAAAAGGCTTACGATCCCGAAGATGATGGGTTTAGTAACTTACCGCAGACCTACTCCGCTACATTTAATCCAAAGGTGTTTTATTACCCTTCGGATAAAACGACGCTATGGGTTGGTCTTAATGGTAGTTACGATGATCGAAAAGGAGGAGATATTATTCTAATTGAAGAAGGTCAAGGTGGTATCCATCAATATGTAGAAGAAAATTTATCCAAACGTATTAGTAGTCAGGCTGTTCTCGAAACTCAAATAGATTCAATAAGTTCGTTAACATTAAAAAATAGCGTGGCTTATTTTGATAGAGATTTGACTATTCCGGATCTTACTTTTAAAGGAAAACAATGGAATACTTTTTCTGAAGTTGCCTATCAAAAACAAGGAAACATGATGGACTACACCATCGGTGCTAATCTATATTCTACAGATTTTGATGAAGATGAAGGTACGTTAGAACGAGATCAAAACGATGTTACAGCAGGAGTATTTGCAAATACAATTTATGACATTTCCGAATCTTGGATTTTAGAAACAGGCTTACGTTTGGATTATGCCAATGACTGGGGATGGTTTCCTTTACCTAGAGTTTCGCTATTGTATAAAGCCAATACTGCCTTTTCTAGCAGAATCGGAGGTGGATTAGGATATAAAATACCTGATATTTTTACAGAAGAAGCCGAATTTATTAATTTCGAAAACATATTACGTATAGATAAAAATGTACTCGAGGCAGAGCAATCGTACGGAGTAAACTTTGATCTTAATTACCAGACCCGCTTGTCTAACGAGATAGGTTTTTCTATCAATCAATTGTTTTACCTAACTTCAATTCGTAATGGATTACTTTTAAATGATACCAACAATGGTTTTTTTAGCTTCGTAAATGCTGAAGATGACATCTTAAGTAAAGGAGCCGAAACTAATATTAAATTTACTTATAAAGATTTTAGATGGTTTTTAAATTATGCATTTATTGACACTCGCTTAAACTATCTTCCCGGAAATCCACAAAAACCACTTACCGCCAGACATAATGCGGGGAGTGTTTTTATGTACGAAAATGAGAAATGGCGTATTGGTTTTGAAACCTATTATACAGGAACGCAATTGTTATCCAGTGGTATAAAAACAACAGATTATATTACTATGGGGTTATTAGGGATACGCAATTTTAATTGGGGAAGTCTCTTCATAAATTTTGAAAATTTTACCGATCGAAGACAAAGCAGGTTTTCTCCCTTGGTACTTCCTCCTCATGACAACCCAACTTTTCCTGAAATTTATGCCCCCACAGACGGTTTTATATTTAGCCTAGGAGTGATTCTAAAACCTTTTGGAAACGAAAGCCATCATTAGTCTAGAAAATATCGAAACATTAATAACGCATACCAAATATTTAGTATGCGTTATTAATGTTTCTAAAAGGATAAGTGTTATTTTTGAGTCTAAGGTTAATTAGGTATAAAATAGATACTCATGGAAAACATAAGGAATAAAGCCCAGCAGATTATCGATGTTTGGAATCAAAAAGATATTGAAGCTCTTCAAAAACTGTATGGAGAACATACTACTTTCTTTGATCCTTTACTAAACGATAACATTGCAGGAAAAACTATTTTGGGATATGCGCAGGGAATTTATGATGCGTTTCCTGATTTAGAGTTTGTCGTTATGGGGATAACAACTTCGGATAACATGGCTATGGTAGAATGGGTGCAAAAAGGAACAAATACAGGCGAAATAATGCAAAAACCAGCTACAGGTAGGTATATCGAAATTCCTGCAGTAAGTGTAATCAGGTTTGACGGAGATACTTTTGTTTCCCAACGTGATTACTGGGATTTAAAAAAATTGCAAGTAGATTTGTTTCAGAAATAAACATCAGATCTACTCTCATTAATACCAAATAATCGAATACATGAAAAAACAACCTTATAAAAATCTTACAACAGAACAATTAATCCAAAAAGCCAAAGGGTTAAAAATAGTGACAGGAATGCTGGCCGGAATACTTACTGCTTTATTCGCTCTTACCCTATATAATTCGATTACCAACAATACTTTTGACCCACTATTAGTTACTGCGATTGCATTATCGGCTATTTTGCCAATAAATTATATGCAAATAAAAAATATGCAAAAAGAAATTAAAAGTAGAGAATAGTATCTTTTCAAAAAAACAGAGAAAATGAGAAAGTTATCATATGTCGTACTATTATTATTTATCACAATTGCATGTAATTCATCCAATACTTCTACGGATTTTAATAAAGATAGGGTAACCAAAAATGTTCTCTCCATGTTTGATAGTTATCATTATGATATTTCTAAAGAAGGCCTTACTGCTGAATTTAAGTATTTAGATGCTTCTGATGATTTTTTCTGGGTACCTCCGGGATATAATTCTACTCTCTCTTATGATTCTATTAGACATATCCTCGAAAAGAGCGCAAAAGCCTTTCAAACTGTAATCTTTAGCTGGGATACTATTCAGGTATTTCCGTTAACAAATGAGATTGCCAATTTTACAGGCATTGTAAATAGTCATATGGTAGATACTTCGGGGACTTCTTTAACATTTAAAATCATCGAATCTGGCACTCTAATTAAGCGTAAAAGTGGTTGGAAACTATTAAGTGGTCAATCAGCAATTTTGGATGCACCTCCCGTAGAATAATTCAATATTCAAATAATAAAACTAATATACTTCTATCCCTTCTTTATCCTTAAACCTACCTGTAATTAACCAACCTCCAAAATCTTCGGATACAGCCACTAATAAAGTATTTTTTCCTTTTTTAAGGTCTAGATATATTGCATCAAACAAACCTATGGTACCTAGATATCGGTAATCTCTAGAACGCCATCGATTATTACCTTTATATATGGGTTGGTTATTTAATATAGCCACTGCCCTATCACTATAGCCAAATTCAAATAATTTTAATTGATCCTTATCCGAGTTGATCGTGATTTTTACAAAAACGGTATTTTTTGGAGTACCATCTCTTAAAACAGCTTGTCGTGCAATATTGGCGGCAACGCCTTCTTCAACCTTAATTTTTTTACCCCATTGTCTGGAATTAATTAAATTTTTGAGTCCAGTGGTCTTTTCCAACAATGTTTCTTCGAACATATCCGAGACTTCCCACTCAGGGATTACCCCTTTAATAGGTTTTCTTGCGATAGGATTAAAATCAATAATTTCTGATTTGGTTTTGTCGATTGTAATATTGGCATAATGCATGGGGGCTACTCCACCTCCTCCAATCGCTATCTCCCCTTCTTGAGGTTTTCTTACCAGATTCCATGATAAATTAGGTACGGTCGAATAATCAAGATATAGTTGTGCTCTATTTCCATTAACTACTATTTTTACATGAGTCCAATCATTATAGTTGTACTTATACGCAACAGAATAACTAGGTCCAAAATATAATTGCCAAGGCGAAATCCCATTTATTACCGGTGTAGCTTGATTGGCATCAGGTTTACCAGACAAATGTGCCCTAAGGTAAAACGATTCCATATTATTTCTATCTACGGCTCTAAACCTAACCCCAGGAAATCCTTGTCGATTGGTAAGGTATACATCAAACTCTATCGTTCCATTTAAAAATTTAGTGTCCTTTAAAAAAGCCAACCCCCTTTGAATGTAAATAGCATCTTTACCTTTATAGTTTTCCAAAATATAGGTCTGTGCATTGATATCCCAATGCAAGGTATCTAAGGGTATGTTCTGTTGTGCATTCAATTTTAAAGTAAAGCAAATGCCTACCAATACGACTGTGAGTAACTTGATCATGAAACGAGTTTTTTAATTTTATACAAATCTCTACACTATTAGATATTATATAAAAACAAGTTGGTGCAAGTTGATTCAATGTTGTTCAAGTCATAATTTTTGGTGATTTTTGTGTATTGAATATGAACACCTATCCAGAACATAAAATCGTACAAAAATGCCTCGAAGAAATCGAAGCACAACTCAATTGGGGGCCTTCGGATAAATGGCATAATGATGTATTTCATGAATTGAGTGAAATGATTCAGGAAAAAACACAAGTACTACTTAGTCCCACTACCCTAAAACGGGTTTGGGGTAAGGTAGCCTATAAAAGTGCTCCTAGTATAAGTACATTAAATACGCTTTCGAAATTTGCAAATTATGATAACTGGAGGGATTTTAAGAATAAAAACAATACCAAAACACCCTCATGGTTTGAGAAAAAAGTACTTCAGCATATTGGAATAATTGCTACCGCCGCTGCAATAATGACTATTGTTTTTATTTCTTTCTTTTCTATGATTGGGTCAAAAAAAGATGTTATCTCACCTTTTGATCTTTCAAAAATATCTTTTGCCAGTAAACCAATATCAAAAGGATTTCCGAATTCTGTTGTTTTTGATTTTGATTTAGGTACTGTAACATCGGATAGCATCTATATCCAACAATATTGGGACAGGACCAAAACAATTAAGATTAAACCTGGTCAGAAACAGGCAACAGGAATGTACTATTTTCCTGGTTATTTTAGAGCAAAACTTTTGATTGATGGACAAATTACAAAAGAACACGATTTATTCATTACATCCGATAATTGGATGGGAACAGTAGATTATAAACCGGTACCAAAATATGTGTATACAAAAGGTCTAACACAAACGAATTTATCATTTTCAAAATTAATTATTGATGAAATCAAATCTAATAAGGAACCACTAACTTCTACTTTACATCTTGTAAAAGACTTTAATGTTCTAGCAGATAATATCCATATCGAAACATCAGTCAAAAACTCCTATCAAGAAAAATGGGCCGTTTGCCAGACCATCAAAATTTATGTACTCGGAAGCAAAGGCGCATTAGTTATTCCTTTTTCTATCCCCGGTTGTGTATCTGATATTAATCTAATGTTAAATGATGTGTATGTAAGAGGAAAAGAACATGATTTATCTGCCTTTGGAACAGATTTTTCTGATTTTAGGGATATAACCATAGCTATTGAACAAAAGAAAGTTATCGTTTACATTGATCAGAAAGAAGTATACTCTAAGTCTTATCATGAATCTTTGGGTAAACTAGTTGGTCTTAGGTATCGTTTTTTGGGAGCAGGAGAAGTAAACCACCTAAAAGTGAAGCAACCTGAAGACAAAACAATGATTTTTGAAGACAATTTTAAGAAATAAAATTAGTTATAAGCTATACTACAGTCAGTTATTCTCGAATTGACATAAAATTTTATACTGGAATCACACAAAAATTCGGCGGGATACACTTTTGCTTTTTTATGTTAATAGTCGTATTTTTGCAACTGAATAATAAATAGAAAATATGACATTTGCATTACCTCTTTCTGTTTTGTTCGAATCCTTTCTTAGGCACTAGTTTTACAGGCCTAATCAGGTCTTGATCAAGCATTTTTATAGAATTTATAACAAGTACATTATGAGTATGATATGTACTGTTTTGGTTATATAAAACCTCATACTTTCTTTTTCAGAAAATGACATAAATAACATATATAAAAAACACAAAATACGGCACACAATTTGACATATAGTAAGTATTAATAATTAAATCATTTAATCATGTACAAACCAAATTTAAACATGCGATTGAAACGTCCGCCAGGACTATTGGCAGTACATCAATTTTTGATTAAACTTTTTAGCGAATCTGTCGTCTGGCAGAGGAGCTTAGATGATAGTACATCATCTTACATCGGAGAAACGTTAACATCTCCAGATTTAAAAAGAGAAAAATTGAAAGGTATTGATGGCCAAATGTATTCGTATTTGAGTTGGTTTGCTTTAAAATCCGTCTCGCTCAGGACGCTAAACATGAGGATTAAGGTAAGCCAGCCAAGTATTGTAATTTAATCAATTTTTGAGTTATGTTTTTTTACAAATGCATAACCAAACTCTGTTAATTTATAATGGTTTACATTATTCACTTTGATTTTAGAGATCATTTCTAAGGTTTCTAATTCTTGAATTATCCGAACTACATCTTTTCTTTTCTCAATCATTGAGGTGACGTATACATCTTTTATAGATAACCCTTTATCATTGGTGTTATTATAAAAAACATTCATTATAAGGACTCTTAAAAAAGAGATCCGAAGATTTTCTATTGTGGTAACGGCAGTAGAATTAGTCTGTGATATCATATTGTTATTAGACGACAACACTTTTTTTATTTCTCGGGTTACCTTAACAAAAAGAGCATCTCTCTGTCCTTCACTCATGTCTACCAAAGGCTCAGAAGGTGGGTTAATGGTTTGATATTTTGAAATAACATCTACATCCGAAAACATACAATGACTTACAATAACGATAAAAATATGAGCTCCTTCTTTATTTGCAATGTTTAGTAATGCGGGTAACTCTTCATAATTAATAAAATCAGAAGAAATAAAATTAGCACTAACCATCAATACGGCTACTTTGGTATTATTAATAGCATTTTGTATTTCGGTGCGCCACTCTGCACCGGCATCAATTTTCGAATCTTCCCATATGGTAAATTCATATTTACGCTCTAAGTAACTAAGATGTGTTCGCAGATGATCCACCCATTTAACATCTTTCTTATTATAGCTAATAAATACACCTTGTCTTTTGCTCATGCTTAATTTTTGAATTGGATACTTTTCTATATCTAAAATAAGGAGAATATGGCGATTAGAAATATAAAAACTAGATTACATTATTTTGCGAGTGTAATTCCAATACTTATAGCATTATTTCTTCTAAACAAAGGCTCTTCATGTCCATTAAAATAGGTTACACCAAGCCCAAAATTTGGTGTGATATACACATCTAGTTTACTACTGAAATAAAAATACGTATCATCTTCATTAATTAGCGGATTGTCTTCATAAACATAATTGAACTTAAACGAATTGATCCAATTTATTCGTTTATACTTTCTCTCTTTAGAAGATATTGCATTCCAGAAATTCATTTTTAAATAAAAGGGCACCGTTATTCTACCATATGAGTCAGTCTCAAATTCTACTTGATTTCGAATTCCGTTGGCATTGGTAATACCAGACCACACATTTATTAAAATATCGTCATTTAAGAATTCATATTTAAAATATGCATTGATTGATAAATAATGTAAATTATTTTTAAATGTTTTATCTGCAATCATTTCTGGTGATCCTTCTACATAAAATGAGAAAAGACCAATATTAGTTTTCTTAAAGTCATATACCAGTCCTATCGGTACTCCCAAAGATATATTATTAGGCGAACTGGAAATACCACTACCTATATTTACATCAATAGTTGGTTTTATATAATAACCCCAACCTTTGTCCCCAATAACATCGTTAACAAAATAATACCCCCCAGCCCTTTCACTTTGGCCGGGTATTCTGTTTAAATCCAAAGTTAAACTCACCGCAGTAGAATCATTAGACACAAACGTTTTTCCATATCCAACAGAAAAAAGCTTTACCTGACTATATGCACCATTGCATAGTATACCAATTGCTAATGCAAAAATTATTCTTTTTATCATATCTAGTAGGAATCAACTTTAACAACTATATCTGCAATTTTTTTGATACTTATAAAAAGTTCATTAGTTACTGATGTGGTATCTATTTGAGGGAATTTTCGTTTAAGCTCTCTGGCCAGTCTATCGGCCATAAAAGAAGAAATAAACTTATCTATAGGATCCGATAATTTAATCTCATCAAAAGTAAACCTGCTGTTTTGAGCCACTACCTCTATAACCCCTATTTCTGTTACGGTCATTTAACTTTAGTTTTAAGTATTTATGCTATTATCAAAATTAAATAATTAGGATCTATATTATATACCCAATTATGGGTATATTTTCTTTAATATCAATTTTAAAATTTATAAAGTATTATAAAGGATGTCGAGTATATCACACCACGAGATCAGGAACTACAGATTCTAGATAATGTTGCGTAAAATATTTACTTAAAAAAACATCTGTATTATTATAAAAAACTCTATCTGCTATTTCTGTAGCCGTCTGCCCCAATAAAAACTCTTTAATTTGAGCACTGGATAGCTCACCTTCTCGATGTTCATTATCGAATAGGGTAATAATCTTATAATTTTGATTGCGTGCGTGATCATAATCATTTATAAAATTGATGATGTCATTTTTAAAATTGGTAAGATCGGCCGCAGTATCATAATGATCAAAAGGGTCTACGATACCATCATTATCACTACCCAAACCAATAGTTTTCCAGGCGTCTTGTTCTTCAATCTTAGAAGTTACTCGAGTTTCATTCTCATTTCGAATAAAAGCCAGATTGACTTTAACAATATGAAATACATTGGTCAAAAACATCTGTACATGGAGTTTTTTCAGTTTTTTTCTGTCTTTGCCAGCTTGCTTAATTTTTTTTCTGAATTTGCCCCCTGGCATTCTACCATCATGCATACAAATCCCTATCAAACCGTCTGACTTAAAAGTTTCGATAATATCCTCATCGGTAATATTAATATCATACCTACTTACAAATGAATGCTTGTCTGAAGGGCGTGAATCAATCTCTTCTTCGGCTTTTTGAAGTGTAGAAATGCCACTAACCGCAGTATGACTACTAATTATAGGTATATTTTCATGCAAAGAGTCATCGTCTTTAATTTCTTTAATCATTTCATAATAACGTCTACGCGATTGTATAGACATATGTTTTGTATCTATCAAAATTCTTGGCCCATGTTCTCTGGATAATAAATAATCTTTGATTAGTTTCTCCCCAAAAGAAGTTATACCTGTATTCATACCCGGAAGTTGATTAAAAATATCCTTAAACCCGGGTTGTATAAATTTATGATCTGCAAAACTAGCCGCATGACCAGCAATAAGGCTGTTAAAATGATGAGAAAGCGTAATAAAAAAAGGCGGATACTTTTGTTTCTTTACCAATATCAGATTATCTGTAAACTCTTTTTTTAAACGATTCTGATCTGCTGTCGACAATTCATCAATGCTATTTTTAAATAACAGATTATCACGTTTATAATTAGCAAAAGAATGAATTCCCTCTACAGTAAATATACCGCTAACAACATCTTGGCCCTTTTTGGATTGTAAGTCTTCATAATTTTTTGCCATACAAAACTTAGGAATCACACCATTATGCCCTCCCGAAGAAGTAGTATTGTCATTATTAAAAAGAAAATCTCGTTCTTTTATATACTCATCAAAATATTTGATGAATTCAACATCATCTCTATGTATTCGATCAATGACTTTATGTAACCATTCTCTAGATCCACCAGACAACAGACTACTAATTTTTACATCTATCTTAATACCTTTAGGGTAAACTTTTTTTCTAAATAAAAATTTAAGAGCAAATCTATGAAACCGTTTGGCTCTAGAAAAAGGTCGGTCGGGCCTTAGAAATGGTCTTTCAAAAGGATAAATAGAGCAAAATAATAATCTATTACCACCTTTAAAACAGTCGTCTAAGTTAGATTGAGAAAAGGTAGCCATCTTTTTGAGAACTGCTTTTACAACCCATTTTCTTAGACTTATCAACTTAAAATAATCTTTTGGCTGTTTATTACTACCATTAACCCATATGTCAGGAAACTGCTCTTTGTTTCTGAAAGGTTTAAGACTAGGATGACTATGTAAATCGGCTATTGGTTTTTTATCCATCATGTTGACCCAATTTGATTAGTTTATACATATCATATATTAATAATTACATACTCAAAAAATACCTTATAGTACATTATGAAAATGATAAAGAGATGTTTAGTACTGCGTATTGCAGTACTTCTTCTTTTAATTATTAATATGTAATGGGGTAAACTTGACGATTGAAGTAGCTTAAATGTACTAAGATTTTTTGGAATATGCCAATTCATTCAAAAGCAAAGAAAATTATTTAAGTACGTTATCACTTATGTACGATTTAAGGGCAAAAAAAAAGGAAAACAGCTTTAGGCTGTTTTCCTTTTGCATAAAGGTTAGTTCAGGGTATTGATTATATTTTAATTTTCTGCCAACAATACATATGCATTAGTTACAGGTGTTATACTATAGTCTTTTATGTTTTTAATATCCTTAATATGTTTTTCTGCTTCCATAAAAGCGGTTTCTAACGCACTTAAGTCAGAATCTTTGTTAACAACAATTGTTTTCGAAATCACATTACCGTTGGTATACTCGATATTTATTTTCCACTTTTTAACAGAATGCACATTTTTATTCTGAAAAGTTCCTTCTTCTCCATCTTTTTTCTTCTCTGTAGCATTTTTCTCTTTTGAATTAGTGGGTTCTGTAGATGCCGATTTGGCATTACCTAAAGACACACAAAATAATAATGTTGCTAATAAAAGTTTCATAGTTTGATGATTTGTATTTGTATGCTACGAATATACAAATATTATTTGAATATACAAATATTTTTTTATTAAAAATTTATTTGTATATTTGATTCCTTTTTACCTATTTTATTATGATTAACAGGAAATTAAAAAAACTCTTACGAAAGAGTAAAGGAGCAAAAACAGTATACGGTATATCCAAAGCTCTTGGGGTAAGTCCTCAAGCTGGAGACTATGTAGTGAAGCGAAAAGATTTGGTTAAAGATTTTGAGCGATTACAGAAAATCGCTGATTATATGGGGGTAGAAATAAAAGATATAATCGATTATAAAGAGAAGTAAGCGATCATTAAATTCAAGTTTGAATATCACATTATTACAAATCCATTTAGTACTATTCCTAAACAAAAAAACATTGTGTTTTTTGTACGTTTATTTTCTTTACTCGTATTTTCTTTAAGATATCTTTAATACCTATTGATCGAAGATTTTGTTATTTCTTTAACTGTCGGCAGCATACTTTTTATCTACTTTTAGAAATATCAATCATTCTATAATTCTTATCTCATGAAAACATTAATAACTTTCGTTGTTCTTTTGATATTATCATTAACAAAGAGCATAGCAAATGACGTTTCTAATCTTAAGGAAAACTTCAAAAATGGAGATCCAGGTATTACTGCTATCAATGCAATGACCTTTGGTCCAGAGAATATTTTATTTATTGGCGATAGTAAATCGGCACAAATTATTGCAATAGATGTAAGTGATCATCCTGTAGCTGATAATTCTAAAGTAAAAATTAACCAATTAGATAAACTCATAGCCGATAAGCTAGGTACGGCTATTGATCAGGTACAGATTACTGATATGGTAGTGAATCCAAAAAATAAGAATATCTACATTTCTGTTTCGCATAGTTCGGGAACCCCTGTTCTATTTAGAGTCGAAAATAATACTTTAAATTCGGTAGATTTGGGTAATGCTTCCTATAGTAAAATAATCTTGGTAGATGCTGTTGCCAAAGAAGCTAAAGATAAAAGAGGTCGAGAACTTAGAAAATGGGCTGTTGCCGATATAAAATATGATTCGGGAAAGCTATTTTTATCAGGATTAAGCAATAAAGAATTTGCCTCTACCTTTCGTTCTATTGATTTTCCATTTACCGAAAAACAAGATTATGGTTCTTTAGAGATTTATCATGCAGCTCATGGTAAATACGAAACTCATGCGCCTATTAAAACGTTTATACCTACTACTATAAAAGGGAAATCTCATATTATAGCTGCCTATACATGTACGCCTTTGGTTGTTTTTCCTATGGATGATATTAAATCTGGAGAACATAATAAAGGAAGAACCGTGGCCGAATTAGGAAGTGGTAATTCTCCATTAGATATTGTTGAAGTAAAAAGTGATGCAACAAGATATCTTCTTATCGCAAATAATAATAGACCACTAATGCGAATGGATTTTTCTGATCTTGAAGCTTTTGACAAAACATTAACCACACCTGTAACTATTAAAGGAGCTGCCGAAGGTGTTGCTTATGTAAATATGCCTTATGTACAAGTGCAACAATTAGATGCTTATGGTGATAATGGATTTGTTATCATACAAAGAGAAGCTACAGGTAATCTTGCTTTGAAACAAGGAAGCAGTTGGTGGATCCAAAAATAAATACCATTAGATACACGATGGTATCTTTTAAGCATGAGAAATCTCCTTTATATTTTGGTATTATTAACTTCTATTCCAGAGATGTTTTCACAATCATCTCTGGAATTTAAGTTCGATAAAGAATTTGTTTCAGTACCTAATAATTTTGAAGCATTTGATACCATAAAAATATATCGAGGTAGATTGAACGAAGAAGAAATTAATAACACTTCGACAGTGCTAGGTAAAACCATTAGGAACACATCAGATCTCCAATTTGTTCCAATAGTTCCTTTTACCATAAATCAAGAATATACATTGGTATATGCCGATTTTATTGAGTATTTTAGTCTTAGTATACCAGATTCTTATTCATATACCACAGTAACATCGGTATATCCTTCCGCAAAAGAACTTCCGGAAAATCTTCTTAAATGGTATATTAAATTTTCTAACCCCATTAGCGAAACATTGATATACGATCACATTAAATTTATAAATGAACAAGGTGATACTTTGCCAAGAGCTGCTCTTGCATTAAAAACTCCTCTTGTAAGTGATGATGGTACATTATTGACTGTTTGGGTAGAGCCAGGACGACAGAAACGAGATCTTATTCCTAATCAACAATTAGGTGCCGTTTTCCAAAAAGGTAAATCGTATACACTATTGATTCAAAAAAAACTAAAAGATAAAACAGGGGTTACAATGAGGTCCGATTTTAGGCATCAATTCCATATAATAAGTGCCGATCGAAAACAACCCGAAATAAATATGTGGACAATTGATCCACCCACAGCCAATTCTACATACGATCTAGTAATACATTGTAATGAGTCATTAGATTACGGAAGCGCTTTACATAGTTTAATGGTGCTTGACAAAAATGATAACGAAATAGACGGTAGATGGCAATTAAAGAATCACGAGACCATCTTGAGCTTTACTCCTCTTACATCATGGAGTTCTGGTACTTATAAAATCCTATGCAATCCATCACTCGAAGATTTGGCAGGAAATAATTTAGAGCGATTATTCGATCGTGAAGTTAAAAACTTACCCTCTAACTCTATTCCGAAAAAGTATGCGTTGGATTTTATTATAAAATAACATCAACAAAAAAGAGCTTCAATGTATACTGAAGCTCTTTTTCTATTACACTGATATAATTACATCTTAATAAATCTTATTGATCTTGTTTTTTGTTCATATTGAATTTCAATAATATATACGCCCTTAGTTAGACTTGAAACATCAACAGTATCTTCATACATTTTACCATTCATTATTGTTTGCCCAACATAATTAAGTATTCTGTATTCAATATTTTCATTTTGCAATCCGCTTAGATATAGATAATTATCATATACTGGATTAGGATATAATGAGATTTGATCTAAAGTAATTGTTTTTGTAATGTTATTTTCTTTGGCAAAAACTACTCCTCCTACATTAACAGTATAATCCTCAACCTCTCCATAAGTAAATGTTTCGCAAGCACCAGGCGCACTGTTGTATTTCATAGATACTCTCATTCTGGTTTCTCCGGATAACGCAGTACCGGGTATTGTGAAATTGTAGGACTGATCATCACTACTCGAGGTCGATTCGGCTACTATTTGCTCCGATGTTTCAAAAGTTCCATTTTGATTATAGTCAATCCAAACGGCCCAAAATTCAGTATATGAAGTATTTACAAAACCAACACTTAGTGTAATTGTATTTGCTCCATAAGGCAGTATTGCAGCGGATAAACTTGTATAATCGCTATAACCAGAAGTGGCTGTAGACGGATTGCTTAACCCTCCTATAGCTACCAAATCTATATACTCGAAATTTATATTATTTCCTTGAGAAGCACAGTAACTTATATCTCCTTCTAAGGTTGTACCGCTAGCAGTATTACTAGATACTGATACATTTCCTGCCGCATCTTTTGCTACTACTGTAAATGAATAAGCTGTATTGGGAGTTAAACCCGATACCACACTAATCAATCCATCTCCTATTATGGTATCGACCAAATTTGTTCCTTGATATACATCATATCCTGTTACTCCGATATTATCTGTAGCCGACTCCCACGAAAGAGTAATACTGGTAGAAGTAATATTAGAAGTTACTAGATTTGTTGGTGCAGACGGTGCTTCGCTATCTGGTGTTGACGATTCTATTCTAATATTATCAATGGCCATATCACTTCGCCAACTGGAACCTGTAGTACCTTTAAACTGTAATTTTACAACAGACCCTGTATAGGCTGACATATCCAAAGAACCCTGTTTCCATGAGTTTCCTTGATTTCCACTTTCTGACCATATGGATGTGTAAGTTAATCCATCATCTGTACTCACTAATACTTCCATACTTCCCATTGTAACACCATACATATGATATCCAAACTCTAAAGATGCCCCCGAAAATGCTGATAGATCGATACAAGGGCTGTTGAGAATAGCTGTTTTATTAGGGCTTCCTGGAGGGTTGCCACTGGTAGAAGCTTCAGTAAATAGGTAAAAAGCTCCGTCTTGTCCCGTTGATGGTCCTGTTGTATTTGAAGGTGTACCTCCCGAATCTCGTGTCCAGTTAATGTCATCTCCCGTAGCATTGGTCCAAGCTCCAAAACCAGATTCAAAACTTTCAATGTATGGGAAACTATTAATTCCGGCACAGGCAGGCACTACAGTTGTTGTAAAATTAATCGAAGTGCTAAAAGGAGAGCTCACTCCTCCTGCACAATTACTTCTTACCTGTGCTTCATAATCTGTTGTTGCAGATAAACCTGTTATAGTAATAGAGGTATTTGTAGAGGGTACAGTAGTCCAATTGGTGTTTCCTACATCACGGTATCGAATATCGTATGTTGCACTAGTGGTTCCTTGCCAATTTAAGGTAGCCGATGCGGATTGCACATTGGTCGCGGATAAACCTGTTGGCGCTAACCCTCCTATAGGTGTTAATTGCACATCTTGGATCACAGTTGCATAATCTGCAACACTTACTCCTGTAAGTGTTAAGGATTCATAACATTCTGCTTCGTATACAATGTTATAGGTTCCGGCTTTTATAGGTCTATAATAATCTCCTTCTGGCAATTCTGTAGGAACCCAGGATTCATAGTTTTCTTTTCCTACTACGGTTACTTTGGCTTCGATTGGTTGGTTGGTAACAGCATCTGTTACTACACCTCTTATACCATAATTTACTTGTTTAAGAAATGCAATAAGTGCATCTTGGTTATAGTTCCAAAAATTTACTAGTTGATTCGCTGCCGGAGTTTTGGCATTAGACAACTCTACAGTCACTTCTCTTCCCTTTTGATTATAAATCTGATAATCTTGTCTGCCTCCTTGTACTTCGTACCATGCAAAACCATTGGTTATTCCGTTATTTCTATCATCAAAATATCCTGCGGGGCTATTTGACTGGCATAAATCTCTATACTCTTCAGAAATATGAATGAAATAATCCTCATCTGGATGCGCACCGGCATAGGTGTCCCATGGGTAGTTTATTAATTCGATACCGCCATGAAAATTTGCTGATAATACAAAATGTTTTGTATCTGCAAAGTTCATAAAAGCCAAGGTTTCTGTTTGGTAGGCATTACCATCTGGATTTGGTCCATCATCTGGATCCGGATAATTTCTATTTAAATCAACATTATTTGCATTTCCACGAGTTGCATTAGCTACAGATGTATTACCAGCACTATTTCTATATGTGCCATCAGGGTTAGCCAGAGGATTAATCCATACCTCATTATTATCTAATAAATTTTTAATTTCTGCATGCCTCGGATGACTAGTATCGTTATATGTTTCTAATAAAAAATTAATCAAATTAAGCATCATGGGATATCCAGCTATTTCATCACCATGCATAGATGATGTGTACATGACACGAGGTTCTTTTTCATTTGCATTTACATTATCAGATAATTTCACAAATAATAAAGATTTATCACCCTCTGTAGTAGCGCCAATATTTTCAACTTTACATAATGCAGGGTTACTACTTGCAAATTCATTCATCATGTTTACATAATCCGAATATGTAGGATAAGCGGTAAGAGGAAAAGTTGCCGCCTTAACAGCTAGATCAGATGTCATCGTTCTATACCCGATCACATTATCTTTTGAACTCACACTAAATTCAATATCTTTTTGTAAAAAAGCAGAAAATTGAGCAGTATTAGCCATTACTTTTACCATTTTGGTTTGCTCATCATAATGGACTATAGATAATTCTTTGGTAATGGTACTGAGGGATGATTTATCGTTGATTATAAATTCAAAAATGACCTCTCCTTTAGAATTAAGATAGGTACTAGCGAGTTCTTTTGCACTTTGTTGTGCAAATACGGTGATACTCATGGCAAACGCCATAAGCATCAGAATTGTACTTTTTTTCATGGTTTTAAGAGTAAATTAAATTGAGTTAATTATAAGGTTTTAAAATGTGTAAAATAATTGGTCAATTAAAGGTACTGTGAATTATTCGGAATAAAAAATAACTATTTAAAATACTGATTACAAAAGAGGTAACGATCAATATCTCTTTGCAGTCTTTCAAAAATCAAGTATAAAAATCAAGTATATGATCAGGTTATTTAAGTAAAATCCGTATCTTAGAAAAGTATTTTACCCCTCCTTATAGCATACTTTTTGAAAATCTTATTGATTCTCAAATATGTGCGATTTCATTTAAACTATTTATAGTATAACCAACTTAAAAAATATATCACATTATGGCTTACGACGATCAATTTCTGAAAGCTGTTCAGGCTCATTTGTTGTTTCATAGAACTATTGAACAAGATGAAACGGTAACAAATAGAAATATTAAAAATCTCATTTTTGAATTTCAGGAAAAAGCTGACATTTTTACTGATGGTATTATAGGTCCAGAAACGCTCTGGGAACTTCAATTTCCTTTTGCTACGAGCACACAAAAATTGAATTGGGTTCGTTGCGAAGCTGACAAAATTAATGGAATTGAAGGTTTTAATAATTTCATATTACGTGAAGATGCCGCTAAACAATACAATCTATTAAGACAAGAAATTGTTGGGTTAGGAGGTAAAATTACCAGTAGCGGAGGAAAAAGATCTTTACATGCTGGTGTTAATCAGCACAGATCTGCAAAATCTATGCACTATGTAGGCCTTGCACTAGATCTTTCTATAAACTCTGGATTTTTTTCGCCAAAAACAGATCCTTTTGTGATGGTAAAAAACAAAAGTAATACCAGCAAAAGTTATTGGCAAGTATATTGCAGAGCTAGTGGTGGAAATTTGATGGAAATAGAAGCTACATATTGGGATAGTTGGGGTTCTGGAAAGGATAAAAAAATGAAGGTTAAAGATAACTTTGTTGATTTTACTAAAATAGCAGATAAGTACGGTTTTAAACCTATTCCTCCTAGAAGAGGATATTTAAGATCTAGTAACAAACAATACTTAAGTTCAGAATGGTGGCATTTTCAGATAAATCCAATACTAATCCCAGAATTTTCTCAATTCGGTATTGAGTTATTAAAAATCGAAGATTATAGTCCAGAATTTATACGAATGCAAAATCGAAGTATTTGGGAAAACAGAAAATCAGTATTTAGAAAAAATTGGTGGTAAACGATAATGTTTACCATACTTTTATCTTATATGGCTACCAGCATTCATATCGATTGTTGCTCCGGTAGCATGATCCATAAG
This sequence comes from uncultured Aquimarina sp., assembly GCA_947489685.1. Classification (GTDB taxonomy): domain Bacteria; phylum Bacteroidota; class Bacteroidia; order Flavobacteriales; family Flavobacteriaceae; genus Aquimarina. The sequence continues at coordinate 466,495 of CANLEM010000003.1, read as the reverse complement.
ACCACTACACATTAAACCAATGATCGAAGTTAAGTCTTCTGGTCGGGTAAGTTCATTTAGTGCAATTTCGTCAAGTACTTTTTCTTCACCGTGATCTTTAATAAAATTTTCTGCCATTTGCGTACGCGTAAATCCAGGGGATAAAATAAAGGATTTGATGTTATATTTTCCAAAAGAACGTGCTACACTTCTTCCCAATGAAACCATTCCTCCCTTGGATGCAGCATATCCGAGGTATTCTTCTGTTTCTCCCCTGAAAACAGCTCTACTCCCAACATAAATGAACCTTCCGTTATGATGAGCCATAAAATGATCAATCCCTAACTTGGTAAGCAATCCAGCTGAATTGAGATTAATAGCTATGGTTCTTTTCCAAGTAGAAAACCAATCTGCCGGAGTATCCCTTATTGGATGTTGTATAAACACACCTGCGTTTAGGATAATACAATCAATTTTTTCAAAAGCACGTTCTACTTCTTCAAATAATGTATATACTTCTTTTTCAATAGATAAATCAGCTTTAAAAGCTCTTGATCCAGTTTTTTTATACGTTTGTATAAGAGCATTTGCCGGATCCTTATTCGAATTATAATGCAGCGCAACCCTTGCTCCCATTTTCATAAGAAACTCGGCGGTAGCTTTTCCTATTATACCATTAGAAGCTCCTGTAAGAAGTATTGTTTTGTCGTGTAAATCTATATCTACCATGATTGATATTTAGTATAAAAATAAGAAATGAAAAATCACATGGCACATTTACAAACAAAAAAACCAAATCAACTAAGACTTGGTTTTAAAATAAGAACTATATAAACTGACTACTATTGTTTGATTTAATTTTGTGTCTGAAACTTTTTCAAATTATTTTCAAAAACTTCTAATTGTCGATCTTTTTGTTGTACCGCAGTAGCTACTGCCTTTTTATAATTTATAAGAGCTAATTCTTTGTTATCACTTTTGGCCAGCGCCTCGGCATAACTGTCGTATACATTAGCAGAATCAGGAAACAACATTGTATTGGCCTTAAAAAGAACTATGGCTGCATGATTCTTTTCATTTTGCAAATACGAGTATCCTAAATTATTAATCTCCCCTTCATTAATCATATTTGTTTTAATTAGCGCTTTTAAATGCGTAAACACATCGTTATAATATTTCTTGGAGTTATTATTCTTAACGACTGTATTTAATATATTTTCCAAAGGGCTATACGCAGAACTACTGTATTCTTTTGCTGAAGTTATGGCCAATTCTTTGGCCTTATCGAATGCAAGATCGGCAGACATTTTTATATCAGGTTGTACACCCGTTCCTTCCCAATTAGTTTTGGTAATGGTATTAATGGTTCTGGCAAAAGGAATACTAATCCCAAAATCACTATTATCGATTTGATGATATCTGGTAGGATGAGCTCCTCCTCCAGTCACCTCTCCAATTACGATTGCTCTCCCTCTACTTTGCATTGTATACGAAAAATCTTCGGCTCCAGAGAATGTTCGCTCACTGGTAAGAATATACACAGGTACTTTAGGTCTTTTATGACCACTTACCTCTGCAACCCACATTTCTTCGGTATGATCATGCGCTCGGGCATAGATTGAATTCAGTAGTAGTTTTTCATCAAAAAAGTAACTAGACAAATAGTTAACGGTATCGGGGCTTCCTCCACCGTTTCTTCTCATGTCTATAATAATTGCATCTGCCCTTTCCATCTCTTTCATAACCAGATCTATTTTTGAAAGATGCTCTTTAGAACCACCAAAATAAGCAAGATCAATATATCCTATATTATTCTTATGAAGCTGAAACCCTCTTAACATGGGTACATTATATCTTCTAAAATTCTTGGTGAATTTTGGTTTTGTCTCTTTGGATGCTTGTCTTGATTTGGTATATACAAATCGAAGATGTTTGTCCTTTGTGATTTTACGCAATTCTTTTGTTAGTAATTCTGCAAAATCATTAGGTGATTTACCTTCAAAAGTTCCATTCTGTACTAATTTATCCAAATGGGCATTAGTTTCTTTGGCCTTATCCAAAAAAATATAATTTTTTTCTAAAAGCTCTTTAACCTGATTAATGGTTGTTGTATATGATGATTGTCCGTAATTGATTGATTGAACTAAAAAAGTAACTATAAGAATAGAAAATTTTATGAATATGATTATTCTTTTCATGTCATTAAGATTGATAGATTTATTTTGATTGATTGATGACGCAATTATTAATAATTTTATTCAAAATTTGTTCTAGTTGGTTTAATTCTTGGCTCGTAATTCCTTCTAATGCTGTATTCCGGTTTTTAAGAATAACTGGTGGTAATTTCTCTAGTATTCTCTTTCCCTTACTTGTAATGTCTATAGTATGCCTTCTGCGATCTTTGTGAGTTGATCGCATTAAATATTCCTTTTTAACCATTAAATCTATCATCCTAGTCATCGAGGCATTGTCTTTAAACAATAGTTTTGCAATTTCTTTTTGCGATAATTCTGGATGATCATTTAAAAACAATAATATGAGCCCTTGATCAACGGTAATACCCTCTACTGTTTCTGAAATCTTTTTTTGGGCAAATTTTCTATACTCTTTTATTGCTCGTTCTATACTATAAAAAACTACTTGAGAGGGGTTTTCTATTTTCATTATACATATTTGATGTAAAAGTATTTGATATATCAATTAAATACAAAACAATATGATTTTTTTAACAAAATAGTTAAATATTAGGTAGTGAAAATTATGTCGTTTTACCTTAATTCTAGATCATTTTATAGTTATCAATATTCCTTAAAACATTAACATCACTCATATAAAAAAATCGAATAAAAAGCTGTAAATTTAATGCTAGATCTCTTCTTGTCAACAAGTTATATATCTTAAGACAAAACGCACATCTTATCTCTTACTAACTTTTAATTCCTAAAAATTATGAGCATCTCTAAAGCGTCCCCAAAAAGTAGTGTAAACAAACCTAATTTTAAAAGTCAATATGAAAATTACATTGGTGGAAAATGGACTACACCAGTAAAAGGGCTTTATTTCGAAAACATTTCTCCTGTTGACGGAACAAGCTTCACTAAAATTGCCCGATCGACAGCAGAGGATATCGAATTGGCGATAGATTCAGCATGGAAAGCAGCACCAAAATGGAATAATTCTTCGGCAACATATCGTAGCAATTGCCTGCTCAAAATAGCAAATGTAATCGAAGATAATCTAGAATTACTAGCCCGTTCTGAAACATGGGATAATGGAAAAGCTTTGCGCGAAACCTTAGCAGCAGATTTACCTCTGGCAATAGATCATTTTAGATATTTTGCTGGAGTCATTAGAGCCGAAGAAGGATCGGTTAGTGAACTAGATGCGGATACTGTATCTCTAAATCTTCAAGAACCATTGGGTGTTGTAGGGCAAATAATCCCATGGAACTTTCCTTTGTTAATGGCTACCTGGAAAATAGCACCCGCATTAGCCGCAGGAAATTGTGTAGTTCTAAAACCAGCCGAACAAACCCCTGTGGGTATTATGATTTTAATGGAACTTATAGATGGCATTCTTCCCGATGGAGTATTAAATGTTGTAAATGGTTTTGGAGCAGAAGCTGGTAAACCTCTTGCCTCTAGCCCTAGAGTAAATAAAGTAGCATTTACAGGTGAGACCACTACCGGGCAACTCATTATGCAATACGCATCAAAAAATATTACTCCGGTCACCCTCGAATTGGGCGGTAAATCTCCAAATATTTTCTTCGAAAGTATAATGGAAGCCGATGATGATTTTTTTGATAAAGCCATTGAGGGAGCTGTAATGTTTGCTCTTAACCAAGGTGAAGTATGTACTTGTCCATCAAGAATTTTAATCCAGGAAAGCATATACGATAAATTCATAGAACGGGTAATCCAACGTACCGAAGCGATTAAACTTGGCCACCCGCTGGATCCTCAAACAATGATGGGAGCGCAAGCCTCTAACGATCAGTTCGAAAAAGTGCTAAACTATATTAATATAGGAAAAGATGAAGGATGCGAAGTATTAACAGGTGGAGAAGAAGCTTATGTTGAAGGTTTAGAAAAAGGATATTATATCAAACCAACTTTATTAAAGGGTAATAATAAAATGCGCGTTTTTCAGGAAGAGATTTTTGGACCTGTAGCCTGCGTAACCACTTTTAAAAATGAAGCAGAAGCTATCGAAATTGCCAATGATACTCTTTATGGTTTAGGTGCTGGGGTATGGACTCGTGATATGCACCAAGCCTACCAGATATCAAGAGCGGTACAGGCCGGACGTGTTTGGGTCAATTGTTATCATAATTATCCGGCGCATGCTCCATTTGGAGGATATAAGAAATCAGGTATTGGTAGAGAAAATCACAAAATGATGCTTAATCATTATCGCCAGACCAAAAATATGCTTATCTCATATGATAAAAAAGCAATGGGATTCTTTTAATATTTTACTATGGTACAACGGGTAAAAATAACAGATGCAGCGATAGCTGTAATTGATACCCTTAAAAAAGAACACGGGGAGTTGATGTTTCATCAAAGCGGAGGATGCTGTGATGGCTCCTCCCCGATGTGCTTTGAAAAGGGTGAATTAATGATTAATGAAACCGATATTTGGTTAGGTACTATTCATGAATGTGATTTTTATATGTCTCATGATCAATTTGAATACTGGAAACATACCCAACTCACAGTAGATATTGTACAGGGTCGTGGCGCCAGTTTTTCTCTTGAAATTCCGATGGGAGTACGTTTTGTGATTAAATCAAGAATATACAACGATCAGGAAATGGATAAGTTAACTCCTATTCACAAGGGTGAAATTATCATAAATAAAGTGTAATTACTGCATATAGATAACAACATTAAAATCGATTTCGTCAGAAAGAGCTTTATCGCCAAGATCCTTATAAATACTACCAGATTTATACATCACATTCCATCGTGTACGATCGATAACAAATTTTGAGGTAAAGGTATTTTGTTGATCAATAATTGCAAATACACCATCAAATTGAATGGGTTGAGTAATCCCTTTTATGGTCAAATCAGCCTCTATCTTGATATTTGGATGATTTGTATAATCTATTTTAGTAATCTCTAATTTTGATATAGGATAAACATTTGTTTCAAAAAAATCCTCATCTTTTAAATGATCAATTAGAGAAGGACTATATTCTCCATCGGTATTAATGATGGAGTTCATATCCACAACAAATTCTCCCCCATTAATAATTCTATCTTTTACAAACCATTTTCCACTTTTAAAACTTACTCTTCCAAAATGGTTATTAAATTTAAAAACATCATAACCGGTCCATTCTATATAACTTTTGTTTGTATCAATAGCTCTTATTTCTTGTACAATATCAGTTGTACTAGCTTTTGCTACTATATTAACAAGTTTAATTTCATGTATTAATGTAGAATCAGGGTGAGAAAATGTAACTTTTCCCGATTTTTCATTTAAAGATGGAGGTACTATTAATTCACGCACCTCTCCTATTTTCATACCTATAAGTCCTTCATACATTACAGGAGCTTCTTGTTCATTAACCACAATCTTGAGTGGTTTCTTAAGTTCTTTGGATGAAAACACTATAGAATTATCTAAATACTTTATGGCTTGGTGAATTAAAATTTCTTGCCCTTTTAGCACTTCAAGACCATTTCCGGGGGTAATAATTTTATATTCTAAACCAGAGGTAGTTTTATTAATTTCTTTATTGCTGGCATTTTGAGTGCAGGATAATAAAAGGATACCTATTAAAATGAGACTGTTCATAGTTTTAAAATTCTTCATAAGGTTTTTATGATTTTTTAGCTTTTTTGTTATACTTTGTTTGGTAATTACAGCTGTGTTTTAAATATAGAGTCCCTGTGAACCTAACCTTATAAATCAATTGTAAAAAAGTGTAATCGAATTGTAAAATCTATTGAATTGAAATTGTATACAAACACTAAAAGACTATATATCAAACCATTACTATATCTAATAGTTTTGCACATTAATGTTTTTGTTGCTTTCGGTCAAGAAATCAAACCTCCGTACTTACTGGAAAAAACCAAAATTGCCATACGAGAAATAGGAAGTAACTTACTGTTGGATAATAGAGACTCTACTTCTTTGGTTATGCCCATTAAAAAGTTAAAAGAAAATGAGTTCGAATTATCATTTCAAGAAGACTTATCTATAAGTCCCGAAATCTTGTTTAGCGCGACGAAAACAGCATTTATTCGTTCTAACATAACTTCAGAATACATTACCGAGGTAATTGATTGTGATATGCAAGAAGTAGTATATAGTTACCAAAGTAAGGGCACTTTAGAACATAATTTAGTCTCTTGTGAAGGGAGAAAACTTTTATATTCTTGCTATACCATACGTTTCATTTTCATTAGTGCAGAAGCTTCTACTATACCTCCTACTCACAGTACCGGTTCAACTATTTCTACTTCCAGTATTTCTACTTCTAGTATTTCTGGCACAACTTATTTAGTTTCGACACTATTAATTCTATTTATACTAACTACTGGGTTTTTATTATTTAAATATCAAATCTTAAAAAAGCATTCGCTCGTTGGGGTTGATAAAAATATAAAAATTGGCAATTCTATTTTTTATCCAGAACAGCAGATGATAAAACAAGGAGGCCATAAAATTGATCTTACAGTTAAAGAGTCAGAACTTTTGGCAATTTTTGGTCAAAGCCCGAATCAAATCATAAAACGTGAAGAATTATTAAAAATGGTCTGGGAGGATCATGGCGTTGTGGTAGGTCGAAGTTTGGATATGTTTATTTCTAAATTAAGGAAAAAGTTACATCATGATACAGCAGTAAAAATTGTGAATATACATGGTGTCGGGTATAAAATGGAAATGTAACAACCTTACTCCTTATTAGAAAGAGTACCTATTAATATCCATATCTTTTTATCAGATTCATTTTTCCAATTTCCGAAATCTTTAATTTCTTTAGTAATAGAAAAACCTGCTTCGATTAATTCAGATTTTACAAAACCTAAGGATAGTGTATGTGCATCAACCTGCTCTTCTCTACTTTTATTGAGCATATGTTCTTTAAATTTTTCGATAATTACAATTCTACCGTTAGGTTTTAAAGATTTTTTAATGTGCTCGAGAACGACCATATAATCTTCAATTTCATGATAGGTATCCATTACAACTACAGCATCTAGTATTTCTAGTGGCAATTTTGGATCATCATAATCTCCTAATATTGTTTGTACATTGGATAGTTTTCTTTTGCGTAAATGCTCTTTTAGCTTGTCAAGTCTATCTTCGCGTACGTCCACAGCATATACTTTTCCATGTTGTCCAACATGATTAGACATATGTATAGATAAGTAACCCTCGTGACAACCTACATCGGCTATCATATTTCCCTCTTCGATTTGAGCTAGTGTAAATATTTTTGATACATCCATCCAGGTATCTCTATGTTCCCAATCGTTTTCTTTGTATTGTGCATTAACTATCTGGAAAGTACCGATCGACAATAAAAATAATAGTGTTCTATATCTATATTTCATAACATATTTACTTTGATTACTATATATTATGAATTTAAAATACCTCTTAAATGAATAGCATACTTTCATTTTATGAAAAATTTGTGTTTTTACCCTTCTCTATTTGGTTAGGTTTTTAATTTTTATCGACTTAAGGTTTTCAAAAATTAAGTAAAACCCATGGGTTATGCCCACTTATCAGGCGTTTAAATGTTAATTTTAGTTAAAATAGTACCTTTTTATACATAGTACTGTAACGAAATTGAATTATGCACGTCTTGTAGGTATATAACAATTTAAAAACATATAAAAATGAAAAATCAAATTAGTAAAAAACAAACAACAACAAAAGGAAACATCTGGAACGCCAAAAGACGTTATAGATAATCAAACGAGAAAAAATAACAATTAAAAATTAATAATATGAGAACTTTAGACAGCAATCAAATCAGTAAAAAAATATAAACAACAAAAGGGTTTATCTGGAATACTAAGAGACGTTATAGATAATCAAATTAATAGCTTAAACACAACAACATGAGAACTTTAGACAACAATCAAATCAGTAAAAAATTACCAACTACAAAAGGGTTTATTTGGAATACCAAAAGGCGTTATAGGTAGTTATACCGTATTAATCAATCATAAAAACACTAATCATGAAAGCATTAAGAAATATTAGAAAAAAAATAAATGTGGCGGTACAAAAACCAAGTGCGTTTTTGGATCATTCACTAAACATTAACAGTCATGAGTATATTATGCATAAAAAAATTAAGTGCTATACCTATTAATAGGACCAATTATTTAATAAAAAGCTGAATAGTACTTAAAAGTAATATTCAGCTTTATTTTTTTATCCTATCGCTGCAAGCTTAAGATGTTTCTTTTTCAAACTTAGATCCTTCAGGAGCTCTATACCCATCAAAAGGGAGTTTTAATAACTTAGTAATTTTTGCATTAGAGTCAACATCGGGATATGTATCCACCCCATAGATTAAATCTTCATTCCTAATTTTGGCAAAAGTACCAAACATTCTATCCCATATAGAAAATATATTTCCGTAATTCGTATCGGTATATGGTAAAACATAATGATGGTGTACTTTGTGCATATCCGGAGAAACAATCAATAGACTTATGATATCATCTAATTTTTTAGGTAAGGATATATTGGCATGATTAAATTGCGATAGCACTACAGATAAAGATTGGTACAACATAATTATACCTACCGGTGCTCCTACAATAAATACTGCCAAAGTAGTAAACAAAAAACGTATAACACTTTCTCCAGGATGATGTCTATTCGCAGTTGTAGTATCTACATGATTATCTGTATGATGAATCAAATGGAACATCCATAATGGCTTAATGACATGTTGAACGTAGTGTGCTAACCACGCTCCAATTAAATCCATTAACGCCACCCCTATCAAAATAGTTGCCCAAAGTGGTAAATTTAACCATTGTAGTACTCCAAAATCATTATTAACCGTCCAATCACTGGTTTTCAATAAAATAAATGCAAGAAAGAAATTGACCACAATAGTTGTTAATGTAAAGAAAATATTAGGCCATGCATGTTTAAATTTTTTGTAGTTAAATCTGAATAAAGGAATTGCATATTCTATAATCCAAAAAAAAGCTATACCTCCTACCAAAATTAGACTTCGATGAGAAGAAGGTATTGTTTCAAAGTAATGTATGATCTTTTCCATAGGTACAAAATATTCTATTTTTTGCAACTAAACAAGTTTTTCCAAAATCCAGGCCTTAGCATCTTCGAGCTTATCAAATTTCATAATACCGTCTTCAAAAAACATATTTTCAATTCGAACACTGGTTTCCTGAAGCTTATTATATACTACAACTGCAAAAGCTGAAAGATTAGGAAATACTTCTTTAATCTTCATATAATCTGTTGCTTCTAAAGAATATGAATTTATACGATGTGATATATAACCAAAAGGGGCGTTTCCGAAATGTAAATTTGTCAATACGGATAACTTTTTGGCTTTCTCATGGTTAAAAGAAATCCCTTCGGCTACTTCTATCACCAAATAGTTTTTATAAAAAATAACCTTACCTAAATCAAGGTTATAAGCTTTTACTACATCTTCTTCAATCATAAATTAAGATCTTCGATAGGTTATTAATTTGAGGTGCAAATATGAATAATATATTCGAAAATAAACCAAGTAATAGTAGTTTTAACGATAGTTTACATCTAGTTATCATTTGCAATTCATTTTGTTTCTATTTACATTGTTCATTCATAACAACTTAATATCGATACTATATGGAAAATACACACAAACCACCTACGTGGTACTGGATTATTAGTATTATTGCATTAATTTGGAATATTTTGGGAGTTCTTACATATTTAGGACAAGCTTATACTACAGATGAAGCTCTGGCTGCACTACCAGAAGCTGATCAAAATTTTTATAATCATATGCCCGCCTGGGTCACTGCAGCATTTGCTATTGCTGTATTCGGAGGTGCTTTAGGTTGTATTGGTTTACTTTTGAAAAAAAAATGGGCTTACTTTTTATTAATTATTTCACTAGTTGGAGTACTAGCACAAGCAACTTATAATTTCTTTTTACAAGATTACATTACTTTATCAGGATTAAGAATACTGATGCCTATATTGATAATTGTTGTAGCACTATTTTTGGTTTGGTTTTCAAAAACATCCATTACCAAAGGTTGGATTTCTTAAATAAGAAAAAATTATACATATCAAAAAGGACTGTTTTAAACAGTCCTTTTTTTTATAAAATCAAATACCTGTATCCTCTAACTCTTTAATCAAAGACTCTGCAGAATTAATATTTTTATTGTAGAATTTCATTACCCATTTTGAAAAAACTATAAAAAACACAATAGCCAGTGGTATCGCAATTAAAAAAGGCCAAACCCTCTTTGTCTCAGAAAATAAATCTTTATTATTTAGTATTTTGGTAGTTATAGGCATAATTGTAAACATCAATATAAAACCAAGGTAATACCCCCATTTTGTAACCGTTTGAAACTGTTTTTTTCTTTTTGCATAACTCAACAAAGTTTCTTTATAATTATTGGTAGCTATTTCTACCTTGCGCATCCTGTTAATTGATGTTAATGACAAAATGGGTAGTATAATTAAAATGAGTAGTGACACTATACCGGATATCATATTATACCAATTATCCAATTTGTTCAAATTCATTAATATGAGTATTGCCGAACCAAAGCAGATTATGGTCCCTAATAATTCTGGATAAGCTATTTTGTTTATTTTACTTCTAAATTTATCTTGTGTCATCATAATGATCATTTTATCGGTTAGTTTTTTTTGTTTCTCTAGTTGGCCACTTAGTTCAGACCAAATTGATTGCATTTCTTCTAATTCCATTTACTTATTTTTTAATGATCTGTGTTTTTAATTTTTCCTTAATTCTTGATATTCTGGTTCCAACGTTACTTGGTGACAGCCCTGTAATACTTGCTATTTCTTCATATTTCTTACCTTCTAGAAGCAATAGCATTATTCCTTTTTCTAGTTCATTGAGCCCTCGAATATGCGCATATAATATCTTTAATCGTTCTTCAAATGCGGTGTCATACTGTTCCGTTTGCAGCATAACCACTTTATCAATTCCAATTTGATTTCCTCTTCGTTTTTCTTTCTTTATTCTTGTAATTGCAGTGTTAAGCGCTACTCGATACATCCAGGTACTAATTTTAGAATCTCCTCTAAAACTATCGTAGGCTTTCCATAATTGATAAACAATTTCCTGATACAAATCTTTCTGATCTTCCTGATTGTTTGTATAAATTGTGGTTATCTTAAAAATAACACCTTCGTTATCTTTTATAATTTGAGTAAACTCGTACTCTTTACCCATATAGTTTATGTTTTTTATAATTAGTATCTTATGGAATAAAAAAATCACAAAAAATGTGAAAATATTTTAAGTAAATATTTTTTTGACAACTATAATTAAAAAGAAATAGGTATGAAAATACCCGATACGGTTAATGTAGCAACAAAAAGAAGTAGTTACTATTCTTTTACCACAATAAGGGTCGCTTTAACTCCTGTTGTAAGATTCCATTCGTTTCCGGTAATCAAATTTCCTTGATCATCATACAGTTGAAATTCTGCGGTGTTGGGACCGGATTCACCCTGATTCAAAGCCTGAATATCGATTTTATTAAAGCCTTTGATCAAATCAATTTTAATGCTCTTATAATTTGCAGTAAGAAATATTCTTGGACCGATAATATCTTCATTGATAAAAATTCTTACAATATCTCCATCCACATATTCATGATCCCGATAGACTAAATTGACAAATTTTCCATTATTCTTAAAATCCCCAAGATATTGATCACTTTTATACTCGTCTTTAATATCGCGATCTTTATCAAACCACTTTGGAGTAGCTTTAGTTTTAGGTTTAAAAAATCCATCATCATCGTTCATACTAAAGGATTGTTCCTTTTTTCTAAAATCACTACCATCCTCGGGTGTGCTCGATAATGTAAATTTATTTTTGGCATCGGGATTGGATAAACCAGAAGATAGGCTATATTTATCAGTCTTAAGATCTCCTTTATCAATACGTAGTGAAGAAGACTTTTCGATCTGTGCATTCATAATACCACAAATACCAATAAAAAAAACAAATATAAATTTACTGCTCATAACCATAAGATCTACTGCTCACAAGGGTTAAAGATAGATATTATAACGTATATGTATGTTAATTCCCTGTAAAACTTTAGGTTTTTTATCGATAATTATAAAAAATAACAATACAAACTTGTAAGATAAACCTGATATATCTTACTTTGCTATTAACAAAAAAACAGCTATGATATTTTATATAATCGGAGGACTTCTTCTGGCTATAATCCTTTTTCTATGGATACGATGCAGAAGCATTAAAGATACACTCAATAAAAAGAATGCTGAGTATGTATCTTTACTTAGTGACACCGAAAAACAGTTTCAGGCGCAGCAAGATTATATTTCCCTTCTTAGTCAAGAATTAAGAACCCCTTTATATGGGATTATGGGACTAACTAATTTGATTGAAGAAGAACATCCCAAATTAAAAGAAGATAAAAAATTAAAATCATTAAAATTTTCAGGAAACTATCTGCTTACCCTTATTAACAATGTATTACATGTTAATTATCTAAATTCTGAGGAAATCAGCTCTCAAAATATAATTTTTAATTTAAATGAGGTTACGCAAAATCTTATTAATTCATTTAGCTACGCTACAGAGAATAGCGATAATAAATTACTATATGATTTTGATACCGAGATTGATCAAAACATAGTTGGTGATCCGGCAATTTTATCGCAGATATTAATGAATTTAATTAGTAATGCTTTACGATTTACAAAAAATGGAAATGTAAATTTTAATGTTAGTTTAATTAAGAAAAAAGAGGATTATTACACCATTTCGTTTAAAGTTACTCATAATGGTTATGAGGTTTCTAAAGAAGATCAGAAATCAATTTACCAGGAGTTCATAAATGTCGACAAGGCAAAAACATCCTATTTGGGTACAGGAATTAATTCTAAAATTGTAAAAAAGCTTACCGACGCACTGGGAGGAGAAATTATTATAGACAATAACCCTAAAACTGGTTCAGAATATGCATTAGTAGTAGATTACAAAGTACATTTATCTAAGGAAACCAAAAAAGAAGAACCTATTACTTCTAATACGAGTTTAGACGCTCCCAAAGACGAGCAGCTAAAAGCGCTAATTGTAGATGATAACAAATTAAATTTATTAGTAGCTGATAAAATATTATCTAAAGAAAATTTTAATTGTACCACAATTGATAATGGTTTTGATGCGATAGAGCTTGCTAAAGAAAATCAATATGATGTTATATTAATGGACATTAATATGCCTAAGTTAAATGGTATTGGTACTACAAAGAGGATTCGTGAGTTTGATCCAAAAACACCCATTATTGCCCTTACAGCTGTTGATGTAACACAATTAAATCGACAAATCATACATGCTGGCTTAAATGATTACATCTTAAAACCGTATAACAAAAGTCATTTGTTAGAAATGATTGATCGACATGTAAAAGGGTAAAATATTTTCTGAAGAAAACTTAAAAAATAGAGTTTGAGACTATTAAATCAATTCACAATTATTTGCTGTCCTATTTTTAAGACCGAGTTATGCCGTATAGAGTTTATTTTGCAGATTTCGGACACTGCTAATCCATATCTATTGGCAATACCGTAAAGTGTATCTCCTTTTCTAACGGTATAAATCTTTTTTTGATCTTCTTTAATCTTTGTGAGATCTTCTAATGAGGTACAAAGAACTATTTTACTCTTTCGAGTAGATCGGTGATATCTTGGAGTTACCCATTTTCTGGTTACAAATAATTTGTCAGATCTTACTTTAGTATTATCATTAGAGAATTCAAATAAATATTCTGGGTTTATCGACTTACCGTGGTACCGAACTTCAAGATGCAAATGACTTCCTCTTGAATTACCTGTGACTCCACCTTTTCCGATAACATCGCCTTTTTTAACTTCCTGATTTTCTTTTACCAAATATTTTGACAAATGGGCATATACAGTTTCTAAACCATTGGCATGCCTTACTATAATGGTTTTTCCGTGCCCGCCATGGTATCTTGCATAACGTACTTTACCATCCAAAATAGATCTAACACTATCTCCTACTACTAAATCAATATCTATCCCTTGATGTGGACGGCCTCTTCTCCAGCCATAACGTGAAGTTATCACCATTTTACGATCTACTGGAGGTGCAAATTCTTTGTTATTAAAGGTAAGCTCTAAAGGAAAATCGAGGTTTTCACCATGAAAAGGATTAAATCTAATCGTATCCCATTTTGTAGTGAAATGATCCAATATACTTTCTTTTTCAACCGAACTAAGCATATCTACAACATCAGAATTCACTATTTTATTTTCAGGAAGAATGGGCAAATACACTATTTCTCCACTTACTGTAAGTGTTTTATAGTCAATACATACATTATTTTGCTGAGAAATCATTTCTTGAGTACACATCAAGAAAAAAGAAAATAAAAATACACTATAAGATACGTGCCTATTTTTAGCGAGAAACATCAATTTTAATACTATTCTTTTTAAATTTTACTTGTAGATATGGGCAAGGTATCTTCGTCGTACAATATAACAGTAAAAATAATACGTTGTTGCATTAAATCTAAAATTTATCTACAAAGAATTAACATAACTCTTCTTCGAATCACATATAATTTTGAAAATCAATACCTTAAATCAAACTATTCCTGCGAGCTATCCGTAAAGCCTTTATGGGATAACATTTTTGATAATTGTTATTAACATTTTTTAAGAAATTGATATGAAAAAATTAGTAATCAGAAAAGCAATAAATAAAATAAGAGATAGTTAAAATAGCATAAAATAAAATTAAATAACCATGAAAAAATCATTCACACTAATCGTATTGTCCGGAGTCTTAACTCTGACTTCTTGTGTATCAAAGAAAAAATACGTGGCTTTAGAGCAAGATCTGCAAGATACTCGTAGTACTCTTCAGAAAACAGCTGTAGAGAAAGAAGAATTAGAAGAAAAATTTGCCA
Source organism: uncultured Aquimarina sp. (assembly GCA_947489685.1). Classification (GTDB taxonomy): domain Bacteria; phylum Bacteroidota; class Bacteroidia; order Flavobacteriales; family Flavobacteriaceae; genus Aquimarina. The sequence goes on along the minus strand of CANLEM010000003.1, from coordinate 451,304 downwards.
AGATCGAAGCAAGAGTTGCCGATTATAACGCCAAAATCAATTCTTTAAAAGAATCGAGCGATGAGAAAATGGTAATGGTAGATGACATAGCTATGATATCTAATGCTACCAAAGAAAAAATGAAATCAACTCTTAGTAAGGTTGATTCTCAAAAACTTGCAGGGGCAACTTCTCTTAAAGACTCTATGAATTTGGCTGTATCATATAATCTTAAAAGTTCTCTGTCTGATAACTTGAAAGAAGATGAAGATATCTCTATTGATATAGACAACACAGTCGTTATGATCTCTATTTCTGATAAAATGTTATTTAATAGTGGAAGCTATAGAGTAAGTAATAAAGCAGATGATATTCTTAAAAAATTAGCTGATGTAATTAATTCTGAACCAAGTTTAGAAGTTATGGTTGAAGGTCATACCGATCCTAGAACAATTAGTACTAATGTACTCGAAGATAATTGGGATTTAAGTGTGAAAAGAGCAACATCTATTGTAAGAAAACTACAAAAGAACTACGATGTCGATCCAGGAAAACTAATAGCTTCAGGAAGAAGTAGCTATAAGCCTTTGGTTGAAAATGATACCAATGAAAATATGGCAATTAACAGACGTACACGAATTGTTTTATTACCAAATATGGATAAATTCTTCGCGTTATTGTCTGCCAACTAATTATATAATAGTAACCATAATAAAAAAGGGATGATTCTGATCAGAATCATCCCTTTTTCGTTCGCATATATAAAGTTTGTACAAAGTATTTAAAAAAATATTATTGTTATTAAACCTTTTCTCTACACCATAGTCTTACTAGTATTCAATTTAAATTTTTAGAATTATGAAAAATACAATCCAAAAAAGCATTGCGATACCACTATTACTTATTATTCTATTTGTAGGAAACAGTTTTACATCAAACACAATGAGATGGGAACACCTTGGATCTCGAACAGTAAATTATAAACTGGATAAAGATGTAATTAAAGTTACTGCAAAAGAGGGTGGTTTTAAAAAACTAAAAATCAAAGTTACTGGTGGCGCAATACGTATGCATAAAATGATTGTACAATACGGTAATGGAAAAAAAGATATAATCCCATTAAAACATAATTTCTCAAAAGGAAGCACTACACGGTTAATAGATTTACAAGGAAATAAAAGAATAATTAGAGATATTACTTTCTTCTACGACACTAAAAACATATCCAGAAAAAAGGCAAAAGTGCATGTATTTGGAAAGCACTAGGCATCTTATGTATTTAAAAGCTCAGAACATCTGGTTTTACCAAAAAGTAATTTCCAGATGTTTATGTTTAATCTAGCATATAATATCCACATTTTAAGTATGCACCTTCTGTAAAATTAACAGGATGATCGATATCATGATAGGTTTTCTCCTGCACCTCAAAACTTCTTCCTGCAGAGAGTATGTGCTCTTCTGATATCTTAAAAAAATCCTCGGCTATTATTCGAGAAGAACAGGATGCTAATACAAGAATACCATTAGAGTTTACTAATTGAGCTCCCAATTTTGCAAGCTTTGCATAACTTTTTTTAGCTCTAGAAATTTCATTTTCTCTTTTCGCAAAAGATGGTGGATCTATCACAACAATATCAAACGTTTTCTTTTGATTTATCAAGCTTTGTAAGCCTTCAAAGGCATCTGCAATTATGATATCATGGGTTCCTTCATGAGTATTGAGCGATGCATTTTCTTGGGCCATTTCCAAGGCCTGCCTGCTAATATCCAAACTTGTAACTTTTTTTGCACCTCCATGCAATGCATGTACCGAAAATCCTCCAGCATAAGAAAAAACGTCTAAAACAGTTTTATTATATGAGAGCTCCCCTACTCGTCTGCGATTATGACGATGATCTAGGAAATATCCTGTTTTGTGGCCTTTAATTACATTAGCCGAAAACAACACTCCATGTTCCTTAAAAATTACCACTTCGTTTTCTAAATCCCCAAAAATTACTTGTCCATCATGTAAATTAAAAGTTGCTCCTTTGGACTGCAAAGTTCTACTTAAACGCAATACAACAGCATCACAATTTACAATTTCGATCAAACAAGGAATCATCCAGTTTAAATAAGGAAACCAAATATGAGAATATAATTTTATGACCAAAACTTTATTATATACATCAGCTATAAAGCCTGGCAATAAATCATTTTCACCAAACAGTAATCGATAGCTATTCGTATCTGTTTCTAGAAGCGGTTGCCTAATTTTAAAAGCTTCTACAATCCTATTTACGAACCAATCTTCGTTAATCTGAGATGGTTTCTTATATTGGATCAATTTAATCCGAATAGGAGAATACGGATCATATAGGCCGCAGGCCAAAAAATTGTTTTTCTTATTGTCATATACTATAGCGAGATCTCCTGCTTTTCCATCCGTATTTTGCTTTAAAATACTATTTTCAAATATCCATGGATGTCCTTGCTTTACCATCTTTTCGGCAGAAGGTTTAAGTTTGATAGCTAATCTTTTGGTTTCTATAAAAGGTGTAATTTTCATGAGCAACAAGAATAAGGATATTTTCTATTTTTCTTCTACGAATTATTGGTTATTTTAAATGTTGTAGATATATGGATATTATCCTTATTATATACTTTATATATTAGGTAATGTTACAAATTAAAAAAGCACCTATCTCAAGAAGTATCAAGATAAGCGCTCTTATGTGTATCGTTAAAACTAAGTTTGTATTCAGGTGACTACAATTTTTCTATAGCTTTTACTTACTAGACGAACTTATTGCAAATTCGTTACATTCAATCTTGAAAAAAATAAAATTTAACATATTTATAAAATTAAATATGTATATTTGTATCATGACAGATGCTAGAGTACTCGAAATAAATAAAGCATTATCTAATCCTACTAGATTAGAAATACTAAAGTGGTTAAAGGATCCTAACGCAAATTTTCCTCCACATGTAGAACTTGGTCATTTTAATGATGGCGTATGCGGTCAACATATTAAAGAAAAGTCTGGATTGTCGCAACCGACCATTTCTCATTATTTATCGGGTATGCATAAAGCAGGGTTATTAACTACTACGAGGCATGGAAAGTGGACTTATTTTAAAAGAAATGAAGAAGTGATACAAGAATATTTAAGTGCACTAAAGAAATTATAAAAATTTAAAATAACATATTTATAAAATTAAATATATAATTATGAAAATATTAATAATAGGCGCAACAGGTACTATAGGCAAAGAATTATATCATACATTTAAAACAGAGTATACAGATGTATATGCTGCTCACAGAAATAGTGAGCACTACCCAGTAGATATTACCGATTCTAAATCCATAAAGAATTTGTTTAACAAACTCCCAAAACTAGATGTCGTAATTAATGCAGCTGGTACCGCAGCATGGAAACCCTTAACAGAATTATCCGAAGAAGATTATTATATCGGTATACGTAGCAAACTTATGGGGCAAGTTAATCTTGTACATATTGCAAAAGATCACATAAATGATAATGGAGTTATACTACTTACCACAGGAATCCTAGCCGACCACTATGAACCTAATACCGTTGCCTTATCTCTTGTTAATGGCGCAATTCATAGTTTTGTATATGCTGCATCAAACGAAATCGAGAAAGGAATACGACTTAATGTAGTTGCTCCAGGTGCTATATCCGGAGATTTTCAGGAAGACAAAAAATTTGCAGGTCATTTTCCCATTACCAAAAAAGAATTAATAGATATATATCGACAAGCATTAACAACAAAACTTACAGGTCAAATCTTTAAAAAGTATTGAATATGAAAATTCCAATGTATCAAATAGATGCGTTTACCGAAAAATTATTTGGTGGTAATCCAGCTGCTATATGCCATCTACCTTATTGGTTAGATGATTCACTAATGCAAAACATAGCCAAAGAAAATAACTTAGCCGAAACCGCTTACTTTGTAAAAAACAATGATCTATACGAAATCAGGTGGTTTATGCCTCATGCAGAAATCGATTTATGTGGTCATGCCACATTAGCTTCGGCATATGTAATCTTCAACTATATTGATACCAATATTGATGAAGTTATATTTTCGTCAAAAAGTGGAATCCTAAAAGCCACAAAAGAGCATAACGGAGCTATTACACTTGATTTTCCATCCAGACCGCCGCAAGAAGTTGAAATTCCTAAAGAAATACATCAAGCTTTTAATGCCAAGCCAATTAAAGCTTTTGCAGGCAGAGATCTGATGATTACGCTTTCTTCAGAAGAAGAGATACTTATCGAAAATCCTAATCTTGAGTCACTTAAAGAGCTTCCATATCTATGTACTATCATTACTTCCGAAGGTAAAAATTCGGACTTTGTATCTCGTGTTTTTGATGCAAATGCGCCTACACTTCCTGAAGACCCTGTTACTGGATCTGCACATACTTCGTTGGTACCATACTGGAGCAAAAGATTAAACAAAACAGAGTTAAAAGCCATACAATTATCGGCCCGTCGTGGTGAATTGGATTGTAGATTAGAAAATGATCGTGTTTTCTTAAGTGGTCACGCTGTCCCTTATCTTAAAGGCGAAATCGAAATATAATCTCAAAATTTAATGAAATTCATTTTCGTAAAAGTGATACACCTGAATAAATAAAATATAGTCATTCGCACAAACCCTTATAGAAGCTTAGCGCTATTATTGATCCATAAATAATTGATTAATTTTAGATCTAAGCTTTCGTTTATAATCTTCTTCTAACCAATCTCTATAATTTTTGGTACTCTTACTAATACAATACGAGTATCTACGTACTCTATATTCAATATCGTTATCCAGGAGTCTACTAAGAATACGTGCATCGAATACGTCTTCGCTATTCTCTGCGCATATTTTTGCATGCTGCTCTATTGATTTTTCTAATACTGTAAGGCTTCTTAGGCTATATCTTTTGGTTTTGGCATATTCTTCTTCAACATCAAAATCGAAATCCGTAGACTTAGAAAATTCTTTCTTAATATCTTCTGGCATGACATATCTAAAGTTCCTTTCGATCTCCTCATCTCCCACAAGATTATTATAATAGAAGTCTGGTGATCTAAAAATCGACTGCCAATCTACATCAGAATTCCACAATCCAAATCGCGCTGTATTATTACCTAAATCTATAATAGAAAACTCAGGTTTTGTAGGCAGTATCCTTGACCCTCTACCGATCATCTGAAAATAAAGAGTTAATGATTTTGTTGCTCTGTTTAAAATAATACTCTCTACTGTAGGTTCATCAAATCCAGTGGTTAAGATACTAACCGATGTTAATATAGCATCATCTGTTTCCTTAAACCAGGCTAGAATATCTTCTCTTTCTTGTCGGCTATTCGTGTTATCCAAATGTCTAATAGGATACCCTGCCTTTTTAAAAGTATCGTATACGTATACCGATGTATTAATACCGTTATTGAAAATTAACGTTTTTTTACCTTTAGATCGTTCTTCATATGCATGCAAGAGTTTATCCTGCATTTGCATATTTGTATATAATTCTTCAGAAGATTTGACTGTATAATCACCGTTCATTCCAATCTTTAACGATCCCAGTCCGACATCATATGTATAGGTAACAGGTTTGGATAAAAAGCCATTATTTATCAATGAATCTATTGTATCACCAACGATCAACTCGTTGTAATTATCCTTCATCGGAAGTTTCATGTTAGAGCTTAGTGGCGTTGCAGTAACTCCAAGAATGAAACAGTTCTTAAAAAATCTAAATAATTTTCTAAATGAATTATAATGAGCTTCATCTATAATGACCATCCCTATGTTATCCAGCTCCAATTGGTCATCATTAAGGCGATTGTTAAGTGTTTCTACCATGGCAACAAAACACATATACTCACCTTGATCATAAAGTTGTTTTACCGCACTATTGATGATTTTATTTTTAACCTGAAATTCTGTTAACATTTTAGAGGTCTGCCCACAAAGTTCGATACGGTGCGTTAAAACCACCACTTTCTTTTTGGTAGTTTCTATATAACGTCTTACAATCTCAGAAAAAATTACCGTTTTCCCTCCTCCCGTTGGAAGCTGATATAAGAGATTATAATTTTCAGGAAATTCCTCAAGACGACTGAATATTTTGTCAATATCCCGTTTCTGATAATCATATAGAACCTTTTGTTCTTTTTTTTCTATCTCTGTTTGAGATAATCCCATGAAGCGCTGATTAAAAATAAGCTACAAAATTAAGCACTTTATCAAGTTATACGAAACAATTCTTTAAATATATTTGTTCATTATTATTTTTTAAAATGTTAATTATTCCTAATTCTTTGATTCAAAAGTATCTATTGCTTTAATTTTGAGGCCTCAAATCAACCAATTATTTTACAAAGTGGAAAAAGATCAAATTCCTGTTCAAGCCCTATTGTTGCCTAAGTCAATACTCTACACCGGAAAAATATTAAACTGGATTTCTCCTTTTTTAGCATCTAGATTTGCGGCCAGAATTTTTTTAACTCCGTACAGTTACCAAATGCCAGATCGAGAAAAAAAAATGTATGATCAAAGTACTAAAGAACGGATTAAGATTAAAAAAATTAATCGCGAGATTATGGTATACACCTATGGTCAATCGGATAAAAAAATTCTATTAACACACGGTTGGTCTGGTAGTGGAACTCAGCTTTCTAAAATAGCTGATCAGTTATTAAAAAATGGGTATAGCACGGTTAGCTTTGATGCTCCTGCGCATGGTAAATCTCCAGGAAAACGAACCATACTTCCTCATTTTTTAGAAACCATATATCATTTAGAAAAATCTCATGGCCCATTTGAAGCTGCCATTGGACATTCTTTAGGGGGTATGTCTATGCTAAGAACTACCAAACATGGTTTAAACATTAATAAATTAGTAATTATTGGCACTGCAAATAGTATTACAGCAGTAACACAAAACTTTGTCAAGAACCTTCAATTAGATCAAAAAGTTGCAGGATTGCTAAAAACATATTTTGATAAAAGATATGGAGAAGACCTTAACAACTACTCTGGAGCAGTTTCTGCACGCGGAATTAAGATCCCAACCCTTGTTATACATGATAAAAATGATGTAGATGTGCATTATAGTGCAGCCAACGAAATAGTGGCTGAGCTAGAGAATGGAACATTATTACTTACCGAAAAATTAGGTCATCGTAAAATTTTAGGAGACAAAATGGTAATTTCTAAAATTATAGAATTCATTTTGGAATAGTTGTTGATACGTTATTCAGAGATGATTTATACGACTATTACTAAAACTTTAATTAATTTTAATAAAAAAAACATGACACGTTCAATTTTATTATGTTTGGTTGCTTTAGTTATTAGTTGTACCGGAACAGCTCAAAAAAAGACCCAGAAAGAAAAGAAGACCTATGCCGTTTCTAAAACAAATGCGGAGTGGAAAGAGATTTTAACTCCAGAACAGTACTATATTCTTAGGCAAGCAGGAACCGAAAGTCCCTACTCTAGCCCATTAAATAAAACATACGCCGCCGGAACATTTCATTGTGCAGCATGTAATACACCTTTGTATGAAAGTAAACACAAGTTTGATAGTGGTACGGGTTGGCCAAGTTTTGATCGTGCTGTGAAAGGAAATGTAGATCAGGATGTTGATTATAAAATAGGATATGCCCGTGTAGAATTACTATGCGGAACCTGTGGAGGACATCTTGGACATGCATTTAACGATGGTCCCAGAGAAACAACCGGATGGAGACATTGTATTAATGGAGATGCTTTAATTTTTGAATCAAAAAAAACAGACAAATGAGTAAGTATCCAATAGAAAAATCGGAAGCAGAATGGAAAGCACAACTTAGCGAAGAAGAATATAGCGTGCTAAGAGAAAAGGGAACCGAAAGGGCTTTTACAGGAGCATACAATATGCATTTTGAAGAAGGTACCTATGCGTGTATGGCGTGCAATACACCTCTATTTGATAGCAGTTCAAAATTTGATTCGGGTTGTGGATGGCCAAGTTTTGATGAATCTATAGAAGGTAGAGTTGAATATATTAAGGATACTAGTCACGGAATGATTAGAACCGAAATACTTTGTACCAACTGTGGAAGTCACCTGGGGCATGTTTTTAATGATGGTCCCACTCAAACCGGACAACGGTATTGTGTTAATTCAGTAAGTATAGACTTTGATAAAAAATAATTTACAACAAATAAATAATTAGAATTCATGAAAAAAATTTTCACCTTACTTTGTTTAGCTACATTTATATTTTCATCTTGTTCAAGCGATGATGACACCGATTTTGATACTATTGGTAGTACTTTTGAAATAACAGGAACCTTTAATGCGGCAAACAACTTTCTTATAGAAGCTGTAGTTCCAGACAATATAAACGTATTCGACTCTGATGTAGCACTGGTATATGTATTAGACCCTACCAAATCTACAGCTCAGTTAGATGTGTGGGAGCCATTACCTAGAACATTTTTCTTTGATGGTGGAGGGTTTGCACAATTTCAGTTCAACTTCATTTTTAATGCACAACAAAACATTGCAAGTGTGGAGCTATTTCTAGAAAGTGATGATCTAGGAGCACTTGCGGCAGATATCACAGATAATCAAGCTTTTAGAATAGTAATAGTACCTTCGGCTTTTGCTCAAAGTACAGATGTCAATTTAAAAGATTTTAATGCCGTACAAAAAGCTTTAAAATTAGAGTTTTAATAGAATTTGTTTCCTTTTTTAAGGAATTCACAAATATTTAAACATAGAAATCAAAAAATTAACACTATCCTTACGATAGTGTTTTTTTATTGAATTTGGTTTCAGCAATCTTATTGGTAGGCAATGAATAATTCTCTTTTCGATTAGCCGAATTATCCTTAAATTCGTGACTTCAAAAAATCGACATTTATGAACACATATGATATCATCGTTTTAGGAAGCGGCCCCGGAGGTTATGTAACTGCTATTAGAGCTTCTCAGCTCGGTTTTAAAACTGCAATAATAGAAAAAGAAAGCCTTGGAGGTGTATGTTTAAATTGGGGATGTATCCCAACCAAAGCATTATTAAAAAGTGCACAAGTATTTGATTACTTAAAACACGCTTCAGATTACGGACTCACTATAGAAAAATTTGACAAAGATTTTGACGCCGTTGTAAAGCGAAGTCGTGGTGTTGCAGACGGGATGAGTAAAGGGGTTCAATTCTTGATGAAAAAGAATAAAATCGATGTTATTGAAGGTTTTGGTAAACTAAAAGCTAGTAATAAAATTACGGTAACAGATGCAGATGGCAAAGCCACGGATTATGAAGCTAAACATATTGTTATCGCTACTGGTGCACGATCAAGAGAGTTACCAAATTTACCACAAGATGGTAAAAAAGTAATAGGATATAGAGAGGCAATGACATTACCATCGCAACCTAAAAAAATGATCGTTGTTGGTTCTGGAGCCATTGGTGTAGAGTTTGCTCATTTCTATAACGCTATGGGTACTGAAGTTACTATTGTCGAATTTTTACCAAATTTGGTTCCACTAGAGGATGAAGAAGTATCTAAACAATTTGCGCGTAATTTCAAAAAAGCAGGAATTAAGGTAATGACCAATTCTTCTGTAGAAAGTGTAGATACTAGTGGTGATGGTGTAAAAGCGACTGTAAAGACTAAGAAAGGAGAAGAAATTCTTGAAGCGGATATTGTTTTATCTGCAGTTGGAATTAAAACAAATATTGAAAATATAGGGTTAGAAGAACTTGGTATAGCTACCGATAGAGATAAAATCGTAGTTAATGACTGGTATCAAACAAATATTCCTGGAATATATGCCATTGGTGATGTGGTTGCCGGACCTGCATTAGCGCACGTAGCATCTGCAGAAGGAATTACTTGTGTAGAGAAAATTGCAGGAATGCATGTTGAAGCTATTGATTACGGTAATATCCCTGGATGTACGTATGCCACTCCAGAGATCGCTAGCGTTGGTATGACCGAGAAACAAGCCAAAGAAGCGGGATACGAGCTAAAAATAGGAAAGTTTCCTTTTTCGGCATCGGGTAAAGCTAGTGCCGCAGGAACCAAAGATGGTTTTGTGAAGGTAATCTTTGATGCCAAATACGGAGAATGGCTAGGTTGTCATATGATTGGTGCCGGAGTAACAGATATGATTGCCGAAGCGGTATTAGGAAGAAAACTTGAAACTACAGGTCACGAAGTGTTAAAAGCAATACACCCTCATCCTACGATGAGCGAAGCTGTAATGGAGGCTGTTGCTGATGCTTATGATGAAGTGATTCATTTGTAGACAACAATTAGATAAAAAACAAAGCCCAAAAACTATGAGTTTTTGGGCTTTGTTTTTTTTATTCTATTTTTTTGGAATCAAATCACAATACCAAAATGAAGTATCCCAATTTTTTTCTTGATCATCAACAAAACAGTCATCATCATCTTTTGAAGGCTCATATCTCCTAAGTACCTTCTCTCCTATTTCAAAACTAATTGGATTCGAGAATATAGGTCCATCAAAAACAAATGTATGAAACTCACCGTTCTCTCCGCAAGGATCTACACTAGGTGGTAAATCCATAAGAAATTGTCTGTCTAATACTCTTCCGCAAAAAGTTTCGTCCAAATACTTTGCATTTACACATACGGTAATCGCTTTAAAACCCAAATCTAAAAACTCTAACAATAGCTCTTTTGTATCCCTCTTCCAAAGTGGAAAAAAAGCTTTGATATCAATACGTTTTAATTGTTCTTCTCTATACGTTCTTAAGTCTTCCAAAAAAATATCTCCAAAAACACAATGTGTATATCCTTCTTTCTTTAATGCAAGTACCGCATTTTTCATGGCTTCATTATAAGAATCCATAGATACTTGTGCCGGAAGCTTAATTTTTTGATAAGCAATACCAATACTATTTGCTTGGAGATCCAAGAGTTCTTCTCGTAACCCATGCATAGACACTCTTTGATAGTCTTGATTGACTGTAGTTATCAATCGAGATATATCAAATTCTTGTTGTTGAAGTGCATAATACAATGCCAAAGATGAGTCTTTTCCGGTACTCCAATTAAAATATGTTTTATGCATTACTACTTTAAAAAACTATGTATAGCCAATTCATAACTTTGCATTCCAAAACCTAAAATTACTCCCTTAGCATTAGGAGAAATATACGATTGGTGTCTAAACTCTTCTCTACCAAAAGTATTAGATATATGCACTTCGATCACAGGAGTTTGTATTGCTTTTATTACATCTCCGATACCAATTGAGGTGTGCGTATACGCAGCCGCATTAAGAATGATACCATCAAAAGAATCATCCGCCTCCTGAATTTTGGTAATTAACTCTCCTTCTATATTAGATTGAAAATACGATAGTTCAATTTCAGAAAACTGATTTTGTAAAGCCGCAAAATATTCTTCAAAGGTTTGGTTTCCATAGATACCTGGTTCTCTTTTACCAAGTAAATTTAAATTTGGGCCATTTATAAGTAGTATTTTCATTCTTGTATTGCTGGTTCTTGTCTTCGGTTATTTTTTGTTTTAAACAAATAACCAACCGATAATTGTGCTAGAGAGTTATTACTAGATATATCAACAATATCTGTATTAATTATATTACTTAATCCTAAATTATAATGTAGTTGAAAAAACAAACCACTTTCTAGTTTATAACCAGCTCCCAGCACCCATCCAAAGTCAAAATCATTGAATAAATCAAAAAATTCATCAGGAGTATCGTCTGCAGATTCTGTAGCATTAGCTAAGGTTGCAAATCTAGGTCCGGTTTCTAGACTAAAATGATTGCCAAAATAAAATTTTGAAATTATTGGCAATGTCAGATAATTCAAACTTATTTTATTTTCTTCTCCATTTTCATCTATGGTATATCCTTGAGCAGAATATAATACTTCGGCTTGGATATATATTTGTTGACTAATAGGAAATTCTATTACAGCTCCAAGATGCATTCTGATTCTAGCATCGGTATCTTCTATATCTCCGGTAACATTGGCATAATTCAAACCTGCTTTAAAACCAGCACGAGTGAACAGGGGATTATCATCTTGAGCATTTAAAGAAAAGGCTACCGTGATCAATCCAATAATTAGTACATTAAGTTTCTTCATGATAATTGGGTATAACTACTCAAAAGTACTTTTATTTTTTTAATAATAAAGTGATCTTTAAAGTAAAAAAATAGTTTTTATACTTTTAAAAGGTTCCGAAAATATAGCCTTACGCTTATATATTAGAACAAATATTATTATTTCTTTAACCTTATTCTGCTCTTAAAAAACATAGCTTAGTTTTAACTTTAAACAAACAATTATTATGAAAAAACTAATTTTAACTGCTATCGCAGTAGTAAGTTTTATGTTCACCAATGCTCAGGATGGAACAACTGGGCCAACGGCAAAAGGTAAATGGTTAATCGAAGCTAATACAGGTTTTGATAGTGTTGGAGGCACTGCTTTTCGATTTAGATCCAGAGATGGGGAAACCATTTGGAATATTGGTGCCGAAGGAGGTTATTTTGTAATAGATGATCTTGCTGTTAAAGCCGGTATTGGATACGGAGACAGTAGTTTTTCTGGTTCGTCGTCTGCTTTCTCCTATAAAATTGGAGCCAAATATTATATTATAGGAAAAGTCCCAGTTCAGCTTGATTACACCGGTATTAGTATCGAGGATGCAAATGAAAATCCTTCTTACTTAGGCATTCAGGCAGGGTATGCCTGGTTTTTGGGCGAACAGGTTAGTATAGAGCCTGGATTAAGGTATAACAATACCCTAAATGATGATGCAGATCCAGAAAGTAATCTTCAGTTAAATATTGGTTTTGCTCTTTATTTCTAAGGAGACTATCACATCATACAAAAACCATCCGAAAATAATTTGGATGGTTTTTCTTTTATATATTCGTGTTAATGAAATGGAATCATGCTATAAAAGATTATGAACATTATTTGAAAATTGAAAGAGGTCTTTCTCAAAATTCAATAATAAATTATGTTCTAGACCTAAGAAGATTACTTAGTTTTCTCGAAAATTCGAATATTGAAGTTTCTCCTCTATCAATCGAAAAAGAGATACTTCAACAATTCATTTTCGAAACCGCAAAATTGGTAAATGCAAGGTCGCAATCAAGAATTATTTCTGGACTAAAAAGTTTTTTTAATTACTTGGTTTTTGAGGATTATAGAGAGTCTAATCCTATGGAGTTAATTGAATCCCCAAAAATCGGAAGAAAATTACCCGATACACTATCGGTACAAGAAATCGATGAAATTATTTCCAAAATAGATTTGGGTACACCCGAAGGAGAGAGAAATCGCGCCATAATAGAAACTCTTTACGGTTGTGGACTAAGAGTTACCGAATTAACCGAACTCAAACTCTCTAACCTCTTTTTTGATGAAGGGTATATTAGTGTTACCGGAAAAGGTGACAAACAACGTTTTGTTCCTATCGGTGAAACCACTCAAAAATATATCAATATTTATCAAAATGAAATTCGAAATCATCTAGATATAAAAAAAGGACATGAAGATACCTTGTTCTTAAACCGCAGAGGTAAACAACTAACCAGAGCAATGATTTTTACGATTATCAAACGCTTGGTCGAAAAAGCAGGAATCCATAAAACAGTAAGTCCACATACCTTTAGGCACTCTTTTGCCACTCACCTATTAGAAAACGGTGCGGATCTACGAGCCATACAACTTATGTTAGGTCACGAAAGTATTACGACTACTGAAATATACATGCATATCGATAGAAGTCATTTGAGCGAAGTCATGAATAATTTTCACCCAAGAAGATAAGATGAGAAAACATATGTTAAGAATATGTACTTTGTTTTTGGTATTCTTAAGCTGTGTTTCGTACTCGCAAAAATTAAATGCAGATGGAGGGGTTTTGCTTAAAGCAGAAATTACCTTAGGAAATCAAAATCAATGGCTAAAACTTGGAGTTTATGGTTTCGGGGCTCTTAACTATGGTGATATATCAATAGAAAGTGGGTTATCATTTGCTTCATATCAATTTATAAAGCGGCACACTTTAAAAGCATCGGGATTAGCATATTCTTATGAATTTTTTGCTCTCGCTGGAATTGGTAAAAACACTAATTTATTAGGCTCCTCTGTATCCAATTCGAATACCTCAATTATATTCAATCCAAAAGGAAAAGGAGGATTTAATGGACTTGGTTTTGGGTTTAACAAAGATTATTTGCCCAAAACTTTAAAATCTTATGGCCTTAAAAGAGGAGCTTTGATCATGCGTTTTAGTAATGCCAATCACAACCTACATTTCGCTTTTTTGAATGATTTTAAAATTGGTTGGTTTAATGGTTCTGGAACAGATTATGGTGTTACAGGTTCATTAGATGTTGGATTTACCAAAATACAAGATCTACAAACAGTATATCAATTAGGGTTTGGACTCGATCTTTTTACACCAAGGCCCAATTATAGTAAATCCCCAAGAAATCCTATTAATTCTGATGATGGTCGAAAAAATGTATGGTATACTTTACCTCCTATCAAAGATCTTTTTTATGGAAATATATACGGGTACGGAACATATCAAGAAGACAATTATACTGTTAGTTTAAAATTAGGAGTAAATAGTCAAAAAGCTGGAGCTTATATACAAAATATACTACATGACGGTTTAGGACTTAACCCACGTTTTCCGTGGAGGGTCGAAACAAAAGATAAAATTTACCTTGAAATCTCTGGAAATGGTTTCTTAAAAGAAGTGCATGATGAGTAAGCGATTAATACGATATGCTTTATTTTTTATTTTTATAATTACTACAATTAGTTGTAGCACATACACTAATTTTTACAGCAAAACATATACATCAATCGACAAAAATACTTCTAATCTTCATAGACTAGATTTAAGCAACCAAAATCTAACAGTTTTACCTGACTTGTCTATGATAAAGGATTTAAGAATGATTGATCTTAGCAATAATCCAAAATTAGATCTTCAGAGAGTATTTGAGCAACTTAAGCTTTGCAAAAAAATAGAAATATTAATGCTAGATAGTTTGGCTATAGAGGTTTTGCCCAAATCTATTGCTCAACTTAGTAGTTTAAAACAACTATCTATATCGTATAACCCCAATCTGGATATCGAAACCATGGTAAATCAGATCAATAATCTACCTATAGAGTTTTTAAATTTGAAAGGAAATAACATCAAAGTTTTACCAGGAAACTTTAGTCAAATACAATCTTTAAAGGATCTTAATTTATCGCACAATAACATAGCTGATGCAGAAAACTATAAGATAATAAGTAAACTTCCCAATTTATATTCCTTATGGATTGATCATAATGAATTGACTTCGTTACCAAAGAGTATTGGAAAAGTAAACCAAATACGTTTTTTATACATTGATCATAATAAATTAAAAGAGCTTCCTACAGAAATGTCTGCAATGAAAACATGGGTTATTCATGCCGGATATAATTCTTTTAACAAACTTCCGGCAGTTTTTACCCAAATGAATTCTTTATTCATGGTACATATCAATAACAATACTATTGAGACAATACCAAAAGATTACCGTACAGAAAAATACCCCCTTGCCGGTTTAATATTAGATAATAATCCACTATCCGAATCCGAAAAAAAGAATCTTAAGAAGTTATTTAAAGGATTTTTTCTTCTTTCTTTTGAACAAAAATAAACCCTACAGTACTGCAGGGTTTATAGCATACATATATTTTAAAATTTCGCTCTACATGCTTGGTCTTGTAGCTCTACCTGAAGGTACTGCATTATTAGAAATCATTTGCACAGGGTTACCCGGTCCCGTAGTGATACCAGCAGTGGCGCTAAGAGGTTCTATAAAAAATGGAGCAGGGTCATTATCCAAATAAGGTTCAACAGTAATAAACACTCTTCTACTAGTTACTGCCGCCGGAAGCGTAATACCCGTTAAAGGAATCTGGCTAGGAATTACAAGAAAATCCTCTCCAGGAAAATCAGGAACTGTTCCTCCCGAGCCTTTAAAGAAGTTTCCGTCATCTGTAACATCAACTTTAGAAAAAGTACCTGTTGATAGTATTTTGGTTCCAAAATCTACCCATCCTTCATATTTCCAACCACTACCAAGCTCTGGAAGCGCTAATCCAGGAGCCGTGAGACCATCCATAAACCAAACTCCGAACTCATCATTATCCGCTACATCATCTGTTGGTGTTGCCAAAAAAAATTGCCCAGAAACTATCGATAGATCCGCTACGACAGATTCAAAACCAAGAGTAGCTACATTACCATTAAAATTACCCGTTAATATTTTAGCATCCGAAGGTAAATTGTCAATATCCCCAAATGGTTCTACGGTTAGTACGAATTGGGTAGCATCTTCAAGATCTGATTTAAGTACTTCAAGATTAACTGTTCCTGCGGGATCTGTAAATTTTGCAGTAGCCTTGGCAACTCCATTTACGATAAGCCATCCTTGGTATGACGACCCACCAGTTAGTGCTTTCAAACCAATGGTTTCTAATTGTAAATTCGCAACAGGAGGTCCATCATCGCTAGAACATGATATCGCAAATATACTCGCTATCAAGGCTGTAAAAATTAAAATTTTTCTATTCATCATTTTGCTTTTTAAGTTAGAATTCGAAACGTATTGTCATCATGACAAATAACTAGAAAACAACAACAAAATTGTACAAATAGTTCACATTATTTTATACGCTACAGCATATATTCTAGGCTTGAGGTTGGTTGGGTTGGTCACTTTTGAACAAGTCTAAGAATGCCTGACCAATATTATTCACTATATCACCGGCTATCAATCCTTCGAAACCTGTTTTTTGAGCGCTAATATCGCCAGCACTACCATGTAAATAAGTTCCAAAAACTGATGCTCGAATTGGATCATAACCCTGAGAAAGTAAACCGGTAATCATTCCTGTTAATACATCTCCGCTACCAGCAGTTGCCATCCCCGGATTACCCGAATTATTTACATACAATTGATCTTCATAGACAATAATAGAATTAGCGCCTTTAATAATTACAATACAACCATATTTCTTAGAAAATACTTTTGTTTTTTCTATTTTATCAAAGTCATCTTCCCATTTACCAATTAATCGTTCTAATTCTTTAGGGTGCGGGGTAAGTATTGTTTGTAAAGGAAGTGTCTCTAAAAACTCTGGATGTTTTGACAAAATATTAATCCCATCAGCATCAATCACGAGTGGTGCTTTATTTTCTTTTAGAAATGATCCAAATGCTTTTACTGTATTCTCTTTGGTGCCTAAACCAATTCCTATCCCTATGGCCGAGGGTTCAAAATCAAAACTAATTTTCGCTATTTCATCATCTTCACTTGTAATTACCATAGCTTCAGGAACAGCTGTTTGAAGTATTTCATATCCACATTCTGGTATATATGCGGTTGTAAGGCCTGCTCCTATTCGTAAAGCAGCTCGGGTAGCTAGTACTACACTTCCTATTTTACCGTAACTGCCACCAACCAATACAGCATGTCCATAAGTACCTTTATGACTATATTTATGTCTAGGGCGATATAAAGGTAGTACTTCATTTTTATTGATTAACTCGGCAATACCCGAAGTTTGTTGTAAAAACGCTCTATCCAAACCTATATCAATAACTTCTACATCCTTTGTATAGCCTCCGGTTTGGGGTAAAAAGAATAATAATTTCGGTAATTGAAAAGTAACCGTAACATCGGCAAAAATTACTCCTTCCCAATCGTCTGGTTTCTTAGTATCATATAATCCCGAAGGAATATCAACGGATAATGTAAAACATCTGGCATTGTTAATATGCTTGATCAAAGAAACTACCCATGGTACTAATGGTCGATTAAGACCGATACCAAAAATGGCATCAATAACCATATCTTGATATTGAATAACCGGAACATCATCTTTTGACTTAAGTTGTATTGGCCATTCTTTAGAAATCTCTTTGAGGCGATCATAGTTAACAAGAAAATCTTTTGATCGGTTTTCGCTAAAATTTACAATATATGTTTTTACATTATATCCATGCTCCAACAACAATCTTGAGATTACCAAACCATCTCCTCCGTTGTTTCCGATACCGCAAAACACATGAATTTGAATGGGCGCTCCCTGCAACCTAGCGTGCACACGATTAAAAATCTGAGAAGCTGCACGTTCCATTAATTCTATAGAGGTGATTTTTTCGGATTTCATGGTTACCTCATCCGCTATTCGCATTTGTTCTGCAGAAAATATTTTCATAAGTCAGGTTTGATCTTTTTTTTTGAGAATTACACAACGAAACTATATCAATATTATTGAAATAACAAAAGTTTAAGAATAGTGCTCATTTAATTTTCTCTAAAAATTAAAAATTATACATTTGATCTATTCAATATAGAGCAAACTAATGTGTAGTACCATTTTCATCTTAGCTTTATCAATTTTATTAGGGACGACCATCGTTTCTAAGACTACTACTATTATGGGTACTATTATTACCCTTAGGGGTTAATGTATCATATATCACCACCACAATAAGTACGTAGTTCTCAAAAATTAGAGCTACCGAAAATAAACTTTACCATTAATTTCAATTAAAAAAAATATCATGAACGTTCTAAAATTTGGAGGTTCTTCTGTTGCTAATGCATCTACTATTAAAGATGTAATAGCCATCATACAAAAACAGTCAGAAAAAAAATCCCTTTACGTAGTTGTATCTGCAATGGGCGGAATTACTGATTTATTACTAAAAGCCGGAGAAGAGGCTTCGTCCAACAATGAAAATTATAAAAACATTCTTGCCGAAATAGAAAAAAGACACTTAGATGCCGTAAAAGAGCTTATTCCTGTCGTTTCTCAAAGTGCAATTATTAGCAAGGTTAAATCTAAATTAAATACCTTAGAATCCCTATGCGAAGGAGTCTATTTGCTTAGCGAATTATCCGAAAAAACAGCCGCTGTTATTGCAAGTTTTGGTGAGATACTATCTTCATACATCATTACCGAGGCTGCCAAAGTTAATGGCCTTGATGTGACATTAAAAGATTCTAGAGATATTATTATAAAAACGGTGAACTCTAAAGTCGCTGTTAATTATGTCGAAACCAATAAAAGAATAACAGAATTTGCCAATAACAATGATAAAAAAGTTGTTATTTTTCCTGGCTTTGTTGCCAGAACTCAAGAAGGAGAACCAACAACTTTGGGACGAGGAGGTTCAGATTTTACTGCCGCTATACTAGCCTCGGCTATTAATGCTACTCAATTACAAATCTGGACAGATGTAAGTGGTATGTATACCGCTAACCCTAAATTGGTAAAACAAGCCAAACCTGTTTCTCATATTTCGTATCAGGAAGCTATGGAACTCTCTCATTTTGGTGCTAAAGTGATTTATCCTCCTACTATTCACCCAGTACTAGATAAGGATATCCCTATAGTAATTAAAAATACTTTTAAACCTGAAGATCATGGTACTCTCATTACCAGAAAAGTTTCGGATCGACAAAAACCTGTAACCGGTATAAGTCATATAGATAGTATTGCAATTATTTCTCTTGAAGGAAGTGGTATGGTAGGAATACCTGGGTTTTCTAAACGTTTATTTGAAACTCTTTTTTTAGAAAACATCAATGTTATTCTAATTACTCAAGCATCATCCGAGCATTCTATCTGTTTAGCCGTAGAAGCATCTGAAGCAGAAAAGGCAAAAACAATACTGGATACTGCATTCGAATTTGAGATATCAAAACATAAATTAGATCCTGTAAAAATAGAAAACGAGGTAGCTATTGTGGCTCTTGTAGGTGATAATATGTATCATCACCAAGGATTAAGTGGTAAGATGTTTAGCACATTAGGAAAAAATAATGTAAACATTAGAGCAATCGCCCAAGGAGCATCAGAAAAGAACATCTCTGTTGTAATTGAGAAAAAAGATATTAAAAAAGCATTAAATACATTACACGAACGGTTTTTTGAAGTTAAAACCAAGCAATTAAATTTATTTGTTACTGGTGTAGGAAATGTGGGTAGTAAATTACTAGAACAATTAGATCAGCAAAAGAAATATCTTAAAGATAAATTACGATTAAAAATAAGGGTTGTTGGGTTATCCAATTCTAAGAAAATGATATTTGATGAAACGGGAGTAGATTTGGACTCATGGAGAGAAAGTTTATCTCTCGGAACACAAGCTAATGCAGAAGGTTTTTTCAAAAAAGCAAAAGAAATGAATCTTCGTAACTCTATATTTGTTGATAATACTGCCAATCCAGATATTGCAAAAATATATAAATATTATCTGGCTGAGAGTATGGCTGTTGTAACTTGTAATAAAATTGCTTGTGCCGACGAATATGTAAACTACGAAGAATTACAGGATTTATCCAGAAAATTTAATGCCTCGTTCTTATATGAAACCAATGTAGGTGCTGGCCTTCCTATAATTGACACTCTTAATAATTTAATAGCCTCGGGAGATAATATCCATAAAATACAAGCTGTTTTATCTGGTAGTTTAAATTTTGTCTTCAATAACTATAAAGAAGGGGTTGCTTTTCATGATATTGTAAAACAAGCACAACAAGAAGGATATACAGAGCCAGATCCAAAAATTGACCTTAGTGGTGTTGATGTTGCCCGTAAAATCTTAATTCTTGCAAGAGAAAGCGGAAAAAAAATGGAACTTGCTAATATCGAAAATGAAGCTTTTTTACCTAAAGAAAGTTTAGAAACAAAATCAGTAGATGATTTCTTTACTTCTTTACATGAAAACGAAGAGCATTTTAAAGATATTCTTGCTGTAGCGGCCAAAAAAGAGTCCCGTTTGAAATATGTAGCTCAATATGAAAATGAAAAAGCAAAAGTAGGACTACAATATATTCCCGCTGATCATCCTTTCTATAATCTAGAAGGTAGTGATAATATTGTGCTTTTTTACACAGACCGATACTCGCAGCAACCACTAATTGTAAAAGGAGCTGGAGCTGGAGCCGATGTTACTGCTTCAGGTATTTTTGCAGACATTATTAGAATAGGAAAAAAATAAAAAGATGGCCAAAAGTATCAAAATATTTGCCCCCGCTACTGTTGCAAATCTTTCTTGTGGGTTTGATGTCTTAGGGTGTTGTTTGGATAATGTAGGCGATGAAATGAAGATTTCGATTACCTCAATACCTGAAGTGAAAATCAGTAAAATCGAAGGTGCAGATCTACCTCTCGAAACACAAAAAAATGTTGCTGGCGTAGCTGTAGAAGCATTACTAAAAGCATATGACAAACCCGTTGGAGTAGACATAGAAATCTTTAAAAAGATCAAAGCTGGTAGCGGTATAGGCAGTAGTGCGGCTAGTAGTACCGGAGCTGTTTGGGCGGTAAATCATCTTCTAAACGAACCATTTACTCCTCATGAGTTAGTAGCGTTTGCAATGGAAGGTGAAAAACTGGCAAGTGGTAATGCCCATGCGGATAATGTAGCTCCTGCCCTTCTTGGTGGTTTTACACTGGTACGTAGTTACAAACCTTTGGATGTGATTAAATTGCATTCACCATCAGATTTGGTAATGACCGTCATTCATCCCCAAATCGAAGTAAAAACATCAGATTCGAGATCTGTGCTTAAGCAAAATGTTGATTTAAAAAAGGCAATTCAGCAATGGGGTAATGTAGGTGGATTTGTAGCAGGTTTATTTACCGAAAATTATGATCTTATTGGTAGAAGCCTTGAAGATGTAATCATAGAACCGCTAAGATCCATACTTATACCAGAATTTAAAGCTGTAAAAGAAGCTGCCATTGCTAAAGGAGCTTTGGGGTGTGGTATATCAGGCTCTGGCCCCTCTATTTTTGCACTAAGCAAAAGTATGGAGACAGCAACTATTGTTTCGGAAGCTATACGCGAGGTATATAGCCAAACGGGATTAGATTTTGATATTCATGTTTCAAAAATTAATAATCAAGGAGTTAGAATAATCAATCAGTAAGATGAAAGAAATACGTAAAGTAACTACAGGAGCCCCCTGGGAAAATATCGTTGGATATTCTAGAGCTATTAAAGTAGGCGATGTAATTGAGATATCAGGAACCACGGCACAAGGAGCCAATGAATATGAACAAACCGTCGGGATTATCAAAATTGCAGAAAAAGCCTTAATAGAGCTTGGTGCAGACTTATCTAATGTAGTACGAACCAGGATGTATTGCACTGATATTTCTCAATGGGAAAAAATAGGTAAAGCCCACGAGGAGTTTTTTGCCAATATAAGACCCGTTACTACGATGGTAGAAGTATCAAAACTAATATCTCCAGAAATTTTGGTCGAAATAGAGTTTTCTGCCATCATTTAGTATAAATAATAATAACAATTATGAACTATTATAGTTTAAACAATAACGCCCCTAAAGTAAATTTTTCTGAAGCAGTTATAAAAGGTCTGGCACCAGATAGAGGATTGTATTTCCCTGAAGAAATAACTCCTTTACCAAAGTCTTTTTTTGATACTATAGAAACCTTGGATAATGTAGAAATCGCTTATCAGGCTATTCATCAATTTGTAGGTGATGAAATACCTGAAATCGAATTAAGAAATATCCTAGAAGATGTTCTAAGTTTTGATTTTCCTGTTGTCGAAGTTGAACAAAACATAGGAACCCTTGAATTATTTCATGGTCCCACGATGGCATTTAAAGATGTTGGGGCGCGTTTTATGGCCAGGTGTCTTGGATATTTTAATAGAAATAACGAAAATCATGTGACCGTTCTTGTCGCTACATCTGGAGATACGGGCGGTGCTGTAGCAAATGGTTTTTTGGGCGTAAAAGGAGTTGATGTGGTTATTCTTTATCCAACTGGTAAAGTAAGTGCTATACAAGAAAAACAATTAACTACTCTTGGCCAAAACATAACCGCTTTAGAGATAGATGGTGTTTTTGATGATTGCCAAGAAATGGTAAAAACGGCATTTTTGGATAAAGATATTATTGATTACAAACAACTAACATCTGCCAATTCTATCAATATAGCTCGATGGTTACCACAGTTATTCTATTTTCTGTTTGCGTATAAACAGGTAAAACACAAAAGAAAAGATATTACGTTTTCGGTTCCTAGTGGTAATTTTGGAAATATATGTGCTGGTATCGTCGCACATAAATTAGGATTACCAGTAAAACAATTTGTAGCTGCAACCAACATTAACGATACGGTAGTGCAATATCTTAAGACTTCAGAATACAATCCGAAACCATCAAAAGCAACTATTTCTAACGCAATGGATGTTGGCAATCCAAGTAACTTTATCCGAATCCAGAAATTATTTAATAATAACTTTGAAGACTTAACAAATGCTTTCTCTGCCTATAGTTTTAATGATATCCAGACCAAAGAAGCTATGAAAAAAATATATAATAGTACAGGATATATTGCAGATCCCCATGGGGCTGTAGGGTATTTGGGCTTAAAAAAACAAGGGATTAATGGGTCTGATTATGGTATATTTCTAGAAACCGCCCATCCTGTAAAATTCTTGGATACAGTAGAAGAAACTATTGATGTCAAAGTTAAAATACCTTCTCAAATACAAAAGGTAATTGATAAAGAGAAAAAAAGTATTGCTATTGATAGCTATAAAAAATTAAAGGAGTTTTTGTTAGGATAACAAAAACTCCTTTAACATAATTATTTTTACGTACTCCTTATTGTTTAGCTAATGCTTTCATCACTTTATAAGTAATATCGGTAGTAGAAGCTAAATATTTAAAGTTTACTGTTGTGTACTTATCTTCACTTTGTCTAACAAATGGAGAGTTATCCGCATTCTTTAGTTCGGCAGTCAAGGTAACAGTCTCATATCCAAAATTTGAAAAGAATCTACTTTCTGGAGTAGCAACTGTTCTCTTATACACAGGTACCGGAGACTCTATACGATAAAGTGATTCTAAACTAATATTAGATGCTAATAATTCGATCGCACGATCTTCATCATTATCCCATCCCATATAATCAGATCGATGCATAGAGTGTATATTATAACCATCCTTTTGTAATTTTTTGGTAAACATCCTGGTACCAATCATATTACTTTTCCAATGGTCAAAGAAGACAATCATAAAATTCTTATTTCGAGCTTCTAATTCAGCTATTTTTTTTGCAACATAAAAAGCGATAGCAACACCTGTAGCATTATGAACAGCACCCGGGCTATTCTCTACAGTGTCATAATGAGCACAGATAATCACCCATTCATCATTACCATTTGTCGCCGGAATCTCTGCAAAAATATTAGTTCCTGCATACTGGGTTCCCTTCTTATCCTGTACATTATACGAATCTTTTTTGGCATCAAGCCCTATATCTTTTAAAGATGTAAATAGGAAATCTGCAGCAGCTTTTCTTTCTGACTTGCTTGATCTACTCTCTAACTTCTTTTTACCCTTTATAGGTTCATGGCCAGTTAATTTAGCCACGATACCTCGTTGGACGTTAATAATCTCTGCTTCTAATCGATCCTGTTCAGATTGGGCTGAGGCGATCTGAATTACGAAAAGGAATAATAGTAAAAATGTTCTATAATACTTCATTTTGTAGGTTTTGTATTCCGATTTACTTTAACACAAATTTAGGAAAATTCTATAATAATACAATTTTGTACTTTTAATACTAAAATAATACTTCAAAAATGAATTTTGCAAAAACCGTACCTTTTTTTATTATTTTCTTAATTTTTGCTAAATGTACAACAAATAAATCTTCTGAAAACCATTTGTTAGCACCAGATAATTGGCGTGGAGAAATTCTTGAATTTCCGTTGAAATTTGCTCCTTCTCTAAACTATTCGGGAGTAGAATATGTACGCTTTGCTCCTGGGTGGGGAAAAGAAAATGCTAATGACTATTTTTCTTATACTTTTTTATGGGAAATTGACGAAAACCCAGGGCTATCTTCAGAAAAATTAGAATCCGAAATGGAAACTTATTTTAACGGTCTTATGGAGATGATACACAAAACAGGATCCGAATCATCCCCAAAGATAAAAAACGCCAAAGCTTTTTTCGAAAAAGTCAATGACGTCTCATATATAGGTAAAGTTATTACGCACGATGCCTTTGTCACAAAAAAAGAAGTCACTTTAAACATTATCGTAAATTATCAATATTGCGATCTAGAACAAAAACACCTGGTCAAATTTGATCTTTCTCCTCAATCACCAGAGCATTCGATATGGAAAAAAATGAACAGCATTACTATTGACACTACGTGTAAATAGAGTATCAAGTATGAGATTGTAAAATTTGTTTTATATTTTTTGTTGATTTTCACATAAAAAATGTAAATTTTCGGTTCAAAAATCATCTATAATGAATGTTTGCTTTTTAATGTATCCCTGGGAAGAAATCGATCCCGAAAATGATACTTCATTAACCCTAATTCATGAATGTACAAAACGTGGGCATGGAGTAGCTCTGGCAACCCCTTCGAATCTTACGATAAGAGATAGTGTTACTTATTCTTTCTGTAAAGTAATTAATAGGAAAGATAAAATTTCTGGGTCTTTAAAATCTTTTTATTTAAAAACGACCTTTAGAGACGAGATGCTTCCATTAGCGGGATTTGATGTAATTATTTTACGAAGTAATCCTCCTCTGGATATGATTATGCTCAATTTTCTTGATTCTGTAAAAGATGACGTATTTATTATGAATGATATCGATGGTATCCGTAGAGCGAATAATAAATTGTATACAGCTGCTTTTGATGATATAGAAACACATTTTATTCCGAGTACACATGTTACCAAAAACAAAGATTATCTTATTAAAATGATTAAAGAATCGCCAAATGATAAAATGATACTTAAACCATTAAATGGTTTCGGTGGCTCGGGCGTAATTTTAATAGAGAAAGGTGCAATGACTAGTATTAGATCTTTATTAGATTTTTATATCGATAATAAAGACGGTTCTACAAGTTATGTTATTCTTCAGGAATATATAGAGGGTGCAGATCAAGGTGATGTTCGTATCCTTATCCTTAACGGAAAACCTATTGGTGCTATGCGTAGAATCCCAGGTGCAGATGATCATAGATCTAATCTTACTGCGGGAGGTTCTGTTGTAAAACATTCATTAACAAAGCAAGAAAAAGAACTATGTCGAAAAATCGGTCCTAAATTGGTAAAGGATGGCCTTTATTTTGTTGGGATTGATGTAATTAATGGAATGTTGGTAGAAGTCAATGTAATGAGTCCCGGAGGTATCACCTATATCAACAAAAAATATAAAGTAAAACTACAAGAAAAGGTTATTGATTTTATTGAAGACAAAGTCGTGCAAAGGGTAAATAGATTTGATCGAAAAGCAAAGCTAAGAAAAACAGTAGATGATGCTTAAGCTTTCGGTTCCTCAAATCATTTCTAAGATTAATGCCGAAGAACCTTTTTCTGCGGTAGCCGAAGATTATTCCTTTACATTAAAAATTGATTCATATGCCTATTATATTTGTGCGGCCGTTCATGACGGTCATCAATTTCGTAAAGAATTATGGAACAATTGCTTGCATACAGAATATGAACGTTGGTATGAAGAGGATCCATGTACCAAACAAATGGTCCAACAACATCCAATAGTAATAGCAGGATGTGATTCGAGGTTTGAGTATGATCTTAATCGAGCGCCCGAAACTGCTATATACGAAGATGCCTGGGGGAAAGAATTATGGAAAAAACCTTTGCAACCCGAAATTAGGGATCGCTCTCTAGAAAAACATCATAATTTTTATAAAGTAGTACATGCGTTAGTAGCCAAAATAGAATCCAAATATGGATCGGCCATTGTATATGATATGCACTCTTACAATTGGCGTCGATGGGATCGCGAAGTACCCGTAATTAATCTTGGCACTACCAATATAAACAATGATAAATATGGTTTATTTGCAACATCATGGTGTTCGACACTATCCGAAATTGACTTATCCAATTGGGTTAATGTCACTGCCGCAATGAATGATACTTTTCAGGGTAATGGATTCTTTTTGAAGTACATTACCAATCATTTTAAAAACACTTTGGTTTTGGCTACAGAGTTTTCAAAGATTTATTGCCATGAACTAGATTATATTATATATCCAGAAATAGTAAGTGCTATCGAACATGAGTTACATCTCAGACTCCCTGTGCATGCCCAAACATTCTATACTGCATTTATAACATAAGATATTGGTCTTGATTTGTTAATTTGCGTTTTTTGCAGTTAGTTTGTGCCACCCAAATTGTCAAAAAATCAAATACAATATAATGATTGAGGATGTAGTAGCTACGTATGGTGATCTTTTTGAAATAGATCAAAATCTAGATAGATTGGTTAAGAATATAGAACTTCTAAATTTTCTTAACCCTTTAAATATTGAGCAAGAGAAGAAATCTTTCTTCGCCTCCAAATACCGAAAAAACCCATCTTTTAAATATCGAAAGATTAAATTTAATCCGTACAAAATGCAACGGTTATTTTTTAATCAGAGATTAGAAAGGATTGAAGACGACGAAATTCGGAAATTGTACCAAGACATTATTTACGAATATTCTGGATTAATACAGTGTATTGAAACTATAGGATCGGGTAAAAATTTTTATTACAATTCTCTTAAAGTATTCGGAACTCCAAAAGAGCGTGATGTGGATAATGCTCGTTTTATACTTCATTTTAAAGATGAAACACCAGCTGACAATACCATAAAAAAATATTCTGCCGATGAAGCAGAAGTTTATTTTAGAAAATTTGCAAATCGTTACGATTTTGATTTTAATATCAAAAAATCCACGCACATCTCTGCATCTGCTATGGTTCTTAATGCCTCAGAAACATTATTGTTAAAAAAGAATTATCAATTTAGCGACAATGAACTTATGGTGTTGGCAAATCATGAGATAGGTGTTCATATGGTAACCACTTTTAATGGAAAAAGTCAACCTTTAAAAATATTTTCTAACGGTTTTGTAAATAATACCGAAACTCAAGAAGGTTTAGCAGTATTTAGTGAATACATGTCCGGATGTCTTACATTAAAAAGAATGAAAGAATTGGCATATCGCGTTATTGCAGCGGATAGTTTGATCAAAGGGTATGACTTTAAAGGTACTTTTGATTTATTATACAGTCAATATAAATTGGATCGTGATGCTGCATGGCAAATAACACTACGTGTGCATAGAGGTGGTGGTTTTACAAAAGATTACTTGTATCTTACCGGGCTAAAAAAAATATACGATTACTACCATTCTGATTTGGATATGACACCGCTATTAACCGGTAAAGTTACTCTAGAAAATAGGGATAGTATCTTGAGATTGCAAAAATTAGGTTTAGCAAATCAAAATGGGCATATTACCGATTCTTTTAGTCAAAATCTAAACAAGAATAAGAAGCTAGATTTTATTTTAAGTAATTTAAAATAGTATATATAAGATTATTTTGATAATCCTGCTTCTGCCAGAGTTACTATTCGTAGAACCTGTATGTAATTTGGGTTGAATGCCAAAAAAAGGGCAGTAGCAATAGCTATTTGAACCATTGGTTTGTTTAGTCCTTATAATAATTAATAAGTTCCATACCCAAAGTTTTTGCCTTTTTGTATTCTCGGAACTCCTTTGATCATCCATTCTGGGGCAGGTTTTCCTTTTAAATAATGGTCAAAAAACTGCATCATTCTAATGGATAAATCCTGTCTATTCTTTACTTTTTTTAGATTATGTGCCTCATCATTATACACCAATAACCAGGCTGGTTTTTGCAGTCTTCTCATACCCATAAACATTTCTATACCTTGATAATAAGGCACTGCACCATCTTTATCATTATGCATCATTAATAAAGGAGTTTCTATATTAGGAATTCCAAATAGTGGCGAATTCTCTATATACAAATCAAATCCTTCCCATAAGTTCTTACCAATTCTACTTTGAGTTTTCTCATATTGAAAAGCGCGACTCAACCCTGATTCCCATCTAATCCCTCCGTATGCCGAAGTCATATTGCTAACTGGAGCTCCTGCCATTGCCGCTTTAAATTTATTCGTAACGGTAACTAGATAAGCTACCTGATAGCCTCCCCAACTTTGTCCTTGTATAGCAATATTATCAGCATCTATATATCCTAATTTTTCTATGGCTTCAACACCCGAAACAATGCAGTTGTATGCACTAGGTCCAGGTTTTCCTTCTTGATATACAATATCAGGTACAAACATGATATAGTCATTACTTACCAAATATGATGGATTTACTATAGAGGCACTGGGTTGCGGCGCATGATAACTTCGTAATCTATCTGATCTTTTTTCGTAAAAATATGTGATCAAAGGATATTTTTTTGATGGATCAAAATCTTCGGGTTTGTAAATAATTCCATCTAGTTTTTCTCCGTCATAGGCAGTCCATGAAAAAAGCTCTGCACTCCCCCATTTGAATTTTTCTTTTTGAGGGTTTGCATTTGTGATTTTCGTAGATGTCTTTAAATCATTTTTTGAAACATATACATCGCTATAGGTATTAAAATTTTGTTTCCTATATACCAAAACATCAGAACTCTTTGCTTTAAGATAGCTACTGATAAAAAAGGTATCTGCTTGTATTTTTTCTATCATTTTTTTTCCCTGGAAAGTCAACAATCCAGATGCCTTTGTATTTTTATTAAAACTGGTAACTAATAATTCTCCTTTGATATAGCTAGCAAGATTTTTATGATCAGGATCTAGGTTTTGGGTTCTGTATTCAACATTAGTCTTTCTCCCATTTTCTGAAATATTTATTGGCTTTTCTTTCCCATCCAAAGACAATTTCCAGATATCAAACTTATCATAAACCAAAGCATATCCATTGGTATCAAACCCACCAAATCCGTAAGAAAAAGGCAACATCGGTCGATCATTATCTTCATCATAGAAAGCTACTTTAAGGTTTTGGGTAAGATTTACTTTTTGTAAAGTTTCTAGATGAAGAGAAAACCAATGTTGTTTATGAATATCAAAGTACAATGCATATAGTTCATTTGGAGAAAGAAAAAGCTCTAAGGCAGCATTTTTTAAAGCCAATTTTTTTTCTCCCGTATTTGTATTAATAGTATAAATATCTTTGGTTCTAGGATAATCCCAAGAACGTTTTACATCATAAAGCGAGGTGTTTGCACCAATAATATATTTTTGATTCTTTTTTCTATCAAAAATAAGCTCATCTATATCTTCTTCTTGTAGAGAGATATACTTTTTATTTTTTATATCGAAGTAAGAAATATATGCTTTCTTTTTTAACTCTTTCAATTTGGATTTCTGTTCGGGTTGAATCATTTTATCCTTCCAACTCCAAACATCTACTGCTGGGATTTCTTCTTCTAAAAGTGTTGTATCTGTATTAAATTCAACTTTCGGTTTGGAGTAAAAGTAGAGTCTGTTGCCGTCTTCAGAAAAAAATGGAGATTGCTCTCTACTTAATTGCCAGTTCTTTTTAATACCAACCTCGTTTACCATTGCTCGCTTATGTAAAATATTAGAATGATAATGGTATAAATCAAACTTTAACGAATCGACTGATGTTGAGTCTGTAGCAGCAATAAAAGCCAAATCACTTCCATTTTTGGTAATTGACAAGTTTTCATAAAGGTATTTACCTTTGTCAAGTACTACTTTTTTACCCGAATCTGCATCATAAGCATATAACGCTATATCTCTTTGCTTTGCTTTATTATTTTCTTTTGTGTCTTTGTTTGACTCCATATTAGTCGTAGAATAGTAAAACCTACTTCCGTTACTAGGAATAACAAAATCTTTAATCTTAAAAATTGTATCTCCTTTTTTGGTACTAAAATTATAGGCTAATGCATAATTTTGCATATATGCCGTATGCTTGGTTGTATCAGATTTATTCTTCTTTTTTTCTTTGGTTTCTTGCTTGTTTTTAAATTTTTCGACAATCATCCATCCATTGTATTCTTTTGGAATTTTATATTTTTTGACTCTTGCTATAGAATCCAGGATGAGATTATTCTTAACATCATACACAAACAACATATCCTTGGATTGATCCTCTTCTTTTATTTTTTTCTTTTTTTCATTTCTTAAGACCTCGTATTTAGGTTTCTTTTTAAAAACCACGAAATTTTCATCAAAAGTTATAGAAGTTTTATACCCGTTAAAAAAGGAGACCTTTTCTTTCGTTTGAGTATTATATATCTCCACATAGCCGTCTCCCCGTTTTGTAGAAGTTTCAATTGTGGAAACTATTAATTTTCCCGAATTAGAGATCTTTACATCAGTAACTCTTCTCCACAGATCATAATCTTTGTGAGTGATCGTTTTCTTTTGTGCAGTCATACAAATTGTCCACAAAAACAAAAGAAAGAATAATTTAATTTGCCCCATTATAATCAATTTTATTCATTGTACTATATTAAAAATTTTAAACCCAAACATCATGTTATGTTATTAAATTACCTTTAAAATAAAGAGGATATTAAATGCTTACATTTACTATAGTAAAACTACTATATATAATGAAACGTAGTGCACATATTATCATATTTATTACTTAATTAAACATTTATCACTTTGGAATACTTTAAAAGTGATCTATATGCCATCTTGTTTTAAAATATGATTTATTAAGTACAATTAGAATAAGCTTGATTTTTGAAAACCAAGCTTATTTTGGCTAACTGTAAATAAATATCATATTCGTATAAAGAGAATTTGATAAGTCTTATAAAGGATTTTGTTCTAAAAGAGGGTTTGCATCCAATGCTCTTTGTGGTATTAACCACTGCCATCTATTATCCCCTGGGGGAACATCAAATATTACTGCTAAAGATGATGAATGATTTGCTCCATTTCTATTTAGAGGAGCATTCGTTCTTTTTAAATCATAAAATCTAAAACCTTCTCCCCATAGCTCCCAACGTCTTTGAAGTAAAATTTCGTTTACTAATGCTGTTCCTGTATTAGTTGACAAAGTATAGGATGGATCTCTTACAACACCGTATTCTAAAAGCACATTCGCGGCAGTAGCATCATTTAAACGAGCCTTAGCTTCTGCTTCTATTAAATACATTTCTGAAACTCTCATATATGGCACATCCATTCTGCTATCTCCAGTACCCGCTGCTATAAATTTTTGACTCGTAAATGGCCTTTTACGATGTCTAGATGAAATTACAATTCCTGGAGGAAGTACATCATGATCTCCCGATGGGTCGAATAATGATTTACGAACATCCGTATCAGGAATAGTATTATATAGAGTACTATTAATAGCCTTGGGGTTTCCTCTTATATTAGAAGAACTGAAGTTTCTTGAAATAAACGCTCCAAAATTACCAAATGTATCGCTTTGATCCTCGACTATTCGGCTTCCCCACATCCACTCATCACTTTCATAATCACTAAAACTATTAAAGTAATCATTTACAGACATTAGTTGATATCCGGCTCTTGCTTGCTCTGCAAAGTCGGCAGCGATACTATAATTACCCTGTACCAAAGCAACTCTTGCCTTTAAGCCTTGAGCCACACTTTGGTCTAAATGAGATTTATTTGGTCTACCATATCCTTCTAAAAGAATAATCGCTTCATCCAAATCCAAATTTACCCGAGTATATACATCTTCTACAGATGCTCTGGGTAACGGTTCTATTTCTGTATTTATAACTATAGGTACTCCTAACTGTGCATTATTTACACCCGACTGATATCTAATTCCATATAATTGAACCAATTGAAAATGTGCCCAGGCTCTATATACTAATGCTTGTCCTTTTGCTGCATTTCTTTCGGTATCGGGACCTACTGCATTATCTGCGCCATTAATTACAGTATTGGCATTTCTAATAATTCTATAATATGTTCTAAAAGGGAACAAATCATCGGCATCTGTAGCATTTGTATGATCATTCCATCTATAGGCATTAATAAACCAGCCATTTGCTCTGGATGTCATTACAAAATCGTCTCCCAACACTTCATTTTGTAATATAAGAGCCCCTACTCCTGTTCGCCCTTGAGATCCATATCGAATATATAATGATCTATGTATACCATTAATTACCGTAAATAAATTTGCTGTGGTAGCTGTAGCTTCTTCTGTTGAAACAGATTCCGTTGGTGTTTCTTCTAAGAAATCCTCTGAACAAGAAGTAAAAATTATATTGGTAAGAATTAGAATAAATACCAATACTTTGTTAGATATTTTCATAATTTCTTTTTTTAAAATGTTGCGTTTAATCCTAATGAAATAACTCTTGATGGAGAAAATCTATTGGAGGTCGTACCGTTAAATCTTTGACCAGGTTCTAAGCCCTTTCTTTCATTTACCACAAAAATATTTTCTCCACTCATATATATCTTTGCTCCTGCAAGTCCCAATTTGTTTACTAATTCTTTATTAAAATTATATGTCAAACTTACTTGCCTTAATGCTAAGAAATCTGATTTCACTAACCATCTATCTGAAGCAGCTCCAAAAGCTGCCGTTTGGTTGGCATCTAATCTGGGCACATCGGTAATATCTCCTGGTTGTTGCCAACGATTAAGTATATCTGTGCTAAGAGCAACTCCATACGTTCCAGAATGCATTAAGTTTTGATAATTAGAATCATATGTTTCACCTCCTAATTGATACGTAAATGTAAAACCTAAGTCAAAGTTTTTGTATCTAAAATTATTCGTGAAAGCCCCAAACAGATCAGGAATAGCTGTACCTACAAAATCAAACTTTGCCTTGTTCTGATTTGTTGTCACAACGGTTCCATCTACAGCGGTTCGCACATCACCATCTCCTATTGCTCCAAGATCAGGATCAAGGATAAACAACCCTGAACCATCAGTAGGGTCCACACCATACCAATCTCTTAACCAATACGCAAAAATATCCCCTCCAACAACTAATTTTTTGGTACCATTAATGATTTCTTCTTGAGGAAGTTTTGTGATTTCATTGGAGATAGTTGCTGCATTAATGTTTAAATCCCATTCAAAATTATTGCTTTTAACAATTCCAAAATTAAGATCAAACTCCCATCCATTATTAACCATATCCCCAATATTATCCGGTCTAGAATCCAGACCTGAGGCCGTTGGAATAGGTACTAAGAATAATAAATCTTTGGATTCTCTTCGGTAATACTCTATTGTTCCGGAAATTCTATTACTTAAAAAACTAAATTCTAAAGCTGCATCAGATTGAATATTAGTCTCCCAAGTTATATTCGGGTTTCCAGTAGTTCCGGCCAGAACCCCGCCCTCTAATTGGTTATTAAAACCAAGATCAAACAATCCTTGACTAATGTAAAAATCACTAACTCCTCCAGCATCCAGTAAATTATCATTACCAACTTCACCATAGGATGCTCTAATCTTAAGGTTATTAATCCAATCAACATCGCTTACAAAACTTTCTTGATCAAGTCTCCATGATGCACCAATAGAAAAGAAATCTCCCCATCGATTACTATCATTGAACCTTGAAGAAGCATCTCTTCTATATGAGCCTGATAAATAATAAGTGTCTCTAAAATCATAATTAAAACTACCAAAATATCCTTCTCTGGTTAACCGTCGTGTATTAGATTCTACATCTTGAGTAGTAGTAAAATTAATCAACTCGATATTGCCATCTACTACTTGCCCTCTCCTATTTGCGGTAAAAAAGTTTCTTTCGGTATCAAAACTCTCATGCCCAAGTAATATAGTTATCCCGTGATCTTCAAATGATTTATTATAACGCAATAATTGGTTATAATTTATTGTTGTATTTGTAATCTCATCCTTTTCTGCAACTCCATCAGGAGCACCATCACCAACAATAGGATTATTAAACTCTTCATTACTAAAAAATCTTTTATCTAAAGCGGCATTAAATGTAAATGTGAAATCAGTTAAGAATTTAAATTCTGCAAAAGTTCTAGCGTTTACCGAAAATATTTTATCAGAATCCTTATTTAGGATTGTTTCATGAATTACATTTCTACCTGCCGAACTACCAACTCTGCTATTACTGCTATCAAATTGTCTATTTCCATCATCATCTAATACAAATTCTCCAGTATCCGGGTCATGCAGAAATACTGGATAAATAGGAGCTATTAGCCTTGTTGTTCTAAAAGGGTTCACTAAACTATTATTACCTCCATCATTTGCATTATTGGACTCAGAAGAAGCAACAGATAAGTTAATTCCTGTTTTAAAATTTTTAGTTAATTGACTATTAATATTTACACGTCCCGTTATTCTTTGAAAATCAGAGTTGATAATATATCCGTCTTCTTCTAGATAACTCAACGAAGCAAAATAATCTGTAGTTTCACTTGCTCCACTATATGAAAAACTCATATTTGATCTATACCCAGTACGTACCAAAAGATCTTGCCAATCCAGATCATCATAACGCAATTGAGCAGCGGGGTTAATTGAACCATCTGTCAGGATAATTTGATCATTGGCAACATTAAAAGGATTAATACCCAATTCATCAAATATTTCATCACTTGCTTGTTGGTTGGCTTCATCAACAGGTGTACTACCCGACACAGAAAGGCCATTTCTAAGTGCTTCCCACATTACTTGATAATACTGAGCAGGGTTAATTCTTTCGTATTCGCCAATACTTCTGGTACTAACTCCTTGACTAATATCGAAAGTAAAAGTATCCTTACCTATTTTACCTCTCTTGGTTGTAATAATTACGACACCGTTTGCCGCTCTACTACCATAAAGTGATGTAGAGGCTGCATCTTTAAGAATACTAACATTCGCAATATCATTTGGGTTAAGACTAGAAAACTGCCCAACAAACTCGACGCCATCTACCACAATTAAAGGACTATTAGAGGCATTAATAGAACCAAAACCTCTAACACGAATAGCCGGACTTGAGCCAGGTTGACCATTAGCTGGAGTAATTTTAACCCCTGCCGCTGCTCCATCAAGAACGGTAAGAACATTAGTTACAGGTCTTCGCTCAATGTCTTCGGATTCTATTTGTGTAACAGAACCAACTATTGATGATCTACTAGCAGTACCATAAGCAACAACCACGACTTCATCTAATGTACTTACATCTTCTTCCAAGGTAA
The DNA here is from genome assembly GCA_947489685.1 of uncultured Aquimarina sp. Taxonomy (GTDB): domain Bacteria; phylum Bacteroidota; class Bacteroidia; order Flavobacteriales; family Flavobacteriaceae; genus Aquimarina. Next base: position 415,162 of record CANLEM010000003.1, on the reverse strand, counting down.
CATTTAGATTATTATTTGTAGCAATAACCTCTTGTGTTACAAAACCTACATAAGAAAACACTAATACATCTCCTGGATTAGCTGCTAAATCATAATTTCCATCAAAATCTGTTAAAGCTCCTTTACTTGTTCCTTTAACTATAACATTAACTCCAGGTAAAGGAAGCCCATCCTGCCCTGTAACTATACCCTTGATACGATTTTGATCAAAACTAAAATTCTCTGGTATAGTAGTTCTTTTAATAGATTTTTCTGCATTCTCCTGTATGTAGTTTAACAAGTTTTTAAATGCTTGTTCTGATGCTCTAACATCTCTAGGAAAGAGCACTATTTGGTTTTTATATATCTTAAAACCAATATTAGTATCGGCAAATAATCCATTCAATACTCTGCGTACTTTTTCATTACTAACAGTAAGAGACACTTTTTTTGAAATGTCTATTAAACTATTATTATAGAAGAAACTATACTCACTTTTTTCTTCAATTTCTTTGATCGCAGTCTGTAAAGTGACTTCATTCAAAGAAACAGAAATATTCTGAGAATACGTATTGTATGAAAATAGCTTCGAAATGGTTATAAAAATGAGTAAAGAATAAATTTTCATAATTCTTATTAGATGTTTTCTGGACAAGAAAACCCCCGATGGTTTTTTTTTCATAATTTTGTATGATTTTAATTATTCGATTTCTGAGTTTAATTAAATGATCTATAGAGAAGATGTTCCAGCATCTTCTCTTTTTTTTGCATTCTATTCTGAGTTTAGCATAACTTTATTGTTTTCATATTTGTATTGTATGGATGACGATAGTTTAAGGAACTTGAGAACCTCATCCAAATCAAGGTTATCAAACTCTCCTGTGTATTTATAATTTAAAAGAGAATCGGATTCTATTACAAAATCCACATTGTATTTTCTTTTTAAATCAAGAACAACTTGCTGTAAGGGGGTTTTGTCAAAAATTAACTTACCTTTTCTCCAGGCTACTATTTTTTCAGAATCAACGCGATCAACTTTAATTCCGCTATCTTCCTTATTAAAAATTGCTCTTTGAGAAGGAATTAAAATTATTGGTTTTTCGGTTATATCCTGAATAACCTCTACTTTACCTGTAACCAAAGTAGTCTCTATATTTTTGTCTCGAGCATATGACTTTACATTAAAAGATGTACCTAACACTTTAACTTTTAAATGTTCTGTGTACACAATAAAGGGTTTGTTCACATCCTTTTGCACATCAAAAAAAGCTTCTCCTTTTAGATTAACCTGCCTGGTAGTACCTATAAATTCTTTTGGATAGCTCAAACTACTACCGGCATTAAGGGTAACTGTAGAACCATCTGGTAAGGTTATCGTTTTTTGATTACCATGCTCTGTAGTAATACCAATAATATTATCAGTCACAAATTCTTGCGTAGAAACTATTACACTATCATTATTGAAGTATATATACGATTGCCATATGATCAAAGGTAATATCACAGCAGCTATTACAGCTGTCATTGGTTTATATACTTGTTTTTTCTTATCAATTCTCTTAACTGAAAAATTAGTATACGCTTTTTGTATATCTTGAGAATCAGAATCAACAAAATCTAGTGTCGAAGCTACATATTTTGCTTTAAGAGTAGCATATTGTTTCTGATGTTCTGGATCTTGTCTAATCCATTCTATTATCGCACTTTTTTCTTCGGCATTAGACTCGCCTTTAATGTATTTAAGTAGATTATTTTCTTGCATTGATTATAGTCTTATACTAATAAAGACGTAAAAAAATAAACTACCCCCTAGTTAATCTTTATGTTTTTTAGAAAAAAGATAAGAATTCGCGAAGATGCACTCTCATATGTTTCAAAGCTTTAGACATATGGTTCTCTACAGTTTTTACAGAAATATTCAATTCATCGGATATTTCTTTATTCTTTAAACCTTCAATTCGGCTTTTTATAAAAATATTTTTACATTTTTCGGGTAGCAATGCAATACCTGATTGTATTTTTTGTGCAAGTTCCTTTTCAATAATCAAAGAAGAATCCGAATCTGCCAAGGCCTTATGATTTATAAATGCCTCGAGTTGGACTAAGTTGCTCGAATTACTTAACTTATATTTCTTTGATCTTAAGTAGTCTAAACAAGAGTTTTTAGTAACCTTAAAGAGATAACCATTAATATTTGAAGATATTTTTTTTCTTTTTTTCCAAGCCTTTACAAAGGTATCTTGTACAATTTCCTCGGCATCCTCTCTATTAGAAATGTAGCTATTAGCCACATATAACAATTTGGCATAATACAGATCAAAAAGAATTTTGAAGGCTTCTTTATTTCCTTCATTTAAATTCTTAATAAAAAAATCATTTGATATTTGTAATTCGCTTTCCAATGCTACAATTCTTCATCATAAAGGTAAATATTTTTTTGAATGCTTAACGTTTTTATAACAATGTTTTATTATAAATTGATTATTTACGAGATTTTATATCTAATAAAAACGAACTTTTTTTTAGTAAAGGTTTAACCCTCAAAGAGCTAAAAACAAAACTCAATTTACCAAAGTACTTTACAATAAATTAATTGTCAGCACCTTACAATGAATTAACCTCTATCTTTTATTCGGTATACGAACTTGAGTCCACTCCAGTTATCATCTACTGCAGCTACTTTTACATCTACCAAACCAATACCGAGAAGATATTCTCTAATAGGATCTCTTTTAAGGTCTGTTGCCATATCCGAACTTCCCTTTGGCCAACTCACCCATAACATTCCGGTTTTTTTTAATACAGGTTTAAACTTAGGAACAATCTTTTGTAACTCGTTAAAAGTAGTACAGAAAACATGGATAAAATCAGCATTTTCTTTTGTAAAACCTTTTATTTCGCAAACTCCTTCAGGAAGATCCACAAGAAGATCAAAATAATCTGCAGGTTGATTATAAAGTTTAATCATATACCCTTCTTTAATGCCTAATTTTTTGGCAAGCGGTGTTCCAGAATATCCAGATGGCATACTTTTATTTTTTGTAGTAAAATGAGTATGATTAAAAATATAAAAACTTTTACAGAAAATGATTGTAATTAAGATATAAATAAATCTTATCCTTCTTTATTATAGATATTGAAATCGATTAATATAATTTGATATTTGAACTGATAATTTATCAATATTATAGTAAAAAAGCATTGTATACGTAAGCAAAGTTTTTTATTTTCGGCGTCAATTTAATAACCTGTCACACAATGAAAAATACAGCTTTAACAGATACTCATATAGCTCTTGGAGCTAAAATGGTTCCATTTGCAGGATATAATATGCCTGTATCCTATGAGGGAGTTAATATTGAACATGAAACGGTGCGTAAAGCTGTTGGTGTTTTTGATGTATCCCATATGGGTGAGTTTTTGATTACTGGTCCAAATGCTTTGGATCTTATACAAAAAGTAACTTCTAATGATGCTTCTAAACTATTTGATGGGAAAGCGCAATACAGTTGTTTTCCTAATGACACAGGCGGGGTTGTTGATGATTTAATTGTATACAAAATTGCAGACGAGAAATACCTCCTGGTAGTAAATGCCTCTAACATCGAAAAAGATTGGAACTGGATAAGTAGTCATAATAGTATGAATGCAGAAATGCGTGATTTATCTGAGGACTATTCATTACTGGCAATCCAAGGTCCTAAAGCATCTGCGGCTATGCAATCTCTTACTTCTGTAGATCTGGAAGCTATGAAATTTTATACTTTCGAAGTGGCTGATTTTGCAGGTATAGAACATGTGATTATTTCTGCTACTGGATATACTGGTAGTGGTGGTTTTGAGATTTATTGCAAAAACTCTGAAGTAAAACAGATCTGGGATAAAGTACTGGAAGCTGGTGCTGATTTTGGTATTAAACCTGTTGGACTGGCGGCAAGAGATACCTTAAGATTAGAAATGGGATATTGCCTATACGGTAATGATATTAGCGATACGACCTCTCCTATCGAAGCCGGATTAGGTTGGATAACAAAATTCTCTAAAGATTTTATCAATGCTGATGCTCTTGCCAAGGAGAAAGAACATGGAGCAGAAAGAAAATTAGTCGGATTTGAATTGGATGAGCGTGGGATTCCTCGTCATGATTATGATATTGTAGATGGTAACGGCAATACTATTGGGATTGTTACTTCGGGTACCATGTCTCCTTCTTTGGGGAAAGGTATTGGCTTAGGATATGTACCTACTGTATTTGCAAAACCTGGAAGCAAAATCAATATTCAGGTTCGAAAAAAGGCAATTCCTGCAACAGTAGTTAAATTACCGTTTTATAAAGGTTAATTTTACAATAAAAAATACTATAGTTAAGTTTCAAAGTTACATCTGTAATATTTGAAACTTAATTTTTTTATAGAAATATCTTTTGAAAAAAATTTTAATCATAGGAGCTAGTGGTTTTATAGGAAATGCGCTTTATAAAGAGCTAAATTCCTATTATGATACTTATGGTACTTATTGTACCGACAATACCTTCTTTGAAAAAAATCAAAAATTCTTTCAGTATGATATGGAGTTAGAAGATATCTCTATATTATTAGACAATCTTAAACCAACTATTATTATTTCTGCAATTCGAGGTAATTTTAATTCGCAGTTAGATGCACATCAACGTATTATTGATTGGATAAAAAAACATAAATGCAAACTAATCTTTATGTCTAGTGCCAATGTTTTTGACTCTTTTAGTAATTATCCATCATACGAATATGATAAAACTTTAAGTAATAGCGTGTATGGTAGATTTAAAATTAAAATCGAAAATGCTTTAATGCGGTTACCTACAAATAAATATGTAATAGCCAGAATACCAATGATTTTTGGAGCCACAACCCCAAGGATACAAGAACTAAAGACACTACATGATCTAAAGGCTCCAATAGAAGTATTTCCTAACGTAATTATTAATGCTACTTCTATATCAAAATTAACTCAACAGATACATTATATGATCAACCGAAGTAGAAAAGGAGTTTTTCATTTAGGAAGTACAGATTTATCCTATCATTTTGATTTGATAAAAGAGATCTGTGAAATCTTACAACTTGATGATCCTGTTTATAAACAGGTCTTTGATTCTAATAATGATCGTTACCTAGCAGTATTACCAAAAGATAATAAGCTTCCGAAAAACTTACAAATTACTACTCAACAAGTTATAGATTCGGTAGTCTCTAAGTGACTCTTAACGAATTACTAAACTCTAATTTTAATTAATTATTCGTTGTATCTTTGTACTATGATCGAAGAAGGAAAAAAAGTTATATTATTTGATGGTGTTTGTAACCTTTGCAATTCTGCTGTTAATTTTATTATTAATCGTGATAAGAAAGATGTATTTAGATACGCTTCTTTGCAAAGCGATATTGGTAAAAAACTTATAACAGAAAGAAATATAGACACTACAGGAATCGATTCTATCCTTTTAATTGATCCCAATATAGCATATTACCATAAATCTACAGCTGCATTACAAATCGCAAAAGAGTTGACTGGTATTTATCCTTTATTTTCTGTTTTTCTTATTTTACCTAAATCCTTTAGAGATTGGATTTATGACATAATAGCTAGAAATAGATATAGATGGTTTGGTAAAAAGGAAAGTTGTATGATTCCTACTCCTGAACTCAGAGCTTTATTTATTGATCAAAGAAATTAGATCATATTATTTACAACTGTATAGACTTCGTATACACTTCTAGATTTTGCTTTTTATCTAGTGCGATTTTCTCTTCATTCAGTTTATTCATATTATCAATATGCACAAAAACCAAACAAAGTGCAGTAAAACAAATTAATACTGCAGGTAATAAAAACTGTTTCATTTTTGTTTTATTTTGGGATTAAGGCTATTGGGAGCAAAAAAAGACCATACTTTAATTACGGTATAAAAGTAGTCTTGTCTACTCGCCCATTATAGTCTCTTTTAGAATTCGTAGCTACTCAATTAGAATTCGTAAGAATTATATACTAATTCCTGATTATTAAGCTAGCCTTACCTCTATTCTAAGTCAATATTATAGTTATAAAAATCACCAAATAATAGTGTATTCGAATAAAAGTATATGGTTTTTAAGCTCTCTCTAGATATCTGAACCCACTTATTGATGATTAACAAGAGAATCATTTATTGTTCATTTAATATCAGCCCCCTTTACAGATTCTGAATTATCAGGCAGATTAGACGAATTAAGTTCAGTTTTTATTTTCTGTCTAAGTTCATTAGATTGAGCATCTAACTTGTTTACATTATCAATATGCACTATACTAAGGCATATTGTGGCAAAAGCTATAAGTGCTATGGGTAGTAAAAGCCGTTTCATATTATTTGTTTATTAGTGTGATAAAAGTGATAGATCAAAAGTATGCATCAAGAACACACCATGTAAGGGGAGTTTACCTAAAAATGAATAGGGGGAAATACCCCTATTTTATTTAATTATAAACTATACGAGTCCAAAAAGTCTTATCACAAAAATATTTGAAGAATAGAAACGTCGCTATTTATCGATTAAAAGTAAACCGAAATCCATCTCTAAAATTCTCATCTATAACCAGTTGACTATTCGCTATTTCTAGATTACCAAGATTTCTGTTATCCACCATCAACTCGTTAACTCCTTGGTTATCTATTATCAAAAAATCATAAGTTCCCGTCGGAAAAGAGTCCTCTAGGGTATCATCGGTATTTGTGTTGGTAATGACAACCGTTTTATTAGTTTCATTAAAATCCCATACTATAACTCCGGTTGCAAAATCATGATCCACACCAATAAAACCTCCGCTAACATTCACAAGGTTCCATTTTCCGGATAATCCAGATACTACAATTTCTGGATTAGAATCATCATCATTACTACAGCTAAGCAGTATTGTAAAAGATAATAGTATATAAATTAGGCGTTTCATCTTTAATTAGTTTGGTTACTATATAACTATAGATGCCCCCGTTTTAGTGTTCGTTGCGTGAACAAAAAGTTAATTTTTTCTAAATTGATCCTTAATTAGTACTAGAAAGGCGTTTTGCGATCTCTTCTATTTCCGTCAAAAGAGCATCAAAATCTTCTTCGCTTGTAAATGGATTCATAATTGTAGTTCTCAAATAGCGATACTCTCCTATCGTAGTTTGTACAATATAAAACTTGCCTGACTCTACCAATAACTGCCGAACCCTATTGGTAATTAAATTAGTATCCTTCTCTCCTACATTTATATATCTAAAATTAACAATGTTTGCCTGAGGATCATGTGCTAATTCAAAATTTTCTCGATGTCGTATTTTTTTAGCAAACATAATTGCAAGATCGTATAACGTATCAATATTTTTCTCGAATACTTCATTACCATGTGCTTTCAAAATTGCGTATATCTTGATAGACATCATTAATTTGGTACATTCGAAGGTTCTTTTCCCAGAGTTATACCATTCTCTAGTATGTTGAGAATCCCACAAGTATTGTGCTTTTTGCTCAAAAGTTCGATAAGAATCTTCTGCATTCTTAAAAATCAGCCCTGTATTTAAAGCGGGTGTCATTAGCATTTTATGAAAATCAATTACTACCGAATCCGCTCTTGAAATTCCGTTAACGAGATGCTTGTATTTTTCAGAAAATACTACCCCGCCTCCATGAGCTCCATCAACATGAAACCATAAATCATTATGCTGAGCAAAATCTGCTAATACGTTTAGATCATCATATGCTCCGGTTGCTGTAGAACATGCACATCCTACTATCGCAATTACATGAAATCCTTTTTTGTTAGCACTATGTAAATATTCATCTAATTTCTCTGTATGGATGCTAAAATTTTCTTTCACCGGAACTTTAATAATTCCTTCGCTGCCCAAACCAAGAATCCTTGCTGCTCTATCTATACAATAATGCGCTTCTTGAGATACCATTATTGCTAATTTTTCTTGATGTCCTTTCTCCCATACCGAAGAAGGCGCCTTTGCTTTACGAGCGGCCAATAATGCTGTTAGGTTTGCGAGAGTACCCCCAGATGTAAGTAAACCAGAAGCTTCTTGGGTATACCCAATTTTCTTAGCTACCAGGTCTGTAACTATTTTCTCGATAGCATTAGATGCCATTCCCATTTCGTATACACCAGTACCATTACTTAATATATCAGACATAAGTCCGGCAAGGCTTGAAACAAAAGCAGGAACCGCTACTTGATGACCAATATATCTGGGATGGTGCACATTAATAGAATGATTTAAAATACCTTTAAAAACATCCATAATTTGTGAATCCGAAGAAAAATCTTCTTTCCAATACGAGTATACTTCTTCTGGTGATTTATAAGACAATACAGGGTGATCTTTATGTGTCTGAACCTGTTCTAAATGATCAGCAAGCAAATCAATCACTTTATGTCCTAAATCCCTGAAACTTTCAGCTTCATAAACTTTTCTTAATACATCTTTCTCCATAGCTTTTCTTTAATCCGGTAAGAAGTCATTTTCCTTTCAAAATTAATCATCTTAATTAATAATAAAAAATACTTAATTTTGATATATTAATCATTTTATGTTATAAATGAATATTCAACTCCTTAAAAACATCCTCGTTTTAGCCGATAAACTAAACTTTACCAAAGCCGCCAAAGAGCTTAATATAGTTCAACCTGCCTTAAGCAGGCAAATCAAGCAAGTAGAAGGTCAAATTGGTGCTGTAATTTTTAAAAGAGATAAACGCAATGTTGAACTTACTCCCGCAGGTTTATATTTCATAACTGAGGCTAAAAAATTGGTCACTCAAACCGAAAGAATGATAAAACAAACTGCTCATATTCATAATGGAGATGTTGGAGAAATAAGAATAGGGTTCACCCACTCTATCATGCAAACCATATTACCAGATATTTTAAAGACAGTTAATCAACAAATGCCAGGTATAAAAACTGTACTTCGAGAAATGAATAACAGGGATCAATATCTTGCATTGCAGCAAAATGAATTGGATATAGGTTTTGCGACCAACCCTATGGTCCCATTTAACTTAAATAGCAAAGTACTGCACATCGATAATTTTGTAATCCTACTACCGATCGATCATCCTATTAACAAGAAGAATTATACTGATTTTTCTGTTTTTTCTAAAGAGGAGTTTATATTTCCGTCGGTTTCAGACGGGCCAAATTATGTTCATATTTTAGAATCCATCTGTATAGATGCAGGCTTTAACCCTAAGGTAGTTCATGAAACCGATTCGGCAAGTACAGGGTTTAGATTAGTAGAAGCAGGATTAGGTATAGCCATAGAACCTGTATCTTCATTACACGGGCATGAGTTTCCTATAAAAAATATAGAGTTACCCAATATCAAACAAAAAGCAAAACTAACGATGATCTGGAATCCCGATCGAGAATCAGAATATCCTGTATTATTCGAGCTTCTAAAAAATTGGAAAGTTAATTAGCAATTACTTTACATCATCATAATGATCATCCCATTCTTTTACCTTTGGATCTCCTAGTTTACCTACCGATTTTGCCACTATCATAGATACCGTAGCATCTCCTGTAACATTAATGGTTGTACGAAGCATATCTAATGGCCTATCTACTGCAAAAATTAATGCCAATCCTATCGGTAACTTATCTGCAGGAAATCCTATAGCTTCCAAAACGATAACGAGCATCACCATTCCCGCACCAGGAACAGCTGCCGATCCTATCGATGCTAGTAATGCAGTCAATACAATAGTAATTTGATTACTAAATGTTAATCCTTCTGGCCATAATACTTGCATAATAAATACAGAAGCCACAGCTTGATATAAACTAGTACCATCCATATTAATTGTTGCTCCTACGGGCAATACAAAACTAGATACTTCTTTGTCTACACCAATATGTTCCTCAACCCTCTCCATAGTCACCGGAAGAGTTGCGGCGCTAGAACTTGTCGAGAAAGCTAACAATTGAGCAGGGCTTATCTCTTTTAAAAACCAAAGCGGTGATTTTTTGGTTATAACCGATACCAAAATACAATAGAACACTATCATCAATAACAATCCAAATATTACAACACCAGCATATCGTAACAATGCCAATAAAATATCCGGATCATCAGATGTCACCACCACATTAGCCAATAATGCAAAAACAGCAAATGGAGCCGTAAGCATAATAAGATCTACCATTTTTAAGACAACATCATTAAGGCTGTCAAAGAATTTTTTAAGAGGTTCTGATTGTTTTGGAGTTATAAGAAGCATACTAATCCCAAGAAAAATTGCAAAAAATATTACCTGCAACATCATTTTGTTGTTACTCATTGCTTTTATCGCATTTTGAGGCACCATATCTACAACAAATTGCAAAGGACCACTCTCTTTTTGTCTGCTTGCTTCGGCTATACGCTCGGATATTTTTGCGTTACCCGCATATTCTGTTGTTAATTTTTCAATAGTTTCTGGAGTAATGCCATTACCTGGTTTTAAAGCATTTACTAATAATAATCCTATAGTAATTGCAATCACAGTAGTAAGAACGTATATAACAATAGTGCGCCCGCCGATAGCCTTGAACTTTGAAATGTCTTTTAGATCAGAAATACCTTTTATCAAAGAAGCCAAAATAAGAGGTACAGCGATTAATTTTAAAAGGTTAACAAAGATAGTTCCTAATGGTGCTATCCAATCACCTGTAAATCCTTTACCCCATGAGATTGTTGTCATTATAAATCCGAATACTATCCCTAGCAGCATTCCGATCATAATTTGCCAGTGCAGTGCAATTTTTTTCATGTAACTGTTTTAATTTATAAGCCAAACAGCGTCGAAGATATAAATTAAAAACAAAAAAACGGTAACCTTATTAAGATTACCGCAATTATTAACCTTTATTTTAGGCTATTTTTTAATAGTTCTATTCATCAACCAATAATCCACCAGCACCAATGCTGCCATTGCTTCTACAATAGGTACAGCTCTTGGCACCACACAGGGATCATGCCTTCCCTTACCTTGCATGGTAACCATATTACCATCCTTATTAATAGTTTCTTGATCTTGCATGATCGTTGCTACAGGTTTAAACGCTACATTAAAGTAGATATCCATGCCGTTAGAAATTCCTCCTTGTATACCGCCTGATAGATTAGTTTTAGTAGTACCATCGGCATTAAATAAATCATTGTGTTCACTTCCTTTTAACTCTGCCCCTGCAAAACCACTACCATACTCAAAACCTTTAACTGCATTGATTGAAAGCATTGCTTTACCCAGCTCTGCATGTAATTTATCGAAGACAGGTTCTCCTAATCCAATAGGTACTCCAGAAATAGCGCAACTTACTACCCCACCTACAGTATCTCCTTCCTTTCGGATTTGTTTAATGTATTGTTCCATTTCAGCAGCTTTCTCAGTATCTGGACAACGTACAATATTACTTTCTGTTAATGAAAAATCTAATTCGGTATGTTTCTTTTCTAGTTGTATAGCCCCAACACCACTAACATAAGCGTTAATATTTATTTCTGGAAGTATTTGCTTTGCAATTGCACCAGCAACTACTCTACTTGCTGTTTCTCTAGCCGAAGAGCGTCCGCCACCTCTATAATCACGAACTCCATATTTTTGATCATATGTATAATCCGCATGTGATGGTCGATAAGAATCTTTTATATGAGAATAATCTTTTGATTTTTGATTTGCATTTTTAATAGCGAAACCAATTGGTGTACCTGTAGTAACACCTTCAAAAATGCCAGAAAAAAACTCTACCGTATCTGGTTCTTTACGCTGAGTAACAATAGCCGACTGACCGGGTTTTCTGCGATCTAATTCTTCTTGTATAGCTTCTAAATCTAATGTTACTCCCGAAGGACACCCATCAATGATTCCTCCTATCGCAACACCATGCGATTCTCCAAATGTAGTTACCTTAAAAAGGTTTCCAAATGTATTTCCTGCCATACAATTCTAATTTTCAACAAATGTAATTGTTAATCTCTAAAAAAGCCATAGTAATATGATAGAAAAACAATGGTTTCACTAACGAATATTAAATAAAATTACATTTTAGATGCAAATTTTTATTTCAGCAGATGTATTTTATAAATTAGTAGATAAAGGTTGAAAAAACTAAAATATATACCAAAGTATCATAGACATTAACAATCCGGTAACAGCAATAAGTACAGTCATTATTGTCCATGAACGAAAAGTTTGTTTTTCGGTTAAACCTAAGTATTGACCTACCAGCCAAAAACCACTATCATTTACATGGGATAATATAGTCGCCCCCGAAGCAATAGCGATTACCATAAGAGCAATATGTGTAGCACTAAAATTGCTTGAAACAACGATTGGTGACATAATACCAGCTCCGGCAATCATAGCCGTGGTTGCAGAACCTTGCAATATACGAATCAATGCAGCCACCACAAAAGCAAATAATAACGGATGAATTGAAGTACTTTGTAAGGTAGAAGCCAATAATTCACCCACTTTTGTATCTACCAATATCTGTTTAAATGCGCCTCCGGCACCAGTTAATAATATAATGGCTCCTGCTGGGCCAAAAGATTTTATTGATAGTTTAAGGAGATCATCTTTACTAACTCCTCTACGTATTCCTAACACATACCAGGCAATTAGATTTGCCAAAATTAAAGCAGCAAAAGGATGTCCCAATAAACTAATAGTATATATGAATACTTCTGGAAGTTTGTTCGCATCGAACCATTCTCCTAGCAAAACCGTTTTCAATACAATTAACAAAATCGGTAAGGTGATTATAGCTATTATGCTAAAGGGGTTAGGATAATCATCTGTATTAGAAAGAATCTCTTTGTTTTCTGGAATTATTACATCCATTTTCTTTGAGATATATTTTGCAAATAAAGGCCCACTTATGATAGCCGTTGGAATTCCTACGATACACCCAAAAATAATCACCCATCCCAAGTTAGCTCCCAAAATATCAGCTACTGCTACGGGACCTGGTGTGGGAGGTATAAAACTATGGGTGATGGCCAAACCTGCCAATAACGGAATAGCATATAATAACAATGATTTTTTAGCCTTTTTGGCTATAGCATACACCAAAGGAACGAGTATGATAAAAGCCACATCAAAAAATACAGGTATTGCTACAATAAAACCAGTAACCATAAGTGCCCAAGAGGCATTTTTTTCTCCAAAAAGTTTTAAAATATAAATTGCCAACCCTTGCGCACCTCCAGAATGTTCGAGCATTCCTCCAAAAAGTGCTCCTAGACCCACAACGGTAGCTACAAAACCAAGCGTATTACCCATTCCGTTTTTAACACTGTCCAAAATGTCTATTGGGGATAGTCCGGCGACAATACCGACGAGTATACAAACAATTAATAATGCAATAAATGCCTGTATTCTTAATTTAAGAATCATAAAAAGTAGGGCAAATACACCTACTGCAACCGCAATTAACAATTGATAATCCATATGTACTAATTTTTCCAATCTGTATGAAAGTATTCCCCTGATTTTTTATCTACGCGTTGATATCTATGTGCACCGAAATAATCGCGCTGTGCCTGAATCATATTCGCAGACATTTGTTCAGCACTATAATTCAAGAAATAATTTGTAGCCGCCGAAAGTACAGGTAAAGCACATCCCATTTGAAGACCACTAGCAACTACAAAAGTTAACTTATTAATACCTGCGCGCATCAACGTTACTACCTCCGGAAACAATAACAATGGTGTTTCACCGGTATTAAAAAACAAGGTTGTTATTTTCTCCATTAAATCACTACGTATGATACATCCATTAGTCCATATTCTGGCAATTTCGGATAAGTTAAGATTCCAATCATATTCTAACGAAGTCTGCTTCAGTAAATCAAAACCAATAGCATGATTAATAATACTTGCCGTATAATAAGCCTCCTCGAGATGTTGTATAATAATTTCTATATCTTCATGTGAGGTTGAGTTTTCTAATGGATACAGAGTAGAAGCTTTTACACGTTCCGTTTTTTTTGCAGAAAGAAACCTTGTCATTACTGCCTCAGAAACTGTTGAAAAAGGCGTACCCATCTCTAAAGCCGAAATCGATGACCACCCCCCTGTTCCTTTTTGATCTGCTTTATCCAAAATTTTATCTATCAAATAATCGGTACCTTCTTTCTTTAATAGTATATCTGTAGTAATTTCTAAAAGAAAACTGTCTTTGTTTCGAGTTCTCCAGGATGTAAAAATCTTGTAAATTTCATCAGGTTTTTTACCCAAAAAATTCCGCATTAGATGATACATCTCTGCTATTAATTGCATTTCGGCATATTCTATTCCATTATGTACAGTCTTTACAAAATGACCAGACCCATTAAGGCCAATATAAGAACAGCATGCTCTATCTGTTTTATCCTTTGCTGCAATAGTTTCGAGAAACGAAGCGCATAGATCGTATCCTTTTTTAGAACCTCCCGGCATTATCGAAGGGCCTTTTAAAGCTCCTTCTTCTCCTCCGGATATGCCTACTCCAATAAAATTAATACCCTGTTTAGATAATTTAAGCTCTCTCCTAATAGTATCTTTGTAATGAGAATTTCCACCGTCGAGAATACAATCTCCAGAATCCAAAAAAGGAAGAATATTTTTTATGACCTGATCAACCGTTGGACCGGCGCTAATCATTAACATGATAATCCTAGGTTGTTCTAGAGATGCCACAAATGTTTCTATATCATCAAAAGGCTTTACATCTTCTGAAAGTTCTTTTACAAAGTTTTTAGCCACATCAACTTCTTTTGCTTCTACGTTTCGGTTGTAAACCGAAAGACTAAAGTGATGAGACGCTATATTTTTTGTCAAACTTTTACCCATCACTCCTAATCCAAATAATCCTATTTGCGATTTTTGCGCATTCAGTTTTGACTTTATTTCGATGATCATATTAGCAGTGCTTTGATTGACCAAAATTGAAATACCTCTGGTTGATTTTTCTAGAGTTTCAAATTGAGAATGGAGTAATTCACTTCTGAAAAAATGATCCTTTCTTGCCTTTAAACGTTCACTAATTATTTCATAATCACCTTCGAGAAAAACCCATCTAATAAGATTTGGATGAAATGATTCTAATTTCTCTCTATACTTTATTTTCAATGCAGAACAGGCCAATACTGCACCCTTATCATGATGCCAATTCTTTATTTGATCCGTCAATATATGTAACCAGGGTTCTCGGTCATTGTCATCAAGAGAAAATCCATCAGACATTTTTTTTATATTAGATTGAGGATGAAAATCATCTGCATCATAAAAAGGAATATTTAATTCTTTTGCAAGTAACCGGCCTATAGTAGTTTTTCCGCTTCCCGAAACACCAAAAATGATGTAAACATGTTTCAATTTCATTGAAAAAATTTTGAAATGAGCTAACTTTCGATAATACAAATAAGGTTAAAACACTTTATACGTATTAAAACGACTGTGATTATGTAAGTAAAGAGTAGATCTTTATGAAAACATAGACTGTATTGACATAGTTTATATCGCTATCAACCATGTAAAAATCCCTTTTAAAGCTGTATTGATTAAGGGTCATCAAAATAATATTTAAAATTTTCTAACCCATTGAATTGCGATAATATTTTCTTAATACTTGCCTTAAATCTTCAAGCTTTGGTAACAATCTCCTGATGATCTCTTAATTATACTTTGATCCTAGAGTATTTTATTTGCTACAATAAATCATTTTATGAAGAAACGTCCTGTTGATCTTGTGGTTATTTCTGATGTACATTTAGGAACCTATGGCTGTCATGCAAAAGAACTTTTAGGTTATTTAAACAGTATTAAACCAAAAAAACTTATCCTTAATGGCGATATTATTGATATATGGCAATTTAGAAAACGTTATTTTCCAAAATCACATCTTAAAGTAATCAAAAAGATTATAACCTTAGCCTCTAAAGGAACCGAAGTAATTTATATTACAGGAAATCATGACGAGATGCTACGTAAGTTTAGTGATACCGAAATGGGCAACTTTAAATTACTTGATAAACTGGTTATTGAGCTTGATGGTAAAAAAGCTTGGTTTTTTCATGGTGACATTTTTGACGCTTCAATTCAAAATGCGAAGTGGTTAGCAAAATTGGGCGGTTGGGGATACGACATGTTAATTCTTCTAAATCAGTTAATTAATTGGCTTTTGGTTAAATTAGGGAGAGAAAAATTTTCGCTTTCTAAAAAAATTAAAAATAGCGTAAAGAAAGCTACTAAATATATTAACGATTTTGAAGGTGTTGCTGCACAACTCGCGATACAAAATAAATATCAATACGTTATCTGTGGTCATATTCATCAACCACAGATACGGCAGTTTACTGATAAAAATGGTTCATGTTTTTATCTTAATTCTGGTGATTGGATCGAAAATCTTACTTCATTAGAATATCATAACCAACAATGGCAATTAATGCATTATGAGCATATACCTCTTGATTCGCAAACCGAAACCGAGGAAGAATCTGAAAATATTAATATCAATACCGAAGCGTTGATTACTAATATTACAGCATTAGGGGAGTTTTAAATCCTTGCTTTCAAGACTTGTACCATAATACTTAAAGGATGTAAAGCATTTCTCTTTGTTCCATCTTTAATCTGGTGCCTGCAACTTGTTCCTATTGCTGCTATAATAGTATCTGCAGAAGCCTTTCTTACCGCCGGAAATAAAGTCTGTTCTCCTACCTGCATACTAATCTCATAATGCTCTTTTTCATAACCAAAAGATCCTGCCATACCACAACAACCAGAAGGAATGATAGTAACTTTAAAGTTGTTAGGTAAGTTTAAAACTTTAAACGTATTATGAATATTCGACAATGCTTTTTGATGACAATGACCATGCAATTTTATCGTCTTAGGCTCTTCAGAAAAATGATCTGAGGTAATGTTTCCTTGTTCGATTTCGTCTGACAAGAACTCATCTATCAAAAACGTATGTTTTGAAAGAGACGAGGCTTTATCTTTATCATCGGCCAATCTCAAATATTCATCTCTAAAAGTAAGTATCGCCGAGGGTTCTAATCCAATCAAAGGGGTATTAGAAGAAATTAACTCATAAAAAGTAGCGATGTTATCATTTGCCAATGCTTTTGCCTGTTTCAGTAATCCTTTAGAGATAAAAGTTCGGCCGCTCTCTTTATGATCAACAATCTTTACTTTATAATTCAACCCTGTTAACAGTGTAATAGCATCGATTCCTATTTCCGAATCTAAATGATTTGTAAATTCATCTATAAAAAAATAAACGACTTTAGTAGGATTTTGAGGTTGTAGTTTGTCTAGATTTTTTTTACACCAATTTCTTAGAGATTCTTTACTTAAAAGAGGTAATTCTCTTTGTTTGGCAATACCAAAAACTGATTTCATTACGCCAGAAGTCAGCCTATTTTTAAAAATGAAATTGGTCACTCCGGGGGCTATTCTCCCCAATTCATTTAGTTTATTGTTATTTGCAAACAGTTTAGTTCTTAACGAAACACCATTCTCCTGCTGATATTGATACTCAAATTCTGCTTTTAACGTTGCTACATCAACATTAGAAGGGCATTCGCTAGAACATCCCTTGCAACTCAAACACAAATCAAAAACTTCTTTAAGCTCTTTATTATCAAATTTATTTGTTTTTTCTGAATTGGTTAAAAATTCTCGTAAAGCATTGGCTCTTCCTCTAGTAGTGTCTTTTTCATCTTTTGTTGCACGATAGCTTGGACACATAGTTCCTCCTGCCTCAACAGATTTACGACAATCTCCACTTCCATTACATTTTTCGGCTGCTCGTAAAATCCCTAAAGAATCCGAAAAATCAAAGATCGTTTCTATATCAGGTTCTCTACGATCTATTTCATAGCGTAGCTTTTGATCCATGGCATATGCATCAACAATTTTACCGGGGTTAAAGATATTGTTAGGGTCAAAAACTTTCTTAAACTGTTTAATTATTTGATAGTTTTCTTTCCCTATCATAAACGGGATATACCCTGCCCTTACAATACCATCACCATGCTCCCCACTCATTGATCCCTTATATTTTTTAACCAGGGCTGCAACGTCATCAGTGATTTGTTTAAACAGTACAACATCTTCACTTTTCTTAAGATCCAAAATTGGTCTTAAATGTAGTTCGCCCGCTCCTGCATGTGCATAATATACCGCCTGCTGATCATGGCTTTTCATTATACTTGTGAATTCTGAAATATAATTTGCTAAATCAGGTATAGCTACAGCTGTATCTTCAATACAGGCTACAGCTTTCTTATCCCCTACAATATTACCTAATAGCCCCAATCCTGCTTTACGAAGTTCTAATGCCTGATCAATTTCTTTTCCTTTTAATATAGGATTTGCATAACTCAATTTGGATGAGTCAAGTGTTTGTAATACTGATTTTTTTTGTTTTTCTAAATCGGTTAGATCTTTACTTCTTAATTCTAATAAAAGAATTGCTTCAGGGTCATCGACAATAAAAAAACGATTTTTTAACTGTTCTATATTATTTTTTGTGCAATCCAAAATCGTCTTATCCATCATCTCGCATGTAAACAAAGTATGTTGCATCACAGGAGTTATAGCATTCATACAATCCTCAATTGTACGAAAGTGGGCCGCAATAATTAATGACTCTTTTGGTGGAAGTTCATCTAATTGTAGTGTAATTTGAGTGGTAAATGCCAATGTACCTTCACTACCAGAAAGAAGTTTACACATATTAAATTGAGCGTCCTTATCTGTAAATACATCCGAAGAAATTAATTCATCAATAGCGTAGCCTGTGTTTCGACGATGAATTTCTGGTTTCGGGAAATGAGTTTTAATTTGCTCTTGAACAGATTCTGGTGAAAGCGTTGTATATATATTTTCATAGATTTCACCTTCTAAAGTATTTAGTTTCCTCTTTTTATGAAACTCTGACAGAGATACTTCCGAAAACTCTACTTCGCTTCCGTTAGACAGCAAGGTCTGCAGTGCTACCACTTTATCTCGGGTCACTCCATATTGTATAGATGTAGTTCCGCTACTATTATTACCAACCATACCACCAATCATACAACGATTAGATGTTGATGTATTTGGTCCAAAAAACAACCCATAAGGTTTCAAAAAACGATTGAGATCGTCACGTATTACTCCTGGCTCTACAATCACTGTTTTTTGTCGTTCATCAACCGAAATTATACGGGTAAAATGTTTTGAAACATCTACTACAATACCTTCGCCAACACACTGTCCTGCCAATGATGTCCCGGCCGTTCTTGGGATAAGTCCTAACTGGTGTTTTGTAGCAAAACTTATAATCTTTTTTAGATCAGAAATCGATTTTGGAAATACCACCGCCAAAGGAATACGTCTATAAACAGAGGCATCTGTAGCATATAATGTTTTGGTGAGCTTATCAAAATGCAACTCTCCTTCAATTTCATTTTTCAATGAATTTAATACATTACTATCGATCATATTTATCTTTTTTCACTAAAGCATCCAAAGAAACAGGTCTTTTAAAATTAGTATCAAAACAAATAAAACTATCTGTTCCCGCTACCCCTTCTATATGGTGTACCTCTTCATACAAAATCTTTCTTAAGTGATGATTGTCGTATGCAAAAATAAGAATGAAAATGGCATAATTACCAGATACGTAATTACATTCTAGAATTTCGGGTATTTTTTTTAATCCAGCCACTACTTCCTCGGCATATCTAGCCTCTCTTAACCGAATACCTACATAAGATTTTGTTCTATACCCAATCTTCTTTTCGTCTATTACAAATTCAGCTTTTTGAATTACCCCATGTTCTTTTAACTTTCTAATCCGTTGATGTACAAGAGAATTAGATATTTTTAAGTCTTCAGCAATTTGAGAAAAAGGCTTTCTTGCATCTTCACGGATATGCAATAAAATCTGTTGATCTATATAATCAAAATGGTACATAATTTTCAAAAAATTAAAGGTGAAATTATCAAATAGGTCATATAAAACTTCAAAAGAATTAAATTGACACAAAATTAATTTTAAAGTAATTAATTAATATAATTTTCAGTTTAATTATAATCAAAACTAATAATTTTGTCGTAAAATAAAAACGTTATTGAAATGAATTCTATATATTTTTTTGAGGAGTTATGGAAACAATATACTGCAAAGACTCCTTCTGCTCAAAAGGTGAAATCCTTGTTCGAAGCCAAAGGTGATAGTGTTGTTAATGATCATATTGCTATACGAACATTTAATGACCCCAGGATAGATATTGATGTAATAGCGCAACCATTTTTAAAAATGGGATATGAACCTAAAGGTGAATATAATTTTGAAGCTAAGAAGCTATTTGCCAGGCATTTTGAGCATAAAAGCAACCCAAGTGCTCCAAAAATTTTTATTAGTCAACTATTACTAGAAGAATTTTCTATTGATCTACAAGCTTGCATTCGTAACATTTTAAATGAAGTAGATCAAAGTCTGTATCTATCAGAAGATCTAATTCTTAAAGGTAGAGTTTGGTCTACACCATCTTTCAAAACCTATCAATTTTTACTAGAAGAATCGGAGTATGCTGCCTGGATGTATGTAAATGGTTTTTGTTCGAATCATTTCACAGTCGATGTCAATAAATTAGATTCTTTTAATAATCTTCCTGGTGTAAATGAATTTCTTAAATCAAATGGTTTCGAAATTAATTCTTCTGGAGGCGAAATAAAAGGTACCAAAGAACTGTTATTACAACAGTCTAGCATTTTGGCCGATACTATTGAGGTTGATTTTGAAGAAGGAATAGAGAAAATCACAACGTGTTATTACGAATTCTCGTATCGATACCCACAAGAAAACGGCACCTTGTTTACTGGTTTCGTAGCCAATTCTGCAGATAAAATTTTTGAAAGTACAGATATGAAAATGCAAAAAACTATGTAAAAAATATACTTAGTTACATTAAATATAAATATGTAACGTTATATTTGAGACAATAAATCTAAAACCTATTTACTATGACGAAACGTATTTTATTCATTGCGGCTTTTATTTTAGCTTCAATAAGTACTATTCAATCACAAGAAATTTCTAAAAATGCTATCGGAGTTAGATTCGGGGATAATGATGGATTTGGAGCAGAAGTTTCGTATCAAAGAGGCCTAAATAATGGCAATCGATTAGAATTTGATCTTGGTTGGAGAGATTTTGATGCTGGTAATGCTATTAAATTAACAGGATTATACCAATGGGTTTTTAACCTTGATAAAGGGTTTAATTGGTATGTAGGACCTGGTGGAGGAATTGGTATTGTTGATTTTGACAATGATCTTCCTGGAGGTGATAGCAGCGACAGTTACTTTTTTATTGCCGGAGATATCGGTATAGAGTACGACTTTGACATCCCATTGCTTATCTCTCTGGACCTAAGACCAGAAATTGGTTTTGGAGATTTTAATGATGATCTTGACCTAGATATTGGACTTGGTGTAAGATATCAATTTTAATACATAAACTACAGACATAATCGTTCCTAGGATATTGCAAGTGCGCCTTCGTATAAAGCAATATATTTAGGAACGATTTCGTTTACATCGAATTTTTCTGCTTCTTTAAATGCATTTTGTTTAAACATTTCTAGTCTATTATCATCTTCCAGAATTTTAATTGCATTTTCAGACATACTTTTGATATCTCCCACTTTGCTTAAATATCCAGAAACTCCGTGTTGATTTACTTCAGGAATACCTCCTGCGTCACTAGATATTACAGGAACCTTATTAACCATTGCTTCTAATGCCGCTAATCCAAAGCTCTCACGCTCTGAAGGAAGTAAAAACAGGTCTGAGAAACAAAGGATTTTATCTATTTCGTTACTATTACCAAAGAAAATTACTTTTTCTTTAATACCTAGTTCTTTACATTTCTCTTCGGCAGGTTTACGTTCTGGTCCTTCACCAACCATTAATAACTTAGCTGGCATTTGTTTTTGAATATTATAAAAGATATCAATAATATCTGTGATTCGTTTTACAGCTCTAAAATTACTAATATGCGTTACGATACGTTCTTCGGGAGTCGCCATAAGTTCTCTTTGGCAATCGGTAAAACTAGTTTTTCTATGACTTACATCAATAAAATTTGGGACTACTTTAATTTCTTTTTTAATATCAAATAATCGTAATGTATCGTCTTTCAAACTTTCAGAAACCGAAGTTACTATATCACTGTTATTAATACTAAAAGTAACCGCTGGTTTATAGAAAGGGTGATTACCAACCAAAGTAATATCTGTACCGTGCAATGTAGTAACCATAGGAATAAAAATTCCTTCCTCTTCTAACATTTTCTTAGCCATATACCCGGCATAGGCATGAGGTATAGCATAATGTACATGAAGCACGTCTATATCGTGTTTTTTTATAGTATCTACCAGTTTACTGGACAATGCTAGTTCATACGGTTGATAATGAAAAAGAGGGTATTCTGGTACATGAACCTCATGAAAATGAAGGTTAGGGTTTAACAAATCTAAACGAACAGGTTGTTTATAAGTAACAAAGTGAACTTCATGGTTAAGCTTAGCAAGTGCACTCCCCAGCTCTGTAGCCACTACTCCACTACCTCCAAAGGTTGGATAACAAACAATAGCAATTTTCATTTCGAGACAATTTTTCTTGCGGTACAAGGTACAAGAAAATTAGTATTGCATATTGTTAAAGTAGTTTTAAAAAAAAGCAGATCATAAGCCGGATTCTGTATCTCGAATATTCAAGCTCCTTATCATTTATCTAGCCCCAACATTACTATTGGGATCAAACCGCCTACCCTCCAGCATCGGGCGCGCAACCCTTAAAAGCTGGTATACATGGCGTTGCACCGTATAGAGTTTACCTGATTTCACTACAGCATTACCTGTACATTCTTTCTGCTGCACTTGTCCTCGCCTCTCGACGGACGGGCGTTACCCGCTATACTGCGCTACGGTGTCCGGACTTTCCTCGACCCTAAGGCCGCGATAAAGTGATCTGCTTCGTGCAAAAATATCATAATTATAAGTTCTGAATTTATATTTCTTAATTATTTTTTGACTGTTAATAACTAAAGATAAAAACCACACACCAGTATATGATATTTGCATTCAATTTTTAACTTTGTATTAATGGAGCATTTCATAGTATCGGCGCGTAAATACAGACCCCAAACATTCAAAGATGTTGTGGGTCAACAGGCTATTACCAATACGCTACTTAATGCTATTGATAATAATCATTTAGCTCAAGCTTTATTATTTACTGGTCCCCGTGGTGTAGGAAAAACATCTTGTGCCAGGATATTGGCAAAAACAATTAATCAAGATGGCAATGAACATCCTGATGAAGATTTTGCCTTTAATATTTTTGAACTCGATGCTGCTTCGAATAATTCTGTTGATGATATACGTAGCTTGATTGATCAAGTCCGAATCCCTCCTCAAGTAGGCAAATACAAAGTATACATTATTGATGAGGTACATATGTTATCGCAAGCGGCTTTTAATGCTTTTTTAAAAACATTAGAAGAACCTCCTAAACATGCTATCTTCATTCTGGCGACCACCGAAAAACATAAGATCATACCTACGATTTTATCTAGATGTCAAATATTTGATTTTAAAAGGATCACGGTTACAGACGCCAAGAATCATTTAATGCAAGTAGCTGCTCAAGAAGGTATTACCGCCGATGAGGACGCTTTACAGATCATTGCTCAAAAAGCAGATGGAGCAATGCGTGATGCGCTCTCTATCTTTGATCGTGTTGTTAGTTTTAGTGGAAAAAACCTTACAAGACAGGCAGTAACCGAAAATCTAAATGTATTAGATTATGAGACTTATTTTAAAGTTACCGATTTAATATTACAAAACAATATTCCACAATTATTAATAGAGTTTAATGAAATTCTAGCTCTAGGATTTGACGGGCATCATTTTATTGCTGGTTTAGCATCGCACTTTAGAGATTTACTAGTTTGTAAAAACCAAGCTACTATTACACTTTTAGAAGTTGGGGAACAAACAAAAGCAAAATACCTTGAGCAATCTCAAAAAGCACCTCATGATTTTCTCATTAAAGGCATTTCATTGGCCAATGATTGTGATCTGAAATACAAAACCAGTCGAAACCAAAGATTGCTTGTAGAATTATGTTTGATGCAATTAGCCTCTGTCCTATCACCGGACGGAGAAAAAAAAAATGACAAACCCTACATAATACCTCCCTCTTATTTCAAAGAAAAAGGCATAACCGCTATAAAGGTTTCAAAAGAAGCTAAACAAGTTGCTACTGAGAAAGTAGAGACTACAGAAAGTACAGCAAAAGAAACTGAAGTCACTAATTTATCGGAAACCCAAAAACAGGAAGTAACACAACAAGATCAAATTGAGGAACAAAACACTATTCAAGAAAATCCTCAAACATCTAATGTTATAGTCGAAAAGGAGCCACCAACTACGGTAACAGAAAAAAAACCGGTTGTCATTGCCAAGCAACGAAAAACTTCTGGATTATCCCTTAGCAGCATTAGAAAAAAGAAAGAACATCTCGAAAAGAAGGTTGATAATATTGTTGATCCCAAAAATCTTCCTACCGAAAAATTTACAGAATCCGAAATGCAGGAAGCTTGGGTAGCATATGGTAAAATGCAGGATAAAAAAGGAGAACGTATCATTGGTTCAATGTTCGCGATGAATATACCTGTATTGAAAGATGAAAAAATTCATCTTGAGTTACCTAATCAATCTATGAAAGTTGATTTAGAAAACGCTCTTCCTGGTTTGTTTCAATTTTTATATAAAGAATTAAATAATTATAGTGTTGAGCTTATCATCACTGTGAATGAGGAAGCTTCAAAAAAATATGCTTTTACGCCTCAGGATAAGTATGAAAAATTAAGAGAAAAGAATCCATTAATTGATAAATTACGTTCTTCTTTTGACTTGGATATTTAATTTTTGTTTTGCCCGTTAAATTAATTGTATTGAAAAAAAACAAAGTTGATTATTACACATAATTCCTAGTCGTTTTAATAAATAAATTTTATATATCTCATCCAATTAAAAGTCAGATTTATTATTAATCCTTCATTACACCAAAAACGAACATAATAGCTCATAAAAAGAGTATATTTAAAACTCGAAATATTGTTTTATTATGGATATTCTAATACAGAAACTTTTTGGATTGGTTGACTTTGATATTAAGAAACTCGTAGGCTATGACAATACTAATTATCTGATAACATCAAAAGATCATAAGTACATTTTTAAAACGTACCCCTATTCTCAAGAATTGTTAGACCTTTTAAGGGCCGAAATAGAGATCCTTCTTGCCATTAATCAAAATGATACTACTAAATTTCCTGCTCCCGTAGAATTCGTAGATGGATTAACACTTAAAACCGATGTAAACGACAATAAAAAATCAATATACAGAGCTTTATCTTATCTTGATGGCACTTTTATAGGAGATATTGAGTCGTCAAAAGAACTGTTTCAATCTCTTGGAGTCTTTATGGCAAAGATGGATATTCATCTGGGTAAAATTACAAATTACACAATCCAGTCTAGGTGTTGGGAATGGGATATCCAATATTTATTTTTGAACAAAAAGTATATCAATGATATTATTAATAGTAGCGATAGAAATATAGTAGTATACTTTTTTCAGCAATTTGAGGAAAATGTATCACCAGTTCTTCATGAGTTAAGAAAACAAATTATTCATAATGATGCCAACGAATGGAATATACTCGTTAAAAATAATAACGTCTCAGGTATTATTGATTTTGGTGATTTAGCCTATTCCCCTCTAATAAATGAACTAGCCGTGACCATTACCTATGGTTGTTATGATAAAGAAGATCCTTTGAAATGGGCTTGTTACATTCTAAAGTCATACCATAGTATACTCCCTCTAGAAGAAATTGAAATCCAGATCTTGTATTATCTCATTGCTGCCAGATTATCCATAAGTGTATGCAATTCTGCACACTCGGCAAAAGTAAATCCGGATAATGCTTATGCTTCGATTAGTGAAAAAAATGCGTGGAGTATGCTACACGTTTGGCTAACTATTAACCCAATAGAGGCCGAGAATAGATTTAGATCAGCAATTGGGCTACCTATACATCAACAACAAGGCATCACCGAAATGGTCGAGAAAAGGTATCGACACATAAGTCCTATATTATCTTTAAGTTACGAGAAACCTATTTATATGGATCGTGCTGCATTTCAATATATGTATGACAGTTACGGTAACACTTTTTTAGATGCTTACAATAATATTCCCCATGTTGGCCATTCGCACCCTAAGGTGGTAAATGCTGGGCAGCGTCAAATTGCAAAACTCAATACTAATACTAGATATATTTATGATTTATTGACAGATTATTCTGAGAGATTACTGTCTAAATTTCCTGATTCACTAAACAAAGTATATTTTGTAAACTCTGGAAGTGCTGCTACTGATTTAGCAATTCGAATGGCAAAAGCACATACCAAATTTAAAAAAATAATGGTGTTAGAGCATGGATATCATGGCAATACACAAACCGCAATTGACATCAGTGACTATAAGTTTAATAACCCAAAAGGTCAAGGTCAAAAAAACCATGTTTTAAAGACTCCTATTCCAGATACTTATAAAGGAAAATACAACAAAAAAGATGCTGGATCCAAATACGCAAAAGATGCCATCCAATTAATAAAAGATTCGGCAGACCCTCTAGCCTTATTTATTGCCGAACCTATTGTTGGGTGTGGTGGTCAAGTACCCTTAGCCAAAGGATACTTAAAAGAAATTTACCCTGCAATAAGAAACCAAGGAGGAGTATGTATAAGTGATGAGGTTCAAACAGGTTTTGGTAGATTAGGAGATCATTACTGGGGGTATGAAGCTCAAGAAGTAATTCCGGATATCGTTATAGTAGGAAAACCAATGGCAAATGGGCACCCTATGGGGGCTGTCATATGCACAGATCAAATAGCAGAATCATTTGGAAAAGGAGTCGAATTCTTTAGTTCATTTGGTGGCAATCCGGTTTCGTGCGCTATAGCGCTATCGGTTATAGAAATAATTGAGCATGAAAATTTACAACAAAATGCAAAGATCGTTGGAGATTATTATAAATCTCTATTTATTAAACTTCGAAAAAAACACGCATGTATCGGAGATGTTAGAGGATCAGGTCTGTTTCTAGGAATTGAAATCACAAAAGAAAACACTCTTGAACCAGATACAACCTTGGCACAAAATATCAAAAACAAACTAAGAGATAACCACATTCTTATCAGTACCGATGGTCCGTATGATAATGTTCTTAAAACCAAACCACCTTTATGTTTTACAAAAGAGAACGCAAAAAAGGTCGTAGACACTATTGATGACATTCTGGAATTACTGTAAAAAAACCTTCTAGCTTACTCTCTGTAAATTAGACTAATAATCAAAATTAAACCAGGTCAAAAATGTGCTTATAAGCAAAAATATAACTATATTCAAAGTATAAACTAACCTAAATATAATACGATATGAAAAAAATGTTTTTAGCCATATTCTCTTTAGGATTTTTTTTGGTTGCATGTGTTGACAAAAAAGCAGAAGAAGAGAAAAAGAAAGTTGAAGAAGCTGCCAAATTAAATGAGCAGATCGAAACTGTTGATCAAGAAATTGATAAGGATTTTGAGTCTTTAGAAAAAGAAGCTAAAGAAATTGACAATGCCTTAAATGAATTAGACAACCTATAAAAAGAAACATTTATGAAACTTTCAAAATATTTACTCGTAGTATTAATGATTATTGGGTGTGTCGAAATTACGAATGCTCAAAAATCTGAAGAAGTCGTAAAAGAACGAAAAGAAAAAGTGAAGCAAAAGAAGGAGGAAATGAAGGCGAAGCGTGAAAAAGTAAAGCAGAAAAAGGAGGAAATGAAAGCCAAAAAAGGCGAGATTAAAGAAGCTAAAAAAGAACTTAAAGAAGGTAAAAAGGCAATATTAGGTGAGCATCATGAAAAAATGAAGGGAATGACTGCAGAAGAAAAGAAAAACTACCTAGAAGCTAATCCGGAACTAAAAGAAAAACTCAAAACCTACAAAGAAACTACAAAAGAGGAAAGAAAAAAATTAAAAGCAAAGAGAGTCGAATTTAAAAATGAAAAAGCGAACGCTGTTCAGAGTAGAATTGAAAACAAAAAAGAAAGATTAGCTTTTTTAGAAAATCGCAATACTAAAGGAACCGATAAGATCAAGAAAACTAAAGATCGTTTACTAGCTCAAAAAGAAGCTGGCGAAATTACAGAGGAAGAATACAAAGAGAAAATGACTAAAGTAGGCGAAGTAGAAGAAAAGCTTAAGAAACATCAAGAAAGAGTAACCAATGTTAGATCTGGTATCAAAAAAGGAGAAGAAAAACTTATAAAGCTTAACTCTAAAAAAGAAGAGGATAATTAAAATATCTTGCGAATGATTTTCAAAACCAAAGGTTCTTCAGAATCTTTGGTTTTAATTTATATAATTCGAACCGATAGTTAAACTTTTGGCACTTCTGTTCTACATTCAAATTATAATAAGAAAAAGTCGGTTTCTACATTGAAATCATAAAAATATGGAGATGATGTTTATAATATAAATATCTTTGTCTGCTAAACATTGATTGCCCATTACCAAGAGGTGAATTAATAATCATATAACATTTTAAGATGCTTGGTTTAAAACTTCCTACAGACCCGCGATGGGTTAATATCGTTGAAAAGAATATCGAAGAAATACTTACTGATCATGCTTATTGCGAGCAAAAAGCAACATCTACAGCTATATCCCTTATTGTTAGTTTTCCTGAATATACAGAATTGGTTCAAGAAATGACCAAACTTGTGAAAGAAGAGATTAGTCATTTTAAAATGGTGCATGATAAAATCTTAGAACGTGGTTGGGTTTTGGGTAGAGATAGAAAAGATGAATATGTGATCCAGTTGGTTACTTTTTTTCCTAAAGGTGGTAGCAGAACAACACAGTTGGTACACCGTTTATTATATGCAGCACTAATTGAAGCCAGAAGCTGTGAGCGATTTAAACTATTATCTGAAGAGTTGGAAGATCCCGAATTATCAAAGTTTTATAAAGACCTTATGGTTAGTGAAGCGAATCACTATACAATGTTTCTAGGATTCGCAAGGCAATATGGCGATCGCGAAGAAGTTGACAAAAAATGGCAAGACTTACTTACTTATGAAGCTCAAATCATGAAGGATTTAAGCAAAAAAGAAACGATGCATGGTTAGCCATTCAAAAAAACAATAAAGCTACTCGTTCACAAACGTACAAAAGTCACCAGCTATACAAGAAAAGACCACAGTAGTTTTTTCTTGTTACTTGTTATAAAATGCTAATGACCTACACTTGATCTTTTAATTTTTAAAGCCTATAACCAAAAGATAGCTGGATGTTTCTATTATTTCCTTCGGCTCCACCAGGAATACCTTCATCATCAATAATATTGGATAAACCGAAACCATAGCGTAAATCTGCAAAAAAGCTTTCGGTTATATTTACTCCTAGACCTGCCACTGCAGTAAAATCGAATGTATTAAAATTAGCATCAATACCTGCATTATCTTCCCACTCCCAGATTTTTAATCCAATTTGTGGACCGATATGAACATTAAATTTATTAGAGAAATTATACTTTAAAAGTATTGGCAATTGTAAGTAATCTACTCGTAGTGTTTCATCATCGTTTCCTTGAGAGGAGTATTGAAATTCTGGCTGAATACTCACCTTTTCGGTAATAGGATATTCTGCCAAAAAACCAACAACAACTCCGAAACGACTGTCTTCCAAATCTTCAGGAATATCGTCAGAACTTATTGAACTTAAATTGGCTCCCAAACGTATTCCGTAGGAGCTTTCCTGGGCATAACTTCCAAATGTAATTGTTACTAAAATAATTGAGGTGCAAAGTAGTATTTTTCTCATAGTATAGTAATTGGGTTAATATTGCAGGGGTAATTTTTTTTGTAAATATACATATTTTAAAAAACTCATTTCGTATTGAGCTTTTCATTATATAGCGATTTAATAATCCCGTCAGATAATCCAATCTTAGGTACATAAATATCCTTAGCCCTACTCCATTTCATAGCAGAAAGATAAATACGAGTAGCCGGAAGTATTACATCTGCCCTATCTTGATTTAAATTAAGTTGCCATATCCTTTCTTCATAGGTCAACGAATTCAATAATTTGTAATACGAACTTAGATATAGAAATGATAAGGGTTTACCTGTATTTTTTCCACTATTCTTAAAAATGTTATTGATATTTCCACCAGATCCGATAAGAGAAATTCTAGCATACTTTTTGGTATTTTGTTTGATCCAGTATTCTACATCTTCCCAGGCGTTTTCGGTCACCAAACCATTAAGCAATCTAACTGTTCCTAGCTTAAAGGATTTAGAAATAATATTTTTTCCGTTATGGAAAAGGGTAAACTCTGTACTTCCGCCACCAACATCAACATATAAATAGGTTGCATCTGTATTAATTAATTCATGAAGATCCGTCATTGCTATTATAGCCGCTTCATCTTTACCATCAATAATATCAATTTGTATACCTGTTTTTTCTTTTATAAGCTGTACTACTTCTTGTCCATTTTGAGCTTCTCGCATAGCCGAAGTTGCACATGCTTTATAGCGAACAACCTTATGTGTTTTCATTAAAAGTTGATATGCTTGCATTGCATCTACCATACGTGCGACATTTTCTTCAGATACCTTTTTATCTTTAAAAACATCAGCACCTAATCGTATAGGTACACGAACAAGGCTCGTTTTTTTAAACCTAGTAGTTTTTCCTTCTTCTTCATGAATACTACTAATTAGCAATCTTACAGCATTCGAACCTATATCAATGGCTCCGTATTTTTCTATCGTTAACAAAATAATTAATTTCCTAGTTTTTGTAAATAATAATCATAGGTTGCAATCTGCGATCTTACTTTGGTATTATCGTTTCTAATGTAAGCATTATCCTGATCTTTAGAAAGAAGTCTCGCTTTGACATTATCATTCCAACAAATATCAAAAGTATCCATCAATTCTAATTTAATATCTTCATCATAAATTGGACAGGAGATTTCTACCCTTCTATCTAAGTTACGCGTCATCCAATCAGCCGAAGAAATATAAACTTTTGGGTTTCCAGCATTTTCAAAAATATATAATCTGGGATGTTCTAGAAACTTATCTATTACGCTAATCGCTCTAATATTTTCACTCATACCAGCTATACCAGGGACCAAACAACATATCCCCCTTATAATCAAGTCGATTTTCACTCCAGCTCTACTGGCTTCGTAGAGTTTATCTATCATATCATAATCACTAAGACTATTTAGTTTTAGCTTAATTCTGGCCGGTATGCCCTCTTTACTGTTCTTTATTTCGGTATCTATAAGTTTAATCAAAGAAGATCTTGTATAATGAGGTGAAACCAAGAGGTGTTTATAGCGATTAATTTTATAATTAATTTCAAAGAATTTAAAAACTTTATTTGTTTCCTTTAAGATGGCTTCATTGGTAGTAAACAATGTAAAATCCGTATAAATTTTTGCTGTAGATTCATTAAAATTTCCGGTACTAATGAAGCCATAACGTTTTAGTTTTCCTTTTTCTTCTCTTTCTATAATACAGGCTTTACAATGTACTTTTAACCCTGTAACACCAAAAATCAGATTTACTCCATCACTCTGCATCTGTTCGGCATACCGAATATTTGCGGCTTCATCAAAACGTGCTTGTAATTCAATTTGCACCAACACCTTTTTTCCATTTTTGGCTGCATTTATAAGAGAACTGGCAATATGAGAAATATTAGCCAATCTATAGATTGTGATTTTAATACTCTTCACCTTTGGATCGATAGCAGCTTCTCTTAAAAACTTTACCGTGTATGAAAAAGTGTGATATGGTGTATATTGAAGATAATCTTTCTTTGCTATTTTATCCAATAAGCTACCTTGTAAACTTAAGCCTGCAATGGTAAGAGGTTGGATTGATTGATAAACTAAATCGGTAATTCCTAAATCAGGAAAATTCATATAATCCCTACGATTATGATAGCGCCCTCCAGGAATTATACTATCGGTATTATGGACTCCCATTTTTTCCATTAAGAAATCCAAAGTATCCTTCCCAATATTCTTATCATATACAAACCGTACAGGTTCTCCATCTCTTCTGGATCGAACACTACTTGATATTTTCTGAATAAAACTTTTACTTAAATCATTATCAAAATCTAATTGAGCATCTCTTGTTATTTTGATCATATGTGCCGAGGCACTCGCATAATCGAAAATACTAAAGTTAATATGCATACAATACCGAATAAGGTCATCCAAAATGATAATGTATTTTTTGCCATTTTCTTCTGGAAGCACTACAAATCGTTCGGTATTTTTCGGAATTTCGATTAGCGCATAAATTTTTTCTTTAGTCGTTTGATGTAAAATCTTAGAAATTCGTCCTTCTTTAGGTATTTTTTCGTTCAGAACCAATTTAACTGCCAAATATGCCACACTATCCTTTAAATGCGGAAACTCATCAAGATCATTAAGAATATAGGTAACTAGACCAGGACTCACCTTATCAACAAAATAACTACGGATATAGGTATCTTGGGTTTTACTTACCTCATTTTCGTCAATAATATAAATGTGGTGTGCTTCAAGTTTTTTCTTTATGGTATCAATGGTCTTAAGACTTTCAGATTGTTGTTTGATTACGATTTTGGTAATCTTTTCAAGCATTTCGCTTGCTGTAGTTCCTTTAAGCACATTTTTACCGTCTTTTCCCGCAAGATCAATTCTTTTTATGGTAGCATATCTAACTTTAAAAAATTCGTCAAGATTATTAGAAAAGATTCCTATAAAACGTAATCTTTCGAGTAAAGGAACTGTATCATCCGCAGCTTCTTGCAACACTCTTGCATTAAACTGCAACCAACTCAATTCTCTATTAATATACTGATTAGCACTGTTTTCTGACATTATCGCAGTAATTTAGGGAAAATATTTAATAAGGTTTTTCCTACATTTATATCTTTCCAATTATCTACTTCAAATTGTATACAAACACATCCTGCTGTTGGTAAATTATCAATACTTTCATTTCCATAAATGTTTGCTATTGAGGTAAAGGCATGATTATGTCCAAAAATCATCAAGGTACTCACAGTATTGTCACAACTCTTGATCACATCAATTACCTGGCTACCTTCAAAATCATAAAGATTGGGTTCTAACTCAAATATATCTTCAGAAACATTTAGATATTTTAATATAATATTCGCCGTTTGATGTGCTCTTTTTGCTGGACTACAAAGCACTTTATCAATAGGTTTAACAAGGGTTTCAAGATGTTTTCCCATTAATTCAGCATCACTAAGCCCCCTTGAGTTAAGAGGTCTTTTATCATCAGAAACGTCAAATTCCCATGAGGATTTTGCATGTCTTATTAGATATAAATTTTTCATGAGTTAGATAATATTATTGGTTAAAAGGAGTTAACACAATACAAGTTTAGTGATTAGGATTTATAATTTTGAATATTATGATATAAAAATAGTTTTTTCTAAAAGACAACCATCCAACTCTAGTTCTTTTAAATTATACATTATCTATACTTTTTTTTAAGAACGTCGCAAATAACCTTATCCTAAACCTATGAAAATGAACATGATATAGCCTTGGTTTTAATCGATAAAAAATGTATTTACGTCGAAAACCTCATTTTTTTCTTATAAAATTAAATGTTAAAATCTAAATTTACATACGGTTTTCCCTTAAATCAGAGTGTTTTCCCCCCAAAACATTATGATCGCAAATTTATCATAATACCATAGGGCTATAAAAACGAAAGAAGTGGAAAAAGAGATTATGAAGAAAAGAAATCTATTACGATTTCAGGACATAAACCTACTTATAATACTATTTGGCTTTTGTTCTACAATAGCTTTTAGTCAAGTAGAGGTACCCCTTAAGAAACGCACAGAGTTTACTTTTAAAGGGGATTTCAAGTTTGTATCTAATACAATACTGGGGAAAGTAAGTAACGATGATGGATCCGGTATATTTGACCCTAATAAAAGCTATAATGATGGAGGGTTAAATAATCAGTTCAAAATGGGATTTATTGATATTGACAATGATCCTAACACTTTTAACTCTAGTAGTGCGGATTTGGCTATCGAATCAGAATGTAGTACTATAAGACATGTCGGACTTTATTGGACTGCCGCATATGCAGATGAAAACAGAAAACAAGATATTACTACGGTACAAATAAAGTATCCCGGCCAAGACTCATATTCTACAATTACAGACGGACGAATAATTCATGACTATTATAATGACTCTGACGCCTTATTTAAACAATATTCTTGTTATAAAGACATCACTAAAGAAGTTCTTGACTTAAAAAACCCAATTGGCACGTATACCCTTGCCAATATTCCCGCTACAACTACAGCAGTTAATGATGATCAAACTTTAGGTAATGGTCTTGCTGGAGGATGGACTATGGTTGTTATTTATGAAGATCACACAAAACCAAGAAAAAGATTTTATGTATATGATGGTTTTGTAAATATTGATTCTAAAGCTAAACCAGTAGCCTTTTCTTTTGATAATTTTCAAACCATTCCGAATGGAGCGGTACATGGTAAAATTGGAGTAATTGCCTACGAGGGTGATAAAGGAATAAGAGGTGATCGTTTTCAGGTAATGTCTAACGAGACTAATCGATATAAAAGTCTTGCAGATGGCACCAATCCAATGAATAACTTTTTTAACGCCAATATCACTGAAAATGGTAGAAATGTTAAAACTCGAGTACCCGCTAGTCAAAACACACTAGGGTATGATGCGGACCTTTTCGACATCAAAAATATTAGAAACAGCATCATTGGAAATAATCAAACCGAAGCCAAATTTAGATTGTTAACAGACAATGATGGATATTCGGTTATGGCCGTAGCTTTTAGTGTGGATATATATGAACCGGCTATACATATTATTAAGAGGTCGAAGTATGCAGATAATAAATTTGTTCATCCTGATGATATTTTATCTCCGCAACAAGAAATTACATACCATCTTACTATTTACAATGATGGAAATGATGATGCAAAAAACACCATCATTAAAGATGTATTACCCAAAAATGTAATCTTTTCGGAGAAATCACTTGTGTTACCTTCTAAAAAAATCAAAGTTAAATTTGATAAGGGAACGAGAACTCTAAGTTTAAGTGTTCCAAATAAAATGGTAAAAATCGAAAGCGAGCCTTTTGAAATTAGTTATAAAGTTAGAGTAGATACCAGTTGTGAATCCATAGAAACCATAGATGACATTTTGGTTGTTGATCAACCGGTTTCTGCAGAGTTTAATGGCTCCTTAAATGAAACGATCAAATATTCTAAAGGATATAATCATATTAACAAATGTGATTTACCTGATTTTTATCAATTTAAGTTAGCCATTGATATTAGCGAGTTAAACTGTCCTAATGCTAGTAGTTTGGTTGCTATACCTAAGAAAAAATTAGATCATAGTTTAGCTCAGGTACAGCCAGGAGATTTTGATAAAACGAGTAAATCCAACAATACCGAAAGTGGAGGAATTAGACCTGCAGATATTGTACAAACCAAAACCCCTCCTAAAACCGGATTGCAATCTAATTTGAGCATAGATAGAACAATTAATGATCTTATTAATTTGAACGAAATTTATTTTGATTTTGACAAATGGGATATTACCCCTCGGGCGGAATCAGAATTGAGTAAGATCGTAGAATTAATGACTCAGGACTACCCTGATATGGTTATCAAAATAGAAACGCATTCTGATAGTCGTGGTAATCATGACTACAATCTTGATTTATCTCAAAAAAGAGCCGAATCGATTTATAATTATTTGGTAAGTCAAAACATTTCAAGAAATAGAATTTTGTCCTACGTAGGTTTTGGAGAAACCAGACCCGTAAATGATTGTCTAGATGGTCAAGACTGTGAAGAGGATGAATACCGTAAAAATAGAAGGTCAAATTTTGTAATCATGGATTAAATTAGGGTGAAAGCCTATCTATATTCCATTTTAATTCGTTTTCTTTATATCTAATACGGTCATGTAGTCTATTTGCCCTACCCTGCCAAAACTCGAACTCTACAGGTTTTATACAATAGCCTCCCCAAAATGGTGGTTTAGGTATATTTTTTTCGTTATATTTTTCTTTTAATGAAGCTAGTTTTGTTTCCAGAACTTCTCTAGACTGTATAGGTTCACTTTGATTAGAAGCCCAGGCACCCAGCTGGCTCCCTATAGGTCGAGATTTAAAATAAGTAGTACTCTTTTCTTCATCTATTTTTTCCACGATTCCCTTTATGATAACCTGTCGTTCAAGATTTGGCCAGAAAAAAGAAGCACACACTCGATTATTATCAGCCATTGCCTTTCCTTTTTCAGAAGTATAATTCGAATAAAAGACAAAGCCATTTTCATCATAATGTTTTAACAATACTATTCTACCCTTCGGGAAACCATCCACACCAATGGTCGAAATAGTCATCGCATTAGCTTCTTCGACTCCCCCAGATTTTTCAACCTCTAAAAACCATTCCGAAAAAAGCTGGATAGGAGAATCTGGAAGATTTTTCTCGTCCAAATTACTCTTCTCATAGGATTTTCTATAATTGGTTAAATCTCTATTCATATACTTAGTAAAATAATATTGTTCTAAATGAATTCGAACACAAATTTACATATTAAATAGATAAATATTTAATAATCAAAATTCAAAAATTTTGCCATCATCGGCTATTTCAACATTATCAAAAACGGTGGTAGCTTCATCTTTAAACAGTTCAATGTTTTCATAGCGTGTAGAATAATGCCCTAGAATTAAAGTCTCTACATTTGCTTTCTTGGCTATTGTAGCGGCTTCTATAGCCGAACTATGTCCTGTTTTGGCACATAAATGCTTATGACTCTCTAAAAAAGTAGATTCATGATATAAAACCGTACTATTTTTGATCAATTTTAACTTTGCTTCATCGTATTTGGTATCACTACAATAAGCATAACTTTTTACAGGTTTTGGGTCATCTGTTATTTCTTGATTAGAAATCACTTCTCCTGTATCAAGAACTACATCATTACCTTTTTTAATAGAGCGATAATAAGCCTGATCGATATCATAATTTTGCACCTTACTCATTACAAGTTTTCTATCCCCCGGTTTTTCTTGAAATAAAAAACCATTGCAATATACTCGATGTTGCAAGGGTATTGTAGTAACTGTAACTTTTTCATCTTCAAAAACTACTTCAGATTCTGTATTAGTAAGTTCATGAAAATGTAATGGGAAATCTGTCCAGGAATTAGAGAGTTTTAACTGAAGCGTTATCACGTCTTTTATTCCTTTAGGCCCATAAATATGTAAAGGAGTATCTCTTCCGAGAAGTCTAAATGTAGAAACCAAACCAATTAAGCCAAAAAAATGATCTCCATGAAGGTGAGAAATAAAAATATGCTTGATTCTTGAAAATTTAACTTTATTTCTTCTTAATTCTACCTGCGTGCCTTCGCCACAATCTATAAGGAAAATATGATTATTAATTTCAAGAACCTGAGATGTAGGGTTTGTAAATGCTCTGGGAGTTGCAGAATAGCAACCTAAAATAGTAAGTTTCAAAATGATTTCACCTCTTAATTTATCAAAATGTGAATATAGTCTAATCTCACCTATAAATCAAATCTATCTATCGACCAAAAGAATCAAAAGAAGTTAATAAGTCTATATATCCCTGTACATCCAAATCACTTCTATACCCTGTAGCGCCAAGAACGACCCCTTCTTTATTAAGGATTAAAATAGCAGGAAAAGACTTCCTTTTATTATACCTTTTTGCTAATTCTTTATTTTTACTCCTTTGTTCTGGAGAAAGTCTATTTTTTTTACGTCTGGGGAAATCCGCTCTTAACCAAACATATTTTTCATAAGTGAAGTCTGCAAATTTTTCTGTAGTTAAGAGATTCCTTTCTAGTTTAATACAAGGAGGACACCAATCTGATCCAGTAAAAAACAAAACAATTTTTTGATCTTTTTCTTTAGCAATTGCTAGCGCTTCTTCCAGATCATATTTCCAGTCTTGCGCATAAATAACACTGCTAAAAGTTAAAAAGAATAGCATTAAAAGTTTGGGGGCTAGTTTTTTCATAAGTATTAAGACGTAATCTTTTTATGTAGATTACAAAAAAATAAATATTTTTTTCTAAAACCCCAGATCTCGTTCGATTTCTTCCATCTCTACCAAATCATACGCCTCTTGCAATGTAGGCACAATGGTAATTTCTTCAATAGATTCATCAATTCCTATCTTATCAGTAACAATAACAAAAGAGTGTTTTGATGCTTTATGCATGTTAGAAACCCTTAAGAATTCATTGATATCATCTACAGATATCTGCTTTAAAGAAAAGAGGTTGATAATGATGTTATCATTTTTAAGAGAATCGTACCTTTTTTCTAAACGTTTAACAAACTCAACAATAGTAGTTTTTTCTTGGGTAATTATAGTTGTAGAACCGTCTTTATTAAAAATCATAAGTTATCGTTTAATTTTTGAAGCTAAAAGATATATTACAGCCATTCTCACTGCAACTCCATTCTGTACTTGATCCAGTATAATGGCTTGATCCGAATCAGCTACATCACTCGTGATTTCTACTCCACGGTTGATGGGTCCTGGGTGCATAATTACAATTTCTTTATCTAAACTATTAAGTAATGCCTTATTGACTCCAAATTGTTGGGTATATTCTCTGGTGGACGGAAAATAACTAATTTCCATTCTTTCATTCTGTACTCTAAGCATATTGGCAATATCACACCATTGTAATGCTTTTTGTAAATTGGTCTCTACCTGAACCCCTAATTTTTCTATATACTTAGGGATCAAAGTTTTAGGACCACACACCTTTACTTCTGCTCCTTGCAATTTAAGAGCAAATATATTAGATAATGCAACTCTAGAGTGCAAAATATCACCAACAATTACTACTTTCTTTCCTCCAACTTCTCCCAAGCGTTCTCTTATCGAGTATGAGTCTAACAATGCTTGTGTAGGGTGCTCGTGAGCACCATCACCTGCATTGATTATCTTAGCATCTACATGCTTAGAAAGAAAAACTCCGGCTCCAGGATTTGGGTGACGCATCACTACCATATCCACTTTCATAGAAAGAATATTATTTACGGTATCAATGAGCGTTTCTCCTTTTTTTACAGAAGAAGAAGCTGCCGAAAAATTAATAACATCTGCAGAAAGTCGTTTTTCTGCCAACTCAAAAGATAATCTTGTCCTTGTACTATTTTCAAAAAAAAGATTTGCAATAGTAATATCTCGTAGCGAAGGAACTTTTTTAATAGGGCGATTAATTACTTCTTTAAAATGATCTGCTGTTTCAAAGATAAGATCAACATCTTCTTTGGTTAAGTATTTTATTCCTAGTAAGTGATCTACACTTAATTCGCTCATGTTCTAGTTTTAACTGTTAGTTTTTAAACAAACTTCTTTAGATCATTTTATTCTCCAATCAAATACACGGCATCTTCACCTTCATTCTCCACCCAATGTACTTTAACTTTTTCTTGATTAATAGCATCAACTTGTCTACCTCTATAATTAGGTTGAATAGGTAAATGTCTACTAAATCTCCTATCGATTAAAGTTAACAATTCTATTTCTAAGGGCCTACCAAAAGATTGCACAGCAGTTAATGCTGCTCTGATACTTCTACCGGTATACAATACATCATCAATAAACACCACTCTTTTATCTTCTACTACAAAATCGATATGCGTTTTATTTGCCTCAAGAGGTTTTTCTCCTCTTCTAAAATCATCTCGATAAAATGTGATATCCAGATAACCGAGGTCTACCTCGGAAACTTGATAATCCTCTATCAAAATTTGTCGTATACGATCCGCCAAGAATGTACCTCTAGGCTGTACACCGATGAGGACCGTATCTTTAAAATGTGTATGATTTTCTATTAATTGACAAGCCAAACGGTGCAGAATAATATCTATTTCTTTCGCACTAAGTAGTAATTTTTGACTCATAATCTCCAAAAGGATATTTGGAATACAAAAGTAATGAAAATTTGGAATTAATACATCAGATAATGCAGGATAAGTTTTGTAATTATATAATTCATACAAATAGCATCAGAAAACAAAAAGGCCGTTCTAACGAACGGCCTTTGATATATTAAGAAAAGGTTTTGAGAATTACTTCCCTCCTTTTTCCATTTTAGCTTTAAGATCAGCTAAAGCGTCGATATCACCAAGTGTAGTCTTTTCTGCCGAACTTGCAGCAGCTTTCTTAGCAGCTTGTTTTACGATCTTAGCCTCTTCTTCTTTGAATAAAGCAGTATGAGAAGCAACTACTCTTTTGAATTCTTTACTGAATTCAATAATTTGGAATTCTGCTTCTTCTCCTTTTTTCAGTTTGTTTCCGTCTTCTTTCTCAAGATGACGAGAAGGAACAAATGCAACAATATCTTCGTTAAATTCAATTGTAGCGCCTTTATCAACGATATCTGCAATAGTAGCAGTATGCTTAGTTCCTAAACCAAATTCAGTTTCATACTTATCCCAAGGGTTATCCTCAGTTTGTTTGTGACCAAGACTTAATTTACGTCCTTCAACATCAAGTTCAAGAACAATTACATCTAGTGTATCACCAACATTAG
Organism: uncultured Aquimarina sp.; assembly: GCA_947489685.1. Taxonomy (GTDB): domain Bacteria; phylum Bacteroidota; class Bacteroidia; order Flavobacteriales; family Flavobacteriaceae; genus Aquimarina. The sequence continues at coordinate 374,295 of CANLEM010000003.1, read as the reverse complement.
TAAAGTCTGATGGGTGTTTGATTTTCTTAGTCCAAGAAAGGTCTGAGATATAAATCAAACCGTCAATTCCTTCTTCTAATTCAACAAATACTCCAAAGTTTGTAAAGTTACGTACAATACCAGAGTGCTTAGAACCTACAGGGTACTTAGTCGTAATATCTGTCCAAGGATCTGGAGTTAATTGCTTGATACCAAGAGACATTTTACGTTCTTCTCTGTCTAGAGTAAGAATTACAGCTTCTACCTCATCACCTACTTTTACGAAATCTTGTGCAGAACGTAAATGAGTTGACCAAGACATTTCAGAAACGTGGATCAATCCTTCTACTCCTTCTTCAACTTCGATAAACGCACCGTAATCTGCAATTACTACAACTTTACCTTTAACTTTATCACCTACTTTAAGTTCTTTATCAAGAGCTTCCCATGGGTGAGGCTTCAATTGTTTAAGACCTAATTGGATACGTGTCTTAGCCTCATCAAAGTCTAAGATTACAACATTCAATTTCTGATCAAGTTCTACAATCTCATTTGGATGATTGATTCTTGACCAAGAAAGGTCTGTAATATGAATAAGTCCGTCAACTCCTCCAAGGTCTACGAATACACCGTAAGAAGTAACATTCTTAACAGTACCTTCTAATACTTGACCTTTTTCTAATTGACCAATAATTTCTTTTTTCTGTTCTTCGATATCCGCTTCGATAAGCGCTTTATGCGAAACAACAACGTTTTTGAATTCATGGTTAATTTTAACCACTTTAAATTCCATTGTCTTCCCTACATATGCATCATAATCACGGATAGGCTTAACATCTATTTGAGAACCTGGCAAGAATGCTTCGATACCGAATACATCAACGATCATACCTCCTTTGGTTCTACATTTTACAAAACCATTTACGATTTCACCAGTATCATGTGCAGCATTTACTCTATCCCATGCTTTGATTACACGAGCTTTACGGTGAGATAAGATTAACTGACCAGTTGCGTCTTCACGAACGTCAATTAAAACCTCTACTTTATCACCTACTTTAAGATCCGGGTTATAACGGAACTCATTTAATGAGATCACACCTTCACTTTTTGCATTGATATCGATAATTGCATCACGATCAGTAATATTAATTACCGTACCATCAACTACCTCATCATTTAAGGTGTCTACAAAATTTTCGGCAACTAATTTTTCAAACTCTTCAAGTTTTGAATCTTCGATAGGGTCAATTCCCTCTTCGTAGTTGTGCCAGTTAAATTCTTTTAGAAATTGCTCAGGATTTGCTTGTTGCGCAGATACTTTTGGAGTTTCTACTTCCTGAACGTCTGTGTTTTTTGTTTCTTCAGACATTGAAGATAAAATTTGTATTCTATATATTATTGAGAATCAGTACGAAAACTATACAGAAGCGTTAAAATTAAATTTTCTAATCCCTTTTCATATTCTCTTACTCGCTAAAAAGGAGTGCAAAATTACAATATAATTTTTCATATACCAAGATTGCACACCTTTTTTTGGATGTCTGATTAAAATTTACCTCATCTACATAGCCGCCCGATAACCCAAACGTCTAATTTAACGTGTTTCACTACCTTCTGGACACTGACCACCATGTCCATCGTCTCCTCCAGATGGTGGTTCACAAGTACCACTGCCGTTACCAAATCCTTCTGGATTACTAATTATTTTATTTGGAATAGAAACTGTTTCTGAAATTACTAAAGGTAACCCTTCAACATCAAGACCTAATTTAATTTTTCCTTTGACCGTATAGATAACTGATCTAGATGTCAAATAATTTGCTATTTCTGTTGTAGGTTCCCAAGTAACTGCAAGAGTAAAACCTGTTAAATAAGATCTTATCGAAAAACCCGTTAAATCATTGAAAATAGCACCATCACCTGTACAATATGGATACGTTATATCTGCTTTTAGGCTAGTCAATCTTATCCTAGATCGGAACAGAGTCACTGTGGTAGACCCATCAATTCTGACCGGTGTTGAAGATTTATTTGTTTTTTTTTCGGATATATTAGCTTTATGTGGAATTTCGAAAGTATCAATTGACTTTATGCCTGCTCTAAAATCATCAAGAAACTGTTGCGCATCTTTAACACTATTAAATTTTATAGCATTTGGCATATCTTCATCCAGCACCTCTAGATTATTGACATGAATAAATCCTTGTAATTCACTAGATATAATTTCTTTTTCATCATTCTCTACTTCACAGCCGATAAGTGATAATAAAGAAAACACCAAAACGCCTCTAATTAAATTGTTTTTCATAAGTTTTAATTTTAAGATTATTTGTTTTATTAATCTCAAAACTAGGTTTAAATTCACTTCATAAAAAACACAACAACATCAATTTTATAAATTTGGTAAGCAAAATCGAAAACAGCATAAACCACTAATAAACAGCACCTTAAATACAAATAATCAATCAAGATTTGGGTAAGTATAATTACATAAACTCAGTCATTGACAACGTCAATTTGCAAACAACAATCGGCACATAAAAAGACGTTTCTTTATTTTAACATGTGACTGTAATCTTGTCTAGCAAATGTATTTTTTTGCTAATTTCAAATTAGTACTGCACAATTTCGAATTCACTTCTTCTATTGGTCTGGTGCTCTTCTTCATTACAAACCTTGCTTTCACAATCAATTAAAGGTTCAGATTCTCCAAATCCAACAAATTTCATTCTTCTCGCATTTACATACCCGATTAAAGCCAAATAATTACGTGTAGACTCGGCTCTCCTTTCGGATAACACCTGATTATAAGATGCAGTACCTCTACTATCAGTATGCGAACTAATTTTAATATATACTGTTTTATACTTTTCTAATTTCAATGCTAGTTTATCCAAAACTTTCTTTGAATCGGCCCTAATATTCCATTTGTCGTAATCAAAATAGATGGGTGGCATTTCAAAATATAACTTACCATTCTTCTCAACTACTGGCGGCCCTTCTTTATCCCCTAACAATAGCTCTCTTAGTCTAGCTTTACTGATTTCTTCTTCCTTTTTACTATTGGTACTACTATCTGTAATAGTAGTTCCTTCTTTAATATTAAGGCTATCTTTTACATTCACCTGATCTTCGCTGATCTTCTTTTTATCCAAATAGATCACATACACTCCATCTTTTTTCTCTTTTACGAGCACAGGTTTTGTTCTTGTTTTGTAACCATCGGCAGATGCTTTAAAATTATACTTTCCAGGAAATATTTTTATATCAAAACCGGCTACAGAATCTAATTGACTTTCATAAACAATTTCATTTTCGTCGTCATACAACACTGCCTCAGAATCAGGTATATAATCATCAGATGCAAAGTCTTTTACTTCAAAACGTGCTATATATTTCTTCGGAAAAATATCTCCGATCTGAGAAAATGAATAAATATCATCTCCTACTTTTTTCCTGTTGGAAGCAAAAAAACCATCAGTATCATTGGTATAAGCAAAAGAAAAATCATCGTAACTAGAGTTAATCGGAGCACCTAAATTTATCGGTTTGGAAAGCTCACCTTCTCTTAATTCTGAAACAAATACATCCATCATTCCTAGACCTAGGTGACCATTGGATGAAAAGAATAAATGATTTTCTTTGGATATATACGGAAATTGCTCTCTGTTCTTTGTGTTTATTACAGCTCCCAAATTCATTGGGGTCCCATAAGTACCATCAAGGTTTACATCTACATAGTAGATATCAAAATCTCCATATCCACCAGGCATATTCGAAGAAAAATACAATCTACTTCCATCCTCGGATAATGAAGGGTGTTCTATAGAAAAATTAACATCATTAAAAGCCAGTTTTTCAGGTTTACCCCATTCCCCTTCTACTTTGGTAGCTTTATACAAATGAATTGAATTATTTTTAATACTATCATATTTTTTCTTACCCTTCTCAGAATTACTTTTGGATAGGTAAATCGTATTTCCATCTTTTGAAAAACAGAAATTACCTTCATGTAATTTGGAATTGATTTCTTTAGAAATAGTTTCAATTTCTGAAACAGGCTGATTATCCTTATCTACAGTAACTTTATAAATATCCAAGAATGGGCGATGTGTCCATTTGTAGTTTTTATCCAAAGGACTATAAGGATGCCTATCGGTAGTAAAGTAAACTACACTATCTCTCTTTATCGCTCCAAATTCTGAAGCTTCAGAATTAAAACTCGCAGCGGCAACTTTATAATCATCATCTTTAAGTTTAAAGTTTTCTATGATCGATATGGCATCAGATTTATCTAATTGCGTATTAGCATCATTAAGCGTATATAATGCCAAAAATTCGACAGATTTCTCATACTCTCCTAATGCCGAAAGCACCTGATACATCATGAAGTTATATTGATTATCATAAGTTTTATCTCGATCATAAAACTTACCCGAGGTTAACACTTTAAGATAACGATACGCTTGTCTAAATTTAAAAGTGTTATAATATGAAGTCGTTATATTTTTAAGTATATGCTTTGTATACCCTTCTTGATTTAACTCTTCTTCATACTGGGATGCAGCATTAATATAATCTCCTTTTTCGAAAAAACGATCTGCTCTGCTTTTCTTTTGAGAAAATGCAATCTGAGTAAGCAGCAGTATAAATATTAGTATTGTTTTTGTATTTGCCATTTAGAAGAATCTTGGAGAAGTATGTTTATTACCAAATTTTAAGAGGTCAAAATTGTATAGCAATACAATTTCGTGACTTCCATCATTATAACCGCTTAAGTCACTTACACTAAAATCATATGAATACCCTATTTTTAGGCTTTGCGTTATATTAAATCCCGCCAGCGCTATAAAAGAATCTGTATATCTGTAGGAAACTCCAAGCTCAAATTTATCATAAATCAAAGAGTTTAATGAAAGATCAAATGTCATTGGCGAATCAATAACTTGTTTGACTACAAATGAAGGCTTCAGTTTTATTTCATCAACAAAATCAAACACATAACCTGCTACACCGTACAAATGCGTTTTGGTTTGAGCGACTCCAATTCCATTAATATCAACATCACTTGGCAGTAGGTTTGGTGAAGAAATCCCAGCATAAAAATTACTAGTAAACAAAAATATTCCTGCACCAACATTGAGCTGCGTGGTAGATGTATTATCCAAAAATGTTGGATCATCGGCTACATTAGATCCAGAAGGATCTATTTTAAAACTATTGACCCCTGCTTTTAAACCATAAGATAACCTAATCTGGTCCGAAATTCTGGTGATATATGCGAAATCAACATTGATATAATTATTGGTAACAGGAATAGCATCACCAATTCTATCATTTACATAATTCACACTAAGTTCTATTTTTTCATTTACAGGTATGTTTCCAAAAACATTTGCCGTTTGTGGACCTCCCTCAATCCCTGTCCATTGACTTCGGTATACTAATCCCGTAGATATTAATCCGCTTTGATTAGTTACATACGCCGGATTTACAGTACTCATATTATACATGTACTGCGAATATTGGGGTTCCTGCTGTGCAAATAGTACCGAGCAGAAAACTATGGATATTATAAAAACTAACTTTAATTTCATTGTTTATCTGCTTAAGTAAAAACTTCCTTGTATTGGTAAATTATTTTCAAAATTGGGAGTAAATATGTAGAAATAGGTTCCTGAAGGAAGATCATCTCCTAATCGTACCGAGGTATTACTTTCTCCTCTAAACTCTTCGGTATTATTATTTCCTTCATATACCAAGCTTCCGTATCTATTAAAAATTTGAAGATCGAAATCTGGAAATGCTTCGGGTAGATTATAAACACCTTCTATAAATAAATCAAAAGTGTCGTTTTGATTATCTCCATTAGGAGATACTCCATCTTGAAAGTCCAGAGTACATAATTCACCGGTCGAAGAGCGTTCTCCTGTATTCAGAATATTGATATTAACTTCAAGTCTTTCTGATTCACAATTATCCACATCTACATTTGCGATATAAAACACTTGATTATCCAAAAGCAAAGGATTATCCAATATTGGAGTTTCACTTTCTAAAGTAGCGTACCAATTATAATTTAATACATCTACTTGGATATCATCTAATCTAACCGCATCAAGAATACAAAACTCCTGACTCGGCACATTGGGAATAGGTAAATCAACAATTTGTACTGCTACATTAAGTGTGGATTCATCACAAGGTATTGCATTGGTTATTACATAAGTGAAATTATAAATTTCATTCGTCAACGTTTCGAACTCTAAAACTCCATCGACAGAAAGCGCACCCGTATTATCGGTATCTTCAAAAACTCCCGTTCTGGGGGTATCTCTATCCAAAAGAGAAAACAAATTAACACGACCATCTATTTTACAAAATGTATCTGCCCTATCTGTGCCAATGGTAACTGGTTCTACTATAGTAATATTTATAATAGCCGTATCTGGTGTTGTACATCCATCATTAGCAGGCACTGTATATGTATAGTTACCACCTCCGAGAATTGGTAAAGTTTCGTCATTAATATCAAAAACGCCCAAATGATCTGTAGATACAAATCCAAAAGGCCCTGTCCAGGTGCCTTCGGTACTAGGGTTCCCTCCCAATTGGTCAAAAAGTGTAATTACCAGGTTATCCGAACATATTGCAACATCATTATCTTCACCCGCGTCTGGGACCGGATCTATTACAAAGCTTAACTGCGAACGCTCTACACAACCATCACTACTAGTCGTTGTATAAATAAAATTAAATAATTGCGATGTCGTAATTGTCGGAAAAACAAAAGTATTATCAATTACATTATTTGATGAATCCGTCCAAATTCCAGTTTCTACAACTGTATCTGTACCATTAGTTTCTAGAAGACTTCTTAAATCCACTTGACCAAGAGATGCACACAAGATAATATCATCTGTATCCTCTCCGGCATAATCAAATGCTAAGATTTGTATAGTTACCTGAGCCGTTAATACATCACAAGGGTTATTAGAGAATGTGGGATCTGTAGGACTAGTAACAAAAGGATCACATATTTGTGAAGGGCTCGGGCAATTGATATCTGGTGTCACTCCATATTCAAAAGTATATACTCCTGCAGGTGCTAAAGACAAATTAACTGTACCCAAGTAATAATCAATACTCGTATCAAAAGTATCAAGCGTATTAGGCTGTTCTACTAAACCCAAAGAAGAAGGTCCCGAAACTAAACGCCAGTTTACATAAAAACTATTATCATAGACAAAATCAAACCCGCCTTCATTTGTGAACTCTAATAAATCAAAAAGATTAATAGAACCAGAAGTATTTCTACACACTTGTGGCGGCGCATCGGGTTGATTAAATGATCTTAATTGCTCATAAATAGTAAAGGACACACTAGTACTTCTATCATCACATACACCAGATCTTTGACTAACCGAATATTGATAGCTAAAAGTTTCACATCCAAATCTCAAATTATTACCACCATCAACAATTTGATCATATACCTCTTTTATATTAATTATTGGATCTTGTTCGTCAGATATCTGGCCGGTAGTATCTGCTCCTACTACCCATATCCCTTCGATATCCTCTCCAGAGAGATACTGATCATCCCTTAGATTAATATCTGCATCATATGCTCCTGCCAGAATCTCATCTTCACAAATATCGGTCGAATCAGAAAATCCTGCATTTACCTGTCGTATCATTGATATCCTGACTGTTGTTTCCTGAAATGGATCACATGGAGTTAACCCAGGTACCCTGTATGTAAACTCAAACACTTCCTGATCAACCAATGGTAATCCGGGTTGATATGGGATCCTAGCTGAAAAAACCGATCCCGAAAGGCTTAAAAAATTAGAGCTGGTGCCATTATACACCCATTCACCATTTAAGTGAGGCGGCGGATTAGCTACATCCGAGGTTAATGCATTAAACAAATCAAAAGTTTCTAAATCACATGCTTCTACATTAACATTAAGTGTTCCAAATGGAGCCAGAGCTACACCAGAATATGGTCCTAAAAACAATCTAGCTGTTCTAATAGGTACATCTCCACACGCTACACTCCTCAATTCAAAAAAATAGTCGTTAGGCGTGATTGCAGTAGTAGAAAATTGCAAGTCCCAAGTTGAAAGATTACCTGTAGCGGTATCAAATGCAGCGGCAAATCTTGGAGCTATAGTCCAAGTTCCGTCGGCTGGAGTGGTACCCGTCTCGTCATAGATATTAATGATTCCATCTGCAGTACCATTCATATCAAAGTCGACATTTTCCATGTCACACTCGCTAATAGTAATAAGTCCCGGGTTAGTACATTGTGAATAAGAAAATTTTGAGATACAAAATATTCCTATCAGGATTTTTACAAGATGTTTCGTCATAACAGCTTGTGATTTACCGTCTTTATGCTTCAAAATTGGTTAGTTTAAAGATACGAAATTATAATTTTTTGTTAACAAAACAAGTTTTTATCGATAAAATTTGCTTTTAATCGATTATTTAAGTAGTTACATTCAACTTCTTGACTTTAATACATTTACAATATCATTTAATTTATATCCTTTTGCCTGTAACAAAATCATATAATGAAACAACAAATCGGCACTTTCGTTTAAAAATAATTCTTCATTATCATCTTTGGCTTCAATTACCACCTCTACTGCTTCTTCTCCAACTTTTTGAGCCATCGTATTAATTCCTTTTCTAAACAATGATGCCACATACGATTTAGAATCTTCCTGATTTTCTTTTCGATTTTGAATAATTGCTTCCAAATCTGATAAAAATCCAAACTCTTGCTCATTATCTTCTCCCCAACAGGTATCAGATCCTTTATGACAAGTTGGTCCAACGGGATCAACCGTAATTAATAGTGTATCCTGATCACAATCATTTTTGATAGCAATAAGGTTTAAAAAATTACCACTTTCTTCACCCTTTGTCCAAAGTCGTTTTTTTGAACGACTGAAAAAAGTTACCTTTTTTGTTTCGATGGTTTTGTTATATGCTTCATCGTTCATGTACCCCAACATTAACACATTTTTGGTAGATGCATCTTGTATAATTGCAGGAACCAGTCCGTCATTATTTTTATTAAAATCTATTTTCATAAGTATCTATAATCGTACGGGAATGTTATGATCTCGTAATTCTTTTTTTAAATCTTTTATTTCTATTTCTTTAAAGTGAAAAACACTTGCTGCAAGAGCAGCATCTGCTTTTCCTTTATTAAAAGTGTCTACAAAGTGTGAAATGTTACCAGCACCACCCGATGCAATTATCGGAATATTTAATCCCTCGGATAGTTTAGCCAAGGCCTTATTGGCAAAACCATCTTTTGTTCCATCATTATCCATAGATGTAAAAAGTATCTCTCCTGCTCCTCTTTGCTCAACTTCTTTGGCCCAATCAAACAAATCAAGTTCGGTAGGTACTTTACCTCCTACCAAATGTACGATCCATGAACCATCTATTTGTTTAGCATCAATAGCTACGGTAATACATTGGCTCCCAAATTTTGCAGCCAACTCATTAATTAATCCTGGATTCTTAACCGCAGAAGAATTAACAGAAACTTTATCAGCTCCGTTTTGCAACAATATATCTACATCTTCAACAGATGATATCCCCCCACCCACGGTAAACGGGATATTTACCTTTTCGGCTACTCGTAACACCAAGTTTGCCAGTGTTTTTCGTCTTTCTTCAGTTGCAGATATATCAAGAAACACCAGCTCATCAGCTCCAGCTTTTGAATAAATATCAGCCAATTCTACTGGGTCACCAGCATCTCGAAGGTCTACAAAATTAACCCCTTTGACTGTACGCCCATTTTTAATATCTAAACACGGTATAATTCTCTTTGTCAACATTATACTATTTTTTATTTTTTACATTTAGATCTATCCCATCATAAAACCCTAAGCTCTTCTTATCCTTTAATTGTTTTGTCCAGAAGGCTATTTGGCCTGTATGATAAGAATAATGTTCGGTTACATGAATAGCAATTCCAATTCCGGAAAAAACAAATCCTTGCACCTCTCTTTTTCTAAGTAATTCTTCTATAGAGCAATTATTAATCACTTCTTTAGCCTTATTAACTGTAGACTTTAATTTTTCAAAAAGTTGCTTCTTTGAGTATCCTCCATTGATCAAAAATTCTTCATCTCGATTCCTTTGATCTATAGTTCTTCCTAAAGAAGCTATGGCATATTGCGTAATGTTTCCGCACAAATGAAGAATAAGGTTACCTATACTATTAGAATTTGAATTAGGTTTTTTCCATACATCTTCATCAGATAATTGATCAAAACTTAATGATATCATTCTCGTACTCTCATCCCATCTAAAAGTGATTTGTTCTACAAATTCTCGAGTTATTATCTTATCCATTTTTTATACTTTTGAAAGAATATACCTCTCTAGTTGTTTTAGACTTATTCTATTTTCATAAATGGCTTTACCAATTATAGTTCCTTCGCAACCTAATTGTGCTAATATTGGCAACTCATCAAATGTTGAAATACCGCCTGAAGCTATTAATTTTAGGCCTTTGGATGCTTCAAGTATTCTTTTATACAATTCAAAAGAAGGCCCTTGTAACATACCATCTTTACTGATATCGGTACAAATAACATAAGACACTCCTTCTTGCTGATATGCTTTGATAAAAGGAATTAATTCTTGATCGCTTTCTTCTTGCCACCCACTAACCGCTATTTTCTCATTATTTGCATCTGCGCCAAGAATAATTTTATCTGGTCCGAATTTTTGCAACCAGGATTTAAATGTTTCGGGGTTTTTAACAGCAATACTACCTCCTGTGATTTGACTTGCTCCACATTCAAAAGCTATCCTAAGATCTTCATCTGTTTTTAATCCACCACCAAAATCAATTTTCAACTCGGTTTTTGTAGCAATTTGTTCCAGTACCTTATGATTGACGATATGCTTAGATTTTGCCCCGTCGAGATCAACCAAATGCAAGTATTCTATACCATGATCCGCAAATTCTAGTGCTACCTCTAGTGGGTTTTCATTATAAATTTTCTTCGTGTCATAATCCCCTTTAGAAAGTCTAACACATTTTCCTTCAATAATATCTATTGCTGGTATAATCCTCATAATTCTAAAAAGTTTTTAAGTATTTGTTCTCCTACTACACTACTTTTTTCTGGATGAAATTGAGTGCCATAAAAATTATCTTTATGTAACGCTGTGCTATACTCAACTCCATAATTAGTTTTTGAGACAGTGTCATTAGTTACAGGAGCATAATAACTATGCACTAAGTAGATATAGTCTTTTTCTTTAACATTATCAAATAAGGAGGACTCTAAAGATTCTATTTGATTCCACCCTATTTGAGGAACCTTTACTCCATGATTGAAACGAAGCACATCTACATTAAAAATGCCTAGGCCTTTTGTATTACCTTCTTCTGTAGCATTGCACATAAGTTGCATCCCCAAACATATTCCTAACACCGGTTGTTTAAGTTTAGGAACCAAAGTATCCAATCCAGAAGCTTTTAGTTTTCGCATTGCGCTACTGGCTTCGCCTACTCCTGGAAATATAACTTTGTCTGCAGCTTTTATTTCTTCGGGGTTATCGCTTAAAACAGCTTCATACCCTAATCGTTGGATTGCAAATTTTATGGATTGAATATTTCCTGCTCCATAATTTATGATAACAATTTTCATTTTATAACATTCCTTTTGTACTTGGTAAAATCATTTTCTCTGCATCTCTCTTTACGGCTACCTTAATTGCTTTAGCAAAAGCTTTAAAAATAGCTTCAATCTTATGATGTTCATTTGTTCCTTCGGCTTTAATATTTAGATTCGCTTTGGCACCATCGGTAAATGATTTAAAGAAATGAAAAAACATTTCGGTAGGCATTTTACCAATCATTTCGCGTTTAAAATCTGCTTCCCAAACTAGCCAGTTACGTCCTCCAAAATCAATAGCTACTTGCGCAAGGCAGTCATCCATTGGCAAACAAAAACCATATCGTTCGATCCCTAATTTATTACCTAAAGCTTTAGAAAACACCTCTCCTAATGCTATGGCAGTATCCTCGATAGTATGGTGCTCATCTACTTCTAGATCGCCTTTTACTTGAATATCCAAATCCATGTGTCCATGACGCGCAATTTGATCCAACATGTGGTCAAAAAATTCTAATCCCGTACTGATATTACTTTTACCTGTTCCATCCAAATTGAGCGTAATCGATATATCCGTTTCATTGGTCTTTCGAGATATTTGAGCAGTACGATCTTTTAACTTCAAAAACTCATATATCTTCTGCCAATCATTACTCTCAAGGGCTATGTGTACATCTAGTTCGTCTCGTTTTATGGTAATTTCTCCCGTTCCCAGGTTCGTATTATCATTTATAAAAACACCTTTTGCACCTAAGTTTTTAGCAAGCTCCATATCTGTTAACCGATCTCCAATCACAAAAGAATTTTCTAAATCGTATTCGTCTGAGAAATACTCGGTTAACAGCCCCGTTCCAGGCTTTCTGGTATTTGCATTTTCATGAGGAAAAGTTCTATCCAAAAATACCTTATCGAATACCACACCTTCATTTTCAAAAGATTTCATGATAAAGTTATGTACAGGCCAGAATGTATCTTCTGGAAAAACATCAGTTCCCAGACCGTCCTGATTGGTGATCATTACCAATTCATACTCTAATTCTTTAGCTATTTTCCCTAAATATGTAAAAGATTTAGGATAGAAAATCATTTTTTCAAATGCATCTATCTGTTCATCTGCAGTTTCTTTTATAATCGTTCCATCACGATCAATGAATAATACTTTCTTTTTCATAAGGTTATATCTCTTTTTCTTTTCGAATTGAAAAGAAAAATATTTATTATAATTGTCTCAAAGTTTTTATTAATTTTTCATTTTCTGTAGTTGTACCTACAGTAAACCTAAGCGTATTGTCGCATAGTGGTTGAGTACTTCTGTTACGAACTACAATGCCCATGTCTAATAATTGTGCATATCTTTTGTTGGCATCATCAACTTTTACCAAAATAAAATTAGCATCACTTTCATATATTTTGATAACAAAACTCATTTCTTGCAATACCAACATAAGTTCATTTCTTTCTTTTAATATCTCCGATACTTCAATTGTTACCTTACCCGTGTCAGAAATTCTATTAAATGCTCTTTGCTGCGTTAATTCATTTACATTATATGGAGGTTTTATTTTATTTAAAACTTCGATTACAGATGTAGAGCTATAACACACCCCAAGTCTAATACCCGCCAAACCATAAGCTTTTGATAATGTTTGAGTGATAATTAAATTTGGATATCTTTCTATTGAATTTAACCAACTTTTTTTATTAGAAAAATCAATATATGCTTCGTCTATCACTACTAATCCATTAAAATTTTCCAGAATTTCGGTAATACTTTCTTCAGAAAAAGAATTTCCCGTAGGGTTATTGGGAGAGCATAGAAAAATAACTTTAGTTAGTTCATTTATCGCTTCAAAAATAGCAGACACATTGGGCTGAAACCCCGGTGTCAATAACACTTTTTTATTCTCGATGTTATTTATACTTGCCAACACTTGATACATTCCGTAGGTAGGTGGCAACGTAATAATATTATCTTCTTTTGGTTCACAAAAAGCTCTAAAAATAAGATCAAGTACTTCGTCACTTCCGTTTCCTAAAAGAATGTTTTTTTCTGAAACTTCTTTTTGTTGAGCGAGCAGTGCTTTTAAGTTTCTTTGTTGAGGATCAGGGTAACGATTTACGCCGTTCTCAAAAGGGTTTTCATTAGCATCAAGAAAGATCATTTTTGATCCATCACTCACATACTCGTCTCTAGCCGATGAGTATGGTTGTAAACCCAAAATATTTTTGCGAACCAATTGATTTATATTGAATTGTGTGCTTTTCATAACTGTTATTGCTATCTTTTATAAAATCTTACTACTCGGTTAAAGAGCCATTAATTCCAAATATAATACCTATTATAATCCCTAATACAATAGCTATAACACCTATGACCATTATAAACCCAATACATACCAAAATGAATTTTAGGAATCTGAATATAGTATCCTTAATCGATAGATTGTTTATTTTTTTATAGGTGATTAAATAATAGGAAATAGTAATAATTGAACTAAACATATACATAGACGGATAAAGCACTAATGACATTAAGAAAAATATCATTCCGAGTAATAAGGCAAATCCAACGATATATGCATTGGCCACCAAATGCTCTCCGTAATTAAATCGTTTCTTTCCAAACACCAGAAAGGCCATAAAAGCATACACAGGAGTAAATAAAAAAACGAAAATATTAAAATACTTCAACAGTATAGTCTGTATATTAATGTTTAATTCTACTTGCGAATCCCTGTACTTACTATATTCCTCTTGGTACGATATCGAGTTTTTATCCTTTCCTGGATTTGTTAACGAAAATAATTGCTCATATAGAGATTCATCTTGTGTAGCATTTATTCTTTCTACATACTCATCTGAAAATGAATTTATTACAAATGTAGCAAGAGCAGCTGCAATAGCCAGAAAAGCAAAAGGGTTCATATAACGCTTTCGTGTTCCCGAAGTATATTCTAAAATTACCTTATAAGGAGCTATAGTAAGTGTCTTTAATGTTCTAAAGAAAAGGTTATCCAACCCTAAAACATCATTAACAAAATCTCTTTTTAATTGACCCAATGTAATTCTTTCTCGAATAACTTTTGCTCCACAACTTTGGCAATATTCTATTTGCTCTGATAATTTATATTTACAGTTTCTACAATCCATTTTACTCTTTTAATTTTCCAAAAGGCTATCTAATCTTAACGTCACCGCATTTTTATGTGCTTGTAACCCCTCGGCTTCTGCCATAAGCTCTATCGCAGTGCCGATTGTTTGAATTCCCTTTTTTGATATTTTCTGAAACGTCATCGATTTCATAAAGCTATCCAGATTAACACCACTGTATTGTTTGGCATATCCATTAGTAGGGAGTGTGTGATTAGTTCCCGAGGCATAATCTCCTGCACTTTCGGGAGTATAATTACCAATAAATACCGAACCAGCATTTGCTATATTATCGATATAAAAATCTTCATTATTTACACAGATTATGAAATGCTCAGGACCATATTCATTGATTAAATCAAGAGCCTCTTTATCATTTTCTACATAAATCAATTTGGAGTTTTTAATAGCTGCAGAGGCTATTTCCTTTCTAGGTAATAGAGCGAGTTGTTCTGCTACCTCTTCTTCTACTTTATCTATAAACTCCTTAGAAGTTGAAACAAGAATCACCTGACTATCTTTACCGTGTTCTGCCTGACTTAATAAATCTGAAGCTACAAAAGCAGCATTAGCAGTATCATCCGCAACAACTAATAACTCACTAGGACCTGCTGGCATATCAATGGCAACACCAAATTTGGTGGCTAATTGTTTTGCTACTGTCACAAATTGATTTCCTGGGCCAAAAATTTTATATACCTGAGGAATTGTTTCTGTTGCAAACGTCATCCCGGCAATAGCCTGAATACCCCCTACTTTGCATATTTTGGTTACGCCACAAAGATCTGCGGTATACAAGATTGCAGGGTTTATTTTTCCTTGACTATTCGGAGGAGAGCATAATACAATCTCATTACAACCGGCTAGATTGGCCGGAACAGCCAACATTAATATAGTCGAAAATAAAGGTGCTGTTCCGCCTGGTATGTACAACCCAACTTTTTGAATAGGTCTTTTTTCTTGCCAACAGGATACTCCATTTGCCGTTTCAACGGTAACCTTATTAGTCTTTTGAGCATCATGAAATGCTTCGATATTAGATTTGGCCAACAAAATGGCTTTTTTTAACTCTTCACTAACTAATTCTTTAGCCTCTTCAATTTCGGCCTTAGAAACCTCAATATTAGTTATATTAACATTATCAAATTTTTGAGTGTATCTATTAATAGCAACATCCCCTTCTTGCTTTACTTCGGCAAAGACCGCTAATACAGTTTGCTCTATATCGGCCACGGTTTGTGTCGGTCTTTCTAATACCTTTGACCAGTTTTTTTTATCTGGATTATATATTTTGTTCATTATTAATGCTTTATACTATTCCAGATTACAATACCATTTTCTCAATTGGACATACCAAAATCCCCTCGGCTCCTTCAGATTTTAACTCATCCAGAATATCCCAAAACTTATTCTTTTCTACTACAGTATGAATAGAACTCCATCCTTTTTCTGCCAATGGTAGTACCGTAGGACTCCTCATACCAGGTAATATTTTGACAATATTTTCTATTTTATTATTGGGTGCATTAAGAAGTACATACTTAGAATTTCTTGCCTTAAGTACAGCCTGTATTCTAAATTGTAATTTTTGTAGTAACTCTTTGTTTTCTTCAGATATTTTGGGAGATACAGCAAGTACCGCTTCTGAAGTAAGCATGACCTCTACCTCTTTCAAATTATTTTTGAATAAAGTGCTTCCACTAGATACGATATCGCAAATGGCATCTGCTAATCCAATATTAGGGGCTATCTCTACAGAGCCCGAAATCTGGTGTAGGTCTGCCGTTATACCTTGTTTATTTAAATATTCGTTTACAGTATTTGGATAGGATGTAGCTATTCTTTTTCCGTTAAGGTCCTTAATCGAATTATAATCAAATTCCTTTGGGACAGCAAGCGAAACTTTACATTTCGAAAAATTAAGTCGTTCGACAATTGATATATCCTGCCCTTTTTCGATAAGTACATTTTCTCCAATAATAGCGATATCAACAACACCATCTCTCAGGTATTGCGGAATATCTCCGTTTCTCAAAAACATGACTTCCATTGGGAAATTACGTGTTTCGGCTTTTAGTTGATCTTTTCCGTTATCAATCGAAATACCACAATCCTTCAGGATTTTTACAGAGTCTTCATTAAGTCGACCACTTTTTTGAATAGCAATTTTAATTTTTGACATTGTTTAATGTTGTTGTGTTTAATCAGTCGAAACAAGTTTATAAAAACAAAAAACCCGTTTGAACTTCTCAAACGGGTTTTGATTTATATTTGTGTTATACACATACCAAACTTACCACGCCTGAGCGAAAATGTAAGAATGATGATGATGTATAGCGATGTTTCTCATTGTTTTTTTAAATACATCGCGAATGTATAAAAAAAATATCTTTCCGAAACGTATTTCAACTTAATTTTTTGCAATTGATCTTTTTCTAGCTATAAATTTTCATTATTTATTACGCATAATAGGTTGATTATAAACATTTTTATAACTTTAATAGAACAATACTAATCAACAACTTATGAAAAACTTTATCTCTTTTCTCATTTTTTTACTTTTTGCCTGGTTGGCAATGTGGTGTTATTACTCCTGTGATTGGTGCTCAAAAAGTGCTCATCAAAATCCAGGTCTAATTGAAGAAAAATTAAATCCTGAAGCAGAAGCACTAGCCAAAAAAGCTTACGAAGATAGTATTGCTGCAGCCAAAAATCTAGGCATCGGATTAGCTATCAAAGATGATCAAAATAAAGATTTGTTTTCTTACGAAGAAAACCTTCAGATCAATAATAGTAATGCAGATGTGTTTATTCCGGCCTCGCTTAGTGGTTTTGAAAATCAAATCGCTGATTACCTGGGGCAAAACCAAGATAAAGAGTTAATCATTACTGGATACGAAACTTCTAATGAGCAGAGTAACGGATCAAATTTGGGCGAATCACGAGCCAATTATATTAAAGATATGTTGATAAAGGCAGGGATCAATGCCGATCGTATCATATCAAAAGGTGAAGTTAATTCGTATACCTACACCAATGATGGTACATATAACGGTGGAGTCGCTTTACATTTTAATACATTAGATGCATCTCGCCTTGCCGAAGTAGAAAAAAGTATCTCCAACAGAATATTGTACTCTGAATTTGCTCAGAAAACATTTAAAGCAGACGCTACATTATCCAATTATACTTTGGAACTAAAAAATTATCTGAATAAATATCCTGATAAATCTGTTCAAATTATTGGTCATACCGATGATGTTGGCGATGCAGAATCCAATATGTGGTACGGAAGACAACGTGCAAATAACGTAAAACAATATCTTGTTTCTCAAGGAATTGTAAAAGAAAAAATTAAAGTATCGTCAAAAGGAGAATCTAGTCCAATTGCTCCTAATGATAGTGACGAAAACAGAGCAAAAAACAGAAGAATAGAAATTATTGTAAACTAAATAACAACAACTATGTTAGATTTTTTAAACGAAGTAAACTGGTGGTGCCTTTTATTATTACTATTCCTAGCATTTTTACTAGGATGGTTGTTATCCAGATGGGCGCTCAAAAATAAATATAAATCCGAACTTGAAGACTGTAGAAGAGAAAATTCAAGATTGAAAAACTCAGAATATACCAAAGCAAAAACAACCTTTTCTAGTCCTTCAGCGACAGATACATCGAATACAGAAAGTGATATCAAAGCTATAAAAACTAGAGATCACGGAGGTGTAGCTGTAGCAAAAAATGATGATGATGATGCAAAAAAACCTGAATTAAATTTTGCAAGTTTCGGAAAAGCTGACGCTTCAGAAAAAGATGATTTAAAACTAATAAGTGGTGTTGGACCATTTATCGAAGAAAAATTAAATGGCATTGGTATCTATACTTTCGATCAAATTAGTAAATTTACCTTGGAAGATATAGAAACTGTTACGCAACTGATACAATTTTTCCCAGGACGTATCGAAAGAGATAACTGGAAAGATCAAGCTGAAAAATTGAAAAAAAAATAGTAATCACTAACCATTTACTATTACATAAAGCCTCTACGATTAAGTTTGTAGAGGCTTTTATATTCTAAGTATAAGCATTAAAAAACCCCTAAATTTTACAACTTCGGGGCTTACTATTATAATAAATATGTTTATTTATTTCTTCACAAATCGCTGAATTTGACCATCAACTACTACTGTATATAGACCGTTCTGCAATTCTGAAACATTAATTATATTCAAGAATGTGCCTTGATCTATTTTTTGACCCAGCATATTATATATCTCATACTGTTTGGATCCTACTGTAGAAGTAACGACATTCATATTTCCATCGGTTACCGGATTTGGAAATAAACTAAATGGTATTCCTGGACCATCCAAGCTATAATCAATAATATTTATTGAGGCAGAAGGAACTCCACAAGGACCTAGATTTGTCCAGCCTGTAGTCGTTCTTTCATAAAGAGTTCCTCTAAATGTAACTCTATCTCCTGCTTGATATCCTTGACCTGTACCGTTATATTCTGGTACGCCAGCACATGGATCTGTCGGAACAGCACCATTTGTGGTAATTTCAAGTGTACTACTAAATCCTGACTCATTACCTGCAGCATCTTTTGCTTTTACTCTAAATTGGTATGTCGTATTAGCATCTAAAGAGGTAATATTTGCAGATGTTCCGCTTACACTACCAAGATTTGTATTTCCTTGATATATATCATAACCCGTAACACCAACATTATCTGTTGAAGCTGTCCAGGTTAATGTTAAAGAAGTCTCTTCAACATTAGAAGCTGATAAACTTGTTGGTACCGACGGTGCTTGCGTATCGGCATTATTCGATCCTCCTCCTACAGTTAATGAAATCGTATCTACTGCCATATCACCTTGCCAGCTGTTACCAGAAGTACCTGTAAAACGAAGTTGCATTGAGTTACCTGCATAGCTTGCTAAATCAATATTTGCAGTATTCCACGCCGATCCTTGATCTCCAGACTTACTCCAGATTTGAGTCCATGTACTACCATTATCATTACTAGCTTCTAATTTAAGTGTTCCAACAGCATTACCTGTCATTTGATATTTAAAAGATAAATCTGCTGATGTAGCACTACTTAAATTGAAACATGGAGAATTTAAAATTGTTGTCTTGCTTGGATTATTTGGGTTAGAAGTTTCAACATATACATAAAAACTTCCTGAATCCGCACCAGAAGGGCCTGTACTACTAGATGGAGTTCCTCCCGACAGACGTATCCAATCAAAATCATCTCCACTACCTTGAGTCCATCCACCTAATCCACTCTCGAAACCTTCACTATATGGAAAAGCTGTAATACCGTTTGTACATCCAGAAGTACCTGTTGATCCTGCTAATGTTGTAACATTAACAGTACTACTAAATCCTGATTCATTACCCGCCGCATCTTTTGCTTTTACTCTAAATTGATATGCCGTATTTGCAGTTAATGAATTGATATTTGCAGAGGTTCCGTTCACATTTCCAAGATTTGTATTTCCTTGATATAAATCATAACCTGTAACACCAACATTATCTGTCGAAGCTGTCCAGGTTAAGGTTAAAGAAGTCTCTGCTATATTTGAAGCGGCTAATCCCGTAGGAGCAGTTGGAGCTTGCGTATCTGCCACTGCATTTGACGTAAATGAACCTGTAAAGACTCCACGACCATAGGTAGAGGCTATAATTTTATTATTATTATCATTTCCGTTTACAGCCCAATAATCAAAAGAGGTAACACTTGCATCACTCATACCATTATATGATTGACTCCAACTAGGATTGGTTGCATCAAAATCTTTAGTAATCCAAACACCTAATTGCGTGGCAAGTATAACTTCTTTGGTATCTAATGGATTTTGAAGAATATCTCTTACAGGAATATCCGGAAGATTTCCTTCTTTATTCACCCACGTAGTTCCTCCGTTAGAAGAAGACCATACGCTAGTTACACCATAATTATGCATGGTGACCATAATATCATTTGCCGTTGCACCTAGTCTAACTGCAGAAACAGATCCCACAAAAGGCGTAGTAATTTCTGACCAATTAGCCGATCCAACACCAACACCGGTTAACCTAAATAGTTGTCCAGTTGCTGTACCCACATACCATGTGTTATTAGCAAAAGGGGAAGCTATGAAAGCGGTCGGCTTGCTGGTTAATAAAGCATTTGTAATATTAGCATTACTATTAGACGCTACATTAACTGTTTTAATACTATAAGTTGTTCCTGAAGATGCATTAGACAATAAGAAATTAGCATCACTATCATATCCCATTTGATTTACAAAATCTCCTGTTGTTCTTTCATTTAGTATTGTTGTAGCTCCTCCTTGAATTCGGCCTAAACCATTCCATGGTAAATTAAATCTATAGATAACGTTATTGGTATAGGTAGCAATCATATATTGGCCACCTTTATCCACAAACGTATAAAAACCATCTCCTCCTGTTAACTGTTCAGAACCATTAATACCTGCAACTGTATTTCTAAATGCTTGAGAACCGTTATCCTGTGCACCTGCAGAAAAAATACCGCTGGTATCTCCTGCTCCATTTGGACCAATACCTGCTTTTACGTATTGAGTAACATTATAATTACTGTTTCTTGCAGCAAATACGTTAGAGTTTTGTGCTGTAGATAAGCTACTAGCAAAATAAATCCCTCCGTCATTTCCAAAAATAGCTTGATTAGAGTTTCCTGGTCTAAAGGTCATAGCATGTTGATCGGCATGTACTATAGACGCACTTAATCCTGCTAAGTTATTGTTATTTGACCATTTTGAAATTTGACTCCATGAATTACCTCCATTCGTAGAACGGAATAAATCAATACCACCAACATATACAATATTATCGTTATTAGGATCGGCCTCTATCATCAAATCATAAAAGGCTTGTCCTCTTGTAAAATCATTAGCAGGAATACCTGTATCCACATCATTTGGCAAAGCCGTAGCTGTTACCGTAGCAAATTTATCTGTTGTTCTATAAATATGAATAGGGTCTGTTACACCTTGTGTTAAGGCATACATTTTATTTGGATTTGTAGATGAAACCTCTAACTCTACTCTATTTGAATCCTGTAGAGGAGATGCAGCAGCTTCTGTCCATGTACTTCCATTGGTAGAGCTAAATACTCTTCCGCCACCATTACCTCCGATTCCTGGTGTGGTAATAGTACCCATCCATAAGGTATTATCAGATCCTATTTCAATATCATTTGGTATATAATGATAAGCTGTACCGCTAAAATCAAATTGAAGGTTTGTAGTCTCTATTCGATTCCACGTAGCACCACCATCTATAGATCTATATAATCCAGCAGATTGTAAACCTAACCAATTCGACGGCGAAGAAGCATCTCCATACACGTGCGCTCCTACTCCTACAAATAACTCGGTACGATTTTGTGCCGTATTATTCCACGCAGTAATATCATTTACATAATATACACCCGAAAGAAATAAGTTGTTAGCATTAAAACTAATGTTTCCTCCTCCAGCTGCAGGAATATTAAGTGCTTGCCAGCTCGTTCCACCATCGGTCGAACGATAAACACCGTTACCCACCACAGCTCCAGCTGTATATTGCTCTCCAGTACCTATATAAAATGTATTAGAATTTCTGGGATCTACTGTTATAGACGTTACCGATAAATTTCCTGGTACATTTTGTACCCTGCTCCATTGCGAAGAGCCTGAAGTAATATCATTATTTACCCATAAACCTCCACTAACACCACCAGCAAATACTCTTCTATTACTGCTATCGTTAGGATCAAACAAAATAGCTCTGGTTCTTCCACCTACGTCGTTTGGACCTCTTTCTATCCAAGGATTGCTAGCATTATCACCAGGAGCATTTTTAGAAATACTACTCTGTAATTTTGCTTGTAGGGCATAAATTTTTTCTGGTTCAGTTTTTCCGGTAGCCGGATTCATTGTCAATTCCCACATTTGTTC
Organism: uncultured Aquimarina sp.; assembly: GCA_947489685.1. GTDB lineage: Bacteria > Bacteroidota > Bacteroidia > Flavobacteriales > Flavobacteriaceae > Aquimarina. The sequence goes on along the minus strand of CANLEM010000003.1, from coordinate 351,518 downwards.
GAAGTATCTATTTGGTGGGAGTCCTTGAGCTTTTCGCTCTTTTTTGGTAAGTTTAATAGTCTCTTTAAAAGGACTATTTTTCAAATGTTCAGAATGTTGATTTCTTAAACTTACAATTTCATTTTCATTTTGTGTTTTTTTAGATTTTTCTTCTTTTGAAGTTGTAAATAAAAAAACAGATGAAGTCACCAAGCCAAGGCCCAGTAACATGGGGCGAATCAATCTTTTATTCATAGTAATAATGTTGAGTTTGAGGTTTAAAAGTAATATTTTTACGGTTTAAAACCTAATTTTGCAAAAAATTAACATTATTAACATTTTTTTAATAAGGGAATAGCTTCTAGATTTATTGATAAAGAATTGCCTATAATTTATGTTTCAGACTGTTTTTTCACCCATTTTTATGAATACGATAAATATGTTACTTAAAATTAGCCAAACTGTTAATAAGTAGCATTTCTATTTTTGATTTACCAGCGTATCAAAAAGTCTGTCGATTTGTAAGGGTTTCCACAAAAAACCATCAAAATACGCTAAATAATGTTCGTCATTAACTGCAGTAACATCCGCCGTAAGTGCATATATTGGAGTATTTTGATTTTTGTTTTCTGAATCCTTAATAAGCTTAGCAGCATCAAAGCCATTCATTTCGGGCATATGAATATCCATCAAAATGAAATCAACTTTTGCTTTTTTTGCAACCTTTACAGCATCATATCCATTTTTTACACGCTCTATTTTTATTCCCCATTTCTTGAGTAACTGCCCCATTACTAAGGCATTCACTTCATTGTCTTCTGCAAGAATTGCGGTTTTATTTTTTAATTGATTTGTTTGCTTTTGATCAATCTTAACAATCGCTTTAGCCCGTTGTAATACTAAATCAAACCGAAAGATTGAACCTTTCCCTTTTTGACTAGTTAAAACTACGTTGCTCCCATATAATTCTACTATTTTTTTGACAATAGCCAAACCTAATCCGGTACCTCCATTATTTCTAGTGGTAATAGTAGTAGGTATATAAAAACTATCAAAAAGCCTAGCCTGCTCTTGTTTTGCGATCCCAACACCGGTATCTTCTACACTAAAGGATATGGTATCCTTATTTCCTACTGATGATATTAACTCAATATCTATGCATACAGACCCTTTATTGGTATATTTTATAGCATTGCTCACAAGGTTTCCTAAAATTTGAAACAATTTGGTTTCATCAAGTATATAGAATTTACTTAGAGACAAATCAATTTGAACATTCAACTCTATCCCTTTTTCAAGAGCCATTACCAAATAGGTTTCTCTAATATTATTGATGAGTTCTTCGAAATTAACCGAATGCATTTCTAATTTCATCTTATCAGAATCCAACTTCGAAAAATCTAAAATATCATTAATAATTCGCATTAGATTCTTTGAAGAAAATTGCAACGATGTGAGTAACTTTTGGTCATCTGCATCTGCTCTATCTTTAAGCATTGAAATAATACTTGTTACAGCATTAAGAGGGGTTCTTATCTCGTGACTCATTGCAGACAAGAAAGATTGTCGCATTTTTGCAGTTTCTTCTGCTTGTTTTTTATTTATTACAATAGCTTCTTTTTCACGTCTAAGGTTTTCTTCTTGTTGCTGATATTTTATTTTTGAAATACGTTCGTAATTTTCAATAACTTTTACGGTCTGAGAATTAACTGAAGCATCTTTTTCAATTAAATAACTCTCAAGATATTTTAATGCTTCTTTATGTTTGTTTTCGCTCCTGTATGTTTCATAAAGAAGATGACTAGCTTTATATTTAGTTCTGGAGAGGTTATATTTTGTACTATGCGCTACAACTTCTTTTAGCAATATTTTTGCTCTTTCGTTATCTCCTATTTCCAAACATAATTGAGCTAATTTATGTTTAGTCATTCCGATTCCGTATACCTCGTTATATTTTTCGTGTATACTTAATGCTTTTACAAAATCGGCACTAGCCTTTTCATATTTTTTATTATAACTATATACCTTACCACGACCGTAAATGGCAAAAGCAAGACCTCTATCATCTCCTGTCTCAGATTTTAGCGCTATCGATTTATTAATCATCTCAAGAGCCTCTTTGGGTTTATCCTTTTTAAGTAATATTCCCGACATTGGATTATACACGTTGGATTCGAGATTTTTGTTGTTGCATTTTTTTGCGGTTTCAATTGCTATTCTATACGCTTCAGATGCATTATTTTCATCTCCTAAAATTTCGTAAATAGAACCTAATGATTTTTGAGTCCTGGATTGATTATGCCAATCATCATATTTTTGATAAATAACTAAGGCATCAATAAGATAAATCATCCCTAGGTGATAATTGTTGGTTTTGTAGTGTATACCCGCAATACTATATTTGGCATCTGCTACTCCTCTATCATCTTCTAATGATTCAAAACATGTGATTGCTCTTTCTGCAAAGGATAATGCGTCGCTACCTTTTCCGCAAATCATATTAAACAATGATAGCATGTTTAAGCTTTTTCCAATAAATGCTTTATCATTTATTTTTTCACTTAACAACAATGCTTCATTAGCCAGTTTCACGCTTTCTTGCAAATTATTAACCCTAACTTTATAGGATTGCTCAAGTAAGTGAGTGATTTTAGATATTGTAGTATTCTGCTCGTTCATACAACTAAATGCGTAGTATTTTTCTTATTAAAATAATGACAAAAAAAAGACTAAGCGATTGTTAATACGGATAAAAATACATTAATTTTTAAATCTAGAGCTATATACTTCTCCATTTATAACATAATTAAAGTGCAGTAAGATAGTTATCACGTATTTCTGAATTCACTTACAATTATCTGAAAACATATATTTTAGAACATTTACCCTATACTGTTTAAAGAAAAAATATGAGACATTAGATAAAGACCTTCAAGATTACCTATAAACAGAAAAACCATCATATAATAACATGTTATTATATGATGGTTTTATTTAAAAATGTAAAATATCTATGTGATATTTTTATTGGTTACCAAGTATCAATGGCATTCCATCTTTTCCAGAACCTACCACTACTACTTTTGCATTAGGGGATTTGGCAAGTTGTAAAGTAGCTTCTATACCTTTTTCTTTTAAGATCTTATCTGTAAGTGAAGCACTTAAAATTTGATTCGCAACTGCTTTACCTTCTGCATCAATTTTTTGTCTTTCCGCTTCTTTTTGAGCTTTAGTTAATTTAAACTCGTATTCTAATGATTCTTGCTCTTGCTTTAATTTACGTTCAATTGCTTCTTTTATGGTAGGGGGTAACGTTACATCACGAACTAATACTTCATTAAGTTGAATAAATTGATCTTCCACAATTTTTTTAGTCTCTTCATAGATCTCCTTCTGAATAACATCTCTTTTACTAGAGTATAATTGCTCTGGAGTATATCTTCCTACAACACTACGTGCAGCAGATCGGATAGTTGGTAGTAATATCCTAGCTACATAATTTTCTCCTTTTTGTTGATGCAACATACCTAACTTAGCATAATCCGGTTGAAACCATGCTGATGCATCCAATTTAATCTCTAACCCATTAGAAGAAAGTACTTGCATTTTTTCAAAAACTTCTTGTTGTCTTACCTCATACACAATTACTTTATTCCAGGGAGCAACCAAATGAAACCCTTCTCCTAATGGTGGTTGATCAGTAACTACACCGCCTCCAAATGTTTTATACAATACCCCAGCCTCACCAGAACCAATGGTAACTGTAGATTTAGAAATAAAGACAATAGTTAATACTATAAGTATCAGGATTGGTAATCCTATTTTTGGTAATTTTTCCATAATAATTTTGAGTTTTTAATTTTAAATAAGTCCGTTATATTTTCGTGCAAACCATTCTATCCCAAGCAGTACTATTACAATTATCAGGAGATATTTCCAATCAATTAAAGATACTACATTTTCTTTGCTTTTTTGGATTGTTTGATATCTTTGATCTTGAATTATATTTTGAAACAATTCCTTACTTTGCGTTAAGTTAAATAGTTTGCCTTTAGTATTAGTTGCTACTTGTCTTAGTTTTGTTACATCAGCATTAAGAAATTGTTGCTCGACATTATACTCTAAAACCGTAAAACTACCAGATCGACTTATATTTTCTCCAATTACAACCACAGTATAATCATAATCTCCGGCTGGTAAGTCGCTCAAATCAACTTCATAAGAATTATTTTTTAATAACATAGGGATAGTTTGCGTTGCTTCGGTAATTTTATTCTTAAGTGTAATACTTAAACTTCCCCGCTTATCAAATTCATAATTCTTGGTGAAATATTCGGCTAGAATTTTAATGTTCGTATTTCCGTAGTAAAAGGATTCTGAAATTGTATTTAACCTACTCTTTCTTTTATTAGATGCCAGGTACTGGATCAATTTTCCGAAAAAATCATCAAAACTTTCAAAATCTTTGGTATTCAAATAATTTTGAGCCCTCCATCTCCATAAACCTTCTCCAAAAAGTACAGCTTCGCGGATTCCGTCTTGTTCTATTGTTGCCAATAAAGGTTCTTCGGTCTCTATATTACTTATCGTTCGATAAAGTAAAGGATCATGATTTGTATTTATTTTGATCTCTCCAAAAGTACCAATCAGTGGCGGATAATTCTCGAAACCAATATTATCAAACAAAAATGTTCCGTAATTCGAATTAAATCTTGGAATATAGTACTCCGTTTGTCTAGTAATTTCCTGAGTATATATATTTTGTGCTTTATTTAGAAACACCCAATCGGTTTTGGACCCAGTGATTGTAAATCTATTTTTTCGAAGTGAGTTAAGTTTTTCATACACTCCTCTAAACCTGGTGTTTGGTTGATACAATACGATCATTTGATAATTCTCAACATCGTTCACCTCTGCAGGTTTTTGTATAGTTGCACTACGTCGTTCGTTACTCTCTATGCTTTTTTTAATTGCTCCTAAATCGGGGTGCACAATATCACTTACAATTAGCACATTGGTTTTTTGATCTAAAACCTCTACCGCAAATGCTTTGCTATTGTTTATAGTATTTTTTTCGTTGGCAATAGGAATTAATACAGCATTGTATTGAACTACACCCGCAACACTAGCAGGCAAAGTAAAGTTAATCACTGAAGAATTCTTTGCTTCAGAAAATAAAACTTTTTGAGTATACAAAGTGCTATTTCCTGATCTTATTTCAAATCTTGTTGTTACAGTTTGATCTCCCGAATATGTTAGAATGGCCTCTACCGGAAATTTATTTTTTAAATATGCATATCGATTTACATTAAGCTGCTGGATCTTTGTATCTGTCACTTGGGCAGTATCTCCAGAAATAACAGGAAAAACAGCCTGTTTATACCTAGTACTACTATATTGATAATCTTTTCCATAGGTTTGATTCCCATCAGTAATTAATATCGTGGGAGCTACCGAATTTTTGTAAATCTGTCTTAAATCGTCTAACGCTTTAGAAATGTTTGTTTGCTTCTGATCAAAAGAAAAGTTTAAAGAATCATTTAATTTTTCTGCAAAAGAATAGTACTTGATATTGAATCGATCATTAACTGCATTATCTTCTCTAATATCATTTACGAATTTTGCAACCAGCTGATCTTGCTTAAGGTGCTTTATGGATGCCGAGTTATCCACAGCAACAACTAATGTTGGTTTTTCGGTATAGTATATATTATTTTTAAATGAAGGGTTAATCAACAAAAGTAACACTGCAAATACACTCAAAAAGCGTAAAAAAGCAAAGAATAGATTTTTCTTATTTCTATTCTTTGCTTTATATATATATTGATATAGCGATACAATCAATGCGAATATAGCCGCTGATATGATCAATAAGATTGTTTGTGTTTGCATGTATATTAATTACGATACGGTTATCAAATTACAAATCATTATATATTAACAACCATGCTCTTTTCATACCGGTTGAATTTAAAGATTTTAGAATCAAAAAATATTAAAATCTTCAAAAATGATTTAAAATCGTTTATCGTAATTTAAAATTAGGTTAACATTCCTCCATCTACATGCAACACCTGACCTGTTACATAAGCACTCAAATCACTTGCCAAATACAAACACGCATTTGCAATATCTTCTGGTGTACCTCCACGTTTTAACGGAATAGCATTTCGCCACCCATCTACTACTTTTTCATCAAGTTTTTGTGTCATTTCTGTTTCTATAAAACCAGGAGCAACAACATTGCTTCTAATATTTCTGGATCCTAATTCTAATGCCACAGATTTAGAGAAACCAATGATCCCAGCTTTTGAAGCGGCGTAATTTGCTTGACCAGCATTACCTTTAACTCCAACGACAGAACTCATATTAATAATACTACCCTTACGTTGCTTAAGCATTGTTCGTTGTACAGCCTTTGTCATATTAAAGACACTTTTAAGGTTGACTTCGATTACTTTATCAAAGTCTTCTTCTCCCATTCGCATCAAAAGGTTGTCCTTTGTAATCCCTGCATTATTGACAAGAATATCTAAGCTTCCAAACGTTTCTAAAACATCCTTAACCAATTCTTGTGCTTGATCATAGTCCGCAGCATTACTTTGATATCCTTTTGCCTGGATTCCTAAATCATTTAATTCTTTTTCTAATTTGTTAGCCGCATCTACAGAAGAACTATACGTAAAAGCAATATTTGCTCCATTTTGAGCAAAAACTTCAGCGATTCCTTTTCCGATACCGCGAGTAGCCCCAGTAATAATTGCCGTTTTACCTTGTAAAAGATTCATTCGCTCTATTAATTTTATTGTTAAATTTTGTAATATCAAATATAAGAATTACAAACTGCTGTCCAACAATAAACCCCGTGATTTATCACGGGGTTTACAAATAAATATTATAAACAGTTTATAACTTAAGGTCTTCGTTTTTCTTTTCGTAATTAAAAAGGAAATCTACATCCATTTCTTTTACTTCTCCTAATTTGGCTAATGCTTTCATGTTAACATCCTTCTTATTACCAATAACAAGAACATTATAGGTTTCTCCACTTATATTGTCATCAAAGAAAGTCTTAAGATCCGCAAGTGTCATGTTTTTTATCGTATTGTACATTTCTTCTCGATTATCATAATCTATTCCTCTTTTCTTTAAACCTTCGTAGGTCCAGAAAATATTAGACTTAGTAATTCTCTGTGCTGCTATTTTCTTTAAAGTAGCCTCTTTTGCTGCATTAAACTGTTTTTCGGCTTCGGGCATATTAGTCATAAGATCCATCATGGCATTTACAGCTTCGGGCATTTTATTAGCTTGTGTGCCGATATAGGCATACACATAATCCGATTTATCCTTTTCTGAAGCATTTGAATAAGCAGAGAATGCCGAATATGCTAATGATTTTGATTCTCTGATTTCCTGAAATACAATAGAAGATAAACCGCTTCCGAAATACGTGTTAAACAACCTAGACGCGGCCATTTTTTTAGGATCAAACTCTGCTCCTTTTGCTAAAAAGATCATTTCACTCTGCACCATATCATAATCTACAAAATATACGTTTCCGCCTATTTCTTTTTGCAAATACGTAGTCTCTTCAGGATAGTCAGCTAAATCTGCTTTAACTGCATGATTCTTATTTAAAGAAGCCAATGCAGCATCAACATCTTTTCCATAGTAGAAAATACGTTGTTTAAAGTTTTTAAGTTCTTTTATCTTATCTACAAGTTCTTGTGGGTTGATTTTTTGTAATTCGCCAACCGTATATATATTTCTTAACGGAGAGTTCTCTCCATACATTCCATAATTAAGTAAACCATTCCAAAGGATATTTGCTTTTTGAGTCTTACCATCTTCACGTCCCTTTGCTATTTGATCAACATATTTATTATAGGTTTCTTGATCTGCAATAGCATTATCCCATAAATGCTCCAGCAACACTAAGCCTGCATCTAAGTTTTCTTTCAATCCAGATAATCCTACAAAAGTAATATCAGAACCTGTACTAACATTATAATTAATACCAAGCTTATAAAATTCCTTCTTCAATTCTTCAGGAGAATATTTATCTGTACCTAAATAATCCAAATATCCAGCTGCCAGAGATACTTTACGATCATTATCTTGCCCCATATCAAAAATAATATTCAGGTTAAACAGATCGTTATTAGGGTTTTCGATATATGAAACCTTAATTCCATTATCCATAACTGTTTCATTGATAGAAGTCTTATAATCAACAAACTTAGGTTGCAATGGCTGAGTCTTAATAGCACTAAACTCTTTATAAAACCCCGATTCCTTATCTCTATTTAATTGTACCGGAGTAATTCCTGGGTTTTGCACCTTTACTACATTACTATCCTCTCCTTTTCGCTTATAGACCATTACATAATTATCTTTGTAAAAAGTATTAGCAAAATCTACTAATTCCTGTTTAGTGATCTTTTTTAAGTCATCTAGGAATTTTATTCTATTTTTCCAATCTTGTCTATGGATAAACGCGTTATAATATGCCGATGCAAGTGCCGTATTATTTTCGTATTGACGTGTTTGCGATAATTTTAAATCATTAACTACAGCCGAAATCATCCATTCGTCAAATTCTCCTTTTTTAAGTTTCTCAATCTGACCCAGGATCAAATCTTTTACCTCATCAAGAGATTGTCCATTTTTAGGTGTACCTGTAAATCTATGAAAACCATAATCATTCTGAAAAGTTGGTGTACACGACGCATTTTGAACTAATTGTTTTTGATTTAGGTTTAAATCGATTAAACCCGCAGTTCCATTAGCCAATATCATATCGGCCATTGTGAGCAACCTCTCTTCTTTGGTACCTATTCCTTCTGAACGATATGCTATAGATACATTTTCTGCTGTCGGGCCAAAAACCTCTTTTATAATAGGAGTCGTAATTGGGCTCTCTTTTGGTAATTCTGGATGAGTTACTTCCTTATTTTTAAAATGCCCAAAGGCGTCATTTACTTTTTTGATTGTTTGATCAAAATCAATATCTCCAACCAAGACAACAGCTATATTATTTGGAACATAATATGTCTCAAAGTAATTATGAATAGCCACCATTGATGGATTTTTGAGGTGATCAGAAGTACCAATTGTTCTTTGTTGTCCATAAGGGTGATTAGGAAATAAACCTTCTAACATGGCATAGTAGGCCTTTCTGAAATCACTATCCTGTGTTCTATTAAATTCTTCATAAACGGCTTCTAGTTCGGTATGAAATAAACGTAATACTAATTGACTAAAACGTTCACTTTCTACTTTTAGCCATTTGTCTAACTCATTTACCGGAATTTTGTTCTTATACACAGTTTCTTCATACCATGTATGCGCATTAGTACCTTCTGCTCCCAAAGAATTGATCATTTTATCATATTCATTGGATATAGAAAGTTTTGACGCTTCTTGTGAAACTTCATCAATCTTTTTATAGATTTCTTTCTTTTTTTCGGGATCTACTTCACTTTTATGATTTTCATACAAATCAGAAATCTGTTGAAGCATTACTTTTTCCTTTTCAAAATCTTGCGTTCCTATTTCATCAGTACCTTTAAAAACCATATGCTCTAGGTAATGAGCTAATCCTGTAGACTCTTTAGGATCATAATTTGATCCAGCACGAACTGCAATATATGTCTGGATTTTAGGTTCTTCTTCATTTTTAGAAAGGTACACCTTAAGTCCATTATCCAATGTATACAGTCTTAATCCTGTAGGATCATTGGTTACAGTTTCATAATTAAAGCCAGCCGCATCAGTATGTGTTTCAGCTTTAATTTCTTTGGCTACTTCAGTTTTTGATGATGAATCTTTACAATTACTAAAAGATAAAATTACTAGTAATAGTAAAGTTGATTTAATTAATTTCATATGCAATTATTAATGTTATTTAATGATGATTTTACACATCAGTGTTAATTATATGAATTAGTCTATAATTAATCTGCTATAATACGCGTAGTTATTAGGAATATGGCAAATTTTAATATTATTTTAACAAGAAATTTCTTTAACAAAAAAACCTCTTGGAGTTAACTTCAAGAGGTTTATATATATATTTTAGCAAGGGCTTAACCTAATACTTCTAAAACTTTTTTACCGATTTCGGCAGGAGAATCTACAACATGTATCCCACACTCTCTCATAATTGCTTTTTTGGCAGCGGCAGTATCTTCACTTCCTCCAACGATTGCCCCAGCATGTCCCATTGTACGCCCGGCAGGAGCAGTCTCACCAGCAATAAACCCAACAATAGGTTTTTTTGTTCCGCTATCTTTGATCCATTTTGCAGCATCTGCTTCAAGTTGTCCTCCGATTTCTCCAATCATTACGACACACTCAGTTTCAGGATCATTAACTAATAATTCTACAGCTTCCTTGGTCGTGGTTCCAATAATAGGATCTCCTCCTATTCCGATTGCTGTCGTGATTCCCAATCCTTGCTTTACAACCTGATCTGCGGCCTCATACGTTAATGTTCCAGATTTTGAAACGATACCTACATTACCTTTTTTAAATACAAAGCCAGGCATAATACCTACCTTGGCCTCTCCTGGAGTAATTACTCCTGGGCAATTAGGACCAATGAGTCTACAACCTTTATCCTGAATATAGTTTGAAGCAGTGATCATATCTGCTACAGGAATACCTTCTGTAATAGTAATAATTACTTTAATCCCTGCATCAGCAGCCTCCATAATGGCATCTGCAGCAAAAGCTGGTGGTACAAATATGATAGTCGTATCGGCATCCACTTCTTTTACCGCATCTTCAACGGTATTAAAAACTGGCTTATCCAAATGAACCTGACCACCTTTTCCTGGAGTTACTCCCCCAACAATATTTGTTCCGTATTCAATCATTTGACCGGCATGAAAAGTACCTTCACTACCTGTAAACCCTTGAACAATAATTTTTGAATCTTTATTAACTAAAACACTCATTGCGTTATGATTTTTTTATTTCTTTTAAAGTCTCAAAAGTAAGCTTTTGATACCTATGGTTAAAATGAAAATTTAATTATTTTGAAAGAAATGATTTCATACTCTCTGGAGTACTATCTCCCTGTTGACTTATCTGGTATCCTCTATAAAGTTTAGCTTCTTTTATTTCCCATATAGAGATGAAATGAGCTATTGCTTCTTCTTTATCAGGAGCTTCAATAGTTTTGGCAAAATATGTATACCTTATTGTCACCGTATTATCTTCTGCCATTAAATGACTGATTTCACATCTAAAAGTCTCAAAAGACAATGCCATTTCACTAAACATAGTCTTAATATCTTCAAATCCCTTCTTGCTAAAACCAAAACTACTATTCCAAAACAACTCAATTTCGGGGTGTAAATATTCAGAAAAAGCTTCGGAATTATGTATTAAATCTGTTTCATAAAAGGATTTTACAATATCCTTTGCTGTATTACTCATTCTCTTTCAATTTTTCTATTAAATCTGGTATTTGCCTAATCGCGGCAATTTCTTTATACTTTTTTCTAAAATCATCTGCAGGAGTTCCAAAATAGCTCTTATTGCTATCCAAGGATTTACTAACTCCTGATTGTGCCGAAATAATGGCCTTAGTGCCAATAGTAATTCCACTAGTTATTCCTACCTGTCCCCAGATGGTCACTTCATCTTCTATAATTACGCAACCCGCTATCCCTACTTGCGAGGCTATAAGGCATTTTTTTCCAATAACAGTATCATGACCGATATGCACTTGATTATCTATTTTTGCACCTTGTTTGATCGTTGTATCACCAGTAACACCCTTATCAATAGTACATAAAGCACCTAAATCCACATCATCCTCAATAACTACTCTACCACCTGATATGAGTTTATCAAAACCTTCTGGTCTTTTCTTGTAATAAAAAGCATCTCCTCCTAATACAGTTCCTGCATGTATGGTTACATTATTTCCGATAACGGTATGGTCATAAATACTAACATTAGAATGTATTAAGCAGTCATCACCTATTATAACATTATTACCAATAAAAGCTCCTGGTTGAATCACTGTTCTTTCTCCTATTTTTGCTGAAGAAGAAACCAATGCATTTGCTTTATTAAAAGGCTTGAAATAAGTAGTAAGCTTATTAAAATCTCTGAAAGGATCATCAGAAATGAGTAACGCTTTACCTTCGGGGCAATCTACATCTTTGTTAATTAATATGACGGTCGCTGCACTTTGCAAGGCTTTATCATAATATTTGGGATGGTCAACAAAAACAATATCACCAGGGGTAACCACATGGATTTCGTTCATTCCTAAAACCGGAAAATCAGGATCTCCTACGAATTCTGAAGATATAATTGTAGCAATTTGCTGTAAGGTATGCGCCTGAGGAAATTTCATTACAAAAATTAAGAATGTTGATTATTCTTTTATTCTTTCTTTATATGTGCCTTTTTCGGTTTCTATCTTAATTTTATCTCCTTCGTTAATAAAAAGAGGCACCATAACTTCGGCTCCAGTTTCTACAATTGCTGGTTTGGTGGCATTTGTAGCCGTATTACCCTTAACACCTGGTTCGGTAGAGGCTACTTCAAGAATAACACTTGCCGGCATCTCTACAGATAATGGCATTTGATCTTCAGAGTTAATAATCACAGTCACGACTTCACCTTCTTTTAATAATCCCGGTGCATCCAACGTAGATTTCTCAAGAGTGATTTGATTGTAATCCTCTGTATTCATAAAATGATATGTTTCACCTTCGGCATATAAGTATTGAAACTTATGTGTTTCTACTCGAACATCCTCAATCTTATGGCCAGCAGAAAAAGTATTATCAATAACCTTACCTGTAGTTACACTTTTTAATTTTGTTCTTACAAAAGCAGGTCCTTTTCCTGGTTTTACGTGTAAGAATTCAATTATTTTATATATATCGTGATTGTATTTAATACACAAACCGTTTCTGATGTCACTAGTACTTGCCATTATAAATTTTCTTTAATTCTTTTTACTCTTAATTCAATTTTTAGTTAGAGAAATATCCTTTCATAATACCTCTCTGAGAGTTCTTAATAAATTCAAGAACTTCATCTCTTTCTGTAGTCGCTTCCATTTCGGCTTCGATAATTGCTACCGCTTGAGAATTATTATAATTTTGTTGATATAAAATCCTATAGATATTTTGGACTTCTCTTATTTTTTCTGTCGTAAACCCTCTTCTTCTCAATCCAATAGAGTTGATCCCTACATAAGATAATGGTTCTCTCGCTGCCTTAACAAATGGAGGTACATCTTTTCTAACCAAAGATCCACCCGTAACAAAGGCATGATTACCTATACTACAAAATTGTTGCACAGCTGCCATTCCAGCCAAAACAACATAATCACCAACATTAATATGCCCGGCCAATGTGCTATTATTTGAAAATATACAATTATCCCCTACAATACAATCATGTGCAATATGGCAATACGCCATTATCCAACAATTTTTCCCGATTTTGGTCTTCATTCTATCAGTAGTTCCTCTATTAATGGTAACACATTCTCTAATCGTTGTATTATCACCAATCTCGGTTATTGTATCTTCATCATTAAACTTTTTATCCTGAGGAGTTGCTGAAATAACAGCTCCAGGAAAAATACTACAATTTTTACCGATACGGGCACCTTCCATTATAGTAACATTGGACCCTATCCAGGTTCCTTCTCCTATTACAACATTATTATGAATTGTTGTAAAAGGTTCAATTACAACATTTTTTGCAATTTTTGCTCCAGGATGAACATAAGCTAAAGGTTGATTCATCAGTATTTGGTTTATTTTTATATAAAGGTCAAACGAAATTAAGTATCGAACCATTTTATGGTTCGCAAGGATACTAAAATATTACCAATTTCATTCGCATTTATCGTTTATTTTGATTTTACAATTTGCGCCATTAGTTCGGCTTCGGTTACTAATCTACCATTTGCATAAGCAAAACCTTGCATATGGCAAATACCTCTACGAATCGGAGATATCAATTCTAATTTAAATATGAGCGTATCTCCTGGTAGTACCTGTTGTTTAAATTTCACCTTATCTATTTTCATAAAATAAGTAAGATAATTTTCGGGATCAGGAACAGTACTTAATGCTAAAATTCCTCCTGTTTGTGCCATAGCCTCTACCTGAAGTACACCAGGCATCACTGGTGCTCCCGGAAAATGCCCTACAAAAAAAGGTTCGTTCATGGTTACGTTTTTCAACCCAACCACATGACTATCAGACATTTCTAGTATTCTATCTATTAATAAGAATGGTGGTCTATGCGGTAACATATCCATAATCTTATTAATATCCATTAGTGGTTCTTTAAAAAGATCAAATTGAGGAACTTTGTTTCGTTTCTCAATTTTGATAATTTTTGAGAGCTTTTTGGCAAATTGAGTATTTACAAAATGTCCTGGTTTATTAGCTATAATTTTACCTCTAATTCGTGTACCTATTAAAGCCAAATCTCCAACAACATCTAATAGTTTATGCCTTGCAGCTTCATTAGGATAATGCAGTGTGAGATTATCAAGAATACCATTTGGTTTTATAGCAATAGAATCCTTTCCGAATGCTACTTTTAATTTTTCCATCGTAGCTGGACTCAATTCCTTATCTACATACACTATAGCATTATTAAGATCTCCTCCTTTAATTAAACCATGCTCAAGTAGCATTTCCAGTTCGTGTAAAAAACTGAAAGTTCTTGCATCTGCTATTTCTTCCTTAAAATCAGATAAGTGTTTCAAGGAAGCATTTTGAGTACCGAGAACTTTGGTGCCAAAATCTACCATCGTAGTAACCTGATATTCTTCTGATGGCATTACAATTATCTCACTTCCCGATTCTTCATCTGTATAAGAAATAACATCTTTTACAATGTACTCTTCTCTTTCTGCTTCTTGCTCAACAATATCTGCTCCTTCTAAGGCTTCAATAAAAAACTTACTAGACCCATCCATTATAGGTGGCTCTGAAGCATCTAATTCTATTAAAAGGTTATCTATTTCCAAACCTACACAAGCTGCCAATACATGTTCTGATGTTTGAATACTAACACCATTTTTCTCAAGATTAGTTCCTCTTTGTGTGTTTACCACATAATTAGCATCTGCCTCTATGATGGGGCTGCCTTCGAGATCTACTCTACAAAATGCATACCCATGATTTTCGGGAGCTGGCTTAAAGGTCAGTGTAACTTCTTTTCCAGTATGTAAACCTACTCCTGTAAGTTTAACTTCTCGTTTAATGGTTCTTTGTTTACTTGCAACAACGTCACTCATTATTATTTATCTTTTTCTCTAGTTTGTATACCCTATCCACAATCTTAGGGAGATTTTTAAAATGTACGTACGACTTATTATAGTCTGAATATCCCAAAGCGGGTGATCCCTGAATGGCTTCTCCATCCTTTATATTTCTTCCAATACCTGATTGAGCTTGTATCCGTACCCCATTACCAATAGTAAGATGCCCCGCAATACCAACCTGTCCTCCAATAAGGCAATTTCTTCCAATTTTGGTGGACCCCGCGATACCAGTTTGAGCAGCAATAGCGGTGTGTTCTCCTATCTCAACGTTATGAGCTATTTGTATTTGATTATCTAGTTTTACTCCTTTACGTATAATGGTAGATCCTAAAGTAGCTCTATCAATAGTAGTACCAGCGCCTACATCTACATTATTTTCAATAATAACATTCCCCGTCTGTGGTACCTTGCTATACTCTCCTTTTTCGTTTGGGGTAAACCCAAATCCATCTGCTCCGACTATTGCTCCACTATGGATTACGCAGTTATCTCCTATAATAGTTTCTGAATATATTTTGGCTCCTGCAAAAACAACCACATTATCTCCAAGCGTAACATTATCACCTATATATACATTAGGAAATACTTTGGCATTCTGTCCTATAATAACATTTTCTCCCATATAAGAAAATGCTCCAAAATAAATACCATCTCCATACGAGGCGGTCTTAGAAATAAAACTGGGTTCTTCAATCCCTGTCTTATTCATTTTAACCATATTATAATATTCTAACAATTGCGAAAAAGCTTTGTATGCATCATCCACTCTGATTAGAGTGGTTTTTATTTTCGATTCTGCTTCAAAAGATTTGTCTACTATAGTAATAGATGCATCTGTAGAATAGATAAATTGGGTGTATTTGGGATTTGATAAAAAGGTCAATGACCCTTTAGTCCCCTCTTCTATTTTAGATAGTTTAGATACTTCAACAGATTCATCTCCTTCGATTTCTCCATTCAAAATACCCGCAATTTGTGTGGCTGTAAAAATCATTCTAGCAAAAGTATAAAAAATGTATTAATGTTTGTGCTTTGGAGAGCACATAAAATATTTGGTGACGGGTTTTGATAGCGCTTCAAGATTAAACTCATCTGTAGCTTTTACTATATCCATTATTTTTCTAGATTTAAATAAGATATTTATATTTTGCTTATTTTGATGATATGCCTGGTTAGAGATAGTACCTTCAAAAACAAAGTAACGTGCTTCCTCTTCAGAAATTTTATGCTTTTCTATACATTTTGCAATCTGTTTTTCTTTTTTGCTTTTTTCAAATGGCTTCTTTTTAATCTTTATTTTCAAAAGATCTCTGTTTATAATCATAGAAGACAGTTTACTAAGTACAAAATCATCAGAATCCATCCATTCTTTCATCGCAGCTACTATATCAAAATCATCTAACTTAGAAAATGTTTCTAATACCTCGGTACTAAAATTTTCTGATGTAATTTTATGTTCCAAAAAGAATGTTAACGCATTACTTGCTTTTAACTCAACCCCATTATCCACCAATTCTTTTGCTCTTTTTAAAACTCTAATCAACAAATTTTCGGCCACTAGGCTTGTTTTATGCAAATATACCTGCCAGTACATTAGTCTTCGGGCTAATAAAAACTTTTCGACAGAATAAATTCCTTTTTCTTCTATCATAAGTTCATCATCCTCAACTGTCAACATGGTTATCAAACGTTCGCTATTAATATTGCCTTCAGCAACACCCGTATAAAAACTATCTCGTTTCAAATAGTCCAACCTATCCATATCTAATTGACTCGAAATTAGCTGATGTAAAAAATTTCGATGATATTCTCCTTTAAAAATCTGTATCGCAAGCGTTAAACTACCGTTAAATTCTTCGTTAATTTTTTGCATAAACATCAACGAAATTGACTCATGACTAACTCCATTAACAATACTATGTTCCATAGCATGAGAGAAAGGGCCATGACCAATATCATGCAGCAAAATAGCTGCGCACAGCGCCTCTTCTTCTTCCTCAGATATCGTAACTCCTTTAAAACGAAGAACTCGGACAGATTTTTGCATCAAATGCATACATCCCAAGGCGTGATGAAAACGAGTATGATGAGCACCTGGATACACTAAATAAGAAAGCCCCATTTGAGAAATACGACGTAGTCTTTGAAAATATTTATGTTCTATGAGATCAAAAATTAGTTCGTTGGGTATCGTAATAAAACCGTAAATTGGATCGTTTAATATTTTGAGCTTATTTCTTTTTTTCAAGTTTACTATAATTTTACAAAAGCAAATATACATATATGCCAGTCATGTGGCACATTTACTGCAAAATTTAAATCATAGTTATCTTTAAAAAAGACCCAAAATAGGCTATATTAACGAATTCATAAATTATAAAAATAGAATTGATGAGTAAAATAAAGATCTTATGGGTTGATGATGAAATTGATTTACTTAAACCACATATATTGTTTTTAGAAAAGAAAAACTATGACGTCACCAAATGTCAAAGCGGTACCGAAGCATTAGATATTCTGGAGGATGATAACTTTGACATCGTTTTTTTGGATGAAAATATGCCAGGCCTATCCGGAATAGAAACCTTATCTGAGATTAAAGAAAAGAAGGATAGCATACCTGTGGTAATGATTACAAAAAGTGAGGAAGAATATATAATGGAAGAAGCTATAGGGAGTAAAATAGCGGATTACTTAATTAAACCCGTTAATCCTAATCAAATACTGCTAAGCCTCAAAAAAAACTTAGATAATTCTCGCTTAGTCTCAGAAAAAACAACATCAAATTACCAACAAGAATTTAGGAAAATAGCCATGGATATGGCCATGGTGAATTCTTTTGAAGAATGGGTTGATTTATACCAACGTTTAATTTATTGGGAGATACAATTAGAAGGCATTGAGGATACGGGGATGTTCGAAATTTTGGAATCTCAAAAAGTTGAAGCCAACTCACAGTTTTGCAAGTTTATAGACAAAAATTACCCTAATTGGTTTAATGGCAAAGAAGATGCACCGGTAATGTCTCACACTTTGTTTAAGGAAAAGGTAGTTCCAGAAATAAGTAAAGATCAGCCTACCTTATTGGTCGTGATAGATAATTTGCGTTATGATCAATGGAAAGCTTTTGAGCCTACCGTGAATAATTACTATAAAAAAGAACAAGAATCTTCTTTTTTTAGTATCCTGCCCACTGCTACGCAATATGCCAGAAATGCTATTTTTTCAGGGCTAATGCCTTCTGAAATGAAAAAAATGCACCCTGATCTTTGGCTAGACGATACGGATGAAGGTGGTAAAAACATGAACGAAAATGAGTTCTTAACGGCTCAATTACAAAGACTAGGACTAGACATAAAGCATGAGTATTATAAGATAACAAATGAGCGATCAGGTAAGACTTTGGCCGCTAACTTTAAGGGATTAAAAGATAATGATCTTACCGTAGTGGTTTATAATTTTGTGGACATGTTGTCTCATAGTAAAACAGAGATGGAAGTTATAAAAGAGCTAGCATCTAATGATAAATCATACCGATCATTAACACAGAGTTGGTTCAAGAACTCTCCACTATTAGAAATGATCCAACAGGCGCAGCAATTAGGATTTAAGCTATTAATTACTACAGACCACGGAACAATCAACGTTAAAAACCCTTCAAAAGTGATAGGGGATAAAAACACTAGTTTAAATCTTCGATACAAAACAGGAAAAAGTCTTACATACGAGGATAAGGAGGTATTAGAAGCTATTAATCCTAAAGATATTTATTTACCCTCCATAAATATGAGTAGTTCTTTTATTTTTGCAAAAGGAGATTATTTCTTTGCGTATCCAAACAACTACAACCACTATGTAAGTTATTATAGAAACACATACCAACATGGAGGTGTATCTTTGGAAGAAATGATTATTCCGTTTATTGTATTAAATCCAAGATAGTTTTAACCTCTTACCATCAAAACTTCTTGATTTTAAAATTTTAGTGTATTTAGAATGACAATAACATATACTCTAGATAATCTTGCCGATGTTGCTGAGAAGGTTATCAAAAATGTAAATAACAAAATCTTGTTATTTGATGCCCCTATGGGAGTAGGTAAAACAACTCTTATCAAAGAAATATGTAAACAGTTGGGTGTTCTGGATACAATATCCAGCCCCACCTATTCTTTGGTTAACGAATACCATGGAGATAGTGGAGTTATATACCATTTTGATTTTTATAGAATTGAAGACGAGGAAGAAGCGCATCACATCGGTTTTGAAGAATATTTAGATTCTGGAGCTTGGATATTTATAGAATGGCCAGAAAAAGTAGCTAACCTACTACCAACGGACGTAGTATGTCTAAAAATAGCGCTTTCAGCAGAAGAAAAAAGGGTACTTACATGGAGCAATGATTCATAAAACTCGTGTTAATAACTAATCCTATTTGTTTTCTTGCCTTTTTTATTCGTAATTTGAGTTACAGAATTTCACACAAATGAGTACACCTAAATCTCCTTTTACCAAAGAACAATTGCTACCACAGGAGGAAATGATCGAAGTAGCACGCAAAAAAGGAAAACTCTTTATCGGGATCCCAAAAGAAACAAGTTATCAAGAAAAAAGAGTATGTCTAACTCCGGATGCTGTTGCGGCACTTACGGCACATGGACATAGAGTCTTATTGGAAACTAATGCCGGAATTGGAGCTAGTTTTACAGATCGAGATTATAGCGAAGCGGGAGCCGAAATAACTAATGACAAATCTAAAGTATTTGGGTGTCCGATAATTCTTAAAGTCGAACCACCTTCATTAGAAGAGTTAGAACATATCAATCCACAAACGGTATTAATCTCTGCATTACAGTTAAAAACTCAATCCAAAGACTATTTTCAAGCTTTAGCAAAAAAAAGAATTACGGCTTTAGGTTTCGAATTTATACGGGATATTGATGGTGCCTATCCTGCAGTGCGAGCATTAAGTGAAATTGCAGGAACAGCTTCTGTACTTATCGCCTCAGAGCTTATGAATAGTGTTAGCAATTCGGGGTCTGGATTAATGATGGGGAATATTAGCGGAGTACCCCCTGTAGAAGTAGTAATATTGGGCGCAGGAACCGTAGGAGAATTTGCTGCTCGTTCTGCTATCGGATTAGGAGCCAATGTAAAAGTATTTGATAATTCAATAACCAAATTGCGTTGCATACAAACCAATGTTGGTAGACCATTGTACACCTCAACCATACAACCCAAAAACTTATTAAAAGCATTACGTCGTTGTGATGTGGTTATTGGTGCTATACGAGGAAAAAACAGAGCCCCTATTATTGTAACCGAAACGATGGTAGAATGCATGAAACAAGGGGCAGTTGTTATTGATGTTAGCATAGATATGGGTGGTTGTTTCGAGACTAGTGAAGTTACATCGCATGATCATCCCACATTCGAAAAACATGGAGTGGTACATTATTGTGTACCAAATATCCCCTCGAGATATGCCCGAACCTCATCACTATCGATTAGTAATATTTTTACACCGTACTTATTACAAATCGGGGACGAAGGAGGTATCGAAAATGCAGTAAGGTTTGACCGAGGATTAAAAAATGGTCTTTATTTTTATCACGGAATCCTTACCAGCAAACCTATTGCCGATTGGTTTGATCTATCTTACCGAGATATTAATTTGCTAATTTTATAATTAGGATATACCGCCGTAAAATTTATCCATATACAAATCTCTTATCCCCTCTTCTTTCGAAAATTAGAATGTTTTTAATTTTACGAAAACTTTGTAGACTTGAATCTTTGATTTTTTGAAACTTTACTTACTTTTGACCTCATAATTTTTTATTGGCTTTATGAAGTTAGCACAACGTTTATTCTATTACTTAGGTGGATTTGCCATTGGGCTTATTCTGTTGTTTTTCTTTTTAGGCGGAAAAAAAACATCTTGTGACTATAGCCCTACTGCTCGTGTTTTGAAAAACTTGAGAGTGAAAGAAAGAAAGTTTTCGGAAAAAGCGCTAATCGCAATGAAAACTTATCAGCTTGACACTGCGGTTATATCTGCATTACTCACCAAAGGAAGTGTAGATTTTTCTAAAAGCAATACAAAACTGGATTCTTGTAAAACATATCATATTGAAGGTGAAATAGATACTGATATCATAAACCTATTAGTTGAAAACTGCGATTCGATTGCAAAAATAAAAACAGTAAAAATTGTGAACTAAACCATATAGGCTCTACAATTTTTTATGGATCAAAGTTCTTTACTCATTACCCAAAAGTCAAATTTTTGTTTTCCAATTATAAAAGGATGTTCTCCTGCAATATTGTAATTGTTGCGTTCATAAAACCGAACTGCCGCTTTATTATCTTTAAGTGCAGACAACCATAAATAATCACAATTATTTATTTTGGCTTCGTCGAACACTAACTGTTGTAATCTACTACCGATACCTTTACCAACATAACTATTTAAAAAATAAATCTTTTGCAACTTGCAAACATTATTACCTTTTACAAATTCTGAAGGAGAATTTAATTGCAGTTTACTATAACCTACAGGTATATCATTATCGACTGCCAACCAATACACATTACTAGATTTTTGTATACTACTTTGTATTTTTTGCAAATCGAAGGTCGTTTCGAGATAATTTTTTAAACCTTGTTTATCATGAAAAAGATGCCCAAAAGATTGATCAAAGGTAATCGCGCCCAAGTTAGAGACATGCCTAGCATCATCAATTGTAGCTCGTCGTATATCAATCATAACTTATCTTTTTCTGGATTCAATTTGCATAAAAGTATTTAATATTTTTTTAAACGCATTAGTATTTACAGGCTTAAATACTCGTCTTGTACCTATCGGATATTTCTCTACACAATTGCCAGTTAAGCAATTTACTGGTCTAGTGGGTCTTTTTTGAAAACCACCACCACAATTAGGGCACACATTATGCAATACTGTAGATACACAATTACTACAGAAAGTGCATTCAAAAGAACATATCATCGCATCATTACTATCATTAGGTAATGATATATCACAGTTCTCACAATTAGGTCTTATTTCTAGCATGACAATAGCTTGTTATTTATTTTTACTTATATATTCGAGTACAGCCTCTGGCACTTCTATTCCTTCAGATAAATCTTTATCCGACACAGCATCAAAAGCGATCTGTTTTATTGGCACTACTCCTGCCCAAATAGGCTCTTTATGATCTTCAGGTTCATCATTTACACCTTCTGCCCGCACTTTGGCTGATGCGCTATCCATAGATATTTCAAGCACCAATGTAGCATTAAATTCCTTATTATTAGGCTTACGCACATTTTCCCAATGCCCATCTATCATATGATTTAAAATACACTCAAGAGCATCCATTTTTTCGACTGGGTCTTCAATCCTACGTACTTTTCCAAAAACAGCGACAGAGCGATAATTTGCAGAATGATGAAAGGCAGATCTGGCCAACACCAAACCATCCAGATGAGTTACTGTCAAGCTACCATGACCAACTTCTAGTAATCCTAACATCATTCGATTTTTTAAGGACCCATGGATATAAATTTTATCTCCTTTTCTACCATATGCTGTAGGAATAACAATCGCTTGATCTTTCCATATGTACGCTACGTGGCATAAAAAGGCACTATCTAAGATCTCATTTATTTGATCGACATCATAGCTTGCACGTTTTGGCCCTCTTACCACTTTATTTAATTCTGAAACTGAATAACTTGCCATATCTTCTTTTATTTTCTAATCAAAAATATTAGTTTTATGGATCATTCAAACAATCCACTTTAAACATAATGAATAGTCCGGTTTTATTTCCTTATAAAAGTACAATTGTATTAGATCGCTCTCTAAATAGACACTTATACCTTCAACTATGTGATCAAATTATTGGATTAATTAAATCCGGGAAATTACATGCTACAACAAAATTACCAGGATCCAGAAGCTTATCCAATCATCTTCAGATTCATCGTAAAACGGTGATCGCAGCTTATGATGAGTTGTTAACTCAAGGTTGGATAGAAAGCTTCCCTGGCAAGGGTACTTTTGTTGCGAACGACTTACCTATTATTAAGCCAATACTTCTAAAAGAAACAACTACGAACGTTTCATCGCGCAACGAGAAATCTAATTTTGAATTTAACATACGACCTTATCTCGATAGAAAGGCCATAAATGTCGTAAAAGACACCATATTAATCAACGACGGTATTCCTGATCACAGATTGGCTCCGACAGATGATATTGCCAAAATATATCGTAATATCACCAAAAAAATTCATCATCAACATTTACTAACCTATAATGATGTCTATGGAAATCGGGATTTAAGAAAAGCCCTAGTACAATACCTAAATCAAACCAGAGGTTTAAAAATCACTACTGATAATGTATTAATTACCAGAGGTAGTCAAATGGGGATTTATCTCGCTAGTCAATTGTTATTAAAGAATCAAAATAACATTATTGTTGGCAACACTAACTATATGACTGCTAATGATACATTTATTAATGCTGGTGGTACTATCAAAAGTGTCACAGTAGATAATAATGGCATAGATACAAATGAGATCGAGAAATTATGCAAAAAACACATCATTAATGCAGTTTATGTTACACCTCACCACCATCATCCCACTACAGTTACTCTTTCTGCAGACAGAAGAATGAGACTATTAGAACTGGCACAGCAGTATAATTTTGCAATTATTGAAGATGATTATGATTATGACTTTCATTATGATAATGCCCCTATTTTACCTTTGGCAAGTAATGACTATTTAGGAAACGTTATTTACATTGGAGGTTTTACTAAGATTATAGCCCCTGCATTACGTATCGGGTATTTTATAGGCCCCAAAGATGTCGTTGATCAAGCTGCTAAACTACGTCGTATTATTGATCGACAAGGAGATACTATTTTAGAACAAACATTGGCACAGATGATTTCTCAAGGTGATATCCAAAGGCATACGAATAAGGTTCTTAAAATTTACAAAACCAGAAGAGATCTATTCTGTAGTTTATTAAAAGACAAACTCGGAAGCTATGTAACATTTGAAATACCTAAAGGAGGGATGGCGATTTGGGTATTACTTGACAAAAAATATAAGTGGGATACCATATTTAATGAAGCCAAAAAATTAAAATTATATACAAACAATGATTGGAAACGTTACGGAGGTGTACAAACAAACCATAATGGGATCCGTATTGGTTTTGCTTCTTTTAACGAAAATGAAATTCGTAAAGTTATAGCTGTTCTAGTTCAAGTTTTTAGCTCGATAAATGATTCTGAACAATAACCTTTTATTGCGAAGCAATAGTTTTTAAAGAGATAACCAAATAATCAATATCTTTTTTGGTGATGTAAATCGCAAAAGAAAAACGTAAAGCGTTTAAATTAAAACCGGTCATTGGTCTGCAATCAATCCCAAATTGTTCGAATAACTCTTTCTTTACTTTTAGTACATCTTTTCCGATTACTTCTACAACCTGTATAGCTCTTGATAAATGATCCGATGATGGTGTTTTAATTTTGAATCTAATATCTCCTGCTATTTGAGATATAAAGTATGATTTAAGATCTAATGATCGTTGATTAATCTTTTCTTTTCCAATTTTATTATAAAACGCTACTGCCGCACCAAGCCCTAACACTTCTGGATAGTTGCGAGTATTATAATTTTCTAATCTCCGAATACTTTTATCTTCATGTCCACGAGCTACCATTAATGGCTTCAAGAAAGGCTGACTTTCTTTTTTGGCGTACAAAACCCCTACTCCTTTGGGAGAAAACAACCATTTATGAGAACTTGCCGCATAAAAATCACAATCCAAATCGTGAAGATCAATAGATAACATCCCAGCGGATTGCGCTCCATCAACAGCCACAAGAATCCCATGATCATGAGCCATTTTAGATATTTCTTTAATGGGTAACATCATACCATTTGTATTTACAATATGACAAATAGAGATGATTTTGGTTTTTGAAGTAATTGCATTTTTATATACTTCGACTATTTCGTCTATATCATCTGGCAGTATGGGTAATTCTGGTCTTATAATATTGATCGCCTGGGATTCTTGCCATACTTCCCAAGGAATTGTTCCACTTGGATGCTCATGATCAGCTACTATAATTTCATCTCCTTCGGTCAAATTAAAGCTTCTGGCAATTAGATTCATTCCCTCGGTCGTATTATGAATCAAGGCAATTTCTTCATTAGATACCGAAAATAATGCAGCTACTTCAGACCGTACCTTTTCTATATCATCTTTCCAATCGCCCCACATATATTTTGAAGGAAAAGCATCCAACGTATCTCTAAATTTCTTAGTGGCTTCTTGAACTATAACAGGAGATGGCCCCAAAGATGCATTGTTAAAATAACGTAAATTAGGCTCAAAAATAAATTGATCGGCAACTTGTTTCCAAAAATTTTCATCTACACTTCCATCATTAAAATTCGATAATTCTAATAACGCTTTTTTCTGTTTGTCAATATCTACAGCGGCCAATACAGGCGTAAATATAGATGCGGTTACCCCCACTCCTAACGATCTTATAAACTTTCTTCGATTTGTATGATTCATATGTCATCAATGATTGAAATATCTTTTATACTCTTACTAAAAGAATACAAAAACAAGGATTACTCCTTCGATAAAATTAATCTTTTAAATCTATTTAAAAGATTAAGACGACATCATTAAGGTTGTAAATATTTTTTAGGAAACATCTATATTAAATTTACGCAGTAGACCAATTAAGTTATCTTTAGAAAACTTAGCCTTTTTTAGTTTATTTTGAGAGGGGTCAATATCAAAATTCTTAGCTTCGGTAAAATCTACTTCTTCTGCAATCGTATTATAAAAAATTGCTCCAGACAAATCGCTATAACCAAAGTTAGAACCTGTAAGATCGGTTTCTGTAAAATCAGTTTCTTTGAGCATGCAATTATCAAACGAAGTATTTTTTATTGCAAAACCATAAAAGGAAGCATAATTCAGGTTACAATTATCGAATCGTATAGAAAACATAAAATCATTACAATTGCTAAAATCGACTCCTTGCATTTTACAATCTACACAAATAACATCCTGCATTGCAGTATTCTTTAAACTAACAGACGTAAAATTGCAGTTTTCAAACCTACATTCCAGAAAAGTAATAACCGACAAATTTGCATTAGAAAAATCGCAGTCTTTGAACACACAACTATCGTATTCTTTTGCAGGTAGTTTTTTTCCCGAAAAGCTAATATTTTCAAACGTTTGATCTAATATTAAATCGCTCACAATTTTATTTTTAAATCAACTAATCAATTCTCCAAGGTGGGTTTTTTCTATTATCACCAGCAAAATAAAGGATAATTTGATTACCATCAGGATCTTTAAGTCTAGCTTCTCGCCAAAGCCACGATTGATCCATGGGCATTTGATCAAAAAGAACATTCTCTTTTAGTAACCGTTGGACTTCTTCATCTAATTTAGAGGTTTCAAAATATACATATATGCCATCTCCTTGAGGTAATTTTTCAACCTTATGAATAGAGAAAGTTGCGTCACCTTCAGCACACTCAAACCGTGCATAATTTGGCAAAGCTTCGACTATTAAATGTAATCCCAATTTTTTATAAAAAGAAATAGATCTTTCTATATTAATCGATGGTATGGTTATTTGATTAAGATTCATTATAATTTCCTACGTTTTTTCTCTTGAGATAGTAAATTCAATTCTCGACTAGTTTGTCCTGCCACCGAGGTATTTTCTTCTGCTCTTCGAATTAAATAGGGCATTACATCACGTACCGGACCAAAAGGAACATACTTAGCCACATTATACCCTTGATTTGCCATATTAAAACTAATATGATCACTCATACCATATAATTGACCAAACCAAACTCTCATATCCGTTTTATCTATACCTAATTGCCCCATAAGATCCATGGCAAGGTAGCTACTATGTTCATTATGTGTACCTATAAACACCGAAATATCATCTAAGTTTTGTAAGACGTATTTCATGGTATCATTAAAGTTTTGATCTGTATGTTGTTTATCTCGACAAATCGGTGTTGGGTATCCTTTTTCTTGTGCACGCTCATTTTCTTTTTCCATATAGGCACCACGTACAATCTTTACTCCTATTTTAAAATCATACACTCTAGCCTCTTCATGCAAACTCTGTAAATATTGTAGCCTGTCGTGTCTATACAACTGCAATGTATTATATACGATTGCTTTCTCTTTATTATACTTACGCATCATCTTGGCAACCAATTTATCTGCCGCATCCTGCATCCAACTTTCTTCTCCATCAATTAATAGAGCTACATCACACTCGTATGCTTTTTTGCACACTAGATCAAACCGTTCCTCAATTCTTTCCCATTCTTTCTCCTCATCTGGAGTTAAACTAGTGCCTTCTGTTTTCTTTTGCCAAATTAAAAAACGCCCAAACCCTGTTGGTTTAAATACACCAAAGGACATAGCCTCTTTTTGATCCGCAAATTCAATAATTTGAAGTGTTTTTTCTAACACAGCGTCAAATTGTGCCTCTTCTTCTTTCCCTTCTACAGAGTAATCCAATACAGAGCTCACTCCCTTGCTATACATTTTATCTACAACAGGCAAACAATCTTCTTCGCTTACACCACCACAAAAATGATCAAAGACCGTGGCACGAATTAACCCTTGAACAGGTAAATGCGCTTTAATCGCAAAATTAGTAACTGCAGTACCTATCCGAACAAGAGGCTCTTTAGATATCATTTTAAACAAAAAATATGCTCTTTCTAATTCAGAATCACTTTTTAAAGCGAACGCAGTTTTGGTATTATCAAACAAGTTGTTTTGTTCCATTAAAATTAATTTTAATAATCCTCAGTATTAGCTTGCTATAAATAGAAATATTATCAGTTTCTGTAAATACTTCGTATTTATTTTACGTTTTCTGCAAATATAGAACTTGCAAGTATATTTTATTACAAATTCTGCTTAATTTCGTGCCTTGTAATTTACTATCATATGAAGCCCATCGTCTCTAAAGATTCTATTGTATATTTTGGTCAGGATTGTTATACTGCTTTGAATGCGTATTTGGAAAAATCTGACCATTCTAAAGTGTTTATTCTTGTAGACAGCAATACGCATGAATACTGCCTTTCTTTACTTATGAGTAAAATTGAAAAAGAATATGATATTGAAGTAATTGAAATAGAACCTGGCGAAATTCATAAAAATATTGAAACCTGTAGTGGTATTTGGAATGCCTTATCAGAGTTACAAGCCGATCGTAAAAGTCTTATGATTAACCTCGGTGGGGGAGTAATTACGGATCTTGGCGGATTTATTGCATGTACTTTTAAAAGAGGAATTAAATACATCAATATACCCACATCACTCCTGGCCATGGTGGATGCCTCTGTTGGAGGAAAAACGGGAGTAGATCTAGGTAACTTAAAAAACATGGTGGGTGTTATCAGCGAGTCTGAAATGGTATTGATAGATACTGAATACTTGAGTACACTCCCTGTTAACCAAATGTGCAGTGGATTTGCCGAAATGTTGAAACATGGGTTGATACAAGATCAGGCATATTGGGAAAAAATTAGTGATCTGTCTCAATTAGAACTTGACGATCTTGACGAAATGATCTACGACTCTGTTGTTATTAAAAACAAAATTGTCTTTGAAGATCCAACCGAACAAAACATCAGAAAATATCTTAATTTTGGTCACACCCTTGGGCATGCTATTGAATCATTTTATTTAACACATCCCGAAAAACCAACATTACTACATGGTGAAGCTATCGCAATCGGTATGATTATGGAATCATATATATCAAAAGAACTACTTTCACTTTCTAATAATGACCTGCAAGATATTAGTGATGTGATTCTTGCAACTTTTCCGAAAATAGAAATAGATCCAAATGATTATCAAAATATTATGAATCTACTGATTCATGACAAAAAAAATGAAAAAGGAAATATCTATTTTGTACTATTAAACACCATAGGCGAAGCAAAATACAATTGTATCGTATCTGATGATTTAATTCTGAAGTCCTTTGGGTACTATAATTCTCTTTAATTCATTTTTTATACATTTAGAGATGTATGTCTAACTCTTTAAATCCATTAATTTGAAAAAGAAACTCTTTAAGCTTCTTAAAATATTAGTTTTAAGCATCATAGTTTTACTAATTTTAACTATCGCAACTTTATATTTTTCATTAAACGAAAAAATTCCTCAAGGAGAGTCTGGACAAAAAGCAGATGATTTTGCTTTACATATTCAAAATGCAGTGCAACACGATTTATATCTCGAAACGGATTATCTGCAATGGTCATTCAGAAACAAACACCATTATTTTTGGAATAAAAAACAGGGATTCGTTCAAGTACGATGGGACTCTCACGAAGTGCAGTTAGACCTAGATACCCCTCACAAAAGTTTTGTGAAAAATAATATCGATCTCTCTACCGAAAAAAAACAAGAACTTATAGAAACAGCCTTGGCTTATTTTAACAATGATTCGTTTTGGATAGTAGCCCCTCACAAACTATTTGATAAAGGAGTAACAAGGCAATTAGTCACACTCAAAGACAACTCCAAAGGATTACTGGTTACCTATACAAATGGAGGTACCACTCCAGGAGATTCTTATCTCTGGAAAGTCGATAAGAATTATGTACCTGTTAGCTATAGCATGTGGGTTTCTATTATTCCTATTGGTGGTATAGAAGCGACATGGAACGGATGGACAACTACCGAAAGTGGAGCTTTACTTTCTCAAAAACACAGATTATTAGGTTTCGAAATTCCTATTGCTAATCTAAGAGCATGGAACGAAAACAAATAGTTTTACTATTTACTTCGGCTACCTACTAATTGTTGAGATTTATTTTTAAAAAGCACATTAAACGTTGTTAAGCTACCATAAATCCTTGTAATATACTGCTGTAAATCTATTTTGTCTTGATCATCTAGGTTTGAACTATTAATTTTTTGTTCCATAACCCGTATACGATCACGTACCATTACGATTTTATGAAAAAATGTTTCTATCGGTAATTCTTTTGAAGCCAAATCCACATCGGCGGGTTGTAACACCATTGTCCCACCTTTCCACTTATCTGCTATAGGAACAACCTCTGAAACATCACTATATCTTTTCAGGATATCTTTAAGTGTTTTTTCAACTTCATAAAAACTCACCGTATCTACTTCATCTTCTACACCTTCAATCACTTCAAAATCATCGTCTATATCAATAGTTTCTAATCCATTTTCGATAAAAGTAACCCAATACATTTTTGAGGTTACATTAGTAACTACACCTACTCCATGATCTGGATGTTTTATTCGGGAACCTATACCTAATATCATATTTATAATTTTTGTTTAAAAATAAAAATAATTAGAATAGCACAATACCAGGTCAAAAAAAATATCCCAATTAAATTAGAATACAACATACAGGCATCCTAAATTTAATTTTCGTCAATCTTACTTTAATAGACTCAACTGTTTCATTAAGCGTTAATTAATCATTATAAAACCAGAAAATCATATCCTATTTAAAAATATACATTCAAGAAAATCAGGAAACTCAAAAGTTGAAAATGTCTACAACTTCGTAAATTATAACATCTCTTTAACTAAAACTGAAACTAAACCTATTTTCCAAAACGCTATCAAATACCTACATTTGCAATCTTGGTTAAAATTTTATGGCAGTATCTGAAGAAAATATTGAGGTTTTAGGAGCACGGGTTCACAACTTAAAGAACATCGATGTTACCATACCCAGAGAAAAACTGGTTGTAATTACTGGTTTATCTGGTTCGGGTAAGTCCTCATTGGCTTTTGACACTATTTATGCCGAAGGGCAACGCCGATATATTGAGACTTTTTCGGCCTATGCTCGTCAATTTTTAGGAGGTTTAGAACGTCCAGATGTTGATAAAATAGATGGCTTATCTCCTGTAATTGCCATAGAACAAAAAACCACAAGTAAAAGCCCACGTAGTACTGTGGGTACTATTACCGAAATTTATGATTTTTTGAGACTCCTTTTTTCTAGAGGCAGTGATGCCTATAGCTATAATACCGGAGAGAAAATGGTAAGTTATAGTGATGAGCAAATTAAGGATCTTATTCTAAAAGATTTTTCAGGAAAAAAAATAAACATCTTAGCGCCTGTAGTACGATCAAGAAAAGGGCATTATAGAGAACTTTTTGAGCAAATTGCAAAACAAGGATTCGTAAAAGTGCGTACAGATGGGGAGATAAAAGATATTGTAAAAGGAATGAAACTTGATCGATACAAAACTCATGATATCGAGATTGTAATCGACAGACTCAAGGTTAGCGAAGAACAAGAAAATACTAAGCGACTTATGGAGACCATTAACACAGCCATGTACCATGGTGATGATGTATTAATGGTAATTGAGCACGATTCTCAAGAAGCTCGTTTCTTTAGTCGAAATTTAATGTGTCCTTCAAGTGGTATTTCATACCCAAACCCCGAACCAAACAATTTTTCGTTTAACTCCCCAAAAGGAGCTTGCCCAAAGTGTAATGGTATCGGAAACCTATATGAAGTAAATACGAAAAAAATAATCCCCGACGATTCTCTATCCATTAAAAATGGTGGCTTAGCGCCACAAGGTCCTCAAAAAAACAATTGGATTTTTAAACAACTCGAACTTATAGCCCAGCGATTTGATTTTGAGCTCAATGATCCTATCAAAAAAATTCCTGAAGAAGCAATGCAAATTATTCTTTATGGAGGCAAAGAGAAATTTAGTGTAGATAGTAAAACGTTGGGAGTTACCAGAGAGTATAAGATTGATTTTGAAGGTATCGCTACATTTATAGAAAGCACCTATAACAATAACGATTCTACTTCGTTAAAAAGATGGGCAAAAGATTTTATGGATAATATCCAGTGCCCAGAGTGTGTAGGTTCTAGGCTTCGAAAAGAATCTTTGTATTTTAAGGTTAATAAAAAAAACATAGCCGAATTGGCTAGTATGGATATCAACGAATTATCTGATTGGTTTCGAGATCTTCCTGATCAATTAAGTGATAAGCAAAAGCAAATCTCTGGCGAAATACTAAAAGAAATCAATGCAAGATTACAGTTTCTTGTAGATGTAGGATTAACCTATCTTTCATTAAATCGAAGTAGTAAATCTCTTTCAGGTGGTGAAGCACAGCGTATACGACTTGCAACTCAAATTGGTTCTCAATTAGTAGGTGTACTTTATATCCTTGATGAACCCAGTATAGGGTTACATCAAAGAGATAATGAAAAATTAATCAATTCATTAATCCAATTAAGAGACATCGGCAATTCTGTAATTGTTGTAGAACATGATAAGGATATGATCGAGAAAGCCGATCATGTTATTGATATTGGTCCGCTAGCTGGAAAACATGGAGGCGAAATTATTAGCGAAGGTACACCAAAAGAGGTACAACAGCATGATACATTAACGGCAGACTACTTAAGTGGTAAAAAGCAAATTGAAATCCCGAAGAAACGTAGAAAAGGTAACGGGAAAACAATTTCTTTAAAAGGAGCAACCGGAAATAACCTAAAAAATGTATCTATTGATATCCCATTAGGAAAAATGATTGCCGTAACTGGAGTGTCTGGAAGTGGAAAATCTACACTAATTAATGAGACCCTCTACCCTATCCTAAACGCTTATTATTTTAACGGTGTTAAAAAGCCGATGCCATATAAAAGCATCAAAGGACTAGAACACTCAGATAAGGTGATAGACATCAATCAATCTCCTATTGGTCGAACACCGAGATCCAATCCAGCAACTTACACAGGAGTCTTTTCTGAAATAAGAAGTTTGTTTGCCAAAACTCCAGAAGCTATGATTAGAGGTTATAAACCTGGTCGCTTTAGTTTTAATGTTGCAGGAGGAAGGTGCGAAACCTGTAAAGGCGGTGGTTTACGAGTTATAGAAATGAATTTTTTACCAGATGTTTATGTAGAATGTGAAACATGCCAAGGAAAACGATTCAATAGAGAAACTTTGGAGATAAGATATAAGGGAAAATCAATTTCTGATGTATTAGAAATGACGATCAATGAAGCTCGCTCTTTCTTTGAACAGATTCCTAAAATATCTCGAAAACTAAAAACTATTCAAAATGTTGGGCTTGGGTATATTACTCTTGGACAACAATCCACAACCTTATCTGGTGGAGAAGCACAACGGATTAAACTGGCTACAGAGCTATCCAAAAGAGATACAGGTAATACCTTTTATATTCTGGACGAACCCACAACAGGATTGCATTTTGAGGATATAAGAGTATTAATGGATGTATTAAACAAACTGGTAGACAAAGGAAATACAGTTTTAATTATTGAGCATAATCTGGATGTCATAAAAATGGCAGATTATATTATTGATATTGGCTACGAAGGAGGTAAAAAAGGTGGTGAGGTTGTGGCAAAAGGAACACCAGAAGAACTAATTAAAGATAAAAAAAGTTATACCGCGAAGTTTTTAAAGAAAGAACTTAGTATTTTAAATTAAAAGCATATTTTTTATGAGAAAAGAACAACATCATAAAGGTTGGAATGAGATAAAAACCAACGACTCATGGGCCATTTTTAAAATCATGGGAGAATTCGTAAATGGATTTGAAAAAATGAGTAAAATTGGACCTTGTGTATCTATTTTTGGATCTGCACGTACCAAGACCGATGACAAATATTACCAATTAGCAGTTGACGTAGCCAAAGAAATTGTAGACAATGGATATGGGGTTATTACAGGTGGTGGTCCTGGTATTATGGAGGCTGGAAACAAAGGTGCTCATCTAGGAGGCGGAACCTCTGTAGGCCTTAATATAGATTTACCTTTTGAACAACATGATAACCCATACATTGATAGTGATAAAAGCTTAGATTTTGATTATTTCTTTGTTCGTAAAGTAATGTTTGTAAAATACTCTCAAGGATTTGTAGTGATGCCAGGTGGTTTTGGTACATTAGATGAATTGTTTGAAGCGATGACTTTAATACAAACAAAAAAGATTGCCAAATTTCCAATTATATTAGTAAGTACTGAGTTTTGGGGAGGACTAATTGATTGGGTAAAAACAACTTTGCTCACTAAATTTGGAAATATTAGTCCTGGTGACCTTGACCTTATACATGTAGTAGATACGCCAGAAGAGGTATTGACCATATTAGATAAGTTCTACGGAGAATATAATTTAAGTCCTAATTTTTAAAAGAACATTTCAAAAAAACTTAGTATTGAGTAATTTAAAAAAAGTTTCTTTTATTCTTAATTTCGGCCCATTAATTGATGGGATGTATATAATCGTATTTAAAAATTGAATAGTAAAAGATTACTTCATACAACTCTCTCTTTTTTTTCGCTGTTTATTGTAACAGCGCAAAACAGTATTCTAATTAATGCCAAACTTGATACCGACAAAAAGGTATTATATATTGAGCAAGAGATCTCGTATACCAATACTTCTCAAAAAGCTTTAAAAAGAATATATCTTCATGACTGGGCTAATGCTTTTTCGAGTAAAACTACGCCTCTTGGTGAACGTTTTTCTGAAGATTTCCTGAAACGTTTTTATTTTGCAAAGGATTATGAAAGAGGAAGCACCATTGTGCAATACATTACCGATTCGTCTTCGCAGTCTTTGGGATGGGGCAGACAAGAAAATGCTCAGGATATTATTTGGGTCGAGTGTTTAAAACCACTATTGCCAGGAAAAACGCAAAAAATTGTATTAAAATACAAAGTAAAAATACCTAATGATAAATTTACTCGGTATGGCTATACCGAGAATGGCAACTTTGACCTTAAGTATTGGTATATGGTACCTGCAGTACATGATACCAAATGGAATACATATAGTCATAAAAACCTAGATGACCTTTACACTCCCCTTATTAATTATAATATCAACTTAACATTACCCGAAGATTATGAAGTTGTGAGTGATTTAAATAGAGAGACCGTTACTATTTCCGAAAGAGAAAACAGCAGAACAATTCAACTTACGGGTAACAATAGAACCGAAATAAACCTTTATATAAGAAGAGGCACTAGTGCATTTTATAGTTTTCCTGCAGATGGAGTTCAGTTTATAAGCAATATAGACGATAATAAACTGATGCCAGAGATGAAATCTGTTGCTACTACCAGAATAATTAAATTTTTACAGAAAAAACTAGGAGT
This sequence comes from uncultured Aquimarina sp., assembly GCA_947489685.1. Lineage (GTDB taxonomy): Bacteria > Bacteroidota > Bacteroidia > Flavobacteriales > Flavobacteriaceae > Aquimarina. The sequence continues at coordinate 315,922 of CANLEM010000003.1, read as the reverse complement.
TTATCCTTTTGAGAAAATCCTTGTTTCAGAAAGTGATTATAAAAATAATCCCGTGTATGGCTTAAATCAGTTACCTGATTTTTTAAGGCCATTTCCTGATGGATTTCAGTTCGAAATTAAACAGCTCAAAGCAATTACCGAAAGTTACCTAAAAAAGACACTAATCATTAACCCCAGAGAAGATGCATGGCTAAGAGACGCTATACACATCTACTTAATGATGGCTTATACCGAGCAGTACTATCCTGAAATGAAAATTGTTGGGAAACTAAGTAAAGTAATCGGGGTACGTTGGTTTCATGCTGCTGACTTAGAATTTAATGATCAATATTTCTTAGCCTATAAAAATATGGCAAGACTTTTTCTGGATCAACCACTATCATTGCCACAGGATAAATTAGTGAAATTTAATAAAAATATTGCGAATGCATATAAAGCAGGGGTCGGATTTAAATATCTAGAAGATTATCTAGGTGATGATAATATTGTTGCTGAGAGTATCAAAAAGTTTTATGATCAAAACGTACTACAATATACAGATTCTCAAAAATACAAAGAGGTACTCACCTCTGTATCCAGCAAGGATATCGAATGGTTTTTTGAAGATTATGTAAATACAAACAAAAAACTTGATTTTAAAATCAAATCTGTAAAAAAAGGTAAAGATTCTATAGAAGTTACCATAAAAAATAAAAGAGACAATAATATGCCTGTATCGTTATATGGGCTTAGAAAAAAAGATATCGTTTCTAAAACTTGGATTACTGGATTTACAGGTACCAAGAAAGTAAAAATTGCCAATGAAGATATCAACAAACTTGTTCTAGATTACGATCAAAATATTCCCGAAATAAATCGAAGAAACAATCATAAAAACTTAAAGTGGATATTTAATAAACCTATACAATTTAGGCTTTTACAAGATATAGAAGACCCAAGATATAGTCAGATATTTTTTATTCCAGAATTTGAGTTTAATGTATACGATGGGTTTACATTAGCTTCAAAATTTTATAACAAAACTATTATCAGAAGAGATTTCGAATATAACATCTCTCCGGCTTATGGTCTAAAGTCAAAAAAATTACTAGGCTCTGCTTCTTTCTTTTTCAGAAATCAAATTGCAGAACATGGGCTTTATCAAATTAGATATGGTGTAAACGGTAGTATGTTTAGCTATGCTCCGGATTTGTTGTTTAGAAGATTTTCTTCGTCTATTAGTTTTCTTTACCGCCCAGAAGACCTTAGATCCAACAAAAAACAACGTTTATCGCTCAGAAATGTTAATGTATTTAGACAGCGTAACGAAGAAAACCCTGTAGTTACACCCGACTATAATGTATTTAATGCCAGATATCGTTATTCTGACTTCAATCTTATTAACTTTTTGGGATATACTGTAGATTATCAAATATCTAAAAACTTCAGTAAAATATCAGCTACGGTTAATTACAGAAAATTATTTCTTAATAATCGGCAGGTAAACCTAAGGTTATTTGCAGGTTCTTTTTTGTTTAATGATACCGAAAAAGATGGGGACTTCTTCAGTTTTGCCTTAGATAGACCAACAGATTACTTATTTGACTTTAACTACTTAGGTCGAAGCGAAGATTCCGGCTTAACAAGTCAACAAATAATAATCGCTGAAGGCGGTTTTAAGTCTCAACTCGAATTTCCTTTTGCTAATCAATGGATAACAACATTTAATGCCAATACGAATATTTGGAATTGGATCTATGCGTACGGAGATGTAGGATTAGTAAAAAACAAAGGGATATCTCCACAGTTTGTATACGATGCTGGAGTGCGATTAAGCCTTGTTGCAGATTTTTTCGAATTATTCTTTCCAGTAGTATCTAATAAGGGTTGGGAAATAGCACAACCAAATTACGACGAACAAATTAGGTTTATTATTACATTAAGTCCAGAGACATTAATCGGTCTATTTACCAGGGAGTGGTATTAATTCGATAAAAAAACGAATACTCATATAAATGTGAAAATTTTGAATATTTGTTAATCAATCCTTAAAATAGCACCAAAAAACAATAATTTGACAACAAAATATCGTTTTAGGTAAGATATATTCAAAAACTTTAAGAGTTTTCGTTTTGCATTTGGCTTGTATTTTAACTAAATTTGCAAACCTTTAAACGTCGTTCGTATGCAACCTGAAACTGTTACTACATCTAATATTTCCTTTGAAGAATATAGAAATCAAATACTTAGAGATTATAAGATAGCTCTTATAAGTCGTGAGTGTAGTCTTTTAGGGCGAAGAGAAGTACTAACGGGTAAATCGAAATTCGGAATTTTTGGTGGAGGAAAAGAATTACCACAACTTGCAATGGCAAGAGTTTTTCGTAATGGAGATTTTAGATCAGGATACTACCGTGATCAAACGTTTATGATGGCAATCGATCAATATACTGTAGAGCAATTTTTTGCCGGACTTTATGCCCATACAGATATTAAAAGAGAACCATTTGCAGCAGGAAGACAAATGGGAGGGCATTTTGCTACTCATAGTCTTAATGAAGATGGTTCTTGGAAAAACTTAACAGAACAAAAAAATTCTAGTGCAGACATATCGCCTACGGCTGGTCAAATGCCAAGACTTTTAGGTCTTGCACAAGCATCAAAAGTTTACCGTAACGAAAAAAGCGTTTCTGATTTTTCGAATTTCTCAATAAAAGGTAACGAGGTTGCCTGGGGTACTATCGGAAATGCTAGTACCAGCGAAGGACTATTTTGGGAAACCGTAAATGCTGGTGGTGTTCTACAAGTACCTATGGTGATCAGTGTATGGGATGATGAATATGGTATATCTGTACATGCTAAGCACCAAACAACTAAGGAAGATATTTCATTGATTCTAGAAGGATTCAGAAGAGATGAAAATCATGAAGGCTATGAAATTATAAAAGTTAATGGATGGGATTACCCTGCATTAATGAGTGCATATGAAACTGCCGAAGAATTAGCCAGAGAACAACATATCCCTGTTATCATTCATGTTAAAGAGTTAACTCAGCCTCAGGGGCACTCTACTTCTGGATCTCACGAAAGATATAAGAGTGAAGAACGTCTAAACTGGGAAAGAGAACATGATTGTAACAAAAAATTCAGAGAATGGATTATCGATCATAATATTGCAACTACAGAAGAATTACTTGATCTCGAGAAAGGTGCAAAAAAAGAAGTTCGCAAAGGAAAAACTACTGCCTGGAATGCTTACATATCAGAAATCAAATCTGAACAAGAAGAAGCACTACAACTATTACAGGCTGTAGAAAATAAAAGTGCCAATAAAAACTTTATATCTCCACTGGTACTTACATTATCTGAAAAAGAAGAGCCTATCAGAAAAGATATATTAGAGGTTTCTAGAAAAGTCTTACGTTATCTTACAAAAGAGAACTTTGCAGAAAAACTAACTCTTCAAAATTGGGTGAACTCTTATATCAGCAAAATTCAACCAAAATACAGTGCTCATTTATATAATGAGTTCGAATCCAAAGTTACTAACATCCAAGAAGTAGCTCCACTATACGATGAAAATACCGAAACAGTAGACGGTAGAGTTATTATTCGAGATAACTTTGATAAAATATTTAGTAGAGTACCCGAAGCCCTTATCTTTGGTGAAGATAGCGGTAAGATTGGTGATGTAAACCAGGGATTAGAAGGACTACAAGAAAAATTTGGAGAAATCAGAGTTTCTGATGCTGGTATTCGAGAAGCCACTATCCTTGGACAAGGAATCGGAATGGCAATGAGAGGATTAAGGCCGATTGCCGAAATTCAATATCTGGATTATATTTTATATTGTATCCAAGGATTAAGCGATGATCTGGCTACATTACGATACAGAACTTTAGCCAAACAAAAGGCTCCTTTAATTATAAGAACAAGAGGTCATAGACTAGAAGGAATTTGGCATTCCGGATCGCAAATGGGAGGATTGATTCATTTATTGAGAGGAATTCATATTCTAGTACCAAGAAATATGACAAAAGCTGCCGGTTTTTATAACACATTACTAGAAAGTGACGAACCTGCAGTAGTTATAGAGTGCTTAAATGGATACCGTTTAAAAGAAAAAATGCCTTCTAACCTTTCCGAAATGAGAACACCTGTAGGTGTGGTCGAAACTGTTAAAGAAGGTATCGATATCACCTTAGTTTCTTACGGATCAACACTGAGATTAGTAGAGCAAGCTGCAAAAGAGCTTTTAACCACAGGTATCAATGCCGAAGTTATAGATGTACAATCATTAGTACCTTTTGATCTTAATCACGATATAGTAAAAAGTGTAGCCAAAACTAACAGATTGCTTATCATAGATGAAGATGTACCTGGTGGTGCTACGGGATATATTTTGCACAAATTGATAGATGAACAAAACATATATCAATTCTTGGATAGCAAACCTCAAACACTAAGTGCACAACCGCATAGACCGGCATTTGGAACTGATGGTGACTATTTCAGTAAACCATCTACAGAAGATATTTTCGAAAAAGTTTATGAAATCATGAACGAGGTAAATCCAACAACATATCCAAAAATAAGATAATAGTAGACCTCATTTATTGGTAATCCTCTATTTTTAAACGTTTTCCTTGCTTATAGGATATCACAAAAATTCGTTTATCATAGATCCCTGATTGTATCAGTGTTTTTCTAAAATCTTGCGCCTCGGACAGGGTTTCAAAAATACCTAAGCTAAATTTGTATAACGAAGTATCATTATACACCAAAGAGTTTGTATACTTTTCTGAAATAGAAGATATTCTCTTATCATTTAAGGCTTTAATTTGAACAGAATACACTGTATCCTTATCAATCAATTTTCTATATAAATATAGGTTCCGAATTTCTTCAAGATCGACTTTCTTGTTCTTAAGAACATTCAATTCTTCTCTAACGTTTTGAAGTTCATTCTGAAGTGTAGATAACTCTTCTCGGTTAATATCTCCTGCAGTATTAGATATTGATGCGGATTTACTAGAATAAAATGCATTAGCGACAAGAAAAACTGCTAATAACAATAATACTAGTGAAAATGATCCGAATAATCGATTTGATTTTTTACTTTTTTTAAGTTTATCAGACTCTTCATCTAATAAATCTTCAAGTTTTTTTTGTTTTATCTCTGCTTTCTCAATCTGATAATGTAAAGATAAAAGATCCTCATCTTTCATAACTTTCATGGCTGGGGTAGTTTAAGAAATTTTCAAGCATACTTTTATATAATCACCACGCTTAAGGGAGTTTCTGCTGAGTTATTCTGTACACTACACCGTTATTAGTTTCTAAAATTAAAACTGGCTTTTCTTTAATTATTTTTTGAAAAGCTTTTAGTGGAAACCCATTAGAAATCTGATTAATATTATTAATCTTAACCCTCGCTTTATCGTCAAGTTCTAAAATTCTTGGTCTAGAATTCTGATTATGAATATAATAATTATTATATAAAAAATACAATGTATCTCCATTTTTGTCAATATCATACTCGGCTTCCCCAAATTCTTTCGCTTTTTTTACCGCTTTTTTGCCCTCATAAAATTCAATATAATCTGCCTCAATAAAAATTACATCGTTACTTTTAAAAGCCTTGGTGATATAACAGTAATTCCTTTCAAAACTTAGCTTTGGCTTTCCATTGATTGAATCATTATCACTGCCCACGCCATCTGATATACTATCATTGTTCGATTGAGTACTCTTATATTCTGAAATATCTACTTTTAATTTATTTAATTCTTCCTTCAAAGAATCATTCGTAACTAGGAGCTTCTGCACATCATCCGAGTTATTAATAGATGCATCTTCAGAAGAAAAAATCAAATTGTTTTTTGATAAATAAAAACCTAAGATTCCCATTAAAGCCAACAGGATCACAATAAAGATAAAATATAAATTCCTTACCGTTTTACTCTTTTTTAAATCCTCAGAAATAGATACCAATCGGTCTTCCATCTGCTGCTGCTTTATATCAGTCTTTTCCATCTGATAATGCATTGATAATAGTTCTTCCTCCTTTTTATCCATATTCTGAAAAATTAAAGTAAAAAAAATCCCGTTTGTATATTATACAACTACGGTATCCATTTAATATTTTTAAAATCGGGTTTTCTTTTTTCAAGAAAAGCATTCCTACCTTCTTTAGCTTCTTCGGTCATGTAAGCTAATCTTGTAGCTTCTCCTGCAAATACCTGTTGCCCTACCATACCATCATCTGTAAGATTCATAGCAAATTTTAGCATTTTTATTGATGTTGGTGATTTTTCAAGAATTTCTTGCGCCCATTGATATGCTGTATCTTCCAATTCGTTATGCGGAATTACTGCATTTACCATTCCCATCTCGTAAGCATCTTGAGCTGAATAATTTCTACCCAAGAAGAAAATTTCTCTCGCTTTCTTTTGCCCAACCATTTTTGCAAGATATGCAGAACCATACCCCCCATCAAAGCTAGTTACATCGGCATCGGTTTGTTTAAAAATTGCATGTTCTTTACTTGCCAAAGTAAGATCGCACACCACGTGCAAGCTATGCCCCCCTCCTACGGCCCATCCTGGTACCACTGCAATAACAACTTTTGGCATAAAACGAATCAATCGTTGTACTTCGAGAATATTTAATCGATGCATACCATCCTCACCAACATATCCTTGATGACCTCTTGCTTTTTGGTCGCCACCACTACAAAAAGAATATACTCCATCTTTGGATGATGGTCCTTCTGCAGAAAGTAACACAACTCCAATTGATGTATCCTCTTGCGCATCATAAAACGCATCATACAATTCACTTGTTGTTTGTGGCCTAAAGGCATTACGTACATCTGGACGGTTAAATGCTATCCGGGCAACTCCTCCAGATTTTTTATAAGTGATATCTTGATATTGCTTTGCTGTTTTCCAGTCTATAGAACTCATTATTTATTTTTTTGTCCTCCAAAAATAACACAATAAAGCATATTCGACCGCATCATTTATAGGGTAAATCCACTAAATTTTAATTTTAAATCCAAAATAGAACAGAATTTAGCATAGTTTTTGATGATTTTAATAGAATAGACTTTATATTTATGCTTATGAAATCATTTTTGATATTAATTTTTGGAAGTATTAGCATCTTATCTTTTGGACAAGAGAACACAATTCATAAAATCGAATGGGAGCAATTAGGCGCTCCTATATCTCTAGTCGCTAAAGAAAATCCTGTTGAAAAGTATCAATTGTTAGAGGTAGATCTCTCTGTAGACCTTCGTGAGCAGTATTTAAGAAAGCAAACTTCAATTTTGGAATTACCTCAAGAACAATTTATAGCTCCAAAATATAATGTAGCTATAGAGCAACCAAAATCGTTTAGTTTTAGAGTTTCAGGAAACGGTGCTTCTAATCTTAACAATAATGGAGGTGTGAAAAATATTGCTTATAAAGATGCTGGGTTTTATAGCGGTGCCTTTTGCCCTATTACTGGATTAGCTTATTAATAATGAAATTCTTGGTATAATCAATTATTCAAGTAATCGTATTCCATCTTTTTCAATAGAAATTTTCCTTGCTTTGTAAAGAGTTCCTATTGCTTTTTTGAAACTTTTTTTGCTTAACTGAAACACTTCTTTGATATCTTCAGGGTTTGATTTATCGTTTAAATCAATAAATCCACCACTCGCTTTTAATTCATTTAAAATTTGTTGAGCATTGGGCTCAATCCCTCTATAACCATGACGTTGTAGGGTGAGATCTATTTTACCATCTGGTCGTACTTTTTTCACGAAACCTTGCATCTGATCCCCTGGAGTAATTTTTTGAAAAATCTCGTCTGCATACACTAACCCCAGATGTTTTTGATTAACGATCATATTCCACCCTTGCGGAGAAGGATGTGAAGCAATAAGCTCTACCTCATCATAAGCCGATAATAATACCAACGAATTATCAAGAAATGCTTTTGTTTTACTAGAAGCTACGAGCCTATCCGTTTCTTCATCTAGGTATACGTATACCAAATACCAACTTCCGGCTCGCATTTTTGAAGCTTGTTCTCTAAAAGGAACAAAAAGATCCTTTTCTAATCCCCAATCCAAAAATGCCCCAATTTCAGAAACGTTTGTGCATTTTAAATAAGCAAAGGATTTTACCGTTGCAAAAGGCTCCAAGGTAGTAGACACAATACGTTCAGAACTATCCAGATACACAAATACTTTTATTTTATCACCGATTTCAAATTCTTCGGGAACATATTTATTAGGAAGCAAAACTTCATCCCCTTCTTCATTCCCCAAAAATAATCCTGGTTCTGTATCTCTTAATATTTCTAAAGTACTATAGACTCCTAATGCAAGCATGCCTTATTTTTTGCGCAAAGATAATTTTTTAATTTCTCTCTCATGATTAATTCATCAAAAAAGGTGTACCAGAGGTACACCTTATGTTTTTTTTGAAAGAATATCAAATTCTATTTGTAAACAGACTCTTTCTTGAAGTGCTTTGTTAAAAGGTAATAAACAACCGCTCTATATTTGTTACGATTTGATTTACCATACTGCTCAATAACAGAAGCAATAGCCTCGTCTAATTTAGCGCCATCAGAAAGCCCTAATTTTTTGATAAGAAAGTTTTTCTTTACAGTATCCAATTCACTTTGATCGCTACCAGATACAGTTGCAGCATCAGCATTATAAATTGATGGTCCACAACCTATTGTAACCTTTGTTAATAAATCCATGTCTGGAGTCTGACCAATTTTGTCTTTGATATCAGCAGCGTACTTAGCAATTAATTCGTCTCTTTTGCTCATAAGATGATAATGTTTTAGGTTTTTAGTTAATATTTAACATCGATATATCAAATATAGATGAATTATAAATGAATAATTCATCTATAAATTATATTAAAATAAAGAAATTAGATGAAATGCTTAAAATAATCGATTAAAGCACTATCATTATCTTTTCTAGGGGTAAAAATCTCTAATATACTGGGTTGATTATCGTTTTTATACAGTCGATCCAAACCTTCTTCAACCTCATTAAGCGTACTTGCACCTTGATAAGCAAAGCCAAACATTTTGGATAAATGTTCACCTGTTAACTGATGTGTTGTTTCAAAATATGTACTAAAGTTACTGCTTTCTTCTTTACCGGGCAAAATTCTAAATATTCCTCCTCCATTATTATTGATAATAATAATCTTAAAATTTGGAGGGATATAATTATTCCATAAACCATTACTGTCGTAGAAAAAACTTAAATCACCCGAAATTAATGTTGTTGGTATCCCTGATACCCGAGCAGCCCCTATAGCAGTAGAAGTACTACCATCTATGCCACTGGTTCCCCTATTACAATATACTTTAAAAGATGGTTTTAAAGAAAATAACTGTGCATAGCGCACCGTTGAGCTGTTACTTAACTGTATCATTTGATCCTCGGGGATCTTATCAAAGATAGATTCAAACACCTTGAGATCTGTATATGCTACTTGCTTAAGAAACTCTTTATGCTTTATCCTTCTTTGCTCTCTAATAGAAATCCATGATGGTTTATAGTCACTTTTTACGAATTCTGTCTTTTCTAAAAACCAAGAGAAAAAAGAGTTAGGGGGTAACTTTATATGTTCGGTTAAACAAAAATAAGTATCAAACGCTTTCCTTTGATCAATATGCCAATGCGATTGTGGTTGATATTCTCTTAAAAAGGCTTTGATACGCTTAGACACTACCATCCCTCCTACGGTCAAAAGCAAATCAGGTTGCAAAGCCCCAAACTGTTCAGGAGTTAATGAAGTAATTAATTGATCTATACAATTAATGTGTGATACATGATGGATATTAGAAGTGGTTTCTGTTAATACTAAAACAGAAGGATCTTGTGCAAAATGATCAATAGCGTTTTGAGCGATCATTCCCGGAGAGTTTACTCCTATCAAAATCATTTTTCGTTTTGCCGTATTCCATTGCTGCAGCATTTCTCTCTCCAGATCATTAGAAATACGATGTTGAGGAAACTCAACCGGTATATTTTTCGGAAAAATAGTAGGCGCTTCAATTTTATCATACAAAGGTTCGTAAAAAGGAACATTAATATGAACCGGGCCTTTTTTCTCGATTGCTTTATTTAATGCAAGATTAATTTCCCTTTCATTATGTTTTTGCGCTTCTCTATGTTTTTGGCGCACTTTGGAATCCCGTATTTCAGTTTCTGCAACTACCTCAGAGTATAAATTTGCCGAATACAAAATATGATTCTCAAATACATTCTTTTGTCTTATGGTTTGCCCATCACCAATATCTATTCGTTCTATAGGTCTATCCGCACTTAATACAACTAATGGGATATCACTATAAAATGCTTCGGCAATGGCAGGGTAATAATTAAGAAGTGCACTCCCCGAAGTACAAACAAGCCCCACTGGTTTTTGTAATTGTTGCGCTATCCCTAATGCAAAAAAGGCAGCACACCTCTCATCAACAATACTATAACAATGCATTTCGGGATGTTCACTAAAGCCTATCGTAAGTGGTGCATTACGGGATCCAGGTGAAATAACAATATGATTTATCCCCTTTGCTTCGCAAAGAGCAACAAGTGTTTGTGATAAAGGGATTTTGGAATATAAGCGTTTCTTCATTCGAAGTGCTAAATTACAATATCGTTCTAATTTAAGCCAATGTTTTAAAAGTAATTTAAAACAAAACTTTTTTCATAGTTTCTGTCTTTCTTACTGTTTCTTCCCATTCTTTTTCGGGATCAGAACCTTTTGTGATACCTCCTCCCACATAGATGTTGATACTGGTGGACTCTATCTCCATACATCGAAGATTTACGAATAGATCAGATGTTATTTTTTGATCTGTAGTGAGGTTTAATTCTCCTAAAAACCCAGTATAAAACTTTCTATTATAGCCTTCATTGTTTAATATAAACCTCTTGGCCTCTTGTTTAGGTAATCCGCAAACGGCAGGAGTTGGATGAAGTGCAGTAAGTACTTTTTTCAGTCCTGTACTATCAAAATCCATTTTTCCTGTAATATCTGTTCGCAAATGCAATAGCGTTCCAGCTTGATGTGTATATGCTTCTGAAGAGCTCACATTGCCCGAAATTGAAGACAATTCTTTTACAATAAACTCAGTAACCATTTCCTGTTCTTCTATCTCTTTACTTCCCCAGCTTGCATCCATGCCTGGATCATATAGTTGTGTTCCTGCCAGGGCCATAGTAAAAAACTCTTTACCATCACTTGACAATAAGGTTTCGGGAGTAGCCCCTAGCCACATCCCTACTTTGGGATGATACCAGAGATACACAAAAGCATTCGCGTATGTAGTGATAAGACGTTGAAACAATATCAATGAATCTACAGGTCGGGTAGTTTTTATTTCCTCTTTACGAGACAACACAACTTTTCTAATTTTTTTGGTAGCGATAGTCTTTATTGCAATTGCTACCGTCTGCATATACCCTTCTTTCTCTTCAGTTTTTATTTCAGAAATAGCAGCCAAAAATGCTCTATTGATATCTTCTTTAGAATCAGTTTTAGAGATTATTGAAGAATAATATTTTGAAGAGCCAGCAGGTATTAGAACAGCTTTTTTATTTTGGTCAAAAGGAGCAAAAACAAAACCCGAAGCAGCGTACTCATTTGGTGTATAAACAGTGTCATTTTCCTGAATAAAAACATTAAGCAAATCTTTATTTGCTTTTCGATACATCACAAAAGGTAATTCTGCGTCAAGTTGTTTTCGAATTTTAGCATAAATAGCCGAAACATCCATAAACTATCTGTTTTTTGGCAATGCTATAGTGGTTAACTTAACCACAGATATAAGATTTTTGTCTTCATCCCTTATTTTTATATCCCATAGCTGAGTTGTTCTTCCCTTATGAATTATCTCTGCTCTAGCAAACACAAAACCTTCTTTGACACTTTTTACATGATTTGCCGAAATTTCAATTCCTCGAATAAAAAAATCCCTGGAGTCCAGAAAAATATAAGAAGCCGCACTTCCTACACTTTCGGCAAGGGCTACCATTGCTCCACCATGTAAAACCCCATCAGGTTGATGTACTTTGGGAGTAACTGGCATTTTTGCCACAAGGTAATCAGCACCTACTTCACAGAAGGTAATACTAAGTGTTTCAAGTAATGTGTTTTCACACATCTTAGCACATTGTTTTAAGATTTCTGCTTCGCTTAAATTCATATGATAAAGTAATTTGTAACAAAAATATACAATGCCTTTAAATAATTCTAACTATATTTGATTATTATTTTAACGAACGTTCAATAAAATGCCGAAAGTAAAAACATCAAAAGAGGAGGTACTCAAAAAGGTAATACCTATTATGCGTATTAGAGGTGTTCAAAACAGTAGCTTAAGTGAGCTATCCAAGGCATGCAACATTCAAAAATCACATTTCTATTATTATTTCAATAATAAAGAAGCATTAGTAAAAGAAGTCTTGGCTACTGTTCATAGTTATTTTAATCATAATCTTTTTAAAATAATCAAGAATGACACTCTTAGTCTTGACGATAAGATCAAGAAAATGAAACAATTAATGTATAAGATTTTTGGTGTTTCTAACGGGGGGTGCATTATGGCCAACACAGCTCTAGAAACAATTCATCTCGACCCTGTTTACAAAAAAGAAATCCGCTTATTTTTTCAAGATTTTATCTTGGGACTTCAACAATTATTAGAGGTCAATTACACCAAAGAAAAAGCCCTTGATCTGGCAGAACAAATGGTTCAAGATATAGAAGGAGGCATCTTATTAACTCAAGTATACGATAATCCCAAATACCTTAATAATGCAGTGAGCCGTATGGAGAAACTAATTTTGTGCACATAAAAATTGACAACAAACTATTGATGTTTTTTTTTGATTGCCAGACTGAAACATAAAAACAAACGAACAAATGGAATCATATACTATACAATCTTTTGATAACTACCCTATTTCGGTTAATGAATTCAAACCACAATCCTCAAACCACAAAACGATTGTCTTTGCTCCTGCCGTAGCGGTACCGCAAAAATTTTATTTCAACTTAGCTACTGAACTCGCAAAAAAAGGTTGTCATGTATTTACATTTGACTATAGAGGAATAGGATTATCAAGAACAAAAAGTTTACGTTCATTAAAAAAACACGGGTATTTTTCTTGGGCCGAAGATTTTAAAGCTGTATCCAAGTATGTAAAAGAAAAGCTTCCTGCAAATCAACAATGCATGATTGGACATAGTTACGGCGGCAATAGCATCGGTTTTAGTGACGCACATCAATATTATGACAAATACCTCACTATCGCTTCTCAATACGGGTTTTACAAACATTTTAAACCAAAAATGAGAATGTTAATCCTTTTGAATTTTAAAATATTTGTACCATTAACCACATCAATATTGGGATATTACCCCTCTGGTTGGTTTGGATTAGGCAGTCCTTTAACCTCTCAAGTTGCAAAAGATTGGGCTACTTTTTTATTACATCCTGACTCTATGTTACATTTTACAAAAGGCAATAACACTACCTATTATCAAGATATTAAAGATTCAATGCTTTTGGTAAGCATTGAAGATGATCTTTTTGCACCCAAAAAATCAGTAGATATTTTAGGAAATAAAGTCTATCAAAATGCCTCGGTAACCCGAAAACATCTCATACCAAAAGATTATAATTTGAAGGTTATCGGGCATTTTGATTTTTTTAGAAAGAAAAATCAAGATATCTTGTGGCCCATTGTTTATGATTGGTTCGAACTTAATTAAGCTCTGTTATCCAACACATCATTAATCATCTTTATGAACACACAAGAAAAAGAAATTTCGTATCAGAATACGAATACCTATTCAACCCTTAATAGCATAACTCCAAGCACAAAGAATGTATGGTTGGTTTTTCATGGTATAGGCTATTTAAGTCGATATTTTATTAGGTTGTTTGATAGTTTAAATAAAGATGACAACTATATTATCGCTCCTCAAGCTCCTTCAAAATATTATAAAGGTGAAGATTACAGAAGAGTTGGATCCAGCTGGCTAACAAAAGAAAACACATTAAGAGAGACTGATAACATTCTTAGATATGTGGACGCTGTTATAGATTATGAAAACATTCCCGAACATGCTAATTTTATAGTATTAGGATACTCTCAAGGAGTTAGTATCGCCAGTCGATGGATTGCTAGTCGTAAGATTAAATGCGATGCTTTTGTTATGATCTCTGGCGGTTTCCCAAAAGAATTACAAAAAGAAGACTTCACTTTTTTACCTGAGAATACCAAAATCACACATATCGTAGGTGAAAAAGACCCGTACTTTGAAATCGAAAAAGTAGAAGCCGAAAAACAAAGGGTACAAAACATATTACCACAAATAGAATTTAGAACACATCCCGGAGGTCATGAACTAAATATCAATAGTTTAAAAAATATTGTTTAAATTTAAGGAAGGTTTAAACATACACTAATGACAAAAAACGTAATACTTCTCGTTCTTAGCTTGATTTCCTTTTTTCCAGCTTCTTCATTTACGGGTGTATTATTGGATATATATATAAATAGAGTCACTGGAGAACAACTCGGATCAGACGGTTCAGAAACAAACAACCTAAGAGTAATTGACGTAAGAGAGTGGAACTATGTGATTGAAGAGAAAGGAGGGCCTAATTCTTCTCCTGGGATTCGAGAATTACACAAAAACAGCTACGTGATCACTGCTAACGAAAAACAAATACAAAGAGAAATTCAAAAAGTAGCCGACGATACATTTAGAGAAGGAATGGAAAATCAAGTATTTATTGTCTTAAATGTAAATACTGGGAAAATATTTGCTTTAAGAGATTGGATACCAGAATATAGAACTAACAAAGAAATTATCATCAATACATATAGGATAGGACGAAATGGTGCCCCAAGAGTTGGAGAAGGACTTATGCTTCTCGCTCAACTACATAGCCACCCTAAAGAAAACCAGAGAGGCAAAAGAAATATTAGATCAGTTTCAGAATTTGATATCGAAACAGCTGAATATTTAGGAATTACAATTTTTGCAATTGATGCCTTTGATTCTGTTGATAAATTTGACGCATTTCAATCTAGAGCTCCTCATAAGCGCTCTATAAGCTTTCATATCCACATGGCTTCAAAAAATGGTTCTGCAAAAAATTTTGTAGGTCAAACTTTTGGGGAAAATGGACTAAACACTTTCAGTTTTTCTAACTATTTCGATTTGATGTTACGAAAAAACGGGTATACACAAGTTTTATAATCTATATTACTTATTGATTAAATTTCTTGCACCAACAGTATCATAAATAATAGCCAGTTTTTTAATTTTATTTTCGGTAGTAAGCTCTATAATATCCACAACTTTAAATTCAATTACCTTACCATTTTTCAGGCTCCATTTATAATCAAAAAGCAATGATATTCGATTAGTATTATTTTCAAAAAACACTCCATCAAACTTTAGTTCTGATGAACTTGTGTCTTCGGAAAGCAGTTTATAAAAAGTTCGTGCAGGTTTCACCCCATACAATGGAGATTCTACAATTCCATCATCGGTAAACAAATCAACCACGTTATCTACTTCTCCTTTTTCTAGAAATGAAAGATATTGATGTGCGACTTCTTCTTTTGTCATTTTTATAAATACCTTTCATTAATCACTTCAAAATGATGCTTTTGGTGTCCTGCCAAAATATACCCTACGGCTCTAGCACTCATAGGACTGCCACTTGCCTGTCCGATATTGCATAACATTTCATCTGTAAAGCTTCTAAACAAGGTAATCGAACTATTTCTTACAGCCTCAAAATCCTCAAGAATCTGTGATACATTGTAATGATTTGCATTCGAGTTAGGTGCGTAATTATCCTGATCAAATCCCATTAAAGGTGTTTGATCTTTTCGAGAAAAACGTAATGCTCTATAAGTGAATATACGCTCGGTATCAATAAGGTGCTGTAAAACCTCTGCAATAGTCCATTTATCGTTTGCATACGCATAGGTAAGTTTTTCTTCGGGAATAGATTTCACAAAATCAACAAATCCTTTTTTACCGTTTTGCAATCCTTCAACAATATTTGTATATTCTGCTTTGGCTATATATATTCCGTAATAAGGATTATATTCTTCTTCTTTTAATTGAGCTAACATAGATATTTTAATGAAATGAGGGAGAAATTTAATCATTCTTACCCCATTACAAATACCTCTTAACAGTACTTTAGTATCTTTTATAAAAGATATATTTCTCAAGTGGTATACTGGATATTTTTATATTCAATTTCAACAATAAAATATTATATTTGTAGGAAATTACTTCAATTATTTTTATTATTTGTTAATTTTGTGTATTTTACATAAATAATTAGCATTTTATCATTTGATAACATAACTTTTAAAAAGCGAACAAAATACAGATAACCATATTTATTTACACCTAATAATTCCAATAAAATGAAAAATAAGCCCCATCTTTTTCTTTTACTGTTCTTTATATCTCTATCTGCTTTTTCTCAACAAAAAGAATTGGATAGTATTCTAACCCATATAACAACTTTATCAGATTCGACTATCGTCGATACAGGTTCTAAAAAAGTAGAAGAATTGTTTGTAAAAAAAGAGTATGATCTAGGATTAGTATATGCAAATAAGCTACTTAAAATATCGGAAAAAATTGGATATGATAATGGTATCGGAAAGTGCTATAATCAAATAGGCAACATATATACTCGTAAGGATAAACTCATTAAAGCAACTACGAATTATAACAAAGCAGAAATACATTTTAAAAAAACTAACTCTTTACAAGGGTTAGCATTAGTAAACAATAATAAATCTTGTGTAGAACAAAACCTAGGGAATCTTGAAAAAAGCATTACTTATTTATTAAAATCTAATAAATATAGTATACTTATAAATGACACTTTGAATCTATCTAGAACCTATAATAATATAGCAAATTCGTATGCCCTATTAGGTAATTTTAAACCAGCCAAAGAGTATTACAAAAAATCTATTTTTATAAAAGAGAAATATAATTTACCAAAAATAGGCACAAGTCTTAACAACTTAGCTTTGTTACATTTTAATGAAAAGATGATTGATAGCGCAAAAAGTTATGTCACTACCGCTTTAGCAACTTGCAAAAAAAACAACAATATAAGAAGTGCATCTTTTTCATATGAAATTTTAGCAAAAATAGCTTTAGGTAAAAACGATTACGAATTAGCAAAAAAACACTATGATTCTTCTATGATTGCTGGTATTAAATCAAAATGCAATCAATCCGTAATCAATTCCAAACAGCAATTAGGATATATAGCCATGCTTACCAAAAACTATAAAGAGGCAGAAAAAATGCTTACTCTATCCAGAGAATCACTTGAAAAAATTAATATTCCTTCGCTTCTTTTGACCAATTATAAATATAGCGCGAAATTGGATTCTACAAGAGGAAAACATGCTAGCGCTTTTGAATGGCAAAAGAAATACCAAAAATTATCTGATAAGAACTCTTTGGTACAGACAAATCAAAAAATAACACAAGCCGAAAACAGGTTTAAGGCAGAAATGGAGCAGCTTAAATTAATCGATGAACAAGAAAAAAGAGAGCAAAAATCTAAAGAAAAATTATTTAAATATCAATTATATAATTATATCACATTAGGTGTTCTATTATTTGTATCTATCTGTTTATTTTTAATTATCAAAACTCGAAAACAACGAAAGAGATACATAAAGCAACTTAATGAGTCAAATCAAGTAAAAAACAAGCTTTTCTCCATTATTTCTCATGATTTAAAGAATGAAATCCATGGCCTTAACGGAAGCTTAAACCTTTTAAAAAACAATAGTTTATCTCCAGTTGAATTACAAGAGATTATACCATTACTAGCTAATCGAACTCATCAGACATCAATTATGCTAACCAACCTCTTAAATTGGTCAAAATCACAAATGAAAGAACTAAATGCAAAACCTACTTCTTTTGATATTACCGAAGTGATTAGTAGTAAGTTTGCATTCTTTAACCCTAAGGCCAAACAAAAAAGAATTAAACTAATTAATGAATTAGTACCTACTCATGTCTATGCAGATAAAGATATGTTTTCTATAGTATCTCAAAACCTAATGGCCAATGCCATAAAATTTTGTAACCCTGGGGATTCAATTACTCTATTTTCAAAAGTTAAAGGAGATAATTATCAGATCTGTTTTAAAGACACCGGAATAGGTATTGACCCCGCTAATGTTGACAAATTGTTTGCCGAAGATACATTTACAACCAATGGAACAAATCAAGAAACCGGTACAGGTTTAGGTTTAAGAATTTGTAAAGAACTTATCGATTTAAACAAAGGAGATATCGAAGTAGAAAGTAAACCAGGCGAAGGAAGTACTTTTTATATTACATTACCTATGGCTTCTTAGAATAGGCCTTGTTTATAAAGAAACAACACCCTAAATCAAGTATATATAAAACTAAAAACTCTCCTTTTAAGGTTGTTTAAAAGGAGAGTTTTATAAATTAAAAATGATTTAAGCCGAGTTACGACTAGCATTTATATTTCCGAATAATGAACGAGTCACCATTTTTTCATACACTTCTAGATCTTTAGCATCATTACTTTCGGACCTATGGATTTCTTGAATTTTCTTAAGAGCATATTGCTGTATAGTTAATAGCGGTAACACTATATTTTCTCTAATATCTATAGAAGCCTTACCAGCTTGCTCATTTTGCATAAGCTCGGTATACCCCGTTAGTTTAAACAATAATCGTTTGGTTAATAGATACTCATCATGTATTACATCCCAAAACGCACCGTACTCTGAATCTTCTTTCATATACGCTGTTAGCTCAAAAAACGACTTTGTAAGACTCATCATACTATTGCCAATCAATGCTCTAAAAAAAGCAGATTCTTTATACAAGGATATTACTTTATCAAACTCTTCTCGATCTTCGAATGTTTTTAAAGCCGTTCCTACCCCATAAAAACCAGGTACATTTTGTTTCAATTGACTCCAACTCCCTACAAATGGTATCGCTCTTAAATCTCCAAAATCAAGAGTATCACTTTTACTTCTTTTTGATGGACGACTACCAATATTTGCCTTACCGTAATATTTTAAAGTACTCATGTGCTCTAAATAGGGTAAAAATTTAGGATGGTTTTTAAAATCTACATACGTTTTATAGCTAATATCCGCCAACTCTTCCATGGTCCCTTTGTTTTCAACAGAAAAAAGATTGCTTTCATTATTGGTTAACTCATTTTCTACTCCAGCTCCCAATAATTGCTCAAGATTATATTGGCATGAATCCAGGGTTCCAAAATTAGAACTGATCGTTTGCCCCTG
Source organism: uncultured Aquimarina sp. (assembly GCA_947489685.1). GTDB lineage: Bacteria > Bacteroidota > Bacteroidia > Flavobacteriales > Flavobacteriaceae > Aquimarina. The sequence continues at coordinate 296,526 of CANLEM010000003.1, read as the reverse complement.
AACTGTTATTTGTATTTCTTCATCTTCTATAGTGGGTCCAAGAGATGCATAAAATTGATTCGTATTTCCTCCTCCTCTGGCCGGAGGTCCTCCTCTACCATCAAAGAATATTACTTTAACATCATATTTTCGTGACACTTCGGTTAATGCTTCTTTTGCTTTAAAGATTCCCCAATTCGCCATCAAATACCCTCCATCTTTGGTTCCGTCTGAGAAACCTAACATAATAGTTTGTTTCATTCCCCTACGTTTTAGGTGTGCCATATAAATTGGGTTACTATACAAGGTTTCCATTACCTGATGTGCAACTTGCAAATCTGGTACCGTTTCAAACAGCGGTATTACATCTACGGTAGGCAACTCCCAATCACATAATCTGATCAGTGCAAAGGTCTCCATGACATTTAATTCACCGCCATTGTTACTAATGATATATCTATTGGCTGCACGTTCTCCATTATTATTCTGGATTGTTTTAATCGCATATACAGATTCTAATGTTGCTCGAGTAATATCTTCTTCAAAAACCGAAGGATCTAATTTACCAGTAACCTTAGTAAGTATATCGATCTGCTCTGTTTCGGTTAAAGACATATAGTTTTCAGGAAAAATTCCTAAGCCCAGTTCATTAGTTTTATGCACCACATCTGTTAATACCTTGTGGTGTATTCTAGCATCTTGTCGAATATCGAGTGTAGCAAAATGAAACCCGAAAATCTTGACTTTATTGATCAGATCTTGTAGTTCTTCCAGAAATAAAGATTGATGCTCCGCGATCAATTCTTTTTTGATCTCTAATAATCCATTCATTAATGTATCAATCGACAAAGGTTCAGCAGTTTTCGCATAATAAAAGTTATCATACAATGCATTTTCTAAAACCGTAATTTTATCCTGAAGATTGCCAAATGTAATTCTTCTTTTCAGGTTTCGAATATCTCGATAGTAATTGATCAAAACTGTTTTTCGAAGTCTTTTTGCTACTTTCAATGTAGTATCGGTAGTCACGAATGGGTTTCCATCCCGATCTCCGCCAGGCCAAAATCCTAAATTGATCAAATCATTTTCAAGATCTTCACCTTCAAATATATTTTGCTGGATATAATTATAAATAGTTCCTGCAGAATGATAAAATACATTCTCTAAATACCAAATCAAACTTACTGCTTCGTCATAAGGTGTAGGTTTCTCTTTCTTGAAAAAAGCCGTTTTCCCTAACTGCGCTAATAATTTTTTAATTTTTGAAGAGTCATTACCTCTTATTGCTCTATCCAAATCATGAATTATTCCTAAAACCGTTCCCGGATAAAATTGAGTGGGATGAGCCGTTAAGGTTGGACGTATTTTAAAACGTCTTAAATATTCCTTAAGTTCTTCTAATTGTCCTTTTGCCTGAGCTTCTTCTTTGATACTACGAAGCGTACCCCTTCCATCCATATTATTTACAACAGGAAAAGCAGCATCTTCAATGGCATCAAACAATACAACTTGACGTTCTATATATTGAATAAACCTGAACAATAAATCATGCTTTTCTTTAACTGAAGGGTGATCTTGATAGAGCGTAAAAAAACTTTCAACGATTTCGGTTGGGTTTTTGTGTGCATCATATCCTTTTTCACATACTTCTTTAAAAAGAGGTAACAAAACACCTGTATTGGTTATGGTGTCAAAAGGTAATGTTATAAATATACTGTTGTATATCTGGTACTTTGCCAGAACGTTTTCATTGAAACGTTCAATTTTTGGTTTTCTAGCCATTTTGTGTGGTGGTAAATACTAGTTGTGGTTAATAAAAAATAAAAAAACCCTCTAAGAGTTTTTCTTAAAGGGTTGATTATATATCAAATAAAAGACCCTTTACATATCCTGAAAAATCGAATGCATTAAGCGTTTTTTATCATTAATACTCTCTTCTAAAGAAATCATTGTTTCTGTACGGTACACTCCATCTATATCATCTAACTTAAAGATGATCTCTTTTGCATGATTGGTATCCTTAGCTCTTACTTTACAGAAAATATTAAATTTACCTGTAGTGATATGAGCAACAGTTACAAAAGGTATCTCATTAATTCTTTCCAAAACAAATTTGGTTTGCGATGTGTTTTGAAGATAAATACCAACATAGGCGATAAATGAATACCCTAATTTCTGATAATCTAGCGTTAGTGAAGACCCCTCGATAATACCGGCCTCTTCCATTTTTTTAACACGAACGTGGACCGTACCTGCCGAAATCAATAGTTTTTTAGCGATATCCGTAAATGGAGTACGTGTGTTTTCAATCAACATATCCAAAATTTGGTGATCAACTTCGTCTAATTTAAATTTTGCCATAGTAACTAAATATTATTTTTCCCGATTATTTACATTGCAAAAATAACAGAAAAATACAGTTTTCATACATTTTATTTCACCTTTTTACCTGTTCTATTGAGAATAATTCAGAATCCAAGTAAAATTTTAACAACTCGACCCCCGGAACTATCTCTACTGTAACGTTTTCGTTACGGATAACCCTATTTTCACCGATAATTTCTCTGTGACCGTAAAATTTTTGTAAATCCTCAATTTTAACAATTTTAGGTACGAATTTGATAGTATCTATATCCAACTCTTCTACAAATTGAACGGCTATATCAACATTCTTTCCATTAAGAACAACATCTTTAATAATTATATCATAAAAACATTTTCCATTTTCGGGAATCAAAAAATAATCTTCATACCCTTTTCCTGTAATAGCCGTTTTGGCGATGTAATCTATTGAAGTAACTAAAGCATAGAAAATATACTCTCTGGTAATCTCCCGCCTATAATCATTGGCGTAATGTCCCGCTTCGAACAATATGGTAGGAATACCTTTATTTGCCAATGTATCTCCTACACAGTTGATATTAAATCCATCATCATAACGCCCAACCTGGTTAGGAATACATTGTTGTAATGTATTATTCATTTTTGATATAACCTCCATAGCCATCTTACGATCTTCGGTAACAGAACGTTTCTGATCACCAGCTGGAGACAAAAAGGATACAGTGGCAGGAAGGTTCGTTAAGCCAGCACTAAAAATGGTACGTTGCCCATGTAGGTTAAAGGCAAAATCAGGTTGTATTTCATCTATAAGATGAGCCAATAAAACACTTTCCTTTTGAGTTTTATTTTGCGCATCTCTATTAAGATCTATTTCGTTGAAATTAAGCCTAGTATATCGTTTAGCTCCATCAGGACTTAACATAGGGATTATAAACAATGTACATCCTTCCAAAACACTTTTGGCTGTATCATTATCCGTATCATTAAGAAGATTAATAAAATCAAATAAAGCCTTTGTGGTTGTACTTTCATTACCATGCATTTGAGACCATAACAAAAGCTTTTTAGGGCCTTTACCAAGTTTTATCAAATGAATAGGCAAATTATTTTCTGATGTTCCTATTTCTTTTACCTCGATTATTAATGCCAAAGTATCAAGAAGGGGAGCTAAATGATCATGATGAATATAACGTCCAGATAAAGAATTTTCTTTATATGTATTATACCAACTGTGTAAGGTCTTACTATTCATAATTTATCTTAGTAGAAGGTTACGAAATTAGTATAGTTTAATGAGTATTCATAGTAATTAGAAAGATTATTTACACTTGTAAACGGAGATTAGATTTACAAATGTAAATAACTATCTATTACATTTGTAAACAACAGTAATTACCTTGTTTGTTTACACTCGTAAACACTTAATTCATATCAGTTTGCAAATGTATTCTAGTTATTAACAATTATTTTGTCTAATATATATAATTGTATTTAAGCAATTAATAATCAAAATATTAAACTATACTATCTAAATAAAAGATATAATATGATATCAGATAGGTTTACATTTGTAAACTAATATTTTCTTTAATTTTGTTTACCTTTGTAACCTAACTTAACCCTAAAACCTGTTTACAATGGTAAATAGTAAAGATTTTGGTAAAAGAATACAGAAATTGATGGATTATTATGGTGTATCTGCCTCATCTTTTGCAGATTACATGGGAGTAGGTCGTTCTTCAATTTCCCATATTCTTAGTGGACGAAATAAACCTAGTTTGGATTTTGTAATGAAAATTACAGAAGCTTACACTGAGGTTGATATGCAATGGCTTTTATATGGGAAAGGTACATTTCCTAAATCAGAAAAAGTTGAAATCGAAGAAAGTAATTCTAGTCCTGACCCTATATCTCCTTCTCTACCAAAATCCATATCTACTCTTGATGATGATACCGATTTGTTTTCTCAGCATAAAGAGGAAATAAAACAAGAACCCGAAAGTATACCTGCATTTGCAAAAACAAATGCATCCACTACTTCCGAAAATCAAATAGATAGAATTGTAATTTTTTATAGCAACGGTACTTTTGATAATTATCAAATGAAAAAAACTTAATAAGTTTTTTAAAGCTTCCTATTAACTTTCTGGAAATAAATTTATTTTCGCTTTTAGTTAAATCATTGTATGAAGCCTATAGCTTTACTATTTATCTGTGCTATATTTTTTTCTGGTTGTTATCAACAGGAAAGAAACTGTTCTAATTTTCATACCGGAACTTTTGAGTTCGAAACTTTATTAGATGGAGAATTGGCAAAAACCACCTTTGTGCGAAACGATTCTATAGAGATTGATTTTTTCAAAGGAAAAAGTGATACCGCCACTATTCGATGGATTAATGATTGTGAATATATCGTTCAAAAACTACACCCCAAAAGTATGTTTGAGAAAAAAGCTATTCATATGAAAATTTTAACTACCGATAATGACATCTATACATTTGAATATGGATTGGTAGGTGCAACAAATAAACAACGTGGAACCGCAAAAAAAATAAAATAATGTTTGAAATTTTCGCATCGGCAGACGCCTGGGTCGCTCTATTGACTCTAACATTTTTAGAAATTGTTTTAGGAATCGATAATATCATATTTATATCTTTGGCTTCGAGCAAATTACCTGTTGATCAACAAAAAAAAGCTACAAATATTGGCTTGATACTTGCCATGGCAATGAGAATTGTTCTATTATTTGGTATTTCGCTACTAGTCGCTATGGAAGCGCCTTTCTGGCATATTAATTTACCTTGGATAGAGGCCGGTATTAGTGGTCAGGCTTTAATATTATTTGGCGGAGGAATTTTCTTGTTGTACAAGAGTGTACACGAAATACATGAAAAAGTAGATGAAAAAGGTGAAGAAGAAAAAGAAATACAAGCCAAAAGTTCTTCTTCTTTATCCAATGCAATTATACAAATTACGTTGATTAATGTAGTATTCTCTTTTGACTCTATCCTTACTGCCGTAGGAATGACCAATGGCATAAGTGATAATCCCAATGATGCGCTGTTGTTAATGGTAATCGCTGTAGTTATTTCTGTTCTAATTATGATGCTATTTGCAACCCCTGTGGGGAGATTTGTAAATAAACATCCATCTGTTCAGATTTTAGGATTATCATTTCTAATCTTGATAGGATTTATGCTAATTGCCGAGGCTGCACACTTAGCACACTTGCAAATATTTGATAGTGAAGTTGGTACAATACCAAAAGGATATTTATATTTTACAATTGCGTTCTCCCTTTTTATTGAGTTTTTAAATTTTAAGCTACGTAAAAAACAAAAGGTAAACACAAAAGAAGTATAAGTTTGGATCTAAAAACACAGAAATTCATAAACGATATGAAAAAATACCTTCTTTTTTTCTCCTTTTTTGTTTTATCATTTTATTACGGGAATGCTCAGGAATTCACTCCAGAGGTTAAAAAATTTATTGTTATAAATGATAGTCTTGTCGTTATTAAAAATGTAACAGTAATTGATGGTACGGGGGCTTCTATAAAAAAGAATCAAACCGTCGTAATTAATAATGACAAAATTCAAAATATTGATAATTCATCATCAATAAAAATCCCTGCTAACGCCAATGTAATAGATGGTACAGGAAAAACTTTGATTCCAGGTTTAGTTATGCTTCATGAACATATGTTCTACCCTCAACCTTTTGAGAATTGGTTTAGTGTAGGACAAATGACTTTTACGTTCCCTAGGTTATACTTAGCCGGCGGGGTCACTTCAATGAGAACCGCGGGTAGTATTCAGCCTCAAACAGATTTAAATGTAAAAAAATGGATTTCTGAAGGCAAGATGACGGGGCCAAAGATGCATATTACAGGGCCTTTTATAGAACGAGAAGGATATCAGATTCCCGAATTAGGATTTATTGATGGAACTAGTGAAATTGCAAAATTAGTTAACTACTGGGCAGACAAAGGTGTAACTTCGTTCAAAGTTTATAATCATATCACAAGAGAAGATTTAAAAATATGTGTAGAAGCCGCTCATAAACGGGGGCTCATAGTAACAGGACACCTGTGTTCTGTTACTTATGAAGAAGCCTCTGATATCGGAATAGATAATCTTGAACACGGATTTATGGCTTCTAGTGATTTTATAGAAGATAAAGAGCTGGATATGTGCGACCCTTTTGAGGCAAGAAAAGCAATCACCACAACTCCAGAAAAAGACGCAAAAGTAGCCGCTCTGATTAAAAAACTAATCAAAAACAAGACCGTTCTTACTACAACACCAGTAGTTTTTGAACCCTATACAAATCACGAAATGGTTCCTGGTGGTGGTCAAGAAGCTCTGGCTCCTCATGTAAAAGAAAGAATCAAAAAAGGATATCAAAGGAGGGTAAATAAAGATTCTGCAACGACCGTCAGATTTCGTAAAAACTTAAAATGGCTGAAACGTTTCAATCAAGAAGGAGGTTTATTGGTAGCGGGAACTGACCCTACAGGTGCAGGTAGAACTGTAGCTGGATATGCAAATCAACGTACCATCGAAATTTTGGTAGAAGCAGGTTTCGGTTTATCCGAAGCTATTAAGATATGCACGCTTAATGGAGCAACTTTTCTGAAGGAAAGTGAAAAAACCGGAACTATAGAACCGGGGAAATTAGCCGATTTGGTATTAATTGATGGTAATCTGGATGAGGATATCAAAAACATTAGAAAAATGGAGATTGTATTTAAAGAAGGAGTAGGTTTTGATTCGAAAAAGTTATTTGAGTCTGTTAAAGGAAAAGTTGGATTAAAATAATATCGAAATTCTAGTGATTAATAAAAGATGAGTCTAAAAGAATTACAAACACGTAGCGGATCTGTATGCGAACTATGCGGAGCAACAGAAAATTTATCTAAATATGATGTCCCAAAATCACCCAATATAGGTTTAGACTCAAGTCTACTCGCCTGCTCTGTTTGTAATGAACAAATCGAAGACCCCGAAAAAGTAGATCTTAATCATTGGAGATGTCTTAACGATAGTATGTGGAGCCAAGTACCCGCTGTACAAATCATGGCATGGAGAATGCTTACTCGTTTACGTAACGAGGGATGGCCTCAAGATTTGTTAGATATGCTTTATCTTGACGAAGACATGATGTCTTGGGCGCAAGCCACAGGAGAAGGAAACGATCCTGATAATGCTATTAAACACATTGATGCTAATGGCGCTGTTCTAATAGCTGGTGACAGCGTAGTTTTAATCAAAGATCTTAATGTTAAAGGAGCTAATTTTACTGCAAAACGAGGAACACCAGTTCGCAATATTTCGCTTGTTCATGATAATGCCGAACATATTGAAGGCCGCGTAAATGGGCAACATATTGTGATTCTTACAAAATACGTAAAGAAGACATAATCATCTGCCTGATGAAAAAAATCAATTCTTAAAACAAACTTGCTTGTTCTCCTTCTTCATTTTTATCATTAGAATCTGAAGGTTTCACACTTGTTTCCTTATTTTGATTTGTAGACGAATCCGAAATATCCTCCTCTTCTACTACTTCAATCTCTTCAGTAGGTGTAGGTTCGGGTTCTTCGTAAGGTAATGATTCTAATAAATTAATTTGTTTTACTTTGTGTGTTGTTAATTGATTTCCTAATGCTCTAATTCCTTTAATAGAGATAAACTCTTCAAGATTTATTTCTTCGTTTGGACGTTGATCTTTACCTCTTATCTTATTAAATATTATCTCGGCTACAGGTCTATAATCTGTAGAAATTAACTCAAGAAATGATTTAGGATGTTCAGAAATAAAAGATTCTTCTTTTTCAGAATTTTCGATTAAGAAACGTTTTACGTAGTAACGTTCTTTTTCTCCATCCCAATAAATTGCAGAAATAGGTTTTTTAGGATTCCATTTTTCTAAAACAATCATATCAGAATTGAAATGTAGCGTCATTTCGGGAACAATAGTCTTTACCATTCCTTTTTGATCGATTATCAACAATCTATCTTCTCCTCTAAACTCTCCTAATAGTTCTCCTCGGCCATCAACATTTAGTCGTTGTACAGTATCATCAAACCAGATTTTACGTGGTTTTAAGGTAGAAACTCCAAGTTCCTTTAATTCTATTCGTTTAATATTGTACTTGGTAACAATATTTCCTTTTACACCTCTACCTTTTATTAATAAATCCGAAAAATCAATATCAAATTTCAGTTTTTTAATACTCCCTGCTTGGCGCAATAAAATGGTTACAATCTCGGCTTCGCCATTAGGGTTGGCAGAGAAATATGAAATTTTTGAACTTTTCTTACCTTGGGTAAGATCATAGTCTTTATCCCTAGTTACACCGGTTACGGCAAATCTTTTTACATATGAAGCTCCACCTCTACCATCTTGATAAATCATATTATAAATAGTACGCTTATCCTTTTTCTTAAAAACGGCAACGTGAATAATATTTTTACCCACAAACGTTTTTGATCCTACCTTGGTGATCATCATTTTACCTTCTGCAGTAAAACAAATAATATCATCAATATCAGAACAGTCAGTGACATATTCATCTTTACGTAAAGAAGTGCCGACAAAACCTTCTTCTCGGTTTACATACAGTTTTGTGTTTCGAATTACAACTTTTGTAGCTTCGATATCATCAAAAATTCTGATTTCGGTCTTTCGCTCTTTACCTTTTCCGTATGTTGTTTTTAATCTCTTAAAATAATCAATCGCAAACTCGATTAGATTTTCTAAATGATGTTTAACTTTAGCAATATCTTCTTCTAGAGCTTCAATTTTTTGCTGTGCTTTATCAATGTCAAATTTCGAAATACGTTTAATTCGTATTTCTGTTAAGCGAACAATATCTTCTTCGGTTACGGCGCGCTTAAGATGTTTGACATGAGGTTGTAATCCTTTATCAATCGCTTCAATTACTCCTTCCCATGTTTCTACTTCTTCAATATCCCGGTAGATACGATTTTCGATAAAAATCCTTTCTAACGAAGCAAAATGCCATTGTTCTTGCAATTCATCTAATTGAATTTCGAGCTCTCGTTTTAATAATTCTACTGTATTATCGGTAGAACGACGAAGCATTTCAGAAACACCTATAAAATTTGGTTTGTTATCTTCAATTACACATCCTAATGGTGAAATAGATACTTCACAATTAGTAAAAGCGTACAAAGCATCAATAGTCTTATCTGGTGAAATACCTGAAGGAAGATGTACCAAAATTTCTACCTCTGCAGCAGTATTATCTTCAATCTTTTTAATCTTGATTTTTCCTTTATCATTTGCTTTAAGTACCGAATCAATTAATGAAGTTGTAGTCGTCGAAAAAGGAATTTCGGTAATGACCAATCTATTTTTGTCTTGCTGAGATATTTTTGCACGAACTCTAACTTTACCTCCACGATTACCATCATTATAGTTTGTAAAATCCGCAATTCCAGAAGTAGGAAAATCTGGTAATATTGTAAATCTTTTTCCTTGTAAGTGCTTTATAGATGCCTCAATAAGTTCTATGAAATTATGAGGTAGAATCTTTGTACTCAGTCCTACTGCAATTCCTTCTGCTCCCTGTGCCAATAATAATGGAAACTTTACCGGAAGATTTATAGGTTCTTTTTTACGTCCATCATAAGAAAGTTGCCAGTCGGTAACCTTTGGATTATAGACTACATCTAATGCAAACTTGGATAAACGAGCTTCAATATATCTTGAAGCAGCTGCTCTATCGCCTGTAAGGATATTCCCCCAGTTTCCTTGCATATCAATTAACAGTTCTTTTTGCCCAACTTGTACCATGGCATCAGCAATACTAGCATCTCCATGAGGGTGATATTGCATGGTATGTCCTACAATATTAGCTACTTTATTATATCGGCCGTCATCCAAATCTTTCATCGAATGAAGAATACGGCGTTGCACAGGTTTTAGACCATCTTCAATAGCCGGTACAGCTCGTTCCAGGATTACATAAGATGCATAATCCAAAAACCAGTCTTTGTACATTCCTGTAACCTTTGTGATCACCTCTTGCGGTTGGTGATCTTCGGGAGTTGAGTCGTGATGTAATTCTTCGTTTTCGTTTTCCAAATCCATATTTACTTTCCAGGGGCTCTGATATGATTATAATTCTTCCTCTATTGTATCCAATTCTACCTTCAGGTTATCAATAATAAACTCCTGTCGTTGAGGAGTGTTTTTTCCCATATAAAAAGATAACAACTCTTCGATAGATTTTTCTTTATCCAGCATTACGGGGTCCAATCGTATATCATCACCGATAAAATGGACAAATTCATCTGGCGAGATTTCACCTAACCCCTTAAATCGGGTAATTTCGGGCTTACCAGATAATTTCTGGATAGCATCTCTTCTTTCCTGTTCCGAATAACAATAAATAGTTTCTTTTTTATTTCTTACCCGAAACAAAGGTGTTTGCAAGATATACAAATGCCCTTCTTTTATTACTTCTGGGAAAAATTGTAAAAAGAAGGTAATTAACAATAACCGAATGTGCATACCATCTACATCGGCATCAGTAGCAATTACGATATTGTTATAACGTAAATCTTCTAGAGATTCTTCAATATTTAAAGCGGCTTGTAGCAGATTAAATTCTTCATTTTCATACACAATCTTTTTGCTCATATTATAGCTATTGAGTGGTTTACCTCGTAAACTAAACACAGCCTGTGTATTTACATCTCTAGATTTTGTAATCGATCCACTTGCCGAATCTCCCTCGGTAATAAAAAGTGTACTCTCTAGATTGCGATCTTTTTTACTATCGGTTAAATGGATACGACAATCCCGAAGTTTTTTGTTGTGCAAACTCGCTTTTTTAGCACGCTCACGTGCCAACTTACGAATTCCGGATAAATCTTTACGTTCACGCTCGGCCTGTAATATTTTGCGCTGTAAACTCTCTGTAGTAGTAGGGTTTTTATGTAAGAAATTATCGAGTTTGGTCTTTACAAAATCATTAATATAAGTTCGTACAGTAGGCAAATCGCCACCCATTTCGGTAGAACCTAATTTTGTTTTTGTCTGACTTTCAAAAACAGGTTCCATTACCTTGATACTTATTGCAGAAACGATAGATTTTCGAATATCACTAGCCTCATAATTCTTACCATAATACTCTCTCACAGTTTTTACCACTGCTTCGCGAAATGCCGCTTGATGGGTTCCTCCTTGTGTAGTATGTTGTCCATTTACAAAAGAATGGTATTCTTCGCTATACTGAGTTTTACTATGTGTTATAGCAACTTCAATATCATCTCCTTTGAGATGAATAATTTCGTATAATCGATCTTCCTGATTAATATTATCAGAAAGTAAATCTCTTAACCCGTTTTCCGAAAAGTATTTTTCTCCATTAAAAATAATGGTCAATCCCGGATTAAGGTAGACATAGTTCTTAAGCATCTTCGCTACATACTCTGTACGATACTTATAATGCTTAAAAATTGTGTCATCGGGTACAAAAGAAACCTTAGTTCCTCTTCTTCTCGATGTTTCATCCAAAATGTCTTGGGTAGTAAGATTCCCTTTTTCAAACTCTGCAGAAGCCGATTTACCATCCCGAGTAGATTCTACTTTAAAAAAGGTGGATAATGCATTTACTGCCTTGGTACCTACCCCATTTAATCCAACAGATTTTTTAAATGCCCGAGAATCATATTTACCTCCCGTATTCATTTTGGATACTACATCAACGACCTTACCCAAAGGGATACCACGACCATAATCCCGAACGATTACCTTATCGCCTTGTATAGAGATTTCTATCGTTTTACCGGCACCCATTACATATTCATCGATCGAATTATCGAGTACTTCTTTTAATAAAATATAGATCCCATCATCTGGGGATGATCCATCTCCTAACTTTCCAATATACATCCCTGGTCGCATACGAATATGCTCCTTCCAATCGAGGGATCGTATATTATCTTCGGTATACTTGGTTTCCTTACTCATAAAATTTTGGGTACAATGCCAGCTAATATAAGGCTTCACTTACAAAATTAAAACAGACATCAAACAAAGTAATTAACAAATCAACAACGAATTTTGTTGATTATTTGGTATACAAAGGTTTAACTATTTTAAGATCTTAAAAGAGCGCTATATTCAATCTCATTTTAATCCTAAAAACACCTAACTTTTTTCATTCTGTTTATGCTTTAAGGTATCGTACTGCACTTTTAACTAAAATATATAGTAAATTGTAGAATGCAACATAACAAACTAAAAAACAATTAGCTATATCACGCAAAACAAAGTTTAATCCAGGTTAATAGAAACTAATAATCTCTTTATACTAATTATGAAAAATAAACTCAAAATAAAAATTGAAGAGCTAACATTTGAAGAAAAGGTTGAATTTCAAAAATTAAAAAATGAAAAGTTTAAATCGATTGTCGAAATCATAAAGTGGGGATTGATTTCTATAGGTGCTATTGTTTCTTTTTTGATTATTGATATCGGAAATTTGAACATAGAAAAATTTAGGGCTGATTCGAGTCACGAAGAAAGCCTACTTAATTCATACTTAGAATCTACCAAGACTGCAAATCCAGATCTATGGAGAAGAAAATTAAGATTTATAAGCAAGTTCTCATCAGATACTATTGTTACCAAATGGGCTATCACCGAAGAAGAATATGTGAAAAATAAAGCTGGTCTCCTAGCACTTTATAAAGAAACTGTTGGAGTATGCTCTATTTTGGCCAATCGAAGCTTATACGACACCGAAGAATGGAGAAAAGCATCTAAGCGCTACTACCAATTATACTGGGCAGAATTACCTTTTTATGGCGAAACACAACCTGTAATCAGCGCAATGATCAACTTTAAACTACATCTTGAAGAAATTACCAATACCACCGAATTAGAGAAATGGCAAAATATGGATGTAGCTCTAATTAAACTTTCTAATATTTTGAAAAAAGAATCTAAAACTCTTGAAGAAAGTTAAACACTATTAAAAACATATATACCTTGGTATTGTAACAACTTAAGCCTCTGGTCGTCATACCAATAAAACATATTACATCTTAAAAAAGAGCACTATGCAGGCGATTGTGTACAAAAAATATGGTTCTACTAGTGTACTTGCCTTAAAAGAGGTAGCCGCTCCTATCCCTAAAGACAATGAAGTCTTGATAAAAATCCATGCTACATCGGTAAACTCCTGGGATTGGGATTTATTAAGAGGATCTCCATTTGTTGTTCGATTGGCTGGCGGTGGACTAACAAAACCCAGAAAACCCATTCTTGGATGCGATATTGCTGGAAAAATCACAGTAATAGGCAAAAATGTAAAAAGATTTAAACCGGGAGATGATGTGTTTGGAGATATTTCTCAATATGGTTGGGGCGGTTTTGCAGAGTATGTTTGTGTTCCCGAAAAGGCACTGATCAAAAAACCTGTTTCTATCACTTTTGAAGAGGCCGCGGCAATTCCACAAGCCGGAGTCATGGCATTGCAAGGTATACGTGATTACGGGAAAGTTGCACCTGGAAAAAAAGTGCTAATCAATGGTGCTGGTGGTGGAGTAGGCACATTTGCTATCCAATTAGCAAAGTATTATGGTGCTGAAGTAATGGCGGTAGATCATACCAATAAATTAGATTTTATGTTGTCGTTAGGTGCCGATCATGTTATTGATTATACCCAAGAAGATGTTACTCAAAAAAAACTGAAATACGATTTTATTTTGGATGTGGTTGGACATCATTCTATTTTTGATTATAAACGTATCCTAAAGCCTAAAGGAATCTATAGTATGGTTGGAGGTCATACAAGTCTTATTTTTCAATCCCTATGCATTGGTCCTCTACTTTCAATAATTGAAAATAAAAAAATGGGGATTCTAGCCCATCAACCAAATAAAGGATTAGATTTTTTACTATCCTTAATAGATAAAAAAAATGTAACTCCAATAATAGAAAGGTGTTACTCCTTAAAAGAAGTCTCCGAAGCTCTTGAACATATCGGAGAAGGGCGTGTAAAAGGTAAAATTATTATTACACCTTGAAGTATTTACGTGTACATTTTTTGTAATTTCATGATTCAATTTTTTTGACTTAAAAAAAAGGATCATACTCATGAAAACTATACATGCCTATGCCGCCAAAGAAGCTGGCGCCAATTTAGAACCATTTCAATACGAATTACCAGAAATTGATACCGAACAGGTGGATATAAAGGTTCATTATTGCGGAATCTGTCATTCGGATCTAAGTATGGTGAATAATGAATGGGGTAATGCACAATTTCCTTTGGTTCCTGGCCATGAAATTGTTGGAGAAATCATTGCTGTCGGCCCTAATGTAAAAAACGTTAAAAAAGGAGACTTTGTAGGGTTAGGTTGGTTTTCAGAATCTTGCATGCACTGTGATCAATGTATGAATGGTAGTCATAACCTTTGCCCGACAAAAGAAGAAGTTATTGTGGGGCGTCATGGTGGATTTGCCGATCATGTTCGTTGTCATTGGTCATGGGCAATTCCACTACCAAAGAAAATAGATATGAGCAAAGCAGGACCCTTATTTTGTGGGGGAATTACTGTTTTTAATCCTATTATGACTGCTAATGTTAAACCAACTCATAAAGTAGGCGTAATAGGTATTGGTGGCCTAGGGCATATGGCGGTTCAGTTCTTAAATAAATGGGGTTGCGAAGTAATCGCCTTTAGTTCTAATCCCAATAAGAAAGAAGAAATCTTAAAAATGGGTGCCCACAGCGTAATCAATTCAAGAGACAGCTCAGAGATGGAAAAAATTAACGGTACTTTGGATTTTATCCTAAATACCACTAATGTTACTCTAGATTGGCCAGGATATTTGAAAGTACTGGCTCCAAAAGGAAAGTTGCATAATGTTGGTGCCGTTTTAGAACCTATGGGTATTCCGGCTTTTAGTTTAATTGGGGGCGATAAATCTGTTTCGGGCAGTCCATTGGGTAGTCCCGCTCTAACTCGTAAAATGCTTGAGTTTTGTGTGCGACATCATATATACCCTATAACAGAAGAATTCCCATTAGCAAAAGTAAATGAAGCATTTAATCACCTAAAAGAAGGAAAAGCAAGATATCGAGTTGTTCTAAAAGTTATTTAAAAACGATTTACCATATTTATCATAAACTTGTACAAAACTTAAAACCTAA
The DNA here is from genome assembly GCA_947489685.1 of uncultured Aquimarina sp. Classification (GTDB taxonomy): domain Bacteria; phylum Bacteroidota; class Bacteroidia; order Flavobacteriales; family Flavobacteriaceae; genus Aquimarina. The sequence goes on along the minus strand of CANLEM010000003.1, from coordinate 280,999 downwards.
AAACAAAAGCAAATGAAAGTTTCAATATTTACATTGCTATTCTTGATTACCTTTTCATCGATAGCGCAAACGTCATCAAAAGATGATCATATTTCTAAAAAAATAGAAGGGCCTTTAGTACATACCGTACTCTTTTGGTTACACAACCCAGACAACGAAAAAGAAAGAAAGACTTTTGAAAATGGGGTGAATAATTTACTGAACAATTGTAAATCTATAACCTCAAGTCATTTTGGTGTTCCTGCCAAAACCGAAAAGAGGTCTGTAATAGATACTTCATATACATACTGCATTGTCGTTACTTTTGAGTCTATAGAAGCTCATGATAAGTATCAGGTAGATCCAATTCATAAAAAATTTATTGCCGAAAATAAGGATCTGTGGAGCAAAGTATTGATATATGACTCTTCTCAGTTATAAATCATATATCCAATATATAAAACTACAACAGCTGCCAATTGGCAGCTGTTGTAGTTTTATATGGATAAAAAATAAATTTAACCTTTTAACCAAGCTTCGCGTAACGCTAACTGTGCTTTTGTAGGGTTTTCAGACAAACCTAGTCTTTCGCCTTGTGTATATGATTTTGCTACTTTAGTTTTTATTACAACCTCTTCTCCTGCTCTATCAAGTTTCACCTCTAGATCATCACCTTCTTGCCATTGAAAAGTTGCGCCAAGTACATTATTCGCATTTTGTATGGTCAATTTCGTTCCATTCACCTCAACGATATCATCATTTGGCTGAACTCCGTTTTCTGCCCAAAAACTATTATCTGATACCAAATCTGTAAAGAATATAGTTCCTTTTTCCTGATTACCAGCAACAATTAGAGCTCCAGAGTTTTGAATATAATTTGTAACTACTTTCTCTCGCTTTACAGTAAGTCCTACTTTTTCAAAGAATTTACCGTAATCAATAGGTGTATTTCCTTCGACATGTGTTTTTAAAAATTCTCCTACCGCCGGGTACGTCATATTTGTAATCTCTTCTATTATCTTATCATCTTCAAAAGGTTTGTTTTTACCGTATTTGAGAGATAATTCTTTCATTAGCGATAAAATACCTCTATTTCCGTCACTTTCCTCTCGCATAAGAATATCAATACACATGCCTATCAAAGCTCCTTTTTCATATACGTTTACATAATTTGATGCATAGGGCTGCTCCAAAATATTCTCACTCATTTTGGTAAAACTCATAGTATCATCAAATCCTTTTGCACTTTGGATTTTACCCATTACTTTATCATAAAACTCTTCTTCTTTTACGATATCTTGATTGACCTGAAACAGGGTTGCAAAATATTCTGTTACTCCCTCATACATCCATAGATGCTTAGAAAAAGTAGGATCGTTATAATCAAAGTAATGCACATCTTCAGAATGTACGCTAAGCGGTGTTACGATATGAAAAAACTCATGAGACACTACATCTATCATTGCCGAGGCCAAAGCCTCATCTGCCATTTGCTCTGGTAAAACAACAACTGTAGAAGTGTGATGTTCTAAAGCTCCAAATCCTGTAGGAGAGTCTTCTGTTCCTTTTGATAAGTAGAGGTATATATCATATCTAGGAGTACTATCAATATCTCCTAAATAAGTCTTTTGCCCCTTCATCATTTTATATACTGTCTCTTTAATAGTTGCAGCTGTATGTACATTATTAGGAGAGTATACACTTAATACTATTTTTATGTTACCTACCAAAAACTCCTCTACATCTAGTTTTCCATACATCATCGGGTTATCAGTTATTTCAAAATATCTAGATGCAAAATATTTATCCGTTACTATTGATCCATCTTTACTTTCTTCCGTTCCAACCTTTTGTAAAGCAGAAGTTCTTTTCATATCCTTTGGTGCTTTCACATCCAATGCATATTGATTGTTCTTTAAAATATCAAAATACCCAATAAAACCATGTAGATTCAATACATAATTTTCGGTTTCAATATTCGTTCCAGAAGGAGAAAAAGGGGTCCCCTCTCCTCCATTTTCAATATCATATGTATCATTAACTAGATAAGTGATTTTATCCAGCTGTTTTGCATTAGGAATCAACCAAGTATTAGTGTCTAGTTTTTCGGATTTAATTTCATTTCCTTCATAATCAAGCACCTTAAAATCATCCACAAATTTTCCAAAATCACTAACCGCATATGTACCTTGAACTACCTTGGGCAAGTAATACTTAACAGAATCTTGAGTAAAACGACCGGGATTGATTACAACCGGAACTTTGTCATCTTTTGTTTGAGTAAGATCTATAGCCGTAACAATAGGTTGACTGGTTGCAACATCATTAGCGGGATTTTGTGTTCCGCATCCTACAACAACAATAGAACCAATAAAGATTTTGGCAAAAACATTTTTCATTTGAACAATTTAATATATTTACTATAGCTAGACGATAAAAACTATAGCGCGTTACAGTTTTACTATCGCAAAATATACAATTTGTATAGACTTTAGCTTATTTTTAGCACTTTTTATAACAAATACCGCACTTTGGATTTAATTATTGATAACCATAGATTACGATTTTCTACCGACCCAAAAAAACTATCTTTTAACAAGCCAACTATTATTTTTTTACATGACTCTTTGGGCTGTATTAAATTATGGAGGGATTTTCCCGAAAAAATTGGCATTGTAACCGGGTGTAATGTTATTTCGTATGACCGTCAGGGATATGGAAAATCTACTAGATTTAGTAATCAAAAAAGAGATCATAATTATCTCAAAGATGAAGCAAAGGCATTAGGTCGTATCATTGATACATTGGCATTACAACAAGTAATTTTATTTGGGCATAGCGATGGTGGTAGTATCGCATTATTGACCGCAGCTTTATTTCCCGACAATATACTTGGTGTGATTACCGAAGGAGCACATGTATTTGTAGAGAAAGAAACTCTATCGGGGATTAAAGAAGCAGTTAAAACCTATAAAGAAACTAATTTAAAAGAAAAGTTATCCAAATATCATGGTGATAAGACAGATGAAGTTTTTAGAATGTGGACAGAGACATGGCTTTCTGAAGAGTACCAATCATGGAACATAGAAAAATATCTAAGTAATGTACAATGTCCTTCTTTAATTATCCAAGGTGAGAATGATGAATACGGTACCCTGAAACAAGTTCATTCAATAGTTAATAAAACCACAGGGGCATCTCAAGCTTTAATTATACCAAATATTGGTCACACGCCTCACAAGGAAAATGTAGAAGTTGTTATAACCAATGTGACTCAATTTATCAATGATCTTGTGTAAAATGTTAAAAAAATAATAAATACCACCTTCCTCATCTATTTATTTAAAACCTTGTAAAAGTATTATTTACGATATATAAAATCATCTTGATAAAATTCTAAAATTCTTACATCATGAAATTCATCAAATCATACTTTCTTCTATTTGTATCCATTACAATATGTAGCGCTCAGGAAAATCTAGAATATCAAAAACCTTCAAAAGAAATACTTGACTTAGTAGATGTTTCTTTAGCCCCTTCAGTAAGTGTTGATGCCAATGGCGAAAACCTTGTTTTTCTTTATCGAGAAAGTTTTAAAACTATTTCTGAATTGTCCGAAGAAGAAATGCGTCTTGCTGGGTTACGAATTAATCCTTTAACTAATATATCTAGTCGAGCTAATTATTTTAACAATATCCAAGTAAAAAAACCTAAGGACAAAGAGGCCTTTCAGGTAAATGGTTTGGCAAAAAACATGCGAATAACCAATTTAAAATGGTCTCCAAATCAGAGCATGCTCGCCTTTACAAATACTACTTCTGCAGGGGTAGAACTATGGGTTCTTGATATTACAAAGAAATCAGCAAATAAAATTACAGAGACAAAAGTTAATGCTAATTTAGGTAGTCCTTTTATTTGGTTTAGAGATAATTCTGGGCTATTGGTTAAATTTATTCCCACTACCAGGAAATCATTAATTAATGCTTCGAAAGCTATACCCAAAGGCCCAACGATTACTGTTAGTGAAGGTACAAAAGCACAGAATAGAACATATCAAGATTTGTTAAAAAACACAAATGACGAATATAACTTTGAACAATTAGCACTTTCAGAAATCAAAAAAGTGAATTTGGATGGTAGTTCCAAAAATTGGGCTTCGACGGCAATGTATAGCAATATTGCTTTTTCGCCCGATGGAAAATATGCAATTACAACTCAAATCCAGAAACCCTTTTCATATATAGTACCATACAGACGATTCCCTCAGGAGACAAAATTGCATAAAAGCTCAGGTGAAATTATCAGATCAATAAACAAAGTACCTCTTACTGAAGTATTACCAAAAGGATTTATGTCTACTAGGACAGGGAAAAGATCAATGACATGGAGATCTGATCAACCTGCTACACTGGTTTGGGCAGAAGCATTGGATAAAGGTGATCCAAAAGTAGAAGTCGCCTACAGGGATGAAGTCTTTCAATTAAAAGCGCCTTTTACCGATAATCCATCATCCATTCTAAAAACCATAGGTAGATATTGGCAAATAGAATGGACGAATAGTGATTATGCAATTGCATATGACTATTGGTGGAATACGCGCAATACCAAAACATATGTTTTTAATCCTTCAAAGCCGGATCAAAAACCAACAATACTTCATGACCGTAGTTATCAAGATAGATATAATGACCCGGGAAATGCTGTAACGGTAAAAAATGAATATGGGTATTCTGTTATTGATATCGAGAATAACAATATGCACCTAATAGGAGATGGATATACCAAAGACGGACAATTTCCTTTTATAGACAAACTTGACATTAAATCAAAAAAAACGACTCGTGTATACCAATCCAAGTATACCAACAAAATAGAAAATATCAATACTGCAATCGATTTAAAAAAGGGTACGTTTTTGGTTCGAATTGAATCTCCTAGCGAATATCCTAATTACTACATTAGAAATATTTATAATGAAAATGATTTAAGAGAAATTACTTCATTCAAAAACCCTTTTGCCAGTATGCAAAATGTGCACAAAGAGGTTATAAAGTACAAAAGAGATGATGGATTAGAGCTTTCTGGAACCTTATATCTTCCTATTGATTATGACAAAGAGAAAAAGGAGAAAATGCCAATGATTTTGTGGGCATATCCTGTAGAATTTAAAGATAAGAAGAGTGCTTCTCAATCAACATCCAATCCTAACGAATTTATTTATCCATTTTGGGGATCAATGTTATATTGGGTTACCAAAGGATACGTTGTACTGGACGATGCTTCTTTTCCTATTGTGGGAGAGGGTAATGAGGAACCAAATGACTCCTTCAGAAAACAATTAGTAGCAAATGGTAAGGCGGCGATAGATGCCGTTGATGCTATGGGATATATTGATCGAGATCGCGTTGCAGTTGGCGGCCATTCTTATGGTGCCTTTATGACTGCTAACTTACTTTCTCACTCAAACTTGTTTGCAGCAGGAATTGCAAGAAGTGGTGCGTATAACAGAACCCTAACTCCTTTTGGATTTCAAAGTGAAGAAAGAAGTTATTGGGAGGCACCCGAAATATACTATACAATGTCGCCTTTTATGCATGCCGATAAAATGAAAACACCATTACTACTTATTCATGGTGCTGCGGATAATAATTCGGGTACATATCCTTTGCAAAGTGAACGGTATTTTAATGCTTTAAAAGGATTAGGTGCAATTACAAGGTTAGTTATGTTACCAAAGGAAAGCCATGGATATCGTGCTAAAGAATCTATTTTACATTTATTATGGGAACAAGATCAATGGCTTGATAAATATGTAAAAAATAAAAAGAAGAAAGAATCTTCAGGAACACATTAATTTAAAAAAGGCTTCTTTCCGGAAGCCTTTTTTTATGACACCAAATTCTTTAATATAATATTCCTAAGGTCATTTTTGTTTAATGGCTTATTAATAATATCGTTCATTCCGATAGATAGGCATTCTTCTTTAACTTCGCTGAGTTCTGCAGCAGTAAGTGCTATAATAGGCGTGTCTTTATCAAATTCTCGAATCCGTTTGGTAGCTTCAATTCCATTTAGGTATGGCATATTAAGGTCCATTAAGATTAGATCAAAATCTTCTTTCTGTACCATCTGTAGCGCGTTAAATCCATTCTCTACAACCGTGCAAGTATACCCTATAATATCGAGAAGATTTTTGGTCACTATTTGGTTAATTTTATTGTCTTCTGCAACTAGTATTTTCTTAAATGTCTGAGCTATCCCATTACTGATTGGTTGCAATTCTTCATCTTCTTTTTCGTCGATGATTTCTAAATCAAGATCAAAATGAAATTTTGTGCCTCTACCCTCTTTGCTATCTAGACGAATTTCACTATCCATCATTGTCAGTAAATTTTTAACAATAGACAAACCTAAACCTGTTCCTTCTGATTTATTAAACTCTCTTCCCAACTGCGAAAACTTTTCAAATACAAATTCTTTTTTATCTTCTGGGATTCCTAATCCATTATCTTCGATTTCGTATCTAATTTTTACCATTTCTTTATCAATCGAAATGATTTTTATCCGTAACCATATTTTTCCGTTCTCCGTAAATTTTGTAGAATTTCCTATTAAATTGATAAGAACTTCAGAAAGTTTTAACGAATCAACACTTAGCACATTAGGTAACTCTTTTGGTATATCTAATACTAGTTCGTTGTTTTTATTCTTAGACTGATACTCAAAAGAATGCAACAAGTTTTGGGAAAGTTGAGAAAGATTAGTGGGTGTTTTGGTCAACTTCTCTTTATCAGATTCTATTTTACTTATTTTTAAAACCTTATTAATTAGATCAAGCAGATAATCCCCAGAAAATTTTAATGAGTTTAATAGTTTTTTATGTTTTGTAGCAATATCGTTTTCTTCTAACAATAATGTAGTTATACCTACCACTCCATATAAAGGAGTCCTGAGCTCGTGACTCACCGTAGAAATAAATTGAGATTTAACATTAGTAAGGTTCTCTGCTTCTGTTTTTGCTTGGATTAATTCTATATTTTTTTCTTGTAATACACTATTAAGTTTTTTCTTTGATCGATATCCAGAATAGAAGAAAAAAGCTGCACCCAATAATAAGATAAGGCCAATTGATGTAATACTAATCACAATATTATTAGTCGTGATTTTTGATAAGTATTCTTTTTCTTTTTTAGTCGCTTCCAATTCACGTTGGAACTCATTTACATTAAAATTAACTTTTGCTATTTCTAATTGTTTCAGTTTTTCTTCATCAAAAAATTTATTTCGATAAAAAATATATTGTTTAATATTAAAAAGAGCAGAGTCCGATTCTCCATGTTTCTCAAAAAAATCAGATTTGGCTTTGTATGCATCAATTAAAGAAGAATATAATTGTTTTTCTGTACCGACCTTAATCACTTTATTAAAATACGGCATAGCATTATCAAAATCATTAATCCCACTATAATAGCGTCCCATTAGACAATTTACATCATTAACAGCAATTGGATTACCAGTGTAATCGGCCAATTCTTTGGCCTCTATTAAATACGGATAAGCTTTTTTAAATTTTTTATAATCTATATAGGCCCAAGCCAAATTTAATACAGGCCCCAGTTCTTCCTGCTTTAGCTTGGATATTTTGGACAATCGTAATGCTTCATTATAATATTGCTCACTATTCTCCATGTTACTATCTAATTCAATAGATATATTGCCTAATCCATTAAGACTTCTTATAATAAAAATTGAATCTTTATTTTCTTTTGCTAACGATAATGCGCTGTTATAATGGTGTTTTGCATTTTTATAATCTTCAGCAACTTCATAATTACTGGCTATGATATAATGTGCTCTATATCTATAATTTATATTATTTAATTTATGAGAATAATCAATGATTTTAATCGCATTATCCAATGACTCTTTAATTTTGTAGTCGTAGTATAAGTCAATTGTTTTGTCGATTAAGGCCTCTATTGTGTCATTTACTTTTTTGCCATTAGCCTGTTGCCCGTATGAAAAACAGTATATGAATACAACAAAAAATATGGACATAGCTATCCTCATGCACTTCTAACTATTAATTATAAGAGCTCGTCTTTCGATTAGTGTTTTGTTTTCAAAAAAGATCCCCATAGTAAGTATGAACTTACTTTTTCTGTATGTTAAATTAATGAAAAAACATTAAATAACGTCAAAAACAATCATTGATACGTTTTTTTAAAATGTTATGGGCAGGTAATTATAAAAAAAACCTTTCTATTTTACTTAGAAAGGTTTTTATAAATTAAGGTAGTTTCTTTTTATACATTAAACAAAAAATGCATTACATCCCCGTCATTAACTACATAGGCTTTACCCTCGACGCCTAATTTTCCTGCTTCTCTTGCCTTTGATTCGCTACCGAACTTTACAAAATCATCATATTTTATAACCTCGGCACGTATAAACCCTTTTTCAAAATCGGTATGAATCACTCCAGCAGCTTGAGGAGCCGTTGCCCCAATATTTACAGTCCATGCTCTGACTTCTTTTTCTCCTGCAGTAAAATATGTTTGCTGATTTAATAGTTTATATGCTGCTCTAATCAAAACCGATGCTCCCGCTTCTTCCAATCCCATATCTTGCAAAAACATTTGTCGTTCTTCATAATCTTCAAGTTCTGTAATATCAGCTTCGGTACCCACGGCTAGTACGATTACTTCTGCGTTTTCGGCAACAACTGCTTCCTTCACTTTATTTACATAGTCATTACCGCCAACCGCAGCATCTTCATCTACATTGCAAACATATAATACGGGTTTATCCGTAATAAACTGTAATGGTTTTACATAGGCATCACGATCATCTTCAGAAATATCTACCGCTCTAATTGATATTCCTGCTTCAAGAGCTTCTTTAAGTTTTAATAAAACAGCTTCTTCTTTTTGCGCTTCTTTATTTCCAGTTTTGGCAGCACGCTTTACTTTATCTAGTTTTTTATCAACACTTTCCAGATCTTTTAATTGCAATTCGATATCGATAGTTTCTTTATCACGAATTGGGTCTACAGATCCATCTACATGAACAATATTATCATTATCAAAACAACGTAACACATGTATAATAGCATCTGTTTCTCTAATATTTCCTAAGAATTGATTCCCCAATCCTTCTCCTTTACTAGCTCCTTTTACCAAACCTGCAATATCTACAATCTCTACTGTTGCAGGAATTACTCTTTCTGGTACTACCAATTCTTCTAACTTTTCAAGTCTCGGATCCGGAACATTTACTACTCCTATGTTAGGTTCGATAGTACAAAACGGAAAATTAGCACTCTGTGCTTTGGCATTTGATAAACAATTAAATAAAGTTGATTTTCCAACGTTTGGTAATCCTACAATTCCTGCTTTCATGATAAATACATTATAATATTTGAGCTATTTTCTAAAATTTATCTCAATTTTAAGAGTGCAAAGATAATGCTATTCGTGGTTAGTTCGCAAATAGAGCTCGATAAGATTGTTTAATCTTATTTTTAAACCAAATAATTCACTCCCTATAATGGTCTTTTTTGATGGTTTTTATCTTTTTTTTGTAATTTTAGACCCCAATAACTAAACAAATGAAAACTTTACAAACTCTATTTATCATTATACTATTAGGCTATACCTCTAGTATTTTTGCACAATCCGAAGAGACTAAATCAACAGAAAATTTTTCAAAAGAAACGGTAACCAAAATTATACGTATCAAAGGCCCTAATGGCGAAGAAAAAGTAATTAAAAAACAAGAAGTAATTACTAAGAAAGGTAAAATAAAACTTAATCCAGGCGATGAAGGAAAAACGAATCAATCTGCATCATATGCAGATGAAGAGGTTCAAGTTCAAAAATCTCAGTCTTCATCAGACATGGATCGATATTCTAAAATATCTGATGGGAAGGGTTATGTAATGACTTTTTTCAAAAAATCAGGAAATAAAACCTCTAAAGTTAGACCATTAAGCAATGGGTTTTATATAGTAAATTTTGGAGGCAACGATAATGGTATAGGACATTTTGATGCTGATAAAAATTTTATTGTAGAATCATATGATGCCAACATGGATCAAGTAATTACCACAATTTACAAAAGTAATTAACACTAATATTACGGCTAATAGCTTCATTCTTTTTGATGAAGAAAGCTGTTTACTATCTCAGAAAAAATAGGATGTTTTTTCTATATGTATTACCCATCGATTCGTCCGGTGTTTTGGTAAACATGTTATAAATTATATATATAAAAAGAGTCTTTAAAAGGACTTTTTTTTTATTTCAAATTTTAAATTATCAGACTTCCCATTGAATAAGGGTTCATTACTCAAGATTTTTAAGACTATTAAAAAACTAAGCTGAATAAGACATTTAATAGTTAACTTTTAAATATCTTTAACATTACAATCATCTTAAATAAACAATAATACATGAAAAAATTCACACTCATTTTGTTTGGCTTATTCACTTGTCTGAGTTTTAGTCAACAAATCGTTACAGGAACCATTACAGATGCTTCTGGTTCGCCGCTTCCTTTTGTTAATATCCTTGAAAAAGGTTCTTCCAAAGGTACAACCACAGATGAGCAAGGTAAATATACCATCGCCGTAGATTCTGGAGCTACACTTGTGTATAGCTTTGTAGGTTTTGAAACTCAAGAAATAGAAGTTGGAACTCAAGAAGTAATTGACGTTGTTTTGCTCGAAGGAGAAGCACTAAGCACTATAATTGTGGTTGGATCAAGAAGTCCAAAAAGAACCGCTACAGATACACCCGTAGCAATTGACATTATAGATATGCAGGATGTCATTACCAAAAGCGGTAAAATTGAAATTAACGAACTCCTGCAATATACCGCGCCCTCTTTTAATGCCAATAAACAATCAGGATCAGATGGTGCCGATCATATAGATCCGGCGACTTTGCGTGGACTTGGACCAGATCAAACTTTGGTATTAATAAATGGTAAAAGAAGACACTCTTCTTCTTTAATCAATATTTTTGGTACCAGAGGGCGAGGAAACTCTGGAACAGATCTTAATGCAATACCAGCATCTGCTATTAAAAGAATAGAAGTTCTAAGAGACGGAGCAGCTGCACAATATGGATCTGATGCGATCGCCGGAGTTATAAATATTGTATTAAAAGATAATGTCAATAAAATATCCGGAAGCGTAAGTTATGGAGCATACAATACTAATGCAAAAGGTGATTTCCCAGCAGGTACACCTAACACCGATGGAAATAGATTAGATACAGAAAATGATGGTAACCGTATTGCAGATGACAAAAATTTTGATGGAGGATCAGTAAAAGTTACTGCCAATTATGGTGTTGGTATTGGTGATGGTGGATATGCTAATTTTACTACAGAATATGTTAGTAAAAATAAAACACTACGTCCTGGATTTGATTTCAGAAGAGGTTTTGGTGAAGCCGCTATAGATGGCTTTAATTTCTTTGCCAATGCAGCTATACCATTATCTGGAAAAGCCGAATTATACGCTTTTGGAGGTAGAAACTATCGTGACACTGATGCCTTTGCTTTTACCCGTAATGATGGAGAACGAGTAGTTACAGCTATATTTCCTAATGGATTTACTCCTAGAATTACCTCTAATATCATAGACAACTCGGTATCCGCAGGAATACGTACCGAAACAGATAGCGGTTGGAAAATTGATATTAATAATACCTGGGGTAAAAATAATTTTCATTACTTCATCCAGGGTACATTAAACGCCTCTCTTCAGGAATCATCTCCTACTGATTTTGATGCTGGTGGTCATAGTCTAAGTCAAAACACCACTAGTCTTGACTTCTCAAAATATTACCCTAATACATTAAAAGGGTTAAATATTGCATTTGGTACAGAGTACAGAACAGAAAACTTCATCATTTTTGCTGGTGAAGAAGGATCTTATGCCACTTATGATATTAATGGATTACCAATTACAGATCCTGCCAATCAAACACAACCCACAGATCCTGGTACCGGAGAGTTACGCCCAGGTGGATCTCAAGGATTCCCTGGATATAGCCCTGCAAATGAAGTGGATCGTTCAAGATCGAATTTATCATTATATGCTGATGCAGAATTAGACATTACCGACAAATTTTTGTTAGGCGGTGCTGCCAGATTTGAAAATTACAGTGATTTTGGAAGTACCATTAATGGAAAGTTAGCATTTAGAATAAAAGCAACAGAAGATATAAATGTTCGTGGATCTGTAAGTACAGGTTTTCGTGCACCTTCTCTGGCTCAAATTTATTACAATCTAAGATTTACCGATTTTCAAGGAGGAGTTGCTACCGAAACATTATTATCACCTAACAACAGTCCTGTTACTGCATCTTTTGGGATTGGTGATCTTGAAGAAGAAACTGCTGTAAATGCTGCTTTGGGTGCTACGGCTACTTTTGGCGGTTTTACAGTTACGGTAGATGGTTATTATATAAGCGTAAAGGATAGAATTGTTTTAACAGGTACCTTTGCTGCTCCGCAAATACCTAACGTAAATGAAGCGCAATTCTTTGCTAATGGTGTAGATACCGAAACTACCGGTTTGGATATTATTCTTTCCTGGAAAGGAAACTATGATTTTGGAAACCTATCTGCTACCCTAGCAGGTAACATTAACAACATGACTATCGAAGAAGTAAAAAATGGAAGCCTGGATGAAGCTACTTTTTTTGGCGAAAGAGAAAAGTCTTTTTTATTAGCCTCTGCTCCGGATAGTAAATTTTCTTTCAATGCTAATTACAGTAAAGAAAAATTTAATGCCGGAATAGGATTAACGCATTTTAGTGAAATCGTATTAATAGATTTTGCAGATACTGAAGATATATATGGCGCTAAAATCACAGCAGATCTAAACCTTGGTTATAAACTCACCGATGATTTAAAATTTACCATCGGAGGAAATAATATTTTTAACGAATATCCTGATCAGCAAAACGATGGAGAAACCGAAGCCGGAGGATATTGGGACGCCGTACAAATGGGCTTTAGTGGAGCATATTATTACGGAAGATTAGATTTTAATTTCTAGAACAACAATTTATATATTAAAACGCCTTATTCTGTCGAATAAGGCGTTTTTTTGTGTCCAAATCAAAATTTTATAAAAATCATAACTATTATTTTTTATTAAATCCCTCATACCGTTTAATTTTGCATCAAATTTTAGGATTCACTCTTCATGAAAGATATAACACGATATTTTTATAACCTTTTTATCTCAAAAGGGCTTTCAGAAAACACAGCAGAATATTTAAACGTAATCATCGGAGTATGCGTATTATTTGTTGTTCTGTTTGTAATTGATCTGATTATAGGAAAAGTTTTTATTTCTATTTTTAAAAAGTATGCAACAAAATCAAGAAATGTTTTTGATGACTATCTCGTTAAAAATAAAACTTTCGATTATCTGGCACATATTATACCTCTTTCTTTGACTATTTGGATTGTGCCTAAGCTTTTTATCGCATTTCCTACAACCGAAAAATATCTTGAGATTCTTTTTGATATCATGATCATCATATTAACCATATGGATCTTGAGAAGTTTATTTAGAACATTACGAGATTTCTTAAAGTCCCTAGAGTCTTTTAAAGACAAACCAATAGACAGCTATGTACAGGTATTTATGATATTTGTATGGTTTATAGGTGCAATTTTAATTTTCTCATCGATTACCGGAAAATCTATTTGGACATTCTTAACAGCTCTTGGAGCAATGTCTGCAGTAATTCTTTTAATTTTTAAAGATACAATTCTTGGTTTTGTAGCGAGTATACAGGTTGCAGTTAATGATACCGTAAGAATAGGAGATTGGATTACTATGGAAAAATATGGTGCAGACGGAGATGTCGTAGAGATCAATTTATCCTCTGTAAAAGTCCAAAACTTTGATAAAACCATTACAACCATACCTACCTATCACCTTACTTCAGAATCTTTTAGAAATTGGAGAGGCATGATGGATTCTGGAGGCAGAAGAATTAAAAGATCTCTGCTTATAAAAACCTCTAGTATTTCATTTCTTTCTTCTGAAGATATAGCGAGGTTAGAAAAAATAGAACTTATTAAAGAATATGTAAAAGCAGCACAATCCAAAATAGAAATCTATAATAAAGAGCATAATGTAGACAAAAGTATACCGGTTAATGGTAGAAATCTTTCTAATATGGGAGTTTTTAGAAGTTATGTAGAATCGTATCTAGAAAATCACCCATATATCAATAAGGAAATGACCATTATGAGTCGGCAATTGGCACCTACCGCACAAGGAACTCCCCTAGAGATCTATGCATTTAGTAATGATAAAGTTTGGAAAAGCTATGAAAAAATAATGGCAGATATTTTTGATCATTTGTTGTCTGCTATCCCCTATTTTAATCTTGAAGTTTTTGAATTAAATTATACTCCCGAAAAATAAAAATACATGATTACAAGTTTTAGATTTATTAGCTATCTCGAAGGTATTTCTTACCTACTCATCCTTTTTGTGACAATGCCACTAAAGTATATGTTCGAGTCCCCAGAACCTAATAAGGTTATTGGTATGGCGCATGGAGTTTTGTTTCTATTATATATTGTTTTTGCTATTATGGTAAAATTCGAAAAACAATGGAATACCAAAACATTAGCTATTGTATTGTTATGTTCTATTGTTCCTTTTGGAACATTTTGGATGGATAAAAAATACCTACGCTAAAAAAAATTATTGACCTATTAAGACAGCACCATAGATCCTGATAAATATTAGCCACATTTTGTGACCCTTTGCCGATATGGCATTACATTAAAAAACTTAAAATCGAATAAAACTGTAGTTAATTACTCGGGGTACTCTATTCGTAAGTGATATATATTAGTAAGCTTACGCTTAAATACTTTTTTAATTTGCTGAATTTCTTTGAAAGTAATATTTGAATTTAAAAATTGGTCATTATCCATCTGGCTATTTACAATTTTTTCTACAAACGAGTCAATCAAACTGCTGGTAGGGTTTTTCAAACTTTTGGAAGCCGCCTCAACGCTATCACTCATCATTAAAATAGCCGTTTCTTTAGAAAAAGGTTTAGGGCCTGGATACTGAAAATCTTCAATATTCACATTCTCATTACTCTCCTTTTCTTTGGTATAAAAATAATAAACGGTACTTGTACCATGATGTGTTCTTATAAAATCAATTACTCGATCAGGCAATTTGTATTTTTTTGCTATCTCGATTCCTCTAATTACATGATTTACAATAATTTTTGCACTTTCTTTGGGAGATAATACATCATGTGGGTTACCGGATGCCGATTGGTTTTCGGTGAAATAAGTAGGGTTTATCATTTTTCCGATATCGTGATAAAGCGCACCTACACGTACCAACATACCATTGGCTCCTATTTCATTTGCCGCAGCTTCGGCAATATTGGCTACATTAAGTGAGTGATGAAAAGTACCGGGAGCCTTATTGGATAATTCCTTTAATAATACCGAATTGGTATCACTTAGCTCTAACAAAGAAACATCAGATATTAATCCGAAGACTTTTTCATAAGCATAAATCAAAGGATGTACAATTAGAGTAGCGAAACCACTTATTACAAATAATACTACAGTGGTCCAATCTATATTACTAATGCTTCCTTCGTGTATGATATGAAAAGCGATATAGGCTATGATATAAATTACTGTAATTTGTCCTACCGAAATAAACAAATTAGCTCTTTTAAAAGATTCTGAAATTGTTAGTATGGTTACAATACCCGCAATGATTTGCAAAAAAGTGTATTCATAACTATTAGGAACTACAAAACCAAGGATTAATACAGTAACCACATGTGTAAATAATCCCAACCTCGAATCAAAAAACGCTTTGAGTACCAAAGGAAGAATACACAAAGGAACAACATAAATATACTCTGATCTATATTTTACCACCAAAGTAGTAATCAATACCATAAAAAGTATATTGAAAAAGATAAAAGTAACCTGCGTATTATTTTCGTATATATCGGTTCTGTATTTTCGAATAAAAAGTAAAAGCATCATTAAAGCCAGCGAAACCAAAAGACAATACCCCAGTACAATCCAGTAAAAGTTCTTGTCACTCCAAACCTGCGATTCGTACTCCGATTTCAAAGAGCTCAATATTTGTAGCTTGTCTCCTTCGACCACTTCACCTTTAGCAATTATCCTACTACCCCGAGACACTCCTCCTCTAGTTGTTAATACTTTAGCAAGTTCAGCATTTAATGTACTTTCGGTCAAATTTTCATTTAACTGTACGTTAGGTTTAATCAAATCATAAAATAAGGCAACAAAACCACTTTTTGAGGCAGTATACTCACTTTTGTCTATACGTGTATTAATAAGATCCGTAAGTTCTTTTGAGGTCAAGATTTGGCCATAAGTAATGGCTTCTGCCTCATTTCCTTTATTTAGAAATATTTGTCTTTTATTATCGTAAGAATATGTTTCTTGTAATACTCCGTAACGATAAATATCATTCAATAAAACTCGACCAAAAAGTTTTGCCCGATCACGATCACGAGTACGCGCTTGACTATATTCTTTTAGGTAATTCGCGAATGCAACATCATAGGATTCTTTTGCGCTATTAGAGACTATGGTGTCATACTGGAAATACGGAATAATATTATCTGTGATTCGCTCTTTTTCGGTTTCAATTTCTTCTTCCGTTTTTGCAATAGCAAAATCAAACGGGGCATATAAATTTTCATATTGCCAAGGTTTTCCTTTGGTAAATTCGTACTTAAATATTCCTCCTTTAGGAAACAAATACACGATAAGTGCAGTGGTACAAATAAAAAGAAAGATCTTATAAAAAGAAGATTGTTTTTTGTATAGTTTATTCAAAAATCGTTTCACAGGCTATGCGCTATTAGTTCTCCAAAAATAGTAAATCAAAGTTAGATGCACGAAGTAAGCATCTATATTTAAGAATTATAAGTCCTTAACTTATAACTCTTAACTCTTTACTTCTTTTTTATCCTTTAAAAATCCTTAAATTCGCACCAAACAATACACACAATTTAAATTTCATATAAATGAGTAAAGAAGTAGTAATTGTATCTGCAGCCAGAACACCTATCGGAAGTTTTATGGGAAGCCTATCAACTGTTCCTGCAACACAACTTGGTGCGACAGCTATAAAAGGTGCACTAGACAAAATTAATCTAGATCCTTCTCTTGTACAAGAGGTATTTATGGGTAATGTAGTTCAGGCCGGAAACGGGCAGGCTCCAGCCAGACAAGCTGCCTTAGCAGCAGGAATAAGTGATGCTGTACCTTGTACTACTGTAAATAAAGTATGCGCTAGTGGTATGAAAGCTGTAATGCATGCTGCGCAAGCCATTGCTTTAGGTGATGCTGATATTATTGTAGCGGGTGGTATGGAGAATATGAGTTTGATCCCTCATTACGTTAGATTAAGAGCTGGTCATAAATTCGGTGCCCAAACATTTGAAGATGGTATGCAACGTGATGGTTTGGTAGATGTTTATGACGGTAATGCAATGGGAGTTTGTGCCGATTTATGTGCTACCGAGCATAAATTTAGTAGAGAAGATCAAGATGCTTTTGCAATACAATCTTATGAAAGATCTGCAAAGGCCTGGGCAGATGGTAAATTTAACAACGAAGTTGTTCCTGTTGCTGTTCCGCAACGCCGAGGAGAACCTGTTATGGTGACCGAAGATGAAGAATTCAAGAATGTAAAGATGGAAAAAATTCCTGCCTTGCGTCCTGCTTTTACCAAAGAGGGTACTGTAACCGCTGCAAATGCTTCTACCATAAATGATGGAGCTGGTGCCGTTGTTGTTATGAGTGCAGATAAAGCTGCTGAATTAGGATTAACGCCTATCGTGAAAATAAAAAGTTATGCAGATGCAGCTCATGAACCTAAATGGTTTACAACCGCTCCTGCAAAAGCGCTTCCAAAAGCAATTGAAAAAGCCGGAATCTCACTTGATGATGTAGATTTCTTCGAATTCAATGAAGCGTTTTCGGTAGTAGGATTGGCAAATATGAAAATTCTTGGATTAAACGACAGCAACACCAATGTCAACGGTGGAGCGGTTTCTTTGGGACACCCACTAGGATGCTCTGGAGTTCGAATTTTGATTACACTTATCAATGTGTTAGAACAAAATGATGCCAAAGTTGGTGCTGCCGCTATATGTAATGGCGGAGGTGGTGCATCTGCAATGGTAATTGAACGCGTGTAATTATTTAATTAAGAATTTTTAATCAAACTTTTTACATGCAATACGGTATTTGCAATCTAAGTATTGTTCCATTACGTTTTGAGCCAAAAGATCCCAGCGAAATGGTCTCACAAGTATTATATGGAGAACATTTCAAAGTATTAGAAAAACGAAAAAAATGGAGTAAAATTCGCTTGGCCTTCGATAAATATGAAGGTTGGATTGATAACAAGCAATATGTAGAAATTACCGAAGAACAGTACATAAATTTTGATCAACAAGAACCTCGTTTAGCTGGTGATTTGATTGAGTATATAAGCTGTGAACAAAATCAGTTAATGGCTATACCATTGGGTTCGTCATTAGGTGCTCTTGATTTTTTCAAGCATCAGTTTGAAGGTCATACAATCACCCAACAGCAACCCAAAAATAGTATAATCGAGACCGCATTTTTATTTCTTAATGCTCCATATTTATGGGGTGGAAAAACAAGTTTTGGTATCGACTGTAGTGGTTTTACCCAAATGGTATATAAACTAGCAGGATATGCCTTATTACGAGATGCATCGCAACAAGCTACTCAGGGAGAAGCGTTGAGCTTTATTGAAGAAAGCGAACCTGGTGACCTGGCCTTCTTTGATAATGAAGAAGGTTCAATCATACACGTAGGTATTATGATGAAAGATAACTATATTATCCATGCGCATGGTAAAGTGCGTGTGGATCGTATAGATCATACTGGTATTTACAATAACGAAAAACGCACTCATACGCATAATCTGCGCGTAATAAAGCGTATTATTTAACCCTTATTTGGCATGATATCTCCTTATACAGTGAAAATAAAAAAAGTAGAGCCCGGAGATAATCAAAAATTATTAAAAATTGGATACCAAACATTTTATAATGCTTTTGGGCCACCTGCAAACACCGAAGAAAATATTCAGAGCTATCTAAAAGAAAACTTCACTCTAGAGATTATAGATAGAGAATTAGCTAACCCGGATTCAGAATTTTATTTTGCGTTAATACAAACCGATGTTGTAGGGTATCTAAAAGTAAACTTTGCAAGTGCCCAAACCGAAAAGGTAGAAGGAAGGGGTCTGGAGATTGAACGCATCTATGTTGTTCGAGAATATCAGGGTAAAAATATTGGTCAAACTCTCTTGGATACCTGTATAGATATTGCCCAAAATAAAGAAATCGATTTTATCTGGTTAGGTGTTTGGAATCAAAATCTAGCTGCAATACGATTTTATGAAAGAAATGGTTTTAAAATCTTCGATCAACACCAATTTATTCTCGGTACAGAAGAACAAACAGACTTAATGATGAAACTAGAAATTTAAGTTTTTCAAAATTTTATGATTTTGATAACAAATGGTACGCAATTATTTCTCTAATTTTGAAACGTTCATTTCAATTAAAATGCCAAAAACCGAAACTTTTAATAGAAAACAAGTGCTGCAAAATGCCACCGAAATATTTCATGAAAAGGGATATAATGGTACTTCTATGCAAGACTTAGTGGATGCAACTTCCCTCAATAGGTCGAGTATCTATAATTCTTTTGGTAGCAAATTGGGTATGTTTATGGAAGTATTATCTCATTACCAATCTCTTTACAAGAGTCAAATGGGAAAGGAACTTATGCATTCGCATAATGCTTCGAACATGATAAAGGCGATTTTCAACATCTATCTTAAAGATATTTATGGAGATCAAGATAGAAAAGGATGTCTAATTGTTAATTGCAAATCCGAAATGACCAATCAAGAACCATTGATCAAATCATTTATGGAACAGAATCAAGAGCAAACCATTGCGATGCTTGAGGATGTAGTTCATAATGGTCAAATGGAAAAGATTTTTAATGAGGATCAAACAGCAGCTCAATACGCCTTGTATTTGTATTCTTCTATTCAAGGGTTACGCATGACAGGTATACTTACAAATAACGAAGAAGAATTAAAAAACCTAGTAAACACAGTACTTACCGTACTTTATTAAATATTTTTTTTTAACTTATTTTGAAACGATTGTTTCAAATAAAAATTAAACAATTAAAATCATACACATGAAAAAATTAGAAAACAAAGTAGCCGTTATAACGGGTGCAAACAGTGGAATTGGCCTAGCAACCGCCAAGTTATATCTAGAACAAGGAGCCAAAGTGGTCATCTCTGGTAGAAGACAAGAAGCTCTAGACAAAGTAGCTCAAGAACTCCAAGGTGATTTTATCACCGTAAAAGCAGATGTAGCTATACCCGCAGATAATACAAGACTAATTGAGGAAGCCACCGCCAAATTCGGAAAGATCGATGTCCTATTCCTAAACGCTGGTGTAGCTCCTGTTTCTCCCACAAATGAAATCACCGAGAATCATTATGATGAAGTATTTAATATCAATGTAAAAGGACCAATTTTGGCGACCAAAGAAGCTTTACCTCATATCAATGATGGCGGTACCATTTTATTTACCAACTCTATTGTACATCAAAAGGGTTTTGATGGATTAGGAGTATACTCTGCCTCAAAAGGAGCTTTGCGCGCTTATCAACGAGTGCTAACTTCTGAAGTAAAATCTAGAGGTATAAGAGTAAACTCTATTGCTCCTGGGCCAATTGCAACTCCGCTTTATGATAAAATGGGATTACCTCAAGATGTAGTTCAAGAAATGGGAAAAGGATTTGCCCAACAAGTTCCATTAGGCCGTTTCGGAACGTCGGAAGAAATCGCACAATCTGCCTTGTTCTTAGCTTCGGATGATGCATCTTTTATCAATGGTGTAGAATTAGAAGTAGATGGGGGATTAAGTCAAATATAAAACCAATGTTTAATATTAAAAAGAGTATTGATCATATGATCAATACTCTTTTTGATTTCATCAAAAAAACCTATGTCAGGTGCTTCTTTTCTTTTTAAGTTTAGGAATATTACCAACTAACGCACTATGTTGTTGTATCAGTTGAGCAATAGTACTTACGCCCTCCTCAAAATAATCAGAATCTTCGGGTAATAACAACCAACTTTTTAATCCATAAACTTTGATCATCCTAAGATCTTTTATTAATGATTTTAAGTCTTCATGGTGTATGATTTTGGTGGCTATCCATATTCCGTTATCCTCTATATGATCATCCTTTTGACGCAAAGCAAAAACAATTTTCTCACCATAATAAAAGGCATCTATTCCAAACATCTTCTTGTGCCTTAACTGTAAAGGGTAAAGTTCATCGAATATAAAATCGTACGGAAACATCAATCGTATTTTACAATTCTTTAATCTGCCTGATCATTTGATTTGTAAATCCCCATTCATTATCATACCAAATCATTATTTTAACTAGATCCCCATCAACAACCCTTGTCATCGAAGCATCTACTGTAGCCGCATACGGATTTTGTTGAATATCAGAAGAGACTATTGGCTCATATGTAACATCCAATACCTTATCATATCGATCTGTTTTAGCCTCTTTTTGAAGAATTTCGTTGATTTCTTCAGCAGATGTATCACGTTCTGCAATAAAAGTTACATCACTAACAGAACCCACAGGAACTGGAGTTCGTACAGCTACTCCATCAAATTTACCTTCGTATTGCGGCAACGCCTTTGTAGTTGCAATAGCCGCACCTGTTGATGTAGGTGTAAGATTAACTGCTCCTGCTCTACCCATTCTTGGATTCTTTTTTGAGGGGGCATCTACTAATGTTTGAGAAGCGGTATAAGCATGTATCGTATTTAAAATTGCTTTTTTTATCCCGATCGTTCTTCCCAAAATCTCCACCACTGGACTTATATTATTTGTTGTACAACTGGCACACGAGAAAATGGCAGTTTTTCCTTCTTCGGTATTTACTCCATGCACTACCGTTGGAGTATCCTTACTTTTTGTAGGTCCAGAAATTACAACATTAGTAGCTCCTGCATGAATATGCTTTTCTGCATCTTCTCTATTAGTAAAAAAACCAGTACTCTCGATAACAATGTCTATACTATATTCTTTCCATGGTAACTGCTCTGGATCACGTTGATTAAAGTACGCTATCTTTTGATCACCCACATGTAAATGATCATCATGTATACGAACTTCTTTATCATAAATACCATAAACGCTATCGTATTTTAATAAATATTCTGCATTATCTATAGACATCAAATCATTTACAGCAACAACTTGCAAACCTGGTTCTTCCATAATTACTTTAAGTGCTGCTCTACCGATTCTTCCGAATCCATTAATCGCTATTCTTTTCATATATATTATTCTTTTTTATTATCTAAATTAAATTCGAGACTCGATCTACTATCCCATATATAATAGTCGGACAAGATGGGCTTGAATTACTGGTTAAATTACACTTAAAAACATCAATCATCTATCAATGATACTCCATTTAAATCTGTTGTAAGTACATCGCTCATATAATCAAAATACGGCCTTAATAATTCAAAATGGTAAACCACTTTATCCAAAAAATCCGGTGCAAATACCTCTTTATCACTAAATGAGTGTGAAACAAAAAAAGATTTATTTTTTATTAAATCTATTGCAGAGTGATCCTTACTAAAACCTTTGGGTGCTGTTTTTACTTGAAATTCTGTATTAAAACCATCAAAGGCATTTTTAAAATCCGAGGCCGCGAGTATCTCTCTTATCTCTTGATCATCCATTTCAAATTCTTTTCTTATTCTTAACAGATCTGCAGGTTGCGGACTAAAAAAACCTCCCGCCATTAATGAGTTTCCTGGTTCTAATCTTAGATAATACCCTCCCCGCCTATGAGCACCAGCTCTACTAAAACTAACACTTCTATGCACATTATATGGTGTTTTATCTTTGCTAAACCGAATATCTCTATTAATTCGAAACACTTTGGTTTTCTCTATTTCGTCTTTTTCATTAAGTCTATCGGCAATCGAGGCGTAAAAAACTTTTAACACTTTCTCGTTTGCCTGATATTCTTTTTTATGTTCGGTCATCCAATCCCGATGATTATTCTTTTTCAACTTCTTTAAAAACTCAAATGCCGATTTTGGTACAGTACTCATAAAAATTTCTTTGATCTTAAAATTACTAAAAACTAACTTCGTCATTCAAGTTTAACTAAAAATTATGCATTTATTTAATTTTTAAGGACCAGTTGTTATAATTATCCGAAAAATGTAAGGATTTATAGTATATTATGACTTATGTATTCTTTATTCTATATATTTACTAGAGTTTTCAAACATATAGGCAATGACCAAAGAAAGAGACCAGATTATTGCTAAGATTAAGGAACAAAAAAAGAATCCTAATCTGAGGCTAAAATTGAAGGAGAGAACAGAATATTTTACAAACTTACTTTTTTATACGTTATTCGATTCGGACACCGAAGTTGAAAAGAATATAAATCTTTTAGAAAAGACTTTTGAAGAACTTATTGATCTTGCCTGTTGGGAAACCGATAAACCCTGTAGTAAACTTTGGCAATCCTATCTCGAAACGCTACCCGAAATATTGGAAAAACTAAATCGTGATGCTCAGGCTTTTATCCAAAGTGATCCAGCTGCTAACTCTATCGAAGAAATCTATATGGCCTACCCTGGGTTTTATGCAATCGCAATTTATCGATTAAGTCATGAGTTGCTGAAATTTGGGTTACCTATGGTACCGCGATTAATGACAGAATACTCACATCGTCTTACTGGTACAGATATTAACCCTGGAGCAGAGATTGGAGATTCTTTCTTTATTGATCATGCAACGGGGATCGTTATTGGAGAAACTGTTATTATCAAAAATAATGTAAAAATATATCAAGGTGTAACTTTAGGAGGATTGTATGTAGATCGAAAACTTCGTAATGTAAAACGTCACCCAACAGTTGAAGATAATGTTACTATTTATGCAAATGCTACCATTTTGGGAGGTAGTACCGTTATCGGCGCAAATAGTACCATTGGTGGTAATGCCTGGATTACTTCTTCTGTTCCCGAAAACTCTATTATTTCAAACTCTTCAGAAATTAAGATCAAAAAAGTTGTTTAATGTCGCATAGCATTTTAGACCTTATCGGAAACACGCCCTTGGTAAAGGCTACCTCATTAATCGATAATCCAAATATTACACTCTTTCTTAAATTAGAAGGTCATAATCCCGGTGGAAGCGTAAAAGATCGTGCTGCCTACAATATGATCAAATCTGCCCTGGACAGAGGCGATATTGATCAAAACACGAAACTTATTGAAGCTACCAGTGGTAATACAGGTATTGCTCTTGCTATGATTGCCGGTATTTTTAAACTGAATATTGAATTAGTAATGCCCGAAAACTCAACTAAAGAGCGCGTGCAGACTATGAGAGCATATGGAGCAAAAGTTACCTTAACATCTCAAGATATTGGTATTGAAGGCGCTAGAGATTATGCCGAAGCCAAAGTAAATGAAGAAGGATATATCATGCTTAATCAGTTTGCTAATGATGATAACTGGAGAGCTCATTATAAAACTACAGGCCCAGAGATTTGGCGAGATACTATGGGAGAAATCACTCATTTTGTTTCTTCGATGGGGACTACAGGCACAATTATGGGTACATCGACCTATTTGAAAGAACAATCTAAAGATGTACAAATCGTTGGTGTTCAACCAACCGATGAATCTAGAATTCCTGGTATCCGTAAATGGCCAAAAGAATACTTACCAAAAATATTTAACCCTTCAAAAGTAGATCAAGTTATTGAAGTTAGCCAAGAAGAAGCTACTGCTATGGCAAAACGATTGGCCAAAGAAGAAGGAGTTTTTTCTGGTATGAGTAGTGGAGGATCCGTTACCGCTGCGTTAAAACTTGCAAAAACTCTTAAAAGCGGTGTGCTAGTGGCCATTATATGTGATCGAGGAGATCGATATTTAAGTTCAGATCTGTTTGAATAATCTCTATTTTATTAATTATCACATTTAAGATTAATTCTTTTAGTTTTTGTTAAAGATATATTAATCCTCTATATTTCAATAGTAAATACACTTCATTTCAATTAGCAAAATATCTGAAAATGTAAGACTTACTGGTGTTTTCAAGAAATGTTAGGGGCATTATTTATCATTAACTAAAACTAAATCATATGAAAAAATTAATCTCAGAATTTATCGGAACACTATGGCTTGTATTAGGAGGTTGTGGAAGCGCCGTATTAGCCGCTGGATATCCCGAATTAGGAATCGGATTCGTAGGTGTTGCGTTTGCTTTCGGTTTGACCGTGGTTACTATGGCCTATGCCATTGGTCATATTTCAGGTTGTCACCTCAACCCTGCTGTTTCGATAGGATTATGGATAGGTGGTAGATTTGACAAAAAAGAGCTTATACCTTATATTATTGCTCAAGTTCTGGGAGGAATTGCTGGAGCAGGAATTTTGTATTTGATAGCTAGTGGTAAATCAGGATTTGAAATAGGTGATTTTGCTGCTAATGGTTTTGGAGAGCATTCTCCAGATGGATATAGTATGTTGTCTGCTTTGATAACCGAAATAGTAATGACCTTTATGTTTTTAATGATTATTTTGGGCGCTACCCATCCAAAAGCCCCTAAAGGTTTTGCCGGATTAGCTATCGGTTTAGGATTAACACTTATTCACTTAATAAGCATACCGGTTACTAATACTTCTGTAAACCCTGCAAGAAGTACTAGCCAAGCAATATTTGTGGGAGATTGGGCTCTAGGTCAATTATGGTTATTTTGGGTAGCGCCAATTGTTGGTGCTATTTTGGCAGGTATCGTGTATAAATATATATCTTCAGAAAAAGAATAAAATATACTAGTAAAATATAGGCAGTGGTACTATTGAACAAACCATTGCCTATATTAAAACAACCAACTAACTTCATTTTACCAAGCTATTTTTGTTCCTTTGCATTTATGCCAAATCAGCAAAAAATCTTACATACGCTAAAAGAATATTTTGGGTATGATAGCTTTAGACCACTTCAAGAAAAGATTATTAACTCTGTTTTTGATGGTAAGGATAATCTTGTAATCATGCCTACTGGTGGTGGTAAATCAATCTGTTATCAGCTTCCTGCATTATTATTACCTGGAATTACCCTAGTAATTTCTCCTCTTATTGCATTAATGAAAGATCAGGTGGATGGGCTGCTAGCCAATGGTATTAATGCTTCATTTATCAACAGTAGTCAAAACGAAAATGACCAACAAGAAATTTACCAAAAGTTAAAGAATAACAAAATTAAGCTTTTGTATGTTGCTCCAGAGAGTTTGTCTTTTCTAGATACTGTATTTTCAGAAATTGAAATCAGTTTAATTGCAATCGATGAAGCACATTGTATATCGGCATGGGGTCATGATTTTAGGCCTGCTTATATGCAATTAGGATATTTGAAAAGTAAATTTGCAAACACGCCAATTATTGCATTAACGGCGACCGCCGATAAGGCCACAAGACAAGATATTTGTGATCAATTGCATATTCCGGATGCCACACAACATTTGGCATCATTCGACAGAAAAAATTTAAGCCTCGAGGTCCGTCCGGGCATTAAAAGAATTGAACAGATTCTTAATTTCTTGGCTGATAAACCTAACGATAGCGGAATCATATATTGTTTAAGTAGAAAAACCACCGAAGCTATAGCCGAAAAACTAAGAGGTAAAGGGTATAATGCCGAAGCTTATCATGCTGGTATAGTGCATGAAAAACGTGCTAGTGTACAAGAAGGTTTTATAAATGATTCTATACAAATTGTTTGTGCCACTATAGCGTTTGGTATGGGTATCGATAAATCAAACGTACGATGGGTAATTCATTATAACTTACCAAAAAACATAGAAGGGTATTATCAAGAAATTGGACGTGCTGGTCGAGATGGCATCCCTTCTTCTACTCTTCTTTTTCATAGTTATGCAGATGTTGTACAATTACAAAAATTTGCAGATATGTCCGGCAATAAAGAGGTACAATTGGCAAAATTAGATCGCATGCAGCAATATGCTGAATCTTTAAGCTGTCGTCGAAAAATTTTGTTAAGTTATTTTGGAGAATTAATCGAAAAAGATTGTGGCAATTGTGATGTGTGCAAAAACCCTCCTACTTTTATCGACGGAACTATTATTGCGCAAAAAGCATTATCCACAGTTACAAGAATCAAAGAACAAGAACCTATAGGTACCATTATAGACGTTTTACGAGGAGCCCAAAATGCAATTGTAATAGACAAAGGATATCAGGGTATAAAAACCTATGGTATAGGTAAAGAGATTGCCTGGAGAGATTGGCAACAGTATATCGTGCAATTAATCAATCAAGGGTATCTCGAAATTGCTTTTCATCAAAATAATAAGCTAAAACTAACTGCCCTTTCTCGAAAAGTATTATTTGAAGGAGAGAAAGTAAGTCTTGCGCATTTAAAAGAGTTTGAAAAGGCGAAACAAGTTATACTGGATCAGAGTAAAAAGGCAGCAACACCTGATTTGTTCGAAAAACTAAGACAACTACGATTGGAGTTAGCAAAAGAAGCAGGTATACCGGCATATCAAGTATTTAATGATGCTACATTAAGAGAAATGGAAAAATTTCGACCTACCACCGATGAAGAATTTATGCAGATTAACGGTGTTGGTAGACAAAAAATGCAAAACTATGGGTATCAATTCATAAAAGAGATCATTAATTTTTCGGCCAAGAAAACCAAAAAAAAGACAAGTTCGAAAAAAGGCAATACTCATAAGGAAACACTGGCGTTATATCAAGATGGTTTATCTATAGAAGAAATTGCTATCAAAAGGCAACTAGCACCATCTACTATCTTTTCGCATATTATGAAATTATATAATGAGGGAGAACAAATTGACCTTAGTCAATTTGTAAGTAAAAAAGACGTTATCGCGGTTAAGAAGGCCAAAGAAGAACTTGACCAACCCGAAGGTTTAAAGTCATATTTTGAACACTTTAACGGGGCTATTGATTATGATAGTATTCGTCTGGCATTAACTATACTCGAAAAAGAAAGTTCTATTGCCGAATAAATAATATATTCTTTTATGCAATCACATATTGTCTTTGGTGCAGGGTTAATAGGTAGTTTTATAGGTGGGATACTTACTTCTATAGATACATCTACTCGCCTTGTTTGTAGGTCACATATAAGACAAAAGTTAAATAATGGATTGGTATTAACTGATTATCTCGGGAATACAACCAAAATAAAAACGTTGGATTTTTTGAATCCAGATGATTTAACTCCTGAGAGTAAAACGTATTGTGATTTTTTATGGATAACAGTAAAATGTACAGCGATCGATCAGGTTAGTAAAGAAATTATGCCTTTGATCGGACCCAATACCATACTATTGTGTTGTCAGAATGGTTTAGGCTCTGATCAAGTTTTAAAACAGCGCTATCCCAAAAATACAATCCTAAGAGTTATGGTCCCTTTTAACGTTGCCGAACTTAAGCCTGGACACTTGCATCGTGGATCTGAAGGAACTTTATGCATAGAAACACCAATAGAACAAAAAGAAGTGATTACATCTTTAGTACAATTATTAAATACTACAATCCTTCCGGCGTCTCAAACAGATCAAATGCAAGCACTGTTATGGGCCAAACTACAATTAAATTTAGGTAACAGTATTAATGCATTGGCAGACATCCCTGTAAAAGAAATGTTAGAACAACGAGATTATCGTTTGATTATCGCCGCGTTGATGAAAGAACTACTACAGGTTACTAAAGCTTTGCAAATTAAATTACCAAAATTAACAGCACTTCCGGCTCAGTACATTCCCACAGTACTTAGTCTACCAAACTTTTTATTTACTTTAGTTGCTAATAAAATGTTAGCGATCGATCCAACCGTTCGAACATCAATGTGGTGGGATCTCTCACAAGGAAAAAAGACAGAAATTGATTATTTAAATGGCGCCATTGTTGAGGCTGCGAAACAAATGAATATTGACTGCTCTGTAAATAAAAAGATAATATCCCTTATAAAGCAAATAGAACAAACCAATGGTAATACAAGAATTAACATTAGTAGCGGTGTATTATTAAAAGAAATTCAAAATACTGTATAAGATAATTACCCATTAGTTATCTTCATGCTACTTCCTTAAATATTTCTTATCACTATCAGAAACTAAGGGGTCACTAATTGCCTTTTCTAATAAGTCTGTATGTAATTTGGGATCATAATGAAACATTAAAGTATTCAATTCGGCAATTGATATCCCATCAACATGCTCTTGTTGTACCTCGAGCTTATCCCCTTTAGTTACATTACCAGGTGATAACACTCTAACGTATACCCCTGAAAATAAAGATGCTATGAACTCTTTTATAACACCCGGATTACCAAAACGAACACCCAGTTTATAACAGGGTTGCCTAGGTCTTGAGATTTGTACCGTTGCAGTACCTAGAGTATAAATAGAGCCAATATTAATTTTGTTTTCATCAAACCCTTCTATACTAAGGTTTTCTCCAAACATTCCATAATCCCAATCAAGATGAGGGTATTTTTCTTTCCAAAAAGGATAATGATCAATAGCATAAAGATAACAAGCCTTATCAACTCCTCCATGATATCGTCTATCAACAACATGATCTCCTTTTACATCTTCTTTTCCTAAAAATATAGATGTATCCACTGGATGTTTATAAATTCCGGTTTGTACTTCTTTTCCCCTCCAGGAAATGGTTTTTATTTCAGCAATGTTCGTGGATACTACTTTCATATTGTTTTATTTAAATTCAACAGAGTTTAATATTAGTCCAGAACCCGGAACAATGTGTTCTAATATTATTTCTTCTGCTTCGGGGTTGAGTGTTCGTTCTATAAAATCTAAATCAATTTTTCCTTTACCTAAATCCAACAATGCTCCCATCATTAATCGTATTTGATTTCTTTTAAAACCTTCTCCTTTCACTCGTAAAAGATAACTCTCTTCCGGAAAAAAATTAGCAGTGTATATATCATTTTTTTCTATATCGCAATAGGTAATCTCTCCTTCTAATACCGTATGTTTTGAAGGTCTGTGACAATACGATCTAAAATTATGTTTTCCAACAAACAATTTTGCTGCTTCTTGCATTAAAGTAACATCAAGTTTTTCGGATATGTTATACATAAAAGGGGCACAAAATGGATGAAATTTATCCCCAAAAGAAAATAAATAGATATATTCCTTTATTTTTGGAGATTGAATGATATTAAAATGCTCATCTGTTTCGGTAATGCTTAATGCTTTAATATCCTGAGGAAGGTTTTTATTAAACTCTGGAAAAAATAGTTCGATATCCAAAGGTTGATGATCAACAAATAATTCGATATACGTATGATTGACCGATACCTTAGCATCTGTTCTTCCGGCAGCTAATACTTTAAAATTTTTATGCTCCAAAACATAAGATACGGTACGCTCTACCATTCGTTGCAAGGTATTAACCTGAGGTTGTTTTTGCCATCCATGGTATCTAAACCCCAGATATTGTAGTTCTACTAGATAATAAAAACGTTTTCTAAACATTAAATTTATATTTACTCCGTTCCGAATATAGATAAATTATGTATTTCACCGATGATCGATCGTTTTTTAATCCAAAAACTTTGTGAAAAAAACATGATAATTTCCTATATTTGAGTAAATCTAATTAATAATTTAAAAATCAACTTAGTTATGGTAAAAGCTAAATATCAAGGTGTTTTGGACCTAGGACAACAATTAAACATTCAGGATGGAGACGTATCTGAAGAAAATGGAACACTAAAGATAAAAGGTACTGCTCAAACGCAATACGAAAAAAACCAGCTTTGGGATAAAATAAAAGAAATAGGCGGAGAATCTCCTTCAGATATAGTGGCAGATATTAATGTGGCCGACACTTCATTTTATCATAAGCATGTTGTAAAGAGTGGAGAATCGTTAAGTAAAATTGCTAAGCATTATTATGGTGACCCAATGAAATACAAAGCTATTTTTGAAGCAAATACAGGTATTCTTAAAAATCCTGATGTTATTCATCCAGATCAAGAATTGATCATCCCGAACCTATAAACATAATCACTTTATATATTTTAAAAGCCGCATCATTTGCGGCTTTTTTTTAGATGCATATTGATCATTTTCAATATTTGCCTTTGGCACATGTTATATATCTATAAACTGTGTATTTCATCGAAAAGATACTAGTAGAAACAAGTAAAACCACATAAAATTACGGTAAAACCATAATTTTATGTATTGAAATTTATATCTTGTTCCTATGAAAAGAGTATTACTTTTGGTTTTTTTATGCATTTCTGTTAGTAATTACGCCCAATCATTATCCAAAACTTCGGTCCTCTATGAGCGTAAAGATCAAATTGTTTTGAATGATGGTTTGCAATATCGCATCTTAGGAGAGAAACCATTTTATCAAATAACAGATTCTTCAATACAAAAATATTTAACCGTCTCGGATGATGTATTAATGCTCAATCGCATTCTTGTGATAAGGCGAGGTAATCAGTTTATAGAATTAATTGAATGGATCAAGGAAGATTTAAGGTTTTATGACTCAAGAGATATTATAAACTTTACTAGTATTGAAAATTATGTAATCAATACTCGTGAGCCTACAAAAGACTAGGCATTTTTAATAGTTGTCTTAGCTAGTTGTAAAATTTGTTCAAATTGTTGTTCTAACGTAAGATTAGAATTATCTATTTTGATTGCATCTCCAGCTTTTCTAAGTGGAGAGTCTTTTCTTGTACTATCAATATGATCTCTATTCACCACATTTTTTAATACGTCCTCATAAGTAACATTTTCTCCTCTTTCTTTTAGTTCCAAAAATCGACGTTCTGCCCTATCCTTTGCCGTTGCCGTCATAAATAACTTTAATTTGGCATTAGGAAAAACCACAGTTCCTATATCTCGACCATCCATTACAATTCCTTTGTCTTTTCCCATTTGATGCTGTTGTTCCACCAATTTTTTTCTAACCAATGATACTGCTGCTATTTTACTTACGTGTTTTGAAACTGCCAAAGTTCTAATTTCTTTTTCTACATTTTCTCCATTCAACATAACTTCAGCCAAACCTGTAACTGCATTTATCTCAAACTTAATACTAATTAAAGGAAGGTTATTTTCTAATTCTTCTTGATCAAAATGAGATACATCAATATACCCCTTGCGCATAGCGTATAATGTAACTGCTCTATACATGGCACCGGTATCAACATAAATATATTGTAGCGCCTTGGCCAATTGTTTGGCTACAGTACTTTTTCCTGTAGAAGAATGCCCATCTATGGCAATAATGATTTGTTTGTCTTTCAAATTCGTTTAGATATTATTTAAAATAGCCTTAATTAGTTATCAAAAATAATTCAAACTATTAACAATAATATCACTTACGACAAAAAGTTATTATAAATTAAGCTATCGTCTTAATTACTTGTCTTTCTTTGATCATTCAAAACACATACAAAAAAGTACTATTACAAGTATAAAACTTCAAAAAACACAATAATTACGTTTTATAAAAGTTATTTACTTTTAGACACCCAAAGTATGCATATAAACTACTTTTTTAAAACCTAAATCAACACATATTAACCAAAGTAAATACTTATGGGCTTCTTTGATTTCTTGAATGAAAAGATTGCAATAGATCTTGGCACCTCTAATACCCTTATTACCTACAAAGGAAAAATCGCTATTGATAATCCTTCTATTATTACAATACATAGGATTACCGGAAAAATTATCGCAGTAGGTAAAGAAGCCGGTATGATGAGAGGAAAAATAAATAAGAATATAAAAACATTATCGCCTTTTAGTAATGGCGTGATTTCTAATTTTGATGCCGCCGAAAAAATGCTGAAAACATTTATTAAACGTTTATCATCATTAAATTCTTCATTATTTGTGACTTCATATAACATGATCATTTCTATACCTTGCGGTAGTACAGAAGTTGAAATGAGAGCTGTAAAAGAATCTGCCAAACGGCTTAATGCGAAAAATATATTTTTAATACATGAACCTATCGCTGCTGCTATCGGTGGCGGAATCGATGTGTTAGAACCCAAAGGAAATA
This sequence comes from uncultured Aquimarina sp., assembly GCA_947489685.1. Lineage (GTDB taxonomy): Bacteria > Bacteroidota > Bacteroidia > Flavobacteriales > Flavobacteriaceae > Aquimarina. The sequence continues at coordinate 247,676 of CANLEM010000003.1, read as the reverse complement.
TGGTCGTCGATATTGGAGGAGGAACTACCGAAATTGCGATAATATCCATGGGTAGAATAATTAGTGGGCAATCTGTAAAAATTGCAGGTAATATTTTTAATGAAGATATTATTCAACATCTTCGAGAATCTCGTAATCTTCACATCGGAGAATTCATGGCAGAAAAAATAAAAATACAAATTGGTTCGGCTATAGATAACCTTAAATCGCCACCAGAAAACATGGCTGTCGAAGGAAGAGATATGCTCACCGGAAAACCAAAACAAATACAAATATCCTATAAAGAAATCGAAAAAAGTTTGGATAAATCGATTACACAAATAGAAAATGCCATTATGGAAACATTATCAGAAATCCCGCCAGAGATTTCGGCAGATATTTATAATAGTGGGATCTATTTAACTGGTGGTGGGTCTTTATTAAGAGGGCTCGATCAACGATTATCCAGAACAACAGAGTTACCTGTGCACCTTGGGGATCAACCCTTGAAAACAGTAGTAAAAGGCAGTGAGATTGTTCTTAAAAACTTAGATCGCTATATGGGCGTTTTAGTACAAAAGAAAAAAAGGTAATAGAACTAAAAAGGCAGGATGTAGATCCTGCCTTTTTTTTAAAGTTTCTTAGCGTTTTTAACTTTAGAACTAGTTATCGCCATGTTTAGTACGTCTTCCATATCCTTTACATAATGAAATTTGAGTCCTTTAAGATATTCTGGTTTAATTTCTTTAATATCTCTTTCATTATCGGCACAAAGTAATATCTCTTTTATATGAGCTCTTTTGGCTGCAAGAATTTTTTCTTTAATACCTCCTACTGGTAACACTTTTCCTCTTAGTGTTATCTCTCCTGTCATAGCCAAGCTTTTCTTTACCTTTCGTTGTGTAAATAAAGAAACCAGTGACGTTAACATGGTTATCCCAGCACTTGGCCCATCTTTTGGCGTTGCTCCTTCAGGAACGTGAATATGTACATTATATTTATCAAAAATATCTGGGTTAATCCCTAGAGTATCGGCATTAGCCTTAATATACTCCATAGCAATTGTAGCAGATTCTTTCATGACTTTACCAAGATTTCCGGTAATTGTCAAATTTCCTTTCCCTTTCGAAAGAATAGATTCTATAAACAGTATATCTCCTCCTACACTGGTCCAGGCTAATCCTGTTACCACTCCGGCTACTTCATTATTCTCGTATTTATCTCTTTCGAGTCTTGGCGCTCCAAGAACTTCGATTATATCTTCATTACTCACTTTTACATTGTACTCTTCCTCCATTGCTATATTCTTCGCCGCAAAACGAACCATTTTAGCAATTTGCTTTTCTAGACCTCTAACTCCAGATTCTCGAGTATATCCTTCAATTATTTTCTCTAATTGTGCTTTACCAATTTTAATATGGGACTTATCTAACCCATGTTCTTCTAATTGTTTCGGTAACAGGTGCTGTTTAGCAATTTCTACCTTTTCTTCGATAGTGTATCCCGTTACATTGATGATTTCCATTCTATCACGAAGTGCTGGTTGTATGGTTGCTAGACTATTAGATGTAGCAATAAACATAACTTTAGACAGATCAAATCCCATTTCGAGGAAATTATCATGAAACTCAGAATTTTGCTCTGGATCTAACACCTCTAATAATGCCGATGATGGATCTCCCTGATTACCCACAGATAATTTATCAATCTCATCTAGTACAAATACCGGATTGCTCGTCCCTGCTTTTTTAAGACTCTGTATAATACGTCCTGGCATGGCGCCTATATATGTTTTTCTATGCCCTCTTATTTCGGCTTCATCCCGTAAACCTCCTAAAGAAATCCTTACATATTCTCTACCCAAAGATTCTGCAACAGATTTACCTAATGATGTTTTTCCTACTCCAGGAGGCCCGTAAAGACAAAGAATAGGAGATTTCATATCATTACGAAGTTTTAAAACTGCCAAGTATTCAATAATACGACGTTTTACTTCATCCAAACCATAATGATCTCTATCTAGCACTTTTTTAGCTCGTTTCAGATCAAATTTATCAGTGCTAAACTCATTCCAAGGTAAATCAAGAAAAAGATCCAAATAGTTACGTTGTATAGAATACTCTGCAACTTGAGGATTCATACGCTGCATTTTTGATAATTCTTTATCAAAATGCTTTTTCACCTTTTCGTCCCATTTTTTATCCTTGCTGCGCATGCGCATCTCCTCCAACTCATCTTCATGAGAAACACCACCAAGTTCTTCCTGGATTGTTTTCATCTGCTGATGCAAAAAGTATTCTCTTTGTTGCTGGCTCATATCATGCTGAACCTTATTTTGAATATCGTTTTTAAGTTCCAATTTCTGAAACTCAACATTCATAAACTTTAGCGTAGTAAGAGCTCTTTCTTTAAGGTCATTGATTTCTAATAACTTTTGTTTTTCTTCTACTGGTAGATTAAGGTTAGAAGACACAAAATTGATCAGAAAAGAATTACTTTCAATATTTTTAATAGCAAAAGAAGCCTCTGTTGGTATATTCGGGCTTTCTTTTATTATTTCTAATGCCAGATCTTTTATCGATTCTATTATTGCACTAAACTCTTTATTTTCTTTGGCAGGTCGAGCTTCAGGAACTTCTTGTACCTTGGCCTTCATATAAGGTACTTCTTCAACTACCTCTTCGATTTTAAATCTTTTTTTACCCTGCAGAATAACAGTTGTATTTCCGTCTGGCATCTTTAATACTCTAAGGATACGAGCTACTACTCCAACGCTATTTACATCTTTTAATGATGGATTCTCAACTCCTTCTTCTTTCTGAGAAACAACTCCTATAGTTTTATTACCATTATTTGCTTCGTTAAGAAGTTTTATAGATTTATCTCTACCTGCGGTAATAGGAATAACAACGCCAGGAAATAACACCGTGTTACGCAAAGGTAAAATGGGTAATATATCTGGTAGTTCTTCTTTATCTATTTCTTCTTCGTCCTCGGGTGTTAATAATGGTATTAACTCAGCATCTTCATCTATTCCTTGAAATGACAAACTGTCAAGTGTGGTAAATTTGCTTTTCGCCATAAGTATATATCAAAGTCATTTTGTCATTAAGATCAAAAGACATTCTTTTTTAAAATTAATATAAATGGATTAATAAACCCTTATAAACCTGCACAAATCAGGTTTATTTTCATTGTATTCTTTCTTTATATTTCAATTGTTATGCCACAAACATTAAAAAAAATATTTAAAAACTGTAACAAAATCTATCAATGGCTATCTTTATGTAAAGTAAATTATATTTTTTGTCACTAACCCAACTAAATACAGAGCAGCTAATAGCAAAATGCCGTAAACAGGATAAAAATGCTCAGCTCGAAGTTTATAATCGCTATTATAGAGCTATGTATAATACCTCTTTGAGGATTATTAAAGACACAGCCGAAGCCGAGGATATTATGCAAGAAGCTTTTTTAACAGCATTCACTAAACTGGCCATGTTAACAGATAACAAAATGTTTGGCGCCTGGTTAAAAAAAATAGTAATTAATGCAAGTATTACCGCTTCGCGAAAAAATGACCATCATCGCGAAGTTGCTTTAGAAACGGTTGAATATGCTCTTACTGATGACGATGGCGTTGTTGTAGAGGATTTTACCACCATAAAAGCAAACAAAGTATTAACTACACTAAATCAATTGAAAGACAGTTATAGCACTGCATTATCATTACACTTTATAGAAGGGTATGATTATGAAGAAATCTGTCAGATCATGGATATATCATATTCTAATTGTCGTACGCTCGTTTCGCGCGCAAAAGAGAGTTTACGCAAAAAATTACAAATTGTATGAATGAGGATAAAGTAGAAAAATTATTTGAACATATGAAGGATCAATTAGATACATTCGAACCTTCTGCGAACCATAAAGCTAGGTTTTTGGAAAAACTGGAAGGACAAAATAAAGTTGTTCAGTTTTCGCCTAAAAAACGAAATTGGTATAAACCTCTAGCTATTGCGGCTTCAATCGCAATCCTTTTTGGAGCAGTAACTATGATTTCGATGTTCAATCCAAAAGAAGAAGCTGATCTGGCAAGTGTGTCACCAGAGATGCAGGAAACTCAAGGTTTTTTTACTTCGGCAATTCAATCACAATTAGAAGAAATCGATAAAATTTCTTCTAAAGAAACCGATGCTTTGGTAGCAGATGCTATGACTTTATTAGAAAAGTTAGAATCTGACTATCAGGACTTAAAAAAAGATCTTGTACGCAGTGGCAGCGATAAACGTGTCATTAGTGCAATGATTAAAAACTTTCAAAAACGAGCAAGTTTACTAGAGGAAGTTTTGCAAAAAATCAATGAAATAAATGAATTTAAATTATCTGAAAATGAAAACTCTATACTATAACATATTCTTACTATTACTTTTTCCTGCACTGGTCATGGCAAATAATGGTGACCTTAAAGGAAAGTATACCAAAGAAAAGAATTTGAAAAAAGAATTCTCGGTCAATGCAGATGCATTACTGAAGATCAGTAACGATTATGGAAATTTGGATATTACTTCTTGGAATGAGAACCGTATCGTAATGGAAATTAATATTAAGGTAAGTGGTAACAATGAAGAAAAAGTAATCAAAAAACTAGAATCAATTGATGTAGAATTTGATTCTTCTTCACAAATGGTAAGTGCCAAGACAACTTTTAATAAAGGAGATAAATCCTGGTGGGATAAATGGACAAGTGGCTGGAATAGTAATTTGAATATGAAAATTAATTATACCGTAAAAGTTCCTTTGACAAATAGTGTTGATTTTAATAACGACTATGGTAGTATTACCTTAGATAAAATCCAGGGTAATGCAAAAATCAATTGCGATTATGGTCAAATTATCCTTGGTGAGTTATTGGGAAATGACAATTATATAAATATCGATTATACCAATAATAGCACTATAAAATATATGAAAACCGGAAGAATTAATGCCGATTATTCTAGTTTTGAATTAGGAGATAGTGAAAAAATAGATCTAAATGCAGATTATACGCAATCCAAATTCAAATCTGTAAGACATTTAAATTATAATTGTGATTACGGTGGTATTCGCGTTCAAAATGTGGGCAAAATTATTGGTAATTCTGATTATGTCGATACCAAAATTGGAAATGTCGGAACTGAGTTAAATATCGAATCTGATTATGGTTCGATCGAAATTGATGCTCTACAAAATTCTATCAAAAATGTTTCTTTAGATACCGATTACACAGGGATTTACATCGGTTACGATGAGGGTTGCAGCTTTGATTTTACCATCAAAACCTCTTACGGAGGTATTAAACTTGACGAAAGTATTTCGGTTCAGAAAAAATATGTAAAAGATTCTAAAAAAGATTATCAAGGTTATGTTGGGCAAAAAAGTAGCGGTAACAGCTTAACTATTCATTCTAGCTACGGAGGTATCAAATTAAGAAAAAATTAAAAACACAAATACATCAATACAATGAAAACAGCAACAATTATTTTAGGAATTGCACTGTGCAGCATAACATCTGTAAACGCACAGTGGTGGGGAAATGGAAAAAAGATTAATGGGGATGGTAATATGGTTACCAAAAAACGAAATGTGTCGGATTATGATGCAATCAAAGTAAAAGGAAGTCTAGATGTATCTTTAGTTTCTGGAACTGAAGGGAAATTATCTATCGAAGGAGAAAGTAATCTTGTTCAATATATAGTAACAGAAGTTAAAGGATCTGAACTAAAAATTTATGTAGAAAAAGGATATTACCTTAGGCCTACAAGAGGAAAAAAACTACTAATCACAGTTCCTTTTAAAGATTTAAATAGGGTAACACTTGCTGGATCGGGAGAAATTTATAGTACAGATGTCATAAAAGCTTCAGATTTTAGAACCGGAATATCAGGGTCAGGAGATGTAAAACTAGTTGTCGAGGCCCAAAATACAGAAGGATTCGTTACCGGAAGCGGAGATCTAGAACTTAGTGGTTCATCAAACATGTTTGACTGTAGTGTTACAGGGTCTGGAGACCTGGAAGCATACCGTCTTAATGCCAAAGAAGTTGTAGCGTCGGTAACAGGATCTGGAGATGTTCAGGTTACAGCAACAGAATCAATCAAAGCTCGTATTACCGGATCTGGAGATATTCTTTATAAAGGAAATCCAGAAAAAGAAGATAAAAAAGTAACTGGATCGGGAGACATCTCGAGACAATAACACTTACATATTCAATACCTACCTAAAAACTGTTTAAGGGCTATGATCCCCTAAACAGTTTTTTTTGTGTATAATAATCTTTATTTTTACATCATATTTATCTTAAATTTAAAAAGATAAGTGATGTAATTTTGATTTTCACCCCAAACAACCGTCGCATTGCTGTTTTTATCTAAAAAAGAAGTTCCACTCAAGGAAATTATTCCTGATGGATATATTGACATTCATTCTCATTTACTTCCTGGTATTGATGATGGTGTGAAAACGATCTATCAATCTGCCTATATTCTGGAACAATTTGAAAAACTAGGTATCCAAAAGGTGATTACGACCCCACATGTTATTCAACAGGTTTGGCCCAACTCATCAGAAACTATAACCCAAAAACATGAAGAATTAAAAAGAATACTTCCTTCTCTGGGCATCTCAAAGATAGAATTTCAAACCAGTGCCGAGTATATGATGGATGACCTATTTTATCAGAGAATAAAAGATAATGACATTATACCATTACATAAAAATTATCTTCTTGTAGAAATGTCCACTTTTAGTGCCCCTATTAATCTGAGTGAAATCTTGTTCGAAATTAAATTAGCGGGGTACATTCCTATTTTGGCCCATCCCGAAAGATATACTTTTTATCAAAATGACCTCAAAAAATATGATGAGTTAAAAGAATCTGGTTTCTTATTTCAATTAAATTTATTATCCTTATCTGGATATTATGGAGATCAAATCAAAGCATTTGCAAAAAAAATGATTGATCACGATTATATTGATTTCACAGGATCAGATGTGCACAATTATCATCAATTAGGAATACTTAACAAAGGATTTTCTTCTAAAATAGCTGAAAAAATTACACCACTAATGCAGAACAATAGGATTTTTTCCTAGTTCTTTTTACCATAGCCATATCCATAATTATATCCTGCCTGGCTACCTGCTGCATTAAGCAACACAGCGATATTAGGAAGACGTTTCTCTTTATAGAAATTTTCGGGAACTTGTAATATCCTTTTATCCGAATAATTTTCTCTTACGATATATATACTTAAATCAGAAAATTGACCAATCAGCAATGTATCTGCTACCAAACTTACAGGAGCCGTGTCTACAATCACATAATCATAAGTATTCTCCAGATAATCAAACATTGTTTTTACCCTATCCTGCATAAGTAATTCTGCAGGGTTCGGAGGAATAGCACCCGATGGAATATAATCAAACGAATCCTTACCATTTTGAGTGTAAACAACATCGGCAGGGTTAAGCTCCTTATTCATTATATAATTTGTAAGCCCCTTTGTATCTTTACCTTGAGGAAGCTCTAAAATTTTATGAAATTTTGGATCTCTTAAATCTGTTCCTAGATACACTACTTTTTTACCCGAAATTGCCAGTGCTTTAGCAAGGTTAGAAGAAATCATTGTTTTTCCTTCTCCCGAAATAGTAGAAGTCACAAAAATTACCTTGCCCGTAGATTTATGAATCCCAGCCAACAAAAAATCTAAATTCGTTCTTAGAATTCTAAAGGCTTCTGCAATCCCTGATCGATCATTTTGCGAAATTACAATCTTATTCTTGCCTTTTACCTTAGGAATAGAGCCTATTATAGGCATTGATAACGCTTTTTCAAGATCTTCTCTAGAATTAATCCTTACGTTTAATAAATCCGACAAGTAGATGATCATAAACGGAATCAATAAGCCCATAAATAAAGCACCTGCGTAGATCATTTTTTTGTTGGGAGAAACGGGAAATGAATTTAGCGTAGTTGCTTTATCAATTACACGAGCATTAGATAATGTAATATGACTGGTTATCTCTGCTTCTTCTCTCTTTTGTAATAAGTATAGATATAATTGTTCTTTAATTGTTTGTTCTCTCTCAATTACTCTAAGATCTTTCTGTCTAATGGGAGCATTATATAATTTACCACTAAAATACTGGTCTTGAGTTCTTAAACTTTTCAATCTAATATTTATAGAACTTCTCAAGCTATTCAAGCTTCCGATAAGTACTTGTCGTAACCCGTCAATTTGTTGATCAATGTTAACTACAACGGGGTTTTGTGCACTAGATGTTTTTAACAATCTTTTACGTTGTAATATTAAAGCATTGTACCTAGAAACGGTAGTTGTGATCGTACCATCACTAAAACCAAGGTTAGCAGGAATAAGATCATATCTCCCCTCTTGACTTAATACAAATCTACGCATAGATTCGATTAGACTAAGTTGTGTGTTTAGTTGTGCAATTTCCTGAACATTTCTAGAATCTATATCTGCAACCCGTTGTGTTTGCGCTTCTACATCATTAGTAAGACCAAATTTTGATTTATAACCCGCTGCTTCGTCATCTACCTCAGAAAGATCTCCAGATATTAAATCTAATCGTTCATTAATAAAATCTGCTGTTCTTGCAGATATTTGTTTTTTGTTTTCTACAGTAGCTTTATTATACTCTTCAACAAGATTATTGATTATATCCTTGGCCTTTTCTTTTACCGGATCATTAAGTGCTAATCTTACTATAGAGGAGTTCTTAACAGAATTAATAGCAATTCTATTTCTATACGATTCGGTCACCAGTCTTACAGGAGTAATTTGTATTTTGATAATCTTTCCGATATTATCTTCAATGTTATCAACGCTTGGTGTAATCACTATATCTCCTACAGTACTACCCACGGTATTACCAAAAGAATGATCGCTCAATTTTTTACCTTTTTCGTCTAGAAAAGAAAAAGAAGTCCCTGAATTTATTTTAACATGAAAAATCTTCGACTTTGTATGCACAATAGAGTCATCAGCCAAAAAATTTATTTCGATTAGAGATTTAGGATAATTTTCTATTTCCAAAATTCTTCCTTCAGAAAAATATTTCACATTAAGTTCCAGATTATTGACTACGTTCGTGATAAGTGTTCTCGACCGTATAATCTGAATTTCATTTTGAATACTATTTTGGGCATTATCGGCTAATCCCAAATCCTTAAAAACCGCAAGTTCTGATTCTCCAATACTTTCTTCCTGAGAAATCATAATGGAAGATGACACATTGTATTGAGGTATGGTATATCTTATTTTGGTATAAGCTCCTGCAATAAAAATAACCACACTCAAAACAAACCAATACCATTTTTTGAGATATTTTACTATTTGATCTCTTAGGTTAAAACCAAATCCACTTGAGGTATCAAATGTATTATTTGCGTCTGAGGTATTATTATTTGAAATCATAGAGTTAATATTATCTTATGATCAAAGTAACGGTAGACAAAACAATACCAACTACGCTTATAATAATACCTAAAGCATTACTATTTGTTTTGGATGTTCTTATTTTTGAATTATTTGGCTCGATATAAAGTACATCGTTTTGCGCTAAATAATAAACAGGAGAATCAAAAATAGATTTTGAAGTAAGATCCACACGGTGATAGGTATTTACTCCTTCATTTTCTCTAATTACCATCACATTTTCTCTTTTTCCTTTAATAGTCATATCCCCTGCCATACCAAGAGCTTCTATTATGGTAACTCTTTCATTAGGAATATTATAAGATCCAGGTCTAATAACCTCGCCTAATACTGTAATTTTAAAGTTTTGAAGTCTAACACTTACAATAGGATCATTGATATAAATTTTCAATTTCTCCTTTATCATGTCTTTTACCTCGATACGAGTCAAACCTTCTATTTTAAGTTTTCCTAATACTGGGAAGTCAATATTTCCATTTTCATCAATAAGATATGTAGGTTCCACTCCCGTAGCACCCCCACCAGCTCCTCCACCTTCTCCTGGAGCGGTACTTATTGATGCTCCTTGTCCAAGATTAAATGGTCTGGCGGCATCCATATCACCTGCAGAAATAAATATGCTTACAATATCATCTACTTTAAAAACCGGTGTAAAAGAGTTTTTGGATGTAATTTTCTCCAAATTTGAAGAGTTTTGAAAATATACAACATCACTTGGAGCTTTGCAGGAAATAACAGAAGTTAATACTACAATTAATAACAAAAATTTACATCGCATATCTATAGTTCTTTAAAAGTAAATTGTGGAACGAATTACAAAAATATAACTTTATTTAATTTAGCAATGGAATTTTGTTCATCTGTTTTTGTATATAATTTCTATGGTATTTATTAGTAACTTATATAGTTATAATAACGACCATAATAGCAACAACTAGGCTAAAACGTGTTGTTTCTTTGTAGCTGTTTCTTTATTTATTTTATCAATACTTTCAAATGTTGAATTGTTCGAAATATATTCTGGAACAATCTCTTTTAACTTTCCAACAATTTGATGGTCTTGATTCAATAAATTCATAATACACAGATCATCAATTTTATCCTTCACCATTGCACAATCATCATCATCATGCTTACTTATCATAATCTTTTTATGGTACGTTGGTAAAGTATTTTCGGTATCTGCTAATAATTCTTCATATAACTTTTCTCCTGGTCTTAATCCAGTAATTTTAATATCAATATCATTAGGATATTGCAATCCTGATAATCGTATCATTTTTTTAGCAAGATCAAATATCTTTACGGATTCTCCCATGTCGAAAATAAAAATTTCTCCTCCATTACCCATTGTACCTGCTTCAATTACCAATTGAGAGGCTTCTGGAATGGTCATAAAGAAACGAGTAACATTTTTATGAGTCACTGTTAAAGGTCCTCCTTTTTGAATTTGTTTCTTAAACAAAGGGATAACCGAACCATTAGAACCAAGAACATTTCCAAATCTAGTTGTGATAAACTTAGTTTTACTGGTTCTATGTAAACATTTAATATACATTTCTGCTACCCTTTTAGTAGCTCCCATTACATTAGTCGGGTTTACTGCTTTATCTGTAGATACAAACACAAACTTATCCACTCCATATTCTGAAGACAAGTCGGCTAATTTCCTAGTTCCCAAAACGTTAATTTTTATAGCCTCACAAGGATTTGATTCCATCAAAGGTACGTGTTTGTAAGCTGCAGCATGAAAAACCATATTTGGCCTAAACTTCTCAAATATCATCTCCATTCTTTGATGATCTCTAATATCTGCAACAATTGGAGTAAAATTAGTAACTCCCTTACTGATAAGTTCCTGCTGCAAATCATATAATGGCGATTCTGCCTGATCTACCAAAATTAAGTTTTTATAACTATAAAAAGAAGCTTGCCTTACAATCTCACTTCCAATAGATCCAGCGGCTCCAGTAATCATAATTACCTTATCCCTTAATTCCTCTTTTATATTTTGATTATTCATATTTATCGGAGCTCTTTCCAACAAATCTTCAATTTGAATTTCTTTTATTTGAGAAACCTTGAGTTTACCATCTATCCAATCATTAACGGCAGGTATAATTTTAACTTTTACAGATAATTTAAGTAACTCATCAGAAATTTCAGATAGCCTTTTCTTGCTTATATGCGGAATAGATACTACAATTTCTTTAATGTTATTTTTATTAATAAAAGTTTGATTCAATGATTTCGAAGAATACACCTTAATACCATTGATTGTTTTACCTATTTTTTGATTATTATCATCTACAAAGCCAACAACAGACAATGATCTGTTAGAATCATTTGTAATTGCCGCAAGCGTAATCAGTCCAGAATCTCCCGCTCCATATATCAAAATCCTAGAAGTTTCTCCCAATTTAGATTTCACATAATAAAAGCAATATTTAAATATTAAACGACTTGTAGTAAGTGTAATAATATTCAATAAATAATGAACGCATATTATGGACACTGGTATGTTTAAAAGTTCTGGCATTAAAGACAACCTACTTGACACCATTAAAAATCCTGTAAGTGAGATTAAAACAGTAACAGCAAGAAACAAATTATAGGCATCTCTCATTCCGGTATGCCTTACCACTCCTTTATACGAACCTATCAATAAAAAGCTCAAGGTAGCCAATACGGCTACAACAGGCATTTGATACATCAAATTTGATGTATCCACATTAAGCGTTATACCAAATCTTATAACATAAGCCAAAAAGAAATTAAAAATGGTAATTGCCACATCGATAGCTAACACTAACCATTTAGAGGCGTGTTTATGTGAATTATTTATTAGGTAGTTCTTAATCATCTCAATGCATTTTTAATTACTGATACAACTCGATACAAATCATCTTCTTCAAGATTGGACCCGCTTGGTAGGCAGAGTCCCCGATCAAATAGATCATCAGAAATTCCATTGAGGTAGGCATCACAATCCGCAAAAACGGCTTGTTGATGCATGGGTTTCCATAACGGTCTAGATTCTATATTTTCTTCGGCTAAAGCTAATCGAATACCTTCTCTTAATTCATAAGAGGTAGTTTCTATACAACTAAGCCATCTATTAGAGTAAAATCCTTCTGGTTCTTCCAGAAACTTTATTTCAGAAGAAAACTCTAAGTGCTTCTTATAAAAGTCAAAATTTCTTCTTCTATTGGCTACATGACTATCCAACACCTCCATTTGTCCTCTTCCTATACCTGCTGTGATGTTACTCATTCTATAATTATAACCAATTTCCGAATGTTCATAATGTGGTGCATTATCTCGCGCCTGCGTTGCCAGGAAAATTGCTTTTTCCTTATGTTTTATATTTTTCGAAACCAAAGCCCCACCTCCTGATGTTGTAATGATCTTATTTCCATTAAATGAAAGAATAGCCAAATCACCAAAAGTTCCACATTTAATCCCGTGATATGAACTTCCTAATGCCTCGGCGCTATCTTCAATAACAGGTATCCTATATGCCGATGCTATTTCATGAATTGCCTCAATCTGGTATGGCATGCCGTATAAATGAACAGCAACAATAGCTTTAGGTTTCTTACCCTTAGCAATTTTATCTTTGATAGCAATTTCGAGTTGTCGAGGGCAAATATTCCAAGTTTCTCGCTCACTATCAACAAATATTGGTTTGGCTCCCAAATACACAATCGGATTAGCCGAAGCAGCAAAAGTCATACTTTGGCATAATACTTCATCACCATTAGTGACTCCTAATAATATTAAAGCGAGGTGTAGTGCTCCTGTACCGGAACTAAGTGCAGCAACGTTGGAATCGTTTTCCAAATATGTTTCAATATCACTTTCAAATCCATTTACATTTGGACCTAAAGGTGCTACCCAATTTGTTTCAAAGGCTTCTCTTACGAAGTTTTGCTCTGTTCCACCCATATGCGGCGAAGAAAGCCATATCCTTTTTGAATCAATTACATTCATAATTCTCCCATTAATAATGAACAAATAATTCTCTGTTGATTAAAGATTATAAACAATCAAAAATCAAATTCTTTTTCATGACAATCTAAAAAAATGCTGGAAGAGGGGGTAGAACTTCCTTACCTAAAAATTAACTTTTTAGTTTTTATTTTCCGTTAGCTAAAATAGTTCAGTTCTGTCAATTTTCAATTCAAAAATCTATTTTTTAGACAGAATGCTTAAAAAAGCGTTTAACGGTCTTAGTTGTCTTAGAAACTTACACTAATTACGTTAATACCGTAAGAAAAATATGATACAAAAAAAATATTTTACAAGTAATACTATTTTTATCTCATCATTTTCGACACAATATCTACATCAAAATCCAGTCCTAACATATATTGACAACAATGCAGTTTTACTGGTGTAATGCGCTACAATGATACTATATAGTTTTATGCAATCCCCTAGTGTAAAACCTAATAATATATGGGGGATTTTCCCCTTTTTTAAAATAAATGATAAATGTAACATCTTGAATTGCATGCCTGATTAAAAATTATTAAGATAAATTTTGATTTATCTAATTAATTATATAAAATTTACGACAATAAATCACTTAGGGTATAGCTACCTAATCATGGTCGATATAGTACCCTTTCCCCCGAATTTTATAATTTTATTACAACTAAATGTTATTTAATTCATTAGAATTTTTCATATTCTTACCAATAGTTTTTATAGCCTATTGGTATATCTTTAATAAGAAAATTCGGGCTCAGAATATGTTTCTTCTGGTGGCCAGTTATGTGTTTTATGGCCTTTGGGATTGGAGGTTTTTGTTTCTCATTCTTGCTAGTACCATTGTAGATTTTTTTACCGGGCAAATTATACATTCTAGTGATGTTACTAAAAAAAGAAAAGCCTGGTTATGGGTAAGTGTTCTTTTTAATGTAGGGCTTTTAGGTTTCTTTAAATACTACAATTTCTTTGTAGATTCATGGATTGATTTTGTATCTGTCTTAGGATATGATATCAAAAGTACATGGACCTTACAGATTATTTTACCTGTAGGGATTTCATTTTACACTTTTCAGACCATGTCTTATTCTCTTGACATTTATTATAAGAGGTTAACTCCTACCAAAGATTTTATATCATTCGCAACGTTTGTTAGTTTTTTCCCTCAATTAGTTGCAGGGCCTATTGAACGAGCTTCTAATCTTTTATCGCAAATTACAACTAAAAGAGTTTTTGATTATGTGCAATGCACAGATGGTTTAAAACTAATTCTTTGGGGGTTATTTAAAAAAATAGTGATCGCAGATGCCCTTGCTCCTATTGTAGATGATATTTTTGCTAATTATGGATCTTATCCGGCATCTACTCTAATTTTGGGAGTATCATTGTTTAGTTTTCAGGTGTATGGTGATTTTAGTGGGTATTCAGATATTGCGATAGGTACAGCTAAGCTATTTGGAATAGAACTTATGTCCAATTTTAAATTTCCCGTTTTCTCGAGGAACGTTGCAGAGTATTGGCAACGATGGCACGTTTCTTTATCAACCTGGTTTCGCCATTATGTATACATTCCATTAGGAGGAAGCAGAGTAAGTAAGCTAAAATCGGTTAGGAATATCATTATCATTTTTTTGGTTAGTGGTTTTTGGCATGGAGCTAATTGGACATTTATTGCATGGGGTGCATTTCATGCCCTTATCTATATCCCAATATTTTTAATGGGTAGAAATCGAATGTATATGAATAATGTGGTTGCCGAAAATCGATGGTTTCCAACGATTACCGAAATACTTCAAATTTTGGTCACTTTTTCATTGGTCACTTTTTCTCGTGTTTTTTTTAGATCCCAATCTATTACGGATGCTTTTGGCTTTTTGGAGCAGATTTGTACTAACTTTACTTATGAGGCTTACGAACACCCTCTGGGGTATCGAATGATTGATTATTTTTTATTACTAGGTGCTTTTGTGTTGTATGAATATAGAATCAGAAGAGATGAGCGAGCTCCTTTCAAGTTTAAGTCTAAAATCGTGAGATTTATCGCATATACACTAGTAATTTTGGGCATGTTGCTATTTTTTGATGATCAGATTGATAGGTCATTTATATATTTTCAATTTTAAATTATCATGAAAAAACTTTTCTTAAAAAGTGGTTTATATATACTCCTGATATTAATTGTATTAGAAGCTATAATCCGTGTTTTTCATTTAGGAAAAGATACCCCTACCCGGTTTCTTGATGAATATAAAGTTGAAAAGTGGGTTCCAAATCAAAATGGTTTTTCGGTTACCGGAAATCGAAGGCAAAATTTTTCGGAATTTCATATCAATAATTCGGGGTTTAATTCTTACCGAGAATTTACTCCCACTCATGATCAAACAGAAATTGCACTTGTTGGTGATTCGTTTATAGAAGGCTTTCATCAGGATTACTACAATTCAATTGGTAAAAAAATTGAAAATAACGTACCCGGAATTGAAGTATACGAATACGGATACGCAGGTTATGATTTTGCCGATCAGTTACACCTTATTCACTCCTATAAAAAACAATTTGACCTTATTGATCATGTGATTTTGGGGATAAAATTTTCTAATGATCTTACTCGAAGTGAATATAAAGTAGTTTCAGGCAGACTAGCTTTAGACACTCCAGTTAATAGATTGCTAAAAAAAAGTAAGTTACTTGTTTATTGCAAAAGTATAGGGATCTTAGACCCTCCGCAAGAGTTACTATACAAGATAAGGAAGTTTATTGTCTCTAAACAACCAGAAAAGCAAATTGACGAAAAAGAAGCTTTACGCATCAAAGATGAAAAGGAAAGAAAATACCTTGCCAATTTTGAAAGTCTGATCAACAAATATGGTTATGATAAAAATCGATTTACGCTTCTTTTAGATTCGAGAATAACAAGTCCTATTTTCTTATCGTATTTAGACCAAAACGATTTTAAGTATATTGATTTTTCTAATACTTTTAAAGAATCAAAGCGATCTACTACTCTTATATACGATAGACATTGGAATAATCATGGAAGAACATTAATCGCTCGTGCTATATCAAATTACTTACAACACAAAGACATTCGAAAATCTAAATAATAGTATATCTGATTTTTAATAAATAGTCTATATACTTTTTAATCATTCAAAACAACTCTTTGCTTTTTTGATTTACCTATTATAAGATATGTTTTTGGTTCGTTTAGATCTTCAAAAACCGCTACATCTTGCACATTTTCGATGGCCGTATACAAGAAATCAAATACATATTTTCTTAGAAATCGGTTTTCGGGACTATTATAATCTAGCGCTGTACCATTATTAGGTTTTTCTTGTATTTCTTCTATCGAAAGTGCTTTGTACTGAGGTACAATATTGCTTAAGTTCTTTGTTTTACGTTTAGCTTTAAATTTTTTATATCGAACATATGCGATTTTAAAAACGAACTCTTTTAACCTTACCTTGGCATACTCAATATTTCCTTTAACCTTGGCCAATATCGAGTTTTTGGGATATATCACTTGATGTTCGAAATTATAAATATGATTACACCACTCACGTTTATAGCTCAAATCACCCATTCCCATCTCATAAGATTGATGATGATTAGCGATACACCAATCTAACTTTTTAAAGATCTCTACACTCCCTAAGCTGAACTTACCAAAATCGATATCATAAGAAGAAATTGCACTAAATAACCGTCCTTGAAAATGATGATTTAAAGAAACAACAATAGGATTGTTATCTTCATAGATTACGAATAAGGACGCTCTTTTTTCGTTAATTAATGAAAAGTACATTTTTTTATATCGCTCCCATTGAATTAAACTTTGACTTACATCCTTTCTTTGTTCGAATCTACGTACGAGCATTTTTTCGAGACTATCCATCAAGAAATCGTATTCTTCTTTTTTTATTGCCCCATAAAAGGTTTTTTCAGATATCTTAAAACAAGATTCTAGTCTTTTAACCCTTCTTCTTATTCCTTTTGCATTACTTCTAAAACGGTGTTTAATATAGGCATCTGCACTTGCAAATTCGTTTAAAACTATAGCATAGCCTTTAAAAAATTGACTTACCTTTTTGACTATAAAACTATCCCCTTTTAGCACTGGTCTTAAATAGTCCGGAATAAAGAAAACAGAATATATTGTATCCTTTTTGTCAACCAGATTTTGATCGTAATCCGTGTTGATTAATGATTGCTCATTATCAAAAAGATTAATTTCTGAAAATATTTTGGGAATTGAACTTTTTTCAAAAAGCTCAAAGAAGTAATCTATACTTTCCTTTTTCACGTATTTAAATTTTTTGCCTAAAAATGATTAAATGCTCGAACATCTATTTATCTATTCAATCTATAAAATGGGAAAAAATAATTCTTTAAATCTTCTTCGGGGATATTTGCATATTCTGGATTAGAAGACATTGATAATTCGTTATAAATCTCTTGGTTAACAACCTTTCTACCCGTATAAAAAACCACATCATCGTTTTTGGGGAATAAAGACTTTTTACTTTTATAAAGACCATCTCCATCTTTCATCCCACCACCCAGCACATAGTATTTTTTTTGATTATTGATAGCCCATTTAATAATTTCTACTCTTAAGAAATCGTTTGGTCTATAACTAAAATACTCTGCATTAGTACCGCCTAAAAACGCAAAAATCGTGGTTTTATAGTTAATAATAAGTTCTACCGAAATAGGGGTTTCTTTGAAATATGTAATGGCAATCGAAAAATTATTTAAATTAGATAATATCAAATTCTCGAAATACGAATTTGAGAAAAAGTAAATACTATCGGCATTATTGCGACTCATGGTATCCACATAGATATCATTAAAAATCTTAATAACCTCTTTTGTGATTTCGTCTTTATGAAATATTTTAAAACTTAATTCATAATTGACAGCTTTTCTGTAATTGTTTCTTACTTTAGGTAAAAAAGCGGTCCATTGATCATCAAAATTTTCTAAAAGGTGCCCTCTTACATTAGAAAGGGATTTTATAGTTGTACCAGAATATCTTTTATAATTTTCGTTTAAGCTAAATCTTACAAACTCCGATATCACATCGTTTTCTTTGTACCATTTATCTACGAATTCCCAAAATTCGGTTAGGTCCTCCTCAAAAACAGTATCGTTATACAGAGGGCCACTATAGCCATATGGACTAATCACATCATAATAAGAGCTCTCTTTACCTTTAATTTTTACTTTCCTAAGCACAAATGGCATTAATATAATAGGCCGGTCATCCTTCATAAACAAGAAGTATCGCAAAGAGTCTGGTTTTTCTGCAAAATGCTCTAAATGCTCTACGGAGTAATACACATTATTACCCCACTCTTTTTGAAGAAGTGCTTTGTATTCCAATACATTAGAACTATCATCCAGGTTATTAGTAAGTAGTCTGTAGTTTTTCTTCAATTGTAATAATATTAGTTAGGTATGTATTTTTTTATGATCTTTCTTTTAGTTTATTTTCCTCAAAAAAGTATGTATTAAACCGCTCCGACAACACATGAGAGAGCCATATGATTCTACCACAATGTTCTAAATGCCATACGGCTTTTCCTTCAAAAACATTTCCCGCCAGCAAAGGGCCTACAACATGTAAATTCTCGCAAGTTTCTAAAGATTCGTTTACTTCAAAACCTATCTTAGAATCATTTGGTCTGGCGTATCCTTTTTGGATTACATTTTTTAACAGATCAGGAATATCATTTTTACTAAGGTTTGTACTACCAATACAATTAATGACTAAATGAATTGGGGTATCATAAGTGATATTTTTTTGAGAAGCTGTATCCAAATATTCTAAGAAATAATCTCCTTCATCATTTTTCTTAATATCATTAAATCTTCCTGCGATGTGATCAAACCGATCTTCTTGTTTTAAAGCATGTATAGTTTTAGAATAATGAAAACCTGCACAACGTTGTCTTCGTCCAATTTCATTACCGTGCAAACAAGCAAATTTCCTTAATTCCTCCTCGTTTAGTTTACTCAATAATGAACCAAATGCTTTTGAAACAATTTCTACTGTTGAGGCCGCTCCCAACTCAATTTCGTCGGCATGATCCAAATCTTTGTAAGCAGCATCTGCTATAATTTGAGCAGTTAACTCCTTTTCACTCGTTAAAGCTTGTAAATTATGCGGGGTATACTCTTTTCTTAACTCTTCATCAATTACAGAATCAGGCAACAACCCCTGTGTAGAAAGAAACATGAACTTATTGACTCTATTTTGTAAATGATCAACATCATTAAGCTTATATATCATTTCGAGACCACTAGCATTTGCCCCAACGATAAGTACGTTAATTTTTTTACCAGATAATTGATCAGTAAAGTTTTCAATTTTGTTTAAAACTTCATTTAATTCTGGTTTATAAGGAGTATTAACAAAAAGTAGGTTTTCTTCGGTTACTATGTCTTCTTTTTTCCATAAATGGTTAACAGGAAGGGACCCAACAGATAGCACTACTTTATGAGATAATAGTGAGTTATTATTCTTTAAAAACAACTCATATTTATCTTCTCTTTTTTCGATATCAAAAACTTCTGCCTGTATATACTTTAATGTAACAATTCCGAGGTTTTCAAACTCTTGTACTTTATGCTTTACTTTTTCATCTATATAACAGCCAAAAAATCGTCTGGGAATAAAAAGATCTTCCCAATCATTATTGGCAATTTTATCGGCATGAATATTTAGCCAATCTGTGGCTAAAGCACCTCCATCATTTTTGAGTTCATCTAATAACCAATCTTTATTGGTATTAAGCCAACTAATAAATTTACTTAGTTCTGGTTCTGGTAAAAAGTTTTTCAGAGAGGTAATCAAATGTACAGAAAAACCAGATCGAGAACCGTAAGGAATACCCGTATGAAACTCGCTATACTTATCTATAATAGTTATGCGAATATTCTTATTTGTACTCTTATGATTTTCAATACTATCTAAGAAATGTAAAATTGTAAATGACGATGATATCCCCGAACCAATAAATGTTATATCCGATATATGATTTTTATTTTCAGATTGCATAAATTATGGTTGTTTGGTTTTAATTACTCTTCCTGGATTACCTACAACTGTAGTATAATCCGGAACATCTTTAATAATTACGGTTCCTGCTCCAATTAATGTATCCCTTCCAATTTCTTTTATCCCTGTCATCGCAGTAACTCCCATTCCTACATAGGCGTTTTCTTTTACATGTATTAAAGCCCCTATATTGACTCCCGAAGACATAAACACCCCATCTTCTAGAGTAACATGATGCGCAATTGTACTGTCCATATTAATCATTATATAATTACCTATGGTGGTATGTGGCATTACAATATTTCCTGCTAGCATGTATACGGCCTCTCCAATGGTTACATCTGGAGCTATAGATACCGTGTGATGCAAAAAACCAGGTATGCCATAACCTTCTTTTTTTAATGTAGATAAGTATTCGACTCTAACGGAATTTACTCCAATAGGACAATATACATCTTGTATTTTCTGTTTAAATTCATCGAGAAACAAATCTTTGTATGTACCCAGTACCGGAATACCCATAACATCTTTATTTTCGAGCTCTGGATTATCATCAATAAAACCAATGATATGTACTCCTGCTTCTTTGAGATAAGATGCATACACTTGCCCCTGTGTTCCTGCGCCGATGATTACTGCATTTTTCACTTGCTTATGATTAGTTTTTTGTGGTTATTTTTTGGTTAATTATTTCCTGTAAAAGTAGGCATATTCAAGTTATCGCCACTATTAATATCCTCCTTAAAGAATACCTTTTTGATTGTTAGTGCAAGAATTTTCAAATCTGTCTTTACATTTATATTTTCTGTATACCAGACATCTAACTTAAATTTTTGCTCCCAAGATATTGTATTTCTCCCATTAACCTGCGCCCAACCAGTTATACCCGGCCTAACATCATGCCTTCTTTTTTGAAAATCACTATATAAAGGTAAATATTTTACCAAAAGAGGTCGCGGACCTATAAGACTCATGTCTCCTATTAATACATTAAATAATTGTGGTATTTCGTCTAAAGAATATTTTCTGATAAATTTTCCGGTTCTGGTGATACGTTGTTCAAAAGGCAACAACTCCCCTTTTTCATCTTTCTTATCATTCATACTTTTAAACTTAATGATTTTAAAGATTTTTTCTTTTTTACCGGGTCTGGCCTGAAAGAAAAATGGTTTGCCATTATTAGCGAATATCAACAAAATCATAACTCCTATCAAAATAGGTGATAACATTGTAATCCCTATCAAAGCCGCAATAAAATCAAATAATCTTTTCAAAAACAATCTATACATACCACCTTTTTGATGTGTTTATATTTCAGATTCAATAGTATTTAACAAATCTCCTACATTATTCATATTCATTAAATCCATTAATTTGAATTTAATATCAAATACCCTTTCTACCTCAGTAATAATCATCATATGTGTAACAGATTCCCACCCATCTACATCATCTGCTGTAGTCTCATCTGTAAGTTGAAAATTACTGTGTTCTAAAACAGAAACAAAAGCTTCTTTTACTTTAGATAAAATCTCTTCTCTACTCATTATTTTAGTTATTTAATATCAAAATATGTTTTTAATTCTTTTCTATTGATTTTTCCATTAATGCTATGCGGGAACTCTTTGACAAATCTAACATGCATGGGAATCATATAATCCGGCATTTGCGTTTTCATATAATCAAAGATCATATCGGTATTGAATTCTTCTGACTCAACTGCTAATCCTAATTCGGCATTACCCAGACTATTGGTAATATCCAAAGCAACCATGTTTACTTTTTTATCAGATTTGGCCTTTGCATGAAATTCAATTTCTGCAAGTTCGACTCTATATCCTCTAATCTTGACTTGAAAATCTGCTCTACCTACATATAGATAATCTCCATCTTCATCTTTAAAACACAGGTCACCTGTTTTATAATACCTTACTGTAGTTCCATTTTCATCTCTTACGAAAAAACTTTGAGCGTTTTTCTCTTCATTTTTCCAATATCCAGGAGTAATTTGGGGTCCTCCCAAGCATAACTCTCCGGTAACTCCGATGTCGACTTCCTCGTTATTTTCATTTACCACCAAGTACAATGTATCCTTTTGCGGTGTTCCTATGGCAATGATACCGTTGTGATTTTTGGTATCTGTTTCTTTATGATATGGATAAAATCCACTGTAGACCGTAAACTCTGTTGGTCCATAATAGTTGAATATTTTACAATTTGGCAAACAATCGCTCCACTCTTTTGCAATATCACTATGTAATGCTCCTCCGCCAAAACTGCAATATCTTACATCTGGAGCATTAATTTCAGGAAAATATGGTCTTAAATAATTGATAATAGAAGGTACCATTGTAAGTACCGTAAGTTTTTGCTCTTTGATCAATTTAAATATATAGAAATACTTAATTGCTCCTTTAGGAATGGTGTACATACATGCTCCTCCTAGCAGAGGGAATAAATAAGTAACTACCGAAAAATCAAAAGTAAGCTCGAACATTTGTAAACAACGATCAGAAGGAACCAAATTAAACTCGGGTTCTGCATCTATTGCATTCACCAATCCCTGTACGTTATCAAATGTTATAGGCACTCCTTTTGGTAATCCTGTTGTGCCTGAAGTAAACAAAATATAAGCTAATTGATCTCCAGAAATTTCTTTTGGTTCCAGGTTTACCTTTACATCTGCAAGCGAACCAGAATTTATTACTGTATAATCATTATAAAGACTGGTTTCTGAAGAATCAATAACATACTTGGTCTCAGTCATACCAAAGACCTGAATATTTCTTTCGATAGGTGATGACGGGTTTACGGGTACATAGGCTTTACCTTCTAACCATAGGGCTATGATACTTGCATATGTTTGAAGATCATCGTTGGTAACTAAACCAATTAATTTTTCTGAATCCTCTACGGTATCCGTAATCGCCGCTCTAATTTTAGAAATCTCGATAGCAAAGTCGCTATACTTGTAAAAAGTATTGTTGATACACAATACGTTGTGATCAAAGTGCTTTTTTATTGATTCTTGTAGTTTTTTTACAAATTCCATGTGTTGGTTACTTGAACAATTTGTTTAATAAAAATGACCGTCTCTATTTAGCAAATCAAAATTTTCAAAATCTAATTTGGTTTCGTTGTGCGCTAATCCTTTTTTGGTCACTCTGTGTCTAAATATAGTCTTGTATCTTTTGGTTATGCGATCTGATAGTTTAGTATCATCGGTAAATATGAATTTTGTTCCCACTTTGGCAAAATTTTCTATTAGCGCATCTACACACACATCATAATAATGCTCTTCTTGGACCAAAAAGTACTTAACATTCAGTTCGTTAAAATTAATAATATATGAGATAAAACCTATAATTTGATTTTCCTTAATTACTTTTAGACTATGTATATGAATATTATTACTAATTCCCGTTTGTAGTGCTTTATAAGGGTGCTTTTTGGATATAGGCGTTTGTGTATATTGATTATTATCTATTTGCCAATTCACATACTCTTTTGTTTTATGAATCAAATCTTTCTTACAAAGAGGTTCTATAAATCTCCATGTTTCGTCATCTATTTTATTTACATAATCATAAGAAAGTGCTCTCGTGTTTTTCTTAAATCTAGAAGTATTCAATGCTTTGATGATTGAATACACTACACTATCGACCCCGTCTAATATAAATTTGAACGATTTTAAAAATTTAAACCTGCCAATTAGCATGGATGGATCCATACTAAAGAAAATTGTATGTCTCAATCTAGAGGCAATAACCGAAAAAGGTTGTTTTTCATAAAATGTAGTTACATTCTCGGCATATGATTTTATAAGAATTTGCTTTCCGGTAAGGTTTACTGCTTCATTATATATATACGTTCCTAATACTGTATCTTTATAAGTAGGGTGTACCCACCAAGAGATCATCCAGTATACTTTTTGTATCTGTTGATCTGCTATATTAGCATAATCAGGAAACATAAATATGAAAGAGATCATTTTTTGGTCTTCATAACCTATCACACCACAATAATCATCATCTTGTATTCTATCATTAGATATTAGCCACAAAGCTTTTCCTTTTGGCATTGGAGCCAGTTCATCTTTCCAATACGTATTTTGGTCAATTGCTTCGCTTAACATTTTTTTTGTTAAGCTAATTACTTCTAAATTCTTACTCATTTATAGTATATATAATAAAACTAATTATTACCATTAAAATATTCTGAAGTTAACTCTTCCGAAAGGTTTACATCTTCTTTATAGATTACTTTTTTTAGAGTCAAACCTAAAATTTTTAAGTCTAACAAGAAACTACAATGTTCAACATACCACACATCATACTCAAACTTTTTTTTCCAAGTAATAGAATTTCTTCCGTTTACTTGAGCCCAACCAGTAATTCCTGGTCTTACATTATGACGTTTTTTTTGTGTATTATTATAAATGGGGAGATATTCTATGATCAAAGGTCGGGGGCCTATTAATGACATGTCACCTATCAAAACATTAAGCAATTGCGGAATCTCATCCAAAGAGGTTTTCCTTACAAAGGTTCCTACCTTGGTAATTCTATCTACATCTGGTAACAAATTTCCTTCTTTATCCTTTTTATCGTTCATCGTTTTAAACTTGACGATATTAAAGATTTTCTCATTTTTACCTGGTCTTCTTTGAATAAAAAAAGGTTTACCTCCGTTGGCGAAAGCCAGAAAAATGATTAGTAAAACAAAAATAGGCGATATCAAAATCAGCATTAATAAAGATGCGCCAAAATCTAAACTTCTTTTAATAAAAGATCTATACATAATTTGTAGTGTTACTAATTATGAATTTATCATTTCATTGACCATTACTCTTCGTTTACCCGATGCAAGTAACGGAATTTCATCAACATATTCTAGAGTCATTTTTGCATCTTCGCCCAAATACCCTTTAAATTCGTTAAGAAACTCATTCTCACGCAGAAACTTATCTTGCTCTGGATTTAACTTAAAATGGTATGTCCCCACGTCTTTCTGAATTAATTGACATTGTTTTAACTCTGGGTAATTATTCACCAATAGCACCAAATTTATTGCGATATGTTCTCCTTTGGTATTATAAATTTGATCAACCTTTCTTCCATTAACTTGCGTTAATATAGGCGTAGCATCCAAACTATCTTTAACACCAATATCACCCGTGTCATAACGTAACATAGGCACATGGTAATTAAATAAATCTGTGATCACTATTCTTCCTGATTCTCCATTTTTTACTCTTTTATTAGAGTTTAACTCAAGAATTTCGACGAGATAACTTGCTTCATTAATTTCGAAATATTTCTTATTTCCTAAAGGTTGTTGTGCCAAAATTCCATTTTCTACATTAGAATATCTAGACACCACTTCTGTATCAAAATACTTGTAAATACTCTGTTTGGTGTAATCATTTAATCTCTCGGACATTGCTATAATTGATTTCAAGTTATTGGGAATAACCGAAGCATCTATCCGATCCAAATATTTACAAATTTCTTCATAGGCAGAGGCGTAACCCAACCAGCTATCTGATGATTTACTACCAGACACACTATCAATTACATTTTTCTTTACGCTATCTTTTCGAAGATCAAAAACGTCTACTGGTACAATATTTTGAAGTAATCGTGTTACAATACTCTTTTTTTCGAAAGCATTCCACATTCTGAAATACGTAAGTTTGTTACCAATTGTGAAACCAGCTTTTTCCGAAAAAAAGATGGTATCGGCCATATTTCGAACTCTTTTATTTTTATCTTGATATGTCTTAAAGGGTGTTCCGGTAGAACCACTTGTACTTACCGTAAACTTTGGTTGCCCCTTAAACGGTTCGGATTGAAAGCTTTCAAAATTATCTCGAATCGTATTTTTATTGATCACAGGAAAATCTTCAATAGAATTGTATCCCTGATATTCTTTATAATAAGATGTAGTGGTTACTGCATGGTCTAAAACCTTTTGTAAGCTCTCTTTTTTAAAATTTATCGTTTTTTGAGATGTCGGATTTTCATTTATATATTTAATCTCCTTATAGTGCCGCCTTTTTTTAGACCCTCTTATTGCATCTACTGTCCAAAATGCTTTATTTCTTAATAACTCAAAAATTCTCATTTCCCCTTTTTAATTTTTTAATATTAAGCTTCCTCCATGATTTCCTTATACAAAGGATGTTTACAAAATCCACCAAATGTAATATCTGGTCCTAAAAGTGAATTATTATCGTTTCCTTCGATAACAACAGGGCCTTTTGCGCTAATTGCAATATCCCAACCAATAATTTTATCTGGTATATGCGTGACACATTTTTGTATCAAATCACACGCCTCTTGAAAATAAGGAATCTTATATCCATCAAACACAGTTCCTGTATCTGGATGTCTATCTAAACGCCCTCCCCCGTATTTCATCATTTGATAACTCTTATCTACGAGCTCTCCTTTTTGCACATCTATAGACACCCAAAATCCTCCAGAATTACTATTATCAAGAACACTTCCTCCCCTTCCAAAACGCATATAACTAGATAAAATATGTATCTTATTATTTTTGTCCAGATACGTATCAAAGCGTATTGTATTTACACTATCTGGATATAGTTTATTAATAAGATCATGCTGTATGATTACTTCTTGATGAATACAATCGTTTTTTAAAATGTAAGCGCCATTTTTTTCTATTTCTTCATCCAGGTTTTCTTGAGTAATTAGATATGCACCTACTCCTCCCATTTCGGTAATAGCCTTTACAAAAACCTTGGTCTTTGCCGTTTGATCAAAAAGATTTTTAAAATATTTTTTTAATTCCTCTTTATTTGAAATTGCATGTACTTTGGACTGATAAAAAAATCTGCCGCCTAGATTATACGAAATCATTGGTGGAACTGGCATATTGTTTTTTTCCATGTACATTGCAAAAGCCAATTTATTCCTTAATAAAGAAGCATATTGGTAGCGATGTAAGTTCTTTGAAAGCGTAATTTCATCCACCTCTTTACTGCTCAGGTAGTCCGTATAATTTTTAACATCTTTTCGATATAAAAACTTCCCAAAATAGAAATTAGGAAATTCTTTTTTTACAATCCAAAAAACAATAGCTTCTCTAAAAATTTTAAAAAAGCCTTTTTTTGAGTCATCTTTTAATATAACCGAGACTCTTTTTTGTAACAACTTCCATTTTCTTTTCATGCCCGAAAAATAGTTAGTTAGTTAGTTAGTTAGTGATTGATATTCTTTTAATAATTCCTCCCACACATGCTTACATTCATATCTTTTGGTAATAGATGCTCTTGCATTGCCTGCCAATTTAAGTCTTAGATCATCATCCTTGGTCAATTTCTGAATACTTTCATAAAGCGCCTGCGTATCTTTGGTTGGAATAATTATACCATTATCATCTTCAGTAATAATTTCGTTACAACCATTAATGTTGGTTACAATACTTGTTAAACCCATCGAAGCCGCCTGCATAACAACATTAGGAAAACCTTCTCTATAACTTGGAAAACCTAAAATATCTGATATGGCAAAATATGGTCTTACATCATTCTGCCAACCTACAAATATAATATTTGGATTTGTTTCGATTTCGTTTTCGATTTCGGGTAATAATGGATCTAGGTCTTTTTCGTATATCCCTACAAGAAGAAGTTTAACTTTGGCATCTTCAGAACTTATTTTTTTAAAAGCACGTACAAGTTCATTTATCCCCTTGTCTTTTACTAATCTACCAACATAAATAATTACTTTGTCCGAAGGTGCTATCTGTAATTGTTCTCTTAGTTTAAGATTATCTGCCTCGGCATATAATTCTGGATCAAAAAAAGAAGTATCAATTCCGTTAGAACTTCCATTAGCAATTACCTTCAGTTTTTTAACAGTAGTATACTTATTCTTAACAATAATATCTTTAAGACCAAAAGAGTTTGGATAAATCATTGTAGCACAGCGATACGTAATTTTTTCAACAACGTCTAATAATGTTCTTTTTGCTCCCGTAGCTTCTAATAAAGGTAATCCGGCTATGGTGTGCAATCTATGTGGTACTCTTGCCAATTTTGCCGCTAGCATTGCCAAAGTTCCGGCCTTTGGAGTATGACTGTGTACTATTTGAGGCTTTTCTTTTCTAAAAATTTTGTATAGTTGGTATACCGCTTTTAAGTCCTGAACAGGTGTTATTTTACGGGTCATTTCTACAGGTATTACCTGCACTCCTTCTTCTTGAGACACTCTATCTAATCTTCCCTCTCCCTTTCCCGATATCCCAATTACTTCATAATATTGGGACATGAATTTAAGCTGCCCTTTTAGTAACCCTCCTAATGATTTTGGTATCGTAGTTACACGAATAATTTTACTCATATTTTTCACTTAAATAAAGTGGGCTTATGTTACCTCTTTACAATTCGACTGCAAATATAGATATAACTTGCGCTTTTAAGGTAGAATTCATCTTTTTCTAATACTCAAAAATCACGAATTATTTGATTTCAAAAATAATTGTAAAAAAATTGACAATATACAGGTAAAAACCCCTAATTATCAATTTTGTTTACGGTTAAACCGTAATCCATTAAAGCTTTATATATCAATTATTTATGTTGTGTAAATTTTAACACTTTTTATTTATATAAAATACAATAGTTTTATTCAATTTACGTTGTAGAACACAGATTAAGTCCCAAATAGAATAACTATTAAATAGCCCCCCATGAAAAAATTACCTTATTACCTATTGGTATTCTGCACGTTATGTTTGATTTCGTGTAGTAACGAAAATTTTGAAGAAGTCGTGCCTGATGCGGTTGAAAACCCAGATCCGGACCCTGATCCCGATCCGGACCCAGACCCTGATCCAGATCCAGACTTATCTACAACGCCTTGTGATTTTGATTTAAAGGATCTTACAGCCAATAGTACTACCGTTATAGATTGTTTATTAGACCTTAAAGGAGAAACTATAAATTTACCAGCAAATGCCAATTTTGATTTTGATGGTGGATTAATTATTAATGGTACTTTAAACTTTTCTGGCGGATATATAGACGGTAGAATTATGAATTCTGACCTTGAACTTAAAGGAGATCTGACATTAAAAGATCCTACCTTTAAATTTATACCATCTAGATGGAAAAATATTGTACAAGGGAGAACAACCAAGGATATTGCATTAAAAAACAACACTAACTTTGAAAATCTAATCTATTTCACAAAAGAGTTAGGTGCTACAACTTTTGAAGTTGATAAATTTGATGCTTACTTTGAAGTAACTACAGTTACTAGTACTACTGCAAATCAAAATTTCTACCCTTCTGTAGAATCCATTAATATTCCTTCTGACTTTACTTTTAAAATGACAGATAACACGTATCTGAGAGTACAGCCTAACACTCGTAAAAATTACGTTCTTTTAGCTGTTAGAGAAGTTTCTAATGTAAAAGTGATCGGAGGAAATCTCTATGGAGATCGTATGGAACACAATGATAATGCAGAACCCGGACCTCATGCTTTTGGAATGGTACTTATGGTTCATGGAGGAAACAATGTAGACATCGAAGGTGTAAAAATGGCCTACGGTACTGGTGATGGAGGTAATGTAAATAGTGTAAACTTTACGTTTCAACCTAATTATGTACCATCCAACAATATAAGATTTACCAACTGTACGTTTGATAGCAATAGAAGAAATAATGTATCGATTACCGATGGATTTAATATTCTTGTTGAAGGATGTACATTCTTAAATGCAGGTATTGATTTGCCAGGTTCTCCAGGAAAAGCACCAGGAGTTGCATTAGATGTAGAAGCATTTAGAAGTAGAGATGATGCTGGTAACCTTATACTTTATGAAAAAGCATATGACATTACCTTAAGAAACAATATCGAAAGAGGTAGTAAATTTGGAGCTTTTGTTGTTGCAATTGGTGAACATGTGACTATTGAAAATAACGATCTTGAAGACGGTGTTGCAATTGGAGCCGGACACCATATAAAGATTATCGGAAATACCATTAAGGCTGCCGCAGATGATAATATCGGTGCGGGAATTACAACGGGACACCCTAATTCTTCTGACACCTATAATAACGTTATTGCCAATAACAGAATTATCAGTCATAATATTGGTATAGCAGCATATCAAAGAGATATGGAAATATATGGAAACATCATTGAAGATTTTGGTGTAGGTATACAACCTAAAGACATTAAGAATTTTGATATCTATAATAATACATTAACTAGTGATAGAGATGCAAGTATTGCTATTTTTGGTAACTTAACCACACTTGATAATGTTACTTTTAGAAATAACAATGTCGTTAAGGTAGATCGCGAAAGTATCAAAATGGTTGCTGTAAATGAAGGTACTGAGGCCGCTGGTTTCAAAACTATCATACAGGATAATGATTTTGCTCATTCAACTACTATAAGTCGTACTAGTGGTATCGATTTTATAGGCAACAGAACAAAAGAAGGTATGATCTTGGTAAATGCCAAAAATATCAACATTAACAATAATACTATAGAATCTACAGGTCGAGACGGAATTATCATCCAAGAAGGTTGTAGTGATATAGCTATCGGATTAAATAATATAACGGTAATTGGTACGAACCTAGATTGTATAGATCAAAAAGCTGCGGGAACTAATATTGTAATCGCTGGCGATAATACATGTAACAATTAAATAAAAAATTCTTTCTCTCACATAAAAAAAATCCCAAGTTTTTAAAAAAAACTTGGGATTTTTTATTTCATACTGTCTATTACTTAAAAATTGGATATAAAATATCGGCTAATACTTTATTCCCCTTTTCATTTAAGTGACCGTTAGCCACAAAATAATTATTAAGATCATCCGGAAATTGAACAACATTAAAACGAATACCTTTTGAGTTGGTTTGATAATCTGTAATTCCGTTAAGATGAATCCTCCCTAAGTTATTAATAACAACAACTTCGACTTTATGCTGTAATTTTTGATCTTCGATCTTTCTAATAACCCAGTCCAAATTATTTTGATCAAAATCTACATTCTTTTGTTTGGTTTTTGCCGTTCCATAATACTTAAACATATTAAATATCTTAAACATCAAAAGACTTTTACTAAACCTTTTTACTTTACTTGGTATCGACAAGCTATTTCCAAAACTATTTGCTTTAGCTTTATAAAATGCTATAGAATCCTTATTCTTATAAGGAAAACTTCTATGAGCATCACTTTTAGGGTTCCGTTTTCCTATGTTGGCAACTTCGCCGGGTGTCATTACAAAAACTATTTTATCAAATTTTAGTTTTTCATCTTTCAATAAGTGTTTTAACAGAACAATTCCCTGTACAGGTGTCCAAACTCCTCCAGATCCAGCATTGTTAATGGGTGTATTCAACTTTGCTTCTAGGACTTCAGTAAACCGATCCTCGTTATTCATTCCAAATCCTTCAACAAAAGAATTACCCAGAACCAGAATGCCGCCATTATCAAACTCATCATCTCTAAATCCATTCGTATTAATTTGATTTACTACTCCTCCCCATGGGTAGTTTATCATTTGCTTTGAGCTTTTTTGACGTGTTACGCCATATAACGAATCCATGTCATAATACAATGGCGGGTCATTAAAACCTGTTACCGGTAAAAAGGCGTCCATTTCGTTCGAAAACACACCAAAAATAAGGTTCAAAACTTCTAAAATTACGACGTATACTATTATTTTTTTTATGTATTTCATATACTTAAAATTGGAAATAAATAAACTCTGCCTGTATCTCTCTATTTAAGGATCCTATGATAGCCATTACCATGAGAATCCAAAAAATAAAATGTATTCTAATTTTCTTATACCTCATGAAATCCAATACTAATAACACAATGATTAATAATATATCTGAAAACATTATAAAACTGGAAGTATCGACCTTAAAAGAATCTATCCCCTTGATATAATGAATTGCATCATTGATAGAATCCGCACGAAAAAATATCCATGCTATAGTGACCACAAAAAAAGTAAATAATACTTGTGAGGCGTTTTTGACATAGAGTAACATGTTTTTTTGATCAACACTATCATCTAAATGTCTTCTGTTAGTTCCTAATACAAAAGAAGGTATAAATAAAAGTGCATGAATGCCTCCCCAAACAATAAAGGTCCAATTAGCGCCATGCCAAAACCCGCTGACTAGAAAAATAGCAAAGACATTTCTAATCCCCATTAATTTTCCAACTTTGGAGCCTCCCAAAGGAATGTAAAGGTAATCTCTAAACCAGGTGGATAATGAGATATGCCATTTTCGCCAAAACTCTCCTATGCTTCTTGAAAAATATGGAAATTTAAAATTAGTCATCAAATCAAATCCAAACAGTTTTGCGGTTCCGATAGCAATGTCTGAATATCCACTAAAGTCACCATATATCTGAAATGCGAAGAACACCGCCCCCAAAATCAATGTGCCTCCCGAAAAATCAGAATAGTTCGAAAAAATATCATTTACAATTGGTGCAAAAGAATCTGCAATCACAACTTTCTTAAACATCCCCCAAACGATAAGTTCTATTCCTTTAATACTTTTGAGCTTATCAAACTTTCGTTTATGCAACATCTGAGGTAACAGATTAGACGCTCGCTCGATGGGTCCGGCAACCAATTGCGGAAAAAATGACACAAAAGCAGCAAAAGCCACAAAGTCTCTAGTAGGTTCTAGTTTTTTTCTATAAATGTCTATAGAATACGACATCGTCTGAAAGGTGTAAAAAGAAATACCTACAGGAAGAATCACCTTTAATGTCCAAGTGTTTTCAAGTTCATATCCAACTGAAGCTAATAGATCCACCCAGGATTCGATAAAGAAATTATAATACTTAAAAAAGCCTAATAACCCCAAATTGAATAATGCACTAAGCACTAACCATCTTTTTCTAACTTTTTGATCATTTGATCCATGTATGCTTAGTCCTATGAAATAATCTACAATAGAGCTTAAGGCTATCAAAGACAAAAACCGATAATCCCACCAGCCGTAAAAAACATAACTGGCTATTAGAATCAATAAATTCTGAAGTTTTAGTTTTTTGTGTACCACAAACCAGTACAACAAAAATACTACTGGCAAAAAGATGAAAAATTCTAATGAGTTAAAAAGCATATATCATTGTAATTCTAAAAATTCATACTTAAGTCGCGTATAGCACTCCTTATTATTATCTAATTATAGTTTCATTTTTTAATTTCTTTTGCCAATAAAGAGCTAAACAATCTAGCCCCTTCATTATTTAGATGAGAACTATCATGAAACAATTCATATTTATCCAAAAAACGCTCAGAATTAAAAAAATCAATCATTGTAATATTTTTCTTTTTTATAATCTCTTTCATCATACGAAACGACTCATTATCCAAATGCTCTTTCTTAATCAAATTAGGAGACGTTACCATAACCAACTTTATATTATTATCCTTTGCAGTTGCAATAAAGGACGTAAATGCATTTACAAAATTTTGATCTATCTTGGTTTCAATTTCATCAGTTTCTACCTCCTTTAATTTATCCGAAGCATTTAACTTTCCATACAAAGGTCGATATCCTTTAAAATCAGTTTGCGGAGCTAAGTAATACCGTATTGCATGTACCAAAGTCGAATTGGTTTGATACGATTTAAAAAACAGTTTAACATCTACAAATCTTGACTGCAATGCCAATATCGGTTTAAGTTCTTTTCTATGGTTATCATAGTATGGATGTAAATCACTAAGTCTATCATATGCAGCTTGAGATCCATACAGGAAATCTTCATCAATATTTAAAATAATCAAATCGGGTTTAGTTCTTTTCAAAATCATTTTTTGGAGAGCAGTATGATACAATAATTGTTGCCCCTCTGCACCTGCATTATATGAAGATGTTTGTAGTTCTTTTTCAAACATTTCTGGCACATAATGACGATGGGCATGAGAACTTCCGAATATTAAAATCTTTGCATTTGTTTGCTCTATGGCATGAGTTGCACGAGCAAATTTTCCCGTCTTTTGATTAAAAAAAACATATTGAGAGATGGCTCCAAATGTAAAATCTACTATTAGCAAAATCAGTAGAAATTTTACAATTTTAAATATCGATATTTTATAGTCTTTCTTAATCATCGTTAAAATTGAAAATAAATAAATTGACTTTCTCCAAACACTCCAAAATACAAAATCATAAACACCACCAATGCATATCCTGCTAATCGTACAATTTCAAGTTTGTTTTTAGAAATTGAAAAGATGGTATTGAAATATTCTTTCTTGGTTTCGATCAATATCAACATTATAATTGCGAGAGTAGCATAAAGAGAAGCTGCAATATCATCTCCGCTACCTATATACAATCTTCCAGGAGTGGTAAAAATATCTGTTAGTATATCTACTGCATTCTCTAAGCTATTAGCTCTAAAGAATATCCAGGCAAAGTTGATCAAACAAAACGTTACAAAAACATTAAGCAATCCTTTTCTATTTTTCTTAAAAAGTAGCGCTTCAATAATTAGATATATTCCATTTAGTGCTCCCCAAACAACAAATGTCCAGTTTGCGCCATGCCATAACCCACTAATCAAAAAGGTAATAAATAGGTTAAAAAGCCACCTTGGTTTAGCTACTCTATTACCTCCTAGCGGTATATACAAATAATCTCTAAACCAAGTAGATAAAGAAATATGCCATCGTGTCCAAAACTCTCCTACCGAAGCCGAAAAATATGGACGTCTAAAATTGGTCATTAAATCGAATCCAAATAGTTTGGCAGTACCAATAGCGATTAAAGAATACCCTGCAAAATCTCCATAAATCTGAAAAGCAAAAAATAAAGTAGCCGCTATAAAGGTTAAGCCATCATGATTTTCGATATTATTAAATACAGCATTAACATAGATTGCCGCTCTATCAGCTACTACTAATTTTAGGAAGAAACCCCAGATCATTAATTTAATACCGTAAGAAAATGCCCGATAGGTAAACTCTCTTTTTTTCAAAAACTGTGGTAGTAAATTAGTTGCTCTTTCTATAGGACCGGCAACCAATTGCGGAAAAAACGAAACGAAGGCTGCAAAAGCAATAAAATTCTTTGTTGGTTTTAATTTTCCCTTATATATATCAATCGAGTATGACATAGTTTGAAATGTATAAAAAGAAATACCAACAGGTAATAAAATATTTAACATCCAAACATTTTGAGGTTGATAACCCATCGATGCTAACAGATCTACCCATGAATCTATAAAGAAATTGAAATATTTAAAAAACCCAAGCAGGCCTATATTAAACGAGATACTGACCCAAAGCCATCTCTTTTTTATATGCTGAACATTAGAATTCTGAATTCTAAATCCAACCACATAATCTGTTATTGTACTAAGCGCAATTAAAGAAAGAAAACGCCAATCCCACCAGCCATAAAAAACATAACTAGCTACTAGCAAAAGTATATTTTGTAACCTAATATCCTTAACTAAAACCCAATACAGTATAAAAACGATGGGTAAAAAAATAAGAAAATCAAAAGAGTTAAAAAGCATACTGTTTTATTCTATAATTTTAATTATTTAATTACACTTTGATAAAGATCTACATGCAGCTTATAGATTGCATCGATATCATATTTATCCATAACTAGTTTATACATGTGTTCGGCCTTTTGTACCGCTATATCATAATTAGTTAATACAGATATTGTTGCTTCATGAAAATTATCAAGATTAGAGACATAAGCATTCTCATCATTCAAAAAATCCGGAATACTACCTACAGGGGTTGATATTACAGGTAATTTAGAAGCACCTGCTTCTATAATCGAAACCGGCATCCCTTCCCAAAGCGATGTGATCAACAAACAATTAGCGTCCCTTAAGTAATCCGTTACGTTGTCTTGATGACCAAATAACTTTATATATTCTGATACATCATTTTGTTTAATAGTATCTTCAAGAATGGTTCGAAATCCACCATCACCTACTACATTGATTACAAAATCTGTATGATTATTCGCCAAAAGACGTTTTACTAATTCAACGAGGTATAATGGGTTTTTGGGTTCGGTTAATCTCCCAAGAAACAAAAACACAAAAGGTTTTTTTTGTATTTTGACTGTATTATCAAACCTCGTCGTATCCACACCATTAGGTATGGCAATACTATTTTTCAAATACCATTTTCTCGAATTATTACTAAAAATAATATCGCTTTTTCGAAATACCTTAGTAAAAAACAATAACAACCGCCTGTATAGTTGCTTTACTTTATTTGTGTGCAATGTAAATACGATCGGAGCATTCTTGAAAAAGATTTTACATAGCAATCCCATAGCAAAAGCATGAAACATATGACAATGAAAAACAACATCTTTTTCGTCTTTGGTAATCTCTTTTAAATGCTTTAATCCAGGAAGCAAGGATTTAGGAGAAGTAATATTCAAGAAATGACATTCGATTCCTTTCTCCTCGAACTTATGGAGTATTTGCTTTCTATTAGAAACAGCAATAGCCATGGTTTTATTTTGAGTACCCACAGTTTGTCCGGCCAGTTCTAACACCATATGTTCGGCTCCACCTCCACTCAATCCCGTTATGATATGTACAATTGTCAAATTAGTATATTGGTTTTAACGAATTCTATTTTATAGTTATTAAAATTCTAATTCAAAGTTCCTTTTTACTGCATCAAATTTTCCATTAGGTCCCAGAACGATATCGTCGACTTCGTTTATTTGATATGCTATCTTTTGTCCTAATCTATCTTTCAAGTTACCTAATAATTGTTGCTTCATAGACTCATCAAAATCTGTATCTGCAATTACATTAACAATAATTTTTGCAGGTGTTTCTTGTATAATTTGGCTTTTAACAATACCCTTTAAACCTTTATAGGCCGTATCCATTCTTCCCACATATCCTTTCTCTTCGGTCCATAGGATATCATCTTCTCTTCCGATAATTTTTTCAATAATAGGCATAGTACAACCGCAACCGCATTTTTCTTCTTCTTTCGATAATAACACAGTATCCCCAATATCATATCGAATTAAAGGAGTTTTATAATTTATATAACTGGTAACTATTAATTTAGCGATTTCACCTGCTTTGGCAGGTTCTCCCTTAGTATTCATAAATTCAAAAACTCCAGAATCCAAATTGAGATGCAGATTACCCTGTACACATTCCGTTATAAACGGACTACCTTCGCTAGACGCGTATTGATTAAAAACATGACAGTTAAACGCTTTTTCAATTTCAACACGTTGATAATCATAAAGTGTTTCTGCTGTAACAGCGATAGCTTTAGGAATAAAGCTTAGAGATATATTATGTTTATTTATATACTTACTAATTATGTAAATCGCAGAAGGGTAACCATCAATTAATTCTGGTTTGAATTTGTTTAATTTTTTTATATAGCTACCTAAATTGGCATCTGTAAGATGATAGGTGGACATTAATAATTGCTTCTCAAAGTAATTATACACCCAAAATGGTGGCTTTTTGGTTGCAGTATCTACAATCAATCTACCAGAAAACCGAACTTGCTTATTACCAGGGATAACACCGATAACGTGATGAAATCTTTTCCATATGGCAAAAGATACATTTATAGAATCCAGATCAAGGTAATCAATAGTAGGAGAACCAGACGTTCCGCTAGTATGTCCTACCATAGCGGTTTCTCTTTTTTTATTAACAATAAGATCTACTTTGGTCTTTCTATCTATTTTTTTCAAAATAGGCATTCTCTGCAACACATGCATCGGATCCTTTTGTATATCCTGTACAGTGATCCCTAATTCTTTCATTATTGCTGCATACCAATCTGAATACGCTAAGGCTTCTGAGAGTAGTACCGTCAATTTTTTATTTTGATATGTGGTTACCGTATTAAGATCGGCATCCCATAAATCAATATGTTCTTTTAGATAGGCTTTAAATTCTTTATTATATCGCTGTTTGGTATTTAAATACCCTTTAATATTCAGCAAAATGAATTTAAACGGATAAGGAAGATGATTATATATTTTCTCTTTTATTCCTGCCATAGTTGTCTTTAAGCGTGTTTTAAATAAAAATTTTGCATCATTTCGGTATTGGAAACAATATCATAATTTGCTTTTATAATTTTATCAGTGTTTTGCCCCTTTTTTGAAATATCCGTTTTTTGAATTTTTGTAGCCCATACATCTGCATCCTCAGGTTTATTTATACTTATAAACTCTATATCCTTTGTTAGATGAACTTCTGTAGTAATAGTATCCGAAGCTAATACTTTTATACCAGCAGCCTGCGCTTCGATTAAAGTAACCGGTAATCCTTCATAAAATGAAGGAAACACAAATATGTCAAACATCTGTAACAATTGAGGAATATCGGCTCTTACTCCCAAAAACTTTACTTTATTTTGGATGCCTAGGTTTTTAGCTTTTCTCTCTATCTCTTCTTTTAATGGTCCATCACCAACAAGGATCAAAACGCAATTTTCTTTTTGTTTTAATACAGAAGCAAAAACATCAATAAGAAAAGAATGATTTTTTTGACTAGCAAAACGTCCTACATGACCCAAAACCAAAGTGTTTTCGGAAATACTTAGTTCTTTTTTGTATGTCGTACTTGTAGTACTATTATATTCAAACTGTTTTGTATCTATAGCATTGTTCATCATTTCGAAAGATGATCGTTCTCCAAATAACCATTTCCCAGCTTTCTCTCCGCAAGAAAACAAGTGTGTTGTATGATTTTTTACCCTTCTTTTTAAGCGTAACTTTACAAGTTTTTTTAATGTTTCTTTAATACCTTCTTTTGAAAGGCTAGAAAAATTAACGTCATCGATTGCAATATGAGCATGAGCAATTCTACACGGGATATTAAATTCTTTTGCAATTTTTAAGGGAAAACTGCTAAATGTGTTTAGATGCGAATGTATAATAGCATAGTCTTTATGTTCGTTAAAAAAGTTTCGTAACGAATCATAATATTTTCCAGGAAAAAAAGGGCTTATCGGATCCAAACGATATATTTTTCCTCCAAGAGCATGTATTTCATCATCAAAAGCGGCTTTCTCTTTTCTGTGCACCAAGAAATCAAACTGAACCTTATCACGATCTATCTGTCGATAATAGTTCATGATCATTGACTCTGCTCCTCCTCGATTCATGATGGTAAAAACTTGTAAAACTCGTATAGGTGCCATTATACTCCTTTTTGGGTTTTAAGTCTTATATACATGTTTAATAGCACTCCAAACGGAATAGCGAGAATAGTAATAAACTTTTTAGGAGATTCTTTTAAAAAAGAACCATTTTTAGTAAACAAAGAACTCGAAACATAATGAATTGCATTCTTAAACTGTTCTTTAAAACTCTCTCCTAATTGCATTCTACTTTTTCTAGAAAAAGCAAAACCATTAGGGTGTCTTCGATATTGTTTAAGCATATTCATACTAGAACCATCGGCTAGGTATTCTACAATACAAAATACCTCATTAACAGGAAATAGTTTATAGTCCTGATCAATCATTTGATACAAGTACCCAAGAGGAACAAATCGTTCACCTTCAAAAATAGGATATGGAGGGTATTTTTTTACAACCTCGGTTCTGTATACAAGTTTTTTATCTCCTTGTACTGCATGCTTATGATACAGGTCATACAATCTCGTTTCTTTTAAATCTTGAGGTATGGATGTGCCTATAAGGTTTCCTTTGGTATCTGCATCTAATCCAACCAATCCTGCAAATTGAGGTTTGTCTTTGATATGTTCCCAGTTCACCAAAATCTTTTCAACAGCGTCATCAGGCATAAAATCATCACTATCTATACATACATTTAAAGGAGTTTCTATCAAACGATATGCTGCGTTATGGCCTCCATGCATTCCTAAGTTTTCTTGAAAATGATATCGTA
The DNA here is from genome assembly GCA_947489685.1 of uncultured Aquimarina sp. Taxonomy (GTDB): domain Bacteria; phylum Bacteroidota; class Bacteroidia; order Flavobacteriales; family Flavobacteriaceae; genus Aquimarina. The sequence goes on along the minus strand of CANLEM010000003.1, from coordinate 207,204 downwards.
TGGCAATCTTATCTTCTTTGATCCATGAATTCACTAATTCTTTGGTATTATCCGACGAGCCATCATCGATAATTAGCCAAACAAAATCCTGATTGGTTTGCCGTATTAAACTTTGATAACATTGATCCAGGCAATATGCTCGGTTATATGTTGGTGTGAATACTGTAATCGTTTTCATTAGTTGTTAGTTTAAGAGTTATCCCCAAAATAGGTAATACATGAAATAGGTGAATAAAAAATAGATGACTATTACTTTTCCCAGTAAAAAATGTTGGTCTTTAAAAAATCTCTGTTTTAAAAATGGATACGCAATAATTATGGCCATCATAAACCAAGATAGATATGCAAACCTATTTGAAAAATTTGCATTGATCACCAAAATCCAAAAACCATTGCAAATTAGATAGGTATTTAAAAGTTTATTATATATCGGATCATCAAATTTTTTCCTAAATACAAAATACCAACCTGCAAAAACGGCAAAAGCACTATGGAACAAAAAATCCCATCGAAAACCTGTGCTAGAGAATGTTCCTTCAGCTGCCTCACTAGTCAGGTACCCTGCCAATCTATCATCATCCCCAAAACCTAAGTTTGCAAATAGAGCAATCCATACACTACCTAGTGCCAATGACAAAGGAATACAGGCCAGCCATGCTTTAAAATAAAATTTGGGATTATTATAGACATACGTAATAATAAATGCAAAAATTGGTAACAGCGTGGTCTTATGAAAAAACGAAGCTGCTAGAAATAATAAGCCCATGACTACTTTATTTCTGTGATAACTTACTCCCCATAAAAACAAGGAACAAGCGGCACCATTTCTCATACCATTAACCCCATACGTCCAAAAAGAGAAAGAAACCACAAACATTATGAACGCATAATACCAATACTCCTTAAAGAACACCTTTGATATTTTGTACATTGGGAAAATGTAAAAGAAAGCGCATATTGTAAAAAAAGTATGAATGGTAGTAAAACTAGCCATGGTTTTCATAAACACATGCCACCCATAATCATTTACTGTCAATATCTCTCCACCAGTACTGTAATGCTGAAAAGTCCTATAATAATTTATGGTATCTCCAAATCGATGACTAGCTGGTCTTTGCCCTATATGAAATATTAAAAAGGCCAATAGAATGTATCCCGTAAAATTGATGAATGAAAGGTTTTTAGGCTCACTCATATTAAGGATACGCGTATGCAGGAGCGTAAACAGCACCAGAAAGAAGCACAGGTTCAAGTACAAAGGATAATACCAATCTATAGGAATAAATGTATTCATAATTACTCCATGCTGTTTTTAATTATACGCTCTCTCTTGATACTTTGTAAAATAGAATCACCAAGTACTTTGGTAAACTCTTTACCCGCAAATTTATCTACATGGTGGCCATCATACGTTTTATAAACTATATCGCCCTTGTTAAAATCAAAATATGCAACTTTTTTTAAGTTAGCAATTGAATCAATAGTGTGATCAAATTCAGGAAAATATTTGTCTTCATATTTCAAAAACTCTTTTGAAATAGGCATTCTAGTTAAAAACACATGACCGTGTTTATCCAACTCAGTAATCAAATCATTTAAGCTTTGAATTCTTGTTGGTGATAATTCATATTTTTCTACATCTTTTAAAAAAATATCGATTTGGGCTTGTTTCCATTCTTCAAAAACTTTGGTATCTCTGGGTAAATTAGTTTCTTCTAGCCATCCATTTTTATGCACTCTTGCTTTTTTACGAAACAATGTTCTAAAATGAAAAAACGAAAAATTCTTTATTAAATACTCGTAGTTAGGATTAACACTCACAAACCTCATATTATGAGGAGGCTGTCCCGCCTCTCTATACTCTCCAGACGCATTATCATAATCTTCATGCTGAACCAACATTTCTGGACTAATACAAATCACATAAATACCATTGTCTGTGGATGTATCTAATTTTCTATAGATACTTTGATTATATAAAGGGCCTATTATGGATTGCGCTATTGTAAAACTGTAATTTAAAAAAGGAGTATCATATTCTTTCCCTTCAAAAACCTCATCCAATACGACTGGTTGAATTCCCTGAAAACTACGAGAATCTCCGATAATTAATGATTTTGCATTGGGCGAAGTAAATTTTTCATAAAAGTAATCGATATATCCTCCATAATTAACCAATATAAAGGTGACAATCCCCAAACAAATGAGACCGAACACTCCTAACTTTATGATTAATTTCTTTACCATACTTTAAAATTGAAAATATATGAATGTTTCTGCGCTTCTTCCAAATAAAAGCAATAATAAGAAGATGAATATATAAAACGCCCATCTAATATAAATCGAAAATTCACTAATTTCTAAATCATGTTTTCTTTCTCGGTTTATCCACTCTATTAGTATAAAAAAACCAACTAAAAATAGGGTCATAATGGTAGAGCCATTCATAAAAGCCCAAGGCATGTCTATTATTGTTAAAGAACATATTCTTCCTAAATAATCAAATGCTTCTGTAATTGTACCTGCCCGAAAAAATACATCGGTCAACATCACAATCATAAACAGCACAATCATTTTGAAGAGTTCTTTTATAGACGGTAGCCATTTCCCTTTGGCGACCACCTCTGACGAATTCATTTTACCCGAATACACTAAGGGGATAAAATAAATTCCGTGCAAAAGCCCGTAAACTACAAAAGTCCAATTTGCTCCATGCCAAAACCCTACTAGAATAAATGTGGTTATTATCGAAATCATTAATCCTCTCTTTTGTTGTCGTCTCAAAATGAATGATAGCGGTGTAAATACATAATCCATCATCCATGTTGTTAATGATATATGCCATTTTCTCCAAAAATCAGCAATGTTGGTAGAGAAAAAAGGAGTTGAAAAATTTCGCATTAATTGTATACCAAATAATTTACCTACCCCTATGGCCATATTAGAATATCCCGAAAAATCTGCATACAATTGCAGCGCGTAAAAAAAAGTTAGTAACACCAATGAACTAGCAGGCTGCTGCTGATAATCATCAAAAACAGCATTAACCAGCACGGCACAATTTTCTGCAACCACGACCTTTGCAAACAATCCCCAAAGGATTTGTCTTAACCCATCTACAAAAACTGCATAAGAAAATTCTCTTTTTGTAGAAAGTTGAGGAATTAGTCCTGCGGCTCTTTCAATAGGGCCCGAAAGTATTTTAGGAAAAAAAGTTACAAATACAGAAAATTCCAAAATATCTTTACTTGGCTCAATCTCTTCATGATTAACATCGATAAGATATCCTAATGTTTGAAATGTAAAGAAGCTTATCCCAAGAGGTAACAAAATCGTTAATGTATCATGACTTATATCTGTACCGAAGACATTAAGTAACTCATAAAAACCTTCATAGAAAAAGTTTACATATTTAAAATACAACAATAACCCAACATTAAAAATCACTCCTGTATATAAAAATATGTTTCTCTTTTTATCCTCTTCGGCCTCACTAATTTTTAATCCCAAGTAAAAATTTACACATGTACTTAACACTAGTAATATGAGAAATCTCCAATCCGCCCATGCATAGAACACTAAACTGGCTATAAGCAGAAGAATGTTCTGCGATATATTGGATCGTTTAAAAACTAGCCAATACAACAGCAGTACAGGAATTATAAATGCAATAAAGTCGAATGAGTTAAAAACCATTTTTTACGGATTACGACTTGCTTTGAATTAGTGAAACCAACGCTCCCATGTTTTTTAACTTATTTAATTCTCTAAGTTTAAAACGAATATCAAATTCTTCTTCAATTTTGGTAATGATCATCATATGAGAAAGAGAATCCCAACCGTCTACATCTTTCGCAGTTAATTCATCACTCATTTCAAAATTACTATGCTCCAAAATAGTGGTCAAAACATTACTTACTTTTTCTTTAATAGTAGTTATTTCCATACCGTTTTCTATTTTTTAACTAAACATTTCTTTTAATTTCTTTCTATCGGTCTTCCCATTAGTATTTAAAGGAAAGTTTTGAATATATTTTATTTGTGTCGGAACCATATACGCCGGAAGTTTAGTTTTTAGATATTCTAAAAGATCCTTTGTAGCTATAGTATCTGATTCTATAACCAATCCTATTTCTGTATTATGAATAGCGTTGGTGAAAGCTACCGCTACAGCATTTACTTTATCCAAAGCAACCTTTGCATGAAACTCGATTTCGGACAGTTCTACTCTAAATCCTTGAATTTTTGCTTGAAAATCTACTCTTCCCAGGTATAGAATATCTCCATCTGCATCAACATTACAGAGATCTCCGGTTCGATAAAATCTTATATTCTTCCCTTTATAATTTTTATAAAAGAAAGCTTCTTTATTTTTAGTTTCGTTTTTCCAATATCCCGGAGTAAGTTGAGCTCCACTTAAACATAACTCCCCACTCTCTCCTATCGCTACTTCGTTATTATCGTTATCTACAATTATAGTAGCCGTGTTTTTCATATCTCGTCCAATGGTCAAAACACCATTATGAGTTTTATTTTCGGCATTCTTTACATACGTATAATCTGTACAAAAAATAGTACATTCTGTTGGACCATATACATTTGCAATCGCTGCATTAGGAACACATGTACTCCACTCTTGTGTTACATCCAGAGGAAGTGCCTCACCACAAAACAAACTATATTTTAACGATGGGCAATCAATCTCTTCAAAATATGGTCTTAAATAATGTAATATTGATGGTACCATGAGACTAAAGGTGAGCTCATAATCCTCCATCAATTCAAAAATATAACTATACTTAATCTCATCTTTAGGAATGGTATATACACAAGCTCCTTTTAGTATTGGCGCCAAATAAGACATTACCGATAGATCAAAGGTCAATTCAAACATTTGTAAGCATCTATCTTCTTTTGTGATAGGGTAATCCAAGGCCCAAAAAGCGTCTATAAATGCCGATAAATTATCAAAAGTGATCGGTACACCTTTTGGTGTTCCTGTAGTTCCTGATGTAAAAAAGATATATGCCAAATCTTCTTTAGAAACTTCTAAAGGGGTTAAATCAACCGGAAATGTATTAAGTTCTTTTGTAGCAATTGTTTGATGTTCGTCTTTAAAAACATTTTCTTCAGATGAGTCCAGAATTGTACGAATATCTGCTTGAGTAATTATCATGTGGTTTCTACTCAAAGGAAACTCAGGATTTAAAGGTACATAAGCTTTACCCTCTAACCATAACGCAATTATCGAAGCGTATGTTTGTAAATCATCATTGGTAATTAAACCAATTGCAGTCTCATCTCCCTTAATCTTACTTCTAATAGCGCTTCGGATATTAGAAATTACTTGGGCTAATTCTTTATACGTATGATATTCTTGACCAATACAAAACGCATTGCGATCATAGTGTTCTTCTATAGATTTTTGTATATCAAAAATTAAATTCATACCCCTTATTTTTAATATATACTTTTACGGCTATACTCTTTTACCGTCTTTTTTGATAATTTTTGCTGGGTTACCCACCACAACACAATTATCAGGAACATCTTTTATAACTACAGACCCTGCACCTACTACACTGTTATTCCCAATTTTTATATCCCCAATTATAATCGCTCCCGTATAAATAGATACATTATCACCAATAGTTGGTCTTTTTCCTTCTACTTCTCCTACTGTAACCAAATGGTTAACATAAAAGTTTTCTCCTATTGCATCAGCATTCAAAATTGTACTATACGGATGTCCAGTAAGGATTCCACCTCCTAATTTTGTACTTATATCTATCCTAAAGTATTTTTCTTTTTTGCAATAAATATTTAAAAGCGAAGCCATCAATCCTCTATTTCTGTGATAAAAAACTGTTCTAAAATCTGGCGATGTTGCCAAAAAACTTAATAACAAAGACTTCTTACTCCCACTTAACCCCTTGGAAGACGCCCATCTTTCTATATCCTTATCAATATCTTTTTTATTTCTACTTCTTACATATAGAAAAAGATGCGGAAGCAAGAATAGTTTATATAGATTTATAATTAATGATCTCATGAATTAGTTATTAAGCCATTAAACATATCTTCCCAGAGATTCATAATTGATTGCAATTGATATTTTGCCGAATTTTCTCTTGCATTATTTCCCATTTCTTTCATTCTTTCTTTATTATTCATCAATTGTATCAATGAACTCGCAAAGGCTTTATTATCATAAACTGGTATCAAAACTCCAGTATCCTGATCAATTATATTTCTTGGACCATAGGGGCAATCAAAAGATACTATTGGTAGTCCACATGCTTGCGCCTCTAACAGCACCAAAGGGAAACACTCATTATGCGATGTCATAACAAAAATAGAGGATTTTAGCATTTCACCCTTAATATCACTTGTTGATCCTTTTAATACAACATTATCTTGCAACCCTTCTTTATTTATTTTATCCTGCAGTTGCTGTACATAATTTGGCTCTCCATCACCAAAAATATGCAGTCTCCAATCTGTATTAGTTTCTGCTATTATTTTCCATATATCAATAAGTATATCATAACCTTTTACATGAGCAATTCTACCTGCTGTGATTATAGTACTACTAGATAAATTAGAGGTTGATTCGGGGTAAAATGTTAATGGGTTAGGAATAACCTCGGTATTGTTACTTTTATAATAATTAGATTCATCCTTATTAAGGATAACTAATTTATCATATTTAGACTCTACGTAATCTGCGTATTTGAAAAACATTTTTTTAAAAAAACTAGGATTCTTACGCTTGCCTTCTTCGATAAACTTTGAATAATGAAATTCTTTTACTTTCGGAACGCTCTTTACAATAAAAGGAACAAAGTAAGTATCTGCACTATGACTACATACTACAACCACATCTGGTTTGATACTTTTTATGATAGACTTTGTTTTTTTGATATGTCCTGGCAATTTCTGCAAATTAACAGGATGAAAATAAGATCTTCTTCTGTCATAATTAACCCCTAAATCCTTAAAAGTAATAGCACTATCAAACTGATAACAAGCCTCTTTATTCTTTTGTTCACTAGTAAGAATATATACTTGATTTTCTTTTTTAGAAGCAAAGTAATTTGCTTTTATAGAAAGTACGCGTTCTATACCTCCATGCAAATACACCTGATCAATGATAAACACTATTTTCATTAAGAATCGGTATTTGTTAGACTTCTAAATAATCTATCCCATTCTTCCGAAATTTTTTCAGGAAGATATTCTTTTACAGCTTCTCGTGCTTTTACTCCCATAGTTTTTCTTTCCTCTTCATTTTTGATTAAGGTAAGAATCCCTTCTGCAAAAGCTTCAGTATCTCCATTTTCTATCAACAAACCATCTTCTTTATCAGAAATAATATCTGAAGGACCATAAGGACAATCATACGAAATACAAGGTACTCCATAGGCCATTGCTTCGGTCAATACCATACCAAAACCTTCGTATCGTGAAGACATGGTATAAATTGAAGCTTCTTGGTATTTTTCTGCTATATTTCTTACGGGTTTGTAAAAATTAACCGTTTTTGTTACTCCTAATTGTTCTGCCAATTGATCCAATTGCTGACTTTTATCTATAGTACCATAAATATCAAGAATCCAATCTGGATATGTTTGGGTAACAATTTTCCAACTTTTTAGCAATCTATCGTATCCTTTTTGAAAGCTTTGTTTTCCTACGGCTAGTGCTCTTTTATTTTGCAGCGTACTTTGCTCATCTGGGTAAAAAGATAAAGGATTCGGAATAACTTTAAGGTTCTTAAATTTCCATTCATTAAGATTTCCTTTTGTCAATACCACAAAGCGATCATAAGAGCGCCCTCCGATGTTCATCAATCGAGATTTAATCCCATCAGACACCTTCGTCATTATTGATTTCTTACCTTTTTTTATGACTGCATCTCTAGAAACATGTCTTTCATAAATCATTGGGCAAGGTTTACCAATTATTTTTGGCACCAAAAAACCTTTCAGACCATCATCACAAACTGCTATTACATCAGGTTTAAGGTTTTTTACCAATCGTCTTAAACCTGTAGCATATTTATAAGCATGGACTAAAGGGTTTCCTTTTGCTGTAATATCATGGTATGTAATCCCCGAGCTAAACTTATAAAAAAGTTCGTCGCTATTTTGATTAAGAGTTGCTATATGCACATCATACTTATAATGGTCGGCTAGAATACTTGCCTTAATAGAAAGTACTCTCTCTAAGCCTCCTGGACCATCAATTCTATTTACGATGTATAGAAGTTTCATTTAGCAACTGTTTTACTAATTTAATTTACTTGTTACTTTTTCTTTAAGAGCATTGGCCAGATCATGATGCTTCTCAAGATTTTTAACTACAGTATCTAAGTTTATTTTGTTTTCTAAAGGGAAATTAGCTGTAAACTCTCCAGTTTTACTATTTACATCTATTCTATTAAAAAGCTCTAGAATTCCATCAAAACGACATGAATCTACAAAACTGTCAAATCCATTTACAAAAATTACCGGTGTTCCTAACGCGAGGCATGGCAATGCACAATGGATTCTAGAAGTAATTACAAGTTTAGCTCTAGCGTACTTGTTTAAAAGCGCTTCGGCCATTTCGAATTTTTGTTCATCCGAAAATTGATTCGAAGGCGGTTCTTGATTTATAAACTCTGCTACATCAAGTACATCCTTACTTATAAAATTCTTTAAATGTTTATTTTTTTTACCTAATTGAAAAGCGGAGCCATTTAAAATATTCTTAATGGTAAGTTTTGTGTTATAGAATATTTTTTCGGGTCTTGGATAACTGTATAAAGGATCTACAATATAGATATCATCTCCTCTTTGCGAATCATCCACCTTATAAGAGTCTAGGGTCAAAGTTAGGCACCCTGTAAAGTGAGCATCTATTCCTTTGGATTTAAGCGTATCTGCTGTAAACTGGTCTCTACAACCTATAGGCTCATGTTTTTTTAGATATGCGATTCCCTTTTCACTCAGCATAAAAGGTGCCGCAGTGTTATTCATATGAAAAGATACAAATATTGGATCTATATTTTCTGAAGGGACCCAATTATGAATATTATGAGTAAACCACCCATTCATAATAAGTTGTATCTGTTCTCCTTGATATTCGCCCAGTCGTTCTCTATTCAAAAAGGTATCTACTTGTGGTAAAAATTGTTTTGCCGCAAGACTTTGAATATTATCTCCTACATTAAAAAAACGTCTATTCTCATCGTAAGTTAGTAGTCCGTATTTCATCTATTTTATTTTTCTGTATAGTTTGCTCACCCAAGGAAATTTATTCCTAACAATAAACTTTATTCGACGCATCCCTTTATTGGGATTATTTATTTTTTGTTCTAGCAGGCGATCTATTTTCCCGCCTCTAATATCATTAATCTGTTTGGTCTCTGTTTCTTTATCTGAAAACACATAAAAATCATTAGAGTTCTTGGCTTTCTCCATAAGCTCCCACCAAAAATAACGCACACCTTTACTTGCTCCACCGATATCTAATACCTCGTAAAACTTATCATAGATAGTTTCATCAACATTAAACCCATAATCATTAGGATTTTTACCGTTAAGAATCAACCCCAAAATTGTTCTAAAGCATTTTTCACAAATACTACAATTAAACTCTGTTCTCTTTTCAGAGTAACATACTCTTAACTTAAACTTAGTATCTGTAACCGAAGCAAAACCTGCGATTAAATCTACCTTATCTTGTCTTTTTAGTTCGTATCCATCATGAATAACTTTAAGACCACTTGCCCAAGTAATTTTTTCATCAATTTCTGGAGTAGATCCCCAATCAATATCTATATGATCTGTATACGAAGATGCTATATAAACTGCACCATAATTGTGTATATATGCAAGTGGTGCAATAGATCCTATCAGAGCTAGACCATGCTGTACTTTACCCCACCATCCAATATCATTTAAAAGTAACTCGACTTGATAGGTATAAAAATCTCTAAGGTTAGTCTCTATATATTCTTTATGATTGTCTTTAAGCAGCTCTTCATTCTCTATAAAGCCGGCAAAATCATTCCACTGATCTTGATCATTAATTTCGATATCCGCACCCAGCAGTGTTATCAAGTCTGGTTTTTCTTCATAAATCCGAATATAAGTAGCATATGCATCTACGCCACCACTAAATAACATTGCTGTTTTAGAACCGCTACTATTATTTTTTACTAACCTCTTCGCAACCAATTGACCTCCAAAACTCTGCGGTGTATTACGTTTTGCAAATTCTGTTTTAAGTAATTCTTGCGCTTGGTAAAAATCTTCATCGACTTCTTCAATTTCAATAGTAAATCCTGCATACCAGGCTATCGGAAGCATATTAGACAAGAAAGGAATTATAGCAATACTATCCGGTACAGTACTTACATCTACCAAATATTTTGAATAAAAAAGTTGATTCTTGTCAAAAAACTTCTGCACTTGTCCATCAGCAATATAATCATAGTTGATTTTTGTACCGTTATCCGAATATGATATCTGACGAAGTTTTAATGTTTCCATTTTCCTCTATTTTCGCTTCAAAACAGAAGCAATAGGTTTTACAAATAATTGTTTTTCGTATTCATGCAATCCTAATGTATACATTAAAACTCCAAATACGATAGTATAAGTACTTCCTTTTAGCACAAAATTAAGCCATCCATCTCCTGGTATATAATTTATAAAATAACCTATAGCCAAAATAATGATCAGTGCAATAATTGTTCTGTAAGCAAGTTCTTTAAAAAATCTAGGGATATTAAGCTTGATAACTCTGTGATAATAAAAGTTCATAACGTTTTGAACAATCAACCAACCGATTACCGAGCCTGCCATCATACCAATTGCGGCATATTTTCTTGCAAAAAAAGCACCGATCACGGTACCAATTATCATAAAAGATAAATATAAAATTGCTTTAAATGACAATTTATTTTTGGCCTCTAATATAGAATTACCAAAGTGCTGTACCAATGGCAATGTATACGCTACCATGATCATTAGTGCAATTACCCAAGATTGATAACTTCCCTCTTCACCTATAGTATTACCAACCCAAAGATTAACAAATTGGTTTCCGTAAAGAGCAAAGGCAATCAAAATATACATAAGTACTATAAAGGATAAACGACCTATTTTGATCATCATATCTGTAAGTTCTTCTCCTGATGCATTACCCACAGACATCTGGGTAGCTCTCGGAAGAAAAACACCAGAGATTGCTGTAGAAAAAGCTCCGTAATAAGTTCCTAACGTGATTCCTATCCCATAAATAGTAAGTACCGCCGGAGGACTTATTCTTCCTAACACCCAGTGTCCCGCTTTCCATTGAAAAAGACCAACCAATGAGAATACAAAAATCCAAACCGAATACTTAAGGATATGTTTTATAAAACTTTTCTTTAATGAATGAAGTTTGAATTTTACTTTTAGTTTCTTAAAAACGTAGTATCCCGTTATTATGATAACACTTACATTAAAAATAGTATCTACAATAACCAACGCAATTGACCTACCACCGTAAAGCAGTACTGCAACGACAGTAAGAGATCTTAGAATGTATCTAAAAATATTAAGCGTCTTTGGAAAAACAAATTCTTCGTAACCCGAACATATCCCGGTAAAAGATCCGCCGGGCAACCGAATAGCGAGGTTAAAAATCAAAATAACAAACATTACTTTGGCTATCTTAATTTCTTCGGTATTTAATTTTGTAAAATATGACTCTATATTGGCATAAAATGAAAAACCAACTATCAATACCAATAGAGAAATAATCATATATATAATCATAGTTGTAGCCAAAAAATTCTCTTCTCCTTCTTTGTCTTTTTCGGCTCTATACTTGGCTACAAATCGTATGATCGTATTATTAAGTCCAAAATCTAAAATCGAAATTGTACCTATTAAAGCACCAATGGTTATAAATATACCATACTCGTTTTTCCCCAAATACTTAAGTATAAAAGGAGTCAGTAACAACCCTACAACGTTTGTTAAAAAGATTGTTATATAATTTAATAAAGCTCCTTTTTTTAGTTGACTCAAGTTATTCGATTTTAATATTACAGTTGTATGATTAGAAAAATATTATAATCTACCGTCTACTTTGTTTTTCAAAATACCTTTTACATCATATAAAATACCATTGGGTAGTAGCAATGATTCCAAGTCTATGTCCAAAAATTCTTTATGAGCAACAGTAAGTACCACCGCGTTATACTTTTGATCTGGTAAACTTGTTGTAGTCTCTAGGTTATATTCATGCTTTACTTCGGTAGGATTTGCCCAAGGATCAAAAACAGTAATTTCAGTTCCAAAATCCTGTAACTGCTCTATAACATCAACCGCTCTTGTATTACGTACATCCGGGCAATTTTCTTTAAAAGTAACACCCAACACTAAGACTTTTGCCCCTTTAATACGGATGTCATGTTTAACCATTAACTTAATAATCTCTGATGCTACATATGGTCCCATGCTATCATTCAATCTTCTTCCGGCTAGAATAATTTCGGGGTGATATCCAAATTCTTGAGCACGTTGCGCCAAATAATACGGATCAACACCAATACAATGTCCTCCTACAAGACCTGGCTTAAATGGTAAGAAATTCCATTTGGTTCCAGCAGCTTCCAAAACATCATGAGTATCTATATCCATTAAATTGAATATTTTGGCCAACTCATTTACAAAGGCAATATTTATATCTCTTTGAGAATTCTCTATAACCTTTGCTGCCTCGGCTACTTTAATAGTGGGCGCCAGATGAGTTCCTGCAGATATTACAGTGTTATACAATGCATCAACTTTTTTACCTATTTCTGGTGTGGAGCCTGCAGTAACTTTCAGAATTTTTTCTACAGTGTGTTTTTTATCGCCTGGATTAATTCTTTCGGGAGAATAACCCGCATAAAAGTCTTCATTAAATTTTAATCCACTAATTTTTTCCAAAACAGGAACACATTCTTCTTCAGTAACACCAGGGTAGACTGTTGACTCATAAATAACAATATCACCCTTTTTTAAAACTTTTGCTACAGTCTCACTCGATTTATAAAGCGGAGTTAAATCGGGACGATTATTTCTATCGACTGGTGTGGGAACTGTAACAACATAATAGTTACAATCTTTAATATCTTCGATTTGGTTAGAACAATAAAGTCCATTACCTATTTTTTCTGCATTTTCTTTTAATACTTCCTGCAATAATTCATCTTCTACTTCTAATGTCGAATCTTTTCCAGAACGAAGTTCTGCTATCCTTTTTTCATTAATATCAAACCCGACTACCGGAAATTTCGTAGCGAACAACCTTGCTAATGGAAGTCCTACATATCCTAATCCTATAATTGCTATCTTAATATCTTGCATAATGATTCTTAGTTATTTTATATTGGTATTAATTGGGGTTATTTTAAATTGTTCCAATACCATTTTACGGCCTCTTTCAGGCCTGATTTCATATCAAATTTTGGATCGTATTTCAATAATTTTTTAGCCTTATCAATAGATGCCAATGAATGTGGCACATCTCCTTTGCGTTCTGGTCCAAATTTCACTTCAACATTGGCGATAGCCGCATCAAACTCGGACAAATACTCTTTTAATAAAGAAGTTAACTCGTTTAATGTTGTTCTTTCTCCAAAAGCAGTATTATAAACATTGTTTAATGCATCAGCATTTTCTGATGTTATTGCACATAAATTCATCTGAATAACATTATCTATATAGGTAAAATCTCTGGAAAACGAACCATCACCATTAACAACAGGAGACTCATGTTTCATAAACTGCATTACAAATTTTGGAATTACTGCTGCATAGGCTCCATTAGGATCTTGTTTACGTCCAAAAACATTAAAATAACGTAATCCAATAGTATCTAGGTCATACGATTTCTTGAAATTATCTGCGTACAACTCATTCACATATTTAGTAATTGCATAAGGAGATAATGGTTTTCCGATATTTTCTTCGATTTTTGGTAAAGATTTAGAATCTCCGTAGGTAGAAGAACTAGCCGCATATACAAAACGTTTTACACCGGCATCACGAGATGCAACAAGCATATTAAGAAATCCTCCAACATTAACATCGTTGCTAGTAATAGGATCATTAATAGATCTTGGTACTGAACCTAAAGCAGCTTGATGCAAAACAAAATCTACACCATCACATGCCTTGTTACAATCATCCAGGTTACGAATATCACCTTCGATAAAGGTAAAATCAGGGTTATTAATTATATAAGAAAGATTTTTTTTATGCCCAGTTGCAAAATTATCCAAGCCAACCACTGTACTACCAAAGTCCAAAAGTGTTTCGCAAAGATTAGACCCTATAAAACCAGCTGCGCCAGTTACAAGTATCTTTGATGAGCGTAACTGTTCTATCTGTTTAGTGTTCATTTAATATGTTTTAATCCCCTGTTTTTTAATCCCAAAGACTATGCATTGCATAGACTGCGCGAAATTAACATTTACTAACAGAACTTACAACTAAGTTAAAGGGGATTTTACCCCTAAATAAAATTCGAAAATTTCATACAGCGTAAAAAACAAACAATTCGTCTAAATAAAAAAATTAAAACACTCAAAATCAATTAGTTGTATTTAAATAGTTTTTTTATTAACTATAACGTTTTCTTAATAAAAACTAAGCTAATACGCTATCAAAAATAATAACTCTTTTTCGAATCTCTTCTTTGGTAAATATTGTTTTTCAAGATTAGAATCAAAAGGGATTGGCGTCTCTATACTGGCGACTCTTTTTACCGGAGCATCAAGATACGTAAAACAGTTTTCCATCAGCAGGGCCGAAATATCCGAAGCGATCCCTCCAAATAAAGTATCTTCTTGTAGAATAATTACTTTTCCTGTCTTTTTAACCGAATCATATATGGTTTCAATATCTAATGGTTGTAGTGTTCTCAAATCAATAAGATCCGCAGAAATGTGTTCGTGTTTTTCTAAAATCTCCATTGCCCAATGTACTCCCGCTCCATAACTAATAATAGTAATATCATTACCTTCTTTTAACAAAGAAGCTTTGCCCAATGGTACATTATAATATCCTTCAGGAACTTGTTGTCTAATACTTCTGTATAATGCTTTATGTTCAAAAAACAGTACTGGATTGGCATCGTCAATTGCAGATGCTAATAAACCTTTTGCATCATAAGGAAATGCCGGGTAAATTATTTTTAAGCCAGGTACTTTGGTAAACCATGCTTCGTTGGTCTGACTATGAAAAGGTCCTGCCCCTACACCTGCCCCACAAGGCATTCGAATAACTACATCTGAAGCTTGACCCCAGCGATAATTAGATTTTGCCAACAGATTAACAATTGGATTAAATCCAGAAGATACAAAATCTGCAAATTGCATTTCAACCACAGCTTTACAACCATTTACCGAAAGTCCATATCCAGCCGAAACAATTGCAGATTCGCATATTGGAGTATTACGAACACGATCTTTTCCGAAGGCTTCAACAAACCCCTCAGTAATTTTAAACACTCCTCCATATTCTGCAATATCCTGCCCCATAATCACTAATTTATCATGGCGCTGCATAGATTCTCGTAAGCCTTCAGAAATTGCATCGATCAATCTAATCTCATTAGTATTTTGACTCGGGCTTTCTATTTTGTTATTAAAAACAGCATACACATCATTCAATTCTCTTTCTAAATCTACAGAAATTGCATCCTCATTAACTGTACGTTCCCAATGCGTTTCAATTTCTTTTTTAAGCTCTGTTTTTTTCTGAAGATCGTACTCCTCAGTAAGAACACCCTGCGTTATAAGAAAGTTTTTATAATTCTCTATCGGATCTTTTGCTCCCCAATACTCCATTAATTCGCTGGGGACGTATTTTGTACCACTAGCTTCTTCATGGCCTCGCATTCTAAATGTCTTAAACTCTAACAATATAGGGCGCGGTTTTTTGCGAATGCTTAGAACCAGCTCATTAACTTTATGATAAACGTCCAGAATGTTATTGCCATCTATAATATGTGACTCTATACCATATCCTTTACCACGATCTGCCAAATGTTCACATCTGTACTGTTCTGTTGTAGGAGTAGACAAACCATACCCATTATTCTCAATACAAAACAATACCGGTAAATCCCATACAGCAGCCACATTTAAAGCTTCATGAAAATCCCCTTCGCTGGTGCCACCTTCTCCAGTAAAAACTGCTGTAACTTTATTATTGTTTTTTAACAAGTTTCCTAAAGCGATCCCATTAGCTACTCCCATTTGAGGCCCCAAATGAGAAATCATACCGACAATGTTATACTCCTGAGTTCCAAAATGAAACGAACGATCACGCCCTTTGGTAAAACCATTTTCTTTGCCTTGCCATTGCGCAAAAAGTCTATGTAAAGGTATTTCTCTAGTGGTAAATACACCTAGATTACGGTGCATAGGTAATATATACTCATCATTCTCTAAAGCCATGGTTACACCTACTGATATTGCTTCTTGACCAATACCACTAAACCATTTAGAAATCTTTCCTTGCCTTAATAATATTAGCATCTTTTCTTCAATAAGACGCGGTAAGAGCATGCCTAAATATAAAGAAAGAAGTACATCATCCTTATACTCTTTTCTATCAAAATTTAATGTGGTTTTTTCTTTAGAAATGTAGTCCATAAAAGAAAGTTTGTTACGTAAATGTAATTATTTTTAGTTCACAACTCATACCAGCAACACAATATTATTAAGTAGTTGTTAATTTAACCCTAACAATTCTACGAATTAATTAAATTTACCATAATTTCTGGATTATATATTGAGAAATAGTTAATTTGATTACTATAAAAATTTGTAAAAATATTTGAAAGCTAATACTGGTTTTTACATAAAATACACCTAATTTTAGTTTTTCAATTCTTAAGAAGAAAACCAATGAATAATATACCAAGTGTAGATTTGGCAGATTTCTTGTCTGATAACCCATCTAGAAAACAGAAATTCGTCAATGAAATAGGAAAGGCTTACGAAGAAATCGGTTTTGTAGCCTTAAAAAATCATTTTTTGAGTGATCAACTGGTAGAAGGCTTATATAAGGAAATCAAAGCATTTTTTGCACTTCCAGTTGAAACCAAAGAGAAATATGAAATTGAAGGATTAGGAGGACAACGTGGTTATACCTCTTTTGGAAAAGAACATGCTAAAGGTAAAAAAGAAGGGGATCTTAAAGAGTTTTGGCATTTTGGACAAGAGCCGGACAAAGATGCTAATCTCATAGAAGAATACCCTCCCAATGTAAATGTTAAAGAATTAGATGAGTTTAATGATACCGGCATGGAGGCCTATCGAATGCTTGAAAAAACCGGAATTTACGTTTTAAGAGCGTTATCATTATATATAGGATTAGACGAACATTATTTTGATCATTGGGCAAGTAATGGAAATAGTATACTACGCCCCATTCATTATCCACCAATAGTAGAAGAACCAAAAGGAGCTGTACGCGCTGGTGCCCATGGAGATATTAATCTAATTACTTTACTTATGGGCGCATCAACAGGAGGGTTACAGGTTCAAAGAAAAGATGGAGAATGGATTGATGCCATACCACAAGATGATGAATTGGTAATTAATGTTGGAGATATGTTAGAACGGCATACGAATAACAAATTGAGATCAACTATACACCGCGTGATAAATCCTCCAAAAGAACAATGGGGCAAGCCCAGATACTCTATTCCTTTCTTTATGCACCCAAGAAGTGATATGAAATTAAACTGTCTTGAAGAATGTATATCAGAAAATAATCCTAAACATTATGAGGATATTACGGCTGGAGAATTCTTGCATCAAAGACTTGTAGAAATTGGATTGATCAAAAAATAATTACTTTGATAGTATGGATTTACAAGATCAATTAAAAAATCTTTTTCCCGATCACAAACCGGAGAAAGTTGAAACTCCAGAAGAACAAGAAGATCAGTTATGGATGCAAGATGAACCTATCATATGCAAATATGAGAAGCGAAAAGGAAAACCTATCACCATTCTTGAAGGATATACAGGAGCCGACGAAGATTTTAAGAAATTAGCCAAGGAGCTAAAGACCAAATTAAGTGTTGGGGGAAGTTTTAAAAATGATGCGATTATTATACAAGGTGATTATAGAAATCAAATCATGAATATCCTTAAAGAAAAAGGGTTTAAGGTAAAACGTGTTGGAGGGTAATTAAAGCATACTAGTATTTTGGAGGAAAACACATTACATATTACCAATGGGGATAGTCTAACCAGTAGATTAAAAGAAGAGCAATTGGTCGAAGGGGATTTTTTTACTTGGCGCGAGATGCTCTGCGAAGGTCCCACCAAAATTAAAATCGAAACGGAAGACGCTATCAAAAAGCGTAAAGCCTTTTTGAAAAAATATTATCGAATTTCTCCTCTAGATTTTGAAGAAAAATTTGTTTCGCAACTTGAGAAATTAGATCATCTTGAAAAGTATAATGAAATAATACTTTGGTTCGAATATGATCTCTTCTGTCATGTAAATATGATTGCAGCAATCAGTTTACTATTGCGCAAAGGAGTTGGAACAATCCCAGTTTACCTGGTATGTAGCGGTAGAATCGAACATGAAAAAAAACTGATGGGACTCTGTGAACTCACCACTATTCAGTTAAAAAACCATTACAAAAACAAAAAACTTCTTTCAATAGATGACCTTGAATTAGCTGCGTATATATGGACATTGTATTGCGAATCAAATCCAAAAAAGATAGCAGGGCAAATCAAAAAACATTCTTCTTTCGAATATTTATCCATATGTCTAAGAGCACATTTACAACGTTTTCCTAATATGCTTACGGGGCTTAATGTTCTTGAACACAATATCCTTGAGATGGTAGACACCTACCAAATTAAAAATGTGAAGCAGCTTATGGGATATACCTTAGAGTACCAAGGGTATTATGGATATGGAGATATGCAAATGAAAAGAGTCATTGCACGACTGTTTCAGTTTTTGGATCAGACCAAAGATAGACTACTATTATCTGAACGAGGTAAATTAGCTTTGCAGCAAAAAAAGAATTTCTACAACACTCAGATATTAGACTGGCATTATGGAGGTGTAAAAAAATATGATTACCTCTATAATGATGAAACGCACAAACTATTAAAATTATAATATGGCAATAGCCGAATCCGAACTTATTCTAAATCATGACGGCAGCATTTATCATTTAAATCTTAAGCCCGAACATCTTGCTCCAATTATTATAACGGTAGGAGATCCTGATCGTGTTGATGAAGTAACTCAATATTTTGACACCATCGAATTCAAGATTAAAAAGCGTGAGTTTCATACACAAACAGGAATATACCAAGGAAAAAGAATTACGGTCATATCTACTGGTATTGGTACCGATAATATAGATATTGTATTTAATGAATTAGATGCTCTTGTAAATATTGATTTCAATACTCGGGAAATTAAGAAAACGCATACAGCTCTTCAAATTATTCGCATAGGAACTTCGGGAGCTGTACAACAGAATATTCCTATTGATAGTTTTGTTGTTTCGGAAACCGCAATTGGTTTTGATAGTTTACTTCACTTTTATCAAAGTGAACACATACAAGAACTAGATATATCAAAAGCATTAGTAGCACATTTTGATTGGGACAAAAATAAATCTATTCCGTATAGCGTTAATTGTGCTGATAAATTAGGCACACATATGCAGAGTGAAGTCACCCAAAAAGGAATAACAATAACCAATGTTGGGTTTTATGGCCCCCAAGGAAGGGTTTTAAGACTACCACTAAAAGACAAGAAGGCCAATGAGAAAATTTCATCTTTTATATTCAATGAGCAAAAGATCACGAATCTCGAAATGGAGACAGCAGGAATTTATGGAATGGCAAAACTTCTAGGACATCATGCGGTTTCTATGAATGCTATTTTAGCAAATCGAATTACAGGAGAGTTTAGCAAAAACCCGAAAGAAACTGTTAATGAATTAATCAAATATACCTTATCAAAAATTGTAAGCTACGTACATTAAAAATTGACATATAAAAAAAAGGATGAATAGTAATTCATCCTTTTTTAAACATTAAATCATTATAAAATACTTAGCAATATTTTTAAAATATAATATACTTATTAACCGAATAATATTTTAAGACTTATCAATAAATTGGTCAATAACAAAACTCCAATAAAAACAACAATTCCATTTTCTAAGGGATTATTTTTTAACTTGGCAACTTTTACATTAGCGCTTTTGGTTTTAAGAAAATTCTTTTTCATAACAATTGTTTTTATTTTGGGTTAAAACTTATAGTTAAAATTAATTCTATTTGGAAGAATTATAAGTCAAATATAGAGTAAAAAATTTAATTTCATCGTTAAAAAACATAAAAAATCGATGAAATACACAAATATTAACATTTAAAGAGCATGCATACTATAAAAATAGGAGGTGTTCCAGAGCATTTTAATCTACCTTGGCACCTTACAATTGAGGATAATAGTTATCTTAAGAATGGTATACAACTAGAGTGGACAGATTACCCGGGAGGAACAGGAGCAATGTGTCAGGCATTAAGATCAAGCGAAATTGATATGGCTATAATTCTTACCGAAGGAATTATAAAAGACATTATTGAAGGAAATCCTTGTAAAATAATTCAGACCTATATTAATACTCCCTTAATTTGGGGTATTCATGTTGGTGCTAATTCCAAATATACCCATTTATCACAATTGCAAAACACCAAAGCTGCTATTAGCAGATATGGTTCTGGTTCTGAATTAATGTCTTACATGCATGCACAACATCAAAATTGGGACACTTCAACTTTACAATTTGAAGTTATAAAAAACTTAGATGGTGCAATTGAAGCACTATCAAACGGAACTGCGGATTATTTTATGTGGGAACATTTTACAACCAAACCTTTGGTTGATCATGGTGTTTTTAGAAGAATCGCAGATTACCCTACCCCATGGCCTTGTTTTGTAATCGCAGTAAGAGATGATATCCTAAATGAAAAAAAGGAAATTATTGAAACCATATTAAATATCATTAATAGTACTACATTAGATTTTAAAAAAATCCCCAGTATCGACAAAACTCTTGCCAACAGATATGATCAACAACTCGAAGATATTCGAAAGTGGCTCGCGATAACCGAATGGAGTCAATCGTTACTAAAAAATGAAACTATATTACATGTACAAGAACAATTGTATAATCTTAATATCATTGACAAAAAGGTAAATCCCGAAGAATTACTCCATAAAATCTAATTAATCACACCTATTCTCATTTTTTTTACTTCAAAAAGTAGGGTAAAATAAAGTTAATACGTTATATCATAAAGGATCTATTAACAAATTAAGATTCGCATTACATATATGATTAGTTTATATAATAAAATATTACCAAAAGATTAATTCTTAGATAACTATTACCAAAAAGTATCGAATAATTATTTTTTTTGTACATTTGCCGGGCCTACCCCAGTAAAATAATTATTAACGCATAAGCAACCATATTGTAATAAGTGCATCTAATAATTAACTAACAAATCTATTTATGGTCACATTTTTAATTATACTAGTAGGTCTTGTCGCCTTCAATATAATGCTTCTAAAGTTTAGTATGCATTCTGTTGGTTCTGATAAAAAGAAGACAAAATCTAAAAGTAAAGTCAACCACATCTCTAATCCATCAACTGAGAAATCAGAAAACACAGAGATTCCTTCGGCAGCCTAATTACCACTTAATGGTAGTTTGTCCAATTTTTGAAAGGTATGCATTTACCTTACTAAAATGCCTATTGCCAAACCAATACCCCCGGTTAGCACTTAATGGAGAAGGATGTCCGCTAGTGAGTGCATGATGCTTTGAGGTATCAATTTTGGCTCCCTTCTTCTTTGCATATCCTCCCCAAAGTAAAAAGATTACATTTTCTTTTTCATCAGATATACATCTTATAATTGCATCTGTAAATTGCTCCCATCCTTTATTTTGATGAGAACCCGCTTGATGAGCTCTAACAGTTAAGGTTGCATTTAATAATAAAACACCTTGTTTGGCCCAACGTTCAAGATTTCCTGTGGCCGGGAATACAATTCCCAAATCACTTTCAATTTCTTTAAAAATATTGATCAATGACGGCGGCATAGGTATCCCATCACTAACCGAAAAGCACAAACCATTTGCCTGACCTTCACCATGATATGGGTCTTGACCAATAATTACAACTTTTACATTATCAAAACTACAATGATCAAAAGCAGCAAAAATATGACTTCCCTTTGGATAACAAGTAGTGTTGCTATATTCCGCTTTTACAAAACTGGCCAAGTTAGAAAAATACGGTTTATCAAATTCATCTTTAAGTCGTTCTTTCCAACTAGATTCAATATTTACATTCATAAGGGCTATAAAAATTACTGTAATTATGTACTTTTGCTTCGTTCAAAATTAGACGGAATATAGTCCAAAAATTGGGTAAAAAAAAGTATGATTCGCATTTCTGAAAAAACATTAAAAGATCTTGAATTAGATACCGTGCTCGGCCATATTAGTGAGTTGTGCACTACCGATCATGGTACATCTAAGGCATTGAGTATTGTACCATATAGTACCAAAGAAGAATTGCATATCGCCTTACAACACGTTTACGAATACAAATCTTCGTATTTAAATGATGCCCGAATACCAAATCATGGATATGATAGTATTACCAAAGAAATCCAATTACTTCAGATAGAAAATACTTTTTTGGAAGCATTCAATTTCAAAAAATTAATTTCGATTAGCGCAACCAGTAATGATTTATTAGCTTTTTTTAAATCAAATAAAGAACTATATCCCATATTATATAAAACCTCAACCCAGGTTCCGTTTACAAAAGAAATAATTCTTTTGATTGATAATGTAGTAGATAAGTTTGGTGAGATAAAAGATAATGCTTCCTCTACTCTACTGGGACTTAGAAAGCAAATCAATATTATCCAGGCAAAATTAAATGGAAGTTTTGGAAAAGATCTAAGCAGATATAATGGCCTCGGGTATTTGGATGAGATCAAAGAAAGTGTAGTAGACAATCGTAGAGTACTTGCTGTTAAATCAATGTATCGTAGAAAGGTAAAAGGAGCTATCATGGGTAACTCCAAAACTGGAAGCATCGTGTATATTGAACCCGAAGCGACATTACAATACAGTCGAGAATTAAGTAATTTGCAATACGAAGAACGAGAAGAGATCGTAAAAATACTTAAAGCACTCACTAATGATTTAAGACCTTTTATCGAACTGCTTGAACAATATCAAGAGTATTTAAGCGATATTGATATTGTGGCGGCCAAATCAAAATATGCCAAGCAACTCAATGCTGTACTCCCAAAAATTACCGAAAAAAGAGAGTTAACACTACAAGACGCATATCACCCGTTGCTGTACCTAACCAATAAAAGCAAAGGAGAGAAAACATACCCCCAGACAATATCCTTAAAAGAAAACAATCGAATTATTGTTATTTCGGGGCCCAATGCGGGAGGAAAAAGTATTACATTAAAAACCATTGGATTATTACAAGTAATGTTGCAAAGCGGAATGTTAATTCCTGTGCACGAATACAGCAGAATGTGTTTATTTAGCACTATTCTTACTGATATTGGAGATAATCAATCTATCGAAAATCATCTAAGCACATATAGTTATCGCTTAAAAAACATGAATTATTTTCTTAGAAAATGTAACGACAAAACATTGTTTCTGATCGATGAGTTTGGTACTGGAAGTGATCCCGAATTAGGTGGCGCCCTTGCCGAGGCCTTCTTAGAGGTGTTTTATGAAAGAGCATCTTTTGGTATTATCACAACACATTACGCCAACCTAAAAATGCTGGCAAACGAATTGCCAAATATGACCAATGCAAATATGCTTTTTGATGCCAGAACCTTAGAACCTCTTTTTAAATTACATCTTGGAGAAGCAGGAAGTTCTTTTACTTTTGAAGTAGCTCAAAAAAATGGTATTCCGTATAGCCTAATCAATAAAGCCAAGAAAAAAGTTGAACGAGGCAAAATCCGTTTTGATAAGAGTATTGCTAATCTTCAGAAAGAAAGATCGAAATTACAAAAAACTACATCTTCCTTAAAAACAAAAGAACAAAAGGCAGAAGAAGAAAAAGAACGACTAGAAAAAACCAACGAACGAATACAGCGAAAACTTGAAAGTTACCAAGAGTTGTACGATAGTAATCAGCGTATGATCTATCTAGGACAAAAGGTTGATGATCTTAGCGAAAAGTATTTCAATAATAAAAAGAAACGTGAACTGATTAATGAATTCATAAAAATTGTTGAAGTAGAAAATTCTAAGCGTAAAAAACAAACGGTAAAGCAGCGAAAGGTAGAAAAGGTTAAAGAACAAAAAGTTGTAAAAGAAGTAGAAGAGAAAGTTAAGGTCATTCGGGAAAAGAAAAAAGAGAAAAAAAAGAAAGAAGAAAAAATACTAGAACAAAAACCAAAAGTACTTCTTAAAATTGGTGATCGTGTACGAATGATAGACGGAAAATCTGTAGGCACCATTGATACTATAGAAAAAGGAAAGGCAGTAGTTAATTATGGTATTTTCACAACCAACGTTGCTCTTGAGCAATTAGAATTTGTAGAAAGAAAAAAGAAATAATTCTGATCTTATAACTTACCTCTGGTTCCTTGTTAAAGTATCCTTAAACCACAATTCTGAGAATTTTATCTTTATATATTTGGTGAAATTACATTCAAAATTGCACCTAACTATTATGCGAAAATTACTTTTTGTAGTCAGTTTTAGTCTACTATTACCCTGTATTTCAAAGGCACAACAACCTAATAAGCCTAATGCATCTCAAATTCATGAAGCTATTAAAAAACTTAATTTTTTAGGCTCGGTACTCTATGTAGCTGCCCATCCTGATGATGAAAACACAAGGCTTATTTCGTATATGGCTAATCATGTAAAAGCCAGAACAGCCTACTTATCACTAACCCGAGGTGATGGGGGTCAAAACCTTATTGGTCCAGAGATTAGAGAACTGTTAGGCGTAATAAGAACTCAAGAATTATTAGCAGCCAGACGTACCGATGGAGGGGAACAAATGTTTACAAGAGCCAACGATTTTGGATATTCTAAACACCCAGACGAAACACTATCAATTTGGGATAAGAAAGAAGTTCTTGGTGATGTTGTTTGGGCTATAAGAAAATTTAAACCCGATGTAATTATTAATCGTTTTGATCATAGAACTCCTGGTAGCACTCACGGTCATCATACCTCTTCTGCTATGCTAAGCGAAGAAGCTTTTAACCTAACGGCTGATAAAACTATCTATCCAAATCAATTACAATATGTAGATCCCTGGCAACCCAAACGACTATTTTTTAACACATCATGGTGGTTTTACGGAAGTCGTGAAAATTTTGAAAAAGCAGATAAAACGAGGTTATTAGATTTTGATACTGGCGTATACTATCCAGCATTAGGACTTTCTAATACCGAAATTGCCTCGTTAAGCCGCAGTAAACACAAATCTCAAGGATTTGGAAGCACCGGTACTAGAGGGAAACAAAAAGAATACATCGAACTTATTAAAGGAGAATTACCTAAAGATAAAACCAATATTTTTGAAGGTATCGACACCTCATGGAATCGTATAAAAGGAGGCGATGCCATAGGGAGTATTCTTTATCAAGTGGAGAAAGATTTTAATTTCAGGAATCCATCTGCAAGTATTCCAAAATTGGTAGCAGCTTATCAATTAATCAATCAACTAGAAGATACTCATTGGAAAACAATTAAATCCAAAGAAATTAAGGATATTATTGCGGCTACCGCTGGTCTGTATCTTGAAGCTGTTTCTACAGAATCGAATACCACAAAAGGAAACGAAATCACTATCAAAACCGAAGCCATTAATAGGAGTAAGAGCACAATGATTTTAAAGTCTATACAAATAGATGCAATCAATATTAATGATACCGCCGAACGAAATTTAGAAAATAATCAAAAGCTAAATATCGAATTTAAAGGTATTATTCCAAATACCACGAGTTCAACAAACCCGTATTGGCTTAATCGAAAAGGAACCTTGGGAATGTATCAGGTAGCGGATCAGAAATTGATCGGTAAACCCGAAACAGTTCACAATACTACTGCTACATTTAATCTAGAAATTGAAGGAGTAGCTATACCTTTTACCAAAGCAGTGGTCTATAAAACAAACGATCCGGTAAAAGGTGAAGTATATAAACCTTTTGAAATTATTCCTGCAGTTTCGGTTAGTATAAAGGATAAGGTAATTATTTATGCCAACGGTCTTTCTAAACAAATTCCGGTTACTTTAAAAGCCGGAAAAGCAAATATGGCGGGATCAATGTCCTTATCTCATCCAGAGGGTTGGAGTGTTACCCCAGGAACAATTGACTTTAACTTAGCCCAAAAGGGAGAAGAAAAAACCATTTTATTTACGTTAACGGCTCCAGAAAAACAAAGTGAAGGCTATATATCTCCAGTTGTAAAAATAGGTAGCACCGAGTTTTCTAAAGAGGTCGTAACCATTGATTATAATCATATACCTTTTCAGACCGTAACTCTTCCTTCAGAAACAAAGGTAGTACGCCTTGGTATTAAAAAGAAAGGACAAAATATAGGATATATTGAAGGTGCTGGAGATATTGTTCCTGAAAGCCTACGTCAAATCGGCTATAAAGTAACCACTATCGATCCGGAAACTATATCAGCAGCAACCTTATCGCCTTATGATGCCATTGTTGTAGGTATTAGAGCTTATAATACTATCGAAGAGCTAAAATTTAAGCAACAATTTCTTCTTGAGTATGTAAAAAATGGTGGTAACCTTATCGTACAATACAACACAAGTCATAGACTAAAAGTAAAGGATAACTTAGGACCGTTTTCTTTAAAATTATCTCGAGATCGCGTTACCGATGAAAATGCAAAGGTCACTTTTCTTGCTCCCGATCATCAGGTATTAAATACTCCTAATAAAATCACTAATGCTGATTTTGAAGGTTGGGTACAAGAACGAGGATTGTATTTCCCTAATGAATGGGCAAAAGAATACACACCGATTCTAGCTGCCAATGATAAGGGAGAGTCAGAAAAGAAGGGACCATTGCTAATAGCACAATACGGAAAAGGATATTATGTCTATACAGGGCTTAGTTTTTTCAGAGAATTTCCTGCTGGAGTTTCGGGAGCGTATCGACTTTTTGCCAATATGCTATCCCTAGGAAAATAAAGTATCATATATGAAAAATGAAGATTTTATTTGGAAAAAATGGTATTCGGTAGTATTAATTACTAATGCCATATATATTATCATGTTTTATTTAATAAGTACAGCTTATACAGCATAATATATTAATAACGAACTCAAACAAACCCTAACTAACTCAATTACAACGAATGCAAACCATAGATTGGATCGTACTTATAGGAACCTTATTGTTTATTGTTCTTTATGGATCTTGGAAAACAAGAGGTAGTAAAAATGTACAAGAATATATACGAGGTGGTAATGAAGCCAAATGGTGGACTATAGGCTTATCTGTAATGGCAACTCAAGCGAGTGCTATCACATTTCTTTCGACACCAGGTCAAGCTTTTCATAGTGGTATGGGGTTTGTACAATTCTATTTTGGACTTCCGATTGCTATGGTAGTGATTTGTATGATATTTATACCGTTATACCATAA
Source organism: uncultured Aquimarina sp. (assembly GCA_947489685.1). Lineage (GTDB taxonomy): Bacteria > Bacteroidota > Bacteroidia > Flavobacteriales > Flavobacteriaceae > Aquimarina. Next base: position 179,410 of record CANLEM010000003.1, on the reverse strand, counting down.
ACTTAATGTATACACGGCATACGAATATCTCGAAAGTCGTTTTGATTTAAAAACAAGAAGTTTAACCGCTATTTTATTTTTGATTCAAAGAGGATTAGCTGCTGGGATTACCATTTTTGCACCCGCAATTATTTTATCAGCTGTACTAGGTTGGGACTTAACAATCCTTAATATTATTATTGGCGTTTTGGTTATTATTTATACAGTATCCGGAGGCACAAAAGCAGTTAGCGTTACCCAAAAGCAGCAAATGGCAATTATCTTTACAGGTATGTTTATTGCCTTCTTTTTAATTGTTAGTTATTTACCTGAAGGAGTTACATTTTCAAAAGCCTTGGATATTGCAGGGGCCAGCGGAAAAATGGAAATTTTAGATTTTTCTTTTAATCTGGATAATCGATATACATTTTGGAGCGGAATCATTGGAGGTAGTTTTCTAGCCCTCTCCTATTTTGGCACTGATCAAAGTCAAGTACAACGATATTTATCAGGAAAATCAATAAAAGAAAGCCAGTTAGGTTTACTTTTTAATGGATTACTAAAGGTACCTATGCAGTTCTTTATTCTTTTGGTCGGTGTAATGGTATTTGTATTTTATCAATTTAATGCATCTCCTCTTAATTTTAATCCTAAAGCAAAAGAGGTTATTTCGAATTCTGAATATGTCGTGGAGTATGATCGACTAGAGAATGAATTAAAAGATATTCAAACTCGTAAAGAAGCTCATATTCATAACTATATCTCTAAAAAAGAAACTGAAAAAAGTAGAAACGCAATAGTCGCTTTAAATGATGCTGATAAAAAAGTACGTGATGCAGCAAAAGAACTAATCACCAAGGCCAATGCCAATGTAGAGACCAATGACAAAGATTATGTGTTTATTCATTTTATACTTAACAACTTACCCAGAGGTTTAATTGGACTTTTATTGGCTGTGATTTTATCGGCTGCCATGTCCTCTACTGCTTCCGAGTTAAATGCTTTGGCATCAACTACCGCTATTGATTTATATAAAAGGAATGTAAAGGAAGATAAAGACGAAAAGCATTATGTCAATGCCTCTAAGTTCTTTACACTAGTGTGGGGGATTTTGGCTATTCTCGTAGCTTGTTTTGCAAATCTATTTGATAATCTAATTCAATTAGTAAATATTATTGGATCTATCTTTTACGGAAACGTATTAGGAATTTTTCTGTTGGCATTTTTTATAAAATTTGTACACAGCAATGCTACTTTTGTTGCTGCGATCATCACTCAGGTAATTGTAATTTTTGGTTGGTATTATGACTGGATGCCTTATCTATGGCTTAATCTTTTTGGCTGCTTTTTGGTAATGATCATTGCTATTATTTTACAACCCATTGTGGGATCATCATCTCGAAATCAATTAGAATATTAGACTAATGATAAAATGGGGTATTATAGGATGTGGTAAAATCGCACATAAATTTGCAGAAGATCTCCTTACTATCCCTAATACCCAATTATGTGCTGTAGCTAGTCGGAACCTTGAGAAAGCTAGCGATTTCGGAAAAATATACAAGGTGTCTTCTTGTTATGGTAGTTATCAAGAATTGGCTAAAGACTCTGATATTGATGTTGTATACATTGCCACTCCACATGTTTTTCATTTTGAGAATACATTGATGTGTTTGAACCATAAAAAAGCGGTTTTATGCGAAAAACCTTTTGCCATGAATGCAATACAGGTAGAAGAAATGATTCAAACTGCAATAAAAAATAAGGTGTTCTTAATGGAAGCATTATGGACTCATTTTTTGCCGCATTATGCTTATGTTATTGACCTAATAATCTCTAAAGAACTGGGGCTTGTAAAAAGTTTGCGAGCAGACTTTGGTTTTGCAGCAAATTTTGATCCCAAAGAGAGGTTGTTCAATAAGGATTTAGGTGGTGGTAGTTTACTAGATGTAGGCATTTATCCGCTTTTTGCCGCTCTAAGCATTATTGGATATCCTGAAGAAATCAATGCAAAAGCTACCTTTGGAGAAACAGGAATAGACGAAACATGTAACATATTACTTAACTACAAAAATGACGTAAAAGCCACTTTATATTGCGCTATTACCGAAAAAACGAAAACCGAAGCTATAATCGAATTAGAAAAAGGCGCAATACACATCCATAGTAGATTTCATGAACCTTCTTCTATTACTATTACTACAGGAAATACATCAAAACACATAGCATTCGATGTTCAAACCAATGGCTATAGTTTTGAAGCTATTCATGTACAAGAAATGTTACTTAAAAATCGAACAGAAAGTACAATTATGACTTTTGAGAAAAGTCGTCAATTAATTAAATTATTAGATGCGGTACGTTCCAAAATTGGCCTAATTTATAATTAATTAAGAGTCCTTTGTTTTTCACAAAGTATTGCGGTTTAAAAACTCTCCTTTATAGGTATCTCAAAGATAAAAAAAGCGTTCTGATAACTCAGAACGCTTTTCGATTTGTGTGTGTGAAAAAGAGTGATTATTTGGCTCCCCACTCTGAAAGAGAGTCTTTATTAAGTTTTACGTAATCAGCATTTCCTGCTTTTTCTGCTAACTCTAACGAAGTTTTTGCCGCTTTTATTGCCCCAGGCTTATCTCCAGTTTTAGCATAAATCAAAGATTGTTGTCTGTGAAACCAGAAAGCTGGCTTTTCGCGTTTAGCAATAGCCTTATCGATATGCTCTTTTGCTTTTGCGTAATCCTCTATATCCTTATAAAATACAGCTGCCTGATAGTGATCCCCATCAGAAGGTCCAGCCATAGTTTTTTCAATACTAGCTAAAGCGATCTTCTTAGAAGGAACTTCTAACTTAACAGCAGCTTCCGTATTAGCCCAAATAAAATTTAATACCGCCGAGTTCATTGTAAAATCACTAAACATAATTGTAAACGTTTCTACATTCATAGGTAATGTACTTACTTTTACACTAGTTTTTGCTGCAACCTTAGTATCATCCCATTCTCTTGGTGTACCCCAGTTATTAGCATCGCTATAAAAAATAACTTCCCAGCTCTCTTTACCTGGTTTTGTAAAAATTGCATAGGTTCCTTTTTTAAGCTCTTTACCATCAACTTTTACATCATCGCTAAAAGTAATTTGAGTATTTTTATTAGCTCCAGTTCTCCAAAGCTTGTCGAAAGGTACTAGATTTCCAAAAATAGTTCTTCCTTTCATGCTAGGTCGTGAGTATTCTACAGCAACATCAGTTAAACCGATAACCTGCTCTATTTTAGAGGATGGACTAGGCTGAGGAGTTTTTACCTGAGCTTCTATCCCAAAAGATAAAAGAGCAGCAGAAATAAATAAGACAATCTTTTTCATTGTGTTTAATTTAGTTTGTTAATCATTTTGAATCATCAACACGAAAATAAGGATTACACATACATAATGAGTTAACAAAAACTTAAAATAAGGAATAGTATATTTGCATATTTTAAAGCAAATATGCGAACATATATTTCAGAAGTTATCGGAACCTTTAGCTTGGTGTTTTGTGGAACAGGAGCAATGACCATCAATGAAATCACCGGTGGTGATGTTACTCATGTGGGGATTGCTATCACTTGGGGACTTATTGTTATGGCCATGATTTATGCGTTTGGTGAAATATCAGGAGCACACTTTAATCCTGCGGTAACCATAGCATTTGCCTATGCTAAAAAATTTGAATGGAAAGAAGTTCCTAAATACATTCTAGCCCAGTGTATAGGCGCAATTCTGGCCAGTAGCATATTGGTATATTTATTTCCAGAAAGCGAATATTTAGGTGGTACGATACCCATAATAGAAGATCTTAAAGCCTTTATATTAGAGTTGTTACTCACCTATTTTTTGATGGTCGTAATTATCAATGTATCTACGGGTTCTAAAGAGACAGGAACCATGGCAGGAATTGCCATAGGTGGTGTTGTATTATTAGAGGCTATGTTTGCAGGCCCAATCACTAAAGCCTCTATGAATCCAGCACGATCTTTAGGTCCCGCATTATTATCTGGTCATTGGGAGCATCAATGGTTATATTTTATTGCACCTATAATAGGAGCTTTATTAGCAGTGCTCACTTGTAGACTAGTTAAGCCTGATAATTGTTGTGATGATTGCTAATGTTTTTCTTTTTTTTCAATTATATTTAAAAATCAAATAGAAAATGACCTTTCATGATTTTAGTATACATTGATATTGTTTTATTTTTTATATTCCTATATATCAATTACCGGAAATATAAATTTTCAATCGATTTTAATCTTAAGCAGGATCTCGGAGCAGCCACCATTTTTTTTATAATAGTACTTTTTGGGATCACTATACCTGCTCTCACAGGAGTCATTGTCAAATTCTATTTAACCTCTCAGTTTTCAGAAATATATAGGTCTTATGCCCCAATACGGTTTCCCATGTATTGGGTATTAGGTGTATTACAGCTAGTATATCTATTTGTTCTCAATTCTAAAGTTAAACCTAGAAAGGTCTAAATACATATTTATCCAAACTTTCTATTTAGTTCATTTTACTATTTATTCTTTTTAACATATATTTATCATATAATAAACCGTTCCCCCTATGCAGCATTTTTCTAACGAATTTTGCCAAATAGAGTTTTATGATCAATTCGTAGTACTTGTTATCAACGAAAATGTGAATTTAACCCTTGAGAAAGCTTCAGAAATAAGAAACAAACTTAGAGAACATTATAAGTCAAAAGATTTTCTAATGATTACTCATCGTAAGTTTAAACATCATGTTAGTCAAGAAGTCTATAAACAAGGACAACTACCTAATATGAAAGGCCTTGCCATTGTATCCAATGATCTCGAAGAAAGAGATAAAGCTATTACAGAGCAGCCATTATATGGTAGGTCTTTTGCTTTTTTCAAAGACCTTGAAGAAGCAAAATCTTGGGCTGAAGGTTATTTTTAAAGATTATTTTTTGTTTAACAATTTAATATCAAAAGTTAAACAAAATGATTGTATTTTTACTTCAAACTTATGTGAAGTATGAAAATATATACGCTAACTGCCAAACAAAACTTACCCATATCTATAGATAAAGCCTGGGATTTTTTATCCGATCCTGCTAACCTAAAAATTATTACTCCCGATTATATGGGGTTTGAAATTATATCGGGGGCAGATAGAAAAATGTTTTCTGGTCAAATTATACAATACATAGTTACTCCGGTATTAGGTATCAAAAACAAATGGGTTACCGAAATTACACATATAAAAGATAAGCGTTACTTTGTAGACGAACAAAGGTTTGGTCCCTATGCACTTTGGCATCATAAACATTTTCTAAAAGAAATTCCTGGAGGAGTAGAAATGGAGGATGTGATTGATTACAAAATACCATTCGGAGTTCTAGGGCAACTTATACACCCTATACTTGTTAAACCCAAGCTTAAAGAAATTTTTGAGTATCGAGAGCAAAAATTAAACGAGTTATTTGGTACCTTAGAAAATCAAACTTCGAGTAACATTATATTTAAATAATTATAAAATTGGATAATGAGGAAAAATATCCTACTTATAGGCGGAAGTCATGGTATCGGTTTTGAAATTGCTTTAAAACTGTACAATGAACATAATATTTATATCGCTTCGAGGACTTCAGAAAACTTAGGCAACCTAGAAGTTTCTCATATTCCGTATGACGCCTCCAAAGACGAAATTGATGTTTCGGCACTACCCGATCGTATAGACGGTTTTGTGTATTGCCCGGGAAGCATCAATTTAAAACCATTTAAAACATTAAGTCCTAAGAATTTTGAAGAAGATATGCAGATCAACTTTATGTTTTTGGTCAAAATTGTGCATACTTTACTTGATAAACTCAAAAATTCGGATCAGGCGAGTTTAATTTTTTTCAGTACAGTAGCTGTAAAAATAGGCATGCCTTATCATACCAGTATTGCTGCGGCCAAAGGAGCTATTGAAGGATTTGCAAAGGCATTGGCTGCAGAGTACGCGCCAAAATTTAGAGTAAATGTAATTGCCCCTTCTTTAACAAACACTTCGCTCGCAGGAAGACTTTTGGGAAACGAAAAAAAGAAAGAACTAATGGATAATCGCCACCCCATGAAACGAGTGGGGCAAGCCGAAGATATTGCCAATATTGCCAAATTCTTGTTAAGTGATGATAGTAGCTGGATTACTGGTCAGGTAATTGGTGTTGATGGAGGTATGTCAACCCTCAATGTCAATTAATTTATGAATAATCAAATTTCAATATTTTGGTTTAGAAGAGATTTAAGACTAGATGATAATATTGGGCTCTTTCGTGCACTCACCGGCCCCAATATTGTACTTCCTATTTTTATTTTTGACAAGCATATCCTAGATCGGTTGCCCAAAGATGACCCCAGAGTCACATTTATATATCATACTATCCAAAAACTCAATACGGTACTTCATAAACAATACACTAGTGCAATAGCACAATTTTATGGTACACCAGAAGAGATATTTAAACAATTAATCACTCAATTCAACATTAAAAAAGTATATACAAATCATGACTATGAACCTTATGCCATACAACGGGATAAAAAAATTGATCTATTCTTAACCCAACGGGATATTGAGTTTATAAGCTGTAAAGATCAAGTCATTTTTGAAAAAGATGAAATTGTAAAAAATGATGGTAATCCATATGTCGTATATACCCCTTACAAAAATAAATGGAAGGATATGTTTTCTCCTTCCAAATTAAAAATATTCGAAACAAGAAAACACTTAACCAATACCCTCCAAGAAAGTGCACTTCCGACAATATCATTATCAGAAATGGGGTTTGCCGAATCTTCTATAAAAGTTAAAGATTTCGACGCATCACCCGAGATAATACAAAACTATGAAGATACCAGAAATTTTCCTGCAAAAACCAAAGGCACTTCTGGATTAAGCCCACATTTACGCTTTGGAACAGTTGGCATTAGGACCATTATCAAAAAAGCAATAGCCCAAAAGAATGAAGTATTTTGGTCAGAACTAATTTGGAGAGAATTTTTTATGCAAATATTATGGCATTACCCTCACACTACGGAGAAGTCTTTTAGACCTAAGTATGACCGTATCGAGTGGCGTAATAACGAAGATGAGTTTGAAAAATGGAAAAATGGAGAAACGGGTTATCCGCTAGTAGATGCCGGAATGCGACAACTTAATCAAACGGGATATATGCACAATCGAGTACGAATGGTGGTAGCCAGTTTCTTATGCAAACATTTATTAATCGATTGGCGATGGGGAGAAGCTTATTTTGCCGAAAAATTATTGGATTACGATCTATCTGCTAATGTGGGTAACTGGCAATGGGCCGCTGGTTCTGGTGTGGACGCCGCGCCGTATTTTAGAATATTTAATCCAACCACGCAAATTACCAAATTTGATAAAAAATTAGAATATATTAATACGTGGGTTAAAGATTTAAATGAACTCACCTACCCTCTTCCAATTGTTGAACACAAATTGGCAAGAGAGCGATGTTTACGCGTTTATAAAAATGCCGTTGGATAAAGTCAAAATATAACATTTTCTTTAACATTTCTGATTGAGTTTTTTTGTAATTTATACCTTCCAATTTTGCATAACCAATAAAATCTAATCCAATGAATACACAACAAGTTGCAAACCGTCTAGTAGAACTTTGTCGTATAGGTGAAAACATGCAAGCTATAAACGAATTGTATGATACCAATATTGTAAGTAAAGAAATGTCTGGAGTACCCAATGCCATAACATCTGGAAAAGATGCCGTTACCAAAAAGAGTGAAGAATGGTATGCCACTGTAGAAGAGTTTCATGGCGGTGAAATCTCGGATCCACAAGTCGCCGAAAATCATTTTAGTTGCACCATGAAAATGGATTGTACTTTTAAAGGCCAAGGGCGAATGCAAATAGAAGAAGTTTGTGTTTATCAAGTAAATAATGGTAAGATTACCGAAGAACAGTTTTTTTACAGCATGCCACCACAGTAATTTTACAACTACAGAAAAATTTAAAAAAACAGCTTTATAGATGTAAATTTCTAAAGCTGTTTTTTATATTAAATTAATATATAAACATACGTTTACCGTCTATATAAACTAATAACCAGTTTAAGAGTATAAAAAATGAAGAAACCTTGGCCGACCAAAGATGCTATGGAACAGGTTTATGAAATGAAACTTTGGGGTAGTGATGCGTCAGAGTTTTATTCGGGTTCTGGATCTCATCATCCCGAGTTAGTAGATCCTTATATACATGTGCTAACATCATTTTTGACCTCTTTTAAAAACCCTCCCATAGTATGTGATTTAGGTTGTGGAGATTTTAATGTTGGAAAAAAATTGGTAAAGTATACCCAAAAGTATGTAGCTGTGGATATCGTACCTAGCTTAATAGAACATAATACAGAAAGGTTTAAGGCAAAAAACTTAGAGTTTCATTGCATGGATATTGCAGTAGATGACTTACCCTCTGCAGATTGTGCTATACTAAGACAAGTACTACAACATTTATCGAATGCCGAGGTGCAAAGTATTGCAAATAAGCTCATCAATTATAAATATGTTATTTTAACAGAACACCTACCTAATGAAGATTTTATACCCAATAAAGATATTATTTCGGGACAAGGCATTAGGCTAAAAAAACAAAGTGGTATCGACTTGCTCGCCCCACCATTTAATTTTAAAGTAAAAAAAGTAAAACAATTATTGTCTGTTACTTTAAATGCTAAAAGAGGAATTATCGTAACTACCTTATATAAGGTTTTCTAAACTGGTAATGGTTAGTATAACAATTGTTGCTAGCAGATAGGTAGCTATGATTCGCTGCACATTGCTAAGCACTTTTTATTTTATGATTACTTTTTTGGTTATTGCGGTTTTTTGTGTTTTAAGTTTAATAAAGAATATGCCTTTTGATATACCTAAACTCGAAAAATCAATTTTGAATTCCTTTAAACTTGTGCTATTCTTAGGCGGTAACGAAATTTTTGAGCCGTTGATATCGAATAAAGAGATTCCAGTTATTACCTCATTGGATTTGATATTCAAAATTGTTTTTGCTGGAATAGGATATACATTAATATCTATTTCATTTTCAATGTTTAATTGATCAGCGGAAGAATTGGAAATGACTCTGTTTTTATTTGAAATAGTATTATAGTCTAACACCCAAGGGAAGCCTAGAGAATTATTAGCATAATTAAAACTATTTGTTCCAGAAATTTTATTCCATACATGAGTTCTAGATCTTTTCGTTCCATAAGAATGCATTCCTAATAACCCATCTATTTTACCATCACTATTAAAATCTCCAGCTACTAAACGATTTGAAATATTATTAGAATCATAACTTGATGATTGCCACCAACCAGAAGAACCAGAATAATGAAAACCATTACTATTAGATTTAAAAATATGTAGTTTAGTAGTTGAATTCCCAAAATCATAAAAAGCAGCAATATCATCATGATATCCATCATTATCAAAATCACCACTAACAACTCTTCCGCTTATTTGGTTAGCGATGTATCCTTGAGAATTCCACCATCCCGCAGAACCAGAATAAGAAAAATTAGTACTGTTTGATCTAAACATATGCAGTTTAGTAGCTGAACTTCCATAATCATAAAAAGCAGCAATATCATCATGATATCCATCATTATCAAAATCACCACTAACAACTCTTCCTGTTATTTGGCCAGCGAAGTATTCCTCAGAATTCCACCATCCGGAAGAACCAGAATAAGTGAAACTAGAGTTGTTAGATTTAAACAAATGTAATTTGGTTGTTGAATTGCCAAAATCGTAAAAAGCAGCAATGTCATCATGATATCCATCATTATCAAAATCACCACTCACGACCCTACCTGTTATTTGGTCAGCGAAATATCCCTCAGAATTCCACCATCCAGAAGAACCGGAATAAGAAAAGCCCGAACCATTAAACTTAAAAAGATGTATTCTGGTTTCAGAGTTGCCATAGTTGTAAAAAACAGCAATGTCATTATGAAAGCCATCATTATCAAAATCACCGCTTACTAATCTCCCAGAAATTAAATCTGCATTGTAACCTGTAAATGTTTCGGTCAAAATTTCAAACGAATTATCATCGCGTTTTAATAAAGTATTTATTGTGGTTTCGTTATCTCCTGTTTTTTTGAAAATGACAATATCGTCCATCTTTCCATCTTTATCGAAATCCCCATTTATAATTCTATCTTGAACCTTGTCTGTTTCGTAATCTAACCAATATGGGTCGTATACTTTTTTATTCGTTTCATAATGGTTGAGAATAAAAGTATTGTTAAGATTGGTATTCGTCAAAAAAGATTCATTGACTTTTATATTGTCATTTACCATAAATGCATTACCCGGATGATTTAGATGGATATCTGAATATGTATAATTATTCTTTATTAAATTATTAGTAGAAGTATGTTGACGATCATTTTCTTGAATTCCAAAGCCTATACATTGCATAGAATTGATGAACTGATCATAACCATTACTTCTAACATAATAAACTAATTCACAATTATCAATATTTTCGCCATAATTATATTGACGCTCTAGATCTTGTTCATGCTCTAAGTAATCTTTATTGATGAGATTAGTTGAAACTAAATTGTTATTTTGAAAACCATGATTAAAAGTAATTCCCGTACCCGCCGGCTTATTTATAGTATTTGCAAATAATGAATTATTTTCACTTCCATTTGATATATAAATTGAGTGAAATTGATGCTTTAATATATAGTTTTGAATTTTTGGAGAGTCAAAAAAATTATAACTTATAATATTATTTTCACTTTTGTTATCTGGATTATTAAAATCATTATCCTCAGGCCAGGTCTGTTTTCCAATCCAAATAGTACCGCTGCCCGCACTGCAAGTTCTTGTTATATCATTAACGTCATAAGCATATATTTGCTCTCCAAGAAATTTGCAGTATGAGATTGTAGAATCATCAACATTATCAAGGAGAAAAGCAAGTGATGCATTTTCGAATATTATATTATAAAACGTAATGTTCTTAACATCCTTAAGGTGTAATATGTGAGATGAATTGGATGGTCTGGTTATAGTTGTTGGGTTATCAAAATCATCAGAAACAATTTTTATAGAAAAATTATTGGTTCCTGATTTTGTCCAAGTAAAAGATGAGTTAGAGATAGGAGTCAAAGGAATTGAATTTCCATTATTGACTAATCTTATTTCTACATTTTCTGTCAATACACTCGGTATTGCATCATGAGCTTCTTTTAGACTACTATAGTCGTTTGGAATAAGAATTATTTGTTGAGCTTTTATGTTTGATGCTAATAATAATAAAACTATTAAAATAGTCTTTTGTAGTATTTTCTTCATTTACAAATTTTCATTATGCTTAACAAACCTATGAAAGCGCATTCAAACGTTTTACAACAACAATATACAAATGCGTTATTCTTATATTTAAAATTTATATCCCGCAGAAAATTGGATCACCGCATTCTGTCTAGAAAATGCATCTTCGCTATCTATATCTACAATATCAGAAATACCAAAATTATATCGGGCCTGAAAAAAAGTTCCAATTTCAAACTGATAACCCAATCCAATATTGGCACCTATATCAATATCCGAAATAAATTCTTTGAAATCAACGTCAGATATCTCTGTACCTCCGTTTGCAGTATTCTTGCGTTCTAATATAGCCGAAGTTAAATATCCAACTTGCGGTCCTACCTCGATACTAAATCCAGGTACAACATAAAACGGATAATATTTGGCCATTGTAGTCAAATAAATATAATCCAGTTTTAATGTCTCATCTTCAAAATTTGGTTCTAAACTTTCGGTTTTAAATCCCTGAAAAGAATAAAATAATTCGGGCTGAATACTTAATACTTCAATAATCGGAATTTCGGCCACAATACCCAAATGTACGCTTTTACGCATATCAAAATCATCCGTTTCATCACCAACCACATCAGCCAGGTTTAATCCTACTTTTAAACCTATTTCAAAAGATTCTACCTGAGCACTCATTTTATGAGATAAAAGTCCCATAAATACAGCGATAAAAAACATTTTTTTAGTCATAGTATATAAATTTGGAGGCATGTCATTATTTATACTAAACACCCTTATTACAAAATAATTATAAGGAATCAGAAAATAATTTCATTAAGCCAAAAGTAAACAACCGCATCCAGAAATAAAAAAAATAATTATACTTGTACAAATCGGCTATAACCCAATAATGCTTCTAATCCGCTGTAAAGCCGGATTTCGGTTATCTTTTTTATAAATAACAGATAGCTTAGCTTTTTGCGTAATTTTAGGGATTTCAAGGAATTTTACCCCCAAATCAAACCCATGTTGCAGTGATGTAGGTACAATTGCAACGCCCAGATTGCTTTCTACAAGTTTAAAAATAGTTTGTGCATGCACCGATTTATGAGAAACTTTAGGTGTAAACCCTTTATCTTCACAAATACTCATAATTTTATCATAGTAGAGTGAGCTATAATCTGACGAAAATAAAATAAAATTCTCTTCAGAAACTTGTTTTACATTTTTAAAATTACTCGAATTTAAATAGTGGTCTTTAGGCAATACCAACGAAAACGTATCTGTATGTACCGTTTTAATAGCCAATCCATCGGGTACTCTAGCCAATCGAACAAAACCTAAATCTAACTGATCTTTTTCTATAGCCTCTACCTGCAAGTAATTAGACATTTCCTCTAGGCTAAATTGTATATTCGGATATTCTTGATTTGCCTTAACCAATACATCAGGAATTACTCTTTGCATTGCAGATCCCAAAAAACCTATCCGTATTTCACCGCTACTTCCTTGATCAACCAAACGAGTTTGTTTTATGGTAAAATCAATATGATTAAAAACATACTCTAATTCTTTTTTAAGATAAACACCTGCTTCTGTAAGATGCACATTTCTTTTATTTCTCAAAAACAAACGTGCTCCAATAATTTCTTCCATTTGTTTGATCTGTCTGCTCAATCCGGGTTGTGAGATATATAACTTATCCGCCGCTTTTCTAAAGTGTAATTCTTCGGCTACAGCCAAAAAATAAGTAAAGTGACGTAATTCTAACTGATAACTCATAGTTATTAATAATTGATAAAATTGGTATTTCTAATTATTAAATATAACCATTAATTTAGTATCAACAAATCACAAGCATTCCAATGTCAAATATATCAGAACATTTTTTATACGGAGAAGGTTATCTAACCAGCGGTATAGCCCTGGAGATAGCGCGAGGGACAAAAAAAGGTATCATTTCTGAGTCTTCACGAATTAAGATTGCAAAAAGTCGCGATATCGTTCATAATATCGTCGAAAAAGGAGATCCAGTTTATGGTATTAACACTGGTTTTGGGCCTTTATGTACTACCAAAATATCAAAAGAAGAAACGAATATTCTGCAAAAAAACATTCTTCAAAGCCATAGTGTTGGGGTTGGAGATCCTATAGATTCAGAAATAGCAAAATTGATGCTTATTCTTAAAGTACAATCTTTATCCAAAGGCTACTCAGGCATTGCTCAAGGAACACTAGATAGGATTTTATGGCATATTGATAATGATGCTATTCCTGTAGTACCGTGCCAGGGCTCGGTAGGAGCATCTGGAGATCTTGCCCCGTTATCCCATTTGTTTTTACCGCTAATAGGATTAGGTAAAGTAGTTTATGAAGGAAAAACAATTACTACGGCAGCGTTATTTGCAAAAACAGGGCTCTCCCCTATTGATTTAGGCCCCAAAGAAGGCCTTGCCTTAATAAATGGTACTCAATTTATAGCTGCGCACGCCGTACAAGTAGTAGCTAAACTTCATAATTGTCTTTCGCATGCTGATATTATCGGGGCTATGATGATCGAAGGGTTACAAGGATCTATCAAACCTTTTTATAACGAATTACATCAGCTTCGTCCGTTTAAAGGCAATATTCATGTGGCATCAAAAGTAAAGTCATTATTAAAAGGTTCTGAGATCATGCAGGATCATACCCATTGTGATCGAGTACAAGATCCATATTCGTTACGCTGTATTCCGCAAGTACATGGCGCGTCCAGAAATGCTTGGTTGCACTTAAAAGAATTATTAGAGGTAGAACTAAATTCTGTTACCGATAACCCGATTGTAATCAGCGAAGACCTTACTATAAGCGGAGGAAGTTTTCATGGTCAACCTCTGGCCATGGCTATCGATTATGCTTGCCTGGCAGCATCAGAATTAGGTAACATTTCAGATCGTAGAATATACCTAGCTCTCGAAGGTAACTCTCCCGGTGTTCCAAAATTATTAATGGAAGACACAGGAATCAACTCTGGATATATGATATTACAATATACTACGGCTGCGTTGGCTAGCGAAAATAAAGGACTTTGTTTTCCTTCGAGTGCAGATAGTATTCCAACCTCATTAGGGCAAGAAGATCACGTAAGTATGGGATCTATCGGAGGGAGAAAGGCATTACGAGTGATTGAAAATTTAGAAAAAATATTGGCTATAGAACTCTTAACTGCGGCTCAGGCTTTCGAATTTAGAAAACCGCTAAAGTCGGGTATTATACTCGACGAAATTCATAAAGAAATTCGTAATCAGGTTTCTTTTGCAGATAAAGATCGAGTATTTGCCGATGATATCGAAAAAGGAATTAAAATGATTAAAGATCAAAATATCACAACTATAGCCAATCAAATTTCTGAAAAGAAAGGAGTATCGTTATCAACGCAATTTTCTGATGAATTTGAAGTATATTAAACCAATCCAATTGAAAAAGTAAGGCATTATGATAAAGTATAAACTTATTGGTCCACTAACTCAACTCGTGAGTATGGAAAATTGCGCTATACGAGGAATATTAAAAGACAATGAATTATCGGTGATCAAAAATGCGGGGATTCTTATCGAGAATGAACATATTTTTGCGATTGGTGATTTTAATGATTTAAAGGAAAAAGCTGTCGCGCTTGATGCCGAAATCATAGAATTATATGGCGATTATGTGTGCACGCCGGGATTTATTGATGCCCACACTCACATCTGTTTTTCGGGTACTCGAGCTAGAGATTATGCAATGAGAAATGCCGGAAAATCGTATCTGGAAATAGCTGAAGCTGGCGGCGGAATCTGGGATACCGTAATGCAAACAAGAAAAGCAGAAAAAGAAGAGCTATCTCACAATGTACATAAACGAGCAAATACACTTTTAAAAAACGGGATTACCACTATCGAAGTAAAAAGTGGATATGGACTATCCGTAGCCGAAGAATTAAAAATGCTACGTGCCATACAAAATGCGAATCAGGTTACTGATGCAGATTTGATTGCGACCTGTTTGGCCGGACATATGCTCCCCAGAGATTTTGAAGGTGATCACAAAACCTATCTCGACCATATTAGTAGTACCCTGTTTCCTATACTAAAAGAAGAGAATTTAAGTAATAGAATTGATGCTTTTATAGAGCAAAGTGCTTTTCTGCCTTCTCATATTTATCCCTATTTCGAAAAGGCAAAAGCAATGGGGTTTGATATCACGGTTCATGCCGATCAGTTTAGTACTGGTGGAAGCGAAGTAGCGGTACAAATGAATGCAATTAGTGCCGATCATCTCGAAGCTAGTACCGATCATGAAATCAAGATATTGGCAAAAAGTAATGTTATTGCGGTAGCTTTACCGGGTGCATCTCTTGGATTGGGATGTGATTTTACTCCTGCCAGAAAAATACTCGATGCCGGAGGAGCATTAGCCATTGCCAGTGACTGGAATCCCGGATCAGCCCCCATGGGAGACCTATTAACACAGGCTTCGATTCTAGGTACTTTTGAAAAACTTACGAATGCCGAAGTTTTGGCCGGGATCACCTTTCGCGCTGCTGCAGCTCTTAATCTTAAGGACAGAGGAAAGTTATCCTCTAATATGCTTGCCGATTTCAATCTTTTTCAAACCGATCATTTTAATGAAATTTTTTACCAGCAAGGCAAACTAGTTCCATCACAAGTATGGAAAAAAGGAAATATTGTGTATTCCAGATCCTAAATACTACAACAATGACATTTAAAGAACAAATAATACAAGGTATACCGGCAGTTTTGCCGTCTAAGAAAAAGTTAGACAGTAGTATTAGCAGCGCTCCTAAAAGAAAACAAATTCTTACTACCGAAGAAAAAAAATTAGCGCTCAAAAATGCATTACGTTATTTTCCTGAAGCTTGGCATCCAGAACTTGCCAAAGAATTTCTCGAAGAATTAAATGCATATGGGCGTATCTATATGCATCGTTTTATACCAGAATATGCAATGCATGCCAGATCTATTGATGCGTATCCCGCGCAGACCAGTCAGGCAGCGGGTATTATGCTCATGATCCAGAATAATCTAGATCCGGCTGTAGCACAGCACCCTCACGAGTTAATTACCTATGGGGGTAATGGTGCGGTGTTTCAAAATTGGGCCCAGTACCTGCTTACGATGCAGTATTTAGCCACAATGACCGAAGAACAAACGCTACATATGTATTCTGGGCATCCTATGGGGCTATTCCCTTCCTCAAAAGACGCACCAAGAGTTATTGTGACTAACGGAATGATGATTCCTAACCATTCTAAACCTGATGATTGGGAAAAATACAACGCACTTGGAGTAACACAATACGGGCAAATGACTGCCGGTAGCTATATGTACATTGGTCCGCAAGGTATCGTACACGGTACCACTATTACGGTTATGAATGCTTTTAGAAAAACATTAAAAGCGAACGAATCACCGGCCGGAAAGATTTTTTTAACCGCTGGTCTGGGCGGAATGAGCGGTGCACAGCCAAAAGCTGGTAATATAGCAGGTTGTATTACCATTTGTGCAGAAGTTAATCCGCATGCCGCTTATAAAAGACATGAGCAAGGTTGGGTAAATGAAATACTAGACCATATAGACGATCTCGTTATCAGAGTAAAAAAGGCAGTTGCACAAAAAGAAGTGGTTTCTATTGCCTATCAAGGCAATGTAGTGGATATCTGGGAACGATTTTATGAAGAGCAGATCTATATCGATCTGGGGTCTGATCAGACCTCGTTGCACAATCCATGGTCAGGAGGATATTATCCTGCAGGACTAAGCTACGAAGAGTCTAATATGATGATTAGTGATGCGCCCGAAGATTTTAAAGTTAAGGTTCAAGAATCCCTACGAAGACATGCCGCAGCAATTAATAAACACACAGAAAGAGGTACATATTTCTTTGATTACGGAAATGCGTTTCTATTAGAAGCTTCTCGTGCAGGAGCAGATGTAATGGCCGCAAACGGTATTGATTTTAAGTATCCATCTTATGTGCAAGATATTTTGGGACCTATGTGCTTTGATTATGGTTTTGGGCCATTTCGATGGGTTTGTACATCAAATACACCCGAAGATCTAGAAAAGACAGATCAAATTGCTTTAGAAGTTATGGAGTCTATAAAGAAAATAGCTCCAGTAGAAATTCAACAGCAAATGCAAGATAATATCTCCTGGATAAAAGAAGCAAAACAAAACAATCTTGTAGTGGGTTCGCAAGCACGAATTCTATATGCCGATGCAGAAGGGAGAATCAAAATTGCCGAAGCTTTTAACAAAGCCATACAAGAAGGTCATATTACCGCTCCGGTCGTTTTGGGACGTGATCACCATGATGTTAGTGGTACAGATTCGCCCTATCGCGAAACCAGTAATATTTATGATGGTAGCAAGTTTACGGCAGATATGGCAATTCATAATGTGATTGGTGATAGTTTTAGAGGTGCTACATGGGTATCTATCCACAATGGCGGTGGCGTTGGATGGGGTGAGGTTATCAATGGTGGATTTGGTTTATTACTGGATGGATCGCAGGAAGCCTCGCGCAAACTAAAAAATATGTTATTTTATGATGTAAATAACGGAATTTCAAGAAGAAGTTGGGCTCGTAATGAAGAAGCTATATTTGCAATTAAACGAGAAATGGAACGTACTCCCAACTTAAAGGTTACATTACCCAATCTTGTAGAACATAGTTTCTTAGATAAAATCTTCGAATAGCATGAAGCATTATAAAAAAACAGATCAAAGTCTATGGAGTGGTCGCACATCCAGCGACCAATTGTATCTACATGAAAAAATTAGGTGTATCGACCTAGAAAACCATGTGTTTTCGAGCAATAATAGCAAATCGTTTGGACTATTGGGCTATGCTTGTGATGAGGGCGTGGATCGCAATCAAGGAAGAATTGGTGCGGCTGCCGGACCGGATGCCATAAGAAAAATGTTATCCTCATTGTCTAATCATTTCAAAAATGAAACGCATATTATTGATGCAGGCTCTATCACCTGTGATGATAACGATTTAGAAAAAACACAACAAATCACATCGCAAAGCATTCAAAAACTGCTACAGCATAAGGTATTCCCGATTGTATTAGGAGGAGGTCATGATCTGGCATATGCCCATTATATGGGTATCAAAAAACAATTTCCCAACAAAACTATTGGTGTCATTAATCTAGATGCGCATTTTGATCTTAGAAAAGTAATTGACAAAGGAACTTCGGGAACACCCTTTTATCAAATTAGTCAAGAAGATGATACCTTTTCTTATTTGTGTTTAGGGATACAGAAAGCTTCAAATAACAAAGAATTATACAAGACTGCAGATGATTTTGGAGTGCAATACCTCGAAAATGATAAATTCACTATCCAGAACAAAGATAACGTACAACAAATTGTACTTGATTTTATAGCTGGTGTAGATCTGGTATACTTAACGATAGATATCGATGGTTTCTCATCGTTATACGCACCCGGTGTAAGTGCATCTTCGCCAATGGGGTTTTCTATAGATATTGCACTGTATACGATACAGCAAATTTGCAACGCTAATAAATTGGTGAGTGTTGACCTCGTGGAGCTTAACCCAACATACGATATAGATAATACCACGGCACGATTGGCCGCCAGATTAGTATATCAAATACTACAGCAACTAGAAGGTTAATAGCTAGGCGTTACATTTATTTTAAGACGCTCGCTGCACATAAATACTTATGGATGATCAGGGAAAAAAGAAACATCAGGGTCATTTGGATTCTTGATTTTACTAATGCCAATGATAGATTCAATGGCACTATTACGTAATGATCATCACGAAATTTCTAATTCTACAGCTTTGTTTCCCCCTTTTTTATCAGTAAATTGTAAGGGATAACCGTGAATTAAAAAAATCATGAGTGCAAGCATTGTTTTTAAAAAAAATCCAAAAATCGAATTTCAACTTCTTGAGAATGGATTTACGTTAATTGATGAACAAACGGAAGAAAACTCTGGTCTTTACTCGTATACTGATTTACGGTCTATCGAATTAAATAAGATTTGGTTTCCGAGACTTGCCAAATGGTTACGTCTTATTACGTGGATACTTAATGGCGTTCCATACTTTCCGGATGCAGCATCTTGTAAAAAGGCTAACCTCATTATTCATTTCAAAAAAACGAATCTCGGTCTATGGTTGACCGATACTAGAATGTCCAGTAAAGCAAAAAAGCTAAAGGCTTTATTAGAAGAAAAGACCAAACACAATAATGCGCACATACAATAGGCAGAGAAGAGACCTGTTTGAATTCATTGGAAAATAAAAACTCGGCACTATATAAAGTCTACCCTATCGTACTAGTAGGAACAAAGACGTATTCTTTCCTTTTAAAAAAAGGGATTACCAAAAGATAATCCCTCTTATCGATTTAAAAAACAAATAGCCAATATTTGTTATATCTCTATTACTTACGAATTGCATAACTAGAAGCTTGTGGGAGTTGTCTTAAAAAATTTACAATGCTTGTAAAATTTAATCCAAAATGGGAGTATAAATTGTTCATGACGTGTGTGATTTAAGGTTATTTGCTACTAAATTAACATGTTATCAACAATTTACCAAATATTATGTTTATTATTTGTTAATAATTTGTTGAAAACATATTTTATCACGATAAAAAGTAAATATAATAGTTAAATATTTAATTTTAACACGTATAAACCTACTTAAATTGTTAATAACTATGTTAATAACTCCAATTTTGTCAGTATGATGCCTCTCCAATTGTTGAAAACCATAGTCAAAAACGCTAGAAATCAACAGCTTATTCACATTTTATACACAATTTTGGCCATTTTTGATGTTAAAAACCCCTAATCCCATGCATAAAAACATACCGATTCAATCCAAAACTCTTTGATTTTTTGGTTTACATTGCACCTATGAAAGCTGCAACCGTTAAAGAAATCAAAACCGAACTTTCGCATTGTTCTTCTCAAGAATTAATAGCGTTATGCCTTCGCTTGTCTAGATTTAAAAAAGAAAATAAAGAATTACTTACCTATTTGTTATTCGAATCCTCGAACGAAGAAGGATATATCGAAGCTATACATACCGAAGTCGATGCGCAGTTTGATATGATCAATACCGCTTCTTATCATTATATAAAGAAGAGCGTACGTAAAATTTTACGAATGATCAAAAAGTACATTCGTTATTCTAACAATAAAGAAACCGAAGTAGAGCTATTGATTTATTTTTGCAAAAAACTGAACGCATTTACTCCATATATTCATAAAAGTACCGTGTTACAGAATATACGAGATCGAGAAATGATAGCTATACAAAAGAAAATTAGTGTATTACATGAAGACTTGCAATACGATTATCAGCTAGAACTTGAATCCATATAGACACAGCTTCCTGATACAACTTTACTAGTGAAATGTATATTTATATAAAAAGAAAATAATCAGAATAGCATTATTCCTTAGGAATACGCTCATCAATCAATTTTAAAGGTGCATCACCCATAAGATCAAATATATCCAGAATATCTCGTATGCTTTGCTCCTCTTCCATTTGCTCTTCTACAAACCATTGTAAAAAGTTTTCGGTACCAAAATCATTTACCTTTCGGCATTTGGCTACAATCTTATAAATAGATTGTGTAACCGAGATTTCTTGTTGCAGCGCCAACTCAAACACTTCTCTTAATGAGGAGTACTCATGTGGGATTTTGGTAACATCGGGAGAATATGCAGAACCACCGCTGTTATTAATAAAAGAAAAGATTTTCATCATATGTTCTCTTTCTTCTACAGCTTGTCTATAAAAAAAAGAAGCACTACGTCCTAACCCGCGTTGATCACACCAGGATGCCATAGCCAAATATACAGACGAAGAATGTTGCTCTTTGGCTATTTGCTGATTAAGCATATCCATAACCTCAAGATTGATACTGATTTGTTGTCTTGCTATATTTTCCATAATGATACTCTTTAACTTTAGTATAAAACTACGGAAAATAAGGCGTTATAAAGAGACGGTACGGTAATTTATAGCCAGTCTAAATCTAAGCTAAACTATACTGCTAGGGCCGTATGCAATTCTATCATCGCAAAAGTACCTTTAATCAATTCTGCAAAGTCCAAAACCTGTAAAGTATCTAATACAATGATATGCTCTTTATCACAAAAAGTAAGCAAGGTTACATCGCAATGTGTAAGCATATACTCCAAATGGTCATGACTAGATAATTGCTTTGCTTTGTATCGCAAACTTAGTAGTTGACAAAAAGAAACTTTAACCACTTTATGGCCAAAGTCTATATAAAAACACCTATCCGCTACAGATTGATAGGATGCATAGTATGTTGAAGTAAATAGTAATTCCATATTCCGGAGGCGAAAATAATTCTTATTTAGATTTATTCCAAATATTATGTTGTTTTTTCGCATCCTTACCTTTATATATGGCAATATACCCGCTTACGGTCTATAGGGTATCATGTATCCAGGTCGTAATCGTAGTAAGTAGTCTTTCTTTTTCGAGATCATTATGCAACTCGTGATACCCATCCTCAAAAAGCACCAGCGTTGCGCGATCTGTTTTTTGGGCAAATTCTTGAGTTGCAGTATAATCAATTAATTGGTCATCGGTGCCATGAAGCAGTAGTATAGGTTTTTGTAGGGTTGCTGCATTGGCAATCGCCCACTCCCCTGCTGCCATTATCGGAAACGAAAAATTAGGACTCACCTGATCATGTACCAACGGATCATCGGTATATCGTGCTACCTCTTCTGGTATTCGGGATATGGTGTTGGGATCTAATCCCGACGGTAGCGTTACCGAGGGTGCTATTTTTTGCATTAATTTGCCCATAGTCATTTTCCAGGCTGGGGGTTGAAATGCCAATCGTAAAAACGGACTTGTAGCTATCACTCCAGTAACCTTGGGTGTGTGCCTAAGCATATAATTGATCACCAAATTACCTCCCATGCTATGGCCATATAAAAATATAGGGCAATCGGTTACCAACTCTTCTGCTTTGGTCAACATCATATCTAGCACTTGCATCAACGCTTCATAACTTGGGCAATGCCCACGTTTACCGGTACTTTTACCATGCCCAAAATTATCATAGGTGATCACCCCAATATGTTTTGCCAATAACTCTGGGATCACATAAGAGGTATACCGAGCCGAGTGCTCCCCCATACCATGCACTAATACCACAAGCGCTTTACACTCATTAGGCACCCAATACTGCCCAAAGAGTTGATGGTTTTGATACTTACAATAGAATTTTTGATGTTGCATGCTTTAAATATAGCATTTTATTGATAAGACCAACGCAAACTGCTTTTATAAGGATGGCGCTGCACAAAAAAACAACAGCTTACGGATTACCGTAAAAAAGTGTTGATTGATTAATGTAGTTTGGTCTACGGATATGAATTGAGTATATGAACTTGTACATATATATGATTGCTACCACCAATTAAAATAATCACAAATACTAAATGCTAATAGAAATTTCCAAATCCAAACTAATCAAAAAAGTATATGATGAATCCAAACCTCAAAAAGCGAATGCTACACATAATTTGTATGCTAAACTCGAAAGGTTTGCTGGACATGTTCTCCCTCAATTAACACAGACCAATTTATTATTTGATGAATACACTCCGCATGATCAATTTCATATGGAATCATTATTTCGAATTTCTGAGGATTTATTAGGGGATGATATTTTAGATCGTCTTTGCAGTACGGAGGCTTGTATTTTGGCATGTGCAATTTATGGACATGATTGGGGAATGGCTGTCAGTGAAGACGAGAAAGAACTAATTGTTACTGGGAATACAACTTCTGGCAAAACAATTAGTGATTTTGCCTTACTTGACAATGAAGATATTAAATGGAAAAGCTATGCGAAATCAAAACATTTATCTACAGATGAAAAAGGTCATCTAAGTGACAGCTCAGAAGTATTAAAAAACGTCTGGTTAGAATACGTGAGAAATACACATTCTGAGAGAAGTAAAATTAGAGTTCGATCATTTTTTAATGAATCAGACTCTAGATTGGGAGAACTTATTGGTGAAGTTTGTGCCGGGCATTGGTATGACATATCCAAAATTAGAACGCTTAAAAGAAAAGCTTTAGTATTTAATGAATCAGTAAATCTTCAAGCTCTTACTACATATATGAGATTTATCGATTTGCTTGATATAGGGAAAAATCGAACACCATACTCACTTTGGAAATTTGTAAATCCGCGTAATTTATTCTCCGCAAATGAGTGGGAAAAGCACATTGCTCTTGAACCAGTTCATTTTGAAAGAAAGAACGAAAAAGTCCTAGTATTAAATATTCAAGGGAAAACGGATGATCACAAAGTATATGCTTCATTAAAAGATATGAAACATTGGATCTCTGATCAGATTGCAGAAAATGAACAATTACTTGAGGAGTTACCGGAATATTCTTTAGGGACAATAAAGCTGGACTGGGATATAGAAGCCGAAGGGTTTGAACCTATTGATATTCGTTTTGAATTTGATCGAGGCAAGATGTTCGAATTAATAAGCGGAGAAATATATGATGGTGATCCATATGTGTTTTTACGAGAAATTATTCAAAATAGTATAGATGCATTAAAAGTTAGAGAATTACAGTATGAAGAAAAAGGTGCGTCTCTTGATAAGGAACAGTTACTAATAAAAATTGATGTGACCCACAAAGAAAATGGGGATTCACAAATACAGGTATCAGATAGTGGTTCCGGAATGAGCCTTTATATTATCAGAAATTATCTATCCATAATTGGGAAAAGTTATTATCGAAGTGATGAATTTAAGAACCTAAACTTAAATGTTAGTCCAATATCTCGATTTGGAGTAGGGCTTATCAGTTGTTTTGAAATTGCCGATTGTATAAACATTAAAACAAAAACAGATCCATTCATTAACGAAACTTCCGAAAGTTTTGATATCGAAATAGAAAATTATAATCAACAATTTAAGGTAGTTAAACTACCACAAGAAAATTTAAATGTCGGAACCACAATTATAATCAATGTAATCGGTAATAAGTGGAAAAAAGGTGATTTCAAACACTCTGGTTCACTTAAAGTTACTGAATATATAAAGGAAGTATTTGGTTTTGTAAATTATCCAATTTTAATAAATGAACAAGGCGAAAAAACGATGGTATTATGTGCTACGGAAACAGCAAGTAATGAATTGCATTTTCAAAATTCACATACAGAATATAAGGTTTGGAAAGAGTCATTAGAGTTTAAACTAGGAGATGTAATAATAAATTCCGATAAGGCTGTCGCATCAATTTGTTTAGAGGAAAAGACCAAATTAATAAATGTGGAAATTGATAATGTACATTTTTCAGGAGCAATTTCTTACTTCTTTCCCAAACCAATTGTTTTAGGGTCAACAAGAAACGCGACTGGAACAATGCAGCAAATACAGGGAGGATCAACAATGTTAACTCATTTGAATAATCGGAATTACCTGATTCCAGTTAGATGGGGTGCGAACAACCCCAATGTTAAACCCAAGTTTATATCAAGTAGCTCGAGCAGTACTAAATTTAGAAAGATTTATTTACAAGGTATTTTAGTTCCCAATTCATTAGATCAAATAAATTTGGGTGGCTCAAATGTACCGCCAAATAGAATTGTTCTAAATGTAAAAAACTCTAAAGAGAAAGGAATGATTACTTCGCTCTCTCGAAAATCTCTTAAAGGCGATAAATCCTTGATAGAAGAAATTATTCGTAATGAGTACAAAGAAGACATTAAAGATAACTTCAAGGTCGCACTAGAAAGTGCCTCATTAATTGATAGGATTCAACTGTTGACTCGAATAAGTCTGTACCTGGCCAATAATGAAATTATTGAAGAAATTTTACCCGTTTTAAATTGGCCAATACCCACAGTTAGCGAAACTGGTAAAATAATCCTTAAAGAGCTAAAAAGTCTTAGTAAAGGGATAGAAATAGTCCCTAAATTTCTATTAAGCGAACCTTACGGCATGGATGTCAATTTTAAACATCACCTTGACGAGAAAGTGTTTGATGTTAGCACAATGGATGAATCTGGCGACAGTCAAATTGTACTAGATAACTTTGGGTTTCAACATTATGATAATACAATTTCTGAATGGCATTCAATGTCAGGTCTAATCAAATACGCTATTTCCAAAACGTTCTCAAGATCTAGCGTTCGTTTGGCAGAAAAAAATGGCAATCAATATATAATTGAATATTTCAAGAAAGATAACATTGATACTGTTAGAAATAATCACGCCTCATTTAACTTTAGTCCATTCAATGTTAAGCACATAGGAATATTTGGAGTATTACCCCTTCAGAATGACAGCTCTCACATGAAAAATTACATTTCAAAGGTAATCTTTAATTTAAACCACCCTGTAGCAAAGATATTGGAAAATGCTCTTAATCTGTATAACGAAAATCTCGACAAGTTAGAAGAAATGGGATTATCAAGTTTGATAACAGATTACAATGAATTAGGTTTTGTTGGATATGGGTTTCCAGATAATTCAGGAATCCGTTTCATTCAACTCATTCCTATTTGGGCTAAGAAATTTTGTATAAGTATGGCTAATGCTAACCTAATCGAATTGAATGAAGAGGATAGAATAGATCTAGGAAAACCATTAACTATCATGACCGCAAACGAATAAAAAAGGTGATAACACTGTATATAAATCATAGCACCCTTCGGGATGCTACGCTTCATATACTAAACGCTAATAAACATTAAAAAAACGAATGGATACAGGAATACTACTTAGATTAATTGACGACTTAATTGATGATGAAAATGATTTCAAAATCAATGGGAATTTGAACAATCTAAAAACTGGATTAACACAAAGCAAATCCAATCAACCTAATGCAGGTAAATTAATCGCTGACAACATCGCTGTAATTAAGAAAAATGCAACAAGTGGTTTCTATTCAAGGTTTACAAGAAGCTATTTTAAGACCTTAGAAGAAATAGGTGGTTTAGATTTTTTTGGAGAAAATCTATTGACTAAGATTGATAAAATATTTACAAAAGAACAATATAGTATCGACAATCAAATCAAGGAAATAACTCAACTACATAAAGATAGGGTTGCATTCATTAAAAAAATCACTGAAACAAAAACGAATCTTGACTTTTTAAATCAAAAACCCCACTATCATACGGATGAAGTTTACGAAATAGGAATAATAATTCCAGATAAAGATAATTTACATTATGCAGATTCACTTGAAGACAGTATTCATAATTGGAATTTAATAATAAAAGGCTTAAGTGAATTAACTGGAAATGGAACTAAGGATATAAAAATTGAACGTGTTGATAATGGTTGCATAGAACTTATTATCGAACAAGTTTTTAACGTTGCTGCTTCTTTAGGAGATATTTTAAAAGAGTTGGTATCCGCATATTTAATAATTGAAAAAGTCAGAAATCACATCAAAGGGTTAAAAAAAGAGGGGATTCCACAAAAAGACTTAAAACCTATTGAAGATTCTCAAGCGGAAAAACTGGAAAAAGAGGTTGATAAATTAACTGACAAAATAATCAAAGACTATAAAGTAAAAGATTTAGATAAAGGTAGAGAAAATGAGTTGCGGACCCAGCTAAAAAATGGGATTAAATATATTGCTAAATCAATTGAAAAAGGTGTTGAGCTTGAAATAATTCCACCTTATACTGACACAGATGAAGAAGTTGTTGAAGACACGGATGACAAAGAAGTAAAAGATAAAAAGATTGAAAGCAATAAAAACAAAGAAAGAATTAAAGAAAACATAGATGCAATTAAAAATGTAGGAGCTGCTCTAAAGAAGACTAAAGAAATACAGAAAGGCATTTTTAATTTATTGGAAGGTGGAGAAGGAAAAATAGACGAACAAGAAAATGATAAATAAATAACATTTGCTAACAATGGCTATAAGTAATTGCTCGTTATCGTCTACTTACGAAAATCCGAGAGTATTTTCAGTTTGGTGTCTACTTGCAAAGTTAAGTGCTAACCAACTCAACTGCTTATAATCTAAACGTTATGGACAAATAAGAAAAGATAATTAAAATGGCAATACCAAAGTATGATGAAATACAAATTCCAGCACTGCAACTACTATGCGATGGCAAGCCCAGAAAGAGAATAGAAATTGAAGAACCATTGTCGACCCATTTCAAACTGACTGATTCTGAGAGGAATCAAATGTACGATTCTGGTAACGGCCCTATATTTATGGATAGGGTTCAATGGGCTTTAAGTTATCTGAATATGACTGGATTGGTATCTAAACCTAAAAGGGGATTATATGAAATTAATGAAGAAGGAAGAAAAATATTAAAAACTCCAACTGAACTTAAGAAGTATATAGCTGAAAAGCTTCAACAACGAGACCCCATAAAAAAGAAAAACTCTCATTCCAAATCAATTCAAAATGAGCAAATTGATCTGGATTCTACTCCAGAAGAAGCTTTATACGCTTCATATCAAGGGATAAGAAAGTCTGTTTACAGAGAAATATTGGATACAATACTTTCCAAAACTCCGCGTGAATTTGAAAAGTTAGTTGTCCAGTTATTACAACGAATGGGTTATGGTGGAGAAATAAAAAATTCTGGTCAAGTTACTCAATACTCAAACGACAAAGGAATTGATGGAATCATTAGGGAAGATATCCTTGGATTTGGACGAATTAACATTCAGGCAAAAAGGTATGCAATAGACAACAAAGTGTCTCGTGAGGATATTCAAAAATTCGTTGGAGCTCTCGCAGTAGCTCAATCAGACAAAGGAGTCTTTATTACAACCTCTGATTTCACCAAAGGAGCATATGAGTATTCTTCAAGTTTGAATTCTGCAACAAAAATTGTCTTGATTAATGGTGATAAGTTGGCAGAATACATCTACAACCATAATCTGGGCATGCAAACAGAAAGGATGATAGAAATAAAAAAATTGGATAGTGATTATTGGGATAACATGATTGATGACAATTAAAAAAATACCCACTAACGGGTATTGAAAGTCTTTGTGGGTTATAGTTTCTTTATACCAAACAAGAAACAGGATATCTATAGGAAGGATCAAGTTTTTACTTGTTACACTATTAGTTGCTATACAACACATTGGGTTTAATATCAAATAATATGGATACACTTACAAGTATTATCAATTGGTTTGGAGTAGCTTATGTAGCAATTCCGTTACTTTCATTTATCGTTTTGTTGTGCTACTTTCTTTTTGGTGGAAAAATCTCAAAAGAAGTATTGGATAAAATAATAGAGTTCGGCAAATGGTATATTGTTTCGGTCGCAATAGTTTTTGCTGCCAAAATTGTCGAATCCAGCTTTACCGAAAGAGAAACAGGTATCAAAGAAATGCAGGTGTACGACAAGTATGTAGCCACCATACTCGAAGCGGACAATATTGAAGCCCGATGGAAACTAGCCGAATACTTTTCGACTGTAACACCAACCGAACGTTTACGAGTAAGATGGGTGGCTTATAAAGATATTATAGAAACCGATTATATCGCATTTAAAGAATTGGTAAACAAAGAAAATGAGCTTTTAAGTCAAGAATCGTTAACCTCGAATCAGAAAAGTGTATTAAACAATGTGCAATTAGAAAAAGCACAATACGAAAGAAAACTAATCAATAAATCTACTGGTAATTGGTGTATTGTATTTACCGGAGATGCTACTTTGGATCAATCCACATATGAATTGAATAACCTCATCAAATCCGGAATCGATGATCCAAAAATCTATTTCAGAAACAATAGTTACCGAGTGATCTCAAAAATATTTTCTAGTAAACAGGATGCCTTGGATTATGTATTACTTAATAAGCAAAAAATCAGAAACGATGCCTACATCGTTAATAAGGATACCTGGTGCCCCAATGAATCTTTTACAGGAGAATTTTATGAATGTAAATGAATAATGGTAAGTTCGGATAAAGATCCCTAGTAAACATTACAACAACTCGTAACCGAAACGTCTGTAATAATCAGCCAATACAAACTTTTATAAAACACTACACCTAAGAGACTTACATTATCCTAAAGACTCAGGGTAAAAAGGTTTGATTGATAAAATCGCTAATTCTGCAAAAACTGTAGAGAAAAAAAATATAAAATCAGTACAGAAAACGGTAATGGCTTGGTAACATTTTAAGATGTTAGTGTACATATATAAAAAGTCTAATAATAAAGTTGTAAATGATTACCATGAAAAACCTAAAATCTCTTTTTATTCTAAGTTTATTTGTATTGATATCCTGTGATTCTGATGATACTCCTCCAATTGACACGCAGGTCCCCGATTATTTAAATACTGTGGTAAGCATAATGCAAGCTAACTCGATCAATCGAAATACTATCGATTGGGACGATTTCCGAAATCAAGTTCTAAATAAAGCTTCAGATGTACAAGATATTACTCAAACAGATGAAGCGCTTCGTCTCGCATTGCAATTGCTTGGAGAGGATAGTAGTTTTATTCTAAAATCAGATGGGACATTTATTGCCGGTTCTTCACTAAATTGTGATCCAACTACCATAGCCACCGTAACTGTTCCGGATAATATAGGATACGTACTTGTCGAACCGGATACTGGTGATGAAACTGAAGAAATAGCATATGTCCGAGGCATTCATGATAACATTAAAAATCAAGATAACGCAAACATAACGGGATGGATTGTTGATTTAAGAAATAACAGAGGTGGATTCATGTGGTCGATGCTAGCTGGTATAGGTCCCATTTTAGGTGAAGGAACAGTAGGTTATTTTATCGATCCCAATAATTCGGAGCGCGCTTGGTCCTATTCAAACGGATCATCAAGGCTAGATCAAAGAACCGAAGTATCATTGCCAAATCCATATACCCTTATTAATCCCAACCCCAAGGTTGCTGTTTTACTTAACACTGCAGTTGCTGGTTCGGGAGAAGCTCTTGCCATAGCTTTTGTCGGGAGAGACAACACCCAAAGTTTTGGAAGTGCTACCTGTGGGATATCGGCATCTAACACAAAATTCTCTTTGAATGATGGCACAGAATTATTTATAGCGACAACCACTATGGCCGATAGAAATAAGAACAAATATGGTACTGTACCTGTTACTCCTGATACACCAACTACAGACGAAAACATAATTCAGATGGCTATCGATTATATCAATAATTAAAACTAAATAGAATTTCGAAATACATATACACTACTTACATTAGTTTTTTGTAATGCTCTTTAAGGAGACAATTTAATTTCTTACATTTATAGCAAAACAAATCTCTTGATTATGAAGTATTTAAAGTATGTATTATATATAGTGATCGTACTCATACTGGTATTTATCGGTAAAGGGCTTATTTCACCTACGGTATCTTATGAGAGCGAAGTCGTCGTAAACAAACCGGCAAAAGAAGCTTGGGCGGTGATGCAAGACGAATCTAATTTACCTAAATGGATAAAAGGATTTAAAAAATCTGAACTTATTAGTGGTACTGCCAATACTGTTGGAGCTGTTTCTAAAATTTATGTCGAAGATCAAGGTCAAGATATGGTGATGGAGGAGACCATTACCGCTATAAAATCCAATGAGCATCTTGCTATGACATTTACTATGGATTTTATGAATATGGATTATGATATATCTTTTAAAGAAAAAGATGGTAAAACCACGATTACTTCAAAATCCTCTACGATAGGTAATGGCATCATCAATAAATCAATGGTTTCGTTTATGTCGGGTCTTATGAAAACCCAGGAAGATGAGAATCTAAACAGTTTAAAAAAACTTATCGAAGAAAACACCAAGGATTATTTTCCTAAGGCAGTCATCGATACTACCAGCACATCTGTAGAGTAACCCCAGATATATCGTTTTTTGTAATGGTCTTGCCGTTTTGGCGCTATCGTCTATATGTGTAGGTATTCTTTTTGAAATATCTCATGAGTTATCCTATTACAACATACCTTACTACTACTGGTAGTTACTCTCCCAAAGAGCTAAAGCTTCTTGAAGAAGTTGTGGTACATAAAACTTTTGAGAAAGATGAGTTTCTTTTAAAAAAAGACGAAGTCTGTTCGTTTCTATGTTATATAAATAATGGTGCTGTGCTTCAGTACAAAATAAATTCGGATATGGATCAGGTTATCATTGATCTCAATATATCCAATGATTGGGTGCTTAATCATAAAAGCTTTACCTCTCAAAAACCGTCTGAGTACGATATTCGAGCTTTTGAAAAAACATCAGTATCGATCCTGTATATCGAATCGATCCATCGTCTCATTGGGCAATCCCAGTCATTTCTGCAAATGGGTAAACTTTTGGAAAATGCAGTGTCCCGAATTGATTTTTTTGATAATAACAATACTCCCGATGAAAAGTATATGTACCTATTAAAAAACAAGCCCGAAATCATTCAAAAATTTCCGCAAACCCTCATCGCCTCTTATTTAAAAATAACGCCCGAAACGTTGAGTCGCGTGCGCAAAAGACTTTCTAAAATATAATGCATTTCTTGATTTGGATCAAGTGTTCGTTTTTATGATTCCATAGATATTTGGTACGTTAACTAATATCAAAAAAATGGATCATTCTTTTTACAAAAGTACAGGTATATCTCTTGTTTCCGGAGCACTATTGATCATTTTAACCATGGTGCTACATCCTTCTGGTGGTAGTATAACACATATCATCCAAATTTCGAAAACAATCACCATAGCACATTCTTTGGCTATATGCAGTTTGCCGATTGTCTTGTTTGGGTTTTACGGTCTTACAATGCGCATATTGGATCGATGGAAACTATCGGTATTAGCCTTTATTACAATCTCATTTGGGCTCATCGCAGCTATGTTTGCTGCGCTGTTTAATGGGTTGGTATTGCCCTATTTCTTAAATCAATACGCTGATCGATTAGAAGAAAATATTAATGTTCTAAAACCGATAACCAATTTTAGCTTTGCCATAAACATCCCGTTAGATTATATCTTTATTGTGGCTTGTTGTATGGCAATACTCATATATTCTATTATCATTATAATAGAACGAAAATTGCCTAAATGGATTGGATATCTAGGAATTGGCATTACACTTTTTGCTATCATAGGCGGACTTACAGGATTTGTATTTACAAGTCTTACTGGTTTTAGAATGTTTACTTTTAGTATTGCTTTCTGGATTTTATCCAGCGGAAGCTTATTGATTATATCGTCAAAATCAAGTAAATGAAAGTACTAATTATCGGAGCATCAGGTGCAGGAACAACAACATTAGGAAAAGCAATAGAAAAGAGAACTCATTTTGTTCATTTAGATGCAGATGATTACTACTGGAAACCAACAGTACCGCCTTTTCTTGAAAAAATACCATTAGACATTAGGAATGAAAACTTAAAATCAGATATTAAAAAATATAAAACCGTTATTGTAAGCGGTTCTATGGTAAGTTGGGGGAAAGAATGGGAAACGGCATTTGATCTAGTTGTATTCTTACATCTTCAAAATGATATAAGAATGGAACGGCTTAAAAAGAGGGAAGTATTACGTTATGGAGATAAACTCAGAACCGACAGAGATACACAACAAAAAACAGAAGCTTTCTTGGCATGGGCGAATCAATATGAAAATCCAAATTTTGATGGAAGAACCTATAAAGCTCACCTCAACTGGTTAAAAAGGCTAGAATGTCCAGTTTTAAAAATAGATGGCGAAAAAGATATGCATACCAAAATAGAAATTGTATTTTCAAGAATTAATACATTATAACGTGCAATTAAAATCAAAAACTCTGTTTTTACTTGATTGGATTGGCGCTTTGCTCTCTGCAACCATATTAGGTGGTATTTTTCCCAAGTTCGAGCATAGTATTGGGATGCCAGTTAACACACTATATTTTCTCGCTTTCTTTCCTGTCGTATTTCTAATCTATGATATGTATTGCTATCTCGTACTTAAAAAAAACTTTGGTAAATGGTTAACTGGCATTGCAGTTGCAAACCTTGTGTATTGTGGAATTTCTGTTTTGAGTATCTATTATCATTACGAAAACCTAACGCATTGGGGATTCGCCTATTTTTTATTAGAAATAGCAATTATTATTATTTTGGCTAGAATAGAATTAAAAGTAGCATCCAGAACAGAAATCTAACTAATAATAACCATAATTGATATTAAAATGGCCTAATAATTGTGGCCTAATAGATCTGTTTCTTTTTAATTTAGAAGGATAATGATCATGCTAAAAAATAGAATCTTATTTATTGTCTTTGTCTTATTCTGTAATCTACTATCCTATGGGCAAGACACCTATACGTATGTCCAACCCAAACAGCTTGATGATGGGTTAAAAACCTCCAACCTTAAATCGTTAGGTATTGATACAACACGGGTTTATCATTTTTTTAATCAGGCCAAAAACGGAAAAAACAAATTACATAGTGTTTTACTGCTTAAGAACGATCAATTAATCATCGAAGAGTATTTTAATAACCATACGGCCAATATTCCTCATGATCTTCGATCAACCACAAAAAGTATACGATCTATATTAATGGGCATTGCCATTGACAAAGGATTTATTGATCATGTTAATGATCCTATATCAAAATATCTCAAAAAACCCGTACCTCAGAAAAATATTGATACGAGAAAAGAAAAAATTACTATCAAACATCTGCTCACCATGTCCACCGGACTTGAATGCAATGATTGGGATAAAAAATCAAAAGGACAAGAAGACAAAGTATATAGAAAAAAAGATTGGCTGCAGTATACGCTTGATTTACCCATGGTCAATGAACCAGGAACAGTTTCAAAATATTGTTCGATGGGTGCCATGCTAGTTGCCGAAATAATAAGTCAAGCATCAGGTATGACAATAGACAAATTTGCTGATAACTATTTGTTTAGCGAATTAGGTATTACCAACATACGTTGGGGACATACATCTGATAAAAAGGTTATCCCATCGGGTAAAAGATTGTATATGACTTCTCGCGATATGGCAAAACTTGGCTTATTAATTCTTCATCAAGGAAAGTGGAATAAGAAACAGATTGTTTCCCAACGATGGATCGAAGAGGCCACTACACCCAAAACTAAAATCACAGGAATAGACTATGGTTATTTATGGTGGAATATTCCTTTTGCAGTAAATAAAAAAGTACTTATGTCCAAAACAGCTACAGGTAATGGTGGGCAGTATATTATGGTCATTCCCGAATTAAATATGGTGGCTGTATACACAGGTGGTGCCTATAACTCTCAAGAAGATAAATTACCTTTTGCGATCACTAAAGATGTTTTTTTACCCACCTTTGATATTCAAAAATAACCATACACCCGCAACAATAACTGCATAAGGCAAGAGTATTTTGTAATGAAAATTACTAAACTAATCCTACCCTTCAAACATCAATGATACAAACTCTGCTACGCAAGCAGGTTTTTCGACACCTTCGATTTCTACAGAACAATCCCAGGTAATTTTTAAACCATTTTCGGCGTAGGCCTCTATTTTTTGAATACTACTATGCAATCGCAATCTACAATCTACGGGTACAGGGTGCGGAAAACGTACTTTATTAAGGCCATAATTTACACCCATTGCAAAACTCTCTATACGAATCAAATCCATCAACATTTTGGATAATAAAGAAACAGATAGAAATCCATGCGCTATTGGTTTTTTAAATGGGGATTCTTTCTTAATACGTTCTAAATCTACATGCACCCACTGAAAATCTTGCGTAGCCTCTGCAAAAGCATTGATCATATCCTGGGTTACAGTAAGCCACTCTCCTGTAGGTAATGATTTCCCTTCGTGGGTTTTAAACTCTTCAAAGTTTTTACAAATTAGTTGATTCATGTTTTTCTCTTTAATCATTCGTATTTAATAAGGGTATTGTGCTATCAAACTTCGACAAACTTCGACAAACTTCGACAAGCTCAGTTTGACGAAGTTTGATACGCTCAGTTTTCGATAAAAGCCACGTTTTATCATCTACCAAGACCATGGTTAATACACGATATTTTAACTACAGTACAAATTGTTATTATCTCGAAATTCCGCCATCTATAGTTAAACAAATACCTGATACATACGAGGCTTCGTCTGAAGCGAGATATAAATATCCATAGGCTATATCTGTAGGAGTCGCTGCTTTTTGAAGAGGAATTTGTTTTTTGATTCCATCCAAATGTTCCTTAGGGATTTGTTCGGTCATTTCGGTTAAGGTAAATCCTGGAGCGAGTGCATTTGCAGTGATCCCATATTTACCTAGCTCCATCGTCCAGGTTTTGGACATCGCGATAACTCCGGCTTTGGTAGCGGCATAGTTGGTTTGCCCAAAATTACCTCGCAATCCAACATTGGATGCTGCGGATACAATACGACCATACCCGGCTTCTTTCATATATTTTGAAACCACTTGCGTACATAAAAACACACCTTTTAAATTTACATCTATCACGGCATCCCATTCTGCCTCACTCATTTTATGCAATGTGCGATCCTTGGTTATCCCAGCATTATTAATCAGAATATCAATTTTACCATATTTTTGATAGATTCTTTCTGCTTCTTTTTCAATTGCTTCTTTATCAGTTACAGAAATTTTGGTAAACTCAGCTTTATGCCCTCCTGTATTAATCGTATCTGCAGTTTGCGCTCCATCTTCTAATAAATCCCATATAATTACCGTGGCTCCTTCTTTTGCAAATAGCTCGGATATACCTTTTCCTATTCCTCGTGCGCCTCCCGTAACAATCGCTACTCTATCTTTTAATCTCATAACCTTAGTTTCTTATGTTTTGTACAGTTTAAATCTTCTTTTCTTTTTCTAAATAAACTTAAGAGCATTTTATAACAGCCTTTCCTTTTACTTGTCGATTCATCATATCCTCTAAAGCACTAGAAGCTTCGTTTAGCGGATAGATTTTATGGATATGCGGTTTTAATTTCCCTGTAGCGTACCATTGCATTAACTCCATTGTATTTTGCATATTCTTTTTAGGAGTTTTCATTGCAAAACTACCCCAAAACACTCCTACAATTGCGCTTCCTTTTAATAAGGCTAGATTTAGTGGGATTTTTGGGATATCTCCTGCGGCAAAACCAACTACCAAATATCTTCCTTCCCAAGCCATTCCTCGAATAGCTGGTTCAGAATAATTGCCTCCAACAGGATCATAGACCACGTCTACTCCTTTACCATCGGTAAGCTCTTTTATTCTGGATTTTAAATCTTCGGTCGAATAATTAATAACCTCATCTGCTCCATACTCTTTGCATAAGGCCAATTTAGCATCTGAAGACGCAGCGGCAATCACCTTGGCACCCATCAATTTTCCTAACTCTACTGCAGCCAGTCCTACTCCACCAGAGGCTCCCAAAACTAAAAGTGTTTCTCCTTCTTGCAATTGTCCTCTATCTTTTAAAGCATGATACGATGTACCATAAGCCATCATGAAAGATGCCGCCACAGGAAATTCCATCATTGGAGGTTTTATAAAACATGCATTACCAGGCACTACCACTTCTTCGGCATAGC
Organism: uncultured Aquimarina sp.; assembly: GCA_947489685.1. Taxonomy (GTDB): domain Bacteria; phylum Bacteroidota; class Bacteroidia; order Flavobacteriales; family Flavobacteriaceae; genus Aquimarina. The sequence continues at coordinate 142,432 of CANLEM010000003.1, read as the reverse complement.
CGCCATGCATTACAAATCCAAATACTTCATCTCCTGGTTTAACATGTTTAATGTTTGCGCCGACTTCTTTAACCACTCCTGCAATATCACTACCCGGTGTAAAAGGTAATTGAGGTTTAAATTGATATAATCCTTGTATGATTAACGTATCCGGAAAATTTACTCCGCAAGCTTTTACCTCTACCAACACTTCGGTATCTTTGATTTTTGGACTTTCTACCTCTTCCAATACAAGGCTCGAAGGAGGGCCAAATTGTTTACAAACTACTGCTTTCATATGTGCTACTACTCTTCGATTACTTTTAATACTAGTTTACCCATTTTATCTCCAGAAAATAATCGTAAAAAGGTTTCATGAAAATTCTCAATACCTTCATAGATATCTTCTTTACTTTTTAATTTTCCTTGGGCCATCCATCCGCCCATTTCCATAGCGGCTTTACCATAATCCTTGGCATAATCCATTACTACCATCCCTTGCATACTCGCACGATTTACTAATAACGACAGGTAATTGCTTGGACCTTTGATAGCTACTTTATTATTGTATTGCGAGATTGCTCCACAAATCACAATTCGGGCGTGCATTCGTAATCGTGCCAATGCTGCATCCAAAATTTCTCCTCCTACATTATCAAAATACACATCTATACCTTTAGGGCATTCTCGTTTTAAACCAGCATGAATATTCTCGGACTTATAGTCGATAGCTCCATCAAAACCAAGATGATCAACTATGTATTTACATTTGTCTGCTCCACCGGCAATACCAATAACTTTACAGCCTTTAATCTTGGCTATTTGTCCTACTATACTACCAACTGCTCCAGCTGCACCAGATACCAAAACAACATCGCCTTCTTTGATTTTACCAACTTCTAATATTCCGAAATAAGCCGTCATTCCTGGCATTCCTAACGTACCTATATACATAGGCAGAGGTGCCAATTTTGGATCCACCTGATACCAGTTACTTCCGTCGGTAACCGAGTATTGTTGTACTCCTCCCCAACCGGTTAGACAATCTCCTTCTTTATACTTTGGGTGATTATTGGCCTTGATCACTGTACCTACAGATCCTGCGCGCATCACATCATCTATTTGTACGGGTTCTATATATGATTTCCCTTCATTCATCCACCCCCGCATTGCCGGATCCAGAGAGATATAATGTTGTTGTATCAACACTTCGCCTTCTTTAAGTTCGGGAATTGGGTTTGTTTGTAGCTCCCATGTATCTTCTTGAGGAAGTCCTGTAGGGCGTTTTTTAAAAATTAATTGTTTATTGTTCATGGTATGTGTGTATGATATAGTTTTTATTGTATTATAATGAAGTTCCACCATCAAGAGTAATGGTTTGACCTGTAATAAATTTTGTGCTATCTGAAGCTAGCCATACTACGGCTTCGGCTATTTCGTCTGCTAGTCCATAACGTTTCATAGGAATCACACTTTTTAATCGCTGATCCATATCCGGTCGTACTGATAATAACTTGTCTAATAATGCAGATTCGGTATATCCCGGACAAACGGCATTAATTCTTATATTTTTGGTCGCATATTCCAGCGCAGCCGATTTGGTCATTCCGACAACAGCAAATTTACTAGCGCTGTATGACAAATTGTTTAATGAAGCTTTTAAGCCTGCAAGAGAGGCTATATTTACAATATTTCCCCCTCCTTGTTTTACCATTTGCTGCAGTGCCATTTTCATACAATAAAAAACACCCGTTTGGTTTACTGCAATAACATTATCCCAATCTTCAAAGGTATACTCTGCAGTTCTTGCCATGTGTCTGGGACCAATCCCAGCGTTATTCACCATTATATCTACCCTACCATATTGTGCAACTGTTTTATTGATCAATTGCTCTACATCTTCAAATTTTGCCACATTGGCGGTAATGACTATTGCTTCGCCCCCGTTTTGGTTAATTGCATCAGCTATTTTTTGAGCTTTTTCTTCTTTGATGTCAGAGACCACTACTTTGGCATTATGAGTTGCAAAATGCTTCGCAGTCGCAGCTCCAATCCCGGATCCCGCTCCAGTAACAATTACTATTTTATCTTTTACTTGCATATCGATGGTTTTATTTTGAAGTACATAAAATTAATCTCGAATCTTCTAGTGCTCTACTTCGTAGATTACCGGGATACCCCTCGGCGGTTATCATCTTTAGAAAGTTATCTTTAGTAGCATATTCAACAATCAAAACCTTATCCCATTCTAAAGTATTTTGTGGACCAATAACTCCTAAAAGAGGTTTTCCGTGATATACAATACTTGCTCCAGAAGCCTGAAAGAAAGGTACAACCGCTTGTAAATATTGTGCATATGCTTCGGAACCAGAAGTACCCGTTTCTTCTACTTTGTCTTTAAACTTCAGTAAGTTTAACATCTGAAAAGGACCTTCAATCTCTAAAGCCGTGAACTCCCGAAATTGTTCTGGTGTAACCCCTATATATGTAGTATTCATTTGTGTGTATTTAAATGTCTTTAGTTAATTCTTGTTTCACTTATAATTGAATGGCATCTAAACCTTGATATTTTTCTACAATCTGCGGATAATGTTCTTTCATGTTATTGAAAATAAAATCCACAGGTAAATCTTCAAAATGCCCATAATCTTCTAAATACTCCATAAACACATTACCCTCGTTGTTATATTCCTGAAATATAGAATCATTTTCACCATCAAAATCCAATGGGGCTACATTGCACTTTTTGCATAGGGATGCATTAAATGCTGGAGAAACCTTTACCCATTTTCCATTGAGATATATATTTACCATACCATGAGGAGTTAGTTCATTAGTTCCAAATTTTTCGGTTAATCGCTCTACCCCTATATGGTTTTTAACTTTGGCCAAATGGATTCTGGCCGGAATTCCTAATCCCCGTAAACACGCGATTAAAAGAATTGATTTATCAACACAGTGTCCTTTTGTATTTTTGGCTATACTACTTGCTATATACCCATCTTTAAGCAGACTTATATTATAGGGGTCATATCGCCAATTATCTCTAATTTTGATATATAATTGAACTGCCTTTTCTTTTGCTGTTAGCGTATCGTTTTTATATTCTTTTATAAGTTCTTGAATCTCTTCTGTCTCATAATCGAAAAAATATGTTGATGCCAAATAATCCATTTTTCTTCTTTTGACTATACTGTAATTATCAATCTATTTTTTTATTTTGAATGGCCTGTAATGCCAAATTACAAAGTAACTCTGCTGCTTTATTAAGTTGTGCAAAACGAGGATCTGTTGTAAGTCCTTTACTATATCTGTAATAGATTTGCTGTGCAATTACTGCTATTTTAAAAAGACCAAAAGCATAGTAAAACACGAGATGATTAACGTCTCTCCCACTTTTCTTTGTATATGATTCTACAATCTCACTACGACTTGGATTACCATCCATAATTGTGGGAGAAGGAATTCCCTGTTGCACAAACGGATGATCGCTTGCCATAGTCCAATAGCCTAGAGAGGTTCCTAAATCCATCAAGGGATCACCTAATGTTGCCATTTCCCAATCGAGAACAGCATTAACTTCTTTCCAACTATCATCTTTAAAAACAACATTATCATATTTAAAATCATTATGCACCAAACTATACCTATATTCTTTAGGTTGATTCTCCTCCATCCAACGCATTACTTTATCTGCCGCTGGTACATCTTCGGTCGCTGCTTTTAGATATTGTTTCCCCCAATTCAACACTTGTCTTTCTACGTAACCTTCTGGCTTGCCCAAATCAGATAATCCAGAAGTTTTATAATCTATGTTATGTAACTCTACAAATGTATCTAACCATGAATCTGAGATAATTTTAAAATCCGAAGCAGCAATGTTTCTTTTTTTGGCTTCATGTACATTAAGAATAATACCATTTACCTTTTCCATAATATAAAAAGGGCAGCCCAAAATTTGCTCATCATCGGTATATGCATACATCTTTGGCACCTTAGGAAAAGAAGTATAAATCCCTGATTGTACTTTAAACTCACGTCCCATATCATGCCCTCTTTTTATAGCTCCAAAGGGCGGACGACGTAGTACATATTCTTTTTTTTCAATTTGCAATAAATAAGTAAGATTAGAGTAACCGTGCGTATATTGTGTTACTGTCCAATCACTGCGATGATTATCTATAAGTCCTTCTTTCTCAAGAAAAGCCTTCAGTGCTTTTTCATTTAATTCTTCGCCTTTGCGTACGTTTTGCATTTTTATCTAATTTAATAGGCTAACCAATAATTTGCTCTAGCATTGGTATGACGATAATTTATATTTTTTGCTTTGCATAGGTGTTGATCACACTTTTCCCTAATTGATACATATGTACCTCATCTGGGCCATCGGCCAATCGAAGCATTCTTGCCGCTACAAAAAAGTGTGCCAGTGGCGTATCCGGACCAACTCCTTTACCTCCATGAATTTGCATTGCTCGATCTATTACACTTAGTGCCATATTAGGAGCTACGATTTTAATCATGGCGATAAGGTCTTTTGAAGTTTTATTACCTTCTTTATCCATCTTATCGGCTGCAGAAAGTGTCAACAATCTCGCTTGTTCAATTTCACATTTAGAAAGTGCTATTTCTTGTCGGATACTACTAAAATCTTTAAACGTTTTACCAAATGCAATACGTTCTGAAGCACGATCAGACATAAGTTCTAATGATCGTTGTGCCATACCAATTAAACGCATACAATGATGAATACGTCCTGGTCCCAAACGTCCTTGAGCAATTTCGAAACCTCTGCCTTCGCCCAGAATTAAATTTTCTTTAGGTACGCGTACATTATCCAATACAATCTCTGCATGCCCCTCTGGAGAATCATAAAAACCAAAGACAGATAACGGACGTATGATTTTCAATCCAGGTGTATCCATAGGCACCAAAATCATACTTTGTTGTTGATGTCTATGTGCATTGGGATCTGTTTTTCCCATCACAATAGCGATTTTACAATGTGGGTCCATACCACCGGATGACCACCATTTACGACCATTGATCACATAATCGTCTCCATCACTTATAATTGAAGTCTCAATATTGGTAGCATCAGAAGAAGCTACTTGGGGTTCTGTCATTAAAAAAGCAGAACGTATTTCTCCATTCATTAAAGGTTCTAGCCATTGTTTTTGCTGATCTGAGGATCCATATTTTGCCAATACCTCCATATTACCGGTATCAGGAGCATTGCAATTAAACACCTCTGATGACCATAATACTCGGCCCATAATTTCGGCTAAAGGAGCATATTCTAAATTGGTAAGTCCTGGGCTTAAATCTCCATAGTTTTTAGGAAGAAAAAGATTCCATAGGCCGGCTTTCTTTGCTTTCTCTTTTAGGTCTTCCATCCCTGGCCAACGATTCCATAAATTTTTGGGATCATAATTAAAAGCACTTACCTCTTTTTCTACAGGAAGTATATGTTCCTCAAAAAAACTGTTAAGCTTTTCTTGAAGGGATATTATTTTATCTGAATAATCAAAATTCATTCTACGTATGTATTAAGTAACATATTAATGTTTTTACAGTATTATAATTAACCTGCAATTAGATATCCACCGTCTGCATTATATACACTACCGGTCATATATGCTCCGGCATCTGAGGCTAATAAACATACCATACCCACCATTTCTTCTGGCATTCCCATTCTTGAACTAGGTAAGGTTTTTTCTATTTTTTGAAGTAATTTTTCATTTTGCCACAATGCTGCACTAAACTTGGTTTTTATTAACCCGGGACATAATACATTAGCACGTATACCATATTGTCCCCACTCTTTTGCCTGATTTTTTGTAAGCATTAATAATGCTGCTTTACTCGTGCTATACAATCCTAATCCAGCACCTGGATGAATGGCTTCAACCGAGGCTATATTAATAATGCTACCACTTCCTTCTTTTTTCATTGATGGTAATACTAAGTTTGATAACATCCATGGCGCTTTTACATTTACATCCATAATTTTATCAAAGACTTCCTCTTCAGCATCTTCAATAGGGCCATAAATAGGGTTAATAGCCGCATTGTTAACTAAAATATCAATCTTACCATAGTGCGTTATCACTTTTTGAATAAGGTTTTCTCGTTGCTCATGTTTTCCTATATGACATGCAATACCAACTGCTTCAAGGCCAATGGCTTTAAATTCTGCAACAACCTCATCTACGGCTTCCTGACTTCTACTACTAATGACCACTTTGGCTCCGTGTTCTGCGAGGCCTTTTGCAATAGCTTTTCCTATTCCTTTGCTTGATCCTGTAATTATTGCGACTTTTCCTTCAAGGTTGAATGCTTCTTTTATAGTACTCATGTATTAAATAATAAGTTTGATAATAAAAATGATTATTAATTTTATGAATTGAAAACTTCTTTCTCTCCTGCAATCGTAAGTACTTCTTCGTTCATTAAAATTTCTGCCAGGCCATTTGTTTTTGGCAATTCATAAGTAAAGAAAAATTTCATGGCATGAATCTTACTCTCATAAAAGTCTTCACTATATTTCTTTTTCCCAACCACCAAAGTACTCTTTGCATGAGTTGCCATATCTAGCCATATCCATCCCATGGTTATGGTACTAAAGAACTCCATAAACGGTGTAGCATCTGCCAAAAATCGCTCATAATCTCCTTTTTGGGCAAATCCTATTAAGAAACCTATTACTTTTTGTGCCAGTTTCAGCTTTTCTCCTAGGGCACCTGCATATTTTTTAAGGTCATCATATTTAGATGCATTCTGAATCGTTTGCATTACTTCGTTTGTTAGATACTCTAACGCCTTCCCATTACCCATAACAATTTTTCTACCCAAAAGATCCTGAGATTGGATCCCCGTAGTTCCTTCATAGATTGGGAAAATTCGAATATCTCTATGGTATTGTTGAAGTATAAAATCTGTACAAAAGCCATACCCTCCCAGTATTTGCAATCCATTAGATACCGCATGTGCTCCCATATCCGATGGATATGTTTTTACCATAGGAATGATCAACTCTAATAACAAACTATATTTTTCTTTTTCGACAGGATCTTTAAGTGTTTCTTTAAAATCATAATATTTTGAAGCTAACAAGACTAAACTTAACGAACCTTCGGCTACTACTTTTTGTAGTAATAGCATTCTTCGTACATCTGGATGATTGATAATCAAAGTTTGTCCCTGATCTAAGTCTTTTTTACCGGCGCTGGTTAATTTACGTCCCTGAGGTCGTTCTTTTGCATATTGAAGAGATGCTTGATACGCTGCCGTAGCAATAGCTGCAGCACCTCGACCCACTGCGATACGCGCTCCGTTCATCATCAAAAACATGTATTTTAAACCTTGATGCGCTTCTCCAACCAGCCAACCTTGGCAATCCTCCGCATCTCCAAATCCTAAGTGCGTAGTACAATATCCGCGTTGTCCCAGTTTCTGAAAATCAGCTACCGTAGTCACATCATTCGAAACCAATCCCCCATTACCATCAGGGCGTTTTTTGGGCACTACAAATAACGAGATACCTTTTGTTCCAGCAGGGGCACCTTCGATACGAGCCAAAACAAGGTGCACAAAATTATCAGCATATTGATGATCTCCACCAGAGATAAAGATTTTTTGTCCGGACATTTTATAATATCCATTATCCGTCGGAATTGCTTTTGTAACCACATCGGATAATGAGCTACCTGCCTGCGGCTCTGTAAGACACATCGTGCCTCCCCATTGCCCAGATAACATATTAGGCACATAGGTCTCATTAAGTTCTTTATTTCCAAAATGAATAATCAGCTCTGCAGCACCCAAAGTAAGTCCCACATAACCTGGTAAATGATTATTTGCAGCATCTTGGATAAAGGCAGATGCTGTATACATCATCAGGGGCAACTGTAATCCCCCAGCTTCATAATCAAAGGTTCCCGAAATAAGTCCCATTTCGCCACCTTTTTTCATCATCACTCCTACTTGCTTATGAACAATCACAGTACCATCTTTATGGTAAGCAGGTTGCTCATCCATTTCTTTAATATATGGGAATAGTTCTCTGTCTGAAAATTCTTTAACAGAGTTTAAAAACATATCCAAAGATTCTTGATCATGATCTGCAAAGCGATCTTGTTGTAGTACATCTTCTAGTTGATGAACATCATACAAAAGATACTTAAGAGTTTCGAAATCTATATATTGATCGGCCATAAGGTAATATTTTTTGAAATTGGCTATTAATTACACAATAAATTTCGGGAATATTTAACGGATTCTCATTAAACTAGTATAATAAATATAGAATTTTAGATTTCTCTTAACTTTTATTTCTATGCAAAATCACCTATCCTACATAAAATCATTCTGTTATAAAGATTTTTTAAAATTCGATGATCATTTACTTTTAAGTCTTTTGCGAATTTTTGAAAGACCTACCGGGGTTACACCGAGGTATGATGCAATGAGATATTGAGGTACACGTTGAAAAAGTGATGGCCTTTTTTTTAGTAATTGTAAATATCGTTCCTGATTGGTAAGATTACGTAGTTGATTAATTCTTTGAAAATTAATAACAAAAGTTCTTTGCATAGATAATCTTCCAAAACGCTCTAATTGGTGAGAGTGATCAAATACTTTTTGTACATCTGTCTTGGATATCGAATATACGGTGGTATCTTCTAACGCCTCGAGATATGATTGTGACGGAATCTCTTGTATATACGCATACAAATCTGTAAAAAAATATCCTTCGGTAAAAAACTCCATCACCTGAGTGGTTCCATTCTCTATAGTATAATACGAAACACACCCTTGTTTCATAAAATAAAAGTGATTAATGTATTGATCAGGCCGTAAAAGAAAACTTCCTTTTTTAAAGATTTGTTTTTTATAAAACTGAAGACCAAACTCCATATCAGAGTCACTTACCTGTGCATAAGATAGTATTGTTTTCTTTAAGTCTTCCAAGGTGATTTTTCTCTTTTTAACGAAGGAACTAAATATTTTTCAAATTGCAAAAATTAACCATACAAGTCTTGAAGTATACATACAAGATTCTTAAAAGAATTACATCAAAAAAAGACATTTTGCAGACAATAAATATTATGGTTTTGCCGTAACCAAAGTTTAACAATTGTTCGTAGCTTTAAGGAGTCCAAATAAGGTAAAGACAAATCTATTACTGGTTTTAGGATAAGACTCTCACTAATTATCCAATTATTACATTGGGTATTCTGGATTTTATGGATACTATTAATTTTTATCAAATATCGATTTTTCTATTTCAGGGCCTGATAGTAGCTTCATTAATGCTACTGTTGTTTCGTCTTAGAACCGTTATGGGCATGGGTTTGTTATTTACCTCTTTGGGGTTATTTCAGTTCGTTCAGGTTTTCTTAGCGAGCACACTTTATTTCGAGATTTCGGATACGCTGTTGATATCTCCCGGATCTTCAATTTTATTTTCTGCCACATTATTTGCTGTACTTTTAATTTATATCAAAGAGGATGCTATCACCGCCAGAAGATTAATCTATTCTCTAGTGGTAGCCAATTGTATTTTGTGTTTCTTATTGGTCTCTTTCCGTTTAAATATTGAAGGGGCAAATAGTTATAATCCCTTTGATATTTCGACTGAGTTTTTCTACACCAATGTATCCGTATTATTTGTAGGTACGGCAGTACTATTTCTTGATTCGATTCTTATTATTTTCCTTTTCGAATTTATTTCAAAATATATATCGACCTTATTTTTAAGGATTTTATTTACTATGATTATTGTATTAAGTTTTGATGCCATCATTTTTTCGCTTGGATCATTTTGGTTCTTTGAGGATATTACCAAAATTTTATACTCTGGTTTAGTTTCCAAAATTTTTACTGGTATTTTTTATAGTATTCTTTTTACGATATACTTATTGTATTTCGAAAAGGATACCTATCGCGCTAATTATTCGACCTTTAAAGATGTGTATCATTCGCTTACTTATCGTCAAAAATTTGAAGTAGCAGAAAAAGCTATTCAACTAACCGAAAATAGATATCATGCATTAACAGATTTGGTACCTGTTGGCATTTTTATAACCGGAGCTAACGGAAAAACAACATTTGTAAACCCAAAATGGTGCTCAATTTCTGGTTTATCTCAAGAAGAATCTATAGATCACGGGTGGCTTAAAGCGGTACATCCCGACGATAGAAAAAAATTAAAAAAAGAATGGTATGGTGCTAAGGGAAAAAACAAAGATTCTGATGCAGAATATAGGTTTCTTAAACCCGATGGTTCTGTAACCTGGGTATTGGGTCAAGCGATCCCAGAATATGATGAGAAGCAACAAATTGTAGGTTATGTTGGTACCATTACCGATATTACCGAGATAAAGTTATACGAACTTGAGTTAAGTCGACTAAAAGAAAGAGCAGAAGAAAGTGATCGGCTTAAATCTGCTTTTTTGGCAAATATGAGTCATGAAATTCGTACTCCTATGAATGGGATTTTGGGGCTTGCCGAATTACTAAAAGAACCCAAACTATCCGGAGATGAACAAAAATTATACTTAGATCTTATTAAGGAAAGTGGCGCAAGGATGTTAAACATTATCAAAGATATTATAGATATTTCAAGAATAGAAGCCAATCAGGTTACTGTATTTAAAAATGAAGTAAACATTAATGAACAAACCGAATACCTCTACCATTTTTTCAAACCTGAAACTGACAAAAAGGGAATTACATTATCGCTACACAATGACCTGATAACCGAAGAATCTATACTACAAACGGATAAAGAAAAATTTAATGCCATTCTCACCAACTTAGTAAAAAATGCCATTAAATATACTAATGAGGGGCAAATCGAATTTGGATACAACCAAAAGGATGAATTTCTTCGGTTTTATGTAAAAGATACTGGCATTGGTATACCCGAAAATAGGCAAGAAGCTATTTTTGATCGCTTTGTACAAGCGGATATCGAGGATCGGTATGCTCTAGAAGGTGCTGGCATTGGTTTATCTATCGCCAAAGCTTATGTCGAAATGTTACAAGGAGAAATATGGGTAGAAAGCAAAAAAGATAAAGGCTCTACATTTTATTTCACTATCCCTTATTTTAAGAATTAAATCAATTAGGTTTTTATCAAGTAATTAAATTTAAATAAATGTTTCCGAAAAGGATCTACAGATACGTATATGTTTATCAAGAAATCATGTCAGTATAAAATATTTTTATATCTTTAAAATATGTGGGCTATTTTAAAATTTTAAGACTAAAATCGTACTATTTTTATCTCAATATTTTTTTAGTTCGCTATTCTAACGTTAATATATTGTCGTACCAATATCAATGCCCCGATAACATTAAAAAACAATGACCAAAGAACAACAGGAGTTAATCTCAGCGTGGGTTGTAGATGCGCAAATCTTACTAACATGTCATTTATCTATGGCAGAAGTAACCCGAAGAAAACATAGAAATATAGGAATCTTATCTGCTGTATTATCAGCTATTGTTGGATCCAGTATATTTGCTTCTTTAGGGCAAAAAGATACTGACAAAACTCTTATCATCCTTACCGGACTTATTAGTCTTATAGCCACAATATTAACCAGTGTTCTTGCATTTTTGAAGTTACCAGAGATTGCAAATCAATATCATAATTCGGGTAATGAATATGCAGCTATTAGAAAAGAGTTTGAATTTTTATTAACGTTCGACTCTTCTGATGAGGAACATGTACAAAACGAAATTAAAAGATTAAAGATCAAATGGGATGACATTAGAAAAAACTCAATTCCTATTTCTGCCAAGACCATTAAAAAGTATAATGTAAAGACCCAAGTATGTTAAAAAATTGGCTTTCTCCTGTCTCTCATTAACTACTTTATCCTAATAATCTTAGCTCCTATTGCTCTTAAACGTTCGTCTATATTTTCGTATCCTCTGTCAATCTGTTCTATATTATGAATGGTCGAAGTGCCTTTGGCACTTAACGCTGCTATTAATAATGATATTCCAGCTCTAATATCAGGAGACACCATAGTAGTGGCCTTTAAAGTAGATTTAAAATCATGCCCAATAATTGTCGCTCTATGGGGGTCGCATAATATTATTTTTGCACCCATATCGATTAATTTATCTACAAAAAACAAACGACTCTCGAACATCTTTTGATGCACCATTACTTCTCCTCTAGCTTGGGTAGCTATTACTAATACGATACTAAGTAAATCGGGAGTAAATCCAGGCCACGGAGCATCGGCAATAGTCATAAATGATCCATCTATATAACTTTCAATCTGATATCCATCTTTATGCGCAGGAATATAAATATCATCATTTATTCGCTCTACGGTAATTCCTAACTTCCTAAATGTTGACGGAATAACACCCAGGTTATCCCAACTTACATTCTTGATTGTAATTTCACTTTTGGTCATTGCAGCAAGACCAATCCACGATCCAATTTCGATCATATCCGGTAGCACACGATGCTCACAACCTGATAAAGAGGTTACACCATCGATAGTAAGCAGATTTGAACCTACTCCAGATATTTTTGCTCCCATTGCATTAAGCATCTTACAAAGTTGCTGAAGGTATGGTTCGCAAGCAGCATTATAAATGGTAGTTTTTCCTTTGGCCAGTACAGCCGCCATAACAATATTAGCTGTCCCTGTCACAGAAGCTTCATCAAGCAACATATAGGTACCCGTTAAGCCATCTGGTGCTTCTACGCCATAAAAACGCTCTTCTTTATTATATCTAAATTTTGCTCCTAGATTTATAAATCCTTCAAAATGAGTATCTAAACGTCTTCTTCCTATTTTATCGCCCCCAGGACGAGGAATATATCCTTTTCCAAATCTAGCTAAAAGCGGACCAACAATCATGATCGATCCTCTTAACCCACTTCCTTCTTTTTTGAATTTTTCACTTTCCAAATAATCAAGATCTAACGCATCACTTTTAAAAGAATAAGTTCCTTTATCAAGTTTCTTAACTTTAACCCCTAGGTTACCAAGGATTTCGATCAATTTATTAACATCCCGTATATCGGGTATATTAGAAATTGTAACTTCTTCAGGTGTTAGTAATACCGCACAAAGAATCTGAAGAGCTTCATTTTTGGCTCCTTGAGGAGTAATTTCTCCTTTGAGCTGATGCCCTCCTTCTATTTGAAAAGTACCCATGTATTTGTTAATCTTTTGGTGGTTAGTAATCTAGTGTATTGCCGGTTATAAAGATCTAATATCGTTTTTTACCTCTACTACGGTAGTTCTTTTTACCACCAGTATTGGTATGTTTTTTCTTTTTACCTCTAAGCAAATTCGAAGAGTCGGTTAGATCTTCTGTACTTCCTTTCAGGTTAATTTTTCCGCTACTTAATTCAAAAAGGTGATCAAAAATAACGCTATCTTCAACAGTATCTTTATTCCAGTTCAAATAGCACTTTTTCATGTGATTTGCAATGGTAAATGTAAGTGCATTCTTCAAGTCTCCATCTTCCCAACTATTGGCAACATCAATCATCCTTTTAATATTGTTTCCATAAAAACGATACTTCGGGAAATTTTGCGGATAGTCTAATGGGTCAGGACGTTCCTGAAGTTTTTCTTTGGTTAAAACAGGAAAAGGAGTATCAACATCAAGTTTAAAATCACTCATAATAAATAACTGATCCCAAAGTTTATGCTGAAACTCAGGAACATCTCTTAAATGCGGTTGCAGGTTACCCATAACCGCTATAATGGATCTAGCTACCTTATTTCTCTCTTCTCGATCTTCAATCTCAACAGTAAAATTAATCATCTTCTGTAAGTGACGACCATACTCAGGAATAATGAGTTTTTCGCGCTCAGTATTGTACTCTAAATTGTTAATATCCATAAAATGTAAAAATAAAAAGTGAAGTTATTCTCTCTCTTTTTGAAGCAAAAATAATTCGTTCTGCAAAATACTAAAATAAAATAAGTAAGTTGATTTTTTTTAAACGTAAAATATAGCTGCTTAGTATTTAGTTTTTTTGACTATTCAAAAACACATTACAAAGCAATTTTAACTATAAATCACTATTTTACAAAGAAATAACCCCTTCTACTTTTGAAGCTACTTCTTTATACTTAAGAATTACCGAATCCGGATTCTTCATTCGTACATTGATAGAGACACTCGTATATTTTCCATTTTTGGATTGCTTTGTACTAATAACCGCTCCCAAATTATCAAATATATGTTCTATTTCCCGAATTTTAGAATCATCTGTTGGTACAATAAACTTATATAAATATGCTGTAGGCCAAAGTGCCGTATCGGCTAATTGGGCTCTTAATTTTTTGTAAAACTCTTCTGAATCATTCATATACTAATCCCTAGCAAAAATTTAGGCAAAGATAAGCGTTCTGATTCATAAAAACCCGAGTTGTAAAAAATTCTTTAGTTCAAAAATTTACGTTTATACAAAGCCTCATATTGTTCTATGGTATCAATGTCTATAGCAATATCATTTGCAGCTATTGTTTCGGTTTGATCCTGATGTTTTTGTATCAAATACCTAGCTCCATAATCTTTATTTAATTTGGATAAATCGCTGAAGAAATTCTTAGAAAATACCGCAGGCACACCTACTTGACTCCCCAGATCAGAAGCAATAATATTCTTTGATTTTTCTTGAAATGCCGCAATAAGCGTATTAAAATGAGATGTTTCGATCAAAGGTTGATCCACTAATGAAATAAGAACACCATCATACAAGACATCTGTACTCATCATATAATCAATTCCAAAACTTATTGATGATCCCATTCCTAACCGCCAATTTGTATGATTAAGAATGGTAATCGAAAATTGTTCAATCTTGTCCTGAATCTCATTAGAATGTGCTCCCAAAACTACCATCGTATGAACATTTTTTAAAGCTATAGACTGCTCTATAGCATGTCCTATCAAGGTTGTAGCACCCCAAGGTAATATTTGTTTTGGTTGTTTCATTCTACTAGAAGCACCAGCAGCAAGTATAAGGTGTGCTATCTTAGCTTTTGACATTGATGGTTTTTAGGTTTTTCCTTTTTGGATCATCATGAATTGCTCCTTTTTTATCCTGCAACGGAATTGGTTTTTGATTCCTTACTACTGATAAAATCTCGGCGATAATTGCTACGGCTATTTCTTGAGGTGTTTCTGCTCCCAGATTTAGCCCTGCGGGGCCATGAATAGTTTCCATAAAATCATCCGTAACTTCTGGATAATATTCTATAAATGCAGAAAGCAATTTTTCTCTGCGGCGCGCTGGGCCTAAAAGCCCTATATACGATACTTGCACATCTTTTATTGCTTGTAAATACAATAGATCTTTGGCAAAATTATGGGTCATTAAAATGATCGCCGTTTGATCATCATCGTTTAAAATAGACAATTCTTCATGACCCATCGGTATTACTTTTTGAGCTCCAGGAAAGTCTTCTAAGTATTTAGGGTTTTTGGGCGAACAAATAACTTCAACCTCCCAACCCATTGCAGATGCAATGGTGCATAATTGAACAGCATCGTGCTCGGCTCCAATAATTATTAACCTAAAGCACGGTTTCATTTCTCTAAAAAAACATTCAGAATCCGGATGTTGATTCATAGATAACTCATCAATTGGATCAGAGAAAAAAAATGTTTTGCTATTTTCGAACACTACTATTGATCCCATATTGGTATTGCGATCATCAGTTTTTGAATACCATGATTTAATATCAAATGGTATTCTCGATTCGAGATGTTTTTGAATCGATTCGATACCGGCAGTATTAATTTCAAAAGTTTCGATCAAAATGTATAGCAATCCTTCGCATCCCAAACGGTACTTACCATCATAAGTCATTATTTTAGGCTCGCCAGTATCAAAAACAGATTGTGCTTGTCTTAGTACTTCTTTTTCAACGCATCCACCACTAACGGCACCTATCGTTTTTCCATTTTTTAGAATAAGCATACCTACTCCTGGCCTTCGATACGATGAGCCTTCGACATCTACAACCGTAGCCATAACAGCAGGAATACCCTGCTGTTTGGCCACATAATAAGATGTAATAATTTCTTTAAATTCGTGTGTCATATGGTACCGATACTATCCCAAAGGTGCATTACTTTTCATATGTTTTACAAAAGGTTGCTTATACAATCGTATTCCTTTTGCTGCTTTTATAGCATTAGCAACAGCAGCTCCAGCGGGTGGTAATGTTGGTTCTCCAAGTCCTGTTGGTGCTATATCACTTTCTATAAAATGTGTTTCGACAACAGGTGTTTCATTAATACGAATTAAACGATACGTATTAAAGTTTGTATCTACTGGTGCACCATCTTTAAACGAAAAATCACCATACATGGCATGACCTACACCATCAATAACACCACCTTCGATTTGGTTTTTAGCTCCTAAAGGATTAACTACAATACCACAATCAACTATACAAGTAACTTTTTTCACTACCGGAATATCATTTTCTAAAACTACATCGGCTACTTCGGCTACATGAGTATTATGACAATAATATGCACTAAACCCTTGATAAACTCCTTCTTTTGCATTACCCCATCCCGATTTATCCACTGCAACTTTAATCACATTTTCTAATCGTTCTGGAGAATATTGAATTCTATCGTCTGTGGTTCCTTTTACTTTCTGAAGTAAATCTAAACGTAGTTTAATACGATCAACCTCAAGTATTTCTGCTATCTCATCAAAGAAACTTTGTTCTGCAAAAGATAAGAAATTGGTATATGGAGCTCTCCATGCACCAGTGGTAATGTCACTATCATAATTAGCCACATCTACCTGATAATTCTCGATCGCTCCTGCCGGGAAGAAATTAGGAATCAACCCATACATATTAGAATTTACAGAAGCTTCTTTAAGATGGTATCCTGTAATATTTCCATCTTTTACTGAAGCTTTGATTCTATATTTTATTGAAGGACGGTAAATTCCCGCTGACATATCATCTTCTCTTGAGTATACTACCTTAATAGGTTTTTGAGCCAATTTAGATATCTCGGCAGCCTCTAGGGCAAAATCTCCATACAATCTTCTTCCAAAACCACCCCCCATTCTAGTCATATCTACAGATACTTGTTGAGGGTCCCGCTCTAGTAATTCGGCAACACGTTGCGCTGTTCTTGCGGGAGTTTGTATAGGACCAACCAGGCGCACCTTATCTGCTGTTACATCTGCAAAGAAATTCATAGGTTCCATACAGTTATGAGGAAGAAAAGGAGACTCATATGTACGCTCGATCACCTGATCTGCTTGAGCAAAAGCTTTTTTTACATCGCCATCTGCCCGTAAGGTGGTGAACTCTTTGCCATCTAATAATCCGGTTAATATTTTATCATGCTTTTCGGTACTCTCTAATTCTGAATCTGATGTCCATACCGCTTTTAGTGCTTTTTTACCTTTCATTGCAGCCCACGTATTATTGGCCAGAACTGCAACTTTATTACCAAATCTAATAACATCTTGTACTCCAGATATAGATTTTGCATCGGTAGCATCAAAACTTTCTAGTTCTTTTCCGAAAGAAGGAGGTCTTAATACAACGGCATACACCATTCCTTCTTCCTTATAATCCATACCATATAAAGGTTTACCGGTAGTAATTTTGTCTATATCTACATTGCCAGCATCTGTACCTATAATTTTAAAATCTTTAGGATCTTTAAGCACTACATTATCCGGAACTTCAAGGGCAGCAGCTTCTTTTACTACTTCGCCATATCCTAATTTATCTCCATTGCCATTGGTAATAACTCCATTTTTGGTTGTACAGGTTGATGGATCTACTCCCCATTTTGCAGCCGCTGCATTAATTAACATCTGCCGGGCTGTAGCTCCAGTTTGTCGCAAAGGTTCCCAACCTTGACGTAATGATTGGCTTCCTCCAGCTACTTGCCTTGTAAAATTTTTGGTGTCCAAAGCCCCTTGAACAACATGTACATTATCCCAAGATACATCCAGCTCTTCGGCAATAAGCATTGGCATAGAAGTTTTAACTCCTTGCCCAATCTCTGGATTAGGAGAAAAAATAGTAACCATACCATTATCAGCAATTTTAATAAAGGCATTAAAATCATTAAAGTTCAATTGGGCAATATCAACTGGTGGCGCTGCTTCTGGCTTGCATGCCTGAAATAAGTTAAAACCAATTAATATTCCTCCTCCTGCCAATGCAGAAGTTTTTATAAATGACCTTCTACTCACAGAAGGTGACATAATTTTTTTCATTTGATACATTTTTAATTGGTTAGCTCAATTTACTAGCGGCAACTTCAACAGCCTTTTCTATTCTATTATAAGAAGCACATCTACATATGTTACCGCTCATTGCATCTCTAATCTCTGACCTACTAGGATTTTTATTTTGCTCGAGAAATGCCGTAGCCGACATGATTTGCCCTGCTTGACAATATCCGCACTGTGGTACATCAATCTCTTTCCAAGCTTGTTGCACAGGATGAGAAGCATCTTCCGAAATACCTTCAATAGTAGTAATCTCCATATCAGCCACATTACCTACTTGTAGCAGGCAACTTCTGGTAGCAGATCCATCTACATGTACAGTACATGCACCACACTGACCAATACCACAGCCAAATTTGGTGCCTACCATATCCAAATGATCTCTAAGTACCCATAGAAGAGGGGTATCTTGATCAGCCTCAACTGTATGAGGTTTTCCATTTATTTTCAAATTGTAAACCGGCATGAAATTTAATTTTAGGATTTGTATTTAACTAGTCTAAATAAAGCAATCATATGTGAATTGCTAAGGAAGTTACTAAAAATTAGAATGGACAAATTCAACTTTAACAGAGCTTTATATTAATATTAATACTCTGTATGATTTGTGTTTTTTTTTAATAGGCTCCGCAATTTTCGGGTTATAATTATTGGGGGTCCTACCATTAAGGCGTAAAACTTTAAAGAACTTCTTTTAAAATTCACTTTATAATCACGAGATTTGTAGAAAAATTACTGCTTTGACCAAAAAAAGAATTGTAATCACCGGAGCACCAGGAACAGGAAAAACTTCTGTTATTGTTAAGCTCGAAGCATCTAATTATTTTTGTTTTCATGAGGTTATACGATCCATGACTCAAGAAGCAAAAGAAAATGATGAATCTGCAACCTTTGCTTCTAACCCAATAGTATCTGTTTCTGACCCTTATGAGTTCAATACTCAGATTCTGAATGGAAGGATTGAGCAATTTACCGATGCCGTGACAAAAAGTGATCCTATTCTTTTTTATGATAGAGGAATACCCGATGTTTTGGCTTATATGGATTATTTTAATCAAACCTATGGTGATGATTTTATAAATCAGTGCAAGGATCATAGATATAACCACGTATTTTTATTGCCTCCATGGGAAGAAATATATGTATCGGATAATGAACGATTTGAAAGCTTTGAGCAAGCAAAAGATATTCACCATCATCTATTAGAAACCTACACCCGATTTGGATATATGTGTACAGAGGTTCCTTTCGGAAGTATCAATGAGCGTCATGACTTTATTCTTAAAAATATAACCTAGATTGACAAAATCTCCTCTTCAAATATTACAACAGTATTGGAAGTATGATCGTTTCAGACCTCTTCAGGAAGAAATTATCAATTCGGTTCTGGATGGAAACGACACTTTTGCCTTGCTACCTACCGGTGGCGGAAAGTCTATCTGTTTTCAGGTTCCGGCAATGCTAAAAGAGGGTATTTGTATTGTCATTTCTCCTTTGGTAGCATTAATGCAAGATCAAGTAAAAAATCTGATTTCGAAAGATATAAAGGCAATCGCACTGCCTAGTGGGATCAAATATTCAGAATTAGATACGCTTCTTGATAATTGCTTATATGGCAATTACAAATTTTTATACATTTCGCCAGAACGACTTCAGCAAGATATTGTTCAGGAGCGACTAAAGCAGATGAATATCAATCTAATTGCTGTCGACGAAGCTCATTGTATTTCACAATGGGGTAATGATTTTAGACCTGCATATAAAAAGATTGCTATTTTACGAGAAATGCATCCTGCGGTTCCTATTATTGCGTTAACCGCTACCGCTACCGATAAGGTTGTTAAGGATACTGTACAAGAGTTAGATCTTTTTCAACCCAAAATTTGTAAACAGTCCTTTTTTAGGTCTAATTTGGGTTATATGGTGCTTCATTCTGAAGATAAGCTATATCGTATCCATAAAATACTTCAAAAAAACCCTGGACCATCCATTATATATGTAAGAAACAGAAAATCTGCCGTAGAACTCAATGATTTTCTTAATACCAGCAATATCAACGCTACATTTTATCATGGGGGTGTAGACGCACAAGAGAAAACAAAACGTTTTAACCAATGGCTTAGTGAAGAGGTGCGCGTAATGGTGGCTACAAATGCCTTTGGAATGGGAATAGACAAACCAAACGTACGCACTGTTATACATTATCATACCCCCGAGAGTATTGAGAGTTATTTTCAGGAAGCAGGAAGAGCGGGAAGAGACGGAAAAACATCATTTGCTTTTTTATTACGAAATCAAAGTGACAAAAACAGATTGCACAATCAGTTTATAAAAGTTTTGCCTGATATTACTATGGTAAAATTGGTCTACAGAAAATTGAGTAATTATTTTCAAATATCATATGGCGAGGGGGAACAAACTTCTCATGAGTTCGATTTTAATACATTTTGCAAGACGTATGACCTAAATACGTTGATCACCTATAATGCATTACAGTTTTTGGATCGTTGTGGGGTTATTAGGTTTATACAACGATATACCAAAAAGAGTAGCCTGCAAATTATGACCACCGGGCCCCATCTTCTGAACTATTTAGAAAACAATCCAGATTATGAAATCATCACTAAGGCCATACTAAGAATCTATGGTGGTATTTTTGATGAAGCCGTATCTATTAATATTCCTTTAATTGCTTCGAAAATTAATATTGCAGAAAAAAAGATTATTAGTGTATTAGATAAATTGAACGATGCCGAATTGATCGAGTTTACTCATAAAACCTCTGATGCCGAGATTATTTTTTTAATCCCAAGAGAAGATGACCGAACTATTAATAGAGTCAAACACCTCTTAATCGAACAGAACAATTCTAAAAAAGAGAAAGTTGAAGCCATTATCGAATATATCGAAAACGAAGTAAGCTGCAAAAGTAAACTACTTCTGAGGTATTTTGGAGAAGATAGCACAGCCGATTGTGGGATTTGTAATTATTGTATCTCTGGAACCGAACACCAAAAAAATAATAACATCACCAAAATACAAGAAGATATTGTAAGGCTTTTACAAGAAAAACATTTATCTTCAAGAGATTTGATGGAATATCTAGACTATCCCGAAAAATTAGTACTAGAGGTATTAAGAGAGATGAATCAACATCAAATCATAATGATCAACCAGAACAACAACTATCAACTAGCACAAAACAAATGAGAGACTTACGAATCATATTTATGGGCACCCCAGATTTTGCAGTCGAAACCCTAAAGACCATTATCGAGCATGATTACAATGTTGTAGGCGTAATTACGGCACCTGATAAACCAGCAGGACGTGGTCGAAAACTTAGAGCTTCGGCAGTAAAAGAATATGCGTTATCCAAAAACTTAAACATACTACAACCAACTAATTTAAAGGATGAAGGTTTTTTAAAAGAGCTCGAGGCTTTACAACCCAACCTTAATATAGTAGTCGCCTTTAGGATGCTACCCAAAGTTGTTTGGGATATGCCCCAATACGGTACTTTTAATTTGCATGCTTCTCTTCTTCCAGATTATAGAGGTGCCGCTCCTATTAATTGGGCAATCATTAATGGAGAACATAAAACAGGGATCACTACTTTTTTTATAGACGAAAAAATAGATACGGGTCATGTTATTTTTCAGGAAGAAATAGCAATCAACTCTAATGATACTGCCGGGGTCTTGCATGACAAGCTAATGACAAACGGAGCCCTTTTAGTTATAAAAACAATTACTGCCATTGCAAATGATACAGTAACTGTATTGCCGCAACCAAAAGATAGTACGTTTAAGACTGCTTATAAATTAAATCGAGAGAACACCAAGATCGATTGGACTCAAGACCTAGCTACGATCTACAATCTAATTCGAGGGCTAAGCCCCTACCCTTCCGCATGGTGCGAACTATACAACAAAGGGATTGCCGAGAATATAAAAATATACGATGCGCTACCACAAGAAGAAGTGCATAGTTTTGATATCGGAAAAATAATTATTGAGGATACTACAATTAAGGTTGCGGTAAATAAAGGGTATATACTTATCAATAAATTACAGCTTCCGGGAAAAAAAGCAATGGATGCAAAAGCTTTACTAAATGGCTATAATTTTTATAGAGATGCCAAAATGATGTGAAACCTAAGTATAGTAAGGGTTTAAAAACATATAAAAAACGAAGGTGTTTATTAACAATCGTATTGAGTTATCAACAAAACCCTGTATTTACTGGGCTAATCCTTGCACGAATCATAAATCCGTATAAATTTGTAAAGCGTTTAACATAAAGATTGGTCTAACCAACAATTAATTTAAAAACAGAATTATGAACAAAACAGAATTAATCGATGCAATGGCAGCTGACGCTGGAATTACTAAAGCAGCGGCTAAAAAAGCCTTGGAATCTTTCTTAGGAAACGTTGAAGGTACTCTTAAAAAAGGAGGACGTGTTTCTTTAGTTGGATTTGGATCTTGGTCAGTTTCTAAAAGAGCTGCAAGAGAAGGTAGAAACCCACAGACTGGAAAAACTATCAAAATCGCTGCTAAAAACGTTGTTAAGTTTAAGGCTGGTGCTGATTTATCAAGTTCAGTAAACTAATCAGTTAGTTTTCGATATTATTTAAAAAGCTCCCTTTCGGGGGCTTTTTTTATGATTTTTTAACAAAATCCGCTCCTAATCTTTGATAATTAGAAATAATTATTTAGCTTTAAGATTAAGAAAGCCAACGCATGATATCACTTCAACCCTCAAAAGGACATCTTTTAATTGCTGAACCTTCCATCATTGGAGATGTGTCTTTTAATCGATCTGTGGTACTTCTGGCGGATCATAGTGAACAAGGTTCTATAGGTTTTATTATGAATAAACCTTTGGAATATTTCTTGGCAGATCTTGTGCCAGAAATTGAAGCGGAGTTCAAAATTTATAACGGAGGCCCCGTAGAACAAGATAATCTATACTTTATTCATAAAATACCTGATCTAATTCCGAATAGCGTCGAAATTTCTGGCGGTATCTATTGGGGAGGTGATTTTACGGTGGTATCTCAACTTATTGCCGAAAATAAAATCACTCCTAGCGAGATTCGTTTCTTCCTGGGATATTCTGGTTGGGACTCTGAGCAATTAAATCAAGAGCTCGAAGCCAATTCATGGGTCATTGTAAAAAACGATTACAATAAAAATATTTTTGTAAAATCGTATGATACTTTCTGGAAAGAAAAAATGATCGAACTGGGTGGCGAATATATGTTATGGTCTAATGCGCCAGAAAACCCTACCTATAATTAATCTCCTAGTCGTATTCTAGAATTTAAAATCCCCAATAATCTTCGGCTTGTTGTTGTATCGTACTCTTTTTTTCTAAATTTTGTAATCGGTTTGATCCCCATAATTACATTGGTGACAAACAACTCATCAGCTTTTTGAAGCTCGAACGGAGATATCGAAGCTTCCTCTACGGTATAATCTGATAATTTTTCGAGTATACGCAACAATTGCGTTCGTATAATCCCTTTTAAACATCCATCAGTTACAGGCGGGGTTTTGATAACATTTCCTTTTACCAAAAACAGATTTCCGTTTAATGCTTCGACTACCATTTTATTAGAGTTGAGCAACAAACAATTATCAAATCCATTTTCTTTGGCAAAAATCCCGCCAAGTACATTAATAATCCTATTATTAGATTTTAAAGTCGAAAGAAGATCGGTAGCTACATAATGATCTTTAAATAATGCTACCTCACAAGCTTGATCAGATAGTGTATAAAAAGCAGTATCCAAACTCGAAGTTTCTATGGCATATTCTACTTGGTTTGATGTTGGTGTATACAATCCACCGGTAACCCGATGCACCATAATCTTTACTCTTGCTGTTGTCTCGATTAGATTATTTTTGGTGACAATTTCTAGAATTTCTTTTTCTAAAAACTCGGGAGTAAATTGCATTGGTATTTGCATTCTAAGAATACGCATCGATGCCATTAGCCTAAAATAATGATCTTCCCAAAATAGTATGGTACCCGAATTTACACGAATAGTTTCAAACAAAGCATCGCCGTAGGCATACCCTCTGTTGGAGATTGATAGTAGTGCCTTGTCATCTCCAACCAAATTTCCGTTGATATTAATCATAAAAAACTCCCATAAATTAATTTTTATGGGTAAATAAAGTATATAAAAAAGAAAAAATTATGCTGACCCCAGAACGTGTTTTAGGTTGCTGATCATATTATCCCAAAGCATTTTGTTTTCATCCATCTCATCATCTTCAGAGTAATCGGTAACCATAAGAGAAACATCTTTTGTTATCTCGTCTACCTGTATTCTTAGTTCAAAAAAATAATCATTCCCATCGGTCTCGTCTTCTACCCATCTAAATTTTATACGTTCACCACTTTTTTTGCTTAATAATTTGGCATCTTCTTCAGAGTCATCCCAGATAAAAGTAAATAGTTCTCCTCTAGAATTTACGTTATCTGCGAACCACTCAGAGAGGCCGGATGGAGTAGAAATATATTGATATAATAATTGCGGTGATGATTGTACCACAAATTCAAGTTCATATTTTGTTTTTTCAGACATATCATTAATTGTTGGTAAGCCAATATATAGATTAATTGTCGACTTTAAAAGGACAATGAAAAAAAAATTAATTCGGCATTATTGTTTGCGTCAATCCATTTTGTTTTTATATTTGCACCCTCGTTTGAGTTACTATAACAATAAATTGTAAAAATTGGTTGTTTTATAGTTTCCTTAATCGAAAAATAAAACGAATATGGCGAGGTAGCTCAGTTGGTTAGAGCGTCGGATTCATAACCCGGAGGTCGGGGGATCGTGCCCCCCTCTCGCTACAAAAAAAGGTTGTCTATACAGGCAACCTTTTTTAGGTTATGACATCTACCCAAATCTATGGTTAGAACATAAAAAAACAGCTACGTTGCTGCGGCTGTTTCTTAGTCTTACTATACCTCCTACACTCCAATCTCTGACACCACTAGTTTCGGACTAGCCTTTAGTTTGAAATTAGATAAGAATAGATTGTTTTCTAAATTTAAAAAGAGACGGTTTGATAAACTAATAAACCGTCCCTTTATAATTTTTTATGAATACTTATTTGATTACTATTCTTTTAGAAAAAATTGCTTTATTATTCAACATTAGACTGTAAGCATATATACCTGAAGGAAAGGTTCCTTTTTTAATAATAATTTGATTTTCTCCTACTTTCAGGTTTGTGTATTCTTTTATCTCTCTACCACCAAGCTCAAATATTTTAATTGATGTTGCATTTTCATATCCAGAAGGCACACTATATGTTATAGTTGACGTATTGCGTACAGGGTTGGGAGTGTTTTGAGATAACTTGAATTGATGTAACGGCAAAAGGTTACTATGTTCATTCTGATTAGCTTCATTATTAATTGAAAATAAAGAAACTACATCATCCAATCTTTGTTGTAACTCCTCATTTTCCTTTTTTAATTCTTTAACCGCTTCTACCAAAATTGGTATTAATCCTTGATAATTTATTGCCGTTTGCTCCTTGTCTTTTTTAACCAAATCCGGAAACACTTTTTCTAATGTATTTGCATCAAGAATATAGTTCTTTTTTTCTACAGACTTTCGTTTTTCATTACCCGTTTGTATGTGCTGTTCTAGACTACCAATTGTATTAATTTTATCTAGTACATTTGAAATTGAAGAAGTTTTACTACGTAAATTAGTTCCTTGTGCTTGTCCATTTATCCACATCCCAGATGCATAAGCATATCCATCTATATATAATTTATAAAAGGGATTGGTAGATAAACTTCCTATGGAAACATTACCACTCGTAAAATCACCGTAGATTAATGGTCTTGTATTTGATCCTATGCTGTGAACAATAAACTTATTACTAGTGTTTCCTAAATGGTATCTTCCTTCACTATTACCAATAATCACATTTCTATTACCAGAAGTAATTGCAACTCCAGCACCATATCCTAAAAATATATTATTGCTTCCGGATACATTAAAACTTCCTGCTCTATACCCAATTATAGTATTATCATTTCCTATAGTATTTTTTAAACCCGTATAAAAACCAAGAAAAGTATTTCTATTTCCTGTTTGATTATTAGTCCCCGATCTTGATCCTAAAAATGTATTTTCATTTCCATTTTGATTTTCATACCCTGATTTAAATCCTATAAATACATTTTCATTACCCGAAAAGTTATTAAAACCAGTTAATGCCCCTAGAAACACATTTTCTCTACTTTTAAAACTATTTTTTCCAGATTCTGTTCCAATAAACACATTTTGCCATCCGGTATTGTGACTATGACCTGCTTTAAAACCTAAAAAGATATTACCCGAATCAGTGTTATTAACACCAGAAGCTCTTCCAATAAAAACATTTTCCCTTCCTCCCGTATTAAACATCCCACTTTCGGAACCAACAAATACATTACTATCACCATAGGTAGTTTCTCGACCTGCAGAATCCCCAATAAAGGTGTTAAAATTACTTCTTACTACATTACCTGCTTCATAACCAATAGATGTATTCGAACGACCTCCATGACCAGCATTATAACCAAGATTAGTGTTATCAATTGGGGTTATGATCTGTACGCTGGTGGTGTTTAATTGTTTTGTGTTTTGAGAAAATATCTGGCAATTTACAAAGACGACTATAATAATTTTTATACAATTTGCTTTCATACCCATTAAAATTTAATTAGTGATAGTAAAGGTATGCTGCTTCTTAATTATTTATATAAACGTTTGTTCCAATATCTGGTATATATGTTCCCTGAACATGATCCACCAGGCTTGCAATCCGTAGCCATATTATCTATAAGCAAATGTAAACCTAACTAGTTTCTTTTTTGAAACTAAAACATCTTTATTAAAACTGTATTAACCAAAAAAAGACAGTCACTTAAATGTGACTGCCATTCTTAATATCTATTTGACTGTTATCCCCCTGCTGGCGCAAGTTTGCAACTTGTGCCTTAAAAGCTACTAATCTTTAACGGCACCCGTCAAAGACGAGCGCTAGCGGGGGAACAACGGGATAGGTACATATTTAATTAGAGAAAACTACTAAACAAACCTATTGAGTAAGATACCAATGATAAACCATTAAGAATTACACCAATAATACTCATTGTTTTTTGGATATTTCTTTTGATTCCAAGATAACCAGTAATTATTCCTAGTAAGATTAAAATAATGCTCAAAACTATCTTAAATACTGGAATAATATTTATTAATAAGTTTTTGTCTAATTGGATAAAGACAAAATAGATTACGAAGAATAAGATTGATAAGTATCCATATTTATAATGTTTTGTATTCATGGTATTTTATTTAATGATTGTTTTCAATTAATAAATTTTAAAGAAAAATCACTTCAAAATTAAAGATTGTAAAAATAGTTATTTGATTCAGTTATTCAACTTAAACTGCCTCCAAGAATCTGTAGCCAACAGTTTGACTAGATTTTTATTTAAAACTTCTTGGTTCTTTTTTAGTGTTAGTTCTGCTGCTTTAAACCAAATCATTGGAACTTCATCAATCTCTTTATTTGGTAAAAAATCAAAATTATTTCCAATCTTTCCAGATTTAATGGCCGCTATGGTATCTTTAACTAAATTAGATAGCCTTATTACTTCTTTACTTCGATTAATTTCATCGATAAGAGTGTTTTGATTAATAAATCTACTTTCCGTAATCTCTACAACTTTTAGAAAATTTGATATATTACTTTCATCTGATGCATCCCACCAAGCATCAAAACCTTTATGATCATCTTCATTTAGAAGCAATTCTCTTTCTCCTTCTTTCAAAAAGAAGCTAATTCTCTGATAAGAGTTTCTAGGAATATCATCCCATATTGATCCCCATCTAGTAGTTTTTGATAGATAAAAGGATGCACTAAACTGCGCATCCTCATATCTAGAAATTATAGTACCTAAGCATAGATACATACCATTTATCTTTTTAACATATAATCCTTGGGAACCAGTACTACTATCTTTGAATTCAGAATACCCCATATTCGTTAGTGCCGGCTTTAAAAAACTAATTAATTTCTGTTTAGTTAATTTCATTTTATTTTCCATTTTTATTCTTTGGACCTATATAAGTTGAAGACCCTGGTTGATAAGCAGGACTACTAGGATCATAAAATATAACCTCGGTATTATAACCATTATTTTGCATTAATTTTTCTCTTCTTTTAGCAGCACTTTTTCCTGATTCAGTACCTGGTTTTATAATAACAACTGTTCCATCTTGTCTGATAGCATCTTTTCGAACATTTTTACCATCTTTTAATGTAAGGGGCACTTCAATATTTGCCCCTTCAGCCTTTAGATCTTTTTGAATTTGTCTATGCGCTTCTTGACCAACTACAGCAGTTTTCCTAAGCTTTTCATTTTTTGTTTCATTTTTTGTTTTAGTCTTTGTTTTAGTCTTTGTCCTAGGACTTCCCCCTTCTCGCGAAGATTCACTTAAATTAGGACCCAACGCAGGGAACATCTCTCCGTTTTTATGATTCTCTAAAACCTGTTCCCCATGAGATTCTCCAGCATCTCTACCTAGCGCACGAGTAATTACATCAAATATTGTCAATTCAGGTTCTGCAGCTGCTGTCTTAGCTCCTTCTGTTTGAAGATTAGGATCTTTTGAACTTAAGTCATTAGAACTCTCTAAGCCTTCTAATTCCCGAGCGTGTATTGGTTGATTAGATGAAAACTGATAGGTTGTCATCCATTCATATTTTTCTGTTAAAGGGTCAATTTGCCAGAAACGACCAATACTGCGATCACTGATACGGTACTTCCATTCGTGTACCACTAGTCCTAAATCTTCAGTTAACTCTTGCCCTTGGAAGGTTTTTAAGTTATTCTTGGCGCCTCGAATAGTGTAATTATACCCTGTATGTTCCAGACCATAAGGGTAATAATTACGCTCTTGTCTGATTTCCTCGTGATAGTCCCCATCACCATCTATATCTGTACCATTTCGAGTAAAGTCAATCTTACCATCTTTATCACTATCAGCATAAGACAAGCGAATATTACCTACATTATCTTTATAGTTGTATATATATGTATAAGTTCCATCGCTTTCTGGTTCTGCATAACCTTCAGAATGTGTAATAGATTTCAAAGAACCGTTTTCGTATACAAAGTTACCATTATATTCTGTAGTAATTACATTTCCATTATCAGTAACAACCTTTCTTAATTTAATACCATTAGCATCATAGGTATATTGAAGGTTACCATTATGCTCTGTGTTTACTACAATAATTTGTGTTGGTAGATCAAAATAATTATAATTAATATCTGTAATACCTTTGTTATGATCTAAGATTAGATTTCCATTAGCATCATAATCATAGTCATTGTTTGTATTACTACCATCCTTAAAACCATAAATTTTGTTCCCACTATCAGTTACTTTAAGGAGTTTATGCGCATCATTATACTCATAAGCTAGTATATCCATATTGGTAAACGTAGTGCTGTTCTGCCATCCATGACGAACAAGATTTGTAATATTACCCGCTTTGTCATACGATAATTGAGCTAAATCATATTTACCGTCGCTACTAATACCACTGGTAATTCTGTTTTGGCTATCAAATTCATACGCATACCAACGTTGTATATTGTCATTTACAGTTTTCCATTCTATCTCTGCAACATTACTATTATATAAAGGCGTCGCACCGTGAGTTGGTGTATTATAACTTATTTTAAATGAGAATAAGTCATTCCCTATATTATCTACATCATTAATCCCTCGTAGCCACCCACGTATATTATAGCTATAATCTACGGTTTGTAACCCTTCGACAGAGCTCAGGGTGACAATTCCTCCTACTTTTTTGCTTACTAACTGCCCTAATACATCATAGTTGTTACTTGCAATTAGTTCCTCGTCCTGATCATTGATCTTTTGGGTTTGTTTGGTTATTCTACCCGTATGATCGTATGTAAATTTGTCGATGGTTACAATAGCCGCATTACTATCTTTGGTATGCGTGGTTTTGGTTTGTTGTATTCTACCTGCAAAGTCTAGTTCGCTTTCTATAACATCGGTAGTGTTTAGATATTCATTTTTGCTGGTCACATAGATTGGTCTTCCTTTTTGGTCATACCAGGTTACAGCAGTTATCCAATCATCTGTACCTAACACACGAACTTTACTTCCTGTTCCTAATGATCTAGTATTATTAGTTACTGCATGACCAAATACGGTCGTCGGTACTGTAATACCAGCCAGATCAAAACCATAATCATCGTAGTAGTTTATAGTTAAAGTTTCTGCTGTGGTTACTTTAGGATATCCACCATCATTATACTGCATAGTTACTCCACCAATGGTTACGGCATTACTTTTTGCAACCCAAAGATCATTAGCATATGTTGTAGCTTCTTGTTGTATTACGTTACGATCTCTAGGATCTGTCATCTTACCTGTATACGCCACTCTGCCTACTGCATCATATTTGGTAAATAGCCATTTACCCTGTGCTTTTAGGTTAGCATCTTGAGTTATTACCGGTTGATCCAATTCATTATATACGATATATTCCCATCCTTTGCCTGGGATCTTTTTCTCGATCAATCGGTTTCGGTAATCATATCGGTATTGGTAACAGAGTTCGGCAAGCTCAGTGTTAGAAACACCATCTGTTGTGGTTACTTTTGGTGGTATTACATAAGTAAGATTACCATAAGAATCATATACATAATAAGTGTCATGAGGTATACTCTCATTAAAAGTCCTTTTTAGAAGTACTCTCCCTTGTTTGTCTGTATATTCTCTTGTGGTATGGTTATTCCCATCGGCAGTAGTCCAGTTTTCATCTTTGGTAATACTCACCGTTAACTCGTTGGCAGCATAAAAACCATCTTTTTCTAAACTTGGCACCTCGGTATTATTTGCATCTGCAAAAGTCACATCAAAACGCACCACCTCATTGGCAGTATTATGTCTCCAATCAAATTTGATGGTATGATCTGTATCACTATTTGGATCTGCTTTCCAAGCTAGGCCCGGTGCGCCTTGTTCTAATACTCTGTTTAATGGAGAAGCCTCATAGATACTTTCTGAATACGCATTTACCTGTGCTGGATTGGTAATCCCAGGAAAATCATTGGCATAGGTATTTAAATAATAACTATTGATATCATTGTTGATATCTACCGTAGTATATGCGCCTGTATTAGCCTTGGCAAAAGGTAAATACTGTTTGGTTTGTCTACCTAGTTCATCATACT
The DNA here is from genome assembly GCA_947489685.1 of uncultured Aquimarina sp. GTDB lineage: Bacteria > Bacteroidota > Bacteroidia > Flavobacteriales > Flavobacteriaceae > Aquimarina. The sequence continues at coordinate 110,853 of CANLEM010000003.1, read as the reverse complement.
CGATATGAGTGATGATGTCCTGCTCTGTAGGAGATGCTTTTACAGCTATTTGTTGCTTGGGTCTACCCAATCCATCTACATAGGTTACTGTTTCACTAACATCCTTATTAAATGTAATCTCGCTGGGCGAGGTCATTTCTTCTAGATAGGTTCTACTCAATACATAGTTCTGGGTATCAGAAACTGTTAATTGATGCAATGAACTTGGGCAACCTCTTACTCCTCCATATTCATTAGGACATTGATCAGTATTATCCAGTACATATCCTATTGGTTGTATACATGCAGTTGTAGTACTATTAGGATCTCCTAATCCATCATTATCTGTATCTGCATACCATTTGGTATTGGGGTGGATATTGATATTATCATCATTACAATCATTACCATTGGTTACATAACTGTATCCATCTGTTGGTGCTGCACTACGATAAAATTTTACATTTGGATTACCAAAAGTATCGGTATCTACATCTCTGTAAAAATTCTTTGGCGCTATGTCGGTGATAAACTCATCATCATCATCATGATCACTACCGTTTAATACATAGGTATACTCATCATCTGGAACTGCACTGCGATAAAACTTCACATTTGGATTACCAAAAGTATCAGTATCTACATCTCTATAAAAATTCTTTGGTGGGATATTGGTAATATACTCATTGGTGTCATCAAGATCATTCCCGTTAAACACATACGTATGTCCGTCATTTGGAGCTACACTACGATAAAACCTGATATTGGAACTTCCAAAAGTATCCCTATCGGTATCCCTGTAAAAATTCTTTGGTGGGATATTGGTAATATACTCATTGGTATCATCAAGATCATTCCCATTAAACACATACGTATGTCCATCACTCGGAGCTGCACTACGGTAAAACTTGATATTAGAACTTCCAAAAGTATCTCTATCGGTATCCCTGTAAAAGTTCTTTGGTGGGATATTGGTGATAAATTCATCTCCATCATTGATATCATCACTATTGATCACATATCCTAATGGTTGATCACACTGTGTCTTTTTTATAGCAGCATTTCCTCGACCATCACCATCGCCATCTTTATACCATTCGGTATTAGGATGGATATATTTATTGCCATCATCACAATCATATCTATTCGTTACATAACCACTAGGTTGCACACTATAGTATAATCGATCTGCAACAGCAGGAGACCCATAACCATCTTTATCATAATCCAGGTAAAAATAGCGTGGTGGGATATTGGTAATATGAAAATTACCATCGTTGATATCATCATTGTTACTTACATAACCTGAAGGCTTTGTACAACTTTTAGTCGTCGAATTTTTATTTCCTCTACCATCTTTATCATAATCTCGATACCAAACTGTATTAGGGTTGATGTATTTATTACCATCATTACAATCATTACCGTTGGTTACATAACTGTATCCATCTGTTGGAGCAGCACTACGATAATACTTGATACCAGGATTACCATAACCATCTTTATCCACATCTCTATAAAAATTCTTTGGTGCAATATGGGTGATATAAAAATTGTTATCATCTCTATCATCCTTGTATAGTACATATCCTGAGGGTTTGGCACATTGGATCTTCATAGGACTGGTTCTTCCTCTACCATCACCATCATGATCATAATACCATCTGGTCGTAGGGTTAATGGCAGCATTGCCATCGTTACAATCGGTTTTATTGTCTACATAACGACTTTGAGGGCTTGTAACATAGGATGAATTGGGGTTACCATATCCATCACCATCGCCATCATAATAATACTTGGTGGTACCCCCACCCCCATCACTGGGACCATCGGTTAATTGTGCTTGGGCTGTGTATCCTACAAACAGTAGGAATACAATCATATATATCTTGTTTTTCATGTGTTCTTACTTTTAGGAATTAGTTTTTGTAGTGATACTTGTTTTCTGAAACCAGCTTGCCTTGCGCATCCCGAACATATTGCAAGCGATTATAGGTGTCGTACTCATAATACACCGTATATCCTCTAGGATCAGTCATACTAGTCACTCCAATCATAGGATCATAGGTATAGGTGGTAATCATTACATCGCTAGGCAGTACTGTTCTTAAACTATTTAAGGCCTGACGTAATGCTCCTTCGGTGCCTGAATCGCCCATCGTATGATCTGTATCCAGATTAGATTTGGATTCGATATTGTTTACATAACTCGATACCGCACTATAGGTGGTGTTTTCTAATTTGGCCACTGGATATTGATGATTATACCCCCAGATATAAGTAATGGGTGTACCATCGGCCTTGGCAACTTGTCTTGGATTACCAAAACCATCGTAAGAGGTATAGGTTACTCTTTTTTCTAATGGGTTACTTCCTTTGGCTGTGAGTACTTCTTCTGGAAGAATTTTATCACTTCCCCAGTTTTTATACAATGTGCGCTGTGTAGATAATAATTTTTGAGTACTACCTTCTTTTTCATACTGCTCTACCTGGATCGGTGTGGCCGATTGATTATTATAAATACGCTTTAAACTATTAATCCCATCATATTCTGCTTGAGTCAAGTTTCCTCCAGGAAGACTAGATAAACTAGTCACATCATCAGGGTAATAGGTTTTAGTAGTTAATTGTTTGCCATTAGAATCCGTAACCTCGGTTCTGGTGGGTAAACGATGATAATTATTATCATAAAAATATTTGGTAATAGTAGTTAATGGATTAGCACCATCTTGATCATAGGTCTTGGTTGCTACCTGGTCCATATAATAACGTTCGGATATATGTTGTTCTCTAATAACACTTAAAAAAGTAGGCACATCATAATCGTAGTAAACCTCATGTTTTACAATCGAATTTACTGCCTGCCCATAACAAGGATGTTGCCGTTGTACTGTAACATTATTATGCCCTAGAGCAATACAACTATAGCCATTATCAATATGCCATTGGTGCGTATGCGAAGCATCGCAATAAGTATAATCATACGTTTGATTTACGTCTTGAGCATTACATACATAATCGACTTGATCATTTCTAACAGGATTAAAATCTTTGCGAATGATATAGCTATTTACTGTATTAGTATATGAATCATCTTTTGCATATGTATTGATGGTTTCCTGAGCTTTCACAAAACCACTTGCTTTTTTTGCATAAACCGTTACTCTTTTTGTAAATCCATTATTTACAGCATCTTCATTATTAAATTGAACAGGAAGTGATTCTCCAAGTCCCCAAATTAATTCATTGGTGGTATTTCTATTTACCGTAAATTCGTGCTCTTCAATTCCATACCTGCCATCTGCAGCCCCATTACTTACACATACAAATGGATAGTACGTAGCGGTTCCTCTTTGATTAAACAATGTATTGGTGCTACTCGAAGACAAGGAAACATATTTACAGTGCGTATAATTACCTAACCCAGCAGTTTGTTCATTTGAAGCTGTAGAACAATTTGTACGAGTTTCATATGAGTTTTCGAATGTAACAGGCGTTCCTCTAACTCCAGAGGATATTCCTGGGGTATCTAGTTTCTCATAGAGGTAATATCTGCTGTTTATTTTTGCATTCGTATCATCTTTGGTATGTACTTCTTTGATTCTAAGGCCTGCTTGCACCACATCCATTAGTTCTGACTCAACACTATAGTATTCTAAATTTGCTATATAATCTATACTACCAGAATTAGTGATGCTAAGTGTGTAACTATATGCCTTGTTTAAATTAACCACCTCATTTACAGAAACCTCTCTACTTATCGTTTTTGTAAATACATAAGTATTATTGGTATTATCATAAATACGAACTTCGCCCGTACCTGTACAACTCTGACAACCAAAACCATCTAAATCCATATTCGCAATAACTTTGGTAGGATATACACTATTACCAATATAATTATCGGGTAACGGAATGGCCAAACTACCTGGATTTAGGTTTCCAGTATGTACTTGTAGTTGTGTTTTGGGATAAGTATTTTGATTTGCTCTAACAGTATTAGCTTCATACACAAATTCGTTATAGCCTTTAGTAGGGTACGTTACTTTTTGTAACAATCCTTTTTTTGCATGAGTAGGTGAAGGCGTTCTGTCGGATCCGAAATTATTGAATACTGGATTATTTGATTTTGGAACCCAATGCGTATTATTCAACTTACCATTATAGTATCCCCAATAATCCTGAGCCTTTGATAATCGACTAGGAAATTGTTCTTTGTCGATATAACTAAACTCATAAAACTGTTTAGTATCTCTCATAATCACTTTATCCAAAAAAGCTCTGTGATTAGCCGTTATAGTATATTGTAAATTAAAATCATCTATAAGTCCATTATGGGCATCTTTTACTTGTACACGATCTAATAATGGAAATGGAAGATTTGGATTACCAGCATTGGTAGTTAATACAAGATTTCCGGCAGATGCCATATTACTGCTAATACCAGATAATCGAAGTCCGTTGATCGATACTCTTGTCTCTGAATTACTTAAATTTCCTGGAGGACATGTAATATCACTACCGCATTCTTGTTTTGAATATAATTTGGAATACGATTCTCCTTCACCTTGAACAAAAACATAATTTTGACTTTCGTATGTAAAATAAATTTCATCCCCTAATGGGTGTGTTATTTTAGTCATATACCAAGAAGTAACTGTTCGTGGAGGATCTAAAGAAGCAGTAGGAGGCACAAGCACATCACTACTTTCTATGGCAGTAAATTCATACACAACTCCATCTTGAGTAGTAATCGCAAACGTCCTATTAAATTGATGGCCGGAAGTAGTGATTTTTAATAATGGGTTATCTGATAAAATATGAACTCTATTCTCACGATCCAAAATAAAACGACCTGATGCGCCCATTACATTAAAGTTATAGATATCATACTCTGTATCTACTCCACTACCAGTACCATCAATATAAAAATCCATTACTTTTGGATTGATCATATTTCCTCCTGCCAGGACCATTTCTTTTATTTCTTTATCTGGTGCATTTCTTAATAAACCAGCTCCTGTGCCATCATCATCTTCATCTTTAACCGTTCTTGTAATCACACCACCCGCATTTAAACTCCAGCCCAAACCAACCCAACTGGTCATCTGATCCACACGAAGCCCATTAGAGTTATAACTCAATGAAATGGGTACTGATACATTTCTGGTTTTATATTGATACAAGGGTATACTTACATTGGCAGTACCAGTAAACATCCCAACAGGGACTTCGCCATATTTTCCTAACTCGAAGGCCGTTGGTGATGGAGGTGTAATCGATGGTAAATCCTGACTTGATACCATCCCACATAGCATCACCAGCATAAAGAACATGTGTTTTCTCATAAACTAATTACTTGATTTTTTGACTATTTTTTGTTTTCCAAGCGGCAAACCTACAGTATTCTTTATGAACCATTACGGGGGAAAATTACCCTTTTCGACCAGGCTCATCAAATAATAGATCAACTACGCAAAAAAGCACATTTTATGTAGTGCTTATTACGGTTTTCCTCATTCTTTAGAGGTCTGCCATTACTTTTTCGATGCAATAATAAAGTACGCCAGTTTCATATTTTGAAACTGAGAAAAGTTTTTTGATTTTTTTTTACGTATTTAATTAAGGAGTAAAAAAAATCAGGATAAGAAATCATCTTATCCTGATCAGGAAAATAATCAACATCAGTTATTACTTTATGAGTGAGTAATTTTGATGATCGGCAAATATAATATTTTTTTAGATTTACCATGCATAATTACTTCTCTGCAAAATCTTTGTGTATACTTCTGTCTTATTTAGAAAAACAAAAAACCACTAATCATATGATCAGTGGTCTTAAAATTTGTTATAAATAGTATATTTTACATTTGCGCAGAAAGCTCATTGATTTGTTTTGACTTTACCTGCATATATTCGCTTAATTTTGAGATCTCTTCTCCTGGTAATATTGTCATAAGACGGTTATATTGTCTAGAAAGATCATTGCTAGCGTCGCTCAGTTTCAGAAAAGAATCCATATCATGTGCCTTTACTGCTTTCTTATAGTTTGCAACATAGCGCTCATAATCTCTGATAAATTTTTTGGAATAAGAGTTATCAGTAGTATCAAAGGTTCCCGGAATACGCATTGCTTTATCATCAACAGCGGGCTTCTTCTTTTTTGTGGGCTTTTTTTTCTTCTTTTTCTTTACCACAGGTTTTTTTTCTTCAACAACCTCTTCTACCGCTACATTAGTAGAATCTACAACAGTTTCTACTACATCTAGTTTATCTGTTTTGGGGTCTTTCTTGCAAGAAATTACAGTTACAAGTAGCAAACAAATAAAAGTGGTTACGATGGTCTTTTTCATACATATTAATTTAAAGGACAATAGTTAGTTTATAACGATGTACCAGATAAAGGACAAACCTTTGCCCAGGATGGATAATTTACTAATTTTTTATTGTAATAACGCTTTTAATTCGTCAAAATTCATTTCGGTCTGTGTTCCCAGTTCCATATTTTTAACCGTAAACGTTTTCTTCTCTATCTCTGAGGTTCCTGCCAAAATTACAAAGGGCACTTTTCTTTTATTAGCATAATTCATTTGTTTCTTCATCTTTGCGCTATCGGGATATAGCTCTGCAATAATTCCATAATTTCGCAATGCTTGTAATGCCTTAAAACAATACAATGCTTCTTCATCTCCAAAATTAATGAATAGTGCCTTGGTAGAAAGCGCAACAGTTTTAGGAAACAACCCTAATTCTTCAAGAACCAAATAAATTCTATCCAAACCAAAAGAGATTCCTACGCCACTCACATTCTTTAGTCCGAAAATACCCGTAAGGTCGTCATATCTTCCACCACCACCGATAGAGCCCATTTTTACATTTTGGGGCGCCGCAACTTCAAAAATTGCTCCTGTATAATAATTTAATCCCCTAGCCAGTGTTACATCAAGATCTATGCTTGCCGTTTCTAAAGAAACCTGATCTATCGTTTGCAGCATAAACTCTAATTCTTCTACCCCTTTTGTGCCTTCTTCTGAGGAGGATAACAACTCTTTGAGTTGCTCTATTTTTTCGGTTGTTGTACCGGTAAAATTAAAAAGTGGTTTTACTTTTTCAATTGCACTTTCATTAATCCCTTTGTTCAGCATTTCTTTTTTAACGCCTTTTTCTCCTATTTTATCCAGCTTATCCAAAGCCACTGTAAAATCAATCAGTTTGTCACTTGCCCCAATAACCTGAGCTATACCGGATAATATTTTTCTATTATTAATTTTAATAGTAACCCCTTTAAGGTTGAGTTTTGTAAAAACTTTATCATATAGCTTAATAAAATCTATCTCTTGCCATAAAGAGCTACTGCCTACAACATCTGCATCGCATTGGTAAAATTCTCTAAACCTTCCTTTTTGAGGTCTATCTGCTCTCCAAACGGGTTGTATTTGATATCGTTTAAACGGAAAATCAATCTCGTTTTGGTGCTGCACAACATACCGTGCAAAAGGTACGGTAAGATCATAACGAAGTGCTTTTTCGCTTATTTTGGATATCATCTTGTTACTATCCCTATCTGCATATAAGGTATCATCTACTTTTTTTAAATAATCCCCACTATTCAATATTTTAAAGATCAACCTATCCCCTTCTTCTCCATATTTACCCATCAACGTTTCGCTATTCTCAAAACTTGGTGTTTCGATAGCCTGAAAACCAAACAATTTAAATTGTTCTTTAATTGTATCTATGATATAACCTCTTTTGGCCACCTCTATTGGTGAAAAATCTCTTGTTCCTTTGGGTATTGATGGTTTTTGTGCCATGAATTCATTTATTATTTTGTGGTTATGATTTAGATCTCTGAAACATCAGAAATGTAAAACTTCGAACCTATAGGGCTGCAAATATCTAAAAAAAGTATAAAGACATTTCATCTTACATATAAAAATCTGGTTTTTTGAGTAACTTTAATCCAGTTTTGTAGTCTTATCATACAAACCGGTTAATACACCTATTATGTTTTCACTTTTTAGAGAGAATATTCGTATCGCGATGGATTCTATTAAAGGACAAGTTTTAAGAACAGTTCTTACTATTTTAATCATAGCAATTGGCATCACTGCACTCGTTGGGATTCTAACTTTTTTGGGCGCTTTAGAAAAAACAATAACCGGAGATTTTGCATCTATGGGCGCCAATACTTTTAATATACAGCGTTATGAGTTTAATACCAGAAACAACAGGGATCGGGAAAAAGTAAACCCAATTATAAGTTACCGAAATGTAAAGAGGTTTAAAGATGGGTTTGAGTACCCTTATTCGAAAACTTCGATTTATTTTACAGGAACACGTAATGCCGAAGTAAAATTTGAAAATGAAAAAACTGATCCTGAAGTATCGGTACTAGGAGTTAATGAAAATTATCTCGAAAATACTGGGACCGAAATCGAAAAAGGAAGGAATTTTACGTTTTTTGATATTGAAAACAACAATCATGTATGTCATATAGGTTCTGATTTTATGAAAAGTTTGTTTAAAAACACAGATCCCATTGGCAAAACGATAAGTATTAGAGGTGTCAAATTTAAGGTTATCGGATTACTAGAGAGCAAAGGTGCTACCTTTAGAAATAATCAAGATCTTAGAGTTTTGATACCATTACAAACGGCAAGATCTATCTATACATTACCCAATATAAATTACGGAATTAGTGTGAAGGTAGATGACAAACAATTTTTGGAAGGCGCCCAAGATCAAGCCATTGTAGCTTTTAGAAATATTAGAGGCCTAAGTCCTGTTGAAGAAAACAATTTTGGTTTAGAGCGTAGTGATGATCTTATAAATCGTATTACCAGTATTACATCATACTTGTATTATGCGGCATGGATCATAAGTATTATCACCATTTTTGGATCATCAATCGCGCTTATGAATATTATGCTGGTATCTGTAACCGAACGGACCCGAGAAATTGGAGTGAGAAAAGCATTGGGTGCAAAAAAACATACCATTTCGGGCCAGTTTTTTCTTGAAACCGTTATCATAGGACAGTTTGGAGGAATCCTAGGTATTATACTAGGTATTCTGGTAGGTAGTCTTGCGGCCAACTTATCGAATTTTCAATTTTCGATTCCGTGGTTAGCGATGTTTGCTGCAGTAATAACCTCTTTTTTAACAGCAGTTGTATCTGGGCTATACCCCGCCGTAAAAGCAGCAAATCAAGATCCTATAGAATCGCTGCGATACGAATAAAAAAGTGTCGTCTTTTATTTTTCTTGTCCCTGAATCAATTTGGTAAAATAGTTGTACAATTCTCCTTTGGTAATATTAGCACCTTGTTGTATTAATTTAAATTTATCAAGATTTTTATCTGATCCATACTCCTTAGAAGCATTATAAAAAACGACTTCGTCGTTTAATAAATTTTCGCGTAACCAATTATATCCCTCGGCTGTAGTAATGTCGATAACCTCGTTATTTACTTTGATAGCTACCAAATACATTTGATCCTCTTGTAGTTTAAATAAGTGTATTTGGTCTTTAGAAAAATGCTCAAGATATTGCGCACCTGCAAGTACTCCTTCCCATACCAAATCACTAAAAACATCTATTTCCTCTTCGGCTACATTAGGGTTGTTGGCTTTAATATCATTCCATTCGTCTGCAGTAATAGATTGCGTTGCCAAAAAATTAATAAATTCTACATGTAACTCTTCGAGTTGCTCTTTACTTAATCTTTGATATTTCATTACGATATTATTTTTTTCATTCATCTATAAGCCCTATACACCTATATAGACAAGATTGACTTTTTTCGTTTTTTAAAAATGGACTGCAAAAGTAACTATAAAAAGGTGATTAACGAATAATAACTGCCGTCTTCTGGTCAAATACGCACTAAATCAATTTGCAGTCCTTTTGTACGTAGCAAAGTTCTTATATTTAAGCTACATATAAACATCGCGCTCTATGAATTCACCCACCATAATTACCGTTATTTATTCGTTTATTTTTCTTTTAATTCCAATACAAATGCGATCACAACAATTATCACAACCCGAAAAAAAAATCCTTAAAACTATTGAAAACAATCATCAATCGGCTATACAGTTTTTAGAAAAAGTGGTCAATATCAATAGCGGAACAATGCATTTTGAAGGAGTAAAAGCAGTGGGAATGGCTTTTAAGGAGCAATTTGATAAGATCGATTTTGAAACGAGATGGATAGATATGCCAAAGGAGGTAAATCGAGCTGGGCATCTTTTTGCAGAGAAAAAAGGTTCTAAAGGCAAAAAAATAGTACTTATTGGGCATTTGGATACCGTTTTTGAAAAAGATAGTCCTTTTCAAAAATTTAAAATTGAAGGTGATATTGCCTACGGTCCAGGAGTCAACGATATGAAAGGAGGAAATGTAGTGGTACTATATGCGCTTAAAGCATTGCAAGAAAACAATCTTTTAACCGATACACAGATCGTAGTAGCATTTACCGGAGATGAGGAAAGCACAGGAAAACCTTTAGCAATAAGTAGAAAAGATCTAATTGATGTTGCCAAACAATCGGATATTGCTTTGGGATTTGAAACATCTACAGGTTTTAACTATGCTACAGTGGCCAGAAGAGGTTCTTCGGGATGGGAATTAGAAGTTAGTGGAAAAAGAGCTCATTCTTCAGGTATTTTTAATAAGCAAATTGGTGCCGGAGCTATTTTTGAAGCTTCCAGAATTTTACATTCTTTTTATAACGAAGTTAAAGGAGAAGAATTTTTAACCTTTAACCCTGGAGTATTATTAGGTGGAACTGATATCGAATTTGACAAAGAACAAAACAAAGGAGAAGCCTTTGGAAAAAGCAATGTAGTAGCACAAACAGTCGTAGTAAAAGGTGGTTTACGATTTATATCGGAAGAACAAAAAGAACGAGCTCGATCAAAAATGCGCCAGATTGTTAAAAATAACTTACCGCATACCTCTGCCAAAATAAGTTTTAATGATAGTTATCCCGCTATGCAACCTACTGCAGGAAATCATGACCTTTTGGCTCTATTAAATAAAGTAAGTAAGGATCTTGATCAAGGTGAGGTTCTTGCCTTTGACCCAGGAAAACGAGGCGCGGCAGATACTTCTTTTGTTGCAGACTATGTAGATTGCCTAGATGGATTAGGAACCATGGGTAAAGGCGCACATACTCCCAAAGAGACTATGGATTTATCAACATTTGAGGCATTGACCAAACGAACTGCATTGCTTATCTTTAGATTAATTAATCAATAGATAAAATTGACAAATGATTGAATTTAAATAAAAAAATCGCTCTTTTGAGCGATTTTTTTATTGTAGAAACAGTTTAAAACCTGTTTGTATATTGTATTATTTAGCTTGAGCTACAATTTCGAAAGCTACCGGAGCAACTACTTCTCTATGTAAACGAACAGAAGCTTCGTACTGACCTAAACGTTTGATTGTTCCACCAGGCACAGTAATAAATTTCTTTTCTAGCTCTACACCTTCTTTAGCAAAAGCATCAGCAACATCTGCATTAGAAATAGAACCAAATAATTTATCTCCGGTTCCAACTTTTGCAGAAATCTTGATTTCTAATCCACCAAGTTTTTTAGCCACTTTTTGTGCATCCTCGATTTCTTTCTTCTCTTTAAAAGAACGTTGCTTTAATGTTTCAGCAAGTACTTTCTTTGCAGAAGGAGTAGCCAAAACAGCAAATCCTTGAGGAATTAAATAGTTACGTCCATAACCATTCTTCACCTCTACTACATCGTCTGCGAATCCTAGATTCTCAACGTCTCTCTTTAATATAAGTTCCATAATGTTATGACGAATTTTATTTTAATAAATCACCAACGTAAGGCATTAAAGCTAGGTGTCTTGCTCTTTTTACAGCTACACTCACTTTACGTTGATATTTTAAAGATGTTCCTGTAAGACGACGAGGTAATAATTTACCTTGCTCATTTACAAATGCCATTAAGAAATCAGGATCTTTATAATCGATATATTTGATACCTGATTTTTTGAAACGACAATACTTCTTGTTTTTTGCAGTATCTATATTAAGAGGAGTAAGATATCTGATCTCTCCGTCTTTTTTTCCTTTAGCTTGTTGTTCTATAGATGACATAATTAAGCTTTTTGTTTGTTTCTAGTTCTTCTTTTCTCTGCCCAAGCAATTGCATGCTTATCAAGACGTACAGTAAGATAACGCATTACTCGCTCATCTCTTCTATACTCTACTTCTAAAGCATTGATAGCTTCACCAGGCACCTGGTATTCAAATAAGTGATAAAATCCACTCTTTTTGTGTTGGATTGCATAGGCAAGCTTTTTAAGCCCCCAATCCTCTTTTGATATCATCTTGGCACCGTTAGAAACAAGAATGTCTTCGTATTTCTTAACTGTTTCCTTTATCTGCTCATCAGATAAAACGGGATTCAAGATGAAAACAGTTTCGTATTGATTCATAAAAATATGAGTTAAAAATTAAAATTGGCTGCAAAAGTAACACTATTATTTGGATTTTCAAACCACAATAATTTATCCTAAGAAATCTATTATGGTTCTCACCCCAATGTTTATGCAAATTACGGCTAAAAAAACCACAAAACACGAATTTATATAACTCAAAATTTATCGACAAAAAACATTATTTGCCGACAAAAAACACAATTTTCTAGAAAATATCATATTTTTTACTTATTATTGTATTACCTAAATCATTTATATGGAACAACTTTTACTTAAATGTGCTGTGGTAGATGATTCTACTATACAGCGATTAGCTATTATAAAGCTTATTAAAAATCATCCTCAATTAGAATTAGTTAACGCTTGGAACAATGCCATCGAAACTAAAAATGGACTATTAGACACAAAAATAGACCTATTATTTCTAGATATAGAGATGCCTGTACTTAATGGCTTTGACCTTTTGGATGACCTAGAGGATAAACCTCATGTTATCTTTGTAACGGGAAAGACAAAATATGCGCTTAGAGCATTTGACTATCACGCCGTAGATTTTCTAAAAAAACCTTTAAAAAAAGAACGATTTAACATTGCAGTACAAAAGGTATTAAATACCTATTCTTTATTGCCCGAAAATCAACCACAACAGGACAATCCATTTGTTTTTATTAAAAGTGGCATAAAAGAATATAAAGTGTTTCTTAAGCAAATTCTATACGTCTCGGCTTTAAAAGATTTTGCAAAAATACATATGGAAGAAGGCAGTCCTCTAGTTACTTTGGGCACGATGACTTCTTTAGAATCTATTTTGCCCTCTGAATATTTTTTTAGAGCGCATCGATCATATATTGTAAATCTCAAAAAAATAGAACGTTTTGGTGCTCATTATATGGAAATAAGGAACAATAAAATACCTATAAGTAGAATGAAAAAACAAGAATTTAAAGAAGCTTTAGACTTGTTATAAAATAAAACAACCTATTAATAATTAAACACTTATACCTTATATATATACTTATAACGGAGACTCATTTTGCGCGGACCAATGTTTTGGCCTACGAATCACTTCGATGAAACACTGTTTTTTATCGATAAAAAGCGTAAAATGTTTGTGGAAATAATATATATTCATTAATATTGTATAAGAATAATAACACTATACAAGTGGAACAATCTCAATTAAAATGTGCGGTAGTAGATGATTCTCGTCTGCAAAGGCTTGCAATAGTAAAGCTTATAGATGAACATTCGTCGCTAGAATTAGTGGCAGAATGGAACAATGCTATCGAAACAAAAAACGGCTTACTCGATACTCCTGTAGATTTGTTATTTCTGGATATAGAAATGCCAATCCTAACCGGGTTCGATTTATTAGATGATCTTGAGAATAAACCTCATATCATTTTTGTTACAGGAAAAACAAAATATGCTTTTAAAGCATTTGATTATGATGCTATCGATTATTTAAGAAAGCCTATCAAGAAAGATCGTTTTAATGCTGCAGTAGACAAGGCGTTAAGTATGTCTCGTATGGGCTCTGAGAATGCAACTCTGGAAGATGATGATTATATCTTTGTGAAAAGTAACCTTAAAAAGCGTAAGATATTTCTAAGTCAATTGAAATATGTTGAAGCATTAGGAGATTACGTGAAGTTAATCATGGAAGAAGGAGATCCTATTGTTGTATTAGCAACTATGAAATCTTTTGAAGCGCAGTTACCTGCTGATCGTTTCTTAAGAATTCATAAATCATATATTGTTAACTTGGATAAGGTAGAGCGATACAATAGTCGTAATATTGAAATTGCAGACGAAAAAATACCACTGAGCCGACATAAAAAGCATTCGTTAATTGAAGCTTTAAATAGTTAATTTAAGAATATATAATTGTTCAATATATTTTAAAAAGTCTTGTGTAATGCAAGACTTTTTTATTTTTAATAATTGTCGACATTAATAATGAGTCGTACTCCCGAGAATTCTTTTATACTTCCAAAAGAAATATGTATTTTTTTGATTACATCTTTGGTTTTACCTAATGATTGTCCCTGCGGTATTTTAATCAAAATATTTTTATGATATTGATTTCTTATTCTGGATATTGGAGGAAATTCAGGTCCTAAAACGTAGTCTTTAAAAACATTTCGCAGCGACCTTGCTAACCAATTGGTAGCATCATTAACCTTGTTATAATCTTTATGTTTGGCCGTTATTTTAATTAATCGATAAAATGGAGGGTATTTATATTGGTGTCGCTCTTCAATTTGATCTTTATACATACCCATAAAATCATTGACCGAGACTTGTTGTAGAATTTGGTGAAAAGGATTATAAGTCTGAATTAATACCTTACCTCTTTTCTTAGTTCTACCCGCACGACCAGAAACTTGTTGCATTAATTGAAAGCTACGTTCATGAGCCCTAAAATCAGGAAAATTGAGTAGATTATCTGCATTCATAATCCCAACCAAACTCACATTTCTGAAATCCAAACCTTTTGATAACATCTGTGTACCCACCATAATATCGATTTCTCCTTCTTCAAATCGAGTAATTATTTTTTCATATCCATATTTACCTCTTGTGGTATCTTGATCCATTCTCCCAATATTGTGATCCGGAAACAACTCCTGCAGCTCTTTCTCTATTTGTTCTGTACCAAAACCTTTAGTGGTTAACGCCGTACTATCACATGCCATACATTTTTGTAACATAGCAATATGATATCCACAATAATGACATCTTAACTGATTACGGTGATTATGAAATGTAAGACTTACATCACAATTGGGGCATTGTGGAGAATGCCCACAAGTATTGCACTCAATAACAGGAGAGTAACCTCGTCTATTTTGAAACAAAATTACTTGTTCTCCTTCTTTTATGACATCCCGTATATTCTCCAGTAGCGTATCACTAAAATGCCCGGTCATTTCCTTTTTCTTATACTTGGTTTTAATATCTACAAGATTTATCTCTGGCATTAATACATTACCAAATCTTCTTGTAAGCTGCACCAAACCATATTTATTTTGTTGGGCGTTGTAATAGGTTTCTAAAGAAGGAGTAGCAGAGCCTAATAACACCTTGGTCTGAAACATTTTACTTAATACTATTGCAGTATCTCTAGCATGATATCTCGGTGCTGGATCATATTGCTTAAATGTACTTTCATGCTCTTCATCTACAATAATTAATCCTAGATCCTTAAATGGAAGAAACATTGCCGATCGCGCACCAATGACTATCTGAGCTTTCGCTTTTTTGTTTTTTATATTATTCCATGCCTCTACTCTCTCATTTACAGAATACTTAGAATGATAAACGGTTAGTTTTTCTCCGAAATACTCTTGTAATCTACTTATCAACTGAGTAGTTAAAGCTATTTCGGGTAATAGATATAGCACCTGTTTACCTTCTTTTATACTATTTTCTATAAGCTTGACATATATTTCTGTTTTTCCGGAAGAGGTTACACCGTGTAACAAACAAACCTCTTTTTCTTTAAAAGAGTTTATTATTTCAGCATAAGCCTGGCTTTGATATTCATTAAGTTCTTTTATACTTTGCTGCGCTTGCCCCTCATATCGTACCCGGTCTGTTTGCAAGTGATACTCGAGTAATATGTTTTTGTTTATTAACGTTTTTACAATCGAAGAAGAGCTATTGGATTGCTTAATTAACTCACTAACCTTAACAGGTTTATTTGTTTTGGCCTGTAATACAAACAATTGCATTAATACATCTCGTTGTTTGGGAGCCCGAGTCATGGCATCTAACAGGGTTTTTAATGCCTCTTCCTGAGCATAATCAGGGCTTAATTTAATAAACCGAACCAGCTTAGGTTTATACTGCTCATATATCTGTTCTTGAACAGTTATAATATTCTTTTCTAATAATCGCTTTATTACGGGTAGTACATTTTTTTTACCCAAAATATCCATTACTTCCTGTATTCGAAGTAAGCTTTGATATTGAAGTGCTTCAAACAGCAAAAATTCATCATCTTTTAATGAAGTCTCATCAATAGTATTATTTTCGCTTTTCTGAATTATTGTTTCGCTCTCTAAAAGGAATGCACTAGGTAGTGCCGCTCGCATAACTTCTCCTTTTGTACACATATAATACTTGGCAATCCAGGACCATAATTGTAATTGATGATCGGTTACAATAGGATTTTCATCCAGAATATGCTCTATTTCTTTTGCTTCATAAACCATAGGAGGGTTTTGATGCACTGTTGTTACTAAGGCTGCATATACTTTGGTTTTACCAAACTGTACCGCAACGCGCATTCCTGGACGTATAAAACCTGCTTCATTTTCATTAATACGGTAGGTAAACTCTTTATCGAGTGGAATAGGAAGTATTACATCTATAAAATATGGCATTATCAATTATAAAGAGATACAGATTACGTTTATACTAGTTAAACAAAAGTACAAGTTTAACTTATAGAAAGTAACCAAAAAATGATAATAAAAAAACCCAACACGTATAAGACGTATCGGGCATTTTATATGATATAGTTTTATTTATTCGCTTAGTCCGAGCATTCCTCCTTTAATGATTTCACAAGCAGGTTCGTTTCCTAACCATATTTTAAATAAAGCATATTTAAAATCACGTCCTTCTATAAAACCTAATTCTTGATCGTTTTTATAGGTTTTTACACCTTTTCCTTTTAGGTAAACCAGATCATAGTAATCATTTATTTTCATCGGAGAGTTAAAAAGCTTTAGAAAGTCCTCAATTCTCGCATCCAAACTTTGTGTATTTCCAAACATTGCATCATCAAATCCTTTTCTGAATACTTTGATCATTCTATCATTAGTAACTTTTTTGGAAGCAATATTTAATCGAATAGCCATTGTTTCGTCAGAATCTAGTACTTTTCTATCATCTGTATGTTTTACTTTAGTATATAAGGTACCTGCATAAGTTTTAAAAGAAAGTACTTTTCTCATGGCACCTCCGTTGTAATTTAACTCTTCTCCATCGTAAGTCACTTTTTCAGGAACAACAATGTCTCCAATTCTAATTTGGGCTATAGTAAAATGTGAAATTAATACTAAAAATGTTAGGGTAATTATTCTTTTCATGGTTTAGTTTTTTTAAAGATTATGTGTAGTTAGTTCTATAATCTTCGAAAACCTAACATAAAAAAAATGTTAAATTTTATATTTACCCATAAAAAACCTTCTTATCCACAATTAAAATCAAACTTTGATCCACTGCTGCGTTCTATAAAGAAAGGCTATATATCCACGTACATTCAATACTTTTGGGTTTTCCTCATCTACCCATATTTTGCAACGATATACTTTTCCGTTTTCTGGATCCAAAATAGTACCATCTTCATACTCATTACCATCTTTTTTTAAATTTTTGATGATCACCATACCTTCAACAGGCTTATTATAATCGCTTCCTTTACATTCTACACATAAATTTCCTCTATCTGCCTCATTTATAATATGAGCAATTTTGCCATACAGTTTATCTCCTTTTTTATAAATCTCGACAATCGATCTGGGTTCTCCTGTGTTATCATCAATGGTTTTCCATTTACCAATGATTTCATCTTGAGCATTTAGAGTTCCTGTACATACTATTAAGAGGGTAAAAAATATTCTAAAAAAATTCATAATTATAATTAAAAGGTTAAACATTTACATTTTTGTAAAAGAAAAAAGCTATCTGAATTACTCCAGATAGCTTCAGACATATTTTCGGAATTATCAAATTATTGTAATCCTAACATTCCTTTTTTCAAAGGCTCACTAGCGGGTTCATCTCCCAACCAAATTTTAAATAAAGCGTATTTAAAATCTCTTCCTTCAATAACTCCCAGTTCTACATCATTTTTATACGCCTTAACACCGACTCCTTTAACATATACCAGATCGAATATATCATTCTTTACAATTGGTTCTGAAAAAAACTTTGTAAACTTTCTAATTCTCTCATCCAAAGCTGTGGTATTACCAAAAGTAGCTTTATAAAAACCATCTTTGACAGCTTTAATCATTTTCTTTTGCGTTACAAAACCAGAAACAATATTTAGTTTAATCGACATTGTTTCATCTGCATCAAGAATTGTTTTTGGGTCTTTACTCTTATTCTGAAGATATAACCCCCCTGCGTATAGGTCAATCCATAGCATTTCTCTCAAGCCTGCTCCATTTAATTTAAGCTCTGTTTCTGCAAACGTTTGCTCATATGGTAATATAGCTTTACTACCCACTCTAATTTGGGCTTGTACATTAGTTAGCGCAACCAATGCTACTAACAACAAAGTAATTTTTTTCATTGTAAATAAAGGTTTATTTGGGGTGGATTAAATTTTTCTTATTTCATTGGCTAACAAATATATAAAATATTATGCATGCACAGCAATTTGGAATATGTTTACTTATATCTAAGTGCAAAAATACAATTATATCTTATTGATTAATAATCACCTAGCATTTCTTTTTTCAAGCCTTTATCTGCTGGTTTATTACCCAACCAAATATTAAAAAGGGCTTCTTTAAAATCTAACCCCGCTACCGATCCTTTTTCAGAACCATCTTTATAGATCACACTTCCTTTTCCTTTTTCGTATACAATATCATATACTTGATCAACTTCTATCTCATCTTTTATAAAACCAATAAATTTCTCCATTCGTTCTTTGATAGGGGCAATATTACCGTTGGTAGACTTGTCGAAACCATCGCGTAAAGCAGTAGCCATTTTACTTCTAGACATTAAGCCAGATTGAATATGCAATTTTATAGCCATAGTTTCATCTGCTTTGGCAATCGCACTGGCCTTATTATTTTTTTTCTTTAAATAAAGCGCTCCTGCATATATATCAATAAAGAATTTTTCTCTTAATCCTCCACCATTAAATACGAGGTTTTCTCCATTAAAAGTTACCGTTTCGGGCACATTGGCATCTCCAATCTTTACTTGCGCCTGAGCGGATAAAACAATCATTGTTGCAAAAAATAATAAACTAAGTTTTTTCATTTGTAATTAAATATTTATTTGTGTTAAATTATGTATCAAAGTTTTTTCTAAGTTGAATCAGCGACGCGTTCAATTCAAAGCCTAACAATAATAAATTAGAGTTAAGCCATATATATAACATTAAGATCAACATTGCTCCTATCGAGCCATATAACTGGTTATAGTTTGAAAAATTATCTATATAAATCCCAAACAAGTATGTTGTTATGATGATCAAAAAAGTTGTCATAAACGCACCCGGCGAAAAGAACTTATTTTGTTTTCCCTCTGAGGTGCCAAAATAAAACAATGTTGCTATGATTACAAATATCATGAACACAAATAGAGAATATTTACCTATTGTCAACCAAAAAACAGTATCATCTACCACTCCCATCTTATTCAAATTATCTACCAAATACGTAAAATAAATAGTTCCTATTATGGTGATTAACAATAACGATGCCACAATTATAGACACTCCCAGTGCTACAATATATTGTCTAACAAAATTTCTATTAAGTGTAACATGGTATGAGTATTCAAATCCCGAGAAAACAGCATTTACTCCATTGGTCATTAAAAAAATTGACAATAAAAACACTGTAGATAGCAACCCACCTCTTGGGTTTGAGGCAATATCATCAAAAATTACTTTAAAAAACTCTGAGGATTGTTTTGGTAAGGCTCCGTTTATGAATTCGAAAAAGTTTTCTTGATTAATGGGTAAATATGGTATTAGGTTTAATAGAAATAATAAAAATGGAAATAATGAAAGAAAGAAGCTCCATGAAATGGCACTTGCTCTTGCAGAAAAAGTTCCTTTGATAATCCCAATAACATAATTCTCGACTAGATCATATATTGACAATCCCTGAAATCCCGGAAGAACAATTTTTTTACCTATTTTGACCAAAAAATTAATTCCAGGAATCTTATTAAGTTTATCTTCAACATTTTTTGACATATATTACATCGCTTTCAAACTCAGGTCCAAATTATATACCGAATGTGTTAAAGCTCCGCTACTAATATAATTTACTCCACACTCTGCATATTTTCTTACGGTTTTTTCATTTATACCACCGCTAGATTCGGTTAGGCAAGTATCTCCAATCAATTTTACAGCCTCTTTAGTATCTTCATAATTAAAATTATCAATCAAAATCCTATACACTCCAGGAGTTTTAAGGATTTCTCTGATCTCATTAAGATCTCTTGCTTCGACAATAATCTTAAGATCTCGTTTTTGATCTATTAGATATTTTTTGGTTTTCTCGATTGCCTGTGTTATTCCTCCTGCAAAATCAATATGATTATCTTTTAGCATTATCATATCGTACAATGCAAACCTATGATTCTCTCCCCCTCCTATCTTAACAGCCCATTTCTCGAGTGCTCGAATTCCTGGAGTTGTTTTACGGGTATCTAATATTTTTGTACCGGTTCCTTCTAGTAGTTTTACAAAATGGTTCGTTTTTGTAGCAATAGCACTCATTCTTTGCATAGCATTAAGCACTAATCGTTCTGCTTTTAAAATTGATTGAGAACTTCCGGATACATAAAAAGCTTCATCATCATATTTTACAGGGGTTCCATCATTAATCCTAACATCAACAACCATTTCTGGATCTACAAAACTAAATACCTTTTTAGCAAATTCTACTCCTGCCAAAATCCCTTCGTCTTTTACCAATAATTTTGCTTTACCAGTAGCAGCTTTAGGAATACAGGCTAGTGAACTATGATCTCCATCACCTACATCTTCTCTAATTGCATTAGCTATTATTAAATCAATTTCTTTATTAAATTGGTTTTCACTAATCATATCGAATGGTTATTTTTGCTAATGTAGCAAAGTAAATGCTAATTGTAAACTATGACAATAAAATTACTTGCCGTTGGTAAGACGGATCACAAACAACTTAATGACCTTATAAATGAATATATCAAGAGGTTAGGGTTTTATATCAAATTTAATTTTGAAATAATACCAGATCTCAAAAAAGTAAAAAATCTTAGTGAAACCCAACAAAAGGATAAAGAAGGAAAATTAATATTGGATAAATTAAATACTTCTGATGTTCTTATTTTATTGGATGAAAATGGCAAGCAATATGATTCTATAGGTTTTTCTGAATTACTTCAAAAACAGATGAATAGTGGCATTAAGCAATTAGTATTTGTTATAGGGGGCCCTTATGGATTTAGTTCTGAAGTATATCAACGTGCTCAAAGTAAATTATCCCTATCCAGAATGACTTTCTCGCATCAGATGATTCGCTTATTTTTTGTAGAGCAGTTGTATCGAGGGTTTACAATTTTAAAAAACGAACCTTATCATCACAGATAAAACCTTATTAAAAGCCGAAAAAAACATTATCTCTCTACGTGATTTCTCTATGTACGCTATCACTTATATTTTTAATTATATCGGCCATTCTAGTACGTTCTTCATACGATTTTCTATCTGTCCAGGACCACACTATAGAACCCGACCATTGCATATCTAATAAAGCTACCCCAAGGTCCTTTGCAAAAATAGTAGATAGATTATGGTCATCATCATTACTTCCGCTTTTAAAAAACAAATCATCTGGATAATACTCCCCTATAACTGCTTTTTTATCCAACTTTTTAAGATCATATTCGTTATGAAATGGTGATCCTTTTGACCGGGCCCAGCTATAGTAATGAATATTATAAAAATCCAGATATCCATACTCATCTTTTCCTTGTGCTATTAAGTTTTTATCCGAATATGCATTCCAGAACCCTTTTTGCTCATCTTCGATACTGGTTAAAAACCCAAGAGCACCATTTGTAATTTTTACATCGGGTTGATTTCTTCGTATTGCTCCAGCTGTTCGATTAATAAATTTTTGAATATCAGACATTTCAACCTTTTCTTTAAACCCTGTCCAATGACTTGCATATCTGTTTGTCATTCCTTCGGGTTCATTAAAAATTTCCCAAGCAAACAAAGCAGGGTGATTTCCTATAGAATTTACTAGAGGTAGCAATGCATTTTCTATATACGCATTCATATACTCGTCTTGAGTAAGTAACTTTTTATTCCTATTTGCATCTGCCCCCCATTGTTCTTTTAGCATATCAAAAGACCATAGACAGATTTGCACTTTAAGTTCTTTACTATGGGCTAAATCCAATATTTTTTTTACATCTTCATGAAAAAATTCTGGATTTTTAGCCACTTTCTGGTTGGTATCAAAAACGGGATTTGTAGATCCATTGGTATGATACCACCAACGTATCATATTCCCGTCCAAATTCTTAACAAAGTCCATTGCTTTTTCAAACTGATCCATTTTGGGGTGGTATTCTTTTTCTTCAGAAAAAGGATCTACTCCAGTATCTCTACCAAATTCTATCCATGCCAAATTCATTCCGTTTACAAACGGAACATCAGTCAAAAAAAGTTCATTCATATTTTTCATTTTAATTTTATACCTAAAACCTTTTCAAGGTACTCATAATTAATATACTTATAACTTCTTTTTGTAAACAACACTTGACAAGCATATTAAATTGCTTTAACTAATATGTGATACATATATACTCATATAGGGACCGTAGAAATTACGATTAATTATTACATTTGCTCACTAACAAACCAAACATTTCTATGCTCACCCATTTGAAGCTTATAAAAATTGATAACTTGCTATTGATAGCACTTGCACAAGTATTTATAAAATATGGTCTTTTCGAACCTTTCGGGATTGCAATAACATTAAACGGTTTTGGTTTATTTTTATTAATTATAGCGACAATTTCTATCGCTGCCGCAGGAAATGTTATTATAGGGATTTATGATCAAGAAGAGACAAATCCGAAAGGGTTAATCCTAGGATCAATTACAGAAAAATCTGCAAATAGATTATTTATTATTTTAAATGTTGTTGGTGTTTTAATCGGGTTTTATTTAGCTAATTTGGTGGATAGACCAGGATTTGCAGCTCTTTTTGTTATTATATCCGGAGTATTTTACATCTATGCTTCCTATTTAAAAGAAATACTGGTTGTTAAAAACGTTATTATTGGACTATTAGCCGCATTAAGCCTTATAGTGGTTGGCATTTTTGATCTTCTTCCGGCTATAACCGAAAAAAACAGAGCTTCGCAAACCGTCATTTTTTCGATTATTCTTGACTATTCTATATTTACCTTTTTGATTATTTGTATTAGAGAAATTATTAAAGATTGTATACAAATAGATAAAGACCATAATACAGGAATAACAACAATCCCTATCGTTTTAGGAAAAGATCGAACAATAAAATTGGCAGGTATACTAGCGATACTTCCCATCGTGGCTGTCATTTATTATATTTATACGTACCTTTTTTCGAATACCCAGGCAGTAATCTTAGTTTTACTTCTTATAGTGGCTCCTCTTATCTATTTTATAATCAAAACTTTTACAACAGAGTCTAATAAGCAATTGATTACCTTAAAGCTTATATTAAAAATTGTGCTTATTACAGGAGCAGTATCACTTATGTTTTATCAGTATATTTTAAAATAAAAAATGCTAAACGATTTACTAAAAGAGTATCATATTATCCTTGCCTCTGGTTCACCCAGAAGACAACAGTTTTTTAAAGACTTAGCATTGGATTTCACAATCCAAGTAAAAGAAATTAACGAAATTTATCCTGATCATCTTAAAGCCCATGAAATTTCTGATTATTTGGCAAAACTTAAAGCCGATGCTTTTGAAGATTTAAAAGCTAATGACATTTTAATTACCAGTGATACTATTGTTTGGCATAAAAATAAAGCTTTAGGTAAGCCCAAAAATCTTGAAGAAGCTGCCAAAATGATTACATCGCTTTCTAATGATACTCACGAGGTAATTACCTCAGTATGTTTTAAAAATAGAGATGCTATTAAAATTGTACATCAAAGCACAAAAGTAACTTTTAAATCTCTTTCTTCCAAAGAGATCGAATATTACGTATCAAAGTACAAACCACTTGATAAAGCCGGAGCATATGGCATCCAAGAGTGGATTGGTTTTATAGGTATTTCTAATATTGAAGGTAGTTATTTTAATGTTATGGGGTTACCTACACACCTTGTTTATGAAACTCTGATGAGTTTTGGTGGAGTTTCATAAATACATTAAAAAAAGTAATAGAATAATAATCCTATATAATTTACCCAAAAATTAAAAAATCCATTAAAATGTATAATTTTGATATAGACTACTAATCATGTCTAATCAAGTAAACACAAGCTTTAAAAGTTCTTCTTAAGGCTAAGAATAGTGATGGTGTTGTTGACTTAGATAAAATAGGGTAATATATACTATGGAAAATAAACCATTTGACAAAAGAGACTATCCAATAAAAATTCTAAAAGAAGCCGAGCAGCTATTTAATTTTATAAAAGCTGATGTAGAAGAGAATCAAGAAATTCTCAAAATAACTCAAGAGCACCCTTTAGATATTTTAGTTCAAGAAACTTCTCGAAAATCTGAGTTTAGGTTTAACATAAAACATATTGAGATAGAAGATACGATAATTGGATCTCCAATAATGTTTAATTACGTATTGATGCCGCAAAACTCAATATACACTGAATCACAAGCACGTCGTGAGAAGATAAAAGATACCTTAGAAGATTATAAACAATGGCGATCTATTATAAGGGATTATCATAATGTAAACTTAACTCCAGACCAGGCAATACTATTAGAGTATGAAGAGGAATTCTATACACACTTTGAAATAGTAGATGAAGATTCTGACACCAAACCCTTTGATTTACCAAATCAACTTCTAATCGATGCACTATATGAAAAGACCATTGAAGTTCTTGAGCAGAATTCCGAAGAAAATAAAGAGTTAATAGAGGAAGCCAAGGAGATTAAAAGGGATATTCCTAACATGACCAAAAAGAGTACTGTTAGGAAAACCAGTAAATTCTTAGCTAAACTTAGAAAACAAGGCTTATCATTGTTTAAATCAGTTTTGAAAGAAATAAAGGGTGAATTAATAAAAAGAGGAGTTGGATCATTTTTAGATAATCTACCCGACTGGTGGACGAATCTTTTGGGGTAGTTAATTGATACAATTAAATACAGTTCACTTATTTACAAACAAATTAAACAATAAGAATTTTATGGTATAAATATTGATATAATGAATTATGTGATAAAATTTTAATACTTTTGCAATCTATTTTTAACAGAAGAAATAGTTTTTAATTCTAAAACAAACTTAAATTTATTGAGAATTTCACAACTTTTTGTGGAAATTTTCCTAAATTGTTGTCTATACCAACAAATTCCAAACAACTTTCAATGGTGAATACTATAAGCCAAAATAACGAAATCGACAAAGATAACAATGTTATAGCATTCCTTGTTGAGCAGTATGGAGAGAAGGTTGAATCATTGCTTGACAAGATTAATTCAAGTCAAGTTAAGTTACGGTATAAAGATGAAAAAGATGAATTAGCACAGGAAATAGAGATGATGCACAAACATCCTATTGAGTCTAATTACAAAATGGCACAACTGTCCAGATTATTTTTAAGTGACCTGATTCACGATAAATTGATCCAAGAAATCTTTTCTAAAAGATAATTCATTTAAGAATAGAGATTCATTTAGAAATGATATTGAAACTAAATTCTATTCCAAACCCTACAGCAGTTTGGTCAATGTTTCTTTGGATTTTCTTCCGGACGATGTGACCAAAGAAGAAATTCTTGAAGATGATATTATCGAAATTCTCGATCAAATTTAATGTCAAGTACTATTCAACCAAAAATAGCTTGTGAATTTTGTAAACAAGCTGTATCCAATACCAATTTTTTAGATCAAGTAGAAGAAGGTAATCCCCAAGATTTCACTGATTGGAAGATTACTATTGTATTTTATTGTGGTTTACACTATATGAAATCTTATGCCAAAACTAAAGGAGTAGATTTAGAAAGTCATTATGATTTTGATCAAAAAACAATCCCACATTCTGAAGGACCTCCTGAATTAGCTATAGATGGTCACATTAGAACCTGTTACCTTAGGTTAAGACAGTTTTCTTATGACGCTAGGTACAATGGATACGTATCCACAAAAATACATCGTAAAATCCTTAAATTAACTTTAAGGGACTCTAAAGAATACTTGGGGAAAATAAAAGATTGGGTTATCCCGGAGCTTGAAAATGCGAATATTGAGACTCAATATAATCTATAAAATTGATAGAGATCTAGTAAAACTTGAATTCAGATTGTTTAGATCACTAAAAAACAAAAAGTTGTCAAATGTTCTCACCTGTTTTATTTCATAAACTATTAGCGAATTTTCAACTATTTAACTATATACTGATATAGTTTATACTTATACTCAAAAGATAGAGGTATCAAATCTATTATTAAGCTCAATTTTACAGTTTCACAGCTCATCCTTTAGATTTAGAATTGTCAAGCTATCCCTTTAGTTGATCTAATTCTCTTTCTTTATCCTTAATTAATTCATCATAATCCACAACGAAGTCTTTTTATTATTACTCACTATAAAATACATCTCTAACAATCTAAATTATACAAACAAATATTTCAAAACAGAATTCGTTTATGAAACGTTAATTGAAATTGCCAGATCCTAGCTTTGTCGTAATTTGCATTAAAAGCAATTAAGAAAATTATGAAAAGGTCAATACTATTGTTTGGGATTTTAACCATGCTGGTAATCATAGCATGTAGTAATGTAATAGCTGATAAATCATCGAACACTACAGAAAAAGAAGAAACTAAAAGTGAAGCTAATTTAGCTAAACAACTCTCCCAAGAATTTAAAGAATACTGGTATGCCGGTAATGCCGAGATATCATCTTATACTTTAGAACAAGCCAGATATGGCGAGATCAGAAAAGGAACGGCGGTACTTATTTACGTTACAGAAGATTTTCTATCAAAAGAACAAGTAAAAGCAGATTACCAAAATCCCGATAATATACCTGTTCTTAAACTTAATTCGACCAAAAAATTTAATACGGGTATCTATCCATATTCTATCATGCAAAGCACATTTTATCCCGTAGCCGATAATAGACATGCAGTAAAAGTATCGAGTTCTATGCAAGAATGGTGTGGGCATGTGTACGCGCAATTAAACAACAGAGAAGATTTTGAAATCTTATCTCACTCTTATTTTCAGGGAGAAGCCGATCAAGAATTTAAACTTGACAAAGCCATATTAGAAAATGAGTTATGGACGAAAATCAGAATTGCTCCTCAGGATTTGCCCATAGGAGATGTACAAATTATCCCATCTTTTGAATATTGTAGATTAAGACATAAAGAAATAAAAGCCTATTCTGCAAAAGCCACATTAGAAAAGCAAGAAGACTTACAAGTATATACAATTACATATCCAGAGCTTAACAGAAGTATTAGTATAACTTTTGGTTCTTCTTTTCCTTATGAGATTGAAGGTTGGTCAGAAACATTTAAAAGTGGATTTGGCCCTAAAGCCAAAGAGCTTACAACCAAAGCTACTAAACTAAAAAGTATAAAGTCCGCATATTGGGGTAAAAACAGTAATAAAGACGAGATCCTACGCAAAGAGTTAGGACTGTAAATTTTAATAGTACAAAAAATAGTTATGAAAAAACTAACAGAAGAACAAATCCAGGACCAACTCAAAGCTGTGGATGGGTGGGAGTATCACGACAATGCCATTCACACTACTTTTGAATTTAAAGACTTTAAAGATGCTTTTTCGGTTATGACAAGAATTGCTTTCGAAGCTGAAGCTCAAAGTCACCACCCTGATTGGTCAAATGTTTATAACAAATTACACATCTCACTATCTACTCATGATGCTGGAGGTATTACCGAAAATGATTTTAGGCTTGCCAAAACAATAGATCAAATTATAGAAGGCGAATAATAAAGTTTCTTAACACTTTGTATCCAAATTTCAATATTCATCTTAAATAAACATTTGTCAAAAACTTGGTTTCTACTTATGTTTGTATTTAGATTTTAATTTTAGCATATGGGAAGAGCTTTTGAATTTAGAAAAGCGCGTAAGATGAAACGTTGGTCGGCTATGGCCAAAGCGTTTACTAGAATAGGTAAAGACATCGTAATGGCAGTTAAAGAGGGCGGTCCAGATCCGGATTCTAACTCTCGTTTAAGAGCTGTGATACAAAATGCCAAGTCGGTAAACATGCCTAAGGATAATATTGAACGCGCTATAAAGCGTGCTTCTGATAAGAGTCAAGGCGATTATAAAGAGGTGCTTTTTGAAGGATATGCTCCTCATGGAATTGCTATTTTGGTCGAAACAGCAACTGACAATAACAATAGAACGGTAGCAAATATCAGATCATATTTTAATAAATGTGATGGTAACCTAGGAACATCTGGATCTGTTGAGTTTATGTTTGATCATACGTGTAATTTTCGAATTAACGGAGAAGGTATTGATCCCGAAGAATTAGAACTTGAATTTATTGATTTTGGAGCCGAAGAAGTTTTCCAAGACGATGATGGTATATTAATCTATGCTCCTTTTGGTAGTTTTGGTACAATACAAAAAGAACTAGAAGGTCGTGAAATCGAAATTTTGTCTTCTGGTTTTGAGCGTATTCCGCAAGTAACTAAAAAAATAACTCCAGAACAGGCTGCAGATGTAGAAAAACTATTAGAAAAAATAGAAGAAGATGACGATGTGCAGAACGTCTACCACACTATGGAAGAATCTTCTTCTGAAGAATAAAAAGCATGAATATCGATTTAAAAAAGAGTTTAACCAATGTTAAGCTCTTTTTTTGTTATGTTTATCTTATAAATCCGACTATTCGATTAAATAATATAGCATGAATCGACTATTTGCAATCCTCCTTGTTATGGGAAGTTTTTTCTCATATTCTCAAAATATGAACAATTCTATTTTGCAAGAAATTATACAAAAAAATGCAGACACCCTTGGTGGAGTAAGTGGCAATTGGAAATTTATTTATAAACAAATCCCTATGCTATGCGTGACAGACGAGACTAATAATAGAATGAGAATCATCTCACCAATAACAGAATCCGACAATCTCGACAAGGATTTGCTATTAGACTCTATGACTGCCAATTTTCATTCTGCTTTGGACGTAAAATATGCTATATCCAACGGAATTCTTTGGTCGGCATATATTCATCCACTTAAAGAGTTAACTCCCGAACAGTTAGAAAATGCCCTATCTCAGGTATATTATGCTGCAAAAACTTTTGGAACTACTTTTTCTAGTACTGAGCTTCTTTTTGGCGGAAATTCTACTAAAAAAGAAGCTGAACCTAAAATTAAAGAGGAGAAAACTCGGAAATTTTAATCTACATTAAAACTATATTTAGCAACTTTTCCTTTCACTCCTTTAAAAAAGCTATACATAAGTTCTAAATCTGCCTCCATATCATCTGTTGGGTAAAAGGGCTCGGATATTACATTTTGCTTTTTTCCAAAATCAAAGGTTACCATAATAACAGGAACCGAAGCGGCTTTTGCTATATGGTAAAATCCTGTTTTCCATTCCTTTACTTTTTTCCGAGTACCTTCTGGCGCTATCGCTAATCGCAACTCATCTCTTTTTTCAAAAAGTTCTGCAATAGCTTCTACCTTATTTTGCCCAGGAGTTCTATCCAGGGGGATACCCCCTACTCTTTTTAAATACCATCCGATAGGCCATTTAAAAAGTTCTTTTTTACCCAGAAAACTTATTTTTAAATCCATAACCTGTCGTATCAACAGGCCAATATAGAAATCATGCCAACTGGTATGAGGCACGACTATAATCATACATTTCTTTACGGTTTCTTTATTGAAATCACCAACAGCTTTCCATCCAAGAATCTTGTGATAGATATAAGAAGATAAACGTTTCATAGGCACTCAGTTAAGAAAACTGCTATAAAGAACGATAAATTTTCTTTAATTTATCTTCATTTATTTTTAATTTCCAATCCGGACCTAAAGCATTTTCCCATAAAGGTTCTAAACTCAAAGCAACCGATGTCATTACATTCAACTGATCTTCAGTTACATTTGCGCAAACCCCTTCAGGAAGTTCGATACCATGAAAATCTTTCATTTTCTTAAAAACAGCAACTCCTTCGGGATAATACTCTTCAAGTTTATCAAATACAATACAATTACCAATACCATGTTTTGTACCCAGTACATATGCCAATCCATAACTCATTGCATGAGCGACACCTACTTGAGAATATGCTATACTCATTCCTCCATGCCAAGAAGCCATCATCAGTTTGGCATCAGCTTCTTCTTTGGGTAATGAATTATCAAGAAAAATCTCTTTACATAGATCCAGAGCCTTTTCTCCATAACTCTGGCTAAACGCATTTAAATACGTACCATTAAGAGATTCGACACAATGAATATAACAATCCATCCCTGTGTAGAACCACTGATCTTTTGGCACTCCTCTAATAAGTTCGGGATCAAGGATTACTTGGTCAAATGGTGTAAAATCTGAATTTATACCTAGTTTACGTTCTGGTCCTGTAAGCACAGTTGTTCTAGATACTTCGGCTCCTGTGCCCGAAATAGTTGGAACACCAACATGAAATAAAGCCTTATTGTCAACCAAATCCCATCCTTGATAATCTGCTGCACTCCCCGGGTTTGTCATTAAAATAGCTACTGCTTTGGATAAATCTAAAATAGATCCACCACCGATACCAATAATGCCGCTTGGAACATATTGATAGTCATTTTTAATTTTTGAAACAATAGCATCTACTTGCGAAGTTTTAGGTTCTTCAGCAGTAGAGACATAAATCAACTCATCCATTGAAGAAAGTGGTATTCTATTTTCAATAAATGAGATGTTATTTTCAAATACATCATCAATCAAATAAATAAATGGAGCTACTCCCTTGCGTTCGCAAGAAATTATGTCGCCTATTTGATTAAATGCTCCCTTACCAAATACTACTTTAGGTACCATAGGGAAGTTCCTATGGATAGAAGTATATATCTCGGAAGTAGGAATAGATTTCGTACTCAATGGTTCTGTTTTGTTAATTATTTTTTTTGCTCTTTCTAAATCTTCCGGGGTATCAATCTCAACACCTTCGTGTTGCGTTTCAATCATTTTTATATTCTTACCGTATTCAAGATATCGGATGCATTCTATTTTTTCGGACGCCTCCAACTGTCTCATGGGTAATTTATAAAAATCTAAAATAGCTTGTTTTTTAAAGGCGTATACACCTTTATGTTTATGATATGTATAGTTTATTTCTTTATCTCTGGGATACGGAATTGGTGCTCTAGAAAAATATAAAGCATAGTTATTTTCATCTACTATAACTTTTACACTATTAGGATTCATAATATCATCCCAATCATCTATCGGAGTCATTAGACTTGCCAAATCAATACGATCCGAATCCTCTTCGTAAAAAACACTCAATACTTTTTCTAAACTTTCACGTTCTGTAAATGGCTCATCACCTTGCACATTAACAACTATATCAACATCCATATCCTCAACCGCTTCGGCGATTCGATCGCTTCCACAACTGTGTTCTTTTTTACTCATAATAGCTTTACCACCATGAGTATTAATTTCTTGAAAAATAATATCACTGTCAGTAACTACATAAACTGCATCAAAAAGTTGTGTGTTAACGGTAGCTTCGTATGTTCTTCTAATAACACTTTTACCACCAAGATCCTGCATTAGCTTACCCGGAAAACGCGTGGCAGCATACCTCGCAGGAATCATTGCGATAGTTTTTAGAGTATTTTTATTCAAAATGTATTGCTTTTCTGAAGTAGCAAAAATAACTTTTTTTAATCAATTTTTTAACCAACCAAACTATTTAGTTTTACTGAAAAATCTTAAAAAAATCTTAAATTCAAGAGTCTAAAGCACTTAAACCAGTTAGTTTTCTACAAAAAAATCGTTTTTGAACCCAATTAAATATAATTTTTTCTTGGCTCGAGTAATAGCCGTATATAACCAGCGTAAATAATCTTTGGTAATTCCATCTGGTAAATAAGGTTGTTCTATAAAAACTGTATCCCATTGTCCCCCTTGTGATTTATGACAAGTAATAGCATAAGAAAATTTAACCTGTAAACCATTAAAATATTTGTTATTCTTTACCCCTAAAAACTTTTTGTATTTTGATCTTTCTCCATCAAAATCTTTCATAACCTCCTGATACAATTTATTAGATTCTTCATATGATAATGATGGAGTTTCTGAAGTTAATGTATCTAATAACAGAACAGTTTCGAGTGGTTGTTGATTAGGATAATCTATCATACTAATTTTCACTTCGGCAAATCTGAAACCATATAGTTCTTTAATGGCATAAATCTCCAAAACCTTAATGATATCTCCATTTGCAATAAAACCAGCTTCACTTTTATTATCTAACCAAAAATAATTGTTTTTTACAACCATTAGGTAATCTCCTGTAGACAACTCTTCTTCCTGAAAAAGAATCCTCGAACGTATTTGTTGATTATATAAATTTGCCCTTTTATTAGACCGCAGTATAATTACAGACTCCTCATGCCCCGAACTAGAGTATGCATCATTTAACGCATCCATTATCTCATGCCCATCCTGAAATCTCACAATATCTGTATAGTTACCTATTTCAAACTGAAAAGCATCATAAAAACCATCGTTAAGAAGTTCTCTTAACCGAGTAGCATTCATCAAAATCCCACTGTTTTCGGCTTGCCTTACCACCTCATCTAGTTCTATCTGAACAACATCTTTATTAAATCCTATCTCTAGATTATCAAAATCCAAAGCCGGGCTTACTTCTAATTTTACTGGTGGCAATTGCGCCGTATCTCCAATAAAAAGAATTTTACAATTATGACCAGAATAAACAAACATCATTAAATCATCTAGTAATGATCCATTTTCAAACAATTTACTATCACTTGGAGTATCGGGTATCATCGATGCTTCATCGACAATAAAAATGGTATTTCTATTCTTATTTTGTTTTAATTGAAAAGCGACACCACCTGCTTTATCTTTTTTGGGATAATAAATAAACCTATGGATCGTTTGCGCTTGTCTTCCCGAATAATTACTAATCACCTTAGCTGCTCTTCCGGTAGGAGCAAGCAATACAGAGCTTAGTTTTGCTTTCCATAAATTTTTCACCAAAGTACCAATCAAAGTAGTTTTCCCGGTACCCGCATATCCTTTAAGTAGAAAAAGAGATTCTTTAGACCCTTCTAAAATAAAATGAGATAGTTTTTGTAATACTATATCCTGCTTTAAAGTAGGCTCGAATGGGAAATCTTTTTTCAACAACTCATAAAACTCTTTTTCCCGCATTTAAAATTTATATATAGTATTTATACTTTAGTTAATAAATCAAAGATAGGAATGATTTTTTGGC
Organism: uncultured Aquimarina sp.; assembly: GCA_947489685.1. Taxonomy (GTDB): domain Bacteria; phylum Bacteroidota; class Bacteroidia; order Flavobacteriales; family Flavobacteriaceae; genus Aquimarina. The sequence continues at coordinate 76,974 of CANLEM010000003.1, read as the reverse complement.
AATAAACTTTTACGATTAAAAAAAAATTGTAGATTTGCGTATACACTAATGTTTAAAGCTAAAATCATAAAATGAAAATTGTTATTCAATTAGTTCTGTGGGTGGTTATAGGAATTCTAGGATACTTAGTATTCAATTCTGTAAATGGTCCTGTGAAATTCAATAAAGTAAAACAAGCAAGATATGCTAAAGCTGTTGAAAATCTAAGGGACATTCGCTCAGCTCAGCTAGCTTATAGATCCATAACTGGGAAATTTGAAAAGAATCCTGAAAAATTAATATCTTTTATAGATACAGCAAAGTTTACGCTTACTCAAAGAAGAGACTCTAGTTTTATTAGATTCAACAAAATACTTAAGATTGATGAACCAAGAGATACTGTGGTAATCGATACTTTAGGATATGCATCTGTTAAAGATTCTTTGTTTAAAACTGGTAATCATAAAACCATGATGAAAGTACCTATCGAAGGTGTAGATGCTAATTTTGAATTAGACGCTGGTTACATCAATAAAAATGATTTAAGAATTGCTGTTTTTGAAGCTAAGGTTGCAAAAGATGTTCTTTTACATGATCAAGACAAAGATCTATTGGCTCAAGAAAGAGAAGTAGTCTCTGTTGATGGAGTAGATGGTCCTTATCTTTTAGTAGGATCAATGACAGAAGTAAACACTTCTGGTAATTGGCCAAGAACTTATGGTGCTAACGACCAATAATATAATTGATAATACATCAAACACATTGTCCATTCAGGTTAGTCTGAATGGACTTTCTTTTTGTACAATAGATTCTAATGATCAAATCACCGCTATTCATCAGGATAAATTTGGGATACGATTAACACCAGAACAGGTATTAGAGAAAATAAAATATACTTTTGATCATAACCCTGTCTTAAAAGGTAATTTTAAAACTATTGAGGTTATTTATCATAACGACCTTTACACCTTAGTTCCTAAACCACTATTTGATCCTAATGCGATAAAACAGTACCTTCAATACAACATCAAGGTATTAGAAACTGATTTTATAGTATACGATGAATTAGAGCAACATGATATGGTTTCTGTATATGTACCTTATGCAAACATAAATAATTTCTTTTTTGATACTTTTGGGTCATTTACCTACAAACATGCCAGCACAATACTAGTTAACTCATTACTTGCCCAAGAGAAAAACAATGATCAAACGACAGTATTTGTACATATGAATGATAAATGTTTTGATCTAATAGTTATTCATAAAGGGAAATTGGTTTTAACAAATACGTATAATCACGAAACTAAGGAGGATTTTTTATATTATTTATTGTTTGCAATGGAACAATTAAAGTTAAACCCTGAGGAGTTTAAATTGTTATTTTTAGGAGATATAACTGTAGAAAGTGCATATTACGATATTGCATATAAATATATTCGTAACATAGATTTTGGAAAACAACACAAAGCACCTAAACTGGCTCCAGATATTGCACCCATCAAATCTCATGAACATTTTGTTTTATTAAGTCATTTCTAGTATGAGAATTATTTCTGGAAAATATAAAGGAAAAAGATTAACCGCACCTAAAAAACTCCCTGTTAGGCCTACAACGGATATGGCTAAAGAAGGATTGTTTAATATTTTGAACAACATCTATAATTTCTCTAGTATCAGTGTAATTGATCTTTTTGCGGGAACTGGTAATATTAGCTATGAATTTGCTTCTAGGGGCACAAAAGACATTACTGCTGTTGATCTTCATTATGCTTGTTTAGGTTATATTAAAAACATTGCCAACGAGCTAGAATTCCCTATACAAACAATAAAAAGTGATGTGTATAGCTACCTGGACAAAGCCTTGCATAAAGCCGATATCATCTTTGCAGATCCTCCTTACGATTTTACAGAAGAACAATTTCTCAAAATCGCCGAACTTGTTTTCGCAAAAGAACTACTAGCTCCAAATGGTGTTCTTATTATTGAACATTCTAAATATACATCTCTCGAAAAATCAGAACACTTTAGCTCATCAAGAAAGTATGGCGGTTCTGTATTTAGTTTCTTTGAGCAGCAATAACATATCTATTCAAAAAAAGTTAAGACATTACTGATGTTCTTATCGAAAACTCATCGATTGTAGTGAGGTTACTTAAAGAATCTATTTGATGCGAAGCATTATTTATGATATCTTCATAAAACGATAATACTTTAGCATCAAATCCAGGAGTATCTTCGGCCGTTATCTTGAATATATCCATTTGATAAATAAAATTATTCAAAATATGATGACTAGAATTGAGCATAGCCTTATAAATATTAAGCTTTGCATTTTCCATTTGGATTTTTTTACTGTTTCTTCTGGTATTAAAAAAAACAAATGTAAAAAAGATGAGCAATGGAATAATAGCTTCATCAAATTCGAACTGTTCTAAACTTGCAAGAAACGACATTACTTGTTCAAAGAGTTCTAATTCTAGAAGAATCGAGGAAAAATAAATAAAAATAGACAATACCAATCCGATTAGTGATAATCTATGCTTGTTCATTAGTTAGGGGGATTAAAGTTAGGGGGATGAAGTTTGTGTGAGTTTTTAGGTTTTTACGGTTCTACAATTATTAAAAAATTGTTCATTTCGTTAAGAGTCTGACTGCTTAAATATAGGTAAAAAACCGTTTCATGGTTCTATATACAAGTATTTTAACATTGGAATTATGCTGAAAAACCTTAAAAAACAGGTGTTAAACACTTAAAAACGAATTATTTACTCTACTTTTTAAGCTACTCAAATTATTTCTTTACCAACCCAAAATACCAGATATAACAATCAATAGCGACATAATGCTACGCTTCATTAGTGTAGAAAGTCTGGGTTCGTTCTACGAATTATATTAAATATTTGTTAAAAAATAAGCATATAACACTTATTTACCCTAGAATCTAAAGAATAAAGTAACCCTAGGCAACTTCTTCTCCTGTTGATGCTTCCCAAATCATAAACCACTCTTCATTTGTAAGATGAACATTTAGTGATTCTACTGCCGATTTAATTCGGTTTATCTTTGTAGAGCCTATGATCGGAAGAATGCCTGATGGATGCTTTAAAATCCAGGAAGTAAGAATTTGATCTAACCTTGTATTGTATTTTTTTGCCAATATATTCGCTACTTTGTTTATTCGAGCTACCCTTTCTGTTGTTTCATTGGCAAAAAACTTCCCTCCGGCAAGGGTAGAATACCCCATTGGTGAGATTTTCTTAGAAAGACACTGATCTAAGGTACCATCGATAAATGGGTCTAAATGTAGTGGAGAAATTTCTATTTGATTTGTTTCTAAAGAAACAAAATTGTTCAGCATATCGAACTGAGAAGTAGTAAAATTAGACACGCCAAAGTGTTTTACTTTACCTTCTTTTTTAAGCTTCGAAAATACCTCTGCTATTTCTTGAGGATTCATTAATGGGCTTGGCCTATGTACCAGAAGCAGATCGATATAATCCGTATGTAAATATCGTAAAGATTGTTCGACCGAACTTATAATATAATCAGCACTGATATCATATGATTTAATCTGATTTTCGGGACGATTAGGAGTAACCAGTTTAATCCCGCATTTAGTAATCAATTGCATTTGATCTCTAAGCGTAGAATTGCCCTTTATGGCTTTCCCAAATAATTCTTCGGTAGTATAATGCCCATATATATCGGCATGATCAAAAGTAGTAACGTTTAATTCTAGGCACTCTTCTATTAGCTTGCTAGCTTCAGAAACCTTTAGGTTCGCACCCCACTCTCCCCAATTCATGCATCCCGCTACAATTCTTGAAAATACGGGACTATTGCCCGAAACATTTGCATTCATTTTTATTTTTTTTAGCGAAAACTAATAATCTATAGCGTCATAAATCACTCTTTGTATCTCTGATCGAATATCATTAGATATCAATCTTCGATTTGCCGAATCCGGAAAAGTACGATTACTTAAAAATACATATACAATTTCTTCTTCGGGGTCTGCCCAGGTAAAAGTACCCGTAAAACCACTATGACCAAAGCTAGACATAGATATACAGCCACATGTAGGGCCAACATCGCCCAATTGCGGCTTATCAAAACCAACTCCTCTTCTTACATCTTTATCGCAATAACTGCATGTATTAAACTCCTCTATAGTTTCTGTTCTAAGGTATTGTTTCCCTCCGTAGTACCCACCATTAAGATACATTTGCATGATCTTTGTTACATCATTGGCATTGGCAAATAATCCCGCATGCCCTCCGATACCCCCAAACATAGCTGCTCCCTGATCATGAACATATCCATGAATAATCTCTTTTCTAAAAGCCTGATCATTCTCTGAGGGGATAATTCTTTTCTTTTTAAATCTAGACAAAGGTAAATATGAAGTATTACTTGCTCCCAATGGTTTATAAAAATGCTGTTGCGTTAGCGCATTTAAAGTATTATCATAATGATTCTCTATATATGATTTTAGAAGGTAAAAAGGTAAATCACTATACCTATAACTTAATCTTTTACGCAATTCGCTATCCTTAATCCTAAGCATCAATGAATCTTTCATATCACTTCTAAAATAAAGATTGTTAGTCACCTTGATATTGAACTCATCCGAAAAATTAGTTCTATAATATTTCCTATCCGGTTTTTGAGTTACCGAATCGAGAGTTTTTATATAAAACGGAATCCATGCCCTTAATCTAGCATAATGAGACAACATAGATCTAATAGTAATATCCTTTTTATTAGAATCTTTAAAAGAAGGTAATAATTCGCCAATTCGAGAATCCAAAGAGACAAGGCCTTTATCTTTTAACTCCATTGTAAGAGGTAGGGTTGCCAATATTTTGGTTAACGATGCTAAGTCATAAATATCATCTCCTTTTACCTTTCTTATTTTATTATATGTATGATATCCGTAATTTTTATTAAAAATCACTTTCCCTTTCCTTGCTACAATTAATTGCAATCCAGGCGTCATTTTTTCATTTAAGGTCCGATTAACAATAGAGTCTATCCTATTGAGTTTATATGAATTCATCCCTACGCTTTCTGGCAAACCATAGGATAATCTCTTTAAAGATCTAGTTTCTATACCTGTACCTTCGGGAAAATCTTCTCGCAAACTTACCGGTAATTTCCCCTTAGATTCGAATGCACCAAAAAGTAACTGAGCTGCTTTTTCTTGCGCTACTATACTATTTTGATAAGCCATCAAAACTCCTTCAAAATTGGTAGTAGTTAACACATCGAGCATTGCATATGGGCGAGCAAAGACATTAAGAATTGTGGTATTAAGTCTTGCTATTTCATATAACCAAACCAATTCTCTATCTTTAAATTTATAATCTTTCCAGGGTGAGGCATTAGATTTATGAAAACCTACAATTACATAATTATACTCTTTTAGTTTTTCTATCATCTCTCCTAACTGACCTGCTTTTACCCAGTCAACTTTAGTATATTTATTGAGTTGTTCGTAAAATGCATCACCAGAATCATCACCCAAAGACACATAGGCAATCTTTTTTAGGTCTAGGTTTTTTACAGGAAGTGTTGCCCTATCATTCTTAATCAGTGTTAATGAATTTTCTACCAATTCTTCGTGTAAAACTTTATTTTTTACACTATTTAGTTCCTCATAAAGAAAAGAAAGATCAACGGGTTTATATTTATTAAGTCCAACTTTATATTTTGCCAAAAGAATTTTGCGTACAGAATGCGCCAAACGTTCTTCGGTTACGAGGCCAGAGTAATAGGCCGAGACAATTTTTTGCGAAGCCAAAGGAACATCTTCAGATATTAGTAATACATCATTGCCTGCCAAAAAAGCTGCTAAATCAATCTCTCCGGGGCTTTTAAAATCTGAGGCTCCCTTCATGTTTAATGCATCAGTAAAGATTAATCCATCAAACTTCAAATCTTCTTTAAGTAAATTTGTAACTACATTTTTTGAAATCGAAGAAGGGTAATTTGATCTAGATTCGAGACTAGGTATATTAAGATGTGCAACCATTACGCTAGATAATCCTTCGTTGATGAGTTTGCGATATGGAAAAAGCTCGATACTATCTATTCTTTCTGCATCAAAACCAATCGTAGGTAGTGTTTTATGGGAATCGCTATCCGTATCTCCATGCCCAGGAAAATGCTTTGCACTTGCCATAATCCCTTCTTTTTGCATTCCTTTCATAAATGCAAGCGCTTTTTGAGTTACTTTATCTCTGTTCTCCCCAAAAGATCGATTTCCAATTATTGGGTTTTTAGGGTTAGTATTTATATCTACAACCGGAGCAAAATTAATATGCACCCCAAGACGTTTACAATGTCTAGCAATTTGCCTTCCGGTTTCTTCAATAAGTTTATTGTCCTGAATTGCTCCCAAAGTCATATTCCAAGGGAAAGCCTGGGTAGAATCCAATCGCATGGCTAGTCCCCACTCGGCATCCATTCCTATTAGAAGAGGTACTTTAGAAATTGATTGATATTCGTTGTTTAATTTGGCTTGTCGTTTTGGTCCTCCTTTAGAGAAAATCACTCCTCCTATATGATATTCTTCTATAAGTTGTTTTAATTTATCGGTGTCTTTTTTAGGGTTAGAAGAAAATACATCGACCATAAAAAGCTGGCCTATTTTTTCTTTTAATGTCATTGTATTATACACGCTATCCACCCATCGTTTTTGAGTTTCATAATCTTCGACAATTAGCGGACTGATTTGTTGCTCTACCGTTGTTGATAAAGTGTCTTTTGATTCGGTATTTAGGACTACCAAAGAATCGGTCGTTTGCGCATGAATATCAAGACAAGCGAAAATAAATAGTAAAAAAGAAAACTTATTAATTATTTGCCACACAAAAATTTTAATTTAAAAAACGGTTATGCCAACTATCTCTTGCAGGCACTTCCCAATTGGTACGATACTCTGCGATGTTGGTAACTAGGTTATTGAAAACGATAGTATTTGGAGATACTGATTTGTTTTTTGCCATTTTCTTAAAATCAGAAAGAGATTTATATGCCACAAACTCTCCTTGCTTAAAAGAAACATTCATTTTATCCATCAAGTCTACATTATATGCTTTTTCTAATTCCTGAATAAAATGAACCGAGGCATCTATCGAACATCCAGACGCCCCATTTAACCCTTGATCTAAACCAATAGTTATAAATCTTTTATATTTAATATCATAACCCGCCTTAAGATCGGCACCATGTGCTGTCCATTGGGTTATAAAATTGTTTAATTTTTGTTTGATCTCTTCTAATTCATCCAAAGAAAATGAACGATTAGCCTGATAAATCCATACTCTTGATGTCTCGGGAAGGTCATTAAAATCTACCAACATTAGCTATTTTTTACTAAAGTAATAAAAACTATCTCTATTTTCTGTTATAAAAAAGAGTTAATATGAAAAACATATTAACTCTAATAAAATTGTATTAAAACGAAGAAAAAATTATAAATCTTGAGCGTTGGCAATAAGCTCTGCCACATCCAACACTTCAATACTATCTTCTTTCTCTTTATTTTTTACACCATCGGTCATCATCGTGTTACAAAAAGGGCAACCTGCCGCTATGATATCGGGTTTAGTTTCTAAAGCATCTTCGGTTCTTTCGATATTTACATCTTTATCACCTGGTTCTGGTTCTTTAAACATCTGTGCTCCTCCTGCTCCGCAGCATAAACCATTACGTTTGCAACGTTTCATCTCTATTAATTCAACTTCAAGCTTTCGAAGTAAATCACGCGGTGCTTCATAGACATTGTTTGCTCTACCTAAGTAACATGGATCATGAAAAGTAATCCTCTTTCCTTTAAACTTACCTCCTTCTACCGACAATCTTCCTTCGTCCAAAAGAGATTTAAGAAACTGCGTATGGTGCATCACATCATAATCTCCTCCCAAAGCAGGGTATTCATTTTTTAACGTATTGAAACAATGAGGACATGCCGTAACTACTTTTTTAATTTCGTATGCATTCATTACCTCAATATTAGTAACTGCCTGCATCTGAAACAAAAATTCATTACCTGATCTTTTTGCAGGATCCCCGGTACAACTTTCTTCGGTACCTAATACCGCAAAATCGACATTTGCATTATGTAATAATTTCACAAATGCCTTGGTAATTTTCTTTGCCCTATCATCAAAACTACCAGCGCAACCAACCCAAAATAAAACCTCAGGTGTTTTTCCTTCGGCCATATACTCTGCCATCGTTGGCACCTTTATTGTTTCGCTCATACGTAATACTTTATATTCTTTATTTATAATGTAAAGGTTTTAAAAAAAACCTTTTATTAATCGTGTTTACCATCATCAAAAACCTCGATGGTTACCACTCTTTCTACCAATTCGGTAAATTTACCGGTATATCGTGTAGCTTTCACTAAGTGATTGTCTATCCAGTGATAATTTCCTCCTCTTGGTTTACCCATTAAAAGGCTATGATATTTAAAACCGTGTTTCTTAAGCCAAGTTTCGGTAACATCTCTATGATCTTCTGTTCTAGAGGTAAAAAAACAAATGATATGCCCTTGATCAAACCATTTATTTAAGGTTATCAATGCATCCGGAAATGGTTCGCAAGTGACCATTCTTTCTGGCTCTTCGTTAGGAACATCATCAGTAATAGTACCATCAATATCAATCAGGTAATTCTTCATACCTTCTGGTAACACCGGACTTATATGCTCTCCCGCTTCAACTTTATCATGCAATAATTTTTCAACTTCTTCCTTCTTCATAACTTCTAATTTCTCTTTAATTTTTAGGGTTAATTGGTTAATTTTTTTGGTTATTATTATTCGTCACTCCAATTTAATCGGTCCATCTGGTTAAATGGCCAAGGAGCTCCATTATTTTCAATATTAGACATCATATTATTTAGATCTGATGGCGCAGCACTTTCTTCCATCACCAGGTATCTTCTCATATCAATAATAATTGATAACGGACTAATACTCACAGGACAAGCCTCTACACAAGCATTACAACTTGTACATGCCCATAGTTCTTCGGGAGTGATAAAATCATTAAGCAATTGTTTGCCATCATCCACAAAACTTCCGTTTTTATCAATATTATCCCCCACCTCTTTCAAACGATCTCTGGTATCCATCATAATTTTACGAGGAGATAATTTTTTTCCTGTTTGATTGGCTGGACATTCGCTGGTACAACGCCCGCATTCGGTACATGTATATGAATTAAGCAGTTGTACCCAATTAAGATCTGTTACATCTGAAGCACCAAATTTCTCTGGTTCACCTTCTGGCTCATCTCCAGCCGGAGCAGCAAAAGGATCAGCACTTGGGTCCATCATTAATTTTACCTCGTTAGTAACTGCTTCTAGATTATCTAATTCTCCTTTAGGTCTTAAATCGCCATAATAGGTGTTCGGAAACGCTAACATGATATGCAAGTGTTTCGAGAAATATAAATAATTCAAGAACACTAATATCCCTAAAATATGAAGCCACCATGCTCCTCTTTCTAAAAATATCAAACTTCCTTCAGACATTCCATTAAACAATGGCGAAATAAACTGACTTACGGGATATGATCCTGCCTTAATATAATGATCTGCTCCTAAATCTTGTAATTGCAAATCTGCAGCATTCATAACCAAAAACAGGGTCATTAATACCATTTCGAAATACAGGATTAAGTTACCATCATTTTTTGGCCATCCTTTCATTTCTGGATTCCAGAAACGTTTCAACTTGATCACATTACGACGAATCCAAAATATAACCACTCCAACAAAAACCAAGAAAGCCAAAATTTCGAAAGATCCGATTAACACATCATACAATCCGCCGAGAAAAGCAAAAATCCTATGTGTACCAAAAATACCATCGATAATAATCTCTAAAACTTCAATATTAATGATGATAAAACCTAAATAAACAACAATATGTAATATCCCAGATACAGGACGTCTTACCATCTTAGATTGCCCAAGAGCAATCATCGCCATATTCTTAAATCGTTCTCCTTTGTTATCTGATCGGTTAACATCTTTACCCAAACGAATATTTCGGATTACTTTACGGATATTCTTAGTAAAATATCCAATTCCTGCCACCAAAACAATGATGAATAAGATGTTAGGTATGTACTGCATGCTTGTATTAATTTATTGAGTCTGTTGGTTTTTGATAGGGTTTATTCTTCTTTCCAAAAACAGATACATTGATATATCGCGTTGGATTTAATCTTAAATCCTGAAGAAGTAACTCCAATTCCTTAGTTGTTTTTTCTAAATTATCATATAACTTATCATCTTTAAGTAACTTACCAGCAGTTCCTTTTCCAGAATTTAAGTCATTCGATATTTTTCTAAAATTTGCCAATACTACTTCGAGTTCTGTACCAATTTTTTTAACATTGATTTTCGATAAAGAATCTGAAACTTTATTAAGCTTTGTAGAGATTTCATCTGCATTTGTAAAAGCTCTATTCAACTTTTCTTCATTATTTTCTAGTAAACTGTTCAGTTTTATAGATGTCCCTTTAAATTGCCTAACGCTTATACTCAAATCCTTAAAGATCGAATTTAAGTTGTTTTGATTATCAACATTAAGAATACCGTTAACCGAGGTTAATAAGGTATCGGCATCGGTTATTGCAGCTTCTAATTTTTCTTGCAAAGGTGCCAGTTTATCATTAACCAGCTCTAACAAACCTGCTTCTACTCGTCCCAGTAAGGTATCTCCGTCTTTTGCATTTAATCCTTGTTCATATTTTGGAATAATTGCCAACGACTTACCTCCTATCAATCCTCCTCCATATACTTTGGCCTCACTGTTTTTAGAAAAAGTAAAATCATTATCGACATTAAACTCTACAACTAGATTACCTTTACTATCTGCAAAATCAATGGATACGACCTGCCCGACTACTAAACCATTAATAGTTACCGGAGAAGATGGAATTAAACCTTCTACATTTTTATAGACTGCAAAAAAAGTTCTGTCGTTTTCAAGAAGGTTTTGTCCCTTCAAAAAACTATATCCAAAAATCAAAAGTGCAATAGCACAAATTGCTAATATTCCTGTCTTGATCTCTCGGGTAAATTTCAAAATAGATTAGATTTTAGGACACAAATTTAGAATAAAAATACTTTTCTGTGGATTATTTTTTGATGAATTATCAGTATTTATTTAGATTAATTAGAAGAAGTGTTAGGTTTTAGAGCTTCTGTTAAAGAAATTCGAGCATTATTACGAAAAGCTACAACAAAACTAGAATCGAATCCTTTTCCTAATGCAATCTCCTGTAATTCTTTAATTAAGGTATAATTAGAAGTACTACCAAAGAAATATTTAAAGAGTTCCCCATCCCTGGTTTTAGACAATTGATCCAGACCATTAAAATTAAAAGGTTCTAATTCGATATCTGTAGATCCTGCCGCTATTTGCACTTTAAAAGTAACGCCATCATACACTTTATCACCCTCCATCTCTGCTGTAATACTAGTAACTTCAGGAGTTTTCGGTTTTGGTGCATAATAAATGGCATCGAGACTTTCTTTATAATCTATGACCGAGGTAGAAATAGATTTGGCCATATCTGTTTGTCCTTTTTTAGAATTAAGATATTTCCCTTCGCCATTATTGGTTAAAAAACCTAATTCTATGAGCACACTTGGCATATATGTTTGGTGCAACACTACAAAACCTGCCTGTTTTACTCCTCTACTCTTTCTATCCAAAGATTTTTTAAATCGATTTTGAACAAAACTTGCCAGGGTAAGACTTTGATCTAAATATTCTTCTTGCATTAATGTTAATCCTATAATAGATTCTGGAGAATTGGGATCAAATCCATCATAATTAGCTTCATAGTTATCTTCTAATAAGATTACCGAATTTTCATTTTTAGCTACATTAAAGTTTTCATCATTTGCATGCAAACCCAACACAAATGTCTCTGTACCAAATGCTTGCGAACGGTGCGAATTACAATGTATCGAAACAAACAAATCGGCATTTGCCTTATTTGCTATGTTTCCTCTTTCATATAATTCTATAAACTTATCTGTTTTTCTGGTATAGACCACTTTAAATCTCTCATCTTTTTCTAATATGGCACCAACTGCCAAAACTACATTAAGAGAAATTTCCTTTTCTTTATACCCATTCCCTCTATTCCCAGGGTCATCACCACCATGACCGGCATCCAACACCACCACAAATTTATCGTTATCTTGTGCTACTACATTAGTATGAAACACCAATAGCAGAATCACCAAAAGGGTTAGGCAATTAGTATAAGTTGTTATCTTTTTCATTAATTCTAAACAATTTTATCACTTACTTTGAAACATTCTCCTTATGTTTCCGTATTTAATATATATCGCAAAAAAATAAAGTTTATGATTCATAAAAATAATTCCATATCCCATTCGTTTAAATGGCGTTACGGAAATATTGATCACATAATTTTTTATTTTTTTATCATTTACAATAGAGGCATTAAAAATATATGTAATTTTGGCACTTCAAAAACTAAGCCATAGTTTTACAAAAATAGGATTTAAACCATTGCAAACAACGGTACGTCACATACTTTATTCACTAAGTTTTTCACTGTTTTGTATTTGTCAAATTACTGCACAGGAAACAAACAAGACGACAGAGGTTCCTATTCCTGCTGAACAGGATACCATTAATAATATCCAAAAAGAAGTAGAACTTACTCCAGAACAGCTACTTAATGAGCAGGCTCAGGATACCGTTAAACAAGATACAATCGTAGCCGAACCTCAACTGCTTACCGACAAAGTAGATTATAAAGCTACCGATTATATGAGGCTAAGTCGTAGAGAAAACAAAATGTATCTCTATAATGAAGCAGAGATCATTTATGGTGATATGCAAATTAATGCCGGATTTATTGTGGTAGACAATGAAAAAAGTGAAGTATATGCTTATGGTATCAAAGATTCATTGGGCGAATACACACAAACTCCTGTATTTAAACAAGCACAAAATGTAGTAGAACCAGATTCTATTAGGTTTAATTTTGATACCGAAAAGGCTTTAATTTACAACTCCAGAACCGAACAAAACGGTTTTAAAATCAAAAATGAGATCTCGAAACGTGAAAATGATTCGGTGATTTATATGAGTAATGTAAAATTTACTACTTCAGAAAACATTGAAGACCCCGAATATTATTTTTACGCCAGAAGGATCAAATTTGTACCCAAGAAAAAAATCGTTACTGGTTTGGTGAATATGTTTATTGCAGATGTTCCCACACCTTTAGGGTTACCTTTTGGATATTTCCCTTTGACCGAAGACAGAACCTCTGGTTTTATTATTCCTAACCCTGGTGAAGAAAGAAATCGTGGTTATTTTCTACAAAATGGTGGGTATTATTTTGCCATAAGTGATTATGTAGACTTAACGCTTCTTGGAGATTATTATACTAATGGAAGTTATACTTTTGCTGTTGAATCGGCTTATGCAAAAAGATATCGATTTAGAGGAAATCTACGTTTTAGGTACGAGAATAATTTACAAAGTGAAAGAGGGTTTCCAGATTTTTCAAAAACGACTACCTATAATATTCAATGGACTCATAGTCAAGATGCCAAAGCCAATCCAAACTCTCGTTTTTCGGCTTCGGTAAACTTTGGTAGTAGTGACTTTTTTCAGCAATCTACAAATCAATTAAATACGGGTAATTTCTTAAACAATCAGATCAGTTCTAATATTTCGTACTCCAAAACGTTTCAGGGAGATCCCCAGGTAAATGTAAACGTTGCTGCCACGCATAACTCTAATACCAATACAGGTATTGTAAATATGTCTTTACCTAATGTTAATGCTAGTGTATCCAGAGTATTTCCTTTTGCTCCCAAAGTAGGTGTAAAAAAAGGTATTATTCAGAATATTAATACCCAGTACAGCTTAAGAGGTGAGAATAGGATAACCACTACTGATGATGATCTCTTTTCGGCTAGAATGTTTGAAAACGCATCTTCGGGAATACAACATTCTATCCCGTTAACTACCAATTTTAAAATATTCAACTATTTGAGTGCATCTGCCGGAACAAGCTATCAAGAAAATTGGGTTTTTGAAACTATAGAACAAAGTTTTGTTCGCGATGAAGATGGTAATGGTGAAGTTGTAAGAGATACTATTTCGGGTTTTGACAGTTATCGAACGTACAACTTTACTGCCAGTTTAGGAACAACCATCTACGGAACTTTTAACTTTAAGAAAGATAAAAAGATACAGGCCATAAGACATACAATGCGACCTTCGATAAGTTATAATATCACTCCTGCATTTGACCAGTTTTATGATGAATATACTATAACCGATGACCCTACTACAGCCGAAAATGAAACCGAAGTGGTTGAATATTCTAGGTTTGAAGGTGGTTTTTTTGGTGCACCAGGCAATGTTTTTTCTAGTAGTATTGGTTTTTCTGTAAGTAACAATATAGAGATGAAGGTAAAAAGTAAGGATACAACTGCAACCGAAGCAAAAAAAATAGTCTTACTTAATAACCTTAACATTAGTACATCTTATAACATAGCCGGAGATTCGTTAAAACTAAGCCCACTGTCCATTACAGGTAATGTGCCTATTATTCAGAACAAATTGGATATTAATTTTAATGCACAACTAGATCCCTATGCCTTGGATAATAATAACCGAAGGATTGATGTATGGAATATTGACAATGGTGGAAGTTTATTTCGCTTAACCAGGGCAAGTGCAAATTTTGGATATTCATTCTCTAGTAAAGATTTTGAAAAAGGAAAAGTAAACGAAGATCCTCTTGACAATCAAAATTTCAGAAATGAAGGTCGACCTGATAACTTATTTGGTGGAGTTACCGATTTTGGTGAGGCACGATCTTATGTAGACGACGATAATAAAGATAAAAACACGGATCAAAAAGATTACAGTTATAAAATGCCCTGGAATCTTAGGATATCCTATAATGTTAATTATAGCAATAATGCCCGGCAAAACGAGATATCATCGCATTCGGTCATGTTTTCGGGTGATGTAGAATTGGCTCCAAGGTGGTCTGTAGGTGTATCATCGGGATATGATCTCAGAAACCCCGGATTTACATTTACGAACTTGCGTTTTCAAAGAGATCTAGAAAGTTGGCGTATGAGTTTTAACTGGATTCCATTTAGTGAGCGAACCTCATGGAATTTCTTTATCGGAATTAAATCCTCTGTACTTAGTGATATCAAATGGGACAAACGACGTGAACCGGATAGACAGTTATAAGTTAGAGATTATAAATCCGGAGTTTGAGGATTCAGGAAATTATAAATTAATCATTTAAAATATACTTCACATGAAAAAAATCATAACTACAGCCAATGCACCTGCTCCTATAGGCCCATATAATCAAGCAATTATGACCGGAAATACGTTATACACTTCTGGACAGATTGCTATTAATCCAGAAAGTGGAGAGTTGGTATTAGACGATATTAAAACTGAGGCCGAGCAAGTAATGCAAAACTTGAAAGCTATTCTTGATGAAGTGGGAATGACTTTCGAAAATGTAATTAAGACTACTATTTTCTTAAATGATATGAATAATTTTGCTCAGGTAAACGAAGTATATGGCGATTATTTTAACGAAGATACTGCTCCCGCTAGAGAAACTGTTGCCGTTGCCGCATTGCCAAAATTTGTAAATGTAGAGATCTCTGTAATTGCCGTAAAATAGCAGTTATGGAAGATTTTGCATTAAAATCTACTGATCATCTCACCAAAACACTAAGACAAAAGGGAATTCATACCTGGATACAGTTATTAGCGTATATACGTGCTATACCTTACGGAAGAAATGCTAACAGAACAGATGTATCACTAGTACTATCAGAGCATCAAGGTACATGTAGTTCTAAACATGCCTTGTTAAAAACAGTAGCCGATCATAATATGATTGTTGTAGATTTAATGATGGGAATGTACAAAATGGACCAAGAAAACACACCAAAAATTGGCACAATACTTAAGGAGAATCATCTGGAATATATCCCAGAGGCACATTGTTATATACGACAAGGATTATACACTATCGATGTTACTTCATCACAATCTGATTTTGATCGTATCAAAAATGATATCTTATTAGAACAAATTATTACTCCCGATCAGGTTGGAGTGTATAAAATAGATTTTCATAAAAACTATATCAAAGAATGGATTAAAAAGGAACAATTTGATTTTTCTTTTGATGCAGTTTGGACAATTCGAGAAGCATGCATACAAAATTTATCGGTATAGTATAAGTGTTTTCAAGTTTTGGCGAATCTAGAAAATAAAATGTTTTTGGTAGATAATTGATTTGTTATTGATACATTTTCTATCGAAAATCGTATTAACTAATGTAAATTTTATTTTCTAAGTAATCCTTATTGACCCAAAAATAGTAAGCTATATAGAGATAAAGTATATCTATTAATCGATCACAAAATCGCAACTACAATAAAATCAATATCTTACCGTTACTATATCACAAACCTACTAGCTTGATATGGTGTCTAAAATTCCACTAGATCGATCTTTTTGCTACCTGAGGAGATCGATTTTTCGTATCTGCTTGTTATCAGCTCTGTCCTAATTTCAAATTATTTATCAATAGGTTTGCGTAGCAATTACCACTCCGTTTTTGTCAAAATACTCCCAGGTACCGGTTTTTTGATCTAGATCATACCTCCCCTGTTCCGCAATATTTCCGTTATCATGGTATTTTTGATATTTGCCATGCCATAATCCTGATTGGCAGTTGTATATTTCTTTGGTAAGTCCGTTTTCACTGTATTCTTTCCACTCGCCGTCTATCTTACCATTATGATAATATCCCGAAACAGAAATGGCACCATCAACATAATACTCTTTATGGTCGCCGTGCGACTTACCATTTTGTATCATGGTTTTCATTTTTACATTACCATTAGCAAAAAAATATATTCGTTCATCAATGGCTACATCATCTCTATATTTTTCTTCACCGTGCACCGCTCCACCTTCGTGGTAGGTTTGCCAAACCCCTTGTTTTAGATTCTCGATATAAAACCCCTTTCCTGCTAATTCTCCTGTACGTAAATCATATGATCTTATCTCTCCCATTTTTACTCCATTTATATAGGGTATAGAATCCACTTGTATCGCATGCTCATCATAATAAGCCCATACTCCAACTTTTTCGGTTCCTTTAACCTGCCCGATACCTTTTACATTACCATTGGCATGATACTCTATCTTTTGCTCCGGTTTTGAGGTTGTGCAACTACAAACTATAAAACATAGAAACAACAGGAACACATAAATATTGAAGCTGCTATTCATAACAATTCTCTTTAAGTAGAACTTTTTAATAATGATTTGATTTATGTAGAAAGTATATCAGAAATACGAAGAAGTTCTTTATTTATCTCATGAGTCCCAGAAAGTCCTTTGTCAAAACTCGTAGAGGTCACTTTATTATTAATGAGACCTACCATAACATTTTTTTCACCATCCAAAAGCAATTCTACCGCTTTTACACATAGCCTACTAGCTAGAGTTCTATCAAAACAACTGGGTGACCCGCCACGCTGCATATGTCCCAAGACTGTAACACGCACATCATAATTTGGCAGATTTTCGGTAACATAATCAGCTAATTGATATACATTTTTTCCTGTCTTATCTCCTTCGCTTACAACAACAATACTAGACGACTTACCAGAGCGCTTGCTTCTTTTTAAAGACTCTAATAATCGGTCGAGTCCCAAATTTTCTTCCGGGATTAAAATTTCTTCGGCTCCTGCGCCCACACCACTATTTAATGCTATAAAACCAGCATCTCTACCCATTACTTCAATAAAAAAAAGTCTATCATGTGAGCTTGCAGTATCACGTATTTTATCAATAGCATCGATTACCGTATTTAAGGCCGTATCGTAACCAATGGTATAATTAGTACCCGCAATATCATTATCTATGGTACCTGGGACTCCTATTACTGGTATTTCATATTCTTTGCTAAAAATTTGTCCTCCCTTAAATGTGCCATCACCACCAATCAAAATCATAGCATCCACTCCAGCTTCAGTAAGGTGATCTGCTGCTTTTTTTCTTCCTTCGGGAGTTCTAAAGTCCTTAGACCTTGCAGATTTTAATATAGTACCACCTCTACTTATAATATTGCGAACACTCCTGGCATTCATCACACAGTAATCTCCCTCAATCATACCTTGGTAACCTCTATAGAAACCTATGCATTTTACATTATAATAAGCACATGCTCGAGCCACGGCTCGGATTGCCGCGTTCATACCGGGGGCATCCCCTCCTGAAGTCATCACTCCAATAGTTCTGATCTCTTTTGCCATTCAATTTTATTGTTAATGTGTATTCGTATTAAAACAGTAGTATAACACTTATCTAAAAGCAATTAATGATCATATTATTCATCATTAGTTACTTATTCTTTTCTGTAAAGTTAATAAAATTAGGAGTTTCTATTTTGGTAGTATCTACAGGTTTTACGATGGTATCTTTTACTTTTTTATTTTTGAAAACCTTTTGCCAAAGTTCGCCAAAATTATCAAAATCCACCGAGTAAGATAATCCTACTCCTTGTTCATAGCCTTGATTGGCAGTACCTATAAATTGAATATCACTTTGCCTATTAAAGATTTTTCCTCGCAGTGACCCATCTTCATTAAAAAGATATTCTATCTCTACATCACCTACCACTGTGGATTGGTCTTCTCCTCCTAACGGGACTCCAACCCTACCATTAATAAGAATTCTATTATTGATTTGAGTAGAAAGTGTGAGTCCGAATTGGTCTGCATTTTCTTGGTCCAAAGTACGAACACCTTGTACATAATTTAACCCTACCTGAAACTTATCATCTTTATCTGAGAACAATCCATTAACCAAACTCGAAGCTCTTTCTACTAAACCTCCTGTTAAACTATTGGTATTTAAGTTTCCGCTATAAAACTGTCCTTGAGAAACCAGTGATAAAGCTTGGATCTCTTTTGTAGACTGATCACTTAGTTTATAATCCAATTCACTTTTTACTACAGAACCCAAATTAGGGAATTCGATATCAAAAGTAAGGTCTGGCTGAATTAATTCTCCTTTTAGGTCAACTACAACTTCAACTGGTATTTTACGATTTATTGAAGCGTTTTCGAGTAAAACAGCAGGATTTGTTTCGGTTTTATATACCGCACTTAAATCCAATACCGCTCTAGTGGGGCTTCCATCCCAATTGATAGTTCCCCCATCCCGAACAGTAAATAACTTTTCGACAAATGCACCGTATCTAAAATTATAAGTCCCTTCATACGCCACAAAATCCCCCCACATATTAAACTTACCGTTGGTATTAATTTCTATAAGTAATGTTCCTGCCCCTCTACCTTTTAAGGAGCTCCCATTTTCCTTGTTAATCACAATTTCGACCTCGGCATTATCATTTACATCCAGGTCAAAATTTAACTCTAATCCTTTTACATCTTCAAGGATTATTTCTTTACCTTCTAATCGGGCACGTTTTTCATCAGGGCTTAAAAAGTGTATATATGCGTTATCACCTATGGATTCTGATTCATTTAGAGGTATTTTAAAAATCGTTCCTTCTTCGGTAGTGGCATTTACATCTATTACCAACTCGTTAGTAGGGCCAGTGATAAAAGCTTCTCCACTAATAAAACCCGTACCATAATATAGGGATTCTTCATTTTCTTCGGTATCCAAAACCAATAATCGTTCATTCGCTTGAAGTTTTAAACCAAGTTCCCATTTAGAAAAACGACGATGACCAATAAACCCAGATAGTATACCCTTGGTATTATATTTTGAATCGGTAACATTGATGTAATCAAAGTTAAATCGTTGCTTTTCGAGAACAACTCTTGCATTCTCAGCAAAATCTAAGTCTACATTCAAATACGGAACAGTTAAACCCGCCTGATCCAAATACATGGTACCATCAATAGAAGGATTTTTATAATTTCCGGAGATCTTTGCATTACCAGAAACAAACCCCCTTATATTAGATATAACGATTCCGCCTAAAGCGCTAAACTCAGAAATATCAAATTTATCCAAATCTACATCTACATTGATCGTAGGATTTTCTTTTGACACATTTATTGAGCCTAGTGCCGATAATGTTCTATGTTTTTCGCTATTAACTAATGTTGTGTTTACATTATACTCTGTAAGATCAGCATTACCAGCAAGGTCTAACTTTAATTCACCAAGTAAGGTCTGGTTAATCGCTAATTCGTTAATTGCTATTGTCGAGTTAGGAAAATAGGCACCATCTTCTTGCATAATAGCCAACTCACCATTCACAGTACCTTCAAATTTCAGACTATCTATTCGTGGTGTAATTTTCTGAAGGTCTACATTATCAAATGTGGCTTTTATATTTTTGTAATCCGTACCTCTGGTAATTCCATTAATTTTAATCTCTTCGTCTTGATAATTCAATATTATGGATTTGATATCTATATTGGTAAAATCATTATCAAAAATGATCTTATTTTCATCTTTACTTTTTTCACGATTAGCATACCATGTATGTCCCTTATAAGTAAAATCAGATTTTCTAAAACCTACAACAGAGTTATTTTCTTCATTAATCGTATGATAAAATTCTAAGTTGAAATTATCCTCATTATTTTTACCCCCTTTAAATTCTGAACGCATAAACAGGGTATCTTTTAAAGTTACATTAATAAGACTAAACTCTGAAACGTCATAATATTTTGAATCAATGCTATCTACTGCTACGAACGTATTGAAAAGAGGGTTTTTATTATCAACTTGTACATCTACATCTTGCATTAAGTTATCAAATGCTTTTATTTGCGGAGATTTAAAAGTGAGTTTAAATTCTGATTCATTGCTCTCTACCCTACCTTTTATAATAGTATTAGGAGCAAACTCAATCTCTGGAAAAAACACATCCACAATCTTGTTATAGATGCTAAAATTAAATTCCATGAACTCATTGTCAGTAATTTCTGTTGCTTCAAAATTGGTATACAAACTTCCTATAGAATTTCGAAAAAGATCATATACATTTTCAAATCTAAAAATCCCTTTAACGCTACCTTGTACAATATCAGGGCTGTTAATATCGATCGTACGCACATTTTCTTTATCAAAACTGGAAGTCACATCAAAATCTTCAAAATAGTAACTTGTATTTTGATTCGTGTACAATGTTTTTTTAAATGAAATCGTACCAAATGCATCATTAATTCCGGTACCTTTCATATTCATGAGAACGTCACCCTTAAAAACCGAAATACTATCTCGAGTAGAAATATTTAATTGATTAAGATCAATATAATCAACATTAGCCGCAAAATCGTAGTTATGTACCTCTTCTGAGAGGTCTGCCACACCGTTAAAGTTAAATTTTATATTAGGGTCTTTAGAATCTAACCTCCCGTCAAATACACGGTCTTTTAGATTACCGAGCGCCTTTAGATTAGAGTATGCGTAGCCGTTAAACTCTAGTTTATTAATATCTCCTTCAATCTTGGTGTTGAGGCTTTCTAATGTAAAGCCACTTCCATCAACCTGGATATCAAAAGATGCATTCCCTACAGATTTAGCTCCCAATAATTGACCGATATTAAAATTATTAGAGATAATATTACCATTATAAGTTGATGTTTGACTATCGTCTAGGTTTTCTAATAAAACAAAAGCATTAATTTTTCCTAACTGAGAAAAAAGATTCATATCCACATCAACCGTCTTTGTTGTAACCATGGCTTTTCCCGTTGCTTTAACACTTCCAAACTGATACAACTGTCGGGGAAGTGAGTTTCCTAAAACGTTGGGCATTAAATTTACCAGGTCATAATAATTTGTAGTTAAATCCTCGAAATCTCCATCAAGTTCAAATTTTGTAGCATCAGACACGGCATTTTTAATCCGTATATCTCCCTTAATAATTGATCTATCTAATCCCGAAATATTGGCATTAACCACTCTAAAATCATTAAGAACGCCGCGTATAGATGTATTTTTTAACCGTAGGTCATGGTTCCGACCAAATCCTTTATAAAAAGGAATTAAATCATTAGTAGAAATCGTACCGCTATCAAAATCTGCCGTAATATTTACTTTGTTTTCAAAATCATCCAAACCACCAACATCGTAAGAAAATAATATCTCTCCCTGGATTTTGGAGTCTGGTGTTTCTATAATCAATTCCTGAAAAGTCATTTCTTCAGGTTTTATCGAAAAACATGTCTTAAATCTAGAAACATGTAACCCTCGTTGATCTTTAAACGCCAAATCATTAATATCAAGATATACATCTGGACCATCAATCATCAAGTTTTCTGCGTCTAATGTAATCTCTCTATAATCAATAACATTTGGGTTATTAAGATTTTCGTTTACAAAGGTGTAAGCACCATTACGGACTGTGATATTCTCTGTAGTTAAGAGAAATCTTTTTCCGGATGGTGGTTTATCAGAATTAAACTTTCTTACAAAAGTCATGAGGTTATCTGATTTTTCTTCTTTATAAATTTTCATATCAAAGATTAAATCCTCGATAGTAACTTCACCCAACTCGGGGTTTCCTTTAGAAATTCTGCCCAAATTAAGAATCGATGTTTCGATACTTCCGGCATACATGAGTGTGTCTTGATGGTGATCTTTTACAAAGATTTCTTTCAAACTTACTTTACCAGCATAAGTCAACCCAATTCTACCAATAGCAATGTCTACGCCGTAATCAGAGTTGATCCGATTCGTAATTTTATTACCAAAAAAAGTCTGTACTGCTGGGATAGAAAATACGATCACTATAAACGCAAAAAGTGACAAAAGGGTAAGAAATACCCTTAACAATATTTTCCTAAATTTTTTGATACGTTTTATTGTTTTAACTTTGTTGACAATATTAACAATTTCTATGCCCTTTTCCTCATAATGAATCCACAAAAAATATACATTCTTGGTATTGAATCTTCTTGCGATGATACCTCTGCGGCTATATTATGCAACGGAAAAGTTTTATCAAATGTTGTTGCCTCGCAAAAAATACACGAACAATATGGTGGTGTAGTACCAGAACTCGCATCAAGAGCGCACCAACAAAACATCGTTCCGGTAATCGATCAAGCCATACAACAAGCCAATATTACCAAAGAAGATTTGAACGCAATTGCATTTACAAGAGGCCCCGGATTAATGGGGTCATTACTGGTAGGAACATCATTTGCTAAATCTCTGGCTCTTGCTTTGGATATCCCATTAATTGATGTTAATCATATGCAAGCCCATATCCTTGCGCATTTTATTGAAGAAGATGGATTTAACACTCCTGATTTTCCTTTTTTGGCCATGACTATAAGTGGTGGACATACACAAATTGTAACTGTGCATGACCATTTTGACATGGATGTGATTGGTGAAACAATCGATGATGCAGTAGGTGAAGCCTATGATAAGAGTGCCAAAATATTAGGGTTACCCTATCCCGGTGGACCATTAATTGATAAGTATGCCCAGTTAGGCAACCCAAAGGCTTTTCCTTTTCCTAAGCCAAAAGTTGGGGAATTAAATTTTAGTTTTAGTGGCCTTAAAACCGCCGTACTTTATTTTATTCAAAAAAAGGTAAAAGAAAACCCTAATTTTATTGAAGAAAACCTAAACGATATTTGTGCCTCTTTACAATACACTATTGTGAATATTCTTATGGATAAATTAAAAAAAGCTTCAAAACAAACAGGGATTAAAAGTATTGCTATTGGAGGTGGAGTTTCTGCTAATTCTGGAATACGAAAAGCTTTAAAAGAAGGAGAGCCAAAATATGGATGGAATACTTTTGTTCCAAAATTTGAGTACACCACAGATAATGCAGCAATGATTGGTATCGTTGGTTATCTGAAATTTTTAAATAATGATTTTACAGATATGAGTGTGGTGGCTAAAGCCAGAATCAAATTCTAATGAATATATACAGTTAAAAACCGAGTTATTTTTTCTTCTTTGGCGATGCTTTAAAATATTTCCTTCTTGATCTAATCTTATTATACAAAACGATTAAAACCACAAATAAAGCTAATATTAAAAATCCTCCTCTTCCTGTTAAATATTCAAATATTTCCATAGTTCTGTACTTAATTTGATATTAGTAGATCAAAGATGATAAAACTTACGTTTTTATTTTCCAAAGTATTAATCTTTGAGTGTTACTTATAGAATCGAAAATAACACTTTACTTTACCAGATCATCAATAGAACTTTTCTAATAAAACCCTAACTTTACAGCTTTTTAAGTTTTTCAGAAAAAATAAGTCAAATGCAGTTGTTTTATAATAACACATTACATGAATCAAGTACTGATATAAAATTCTCGAGAGAAGAAAGTAAACATATATCTAAAGTTCTCAGGAAAAAAGAAGGCGATGTACTGCATATTACCAATGGAAATGGCTATTTATTCAATGCCCATATTACATTTTCTAACCCAAATCAATGCATTGCATCCATAGTTTCTTATACCCTGCAAGAAAAAAAACCGTATCGACTTCATTTGGCAGTTGCTCCTACAAAAATGAATGACCGATATGAATGGTTTTTAGAAAAAGCAACCGAAATAGGAGTTGATGAAATTACACCAATATTATGCGATCATAGTGAAAGAAAAGTTATCAAAATCGAACGATTTGAGCGCATTTTACAAAGTGCTATGAAGCAATCTTTACACTGTTATTTACCCAAATTAAATCCTGCCATTTCATTTTCTGATTTTATGAATCAAAAAAATAATGATCAATTGCTTATTGCACATTGCGAAGACACCAAAAAGCAAACATTAAAAGACACAGTATCTCCAAAATCAAATAGTACAATATTAATAGGTCCTGAAGGAGATTTTTCTTTTAAAGAAATTGAGATTGCACTAGCATCAGAATATACTCCTATTAGTTTAGGTGACTCGAGGTTACGTACTGAAACTGCTGCCATAGTAGCAGCGCATAGCGTGGCTTTTATAAATTCCTAACGATAGGAAAACCATTAACATAATTATCCAGCTTTAAATTATATATTTATTAATCAATATTTCACTATTATGATACAGCGATTAAATACATTATTTGTTATTGTTTTGTTATGCGCGAGTTGCTCTTCAAATAATAACAATCCGGATACGACTCCGGTAACGGATAATCAAAATACAATTAGTGCTATTGAGTTTATTGACGAATTTGTTATTCCGGTACAAGACATTAATGGTGTTCCTGTAGGAGGATTATCAGGTATCGATTATCACGAAGGCAAATGGTATCTTATCTGTGACACTTCGGTACCTCCAATTAGATATTACGAAGCAGATATTGCATATACCAAAGATGGATTTGGAAACGTAGCAATTAATACTATGATTGAAATAAAAGATGCTTCGGGTATCTCATTAGAAACCGGAATAGTTGACCCCGAGGCGATTAGATTTGATACTGCATCTGGAACGATTTTTTATACCAGCGAAGGTTCTATTGTAAATAACATTGATCCAGCTTTAATTGAAATATCAACAAACGGAAACCAAATTAGAAACTTTACACTACCTGATAATTTTAAGGCAAATGCTACTGATGATACAAAAGGCCCCAGACACAATGGCGTGCTTGAAGGTTTATCCCCGAGTCATGATAACAATGGATATTGGGTTTCTTTTGAATTACCTTTAATAGAAGACGGACCAGAACCAACTACCGTAGATACACCATCTCCTGTAAGGATAACCTTTTTTAATAAAACAACAGGAACTGCAGAACGACAGTTTGCTTATGAATTAGATCCGGTAGCTAGAGAAGCAACTCTAGGAACTACTTTTGAAGTAAATGGATTAGTAGAGATCCTGGCATATGATGAGAATAAATTTTTGGCTTTAGAACGTTCTTTTGCTTCGGGTTATCTAGATGGGGGAAATAATGTAAAAATTTATAAAGTGGATGCTACAAATGCAACGAATACGCTATCTACCGAG
Organism: uncultured Aquimarina sp.; assembly: GCA_947489685.1. GTDB lineage: Bacteria > Bacteroidota > Bacteroidia > Flavobacteriales > Flavobacteriaceae > Aquimarina. The sequence goes on along the minus strand of CANLEM010000003.1, from coordinate 50,923 downwards.
ACACTTACAAACAATAGCGTTGTAAAAGCCGAGAAAACATTACTTTTTGACTTTGAAACAATTAGAGGTCAACTAACAAATAACACCGTAGATAACCTTGAAGGAATTACTTTCGGCCCCAAACTTGCAGATGGAAGTCGAACTATTGTGGTGGTGTCAGATAATAACTTCAATTCTTTTCTCCCACAATTAAATCAATTAATCGCCTTTAAAATAATCCCTTAATAGAGGCTTTTTATAACCTGCCAATAATCATTTTAAATCTGCTAAAACGGATTCGAGATTTACATAATAAATATCACCCGGTGGACGAACACCTTTTTCTTGTTTAGGAACAATTCCCGGTCGTTCTGAAGTAAAAAAGAGCGTTTTCTGATCTTTACTTAAACTAGGAGCAAAATCTGCATAATCCGAATTTACTCGTAATCCTAAGTTTATCAATTCCGACCATGTTCCATTAGTATTCCAAGACACAAATAAGTCGGGAGAACCATTACCTTTGGGATCACGAGCAGCTACGATAAGAAAACTTTCATCATAGGCAATACAAGGGTTACTAGCATAAATTGGCTTTCCTCTCAATTTCAGATCAATACTTTTTGAGGGCATATAACTCCCATTTTTGTACTCACTTTTTACAATCCCCCTCTTTTCTCTTTCAGAAACGAAATAAGCATTTCCTGTAGCGGATATAGTAACAAAAATATCTGTAGAATCAGAATTAAATGGTTGCCCGGGATTAATGGGTTGAGACCATCCTTCTTTAAGCCTCTCTATATACCAGGTATTGTATATACCATTATTCTTATCGCCGACAGGTCTTGTGGAGCTAAAATACAATCTACTCCCATCTAAGGTTAAAAATGGATCTACATCTCGATATTTACCTGTAGAAAACGGAAGGCTCTCGGCACCAGACCATTGTTTTCCATCATAAGTAGCATACATAATTTTCATGGAAGATCGATCTGCAGAGGTACGGTTAAAAAAAACTATATCTTCCTCAACATTAAAAGTAGTTGCAAATTCTGGCGCCTTAGTAGATATTTTTCCTTCACCAAAAATTTGCGCTTCATTAGGAACCTTTCTTTTTGGTTCACAAGAAACAAAAAGTAAACAAAGGCATAAAATAACAGTAATTTTCATCGTGATTGGTTTATGATTAAGTTTCTTAATACCTAGGTATTATGTACGCTTTAAAGTAAGCCAAAAATCACATTCAAAAAGTTAACTTTATGCCAATTACAATTATTTTAAATTTCTGCTTTAACAGCACCCGTTGTTTTCAAGCTATTATCCTGAGTATATGCTATAACCGAAAGTTTATCATTTTTTGAAATCCAATCCGGAATAGAAATGGTTATTTTTCCTGAGTTTTCACTTTCAACTCTACGATTCGCGACTATATTGGTGTTTTTTAATACTCGATTACGATTTTCTCCTCTAGACACATCAGTAGTTCTTTCTGAAACCACTAAGGCTAAAGTAATCGTGCTAAAATCATTTCCTTCAACTTTATAATTTAATTGTATAGTCTCCCCTTCTTTTCTAACATCATTTAATACAATTGTATTGTTTGCCTTGGATTTTGAATATTTTTGTAATGCATCATTAGCTTTATATCGATTAGATCCTGTAAAGTGTTCACTTCCATTTACTACTAATTGTGGAGTATATATTGATCTACTATTAAACTTAGTTGCATATTCGCGCTGATAATCGCTGTATGATCCAGTGCTAAACGGATCTTTCCAGCCTAATCGGTTCCAGTAATCTACATGATAAGATAATACATACACGTTTTCATCCTCATGTGATTTTCTAATATTATCCAACAATCTATCCGCAGGAGGACAACTACTGCACCCCTGAGAGGTAAATAATTCTAACACAACAATCGACTCACTATTATTTTGCGCATTTAGTGATATCGAAGCAATAAGCGTTAATACAATCAAAAGCTTCTTTTTCATCTGTTTTATTTTAGTATTTTTAGACTTTATTTTAGACGAATTATATGGGTAAACTTACTGTTAGTGTTTTCATTTTTTTATTTTCTATCTCTGGTTATAGTCAAGATATAGCCATTTTACAATACAAAGGTGGGGGTGATTGGTATAGTAACCCTACTGCCCTACCCAACCTTATTCAATTCTGTAATCAAAATATAAGTACTACAATAAATAGCAAACCCAAAACTGTAAAGCCAGAAAGTATCGATATATTTCAGTACCCTTATTTACACATGACCGGTCATGGTAATGTATTTTTCACAGAAGAAGATGCCGAAAACCTAAGGAATTATCTTATCAGTGGTGGATTTTTACATATTGATGATAATTATGGTATGGAGCCTTATATACGTAAAGAATTGGTTAAGGTTTTTCCAGATAAAGAATTGATAGAATTACCAGTTACGCATCCTATTTTTTCTTCAAAGTATAACTTCCCTCAAGGACTACCCAAGATCCATGAGCATGATGGCAAGCGGCCACAAGCATTGGGTATAATCCATGAAGATAGATTATTGGTTCTCTTTACCTTCGAAAGTGATCTGGGTGATGGTTGGGAAAATGCCGAAGTTCATAATGACCCTGAAGAAGTACGCCTAAAAGCCTTAAAAATGGGAGCAAATATTATCAAATACGCCTTTGAGAATTAATGAATGAACAACTGCACCATTATAATACTACGTTTACGGCAAAACAATTTCCGATAACACTTATTTGTGATCGGGTAAACTCACCTGCCAATATTGGTAGTATTTTCAGGATTGCGGATAGTTTTGGGATTGAGCATATTTATTTCTGTGGAGAAGGCATCACAATTATAAGTAAGCGCATGCAACGTACAGCAAGATCGACTCATGAATTTGTTCCTTTTACTCCCTCAGAAAATATAACCGATGTAATCAAAAAACTTAAAGAAGAACAATATGCAATCATTTCTTTAGAAATTACCTCTAATAGTACTCCTATTTCCGAATTTCAATTGTTATCCCCTAAAAAAATAGCGCTCGTTATCGGAGAGGAGAGCTTTGGCGTTTCCGAAGAAGTACTAGCGATATCGGATCAAAATTTACATATCAATATGTATGGAAAAAATAGCAGTATGAATGTTGCAACCGCAACCGGAATTGCCTTATACGAGATCACAAAACAATTATCAAACACTTAATATCTTTGTCTTATGAATTCTAAAACAATAGCATACGGTATCCTGAGAGCAGTAACCATTATTGTTGGTGTTTTAGGGCTGCTTTGGTTTTTATATAAAATCCAATCCGTACTTATATACATAGCCTTTGCCGCAGTCATTTCGTTAATGGGAAGGCCATTAGTTTCTTTCCTAAAAAGGAAACTGAAGTTTAATAATACCCTTGCAGTAGTATTTACATTACTTATTACAATAGGCTTCTTCTTAAGTATTTTTACGCTATTCGTTCCTATTGTAGTAGAACAAGGGCAGTTGATAGGAGAAATAGATGTTAATAGTATAGGTGATGATTTTGATCGTCTTAACCAAGAAATAAGCGATTATTTTAATATTGAAAAATTAAGCCTCGTTGAGGTTATCAAAAAAACAGATTTGATGCAATTTTTTGATTTAAAGGCCGTACCAAACGCGATCAATTCTTTTTTAAGTGGTTTTGGCGCTGTTCTTATTGGCGTTTTTTCTGTTCTATTTATTTCTTTTTTCCTTTTAAAGGATAGCCTTTTATTAGAAAACAGTTTATTGGTTTTTGCGAAAAAAGAAGATGAAAATAAGTTCATGAAAGCATTTACGAAGATCAAGGATTTGTTATCTCGTTATTTTGTTGGTTTATTATTGCAGGTTGTAATTTTATTTATATTATACACGATCTTATTACTCATATTCGGGGTTCATAATGCAATTGCCGTGGCGCTGATAGCAGCGATCCTAAACCTTATTCCTTATGTTGGACCTTTGTTTGGTGGTGTACTTATATTAATCCTGGCTATAACAAGTAATTTGGGTTATGATTTTTCGTCAGTAATTTTGCCAAAGTTAAGCTACATTCTTATTGGTTATTTGATCATCCAAATGATCGATAATTTTATAAATCAACCTTTAATTTTTGGTACTAGCGTAAAATCTCACCCATTAGAAATTTTCTTAGCCATTCTTATTTTTGGTTTGCTATTTGGAATTGGTGGTTTAATCGTAGCAGTGCCATTTTATACAGCTATAAAAGTAATTGCCCAGGAGTTTTTATCAGAATACAAGATTGTAAAAAAACTGACCAAAGATTTATAATTGAATTCAAAAATATTACATAAAGAAGTACAACAATTTATTTTCGAAAAATCAAAAACTCCAATTGATTTAAGCAAGCTAATTTTAAGCAAAAGCCCGTTCGAAAATATTTCTTCCAAAGAGTTAGCACAACAAATTAACGGAAGGCTTAAAGCAATACAAAAATTCTCTACGTGGTACGCTCAAAGTAATATTTACTACCCTCCTAACCTTAATTTGGAACAAACCTCTTCTGAAGCAACGGCCTTTTATAAAAGTAAATTGGTGTCTGGAGAAGTGTTAATCGATCTAACGGGAGGTTTTGGTATTGATGATTATTTTTTCTCAAAAAAGTGTAAGCAAGTAATTCATTGTGAAATGAATGAAGAGTTAAGCACTATCGCAAAACATAATTTTAATACCCTTAAAGTTTCAAACATTAAAACTATCCCAGGAAATGGTATCGAAATACTGAAACAACAAAATACCGTAGATTGGATTTATATAGATCCGTCTAGAAGGCATGACCACAAAGGAAAAGTTTTCTTTCTTGAGGATTGCCTGCCAAATGTTCCTGCACATCTGGATTTATTTTTTTCTAAAAGCAACAATATCCTTATCAAGACTTCTCCTCTTCTTGATTTCCAAATAGGAATTAAAGCTTTGAGATATGTAAAAGAGATTCATGTTGTTGCGGTAAACAATGAGGTTAAAGAATTGCTATGGGTACTGGTTAAGGGATATTCTGAGGACATTAGTATCAATACCATAAACCTAAGAAAAACTAAAGATCAAGAGTTTTCGTTTGTACTCAATGATGAGAAACAACAATCAATACACCTAGGGTTACCAAAAACCTATTTATACGAACCAAATACTGCTATTTTAAAAAGCGGGGGGTTCTTGAGTGTTGCCGATTCTTTTGAGTTAGAAAAAATACATCAACATTCTCATTTGTATACCTCGGATAAGAAAATAGACTTCCCAGGAAGGTGTTTTGAAATAGTAACAGTATTTCTGTACCAGAAAAAAACAATGTCAAAGGCCGGAATTACAAAAGCCAATATTACAACGCGTAACTTTCCTGAAAGTGTTACTATGCTAAGAAAAAAGTTTAAAATTAAAGATGGCGGCGAGGACTATTTGTTTTTTACCACAAATATGGAACAAAAAAAGATTGTTATACACTGCAAAAGAATACCCACTTAGGGTTTTGTAAAAATTGGAGCGTGAGATATGTAACCTTTTATATATTTCTTCAGCTCGAGCGGAGAACTACTTTCTACATTTTCGATCAAAAACATTTTGTCTTCATCTATATTTTTATAGTATCCTGCTATTTTTGGTGCATTGGATTGAATACTCAAACGTATCATCCTTAATTCTATATTACCGGGATCAGATGCAATAGCCTCATCAATCATTTTTTTACCTTTATTAAAATAGGATAATTTGGTAAAAGGGTTCCAGACAAACGATGCTTTTAACGCCAAAGCTGCTCCGTGATAGCCTTTAAAAACGGCATCTTCATTTTGCATTGCTTTTTCGGTTAACGTATAAAATTGATCTGCTTTTTCTTTAGAAGCATTACAATATTTATAAGAATCTCGTATTTCTTCGACAGTCACTATATCATTTGAAAAAAATAAAAATATTGAAGTAAAGATTATGGGCAAAATTTTCATGCAAGAGGCGTTTATTTAATTAGCTAACGAGATTTTAAGTAGCAGATTGTTCTTTTTCCCATCGTACGCCTCTAAAATAACATCTTTATTAGGTAATGTAGCAGCTTTGGTTAATTCTAATACATCCAATCTCGAGTTTCTAATATCACTACCTGTTAAAATTGCTTCTTTAGAAACCTCACCCGTAGCATCGTCTATAACATAAGAGGTAAGATAAATAAACTCCTTTTTACCATCAAAATAACGAGTAGGCGACTCTTCAAAAGAACGTTTTAAATTTGTAAAATCATCTATATAAAACAGATAGTGTTTACCTCCGTTCTCAAAATTAAGATAAGACATACTTCTTTTACTTACCGTTCCTAATTGATTTTTAGGTAATTTATGCATCCACACCATTTTGTTGTCTGAAGACAATTTGAACGCAAAAATATCTCTATAATAATACCTATAAGTTGTTCGTGAGCCCGATGAGCTCGAAGTTGTAAAAGACTCTACATAACGTTGTTCTCCAAATACAGTGGTGCTACCATCACTATTAAACATTACATCATTTACTCTTAGGTTTTCAAGATCTTTTTTATCGTCATCTTTTTGAGTACCTTCATTAATTCGAGCTTCTCTTTGCAAAGCAAAATTTTGAAGAATATCATTTGGTATATCGCTTTTTATCATTGAAGCAACCATCCCATCATTTGCTAATGATGCCGAAAAAATTCCTGATATTTCTGTTTTATCTATATCCTTAGCATAAAAACCAGAAACTTTTACTTTTCCGCCCTTATCAAATTCTATAACCGCATCTGTTATTGAACTTCCTGGTATATCCAATTTATGCGCTACTAAGGGTCCACTATTTTCATTAATCTTGTATACTTCTGTGCGGTACGAGGTGGTTATTTTATCTTTTTCATCGTCGACTTCATCAAAAAATGAAGCGGTCATATAGAAATTACCTTGATTATCAATAGCAAAATCTTCACCTTGCATAAGATCTGAAGGATGCAGCATCTTTACTTTTCTTCTCCATAATAAATTTAAACCATCACTAAAAACGCTAATTCCAACTTTATCTGGTTTATTATCACCGGTTTTAATTCGAAATAAAACCAACAACTTACTTTCGTCTGGTGATTTCTTAAAAACGAACTGATTTATTCTACCTCCAGCATCGTAACCATAGGTACTTTTAAAACCAAAATCCTTTGCTACGGTTTCCTTATCATTTACCAGTTGTATGGGTTTCTCGGCAACAATACCGCTTAATGAAACTTTTTGACCATAGGCTCGGTTACTTTTTGTATAAAACACCACCGCTTTACCATTTAATTTCATAACCGTCTGGAAATCGCCTTTATCTTCTATTACCTGGCGTTTTTTAATATCCTCTTTAAGGTCATTTAGATCAAAACGCTGTATGGTCATTGTATTTCTTCCTTTCTTAATCGAAACTAGTCGATCCCCATTAGCAACATAATACGTATTTAAGTTTTTAATACGTTTATACTTCTCTCCTGTTTTAAAGGTAAAATCTTCTAGAAGAACAGGTTTTTGGGCATAAAGGAAGCCATTAACTAAAAAAGTAAAAAGAAGAATATAGGATATCTTCAATTTTGAAATATTTTTACAACTACTCATAACAGATTAAATAGGTCAATAGAATACAAATATATGAAAAGGTTTCTTTGACCTGTAATACAAAGTTTGGGCCAAATAAAAAGTTTCGAAAAAACTGATTTTCAAGTTTTTAAAAAACACTTGAAATCAAATAGAAAATTATGCAAAAAAAATGTTGCATTGTAGGGACATAAAAGCTACATTTGCATCCGCATTTGAAACACTAATGCGTAGTTCATAACAAAATTTTAAGGAGAGGTGCCAGAGTGGTAATGGAGCAGATTGCTAATCTGTCAACGCGCAAGTGTTGCCCGGGTTCGAATCCCGGTCTCTCCGCATTTTTGTTTTCGGGGTGTAGCGTAGCCCGGTTATCGCGCCGCGTTTGGGACGCGGAGGTCGCAGGTTCGAATCCTGCCACCCCGACAATTATAGAGTTACGGGCTCGTAGCTCAGCTGGATAGAGCACCTCCCTTCTAAGGAGGCGGTCATAGGTTCGAATCCTATCGGGCTCACATCAAGCCATACTAGTATTAGTATGGCTTTTTTGTTTGATTTAATTACCTAAAAAACACTTATAAATACCAAAAAAGCCCTACATACGTAAGGCTTTCATATTTATATTTAAAAAGTGTCGTCTACGAAACAGTTTTCTTCTTTTTATAATGCACCTTATTTCGCCAATAAGAAAGTGCACCTAAAATAATAATAAAGGCAACCGAATAGTACACAGAGTTTGGTGTAATTACCTTATCTCCACTAGCATAAGAGTGTAAACCTTTTAAATAAAAATTTACACCAAAATAGGTCATCAAAACACTATATATTGCTAATACAGAAGCTAAATTAAACCACCATCTACTGCGCAACCCAGGTACTAATCGCATATGAATCACAAAGGCATATACCATGATACTTACCAGAGCCCACGTTTCTTTAGGGTCCCATCCCCAATAGCGCCCCCAACTCTCATTAGCCCACATTCCACCAAGGAAATTACCAATAGTTAGCATTACTAATCCAATGGTAAGAGCCATTTCGTTAATAATTGTAATCTCTTTTATATTAAGATCCATTCTTTTCTTATTCGAACTTGTAGTAAGAATGGTAAGCAGCAATGCCAGTATACCCAAAATAGCTCCCACAAAAAATGGCCCATAACTACCTACTATAATTGACACGTGGATTAATACCCAATACGAGTCCAACACAGGTTGCAAATTTGCAATTGCCGGGTCTGTCCAGTTTTGATGTGCAAAAAATAATATGATTGCCGCAACAAAGGTTGTGGCTGCAATGGTTAAATTACTTCTTTTTCCAAAAGCTAATCCAATCGCCAATGTCATCCATGCGACATATATCATAGATTCGTAGGCATCACTCCATGGTGCATGCCCCGATACATACCAACGAATAATCAATCCGGCAGTGTGTAACATAAAAAGCAGTATCACCAGACCAATGGTTCCATTAATCAATGCTCTAATTACCTTAGATTCTTTAAATATTCTGAATATTACGAATATCATTAAGAATAGTCCCACCATCATATAGTATCCATATAATGTTCTGAAAATATCGTATTTGTTTAAAGCTATTTCTGCCTTTATCTTTTTATCTGATGGTAAAACTTCGCTTCCAAATTTTTTCTGAAAACTTTTAATGCTTTCTACATATTGATCGGGTTTACTATAATCACCAGATTTTCTTGCCTCTTGTAGTGATTGTCTATAAATAGGGATAATCTGTCTTGAGTATACAGAGTCCATTCCCGTAAATTTATATTCATTTAATTCGGGTACCGATACCCATTTGTTACCCTCATCACCTCGAACTGGAAAAATCCTGAGAATCCCACCTCCCAGTGCCTGATTAAGCAAATAAAACTTTTCATGCGTCTTAAGGAAATCTTTCTCAAAACTACTTGGTGTATTTGTACTACTTGCTCGTTCTAGATACGGTGTTAATTTGTACGTACCATCAGGTTCTACTAAATCTATAAGTGATACTCGTCTTTCGGTTTTAGGAACTCCTAAAATTTTACGGATACTATCATTTTCTCTTTGGATTTCAATAATCGGAACACTATACCATATAAATGGGTTTTCTACCATAGAAACAAATACTTGATCCGCATTTAGTCCTTCATACGTGTCTCTTTTACTAAGCTTACGTAATAATTCTGACGAAAAAGTATTTACCGGCTTCATTCGCCCTCGTTCATCCTGAATAACAATACTACCAAAATTTGCCGCATGTTCCTTGGATACTATATTTGCCTTAATAACAGAATCCAATTGTGCTTTTGTAGGTAATGTTTGTAAATGATCCGTGTGACCCGGAGGAGTATTTTGGCCAAAAGATAATGTTGAGAATGCCAATAAAGCAATAGTAACAAGTTCTTTCTTTTTATTTTTAACCTTATCCAACATCTTCTCCAAATCTTTAAAACGTGACCCTTTGGTAAAAAGAATTAACATTAACCCCAAATACAACAACATATACCCTGCGTAGGTAATCCAAGTACCCCATCGATCATGATTTACCGATAGTACGGTTCCTTTTTCATCCGGATCAAATGAAGCTTGAAAAAATCTATATCCCTTATGGTCCAGAACATGATTCATATAAATATCATACGGGCGCGAATCATCTTTTTCTACAACATCTACTTTACTCATAAATGATTTATACACATTCTGAGTACCCGGATATTTTTCGGCAATAAAGTCATTTAACTTAAGAGAAAAAGGTAATTCTAACTGTTTTGATCCATATTGAAAATACATATCCAAACCTCCTGAAGATATTTTGGTCATATCATTACTGTACCCTTTACCCCCAAGCAATTTGACTTCCTTAGTTTCACCTTTGGTTGTAACATTTAAGATTAGCGCATCTTGTTGTCCTTTTCCTTTAACTTCGATAGGAACTATATCATATTGCCCTTTTATTGCCGGGTCAGGAATTACGAATTGCATTCCTGCTGTTTGATACAACGATCTCAACATTAATGGCTGTACACTATCCTTAAAAACTAATCCTTGTTTTTGATCTGCCATCCTCATGTAAGATCCCTCGAATGGAGACTCTATAAAATATTCATCATCTTTATAAGTAATATTAATAGCTCCTTTTGTTGTTTTATTGAATGCTATCAATACATTATGAATATTTGAAACTTCTCCTTCTTCCAAGAAATGATCATGACGATCCCCATCACCTGCTTCAACTATTTTGAGATATAATGTACCATCATTTGATTCTACTAATCCCATTTCGGCCCCTTGAATAAACTGTTTATATTCAATGGTAACGTCTTGTTTATTATAATCTGTTTGAATATCAAAAGTATTGTCTGCCGCTTCGGCTAACTCAAGATCTTCTGAAATAATACGACGGCGAGGTTCTCCATCAATTTCTCCATCCAAAAAAACGGTTAAATACGTTTTTTCAGAAAGAAAAGATGAAGTAGTTTCTCCCTCGCGTATTGGCATTACTCCTTCATAGCTAATATACCTGGTAACAAATGCCCCTATAATTATTAAAATAAAAGATAAATGCAATAGTAGTGTTGCCCACTTATCTCTTTTATACAATCGATATCGCACAATATTTCCGCTAAAATTAATTGCAAAAAAGACCATTATTGCTTCGAACCACCAGGCGTTATATATCCAAATTCTAGCCGCAGTAGTACCATATGCGTCTTCTAAGAAAGTTCCCACTCCCATAGATGCTGCAAATACAATAAATAAAACTGCCATTAATCGTGTAGAAAACAAAATGCTTGCTAGCTTATCTTGCATAATAATCTTTATTTTTTTAGCTCGGCAAATTTAGTGTTTTTAACAGGAAATCATATCATTCTCAACTTTTGATTTGTAGGTTTTAACAGAAGTATCTGTTATGTATAGCTTGTATGATCAATTTCTAGTTCGCAAAAGCATGTTTTCTTTGGTGTATCTTCATTTTTATCTCCTTTTGGAGGATATCCTAAAGAGGTTAAATAATTCTCGGCAGTCTATATATCATTTGCCCGTATAAAATTAAACATAACCAAAGCATCTGGTGCATATACATAAATACTAGGAAAATTTTCTAAATAAAAGAACAAATGTAATGTTCTGCTTTTTACGGTAACTTCCTTATTTTTGCCGAATGATTAAAGTCGTAATTCTTGGTTCAGGAAATGTAGCTCAACATTTGTATACCGCTTTAAGTACTCAAAAACTAGTTGATATAGTGCAGTGCTATAACCGTAAAGGGGTTTCATTACATCCTGATCAAAACAATGATAACATAATTAAAGATTTAAGTGCTCTAGTCATAGCGGACGTTTATATATTGGCAATTAGTGATGATGCTATAGAAGATGTATCGGTTAATCTACCGTTTAGTGATAGATTAGTAGTACATACTTCGGGTAGCGTACCTATGAACACAATAAAAAACACAAACCGAAAAGGAGTATTTTACCCCTTACAAACCTTCAGTAAAAATACACTTGTAGATTTTACGAAAATACCATTTTGCATAGAGGCACAAGAAAAAGATGATACGCTACTATTAAAAAAACTTGCCTCATTTTTATCCCCTAAGGTGTATGAAATTTCGTCTGAACAAAGAAATGTATTACATGTATCTGCGGTATTTGTAAATAATTTCACGAATTATATGTTTACTATAGGTAATGATATTTGCGATAAACATGGGGTTCCTTTTGAAATTTTACATCCTTTGATTCAAGAAACTGCTCAAAAAATTCAAAAAATCACACCAGAAAAGGTTCAGACTGGTCCTGCTATCAGAAATGATACAGAAACTATTAAACGACATAAAAATATATTAACAGATACTACACACAAAAAAATATACGAAACCCTAACAAGGTTTATACAATCTAAATATGGAAAAAAGTTATAAAGAATACTTACAGCATATCACTACATTTATTTTTGATGTCGATGGTGTACTTACCGATGGTACCGTTCTCATACATACCGATGGATCGCTATTAAGAACAATGAATATAAAAGATGGGTATGCTCTTAAGACAGCTGTTCAACAAGGGTATAACGTATGTATTATCTCTGGAGGAAAAAACGAAGGTGTTCGTAAACGTCTAAGTAATCTGGGAATCACAGATATATATCTGGGGGCACATCACAAAGTAGAACAACTTGATGAGTACATGGACATCTACGATATCAAAGTAGAAAATGTACTATATATGGGTGATGATATACCCGATTTACCGGTAATGGAAATGGTTGGACTGCCTACTTGCCCTCAAGATGCTGTTGCAGAAGTTAAAGAAGTTTCGAAATATGTTTCTTTTAAAAAAGGTGGAAAAGGTTGCGTTAGAGATGTTATTGAGCAAGTTTTAAAAGTGCAGGGAAAATGGATTTCGGATTTTGATGCCGAAGCATAATAAATATTTTTGAAGAGATGAAACTAGTATTTGCTACCAATAATTTAAATAAATTAAGAGAAGTACAAGCTTTGGTGCCTCCTCAAATTGAATTAGTTAGCTTAACCGATATTGGTTGTACCGAAGATATTCCTGAAACTTCAGCAACGATTGAAGGCAATGCCAAGCAAAAGACCCAATATATAAAGGAGCACTATGGTTTGGATTGTTTTGCAGATGATACAGGTCTTGAGGTAAATGCATTAAATGGTGCTCCGGGGGTATACTCAGCTAGATATGCTGGGGATGATAAAAATGCCGATGCCAATATGCATAAACTTTTAGAAGGGCTAAAAGGGACAGAAAATCGTAAAGCTCAGTTTAAAACAGTAATTTCTCTGGAACTGAATGGGAAACAGGAACTTTTTACAGGTATTTGCGAAGGAACGATCACACATGAAAAAAGAGGTGAAGGTGGTTTTGGATATGATCCCATCTTTTTACCCAAAGGCTACTCAGAAACCTTTGCTGAATTACCACTTTTAGAAAAAAATAAAATTGGACATCGCGGAAAAGCAGTACAACAATTAATTCAATTTCTTAATCGTTAATCCACCCCAGGAAAAGCCAACATTTCACCCATTCCAACTGTAAACAACCAATTACCATATATGGCATGTTCTACCGAAACCAATGTTGTTGATTTTGTTTTTTGATACGTATATGCAAATAACAAACCTCCTAAAAAGGTTAACAATTGTACCAAAAAGCTTCTTAAAAAAATATGTGCTAATGAAAATAATATCGCATTAAGAAAAATAAATAGCCACTTATTTGTAATTAAGCTTTCATAACGTTCATAAAAAAAGGTTCTATAAATTATCTCCTGGGGCCAAACAGATAAAAATGTATAAATAAATAATATCATAAACCACAATTGCGGCTTTTTAATCAATACTGCAAATAACTTATCGGGAGCTATCAAAAAGACATACAATCCCGTAATCAAAATTACTATAGCCAGTTTTACAAGTGTTTCTCTCCAAAAAGGTTTCCAGTATTCTTTCTTCGGAAATCTAAATTTTAATAACCCACTTCTTTTTAATAAAATCAAAATGTACAAGAAACCGCCGAGGGTTAATATCATTTTAATTAGTATAGGATAACTCCATAAAAAACTCAATGGTAATAAAACAAAAAAAAGAAACAATTCAACTCCTCTATATACGCTGTTTTGCATTATTTTATTTTTTCACTAATTTCTGTATAAAAAGTGAAACATCCATAATTAAAAATAAAATAAACAAAAAAAAGCCTCTTGGGGTTCGAGGCTTTCGTAGGGTAAAAATAATTTAGGGTAAATTTAATTTAGTTCAACGGGGCTAATCAAAATTTTTATTTTTTTTATGCTGTTTACTTCTTTTGAGTAAAATTATACTGTTTCTAACGTATCTTACAATATCGAAATCGAATATACGTTTTTAATCGTTAAAAAGCAAATATTATCGATAAAAAACACAAAAGTTATTGTTTTGAATCAAAAAAAGCCTCTTGGGGGAAGAGGCTTTATTAGGTTTTGGGGCCAATAACTCTGGGGGAATTATCTTTTCCTAGGGACAAAAAAAGTCTAAAAACAATCAAACAAACAATTCTAATTTTTCTTTTTCTCTTACTTTTCTTCTTTTACACTTCAAAAATAGTACACTTAGGAGTTTTCATTGTAAAACACCTTATAGATAAAACATGTTTTATCGATAAAAAGCGTATTTAATCGATAAAATACATATAAATCATCTAAAACACTATTTTTTCAATTTCAGTACTATCATTTTTATTCAATTTTATGTAGTTAAACTCAATCCAGACGTTGCATAGATTTTATTAATATCGTAACATTACATCCATAAAATTTCGAATTCAACAAATGGAAAGTCAAAACATCACTCCTTCTACCCCAAACAATGAAGAAATTATTGAAAATAAAGAATTAAATATTTGGGAAGCACTACTACCTGTACTCATTTTAGTAGGGATGTTATTCTATAATGTTTATGTATTTGGCGACGATGCCCTAAGTGGTAGTAATCAATTTATATTATTGCTAGGTGCTGCAGTAGCTGCTATTGTAGGGTTCTTTAATAAAGTGTCCTATAAGCAAATGATGGAAGAAGTTGCTAAGAATGTAAAATCAACTACAGGAGCATTACTGATTTTACTAATGGTTGGATCTCTTGCGGGAACCTGGCTGGTAAGCGGTATTATTCCGACAATGATTTATTATGGATTACAAATTTTAAATCCTACTATTTTTCTTGCCGCCTGTGTGATTATTTGTGCAATTATATCCATTGCTACAGGGAGTTCATGGACTACTTCGGCAACTGTAGGTATCGCTTTAATAGGTATAGGTGATACTTTGGGCATTTCGTTAGGAATGACTGCAGGAGCTGTAATTTCGGGAGCGTATTTTGGAGATAAAATGTCACCTCTATCTGATACTACAAACCTGGCACCTGCCATGGCCGGAGGAGAATTATTTTCTCATATCAAATATATGACATATACTACCGTACCAACTATTTTGATTACACTGTTCATTTTTATCATCATAGGTTTTTCTATTGACACATCAGGTACACCACAAATTGGAGAACAATTGGAAGCCATTAAAGAAGCTTTTAATATTTCACCGTGGTTATTTATTGTTCCTATTTTGGTTATAGGACTTATCATCAAAAAGACACCTCCTTTAATTGCATTATTAGCAGGTACTTTATTGGGCGCTATTGCCGCTATCATAGCACAACCAGATATCATAATGGCTATTGCAGAAAGTAACGAACTTACTTTTGAAACTGCTTATATGGGGGTAATGAAAGCAATGACTGTTGATACTGCAGTCCAAACTACTAATGCTCAACTTAATGACTTATTTTCTTCTGGAGGAATGTACGGAATGTTAGGTACAATTTGGTTAATCGTGTGTGCTATGGTTTTTGGTGGTGTTATGGATGCCATTGGCGCATTAGCAAGAATTAGTAAAGCCTTATTAAACTTATTTGATTCTGTATTTGGTCTTTTTGCGAGTACAGTAGTAAGTTGTTTAGCTCTTAATGTAACTGCGTCGGATCAATATCTGGCTATTGTTGTACCAGGCAGAATGTATTCAAAGGCATTTAAAGATAAAGGACTTGCGCCAGAAAATCTAAGTCGTACGCTAGAAGATTCGGGGACAGTAACCTCTGTTCTTATTCCCTGGAATACCTGTGGAGCATACCAAAGTGGAGTATTAGGTGTTCCCGTGGTAGATTATTTTGCTTTTGCCATCTTTAATTGGTTAAGCCCTTTTATGACTTTGATTTTTGCAGCTTTCAGAATAAAACTAAAACAGTTAACAACCACTAACTAGTTATAAGAATACTATTAAATAAAAAAAAGTGCATGATAAAAACATGCACTTTTTTTTATTTAGAACTTACTACACTATTGGTATTGGTTTTTTATGATTATCAATGGCCACAAATTTGAATGAACCCGTAACTGCCTTCTCTCTGTCATAACTGTACATATCTTCTTTAAAGATCTCTACTTTAACGGTACAACTAGTACGTCCCACTTCAGAAACTTTAGCAATTAACTCTATAATTGTACCTTCCGGAATAGGTTTTTCAAAATCTACTTTGTCTGAAGAGATGGTTACTACTTTTTTTCTACTAAATCGTGTGGCACATATAAAGGAAACTTCGTCCATAAGTTGCAAAGCCGTGCCTCCAAATAAAGTTTCATAGTGATTTGTTGTATTCGGAAAAACAGCTTTAAATATTCTTGTTTCTGATTTTTCAATCAATTCATCTATATTATTCATACAATCGTGCTATAGTTTTTTCTTATCAGTTTATATATCAAAGGTAAATCTTATCCCAGTATCTTTGCAGTATATTTAAAAAAACTTAAAATGAATATTATAGATAGTTTGCGATGGCGTTATGCCACCAAAAAATTTGACAATGATAAAATTCTCCCTCAAGAAAAAATAGATGTTTTAACTGAAGCATTTAACCTTACAGCTACTTCTTATGGTTTACAACCATTAAAATTGGTTGTCATTAGTAACAAAGAACTTCAAGAGAAATTAACGGAACACTCATGGAATCAACAACAAGTGACTCATGCCTCTCATGTTCTTGTTTTTTGTATTGAAAATAATATTGACGAAAAGTATATCTCTCAACATTTTAATAACGTAAAAACGGTAAGAGATACTCCAGATGAAATATTAAACCCTTTCAAAGAACAGTTAGTAAGTTCTTTCAAAAACAAAGAAACTGATGAAATAACCAGTTGGGCAGCAAAACAAGCCTATTTGGCAATGGGTAATTTATTAACCGTTTGTGCAATTGAAAAAATAGATGCCTGCCCAATGGAGGGTTTTATTCCTGAAAAATATAACGAAATATTAGAGCTCAATAAACTTGGATTAAGCTCTATCCTGGTTATGCCCGTAGGTTACAGAGCTGTAGATGATATGTTTTCAGAATTAAAAAAAGTGAGAAGATCTATAAAAGATACGGTCATTACTATGTAAAAGTTTCACTTTCTTTTTAGACCTAAACATTACTTAAAAAAATATAAAATATCAACTACCAAATCAAAACTCTTTTCGGTACTTTTGCCGGAAAGAGTTTTTAATTTATACATTATTGCTATGCCAGGATTTGAGTTATTTGGAACCGAAGAGAAAAAGGAAGTTCAAGATGTTTTAGATAATGGAGTTTTAATGCGATATGGTTTTGATCCCATGAGAAATGGGCACCATAAAGCACTAGAGCTGGAAAGAGATTTGGCTAAACGCATGCAAACTCAGCATGCTCAGGTAGTTTCGAGTGGTACTGCAGCATTAACTGTTGCTCTGGCCTGTGCAGAAATTGGTTCTGGAGATGAAGTAATTATGCCTACGTTTACTTTTGTGGCAAGTTTTGAAGCCATACTATCTGTAGGGGCAGTACCGGTTTTATGTGATATTGATGATACGCTTACTTTAGATCCCAAAGCTGTAGAAGCTGCTATAACACCAAAAACTAAAGCTATTATGCCTGTACACATGTGCGGCTCTATGGCAGATCTTAGTGCTTTAAAATCCATAAGTGATGCCCACAATTTAGTTCTTTTGGAAGATGCATGTCAGGCTATCGGAGGTATGTACGGTGGTAAACCTTTAGGTAGTTATGGTGATCTTGGATGTTTTTCTTTTGATTATGTAAAAATGGTTACCTGTGGCGAGGGAGGTGGATTAATTACCAACTCTAAGGTGTATGCTGATCGAGCACATATGTATCAAGATCACGGTCATGATCATGTAGGAAATGACAGAGGTGCCGAGGCACATCCATTTTTAGGATACAACTATAGATTATCAGAATTAAATGCTGCTGTTGGTATTGCTCAACTTAGAAAATTAGATCATATCCTCGAGGTACAGGAAAAGAACTATACTATTTTGCGTAATGCATTAGCTTCGATTCCTGAAGTTACATTTAGAAGAGTACCAGAAACAGGTGTAGAAAGTTATGCTTTTTTAAGTATATTTTTACCAGACGAAGACAAGGCCAGAAAAGCACACAAAGCACTGGGTGCTCATGGAGTTGATGCTTGTTTTTATTGGTTTGATAATAATTGGCATTATTATAAGAAATGGGAACATCTATTAGAACAAAAATCTTTGGGGAAATTTTCTACCGAAATACAGACGGGTTTACAGAAAAACAAAAGATCTTTTGATTCTAGTGATAAATGGATGAGCAGAACTATATCATGCTTAATCAAACTAAACTGGACCGAAGCCGAAGTTGCGGAAAGAGCATCAAAGATGGTTACGGCTATAAAAAGTGTTCTAGAAGTTAAGGTTTAGTAATTTACATACTCTACTATTTCAAGACCATATCCAATCATACCCACACGTTTTTGTTGTACCGTATTTGAAACCAAACGGAGCTTGTGGATATTAAGATCATGGAGTATTTGGGCTCCGATACCAAAATCTTTGGTATCCATAAGAATTTTTGGAGCTTTTACAACATCTTCTCCATTTTGGATTTCTTTAAGACCTTTTAAACGCCCTAAAAGATTAAGAGATTGACTCTCTTGATTGATAAAAATTATGGCTCCTTTACCTTCGGTATTTATTCTTTTAAACATAGCATCCAAACGCTTATCCGCATTATTGGTTAAAGTCCCGAGAATGTCATTATTAAATAACGTAGAATTTACCCTGGTTAATACGGGTTCTTTATCATTCCATGTTCCTAACGTTAATGCTATATGAATTTGATTATTCGTAGTTTGCTTATACGCTCTAAGTCTATATTTACCGAAACGGGTAACAATATCAAAATCTTCTTTTTTCTCGATTAATGAATCGTGTTGCATACGATAGGCAACCAAATCTTCAATAGATACTAATTTTAGATCAAATTTCTTTGCCACTTCTACCAATTGCGGTAGACGTGCCATTGTACCATCTTCGTTCATGATTTCGACAATCACACCTGCCGGTTTTAACCCTGCCAATCTTGCAAAATCGATGGCCGCTTCGGTATGCCCCGTTCTTCTTAATACTCCCCCTTCTTTAGCTTTCAAAGGAAATATATGTCCCGGGCGTGCTAATTCGTGAGGTTTAGTATTTATATCTGTTAGTGCTATGACCGTTTTTGCTCTATCGGCAGCGGATATACCAGTAGTTACTCCTTTTCCTTTTAAATCAACAGAAATAGTAAAAGCCGTTTCCATAGGATCCGTATTATTGCCTACCATCATGTTAAGTTTAAGATCTTCACAACGATTTTCTGTGAGCGGAGCGCAAATAAGTCCTCTACCATGTGTAGCCATGAAATTAATCATTTCGGGTGTTGCTTTCTCTGCAGCAGCCAAAAAATCTCCTTCATTTTCGCGATCCTCATCATCAACCACAATGATTACCTTTCCTTGTCGAATATCTTCGATAGCTTCTTGAATCGTATTCAACTTAAGTTTTTTTGTGGTTTCGGTAATTTCTGACATAGTTTTACACTTAAATAATTACTGCAAAGATATTTAAAAAGAAATCTACTTTTTACGTTTGGCAAAACGTTTTATAAAGAAATCTTTTATAGGTTGGGTAAAAGTATCAAAGTTGAAGATACCTTGATCTGTTGTAGCTCTTCGAGTTAAAAATATACTAAGCGGGAATATAATAAAAGTAGAAAGCCATGACCCTAAAAAAGGAGGAATACCTCCTTCTTCGGCACTATTTTTAGCAAAAATCCCAATAAAATGGTATGTTAAAAATAATACAACACCTATAACTATTGGTAATCCCATACCTCCCTTTCTAATTATAGCTCCTAGGGGTGCCCCAACAAAAAACAACAAAATGCAGGCGATACCTAACGCATATTTGTCATGCAAAGACATCTCATACTTATTAAGGGCTCTTTTTAATGCAACCGTATTGGTTTTTGTAGAATTTATACTTCTTATAATTCCATCGGTATTAGAGAAAGCTAGCTTATAAATTTGCATTTTTTGCGCAGTATCAAAATATTCTTTAAGGTCTAATGTATCTTTTGTAGCTTTTTGTATGGTATCGATTTTAAGATTTTTATTAAGTTCTTTCAATCCATTTTTTCTACTCACATTATTACTTACAGATTTTAAATCCTTGTTAACTCGTATAGACAATGTATCTATCTCATATCTTAGTTCGTTAACGTTAAGCATATTATACCCTTTTTTATACTGTTGAGCATCCATATCTACATTATCCAACGATGATAGATCAATATTGAGTAGGTATTTCTCAAAATGGGTTTTTGCAAAAGGCATTTTTTTTCTTCTTTGCGGCGATCTCTGCTGTATCTCGTCATAGTAGTTTCCGTCATTAAGAATTAAGGTTACCAAATCCGAGTTTATACTACCACGTAATTGGCCATTAACAGCTTTTATAACTGTAAAATTACCAGGTTTTGCCGCTTTTTTATGAATGATAATATCTCGCAGAAATTCATCATTATCACCATATTTTTCTGAAACTTTAATATTTATATCTCCAAGATCATTAAATTGATTAGGAGTAATTACCATTGCAGGTTTGACTTTAACAATATTTTTCCGAAGGTTTATGAATCGTTTTTCTGAAGCCGGAATAACCGTATTCGAAAAAAGAAAAGCACCTATACCCACAAAAAAGATAAAAACAGACAATGTTCTCATTGCTCGTTGTAGAGAAATTCCAGAGGATTTCATTGCTGCAAACTCATAATTCTCTGCAAAACTCCCAAAAATCATGATTGACGTTAACAAAATTGTGAGTGGCAAAACCATAGGGATTAAGCGCGGGGTGGCGAACATCAAAAATTTAATGATCACCGAAAAATCTAAATCTTTTCCTGCCAATTCAGATATAAACAACCATATGGTTTGTAATAAAAGAATGAACATAATAATAAAGAAGAGTGGAAAAAACGTCTTTAAAAAAGTGGTTAAAATATATCTGTCAAGAATTTTCACAAATTAACTATTTCTTAGGTACTCTATTTCGATGATTAATTAAAAGTCAAAGAACGTGCATTTTTTAATACCCGTTCTTTTATTTTATACATATTTTAAACATTCTTCACTAACACTAATCCAATCGATTAATATAATAATCCTCGTATTTGGATTCGTCAAATACAAATAACGTTTCAGAAAGCGGCTGATTTGTTTTAAAACTAGTAACTGTAAATGTTACATTAGAGCCATTATTTTGCTTTTGAATCATTTTATAAATGTGCTTAGTTTGTTTATCAATACCTAATAGCACTTCTTTTAAATCACTTTTTGAGTCTATTGGAGTAAGTTTTACGTACTGAATTTTTCGTCCTTTTACATCCTGAACAATATCCATTTTATACGAATACCCATCCTCATAAAAAGTAAGCATCTTTGATGGAGTAATACTATTATCATCTTCTTCATTCTGAGAAGAAATATTAATTTCTTCATCTTCAGGAACAATTACATACAACTTCTTACCATCATATAATTGTTCTGTACCCATTAGGTTAAGTCTATACTTATTTCCTTGTAATGTAACATCCCCTCTTGTTTCTTGAGAAACATTTTCGGTAGGATTATTAATTGAATACTTAAAACCAATTACAATATTAGTATATCCTTTTACCTTTTGAGACACTTCATCCAAAAGATTTTTGGCGCTTTGGGCTTGTACTGTTGTAACCCCTATCACAAACACGAGGAACATTATCTTTCTTATCATTGTATATATTTTCTTCTTTTAAATAATATTTTTTTCTAGAGTAGATATATAAAATTGGATTACAATTCGTTATCCAGCAATTGTTTAAGCGCTACCAAATCTGTTACCAAAACCTGTCTTGCCTTACTTCCTTCAAAAGGGCCAACAATACCTGCCGATTCTAATTGATCAATTAATCTACCTGCTCTATTATATCCTAATTTTAATTTTCGTTGTAATAAAGACGCAGAACCTTGTTGCGCTGTGACAATAACTTCTGCAGCTTCTTTAAAAAGTTTATCTCTATCACTTTTATCTATATCAAGACTTGTGCCACTTTCTTCACCCACATATTCTGGTAAAAGATGCGCATCGGGATAAGCTTTTTGACTTCCTATATACTCTGTGATACGTTCTACCTCGGGAGTGTCAACAAAAGCGCATTGGATTCTAATAATATCATTTCCTTGAGTATATAACATATCACCTCTACCAATTAATTGATCGGCACCTCCTGTATCTAAAATAGTTCTAGAATCAATCTTAGATGTAACTCTAAAAGCAATCCTAGCAGGGAAATTAGCTTTGATCATACCTGTGATTACATTTACAGAAGGCCTTTGCGTGGCAATAATCAAATGTATCCCTATCGCACGAGCTAATTGCGCCAATCTGGCTATTGGTGTTTCAACTTCTTTACCCGCAGTCATAATAAGGTCAGCGAACTCATCAACCACCAATACAATATACGGCAAAAATCTGTGTCCATTTTCAGGATTTAGCTTTCTTGTCTTAAATTTTGCATTGTATTCTTTAATGTTACGCACCATCGCCATTTTTAATAGGTCATATCGTGCATCCATTTCAATACATAAAGAATTGAGTGTATTGATCACTTTTGTATTATCGGTAATTATAGCTTCTTCGGTATCTGGTAATTTGGCCAAATAATGTCGTTCTATTTTGTTAAATAAAGTAAGCTCTACCTTTTTGGGATCAACCAGAACAAATTTAACTTCCGCCGGATGTTTTTTGTATAGTAAGGATGTAAGTATTGCATTAAGCCCAACAGATTTACCCTGACCCGTAGCACCAGCCATTAACAGGTGAGGCATTTTGGCCAGATCTACTACAAAGGTCTCGTTAGATATTGTTTTCCCAAGAGATAATGGAAGTTCCATCTCTGCATTTTGAAATTTCTGAGATGCAATTGCCGATCTCATAGATACAATGGTAGCATTTTTGTTAGGTACCTCGATCCCAATGGTCCCCTTACCTGGTATAGGAGCGATAATTCGTATCCCCAAAGCCGCAAGAGACAAGGCAATATCATCTTCGAGATTTTTAATCTTTGAAATCCGTATACCTGCTTCGGGAACAATCTCATAAAGTGTAACAGTAGGCCCAACTGTTGCTTTAATTTGAGCTATCTCAATCTTATAATTTTTAAGTGTTTCAACAATACGGTTTTTATTTTCTTCGAGTTCACCTTGATCAATTGTAATTCCGCCACTATTGGCAGTATAATCTTTTAAAAGATCTATTGTTGGAAACTTAAAATTTCCTAATTCTAATTTTGGATCAAATTCTCCAAAATCTTTAACCAATTTATTACTTAGATTTTTAACCACCTCTTCTTCTACGGTTGTTTCAACTTCCATAGCAATATCCTCTGGGTTATCCTCTGACTTTATAATTAATTTTTCTGGAATTTCACCATCTCGGTTATTAGGATCGCCATAAAAATCATTTATCGTAGGATTTAGAGTTACTTCATTAGTATTTGTAACTGTTGGAGCAACATCTTCTTTCTTTTCTTTTTCTTTCGATTTGCTTATTAGGGCATCTATCCTTTCTTTAATACTACTTGATCCAGAATCTTCTGGTACCTTATTAGACACTCCATTCTTGGTTGCAGCACTTGTTTGATTTTTCTTTGATGCTGTCTCAAAATCTTTATTTATTACTTTTTGTGTATTCTTTAAAGATTCGGTTAATTTCTCTGGGGTATATCTTAATCTAACAACTATATAAACAATTGCAAAAAATGCCAATACTAGTACCGTACCTATAAAACCAATATAATCTTGTAAAAAGTCATTAGTCTCATATCCTATAATGCCAGCAAGCAAACCACTTTCTTTTCTAACAAAACCAAGAACCACAGACACCCATACCATCACCAAAGTCCCCCAAAACCAAAATCCAGCTAGTTTCCTTTTATTTAAATCAAAAAACAAATAGACCCCCGTTAAAGAGGTCAATATTGGTAATATTAACGCAGAAACTCCAAAACCTTTAAAAATAAAGAAATGACTTACTGTAGCTCCAAATTTGCTTAACCAATTTTTTGGAGAAGAAGTTCTATTATAAAATTGAGAGATTTCACTTTGATCTATTTTCCAGTTAAAGAAAAATGAAATAAATGCAAAGAATAGTCCTATCCCTAAAAAGAATAAAAAACTTCCCAAAACAACTTTTTGTTGTCTTGACAGAGTAAATTTTTCTTTTAATGAAGTTTTAGGTTTTTTTGTTGTTTTCCTTTTTGTACTTACCTTTCTTTTAGCCATTTTTTGGATGTCTTATCGCAAAAATACGAATATCTATTATGGAACGTAAAAATGCCCAAAAAATTTTCTATATGAAATACGGAATATAAATTATAAAACCAATAATAATAGCAGTTACAGCTGCAATAAATACTGCTCCCGCCGCTACATCTTTTATAAACCCTATTTTATCATGAAAATCAGGATGTATGAAGTCAGCAATAGCTTCAATTGCTGTATTTACTCCTTCAACGCTCATAATTAAACCTATTGCAAAAACTTGTAAAACCCACTCTGTCGCAGTAATTTTAAAATAAAACCCTAATACAGTCATAATTACCGCAATGGCAGCTTGAACCTGAATACTAGGTTCTGTTTTTAATAAAAGTAATGCACCTTTAAAAGCATAACCGCAACCACGCAATCTGCCAAAAATAAATTTAGAAGCTTTACTCATTATATACTATGACAAGGCATTAATTGCAGCTGCATAATCCGGCTCTTGAACAATTTCTGGAACTTGTTCTGCATGTGTAACATTTCCATTTTCGTCCAAAACGATAACAGCACGAGAATGTAACCCTTGCATTGGCCCATCAACTATTTCAAGTCCATAGTCTTTTCCGAACTGCCCAGTTTTAAAATCTGATTGACTAATCACATCGCTTAGTCCTTCGGCACCACAAAAACGTCCTTGTGCAAAAGGAAGATCACGAGATATACAAAGTACTTTGGTATTTGATAAGCCACTTGCTTCTTTATTAAACATTCTTACCGAAGCTGCACAAATACCTGTATCAATTGAAGGAAATACGTTTAATACAACTCGAGAGCCTTTAAAATCGGATAATTTCGAAGTTGACAAGTCCGTATTTACTAATTCAAAATCTGGAGCTTTTTGACCAATTTTTGGTAATTCACCACTTGTATGTATTTCGTTTCCTTGTAAAGTTATTGAAGCCATGATATAATAATTGTTGTTGTTTTTTGTGCTTTAAAATTAGTAAGATTATGTGGTAATTCTAATAAAGTTTGCACAAAATAAAAAAAACCTTCTTTTAAGAAGGTTTTTTATGCATCAATGGATCCGAGAACCCTTTGCATAAAATTATTAAGCGCCTCCTTTTTTGAAATACCGCTTTTTATCATTTTATCCACTTCTAGGGCTCCATACATATTAGAGATTAATTCTCCAATCACATCTAGTTCTTCATCTTTTAAAGAAGGAACTTCGGTTAAAGCCTCTAATGTTTCGATCGTTTCTACAACAAAATCTTCGTCATTTTCTTCGATGAAACCCGTAAGATGTTTAATTATTGGTAACTTCATCTACTAGTTCTTTAAGAATCTCAAATTTATTAGTCTGTACCTGGTTTACAAAAGCTCCATCTTTGAAAGCTGCAAATGTTGGAAGATTATTTACTGTTGCCATTTTTCTGGCTTCAGGAAACTTTTCTGCATCAACAATTAAAAAAGTAGCTTCGCTTTTTTCGGTTGCTATCTTTTTAAATTTA
The DNA here is from genome assembly GCA_947489685.1 of uncultured Aquimarina sp. Classification (GTDB taxonomy): domain Bacteria; phylum Bacteroidota; class Bacteroidia; order Flavobacteriales; family Flavobacteriaceae; genus Aquimarina. The sequence goes on along the minus strand of CANLEM010000003.1, from coordinate 24,617 downwards.
GGTTTCATGATTCTACAATTACCACACCAAGATGCAGAATACTGTACAATAACTAATTGATTATCATTAACTATTTGAGAGAGATTATCTTCAGCTAATTCTTGAATCATATTTGTATTATTAGAATTAAAATACTTTCTCTGCGATTTTACCTCACAGAGAAAGTTGTTTTATTATATTAGTTAGAGGCTAAATATGAAGCTACACCTTCTCTATTTGCATTCATTGCTTCTTTTCCTTCTTCCCAGTTTGCAGGACATACTTCACCATTTTTTTGAACGTGGCTATACGCATCGATCAATCTTAAAAATTCTGCAACATTTCTTCCAACTGGCATATGATTTACACCTTCATGAAAAACAGTTCCTTCTTCATCGATTAAATATGTTGCTCTATACGTAACATTATCTCCTTCTACCGTTACTACTCCTGTTTCTTCATTATAGGTTTCATTAGTGATATCAAGAATTCCTAATGTACTTGCCAGGTTGCGATTAGAATCTGCAAGAATAGGGTAAGTTACTCCTTCAATCCCACCATTATCTTTAGAGGTATTTAACCATGCAAAATGTACTTCAGGAGTATCACAAGAAGCTCCAATTACAATTGTATTTCTTTTTTCAAATTCTGCCAAAGCTTCTTGGAAAGCGTGTAATTCTGTTGGACATACAAAAGTAAAATCTTTAGGATACCAAAAAAGCAGTACTTTTTTGTTGTTATTTTTAGCTTCTTCTAAAACATTAAGTTTAAAAGTATCCCCCATATCGTTCATAGCGTCGACGTTAAGACTTGGGAATTTTTTACCTACAAATGTCATATTCTTATTTTTAAAATTTATAATTGATTATTTTTTTGACAGCGCAAATATACACTCAGTCAAACAATTTAACATAGTACATTATTCTAATTTTTTATATGTATATAGTTTTTTCTAATCATGAATTAATATTCTTATAAAGATTACCAAATTCTTACAAAAAGTATTATTTACTTACAAAAAGTACGGATAAATAGTACTTTTTTTACGGTGAATTGCATTATGTTTAATCTATTTTCGTATTTTGGTCCACTAAACCAAGCAAGAATTATTTACTATTTGAAAAATTTTATTTGGCATATAACCTTTTTATTTATAGCAGGTTTCAATATCACGCTACAATCTCAACCTCAAGCGGTTACGGATAGCATCCAAATATATATTGAAAAAGCTGTGAAGTTGCAAGAGGAGTATAAATATGAAGAGTCCATGGAAATGGCCAAAATTGCTCTTCAGAATGCTCAATATAACAACGATGATAAAAGCCTAGGTGATATCTATAATATTATCGCCAAAAATTATGAAATTAATGATGAAGATGTTAAGGCTCGAAACAATTATCGTCGTGCATTAGTATATGCCAAAACCTCTAAAACTCTTGCTTTACAAGCCGATTTACATAATAACCTGGCTAGAGTTGATACAAAATATAATATTACAAGAGCCAAAGGAGTAATATCCTATAAAATCTCATACGAGCTTGCCGTTAAATTAAAGGACACATCCAGGATGATAAGGCCTTTATTAAATTTGGGAGAGTATTATATTACCCGTAGTGATTTTGATAGTGCTTATGAATATCTTGCTCCAGCCAAAGAATTAGTTCATGAAAAATCAACTAATCTTGTAAAAGCCAAATTAACAGGATTGCTCGGAAAATATTTTCTTAGCACTAGAAAATATGAAGAAGCCGAAGATCATATTGATCAGGCTATTTCTTACTCACTTGGCGAAACAAAAAACAAAAACAATAATAATGAGCTAACTTCTAAGTATTTTGAAGCATTAGCTTCGGCTTATGAGTCCAAATCAGAACTGCATAGAAAACAACAAGACTACCGAAAGGCATATACCTATCAGAAAAAACAATTTCAAAACATATTAGAAGCTACAGAATATAAGAAATTAGAAGAGTTAAGGCGAGCTAACATTAAATATGAAGTTGATCAATATAAAAATAGAGCTACAAAAGCCGAGAACGAGAAAAAAGAAAGTGAATCCGAAGTTTTAAAATGGAGGATCAGTATTATTCTTGGTATTATTTTGATTCTAATCTCGATGGCTTTTCTAATAAGCTCATATAAAAATAACATTCAAAAGAAAAGGCTTAATAGTGACCTGATAGAAAAGAACAGAGAGTTAATAAGTGCAAAAGAAACGGCAGAGCAAGTATCTACTCTTAAGTCGCAATTTATCTCAACAGTAAGTCATGAACTTAGAACTCCTCTTTATGGAGTTATAGGTTTGACGTCTCTTTTAATGGAAAATCCTGAAGAGAAAAAGAAAAATGAATATCTCGAATCTTTAAAATTTTCAGGGGATTATCTTCTGGCCTTGATTAATGACGTATTGCAATTAAGTAAGATTGAAACTAATGAAGTTAAGCTAGAAAAAGTTTCATTTGATATTAGGTCTTTATTAGAAGGGATCGTGAACTCTCTTCACACCAAACAAAAGAGCAACAGCAATACTGTTCATATTGATATCGATCAAAGTATAAATACCACTTTACTTGGTGATTCTGTGCGATTATCACAAATACTTATAAACCTTATAGGTAATGCTCTCAAATTCACTAAAAATGGAAACATTTGGGTCGAAGTAAAAAGTCTTGCCGTTAAGGACGATAGTTATCTTTTGCGTTTTATGGTTAAAGATGATGGAATAGGAATCCCAAAAAACAAACAACAATCAATTTTCGATAATTTTGCCCAGGTAAAAAATGAAAATCAGGAATACGAAGGAACAGGATTAGGACTAGCCATTGTTAAAAAACTAATTCATCTTCATAAAAGTGAAATCAAAATAAAAAGTCAGGAAGGCAAAGGATCAGAGTTTTACTTTGATTTAGCCTATGAAAAGGCCGTAAAAGAGCAAGAAATATCTCTAAAAACAGGAGAGAACTTAAGCATCGGGACAAGTAATTTTAATGTACTTATTGTAGATGATAATAAGATCAATCAAATTGTTACTCAAAATATCTTGAAAAAGAAAGGGTACACCTGTAATATCGCCAGCAATGGTATGGATGCCATTAAAATAGTCAAAGAAGAAAAATTTGATTTGGTGTTAATGGACATTAATATGCCCGAAATGAATGGTTTAGAAGCTACCAAAGTGATCAGGACTTTTAATTCGCATCTACCCATAATTGCCCTAACAGCTGTAGAAGAAGGCGAAATACGAAATCAAGCACTATCAGTAGGTATGAATGATGTAATTATTAAACCTTATGATACTCAGCAATTCTTCCAAACTATAATGAGAAATATCTCAAAAGTCAAGATGGCTTAATTTTCTAAAACCCTACAACTTCTTAATATTTCGTATTTAATTGTTAAATGCTATTTGGTTTCTTGTGAATATCTTAATTTAGATGCAAAACACAAGATTATTACTTTATTATGAATTCTAAAAAACCAGGTTTTAATACTGTTTGTACGCACATAGGAGAAATTGAAGATAAGCAGTTTAAAGGTGCTATCTCGCCTATTTATCTATCCACATCATACGCTTTTGAAGAAGTAGATACAAAACGTTATCCAAGGTATTTTAATACCCCAAATCAAGAAGCGCTATGTAAAAAAATTGCAGCTTTAGAAAAAGGTGAATCTTCCTTAATTTTTGGAAGCGGAATGGCCGCGATAAGTACCACTTTATTTGCTTTTTTACAAAAAGGAGACCATATCGTACTGCAAAGAACACTTTATGGAGGAACCGCTAATTTGATTAATGAAGAATTCGAAAAATACGGTATAGAATTTTCTTATGTAGATTCTCAAACTATTGAAGGTTTTGAAGAAAAACTACAACCAAACACAAAAGTAATTTATATCGAAACTCCTTCTAATCCTTTATTAACAATTACCGATATAAAAGCAATCTCAGGATTAGCCAAAAAAAATGGAATCGTTTCTATGATTGATAATACTTTTGCTTCTCCTGTAAATCAAAACCCTATCGATTTAGGTATCGATATTGTGCTACATTCTGCGACAAAATATCTTGGAGGTCATAGCGATATTCTTGCAGGAGCAGTTGTTTCTACACATGAAAAAATAGATCAGATTTTTCAAGTTGCAAAAAACTTTGGAGGAAGTTTAAGTGATTTTACGGTATGGATGCTAGAAAGAAGTATCAAAACACTAGGTCTTCGTGTAAAAAGGCAAAATAAAAATGCTTTAAAATTAGCCAAGTGGCTTGCCAAACAAGATGATGTTGCGGCTGTATATTATCCCGGATTAAAATCTCATCCCGACCATGAAATTGCCAAAAAACAAATGAATGGTTTTGGCGGTATGCTATCTTTTGAATTACAAGAAGGTATAGATGCCAGTAAATTTCAAAAAGAATTAAAACTCATAAAAAGTTCGATGAGCCTAGCGGGTGTAGAAAGTACTATCCTATCACCTACTCTAACCTCGCACGCACTATTAACCGAACAAGAAAGAAAAAATCAAGGAATAAATGATGGTTTGCTTCGATTTAGTGTCGGAATTGAAGAAAAAGAAGATCTCATTGAAGATATCTCGCAGGCCATACAAAAAGTAAAAACTTTAGCGTTACAATATTAATATTATATATGAAGTTAGATATTCTTGCCATTGGAGCACATCCCGACGATGTAGAATTAAGCTGCTCCGGCACTATTGCAAAAGAAGTTGATAATGGAAAACAAGTTGGAATACTTGATCTTACCAGAGGAGAGTTAGGCACACGGGGTACTCCAGAAATAAGAGATCAGGAGGCCAAAAATGCAGCAGAAATCTTGGGTGTTGTAACTCGTGAAAATCTCAAATTTAGAGATGGGTTCTTTATCAATGACGAAAAACACCAATTAGAAATCATTAAAATACTCAGAAAATATCGTCCCGAAATTATCTTATGTAATGCAATTGATGATCGTCATATCGATCATGGCAAAGGCAGCAAATTAGTTAGTGATGCTTGTTTTTTATCAGGTTTAAGAAAGATTGAAACCACGTATAATGGAACATTACAAGAAGCATGGAGGCCCAAGCATGTATATCATTACATCCAATGGAAAAATATTACCCCTGATTTTGTTGTTGATATAAGTGGTTATATGGACAAGAAAATTAAAAGTGTTGAGGCATACGAATCTCAGTTTTATGATGCAAATAGTAAAGAACCCTCTACACCTATCTCTAGTAAGAACTTTTTAGATAGTATAGCGTATAGAGCTGCGGATTTAGGAAGAATAATCGGCGTAAAACACGCCGAAGGTTTCACTGTAGAACGCTCTGTAGCAGTGGATTCAATTTTTAATTTAATTTAATGTAAAAAATTGTTTGTAGAAATGCAGAAATACTTTATTTTTGCTGCCTGAAATTACATGGTGGTTGTAGCTCAGTTGGTTAGAGCATTGGTTTGTGGTACCAAGGGTCGCGGGTTCGAATCCCGTCTTCCACCCCATAAAAAAAGCCCTTCTTAGAAGGGCTTTTTTATTTTATATACTCTTTTATTCTTTATTTCTTTTCTTTGGCCCCATCGACTACGATTCTTTCTGATCGATTTGCTACTTCCCAAGCTGTATAAAATACCAATTGCGCACGTTTTGCCATCAAATCATATGCTATCTTATCTGGTGTATCACTTGGTTTGTGATAGTCCTCATGCACCCCATTAAAATAAAATATAATAGGCACATTGTGTTTGGCAAAATTGTAATGATCACTTCTAAAATAAAATCGATTAGGATCATTTTTGGCATTATAAGTATAATCCAAGTCCAATTTTGTGTACTTAGCATTTGCCGCTTCGCTTATTTCGTGTAATTCGGTACTCAACCGGTCACTACCTATTAAATACACATAATTACTTTTGTCATCTCCTTCATGTTTTTCATCAATTCTACCTATCATATCGATATTTAGATCGGTTACTGTATTTTCCAAAGGAAAAACAGGATTTTCTGTATAAAACCTAGATCCGTATAAACCTTTTTCTTCTCCGGTCACGTGCAAAAATAATATTGAACGTTTAGGACCATTACCATCCTTTTTTGCTTTTATAAATGCATCTGCTATTTCTAATAAACTTACGGTACCAGAACCATCATCATCGGCACCATTATAAATATTACCGCTACTATCTACTCCTACATGATCATAGTGAGCAGAAAGTACCACAATTTCGTCTGGTTTTTCTGTTCCTTCAATATAGGCTAATACATTTTCTGAAGATTGGATATCCCCTCTAAAATAACTTTTAGGAATTTCTTGAAAATAATCATCTTCTCCGAGTGGCGACGGTATCCCCATTCGTTGATATTGTTTTTTCAAATATTCGGCTGCCTTCTTTTGACCGGGTTCGCCAGTATCACGTCCTTCAAAGTCATCACCTGCAAAAGTGTACAAGTATTCTTTGAGTTCTTTTGCCGTTATACTTTCGGCATAAGTAACTACAACAGATTCATTTTCATTACTAGGATTAGTTTTTGGGTCTAATTTATTTTGACTAGTAGAAGAACTTTGAGAAGTTCCGCAACAAGAAATTATTAAAGATCCAAGAACGATAAGAGTGTTTTTCATTCAATTATTTAATTTAGAGTGCACAAGATACTTAATTCATCTCATATGTTTGTAAGAATTTTGGGTGATCAGAAAAAACCTTTAAAATTATTTTAAAATTATTCTTTTTAGAATTAAAAAAGGTTTTATATTTGCACCCGCATTCAGGGAATACCTGATGAGACTAAACACTGGAGAAATGGCAGAGTGGTCGAATGCGGCAGTCTTGAAAACTGTTGAGGGTCACACCTCCGGGGGTTCGAATCCCTCTTTCTCCGCGAAAAGCCTTGTAAACATTTGATTTACGAGGCTTTTATTTTTTAGCTGACACACTACCCAAAGTTTGTAGAACCCAAAAAGGTTGATACGTCTATTTTAGATTCAATAATTGCCAGAAAAGATATAAATTCGGGATTAATCGTATCCATAATCTAGCCGATAGAGAGAAAGAAGCACATACGTTAGTCCAAGTATTATATACCAAATTAAAGAATGACTGGAATCCTTTTTCAGAGGTAGAGGCCACCAACCCTACTTTTAATAATTTTCCAGCAAAGTTCAGGCATTACAACTACCCCATAATCTTTGTTGAGTTTCATTGTCTACAATATCAAACAAGAAAAAGAGGTTTCTTGTTTGAGCAACTAAATATTTATAATGCAGGTAATAGTATTAAATACTCTTTTTATAAATTTAGTTATTAAATTCTTGGTTATAAGGGATATAGTTTGACCATTCCCATGGTGTGTAAATATCTGTTAAGGCAACTTCTAATAGCTCTTTATAAATACTTTCGCCATTATCGCTATTAGTCATAATTAAGATGCCTTTACCTGTTTCTGGAAATAAAATCGAATAATGTTGAAATCCATCACCATGACCGCTTTTAGTAACGGCCTTTCCGTGTGGGGTATTAAAATATAACCAAGCTAACCCGCAACTTAAATTAATAGCATCATATTTATTGGTTGATGTTTTAGAATTAGGACCAAAATGTGCTAAGGATTTAATTCGAATTTGAGGGTCAAAAATTTCTTTGTAAGAGGCATTACTTAGAATTTGCTTATTCATAACTGCTGTTAAGAATTTTGTGTAGTCACTCGCTGTTGTTTCTAGAGTACTAGCCGACCGAGGTTCATTATCTATGTCTTTACCATATGTTTCTCCCTTTGTATTATGTCCATGAGCAAAATCTTTTTCAAATCTTGGTTGCCATTTATAGGATGAGTTTTTCATCTCTAAAGGTTTAAAAATATGTTCTTGCGCCAATTCTTCAAGGTCTTTACCTGTAATTTTCTCTAGTACAACCTGAAGATATACTAAACCTTCACCACTATAAAAGTACTTAGAACCAGGTTCAAAATTCACTCTTAATTTTCTATCAGACTCAAAAAACCTCCAGTTATTAAATCCTGTAGTATGTGCTAGACACATTCTTGCTGTTATTTTATGATATAAACTATCAGTTCTTAAATCAGAGTAGTTATCGTGCCAACGTGTTAATTGTTTATATTCATAAATTTTCTTTGGTAAATAAGATTCGAGAGGTGTGTCTAAATCAATGATATCGTTTTCTACTAATTTCATTACAAGGATTCCAAAAACAGCTTTACTTAAGGAAGCACCATAAATATTAGTAGAGTCAGTAAGAATAAGTTGTTCGGGAGCATTTTTGTATCCAAAAGTCTTTTGATAAACAGGACTTTTATCATTAAATACTGTAACGGCGATCCCATGAACTTTGGCATCCTTTATAAGCTGATTTATCTTATTTGTTAAAGAATCTTTGGAAATATGAGTCCCATCTAAGCGCTCTATAGTACTTATAGTTGATTGATTACAGCTGGTAAAAAAAAACATCGCAATAATAGCCAAGCCTAATAGTGTTGATGATTGATGTTTCGTTTTGTTACCTATAAATGGAAACGCTAATGGGTAAAAACATGTTTCAGATCTTGTAACTCTTATTATGTTAATTAACATCACTAGAACACTAAATGGAATGACTGCTATAAAAAAGAAGAAGCCCCATTTTTCGATAGTTACTAATGTAACTAAACTTAAAATATAGAGGATGGTCATGCTGATTTGAAAGTTGATAATTTTTCTACCATGAGCATAATAGATACTGTTATCTTCTCTCTTATGAATCCACAAAAATAATGGGAATAATATATTAGAAAGAGGAATGATAAATCCTAAAAATGGTACACTATGCAATAAAATAAGCCATTTTTTTTGTATATCCTCTTCCTTTGGGTTTTCTAAAACCATCAGTTCGTCCACTTCTATATCTAGTGCATTAGCCAATAACTTTACTGTCTTAAGATGTGGATTTACATCTCCCTTTTCTATACGTTGTATAGTTCTTATTGTTACTTGAGTACTGTCTGATAATTGTTCTTGTGTATAGCCTTTAAGTTTTCTCTGATAGATTAAATTTTTTCCGATTGAATTGGTTTTCATGATTTTTTGTTTTTTGATATCACAAAGCTACATTTAAACATCTGTTTTTGTAGCGACATTTAGATGTCATCTAAATGTCATTTTCTTGTATTATGGGTGTTTTGCAAGAAATATGGTCTATTTTTAATTATTGTTTCAGTAAAAATTCTTGAACTCTTTTCCAATAGTTAGTATCATCCCAAAAACCATGTATTCCCTCATTATAATAAAACACATCTACTTTTTTTTGATATTTTGTAATGCTATTTACGAGTTGCTTTGCAAACTTAACTGGTACAAAAGGATCGTTCTCATCATGATGTATTTGAACCTCAGGGAAGTGTTTACTGAAATAAATTGGAGAACTGGAGATAAATTTTATTCTAGCCTTTTCTTTAGAAATCTTATTATTCAATACATCACTAAAAAATAGAAGCTTGAATTGGTTTGGATATAAAAGATAAAGTGATTTCATATCTGTGGGAGCGGCAGTTATACTAACTTTTGAAATTCGCTTATCTCTAACCGAAGTTAGCAAAGCTACCGTTCCTCCTCTACTACCTCCACAAATTGATATATTTTTATCATCTACAATATCATATGTCTCCATTACGGCATTTAAAAACCCTATGGTATCCGTGGTTGCGCCATCAAATGCATCGTTCACTACTCCTTCTGATTGAAAATGTCTATCATTTACAATAAGTTCCTGGCCTCTAAATGACGGTATAATTACTATAAACTTTTGATCAAGACCATTGCCTAAAAAATTAGGAAACTGAGTTGCCTTATGATTAAAATCGTTTGCTATATCAAATTTAGTATGCATGCCGTCGCCTCCTGTTGCTAAAATGACAGCTGGCAGTTTATTATCTATTACTTTCTCAGGAAAAATAACAACTCCATAGTGTCTATTTCCCTCTACAATATGGGAAAGTACATATAGTTTATTATTGTTTTCTAAAACAATGGAATCATGAACAGTTATGTTTTTAGCAGAGATCTCTTTTTGTCTAAGATTAAAGAGAACATCATCAATTTCCTCTTGCGATGGATCCGATAATATTTCTTGTAAAAGAATTTCCTCATTATTAGTATTTGATTTTTGTTCTTGACAGAAAACAGATTGAAACAATAGCAGGGCAATAATAGTTTTATGCATAATATTATTTTTTGATTAAAAAGAAACAAAACAACAATAACATTTTCTAGTATTCGACTCACAATGAAGGATGATACTTATTTTGTAGAACCCTGTCCATCCATTCTCTGAAATTCAGAAGGGGTCATCCCTGTTAACTTCTTGAATACCCTGTTGAAGGTAGCCTTGGAATTGAAACCAGAGTCAAGAGCAATTCCAAGCAAAGTAACCTTACTGTATATTGGATTTCTTAATCTACTTTTAACCTCTTCAATTCGGTATTGGTTTACAAAATCGTGAAAGTTACTTTTTATACAGGTATTTAAAATATATGAAACTAGGTTGGAATCTATATTTAAAAGAAATGCAAGTTCTTTAAGATTTAGGTTTTCATCCAGATAAACTCTGTCTCTTTTCATAAGACATTCTATGTTAGAAATATGACTTTGTATTTGATATTGAGACAAATTTCTAAAGTTTTTGTTTTTCGTTGGTTCTACACTTTTTTTAAAAGTAACATTATTAACATGCCCTAAACCTTGCAAACCTATCCAAAAAGTTTGGTAGGTTAAGACCAGTAATAAAATGTAGAGAGTTACCACTATACCGATATACTGCAACTGAAATCTAAAAAACAAAAAGAATAATATCCAAAAAGGAACCCAAATCATCCATAACACTCGATAGTAGACTATCAGTTTTTGTAACCATGCTAAAGTTATTTCCTTTAAGTTTGAGTAATTTTCCAATGCCCAAATTTCATGAGATTTAATAGCACGAAGAGAAAGGCGTAAGTAATAAAAAATTGAGCCTGTTGCCCAAAGATATAGCATTGGCGCTATAAAAAAATAAAAAGGTGTATTGTAGAACAGTTGGTCATTTCTGATGCCATAAACAATATTAAGTAGTTGCAAGATAATTTCTAGTATAACAGGAATGAAATGCCTATAATGCATTCCGGATATTCTAAAACCGATATTGGTAAGTGCCATGGTATAACAATAAATTAATGGACCCAGAGCAGTTAAATACGAAAATGGTATCCAAAGAAGATTCGGATTCATAGTATCAAGGTTGGTATCTAAGATCATTAGGTAGATCAAATGCAAATTGACAATGAGAATTGTCAGTGATAATATTCTATTTGAGATAGGTCGATTTCTCTTTCTAAAAAATAAAATTCCAGCCAAAATGAAATTTTGGACAAGCCCTGAGATTATAAAAAAATTAACCGGATTTAAATTGAAAAATAACTCTTCTTTGTTCAATGATCTAAATATTATAAAGATTTTCTAGTTTATTTCTAATTTTAGCATACTCTTTTTGATATATTCTTGCCTAAGATATTATATTTCCTCTAAAACTATATTAGACAATTCTTTTCCGTTTTTATCGATAGTTACAAACCAGACATTTGTTGCGCAATCTCTATTAACTACATCAGTATTAGAAGTACAACTTTGAATAGAACCTTTGATTATATAACCATTATTAGTTGTATCAGCTGAAAAACCGTACTCATTGTAGAAATCACCGTAAGTCTTTTGCCAAATCTTTTTTCCATTTTTATCGGTTTTAATAACAAACATATCATAATTGCCTTTCCCAAAGGAACTTGTAGATCCTACAATAAGATACCCATCATCAGTATTCAAAATAGAACTTGCCTTGTCATAACTTTTTCCGCCAAATTGCTTTGACCAAATCTCATTGCCGTTAGCATAATTTTTTGTCAATAGAATTTGAGAGGAGCTATCATCTTTAGAACCAATAGTTGTGACATTAATCGATCCACCCTTTGTTTCTATTTTTGGTTGAAACTTTAAGTTTGTTTTTTTGATGAATTTATTATTAAGTATGCGATTTGTTGTCAGAAGAATACCTATTACTCTATTAAATTGATCGCGTTCTATTTTTAATATATAGTCAAAAACCAAAAGTTCATTTCTGTTTAATACTTCTAAATCTTTGGCTTCATCCCATCCATGTAATGAAATAGATAATTTTTCATTTATATAAGCTACAGAAAACTCTACATCTAATTCTTTGCTGTAATATTCTCCTACATAGCTTTCCAAATCAGCTATAGTAACTTTTTCTTTCGATATTTTAGAATATACTATTGATTTTCCTGTTGGATAAAACAGAATCATTTTGTTATTGAAAAAACCTACTTTTAGTTTATTGTTATAAGATATACTATATAAGTTTTGTTTTTCTTTGGTTAGTTCTATTGGATTATTGTTACCGTTTCTCCAAGTTAATATTTCATCTTTAGCCTCTATCCGAATTAAATAGTTTTCTGGCGAAAGGTATTGTCCAAAAATTTTTGATGTTGTAATGTCGTTAGAAACATTTTCAAGTTCTTTATCATAAGCTACAACTTCTTCTTTTCGAGGCAGAAATAACCTTGCAATTTCATCTGCAATTTGACCACTCCATAATTTACTATTGGTACTCATTACAAAAACAGTTAATTTCTCTTCTGGAAAACGAATTGTTTGGGAATGGTACGAACCTGTACCGCCAGAATGATGCACCGATTTATAGTTTAGTCTATCCTCTAGTTCTAGTCCAAAACCATAGGTTTTAATCTCGCTATTGGCTATGGCTTTTTGACTCTCTATCAATAATCGATTATTATTAAATTTTGCATTTTGTATTGCCTGCTCAAAGATCAATTGATCTCTAAGTGTGGTAAACAAAAACCCATCACCATAAAGATTAGTTATCATTGGATATTGTTGCCAAACACCATCTCCCCAATCAGAATATGGTAATGCTTGGTTCGGAATCACCTGCATGTAATTTTTTAGAAAAATGGTATTCTTCATACCCAAATTTTTTAAGAATTTTTCTGAATAATCATGAAATTTTTCACCCGACGAAGCTTCAATAATTTTAGTTAATAAAGTGTAACCAGAATTACTATACATATATCGTGAACCCGGTGTAAAAGCTAAATCTTCTTGCTTTTCTAACAATTCAATGGCATCATCATTATCCAAACCTTCTCTTCTCCACCATGGTTCTTGCTGAACACTCATTAAATCATAAAAGTCACGTACTCCACTTGTATGGTTCAATAGATGCCTAATTTTAATTTTTTCTTTAACATTAGGATATAATTTGGGTAAATATTTTCTGATATCATCTTCTAAGCTTAATTTTTCTTCTAGGGCCAGATTTAAAATCATTAAAGCTGTAAACTGTTTAGCGGTTGAGGCAATATTGGATCTTGAATTTTCATCAACCTTAACATTATGTTGAAGATTTGCCAAACCTTTATAGCCTTCATAAATAATATTGCCACTTTTAACTACACCAACAAATAAACCGGGATCGTTATCTGATAATTTTGAATTAACAATAGAATCAATCTTCTTTATTTGATTTTGAGCGACTATAGAAATAGAAATAAGAAAAGTAAATAGTATGATTATTTTTTTCATGACGATATTTTGTTTCTTACAAAAGTCATGGTAAATGCAATGCAAAACGCTTCAAATCTTGATTTGAGACCTATTCCTTTGTTAATTTTTCTAAATAACCTTTAGGAGAAAGGGAAGTACTTTTTTTGAAGGCTCTATTAAATGTGGCTTTGCTATTAAAACCACAGTCTAAAGCTATTCCTAAAAGAGTAGATGTATTTTGCTCTCCTTTTTCTAATTTTTCTTTTACAGCTTCAATTCTATAATGATTGACAAAATCATTAAAATTCATGTTGAAACCTGAATTTACAACTGAAGAAACTATTTTTGTAGTTGTGTCTAATTCGTTAGCAACATCAGAAAGTGTTAAACGAGGATTTTCAAATAGGCGTTTTACAATCATTAGATTAGAAAGTTTATCTTTCCATATTTTGACATCTACTTCAGGAGTATTTTTCCTTGTCTCACTCTTTGAAACTAGATTTTCGTCATCAAACACATTAACTACTTTCAATTTTTCACTACTTAAAGTTGTTTGTTTTATAATATTACTATAACCAGTTATAGCAATATAATAGAACACAAAAGAAAACGCAATATAGTGCCAAAATTGGCTTCCAAACTCTCCCCAATCTGGATTAAGTATAAAGAATAATACTCTAAGTACGAGAATAAATAAAAAAGCAATCATGAAATTGCGAATCCATTTGAACAGTAAAGTATCTGCATAACTTACTTTATCAAAAACCAGTTTTTTGTAATCAAAATAATAACGAAGACTTAAGATCAAATAAAAGGCCATAGACATTAAACCTGTTGCTTGGTACCAATTTGCCAAATCTTTATCTCGGCCATCGGCATAGAAATAATAGTCATCCAAAATTAGCTTGTCGGTAACAAATATAACTAGACTATAGATGCCATATAATAATGCCGGTATAAAATGAAAATAATCGGTTCTAGAAAGTTTAAAATTAATGTTTAATAAACTCTTGGTGTAAAAATAAATTACTGGACCTATCAATAAAACTTGCATAAACGGTATAAAGAATAAAATTTCCCTGGTAAATTTTTCTGAATACCAATTAGCATAGCCTAACATATAGGGTGAAATGTACATTGCGTACAAAAACAATAAAAAACTAAGCCATTTGCTAGATTTATTTTGATATATAACTCCATTTCTTAGCAATAAAAACGAGAAAACGATCCCATGAAAAAAAAAGATAAGAAGCAGTGAGCTTTTTTGCCCAAAGCTAAAAGGAAAGTCAATTAAATAGCTGATGATGTTAAATGCTTTTATTTTTACGATTAAAAGTAATGTTATTTTTTAATTTCTAAAGATTATTTTCTATTAAATCCCCAATTTTCAATCGGTATTTCGTCTATTATTACGTGCGTGCTTTCTGGTTTTTTGTCTAAGATATCCACTAATAATTGTGTTGCTCCTTCAATCAATTGTCTTTTTTGTTCTTTGGTTACATTTGTATCTGTAACTCTTATATTAATGTATGGCATAATTTGTTTTAATTACTTTAAAAATTGAGTTTTGAAAGTTAATCCCATTTTGAAGTACTTGATACTGCGTATTTTCCTGCTCCTAAGAAAAAGATTACTACAGCACCAAATAGATATAAACCTTGTAGCTCAATGCCCCAGCCACCAAACTGATTTAAAGTAAAAATATCTGCCGAATGAGCGATTAAAATTGCAATTAACATATTAAATGCTAAAACTAAACTAGCTAATCTTGCTCTCCAACCAATTATAATTAATATAGGTGCAATTATCTCTCCTAGAAAAACAGCATATGCGCCAGACTCCGGAATACTAATGCTATTGAGCAAACTTTTAATAAATGAATAGCCAGAAGTCAAGTTTGCAACTCCATGGAATAGAATTAGTATTCCGATACTTATTCTTTGTATTAGTAATCCTGTTTCTTTGTTTCGAAATTTTGATAAAGCATTCATATCATTTATTTTTTTAAAATTAGTATGATACAAAGGTCAAAAAATGACAAGATAGACCACAGGACTATTATCACTATTAATTTGTGATAAATATCACATTCATAAGAAATTTATTTTATGAATTTAATCGACTTAAAGTCTCTCTACTAACACCTAAATAAGAAGCTATTAATTTTTTAGGTACTCTTTTAAAAAGTTTTGGGTATTGTTCAAGGAGTAATTCGTATCGCTCTTTTGAAGAATTTTTTAATAGCGATAAGATTCTATTTTGAAGTGCAATTCTACCAAACTTACTTTTCTTTGCCCAAAAACGTTCCATTTTGTGCATTTCTGCAGTAAGTTTTTCTCTATTTTCAAATGTTATATAAAGAAGTTCGCAATCTTCAATACAATCTATACTGATCTTAGATTTTGATTGTTTTACAAAAGACTCATAATCAGTTATCCACCAATTTTCCATCCCAAATTGCAAAATATGTTCTTTTCCGTTTTCGTCAAAAAAGTAACTTTTTAGGCAACCTTTAACTATCCAATATTCTTTGTCGGCTATTTCTCCTTCCTGTAAAACGTATTGATGTTTACGTTTATTTGTCTTTTCAAAATGACTCAAGACAAAATCAAACTCCTCGTCAGTTAGCTTAATTATTTCTTCTATATGTTGTTTAAGAGGATGTTTCATTTTAATTATTGCCAACATTAAATATAACAAACCTTGTTAACCTAAAGGATAACCATACTTTGTTATATAGTATTGGTAGTAGTTTTTATTGTACTATTGACTTTTCTTTGCAACAGACCTTTATTTAATCTCCAAATTCCAATTCCTATTAACAGTATGGGAAATATTCCAATAAATGCATTTAGTGAAATTAAAATTATTCCAAAAGTTAAAGGAATAATTATCATAGCTAATCCAATGACTATATTCTCTTTTCCTCTTGATTTGAGATGTAATTTTATGAGATTAGAATAATTACTATCAATTCCGTGTTTAAATTCTAATTCTTTATTAATTTCTATTTCTGAAAGTCCTTTTTTCTTGAGTTTGGTTATGTAGTCAAATAAAACATTTTCACTTATATGGTACTTTATTGACACTAAATACTTAGTAATATTCAAAGCTTCATTAATTTCTCCTCTAGATACTAACTCCTCTTGCAATAAGAGAACAGCTTTTGGTTTTAAAGTCTTTATTTCAGAAACCAATTTAGTCAACTCTTCTATTGACATTTTTTGATATTTTTCTCTTATAGTTTTACTATCCATTTTTTATTCTAGGAAATATTAATTACTACTAACAATAGTTTATGTATAAAAGTACATATATTTTGACTTAGTACTATTCATCTTATAAACTAGAACTACCCAAGACAAAAGATCGAGTTTTTGCTAACAACATAATGTACTAAAAAATATTAATTATTAATTTAATAGTAAACTTCATTAATACCCTACTATTTTTTGATATCATATCATACCCTATACTTAAAAAACATCTGTAGTATACCCAACAGTTTCACTTATCTTATTCATAAATTTTCTGTTATCTCTTGTTATACCATGAATAGTATAAATAGTTTTTCCATCGGCATTAAATAGTCTCAAAACCCCTACCGTTCCATGATATTTAGTTTTTGTTATCTCTGACCAGGTATAACTAGAAGTTTTCCCTCTTTTAGTAACCGTAAAACCATTTTGGTGATACGTAACACGAGCGGTTCTATATCGCAACACCTGTATACCAACATAAGAAAAATACCCTGTAAAAAATACAATTACAGGTATCCCTCCTATAGACATCAACTCTTCATTTTTAATAATCGTCAACATCCAAATGCATGACCATATAAATGCACCGCAAAGAAATAGCACAATAAAGTAAGTTATCAGTTGGTGTAATAGAGGGTTGGGTATAATATTTTCTTTTCCTTTTTTTTTGAGTATTTCTTTTTCAGAGTTTTCCTCCATCACAATTATTTTAGTACTTAAAGATATATTTAAAAAATACATCAATACTATTACGTCATTCTGAATTATTAACAATAAAGATTAATTAAACTATAAATACGGTTATTTTCATGTATTAAAAAACCCGGCACAAAGGCCAGGTTTTAATTAATGATGTAACATCCAAAAAAGAAAGAACAACGTAAACGAATCGCCGACATCTACAAGAGAGTTCTTATTTCCCTTAATAAGGTTACCCGAATTTGATTAATATATTTAGTTTAATTAAAGCACCAATCTAGTACAGCCTTTGCACTATGAAACTTATTTTCTGCTTGCTCAAATACTATGCTTCGATTCCCATCAATTACCGAGGCTTCAACCTCTTCGTTCCTATGCGCAGGTAAATCATGCATAAAAATAGCATTTGGGTATTTCGACAATAATTTTTCGGTCACCATAAAAGGTTTAAATTCTTTTCTCCAATTTAAATCTTGTTTTACAGTTCCTGTTGTTTGCCATCTTGTGGTATAAATAATATCTGTATTAGAAGGAAGAGATGCTAAATCGTGAAATTCATGAATTTGACTATTCCTTTTTTGTGCTTCATTTTGAGCATAACTTAAAACTTCTTTATTTAACCCATAATTTGAAGGTGTGAAGAAGTGAATTGTTACATTTTCGAATTTTGAAAAAGCAAGAGCTAATGCTATAGCCGTATTGTTTCCTTCTCCAAAATAGATCAAATTAATTCCTGCAATATCTCCGAAATGTAGTTTAATTGTCGTGAGATCGGCTAATGCTTGAGTAGGGTGTTCATCAAAAGTCATAGCATTAATCAAGGCCATGTTACTTTGATCCTTAAAATTAATTAATGGTTTATAAGTTTCTGAAGTCCTAATAACGAATCCATCCAACATTTGCGAAAGTACTTGCAAAGTATCTTCGATACTTTCTCCAGTATTAAGTTGCAAGTCATCAGGGCCATATGAAATTATATTAGCTCCTAAGCGCAATGCTGCCGACGAAAATGACGTTCTAGTTCTTGTAGAGGTTTTTGCAAAATATATACCAATAACCTTCCCTTTTAATTGTGTTCCCAATTCAACATGTCCTTTTGCATATTGGGCACCTTTATTAACAATTTCTAATATTTCTCTATCCGAAATATCCTTGAGGGATAAAATGTGTTTTGTTTCTTTTTTCAACTGTCTTTCTTTAAAATTATTTTCAATTTATTTTAATCTAAAAATTGAACATTACTTTTTATAAAACCTTTGTTTATAAATACCTTGTTGAGAAGGATAAATTTTTCAACAGGGTAAAATTCGCTATTCTGAGTATGTTTAACTTAGTACAAAAAAGTAGTAGATTTCTCATATCCTCTATTTTATAGAGGTAATTATCCTTTTAGATCAAGGTACTATTTATTATATCCGAAATTTTATTCATTTCATCATGAATAAAAAAATGACCTCCATTAAAATAAAATAGTTTACAAATTCCCGAAGTATAGTTACTCCACTCGTGACATTGTTCTGCAGTAAAAATATCTTCTTTTCCTAATAAAACCGTAATGTCTTTTGAATATCGCTGTATAGCTCCATTGAAGGTATATTTTTCGGCCATTTTAAAATCATTCTTTAAAACAGGCAAAAATAATTCTTCTAGTTCTGGGTGTTGGAAAAATTCTGGAGGAGTACCCCCTAATTTTATCACTTCTTTTTTAAACTCTTTATCATCAAGCAAATGGAAGATAATCTCTTTCTCTTGCAAAACATGAGGTACACTTTTCCCAGAATAAAATAAATGCTTGGGTCCGACCATCTTATGCCTATTAATTTTTTCAGTTAATTCGTATACTATTAATGCACCAAGGCTATGCCCAAAAAAGGCATAAGGCGTATTTAATATATCTTGACGAATTTGATTAAAAACATCATTAATTAACTCATCAAAATTATCATAAAATGGCTCACCAATTCTTCTGCCCCTTCCGGCTAATTCTATTAAAACTAATTCTATTTTAGGGTGTAATCCTTTACTCCATTGGTGATATACCTGTGCAGATCCTCCTGCGTAGGGAAAACAAAATAATTTAATTTTACTCATTCTTTTCTTCTCAATATTTATTTAATTGGCCTTGTCATTCTTTCTATAACTTTTGCTTGCTCAATTAATGCAATTGCAAAAAGTTCATTAGAATCAAATAATGATAGGTCTGTTTTATAAAAGTTTTTAGGTATTAAAGCTAGTTCTGTACATCCAAGGATAACAGCATCTGCCTTATTATTTTTAAAAAAATCTAACGCTTTTTGCATTAGGCCATTAATTTGTTGGGAAATCTCATCAGATTTCGATTTTAGTCCATAATCAACATTGTAAACAATTTCGTGAATCACCTCATTTTGAAAATCATATTCGGGTTTAATCACTTCGAAACCCATTTCTTCCAAAATTTTATCATATATCCCCGATATATATGTTCCATTTGTAGATATCACGCCTACACGAGAAATATTAGGATGGTGATTTTTTATATGTTTACATGTCTCGAATGGCATGTTTAATATTTTGACTTGACTTTGTCTCTTATCAAGTTCATCTAATATCACATTGTAAATAACTGGACTATGAGAACTATTACATGCTATTCCGATTAATGTGGCTCCTGCATTTTCTAATTTCTCAATTATCTTTGCTACTTCATAACCAGGGTTACTAACTATATTTCCCTTAATAAAAGCAGTTCTATCTTCAATGTGTTTTGGAAATGACATTAAAATAGTAGATAAATGATCTTGATCTTTGACGGCTTTGGTATGTTTGTGAATAGCCCCTACTAAATTAACTCCAGCTTCTGGTCCCATACCTCCAACAATACCAATAACTGTATCATCTTTATAGACTAATGGTGTATACTCTAGACTTGTATTCATTTATAAAGTTTCTCTTTTAAGCCAAAAAAGCTTTCTTTTCTGAATACTCTTTTAATTCACCATTATCCATTTTTACAACTCTATCCGCTACATGAAAATAATTGTCATCATGAGTTATTACAATCACGATTTTTCCATCTTTTTTCATTTCTTGTAAAAGATGTTCGTAAAAAAACTTTCGATAATCTGGATCTTGATCAGCAGCCCATTCGTCAAACAAGTAAATAGGAGAATCTTCTAGATAACACTGTAATAATGCAAGTCTTTTTACTTGACCAGAAGAAAGTTGAATTGTATTATAAGTACTGTCTGTAATCTCAACTTTATCTTGTAAATCTAAGGTTTCTAAATACTTTTTAACCTCTTCATTATCTTTTACAGTAATGTTATATAATTTGCTAAATAATTGTGGTGGATTAAATACTACTGAAAAATATTCGCTTAACTCAAAATTTTTCATTTTCTCTCCATTAATCAAAAATTCTCCACCATCAGGTTTATATAAACCAGTAAGCAATTTGGCAAGAGTCGTTTTTCCACTTCCGTTACCACCGATTAAAAACAATATTTCTCCTTTATTAACTTCCAAATTAATAGGACCTACACTGAATCCTGTTTCTTCTTCTTCATTTTTAAATTCAAAAGATACATTTCTAGCTTCAATTCTATCCACTTGACGTACTTCAACGTTTTTAGAATCAATTAGTTTTAAATTCACTGGAATTTCACTAATAAATTGAGAAACTCTATTCCAAGCAATTCTAAGTCCAACCAAACTAGGTACAGATCCAAGAATTGAATTTATTGGGCCAATTAAATACAGAAGAACGATTATAAAACTAAGCACAGTATGAAACTGAATATTCGGAAATATTTTTGTTAACCCTATTGATACTATACCCATTAAAACAAGTAACAAAGACTCTCCTACCAGGAAGGCATTAACAAAACGCACTTCTGCCGTTGTAGTTTTTTCGCGATATTCATCTGCTATGTCGGCGATATCATTTTTATATTCTAGCTTTTTATTGCGATGCAGACTAAGCTCCTTATATCCATTAATCATGTCTGCAATAAGATTCATGAATACATTTCTCGTAGTACGTGCTTCTTCATAATAAACATTTGTTCGCTGAACAGTAAAGTAATACACTACAGATATGAACAGAATTAAACAAATGGTAAGGATAGTAGCCCAAAACGCAATTGATGCTAAATATAAAAAAGCTCCTATCGCCGTTATTATGCTCGTTACTAATGAAACAAAAAGGTTAGTAGAGCTTCCTATAGTACTTACATCATCATTCAATGCTGTATACACTCTTCCTCTTTCTATCTTTTCGAAACTTTGAAATGATGTAGAGAATATTTTCTCTATTAAATCAACTCTTAAATTATAAACTAGTTTACGCGTTAACTTAATCAAACTTACTTGTACAAATTTTCTTCCAAAAAGGTATAATCCACCTATCAAACCATAATAAAAAGCTAAATATTGCCACTCGATTTCAGAATTAATCATTGATGTTACCATAATGATAACTACAACATTAGAAAGACCGGCGAGTACACTAAGAAAAACTATGCCTGGCAATTTTTTCCAGTAAATATTACTTTCTGGAAAAATAACACTCGCTATATATACAAGGTAAGTGAAGAGTATTACAATTGGAATAAGCTGCATTAACACTTCAAGACTAATCGGACTCCATACTAGAACAGATTCCCAGGTAAAACCTAACAAAGTCTCAGGAAGCATATAGATACCATAAACGAAAGGGCTAATAAAAACTATAGGTTTAAAAAGTTTAATAATAGTAGATAGGTTAATCCCGTTAAATCTTCTTCTTCCTTTTACGATATTTGTAATTATAAATACCAAAAAAGCAAATACAACCAATGAAAAAATGATCAAGACAATTGAAATTGAAGAGTACATCGTATCATTCCCATCACCTGGATGTATATCATTTTTTTCATCCAAATCATTAGTCATGATTCTAGAAACTTGACTTCCTATGAGTTGAGTGGTTTCACTATTGCAATTTGTTAGGATCGCAATTCCCAATCCTTGATCAGGACGTATAGAAATATAAGAACTGAAGTTAGGGTTTAATCCATCATGAAATAACTCTCCGTCTCCTCTTAAAGAAACATGCCATCCTCCACCATATGAAAAAACACCATGAGGCGCGACGGTTTTATCTCTTAAATGCCCTATTCTAGATGCTTCAGCAAGTTGACTTGAGTTTGTTTTATCTAAATGAAAATTGATCCACTTGGTAATATCTTCAGCATTAGAAATCACATACCCTGCCGCATTATTTCCTTTAAATTTGGGAGCATTATATTCTCTAGGACTGGAAAAACCAATCTTATAACCAGATGACATCAGAGAATTATCTTTTGGCACCCCTATTGAGGTATTGCTCATACCCAAATTATCAAGGATTTCTTCTTGCAGATAGGTTTCAAATGGCTGTTGTTTTACTTTTTGAATTATCAATGCAAGTACGTCATATCCAATAGTTGCATATTCATACTCCTCACCCGGAAGGTTATCAAGTTCTTGACCAACAAGTTTTCGAACAGTTTGCTCAAGAGCATCATCTTTATTACTTTGAGGTATCATAGAAATTGTTTCCCAAGGTATCCCTCCTGTATGGTGAAGTAATTGTCTTAAAGTGATATTTACTTTTTGACCATTATAGGTAACATAAAACCAAGGTAAATAGTTAGAAACAGGTTTAGAAAGATCTATTTCTCCTTTATTATCAAGGTCAATAACGGCTATAGCGGTAAATGCTTTACTCAACGATCCTAATTCAAATAAAGTACGCGGAGTTATTGGTTCTTGATTTTCTAAATTTGCATAACCATAACTCTTAATAATATTCTTATCTCCTGTAGTAATCACTAGGCTTAATCCTGGAATATCGCCTTCCTTCATTAAACTAGTTACTTTTTCATCTATTTGTTTGACTAATTGGTTTTCTTGAGCATAAGAATCATGTAAGCAAAATAAAGCCACACAAAAAGCCGAAAAAAGCACTTTTTTAATGTAATTTTTATTGATCATCATTTTAAATTAAATTTTATATTATTATTAGGTTTTTTTTTAAATGTTATTTATTATCTCCGGTAGTTGAAATACTCCGGGTTCTTTTAGTATTGAATAGTGATCTCCCTGAACAACATATGAAGTGATTTTCTTCTCAAAATAGTCTGTAAAACTTTCAATAGTAGTAGGGCTGGAACTTGCCTTTACATATATTAACTGAGTCTCTAATTTATCTTTCATTTTGAAATTAATAAAAGCATGATACAAAGACCTTATGGTATTTATATTAGTTATCAGAAGTTCTATTCGAATTTTGTCTATATCAGGAATTAATATTTTAAAATACTCCGGAAGAGCTTCTATCAATTCTTTATTGTCCTTTTTTATTAATACTGGTATACATTGCTTCCAAAGACCTTCTATTGAGTCTATTTTATCCAGTTTAATCTCTTCTTTTCTTAATAATTTGATTAGTAAATCTTTTTCTTCTTTTATCGAAAGTGAAAATATTTTAGAATCATCAAAACTAGGTACTTGAGAATCTATCATAAACAATTGATGTACTGTATCACCAAAGTATTTCATCTGACGTACAATTTCATAAGCAACAATTCCTCCGAGACTCCAACCTAAAAGAGTATAAGGTCCTTTGGCTTGTATTTGTTTTATTTTCTTTATGTAGTTTGTTGCTAGTTCTTCTATTGTTAACTCTTTAGGGCTAAAACTTGTAATTGAAGTATTCTTTATTCCCCAACAATTATAACTCTTAAGCGATCGTGCTAGTTTAATATATCCGTTAATATCTCCACTTACATCATGAATCATAAATAAGTTATTCGTTGTTTCTGATTTACTTATCGAAATAATTGATTCTTTTTCTCTTTCAGAAGTTTGAGTTTTAGGTAAGCTGGAAATGTGCTCTGAAACACCTCTAATTGTAGTTCTTTTAAAGATTTCTACTAATGGAACCTTTACATTAAACACATTTGATAATCGATTGACTAAATCATTAACTTTAAACGAATTACCTCCCAACTCAAAGAAGCTTCTTGTAACACTAATCACCTCACTATCTAAACGTAATATATCACTCCAAATCTCTACTAATTT